>NZ_JBPDIN010000001.1:0-2822500 GCF_056821745.1 Sphingomonas sp. SDUR79 | reverse complement strand
TAGCGAAATTCCTTGTCGGGTAAGTTCCGACCTGCACGAATGGCGTAACGACTTCCCCACTGTCTCCAGGACATGCTCAGCGAAATTGAATTCTCCGTGAAGATGCGGAGTACCCGCGGTTAGACGGAAAGACCCCGTGCACCTTTACTGCAGCTTCAGAGTGGCATTAGGAATTAATTGTGTAGCATAGGTGGGAGGCTTTGAAGCATCGGCGCCAGCTGATGTGGAGCCTACGGTGAAATACCACCCTGTTGATTTCTGATGTCTAACCTCGTTCCGTTATCCGGAACAGGGACCCTCTGTGGCGGGTAGTTTGACTGGGGCGGTCGCCTCCTAAAGAGTAACGGAGGCGTGCGAAGGTTGGCTCAGGTCGGTTGGAAACCGACCGTTAGAGTGCAATGGCATAAGCCAGCCTGACTGCGAGACTGACGAGTCGAGCAGAGACGAAAGTCGGTCATAGTGATCCGGTGGTCCCTCGTGGAAGGGCCATCGCTCAACGGATAAAAGGTACGCCGGGGATAACAGGCTGATGATTCCCAAGAGCTCATATCGACGGAATCGTTTGGCACCTCGATGTCGGCTCATCACATCCTGGGGCTGGAGCAGGTCCCAAGGGTTTGGCTGTTCGCCAATTAAAGTGGTACGTGAGCTGGGTTCAGAACGTCGCGAGACAGTTTGGTCCCTATCTGCCGTGGGCGTCGAAATTTGAGAGGAGTTGACCCTAGTACGAGAGGACCGGGTTGAACATACCTCTGGTGTACCTGTCGTTCCGCCAGGAGCGCAGCAGGGTAGCTATGTATGGACGGGATAACCGCTGAAAGCATCTAAGCGGGAAGCCTCCCTCAAGATAAGATTTCTTAGGACGGTGGTAGACCACCACCTTGATAGACTGGATGTGGAAGCGCGGTAACGTGTGGAGCTAACCAGTACTAATTGTCCTATTCGCGCTTGATGAGTCCCACCATCAATGACAGCTTTGGCTGCTCATTGAGGTTGTTGCCTCAAGCCTTAATTCCCTGAATATTCAGGTGCACGCATCGATTTGAAACCCAATCCACTGCCACCTGCTTCATTGCTTGGTGACCATAGCGTCAGTGACCCACCCGATCCCATCCCGAACTCGGCCGTGAAACCTGACTGCGCCGATGGTACTATTGCTCAAGCACTGGAAGAGTAGGTCGTCGCCAGGCATTGCAGCCGGTGGCCGTGGAAATTGGAAAACCCATTCACAATGTTAGATACGCAAAACGCGCGTCGCGCTTCGGGCGCGGCGCGTTTTGCTTTTTGGGGGCGTATTCGCCCCACGATGGCGCGGGGTGGAGCAGCCCGGTAGCTCGTCAGGCTCATAACCTGAAGGTCGTTGGTTCAAATCCAACCCCCGCAACCATCGCTACAGAACGCCCCTTGGAAAGAGATTTCCCGGGGGCTTTTTCATTTGTGGCGAAGTCGATCAGATTCAGCACCGAAGCCTCGACCTCGGCCGTGACACCGCCGTCGGTCGTTATCGTCACGGATTCAATCAACTCCCGGATAATCTCCGCAGCTTCGGTCCGCACATTTGGGTCGTTGAGCGCAATCCGGATCCCAGCGACCTTGGCCTCAAAGCGCTGGATGAGGACGGGATGCGGGAGGATCTCCACCGGTGCTTTGGCAGAGCGGTGGAGATCGTGTTCGAGCGACAGCTTCTCTTGCTCCCGCTCAGCAAGCATCCTCGTGACCGTCGGGCCAACGACCCCGGCGAGCATATTCTTCGCCAAATTCTCGATCTCCCGGTCGAGGTCTTCGATCCGCGCCCGCGCCCGAACGAGGTGATTGTCGCGAGCCTCAGACAGTCGCGCGACCTCCCGCTGAAACTCCTGGATGAAGAGTTGTGCGAGATCCGGGGTGAGCAGCTCCGACTGCAGTGCGCCCAGGACAGCCTCCTCCAGCACTGAAACCCTTACGGACTTGGCATTCGTGCACGTGCCACGTTCGCGATTGCCGGCGCAACGATAGTAGTCCTTCCCCACGATTGTGTAGTTGGATCCGCATAGCCCGCACTTGATCAACCCCGAGAGCAAGTGGCGCTTTCGATTTGCCGACGAGGGGTTTTGTAGCGCCGGGACGACGCGGCGTGCCACCTCGGTATCTACGGCTTGGACGAGTTCTTCATCCAAGATCCGGAGATCCGGGACCTCGACGTGAACCCATTCACCTTCGTCGCGGAGACGGTATCGCCGCTCGCGCCGATCTGAATCAGGATCGCGGCGCCACTCGCGCCGTCCCCAGATCAGCCGTCCCCGATAAAGTGGGTTGTGCAGGATCCCGACAAACTTCTTGGGGTCCCCCCGGATCGTAGAGGCATTCCACTGTCCCCCCCGTGGCGATGGAACGCGCTCGCGGTTTAGTTCTGTCGCGATCTGAATAGCCGATCGACCGACGGCGAAATCGCGACAAATACGTCGAATGACCTTTGCCTGTTCTTCATCGATTTCAAAGACACCCCTTACGAGATCACCGCGATCGTCTTCCCTAACAACACGCCGGTAGCCGTAGGCCCTGCCACCAGCGATCCTCCCGGCCAAGACTGCCGCCTTCATTCCCCGAAGCGTCTTCCGTTGGAGATTGGAGAGAAACATTGAGCCAAGCAGACCGGCGACCGCCAGCTTGACGTCATCAATTTCGCCCTCCGTGGCGGTCACAAGTCGAACGCGGTCGAAGCGTAACTTCTTACCTATCCAGCTTATGTCCTCCCCGTCGCGCGCTATGCGGTCCAAGGCTTCACAGACAACTACGTCGATCCGCCCAGCGCGCACGTCTGCCAGAAGACGCAGGAGTTCGGGTCGATCCCGTCGATAGCCCGACAGTTCCGGATCGACATATCGGCCTACGACAGTTCCACCAAGGCGTTCGACGAGCGCCTCGCACGCTGCAGCTTGGTCCGCGCTCGACGCCGGGTTCTGCTTATCCGTACTGTGCCGCGCATAGATCGCGGCGCGGACCCCGCTCATCGTTCCTCCGACCATGAAACTAGTCACGTTCCCCTTCGGTGCGCAGAGCCGCGAGATGCTCCCGGGCCGCCTGTTTTGCAAGGAGGCGGATCAGCGCGGATTGCGCCGGATACGCCGCCCCATCCGCCCTAGGAGACGCGCTACGCACCGGTCGCGATGCCAGAGACGAAAAGCCCTTCACATGCTCGGATGAAAGAAGTCGCGGTTGCAGGTCTGAAAGAAAGTCACATATTTCTGCGATGAACGCTGGCGAAGAGGTCGGACGTCGGCTCCGGGATGCGCGCAAGGAGCGAGGTCTGACACAATCTCGAATTGCGAAGCGCGCGGGATTGACTCGCGAGACGATCTCGCGCGCCGAGCGAGGTCGGCTACCAAGTGCCGATACAGCATCGCGGATTTGCAATGCGATCGGGATCGACAGGAGCGAGATCGATCTCAAGGTTCCGGCAACGGACGCGATCGCCACGCATCCCGAAACGACCTCACTTCGCTCGCGCCGCCGCGAGCTCGGTAAGACACTGGCAGAATGCGCAGCTGCGGCGGGAATAAGTGCAGCTACGCTGTCCCGCTTTGAGCGCGGGATCGAGCATAGCCGCGCCTTGGTCCGCATCGATCAGGCGGGTCGCCCAGTCGAGCTCGTCAATGTCGGATTGGCTTCTGCGCTGGGCTTTCCCGATGTGGGGGCGCTCAGCCGCTACTGGAAGAGTGGCCGGTGAAGGCCAGATGTTCCGCTACTGACCCGCTCGCCAAGTTCAGTAAAGTTAGCATGTCCTTTCGGCGCGCCGTCGCGGTGTGCGATTGATGGGTTCCAAGGGGTTTCAGGAGCACGCGAGCCACCCTGTTTTACAGCGATTTGGTTAGACGCGAGACCAACCCCATCGCCTCCTCAGTCCATCGCTTGAACGGCTCCAGCGAAATATCTTCCGACAAGGGGACAATCTGATGCTGGGTCCAGATGAAGTCGTACCCATGCTCGGATGCCCATCCTTCTGGCGCCTCTGTTTCTAGCAAATTTTCCTCATCGTTCTTCCCACGCCACATGCCGATCCCAAGCTGAAAGCCGGTCACGTCGTTTAGGCTCACCGCCAGCTCCAACGCGAGGCTGGGTTGCACGAAGCGCCGACCGAAGCTGTCCTCCCAGATGTTGGCCGGGTCGGGCGAGAGATCGCTCCGCCCGGGCTTGTGGGGCGGGAGCGGTGTCCATGCGCGGTCAGGAATGGGCCAGACCGCGCGCCACATCTCCTCAAGCAGCATGGCGTGCTCGAATTGCGTCTGGCGCGCGGCAAGGCAGGCCCGATAGAAGGACTGCATCTCGCCCCACCCAAGATCCTCAGGGATGGCTGGTCTTTGCTTGCTGAGAAGGAGATCGACGGCTGCCCTGACTGATGGCTGTTGATGGTAGGCGAGGACGCTCTCGGGTACCTTCAGCATGTCATTTCCTTCGATTTCCTTCAGTACGCACGGTGCCAGACAGTCCGCCGGAAGCGCCGATAGTCTTGGCAGTCGTAGTCGGCGTCGGTCAGCCGCTCGAGATGATTGAGGAAGCCCCACCAGGAGATCGCGGTCCAGCGCTCGACGTGTTTGCGCATGACAGGACCATCAACCTGGGTTGCAACGGGCGCGATCACTAGGAAAGCCGAGCGCTCCGGGTCCCACTGGCATTGTTCGATCGCGTGGCGCCACGCATTAGGTAGTTGCTCGCTAGTGAGGTGATGGCCGAACTTCGCCTCGACAGCAGCGCCGATTCGGTTGCTGTCTCGCCGGAGTTCGACGAGAATATCGACGCGCTCCTCTTCCGCAGCACAGCGGGCCGACTGCGGCTTGAAGCAATCGATTGCCGCGTGATCGCCTCCAGCGGATAGAGTTGCCGCCTTCACGAATGCGATGGCTCGCGCCAATTGTTGCTGCGCTCCGCCGGATTTCAGGAAATGGACGAAGCCACGAGTAATTTGCGGCTCGTGGAACTCTGCCCATGCGTGCGGCGCCAAGTGCAGGCAATGGCTTTCTCCCAAATCTTTGAACACTGTCGCCATCGCTCGCGCGCCCTGCGGCCAGGCAGGGAGTCCGACCATCGTAAGCCCTTCCCTTATTGCAGGGCGGGGATCGCCTGTCTTTCCTAGGTACAGGTGAAGCGGCCCGATATCGAAGCGCGGCACGCGCGTCCGCGCCGCTGGTCGCCAGTCCGCGTCAGCTGCAGTCGATGCCCCGACCGAAGCCGCCGAACGCCGAAGTGCGCCCAGCGCGCGTCTCATACTGGACTACCGGAAGGGCAGCTCGTTTGACCCGCAATCCATGATGGTTCTGGCTTCATACGGGCATGTTGCCGCTCGCTGCCATCCGCGGCTAGCCCCTTGCTTCTTCTGTTTAGCGTTGAACGCGATGTCCGTCGGTCCGACGGTGTTGGAGGGTTCTCCGCCTGACCGACGAACCAACCTCGCAAGGCGTGCTCGATGCTCCCTCCGCGGACGCCCTGCCAATCCGACTGCGGACGCCCAACTTAAATTCAGGGCTTTTGCTCGAGCCCCGCTGGCGTCGGTAGCGATCGTCCCCCGGACGAGCGGACGCGAGCCCTGAGCTCGCGCGGCCCTAGCCCCGAGCCACGGCGGATCAATCCACGCAGCGTCGATGGGTCCGAATATCCGACGCGGTAGGCGACCTCCGCAAACGGGAGCGTTGTGGTCTCGATAAGCTCGACCGCGCGCTCGACTCGTAACTGCTGCAGGAAGCGCACGGGTGACATGCCCGTTGCTGCAGCCACGCGTCGCGAGAAGGTCCGGGGAGACTGGCCGACGGCTACCGCGATGTCGTTCACGCTGATGTTCTCTCCAAGGCGGGGGCGGGCCCAGGCGGCGGCGCGTGCGATGCTTTCACTTGAGGCCGCCAAGAGACCTATCGCCATGTAGGGTATCTGCGAGCGGCGCTCGTCGAGGATCATGCGGCGCGCGCAGCCCTCAGCGATCTCCGCGCCCGCGTAGCGGGCCACCAATCCTACCATGAGGTCGATCTGTGCCATCGCGGCACCCGCAGTTGTGAGGGCGCCATCGCTCAGTACAAGTTCGTCGGTGTCTAGCGCCACCGCCGGATAAAGCTCGTTGAAAACTGCAGCGAGCCACCACGCGCTGGTCGCGCGCTTGCGGTCAAGAAGCCCGGTGCTGGCCAGGAGCAGGCTCCCTGTGCACGAACTTGTGATGTGGGCTCCGACGTTTGCGGCCGCCGTAATTACCTCGCGCGCGGCCTGCGCATCGGGTTCAGCAAGGCGGGAGCGGTAGCAGTCCGACTTCGAGAGGCCCTGGGCGGGAATGATGAAGAGGCTCGGTTCATCGTGCGTCGCCTCGGGCATGGGAAGGAACGGTCGGAATAGGGGCGCGCCCGGGCCCACGATCCGAATGTCGAAAGAGGACGGGCGACCGATCGACGCGCAGATACGGTTTGCCATGGCGAGCACGTCGATGGTGATGGTTACGCTTGAGGCGAGTGCGCTTTCCAACGCGAGTATCGTTGTAGGTAGCATCTCTCTGGTTCCCCATTGGCTGGCGGACCTGCGGCGGCTGGCGGTCGCACCTGTCTCAAGCAGCATGGCCACGTGTCTAAAACGTAGGACCTCCGCACCTGCCGCGCGATCCCCGCGCAGCACCCGCGCTCATCGGCGTTTGGAGAATGCTTCGAATACGGCAGCCATGTCGAGGCCGCCGCTTCCGTTCTGAAGCGCATCTTCGAACAGTCGTCTGCTGTTGCTAAGCAAGGGGGCATGAGCGCCGGCCACGGCGGCGGCCTCCGCTACGAGTGCGGCGTTCTTGCAAACGTCCTGGATCGCTGCCTGGGGTGCGAAGTCCCGCCGCACGATTTTGTCGAGCTTGGCCATGGCGACGTCGCTGCAGAGCGGGCCCGTCCGGATGAGGCCGTGGAAGAGCTCAAGGTCGAGGTTCAGCGCCTGTGCTAGGTTTGCGGCCTCCGCCAGAGAGGCGACGGTCGCAATCAGATAGAGATTGATTGCGAGCTTCATGGACATGGCGGACGGGATTGCTCCGATTGAACGGACCTCCCGGCACATTGGCTGCAAGAGCGGCCGTGCGCGCTCGACCGCTTCTACATCGCCGGCCAGCATGGCGACGAGTGCGCCTGCTTCGGCTGGTCCCCTCGAGCCCGAGACGGGGGCCTCGACGAAGGCGCCTCCAGCGGCACGGATCTCTCTTTCGAGCTCCAGCGAATAGTGCGGGCTATGCGTGCCCATGTTGATGATCAGGCGTCCGCCGACCCGCTTCGCGAAGCTAGGGCCGCTTCGGTCCAAAACGAAGTCGGTGGCCACGTCGTCGCGCATCATAAGGATGACAACGTCACATTCCGCGAACAGTGCGTCCGGGCTATCGACCGCAGTGGCGCCAAGCGACTCGAGCACATGGCGGGGTTCGGGGGAACGATTGTAGACAGTGAGGGCCATACCAGCGCGGCGCAGGTTGGCTGCCATCGGCTCCCCCATCAGGCCAAGACCGGCAAATCCTATCATATGGTGCGAATAAAACCTCCATCTGGTTTGGCGAAGTGGCCAATTTGCCACTTTCGCAGGAATACTCGCCACACTAAGCGGACCTTGTTGGCCGATTCACTGACGCATTCATCGACTCCCTCAGGTAGCCATCAACCCTCTTTTCCCAGAACTCACCAAGCGGATGCGGCTGAGGCGGCATGGTCACGATTGGGCTGGCGGGGCCGAGCGACGCTGCACTATGTCGGCCCCCGATAGCCAATGACCGCTGATAACTCGGTGCGATTTGTCCTGATGGATGGACGACCATTGAAATGGCTGACGACTTGATCATTGACCTTCTACTGGCGGGCGGCCTTGCACTCGCAGTGCCTGCGGACTCCTCTGTATGCCGGGCCACCGACGGAGATACGCTCCGGTGTGGCACGGAGCGAATACGGCTGCTTGGAATCGACGCCCCGGAGAAAGCTGGCCGGTGCCGCGCGGGCAGACGTTGCGCGCCTGGGGACCCCGCCGCATCGACGCTTCCTTGGTAGCGGCTCTCAAGCGTGGATCGATCAGTATACGGCGCTTTGGCGTTGATCGGTATGGGCGGACTCTTGCTCTGGTCAGCGCGGGTCGAACAGACCTTCGCCGGCGGCAAGGAGTTCGTCTGCGCGATTTGCGGCGGCGAACCATGCGTCTGCCCCGTGCTGCATGATTAGCTGGTTGGCGCATGCCCAGATTTCACGGTCTTCGATCACGCGCTCCTCCGCACAGGTGGCGCAGTATGTATACGTGGCGTGATGTGTACCGTCGAGACCTAGCTCCCGCCCACGATGGCGACGACCGCGCGAACGCATGATGGCGGTGTCGCCGGTCTCGCCCGCAACGGCTGATGATCATAGCAGTCCTCGCGAGAGCAACTCCAGTCTTACTGCCTGGCGGCGATCTGTCGCAGGGCAGCAAAAATGATCCTTGATGGACCGGTGGAGAGCCGGTTGGCGGGCAGCTATCCGCGCCTGACCATCCTTGGGGTGACGATCGCCGGGTCGCTGCTGGAGCGCCAGCGCCGACAGATTGGTAGCGCTTCTTCCGAGGATCAAATGAAGCATGGTGCGGTCGAGTACTATCTGAGCCGGATAGTGCCTGAGGCGGCAGGGCTAGAGGCTGCGATCCAACCGACCGACATGATGAAGACCCTCTGCGAGGAGGCGTTCGCCGCATAGCCGACCCGGGGGAGCCGACGTGAAGCTGCTCTCTGGCCATGATCTATAATTCATTTCTTGAGAACATTAACCATAGATAGTTCTTTACAAGAGATCAAAAGCTGCTAATTGTTCTCCTGCGCCGAACATCATCTGATGGCCGGCGACTAAGGAGAACATTTGTGCCCCTTTCCGCCCACTCGCCACGACCGCACGGTCGACCCTCCACTCCCAGACCTGATCAGAGATCGGCCCGCGGGCCGCCACAGATCAGCAAGGAGGGTAAGATGAAGATGGAAGACCTCGCGGCTATCGAGCTGCGGACGATGCGCTCCGCATGGCGGGCGCTGGCGAGGCGATGGGACCTCACCGCACGTGAGCGCGCCGCCCTGCTGCCGTCTGGCGGCGAGGAGGATGATAGCCCGCCGCGGGACACCGAGATGCGCATGCGCATCCTAATTGAGATCGGCTACCGGATCGCTCTGCCGGACAAGCTGCTTCACGTTTGGCTTCGGAGGGGGTCAGCGACCCTGCACTGGAGCAGTCCGCTCGACGTCATGTCGGGCCCCATCGCGCATCTCCGCGGATTCCGGCGGCTCATCGACCTGGGATTCGCGTCGTGACCGCCACCGGATCGAGGGAGGCAGGCGGTTCGGCGACGGACGCGGCGAGGGTCGCGCTACAGATCGCCGACTTTCTCGTCAGGATTGAGAACGAGCGTCTGTCCCTCCTGCGTCTCCATCTACAGACGACCGTCCGCAAGGTATCGCCGCTCTTGCTGGATCTTGCAGTCATGGAGGGGGTGTCGATCAGTGCGGCAATCGCGCTCATCCATCCGCCGCAGGATTGGCCGTGGCGGCCGATATCGGACGTCCCTCCCAGGATGATGAGCCGCTTTCAGCAGCGTAAGGCTTGGCTCGGCGCTCCGGGAGGGCAGGACGTACTCCGTTTTCGGCGCGCGTTCGCCAACCCCGGTGTCGTGATCCGCGACGTTGATCACCCGCGCGGAAGGTTCGGGATCCGCCCGTGCGGCAGTTTGCTGGGCTTCACCGCCGCCATCGGGCCCTGCCTGCTGAGCGCGTTCGGCCCGTCGGCGTTGCTTAAGCTCCCCGAGCGGTTGCCCGAGGCGCTCATGATGGCAATGCCGGGTCGTCCTCTTGACAGGATCATCGACCACCCGGCCTTCGCTGCGCGGGAATACAAGGTCATCCGTGTGCAGCCGGACTTGGCTGACGGCATGCCTATCCTCGTCTTTCGCGCGCGACTGGTCCCGTTCGCGATTAAGTGGCCCGAGGCAGACGCGTGACCCGACCGGCGCCCAGCGTGGACGCACTCGACGATGCTACGGGGCCGTATGCGGCTACACAGTTCGGGGCGATTGAGAAGTCGCTCGCAGAAGTGCATTCCCTCATTCACCGGGTTGAGCTGGCGGTCGTCGATCTCGGCGTCCCGATCGCGCCCCTGTACCTCGCCTCCGCGCGAGGCAGTCTCCGCCATGTGTCTGCTTGTCTGACTCACCACGCGGTACATTCGATCGATCCCGCTCGAGACGAGGTCGTGGTGGGTTCTGGCATTCACCTGCGGCCGTGCGACGACCGACCGGGCATCGGCAAGCGGGTCCGTGCCGCCGGGTTGATCGATGATCTCGGCGCGGAAATGCAGCCGCGTCCTGTCGCACCCGATCTCGGAGCTGATTTGGTGCGGTCGCCGGAGGCGAAATCGATCTGTGGTGGCCCGGTCGGTGCGACGCTGATGTTTGCAGCACTCGCCCATCACAGGTGGTTCCATTTGCGCACCCGCCGCAAATGGTCGACGGACGTTTCCGGCGCGCGCACGCTCGTGGCTGCTTTGACCGCTGGCTCCGGGTTCGACATGCCGACCGACGGGGCGGTGGCGCAGATGGTAGATGCCAGCGTGGTGGATATGCTTGCAGGGTTGGGATGGACGCGGATCGTCACCCCAGCGATGCCGATCTGACGCCGTCACTTCGACTGGCATGCCGAAGGCTCTCGCAGCTCAGCCTCAAGACACACCGGCTGTTACGCTAGTCGTCGCCGTTGGTCGGCTCCTCCAGCCTGCTGATTCGCGCATTGGCCGCCTTCAGCTTCAGGCTGAGCTTCTCGATTCTCATGCTCTGCGCAGCCAGGGCGGATCTGGCGGCCGTCAATCGCTGTTCGAGAATCCGGATACGCTCCCCGCGATCCGCGAGCAGCGCGGTCGTCGTCCTCGAGACGCCTCGGTCGGGCTTGAGCCGCTTTAGTAGGTCGGAGAGTTCGGGGTGTTCGCTGAAGGGGCCGGAGAACCGGCGGCGGTTCACACCTGCCTCGATCTCGACTGTGTTCTTCGTGATGGGGAGCCACCCCTCCTCATCAAGCAGGTCTTTGAGCACCTGCTTCTCGGGCTTGTTGTCGAGGAGATTGCGCACGGCTTGGATCAGCGCGTAGCGCTCGTTGGTCTTTCGTCCGGGCGACTGCGCGAAGTCGTCGTCCGTTGGCTCCATGGCCGAGAGTTCCTCCTGAACCTCTTCATTGGTCACGCCGCTTCTCCTTGTTCGCGAATCTCGGGCAATTCTTCGCCCAGTGCGCGCAGATAGGCTCCGGCCTGTTCGGCGCGTCGGCGGATGATCTCAAAGCTGAGATCACCGCCCGAGTTCATGTAGGCCCGCTGGTGCTCTATGTAGCGACGACGCCAGAATGCGGCGGTGTCCTCATGGACGGAGAAGTTCTTGCAGCCTGTGCACAGCGACGGGGTCCGAGTGAGCATGTTTGGGCGCGCGTGACGCCAACCCGGTGTCCCGGCGCGATCGTGGCAGCGAGCCTCATCAGGGTGCAGGGCGACGAGGCAGCGCCCGTGTTCAGCAAACCAGATGCGCAGGTCTTGATCGATCGCCAGCTTCGTGAAGGCGTTGTCGTCGTGTGGAGCATCGTCGGGAAGCATCGCGCGCCATTGCTGGCTGGACAGCTCGAACGCCTTGTCGAGGCGCGAGATCGGACGCGTGGTTCCCTCGACCATGCGCCGAAGGAATGAGCCGGTCGCGCGTGCCCGGATGCTGTCGCTTTCCTCTAGGAACTTGATGTCCTTCGGGCCGTAGTCGCGCTCCGTCATCGCGACCGTGAGATGCTTGAAGTGCTGGCTGACGGCGGGCGCCATTTTGGGATCGGTACGCATCGCGTAGCGCATGAACGTCTTGCGCCATTGATGCGGTCGGATGCCCGCTGCGACCTTGCTGTCGGGGGTTGCCAGGTAGGGACGCAGTTCTTCTTTCGTCAGCGCGGCCTCTTCCAGGCCGGAGAGGTCGACGTAGCGCTGGTCGGCGACGAGTGCCTTGAGGCCGAACCGCAGGGTCTGCGAGGTGATCGGGATGACCGATGTCCGTCGGCGGGGTAGCCCCGACCCGGCGAAGCCAACGAACAATTGTCGCTTCGTGTGTTCGTCGGCGGCGAAGCGGCGCCATGGATCGTAGAGTGCCTCCAGCACCCGTACCGCCCTGACCGTGGCGGGCTCTCGGATCGCACCTGACATAGGTCGCGCACCCATGAGCCAGCTCTCGGGGGTAGGCCTTTCCTGACCCTTCGAGAGCAGACCGTGCAGCATGTAATGACGGCTCAGGCCGGACTTCGAAGTCTCAACGGTGATGCAGGAGGGGAATGCGTCCTGCACGAGCGGTCGCGGTTCGACCGTCACGCTGACGGCCTCGCTGATCCGGACACCGGTGAAGCCCATGATGACGACCAGGCAGGCATCGCGGACGGTGTCGATCAGGTCCCGGAGCGCCTCGCCGCCGCCAACCTCGTTCGCTCCCAGCCTGATCGGCGCGTGCCACGGCGCTTTCTCCCGCTTGAGGGTGCTGAACTGGAAATCCTGCATCACGCTCTGCAGCTTGAGCCTCTCCTCGGTGGGAGGCTCGCGATCCATGCGGGCCATTGTCGAGAGGTACCGATGCTGCAGTTCGATCACGTCTTCGGCCGGCTGCTCGATTAGCCGCTGAGCGCCGGCGAGCAGCGGAAGCGCCACTTCGTCCGGAAGAGCGGGAATCTCCTCGGCGGCCACCGTCGCTTGGCTCTTGGCCATGTTGGTGGCGGACGTCTTGGTGAAGGGATTGAAAGCCAGGGGCTTGATGCCCGCTTCCCTCATCTTGTCGCGATGATCCCACAGCAGCTTCCAGATCCGCAGCCGGTTGTAGGCCTTGGCAACGCCGCCTTTGGCGTCCGGATCTTCAACTGCGCGGTCGACCGGCTCCACGCCATCGGCGCGTAGAAGCTCGTCCAACTCCTCCTCACTGTCGCCAGGCGACGCTATGGCGTCCTCTGTCGGATCGACCAGCTTGACGTGGATGTCGTCCTTGAACTCTTGAAACGCGTTACGATCCAGCTTGTCGAACGATCGGAAGCTGCGCTGCTTCATGAAGCGGGCGAGGTGGCGGATGCCGCCGGAGTAGGCTCCGGCGGTGGAGGGGTGGTAGACCGTCTGTCCGTAACGGCCGACGAACAGCAAGGCCGTGAGCCACTTCAGGCCGTCGATGGTGGCCTGGTCGGCATCGATGTTGAAGCGGACGACGAAGTTCGAACTCACGACGCCGGGCACCCAGCCCGGAAGACGCCAATCGTCGTCCGTCCAGAGGCTGTCCGGCGTCACCTGCACGGGCTCCCCCGAATTGAGGATCGAAGCGAGCGTCGGATGGTCTGCGAGATCGAAGTTGGCGGTGGTCGTTTTCATCTCTTTCACTCCACGTGCGGCAGTTCGGGGACCGGGATTGCGCGGCTCTTCACGGTGACGTTGCGATCCCAATCTTGAAGCCAGTAGGACAGGAGCTCCTCCTGAACCGGCGCCCAGCGGACGTGCCATGCCAGCGCATCGAGCCGCTCCTGCGCGTCGGTGATCCGCTTGTTGAGCATTACGAGATAGGCGAGCGCCCGAGGGGAGGTGGGATCCACGACCGCCAGCGGGCACTCCGGGCACCGCCCGTAGGCGGTGCACAGTTCGCCTTGGACCTCACCGGGGATCGGGCTGTCCTTGGGGTCCAGGCAGGTGAAGCCCGGGGTCGCGGCGCCTTGGTCCGCTATGCCGACCGGGCGATCCTCGGGGCGGATCAACCCGCCCGTGGCGGTCGTCCGCTCCATCTGCATCATCATCTCGGCGAGCGTCTGGCGGTTGCGCCGCTTCTGTGCGTCGCTCGTATAGAAGGTGTAAGTCGTTTGGGCAGTTGTGTGGGTAGCCACGCTCTTCATGGCGATGATGTTTCCACCCGAGAGCTCGTGGACGAGGTCCAGCGTGGTCGGACGAAGCTGATCGAGGGTGAACTCCGGTAGTTGATGGCGGTCGGCGAATGCCTTCAGAGCCTTCTTCCAGGACTTGTCGCTGGTGTTCAGTGGAACAACCGACCGGTCTTCGAAGCTGAAGCGGATGAAGGCGCGGTTGGGGTAGTCGGGTCGCGCGTCGTCGAGCCGGCGGGTGCGCCGTTCGAGAAACTTGAGGATCTGACCGGGATTGTCAGGGTGATCGGTAACGGTGACGACATTCCGCTGCCGCAGTCCGGCCCGCGGCTTATTGGGGAACATCTTCAGCCGACGAATGTCGCCAATGCTCTCGAAGCTGTAGTCTATATCGTTCTTTCGCAGCTTGAAGGCCGCAGATGGATTGAGCGCGAAGAAGGCGCAAACGATGAGCAGCATCGGCACCAGTTCCTCTAGATCGGGATAGAGGATCCGCTCGGCCTCGGCTTGGATGGCAACCGGAATGAAGCGCCCGTGCGCGGCGTTCGTTCGATTTAGGATATAATGACTGGGCACCGGGTGCTCGAAATGGGCGTCGAGCCAGGCGGCACATGCCTCTGGCGAAGCACCGGCCTCGGCGATGCTCATCGCGCGCCCGTCCAGCTGCTCCATTCGCTCCCAATGCCGCTCGAGACGCGCCACCGTGGCCGCGATGTCGCTGGCGGCGCCGACGTAGAGGCGTTCGTGTTCGGCTTCCGTCAGGATCTCCTTGTGCTCGACCGTGCGGTCCTGTTTCGGGTAGGGCCGGTCGATGGTGCGCAGTGCCGGCGAGAGCTTCGGTTTCCAGTATCTGGACGCCATCAGCTGCTTGAGCGGCAGTTGCAGGGCGGCGAGCTGCGCGGTCCGCGTCATGAGCTTCTCCGTGAACCCGTCGCGCTCTCTGTCGTCCAACCACGCCTTGAATCGGTGCAGGAACGACTCGTCGATCTCTGCCAGTGTCGGCTGCGGGACGTTGGGCTGAGCCAGATACGCCATGAGACCCGTTCGCAGGGCCCTTGTGATATCGTAACGGCGATCGGCCGATGAGACGTGCTTAAGGCAGTGCATGACGTAGCCTTCAGCGAGTGCGTCCCGAAGTTCCGGGTCGAGCTGAACCAGGAAGGACAGATTGATCGGCTTCTTCGACCTGTCACCGTTGTGCTTCGGGAAGACGGCGAAGAGACCGTTCCCGTCAAATTGTAGGATGGCTCGCGCCATCTCCGCTGTGACGGCCACCCCCTTGCGCTGCTTTGACTTCGCGGCGCGCTTCTCGCCTTCTGTCTCCATGTTCACTTTTTCCGCTCCCGGTTGATGATCGCGCGGATCCACCGCGCCTGACGCGCCAGCGCCTTTTCCCCCTCGCGGTTGAACACGCGCAGGTAGATGTTGATGGTGGTCTCGACGTGCTGATGGCCGAGCCGCAGCCGGATCTTCTGCACGACATCCTCGAAGCGCCGTTCCATGAGCGGGCTGTCGGTGCCGTCGTCCTCGCCCATCTCGCTGAGGTAGATCCAATAGGCGAAGGTATGCCGCCCATCATGGAAGCTGTGCTTGGCAACTTGCACGGTGTGCTCGTCTGCGGTCCCCTCGGCTTTGATCCGCGGGATCGTCATTTTCAGGTCCATCACGACCTTCAGCAGGTCGGCATCGAGTTGCTTCGATGTCGTGCGTTTGCCGGCATTGCGGCCGGAGCTGGGCGTGTTCAGGAAAAGGTTGGGGGGAGGAGCGGCCTTCGAACCCAGCCAGTTCCGGCGCGCCACCGCGATGGCTTCGGCCCGTTCGCCTGCTATGTACGCCTGCAGGTGGCGAATGACCCAGTAGGGAAACAGGACGTTGCGACGCACCAGGCCCTTCGCGACCTTCAGCTGGACGCTGAAGTTGTCGTCGTCGTCACGGCCGCTTATGTCGAAGTCGAACAGATCGGCGCGGAGGTGGATGATCTCGTCGATCCGCAGCCCGACGGTTACGGCAAGCAGTAGGGCAAGTCGCGTTCGCGACGTGGGCTTGGCCCTGCGGCCATTAGCAAGGGTCGGTGCCTTCGCAGCCCATCGATCCGCATCTTCCGGCAGCGGCCCGAGCCGTTCGAAGATCCGCAGCAGGTCGTCCTGATCGAACGGGCGGGGGTTCGCGTCGTACCGCGCCAGCGTGAAGGAGTCGAAGATCTCCTCCCCATCGTCGTCGCGTCGCACATTGCGCAGGCTAGAAGTGCTGGCAATCGGAAGATGTTTGTAGCCGTATCGCCGGCGGGCGAACCGGTGAAATTCGTTGAGCGTGGATCGGCGCCGGGCGATTGTCGGATCCGCGAGGAAGTCTCCGGTGTGTTCGCTGAGCGACAGCTTCATGTCGAGCAGGTAGTCGTCGACCAGCTCGTCGTCGGCGTCGTGCCAGGGGCGGCCGGATGCGACGACCTTGGCCCACCAGTCCTTCATGTCGGCGGCGTAGTTGTCGGCAGTCGCCTTCTTGGTCCACCTGCCGCGCTGGAACGCGTTCGGCTGCGCGCACTTGTTTACCAGGAATGCAAGCACCGGCTCGACGACCTCGGCCGTGTCACTGTCGACCAGAAACGGGAAGCCAGTCGGCAATGGCGACCATGGCGGCGTCGAACGCGGCGTGTTCGGTTCGCGCGGCGTGTCGTCGAGATCGAAACGCTGGACTGTAAGGGTCATGTTTTTCCTCCTCCGGGAATCCGGACGAAAACTGCGAAGCTGAAAGGAGGCGGTGGCCGGACGCCTCTCCACGAGGGGGCAGCAGGCGGCTTGGACATTTTCCACGCCCGCCATAATTGCAGTTATATCCGGTGGAGATTTTGTCCGGGGTGATCCGAGGCGAGTGGGGAAATCATCGGCGGACCTGATCGGCACGGATTATCCCGCATCGGTTCAGGCCCGCCGACGGCGCTGATCAATCGACTTTGCCGAACCAGATGAGGCGGTCGAACTGCGGATCGCTCCAGACTCTGCCGGTGTCACAGTTGACCAACAACTCGACCGGATCGACGCGAAGGCGCAGTGTGTTGCCTGTCACGGAATCAACGGCGCCGATTGTCGCGGTCGAAGCCAATGGCAAGTTCACCAGCGATGACAGCGATCGTCCTGGCAAGGTCTCGATGATCGTCTCGGGGAGCTTGACGTTACGGAGTTCCAGGTGGCCGTTGAACCAGTCGAGTTTGCCTTGAAGCGTGACTTCGGCCTTGATCACGCCGTCCCGCCAGAAAAGCGTGGCGAACATGGGGCCTGACGTCGTCGGCAGGATCACCATCGTTTCATAGCTGTTGGACAGGCGAGCAAGCACGGCAGCCGCACCCTCAGGCGCCGCGCTCACCACGCCGTACGCAATCTCGTCGATCCATCCCTGAGCACCCGCTGCTGCCAAGCGTTCCGCCACATCTGCTCGTTCGACGAGGTCACGCGGCGGTGGAATAAGGTCACCCCGGACGACATCCCCAGCTGGAAAGAAGTCAAGGACGGTTCCCGGGCGGAGCGCCGCGTCGAGCGCCTCGTACTCGATGTAAAGAAAGACTGGATGTTCGCGTTGCAGGTGAAGATCGAGTGTGATCGCCTTCACGCTCGCGCGCTCGGCCAGCCCCGGTTCGGCGCTAATGCCTGCTTCGGCCGCTTTGCGGACTTCCTCGACTCGCTTCCCGATTTCTGCTCGACGGTTCCACAGGACCCGCATGTCCTCCACAATGGACTTGGCCATTTGCTCGATCTGCCACGGCAGCGCTGCGCAGAAGCGGTCCGCGCCCGAATCCCAAGTATCGCGCTGCAAGACGACGCCGCCCGCTTCGGGAAGCGGGGAGAACTGCACCAGGTGCCGCGAGTCCGATTCAACGATGTGCACTGGGAGGGGGCCTCCAAGTCTGCGACACGCGAGCTTCTTGGTCTTGCGAAGAATGGATGCCGTAAGCCGCTCAAGGTTGGGACCGTGCGCAGCCATCGACACGGTTTCGATGGGATGCAGGCCGGGACGGCCTGCATCGAGGACGAAGTCCTGGACGCCGATCGTCAGCGTGCCCGGTGTCCTGGAATAGGCCTCGGTCCCGAATGGCAGTGCAAAGTGCTGGCCGGAGCTCTTGTCGATCTCCCAGACAATCTCGCAGAAGACGTTGATGAGCTGATCGCGCGTCAGTTCATTGAGGGCAATCGTCGGCACGCCTGCCGCCTTCATGTCCGCAATCAAAGCACTGTAAACGGCGTCTGCCGCCGGCGTGTGGTTCGGCATTTTCGCCGCTGCGAGAATGTCCTCGCATCGGCGAGCCAATCGGCGCTCGTTCAGGTCGAGCACGAGCTCCGCCGAGTTCGCTGCTTCTGGTGTCCAATGCTTCACTTTTTTTCTCCTGTCTTGATCGACACCGATCAAGCCCCAGAAGATCTGCTAATTAGACAGCCTATTCCGCTGGGTTACCGAAAGACTGGCGCCTGCGTTTTCGCCGATATTTTGTAAGTCTAGGGTTTCGGTACGCCCGTTGGGGAGTGAGAACAGGACTGGCGGTCTGTGCGAAACGCATCTTTCTAATGGCCATGATGCTTGCGTCTCGACGCAGTCGGTCGCACGCTTCCCTATCAGCCCAGGCAGGGCTCAGATGCCTTACGACAACGTAGTCGCGAGGTGGTCCACGAGCCGTCTGATGGTGACCGACGCGTCTGGCGCGTATGTCGCGAGAACGGTCGACGGGGCAGGGTTCTTATCCGGCAGGAGAATGTCCAGCTGCCCTTGGGCGACGGAATCCCGGGCGACGAGCTCGGGAATCTGCACGAGACCGCACCCGGCAATTGCCACCAGCGCTGCTGTTTGGGCGTCCGGGGCGGAGAACACAATTGTAGGACCTTGTGCCGCTTCGGTCGAAAGACGCCAGTCATCAGGATCGCTCGGCACGGCGATGCCCGAGTGAGCGCGGAGATCGGATAGCGTGGCGGGCCGTCCCCGATTGTCCAGGTAGGACGGCGCCGCACAGATTACCCGCTCGAGGCTTGCCACGACATGCACACCACTAGCCGTTGCGGCGGGCGTTCCGATCTCAAGGGCAATGTCAGCATCGTCCCTGGAAGGAGCTCCTTTGATCCAGAGATCTATTACCAGACCCTCGTTGGACAACTGGAAGGACGCGAGCACTGGAGCGACAAGCGTTGCCAATGTCCGGGTCGCGCATTCGACGCGGATGGTCGGCAAGCCCTCGCGATTCGCAATTGATTTATCAAGGTTCTCGAGGTCCCGGAGGATGGCACTCGCACGTTGATGGTAGTCTCGTCCAACGGCGGTCAACTCGAAGCGTCGCGTCGTCCGCTCGATCAGCGTGACGCCCAGTCGCGCCTCAAGCTCGCCCAGCCGGCGGCTGACGGCCGATTTAGCGATCCCGAGCGCTGCCGCAGCTGCGTTGATTCCACCGTTTTCGACGACGGCGACATAATTTCGGAGATCGTCGAACTTGTCTGTCACGTGTTTTCCGAGGGCGTTCTGGATGGCAGCCGCTTACGGTTCGTAGCATCGTCAACGCGCCCGGCGCCACCTAGATAAGTCGATCTCGCAACCTCCGGCCTATTCCTCGAATTGGACCGTCTGGCACGTGGCGCGCAGCCGACGATACAGGTCGTCCCCTTTCCCGGTGATAGTGGATGGTACGAGCACTCAAGAACCTCTGTGACTTTTCGACGTGCTGCCGATCTGCCCTCCTTAGCATATTGGTCGATAGGGTTCCTCGCGGACCGCGTGACCCAGGACGATCTTGAGAAACAACAGCGGCACCAGCCACGCGAAGTGTGCGACAATCGGCGCGAGGGTCGACGCCAGAACGATGGCACTCGCCACGAACAGCGTTGCGACGGGCCGCCGCAGGTAGAGTGGTGTCACCAGCACAATGACAGCGGAGGCTAAAAGCCCAACGTACCAGGCAGCACCGAGCCATAGCTGGCTTGGAGCCCAGCATACAGCGACGACCACGGTGTGGACGTGGAATGCCGCGAAGGCATAGTGATTCTTCGCGATGGCGGTGAAACCGCGTTCATTGGCTTTCACTGGGGTGTGGTAGAACCGCTTGCACGAGTTCAGCGCATTCGCGACGACGCCGCCTCCAACGTCCAACGCGATGAATAGGCCGACGAGCCATTGCACCACCGTCCATTGGCTTCCCGATCCCCAAACGTCATAGGCCAGCCACGATGCCAGAAGGCCGCCTCCGAGCCACGGGATCGCACGTTCGATCGCGGTCGCGCCGGTACCAGCCGACAGGTCCGGCTTGCCCTCATACGACCAGTCGATCGTGGCATCCTGAACGGCTGCGGGTGGACGCTCGGTAGCCGACCCACTCATGCGGGACGCCCCGTAAAATACTGCGCGAAATCCGACGCTGGCGGGATCGGGTGATAGCAATAGACCAGTGCGCCAGCGGGGTCCGTGACTCCGAAACCCCTGTCGCCCCAAGGATGGTCCTCTAGCGGCATGACAGGTTCGAGGCCTTGGGCGACGACGCGGTCATGTACCGCATCGGCGTCATCGAAACGGAGATTGATGCAGAGCCCTGCGCTGTACGGCTGTGCGCCATGCTGGGGCTCCATGAGGCAGAGCTCGACGCCTCCGCCAAGATTGAGCTGAACGTACCAGCCGCAATCGAAGATGGTCGTCGCACCGAAGTGCCGCTCGTAGAAGGCCCTCGTCGGCCCGAGGGCTGCAGTCACGATGGTGGCCGATGCAGAAGTCGGAAAATCCACGCTGGTTCCTCCATGTCTCACTTCAGGTGGCATTCGCTGCCGCGGCCGTTGCAGCGTTCTGGAACGGGGCGTTGGGCATGACCCCCAGCTCACTGGCTATGCGCGCGAGCCAGGACCGCGTGCCGGGATAGTCTGCAAGGTCGAACCCGCCCTGCGGCGCCAGCATCGTGTAGGGGAAGAGGCAGATGTCTGCAGTCGTCATGTTATCGCCGACCAAATATTCGGTGCCGCTAAGTTGGCGCTCCAGCCTCTCCAGCGCCGCGTGGCCCTTCGGGAGCAGGGTGGCGTCTATCTCGCTGTCGGTCTTACGAAGGTAGACCTTGTGGTATCGGCGCACGGCTATTGTGGGCTCGTGGGAGTACTGTTCCCAGAACATCCATTCCAGCATCTTGGCCCGGGCAAACGGGTCCTCGGGCACAAGGCTTGTCCCCGCCGCCAGATAAAGGACGATGGCGTTCGACTGGGCGAGCGTGCGACCGTCGGCGAGGACCACCGCCGGGACCTGCGCCGCCGGGTTGATGCGGCGGAATTCCTCGGAGCGCGCGCTGCCGCCCGCGACATCGACCTCGATCCATTCGTATGGCTCACCGAGATAGTCGAGAAGCCATCTGACCTTGAGGCAGTTGCCCGAGTTGCTGTCACCGTAGACGCTGATCATGGGAACTCCCTACGAAGCGAAGAGGATAAGAACGGCGGAGGCCGCAGTGGTGGCTGCCATAGCCCGGCTGAAGCGCCGCATGTGCCGTGGCTCGCGTAGGGCCGTCCTCATTCCCGCACCGCATGCCGTCCAGACAACCATGCATGGGACGGACACCGCGATCAGGACCAAGGTCACGACAATTAGCCGGTGAAGAAAGTTCGTCGCCGGGACGACGAAAACGGCCACCGCGGTGACCGCCATCATCCAGGCTTTCGGATTGACGAACTGAAGAACTGCTCCGTGCCAGGCCCGAAGGGGCGGCCGACCATCGCCCTCCTTCAGTTCGCTGGACTGCCAGAGCCGGAACGAAAGAAAGAGCAGATAGGCGGTGCCGACCAGCTGGAGTCCAAGCTGGATCTGGCTGCTGCCTGCCACCAGCGCGCCGATCCCAAGACCGCTAAGCGCCATCAGACCGACGAATCCTAATACCGTCCCCAAGAGTGCCGGTGTCGTGCGACGAAAGCCATGAATCAGCCCCGACGTCGCCATCGTCAGGTTGTTCGGGCCAGGCGTGATGGACATCGCGAACGAAAACATCAGCAGGGATGCGGCGAGACTAGCTTCCATGTCGGGCTGGAGCACGGATGGAGGTGGCGTCTGTACGGCGATCTTCGTGCCGGGCGGCGTCGCGACTCATTCCGACGACCTCGCGATCTGCATAAGGGTTTGTTGCGCGACGGCGCAGAGCGTGGCCGTATCCCCTTGGTGGCTGTGCACCTTCATGCCGCATACGGTGAGCGTTCGCCCGGACTTGAAAACCTCGCCCGTAGCGGTGATCCTGTCGCCGAGTGCGGGTGCGAGGAGGTTCACCTTGAACTCGACCGTGAGGATCTCGCTTGTGGGTTCGAAGAGGGTCAGGGCTGCGAACCCCCCCGCGACGTCGGCCATCGTGGCAACCACACCGCCATGGAAGAAGCCCATCTGCTGCGTGAGTTCGGGCCGTCTTTCGAGCAACAGTTCCACCTTTCCGGGTGATATTGAGATGAGCTGAGCACCAATGAAGCGCATGAAGGGTTGGCGCGCGAACCCGTCACGCACTCGCGCCTCGAACCCGGGAGATGGTTGTCGACTGCTCATGAGGCGTGTTCCTGCTGGGTGACTGACTGAACGTCTTTAACTGGCGGATCGAGCAGGCTGGGCGGCGTGATCAGCGCGTCAAGCCAGTTCAGGGTCAGTCGCCAGAACCCATCCCGATGCCTTGAATGGAAAAGGTCGAAATGACCGAGGCGCTCGAAGCCGAGATCGGTGGGCTTGATTTGGACGAGCCTTTTGCGCGCATTCGGGTAATAGCCCAGTCCCCGCCAGACTGCGGGCTCGGTCCCTAGCTGATCGTCGCTGACGGCCACGGCGACGATGTCGCCACTGAAGGCAGCGAAACGCCCAACCGCGGCCGCACGCTCCGAGACGGGGAGACTGTCTTCCATTCGCCTGCCCCGAAACGCCCACTCAAGTGCGACGCCGGCCGGAAGGTCCTCGAGCCACCCTAAGCGCTTCCCTGGGAAGTAACCGAGCGCCACCGTGATTGCGGGCATCGCCACATGCCACTTCAGCAGAAGCCAAAGCCGCGCCGCAGCTGCGTAGTCGCGCCAGTACGCATATTGCGCGCCAACGGTCACCATCCCCCGGATCCGATCGATGTTCTCAGAGAGTCCCGGGAGAAAGCCACCGATGCTATGGCCCACGACCAGAATTTGCGTTTCGGGATTGAGTGAGGACGCAAATTCCACGACGGCAGGGAAGTCGCGTGTCCCCCATTCGAACCAGCGATGCCCACATCGACGCAGTGAAGCCGGCCGCGATGAACCGATGCCCCGGTAATCATATGTGACGACATCGAAGCCGTGGGCTGTGAGGAATGCGGCGTACCGGTGGTAGTATTTCGCCCGCACACCTGTCGCTGGGTTGACGATTACTACCGCCTTGGCTCTCCCATCGGCACGCCAGACGTCGGCGCCAAGCTGCACCCCGTCGCTGCAGCTGATTTGCTGCGCTGCGCTGGGCGCGCTGGACGTTGCAGCTTCAGACGGTCTCGCGGGCGCCATCGCGCAGCTCCAAGGCCAAGGAAACCATGGCGCGTGCGGCTACCCTGGCCAGCGCGCTGCCCATGCTGATCCGACTCGCTCCCGCGGCGGCCACGGCGGCGGCTGTCATCCTCGGGTGGCCTGGGGCGACCAGAACGCTGACGGGGGCATTGACGCTGGCGCATACGATGCGGATGGCCTCGATGTCCGGGAGACCCGGCGCGAAGAGAACGTCGGCTCCTGCCTCTTCGAAGGCTTGGAGTCTGTGGATCGTGTCCTCGAGGTCGGGGCGTCCATTGAGAAAGTTCTCGCACCGGGCCGTCACGACGAAACTCCCGGTCCGCGCAGCAGCCACTGCGGCGCGCACTCGGACGACTGCGAGCTCGAAGGTGTAGATTGGATCCTCGATCCGACCTGTCGCGTCCTCAATCGACGCGCCGGCGAGCCCGAGAGCCATCGCTTTTCGGACCGTTTCGGCACAACCGTCCGGCAGGTCGCTGAACCCATTCTCAAGATCTGCCGATACAGGCACGTCGACCGCCGCGGCCACGGCTCCTGCGTTTGCCAGCGTCGCGGCGCGACCGACCTCTCCGTCCATCAGCCCGAGATCGACAGCCAGCCCCGCACTGGTGGTACCGATTGCCAGGAACCCGGCTTCCGCAAGCGCCATGGCCGAGCCGGATGACCAGGCGTTCGGCATGATCAGCGGACATCCCGGTCGATGCAGTTCGCGGAAACGCGCCGCCTTATCTCCCAGAGCGCTCATCCGTCCTCGCCCACTGGGTAGGGGCGGCCATCCTTGTGATTGAAGCGCCATCCACCGTCCTTCCGAACGGCGACCAGATCATCGGACGGATACGCGACTTCGTCCTCGGAAGAGCGGTCACCGACCTCGAGATAGGTGGCGCGGTGCTCCGAGCGGTTGTGCAAGTGGTGCGCAGCATCGCCAGCCGGGAAGCCCGCGCACATACCGGCGCATAACGTCGTCTCCCTATCGCCGACGACAAGCGTGATCTCTCCCTCCAGAACGTAGACGAACTCGTCCTGCTGGCTGTGGGCATGGTGGAGCGCTGAGAACGCCCCGGGGTCGAGGGTGGTGAGATTCACTCCGAAATTCGTGATCCTGAACGGGTCGCCAAGGGGGCGCTTCGTCCGTCCGCGCATCCGCGACGCGAAGGGTTCAGGGTAATTCGACGGCGTGGTTCGCGCGGCCGCCTTCGAAGCCACCAGAGCGACGATCTGTCTCATAAAGCCTCCTGAAGTGAGGCGATAATGAACATTGACGCCCCTGTCGACACCTGATTGTATCGAATGAACATTACTCACTAATACAATCTGCCGTTTGCCGGAGCAGCGGTGCGGAGGTGCGAAGATGACGAATGGGACTGGGCTGCGCGACTTGGTCGCCGGCCATGCTTACGACGCGACGGCAGAGGAGCGTCGGTTGACGCTTACGATGGCGCTGATCGGGATGGCGGTGGCCGTGAGCCTGGGGCGACTGTCCGGCCAGTCTTGGCAATGGTGGCAGTGGGCTGTCGTGCTGTTTCTCGCCTTTGACCTGATCGGCGGTGCGGCAGCCAGCGCACTTCCGGCCGCGACACGGAAGAATCACCCGGTCGGTCAGCCCTTACGACCGTTGCTCGTCGCTGCGTTGCACGTGCACCCGTTTCTACTCGCCATGGCGCTGCCGTCGTCGTCCTGGATCGGGGCGACGGCAATCTGGATGGCGGCAGTGGTGGGTGTCGTTATGGTGCATGCGGTCGAGCTGTCGCTCAAGCGCGGCTTCGCCCTTGCCTATTGCTCGATAGCTCTGGCGGCACTGCACGGCCTCGCGTCGCCCCCGGGAGTTGACTGGTTCGCAGCCGCCTACCTGCTCAAGATTGTGGCGGCGCTAGCTGTGCCCGGCGTCGTTCAACCTCCGGCGCGTCAGAGGCGCAGGTGAGCTCCTTCCTGCCGCTTCTCGTAGCAAGCCGCTTTGGCTCTAGCACGGCGAACATGGTCTATGCGGGCAGCCTGCCATTTCTTATGGCAAGCTGGCAGATGAACGCCGCGACAGCGGGCGCGGTGCAGTCGGCTTTCAATCTCGCCTACGCGATCTCGCTGCTGGCCTGCTCGTGGTTATCGGACAGGGTGGGTCCTCGCAGGGTCTTTGTCGTCGCGAACTGGCTCGCCGCGGCCTCGTTCTTTGCGTGCGCGCTGGGAGCGCGCTCATTCGAGACCGGCTTGCCACTGTTCGTGATTCTGGCGCTTGCCTTGGGAGGATCCTACACGCCCGCCCTGATGCTGGTTGCCGAGAGAACGCCGACGACGACACGCGGGCGGGCGGTCGGGTGGGTTCTCACGGGTTCTTCGCTCGGCTACTTCTTCGCTGTGGCGGCTTGCTCGGGCCTGATCGGCTATGTCGGCTACGAGGCGACCTGGCTGCTGCTCTCGGCGGTTCCGGTCGCATCGGCGATGGCGGGATCGTTCGCCGTAATTGGCGTCGCGGAAGCTCCGCGGACAATGCCCGCTTCTGATGGACCCGGACTGAGACAAACTCTTCTGGGCAGAGATTCCGTTCTACTGACGTCGGGCTACACCGCCCACTGCTGGGAGTTGCTGGGCATGTGGGCCTGGGCTCCGGCATTCCTCACCCTTTCCCTTGCGGGGCAGGCCGGCATCGCGCCCGTCCTCCTGGGCGTGGTTATTGCAGCCGTCCTGCATCTCTCCGGCGCAGCCGCGACTCTGATCGGCGGCGCCGCGTCTGACCGCTGGGGCGCGCGTCCGGTGTTGATTGCGATGGCTGCTTCGGGGGCTTTGCTGTCTTTCTCCTTTGGGTGGACTGCAGGCCTGGCCCCAACGGTGGTCCTGGTAGTGGCCGCGCTGTACGGTTTCGCGACGTTGGGAGATTCCGGCGTCCTATCGACCGCGATGACGCAAGCCGTTGCTCCGGGCCATCTGGGCCGCATGCTCGCGCTCCGGTCAATCCTGGGTTTCGGGGCCGGGGCGATCTCCCCTATCGCCGTGGGCTGGGTGCTCGATCTGACCAATCCGGCAGGTGTGCCACCCGCAAACTGGGGCTGGGCTTTCTCGATTCTCGGCATCGGCGGCCTTCTGGCGATGCTCAGTGCCGCATCGCTCGGCCGACCTTCTGCCAGACGACCTTGAGCGGGCCCGCAGGCAGCTCAGAGCTTTGAGACGTCCACCCACTCGGCCCGGGCCAACTCCGCCAGACGATCAGGGCTCAGCTGGACTGAGCTGTTCCGCGATCCGGCGGCCGGGATGACGACCTTGAAGGCGCGCAGTGACAGGTCGCAATAGACCTGGAGCCCTGGCTTGAGACCAAAGGGGCTGACGCCGCCGACCGGATGCCCTGTGACGGCTTCGACCTGGTCGAGCGCAAGCATCGCGGGCTTCACCCCGAACCGCGCCTTGAACTTGGCATTGTCCAGCCGGGCATCGCCTCTCGTGACGACAAGCAGGACGTCCGACTCAGACCGGACGCACAGCGTCTTGGCGATCTGCCCGGGCTCAACGCCGTGTGCAGCTGCAGCCTCCACCACGGTTGCGGTGCTTTCCTCCAGTTCGATGACGTCGATGTCCGGAGCGGACGCCAGCAGGAACTGGCGAACGGTTGCGATGCTCATGCTCAGAGGCCGCCCGATACGCGGAGCACCGTGGCGGTCACGTAGGACGCCTCCGCCGAAAGCAGCCAGAGGACGGCTGCGGCGATTTCCTCGGGCTCGCCGATACGCGCCATCGGCACTCGCGACACCACTCGCGCCGGCCGCTCCGGCTCACCGGCAGCGGCATGGATGTCGGTATATGCCGTCCCAGGTGCGACCGCGTTTACTCGAATGCCGAGGGGCGCGACCTCTTTACCCAGCCCGATGGTAAGTGCGTCGACCGCGGCTTTTGTCGCAGCGTAGTGAACATACTCGCCCGGCGCACCAAGCGTCGCCGCGATGGAGGAGATGTTCACCATCCGGCCGCGAATGGAACCGGCTGACCATCTCCGGACGGCCTCCTGCGCCATCCACATTGTACCGAGGACGTTGACCTCCGTCGTCCGGCGGAGGGTCTCGGCAGACGCATCGGCGAACGAGCCGATCGGACCGGTGATGCCGGCGTTGTTGACGAGGGCCGTGACCGTACTGAAGCGCTCGGTCACAGCGTCGAACAGCTTGGCCGCAGTTTGCGGCTCGGCCACGTCGCCTCTGATTGCCGCAGCTTCGCCGCCCGCCCTGGCGATTTCTTCCACGAGTGCGTTCGCTGCATCGGCGTCCTGGGCGTAGCTGAACCCGACGGAGTATCCCTGCCGTGCGCCGGCCCTCACGATCTCGGCGCCGATCCCTCGGCTTCCCCCCGTTACGAGCAGCACCTCGGCCTCTTTCATGTTTTCCTCCTCAGACCACTGTCTCCTCAGGGCTATCCACCAATTCCGCCACTATCTGGAGCGCACGGCTCAAGTCGTCCCGGCGTGGTGGGGCCATCACGCAGAGCCGCACCCCGCCCGACATCTCGCCACCGATCGAGGTCGCGTCGGGCGGCGTCAGGCGAACGCCGCGCTCGCTCGCTCGCCGCGCGAGTTTCTCCGCCTCGACGGCCGACATCGGCAGCCAGAAATGCGGGGCGCCCCCAGGCATCGGAAGCGAATCCAGTCCCAGGATCGCCTTGGAGAGGTCGACGCGAGATTTAGCCTCGCTGCGCAGGATGCGTCCGACGGATACATCCGTGCCCATTTCGACCATGGCGCACCCGAGCTCGATCGCGAACGGAGGCGCGCCCCAGACACCCGCCCGCATCGCTCGGCTGATCGTGGAGCGGCGGCTCTGGGGTGGGATCAGCATGCCGACCCGCATGAGTGGCGTCAGGCACTTGGACAGGCTCGTCAGATAGTACACGCGATCCGGGTCGAGCTCCTTGTAGGTGGGCGCGTTCTTGGCGGAGTAGAGGGAGTAGATGTCGTCCTCGACGATGAAGGCATCGCGCCTCTGGCACACTGCGAGGATGTCCCTTCGACGCTGCTCACCCGTCTCGAAGCCCAACGGGTTCTGGCACACGGGTGTCGTGTAGACGATGCGGCAGCCACTGCGCTCCAAGACCGCGTCAAGCTGATCTGGCAGCATTCCCTCCTCGTCGTGGTCGACTGGGAGCATTCCCATTTCTAGGTTGGCCGCTGCGACGATCGTGCCGGAGAAGGTGGCGCCCTCCGAGGCGATCGACCCTGAGACGCGCTTCAGATCGGCTAAGGCGAGATGGATCGCGTGCTGGGCCCCGACGCAGACCAGCAGGTCTTCGGGAGACACTGTCATGCGCGTACGCGCGAGCCATCCGGCGAGCGTGGCCCGCTGCGTGATCGTGCCTCGGAGATCCACATAGCCACCGTTCGGCATCGATGCCGACGCGCGAGCCGCGCGAGCGCACGCTTCGAGGAATATGCCCTCCTCGATGACGGGCGGCGGCCCGTTGATCGTCAGGTCAATGACGCCGTCCTCGCTCCTTCCTGCAAGGGATTCGCTGATGAAGGTGCCGCGGCCGACCTCTCCGCGCACGATGCCCCGGTCGCTTAAGATTTCGATGGCCTTGGTGACCGTGCCGATGGCGACGCCTGCCTGCTTGGCGAGTTCGCGGTGGGTCGGCAGCCGGTCGCCCGGCCGAAGACGCCCGTCGGTTATCAGTCCCTCGACGGCAAGCGCGAGGCGCTCGTGGAGGCCACCGGCGATATCTGGGAGGATCAGCGGGGTGTCTGGATTCTTGGACAAGTTAGCTCGCGTGACAATTTCTGCGATTGTATCACGTCTCTCGTCGTTCGGACATAGGCGCGGTCCTCGTGATTCCGGCGAGCGCCGGGTCGGCCGCCTCGATGATCTCGTCGACGAGGCGGCGTGCGTGCAGGCTCAGGCTGTCGAACTTCCTCGCGCAGACGAGCAGCCGGCGTTGAGTCCAGTCGTTAGTCAGCGGCACGAGGGCGACCCCGTCCGTTTGCGACCGGCTCGCCGCAGTGAGAGGCAGCACAGCGACGCCGGCACCGGCCCCCACGATGCGGGCGATCGCGTCGAAGCTGCCAAGGCGCACGCGGTAGTTGATCCGGCGCCCCAGCCGGGCGGCGTGTCCGCTGAGATGGCTTTGGAGGGCACCTTCGCGAAGTCCCACGAAGGGTTCGTCGAGCAGGTCCTCGAAGGCCACGCTACCTCGGTCCGCTAGCGCGTGTGCGGCTGGTATCAGCGCGACGAGCCGGTCCCGCGCGATGGGCAGCGTCTGCACGTCGGACCGCTCCGCGTTGTCGGCGACCACGCCCACCTCGGCGCTGCCGGTGGCTATCGCCACCATGATTTCGTCGCTCGTGCGCTCCTCTAGGTCCACGTCCACACCCGGGTTCGCCGCCAGGAATTTCCGGAGTGCCGCCGGGAGAAGCTCGACCAGCGCGGCCGTGTTGGAGAGTAGCCGAATCTCCCCGCGCAGTCCGGTGGAGAAGGCGCGCATGTCACCGCGCATCCGTTCAACATGCGCTCCGACCACTCGGGCGTGCTGAAGCAACGTTCGTCCCGCCGGTGTCGGCTTGATTCCCCTGCGGCCACGTTCGAGCAGCGGGACACCGAGTGCCAGTTCCATTCCGCTGACGCGGGCACTTGCCGACGCGAGGGCAAGGTTGGCTTTCTCGGCGCCACCGGAGATGCTGCCAGCTTCGTTGATGGCAACAAACAGGCGCAGGTCCGTTAGATCGAAGCGCATACTATTCATCCTACGTATGAGACGAAGGCAGGGATCGTCTAATCCGAATTGTGCCGCCGGACCATTGGCAGCAGGACTGGGGCATGGACGATATGCTCATTTTGCTAGGTGCTGGCTTTATTGCGGGTGCGATGAACGCGCTGGCCGGAGGCGGCTCCTTCGTCACGCTACCGGCTCTGATAGCGACGGGCGTGCCTTCGGTCGCGGCGAATGCAACCAGTACCGTGGCTCTCTATCCCGGCGGAGCCGCCAGTGCGTGGGTCTACCGGGATGGCCTTACCCAGGTATGCGGCGTTCCCGTTCGCTCGATGTTGGTGGTGACGCTCGTCGGCGGCCTCGCCGGCGCCTTGCTCCTCCTCTGGACTCCGGTCTCCGTCTTCGACCGCGTACTGCCCTGGCTCCTGCTCGTCGCGACTCTAGCCTTGGCATTTGGGAGGCGGATCGGTGTCGAGCTGCGGTCCAGGCTCGAAGTGCCGCTTGGCGGCGTCCTCGTCATTCAGTTCTTTCTGGGAGCCTATGGTGGCTACTTCGGCGGCGCTGTCGGACTGATGATGCTGGCGACTTGGGGGCTGCTGGGGGGAGCCGCCCTCAACACCCTCAATGCGCCCCGCACACTGATGGTCACGGCTTCGAACACCATCGCAGTCCTCTGCTTCGCGCTCGCCGGCGTCGTGGCGTGGAATGCGGCGATAATACTTGGAGTGGCGGCGGTTGTGGGGGGCGTGGTGGGCGCTGTGGTCGGTCGCAGACTGGATGCTGGCACTGCGCGTGCGTGGACCTTGGCGCTATCCGCGGCGATCACTGCCGCGTTTTTTGTGAAGTACTACAGCTAACAGCGACCCCACTCGCCGGATTGTTGCGGTAAGTCGGCCATATTACACTCCCTGCGGGTACCGAGGTAAACCGTCATCCAGCTTCACCCAGCCCTGCATCGCGGAAGTCCAGATGTGCTCGGTCGGCTGAAATCTGCTTGGATCGTCGAGGGTTCCCATGGTCAGTCCGACTGTTTCGAGACTAGAGCGCTCGGAAAAGAAGGTCGAACCGCAGCTCGGACAGAAGCCCCGCCGAACATCATCGGAAGAATTGTACCAGACAACCGGGCCGACGATATCGAGACCCGCCTGTGGCACAAGTACCCGCGCGTAGAGCGGTCCGCCTGTCGCCTTCTGGCACGCCCGGCAATGGCAAACACGCACGTTGATGGGCTCTGCATCCGTCCGGTAGGTGCAGGCACGGCAGAGACATCCGCCGGTGATTGGCGTCCCCATATGGATGGTTTCCTCTGGTTCGCTGATCGTCACGGGAAGTAACCTCGGTACGTCATGTCGTCGAGCCACTGCGCCGAGGCAATTGGGTTCGACAGTTTCCGATTGATCGTTGATGACTGGATGGGTCGTCGCCCGGATCTCGGCGCTTCGAATCATAGAAATAGTACATGAGAGGCTCCTGGAGCGGTTCTACAAGCCTGTGGTGACGCCCAGCCCCGCCGCTACGATGCTCATCATATCGCTCCTGTGGAAGCAATCGACGGTGTGATCAGTTCGGATAGAGAAGCCGTAGCGTCGCTTGGTCGGCCTCGCCGAACCAGCGCTCGAGCGCCGCGCCGATGAGACGCTCGTCGCCGGTCCGGGAGAAAAGCGTTAGTGAAGAACGCAGCTTCATCGCGTCAGTCGCGCCAAAAACCTGCTCGGCGCTCCTTCCGGCAAGGTCCTGCAACGCCCCCACACTTTCCCGGTACCTTGGGCCGAGCAAGGGATGTGCGAGATAGGCCCCCGCCTCGTCAAGTGACCCAATCGCATAGCGCTGTGCCATCCCGCTGTGTCCGAGCCCTGAGAGCTGCGGGAAGACGAACCACATCCAGTGGGTGCGCTTCGCTCCACGGCGGATCTCGCCAAGAGCAGTTTCGTACGTCTCTTTCTGGGCGAGCACGAATCTCGAGAGGTTATAAGGGTCGTTCATCGCCGACATTTAGGGAAGCCACACTTCTTCCGCACCATCTCAATCCGTTCGCTTCATTCGCCGCTGCCGCTTCAGAAAGCGATGCGTCACCGACCGAGATGGTAACGCAACTGGGGACGGGCCGGCAGGTTCGGCGTCTCGCGTATCTCGATGCCGCCAGCAGCTGCAGGCATCGTATAGCCCAAAAACGGGAAGTGGTGACAGCTACTGTCACCCCGCGCGTTCATGATGAACTCGTCTCCTATGCGCCCTAAAGTCGGTCGTTCGGATGGCATGCCTTCAGCCCCGAAAGCGGACCGTAACAAAAAACTGACGGTGCGCGGTCGAAAGGTGTGCAAGCGAGCTTGAGTGGCCAGATCGTGGCGGCCTTCGACCGCAACCCGTTCAGGCTGCTTTCGGCCATATCCGCCGGAATCTCACCCCTTGGTTGTGCGTGACCTACACATTGCGCGACCGGTCTCCTGCCGTCGAACGCCGCATGGCCGAAACCTCCAGAATGGACTGTGATTTTTTGACGCTTATATCTCCCACGACGCGCCGCGGCGCCGGGATTCCGGCCGACGTTGCGGCGCCCGCACCGGCTCCACGGTCGGAACGCGGCAGCCGAGGCGTCGGGCGAGATGCCGGGCCTGGAGCGCCCGCGATCCGCGCAGCAGTCGGACACGGCCTCGGTAGCGACCTCCCGCGCCGGTTCAGCGTGTCGCACCCGTTGCAAAATAAGGAATAAACGGGAAAGTTCGGTGCGATCGGGGGATGTTGATGGATTCGTTGCAGGGGGACGACCGCCCGTTATTCGGGTCAGTGCCATCTGGCCTGTTCCGGGTCTTCTTCGGGAGCGCCCGCCACTTTTACGCCGAGCTGCTGACACATCTGGCCGACGACCCGTTCGGACAGGCCGGCGAGATCGCGACCCGAAAGCGGGTGTTTGACTCCGTCGCGGAGTTCATCGATCGCTGGGGGCGGTCGGAGGTTGTCGACGCGCTCACTTCCGACCAGGGCAGCATGCCTGCGGTAGGTCAGTCCTACGTTGCCGCCTACAACCGGCTCGTGGATACGGGCTGGCTCGTCGAGTATCGCGACCGGTACCGCCGCGTCGTCGACTTCGACCCCGCCGCGCGGCTGGTACTCCACACCCTCCTCGACATCCAGAAGGGCAGGGTGCGCTCATATGGCGGGGCCGTCCTGCAGGTGCTGACCCTGCTGCAGTCCGTAGAGGCCGAACCGGGCGACAAGGCGCTCAACGTCCGGGAGGCCGCGTTGTCGGCGCGCGGGTTCATGAACCACCTGCGGACCGTCGCGGGGACCATGCGCCGCGTCGAGGCGCTGATCATGGCGCAGCCGACCGCGGCGGCGCTGGTGAGGAGTTTCGTGACCGACTTCATCGAGGCGCTCGTGGTCCAAGACTACCGCAACCTGCATGCGCGCGAGAGTCCATACCGTTTCAGAGGCAAGATACTCGAGATCGGCGAGACGCTGCTGGCCGATGACCGCGCGATTGGCGAGATCGCCCGCGGCTGGGTAGCCGGTGGAATCGCGGCCGATGCGGGCGCCGCGCATGAGCCGGTCATCGCGGATATCCGGGAGATCATCCGAGTGTTCGGCGGGATAGACGACCACGTGCATGACATCGAGACCACGACGTTCCGCATCGAGCGCCGCATGACCAATGTGGTTCGCTTCAGCGACCGCATGGCGACCGTCAGCACTGACCGCATTCTGCTGGCCCTGGAGCTGATGCGCGATTCGGGACTGGGCGATGGGGGCGATGTTGAGGTGCGGACCCGCCTCCAGCTCGAGACGCTTCCGATCTCGCCGACGCAGTTCTACGTGCCGCCGCGACGCAGGACGGAGGCACCCGAGCGCGAATTCGAGCTCGAGATTCCCGATCCGGCGCTGCTCGCGTACATGGCCGCGATCGACGATTTCGAGGCGCGGGTTGCGATAACGCCCGAACGGCTGGCCAGTTACGTCGAGGCAACCCTGCAGGATGCCGAGGAGGCTCGGGCGGATGAGTTTGCAGTCGCCAACGTCGAGCAGTTCCTGCTCTTCGAGCGTCTCCACGAGGCGGGTCTGGGCACGCTTTCGGACCGATACGAGCTCGTTCCGACGGAGGGTTTCGTGGATAACGGCTGGGTGGAGCGGCGCGACTTCGTGCTGCGCCGCAGGGAGAAGGCGAATGGCTGAGCTTCGCGAGGTTGGACTCATCCTCGATTCGGGCAAGGTCGACGAGGAGGGCCTGCAGTCCGCGCTGCAGGCGCTGCTGTTCCATCAGTGCCTCTATGAAGACTGGCCGCACGTCCAAGCCTACAGGATCATCTCCCGTCATCTGGTGAACGTCCAGCCGATCCTGGGAGCGTTCGGTTACCGAGTTACGCACTACCCGGTCACGAACATGATCGTGCTCCAGTCGAGCGGGGTGGTCTACGGCACGCAGCTGGCACGCCTGAAGAAGGACGAGACGACGGTACTCCTCGCCCTGCGCCTCCTCTACGCGGAGGGCGTGAGTTCGCTGGACGAGTATGGTCGCGTCGAGATCACCACCGACGACGTCCACGACCGCTTGCGCGCTGCGGGGGACGAGCCCCCGCCCATGCCTCGCCTCAACGAGATCCTGAAGATGTTCCACCGCAAGGGGCTCGTCCGGATCGGCGAGCGCGATGCGGCTGAGCAGCTGATCGTCGTGACCATCATGCCGGGCATCACCGTTCTCGTCCCGGACGTCTATATCGAGGCATTGGTCCAATGGCTCGAGGGTCGCGGCGGTCTGCCAGAGGGCGGAATCCTTGCTATAGCGACCGTCCGTGACGGCGGCATTCCCGAGATCGCCCCCGATCCAGGCGACGACGTAGCCTTCTTTGACGAGGACTTTGTCCCGTCAGACCAGGCGGTGTTGGAGGGTGACGACGATGCATCAGCTTGAGCGCCTCGTGCTGTGCAACTGGGGGAGGTTGGCGCCCCAGGATATCCCTATCCGCGAGATGACTGCGATCCTGGGGCCGACAGGTGCGGGCAAGAGCACGATCGTCGACGCTATCCAGCTGATCGTGACCGGATCGAACAGCCGCTACTACGACCTCAACAAGTCCACGGGCGGCCGCAACTCGCGCTCAATCCGCGACTATTGCCTTGGCGCCGACGACTACATCGACCCCGAGGGGCCGAAGTTCCCGGTGGCGGACTCGCTGATTGCAATGTCCTTCCGTGACAAGGTGTCGGGTAAGCCCATCTCGATCGGGCTGATCTTCAGCGCCGACCGTTCCGAGCCGCATGCAGAGCTGCGTTCTCGTTTCGTCGCTCGCGACTACGCGATCAGCATAGAAGACTTCGTCGAGGTCAGCGAGCCGGGCAGATGGGTGATCCCCCGCGCCAGCCGGCTGATCGAGCGTCTGAAGGCCGCCTGCCCGTCGGTCCGTCAGCACCAGAGCAGCATCTCCTACGTTGACGACTACCTCCATGCCATGAGGCCGCGGGGTTCGGCGCCGCATAGTGCGCAGGTGTTGCGTAACTTCAAGGAATCGATCGCCTTCAAGCCGATCGACGACCCGACCGACTTCGTTCGCCGCCACATTCTGGAGGAGGAGTTCATCGACGTTGAGGCGCTGAAGGGCTCGATCGAGCGCTACCGGTTCCTCGAGGCGGAGGTGAGGAGGCGGGAGGAGCAGCTCGAGCAGATATCGGAGGCGCTTCGCCGGATGCGGGTCTGGGCGCAGTATCAGGTCCGCCACAACGTGCTGATGTTCACGTCAGCCCACGCCGAATGCCGCCGGCTCGTCATCGAGATCGCAAGGATCGAGGACGGCCGCCGGGGGGCGGCGGAACTCCTGACGCGCGAGGAGCGCGCCAGGGCGAGCCACCTCCAGTCCATCGCCGAGCTCGAGGAGAACATCCTGCGCGCGCGTACTCTTCAGGCAGATTCACCCATCGCTTCTCAGATGCGCGGGCTGGAATCCGAGATCGAGGGGGCGAAGGCCTCCGCGACCGAGGCCTCGGGATCCGCAGCGAGGCGCATCGCGCTGCTCGCCAAGCTCGCTCCGCTATCGGAGCATTCCGAGAGGATACCGACCCACCTGTCCGACGCGGCCAAGGCAGTCGGTGAGCTAATCGCCCTCGCGCGCGGCAAGTCGCAGGATGCGTTGGCGGCGACCGATGACGAACTGGCGGCGCTCGAGCGTCGAATCCACCGGATCGTCGAGGCCGACGCGCACTTCGAGCGGCAGATCGACGCGCTCGACCGCCAGATCGTTGAGGAGCGTAGGCGGCTCGACGAGCTCGAGGCCGGATTGCGCGGCGAGGCCACCGGGCAGATGCTCTCGTCGCAGGTGGACAGGTTCCGCCAGATGCTCGCCGCCGAGGGCATCGAGGCACGTCCGTTGCCCGATCTGGTCGAGGTGTCGGATCCTAGCTGGGCGATGGCGCTGGAGATGCTCCTCGGTGCCAACCGCGAAGCGCTGCTCGTTCCTCCCGCGCGGCTTCCCGACGCTTTTTCCCTCCTCTACGAAAACCGTCGGAACCTCGACGGGTGTCGGCTCGTCGACGTGAGGAAGACCGCGCGGTGGCAGTCGAGGACTTCGGCCGATTCGATTGCGAGCGTGATATCGACCATCGACGACGATGCGCGTGTGTTCATCGAGCGACAGGTCGGCGGCTTCTCGATGGCTGAGACCGATGCCGACCTCGAACGGTTCGAGCGGGCCGTGACGCGTCGCGGCAAGATGACCGCTGGCATGTCCATGCGGGTGTACCGGGACATAGTCCCGATCCTCGGAAAAACGGCGCAGAGGCGTGCGCTGGAGGCGGCCCGGCAGGAGTTCGAGCAGCTCTCGGCGACGCACCGCAGGACGCGTGGGGGCCGTGATGCGTTGAACGCCGCGCGCGCGGTGTTCGCCGACATGGGCGATGCGCCGGCGGACGAACTTGCGCAGGCGCTAGGCCGGCTCATCGACGCGAGGGCCAGGTTGCGTGGTGCCGAGCAGGCGCGGGCATCCTTGTCCTCGCCGGAGACCAAACGCCTGGGCGAAGAAATCGCGGGCTACTCCGAAGACATCCGTCGTTACAGAGATGAGATACGCGACGAGATCGACCCCGAGATCGAGAGGCTCCGCGACGCGGACGTCGACTTGCAGGTCAAGCTCAAGGTTGCCGAGCAGCAGGCGGAGCGGGCAGCGGCCGACGAGGTCGCGGCGGTGGAGAGAGAAGCTGCAGATCCAATAGCCCGACTCCGGCAGATGCTACCCGAGGAGGATACGCTTGATATGGCGCGGTCGCGCGTCGCCGTCTCGGCCGACCTCGTTCCCGCCGGCAAGGATCCGGCCGGCATACTCGCCGACCTCGCTCTGCAGGCACGGCGGGACGCGGAACCCATGCCGAAGCTAGCGGAGGACAGCGTTCGCCGCGGGCGTAGTGGTTACCAGGCGTTCGTGACTGAGCACGTTGGTCTGGCGCCGCTCACCGATCCCGACGACATCACGATCCTCAACTGGTGCATCATCCGTGCACGGCAGCTCGAGGAGGATGAGCTAAGGCAGTTCCGCGAGCAGTTCGCGAACGCCCGCAAGCAGATGGAGGCCGACCTCACCGAGGGCCTGATCAATCGCCTCTCCGACAAGTTCCAGAAAGCCAAGGCGCAGATCGAGCGGCTAAACCGCAGTCTCGCCGGCCGCACATTCACCGGGCAGACCTATACCTTCCGCTACCGTGTCAACGACGCGCTAAAGCCGATCCACGCGTTGGCGGAGGCCGTCGCGGATGCGCCGCGGCGGGGCCTCTCGCTCTTGGAGGACGAGACGGTCGACCCGAAGGTCGAGGCGGGGTTTCGCGATCTCGAGCGGCGACTGTCGGACGAGGAGCTGATTAAGGACTTGCGAGACTATCGCCGATTCTACGACTTCGACCTCCACATGCGAAACGAGAAGGGACAGGAGACGACTCTCAGTAAGCGGTCAGTCACGGGCTCGGGAGGCCAGAAGCAGGCGCCATACTACGTGGCGGTCGGCGCCGCGATGTCGGCCGCCTACTACCCGAAGTCCGCGAGTGGCGAACCCGACGGCTTCGGCCTCGTCGTGTTCGACGAGGCGTTCAACAACCTCGATGCACCCAACACCCGCGCGCTCCTCGACTTCTTTGGGGACATGCACCTGCAGGTGCTCGTCGCCGCGCCCGACAAGGTGCGAGCGATGTTTCTGGAAAACGCCGACACGATTGTCTCCGTGAACCGTCGGCCGGACAATCAGGAGCCGATCATCACCGTCACCTATCCGAAGGAACGCGCCCGGGAGAAGCTCGCGGCCATGAACCCCGTCAATCTCGGCGTCGAGCATTACCGCATCGCGCCGCAGGCGGCCGAATGAGGCGCGAGGCGGACGCTGGCGTCATCCTGCGGCGGCTGCTGGAACGTTACGAGCGACGGAAGGGTGACAGGCGGATCATCGAGCGACCGGCCCAGTCTTTCAACGGCCCAGAACATCTGCGCACGGTGACGGAGAACCTGCGTGAGGCGGAGGCTGTCGGTGCGGTGCAACTGGTTTGGGACCGGGACGCGCCGCACTTGGTGGAGAAGGTGGTGCTGGTCGATCACGACAGGCTCTACGACTTCACCGGCCGGCAGCGTCCCGATACGATCCTCGCCGCTTCCCTGTCGCGGCTGGATGGCATCGAGGTCGCGACCGCTGCCGCCCGTGGACTTGTATCGGACCTCCGATTCGCGTGGGGAGCTGGCGACCGTGTCGCCGGGATGGCGCCGGCCGACGTCGGGGACGCGGCGGCGCTCGTCATGGCGCTCGAGGCGGCGTTCACGAACATCGGTCCGGACGTTCCACTGAGGACCCGCTCGGCACGGCTGCTGGGCGACAGCAAGGCGCTCGAGCGGGCACTGCCGTCGATGCTCGTGTATCTCAGACAGGCTGGGTTGGTCGATCCGCTGCTCGGCCGAGAGGATGCACTGACGGCGCTCGGCCTGGTTAAGTACCCGCAGCCGGTGCTCGCGGCGGGAGCCCTGTCGTTCGCAGGCGTGGATGCGTCGGCCTGGCCTTATGTCGGCGTCCCGCCCGATTTGGTCGCCACCGTCAGCGTCACCGCGCCGGTGCGGACCATCCTCACGATCGAGAACCTGGAGAGCTTCAACCGCCACGTCCGCTCCCACCGCCTCGCGACTGATCTCGTCATCTACACCGGCGGGTTTCCCTCGAACGCCGTGCTTACCTTGCTGAGTTCCCTGACCGGCTTGACTGGACGCGGGATCCACCATTGGGGCGACATCGACCCGGGCGGAATCCGCATCGGCCGACACCTCGAGACCGCGCTCGGCGTCGCAGTCGCGCCGCATCTGATGGATGTCGATCTCGCTCGTCTAAACGGCTCTTTGCCCGAATCCGGCCAGTTCGCCCCGAGAGTGCCCGAAGGCTCCGCCTTCTATGACCTCGCCGAATACCTCAGGGAGCCCGGGGCTCACTGGCTCGAGCAGGAGGTCGTCGATCCACAGGCCGTTCGCAATGGCTGACCGAATTGACTGTTATTCGATCAAAGCTGTCGGTCCGCAACCGGCCCATGAGACGTCGAACTGCTTTGGCGATAGCCATCATTCAGTAATGCGCCCCAACTCGACCGTTGGGCTGACGGATCGCTGGAACTGAAGGCATGCGCCTGTGGATGGGCTTTCGCCGACTATATCGAGACTATGGGTGATCGCTCTCGCGCGTGTACCCCCTGACCCTTGCGATCAGCCATTCCTCAAACGCCAGCATGGCCGGGCTCGGTTGACGCGATAGTAGGCGGGTCAGCCAGTATTGCCCTGTTTCGATCGTGACTTTGAACGGCTGCACAAGTCGCGTGCTGGCGAGGGCTGTTGTAAACATTGCGGGTGGGGCGAGCGCGATGCCCTGACCGCTCGCCGCAGCTTCGACCATCAGCACCGAGCTATCGAATATCGGGCCGCGGATCACCGGCGCGGGGCAGCCCGCCGCCTCGAACCAGCGCGGCCATTCGTCGGCGCGATAGGACCGCAGCAAGCGGAACTGGGCAACGTCGACCGGGCTGGTCAGTCGCGCCGCCAGCACAGGTGAGCACAAAACGGTAAGTGGGGCGGGCAGTATCGGGGCTGCATGCGTGCCATGCCATGCTCCGTCACCAAACCGGATCGCGAAATCGAGCGCATCGCCAGCCAGATCTGGACGATTGTTGTTGGTCATGATCCGCAGATCAATGTTGGGGTGCATCACCGCAAAATCGTCAAGTCGCTCAAGTAGCCAGCCGGTTGCGAAGGTCCCAACCACACCGATGTTCAGCGCCTCCCGATAGCGCCCACAAACATAGCGATCGAGCACCGCGCTGACCCGGTCGAAACTCTCCGTCAGCACGGGCACCAGCGCTTCACCATCATCGGTCAAGGCCAACCCGCGCGGGAGGCGGTGGAACAGCCTTGTGCCGAGCCGGGTCTCAAGCTGTGCAACCTGATGGCTCACCGCCCCCTGACTGACCCGCAGCTCCAGCCCGGCGCGGGTAAAGTTGAGATGCCGCGCGGAGGCCTCGAAGGCACGCAGCGCGCTGAGCGGGAGTTGTCCACGATCCATGGATCATCCCTGAGATGAATTCATGGATAAGTCGAGTTTATATGCTTTGTGCCGTTGCGCAAGTGGAGGCATGAGTTGGGCGAGAGGAGCTTGGTTTATGTCATACTGGTCAGTTGCCCTGACAGCACTTTCATCGATGTTTCTGGTCTTTAACACTGCGTCCGCCGCGGTCAGCGACGATCCCCTGATCAGGCCGATTGCTGTTGATCGAGCGGGCGAATGGCTGGCGCCCCGGGCGCCCGAACGGCTTTATGGCAATACTTATCTTGTGGGCTTCGCCGGTCTGAGCGTGGTTCTGATTGACAGTGGCGATGGCCTGATCCTCATTGATGGCGCCCTGCCACAGGCAGCTCCGCAAATCCTCGCCAATGTGCGCGCGCTGGGCTTCGATCCGCACAAGATCAAATACATCCTCAGCACAGAACCGCATTTCGACCACGCGGGCGGGCTTGCCGCTCTGGTGCGCGATACCGGCGCAGCAGTTGTGGCTAGCGAGGCTGCGGCGGAAGGACTGCGGAGCGGCGCGCACCTGCAAAACGATCCGCAACTTGGCTATGGCGGCACCTGGCCAGGAGTAGACGCTGTCCGTATGGTCAAACCGGGCGAAGTGTTGAAATTGGCCAATCTCGCAATCACCGCCGAGGCGACGCCTGGCCACACGATGGGCAGCATGAGTTGGCGCTGGCGATCGTGCGATCGCTCCGGATCTAATCAGCGATGCAAGAACATGGTCTTCGCCTCCAGCCTCAATCCGGTGACTTACCCGGCCTATCGCTACACCGCGCCCACAAGCCAGCCAATTGTTGACAGCTTCCGCCAGAGTTACGCGCGAATGAAAAAGATGCCCTGCGACGTCCTGATCGCCGCGCACCGCGACAACGCTTTTGCCCCTGATGAGGACAAGGGCCTGCTAGTTAACGAGACTGCGGGGGCATGCCGTGCCTATGCCGAACGGTCAGAGGAAAAGTTGAATGCGCGGCTGAAGGCCGGAGAATAGTCGGCGACGGTCCAGCGCAGGCTGACAGTACTAAAGCCGCCGCGCTGCCGCCCTCACCGGCTGTTGGCACCTGGTCGGACCCGCGCGTGATCGGACGCCTTCCCGACGACCGTCGCAGTGGATGCGCCGAACGCTGCCCTACACCGTGGTAGCAACGGTCGATGCTGGTGAGCGACGTCGATCGGATGTCGGCTGACTGGCAGGCAGCGCCGGTTCAGTTTGACCGGGGCGCCGTCGCATTCAATTATCGAGGAAAGTGCCATGAGAGCGTTGCTGATTGCCGCGATGTCGACTGCGAAAGGCGCAGGAACTGCGTTTTGGCGGAGCTCGGCAGCTAGTCCCGTTTTGAACGTGCCGCATGTGGATTGCGATACATCGATCCCACAAGTTCCTGAGCTGACGGGCGGCTTTGAGCCCGCCCAATCAAAAAACCCGTCGGGCGGCTTCCGGCCCAGCAGCGGCTGGGCCGTTTTGGCGGTAGCTGCCATTCGGCAAAGCGCCCTCAGTTCGGTCGTTCAGACTGCCCGCGGCCAATCCCGAAAGCCGCCGCTCATTCAGCCAGCGCCGTCTCAATCCTAGTGACTCGATCAACGCGACAGCCGATCGTGTCTACGTTGCGGCACGGCTTCGCGGGCATGCGCAATGGACCCTGCCGCTCGAAGGCGCAGCGATCTTTCGCCGGCGGCGGGCGACACATTTCTCGCTTTCCCTTTGCCGGCGTGGGAACGCTTTTTCGAGCTTGCCGCAGTCGATCTTCCGCGGTGCATCTATTTCCGAGCGGCCTAAAGCACCGCACCCTCGGTTCGCACAGCGCGCGCCGTTGCCCATTGTGCCGCGCCGACCTCATACGCCCCAGTCGCTGCGGCGGGCTACCGCCGAATCCGCATCCTCAACTAGGCCGTGGCGGGCCATGAACGACCGTCGATCTAAACCTTGTTCCAGGCTGGTCTGGACTCCGGAAGTTAACGCTCGGACAGCCAGAGCGGGCGCGTCTGGAACGGGGTCGCATCGTTTGCTGGAATGACGATCCTGCGGCCCGAAATCGTGGCGATTTCGACCCACACGTTGGACCGGCGCAGCAGATAGCCCGCCGCCTTGCTGTACCAGCGGGCCTTGAGAGCGACCGCGCCGGCATCGCCATCGTTAAGCGGGAACGACGTGGCGGTGTTGGCGCGGATTTCGAGCGGAAAGTTTCGCTCATCCACTTCGGCGTAACTGAATGCGTAGCGCTTCGCCTCGCGTCTCACGAAGACGCCGCGGAGATAGCGAGCGCGCTTGAGATAGGCGGGGTTAGCCGATCGATTCTGCACCGTCAGGTACGGTGCCTCGTCGGGACCGTCGGGGCCCGGACGCCATTTCCAAGTGACCGCCGCGTCGATCAACTCGCGCGATTGGTGGCGATATGTCCGTAAGCCGAAATAGGCGCCGAGCGACAATGACAGGATGGCGGTCGCCACCGCCGCGGCGAGCGGCGACGACAGGAGCAGCCCGAGCTGATCGCCGATAATCATCCTGGTTCCTTCGTTGGTGCCCGGTTCATGCCCAGAGCAGCTCGGCATAGTCGTCCATCGCGCCGATATCGAGGAACACCGGCGCCAGCGGCGCGGGGGGGCGTCGCTGGCTGCGAAACGCAATCCGGACCTCACGCTGATAAGCATAGCCGAACGGTTTGGCCATTTCGGGGACGCGGAACTTCTTCCGGTTGAGATAGGGATCGTAATAGGTGACTGGTCCCGTCATCGGCTCCCATTCGGGCATCTTGGCGAGAAAAGCCGAAACAACGCGCTGCGTGAAACGGGCCGGATCGCGGATGACAAGTGCCGCGTCCGCCCTGAAATCGGTCGGCATGCGGTAATAGACCGCGTCGCACACGCTGAAGAAATAGTAATCGGGAAAGACGACCGGAAGCTCGATATCGTCTTCGTTAAACGAGAGGCGGTACCCCCTGACCTCAGCGTAAGTGTCGCCCTTCAAGCGTGCGAGATAGGTCGAGATGTAAAAAGTCCGGCTGACTTCGTCGTCGCGAACCGCATTGTTGTGGGTCGCATGGCCATAATAGCTTGCCGGACAAACCCGTACGATCCCGTCGCGCATCGTCGGCTCGAGGAACTGCCGCTCGCCATATTTGACGAGAAATGGCTGCGCCGGCTCTTCATAGCCGGCGAAGATCTTCGCCGCGATCGGACCTCCATTGGCGAAATAGTCGGGCATCTGTTTGTCGGGATCGAGCGTCGGCAATCCGCCCCGGACGCTATATTCCTCGAGCAGGTGCGTGAACTTGCGCAGGAACCCGATCTCGGCGTCGACAGGAAGCAGGCCGATCAAACCGTTCTTGCCGAGCTCGGTCTGGTTGATGAAGATATCGCGAAAGCGCGTGGCGAGGCGGTCGTCGTTGCAGCCGATCAGATAAGGGTCCGCGGCATATTCGTGGCGCCACAAGTCGCTGAGCGGCAGTTTGCCGCCATTGGCCTTAGCGCGACGGTCATAATCGTCCCAGCGCTTGCCCATGAGTTGGATGCGATCACGGAGCTGATCGAGCGTCACGATGGTCATTTCGACGGTCGCATTAAGACCCGCTTGGGCTCGGCCGCCGCGACCTGCTCACGGTAGGTCTCCCATAGCTGGGCGCTCAGCATCGCACTCGCATTCGCCTTGAAGTATTTTGCCGGCACCGGATGATCGATGAAGTCGAACACGGCCGATAAGTTGCGTGCGATATCTTCGAGTTCCTTGGCCTGCGCGTTGATCGCGGCCGCGTTGAGATTGGTGACGCGATCCTTTTTAAGCGTCTGGTGGCGGTTGCGAACGAGTTCGTAGCTGCCGTCAAATGGGTCTTGGTCAAAATAGCCGTGCGCCAGGATGTTGCGCGTCCCGTTGAGCTCGCCCAGCCGTACCACGTCGGCGCCACCGAAACCGAGATGCGGCGCCACCTTGCGCAACAAGCCGAGCGCGGCGATCCGCTGCGAGAAGTCGCCCATCGCCAGCCGGTCGAGGCTGCCGTCGGGCGCTAGCACTTTGACCGCCTTCGCGAGGATCCCGGCCAGCCAGAAATCGACCTCGTTGTGCGCCATAATGAAGCGCCCCAGTGCATCACGATAATCGGCGCGGATCGCCGGGTCGGCGAACGGAATGTCGAAATCGTCAGGGTCAAAATCCGGATTCGGCGCCATCGCCGCGTCGTCGTCGCTCACCACCGCCCCCTTTTTGCAATTCTCCGGCCATGTTCTCAAAGGCGAGGCGACGCCTTCTTGGTGGGCGAATTGACCGCGCCTTTGTCCATCATATTATTGCTCACGAACGTTAGACTAGGCTGTTGAGGAGCGGTTCGAGTTCCTCGTGAACGCTAGCGAACTCCTCGGCGCGCAGCAGCCGCCGCTTGTCCGTGAGCTCGATGCGTGTCCCGTTGTACTGGGCGTTGTGCAGCCGCACTGATCCCAGGATGAGCTGCATGTCCGCGGGCACATTGTCGACCGCGAACTGCATGATGCGTTCGGCATTGGCGGGATCTTGATCCTGCTGAACAGGGCTGTCGATCACCAGCGGCGCGGTCAGCGCCGACGAATATTCGCGCACCGTATGGGCAAAGGCGTAATAATAAGCTAGCAGCGCGCGCGGCTGGTCGCTCCCGGTTTCGGGAGGGACGGCGTGGAGCGACTTGAAGAAGGCATCGGGCAGCGTCGGTACCTGCAAGTGCAGCGCGAAGCGGTGCAACTTCTCGGCGAAGAAATCCTTGATCGCCTTTTCGCGCTTGCGATTTGCAAACCCCTTCATGGTGGCGCTGGCTTGCTCTGATTCGCCGTCACGCACGCCCACCGCGAGATCGATCTCGTGGCGTTCGCTCGCGAACGCTTCATCGACCAGCCGCTCGCTCTCACTTTCGAGAATATCGCGCAGCCGCAGGTCGCCCTTGGTCTCCTCGAGGATCGCGTCGATCGCACGAATGTCCTCGTCGAACGACGCGAACCGCTTATTCTCGACCGCGATCTGTTGCTCGATCCGCGCAAGATCCTGCCGGGCCTCGAGCAGAAACTCGCGACACGTATCGGCATCGGCGATCAGCGAGAATTTGTTGGCGAAATCGTTTTGATGGAGCGTGCCGCAAGTCGGGCAGGCGATCTCGGCGTCGGGCGACGCGCGCAGGAACGCAAAATCTTTGTCGAGCTCGGCCAGCGCTGCACCTGCGATATCGGTCTGCTCGACCAGCATCGCCCGGGTCGAGTGCAATCGCGCGAGCTCGACCTTGACCACGTCCTGTTTGGACTTGAGCGCCGAGGCGCGGCGCGTCAATTCCTCGATCCGGTCGCCAAAGCCTTCGGGGTTGAGGTCAAACGCCAACATCTTGCGGCCCGACTGCAGCCGCGTTGCCGCGCGTTCGAGCGCGTCGCGCTCCTTGGCGAGTTCGGCCTTGGCGCGATCGGCTTCGATCTTGGCGGCCTGCGCGGCATAATATTCGTTAGGCCGGACCCCGGCATGGAACAGCGCCAGGCTGGGCCGATACTTCTCGAACTGGTGCATGCTCGCGAACGAGCTCCAGTTGCGCTGCCAGCCGGCGTCTTGGTCGACATAGAAGGGCGCGAAGAAATAGGCCGGCGGCGGGATAACGAACTCGCCATCGCGCGACTGCATGCGCAGTTCAACGCCGAGGATGTCGGCCAGTTGCGGTGCCAGGTTGGAGGTGACGCCCGATACGCCCCACAACTTTGCGCCACTGGCGTCGAACAGCGCGTAGATGTTCGACGATCGCAGTAGCCGATAGGGAAGTCCGTCGATCGTGAACGCAATGAGCGAGGCGACGCCGAGCGATTTCCAGTCGCGGTGAGTCACGGCCGGATCGGCGCCGAATGTCGCGTAGATCGCTTTGATCAGCGAAGATTTGCCCGTGTCATTCTCGCCCAGCACCAACGTCGCGCGTGGATCGAACGCGACCCGTCTCGCTGCCTTCTCCCTTTTGGAGAGCAAAGTCAGGCTTTGAAATTTTAAGTTTTTCATGACGCTTGACCCGAAGGCTTCGGATCAGGGCCTTGAAATTCTCCTGTTTCTGCATGCTGTATCACCTCGTAGAGGATCATTACGATGAGCCGCTCGTCGGTGCACGGCGACAGATGCTTCGTCGCGGCGGGCCTGACGACCGCTAGGATCATGTCCACGAGCGGTGTCAGCGACAGCTCATCGCCGAGCGATGAGTCCAGTGCTGTCCTGATCTCGCGGCGGACCGAGCGGATGCCCTCGTCGCCGGCGTCGAGCACCGTCGCGCGATACTTCATCCATTCGGCGCGGAGCCGCATCTTCTTGATCGCATCGTAGCTGAGCTCGGGCGCGATCTCGCTCCAGGACGGCGGCTTGGCGGCGCCGACCGCAGCCAGCCATGCCTCGACGTCAGCGCGGCAGATCGCCTTGTAGCGGACGAGGTCGGCAAACGATTTGATCTCGCCGGTATATTTCGAGCGGGTCCGGCAGTCTTCGATCACCGCGCGGTACAATGCGTCGAGATTATACTCTATTTCGCCGTGCGCCTTCACGACGAAATTGTGGAGGATGCCCTTGGCGTGGGTCGCTGCATCGTTGAGACTGAGATTGGCTTTGACGAAGTGCATCAGTCCAGCCTGGACGCCGGTCGCGCTGGCGTGTTCTTCCTGCAGACGTTTTAGGAATTTGACGAACGAGTCGCCGTCGCAATCCTTGAAGGCGATGTCCTGATTGGCGCCGGCAAATTCGAGCGGTACGTTCGAGACGAAGCTCATCGCCGTGGTGTCGTCCGGAAAGGCGGCAAAGTTGGCGAACAGCTTGCCCATGAACGAATGCGGGCGGTCCGCTTCCTTCTGGCCTTTCTTGAGCGCTGGCCGGCGGAATAGATCGGTCAGCGTCCAGTGACCCTTGTCCTTGGTTTTGACCTGATAGAATCGCACGCTGGCCGGGGCGCTGGCGCTGTCGAGCAGCACAACATCGTCGTGAAACTCGAAGGCAATCGCATAATCTTCGCCCGTCTCATGGTTAGAGAGAATTAGCGCAAGTCCCCACAATGCCTGATAGTCGAAACGTTCCTGCGCGAGACTGCCGCCGATTTCGCGCTGCGGATGCTCGACGAGCCTTGTCGCGAGTGACATTAACAATCCCCCTAAGCGCCTGACTATCGGAGATATTGGCGGCGCGTGCAAGGATCGGCGCCGTACCGTGACGACCTGAATGATGTGTCGTTCTGCGCTATCGGGCAATGCGCCCATGTGGCGCGCAGCTACCCGAGACGTCTGCTACTGCGTTTTCTCATCTGGAAGCCGTCTGTCTGAAATCGGCCCAGGAGCCGACTGGCTGCTGCTGGAGGAAGTTGCCGGGCAGAAATGCGCCCCATTTTAGTCATACCGGGTGTTCCAACGCCCCCTCGTTAGCGGACATGCAAGCGGCAAGGTCGTAAGCTTTCCAGGCTGCGCAGATGCAGACTTTAGCCATTCCTGCTTTAACCGCGGCAAAAGCGGTTCAACGCAGTCTGGCCCCGCCATTCCTCAAATCGCGCTCTTCTGTGAGCCCCAGCACGCCAGATGTCCTCATCGGGGTAGTATCGATTCGGACAGATTCGTCCTAGCCAAGCGGCACCGGCTTAAGCGGGAGAAACTTGAGAGGAGCGCGGCCTGTCCGACACGTCGGCGGTTATGACGATTCTATGCACGCCCCGCTGGTACGCTTCCTCGCGGGCATCATTATTGGCGTCACAGGAAGCTCCATAATCATGCACGCAGGGCTCTGTCGGAAATGTGTCGCGGGCTCTCCCCGAGTCCTGGTGTGATCAGCTTATTGAGAAGGAGTTTGCTGACGGAGCGTGAACGGCTCTCCGGTTGGCCCATCAGTGACGCAGCACCAAAGTCCTCTCTATGAAGGCGTAGTCGCCGTAGTCACGCTCTCGCCGCCATAAACGAATGCGCGCCTTCCAGATGAGCCTGCGGCCCAGCCGCATCATCGCTGCCTCGAGCAGCGCGGTTTCCAACATCGCAGACGCGCCGCATCGGGTATGGCCTTCTCGTGGATAGTCCGGCGACCAATGATCGTGCCAGAATGCCGTTTTCGCGACTAAACGATCGGAATTGACGAGTTCCAGACCGCTGCGGGTGCAGTGCAGATCCGTTGATGGAGGAAGGACGTAGCTGGCCGGCACGGGCATCCCCGTGGCGAAATAGTGTCCCTGCCAGTAGCCGTAGGGCTGAGGAAGCATGGAGGTGCAGACGGGCGCAGCGGCGCCTGGGCCGTCGTCCGAATATTGAGAAAGCCGCGTCTCAGGGCGTTCACCGACGATGCTGAAAGCCGCCTCGAAATCCGCGAGCTCTATCCTGTTCTCTGGGATGTGCTGGGTAGTGAATTCATCGGTCACGAGGAAGGCTGAGATTTCGAGCGCACCATATTGAGCGACTCCCGAGGCGATGGGGACATTAAGAGACACGGGCCGCATGTCGGACGCGCGGGAGACGTCGATCAGCTCGCGCGCCAGGCGACCTAGATCGTCCGGGTTTGCCGCGCAGCGCTCAGGAATGTCTCCTAGCCACGTAGGTCGCCTCACTGGATCGATCTCGAACAGGCCCGGCACCGCGGGGACGACGTCCATGGCGTGCGTTTCTGCGAGGGCGGCCGGCAAGCGCCAGCGCTCCACGGCGAGCGCCAGCGTGCGAAGATAGGCGGAGCGGAAGAGCTCGCCCTGGCCCTGTATATACTGGCCGATGATGCCGCTGCGGACCTCTGAAAAGCTGTCGAAATAATAGGGATAATCGGTACGTGGAATGCCCGTCGCTTCCTGGAGCCTTTGCCATTCGAACGCCCATTGACGCATGAACGGCCAGCGCGACGTCTGCTCGAGCCAAGTAAGATTCGTGCTTAGGATTGGCGGCACATGTGCGGTTCGAAACTCCTCGAAATAGGCTTCTTGCTCGAACTCGTCGGGCGCTGGCCCAGAATGTGCCTGCTCCCATTCGAGCTCACTGGTCTCCCCCAAATGCCGAAGAAGCACGGCGGCAAGCACGGAGGGGTGACGAAGCGTCGTGGCGAGCAGGCTCGATGCTGGCCTCGCGTCCGCCCGTGCCATCATGAACACCGTTAGCATGGTGCAGACCTCCGATTCGCAGCGTGCTGCGGCGAGGCGGCGAAGCATCTCGCGGGTGGCCTCCCAACGCGTGGCTGGCGCCTCCATGAGGTCCCGAAGCGCGCGGGCCGCGCGCCAGCGAACGAGAGGGACCGGCCACCAGAGGCGCGCCACGAGGAAATCGAGGGCCTCATGTCCTAGGTAGCCTGCCGCCGTCATAGCCATCTCGCCGGAGGGACCGGTTGGTCCTGAACTTCCTCAAGGAGGGACGAGACAAGCACGTCGGTGACTTCGGCAGCCTTGTCGATCTGGCCGGCCAGAACGAGGAACCTGACGAGGTATTTCTGCCCAATGGAAAATCCATATCCGCGCCGAGCCCAAAACGGCGGCTGCCGGGCCGTCTCCCGGATGTACTCTAGCCACCTTTCCGGATAGACCGCCGCCGCTGCTTCGAGGCGCTCCATGATCTCCTTTTCGCTCATCCAGAAGCTGGCCCAGCCGCGACGGTAGACATGAGCGCGGACGAGCCACCTGAAGGCGGCATTCTTCCCCTCCGCCGCCAGGCTAGCCCGATAGGCGCTGTCCAGCGCCTCCTCGACGACGATGCCGCTCCCCAGCTGATCGAGCTGACCCTCGAGCGCGGCCAAGGCTTCGACGGCCCGCCCTTTTCCGCTCCAATGCTCGAACCATCGTTTCACCGCGTTCCGCTGTTCGTCGAAGGCGATGTCGGGATCTGATATCGCTGCAAGCAGATTTGGAAGCCGGCGTGGTGAAAACCGGGCCACGGGGACCCGCTTGCGGCGCTTTTCGGCCCTCTGAGGAGTGCTTTGCGGCCGTTCCGGCATCGGCGGTGCACCCCCCAAGAGGTCGAGCTGCCTCGCATGCAGGGTCGCCGTCGCAGCGTCGCTTGCCGCTCGATATTCCAGCGCGCCAAGGCTGCTCGGGTCGATCAGGGTCGAGGCGAGGCCGGCCGCGAATGCGTCATTCAGATCGACCAACTTCAGCAGCTCGCGCAGGCATTCGTCCGCATAGCGCCAGTCCTCGTCCTCGATGTGGTGGCGATGGAAGGCGGGGAGCAACTCCGGCAGAGTAGCCGCGACGGTATCGATCAGGTCCGATCGGACATGGTCGGTTTCGTCTCCGTCGGTGAATTCGGTAATGACGTCGATCACCGGAGTGACCGCCTCCAGTCTTTCCCGCGTCCTCGCCGGCTCATGTGGGTGAAGCTGCGCAATGGCGTCAAGCACCTCCATCGCGCTGAGGTCCTTGCGATAGCCATAGCCCAGCAGACAGTCGGCGGAGCGGCGAACCAAAGTCGCCGCGTCGCCAACGCGATGGAGGTGCGCGAAGCAAGCCAGCTCGTTCCATTCAGCGGCGCGTTCCATGAATTCGGTCACGCGCGTTTCGAGTTCCTTAACCTGATGGTCGAGAATGCTGCTGGCGGCGTCCGGCGCCAGCAGAACCAATCGGTCGGCGACGCGCGCGCTGATCCAAGCAGAATCGGACCAATGGACCGAGCCGCGGGCGGCGTCGAAATCGACGAGCGGAACCAGCTTCTCGGGAAGGCCCGTCCTGCTCATTAGATGAAGATCGACCGCGATCCGGACGAGGCTCCGCTTGAACGCGGTGTAGAAGGTGTAGTCGCGTTCATGCTTGTTGCTGAACTGCACCGGCGCGAGTTCGGCGGCTGCTTCATAGGGCGTGGAAAAGCCGTAGCTCTCGCCGGAGACGATGCAGGTCGCAGCGCTCTCGAGCGCCGACAAACCCTCGGCCATCCAGCCCATCGCCTCCCGGTCCAGCTGGCTATAGACTGGCACGGATGCGCCGCCGACGTCCGCCCGGCACACGTAGAGCCAAAACGCATCGACAAAGAATTGCTCGAGCTGGGGCCCGGATTCGCTGAAATAGCGTTCGCGCAGCAGGTCCCCTGGAATTGGCGGCTCGGCGATGACCACGGGCATTTGCGGGTCTTGCAATCTTCGCCACGCGGCGACGAGCGGTGAGAGGGTGCGGGATGGTCGGTTGAGCACGCTGCGCGGATCGCGTCCCAGTCTCAGGCCCGCTCGCAGGAGCTGTGCTTCAATATCACGACGCTGCTCCTTCCAGCGCGGCGATCGTAACTCACCCCGAAGGCGGGCCAAACTCTCGAAATCGGCCCGATCGCCCAGGCCGCTTATGAAAAGGGACAGACGCGCCGCCGGCGAACGAAAGCCGCGCAGGAACCGCATTATCCGCGGGAGGGCCGACTCGCCCTGAAGCAGCGCGGAGGCGACGAAGGAGTCGGCGAGCGCGACGAACTCCTGGTGTGGCCGATCCCTCAGAGCGAGCCAAGCGGTGATGCGTCGGGCGAGGTCCTCGACACAGGCTGTCGTCACTTCGTCGCGCAGCTCAGCGGGCGCCAGCCGCGCGAGCCAGGGCAGGTCGCCATGATCCAGCTCGGGCAGCTTATCGAGGAGGTTGCGAGCCTGCTGGCGATTCCCGGCGATGGCGATCGCCGTTGCCCGATAGATGCCGTAGTCTGAGGCCTGAAAGTCCCGGACATTGCTGACCCGCGTCTTGACGGATCGAAGCGCCACCGTCCTTGCCAACTCGCCGCGATCGAAGGCGATCCGCTCGGCTTCACCGAAGACCTCTTCAATTTGCTCCTCCGCCCAGCCGTGGGCCAGGGAGCTAACCGCCCAGTCGCGCGTGGCTCCGACGAGAAGGGGGTCGGCATTGCCGGCGCGCGCCTCCAGAATCCAGAGCCAAGCCCATCGCCACGCGGGCGGCGCATCCGATCGTAGCCATTGGACGATGTCGCGCAGAAGGGCGTCAAAGACCTCCGCATGATCGATGCGTTCGCGCACCCAGGCAAAGATGCTGCCGTGAAACGGCATCAGGCCTGAAGGGCGGCTTTCCAGCAGGAACTCGACGGCAGTGAAATCGCCGAAGCAGCAGCGGACGCCGCGCGGCGGCCAGGCGAATGGCGAGCCGGCCAGCGCATGCAGGATACGCTTTGCCTCGGCCGGAAGCGTTACCCAGAGCGAGTTGTAATATTCGCGTATGTCACCATCGGGACAAGGCGGGACCGTCTTCACCGCGTCCACGTCGACCGGGACGTCACGCGACCGCAGGCTCTCCGTCGCGTAGATGAGATGAAGCGGGTGGCCGCGGCTCACCTCCCAAAGGGCCTCAGCGATGGGAGCGATTTGCTCGCCGCGATCGCCAGGCTGAAGGGGGTTCAGCATAAGGGGACGCGCCGTATCTTGCCCCGCGACCCAGACGTGAACCGCAACCCGGTCCATCGCTGGGATTTCAATCCAGTCGGAGGGCTCGGCCTGCACGAGCAGCTTCTTCGGTAGCTGGGTGTCGTCGACCCGCTGTGTTCCGACGACCAGGCTGATATTGCCGGAAAGAGGCAGCAGGATGTTGAAGAGATGCTCGAGCTGGTCCACGCGGTGGGTATCGCGCCAGACGTGGTCGAGCCCATCCACGATGATGAACAGCCGCTTGCCCTTCGCGGCCAAAGCATCGGCAACCCGCGCCAAGTCCTCCCGAAGATTTGCGGTCTCGCCCGTCATCGCACTCGCCAGATCTGGTGCCTTGGCCGCTATTTGGTGAAAGAGCGAATTGGCGATGTCGAAGAAGGAGGTGCGATCCGCCGAGGACTCGCGGAGCGACAGGAAATAGTGGTGGCGGATCACCAATCCGTCTGCGGCGAGGACGTCGGCGAGATAGCTGAGATAGGTGCTCTTGCCGCGGCCCGGCGTCCCCCAGAGCACCGTCAGGGGTGCGAGATGCTGGACGATTCGACTGAGGAAGTCGCGGTCGAACACGGCGCTGGGCGGCGCATAGTGTTCGGGAACGTGGAAGTCCTGGCGGATAGGTTTGGGGCGCTTGCGCGAGAGAAGCTGGACGAGATGCTCGTGCCGGATGCGGCCGTCCGGGCCCGGTTCACCGGAAAACGTGGACCAGCGACGCACGTGCGAGCGCAGGAGGTTCCATCCCCCAATGTCCGTGTCGGTCGGAATAACGGCATCCCGAAGCTGCACCTCGAGTCGTTCGAGGTCCGGCAGGCTAGTGACGAAGGTGAAGTCGCGGAAGAAGAGTTCGGCTTGCGCTTGGCCCCCGCATTCGGTGAACACCCGGGCCCGCAGCCCCGGTTCGAGCTGGGAGGGGACGATGCGATTCCCTTCGAGACACGCCAGAAATTCGGCCGAAGGGACGCGGTTAGTCCGCAAAGAAGCACTGTGGATCGGCCCGTACGCATGAGCGCGCGCATAGGCCGACGACCATTTCGCAAGCAGCGAGGTGCCGCGCTTCTTCTTGGCGAGGAGCCAGTCCCAGTCGAGAGGATAGCGCCCCCCGTCGACTGTGAACTTCACTTGGATGAGTTCGACGCTGCCGTCACGTCGAAGGGCGACGACATCATCGAGCGAGCGGGTCTCGGGTTCGTCCGACTCGAGGGTGACCCACTGAAATTGGTCAGGATCACGGAAGAAGCGGATCAGGAGCTCGATGCCGACGAGATCCTGATAGTCGTAGCCGGCCCTTGGAATGGCGGTCGGTTTGATGGCGGGGGACGAGGTCACGATTCTCCTCGTTTCCCGTAGATGGGGACGAGCATCAACCTGTTTGATGCGATCGCGATGCTTCGCAACCCATGCGCAACGCCCAGCGCGCAACTATATCCCCCGCCATGGGCATCGACGAGATCATCGAGCGGCGCCGGAGGCAGCTCATGTGGGATCCCGATCTCTGGGATTTCGCCGAGCGCGTGCAGTTCGTCTCCGGGGACGATCTGAACGACCGCACCGTCGTTCCAAGGCCGCTTCAGCACGTCGGCGACGAATCCCTGCAGGCGCGCCTCGATGCGATCGACGGCAACATCCAGTACCTCGACGTCGCAGACGGGCCGCGCGACGATTGGCCGCCGGAGAAGGGTTGGCTGAGCCCGTGGTGGTGGCTGCGGCTGCGCCACTGGACGCTGTCGGAGTTCGCGCGCCGCGGCTTGACAGTGCAGCCGACGCCCGTAGTCGCGCCCCCCATCCCGCTGCACCCCGACTTCCTCGGTATACACGCCGGCGGGCCGCCGAGGGTGTTTCGGCTCAGCCGCGTGCCCTACCTGATGCGATTCCTCGAAGAGGGGCAGCTCCGCTTCGCGCCGGCAGTGGACTACAAGGCGATCGAGGACGACGAGGCCCGCGCCGACGACGAGATGACCAAAGGTTACCGACGCGCGGGCAGCGGGGTGACGATCGCCACCCTCGACGGCAGGCGGATCGAGGCGATCGGTGACGTACGGTTCGACACGACTAGGGCGACCACCGACGAAATCGCCCTTCCTTACTGGATGCTGCGCGCGAGTACGGACTTCGACCCGCGGCTTCTCGACGCGTTTCCAGGTGGTCACGGTGACGACGGCGTGCTGGCCATTTTCGACCCCGTGGAATTCCGGCGTCGCGCCGGGGTCGCTCTGGCGGCGGCGCAGCCGCATATCCTTGGGCGCATCGCAATCGTCGACTACTACGACCTGTACCACCCTCCGGGACCGCACATCTCACCGGTGACGATGAAGGCGATGCGCTTCGCCTATCAACGTGAGCTGCGGTTCGTGCTGGACCCGGGTCGCGGTGTCGCGCTCGCCGAGGGCGCGTACTTTATGGACATCGGCTCGATAGCCGACATTGCCTGCATCTACGGCGGCGACGGTCGGCGGATCGCTGGTACTGGCCCCGATTCCTACTTCGCGTGAATATCGCGCCGGGGTTGCCGGTGATGGTAGGGCGGTCGCATGATGGACAAAATCGACAACGTGCTGTTCACCGAAGACGAATGGATCGCCGCCATCCCCGCAATGGTGCGCGACATGACCACCTATCTGGCCCACCGCCGCGCGCCGGTGTTCGAAGATCACGGGGACTATGGCACCGGGTGGAGCAGCGGATCCTTCCCGCAGCTGGGGACCAGGGTCTTCATCTTGACCAATGAGCACGTAGCTACCGCACGCGCCGAGAAACGGACGTTGACCTCCCGGCTTCGCGGGAAGGAAGACATCTGGCGGATCGACGGCAAGCACGTCGAACTTCCTGCGCCCTATGACCTCGCCCTCCTGCCCGTGCCCGACTTGATATGGTCAGCGACGCATAGTTCAACGCCGATCGACGTCGGCCAGATCGCCATCGCGCACCAGCCGGTGGAAGGCGAACTGCTGGCCTTTACGGGCTTTGCAGGGGAGCGCGTCCGGTTCCACTTCGACCACCTGTTTTCCGAGGCCACCTGCTACGTCGCGCGCGAGGTCGGTCTGCCGGCTGACCCACGCTTGGACGGCCGTTTCCACTTCGGCATCGACTACCGCCCCGACCTGGCCGAGCAGGTCGTCGGAAGTGCCGGTCTGCCGTTACCGCCGGGTCTCAGCGGGTCCACCGTCTGGAACACCAACTTCGTCGCCGCGAAGATGGCGGGGCAGACGTGGACGCCCGATCTGGCCGTCGTGACGGGAGTGGTCTGGGGCTGGCCGTCCGATCACGGCTCGATCGTAGCGACTCGCGCGGAATACGTCCGCAGCTTCCTGCTGCAGGCCGCCAAGGATCTCGCGGCTGGGATTTAATCGACGTTGCGCAGGGGCCGAAATGCGTGCTCCGACCGTGGCCGCAGCAAGGAAGGTCCGCTTTTCACACTTGAGCATCCAAAAGAAGCCAGTCGGCAACCGGCCCATGATCCGCAGGACCGCTTCTGACTGACCGGCCAGTCAGCAAAGCGCCTTACAATCAGCCGTTCGTTGATGAAATCATCGGTCCCAAAGGCGTTCGTTCGCGGTACTTTTTACCTTCGCGGTCGTTCGCCGTCAGGACGGCGGCGGCAGCGCTGGATCGAACCGCGCGACCGCAAGCGAGAGCAGTTCGGGGGTAGGAATCCCTCCCACCAACTGCGCGATTTATTCGGGCGTCGTGATCAGCACCACTGCCCGGCCAAGAGTCGGCAGGATCACCCAGACCTGGCCTGCCGCATAGTCATCGGGAAGCGTCGCGAGCGATGCTGAGGCGCGAGTGATATGGATTGCCGTGGTGCGGCCAAACGGCGGGACGACCGCGAGACTGTCTCAATCTTGTTCCGACCTATGGCGGCGCTGCATGCCGATACAAGAGTATATGACACTATCTGACCTACGGGCTGGAAACGGGCTGGTGAAATGCATTCACGACGCAAGGCCACTTGGCGTTCATCACGCCATCGATGCCCCGGCCTAGATCCCAGATGATTGTGTCGCCACTTGCGAGGTGTGCGCGAACAAATCGGTCGTGCAGGTCGCCCCTGGCCCGACGGGATCGCTGTGCCAGCCTCAGGTCGACCTCGCCGAGGCTGGCCTGCCAGCGGCGCTCGAGCTGTTCTCGTTGGTCCCGCGTGCTCTCGGGCTGGCGCGTCTCGATCGAGTCTGCATCGAACGCGAGGATCTCGACCCGCGCTAGCTTGTCCGCCTTCTCCTCAAAACGCTTCACAAAGTTGACCAGCCGTCCGCGAGCGGCCTCGTCCGCGCAGCAGTAAGGATCCTGGATCTCTAGGCGCGAGATCGACGCTCCATCGATATACTGGTCGAAAATCGCCCAGTCCCGGGTTCCATATTGTTCGAATTCGACGCGTCGTATTTCGTTCGCACGCCTCTCCGCAGCCTCGACGGGAGTTGGGCGGAGCGTGAGTATCGGTCTGGCTGCAGGCAGTCCTGGAGACGGCACCTCGCTCGTCGCAGCAAGATGGTCCTCTTTGACGCCACTCTCAGTCGCTTCAGGGGCAGTGTCGGGTGCCCCGGGCTCAGACGCAATCGCTTCTGCATCCGCCGGGCCTTCGTCTGGCCGCCCGTCCAGAACGTTGGAAAGCAGATCCTCTACGTCGTCGTCACTTTCCGGAGGCAATAGCAGACCCCGGCTGAGCGCCCGCTTGCGCTCCATCAGATCGTCAAGCCGCAGGTCGAAGCTCGAGGATGCGATTGCCGGGTCGGGGTGCATCGCGATTGGGATGTGTACCGTTACCGGCCGCTGCTGACCGATCCGATAGGCGCGGTCGGTCGCTTGATCCTCGACCGCCGGGTTCCACCATCGCGACAGGTGGATGACGTGGTTCGCCGCCGTGATGGTGAGCCCGACGCCGCCTGCCTTGGGCGACAGGATCATAACTCCGAATCCAGGCGGCGCCGACTGGAAGGTTTCGACGAGGTCCTGACGCCTCGATCCTGCGACATCCCCGCTTATGCAGGCGGGCGGGCGGGGCAGAGAGAACCGCTCCTGGATGGCCGTCGCCAAGAACGCTTGCATCTCAAGATCTTCGCAGAAGACCAGTGCCTTCTCACCCGCGAGTTTCACCTCGGTTAGGATTTCGAATGTCTTCTTCAGACGCGACGAGCGGCTGACGTAGTCCTGAAAGTCGAGCACGTTCCGCGGCGCCTCGGGATGCAGCGATGTCCCGCGCAGCATGTGCAGGACCCTCAGCATGCCTCCCTTTTCTCCGCTCTGGCGCAGCGCGCGGGCACGGGCGAGCACGCGATCATATGCCGCCGCCTGTGGCGGGGGCATGTCGACGTGATATTTCTTCGTGGTCTTGGCTGGCAGACCGCTGAGTATATCTTCCTTCATGCGGCGAAGCATGAAGGGAGGAAGTTCGTCGTCTCGGCCGACCAGCCGTGACTGCAGGGATGTCAGCGCGTTCCGGTCGTTGGCTGGGTAGTGCGTCTCGAACTCTCTGCTCGTTCCAAGAAAGCCAGGATAGATGATGTCGGTGATCGACCATAGATCCTGAAGTCGGTTCTCGACGGGAGTGCCGGTCATTGCCAGCTGCAGATCGGCGTTCAGCGCCTTGGCTGCCCGCGTCATCTGACTGGCAGGGTTCTTCAACTTTTGAACCTCGTCGAAGACGATCGCGGCGAAGCGGATCCGCGCGAAACTCATGTGGTAGTCGCGCATCGTCTCGTAGGTCGTGAGGACGAGTCCCGCATCCTTCCAGGCATCGACATCGAGCCGTGTGGTGCCGCCCCGGATGTCGTTCCCTACGCCGATTCGGATATGTCCGAGCGCCTCACCGAAGGCATCTACGAGGGGACCGAGCGCGCTTGGCCCGAGGTGACGTGCAATCTCGGCTTTCCAGTTCCTCAGCAGACCGGTCGGCGCAACGATCAAGATCGGTCTGTCCGGCGCAGCCTCGGCCCGGAGCCATTGTAGGAACATCAGCGCCTGGAACGTCTTGCCAAGACCCATGTCGTCGGCAAGCAGCGCGCCGGGCATCTTGCGCGTCCATGTCTCTGTCAGCCACGAGAAGGCGGCTACCTGGTGAGGTTTCGGTTGCGAGACCACCGTCTCGGGCACGGAGGGAGGCTGGAATGGCGCACGTTGCGAAACCGGTCGCGGAAGTCGGGCGTAGTCGAGCGTCTCAAAGTTCTGGCCTACCTGCAGGAAGAAAGTTCTAGGGTGCTCTTCTGGTGTCCGCTCTGTCGCCGTGCCGCTCTCTGCTGCCTCTCGTTCGAGGTGCGCGATCCCCTGCACAGCACTTAGTGTTTCTACTGTGGCGGGCAGCCGCTCGTCATTCCATTCGATCGACGGCTCCCCCCGAGCGATGGCCGCAGTGACGGCTTGCTCGATGGTCGCGGCGTCGCCTGGAGCCAGCTCGATGTGGCGATCGTCAGGTGGATCGCCGACCCTGAGACCGAACGCCTCAGGAAGCCAGCTATTCGGTTTCGGCTTGATCCAGGGAAGCACTGGCTTCTGCCAGACCTCAATCCCCTTGACCCGGTCGGAGAACTGCTGAGTTTCAATGAAGATGCGGTCGGCCGCTGCGTCATCGCCCGACTCGTCCAGGGACAACGCTTCGCGCAGGTGGCGCTGGGGCGCCCGCAGGAACTCCCTGCGCTCCTCGGAAGAGGCCTTCTGCTTCCGACGAACTACCTCGAGGGCCCGACCTAACAAAGGGTCGAGGAAGAGCAGGGTTCCGTCCTGCATGAGGTAGCTACGGCGTGGTCCGTCGTGCGCGCGGAACCGTGTTTGGAAGTGTGCGCTTTCGTTCGGGGTCAGTAGCGAAGCCTGCTGCTCATCGACAAGCGCACCATCCTCCACTTCGTTGACCTGTCGACTGAACAGGACAGGATCAAAGTCGAAGCGGCCCCCACTGGTCTTCGCATTCAGGGAGAAATTTGCTGCGTAAGCGATGCGAATGCGCTCGATGAACCCGTCGACGTCAATGCTATCGGCGATCTCCTCTCCCAATGCGTTGCGGAATTCGGCAAATGCGGCCCTGCGTTCATCCTCATCCGCAGCTTCGTTAACCCGCTCGGCAGCGATCGCGGTCGACAAAAGGGGCTCGCTGAGACGTCCTGATCGTTCCCCCTCGCGCAATCTTGCGCCGAGCCGCTTCGCGCGGACCGGGACGCCGCCGCGGCGAACCCACTTCAGATGAACCTGGATCGTCCCTTCCGATAAAGATCCGCTGGAACGCAGTTGAAGGGTGAGCGGGGTCGCAGGTGGCAAACCCAGTGAATGGGCATCACTTTCGTCCAGAAGCGCGACTGCGTGAAAGGGCAGGTTCACGCCCTGATCGTCCTCTTCGATACCGGACGAACCTGCGAGCGCTGTCGCGACCGTCAAGGCCGAGAGCGACCGGTGAGGCATGTGGCGCACCCATTCGGCCCGTGGCACGATCCGACTGCTCGACCTGCGGAACAGGCCGCCCGTCAGGTCTTCGAACAATTCGATGCGCTCGGACCCGTCGGGAAGCTGGGTGGCGAGGATGCGGAACGTCATCGCACATCGTTCCAGCTGCGCGCGCGCCCGCGCCCGTGCACCGGATGAAGAACGCCCGTACGCCGGTGGATTACGCCGGCGAACTTGGCCTCCCACCCAGGGCTTGGCGGCACGTGCGACAGATACTCGAAGTCCGCACGACCGCTGGTGGTACGCAGATCGCCTCCGTCGTAGAACTTTGCATACAGCTTTGGAGCTCGCGCATCGTCGTCGCTCCAGAAGCGGCACGAACCGTTGTCACTCCACTCGGCGATCCTGAGGTCGCCGATCCGCATGATGATCGTGGACGAGGATAGCGGGCCGCCCCGCATGACGCCGAACTCTGGCCGCTCCCCGCTCTGCCTCATGATCTCTTCGATCCCGTGGCGCGCTCGCTGCCCCAGAGCTGGCCAGGCGTCAGTGACGAGTCCTTCGTCGAGGTATGCGAGCCAGAAGGCGGATCTTTGCCTCCACTGGTCGGGCCGGTCGGTGGTTTTGGCGATCGCCCGGAAGAACTCGCGCATGGCTACGTCCGTCAGCCACCGCTTGAGCACCTGCACGATGGCCGTTGCGCGCTCGGCCCCCACCTTACGTCCGATCGCCGCCACGACGGATTCCCAGCGTCTGGGCGTGACCCGCGGGTCTCCCACCTGGTCTAGGAGGAATTCCGACAGCGCCTTCCGATGATGTGTTTCGGGCTGCGCCGACAGCCACGGCTGGAGAAGCGCCCGGACCAGATCGGGAAGATCACTGGCCTGACTCTCTGAATCGAACAGGCTCATGATGCCTTCTTGGGCAGCGCTCGCCTGCGCGCCCCGCATCTCCGCGATCTGATCACATGCCGCGACGAAGGCCGCCCGCCCAAACTGTGAGGCAGCCAGTGAGCGGCCGATTCCGACTTCGGTCAGGACGTTGATGACAGCGCCAGCTTCGGCCGACGCGACGGCACTACCCACGCGCCCTGGCCCGCGCTGAGGGTCGAACAGGTCCCATGTCTCCGATCGCCGCCGCCATGCCCAAATGTGGCGACCGGCTGCCTTCTTGGCGGCCGCCGCAAGTGGAGTCATCGCTGGGCGCCCGCTCGGGAAGTAGGTGAGATATCCTTCGATCGTCGCTTGGTCCGAGCTCCGCTTGGCATCCCGCTCTGCACGGTTCAGGGCGTTGGTACCCAGCTCGTCGAAGCTCTCGTCGAACCAGGCGCCCCTCAAGACGCGATTGAGCTCGAAGCGACGGAGGTTTCCGGCTCCCCTGACGCTGGACCGCTCAAGGAAGGGTCTCAGTTCCTCTACCTGTTCGGGGGTGCCAACTTGCTGATCGAACGCCTGCAGCTGCTTTTGGATCTCCGGCTGCGTCGTCGGAGAGCGCGGGAATCCCGCCGCTCCGGTCGCGTGCATTCGCGCGATGGCATCTTTGACGGCGCTCATCGTCTCAGCACGTCCTCGTCGAGCCTGTGTGACCCTGGCGCGGACATCAGAAATCGCAAGTCAATCCGCCGGTTGCGCTTCTTCGCGGCCTCATCGTCGCCGTCGGCGATGGGGCGGTCCGGACCATATCCGCTCAAACCTAGGATCGGGGCCGAGCCAGGTTGCCCGGAAGGTGCATTTCGAAACCCGTTCAGTTCTGGGCGCCCCTCCTGCAGCCTCGCGAACGTCGCCTCGGCGCGACGGACGGACAGGCCATAGTTGTTCATTGCACCTACCATGACGTCCTTGTCTGTATGGCCCTCGACGAACACGGCGTCGATCAGGTGCGGGCTGCGCTCCCCCTTGCAGAGGTCGCTTGACGTGAAGCACGGCAGTACTTCGATCATGGCGGCTGCAACTTTGTCGATCGCGCCTTGGCCCGCCGGGCTCAGCTCGAAGCGCCCCTTGTCGAAGAGGACGTCGTCCGGCAGACGGAGCACCCCGGTCTGGGTGTCGATCTCGACCTGCAGTCCCTTGTCCCGTAGCGACTGCTGCAGATCTTGGAGGATCTCCGCGCGAGTTCTGTTCGCCCCGGTCAGCTCCGCGGTCTTCGTCTGCAGGTTCAGCGCGAAGTAGACGAGCAGAATGATGAAGATGAGCAGCAGGCCGACCATCATGTCGGTCATCGACATGAAGTAGCTCTCGCCCTCCTCCGCGGGGCGTCGGCGGACTATCCCCTCTATCACTCAGCCGCCTCGCGTGGCTGGCTGGTCAACGCGTCTGCGAGCTCTTCCACGGTGTCTCGCAGAGTGGACAGCGGCTCCAGCGCGCCTGCCAGCTGAGCGATGCCATTCCCGAGTGCGGTGTCGATCTGGGCGACCCTCTCGTTGAGGTTGCGCGAGTGGCTGCTTGCCGCGTCGGTGAGCTGGACGAGCGCCTCGCCGAGCGCGCGATCGACCTCCGCGAAGCGGGCGCGGTAGTCCGACCATGCCTGCTCCGCCGCGCGTGCCGTATCCTGGAGCGCCTGGGCCATCTGCTTGGTCTCGTCGCGGGCCGCCTCGTTGGAGCGCGCCTCGGCGGCAAGCGATCGTTCGATGGAGATCGCAGCCTTCTCCATCGTCTCGGCGGACTGCCGCACCGGCGCAGCAGCCTGCTGGACATCGCTGGCGGCCGTTCCGAACGCAGTCGCGAGGTCAGTCGAGTTGCGGGCGACCACTTCGATGGCGCGCGCGTGGTCGCCAATCGCGCGATGCGACGCGTTGAGACCCTCCGCGCTCGCCGAAATTGCGCCACCGGCGTCGCGCATGCTTCTGACGAGCGGGTCGCCGGCTTCTGCGAACCGCTCGACGAATGTGGAGAACGAGTCCTCCAGCGCCTCCTGCCCAATGCGCGCGGCATCGTTGGCCGCCCGCGCTCCAGCTTCCCCAAGCTCGCCGGCGGCTCGTGCAAGGCCCTCCTTCATCCCATCGAGCGTTGTGCTTAGAGTGGTGAGAAGCGAGTCCATCCGTTCGCGCGCCTGCGCGCTGGCTTGCTCTCCGTCCGAGCGCATGCGCTCGGCGACGGCCTCGAAGTTCCGATTCAGTTCCCCGAAGGCCCCCCGCATCTCCTCGGATGCCTGGCCGAAGCGCCGGACGGCCTCTTCGATCTGACGATCGGCTTCTCCAGTCTGCTTTTCCAGCTTGTCGGCCATCGTAGCCATCGTGACGGTCATCGCGCCGATTGCTTCGGCCAACCCGGCCATCTCGGCGCCAGCGCCACTGGCAATAGCCTCCTTGACCGCCTCGCCGCCGCCGCCGCTGATCTTGTCGATGCCGCTCTGGATTGACCCGAGATGTGCGATCATTGGGCTCATCTGTTTCTCGAGCGCGCCTTCGAGCGCGACGGCAAGCTGCTCCGAGAATGTGCGCAGAGCTGGTGTCTGCTCCTTGAGCTGCTCGAGCTGATCGCTGGCGATCCGCTGGGGTGGCAGGTAGACCATGCCGTGCTCGAGTTTGTCGCAAAGGGAGCTCAATCCCTCATCGATGCGCTTGCCGAGGCGATAGTCGAAGGCTCGAAGGATGATCGAGGCGACGATGCCGCCCACCGAGGCCCAGAACTTGGCTCCCGCGACTTTCATCAGCTCGTTGAGCCGATCCTGCATCGCATCCACCCCGCCGCTGAAGTCCAGGGTGGATAGTGCGGCGATGATGCCGAGGAACGTTATGAGCAGCCCAAGAGCGATAAAGATGTTGGCGAACCAGCCTAGGCCGCGATGCCGGTCGGCCAGTCCCAGGAAGAAGTGCTCAGGCCTCGCCGTGTTGTGCAGGACGTCCGCGCTCGGATCGACGATGGTCTCGCGGTACTCCTCCCACGTTCGCCGAAGGGCGTAGGACTGGACATTACCCGCCTCCATCATTTGATCGTTGATGGTTTCGAAGTGCTCCGCGAAGCCTAGACGCGCGTCATCGATGTCGACATCCGCGCCACCCGTAGCCTTGTCGATCGCTGCGATGCGGCGGTTGATCGCGTTGATGAGCGGGAGATGGTGGTCACGTCGGTACCGGAGCGCGATTGCCACGGCTGCGAGTACGAGCCCAACGGCAAGAAGGGCCGCCATCGCATCGCGAATGCCGGGGATCTCTGTGAAGAAGAAGATCAGGCCCTGTCCAAGCCATTCTGTAATGGTCACGCTCACCCCCGGTCGTCGTCGTCCGCTCCGCGCGGCCGCTGCGCGAATCATGGTTCTGTGCAGACACCCCCCGCAGCAGGTGACTGTTGCTTTAGAACGAGTTGGATCGCCAGAGTGAACTTCCTCCACTCTCGGCCCATGGCGACGGTTCGTTCACGGCAACCGATACTGCCGTAAACACGGCAAGCCCTCTTATCGCACGCCTGCGGTGGGCTATGATCTTGTCACTGCCACGTAACTCTCGCCCATGCCGGCGACGAAAACGCCGGCCTCCAATAGCGCTGACGCCTGTTCGGCCGGACGTGCTCGGAAGTCATGGCGGTCGTTGGACGTGGCGCGCCAGTACCCGAAACCCTGATCGAACAGGATTAAGGCTTCGCTCCCGTCGTCATACTGAATCGCCATCTTCCTTCCGTGTGGCGCGTGGGAATCCTGGTAATGGCATTCGAAGCGCAAACGTCCGGCCAGAGCCTCGACCACGTCCGCGCGATCTTCCTCGCTCTTCCAGTTGTTTTGCAACTTGAATGGCGCCCCCCCGTAGTTGTCGTCTCTCAGCGGCTCAGTCGTGATCGTCAGTGGTATGACAGCTCGCTCAGGTGCCAGTGCATCTCTGAGCGCAGCGACCGTGCGAAGCATCAGCAGGACTGGAAGCGGCGCCTTGAGGTACCTGTCCGAGTAGCTGATGGCCTTGAGCTGCCCGGGCTTCCAGAGGCCGGCAGCCTCGAGGTCCTCCTTGAGCACTCGGTTCACCAGGCCTGGACCGAACTGTCTCGCCGGTCTCCCCGGATCTGACTGGATGATCCTCACGCGGTCGCCGGAGGTTAGGGCTCGCTCGAGCTTGTTATCATCGATCCGGCACATTGCCGGCATCTCGCACATCGGCATCGTCACGAGCGGATGCTCGCTTCCTGCTCCCCATGCGCTCCCCAGGATGGCCGCCGCCCTGTCGCGCGTGAAGAACCCTTCCACGCCGCCCGAGACGCGGAGGGCCGCTACCAGAGCAGATCCGTTCGAACCCTCTACGGCTTCGGCGTCCCAGAGCGTAAAGCCGTGGCGATGCGACGCGTTGCGCAAGCCTGCGCGCGCCGCATCGTCCATTCGATCGAGCAGCCCGACCGGAAGGACCAGGCGGACGTCCGCGCCTGCCTTCCGAAGCGATGCCAGCATTGTCGACATGGGTGGCTCGGTGAGCGTCGCTAGATCGAACGCGGGACCGGTGAAGACTGCTGCGACGTCTCCTGACCCGGCCCGTCGGGAAAGCACGTCCGCAACGGGCGCGCTCAGTGCGGCCTGGGGACCGGGCACGTCCTCCGGTTTGGGTTCGCTCAGTTCGACCAGCAGGCGGGTGACGAATGCGAGTGCCGCACGACGATCGATGATCTCCTGCTGAGCGAAGAGGTCCGCCACGAGCACGCAGGATGAGCAGCCCCTGCTGCAATCCAGGGGGCAGTCGAGGATCTGCTGCGTATTCCGAAGAACAAGCGTCAGATCGTCGAGGAGGCGCGGCGCATATCCCGCTCCGCCCGAGCTCTGGTCGAATATGAACAGGGAGCAGGTAGGAGCCTCGAGCGCTCCGGACCGCCTAGCGACCCCCAGCCCCAGCTCTCTAGGTTCTATGCCCAGTCGGCGCGCAAGAGCCTCTCGCATGGCGGACGCAAGCGCCCAGGCCGCCCCGGCATCGGTCAGATGCGCGGGCTGGAACTCCGCCACGTCCGTCAGGACCTCATGTCCCAGCGCGAGCGGGCGAGTGATCGCGAAGGTCTTGTCGTTGCCGGAGCAGCGGCCCGCGCCGCCTTTGGGCGGCATCAGCGCGTCGTGGTCCACGAGGGACGTGTCGCCCTCCTCGGCCGCACGTCCGCAGTCCAGACAGATCCTGTATCCCTGCTTGGATCGCCCCAGCGAGTGATGAAACACCATCCCGTTCGCAGTCGCTCTGACGCGCCCCAGGGCCGGGTCCAGCAGTGGCTCCCAGCGCGCCTCGCGGGCGGAGATGCGCGCCGGGCTGGGCTCGATGAACTCGACCTTGTCCGTTTCAGCGTGCGGCTTGGCTCGCCAGTCGACGCGAAACCCGGCGGGCTCGAGGAACTGCTGTCGCTCCACCGCGATCGACGCGCAGGCGGTGCATTGCTCCACCATTGTTAGCGCGGAACCGGCTTCGCCGCAGTCCCGGCACGACCAGGCCCAGCGGATGCTCTGGATCTCGGCGTCGCCGTTGTCGTGGGCTGGACGCTCCCAGTTGAGGGTCACCCCTGCCGACGTCCACACTAGGCCGTCGACGACGATCTCGGCACCGGGAGCATACTCGCGGATGGCCACATCGGCGTTTCTGCTTGGATAGTCGTAGCGTCGGTTGCGAGTGGTCTCCCCCTCGTCATCCTGGCGGCCGCGCTGTCTGTCGCGCGTCTCTGCGCAATCGGTGATGAACGGAACTACTGCGTTCGGGAATCCGTGGCCCGGCAGCAGCGACCGATTGGCCAGTTCCCTGAGCAGGGGTTCCCGGCACATGCGTCTGACCTGGATCTCCAGCCCGGCACGCGCATCCGCCGCAAGCGTCTTCGACTGCTCGCGCAGCGATCGCCACTGCGCGCCGAAGGACTGCTCCGCCGAGCTGAACATTTCCCGCGCGGTGGAAAGAACGTTGTCCGCTGCGTCCAGCGCCGTACCGGATGTCAGCGCTTCGACCTGCGGTCTCACACGTGCTGCGGTGCTCGGCTGCCCCAGCCATCCAAGGAACTGTGCGATGGGCGAGTCCTCGGGAGGGTCGAGCGTTAGGCTCTGAGGGAAGCCGAAGAAGTCTCCCGCCTTGACCCGGTTGAGTTCGCCCGCCGCCTCTCGGAACCACTGCGCGAGCAGGAGAGCGTTGACATGGCGCTGAACGATCCTCCTCGAATCGATCTTCACTCTGGGTGAGCGCAGGCTTGTCTGGAGATACCGCACCGGGTCGAGGAACGCTTCCCGATCGAGCGGCGTGTTGCGTGCGAACGTGAGTGAGGAGGCGAAGCTCTGGCCTCGCCGACCTGCGCGGCCGACCCTCTGCCGATAGTTGGCGATCGAAGGCGGCACATTGGTGTTGAGCACGGCCTCGATCGATCCGATGTCCACGCCCATCTCCATGGTCGTGGAGCACGCCAGCAAGTTGATTTCCCCCTTCTTGAACTGCTCTTCGAACGCCCGGAGCCTGTAGGGAGGCTGCTGGGCGGAATGCTCCTCCGCTCGGATATAGGGGACGAATGTCGCGGCTCTGTCGTGGAGGTCGGACCAGACGCCGAGCTTCCGCAGCCTCGACACTTCGGGAGCCGTGGCGGCGAAGGAGCGAAGGTGCTCGCGATCGACGCTGTTTCTGGGGAAGGTGCTCGGGAGATGCGGGAAGCTCAGTTCAATAGACTTCTCATCGCTGCCGGGGGGCGACCCCCGGAGACCATATGGCGATCTCCCCATCGCCAGGCGCGGAAGAACGCGGTGGGTGATCGGGCACAGCCATGCCGTTCCGACGCTGGCGATCGAGGCTTTGTCCAGGGCCAGCGAGAGCGTCGACCCGGTGCCTTCGAGCAGTGGGCGCACCTGATCCCAAGCGGCCTGGAGGATGTCGTTGATGGCTGCGCGATCCTCGCCGGACGCGCTGTCCAGTCCGAGCGTCCTCTCAAGCAGTATCACCGCGTTGGTCTTGGCTCCAACCGCACGTGCTTGCGGCCACACGACGTCTGACGCGTTCCGCTTAGGCTCGTTGGGGCCGACGATAGTACGCAGGAACGCCTGCTTGGGCAGGAGCCAACGGGCGTCGGCCCAACCGATGTTGATCACGAAGTTGGCACGCACGACCGTGTCTACGAGGAAGTAGAGGTAGTCCTGCCAGTCCTGGAGCTTGAAGCCTCCTTCGCTCACGCGCCGGGGAATGCGCGCCGCGGTCAATTTGTCGATCCCCGGGAAAGCTAGCTTCGCGAAGCCGAGCGTCTCGATCGCGTTCGCGCGCCGTGGCCGGCGCGCCAGCTCCCGCAGCAGAAGATAGTTCGCGAGTGCGTCGGGATCTCTATGGAAGCGGTCGTCTCTGTCGGCGTCCCAAACGCGACCGATCCAAAGCCGGACCATGGGCTCGCTCCCCAGAGCCTTCACCACCGTCGACCAAGGTACGTCTCCATCGGTCGGCTGCCCCGCGAGTTGTGCCTCGACCTCCGCGAGGTAGGAGGCGAACATCTCGTCGTCCCGGGCGAGAATCGCGAGCTTGTCGCGCTTTTGCTCAAGCTCGGCACGCACCTCTGGAGGAAGCTCGGATCTGGCCGAAGCCTTCTGGACAAGGTGATAGACGAAGGATCGCACGAAGCTGCGCTCGGACATCGTCTCGATGTTGGCCGCGAAGCGCGCAGTGCCTTGGCGACTATCAGTGAACGATATCAGCTGTCGGCCTTCCGCTGGCAGCTCGATGCCATCGACCGCGCTCGCAGACACACCCTCTAGCATTGTGGGAGTGGCATTCTGAATCAGGAACGGCGCTCCGAACCGAAATGGCCAAAGGGGACCTGCGGAATTCGCGCTGCCGGCGGCATGGCAACGAGGGCAGCGCCCATCGTCCACGGGCCTGCTCATCCAGACCGTGGTGCCCTCACCGCGCCGCTCGGGAAGTGTACCGTCCAGCGGCTGGACGCCTCTTTCGCGCAGATCAGGCAGCGGGCGGACGCCGAGCAGACGCCGCTCGCCATCCGTCAACCTCGGGGCCTCCTCGTCCTCGGCTTCGTCGCCGGTCTCGTCGGTTCCAGGCTCGTCCATCTCTCTTGCGCTTGCCGCAGCGAATTCGTCACGATCCGGAGCGGTATCAGCGGGCAGTAGCCTGTCTCCATGGTCGAATGCATTGAGCCAGGGCTCACCGCACTCTCGGCAGCTGACGATCTCGAAGAGCTGGCTTCCGCAGCTGCCGCACTGATCCTCGGCTTGGAAGGAGATTCCGCCATACGGCCACCCTGTCGGCTTTTCGCCCGTGCACGCGCTGTTGATGCACGACCACAGACCGGGCACCGCTCGGATGAACTGATGGACGCGAAGCGGGAGCAATGGGCCGCTACCCTCCGGGGCGGCGCCGGGCGTAGTCACGCCGTTGATCAAGGATGCTGCGTCCATACCGGCTGCCGAGGCCATCTGTTGGACGCGGCCGAGCGACAGTGGTCCCTGTTCAGCCTCTCGGACGAAGTTTTGCACGACTGGGTGACGCGCAAAATCACTGCCCTTTAGGGCTGGGGATCGCCCGTCCCCTTTGGGCGGTAGCGGGACCTCCTGCCTAGCGCCTAACACCACGCGGACTTGGGACGTCGGCACCCCCGCAAGGTCCGCCAGATATCGCTGCAAATCGGCCTTGGCCCTCTCATCCGATCCACCGATCGTGGCGGACGTGGCGACGAAGCGGACGTCCGCCGCCTTCACGCCGAACGTCTGCAGCACGCGTCGAAGCAGAAGCGACACCTCTGCGGCTGCAGAACCCACGTAGCTGTGCGCCTCGTCGATGACGATCCATCGCAGAAGGCCCTGCGATGCCTCCACGATGGGGTGGTCCTCCTTCCTGATCGTCATATACTCGAGCATCGTACTGTTGGTGACCAGCACGGGCGGGGGATCGCTGCGTAGCGTGCGGCGGTAGAGGACCTGTTCCGGGAAGCTCGCTTCAGCCCGGTCGCGCTCGTCCTTGCGCTTGTCCGTCATCAGGCCGTTGTAGAGCGCGAAGCGGATGTCGCCATCGAACGGCGCGATCCACCGCCGGAGCCGCTCTTCCTGGCTCGCGATCAGGGCGTTAAGCGGATACAGCATCAGAGCACGTACACCCATCAGGCGACCTCGCCCATCGACCTCCCTGGCCAGGTCGTCGAGCATCGGAACGAGGAAGCATTCGGTTTTGCCGGAGCCCGTTCCGCTTGAGACCAGCACCGAGCGGCGATCTTGGGAAAGGAGATGCTCCCATGCCTCGAGCTGATGGGAATACGCTGGATAGTCGAACCGGTAGGGCTGGCCCTCGTGTCCAATCAGCGCATCCACCAACCTGGGGTGGAGAAGGTTGCCGCGAAGGTCAGAGGGAGATTTGCCGGAGGAGACATATCCAGCCGCGCCCTCGAGCGCCGGTTCCGCTAGGAGGGCGCCTCGGGACACGTCGCTGCACGACAGATGATCCCGCAGAAAGGCGTTGAGCTCATCATGGCGTATGCCGGCCTGCGAGATCACCGCTGAGGCGACCCGCTCGCGGAGCCGCTGGTCGACGGATAGTGGGTTGGCCATAAAGTCGGCGGGATCAGCATCTGCCATTACTGCATCTCCTTAAGCGTGGCAGCGAACGCCTCGCGAAACCAGCGCGGATGGCGCCGGCTGATATCCTTGACGCATCGAACCTCCGCCGGTTCGAGCTTCACATGCCCTAGAGCTGAGAGCGCGGCCGCGACCGGCGCGTCCAGCGCACGCCAGAAGTGCTCGCCGACCGTCCAGTTCGGCAATATCTCTGAGCGTAGCGGGCGGAAGGGGTTCTGCATCGTCTGGATCCTGTCGTCCGACCGATTGAGGAATGCGTTTGCAGCCGCATGAAGATCAGCCTCGTCGGCCTTCAAGCCCAGCAGAGGCGCAAGGGCGGGCTCCTGCTCAGCTATGGCCTTTCTTCGATCGCTGACCATCCGCGCCACGAGGAGGGGGTCGTCCGGTGCGGTCTGGAAGAGGTACTCTGCCAGCGCCCGCGCCGCTTCCTCCCAGCATTGGGACGGGATCAGTGTCCATGCAGTCGGGAGCCCCTCTGCAAGTCGAAGCAGCGCATCGATGTCCGCGATCGGCGCATGAAAGAGCATCATGGTCCCGAGCAGTGGCCGATCGCAGATCAGGGCGAGGATGTCGAAGGTGGACGGTGGCATGCCATCAAGGGACAGGGCTATCCCTATCGCAGCCTTCACGACCTCACGGCTCTCCGTTGAGCTCGGTTCCTGGAAGACCTCGTCGAGGAGTCGACAGATGGCCTCGAGCCGATGGTCACGCTCCTGGATCGCCATCGCCTTTCCCAATGCGGACGTCGGAGGCGCGGACATATCGGCACCACGGATGAACTGGGGACAGCTCAGCACTCGCTCGTTCGAACGCAGGTAGACGAGCCAGTCGCCCTGCAGCGTCGGCAGTTCGAAGGGCCGGTGGTTGCCGCTGGCCAGCGAGCCGTAGTATCCAAACTCGCGCTCTGAGGCAGGTTGATGAAGTGCGCGGCCGACGATCCTGACGTCCTCCTCGATCACGGCGCTGTCAGGTCGCCAGCCTCGGCCCTCCCGCTGGAGATTGTGGTCGAACTCTCCCACCGACCAGACGTTGTCGTATCCGTCGTTGAAGTTGAGTTTGATGGTGGCTCGTATGTCGCCGAGCGGTCTCAGCAGGGCAGCGAGATCGTCGCGGATGGTGGATAGCGGAAGCTCTCCATCGACCCACCAGCTGGCGATCCCTTGGGCCACCGGCTTGCGATGGCGATCGAAGAGGTCCGCCATCAGTTCGCACCTTCCGTCGGCACGCGCGACATATCGGTTCATCGTCGAAAGGGAAATCCGCGCGTCCCTCGTCAGCGGTCCCGACCTCCAGTCGTCGATCCAGGCCTGATGGGGGAGCGCGATCCGTATCTCGACTGACCCGCCACGATCGCAGAACAGCCTGAGCGTCGTGCTTGATTGGGGACTGCCTCGCATGGCGAAGCGCCAGCAGTCGCTGGACACCTTCACGCCTCCGTCGATCTCCATGCGTCCCGGCCACCCGGATACGCGGAGCTCGAGCCAGTCCCCTATGTTTCGCCTTTCGATCGAGAAGTCAGCGGGGAGAATCACCGCGTCTACCCGGCTGCGGATATGACCGCTCTGCTGGTCCCGCCACGCAAACTCGCATGGCCCGAGTTCTGGCTGCCGCGTTGTCCCCTGCCAAGCCGAGGTGCCTTGGGTCCTCCAGACGACTTCTGAGGATGCCGCGCTTCGCTCTCGGACGCCCTCCCGGAGCACGAACCGTGGCGAGCCGAGATACAGGTGGAGAGAAGCGTCGACGCTCGTGCAATCGCGTGCGAAGTTACCGAGTAGCACGAGGCTGTCGCGCTGCGCGCCCTTCTGCCCGGATCGCACGAGGAAGCGATCGCCGCTTTCCGAGGTTGCCATAACGGCGCCCTCCGCTTTCCACAGCGCTCTTCCCCCCTGCTTTCCGCCGGCGACCTGCTCACATGCAGCCTGCTCACTATGGGGCGAGCAGCTCCAGCTGTCTGGGAGGTCTACGAAGAGCTGCTCCGCGGAATATCCACCACTGCCGGTACCGACCAAAGTTAGGAGATGGGTACCGTCTCGACCCGCCTCGTCATCGGCGACATACACTCGTATCGCTGATCGCACTGCTTCTCCGCCCGGAAGGCAGAAGGCCTCACCCACCCGTGCCCCGGCTCCGCGGAGCTCGGCGACCACCGGTACCGCGATCGGAAGATCGAACCTGCTGCGGGTGGTGCTCGGTCTTGACGCCCAGGTCCCGTCCTCATCGGGATCGGCCGTCGCCAGCTCGCCCGTGACGTGCCTGGCGAACTCGCTCGACGGAAAGAGGCGCAGCCTGCTCCAGTCGTCCTCAAGGTTGCGAGAGATGGCTCGTCCCTCAATGTCGTTCAGCGTGCCCGTAAGTTTGAGTTCCACCAGTTCTCGACGGGTGCCATCTGCCAAGTGCAGCAGGCGTCGCACTCCGACCGCGCCTGCGCCGCCCCGCAGCACCGTCGTCTTCATCAGCCCGTCGATGAGCGCGCGACCCGCCTCACTGCTGACACCCACCGGCAGTTCGTCGCGCCAGCTTGGATGGTGCTGGTCCAGCCACAGCGAGGTCAAGGATCCTTCCGGCGCACCCGCCGCATCGGCCAAGCGGCGCAGCCGCACTATCTCTGCGCCCAGCTCGGCGGAGACGATGCGGATCTCCTGGCTGCGCCAGGTCTCGGGAACGAGACCCATAAGCGATCCTGCGATCCGCTCTGCCACCGCCAGCGAGGCGTCCGGCTGCGCCAGCAGCATTCCTACGAGGCGCTCAAGGAACCGGGGAGCCCATCCCGCACCTTTTCCCTCAAGAGCGGCGAGTGGAAAACCGCCCTGCCGAGCGATCGCAGCGAGGCGGTGATGCGTGCCGTTGATGCGCAGCTCGGGAATCTTCCAATATCGAAGTCCGATGTCTGTGAGCTTGCGGTAGTTCGTCCATGTGGCTGAAAGGCCGAGAGGCGCTCCGAGCGCATCCCACCGCTGGCCGGTTCCGTCGTAGCATCGACGGAACCACTCGGCGGCCCACAGAACGAATTTGGCGGCGAGCACCTTGTCCACTGCGAACATGAGTGCAGGCCCCTTTGCCTTAAGGTCAGTCTGAAGCTCCGTGAACTTGTCGTCTGCCAGCCTGTATCCATGGAGCGGGCGACCATCGATCAGAGGCACACCGAGCGCCACGATCCATGGAGGCGTCTGGTCGGCTCCTTGGAGCGTCGTCAGAACCCGCCGCGGGCGAAGGAGGCCTGCGGCGCGCCGCAAGTGGAAGCGAAGCGCGATCGCACGAGTTCGGAGCCGACGGGACTCTGGATCGCTCGACGACTGCAACTCGTCGGCAATGCGTCCTAGCTCGTCAGCATCATTCCTTGCAGCTTCGATGCGTGCTGCATAGTCGCCCCCGGTCACCTTTCCCCCAGCCTGCAGCTCGAATGAGTGCTATCTTCGCGATGTGTTCGGATGCGTTTCCGCCACACTCTACTTGCTGCAGCTTGGAGTAGTTGTCACCATTTTCCAATTTCTTACGATCGTGAATCTCTTGTGAGTGATCCGCGCCGCGCCTTTCGACGTCCACCTGCGCTATGGCGCTGCGCCCGCCGCCCTCGGCCTGCCGCTCATTGTCGGTCGGATCGTCATGGCGGTCGCAGCATAAGACATTGCAGTCATGCTACTAGCCGCCGCGCTATGTGGCGGATTCTGGTTCGAGTCCGCCGTTTTGATTGGGGCAAGCCAGCGCACCTCCGCGGCTGCTAGATAGGGATGACGCTCGTCTTGCCGACTCTTGCCCACGCTGCGATCGCGCTCGCTCATCGTCCCAATAAAAGGCGATTTGAAAGCGCCTGTCATGTCGCATTTAAGTCATGAGACATTCGATTACGATGAAGTATCTTGCGTTGTGGTTTCGATGGATAGATGTTCGTCGGGAGGGGAAGAGAAATGGCGCAATTCATCACCGAAATCGTCCGCGTTTCGAACCCGCGGACCAAGATGTTCGACGCGATCACCGAAGATGGCGAATCGGCGCCAAGCGTTCAGCTGTCGGGTGGCGAGCGTCTTGGGCTACCCGACAGTTCCGTGCGGTTGTCGAGACTGCTTCCGCTCCTCGAAAGTGCGCGACAGGATGGCGAGAGGCTGTTCGTCCAGGCTGACGACGGCAAGCTCGAGAGAGTCCGGCCGACTATCTCCGGCCATGTGCTGGATATCGAGGAGGCCGCTAACGGCGATCTCGAGATAGAGGTATCCAACTCGCATTCCGTTCATGTGCTACGTCGCGACCAGCCCCGTTTCGAGGAACTGGCCGAAATGTTGCGATCGGCCGAGGAGCATTCGCATCCTGTCGAAATCGTCGATGCACGCGGCATCGTCGAGGTGCGCCGTCTCTCGCAGAAGTGGATGCTCACCGAAGAGGTCGGGCCTCCGACGGGTGGGGATCTCATAACCGAGACCCTAGTCAAAATGGCAGACCTCGACTTCGAGTCGGTCATGAAGGCGTTTCAGGCGATCGTAGGCTTGTCCTGCGATGTCTCCCAGGTGGATGCGACGTGCATACCCTTCCTCTATCCGACGGACTATTGCTGGTCGCGCGCTCACGCCATGGCTCGCATTCTTATTGGGCAGTTCGGCATAACTCCCGCGAAGGTCTGGACCCGTGGCCGTTTGAGGGCGGCGACGAGGAACGACCATGACTGCTACGTGCGGTGGGGCTGGCATGTCGCCCCCCTCGTCCATGTTGCGCCTTCCGGTGGTGGTGATGCAAAGGCGGTGGTGCTCGACCCCTCCATGTTCGACGAACCCGTCGCGCTAGACATTTGGGTGCAGGCGCAGGGGGACGATGACGCCAAGGTCACGACCACCGATTGGCAGGTCTACAACTACACGCGGGGTGGCAAGCCGGTCCACGATAAGGACTTTCGCTACGTGGACGGGCACCTGAGAAAGGCGCGGCGCGCATTCCTGTCCGAGATGGACGGCAATGGAGCGCCCCCATACGCCCACTGCAAGGTCTGAAAGTCGACGACCGTTTGTCGGACGCGAGCCGGAAGACACACTTGATCGCAGGAGTTAGCATGACCGAAGACGTTTTGGCGGCAAGCAGACTCCAGTCATTCGGGAAGAATGGACGCTACGATCTGCGATTGCTCCGCATCGCACCTGGACAACTCGTGATCGAGGTCTGTCATGATCTGCACTTCGGATTCGCGCCCAACGAGAGAGACCCTGACATCGACTGGACGGACGAGGAGAGCTCGGGCTTCCTGGAGACATGGCGAAGTCAAATTTCCAAGACATGGGACACTCCGGATCACGTCGTGATCGAGGGCGAGAATATCTCGGTGCGCTTCGTGTCGCGGTTCTCCGCCTCCACGGCCGAGGTCCATTTCAGGGTTAAGGTGTTCAAGCTGAAGGACCGGACAAAATGGCGCGGAAGTGCCGTGTGCCGCGGATGCTACAATGGACGGTTCGACGCAGAGCTCGACAGCAACGACGATAAGACTCGCAGGCTGGGAGGTCAGCGCACGCAGACCGCGATCAAGCATGAGTTCGGCCACATGATCGGCCTGCCGGACGAATATCGACGCGGTTCGGAGCACCGGAACGACAAAGCCTCGGTGATGAACTACGGGACGACGATCCGCCGGCGGCACCTCCAGCACTTCGTCGAGTGGGCAAGACCACACGTGGAGGGTCTCGGGAGACATGCGATGGCGAAGGACGACGTGAGGTCCCTGCCGGATTTCCTCGACCGTACGAAGGATGCCGCGACGGTGGCGGATGCGGTTAGGAACTGGAAAGACCAACTCGCCGACGACGAGGTGGTCGTTTTCTCGGCCCGGTCTGTGGAGACCGGGCAAGCGATTCCGGTGGACGAGGTCGACCCGGAGGATTTCGCCGGTCTCGAGGTTGTCTTCGAGATGCTCGGCGGGAGAAGGGTTGATGAGGTATGGTCGCCGTCCTCGCAGGATGCGCTAGAGGCGCTCCTCGAAGGGATCTGACCCGATCAGGATCGGTTGCCGGACCCCGCCTGGGTGGGGGGGGCTTCGATGAGTGAGATAATGCATTCGGTGAAAGGCCGACTGACGCCCGCAGACGCGGCGTCGCTGGAGAGGGTGGTCGACGCGCTCCGGAGGGTAGCCGAGAAGAAGGTCCTGCTTCACGTGCACGAATGCCTCGTCAGCGCCCGGGAGCGCCGAGCGGACCGCCCACATGTTCGACCGCCCGCTCTCGTCGATGAGCATAGTCAGCTGCGTTCCGTTGGCACGCCAATCGGTTGGATTGGATGCGCACAGTCACTTACGTCCCGCCGCAGGCCGCGTGAGCCTCAGAGCTGGAAGTCCGCCACCTTCAGTGCCTGCTCCGTCTCTTCCCGGTTGAGGGTCACGATGTGCTGGGTCCGCGCGCTGAGCTTGGTTGCGTCGCCGAGCAGGCCGAGCCGCTTTAGCACGTAGAAGAGCATCGCGTATCTGACGGTCAGCACAGCCTTGCCGTCGGTCATGCAAAAATCCTTCTCCACCACCGCCTTCTGGCTGGGCGTCAGATCTGGATGGGGTCCGATCACGACGTCGAAGACGCCGGTCCACTGATGGTCCTGCTCGGGCGGCGCGCCTCGATCACCGGGGTTCCGGACGTCGAGTATGCGCGGCAGCAGGAAGTCCTTGAACTTGCCGTCGATATGGCAAAACCCACGAGCATGCCAGCGGAAGCCGTCGTAGCCCATGGCGTGGGGAGACATGCGTCGCCATGCGGGGTCGGCGCGATCCTTGCTCATCGATTGGTAGAGCACCTCGACCGAGGCTTCCTCCCGGACCGCGGCTAGGACTGATCTTAGGACGTCCACTTCGACGCGCCTGCGGGGCGTGATCGCGATGTCGGTGTCGGGTGGTGAGCCTATCCAGGAGTTGCCGGGTTCGACCAGCCCGTCCGCGAGCGACCGGAGCCGCGAGAGGTAGATTGCTGGTTCTGGCCGTAGGAACTTCGGCTTGAAATCTGGACCCGCCACGTAGCGCTTGGCGCTCTTGTCATAAACGGCGTTGGAGGGCGCCCGCTCTTGGTAGAGCGTGAGATCCTTAGATGCCTGGGCGACAGCGACACCGAAGGTCTTGATCAGGTCGGAGCGGTTCACTCCGCCCTCCCAGAAGAGGCGGAACTCGATGAACTCCAGCCTCCGTTCGACGCCCCATTGCAGCGCGCTTCCGACCTCAACCATCAACACAGACCTTCTAAAATGCGGATGGGGATAGAAACTATATGGATATATCCGCGCGACCCGTATATATGATATACGTATCATGCGACTCGGTCAACGATCGCGCCCAGGGTTCAAAGGGAAAGAGGATGGCTGGCATCAGGCGTTCGACGCTGATCGTTCACGGCAGGCTCGCAATGCGCGGGGCGCGGCTCCAGGCAGCGCGCAGTGCCGCCCACGGTCTCCAGATCATGTCGTTCGAGCAGGCCGCTGTGCGCCTCGCCGGCGGCTTTGGTCGCCCGATCGATGACGAGACGCTCCGCGAGACTATCCAGGCGGTCCTGCCGCAGACCGCGATGGGCGAGCTCGAGGGGATCAAGACGCTGCCGGGCATGGTAGGGGCCGCGGCCGACACCCTGCACAAGGCGTGGCGCGCTGGCATCGACCTCTCCGCCCGCGCTGGTGATCACCCGAGGCTCGACGCCATTGCGTGTCTCGAGGCTGCGGTGCTTGCGCAGCTGCCGGACGGGATGATGCGCCCGTGCGACATCGTCGCCTCCGCGAGCTCCCGCATCTCACACGCTCCTGCCGTCCTCGGCGACGTCGAGCTCGATGGCCTTACCGAGCTCTCTCCCTGCTGGCGGCCGCTGATCGACCTGCTTGCGCAGCACGTCTCTGTACGGTGGGTCGCTGGCCCTCGCCATGTGCCCGAGTGGTTGGGCCCAGACGTCGAGGTGATCCGTTCGGCCTCCTTCTCGCCCTCGGTCAGCAGCGTGAGCGGCGCCACCGCTTATCACGAGGCCGTGGAGACGATGCGTTGGGTGCGAGAGCTCCTGGCCTCGGGCGTTGCTCCTTCGGAAATCGCAATCGCGACGGCGTCGCCCGCCGACTATGATGATCACATTCTCGCTCTGCGGTCGGATGCGAACATCGACGTCCACTTCGTCCACGGCATCCGCACGGTCACCACCCGTGACGGCCAGGCCGCCGCGGCGCTCGCAGACGTGGTGGTGCGCGGACTGTCTCAGACCCGTCTCCGGCGGCTGGCCTCGCTTTGCAGCGGCAGCGGCCCGCTCTCTCCGCTGCCGGATGGCTGGTTGCGCGTGCTCCCGACCGATGCGCCCCTCTCGAGCGCGACCGCGTGGACCCGGTTGCTCGCGCGGCTCGGACCGGAGGAGTGGCCGGACGGTGTAGATCACACCCACTCTCTGCGGGAAGCTGTCGAGCTCCTGCAGAAAGGCCACGCCGCTGCGGAGGAGATCGGCACCGCCTTTCTCGCCGGGCGGGCGCTTGCGATCTGGCGCAAGGCGCTCCTCGCGGGACCTTCCGCATCGATCGACAAAACGCTCGAGACACTGAAGCAGGACGACAGTGTCGATGCCTGCGTCTCCGTGGCCTGGATGCCGGCCAGCGCGCTCGCGGCCTCGCCGCGCGCCTATGTCCGGCTGCTGGGCCTCAACTCCTCCCGCTGGCCGCGTGGCATCTCCGAGGATCGCCTGATCCCGGACCACGTCATTCCGACCTCCGAGCTCGATCCGCTTCCGGTGGCGCTGGCGGACCGTCGCGACTTCGAGACGATTCTGGCGACATCGGAGCGCCAGGTCGTGCTCTCCAGCGCCCGGCGGGACAGCGACGGCCGCCTGCTGGGCCGCAGTCCGCTGCTCGTCGATCGGGGTGCCGAGACCTACCTGCGCCACAATTCGGTTCCGAGCCACGCCTTCAGCGAGACCGACCGTCTCATGGCGCGCCGGGAGGAGTTCGCGCTGGATGCGCAGGCCGCGAGCGCGAAGGAGTGCTGGCGCGACTGGCGACTGACCGATGTCACGCCGCATGACGGCTTGGTGCGTGCGGACCACCCGCTGGTCTTGGAGGTCCTCGGTCGCGTCCAGTCGGCCAGTTCGCTCAGAACCCTTCTGCGCAGCCCGCTGAACTTCGTCTGGCGCTATGCCTTCAAGTGGAGTGCGCCGCAGAGCAGCGCGGAGCCGCTCGTGCTCGACGCCCTGCAGAATGGCGACCTCGTTCACCAGATTCTGGACCGTGCCCTGCAGTCGCTAGATGCCAACGGTGGGTTGGCGTCCGCGGACCGGAGTGCCGTTGAGTCCGCAGTCGCCAGCGCGGCGACCAATGTCGCTGCGGAGTGGGAAAGCGAGCGCGCCGTGCCCCCGCAGGTTATCTGGGGCCGCACGCTTGCCGAAGCGCGCGGCCTTGCGGTCGTGGCACTCACCTTCGGGGGGGACCACCTGCCCGGAACCCGCTCATTCGGCGAGGTGCCGTTCGGCGGCTCGGAGGCGAAGTCCGGTGCTCCGATGCCGTGGGATGCCGCCGTCGAGGTCACCATCCCGGATACGGGGTTCAGTATCGCGGGCTACATCGACCGGCTCGACCTGGCTGCCGACGGGAGCAGCGCCGTCGTCCGCGACTACAAGACTGGCAAGGCGCCCGGCAGCGACATCAGACTGAACGGTGGGCGCGAGCTACAGCGCTGCCTTTATGCATTCGCCGTTCGGCAGATGCTCGGCGACGACATCGGAATCACTGCTTCGCTCCTCTATGCGAAGGAACCGCTCGACCTGCAGCTCGACGATCCGGGCGCGCTCCTGAGGGAGGTCACCGTCTACCTTCGGGCGGCGCGTGAGTCGTTTGCGGCTGGAGCCGTTCTTCCGGGGCCCGACACCGGCGGAGCCTATGACGATCTCGCCTTCGCGTTGCCGGCGAATGCCAGCGCCACCTACTGCAAGCGCAAGCAATCCGCCGTCGCCGCCAGGATGGGCGACGCGACTCTTGTCTGGGAGGCCGAATGATGACGACCAAGATCCTCACTGATGACGGTGCGCGGCGCGATGCGATCAGCCGCCACGACCGCTCGATGCTCGTGGAGGCCGGGGCTGGCTCCGGCAAGACAGCTGTCATGGCCGGCCGGATCGCAATGATGCTGGCAGAAGGCGTGGCGCCCCGCGCAATCGCGGCGGTGACTTTCACCGAGCTCGCCGCCAGCGAACTGCTGAACCGCGTTCGCGAGTTCGTCGAGCACCTTGCTGCCGGACAAGTCACCCCGGAGCTGCGCGTGTGCCTTCCGAACGGCTTTACCGAGCAGCAGCGCGAGAACCTCGTCAAGGCCAGCGAAGCTATCGACGAGATTACCTGCTCGACGATCCATGGCTTCTGCCAGCGCCTGATCAAGCCCTATCCGGTGGAGGCCGACATCGATCCGGGCGCCTCCGTGATGGATCGCGGGCAGGCCGACCTCACGTTCCTCGAGATTGTGGACAGCTGGCTCCGGTCGCGTTTGTCGGACGGCAGTGCCGGTGTCTTGGCCGAGATGGTACTCCACGCCGATGGCGAAGCCGTGGCGCTCATGCACCGCATCGCGGAGAGCTTGCGGCGCAGGCGAAAGCTCTCGGCGCCCGCAGCCGCGCCGCTGCCCCAACTCCTGAAGTCCTTCCGCCAGGCAGCCGCCGACCTGAACGCCTATCTTCAGGGCACCTCAGCGAAGGAGGCAGAGACCGACGAAATTGCGCAGCGCTTCTCGGGGATGGCGGCGGCTCTGCCGTCAGATGCGGTCGTGGCGACGCCCGTCGGCCTCGTAGGACTCCTCGTTACCCCGGCGGACCCAGCGCTCTGCACGGGAACGGGGAAGTTCCGCTCTTACGCTCGGAAAGGCAAGTGGGAGACAGCAGCGCGCGCGGTCGGTCTTTCGAAGCTCGACGGCGCACAGCTCAACGATGCCGCGAAGGGCCATTACATCGCCGTATGCGATGCATGGACCGGCCTGATCCAGGCGGCCGCGAGCCACGTTCTGACCGCGCTGATCGCCGAGGCCGAGCCCATCCTCGACCGCTACGCCGAACACAAGCGTGCGAGCGCCCAGCTCGATTTCGACGATCTGATCTTCGCGGCGCGCGACATGCTGCGCGACCATGAGGACGTCCGCCAGGCGCTCGGCAGGCGATACGAGCGGGTGCTCGTCGACGAATTCCAGGACACTGATCCGCTTCAGTCGGAGATCTTCTGGCGGCTCTGCGGCGAGCCCGGCGAGGACGCGGCCGACTGGACGACGTTCCGCATCCGGCCCGGCGCGCTGTTCCTTGTCGGCGATCCCAAGCAGGCCATCTATCGCTTCCGCGGCGCGGACGTCGGAGCCTATGTCGAGGCGCGCTCGGCTTTCTCGAGCCAGAACGCGGGCGGCTTGGTCTCGATTTCGACGAACTTCCGTTCATGCAGTTCGATCCTGACCTTCGTCAACGAGCGCTTCGAGGCGATCCTTTCCTCGGACGGCCAGCCAGGCTTCACCGCGCTCGACCCGTTCCACGACGATCCCGCGGGCGGCATCTGCGTGGCGGCCCTCGACGTGGAGGCTTCTGTCGAGAATGGCACTGCCAACGCGGAGCAGCAGCGTGACGCCGAGGCGGACGCGGTCGCCGACCTGTGCGCCCGACTAATCGGCAGCCATCAGGTGCTCGATCGCAGGACCAACACAACCAGGGCGTGCCTGCCTGGCGACATCGCGCTCCTCGCGCCGACCGGCAAGGATTTGTGGCGCTACGAGGAGGCGCTCGAGCAGCGCGGGGTTCCGGTCGCGACCCAGGCCGGCAAGGGTCTCTACCGTCGGCAGGAGGTGCAGGACCTCATCGCGATCACGCGCGTGCTGGCGGATCGGCGCGACACACTTGCGCTCGGCGCCCTGCTGCGGGGACCTCTGGTGGGCTTAAGCGAGGAGGAATTGCTCGACATCGTCGGGGCGCTGCCGCGTTCCGAGGAGGAGCCTGACCGTATCCCGCGTCTCGATCTCAACATCGATGGCGCCCTCGTCGGCCATGCACTTGCGCGGGAGGTGATGGAGCGGCTCCAGACGCTGCAGCGCCGCGTAAACTCGACCACGCCGTACGATCTTCTCTCGCAGGCGGTCGATATGCTGCGGGTCAGGCCGATACTACTCGACCGCCACGGCGGTCAGGCCGAGCGTGCGCTCGCCAACATCGACCTCTATCTGAGCCTGTCGCGCGGCTTTGCGGTCAGGGGGCTTCGCGCCTTCTCCGAGACGATGACCGCCGCATGGGAGGATGAGGCGCGGGCCGTCGAGGGACGTCCCGATGCGCAGGAGGAGGCCGTCGCCCTCTTCACCATGCATGCGGCCAAGGGTCTCGAGTGGCCGATCGTGATCCCGATCAACACGATGACCACGGTGAACCAGGGGGACAACGCGATCGTCGATCGCGCGACCGACACCTTCTACGGCAAGGTCCTAGGGGTTGCCCCGTCCGGCTACGACGAGGCTCTTAAAGCCGAGCGCGACGAGCTCAACCGCGAGCGTGTGCGGCTCTGGTACGTCGCCGCCACGCGCGCTCGGGAGCTTCTGATCCTTCCTCGCCTGGACGTCGCGCTCGGCAAAGGCACCTGGATCAGTCTCGTTGATCTCACGCTCCCGGGCCTGCCTGCGTTCGACGTTTCACAGATGCCTCCCAATCCCGTCGCGATCGCTTCTGGCAACACGAACGAGCAGACCCGCGAGATCTTCGCGGCCGAGGCTGCCACCATCGTCGAGGGTCAGGTCAGGCTGACGTGGCTTGCGCCCAGTCGGGACGAGGACGGAGAGGGCTCGGTGCTGGCCGCCGAGCAGCCCGACATCTGGGCCGGCGCCGAGGACGCGCCGCCGCCCAGCCTGGAGACGCCAACACCCGTGCGGGGTGGCCGCGAGCGCGGCCTGATCCTCCATAAGCTCATGGAGGAGGTGCTCACCGGTGAGACCGCCGACAATGCGGACGCCCTTGCTGCCCGAGCAGCCGAGCTGATCCGCGCCCTTGGACGGCAACCAGTCGCGGACGCATTGTCGGGTCTTTCGCCCGAGGAGCTCTCGGCCAGTGTGGTTCGCACGCTTTCGCTGCCGGAGATCGCCGGGCTTCGGCCTGCGCTGATCGCCGAGCTTCCGGTCTACTCGATCCGTGAGGAGGACGCCGGGCTCGTCGCTACCGCCGGCATCGCCGACGCGGTGACGGTTGACGGCGAGGGCCACCCCGCCGTCGTGGTCGACTGGAAAAGCGACGTTAGCCCGGACGAAGGCATTGTGCTGCACTACGGTGCGCAGGTCCGTGCCTATCTCGACATGACCGGCGCTGGCCGTGGCTTGATCGTCCTGATGACGAGCGGGACCGTTATCGAGGTCGAGCCGACGCCGCAGGCTCTGGCTGCGTGATCCGCGTCGCGAGGTCCGACGAAGTGGCGTCTGCGGGGAGCCGTGCGAGCGCCGTGGCGCAAGTCGCAGCCGGAGCGGATTCTTCCTGCACGCCGACCGCCGCGTGGGATGGGGACGGGCCGAGATGGTGCGCGTAGGACCCGAATCTGCTGGGCCACGCGCAATCCGTCGCGCTACCCAAGATCATAATCATCCGTCGTATGCGGATCGCCTAACGGCCCCGATGACGCAGCCGGGCGGGATGCGTGAGGCTTGTTGCGCGGCGTCGTCGGCGACGCAAATCTGGGGTGGGAGAGCACCTGTGGCATCTTGTGGTGCGGCGCGGAGGCGCGTTGGATGAGCGAGCAGTTTTCTCCAGTAGAACTGGTGCGGTCAGGTCCTTGGACGCGCGCGCTCATCGGGACCTACGTCCTCAGCCTCAGCTTCTTCGAAGGCATCGTCCTGCCGTCGCTCCGGCAGTCGGGCGTGCGGTCGATCGATATTCTCGCGGATGTCGAGGGTGTAGCGGGCGCTTTGGGTGAAGCCGGTGCCAGGGAGGTGGGCCGGACATATGCGTTGCACCCCATTCGGATCCCGAACCACGTCTTCCACCCGAAGTTCATGATCCTGGACGGCCCCGATGGTCCGTCCGCCGTCGTCGGGTCGGGGAACCTCACCTTCGGAGGTTGGGGCTACAACCTTGAGCTGTGCGAGATCCTGCGGCCGGAGCACTCCGGCACCGCGTTGAACGGGCTTGCGGACTTCATCGAGGAGCTGGCGCTCGCCGACAGGCTGCTGGGTGCCGACGCTGCGCTGCTCGAGCCATGGGTGGCCCGACTGCGCGGTGTGCCTCCGTCTGGAAGCGCGCGAATTGTTCACAACGTGACGCGGTCGATCTCGTCCCAGCTGGTCGAGCAGGCGGCAGAGCTTGGGGATGCTAGCCGCCTGACTGTCGCCGCGCCCTACTTCGGATCCAGCCGGGCCGTCGACGAGCTAGCGCGTCTGCTCGGCTCCCCCGCAGTCGATGTGCATGTCCACGATAGCGAGCTGCTAGCCGTGAACGGTCACCATTTTCCGTTTTCCGCTTCGCGAACGTCAGCTTCGCCAGTGGAGCTGGAGCTTCTTGCCCCAGAAGGTGCGGGACCCCTTCACGCGAAACTGGTCGAGATCGAGTGCGAGCTCGGATCGTTGCTCTTGAGCGGAAGCATGAATGGAAGCCTAGCGGCGTTGGGCGATCCGCAGAACGTAGAGCTAGGGGTCGTCCGCGTCGTCGACGGCACGCTTCCCCGGGCATCTGCGATCATCCCTCTGGAGAAGAGTTTGGCACGTGTCGATCAGAGCGCGGCAGCCTCGTTCGGAATTTTGCAGGCGACGTTGCTCGGCAACTGGCTCAAGGGTTCGGTGCTGAGCGAGTGCGAGCCGGGGCCCTGGGCGGCCGAGTTCGATCACGATGGTGTAGTTCACGATCTCGGTGAGATCTGCGTGTCTGCCGACGGCAGCTTCGAGGGCGGCGTCCTTGTCCCCAACGCGAGCTATGGGCGTCGTCGATCTACCCTAGTCCTACGCCGGGGCGATACGCAGATCCGTGGCTTCGTCGGGTTCCCAGACGCGATTGAGCTGAACAACCGATGGGGTGCTGTGATCGGACCGATGATCCGCGTCGCCGGTGGTTCAGACGACGACGACGACCTCGCCGGTGTCCTCGAGTATTTCGCGAGCAATCCCGGCGTGACTGCCACCGCCTGGCGTAGCGCCTCGATGAAGTCAGAGAAGCCTGAGCCGGCCTCTCGCATGATCTCATTGTCGGACCTTGAGATCCACGAGGCCGCCGACGACCACCAGGAGTTCGGCGGTCCGTCCACCCGGGGCGCCTTCGATCGCATCCTCGCCGCGCTCCGTGTCCGCTGGACCACGATCCCCATGCGCACGAAAGCCGCGACCGTGGATCACGTCGAGGCGGAAGACGGCGGCAAAGAGGATGACGACGACGTCCGCGTCATCGCGGCGTTCGACGCTCTGCTTGAAGTACTGGCGGAGCGGGTGCCCTCTGACCCTGCGGTCGAGCTGCAGCGTGCGGCAGACATCGCGGGCTTCGTGCTGCTCCGCAAGCCTGAGGTCAGGCGCGTCATCGACTTTGTCGCATGGTGGAGCAACCTCGCCGTGCGTCATCTGTCCGCAACGGAGCTGTCCCAGGATGTTCGGGGGATGGCTGCGGTGCTTCTGCTGCTCGACGGTCTCGCCACGTCGAGCCCGGAGGTGGCGCGCGGTCGCCTCGCGCGAGTGCTTGGTTCCGTCGAGGAGGGCCTAGGGCTCGCCGAGGCGCTCGGATCTGGATCGCGCGTGTCGAGACTGGCAGAGGTGATAGCCGGTCCGACCGGACTTAAAACGTTCGCCTCGCAGGTTCGCCTGATTAGCAGTGCAGTCGAGGAGGTGATCATCGCCGCCAGGCATGTCTCGCGCGGCGAGCTTCCCCCTCCCTTGCCTCTGCTCGACCCCACTGAGGAGATGCGGACGATCCGCAGACACCTCGCCGCTGGCAACGGTTGGAAGATCCTGAAGGTCGGGCGCGGCGCCAAGGCCTGCCCGAAGTGCAACTATGCGTTGCCAGATGCGCAGCAGCACCGGCTCGGCTCCATTGGCCTCGCCCGAGCGGCAAACTGCTGCAATCGCGTGCTGCTTGTGGAGGTCGACTGACGATGGCGATAGTTGTCAACGATGAGGTGCTGGAGATCCTGTCCAATTGGTCCGGTCCCCGCGTGGTCGCTAAGCCGCCGCTCAAGCCGGGCGGAGTGGATCCGCTCGGACTTCGACAGGTCAACTTCGACCTGATGGACCGATGCATCCCGGGCCTCAACAACGCCGCCACCCGGCTTCGCCCTTACACGCTTGTCGCCTGGGCATGGTGGAAGGCGGCGGAGCTGGCGCGGCGCGAGGGTGGACAACTCGTCGATCCGGACCGGCTGAAAGCATATGTCGACAGGGTGGAGGTGCTCTTCACGGTTGGCCATCTTCTTGAGCAGGATTTCGCAGGCCTTCTCGGCAGCGACACCCTGCGCGCAGAGGTCGTGAACCGAGGGGCCTACGATTTCTCGTCACCGGCTTGGCAGGCGTTCCGCAAGCGGCGGGCCGCGAACACCTCGCTCATGGCGCCGGTATCCTACGGTCCATCGGCCAAGGAGGGGGCGGGGCTCGGCTACCTTTCCCCGAGGAGCGACGGCACCTTCGCACCGACTGCTGAGATAATGCCGGCGGTGATCGCCTTCGATGCGCAGCTCGAGGACCTGCACGACGACCCATGCCTGAGTTCGCTCGACTGCGGCCAGGTTGGCGTGGAGCGCATGCAGCAGCTCTACGAATACTGGGCGATGGATGATCTGAGTGAAGAGGAATGCAAGGTCGGTCGATCGCGCCTCGTCCGTGGACAGCGCGTCGGGACGATCGAACTGATCGAAACAATACTCGATGAAGCCGAGGGGGCTCTCCGCATCGACCAGATCAGGTGGCAGATGGCGTTGTCCGATACCAACCAGCCCCCACTTGGCGCGGAGCCGACGCCGGCTGCGGTGTGGCGGGCGATCCAGACGCAGCAGCTGCACCGGCTTTCGCTGGAGGCACTGCTTGTCTGGCTGCTCGACACCACCACGACGAGGCCCCACCAGTTGGTCGAACTCGCGGAGTTGCTGGTCGAGGCGGCGGAGATCGAAGAAGGCGCGACGTTCGGGGACTGGCTCGATGACGCGACGTTGAACGAGGACGGCGTGGGAGATCCGGTCGTCGCGATCGAGGAGCTCGAGGTCGTGCGGCAGAGGGAGCGCCCCGATCTTGCGCTGAGCGGCCTCCGCATCGCCCTCGCGGTCTGCGGCGAGACGGCTGGCGACCAGCGGCTCTACGATGGCGCGGCTGACCGCCTACCGCTCTCGCGGGCCCTCACGCGAGCCCAACGGATCGCGTCGCTTCCCGTAAGGGACGGCTTCGAGGTTCTGCTGTCGGAATGGGTTATCGGCCAGCATCTCTACTGGGCGGTCGGCCGCAGTGGCGACGAGACCCAGCGTTTGCGGCTGATGCTGGACGAAGGCGGCTGGCTCGCCTTTTCGAGCTACGGCAACGCCAACCCCACTCCCGACAGGCTGGCAACGTTGCTGAGCCTCGCATCGGACGCCCGGATTATCGTTGCCGACGAGATGGATGGGGAGCTGGTCTACTTCGCAGGACGAACGAGGAAGACGAAGCAATTCTAGTGTCGAAGATCCGTTGTTAGGTTTCGTTCCGGCGAGACCGAATTCGTGCCAATCTCGCTAAACACGATCGGTTTCGGCGCCACTTAGGCCAGAAGCTGCAGGGCCACGCGCCCCAATGTCGGACACTCGATCCAACACAGTGGCGATACCCAGAGCCGTCATTCGTATACGTGCCGCTGGAGTGGGCTTCGTAGTTTAGCTTCAGCTTGCGCTAGTTGGCCGTCATGGACGGGCCGAGACCGCGAGCTCGCTGCGCGTAGCGCGTCGAAGGTACCGTCTTCCAATCTACAGCCAAATTTTAGCGCGTCACACGCCTCGGGGCATCTCGAGAGGCGTTGGTACCTTTAATCTGCGGCGACGCGGTCGAAGTCATTGCGCCGGATGCGTTGTGGGAGACGGTCGCGCACCATTGCTGCTCGAACTTCGCGTCGCTTTCCTGACCACAGCTGGACTAAGGCCGCTACGCCTCACTCGCCTCGTCGCGCGCAAGACTGACCGCCCTCTCGACGGCGGCGACGGTGCGATCGACGTCGTCCGCTTGGATGCGCCAGTTCGAGACACTGAGCCGCATAGCACTACGACCACGATAGCGCGTTCCGGTGACGTAAGCCTCGCCTCCGATGTTGATCAGTTCGATGACCCGCTCTGTGCGGATGTCATGTTCTGCCACCGTGGCCTCCGGACGATCATCCGGGAAGTAGATGATCGCTTGGTTGATCTGCGGCTCGCGCTCCAGGCGGGCCCCGTCGAGCGCGCCGATCCGCAGGGCGAGGTCGTGGGCGAGATCGCAGGTGCGGTCGACGATTTCGGCGACGCCATTCCGTCCCAGCTCGCGCAGGGCAGCGTAGATGGGGATGGAGCGGGCCCGGCGCGACCAGTCAGGGGTCCAATCGATGGGATCCCGGATGTCCCCGCGCGGCGCGATGTAGTCCGCTTTGACCTGCATTGAGGCGAGATGGGGTGCGGGGTCGCGGATGAAGGCGATTCCACTGTCATATGGCACGTTGAGCCACTTGTGCGCATCCGTCGCGATAGAGTCGGCCAGCTCCAACCCCTCCGTGAGATACCCCCTGCGTTCACTCGCTCTTGCCCAGAGGCCGAATGCGCCGTCAATGTGCACCCAAGCTCCCGCAGCCTGGGCGATGGGTAAAAGGGTTCGGAATTCATCGAACGCACCGATGTTGAGGTCTCCCGCCTGGAGGACCACGATCTGCGGCCCGCAGTCTGAATGCAGCGCCGCTTCCAGCACGTCCGGTTGCAGCGTGCCTTCTGCGCCCTCTGGCAAGATCTCTAACGCCGCTGATCCGAATCCGAGCAAGCGGACGCTTCTCCCGACAGACGCATGCACGTTGCTGCCTGTAAGAAGCCTAACCCTCGGGGCAGCCTGAAGGCCGTCACGCTCGACGTCCCATCCGCACCGGGCCAGCACTGCGTTTCGCGCGGCCGCAAGGCAAGTGGTGTGCGACATCTGGCAACCGGTGGTAAGCGCGTAGGAGGTCGTGGGTGCCAATCCGAGCAGGTCCCTCAGCCATTCGCCGACTACTTCCTCGATGATCGCCGATGCGGGCGAGGTGGCGGCTGTCGCGGCATTCTGATCCCAGGTCGAAACCAGCCAGTCGGCAGCGAGAGCGCTGGGAAGTGTTCCCCCCATGACCCACCCGAAGAAGCGGGCGCCCGTGCTGGTCACCATGCCTCCGTCCGCAGCGCTGATAAGATGCTCAACGATCTCTTCAGCTTGGTCGCCCGTCGTCGGCATCGGCTCAGCGAACTCCACCCGGAGATCCTCTGCCGTAAGCCTCTCTGCCACCCGCCGTCCGTCGAGCGACCCCAGATGTTCGGATGCGAATTCCAGGACCGTCTTCAGCACCGGCGACACGTCACGCATCGAACTTCCTTCGATACAATTTCGTGTCCTTTTTGCAATTGTATCTTTCCGGTTGTGACCGTACCCAATACGGATAGCTCCTCATTATACTTGTCCCGCTTGGTGTGTCCCACCGCACTATTCGAGCAGCGGAACCTGAAAGAAATATGACAATTAAGATTATTGTATTATATGTATCGTATACGATGCGAGGTCAATCTTGGAAGGCGCGAACGGGTGTGGAGTTGAATGGTCGACGGGAGCCCACGCATGGTGCCAACCTCGCTAGCCGCATCCTCGTGCACTCCAACAGTTTGAAGCGCTGGCGTGTGGCAAACGGGAAAAGGTGAGCCGGAAGCCACGCTCGGATCCGGTCCCAAAATGGTGGTCGAGGTGCGGCCTGGCGTATGGCTTGATCGGAAAGAGGAGGCTTGGTCCCAAGACGCTCACCTTCATTTACCGGGGTTGAGGCTTTGCCGGTCGGCCTCTCCGGCGGGATTTTCGGGGGGTTACAGACTCCTGTCGTCCGCGCACATCGTCAGTGTCACCCTGTCTGGTACCACTGGGGTAAGCAGAACATGGCTGGGTGGGGTCTCCGAGAGCAGTGTGGACAGCCCCGGTGTGGTCACGGTGACGCCAGCTGGCTGCGTGCGAACCGGCTGGGTGGAGGACGCAAACCTGATCTGCGCTTGGATCGAGATTGATCCTGATCATCTCCAGACGATCTTCTCGCCAGAGATCTGCGGGCCATTGCTGCCATTGTTCAACATCCCGGCGCCTAAGCTGGCCCTAACTGTCGCGCACCTCTTGGGACTACTTCACGGACACACTCGTCGATCGCACTCCTTGGTAGTCGAGACTCTGATGCTGAGCGTCGTCAGGAGCATTGCCCTCTTGTCCGGCGGGCTGTTTCGTCGTCCAAGCGACGGCTGGCTGGCACCGGCCGCTCTTCGACGGGTCGCGGAGTTCGTTCACAACGGTATCGGCGGCCGTATCACGCTCGAACAGATGGCTGCGCAGGCTGGTCTGGGCCAAAGCGCGTTCCTCCGCGCCTTTCGCGGGACGCTTGGCTGCACTCCGGGCGAGTTCGTTCTGCGCCGCCGAACGGAGGCGGCGAAAGAGATGCTACTGCGGACGGACATGTCGATCGCTGAAGTAGCCCACGCTCTCGGCTATTCGAGCGCCGCGCATTTTTCGACCGCGTTCTTTTCCCGCTGCGCGGTCAATCCTCGCCAGTTTCGAAGAATCGGCGGCATCCGGCCTCGTGGCTCCGACTGAACTGGTCTTCGCGTGACGGGGTTTGCTCCTTTTGACTCATCGGGTAACCAGTTTCTGCGGGTGCCGTGAAATAGGGCCATATTCTCGGTGCCGGGGGGCGCTCGAATGAGCACCGGCGTGGGTATGGCGCAAATAGCGGACCTTCCACAGAGGTTCCAACACCCGCTCCCCCCTCCCAACCGTGCGCTAATGCTATCCGAGCGTGGTTCAGGGGCCACTTGCCGAGCTCTTGATCCTGAGTCAGTCTTGCAGTCCACCGGCGCCGGCCGGTGAAAGGGTGTGGAAGCCCTTGTGCATGGGACACCGTCGCGACCTCTGGTCCGGCGCAGAAGGCACGCGTTCGCGCGGCCTACGCCGCACATGGATTTCCTGCCCTCGGAAGGAGGGTTTTGTGGCTGCGAGTTTGACTGGGAAGGTCGCCGGAGGAATCGACGACGGCGAGAGGACGGCGCTCGAGAGGGAGTATCGCGAGCATTCCGATTGGCTCAGATCGGCGGCCCGGCGGCGCACTCGCAACCTACATGCAGCTGACGACTTAGTGCAGGAGGCGTTCGTTCGCGCTTCTCGATACCCGGCCCACCAGCGAAACGGCCGACCATTGCTTTTGCGCATCCTGGCCAACCTGATCAAGGACGGGTTCCGATCCAGATCGAGAGAGGTCGTTGCGCTCGACTCGTTCGCAGCAGTCGTGAACACGACGGGCTTCACGCAAGCGGATCAGGCTGAGACGGTGGACTTCACCAATCTGATCGTCGCGATGCCGAAAAAACTCAGGGATGTCTTCGTGCTCGCCCGCTTCACCCCGATGACGCAGCCTGAGATCGCACTTCGGTTGGGGATATCGGTCAAGACGGTCGAGTGGCGGCTTGCGAAGGCGCTCGAGTATTGCGTCAGTCATCTTGGCGAGTGATGCTAAAGCCATGACGAAGTCAGCCGAGCACGAAGCTGGTCTCGAGGCGGCCGCGTGGCACGCAAGGCTACAGTCGCGTTCCGTCACCAACGATGAGCTTGAGCGATTCTGGGAGTGGCGTAGTCGCCCTGGAAACGCTCAGGCATTCGAAACGGTGGATGCGATATGGAGCAGGGCTTCCAAGAGCGGGGACGACCCTAGGATTCAGGACGCGATCCGGAACGTCGGGTGCGACTTGCCCCGCCGGCGAGCGCGGATCAATTTCGGCCGAAGCCCTGGACTCGTGGCGACCGGTGCTGTGCTTGCCGTATTGCTGATTGCGACGCTGATGTTCTGGGTGGGACAGCCCTCAGTTTACGTAACGGACGTAGGTGAGACACTTGTGGTCCGCTTGGATGACGGAAGCAGGGTCACGCTCAACACATCGACAAAAATCCTGGTGCACTTCGAAAAAGACCATCGGGACATTGAGCTTCTGGAGGGCCAAGCACTGTTCCAGGTAGCTCCCGACCCGTCGCGACCGTTTCGCGTCATTGCCGACGAGACCAGCGTCGTCGCGCTCGGGACAGAATTTGAGGTGCTCCGGTCCGAAAGCGCGGTGAAGGTGACGCTCGTCGAAGGTCGCATTTCGGTCGCGCCGTCACCTAACGCGCCGGCATCACGCCTCGCTGCGACCGGCGACACGCTCGCGACAAGAGGATCGAGAGTCGAGATCGGAAAGCAGGACACCAAGGTGGCGCTTAGCTGGGTCGGAGGCAGGATTGACCTCCGGGACGTACCTCTGAGCGCGGCAATCGCCGAGGTAAACCGATACACGCACAAGCGCATTGTGCTCGACTCACCAGCGGACGCAGACACCAGAATATCTGGCGTCTTCGCCACCGGGGACCGAGAGGCATTCATCCTCGCCGCGACCGCACTGCTTGGATTGGAAAAGTCGGAGGACGCGGATGGAACTGCTTACCTGCGGAGAGGCGGCAAAAAATAGGTTCGCGTCACTTAAACTCTGTCACGACAAGAAGGTGAATTTATAGCGTGCGCGAAGACGATGGCTTGGACGAAGATGCTGCACGGCAACCCGCCGAAGACATTTGCGCTTCCACGATCGGCGCTACCATGCGTCTCGTCCGCAAGGCTCGCAAGTTGCGATCGTTCGACATCGCCAAGGCGATGAACATGCCGCTGAGGTCCTATGAGTATCTCGAGAGCGGAAAGGGGCGAGTTAGCTTTGAACGCGTAATGGCTTTTGCACGCGCAGCCGATGTCGATGGTTGGGCTCTCCTGGCCAGCGTTCCCTTGGGGTCTCCAGAGTTCGCGCTTCGGTGTGCCGACAACAAGCTGATGACGATCTTGCTGGTCAGTATGAAGGAGCTTGAGGACGACCTCGGCAATGACATGACCTTCCTGCAGCCTGGGACTCTGATCGGCGCGTTCACTCGTCTGAGGAAGGATCTGGCGCAGCATGTTCGCAACCGCGATCAGTTTGCGGAGACCTGGCTATCGGAGAAGACGCCTATGCTCGGAATTCCACTTCGTGACGAGAAAAAGCGCTCCGGCGGCGGCTGATCGGGATCCCGTTTTGATTCGCAATCCCCTTGCGCAGTCACCGCAGATTCTTTTCGCAGGCAAGAGCCAGACCGGCGCTCACGGCAGATTTTTCGGCTTCGTGCTGTAGCTTCGGCACCCACAGCCAAAAGTCTTCACCACCCGGTCCAACAAATCACCACAGACACGAAAAAATGTCGTCGGCCTGATTAGGGGCAGGCCCACCCCACGGCGTTTTCTATATCGAGGAAAGGGAAGCTGCACACAGCGACGGCCTTTCCCGTGCATCAGGGGCAGAGGACCACACATGACCAGATTCGACCGCCGGATAGCAGCAGGGCGCTCACTTCCGTTGGCCGTACTGCTACTCACGAGCGCGGCTGTAGCGCCGGGGTGGGCGCAGCAGCAGAACCAAACAACCACGAGTTACCGGTTCGCGATTCAGGGGATTCCGCTAGAGGAAGCGCTACGGAGGTATGCGCGGGTCACGGGTCGCCAAGTAATCTTCCAACCCGCGACTTTCGGCTCTCGCCGGGCACCGCAACTGGTTGGCCCCTTCGACGCTGACACGGCATTGAGTATTCTTCTGAAGGGAGTGCCTGTCCGGGTTGAAAGGGTGCGGACGGGCGTCTTCGTCATATCTCCACTGACGCGTGGCGCGCAAAGTAGCGAACGGCAGACCGAGGCGAATGGCAATCTGGACCCTGTTGCCGAGCCTGAAGCTGCAGAGGTCGTCATTACGGGCACGATAATCCGCGGAACTGGTCCTGCGGGGGCGTCGGTCACAACGATCAATCGGAAAGATATGGACCGATCGACGCGGGCCTCTGTCGCTGACATCGTGGCGCTCATACCCCAGAATTCGGGGGGCACGGGTGTCAATCGGCGTCCAAATGGGACCCCCGATCGGCGCGCAAAAGGGACCCCCTTTCAAGGATGGTGCGACGTTCGAGGAACGCGCCTTGCGCTGCGTGCGGCGTAGGGAGGGCGGAGCCCGAACGGAGACGCGCGCAGCGCAAAGCATCTTAATTTCGACCTGCGGCGGGGATCAGTTTCGGTTCTTGAAACGCCAGCTGTCATTGCCGGTCTCGATGATGTCGCAATGATGGGTGACACGATCGAGAAGAGCGGTGGTCATCTTGGGATCGCCGAACACGGTCGGCCATTCCCCGAACGCCAGGTTGGTCGTGATGATGACGCTGGTTTGCTCATAAAGCTTGCTGACCAGATGGAACAGCAACTGCCCACCTGAGCGGGCGAACGGCAGATAGCCAAGCTCATCGAGCACGACGAGGTCGAGGCGAGAGAGCTGGGCGGCAAGCGCCCCGCTTTTGCCGATCCGGGCTTCCTCTTCGAGACGGGTCACCAGATCCACGGTGTTGAAGTAGCGCCCCCGCGCTCCGGCGCGGACGACATTGGCGGTGATGGCGATGGCCAGATGGGTCTTGCCGGTGCCAGTGCCACCGACCAGGACGACATTGCGCCGTGCGGGCAGGAACGCGCCGCCGTGCAGCGAACGGACCAGCCCTTCGTTGATCGGTGTCCCTTCGAAGCGGAAGGCATCGAGGTCCTTCACCACCGGCAGCTTGGCGGCCGCCATCCGGTATCGGATCGAGGCCGCGTGACGGTGCGTTGCCTCTGCGCGCAGCAGATCGGTCAGTATCTCCATCGTTGTGCGCTGACGCTGGAGCCCTGTGGTGACGGCCTCATCGAACGCGCCAGCCATCCCCTTGAGTCCGAGCCCGCGCATTGCGTCGATCATGTCATGCCGCTGCATGGAAGTTCCTCAGTTGGTCGTAACGGGCACAGTCGGCGATCGGCGGATGCCTCAGGGCGTTGTCCTCCGAAGTGACGATCGTCAGCGGTCGCGGCGGTTCGCGACGCCGTGCCAGGATATTGAGGATCAGATCGTCGCTCGCCGTGCCGGTCGCCAGCGCCTCCCGCACGGCGGCTTCGACGAGCTCCAGGCCATCGGTCAGCACGGCCGCCAGCACGCGCACGAACCGCCGATCGGCATCATCGCCGTTGCCCAGCTTGCGTCGCAACCGGGCGAGCGCCGGCGGCAGTTCCCAGTCCTGGAAGGGTGCGCCGTTGCGCAAAGCGCCGGGCTTGCGGGCCAGCACCGGCAGATAGTGCCAGGGATCATAGATCGTGCGGTTCCGCCCGAAGAAGCGGGGATGCTCGGCGACGACCTCATCACCGCATCGCACGACAATGCGGTCGGCATAGGCCCGGACCTGCACCGTGCGCCGCGCCACCGTCGAGAGGACCGAGTATCGGTTGCGATCGTAGCTGATCAGACAGGTGCCGCTCACGCCGTGTTCGCTCTCGTTGAAGCCGTCGAACGGCCCGAGCATCGACTGTAATGCAGGGCGTTCGATCTCCAGCATCTGCGCCACGGTCTGGTCGCCCTGCTCAGGATGGGCCTGCCGTTCGGCCCAGCGCCGGCACTCAGCTTCCAGCCAGCCATTGAGTTCTTCGAGACTGGCGAACCGCAGACGGGGCTGGAAGAAGCGCCCTCGGATCGTCTGCACCTGGTTCTCGACCTGTCCCTTCTCCCATCCCGCCGCCGGCGAGCAGGCCGTGGGCTCGACCATATAATGGTCGGCCATGATCAGGAACCGCCGGTTGAACACCCGGTCCTTGCCGTTGAACACGCTCGTCACCGCCGTCTTCATATTATCGTAGATGCCGCGCCGGGGCACGCCGCCGAAGAAGGCAAAGCCGCGCGCATGCGCGTCGAACAGCATCTCCTGGGTCTCGCGTGGATAGGCCCGGACATACACAGCCCGCGACGCGCACAGCCGCATGTGCGCGACCTTTACCCGCATCGGCTTGCCAGCGATCTCGACATCCTCGTGGCTCCAGTCGAACTGGTAGGCCTCGCCGGGCTGGAACATCATCGGAATAAAGGCCGTCGTCCCGTCGCCGAAATCCCTGCGCCGCTCGACCTTCCACCGTGCCGTATAGCGGCGCACGGCATCGTAAGAGCCCTCGAAACCCTCACGCACCAGAAGGTCGTGGATACGGGTCATCCGAAGCCGGTCACGCCGGCCCCGTAACTCGTTCTCTTCCAGCAGCCCATCCAGCCGATCCTGAAACGGACCGATACGCGGCAGCGGCTGAACCTTGCGTCGATAATCAAATGCGCCTTCCGGCGCCCGGATCGCCTTGCGGATCACCTTCCGCGAAACATGCAGATCACGCGCGATCGCCTTGATCGCCTTCCCGCCGGCATACTCACGCCGGATACGAACCACTGTCTCCAAAACCAACATCCCGATCTCGCCGCATGAACTTCCACGCGGCTGTGTAAGCTATCGAAATGAGGGGTCCCTTTTAGACGCCGATCACCCCGCTAACGGGGTCCTTTTTGCACGCCGATTCACAGTTTCGACTTCTTCGCACGCTGCTCGATGAGCTGAACACCCCGCTTTCCGCGTGCGGAACCTGCGCGGGGTATCCCCGCCAAGTCTGGGAAGGCTGCGGGCATCCGCTGCGTGCTGGGCAAAGTCTGTGGCGACCGTATGAAACCCTGAATCCGATAGTACGGTTACAGATGCTGGAGGCGGCGGCAACGGCAATCAGCTTGATTGAGGTGAGGGACATCAGCCCGCCAGGCGAGCAGGCAAAGCTATTCTGGTCCGAGCCCCAAACCGGGTTCACCAGTGGCCTGCCGACGAAAGCGCCGAAGCCCGAGCCCATCAATCACTGGCAGCGTGCAGTCCAGGCCATCGACGAGGCCATCATTGAAGCGCGACACAACCCCGAGACGGCACGCTCGCTGTTCGCGTTGGCTTCCTATGGTCGGCGCGATCCCGCTTCCTTGGAACGGTTGCGCGCCACCTTCGTGAAGGAAGGCATCCCGCCGGAATTTCTGTCACATTACCTGCCTGATGCACCCTTTGCATGTCTTAAACAAAATGACGGGTTAAGTGACAAATTTTGACGGATAGAGCTTTCCGGCTCACACTGTCACATAATCGAACGTATACGTGACGGGTGAAAAGGTGCTGATCGGCTACATGCGGGTATCGAAGGCGGACGGATCCCAGTCCACCAATTTGCAACGCGATGCGCTCATCGCCGCTGGTGTGAGCCTTGCGCACCTTTACGAGGATCTGGCCTCGGGCAGGCGCGATGATCGCCCAGGGTTGGCTGCTTGCCTGAAGGCGCTTCGTGAAGGGGACACGCTGATCGTGTGGAAGCTCGATCGGCTTGGCCGTGATCTGCGCCACCTGATCAACACCGTGCACGACCTAACTGCGCGTAGCGTGGGCCTGAAGGTCCTGACCGGTCACGGTGCGGCGGTCGACACGACGACTGCCGCCGGCAAGCTTGTGTTCGGTATTTTTGCCGCGCTGGCCGAGTTCGAGCGTGAGTTGATTTCCGAGCGAACAGTCGCTGGACTTATCTCGGCGCGCGCTCGCGGCAGGAAAGGGGGGCGCCCCTTCAAGATGACCGCCGCCAAGCTACGCCTGGCGATGGCCAGCATGGGGCAACCGGAAACCAAGGTGGGCGATCTCTGCGAAGAACTCGGGATTACCCGGCAGACGCTCTACCGGCACGTGTCGCCCAAGGGCGAACTGCGGCCAGACGGCGTAAAGCTGCTCTCCCTCGGTTCAGCCGCATAAATGGAGGCGACCTGGAACGGGGCGCTGTTCAGTGCGGCAACGATCCGATTACCGGTGTCGACCCAGAGCAGCCGTAGAGCTTTTGGGAAAGCTGTCGTTCAACGCCTGAAATAAGCCGTGCCGCGAAGCGGCATCGGCTTGATTGAATTGTTAGACGGCAAACTCGAGCCAATACTTGTGCAGGCCAACAATATTAGACGAGCACAGCATGGGCATTGCCGCTTTGATCTTCTCCAGTGACCAATTCCACCACTCCATCTCCAGAAGCAATGAAATTTCCTCATCGGTGAAGCGTTTCTTAATCTTCTTAGCGGGATTGCCGCCAACGATAGCGTAAGGCTCCACATCTTTTGTCACCAACGAGCGGCTGCCTATCACCGCACCGTGCCCGATCTTGATTCCGGGCATGACCATTGCCTCAGAGCCGATCCAAACGTCATTGCCAATGACAGTATTACCTGCTTTTTGGAAGGCATCGAGTGCGCTTGAGAATGCAGGTTCTTCCTGCATATAAAAGAACGGGAAAGATGATGCCCAGTCGTACCGATGCCCCTGATTGCCAGCCATGATAAAGGAAGCCCCACTCCCGATAGAGCAGAAACTACCGATGATCAACTTATCAACGTCATCACGGTCCGGAAACAGATACCGTGCGCAGTCATCGAATGAGTGCCCATGATAGTAGCCAGAGTAATAGCTGTACCGCCCAACTTTGATATTGGGGTTCTTCACTTGCTCAGAAAGCAGCTTGCCTTTGAAGGGGCTATCAAAGTAGTTGGTCATAAGAGATCCCGCGGTCTGTGACTTTGCCGTCTAACGTTTGACATGAGAGGCGGCGCAAGGGCGTAGCCCTTGTGACGTCCTCTCGATGGAAGGGTTAGGCGTCATTCTTGGATGCGAGCAGATCGTTGGTGCGGTCTTTCACGAAGCGAATGAACTTGGCGACCTCGACCGGCCGAGATGCAAGATCTTCTGCCTTGTACCCCAGGTATGCGTTGCAGGCTTCCTGAAGAACGGACTTATGCTCACTCGGCAACCGCTCCAATGCCCAACGGGCCGCGGCGTCCTTGGGTGCAATCGTTCGTGTGGCTGCGCTGTACCAAATGCGGGCCAACGTAAGTACCACGTTCCGTTCATCGCCTTCCCAGTCCTGAGGTGAGTGCCACAGGTCGGTGGTTTCGGCCAACACTCGCAAGAAGTCGGACTCGGGAACAGGATCAAAAAGATCTTCCGCGGGAGGACCGGCTAACGGGACGCTGTGTTGTCTGACCTTTGTCAACAGGATCGCCAAGTCGGGGTCCAAACAAGGAGGCTCGACATGTCCTGCAGAGGCAGCCGCTCGAAGCCACTCGCCGAACTGGAGTTCGCGTCGTGCGGGGTTGCGCCAGGGGACAACCTCTTCCCGCGCAACAACCGTTACCTCCAGAGCGCGGAGAGACTTGCTTTCAGCGGGTGGAGCTGAATGCTGAAGAAGTTCGAGCACCAAGGCTCGCCGAGTGGTTTCGTTGGGTCGCGCAGAGAGGGTGACCAGCAGATCAATGTCGCTGTACTTCTTAAGCCCACCATGCAAGGCAGAGCCGTATAGATGAATGGCAAGAAGCACAGGCTCCAAATGTGACTTTATGACGTCGACGACTATCCGCACCTGAGCGGATACCTCTGCGGGGACGGTGTGGTTCATGCATGACGCCTAACGCCTGAGTTAAGCCGGAGCGCTTTGCGGCCGCGGCGTTGTGACAATTTACAGAACAACTCCGCGGCCGCGAAGCGATCTCGGCTTGAACGAATTGTTAGACCGCGCTTAGAAGAACTCATCCAAGATCCGGTAGTACTCAATCTTAGCTATGTTCGGATTTGGCTCTCCATACTCGATGAAGAACTGGTTAGTGAGTTCTGGTCCAAATACCGCGTCAATGTTTCTCGATGCAAGCGCCAGGTCTTGATACTTATCGGCAAGCCCGACCCGACCGCAGTCTATGAAGCCGACGAAGGCATTACCTTGGAAGATGAAGTTCTCGGGACAGGCGTCGCCATGTGTGACTACCAGCTGCTCCGCTCCAGGCATTTGTATAAAAAGTTGCTCGTAAACATCCCGCGCCAGCATGCCTTGCCTTGCGTGATCAAAGTCCTCCTCATCAACTAACCCGGCTTCCAAACGGCCCGAAGCCAGCTTCAGTCGCAGGTGGAGCCTTTCGTCGAATGGGCAATCGTCAGGCGAGATCGAATGGAGGTCGCGTAACGCTCGTGCCATCTCTGCAACAACAATAACTGGATCTGCATCTGCGGCGTCAGCGGCATTGTGGCCAATCAATGCTTTTGTCAACAGGATGGTGACAGTTGAAGTCGAGACATATGAGATCACTTCCGGTACGAGAGCTCGTGTTCTGAGCCATCTAGTGCGCTGATGCTCTTGAAGAATTTCTTGAGCAGAAGATCCGGAGGCGTACTTTAGATACGCGGTATTGCGATCAGGAAATAGAACTCGAATCACTCGAGCATCTGACTGACCATACTCAACTTCTTCAAAAGTGCATTCATCCAACAAGGGTGAAAGCAAATTCTTTAGTTCAGATACTTCGTCGAGGGCGACTGTCATAGCGGTCTAACGTTTGACATGAGGGGCGGCCAAGGGCGCCAGCCCTTGGACGTCCCCCTCGATGGAAGGGTTAGGCATCACTGCGTGTTCGCTCGAATGCCTGGCGTGTTTGAACCATGTACACGGCTGGACCATCTGGGGTGGTTACGGTACCTTGCCTCTCAAACCCCGCTTTCTCGTAGCATCGGATCGCTCGCAAGTTGCTCGGCGACGGGTCCGTTTGGATCTTGGTGACCTCGGGATCATTGAACAGCAACTCAACCAGAGCTCGAACCAGCTTGGTTCCCAAGCCTTTGCCCAGTTGTGATGCATTCGCCAGTGACTGGTCTATTCCGCGTACTCCTGGATCGGTTTCTTCTTCCCACCATCCGTCCCCGCTTCCAAGAGCAACGTACGACTGGGCATACCCAATCGGCTCTCCATTCAGCATTGCAATGTATGGAGTGACGGACTCTTGCGCTAAAACGCTTGGCAAGTACTGTTCCTGTACGTCAGCAAGTGTCGGGCGTGCTTCTTCTCCGCCCCACCACTCGACGATATGAGATCGATTTAGCCACTCATAGAGCATCGCAAGGTCATGCTCAGTCATGAGGCGCAGTGTGACGGAATCGTTGCTGTTGGTCACGATGCTGTACTTTGTGATGCCTAACTTTGTTTTAGGGCGACTGCCCTGCTGCGTAACATCGTTGCTGCTCCATAACATCAAACATCGACCCACGGCGTAACGCGCTTGCTGCTTGGATGCCCGAGGCATAGACTGTACCCCAAAAAAACAGTCATAACAAGCCATGAAAACCGCCACTGCGCCGTTACCACCGCTGCGTTCGGTCAAGGTTCTGGACCAGTTGCGTGAGCGCATACGCTACTTGCATTACAGTTTACGAACCGAACAGGCTTATGTCCACTGGGTTCGTGCCTTCATCCGTTTCCACGGTGTGCGTCACCCGGCAACCTTGGGCAGCAGCGAAGTCGAGGCATTTCTGTCCTGGCTGGCGAACGAGCGCAAGGTTTCGGTCTCCACGCATCGTCAGGCATTGGCGGCCTTGCTGTTCTTCTACGGCAAGGTGCTGTGCACGGATCTGCCCTGGCTTCAGGAGATCGGAAGACCTCGGCCGTCGCGGCGCTTGCCGGTGGTGCTGACCCCGGATGAAGTGGTTCGCATCCTCGGTTTTCTGGAAGGCGAGCATCGTTTGTTCGCCCAGCTTCTGTATGGAACGGGCATGCGGATCAGTGAGGGTTTGCAACTGCGGGTCAAGGATCTGGATTTCGATCACGGCACGATCATCGTGCGGGAGGGCAAGGGCTCCAAGGATCGGGCCTTGATGTTACCCGAGAGCTTGGCACCCAGCCTGCGCGAGCAGCTGTCGCGTGCACGGGCATGGTGGCTGAAGGACCAGGCCGAGGGCCGCAGCGGCGTTGCGCTTCCCGACGCCCTTGAGCGGAAGTATCCGCGCGCCGGGCATTCCTGGCCGTGGTTCTGGGTTTTTGCGCAGCACACGCATTCGACCGATCCACGGAGCGGTGTCGTGCGTCGCCATCACATGTATGACCAGACCTTTCAGCGCGCCTTCAAACGTGCCGTAGAACAAGCAGGCATCACGAAGCCCGCCACACCGCACACCCTCCGCCACTCGTTCGCGACGGCCTTGCTCCGCAGCGGTTACGACATTCGAACCGTGCAGGATCTGCTCGGCCATTCCGACGTCTCTACGACGATGATTTACACGCATGTGCTGAAAGTTGGCGGTGCCGGAGTGCGCTCACCGCTTGATGCGCTGCCGCCCCTCACTAGTGAGAGGTAGGGCAGCGCAAGTCAATCCTGGCGGATTCACTACCCCTGCGCGAAGGCCATCGGTGCCGCATCGAACGGCCGGTTGCGGAAAGTCCTCCCTGCGTCCGCTGATGGCCGGCAGCAGCCCGTCGTTGCCTGATGGATCCAACCCCTCCGCTGCTATAGTGCAGTCGGCTTCTGACGTTCAGTGCAGCCGTCTTCTGAAAACGACACCTTTTCCGCGCAATTTCCCCCTTCCCACTGTCTAAGATATCGTCCAATAATCATCGTCTAACAAACCGGACCGTCGTTGAATGATAGACGCCTCGCAATCGTCGTCGGATTTGCCACCTCAGACCGGGGCGGTTCGGATCGGCTATGCGCGCGTGTCGACGGCCGACCAGAGCCTTGATGTGCAGACCGATGCGCTGTCCAAGGCCGGATGCACCATCATCTATGAGGAACGAGCCAGCGGATCGAAGGACGACCGCGCCGAGCTGGCGCAGGCGATCAAGGCGCTTCGCGCGGGGGATACGCTTGTTGTGTGGAGGTTGGACCGCCTAGGCCGCTCGCTCTCCCACCTGATCGGCACCGTCAACGACCTCGCCGCGCGCGGCATCGGGTTCGAGAGCATCACCGAGAAGATCGATACCGGCAGCGCAGTCGGCCAGTTGATGTTTCACCTGTTCGCGACTCTCGCACAATTCGAGCGTCAGCTTGTCAGCGAGCGGACGAAGGCTGCACTGTCATCGGCGCGCGCGCGCGGACGGAGCGGCGGTCGCAAGACCACCCTGTCGCTCAAACAGCTACGGCAGGCAAAGACGCTGATGGACGACCCGGACCTGACGGCTAATGATGTCGCCAAGACGTTCGGCGTTAGCAGGGCGACGCTTTACAATGGGCTGAAGCGTCTAAAGACTGGCGAATCATCGAACCAGAAAGCGACTGCGTAAGGGGCGGCAACCCCGGCAGTCGATAACCGCAAGTAGGAGGCGGCAACATGAAAGAGGGCTTTACTTCGATAGGCGCAGCTACAGGCGACCTTTTCGCGTCGATCGAAAAGGATCGCGCTAAGAAGACGACCCGCGAGCTGACATTGATCGACAAGGGTTTTGAGATTGCTGCGTCACGCCCCGAGGGCGTGGACGTGACGTTCATGCACACGATCCTTTGTCAGATCGGATTGCCCCGCTCGAAATTCGATGGCGAACGGTTCGAGCGCCGCAACGGCAGCGCCGCCCTTGAAGTGCGTGCAGGAAGCATGTGGAACGGCGAAGAAATGGTGCGTCAGGATATTCCTTACGGCCCCATTCCGCGTCTGATCCTTGCCTATATCTCGTCATACGCAGTCCGTGAGCGGACGCCGGTGATACCGTTCGGCGACAGCGCCAACGATGCGCTGCGTTTGCTTGGCATCGAGAAGGGCGGCCCTGCCTTTCGTATGTTCCGGAAGCAGCTATCGGCGCTGGCCACATGCCACATGACGATCGGCTTCACGGCCGGGGATCGCGCATTCACGTTCCACGGCAATCCGGTTGAGCAGTTCGAGGCATGGCTTCCCGGCCAGGAAGGGCAACGCTCGCTTTGGCCTTCGAGCCTTGTTCTCGGTAAACGGTTCTATGAAACGCTGATCGAACATGCGGTGCCGATCGACCTGCGGGCCTTCTCGTCCCTTCGGGGATCAGCGATGGCAATGGATATCTATCTATATCTCGTCCAGCGGCTGCACCGCGTGAACAGGCCCGTCGCTTTGACGTGGTGGATGCTCAAGGACCAATTCGGCCAGGAGTATGTCGGCGCGGACTCGCTCAAGGACTTCAAGAAGAACTTCAAGAAGGCGCTCGCGCAAGCACGGTCCGTTTATCCAGACGCACAGGTCGAGATCGTGCGGGGAGGCATAAAGCTCTTTTCCTCTCGTCCTGCGGTCGACCCGAAAGAGGCGAAGCGGCTTATCAAGTAGCCGTCATCGTGAGGCGGATGCGGCGTCATGCACAATAGGATCGCGATGTTACGGGGCGAGCTGGCCGTTTCCCGTCAGCAGCTCGCAGACGCGGTTAAGGCCAATGTGCAAACGATCGGGTCTATCGAGCGCGGCGATTCAGCGCCGGGGCTTGAGCTGGCGATGAAGATTGCCGGGGTTTTTGGGGTGCCGATTACGGCAGTCTTTTCGCTCACCCCATTCGAGCCGATCGCGCAGCGCCTACAGCGATCCGGCACGGATTAGCGACCGCTTCGAGGTGGTGTTAATCGCACCCCCTTTCGGGGTTGCGGGGTTGGCGCTGCTCGCCCGAAACGCCCATTATCGGCGGTGTTAATCGACCCCCTTTCGCGATCGGGCGAAGCCGGTGTTAATCGTACCTCATTCTCGTCCGGAGCGGTGTTAATCGACCCCCTTTGGGAGCTTCCGGACGTTTCCACAGAGCGGTGTTAATCGCCCCCTTTTCCGGTGATAATCAGACCCCCCGAGCGGTGTTAATCGCACCCCGAACGACTCGCGTTTTCGGTGTTAATTACCCCCCACTAACCTATATATACCTATACACTCTTACCTTTAGCGGCCTGTCTGTGGGCAACTTCGGCGCGAACATCACCGCCGCCTCTTGGGGGCTTCGCCCCCGCCAGCTCCTCGCTTCGCTCGCCCGGACGCGCTTCGCACGTCCTCCCACCCGGCATCCCCCATGATGACAGCCTGCGGCCGACTCCTTTGCTTTTTTTTGGGGATGGTCAAACGTCGTACTCCCTTCCGACGTCCCACACGCGGCAAACGAAAGACGCACCGGCTTCGCCGGCGCGAATGCTCCCCAGGGGGACCAAGCGGCTTTCGCGGTTCTCTATTACCGATGTTGACGCTTGCCGACATCGAGCCAGGATCGAGCTGGTCGCGATCGTGCTGCCCTGAAATGGAATGGGGCCGGAACCCGGCAAGGCCCCGACCCCCATTTCGCCCGTAGGAGTGGGCTAATGTCCTCCCTGATATAGCGATCGGACCTCACAAATCCAAGCTGCCTCAGACGATCGGCGCGGGTTCGATCCCGCTGACGATAGGCCCCCTCCCCTCCCGCCAACGCGGCCCGTCAGGACCTCATTCCGAGGCTCGATGCCCCTACCCTGCCGAAACCGCATCAAAAGCGGCTCCACGGGCTTCCCTGCGCGCGATGGGCCTATTCCTGTTGTGATGGGGAATGGTCGCTGCGCCGCCTTGTACGATCAAGGAAATAACCGGCTGCGCCTACGGTTTCCGCTGCGCGGACCCTCCGTTTTTTTCCTTGATCGCGGCGCCTGCGCTCCCCTCAAATCCCCATCAGGAATTGGCCTGATCGAGCTGAAGGACAGATCCCATGCAGAACATCGCTGAATTTCGCATCATCGGCCGCGTCGGTAAGATCACCGAGCATGAGCGAGTGACGAAGGTTTCCGTCGCGGCCAACTACAACCGGCAGGAAAACGGAGAGTGGCTAACCGACACGCACTGGAATGAGGTCACGCTGTTCGGTCGCCTGATCGAGCGCGCATCGTCGGCCAGGAAGGGCGACCTAGTGCATATCACCGGGCGGGTTCGCCAAAATTCCTACGACGCACCCGAGGGCAAGCGTTACACCGTGGAGCTGATCGCGGATGGCTTTGCCATTCTCGCCAAGGGCAGCGAACAGGACGCCGGGTAAGGCTCCGGGGCCGCTGCGGCGGCCCTTTCGCCTAAAAGGATATTCTCCTAGATATGCAACGGGATATCGGAATAGAGCGTTATATTGGTGGATCATTAGATATCGATTGTTAGAAGGATATCCTTTCTGGTGTCGCTTGTTCGTGGTATGATGCCGCGAAATAGGAGGATCGACGATGCCCGCTATCGCCGTTGCCAACCCCAAAGGGGGCGCAGGCAAGACGACGCTGACTTTTGTGCTGGCGGGGGAGCTAGCGCGTAGCGGCGCGACCGTTGCGGTGATCGACGCGGACCCGAACGCAATCATCGCAGGGTGGGGACGCAAGCGGACGGAACAGGGCAAGTCTTTGCCGTTCGAGATCATTGCCAGCCCTAAAGAGTCCGAGCTGGTCAAGGTGATCGACCGCTACACGGCCTCCCACGACTTCGTGCTGATCGATCTTGAAGGGACTGCATCGCGGATGACATCGCGCGCATTGGCGCGGTCGCACCTCGCATTGGTCCCGTTCAACCTATCGCCGATCGACGCCGAGCTGGCTGCGAACGCCGTTGCGCTCATACAGGAAGAGGCCGAGGCGTTAGGGCGAGACATCCCGTTCAGGCTTGTCCGAAGCCGCGACAATGCAGCGATCGAGACAAAGACCGCCAAGCGGATCGTCGCAGCGATTAACGCGGCCGAATTGCCGCTGTTGTCGACCGGGCTGGTGGAGCGCGCAGCATATCGCGATATTTTCGACTTCGCTGCGACACTGGAAGAGCTGGAAGACGGCCAGACATCCGGTCTTGCCGCAGCCAGGCGCAACGCGCTCGACGTGGCGCGAGCGGTTGTCGAAGCGGTGCAGCAGGAGATGGCGCGTTGACCGGCTACGGCTTTGGCAAGCAGCGGGGAGGGCGGACCGCTCCCGATCCACAGGGTGATGCTATCGACCTGTCAGGCATCAAGCGCACACCGCTCCCAAACGACCCCGAGCGTGAGGCCGCAGCTATCGAGCGAGGCGCTGCGATGGGGTTTGTCGACAGAGGCGAGCGTGAACCGCAGCCCCAGGCCGACGCCGGCCCGAGACGCCGGCGACAGTCAGCACCTCCGCAGAGCAGCGTTTATGTCAAAGGCCCGAAGGACACGATTGATTGGTTCGTCGAGTACACCAATCAACGCGGTCATCGGTCCTACTGGCAGACGATCGCCGAATTTCGCGCGATGGTGGAGGGGACGGCCGACCCCAGAGGTGAAGGCACATGAGCGGTATCGAGCAAGCTGGACTTCTGATTTTTGCGATCATCGTCGTGCTGATCCTCGCCGCACGCGGCGCGGAACCCCGGCATGTCGAAAGGGTGCGTGACGGCGACGAGGACACTTGGTGGTGGTCGCGCCGATCGTGGTGGAGTGACAGGCGATGAAGACGATCGCGGTGAACATCGAGAAGGGCGGGGCGGGTAAGACGACCATCGCGTGTCATCTTGCTTGGCACCTTGCCGACGCAGGACACCGCGTTCTCGTTCTCGACCTTGATCGCCAGTGCAACGCCACATCGGCCTTGCGCGAGTTCGAGCAGCTTGGATCGTGCAAGCCGCTATTCGAGCCTGACTATGTGCCTCCCGCTACCGGAAGGCTGGCGATCTACTCGAACCGGATGCACGGCGAATATGACGCCAACTACTCCGGCGCGCTCAATGCCTTCCGAACCAATTTCCCGAAGCTATCGCCGCTGTTCGATTTTTGCGTGATCGACACGCCTCCCGCGTGGAGCTGGATCAACTTCGCGGCCTTGATGATGTGCGACGACCTTATCGTGCCGGTTGAGCTTGGACCGTTCGGCCCGGATTCCACAAAGCAGCTTTCAAATTCGATCCAGACCGTGAACCAGCGCGGACGCAAAACGCCGATCAATGTCGTCGGCCTTGTCGCAAACCGTGTGAAGGCCAACGACAAGAACCAGCTCGCGATGCTGGAGGAATTGAAAGCCAAGATCGGCCGCAACCTGTTTGCGACCCATCTTCCCGATCGATCGCATTACAGCCAGGCCGTGCAGGCCGGTGTTCCGGTTTGGCGGCACGATAAGGACACGCGCTCGTCGCTTCCTCCCATGCGGGCCTTTCTCGACGAAGCGATGCAGCGGATGGGAGTTTGACGGTGGACTTCGGAGATATCTTCGCGAGCAAGGACGAGGTTGCTCTTCAAGGCCGCGTCCTGTCGCTTCCGGTCGACGCCGTATATCCGGACCCCGAAAACGTCCGGACCAAAATCGATCAAGCCGAGATCGAGGCACTGGCGGCGACCATCAAGGAGCGCGGGCAGATACAGCCTATAACCGTTGCTCCCGCCGATGATGACGGGCGCTATCGGATCTACTTCGGTGAACGGCGCTGGCGCGCGTGCCGGCACCTTGGGATCAATGTGTCTGCGATCGTCAGCGAACAGCACGACCCCGCCCAGGTTCGGATCGACCAGTTCATTGAGAACGACCAGCGCGAGCAGCTTTCGACGCGCGATACCGTTGCATTCGTCGAGCGCCAGCTTGCGGCCGGTATGTCTATCATGGACCTCGCGCGGGCTACGGGACGCGATCATGCGATGCTGTCCCGGTTCCGGGCGTTGATTGGAGCGCCCGAATTTCTCGCCGCACGACTGGACGACATTCCGGTTCGCGGGGCGGCGGCATTGGTGAAGGCCGCGAAGAGGGACGAGGCGGCTACGCGCACCTTTGTTGATGCAGCGCCGATCGGTTCGCTTACCGTTGCGGAGTGCGAGCGCTTTGCGCGCGACCAGGGCGAGGCGCGTCAGGCTGACGATCGCGGATCACCGCCAGCGCCGAAGACTTCACCGACGGCAGAAGGGCAGGGGGAAGCACCGGCCAGCCCCGCGCAGACGCGCCGTCCGCCTTCGTCCAACGCCGCGGTTTCCAATGAACCGACCGCGACGTTCATTGAGGTGGAAGGCAAGCGGGCGCGGGTCATCGAAGCCGTTGTGCAGTTCGATGATGAAGCCACGCCAAGAACGATCCGGTTCGACGGCTAAGGCATAATATGGCCGCGATCGGCATGGTGGAGCGCCACCCCGATCGCGGATGACAGCGGCGAAAACTGGCGGGCAAAATCGCCCGATTTTTTCCTTCCGCGTCTTTCTCCCTCATGGTCGACGACGGTGAATGTCGTGGCTCGGGCCACGACAAAGGGGTGTAGATTGGTGGGGGATGTTTGATGGGCAGGATAGGGGTTGCTGCGTTCATTGTATTACACTACACCTCGCAATCGAGGAGCCGCAACCCGATGACATCCCCCACCGAAGGCAAGGCAATGATGGCGGTCCGCGTCGACCGTTCCACGCTCGCCGCCTTCGACGCGCTGGCCGAGGGAAGGGGAGGGCGCAGCGCGCTCCTTCGATCGATGCTCGATCAAGCCATGCAGAATGTCGCGACTGCGCCCCGCGTGTCGGCTCGCGCGGAGAGCGCGACCGGCCGCTTATCCATCACGCTTACCCCGACTGAATTGGCAGTCGTCGACCAGCGTGCGGCCGAGCGCGGCACCGATCGCGCGGGTTGGGTCAAGGCACTGGTTCGCCGTCACGTCGGCTTGAAGGGCGACGTCGACGATGGCTTTCGTGACGCGGTGGCTCCTATCCGGATGCAGTTGCAGCGGATTGGCCGAAATCTGAATCAGGCGATGAAAGCCGGTAATGCGGCGATGATGGCGGACAGCGGTTTGCAGATCGATCGCGAGCTGCGCCGCATCGCGGACATGCGCGAAGAGATCAACGAGCAGATCGCCGCGCTTGGCGCGGCGCTGCGCGGTGACGCCTCCTATTGGGAGGTAGCGGACTAATGTCGTTCGGGGACCGTGAGGACGATGTTTGGGGCGCGCTAAAGCCGACCTTCAGACCGCGCGTCTTCGGCGATCCGAACATGCGCTATGCCGCACAGATCAGGAATGGCACGGGGCCATTCGCCCGTCAGGCTGCGTCGGCCGCGCCGGCACGCCCCGACGCGCGCGCTGTCCTTGCGCGGGTAGTCCGCAAGTCGCCCGAGGTGTTGGTGAAGGTGACGGGCCGTAAGAAGGGCGCGAAGCACCTTGCCGCCCACCTCGACTACATCGGGCGTCACGGCAAGCTGACGATCGAAACTCGGGACGGCGAGAAGATCGAAACGAAAGCCGATATGGAGCGGCTTGCGGACGAGTGGTCGGATCAGCTCTATTGGCGCAAGAGCACCAGCGTGTCCGCCGTGGCGATGGTATTTTCCATGCCCCAAGGCACGGACCCTGAAACGGTCAAGCAAGCCGTTCGCGAGACGGCCGAGAAGCTGATTGGCGACAATCACGATTGGCTAATGGCGCTGCATACTGACACGCCCAGGCCGCATGTTCACCTGACCGTTCAAGCGGAAGGTATGGACCGGAATCGCTTCGATCCCCGGCGTGAAGACCTATTCCGTTTCCGCGAAGGTTTTGCGGAGGCGTTGCGTAGCCGGGGCATTGAGGCCGAGGCTACCCCGCGCTATTCGCGGGGCCAGGGCCGAGCAGGCGTCAGTATGGCACTGGCGCAGATGCGGGCAAAGGTTCTCAGCGGAGCGTCGAAGCTCCCCACCGAAACGGACATACGGCAGGCCAAGGAAGCCGTCTTGGTAGCCCAGGGGAAGGCTCAGCATCCGATTTTTGTGGCAAAGTCGCGTGCGCGTTGGACGGATACCCGGCAGCGGTTCGAGGTTGCGGCCGAGAAGCTGGAACAGAGCGGCGACCATGCCGACCGCGAGCTGGCGCGCGACGTGCGGGCGTTCCTGAAAGATCGTCCATCGATCGAGACTGTCCCCGACCGTGTGCTGCGCAAGACGGAAGAGCGGTTGAAGGCCATGCGCGAACGCGAAGCGGATCGGGACCGGCAACCGACGAGGCAGCGCGGTCAGGATAAGCCGCTCCCTGAAAGAACGCCGCCTATACGCCGACGTTAGCGAGGGCGCTCAGCCTTTTGGATTGGCAGCGCCCGCGCGTCACGCAGGTGGGTAGGGTAGATCATCGGCCTTCGCGTAGGCACTCAGGTCTTCGAAGATGTCCTTCCATAGCTCGTCACTCATGGGGAAGCCGAACAGGTTGCGAAGATAGTAGGCACCTTCAGCAGCCAAGAACGCTATCCGAAGGCGACGCGCCTCGCTTCCTTGCGCTTCCAATGTACCGACGCGCTCATGATACCAGCGATTGGAGCTGGTCTCCGTCTGCCCCGCGCTGGCTAACGCGACCATCAACGCTGCGACGTTGGTGCTTTCTTCTAGCGTGAGTTCCGTTGTCGTCCGAATATGGGCGAGCATGCGGTCCCGCTCCGTCGTGCGGCCTGCCAATTCCTTATCAAAACGCGCCTGCTCGCGCATCAGCCAGCGGTTCAGCATCGCATCCATCAGGACTTCGCGCGATCCAAAGGCGGATTGGATGCTCGCCTTGGGGACTGCCGCAGCGGTCGCGAGGCTGCCGAACGTCAATCCGGCTGCCCCACTTTGCGCAACGATGGTTTCTGCCGCGTCGAGCAGCCGCTCGCGATCGAGGGTTCTAGGTCGAGGCATGGCACATTCCCACTTGCGTCTAGATACGACCGTATCTAAATAGGCTTGATCGGATCGTAAAGGACCGAATTAGAAAGGAGTCCTTGGCGTGAAACGCAAGCAGGTAGTGATCGTGGGAGCTGGCTTTGGCGGGCTTGCCGCAGCCAAGGCGTTGAGCGGGCGAGACGTGAACGTCACGCTTGTCGATCGCACTAATCACCATGTCTTCCAGCCCTTGCTCTATCAGGTCGCAACAGCCGCGTTGGCACCGTCTGACATCGCGACGGCAACACGTACGCTGGTCGCTGGTGGTGGCAACGTGACGACCTTGCTAGAGGAGGTCGTCGGCATTGATGACGACGCTCGTGAGGTGATCGCGGCTTCCGGTGATCGCATTCCCTATGATTACCTCGTCCTCGCAACCGGATGCCGCTACAGCTTCTTCGGCAACGACGAATGGGCTGAGCATGCGCCTGTTCTAAAAACCCTCTCCGACGCTCTTACGATACGCGAGCGACTGCTTGACGCCTTTGAGCGCGCCGAACGTAGCATCGACCCGGTGGAAGTCGCGTCGTTGTTGACGTTCGTCGTGGTGGGCGGTGGCCCGACTGGCGTAGAGATGGCTGGGGCAATCGCCGAGCTTGCTCGCACGATGGTCGCGAGCGACTTCCGCAACATCGCCGACAAGCGGATCAGGATCATTCTGGTAGAAGGCGGGCGAGAAATCCTTTCTGCCTTCCCTGCCGACCTGCCTGTCTATGCGGCACACGCGCTCGAAGACATAGGCGTCGAAGTCCGACTTGGTGCGCCGGTTCGCGTCATCGATGCGCAAGGTCTCCTCGTTGGCGATGAAAGGATCGAGGCGTCCACCGTCATCTGGGCGGCCGGCACCCGTGCCGATGACGGCGCGCACTGGCTTGGCGGCGAGGCCGCACGCAATGGCGCGATCCGTGTCGAACCCGACTGCTCCATTCCCGGTAAGCCACACATCTTCGCGATCGGCGACGGCGCGAGCTTCACCGGAGAGGACGGCAAGCCGCTACCGGGACTGGCACCCGTCGCCAAGCAGCAGGGCGGGTATGTCGGCGGGCTGATTTGGCGTCGTATTGAAGGCCGTGCCGCTCCGACAGCCTTCCGCTACCGCAATTGGGGATCGATGGCGGTGATCGGCCGCTCCCATGCTGTGGCTGATTTCGGAAAGGTGCGGTTGCATGGCTTTGTGGCTTGGCTCTCGTGGTCGCTTGTCCACCTCATGCTGCTCGTCGACTTTCGCAGCCGTTTGACCGTCTACGTCAATTGGGCGTGGTCCTGGTTCACACGCGGGCGCGGCGTGCGGCTTCTGACCCGAACGAACCAATCACCCGTCCTCACGACGGCGAACATCGCAACCTCTATCCCGAAAGGCTTTCGCTGATGGCTTGGCTATATCTCGTATTCGCTGGCGTGCTCGAAATCGGTTGGCCCGTCGGCCTGAAGATGGCGCAGGTTCCAACCACTCGCATTTCCGGCATCCTCATCGCTGTGGCTTTCATGGCGGCGAGCGGCTTCCTGCTATGGACTGCGCAGAAGAGCATTCCGATCGGAACCGCCTACGCCGTGTGGACTGGCATCGGAGCAACCGGCACGTTTCTTATCGGCGTGATGTTCTACAACGATCCGGCGTCCCTCGCCCGGTTCGCCGGTGTCGGACTGATCATCGCCGGTGTCGCGACCCTAAAATTTGGTCACTGAGCGTCGGAACGGACGATCATGGCAGGTTCAACATGCTCATTCCTGAGTGGCGCAGCGCTATGTCTCTACGCCGTCCTCTCACATCTTTATCGAGCGCATTTCCCGCGCCTAGCGATGATCCTCATGATCGTTGTTGGTGTTGGCATCATCATCGTTGGGGGCGTTCAGTTGATGATTGAACGCTGGACTATTCCTCATGACTCACCGGACGATCACCAGCGGCTGCGTTCAGCAAATCGGCGTCCTCCGCCTTCGCTTTTTTAATCGACCAGATGGCCCTCCCCGAAAGGAATTGGGAGAGGTGCCGCAAACCCGACAGGTTGTCCGGCCAGTCGGGCTTGCTGGCGGTTGCGTCATCGACCGACGAGCTTTTGCCAGAAGGTCCGGCGCTTTGGCGGCAGCGCGGCAAGGGCGGCTTGCACCACCTCTTCGGAAGGCAGCTCCCAACCAGGTTCAGCCTGCCGATCGGCAATCAGCGTATCGTACAGGTTAGAGGGTATTTCGTCCCAATCCTGCGTTTCGTCCGGCGTCCGGCCTTCCGGTTCGAAGTGCTGACGGAGCTTATCAACCAACGGTCGGGGGTCGGCATACTCGCTATGGCTGGTTCCGTACCAAGGCGACGGCTCTTCCCGATGGGCGTTCAGTTGCAGGTAGAATGTGTTCAGTCCGGCATCCCAACCGATCACATGGAAGTTATTCCACATATGGAATACGTGACGGCTCATTGCGCGTAGGCCGGACGATCATAGCCTTTGCGCGGACCCTGATAGATCGGTGATTTGTCGTCCGGCGAGCGCTTCACGAAGCGATAGGTTGGCCCAACAAGGGCATCGCCCTCGACCTTGTACGGCCCCGCGATCGAGGGTCCGGAAAGGATAACCTGATCGCCCGACATTTCATAGGTGCCGCTGGCGCCGCTCGACAGCGTGAACGTCGACGGACCGAAGGTGGCGACCACGCCACGCACCGGCCCGTTCTCCATGTTGTAGGTGCCTTCAACCGACTTTTTCGAGCAGCCAGCCAAGGCCAACGCTCCTGCCAGAATTAGCGCGAATTTCATCGTTCCCTCCCTCTCAGCGACTGCGGGTCGGCGTTTTCTGCAAAACCTGATCCTGTTGGATTTCACGGATGCGTTGGGCCTGTTGCTGACGAACCTCGATACCGGCGACACGCTCGCCGCGTTCGATGCGCATCGCAACCTCTTCCTTGCGACCCGCCACGAACTCGCGTTGCTTGTTCGTGTCGTCAGGAAAGCGGGTCGACGCGACGGTCATCGAAAGGGCGACGATGCTCTGCGCGCGCTTCAGCTCCGGGTCTTTCGCGTTCTGTACATCGGTTTGACGGCGGAAGCGTTCGGCCAAATCGGCACGCGGCTCCGGTTTTTCTTTGTTGTCGCGGACCTGGTTGTCAGTGCGCGCCGCCTTTTCCTTGGGGGCGGGCGTCGACGCCTGACGGGCTTGCTCGCGATCGGCAGCGGCGCGCGTCTTCTCGTCGGGCTTATAGCCGTCGATCCGGATGCCTTGCGCGTGCGCAGCGAGATAGGCCGCACGCTTGAACTCTTCATCGCCGTTGATCTTGAGCGACGTCCAGCCATTCGCCTTCGCCAACCGCACCAGATCGGGCAGGGAGGCGCTATCCTTCGCCTTGATCTTATCGGCCGAGATCGTGGCGACCGGCTCCTTATCGTGCGCGCTGCGATACAGCTTGTTTCCGACCCGCAGGAAGCGGGTGTCCAGCTCGGCAGGCATTTCCACGTCGTTGCGCTTCCGCGCCCCTACCTTGGCCTCCGGAGCCGTTGCGTTCGCATTCTCAGCCATATTACCGCTCCTGTTCGATTACGCCCACAAGCTCACCGCCGCGCTCTTCCGTGGCGACATCAATCAGCATGTCCGGAAAGTCCGAAGTCACCACGACATCGATCGCAAAATCTTCGGCGTCAGGATCGGTGAGCTGGTCGAACGTCGGCATGATGCAGTCGGGTAGATCCTCGTCGTCGTGGACGCGGCGCGCGATCGGCTCGACGATCGGCGCGGGCAGGACGCGATTGCGAAAATGAGCGTCCGCATAATAGCGAATTTTGTCACCATGGATCGGAGCCATACCGCCGCGCAGCAGGATCAAATCTTCGTTCGGGAACTGCATCAGCTCTTGCGGGAGCAGCAGCGCCCGCCGTTGATCCGACATGGATTTGGAGCGGTTGGCGAGGATGCCGTTGATGGTCAGCGACTTGGTGATGCTTTCCTGCCCGATATAACCAATGCGCTCCGACAGCTCGTTTGCGACCCGCAGCTCCTTGGGCGTGAACGCGACTTCGACGCCGCAGTTGGCGACGATTTCGGTCGCAACATGCTCCCCATACACGGCACGAAGTTGCGACCGCGACTGGATGACAGGCAGCAGGCGGATGCCGTAGCCGGCGACGTAGGAGAAGGCGCTAGCGATGACCTGCGCACGCCCGATGCGCGCGAACTCGTCGAGGATGACGAGAACTTGCACGGGCGTTTGATCGTCGGGCAGATCGCGGACATTCAGATCGATCAGTTGCTGGAACAGCAGATTGTAGAGCGGCGCTACGCGGTCCAGCTCGTCCGGCGAAACGCCGAGATAGATCGACATCGGCCGCGATCGGAGCTGGCGCAGATCGAAGTCGCTTTCCTCCGTCGCCGCATCGACACGCGGGTTGAGCCACAGGCTCAGCTTCGACGTGACGGTTTGCACGATCCCGGCGAACGTGTTGTCAGCCCCCGAAGTGAAGTCCGCCAGCGCGTTGCGGCAGCCTTGCGACAGGTGGCGGCTTTCCTCTTCGAGAACGCGCTTGAAATAGGCGCGGGTGTCGCCCGTGGTCATCAGCCGATAGATCGCGCCAATTGTGAAGGGCATATCGGCTTGCGCCAGATAGGCCCCGACGCCGACGAACGCGGTGCGGGCAGAATCCGTCCAAAACGGTTCGCCGCGCTCAGGCGGCACGAACAGCATGGTCGCGATTTTCTGTAGCTCGATGATGACCTGATCCGGGTTGGTTCGGTCGATGTAGCTCAGCGGGTTGTAGCGGGCCGTCCGGCCTTCCGGATCGGTCGGATTGAACAGGTAAACCGCCTGCCCGAACTTGGCGCGGAAACCGGCCGTCGCGTCCCAATTCTCGCGCTTCACATCGAGGACGACGACCGAGCCTTGCCACCCGAGCAGGTTGGGAATGACGATGCCGACGCCCTTGCCCGAGCGGGTAGGGGCTTCGACGATGCAATGTTCATTGCCGCCGAAGATCAGGAATTTGCCCCGCTTCTTCCCCAGGACAATGCCGTCGTCCGAGCGAAAGCCGCCTGCCTTAATCTCGCGCTCTTTCGCGAAGCGTGCCGCGCCGTGCAGCGGAGCCTTCTTCTGAAGCAGGAACCAGACCATCAGCCCGGCGACCACCAGACCGACGACCAGGCCAGCACCGAGCGCCTTCAGCACGGCGGGATCACCCCGGTAGTACCAGAAGAACGCCGGCATCTTGAGCGGGTCGAATTTCGCCGCTGGCAGGCTCAGGTAGAACCATGCCACCAGCGACGCGATCAGGAAGACGACGACCGCCGCGACGGGCAGCGCCAGGGCGAGGATAGAGCCGCGTTTAGGCTGCATGACGCGCAGCCGGATCATAGTGGATTTCGGTCATTTTGAACTCGCCGTTGACCTTCCGCATCTGCACCACGACGTCGACGAGGATCTTGAGCAGCGAGCGGATATCGTCGCGCGCCAGATCGGACCCGGCCTCGCTCTCCTTCACAAGCAGCGTCAGTTGCTCGAACGCCAATTCGGCCGAGTCCGCGTGGATGGTGGTGATCGATCCGGGGTGGCCGCTGTTGACGTTGCGAAGGTAGAAAAACGCCGTTCCGTCGCGCAGCTCTTGGAGCAGGATGCGATCGGGCCGCATCCGCAATGCGCTCTCGAGCAATTCCTTGGCCGTCACCTTGGCGGTGCCGGTGCCGTCCTTGCTGTAGAGCATGTGGACGACATTCTTGTGAGGCACGACCAATTCGCGGGTGTCCTCAATGGTCAGCAACCGCTCTTCGTCGGGAATGAGCTTGATGAGGCCCTTGGAGAATGTCGTTTTACCCGAGCCGGTCGCGCCCGAAATAAGGATGTTGAGACGGCTGCGAACGGCCAGCTCGAAAAATTCGACGTGCCTCCCGGTATGCAGAAGCCCCAGCAGCTTTTCCTCAACCGGGCTTATCCGCTTCGTGGCGATCTCCGTTTGCGAGAAAAGGCCGCTCGCCTCGAAATCCTGAAGCGTCATCGTCTTCGTCGATGGCTTTCGGATCGTGATCGAGACCGTACCGTCCGGCACGACGGGCGGCATGACGAGCTGGACGCGCTCGCCGGTCGGGAAGATCGTCGAGCATATCGGGTTTTCCCGTGTCACGTCCTGCGAAGTGAACGCAGCCGCAGCCCTCGCCAACTCGTTGAGCGCGTCGAGGGTCAGGCCCTCTTCGCGCTCCCAGGTCCAACCGCCCTTCCGCTCAACCCCAACCTGCGCCGGCTCGTTGATGACCACTTCCGTTACAGCGTCGTCGTCCAAGTATTTCCGGAGAGGTTGGACGGCGTTGTCGAGGATCGCGGTGTTGCGAAAGGAGCCACCCGTCATTTCAGATTCAGCCCATAGACCTGCGAGAAGTCGAAATCCTTGGCGACGGTGATCGCCATTTCCGCGCCTTGATTGATCCGCACCACGGGCCGGATTTGCTGGGTGTCCTGTAGGATTTGCGAGGTGGAATCGGACGGGACGCGCGTGATGTTGGTCCCATTCGGTCCCACGGCCGAGGCCGCAACCTGCCCGCCGCTTTCGAGAACGCTGAATAGCAGCGCCCCGCCGAACCGCTCCCAGAAGAACCGATTAATCTTGCCTGTCATACCGGCACGGCCCAGGCCATCCGACGCCGGCGAACCGATGTCGATCGCAACGCCTCGCGGCGTGACGGCCCGTGTCCACATGGCGAACAGGCGATATTGGCCGCGCTGAAGCCCGCCCTGATATTCGCCGAAAACGCGCGTGCCTTTCTCCATCAGCACGACGCGTCCGTTGTCCGAATAGATGTCGCGAGGGATGATGCAGGTGGCATAGCCTGGCACGCTGCTATCCATCGCGGTTTGCAGGGTGCAGGGGATGATCGCGCCTGCCGTCACCAGATAGTTGCGGTCCCCGATCAGGCGCGCAGTCGCGCGGCCGATCGCGGATGTCCGCTTCAGCTCGTCCAGCTTCGTTTGCTGGCTACCGCCTGCGCTGCCACGATCCGCACCGTATTGGTCATCGTCCGCGCCGTTCTGACCAGCGAAGCCGCTACGGTTTCCAAAGCCAGCGGCCGAGCCATTGTAGGCCACCAGCGTCGACCGGCGGGCGGAGTCCTGCAACGCCAGCGCTTCCGCGCGACGCTTTTCCGCCGCGGTTTGCTCGCGGGTTTGCTGACCATTCGCAGCAGACCGCCCGTCGGGGCCGACTGGCGTGATCGGCTGACCATCGGGACCGATCGCCGGGACTTGCTCGCCGGTGAGCTGGACCGGCGCGTTCGGGTCGCGGGGCGCTGACGCAAGAGTGGGCGCAATGACCGTGTTCGGATCATAGGGCGCTTGGTCGACCGCTGGCGGCTTGGGCTTCGTAAGGGCGACCTCATTGCTGCCCCCGATCCCACCCGTGGCGAGCATCAAGATCAGGAACAGGCCACCGGCACCCAGCGCGCCGGCACCGATCATCTTCTTATTGTCCCACTCGACCGTCTTCAGCGACGGAATGCGGTTCGGACGATCCGCAGCGGTGCGGTCAATCTCGTCGATGTTGGGCGTCGCATCGACGTCGAATCTCTTGTCGGACACGTCAGTTCTCCGTCGTGCGTTCAACGATTTCGGATGCCGTGTCCGTCTTGGGATCGCGGCCGTAGTAGTTCGGGCCTTCGTTGTAGATGCACAGCACCACCTTGCCCCGACGCAGGCGCAGTTCCTTGTAGACGCCGTGCAGGACGACAAATTCGTCCCGCACGTCGAAGGACGCGGTTGCCTCACTCCCATCCGGGTTGACGGTGAAGATCGCGGGGATTTCCCGCTGGTTCGGGAAGCGCATGACCGTAAATTGGCCATTGTCGCTGACTTCCGAAGGCTGGATCGCGGACGCGCCCTGGACGGTATATTTCATGTTCCGCGTTCCTTCGAGAACGCCGATATCCAGAGCCGTTTTGACCGCGCTGTTCTGCGCCGCGAGTGCAGCGGCAATCTGCGCCTTCGCCGCAGCCGCCCGGGCCGCTGCCTGCTCTTGCGCGGGGTAGCGCATCCGAACCTTGAAGAACGAGCCGCCACCTTTCGCGCCGGCGATCGCCGTCAGCTCGAACGTGTAATTGCGCTTTTCGCCTTCGTAATCGGTCACGACGATCAGGTTCGTCGTGCCAGCGCGCTCGCGCGGCTTGATGAACAGCGAATTGTCAGCCGGGGCGACTTCCCACGAGACGGTGTCGCCCATCGCCACAAACTTGATCTGCTCGCCAGGAGCGAACTCAATCTGCGTGGCGGTCCGGAACGCGCTCCGGATCGAGATGACATTGCCGTCCGTATAATTGACCTCACGCACACGCGGATCGAGGCCGGACGCGCGCGGGGTTTGCTCCGCGTGCGCTGGCATACTCGATAGCACGAAGAGCGCGGCCGACAGGCTCAGGATCGTCTTCATTTTCCGGGGATCTCCACGTCGGCCCTGTAGGACTTGACCTGAAAGCCGAGCGGGTTGGCGTAGCGGCCCGCTTCGGATTCCGGCTTCGACAGGACATCAAAGGTGATGGTTGCGATGACCGGCGTTTCGGTCACTTGCTGGTCGCTTTCGCGCCGCTTGGTGAAGCGGACTTGCGCCACGTTCGGGGAAATGAACGTGACCGCCTTAACCTGCACGAACACGGAGTCATTCGCCGTGAGCTGGTTTTGCGGAGAGTCCGGATTGTCCTTCTTATAGAAGGCGATCCAACGGTTCTGTTCTTCGCGTGCCGACAGCGCCAGCACCTGATTAAAGAACTCCGTCCGAGCTTGCGGAATCCAGCCCTCGCGCGCCCGGACGTAGCTGGCGAGGAAGTATTTGCGCACCGCCTCGTCGTAGGTGATTGCCTTGTCACCCCGAAGCTGTTGCGTCACTTCGGTCGCACCCGTCGATTTGTCGACGGTGATGACATAGGGAACGACGGTCTTGAGCGGCGACAACGCCATGACCGACCCAACGCCAACGACAGCCAAGACGCTCGCCACGCCGGCGACGGACCATGCCAACCGCTTCGAGCGATTGGCTGCTACAAAACGATCCCGGTCCCAGCTTTGCGCTTCCGCGAAATAAGCCTTCAGATCGTCGTCACTGTCTTTCACGCCGATCGCCATGTCAGCAGCTCGCATAAGAGGTTGGCAGCGCCGCATGGCGGTCGCCGGGGAGGTTCGCGCTGATCGCAGGAACCTTGGTGGTATTGGACGACACCGGCCCAGCCCCGGCAGGGGCGTCGGAGGGCGGCGGGAACAGGTTGGTAGGTGCGGGGGCTGGCGCTGCTGAAGCAGCGCTAGCGGGCGTCGCGCCGTAATTCTTCGGTACGGTCGGAAGGACCGTCCCATAGAGATTTGCCGGTCGCTTTTTCTGCCCGTTGCACCGGGGCAGCTTGTCGTCCTTCGGGCCAGCGACAGCCGGGACCGACGGCGTGAGAGTCAGAAGGGCGAGAGTCGCCAATGCTGCGCGGATTTTCATGCCGAAACTCCTGTTAAGTGCGTGTCAGTGTGCCGCCCGAACGGGGGGCGGACCCACCGCCGCCCCCCGCCGAACCGCGCGAGCTGAAGGCAGCACGCGCGAGGTCGCGGGGAGCGTTGGACATTGCGCGTCCCGCCATCGGCGCGATGTTGCCGGTGACGGCGTGGGCGAACTGCGTAGCGAGAGCAGGACCACCACCGCCGAGGCCCGATGCGAGCGACGGGATTTGCAGGAAGAAGAAGAACCCGAGGATGTAGAAGGCGATGGCCTTCAGCGCCGCGACCATGATGTGATCGTTCGTCGTGATGGCGTTGATGAACGTGTCCGTCGTTTGCGAGACGAACAGCGTCACCAGCAGCGCAAAGGCGACGAGCATGATGTAGCTGATCGCCGAGCCGAGCCACGCGAAGAAATAGCCGCGCGTGCTGTCGAACAGCAGCGCGGCCAGGAACAGCGGCCCTACCACCGCCAGCAGCGCGAGAGCGAACAGCGCGAACGCGCAGATCGTAAAGCCCAGCGCGGTCGACAGGAGGGCGATGACGAGGATCGTCAGGTTCAGGAGCGCGGCGGTCAGGATCTCGATGAAGTTATTGGGGATGCCAACGAGGTTGGTCCCGGCTTCCGCCGTATGGCGATCGACGATTTCCGTGATTTTCGCGATGGCGCGGAACGCCCCTTGCAAGAGCGTGTCGAAGTAACCCCCCAGACCGTCGACGTTCGCACCGCCTAGCGCGTTCGCGAAGTCGCGGGGCAAACCCTCCATCGTCAGCATCCCGACGTGCGCGCCGTACATGGTGCTGACTGCGTAGCAGAGGGCGGCGAGCTTCAGTCCGCGATAGACGAACTCGCGGAAGGGAAATTGAACCGCGCCCCGAAGGATCGCGCCACCCAACAGGATGATATAGATCGTCACACCCGCGATCAGAGCGGGCCTTACGAGGGCGATGATGGCCGCATATTTCGCGATGATCGCGGCGAGAGCGCCGTCGACCGCCGTGAACATTTCCGTGAAAATCGGGAATTCCATTAGATCATCATCCCTCGCAAGCGCCGCAAATGGGCTAGATGCCCATCTGCTTTTTGAGCTTGTCGTTCTCTCGGTTGTTGAGCTTGCGGTTGGCAGCCAGGCCGACGTTGTTGCAGTTGGTGGTCACGACGGACGGCCAAGAGCCGATCGGCCGCTGCGAGGCTTTCCACCGATCGCACACGCCTCGCATTTCCGCGGCTTCGTCTTCGTGAGCCACGAAATAGTCGACCGAGCGCAGCGGGATATCTGACCGGAGGTCATTACCCGTCTGCGCCTCTTCGGATGGAGTGCAGCCAGCGACTAGCGCGGCTGCACCCACCATGATCGCAAGGGAGCGGCGATCGAGCATCAATCGATACCCATTTGCTGCGCCATCTTGGCGTTCTCGCGTTGCCGCTGGCCGACATAGCCGGTGTATTGGGCTTCGGCCTTCGCGCGACGCTGGATCTCGATCGCTTGCAGCGCGAGCGCATCGTTCGTCATCTGCGCCTGTTCGAGCTGAAGGCGGGCCTGCATATCAGCGCGCTCAGCCGGCGACGTCGCGCTATTGAGGCGGCCCCGCAGTTCCTCCAGGCCCTGCCGGCGCGACGTGACCGACGATCCGACATTGGAGGCAAGCCCCGCCGTCACCGCCGCCTCGCGCGCACGTTGCTCGTAGGCCGTGCGCGTTTCGGCCGATGCGCCCGAGGGCAGTTGCCCCATGATGCGCTGATAGGCTTCGTTCGCCTTGCCGCGCAGGCCACCCACGACGTTCAGATCGCCGTCGGTGTAGCCGCCAATGTTCGTGTCCGAGACGTCAGCCGAACGCAGCGCGTCATTCTTGAGCTGTTGCGCAACGCGGCCGATATCCGTGACCTTGTTGAAGTCGTTATAGAGCTTCTTGGCTTCGTCGAGCTGTTGCGCGCCCTGCGTCACCATCTTCCGCGCCTCATTCAATTCCTGAAGCTGGCGGGCGAAGGCTTGGGGATCGAACACGATGCCGCCAAATTGAGCGTGCGCCGGTCCTGCAAATATCAGCGCTGGCGATGCCAGCGCTAGAACGAACAGCTTATTTCTTAGCATGGCCTTCTCTCCTTCAGCTTGGACGACGACGGTTGTGGAAGATCGGCAACCAGACAGCCGGGTCGCGCCCGTATTCGGCGATGACCTCAGTTGCGATTGCGGTGGTTTCCGCGCGGCCCGATAGAACCGCCAGCTCGTCGTCCAGGCCGGACAGGTCCAGCTCGACGACCACACTGTCATGCTGTTGCTTGACGAGGAATTTGCGCGATTCCGGGGATAGCTCTTCCCGGATCAGGGCATATTCCGCCTCCGTCATCGAGAACCCGTCGATGTAATCGCGACGGTTCCCGTTCGGATTGGGAAGCATGATCTTGGTCGCAACCTGCTCCAAGATCGAGTGACTGATATCGCTCTTGAGCGCATCAGCCGGTGACTGCGTGGCGAACACCAGCAGCGCGTTGCGCTTACGATAGGTTTTCAGACCGTCTTGTGCGAAGCTCCGGAACGCATCGTCACCCAATGCCTTCCAGAACTCGTCGATCGCGATAATCGTCCGCTCGCCATTCAGCAGCGCATCGATGCGCCGGAATAGGTAGAGCATCAGCGGCGTCCGGATTTCCGCATTGTCGAGGAAGTCCGTCATGTCGAAGCCGATGAACCGGCTATCGAGCTTCATTTCATCTTCCGCGTTGTCAAAGACCCAGCCCATCGACCCGCGCGACGTCCATTTTTCCAACCGCGCGCCGACCCCGCTTGGATCGGCCATGCCGAGCATTGTGCGCAGCGCGTCGAACGACCGCTGTTCGGCCGGGAGGCGCATCACCGCGTTCACGCCCTCGTCAATCATCCGTTCCTCTTGGACGGTGATCGGTCGCCCTTCCGCCTTTACGAGCTGGCGGACGAAGAGCGACAGCCAGGCGCGATCCTCATGCGTATTGGACAGCGCCTTGAGCGGCGCGAAGCCGGTTGGCGCACCGTTCGAGAGCGTCAGATACGTGCCGCCCGAAGCCAGCACGAAAATTTGCGCGCCCCGGTCCTTGTCGATGAAGATTTGCCGCGCGCCGGTTTTCTCAGCCTGCGCCATGAGAAAATTGACGATGACGGTCTTACCGCCACCAGACGGACCGATGACCATCGTGTGGCCGAGGTCCGCCTTGTGGAAGCTGAAGAAATAGGGGCTGCGCGCGCTCGTCTTCATAAGGGCGATGGCGTCGCCCCAATGATTGCGATCGGGCTTGCCCGCCGGATAGGTATGGAACGGGGAGAACGCCGCGAAATTGAGCGAGGTGATCGGCGCGGGCCGCGCCCGCCACGCGAAATTGCCGACGAGCTGGCTCCAATATGCAGCTTCGAGCGCCGCGCCCTCGCGTGCCGCGACCATGCCAGTATCGGCCAGCGCGGCGCGCGCGATCGACATATTGTCGCGCAGCCCCTTGAGGCTTTCCGCATAGACCGCGAGCGTGAAGTGATGATCGCCCAGGACGAAGCGGTTGGACATGAGATCGTCCGACGCATCGACCAGATCGTGCATCTGACTGACGGCGCGATCGTCGGCATTTTCCATCTGCTTCTGACGCAGCCGGAACCGCTCCGCAGCCGTGGCGCGGCCGAGGAAGGTGAAGGATTGCGTCAGCACGAAGCCGAAATCGACTGCCAGCAGGGACTCAAATTGCCGTGGCGTCGTGAAAGCGGGGTATTCGCGGATGCCGAACATACCGCCGAACGAGCTGCGATCGGCGTCGCGCACTTCGACCGTCTCACCGCCGAAGATCGTGCGTTGGCGGTAGAGGGCGCTCCCAGCGTGACCACGGATGATCGGCACCCGGCGATGACGTCCCGTCATCACCATTTCCACGACCTCTAGCGGCTCCGAGAATTTCAGGCCCTTGTAGCCATATACTTTGAGCCGGCGCGGCTCGCAGCGCGACAGCAGCTTTTCGAAATCGCGCGCCTTGTCTTCAAGCAGCTCTAGTAGATCCTCGTCGACCGCATCGGCGGACGCATCGCGGCGCGACTTGCTCTTGAAGAGCTGGATCAGCTTGTCGGCACCGTGGACGGCGGGGCGCGCGACCAGCGTGACGAAGAACCGATTGATGAACATGCGTTCGCGGTTCATGCGCTCAAAATAGGCCGCATCGAGATCGCGGGCGAACTTCGACCGGAAGTTGCCGCCCGGATATTGCTCGACGCGCGCACGCACCAAATGCGTCCAGATCGAAATGCGATCGTCGTGCAGGTTGCGCAGCATCCCGTTGAGCTTGGAATGCCAGTCATTCAGATCGCGCACGTCCGATGTCTCGAACGCGCGCCCCTGAAGCTCGAACGTCAGCATCATATCGCCGCTATCCAGCGCGATGACCTCTTCGTTCACATGCCGCGAGTAGGGCAGGAATTTCGTAGGCAGCACTTCCTTGAGCGCGACCTTCATCGGCACCTGATCGGATAGACGATTAGCCTTAGCCATTGCGGCCGAACCCCTTGCGCTTGATGCCTTTGAGGGGGAGCGGCGTGTAGCTGGAGCCGCCCCAGAAGGCCCGATTCCGGCTAGCCGCCTTGGTGCGGCCCCACAGGAAGATCAGGCGAAATGCGTTCACGTCATGCCGCACGATCAAGCGCGAGAGTCCGAATTGGACGCCGGCGATCACCGCAGCATAGAGCGGGTTGTTGAGGCCGATCAGGACGATGACCGACACAATCATGATGAAAACCGCAGCTTCGATCGGGATGCCGGCGAACAGCGCGGGCCGCGTCACCGCCAGGAACAGCGTGTTGCGCACCATGTTTTCGCGGTCTTCGGACATCGGTGTTTCCCTAGCTACGCAACTGGAAGGGGCTGGCGCGTCGCCAGCCCCTTCATTGGATCAACCACCGTTGAGCTGATCGACGATCCACGGTGCCGAGAAGATCAAGGCGATACCGATGATGACCGTGACGAGAGCGCCGGTGTTGACGCGACCCGTCAGCCAACCGAACCCGGCTGCGATGACGGCGAGGATGGCGACAGTGCGCAGCAGGCCGTTGCTCAGTAGCCCGAGGACCGCCGTGCCGAACCCTTCGAGGTTCGTTTGAGCGAACGCCGGTTCGGCCGAGAACAGGGTGGCAAAGCCAACCATGCTCAGGATCGCGAGCCAGTGTGACGCCTTGCGCTGACGGGGAGAGAAACCTTCAACGCGGTTGGTGACATACGAGCGAAGGGCGAGAGCTGGCCCCCCGATCGACGACGCAATGTTCATCAGTCTTCTCCTGTTGGGGCGGCGTGCGCCCGCTCGTAATCCGCCTTTGCAAACACATCCCAAGACGGCGGTGAGGGGGGACGTTCAGCTTTTCGCTGACCGGGACGGGACGTGTTTTCTTCGACCAGTGCCGCGAGCAGCGACGGACCGTCGCGCTCAGCATCACTTGGAATTTCGGGGGTGCCGGTCGAGGCCGACAGGGCAACGGGCATCGCGCGCACGCCGTCAGAGACGCCGGCGTTACCGACCACCCGACCGACATAGCCGTTGCGGAAACCGCGGCTTTGCGAGCCGGTGTTGTACATAGACAGGGCGATGCGGAGGGCGGTTTGCGGATGCAGGCCATTGCGGACGCTGCGATAATTTCCCGCCAGGACCGCGCCCGCAGCCGCGATGTTCGTGCAAGGGTCGAACACGGTGTCCCATGTCAGACCCAACTTCTTCATATTCCGCGAGTTGATCTGACCTAGGCCGAGATCCACCGAATATCCTTGGGCGACATAGTAGCGCGCGACACGCGCGGCATCGGCCGCGTTCGTCTGTCGCGCGGGCTGGCGAGCAAGGCCGTTCACGTTGAGCGCGAACTGCCAGCCCCGGCTTTCCGTGTGGACGATCGCGGCGATCGTCGACGGGGCCACGTCGGGCGAACATTGCGCCGCGAGGCTCAGAATCATGGCCGGGACGAACTGCATCAGCGCCCCACCTCGCGGTGCGGACGCTGGCAATTCCCTACAATTCGGACCGGCCCAAACGGGGACCTAACGGCGCTGGCAGCGTCGAAACCCGACAAGCGATTTTGCATGGTTTCACCTCCATCGGCGAAAACATACTAAATCGCTTTTCCATACATGCCCACCCCAAAAATGAAGGGAACATGAAGCCCCATTCATCCGATTTGGTTGCGTTGCGCCGTGCTAAAAGTGAGATGGGTCGCGCGTGCCTGAATGTGGATGGACGTGTATAACCCCGTCATAGTCGTAAACCATGACTATGTGCCTAATCGCGGACTGGACTTTAGTGTAAAGTCTTATCCGCTTCTTGTCGTATAGGCCGACATGGAACAGCGCGGACCCGCGCCAGCTCGCTCGTATATTGATGTGCCATTTGCCGTCTTCACGCTGGCAAACGTGGACATCTGTAATGGTTCCCGCCAGCGGACGTTGCGTCGTCAGCTCCCTCTCCAAGATAAGCGCCAGTTCCATTAATGCCCTTCTCGTATGCCCTATGAAGCGATTTGATGTGTTTTCGCTGGTGCCTCTGCTCCCTCCGCGGTACGCTGACGGTAAGCGGCAACGCACGGAGGTGTCCAGTGACGGGACCACGCAATACATCCATTGAGGACGATGCAGAACGCATCGTCCGTCAGCTCGGCGGGAAATGGCACGGCGACTATGCAATGTGCCGTTGCCCGTCGCACGCGGACAGCACCGCCAGCCTCACCGTTCGGGTTGGCGACCGGGCCGTGCTTTTCCGGTGTCATGCGGGATGCTCGAATACCGATATTCTGGCGGCGCTGCGCACCGGCCATTTCACGCCCCCAGCCAACCATGATCCGGGGCAGCGGCGTGAAGGTGGCGCGGACCTCAACAAGATCGCGCTGTCCGTCTGGCGCTTCGCCGTGCCGATCGATGGCACTTTGGCCGAACGCTATCTGCGCTCGCGCGCGATAACGCCGACCGGCATCAAGGCCAGGTTCGACCCCAAGTGTCAGTTTGGCTCCGGTGAAGCCAAGGCGTTCGCGCCTGCCCTGATCGTGCCGATCGAGGAAGATGCCGGCGTTGTCGCGATCCATCGGACTTTCCTGCGCCCTGACGGGATGGGAAAGGCCGAGATCGAGGAACCCAAGCGGATGCTTGGCAATCCAGGCACGGGCGCGGTGCGATGGGGCGGCACGCCGCTCGACGGCGTTCTGCGCCTCGCCGAAGGTGTCGAGGATGCCGCAAGCGTGATGAACATGCTGGAACCCGGCACCTTCGTATGGCCCGTTCTCGGGATCGAGCGGTATCAAGGCATAGCGATACCGGAGAGCGTCGAAAGCATCGTGATCTATAGTCAGCATGGGGCCGAGGCTGCTCGCGCCATCCGGCGCGCTACGCCCCGACTGACGGCCAATGGCCGTCGGCTTCTCGTCAAGAAGCCGCCCCATGCTGGCGACTGGAACGATCTTTTGCAGGAGGTTCGAGCTGCATGAAACTGTTTCGCGGAGTGCCGCCTTTTCAACGGGTGATGATGCTCGTCGCGTTCGGAGCGGTCGCGACCTATTCGTTGTCGCAGCAGAAACAGAAGGTGGAGCAGATTTCGTCGTTGAAGCTAAGCGACGAAGCGCCAAGAGTGATCGACGGTGACACGGTTGACGTGAAAGGTTCGCGGGTCCGTATTGTCGGGATCGATGCGCCAGATGACGATTTGCCGCATTTGAAGGGTATAGCATCGCAAGCTCTGCGCGATCTTTCTGGGCGGGATGGTGGGTTGAACTGTTCGACTAATGTTTTCGATTTCGCATTGCGTCGTGAAAAGCAATGCAGGACTGACCCGGAAAGCTATGGCCGTCTGAATCTGGCATGTCGCTTTCGCAATAATGATGCGAGTGTGGCGGCAACGATGGTCGCACAGGGATATGCCGTCGATTATCGCCGTTTTTCAGGCGGTGCGTATGTCGACTTGATGAAGAAGGCGGCAGAGCAGCGACTTGGCTTGTGGGGTATCGATTATGAGGGGATGCGGTCGCTCGCGACACGGCAGGCGGCGGTCCCGAAGAGTTGTCAGGTCGATACGATCAAGAAGTGAGGTTCATCGCCTGCCTTCGGCCCGCGCTCTATTCCGCCTTGCGAGCAAGGCTCCACGGAACCCCGCGCACGGGTTTCCGCCCTATCGGGTGACGATCGCTAGTCGGCAACGGTCCGCCCTTGCGGGCGGGCGCAGTTTGAAGGGGGGGTATATGTCACCACCGAGATCCGCAGGCGCGCAGCGTGTCGGTGAATGGGGAATGGCGCTGACGACGATCGCCGGCGCTGTCCTCGTCGGCCGCGTCATCCGGAATTTCCCATACCTGCTACCGAACCGACTCCCCGGCCTGGTTGTCCATGAACTCGGACCGTCGCTCGCGCTCGCGCTGGCGCTCGGCGCCGCCCTCGCCATCACGCGATCGTCCCCCATGCGCGCGCCAGCTCGGGCCGGTCTCTTCATCATCGCCGCAGCCGCGGTTGGCACGGCCTCGCTCACCTACGAATTTGCCAACGTCCTAGCGCCGCGATGGTGGTGATAATCGGACCCCATTCGGTTCGTTTCCGGTGTTAATCGCCCCCCTTTGGTCCCGGTGACATTTACCCCCCGCTCTATGAGCGGTGATAATCGGACCCCCTTCCTCTCTATCCGGCAGCCATAGATGCAGCGCGCCGATCGGCGCGACGTAGCTTGTGGCACTCATGCCCTCCCCCGGAGGCCATGCGGTGCAGGGGAACACCAGGGCTACTGCCCTTTCGTTCCCGAACAAAAATAGCCCGCCCGTGTGGTCTGCCAAGGTCGCTTCGCGACGCCCTTTGGGCGTCGAGCGACCTAGGGCAGCCTGCCCGCGCCAGCGGACGATTTTTGCTCCCCCTCCCCAACCCGTTCCTCGCCGGAAGGGCAGAAGCCGCTGCTGAAGCGAGCGGCTTTCAGCCTTGAAGGGAAGGATATTCAATCATGGCACGGGTCACGGACAATCGCGCAGACGTCTATCAAGAGATCACCTACCAGATGATTGCGATGATCGAGGCAGGCACCCGGCCTTGGTCAAAGTCGTGGAACGGCAGCACCGCGCCGAACATTCCGTTGCGTTCAACAGGCGTTCCCTATCGCGGAATCAACATTCTGTCGCTTTGGGTCGCGTCTATGACGAAGGGCTTTTCCTCGCCGCATTGGCTGACCTTCAAGCAGGCATTGGCGCTAGGCGGATGCGTCCGAAAGGGCGAAAAGGGTTCGACTGTCGTTTACGCGAACAAGATCGAGGTGGACGCCGACAAGGGCCAGCAGGGCGGCGACGACGGCAAAAAGCAGATCGCATTTCTCAAGCGGTACACGGTTTTCAATGCCGAGCAGATCGACGGCATCGAGGCGAAATATCCCGCACCCGCCCCGATCATCACCGCGACCAATCCCGACGAACGCGATGCGGAATTGGACACCCTTTTTTCCCGCGTCCCTGTCACCCTTCGCCATCAGGGATCGCAGCCCTACTATCAGCCGAGCAGCGATCACGTCGTCATGCCCGAGTTTGCCCACTTCCATACCGGCGACGACTATTATTCGACCCTCGCCCATGAGCTTTGCCACGCGACCGGCCACGCCGACCGGCTCGCCCGTCCCTCTTTGATGTCGGGCAAGCGGGAGGATTACGCGCGCGAGGAACTGGTTGCCGAGCTGGGAGCGGCCTTCGTCAGCGGTGCGATCGGCATCAAGCTACACGACCGCGAGGACCACGCCGCCTATTTGTCGGGTTGGCTCCAAGCCCTTCGCAACGACAAGCGGTGCATCTTCACCGCCGCGACCCAGGCACAGGCCGCAGCGGATTGGCTGCTAGGCCATATGGGCGCGGAGGAACTGGCGTGCGCGGCTTAGGAGATAACGGCGGTCCTCGATGGGAAGAGGACCGCCCCCGCACCCTGTCGTCGTCCAACAAATGCGCCTTGTGCGCGAACTGGCGTCCGCCCTGCCCGCGCCTTGTCGTGGAATATCGCGCCTATGAGGCTGGCGTGACCAAACGACCTGTCGCGCAACCGCGTGGCGCATGTGACCAGAAGATGATGCGCCCGGATGGGCCGACCGCGTTCTGCGCCACGACCGAAAACGGCAACTGCTACAACTTCACCCCAAAGCCGCGCGCCTGACCCGCAAAATCGGGCGCGCCGGTCCCGCTGCGCGACCCCGGCGCGCGGGATTAGCTACGCCGTGCGCCAAGAACCGTCTTCATTTCGGTCACGGACAGCCGACGCCCGATGAGTTTTGCACGAATAGGCTCGAATGCCGCGTACATTTGCGCATAGCCTTCCACCACCGGATGGTGAGAATTCAACGAGCGACCGCTAAACCGGCTGAACCTCGATAGATCATCAGTCCAATGGCGCGCGATCGAAAGATATTCGCCCTCGTTGTTGCCATCGAAACCCGGAAATTCGACATGCTCGAAGCCTGACGCAGCGAGATCGGCTTTCTCGTCATCGGAGTAGGTTTCGTAGCCTTCTTCGATAAAGCTCCACATATCCAAGACATCGGTCACGAACCGGACCCGGCTTTGATTGTCGGTGTGGCCATGGAAGATGCCCGGCATTTCCATCGCAAGGGACCAATAGTGACCCCCTACGATCGATTGCTGAACATGCTTGACGTCTGTTTCGACGGGTAAGCCCGTCTTTTCGATCAGCTCCGCCAACATCATCGCAATCAGCTTTTCTCCGTCTGAAAAGCGTGGTGCGCGACCGCGACTGTCGTGCGCGAGGCCGTTTTCCAGCAGTCGTCGCACGGCTTCCGCACGCGATGGCGTATCTTCTTCCGAGCTTCGCCATTGGTCCAGGCGGTCAAGCAGCTCGCTATCAATCCGCATTTCAAAGCGTTCCGTAGGCATCACCGTATTTCCGTATTCAGTTACGACATACCGTACAACATACCGTAACGTGTCAAGGTTGCATAGGGCTTGTTGGAAACCTCGCGTGGCATGGTCGCGCTAAGGCGCGGCGTGGACCTGTGGCGACGATGCCCTCCCCCGGAGGGCATCGTCGCGGGGAACGCCAAGGGCTGCTGCCCTTTCGTTCCCGAAGGAAAATAGACAGCCCCGTGTTGTCCGCCAAGCGCGGCACCCGACACCCTTTGGGGTGTCGGCCGCGCTAGGCGGCCTGCCCGCACCAGGCCGTCGATTTTCCTTCTCCCTCCCCATCCCGCTCCTCGCCGGAGAGGCAGAAGCCGCTGCTGAAGCGAGCGGCTTTCAGCCTTAAAAGGAAAGGAAGGACAATGGGTTACACGCGATACAAGGGCGACCCCTACTGGAAGCGGGCCAAGAGCAGCGGGACCAGTGCAGACGGCCTCCCCTACGCCAAAGGCGACCGCGTTTTCTTCTATCCGCGCACTGGAGCGACCTACGCCGGTGACGGCGCAATCCGCGCATCCGCCGACTTCGACGAGCTGGCCGCGCTGGAGGGCTGACCCCTCCCCTCACGCCCCCGACACATTCAGATTTCGGAGAACGATCATGGCTATCATCACCGTCAAACTGTCGCAGCTTCGTATTTCGCCGCTCAATCAGCGCAACGTGAAGCCCGCAGCGATCGAGGCAATGGCCGACGACATCGCGGCGCACGGCCTGTTGCAGAACCTCGTCGCGTATGAGGAAGAGGGCAGCTATTGGGTGTTCGCGGGCGGGCGGCGGCTTCGCGGCCTGAAATTGCTGGCGAAGCGCAAGACCATCAAGAACAGCGATGCTTTCCCCGTCGAGGTGCGGACGAAGGAAGAAGCCATCGAGCTATCGCTTGCCGAGAATTTTCAGCGCGAGGACATGCACCCTGCCGACAGCATCCGAGCCTTTGCGGCCCTTCGCGATACCGGCATGGACGTCAACGAAATCGCGGCCCGGTTCGGTCAGGCGATCAGCTTCGTCTATAAGATGCTCCGTCTTTCCGCGCTCAATCCTGCCCTGATCGACATTCTCGCCAAGGATCAAATGAGCCTTGAGGCGGCTAAGGCGCTCACCCTGACCGATGACCACGACCAGCAGCTAAAGGTTTTCAAGGCGTCCAACGGTCACGCGCACACGATCCGCCGGATGCTGACCACCGAGAAGGTCACGACCAGCAGCGGCGCGTTCCTGTTCGTCGGGCGCGATGCCTATGTTGAGAAGGGAGGCACGATCACCGCCGACCTTTTCTCGCAGGGTGACGAAGGTTTTGCCGATCATCCGGAGATCGTCGAGGAACTGGCAGAGGCGAAGCTAGACGTGCTGGCGGACGAGTTTCGCAAGGCGGGTTGGTATGAGGTGAGTGCGACCCTCACCCAGCCCTATGACCTCTACAGCAAGGGCTACCTCTACAAGAGCCAGCGCGAACCGACCGAGGCAGAGGCCGCGCGCCTGACTGAAATCGGCGAGCAGATCGAGGCGATTGCCGGGGCCGAGGGCGAAGATAGCGAGCGCATCACTCCTCTCGTCGACGAACAGGACGCGATCACCGAGGCGCTTAGCGGCTACAATGCGGAGCAGTTGGCAGTCGGCGGGGTGGCGCTTTGGGTGTCGCACGATGGATCGCTAGGCCAGCGTGTCTATCGCGCGAAGGCCGAGGCGAAGGCAGCGGCATCGGGCAGCGATGGCCCCGCGCCGCTCTACAGCAACACGCTTTTTGCGGACCTCACCCGGATCAAGACGCAGATCGTGCAGGAGGCGGTTGCGGCCAATCCGGCGCTCGCGCTCGACGTGTTGCTTGATACCCTTGCCGGTCAGTTGCTCCACGGCGCACACAGCTTCAACATGGCGGTCGAAATCCAAGCCAAGGCCGTTGCCACCGACGTTCCCGACGAGTTCATGGCGACGAGCGACGTGCGGCCCGTTGAGGAAACGATGGCAACGCGCTTCGCGTCGGTGCCGATCGATGGCCGGTTCGACGCAATCCGCAACATGGAGAGCGACGACAAGATGGCGCTGTTGGCGGGGCTGGTAGCGATGATGGTGGACGGCACCGTGTTCGCGGGCGGTTGCCCCGGCCAGCGTCACCACCAGTTCGAGCAGATCGCGAAAGCCGCAGAGGTGGACGTTGCCGCCCGTTGGTCCGCTCCTATCGCGGTGTTCGACCGGATGAAGCGCCCCGCTTTGATTACCCTCCTTCGCGAACAGGTTGGCGATGCCAGCGCCGACAACTGCGCCACGATCAAGAAGAAATCGGACTTGGCGGTCAACGTGTCCGAGCGGCTTCCGGCACGATGGATTCCGGCACCCATGATCGTTGGGGCGTTCGACAAGATCGAGGCCGACGACGCCGACCAGATCGACGCCGACCAGATCGAGAGCGAGGACGTGACCGAAGAAATGGCCTGATTTTCCGGGTCGGGGGGTGGTGTTAATCGCCCCCCTTTCCGCTGTCCAAGGTGGTGTTAATCGACCCCCTTTGTATCGCCCAGGTCAGGCCCCGTCGCCTGCGCGCCGACCCCGCTGCGCGGTGCCGGCGCGCTCGCAGCGCTTGCAGCCCCGCGAGCGCCGCCCGATGGCGGCGCGACGTCGACTAGATCAACGATGTTGCCGATCGCGCGGCGATCGAGATCCTTCGCCGGGTAGTGCGGACCGCCCCTGCAGGGCGGGCGTGAATTTGTAGGGCAGTCCGTCAGTGTCCTCCTATCGTAAGGGACGCGGCGAGCGGCCTCAAAGCCAATGGTCCCCCCCAATTTGCTGCGCAAATCGGCTCCCCCCATTGCCCCGGCAGAGCCGGGGGGAGCTTTGACCCCCCTCGCCGCGCCCCTTCCGACCGTCCGGCCAATGTCGGCAACACGGAGGTTTCCATGTCCAGTCATCGTCTTTTCGCTCAACTCGCGTTCGAGCGCGCGCTTGGCAACGCTGCGCTTGATGCGTTGCGCCAGGCCGTCACCGAGCGCGATCAGTTCATCAGCGCGTCGACGTGGGGAAAGGACACGCTGTTCGCGGATAACAAGCAGTCCGATTTTTGGGCGCTGGCTGGCGAGCTGGATCAGATCGTCGAGGATCGGCTTCGCGACGTAATGACCGGCCCCGGGTTGGGCGTGGTCACGCGCGGCGAGTATTTCGCGCACCCGCAGATCGTCGAGCTGGTGGAGAAGGCACGCGATCGACCCGAGACGCCGGGTTAATCGTCTCCATGTACGTTGCGCCCGCTGCATCGCGCCGTCGAAGCGGCGGGCGCTTGCGCGCCCGCTCGCAACTTCGGCACGTTCCTTTTAATCCTGCCAAGATCAGAACCGGAAAAGGATATAAAAATGGGGTGGTTCCGAAAACCTACGCATATTGAAAGAGATATTGTTAGCGCGCCGACAGAGCCGAAGGCTTTGGACCCGTCGCAAATATATACGCTGCTAGACAACAGGGCGAGGGATTATAGGACGATCCTTCTTGGTTTCATGGCCGGTATAATTGCGCTTACCATTGCTACGCTTAATGCCGCAGCGCCATGTTTAGACTCGAAATACGAGCATTTTTACGATTGTCCAACTTGGAAAGTGCCGAGTTTCTATCTGTCGCTTGTGATAGGGTTGGCTTTGGTGGCGATCTTTAAGATCGGTCGAGAGGTGGCCACGGTCAAAAACCGGGCTGAATACGTCAGGCAGAAGTTTATTATAAACGCCGATGACGTTCCTGTTATTGACGGGCTTCTACCTCGAAACACGAAAATCTACGATTACAATGAAGTCGAGAGGCAGAAACGTATTAAGGCGCAGCGAGAGAAGAATGGCGAGGATATAGCTTAGGGTGTGCAACGCCTGCCTTCGGCCCGCGCTCTATTCCGTGGCGCTGCGCACCACTCCACGGAACCCCGCCAGCGGGTTTCCGCCCTCCGGGTGACGATCGCTAGTCGGATACAGACACGCGCTGCGTGACGCGCTTTTTCCCGATCGATCAGCGCAGACGCCGATCGATCGGGGCCAGGGGAACACCAAGGGCGCTGCCCTTTCGTTCCCGAACGACAATCGACCGCCCGAGTAATCTGCCAAGGACGGTAAACCCGGCGCCGATGGCGCCGACCGTCCTAGGCAGCTCGCCCGCGCCAGCGGTAGATTCTCGCCCTCCCTCCCCATCCCGTTCCTCGCCGGAACGGCAGGGCCGCAGGCCGTGGCCTTGCGGACCATGCCAGATGAAGGAGGAATTTCATGACCGACCAGACCGACCGGACCGTTGCTGTTCGCACCCTCAATGATGCCGCCCGCGCGATCCCCGGCGTCACTTGCCGCGCAAACATGACCGTTGGTATCCTTACGCTGTCGGAAGAGGATCGAGCCGCAGTCCTTCACAACGTTACGACGTTCAGCAATTTCGACGAGGATAACGATCCTTACGGCGAACGCGACTTCGGGACCATCTATCGCCTCACATCGGGCGAGTGGTCACAGAAACGGCCCGATGATTCGGATACGATCAGCGAAACCGTGTTCTGGAAGATCGATTATTACGACAACAATCTGGAGTTTGGCAGTAGCGAGCCGTGGGATTCATCCAAGACAAAGCGTGTCCTGACGATCATGCTATCTAACGAATACTGACCCTTAGGTGCGCCGCGACCCGCGTCGGAAACGGGGTGGGTTGCGGTCGACGGTGCAGCCTACGGGGCAGCGATTTGTTGTTAATTCACCATGCTTCGGCTATGGTCGCAGGAGAAGGAATTAGCATGGTTCAGCTAGATATCGACGCGATCCGCGCTCAAATCCGAGCGATGGACTTCGAGCGGGGAACGCCCGATGAAGTCGCACAGTGGCGCGAGGACGACCGTGATTCACGGCATAACCTCGTGATCGAGGGCATGAATCCCGAGCCGATCGAGGACCAGCTTTTCGCGATGATGCTCGACGAGGGGGTTTCGCCCGCCCTCGCGTCAAAGCTCGTCGTCGATATGATCCAGACCGGCGCGGGCAAGCTCGCAGCCTGATCCTTGCCTGCTGACCCGTACACGTATCCCGGCACCGACACGCTCCGGAACCGGCTAGGGATTACCGACGACAAAGAGCTTTCACAGCGCGAACGTCTCGTCACCCGTGCGCGCGCGACTGAAGCCGCGCGCATGGATTTTCCGCTGACGGCGGACGGATATCGCGCGCTCCATAAGCATCTGTTCCAGGACCTCTATGATTGGGCGGGCAAGGACCGCACCGTCAACATTGGCAAGGGTGGAAGTCTGTTCGCCGCTGCGCCCTACGTCTCGAATGGGCTTGATGCGGTTTTCAAGGATATCGCTGGCAAGGACAACTTGAAGGGGCTGCAACGGGCCGAGTTTTTCGATCGGCTTGGCAACCACCTAAACGAGCTGAACGCCGTTCATCCTTTCCGCGAAGGCAATGGCCGCACCATGCGGGTTCATGCGGCGCAGATCGCGCGCCAGGCCGGACACCCGATCAGGATCGCCAGCATCGACGAACGCGCATGGATGGATGGATCGCGGCACGGCTTCACCACCGGCGACCATCGCGGCTTGAGCGCCGCGCTGGCCGCAGCCAGCGTCCAACGCGATCTAGGACCAGAGGCACGCATGGGGCCGGGTGGTATGGCATTGCTCCCCCCGCGCGACCCACCCGCAGGACAGCGCTACAAGATGTCGCTTGCCAAGGTGCGCGAGGAACTGGACCGATACATGCCGCCCGCGCGTGCCGAGGCCGCCGATCGGCTTCGCACGTTGACGCGCGAAGGCGCACCGGCGAACCAGATCAGCAACGCTCAAATCGAGCTGGCCTATGTGCGACATGCGAAAGGCCCGGTCTATCAATCGCATTTGCTGACCTACCTCGCGCACCGCGACGTGGAAGCGGTCATCCATCGCAATCAGACGCCATTAGAGCGGGTGCGCGAGATCGGGTCCGCCCTAGCCGTGCAGATCAACATGCAGAACACCGCGCAGCTTCAGCGCGCGATCCGCGCGCTCGAGCGCCCGATTTTGCCACCCGGCCATTCTCCGGCACATGAGCGGTTGGCCGAAACCTTCCTGAAGAACGCGCCGGAAAAGAACCTTGCCGATCCGCGCCTTGCTCCCGCCCAGGCCATCGTTGAGAGCGTGATGACGGCAGCACGCGAGCGTGGGGAAAACGCGAAGGCGATCACGTCGCTTGGCGAGGCGACCCGCAAGACGATTGCAGGGAAGATCCGCAGCGGCGAACCGCTAGACCCCAAGGCTCCCGAATTTGCTGCAAAGGGACCGGCAACGGTTGCGCCGCCCCAGCGGGATCGAAGCCGCTAACGCAGCCGGTTTATTGCGTCCTGTTCAACTTCGTCGCGTAGTATGCGGCTCATTGCCGCGAAGACATCCGGACTGTCGTATCGAGCCGCCTCACGATTAGGCGGGCAGTGCAGGAAGAACGCGCCGTCATCCTTCAGCTCTAAAAACTCGTCGTCTCTTAGAGCAATGCGTTGTCCCGGTTCAGCGTCAAGGATCGTGCGGGCTTCCGCCTTTGTAACAGTAAGGTAATACGGGATGCTCTGTCCGTGGTCGATTTCGGGTAACTGAAAAGTATATGTTTCGACCATCGATCCCCCTAACGAGCTATCGGTATCTCGCTAATCCTAGTTGTCCAAGCCTTACTTTTCATCGATCGCTTGGTGTCATAGCTCCGTTCACCCTGCCCCTCGGCAGCGATGCGGACGGTGTTACGGCCAAAGCGTTGATTAATTCCGTCCAAAGCGGAGAGAAGATCGCCCGCCCGTGGGTCAGGCGTGGCGAACAGGTCCGCTTGCATAGCTTCCGCAGCGTGCAGTCCTTCGAGCATCACGCCGCATTTCGTATAGATCGAGCCGCTGACGAACATGGCGTCCGACAGATCGCCGGCGACACGGGCCACCACGCGCGGATCATTCGTGGCAGGCGATAGTCGCGCCGATCGCGAGGCGGATGGAGCATCAGGCTTGTACCGGCTCCCGTGCATGAAGGCGATCAGCCGTGTCGCGACCAACCCCTGCGCCCGAATTTTTTCAGCAGCGCGCACCGCTCGCCGCACCATCGCTTCGCGTATGGTGGCGCCCTCGCTCACCGGCTCGCCAAAGCAGCGTGTTACAGCGGTTGCTTTCAGGCGGTCCGGCTCGGGCTGAAAGCCCTCGCACTCGATGCCGTTCAGTTCGAGAACCAGGCGCTCCAACACGACTGTCCCGACGCTCCGGGCAACGTCGGGATGCAGTGCGGCTAGATCGGCCGCGGTTGTCACTCCCATCGGCCGCAGCCGCGCCGCCAGAGCGGGGCCGATCCCCCAAACCTCTTCGACAGGCCAGGCCGCGAAAAGCCTACGCCGCAGCTCGACGTCATGCAGATCGACGACCCCGGCCCACACTTTTTCCGAGGCTTTGGCGAGCGCATTTGCGACCTTGCTTAGCGCGCGTGTCGGCCCCAGCCCGATCCGTGTCGGCAAGCCGACCGATCGCTGAACGGCCTCACGCACCCGATGCGCCGTGGCGACGTCGCCCAGGCCGTCAGGCAGAACCGGCAATCTGAAAAAGGATTCGTCGATCGAGTAGATTTCGACGGTATCGGAAAACTCCGCGATCACCATGTTAAAGGGGTAACTAAACGAAAGTGACGTATCTGCACGGTAAGGGCATACCGATAGCGAACGTCATGCGTTGAGCAGCGAGCTAACAGCGCGCAGGCCCAAGGATTCCGGATCGAGTCTATCTGGGGAAACGGTTAGAACAAGGTAGAGACCGCATGCTTTCATGACTCCCGATTGAGACGCTGGCCACGCCTACGCCTATTTTGGCCAAGAGACTCGCGGTTACATTGACTTGAGCGGGTTTGCCGCGGTTGCCGAAACTGCGAGGATTGCTCATATTCTCACCAGCGCCCGGACTAGGCGATGGCTGGACTTTCTGTTTGATGCCGCTGATCATTTCTGCGGTTCTTCCATTCTCCAACCGGCTCCCAGAGCGATCTGGGCAGAAATCCACGACGACAGGGCCGTGTTTCGCGCGCTCTCAGCATCGGATTGGGCGCCAAGAGCAAGTTCCTGCGCCTGCGTGGCCTGAAGAATGCTGTCCTGCCCGGCGGCAAGGCGCGCTGATGAAAGCTTCGCCGTCTGCTCTTTCGCCTGGGCAATATCGAGCATGTTCTTCATTTTCTGACGTGAAGCGGCAAAACCATCCAGCGCGGCATCCGTCTCCTCAAGCGCTTTGAGGAAAACATCCTCCCAGGTCGCGCCGGCAGCCTGCGCCTGAGCGCCCGCCGCCCTGATCCGCGAACGAACCCGGTCCATATCAAATATCGCCCAGCTAAAGCTTGGACCAATGCCAAATCGGAGCGCACCCTTTTCATCGAGGCGATCCGGCGGTGCGCTCAGACCAAGCGACCCGCCAATGCTGATGCGTGGATACAGATCCGCGCGCGACACATCGACCTGCGCCATGGCTTTGGCGAGAGCCAGTTCAGCAGCTGCCACATCGGGGCGCATCCGCAGTATCTGCGAAGGATCGCCAGCGCGCACATAAGCGGGTATGGTCAGTGCATCGGGCTTGAGCGACGCGAGCGTCGTCACACCCTCCGGGGCAGCGGTGCCGGTGAGCGTAGCAAGCCTGCGCAGCGCATTGCGGCGTCCCGCTTCCACGGTGGGACGGGTTGTGAGTAACGCAGAAAGTTGCGCCCGCGCGTCCTCGACCCCATCGCGACGAACACCACCCAAACGATGGGCCTGCTCGATCCGGTTGACGAGATCGCGCAGCAGCGGTTCCCGGCGATCGAGCAGGGCAAGCTGCCGATCCGCCGAAGCCAGATCGGCCCAGGCCCGCACAACCGCTGCGGCAACGGACGCCTCGACGCCCCGCTTCGCCCACAGCGCCCGTCCTGCCTCGGCCCGTGCCTGATCGGACAGGCCCTGAAGGCGGCCGAACAGATCGAGCTCCCACGCAAGCGAGGTGCCGATATCGGCTACGGTCTGTGAGGGCAGCACGGCCGGGCCGCCAAAGCTGTCGAGCTGGAGCGTGGCGCCTGCCGTGCGGCTGCGCTGGAACGACCCGTCGACGGTGCCGATGGGCAGCTTTGCAGCTCTCGCCTCCTGCACCAGAGCCTGCGCCGCGCGCAGATTGGCAGTGGCGGCCCGCAATTCGGCATTGTGCGCCAGCGCCTTGGCGACCAACGCATCGAGCTGAGGATCCTGCAACTGCGTCCACCAGTCCATCACGACCGGCTCTTGCGAGCGGTCCTGGCTGACCGACCAGTCCGCCGGCGGCGCGGGCAGCGGCGCCGGCGGATCTATGTGCGGCGCACAGGCCGTAGCGAGCAGGAGAATGGCCAGACTATAGTGATGGCGGCGGATCATGCGGCGTCTCCGGCAATGGCGCGGGGCATGTCATCTTCCTTGCGACGGAAGGCGAGCATGTAGAGCGAGGGAATGAGAATGAGGGTGATGAGCGTACCCAGCGCCAAACCGCCCATCATGGCAGCAGCCATGGGCTGCCACAGCGGCCCGCCAAAGAGGTAGAGCGGCACCAGCCCTGCGATACAGGTCAGCTTGGTCATGACGATCGGACGCAGCCGCATCTCGGCGGCATGGGCTACCGCCTTGCGCAGCGGCATACCGGCTTCGCGATCCTCCTGGATCCGCCCGATCAGCAACACCGCGTTGTTGACGATGATGCCCGCCAGCGCGAGGAACCCGATCTGCGCGCTGAAGCTCATCGCCTGCCCTGAAATCAGCAGTCCCAGCGTTCCGCCGATGATCACGAACGGCATTGATGCAAGCACGATCATCGACTTGCGCACACTGCCGAACTGCCAGAGGAACAGCAGGAACATGCCGGCCAGTGCCAGCGGCGCATAAGTTGCAAGCCCGGCATTGGCCTTCTTGCCTTCTTCGATTTCGCCGCCGAGTTCCAGCCTCGTGCCGGTCGGCAGGTGCAAGGCTTCAATGGCGGGCTGCGCTGCATCTACGATCTGCTGCGACTTCATGGTGGCGTGCCGGGCCGTTATTTCAACGACGGGCATCAGGTTGCGCCTTGCGAGGAACGGCGCCGTATCGGTCAGCCGCACACGGGCGATGGAACCCAGCGTTACCCCGCTGGACGCCGGACCGACCGGCAGCGCGCCTAGCCGTTCCATCGCCTGGCGCTCATCGCCATCGGCGCGGACGATCACCGGGACCGACTTGTCCCCATCGCGCAGCACAGATGCGATCGAACCGTCCTGCACGGCGTTCAAAGCACGATAGACGTCGGCACTGGAAAGGCCCGCCGCCGCGATCCGCGGCTGATCGATCTCGATCGTCAGGGCCAACACGGGGTGCTCGGCGTTGATCCGGACGCGCTGCATGCCGTCAATGCGCAGCAGTGCCTTTTCCAGACTGTCGGCGGCGTGGTTGAGTTGCGAACGGTCGGCGCCAACAAGCCGGAATACCGCGACGTCCTTTTCGTTGCTGCCCAGCGAGAAGCGCTTGGGATCCAGATCCACGCCGGGAATTCGTGCGGCAAGCACGTTGCGAACGCGCGCGATGCTTGCATCGGGATCGGCGTGCGGGTTGACGTTGATCACGGCATAGGCGCGATGCAGCGCCGGTGCGGGAGGATTGAGCGCGAGGATGAAGCGCGGGCCGCCATCGCCGACATAGATCACGTGATCGGTGATCTCCGGGAACAGCTTGCGATCGCGCAGCAAGGTGGACGCGCGCGCAGCGACCTTCATCATTTCCTCAGGACGCGTTCCGGGCGCCATTTCCATCGGAACCTGGAACTGCTTGCGCTGCGATACCGGGAACAGTTCGGCCGGAACCGCCTGCATCAGCAGGATCGCGCCGGCCAGCAGCGCCACCATCCCGCCCGCGACCGCAACGGGCCGCGCCAGAACCTTGACGACGATCCCGCCGTACCAGCGCTTGATCTTGCCAAGCGCGCCTTTCTCCTCATCATGATGCGCGTCCGCGCTGATGAAGCGATGCGCGAGAATGGGTGTGACCGTCAGCGCGAGCAGCAGCGAGACCAGCAGCGTGATCGCAAGGACGACGCCCAGGCTGCGCATATATTCGGCGGTGTCCGTCTGCCCCGCCACCAGCGGCGCGAAGGCGAAAATGATCGCGAGCGAGGACACGAGCAAGGGCTTGAGCATCGTTTCACCCGCCGCGATGGCGGCCGGGAGGCGGCTCTCGCCCTCGGCGATGCGGCGCTGGTAATCCTCCACGACCACGATGCCGTTGTCGACGAAGATGCCGAGCGCGAGGATGATTGCGGCAATGGATATCTGGTGAAGTTCGATGCCCAGGACATTCATGATGAGGATGGTGCCGAGCACCGTCATCGGGACGATGGTGCCGGTCACCAGGCCGCTGCGCCATCCCAGGAACAGCATCACCACCGCGAGCACGATGATGACCGTCTCGACGAAGACCTGGCCCACCTTCTTGATGTCGGTTGCGACGACCTGCGCCTGATCGGTGATGTCGCTGGCGTGCAATCCGGCCGGCAGGGTCGGCCGGATTTCGGCAAGGCGGTCTTCCAGTCGGTCGGCGAAGCTCATGACGTTGAGGCCGTTCTGCATCGCCACGCCAAGCACCACGGCAGGTTTGCCGTCGAAGAACGCGCCACCTTGCGGGGGGGCCTGCGGAATCTGGCGGATGGTCGCGATCGAACCCAGCGGCACGGACGAACCGCCCCGCACCGGGACCGGGAAGGCGGCCAGATCGCTCGACCGGGTGATGCGATCCCCTGCCTGAAGGGTGAGGGTCGTCCCGCCGGCTGTCACGGTTCCGCTGGGTGCGACGGCATCGCGCGCGGCCAGGGCAGAGCGCACGTCCTCCACGCTGGTGCCGGCCTGACGCAGCGCGTCGGGCTTGAGATCGACATAGGCGATCTCGCGCCGGACACCATGAAGGGAGATGGAGGCCACGCCGTCCACACCCTGCAACTGATTGCGCAGATGCTGCGCCCACAATTCCAGATCGCTGGCGCTATAGCCTTTTCCAGTGATGGCTATCGTGCGCACCGCGACGCGGCCAAAATCGTCATTCAGGAGCGGGCCTTGCGTGCCCGCAGGCAGATCGGACGCAATCTGTCCCAACCTTGCTCTGAGCCGCTGCCACACGAAGGACACGTCTCCGCCGGGCACCGTGTCGCGCAGGGTGACATAGATCAGCACGTTGCCCTGGCGGATGCGCGTGTCGAGCGTCTTGACCTCGCTCTGGCCGCGCAGGGCTTCCTCGATCGGGCGGGCAAGGATCTTTTCGAGCCGCTCCGCGCTCTCGCCGGGCAGATAGGCCTCGACAGTCGCGGTGCGCAGGGTGACGGACGGTTCTTCCGTCGCGGGATAGTCGAGCAGGGCGACGATGCCCAGGAGACAGGCGAGGATCGCACTGACGATGACGAAGCGCGAACTTGCCAGCGCGGTCCGCGTGAGGGACGAACGGGGATCGGTCATGGACGAAGCGCCTTCAGACTGCGGGCTTGGCAAGGCGAACGGTCTGGCCTTCGCGCAGGAAGGCGCCGCCGCTGGCGACGACCGTGGTTCCGGGCCGGAGTTTGCCGCTTACGCGGGCATCGCCTCCGACCGTACCTGTCAGTGCGACAGGAACGGCACGGGCCTTGCTCAAGGGATCGATGGTATAGACGAAGCGCGTGCCGCCGCGGTCGACCTGCACCGCGCTCAAAGGGACGCGAACCACCGAAGTGCCCGCACCCGCTGCAGCCTTCGCCGGGCTCCCGAGCGCCAGCGAGACGATGGCCCCGGGAGCTGGCTGGCCGGACCGGATGGCGAGTCGGGCCTGGACGAAGCCGCCCTGCTCGATGGCGGGCGAGACCGCCTCTACGATCGCCGCGCCGCTTTCGCCTGCCCCATCGTAGGCAAGGCTGGTTCCGGGGCGCAGGCTGCTCGCCAAGTCCTGCGGAACGGCGGCGATGATGCTCTGGCCGACACCGCCTTCTATCGCGAACAGCTGTTGTCCGGGGGTGGCAACGCTACCGAGCTGGGCAAGGCGCGCGGTGACATAGCCGTCGCCAGGTGCACGCACGACGTGCAGGGATGCGTCCTTGCGCGCGATGGCCAATCCCGCCCGCGCCGCGCCCAGCGCATTGCGTGCCGCCTGCGCTTCGGCTTTCGCCGCCTGGGCTTCAGCTTGAGACATGGCGCCGGCGGCCAGAAGGCTCTCGGCACGGCGCGCGGCTTTCTCGCGCTCCTGCGCTACGGCCTGCGCCCGACCGACTTCATTGTCCGACTGCTCCACGCGCAAGCCTGCGGCATCGCCGTCAAGCACCGCCAGCACCTGTCCTGCCTGCACCCGGTCTCCAACCTGGACGACGAGGCGGACGATCCTCCCCCCGACAGGCGCCGCAGCTTGCAGCGGCGTGCGGGCCTCGACGCGCCCGGTGATGCTGGTGGATGCGGCGGTATCGGGCTGGGCCGTCGACGCGGCGACGAAAGGTGCCACTTCGCCAGCGGCCGAAGACGATCCCGATGCGAGGACTGCAACGGACACACCGGCGGCAACCAAAGTAACCACCCCAGCAATCCCATACATAAGGGAATGATCGCTTATATTAATACCGAAAAAGGTGCTCATATGGGTATGGGAAGGACTCATGGCGTTGGCTTTCGCGAATTAGCGGGCGTTTAAGATGAAATCGAAATGCTTGAGCAGCTCATCGAGCAGTTCGTGGCCAGGAGTCGGGGTGTATATCAGTCGACGGGTCATGCTGTCGAAGATGAGGCATATCATGCTCGCGGCACAATCCGGCGACACAGCGCAATTTATACGCCCCGCCCGCTGCTCCCGCTCCACCGCCCGCGCGATGGCGGCTTTTGCCTGATCCAGCGCTACCGCCTGCATCATGGCGATTTTGGGATTGCGGGAAGCCTCGCTGACCATCTCGCTCGCCAAGATTGCGACTTCTCGGCCGATCCCCGTCTCAAAATATGGAGCGAGGATGGGGCGCATGGCGTCTGTCGACAGTCCGGACATTTCGATGAGCCGAATGAACTCCAGTTCGCGCTCGATATCCTCCTGGATGAGGGCTTCGATCAGGGCATCCTTGTTTGGAAAATACTGATAAATATTGGCCACACTGACGCCGGCCGTTTCGCTGATTTTGGTGACAGCTGAGGCATGGAAACCATGTTCAATGAAACAGCGTCGCGCGCCAGCGAGAATCTGCGCGGTGCGATCTGCACGTGCCGCTTCGTTTACCGGGCGGCCGCGAGTGGAGGAAGAAGAATCAGTCACGCTATTTATATAAACGACTGCTCACTTATTTTCAAGTAGCTTGTACAGCAGTCGGGAGCAGCCTTGCGGACGACCGATGCTGACTTGTCCCCTAAAAGGCGTTGGATTATGCTTTTAGAGCCCTCTTTCGCGGGCTTGGACACGTCAGTGTCGTCAGCGGACATTTCGCGTGGGTGCCAATGCCATATCAAGCGAAGCCCTGAAGGCACGTACGGTCCCCACGCAAGTGGGCTTGGGAACGCATGCAAGGGTGGCTGCGGTATCAGGTGCCTTCGAGGGCTTTGTAGAGGGCGGTTTTCCCGATCTTGAGCCGAGCGGCGGCTTCGCGCACGGTTAGCCCCGCTGCGATATGCGCCCGTGCCTTGCGCAGCTTGTCAGGAGTGACGACAGGGCGGCGACCACCCTTGTTACCTCGCTCGCGGGCAGCCTTGAGGCCAGCATGAGTGCGTTCCCGGATCAGGTCGCGCTCGAATTGGGCTAGCGAACCGAAGATGTTGAACACCAGCATCCCGCCCGAAGTGGTGGTGTCCATGTTTTCGGTAAGTGAGCGGAACCCGATGCCGCGCGTCGCCAACTCGCCGACCTTCTCGATCAGGTGGCTCATCGAGCGCCCAAGACGATCGAGTTTCCAGACCACCAGCGTGTCGCCGGTGCGCAGATAGGCGAGCGCCTCGGTCAGACCAGGCCGATCGGCTTTTGCCCCGGATGCGTGATCGTCGAATATACGGTCGCACCCGGCATTGTTCAGCGCGTCGAACTGGAGCGAGAGCTTCTGGTCTGCGGTCGAGACGCGCGCATAGCCGATCAGCGCCACATGCTGCCCGATCCTGTCCGTTTTCCCGTCATTATGCGATCTTGTCCGAATCGCCGTTACAGGTCCAGAGTTAACGGACATATTCCTGTTGGCCGCCAGAGGACCGTCTGACGGACACGCAAAGCGAAGGAGATGATGCTTGGCGAGACGGCGACTGGTGAGCCCGGAAATCTGGGCGGGGCATTATGGCGCGCCGCTCGATGAGCGCGAGATCGCGCGTCATTATACGCTGACCAGCGACGACCTGGAAATTGTCGGCCGCCGTCGCGGCGATGCCACCCGGCTCGGCTATGCGATGCTCATGCTATATATGAGATGGCCTGGCCGTGCGCTGGAAGCGGGTGAAGTCCCGCCCGCTCCTGTGCTCGCCTATGTGGCGCAGCAACTCGGCGTCACGCCAGCAGCCTTCGCGGACTATGCCCATCGGGACCAGACCCGTCGCGAGCATCTCGTCGAAATCCGACGATCGCACGGGTTCAGGATTTTTGACCGCAACGCCTTCCGTGAAGTTGTCGCCTTCTCGGTCCCAATCGCGCAGACCATCATACACCCCGGCCAGATGGCAGGCGTCATCGTCGATGAAATCCGGCGCCTGCAGATCCTCCTGCCTTCTCCGTCGATACTTGAAGCGGTGCTGCGGCGGGCGCGCCAGCAAGCCGAACAGCTTACCTATGAAGTGCTCACGAATGGCCTGCTGTCTGACACCCTTCAGGGCCTGGACGATTTGTTGGCCCGACGACCGGGGCAGGTCGCGACATGGCTATCCTGGATGCGCAATGCGCCACAATCGCCGGCAGCGCGCAACATCCTGCGCCTGATCGAACGGCTCGCCTATATCCGCGCGCTGGGCCTTGATCGCGCCCGTGCCGATATGATCCCGGCTTTGACTTTTGACAGGCTGGCGGACGAAGGCAGCCGCATCACACCGCAGCACCTTAGCGAACTCAATGCCCTGCGCCGCCATGCAACGCTGGCGGCAACCGGCATCCGCCTTGAGGAAAGCCTGACCGACGCCACTCTGACGATGTTCGACAAGCTGTTGGGCAGCATGGTGCGCCGCGCCGAGAACCGGACCCGCGACAAGGCCCTCAAGACGGTGCGCGGGCTGCAAGGCCATCTCCGGACGCTCACAGGGTCTTGTCGCCTCCTCATCGACGCGCGCAGCAAGGGCGTGGATTCTCTGGCGCAGATCGAGGCGCTGGACTGGCAGCGCTTTGCCGTGGCCGTCGAGCAGGCCGAAGTGCTCGGGCGACCGGAAACCGTCGATCGCACCGCCGAATTGATCGAGCGGCATCGCACGGTGAAGCTCTTTGCCGGCCACTTCCTCAACGCCTTTGAATTTCGTGGCGCCGGTGCGGTGCAGGGACTCCTGTCGGCGCTGGCTATCAGCGCGGAGCTATACCGGACCGGCAAACGGCGCTTGCCCGATCGCGTGCCGCTGCGCTTCGTGCCTGCCGCATGGCGGCCGTTCGTCCTGCGGGATGGCATCGTCGATCGTGCCGCTTATGAATTATGCGCCTTGTCGCAACTACGCGAGCGGTTGCGAGCTGGGGATATATGGGTCGCGGGAAGCCGGCAGTATCGCGATTTCGACAGCTATCTCATACCGCCGGCGACCTTTGCGGCGCTTCGCGAGAAGGGGCCGTTGCCGCTCGCCATCGAAACGGATTTCGAGCGGTATATCGAGGAAAGGCGCACCAGGCTCGACACGGCAATCGAACAGGTGACGGTCCTTGCGCGGCAAGGGGAACTGCCCCAGGTCAGGCTTGATCAAAACGGTCTCATCATCTCGCCGCTGAAGGCGGCAACACCGCCCGCCACCGAGATTGCCCGTCGCGCCGCCTATGATCGATTGCCGCGCGTGAAGATCACCGATCTTCTGCTAGAGGTCGATGCCTGGACCGGGTTCAGCGAATGCTTCATCCACCGGCGCTCGGGCCGGGAAGCCGACGATCGCAATGCGCTGCTTACCGTCATCCTCGCCGATGGCATCAATCTCGGTCTCACGCGCATGGCGGAAACCTGCCGGGGCGCAAGTCTGCGCCAGCTCGCCCATCTTCACGACTGGCACATCAGCGAGGCCGCCTATGGCGAAGCGCTGGGAAGGCTGATCGACGCCCATCGCACCATGCCGCTCGCCGCGCTGTGGGGAGACGGCACTACCTCGTCGAGCGACGGGCAGCAATTTCATGCCGGGGGCCGTGGGGCCGCGATCGGCGACATCAACGCGCGCAGCGGCAACGAACCCGGCGTCGCCTTCTACACTCATGTCTCTGATCGATATGACCCCTTCGCAAGTCGGGTGATCGCGGCGACCGCTGGCGAAGCGCCCTATGTGCTGGATGGCTTGCTGTATCACCAGACCGGCCTGACGATCGAGGAGCACTACACCGATACGGGCGGGGCATCGGACCATGTGTTCGGCCTCATGCCCTTCTTCGGCTACCGCTTCGCGCCGCGCCTGCGCGACATCAAGGAGCGTCGTTTACACCTCCTTCCCGGCCAGGAATCCGGCCATTTGCTCGCTGGCATGACCGCCGAACCGATCGCCTTGAGTCATATCGCGGCGCATTGGGATGAACTGCTGCGGTTCGCCACGTCGATCCGCACCGGCACCGTCACCGCTTCGGCGATGCTGCGCCGGCTGTCCGCCTATCCGCGACAGAATGGACTGGCCCTCGCGCTGCGCGAGCTTGGCCGCCTTGAACGCTCGATCTTCATGCTCGACTGGCTGCGCGACATCGACCTGCGCCGGCGCACCCAAGCGGGCCTCAATAAGGGTGAGGCCCGCAATGCGCTCGCCCGCGCGCTCTTCTTCAATCAACTCGGCGAGTTGCGTGATCGGCGGTTCGAGAACCAGACCTATCGTGCCTCTGGCCTCAACCTGCTCGTCGCCGCCATCATCCTGTGGAACACCCGCTATCTCGAAATGGCGTTGGTTGACGTTGGCACACCCGACGAGATCGCGCGCCACATCGCGCCATTGGGTTGGGAGCATATCTCGCTGACCGGTGACTATAGCTGGAATGTCGAAGATCGGCCCGATCCGGATGCCTTGCGGCCGCTGCGCGCTGTCAGCTCCCTGCTCGCCTCTTGACGTTCGCTATCCGTTCGCTCTTACCGTGCAGATACGTCACTTTCGTGTAGTCACCCCTTAAAGCGGCGGTTTAAGTCGCTGTAGAGTTCGTAATTGGATGATCGCAGCTCGACGCCATGCCGCTTGATAACGTCGCGTATTTTGAAGACAGGTGCGCCCATCTTAATATGCAGCGCCTTCGCTTCGGAGCTTCTGGCGACCGCACACCCGTCGTTATTAGACAACACAATTACCGGGACATTGCGCAGCATCGGATCGAACAGGCGTTCCGCGCTGACATAGAAATTCTCGATGTCGAGGATGGCCCACATAGCCGCTACGCCTGAAGGTTGCGCACGCTCGCGCGCACCACGCCCCAAATCTCTACACCTTCCGCGCTTGTCTCGGGGTAGTGCATCCGACTGTTGCGCGCTTGAAGGTATGCGCTTCCTTCGCGGGCGCAGAGCTGTCGGACCACGAAGCCGCCATCGACAACGGCGATGACGATCCGGCCATTAGACGGCCGAGCATCGCGATCGACCACAACCACGTCCCGGTCATAGATGCCGGCGTCGACCATCGAATTTCCACGCACCTCGAAAACAAAGCTGGCGGCACGATCGAGGCGGAGCAGCTCGACGAGATTGATCCCGGTTTCTTCCCAATCCTGCGCGGGTGACGGGAAGCCAGCTCCCGCCGATCCGATGATTTGCAGGCGCAGATCGGCCGGGATTTCGGCCAGCGGAATCGGGTGTTCCGGTAGAAGGGCAAGGACGGTCATCGCGCGATTGTAACGCGCAAAAGAACATAATAGGAACGGGATTTTTCCCGGCTCGTCGCAATCTGGTGGATAGCGGCTCGACGGCGAGCCTTATCGCTCTTTGCGCCGGGTCGGAAATACCGGCCCGCGTACCTCCATTTTCGCCGGATCGTAGGGGCGTTGCAGGGCGACCACATCGTCATACGAACCGCGCAGCCACCGATCGATGTCGTCGGGTTCGAGGATCGTTATCATGGCCTTCGGATGGATCGGCGCGACCAGGCTGTTCGGGTCGCATGTGACCATCGTAAAGCCATTGCCTTCAGCGGTTTCCTGCCAGAAACCCGCCACGGCAAAGACCGGCTGATCGGTCACGTTGAACCACATTTCGCCTTTCAGCGGGGGTTTCCCATCGCCCAGGTCGTGTTTGTCCGGGGTGAACTCAGCAAATTCGGTCAACGGCACGATACAGCGATTTTCTGGTGATGCGGCCAGCTTGCGCCATTGTGGCAAGCCCAGGTTGCGAACGTTGGTCATCGGCCACGGCGCTTTTCCGCCCAGCACGTCCCAAGTCATCACGTCCCACGCGCGTTCGCCGTCCTGTTCGCGGATGATGTAATTCCGGCTCTTCGGGCGCAGCTCGCTAGGGTTGAAGCGGTTATCCCGTGGGCGCTCGCTAAAGAGCCTCGCGGCCGAACCCCATAGGGTTTCCGGTTCGTGCGACATGCGGGCGCGATTACACATAGGCCGTCCTAGCTATTCACCGCATATGTCACGCTGATCGTCGACCGCCGCAAGGGATTGTCGGCCGACTTCATGGCCTTGTCGCGGAAGGTGTTGTACCTTCGCGGGGAAAGGACGGCTTATGGCTTCCTCCGGTTTTGAGGTGATCGCAGCGGCGATCGATGAGAACCTAGACCACCTGCATAAGCAGCTTTGGGAAGCGCGCGCGGCCGAGCTGCATGGCGCGGAGGCCGAGGTCGATGGTGCCGACCGCGAGCGCATCCAGCAGGAGTTGCGCGAGCATTACGCCACCCGCTTTCAACCCGAGACAAGCCGCGACGCCCTGATGGCGCAGGCACGGCGGAATTATGAAGAGAGGCGATCGGCATGAGCGACCAGCAGCCCCTATCGACCGAGGAACGCGACAAGCTGGCGCGCAGCCTGATCGGCGTGCAGCTTAGCACCACCAAAGCGGTCGACGAGCCGAGAGCGGTGATGACCGCCGGACAACCCGGCTCCGGTAAGAGCATGATCGTTCGTTCGATCGCGGTGCAATTTGAGGGGATGGGCGGCGCGATCACCATCGACCCCGACGCAATCCGACCGAACATTCCGTATATGCGCGAGCGCATCGCCAAGGGCGACCTTAGCATTCCCGACGCGGCCTATCAGGACGCAGGCACGATCGCGGCCGGGATGATGAAGCTGGGTGCCGAGGCGAACCGCAACATCATCTATGACGGCACGCTATCGAACACGTTCTACGCGCGCCAAAATTCGGAATATTTGCGAGCGAACAGCTACCGCGTGGAAATTCACGGAATGGCGGTCGACCCCGATCTAAGCCACGCCCGCACCTACAGCCGTCGCGAAGCCGAGATTGCCGCCTCGCCTACCGGCTTCGGGCGCGGCGTCGGTGATAAATTCCATGACGATGCAGTCACGGGCCTCGTCTCGACGATCAAAGCGCTTCAGGACGAAGGCAAGGTTGATGCGATCGTTCTCTACGATCGGACGGGCCGCAAGGTGGGGAGCGCCCAGCTCGAAGACGGACGGTGGGTTCCCGACAAGAGCATGGCGGACGAGTTGGCGAAGGTTCACCGCTTCCCGGATCAGGGCAGTCGCGACGAAGCCGCAAAGACCTGGGACAAGGCTGCGACCTTGATGGACGTTCGTAATGCGGACCCCGACGACCGGCGCAAGGTCGAAGCCTTCCAGCGTGCAGCGCAGGCGCTTGCCAGCCCCTCTCCGAGCCAGAAGGTCGACGATGGCAAACTAGCGACCGCGCCCGACATCGAGCGAGCGAGCGGACCGCGCAGCGTCATGTCGCCGGCGAAGGCGCAAGAGGAATTGGCGAAGTACCTTCCCACAGCGCGGCTTGAGGCCGTCGCCGCGTTGCGTGCCGTCGCCAAGGATGGCGCCGACCCGATCAAGGTGGCCGAGGCCCGCAAGGATCTCGATTACGTCAGCCACGCGCGGGGGCCAGAATATCAGGCGCGCTTGATCGAGCAGATGGGCGTTCGGGATATCAAGGCGGTCATTAGCAAGGACCAGACACCGTTACAGCGGGTCAAAGAGTTGGGTGCGGCGATCGGAGCCGAGATTTCGCAGCGCAGCCCGGAGCAGGTTGGGCGTGCCATGCAATCGCTAGATCAGCCTCAGAAGGTTGCAGAGCCAGGCCGGTCCCAATCCAGCGATATGCGAGCGGTGCCGGATCAAAGCCAAGTCCGCGAACGTGGTCGAAGCCGGTAATGCAAACGCCCCGCTGCCGGGGGGAGCAGCGGGGCGGTATAAAAACCGACGCTAGCGGGGGGATTCCGCGCCGGTTCGGGTTAAGAACCCCCAACATCGAAAGTCAGTTCCGATCAGGGTATCGCGCAGCGGGTCGAAACCCGACTACACGATTGCATGAGCATGACTGTCAATCGGCGTCCAAATGGGACCCCCGATCGGCGCGCAAAAGGGACCCCCTTTCAAGGATGGTGCGACGTTCGAGGAACGCGCCTTGCGCTGCGTGCGGCGTAGGGAGGGCGGAGCCCGAACGGAGACGCGCGCAGCGCAAAGCATCTTAATTTCGACCTGCGGCGGGGATCAGTTTCGGTTCTTGAAACGCCAGCTGTCATTGCCGGTCTCGATGATGTCGCAATGATGGGTGACACGATCGAGAAGAGCGGTGGTCATCTTGGGATCGCCGAACACGGTCGGCCATTCCCCGAACGCCAGGTTGGTCGTGATGATGACGCTGGTTTGCTCATAAAGCTTGCTGACCAGATGGAACAGCAACTGCCCACCTGAGCGGGCGAACGGCAGATAGCCAAGCTCATCGAGCACGACGAGGTCGAGGCGAGAGAGCTGGGCGGCAAGCGCCCCGCTTTTGCCGATCCGGGCTTCCTCTTCGAGACGGGTCACCAGATCCACGGTGTTGAAGTAGCGCCCCCGCGCTCCGGCGCGGACGACATTGGCGGTGATGGCGATGGCCAGATGGGTCTTGCCGGTGCCAGTGCCACCGACCAGGACGACATTGCGCCGTGCGGGCAGGAACGCGCCGCCGTGCAGCGAACGGACCAGCCCTTCGTTGATCGGTGTCCCTTCGAAGCGGAAGGCATCGAGGTCCTTCACCACCGGCAGCTTGGCGGCCGCCATCCGGTATCGGATCGAGGCCGCGTGACGGTGCGTTGCCTCTGCGCGCAGCAGATCGGTCAGTATCTCCATCGTTGTGCGCTGACGCTGGAGCCCTGTGGTGACGGCCTCATCGAACGCGCCAGCCATCCCCTTGAGTCCGAGCCCGCGCATTGCGTCGATCATGTCATGCCGCTGCATGGAAGTTCCTCAGTTGGTCGTAACGGGCACAGTCGGCGATCGGCGGATGCCTCAGGGCGTTGTCCTCCGAAGTGACGATCGTCAGCGGTCGCGGCGGTTCGCGACGCCGTGCCAGGATATTGAGGATCAGATCGTCGCTCGCCGTGCCGGTCGCCAGCGCCTCCCGCACGGCGGCTTCGACGAGCTCCAGGCCATCGGTCAGCACGGCCGCCAGCACGCGCACGAACCGCCGATCGGCATCATCGCCGTTGCCCAGCTTGCGTCGCAACCGGGCGAGCGCCGGCGGCAGTTCCCAGTCCTGGAAGGGTGCGCCGTTGCGCAAAGCGCCGGGCTTGCGGGCCAGCACCGGCAGATAGTGCCAGGGATCATAGATCGTGCGGTTCCGCCCGAAGAAGCGGGGATGCTCGGCGACGACCTCATCACCGCATCGCACGACAATGCGGTCGGCATAGGCCCGGACCTGCACCGTGCGCCGCGCCACCGTCGAGAGGACCGAGTATCGGTTGCGATCGTAGCTGATCAGACAGGTGCCGCTCACGCCGTGTTCGCTCTCGTTGAAGCCGTCGAACGGCCCGAGCATCGACTGTAATGCAGGGCGTTCGATCTCCAGCATCTGCGCCACGGTCTGGTCGCCCTGCTCAGGATGGGCCTGCCGTTCGGCCCAGCGCCGGCACTCAGCTTCCAGCCAGCCATTGAGTTCTTCGAGACTGGCGAACCGCAGACGGGGCTGGAAGAAGCGCCCTCGGATCGTCTGCACCTGGTTCTCGACCTGTCCCTTCTCCCATCCCGCCGCCGGCGAGCAGGCCGTGGGCTCGACCATATAATGGTCGGCCATGATCAGGAACCGCCGGTTGAACACCCGGTCCTTGCCGTTGAACACGCTCGTCACCGCCGTCTTCATATTATCGTAGATGCCGCGCCGGGGCACGCCGCCGAAGAAGGCAAAGCCGCGCGCATGCGCGTCGAACAGCATCTCCTGGGTCTCGCGTGGATAGGCCCGGACATACACAGCCCGCGACGCGCACAGCCGCATGTGCGCGACCTTTACCCGCATCGGCTTGCCAGCGATCTCGACATCCTCGTGGCTCCAGTCGAACTGGTAGGCCTCGCCGGGCTGGAACATCATCGGAATAAAGGCCGTCGTCCCGTCGCCGAAATCCCTGCGCCGCTCGACCTTCCACCGTGCCGTATAGCGGCGCACGGCATCGTAAGAGCCCTCGAAACCCTCACGCACCAGAAGGTCGTGGATACGGGTCATCCGAAGCCGGTCACGCCGGCCCCGTAACTCGTTCTCTTCCAGCAGCCCATCCAGCCGATCCTGAAACGGACCGATACGCGGCAGCGGCTGAACCTTGCGTCGATAATCAAATGCGCCTTCCGGCGCCCGGATCGCCTTGCGGATCACCTTCCGCGAAACATGCAGATCACGCGCGATCGCCTTGATCGCCTTCCCGCCGGCATACTCACGCCGGATACGAACCACTGTCTCCAAAACCAACATCCCGATCTCGCCGCATGAACTTCCACGCGGCTGTGTAAGCTATCGAAATGAGGGGTCCCTTTTAGACGCCGATCACCCCGCTAACGGGGTCCTTTTTGCACGCCGATTCACAGGCACGGGAACAGACGCTGCTGTCTTCGGCCTGACGGATCGCACCAGCCAAAACTCCTCGCTTGCCTCGTCGCCAAACCTGCGCGGCCTCGGAAGCGATGCGACACTGACCCTCATCAATGGGCGTCGCCAAGCGGGATCGGGTGGCCGCGCCAATTTCGCCGATCTCTCCTCAGTTCCGCTTGCAGCCGTCGAGCGCATTGAGATCCTTAAGGACGGCGCATCCGCCACCTACGGGTCGGATGCGGTAGGCGGTGTGGTCAACGTCATCCTGAAGAACGACTTCAGGGGCGCAGATACGCGGCTTAGATCCGGCATCGGCGAGGGCGGGGCGCCAGCCAACTATCAGGCCAGTCAGGTTGTCGGCACAACGTGGAACACTGGCGGGATCCTCGCAGCCTACGAGTATGACTATCGAGGTTCGCTTGCGTCTGCTGACCGCGCCGCAACCCGTTCGGCCGACCTTCGTCCGCTCGGTGGCAACGACTGGAGGCTCTACTACTCAGCTCCGGCGACGATACTCAGCTATGATCCGGTCGCCAGAGCGTATGTTCCTGGTTACGCCGTCCCAACTTACACCGACCGTCCGACTTCCCAGGATTTCATGCCGGGAAGTAACCTGGAAAACCAGTTCGAGCTGTCGGACACACTGCCCTCGCAGGAGCGGCATTCCACATTCCTGAGAGTACGCCAGCAAGCTCTACAGGGTGTCGAACTCTTTGGTGAGGCAAGGTGGTCACGGCGTCAATTTGCCTACGCGAGCTCGCCGTCATCCTCTCTTTTCATCGTCACCGCAGCGAACCCGTATTTCGCCAGCCCCGATGGGTCGCCGTTCTCTGTATTGGCCTACTCTTTCGGAGACGACCTGGGCGCCGCCCGCGCGACTGGATGGGCAGACTCGGCTAGTCTGACGGGGGGCGTAACCGCTGACCTTGGCTCGTCGTGGCAGCTGGACACCTACTATCTCTTCAGTCGCGAGCGGTCCGGTGATCGCACAACGAACACAGTCAACTCGACGGCACTCTCAGAGGCGCTGGGCGCCAGCCCTGACGATCCGGCAACATCGTTCAGTGCCCCGCGAGACGGGTACTTCAACCCATATGGCTCGGGAGCGTCGAACAATGAGACGGTGCTACGCTTCATTGGATCGGGAAACTCGGGTGGGTGGCGGCGCAGCTCGCTCGCCACAGCAGTCGCCAAGCTCGATGGTCCACTTTTCCGTGTCCCCGCAGGTTCGCTGCGCGTGGCGATTGGTGGTGCGTGGCGACGCGAGACACTTTCCTCAAGTGGCTATAATTTCATCAGTGGCATTGCCCCGACCCCGACGCTGTCGGCCTCGGCGGGTCGCAGCATTGGCGCAGGTTTTGGCGAACTGAGTCTGCCCGTATTCGACGAGGAAGCTGGGTTCGGCGTCGGTCGGTTGAGGATGTCGGCTGCGGTGCGATATGAGAGCTACAGTGATTTCGGGGGGACGACGAACCCCAAGTTCGGGGCAACTTGGTCGCTTTCGCGATCGCTGGAACTGCGGGGGAGCTGGGGGACGTCATTTCGGGCTCCCGCGCTACCGGAGGTGTACTCGCCTTTTCGCGTGACACCGACTCAGCTGTCATCTTCAAGCGGAGCGACATTGCCCGTGCTTATACTAAGCGGCGGGAACCAGGGCCTGCGGCCAGAGACGGCTGACACGTTGAGCTTCGGTGTTGTTCTGAAGCCCGCCGCTCGGCTTCGCCTGGACGTTGGCTATTTTCGCACGGTTTTCGACGACCGAATTGACCGCCCTGGAATTCAGAACGTCACTCGCGCGCTTACCGATCCGACACTGGCACCCTTTGTGTCGTTGATCGATCCCGCGAACAATCCAGCGGATCTGGCTCGGGTCGAGGCACTCGCTGCTGACCCCGGCGCTGTCGATGTTGGGTACTTTCCTCTGACCTCCTACCGGGCGATTATCGACGGCAGGTATGTGAACACTCGAAAGGTGGCGGTAGAGGGCCTCGACGTCGATCTCAGTGGCTCCGTCGACTTGCTGGGTGGCACGCTCGCCGCGAACGTCGGCGCGGCTTATCTTTTTCGCTTCTCGCAGCAGCTTACTCCGGCCGCCCCGGTAAATGACATTTCATCCACGGTTGGCTATCCCAGCAAGCTGAAGGCCCGTTCCAGCGTCGATTGGTCCGGCGGCCCATTTGGTTTGACGCTCTCGTCGACCTACGTGGACCGCTATCGGAACACTGACTTCGCGCCCGCGCCGCGCGTCGGATCGTGGATGACTTTCGACCTTCAGATCCGAGCACGTGTTGGTGGCGACGGTGGTTTCACCTTCTCGCTCGACGCACGGAATCTTTTTAACCGAGCCCCACCATTCGTGAACCGGTCGAGCGGGGTTGGTTATGATCCGGCCAACGCCGACGTCTTGGGGCGGAGCATCTCGGTGCAGGTAACGAAGGCCTGGTGACCTAGCAGCGCTTCGGCACCCAAACCGCGGCGCCCCTTAACCCATGGGTAAAAGTGATGCGAGCTCTTCTTGCGGGCTTGGCACTAACGTGCCTCGCCTCCAGCGCTTTCGCGCGTCCGTTCACGATCGATGATATGTTGGCTTCCGAAAGCTATGGGCAAGTTCTCTTTGCGCCCTCCGGTGGCAAAGTCGTCGTGGAGCGGCGAGGACCCTACGACAAGGGAGTGCGCTTCACCTATGGCTTCATGAGCCGCCGCATGACATCGAAGATCATGCTCTTCGAGCTATCTCGGCCTGGCGCGTTGAGCCTGGCGTTTCATCAGGATGATGACGCAGGCTACTGGGTCGGTGGCTTCTCCCCATCCGGGAAAAAGCTCACGGTCTTCGGCCTCCGAAACGACAAACTCCGTCTCGGGATCCTCGACCTCGGGTCGCGTGAGGTGAATTGGCTGCCTGCTGCTCCAGACTTGCCGGCGAGTGCGCCGGCCCCAGTCTGGATCGATGACCATCGGATAATCTACGTTCGATTTCACAGTGATCGGCTCCCAACGATACTCGACAGTGGCGGCATCGTTCAGAGGGTGATGCCGCGCCGCTGGGCCAACGCGGCGACGGGCCGGATTGCGGCTGCAGACCTCGCGAGTACAAAGTTTGCCGGAACGATCCCGTATGAGGGGCGCGATCTAGTGGTTGCGAACGTAGCCACCGGACAGGAGCAGGTTCTCACTTCGGGAGAGATCTCCGACTTCTTGCTGTCGACGGACCGACGCAGTGTGGCCGTGGTTGAACTGGGAGACGCCGTAGCTCCTGATACTGGGCAGCTCGTCACCTTCTTCAACCAGAGCCGCCGACGTCGTCTTCGCGTGCTTGATACTGTGACCGGTCGTGTAACCGAACCCTGCCCCAAGTGCGATCTACAGGATGGATCGTTGAATTTCTCGGACGCCGGGCAGCTAGCTGTCATCGCTCGCCGTGATGGCGCGACGTGGGAGACGGCTAAGGCTCACGTGCTCATTGACGGAGAGCTCGCCGTGCAGGCCACGTCAGGGGCGAGGTCCGAGACCATTGTATGGTCGGGGGAGAACCTGCTCGTGAGGTCGCACGCCAGCGGTTGGTCGGGTCTGCTAGCTGGTTCGAATATGCAGCCGCGTCATGTTGGAGAATACGGCTTGGTCGCGGCCAGCGGCGGCATCGTCTGGCTGTCGAATGCTGAGGGATTGTGGCGGGTTGGCCCATCGCTCGAGCCGAAGAAGGTCGCCGGTGCTGATCATCCGATCGTGGATCTCGACTTTCTCGATGCCAATAGCACCGGGATCCGCCGCTTCCGCCGCCCGGAAGCGCCCCTTCTTCGCAGGTTCGGGGCGCAAAGTGATCGAATTAATTTCGGTTTCAAAAGTGACTCGCCGACGACGCTTTCGGTTTCACGCGGCTCACAAATCCTTGCTGTGTCGGACAGGGACAAAAGTGCGATCACTCTTTCGACAGATACCCACGGAGTAGGGCGCCTCTATCTCAACTCATCGGGATCGCCCCCTCGTCTAGTCGATACCATTTCTGCCCGCCTCGCCGATGTGATCCCACCCAAGGCAATTGCTCTGAAGCGGAGGGTTGGAGAGCTTTCGGTGGTTGACTGGCTCCTCGTACCCGAGGGGAAGGGGCCTTTTCCGCTTGTAATCCACCCTTACCAGGGAACGACATATGGCGACGATCTGCCCTGGCTCGCGAAGCCAGAAGGTCTGAGTCCGGTTTTAAAGCCATCGATCCTTGTCGCGAATGGCTACGCGGTCCTGCTGCCCAGCATTCCGGAAGGGTCCGCGCGACAGCTCCAGGAGACGTTGATCAACAATCTGGATGAGGCGGTTGACGCCGGTCTTTCCACGGGCCTCATCGACGCTTCGCGTATGGCTATCCATGGGCACAGCTACGGCGGTATAAATGCGTTGACGATCGCAACTCGGTCATCTCGCTACCGCGCTATCATTTCCTCAAGCGCCTTGGTCGAGTTTGGGGCGGCCTATGGGTCGGTTTCCCCTGCCCAGAAGGTCAGCTTCCTGGGAGGACCGCCCCTCAGTGCGAACATCGCATGGTACGAGACAGGCCAAGGCAGGTTCGAAGCCGCTCCTTGGTCAGATCCGGAACGCTACGTCCGCGCCAGCAGCTTTTTCGCCGCTGACAAAGTCCAGGCGCCCCTGCTGTTGATAGCGGCCGAATTTGACTATTTTCCGATAGAGCAGGCAGAGCATCTGTTTGTCAGCCTTGCGCGGCTGGGAAAGGACGCATCGCTGCTTCGACTCTACGGTGATGGCCACATCCGCCACAGCCCGGGAAACATCAGATACGAATGGAATACGATTCTGGCGTTCCTGAAAGAGAAGATGCCTCCAGCCGCGAATGCCTCAGGGGAGCGGCGTTAGCACCAGTTGCGCATCCAGCTTTCCATGCTCGCATACTGCAGAAATGCTCGGTAATCCGTCCCAAGCCTGATCGCGTCGATGCCCATGGCCTCTTCGATTGCACAGGGGTTGAGAAGGCCCGCCCCCACAAGCCTTCCGTGTAGAAGATAGTCCAGAAGCCAATCGCGGTTACGAAGTATCGCTCTGGCATAGTGATCGGAGGCCTCCCCCTTGTTGCGGCGAGAGAGCACCGATAACGGAAGCCTCGCCTTGAATGTCTCCCTCGCCAGTCCCCGATCTCGAGAGCCAGACTGCAGAACGTACGTGGGACACGCCAAAGCAACCTCAAGGAGCGGCTGGGTTAGGAGCGGGTGAATCATCGACGCAGTTGGCGCGAATAGCCGGTCCCCATGGAAAACCTGGCAGTGGGCCAGCACCATGAGGTGAAGCGCCTTTGCAGGGGGAAGATCGGCGCATTCCACCTGCCATGGGTGGACTGGCAACGGATCTTTGAGGGCTGGAGCCGCTGCCGGTCCAAGTAGATGGGGCGTCAACCAGTCGTGATCACCTCGATCGTCTTTCGTCCGCCTTCCAAACGCGGCCGCTAGGACGCTCCAGATGGATCCTTTCACCCTCCTCGCATCATCAATGGTGTTTGGGGCGAGTAGCGATCTCATCCCCAATTCCCGGCTGCGATCCGCAGCGACGAGGCGGGTTGGGACGTTGAAGAAAAGCGAATCTCCTCCTTGCCCTGTCATGATTATATCAATCTGCTCGCGGTCGATCAGATCCTGCCTTGCCCGGGCGAACACGCTATCGAGGCCATGTACAACGGGCTGAACGCCCTGCGCCAGCGCGTCAAAGGCACTGTAACAGGGAAGCGCGTCGGCACTCGAGTATAGGTGGAGAGGCGTGTCCCAGCGATCAGCGACATCGGTCGCAAAATGGGCTTCGTTCCCACCTCTGCCCGCAGTGGCGAAATTGAATGGCTTTGGCCGATGTCCCAGGCTCGCAAGCGACGAGAATACGATCGAAGAGTCGAGGCCACCTGAGAGCTCCACGCCGATCCGCCTGTTATTGGCTAGTGCTCGGAGCACGTCGTCCAACACGGACGCCAGAACGTCCGACGTGAGCACATTGCGGCGTCGTGCGATCTCGCTGGGACGCCAGATTCGCTTGAAATCTGCCGCGTTCCTAAGGCTGACGAGGTGCCCGGGAGTGACGATTTCGACATTAGATAGTCCAGACAAGAAAGCGGGCGCGGCTGGACTGGCGAGGAGCTTGGCGACAGCACTGGTGTCGATGCTCCAGTTCAGTCCAGCGGCTTTCAGAAATGCGGGAGTCAGTCGTGTCGATGCCACCTGCAGATCGTGCGAACGAGCAATAAAGAGGGGAACAGCTCCTGACGGATCCCGGAGTGCAAACATCCCAATTTCGTCCGCCACAAAGGCGACGTAGCTTCCCCACGCTTGGCGAATGATGGCCTTCGCCGCCTCCGGGGCAGTTTTGGCGCACCCAAGCGCTGTCTCAAGCCGTTGGAGATCCTTGCAATGCAGCTCGCCGAAAACCTGGAGGGAAACCGCTCCATTGCAGGTATCGAGAACCGGATTGCTTGCGCCAAATGTCCGGGTCGTGCCGGAACTCGATTGAGAGCTACGTCGCTCTCTGGCGCCGAAATTTCGCTCTGCGGCATCTACGGCGCCTTTGATGCGATCATCAGCTTCAGACTGCGCGCATAGCGCCATTGCTATTGGCTGTTTCATGTCAACCCACCGCGATCGGAACAAATGCCGCGGTCTGCTCGAGATCGTCGGTCAGCACGACGTCTCCGGCTTGGACCCAGCTATGGGCTTCGAACGGAAATTGGCGAACGCCGATCACCAACACGCTCTGGTGGCCGCTCGCGCTTAGATATGAGCGCAGAAGCAGCGAATGCGGGAGACACCGGGACAGCTTTGGCACGAACGGACGCATCGACCGAAAGCGCCGGGCCGCCGCGACTGTCTCGGCATCGGCGGCAGGCGTCCGTGCGCCCTCGTCGGGAAACCAGTCGGCAGGGCTCCCGATGCGGAGAGCCCATAGCGCAGCTGGTATGGAAGTCGCTAGCCTGATCCAATCGCCCCGGCGGGGAGGTTCCCTACTTGTCGGTTCATATGAGTCGAGATCTCGGCGGGCTCGGGGCACCACATGCGGATCAGTAAAGCGGACGTCGTTTACGACCGTGTCCAAAAACCCGGCAACTTCCTCCTGTCCTCTGGTTCCCTGCGCGGATGACTGCGGGATCGCCAGATAGTCGGCCTTGGCGAGGTCGAGGACTATGGTCAGGCCGTCGAGGTTGGCGGCACGGTAGCGTGGCTTTCGCATGATAGTCGTATGGGGAAGCGGAGAGTACCGCTTCCCCATCCCGTCAGACGTTCTTGCGGAGGAACATCGGGTTCTCGAGTTCCGGGGTCTCCGTCCCCCCGATCGCCTTCGTGAGATCGCGGGCACTGCCGAGCTTGATGGCCCGGCCACTCAGATGAGTCTTCATGTTCGAACTCCTTCGCTATCAAGCAGCGATATTGCTGCAGCGGAAGTGAGCGCCCGCAGCTCGGTCTATTCGAGTGCTTTTTCGAATCTTTTTGTGAGGGTCGGCGCCCAGCCGACATCATCAGTGGAGCGGAACGACACGGCTGCGACGGCGTTCGGGGGACAGTACGCCTTTGCCCCCGTTGGCCATGATGCCACGTAGGTCCGTAGCCGCGAAATGGTGCGGGGGACCGAGCGATAGACCTAATCAGACGAGCTCTCAGACCTGGAATGCTCGAACACATAGCGCGCGATTGCAGGGGCCGCCGATACGCACTCTCCAAAGTGACGTTCGAGCTGCGTCTTTAGTTTGGCGGCGTCGCCATCGGCCAGCTGGCTCTCCAAATCTCCGAGATTCCGTTCCGCAGACTCGAGAACGTGGGGCTCTGCCATAATGTACGAGTGGAGCCGCAGTAGTGAGCGGCGTAACGTTATCGCTGCGCTCGGCAGGTCGGCTGCGCGGGCCAAAGAGAGGAACAACGCCTCTAATCGCCCGGCATACGTGGACTGGCACGGCTTTGGCACATCAATCTGCTCAACCGCCTGTGTCACAACGGCTAACGCAAGAGTTCCCATGAATCGGTATTCGCTAACCAACTCATGAGGCTGGAGCAGCGGAAGCGAGTACCCGTCCCGGTAGCGGGAGCCGAGAATACCTTCGCCCCGAAGCCGTGCGAGGGCCTCGCGCACCGGGCTTGGACTGATGCCGAGCTCGAAAGCGAGCGCAGTAACATCGATGGCTTCGCCAGCTTTCCACCGACCCGCGCGAACTGCCTCGCGGACAAATTGCGCTGCATGCTCGTGCGCGCCTCCTGAGAACCTGGATTTCGTCACCGTCGGACAGGATGGAGGTGTTGATGCTCGCGGATGCAGTGGAATCCGGTACAGCGCTGGCAACTAGGTGGAAAAAGGCACCACAGATTGCTGATCCTGCGTGGCCCGCGCGATGTCGTTGCGTCGCAACTGCGCAGCCCTTGCGCAGCATGCGCGGGAGGTCTCGATCGCGCTCTGGGCCCGTTCGGACCATAGAATAGGCGGAGGCAGGATGTGTCCGGTCGTTGCACCTTTGATTTTTAGGTTGGCGCTCCGTTACTACAAAGGTGATTCTTTCGGGTTCACGTGAGGACCTTCGAGCGCAGACTGGCGTTTGGATCGATCTCGTTTAGATCAGGAGCGATGCGCACAGACCTTGATCACCTGCCGAAAGGCAAGCGGCTTGAACTTGATGAGATCGTGCGGATTCTCGTAGCGGAGTTCGAGGATGCTCTGGCCGGCCGCAGCGCGCCGCACCGCAAGGCGGGCAGGATACTGAAGATCATCCTCTTCGGATCGCACGCCAGAGGTGACTGGGTCGATGACCCTGCAGGAGGGTATTTCTCCGATTTCGATATCCTCGTCGTCGTGAATCACGAGGAACTTACCGACGTTATGGAATACTGGGCTCAGGCTGAGGACCACCTCGTTCGGGAGCAAACCATTACCGGCAGGATCCAGACACCGGTGAACTTCATTGTCCACAGCCTGAGCGATGTTAACGCGCAGCTGCGTCGTGGACGTCCATTCTTTGTAGATTTGCTTCGAGACGCGATCGCCCTCTACGAGGCTCCGCACCATCCATTCGACCAGCCGAAGCGGCTGTCGGACGAGGCTGCTCTGGAGGAGGCGAAGGCCTCCTTCAATCAATGGTTTCTGAGCGCCGAGGAATTCCTGCTGCTCGCTAGACTGGCGAACGGGGAGGGGCTCAGCAACAAGACCGCTTTCCTCCTGCATCAAGCGACAGAGCATCTCTATCACTGCACGCTGTTGGTGCTCACACTCTATAGCCCCAAGTCGCACAAACTGAATCGGCTGCGATCCTCGGCCGAGGGAGTAGCAACGTCGCTCATTGAGGCTTGGCCCCGCGACACGCGTTTTGCTCAGCGGGCTTTTGAGTTGCTGCGACGAGCGTATGTCGAGGCCCGCTATTCACCCAATTTCAAGATCACCGATGAGGAACTAGCTTGGCTTATGGATCGGGTCGAGAGACTGGTTCAATTGGTGCGTGACGTGTGCGAGGTTCGACTCGCTGAGAGCGCTGACCCACATTGATAAGCGAGAGGCTTCGAGAAATCGAGCGGCACTGTTTGAACCGCGCCGGGTCTGCCGGAGGCGTTGGTTTGTGAGTCACGCTGCCATATCGATGTTGTCTGCGGCAGCATAATATTGATTTTCGGCTTCGGCAGGCGGGATGTTGCCGATGGGCTCCAGCAGTTTGCGATGGTTGAACCAGTCGACCCATTCCAGCGTGGCGTACTCAACCGCTTCGAAGCTGCGCCACGGTCCGCGCGGGTGGATCACCTCAGCCGTTGATCGTCTCGGCCAAAGCATTGTTCCTGAAACAAGTTCAGGACAGGCTACGCCGTCGCCGACGCTGCCGACCGAGGGCTCGATCCCGGCTTCGGCGAGGCGCTCGGTGTACTTGATGGACACGTATTGCGAACCACGGTCGCTATGATGGATGAGGCCGCCCCGGTGGGTCGGCCGACGATCATGAAGTGCCTGATCCAGTGCATCAAGGACGAAGCTGGCATGCGCCGTCCGGCTGGCTCGCCAGCCAACAAACCGCCGAGCCTAGGTGTCGATGACAAAGACGACGCAGTCGAACCCCAGGTCGGACGTAGGTGAAGCCCGACACCCACAGCATAGTTGGCGCTGGCGCGTAGAACCTGCGGTTGCCGTGATCGAGCGTTGACGGTGCCGCCTTGTCGCTGACCGTGGTGCGCACCGGCTTGGCCCGGATCACGCCTGCCAAGCCCATCTCACGCATCAGGCAAGCGACCGTACACCGCCCGATCGGACAACCTTCCCGCATCAACTGCCGCCAGACCTTGCGCACACGTAGACCGCGAAGTTCTCGGCAACACGCGCGCGACCTCTGGCTTGAGGGCCGCATCCTGCCGTGCTCGCGCCGACAGGCATGTCGGATCCTGTCGCTGCGCGACGCTCATGACAGGTGGATGGGGCGATCCGCGGGACGCGGCAGATCGGCGCGACCCCATAGGCGTCGCGGTGATCGTCAATGAACGCGGTCATCGCCGGCACGGGTGGTCGAGCTCCGCCTGCGCAAAATATGCTGACGCCTTGCGCAGGATCTCGTTGACCTGGCGCAGCTCGCGAACCTCGCGCTCCAGCGCCTTCGTTTTATCGGCAACCTCGGTCGGAACACCGGCGCGCTTGCCGCTGTTGACCTCCGCCTTTTTCACCCACTCATGCAGCGTCTGCGGAACGCGGCCAATATTCTCTGCGAAGGACACCACCGCCGCCCAGCGAGAGGGGTAATCGCGCTCGTGATCGGCCACCATCCGCACCGCTCGCTCGCGGACTTCCGGCGCAAATTGTTGGTTGTCTTGCTCATACAGGCTTCACCTTCTCAGGAGTTGGAGCCTCCGGCAAACCCGGCGCGGTTCACTTCCTCAGGGAATACGACGGAAACGAGATGATCGCGAACCTCCGCGTGCGCTGACGACGGGCCCCGCGACGCCGCCGAGCCGCGCGCGAGCGTCGTCGATAAATGTCGGACTTCGCTCTCCCGACTCAGGAGGTGCCATTTCCTCCGTAATTCTCGATAAGTCGGTATCCACATGAGCTCTCCCGCGGCAACAGGTCCACCGCGGGTTTTGTAACGCAGCTAGCGGATGTTTCCTTCCAGAGCGGCAATTGCTGCCTTAGTATCGCCTGCGCGGATGGCCGAGATAATTGCTTCGTGCTCCGCAATCGCTTGGTCCGGGGTGCTGATACGTTGATAATTCATGCGCATGCGCAAAATGATCGGCTGCCAAAGATTGACCAGATCCTCGCCAGCTGCGGCTAGCAGGATCACCCGGTGGAATGCGATATCCGCTTTGGTGACCGCAGCGAAATCATGCTCTCGCAAGCGTTTCGTCAGCTCCTCAAAAGCCGTTTCCAGCTGATCCAGCAATCCGTCAGGCCGATCCTTGATGACCCGCTTCACCGCGAACATCTCGATCTGGCGCCGCAACTTGATCATCAGGGCCTGCAGATCAGGTGGCGGAATGTCGTTGACCATTGTTCCGCGATGCGCGCGCGTGATGAGAAGGCCTTCTTTGGAAAGCTCCAGCAAAACGTCGCGTATGCGGCCGCGAGAGACGCCGAAGCGCTGAGCCAGCGCCTCTTCGGTAAGCTTCTGGTTGGGCGCGAGCGCGCCCGAGATGATGTCTGATCGAAGCCGATCCGCTATTTGCTCCCGCACCGCGATGATCATGCTATCGCCATCAGCCATTTGTCGATTGTCCATAATTTGTTCGCGCGGACCTTCGTTGACGCGCGCGATGGTCGACGTCAAGAGCGGGGCGCCCGGAGATTCGAGGCTGGATCGCGTGCAGAACAACGAGGAACCGGGGCCTGGCCGCGGGCCAGCCTCAAACCGAATCTGAAGGCGGAGGCGCGCCCATTGCGGCGCTAATCCGCGCGGCGGTGTCCCTGATCGCGGTGACCGCTTCGTCGAGTGGCATCGAGTCGCCCGCCTGATTGACATATCCCATGCTCAGTGCGGCGAGCACGCCTCCGCGCCCAAAAACCGGGACGCTGCTGTTGATGACGCCATTCACCAGCACGCTCTCGATCGTCTCGAAGCCGAGGCTCCTTGCGGCAGCGACGCGCGCTATGAACGTCGCGGCCTCGTCCGGCGACGCCGGTGCAACGAGAAGGTTCAACCGCTCCTCAGGCGAAAACGCCGTGACGACGACGCCCGAACTGGTTGCAAGCGCGGGAAAAATCGCCCCGGTTCGAACTGAATATCCCGCGGGCCGGGGACTTGGCACCGAGGCCAGAACCAGGATCGAGTCACCGTTCAAAACTGCCAGATGGCATGACTGTTCAGCACGGCGAGAAAGATTCTCCATCAGCGGCAGTGCCTGTGAGATTAACCGTTCGGTCGGCTCGAACTGATGGGACAGCTCAAACAAACGAAGAGTGAGACCGTAGCGGCCCGCCACATCCTGTCGAACATAGCCGCGATCGGCAAGATACAGCACTATCCGATAGATTTCGCCCATCGTACGCTCGAGACGATCGGCAATCTCGTTCATCGCCAGCCCGTCGGGTGACCCCGCCAGCAACTCGATCACGTCTAGCCCTTTTCCGAGCGCGGGCACCTGCGCCGGTCCCGCCTCGCCCCGGGGGCGATGCACGCGTGCGCGACGCGCGGCGCTTGGAATGGCTTTGTCGTTCATCCGCCCGCGCCTTGCTCGCCTCCAAACAAATTGGAAGGGGGATCCTTTGCGGCCATGGCGAAACAGATTGTCATCAGCTCGTTCTCGATCCTGAGCCCATGATCGACCGAATGGTCCATCGCGCTACGCACGGCCGCCTTTACCGACTGTGTAGCGATCGACGAATGGCCGGCGATGATGGCGGCGATGCGTCGGGCCGTTTCCAGTTCCTCCCCGGGTTCGACAAGCCATTCTACCATGCCTATGTCGAGAGCTTCCTGGGCCGAGAAGCGGTCGCCGGTGAGCAGATAGCGCATGGCCCTGCCGTAGCCGGCCAGCCGGGTGAGGTGCTGCGCCGCCCCACCGGCGCCGGTCCAGCCCAACTGAACTTCCGGCGCACCGAAAGTAGCTGAACGCGCCGCGACGCGCAGGTCGCAGGCGAGAGCAATCTCCAGTCCGCCACCCAGCGCCCAGCCCTTTACCGCAGCGATGCATGGTTTGCGCAAACTGCGTATGCTCGCAATATAATCGTTGCGATTACGCCACGCCCAAGGGTCTCGATAGGTGGCCAGGTTCCCGAGATCAGAACCCGCGCAGAATGCCCGATCACCCGCCCCGCAGATGATTGCGACGTGCACTGCATCGTCTCGATTCACGGCCGCGCAATGCGCTGCGATCTGTTCGTACATCGCCCGTGTCAGCGCATTGTGCTTGGCGGGGCGGTTCAGGATGATCTCTGCGACGCGCCCCGTGATCTGAAGATCGACTGTCTCTTCCATGCCGTCGGCCTATCGATAATTTCGGTATTTGCAAATAAATTCTGTATGTGCAAATTAATCTACGCGGGCATCTGGGCCCCGGCGAGAGGAGCGGATGATGAGCGAAGTGGATCTGCCACTGGACGGGCTTCTGGTCGTCGACCTCAGCCAGTTTCTGGCCGGCCCCTATGCGGCGTTGAGACTACTCGATCTGGGTGCGCGGGTAGTGAAGGTGGAGCGGCCCGATGGAGGTGACCCATGTCGCGATCTTTACAAGACGCGAGATCAGCGCGTTTCAACTCTGTTCCAGGCGATCAATCGCGGCAAGGAAAGCCTTACGCTCGATCTGAAACTGGCTAAGGACCTTGCCGTCCTGCGTCAGGCGCTGGAGCGAGCGGATGTCGTGATCCAGAACTATCGGCCCGGTGTCGCTGAGCGGTTGGGTATCGGCTATGAGGCGGTGCGCGCGATCAATCCCCGTGTCGTTTACGCCAGCATATCCGGTTATGGGCCCGAGGGTCCGTGGGCGAAGTTGCCAGGGCAGGACCTGCTTGCCCAAGCGCGGTCCGGCATCATGTGGCTGAGCGGGGATCAGGCGTCGCCGCCGACACCGGTCGGCTTGGCGGTCGGGGACATCTATACCGGCGCAATGGCGGCGCAAGGAATTCTCGCAGCACTGGTGCGACGGGGAGTGACCGGTCGGGGCGCGCTGGTCGAAACCAGCCTACTCGAAAGCTTGGTCGACCTTCAATTCGAGATGATCACCGAATATTTCGCCAACCAGGACACGATGCGTTTCCGGTCCGAAGTCTCGAACGGCAATATCAATGCCCCGCCGCCCTATGGCGTCTATCGTACCAGCGACGGCTATGTCGCGTTGGCGATGACGCCGCTGCAACGGCTTGCCCCGCTGCTCGATCTGGAACCCCACCCGACATGGGTCGGCGACCACCTGATGCTGCTGATCGAGCGGGATTCAATCAAGAAGCGCATCGCCGAGCAGATCGTGATGCGAAGCACTAGGCACTGGTTGGAGACGCTGCAGCCGCACGATATCTGGTGTGCCGAAGTCATGGACTGGAGCGCCCTATTGCAAACCGAGCAGTTTGCGGCCCTGGACATGCTCCAAGACCTTCCGAGCGGTAACACCGGGTCCTTGCGAACGACGCGGATTCCAATCTCGATCGATGGGTATCGGCCTCGGGGCAATGCGGCGGCACCTGGGCTTGGTGCGCAGAACGAGGCGCTTCGTCGGGAGTTCGCTTCCTTGGTGGCCATGGCCTGATGACGACCCTTCGCGGCATTACATGGGATCATCCACGCGGGTATGACCCGCTGGTGGTCATCTCGACCGACTATCTGCGGGAGCAGGGGGTGACGGTCCAATGGGAGCGACGCTCACTTCAGGATTTTGCCGACTATCCGATCCACCAGTTGGCGGATCGCTACGACCTGATCGTTCTGGACCACCCTCATATCGGCGCGGTCGCGGCTCATGGCTGCCTGTTGCCATTGCCTGAAGCGGAGCCGGACGCGATCGCGTCGATCGGCGGATCGGCGGAAAGCTATGTCTGGGAAGGTAGGCGTTGGGCTTATGCGATCGATGCGGCGTGTCAGATGGCCGTGCGCGCGGAAGATGCGTGCGCGCCCATGCCGCGTTACTGGCAAGAGTTCATGGCGGACGATGCGGCCAGGCTGCGCGCGGTCACCCCGCTCAAGCCTGTCGACGCGTTCGACACGTGGCTTACCTTATTGGCCAGCCAGGGCTGCGCCTTGCCCGCAGACCCTCAATCCTTCGCAACCTCGCACGCGGGCGAACGCGCCTTTGCCATATTGCACGCGCTTTATCGGCTTGGCCCAGAGCAGGCTCTGCACTGGAATCCCATCCATGTACTTGAGCTGCTTTCCGACGGGGACAGTGAGTTTGAACAGTCGCCCTGTTTATTCGGCTATGTGAACTATGCGGTGCCCGGCGTTCGGCGGCGTCGGCTGACTTACTTCGACCTGCCGATCCTCGAACCGGAAGGTGCGCGGCGCGCGATCCTAGGCGGAGCCGGCCTGGCCGTCTCGGCGCGTTGCCGCGATCCCGATACCGCGATTGCCTTTGCCCGGTGGGCGGCGTCGCTGCCGGTGCAGAACGGCCTGTATCTGGACGGCAATGGCCAGCCTGCGCACCGGCATTGCTGGGAATATCGTCGCGATGACGCGCGTACCGGGGGTTTTTTCGGCGGGGGGTGGGCAACGATAGACAGCGCCTGGACTCGCCCGCGCGACCCGTGGTTTCCAGACTTCGTCGACGCCGTCTGCGAGAATATTTCACCTTTTATCGTGCGCGGAGACGGTGTCGCTTTCTGTGCCATGGTCGACCGTGCTTATCGGCATCATTCAGGGGTCCGCGCATGAGCCGCGTCGCAGTGATTACCGGAGGCAATCGCGGGCTAGGGCTGGCGCAGACGCGCCGGTTCCTGGCGGGCGGATATCGGGTCCACGTCGTAGCCCGTTCGCGCGGCGATCTGGATACGCTGGACGCTGACGAGCGTCTGTCATTTGTCACGGCTGACTTGTCGGACTGGCGCAAGGCCGACTTTTTAGACCGGATCGCGAATGTCGCGGGCGGAATCGACGTATTGATCAATAATGCTGGCGTGCATCTTAAGAAGCCAGTCGAACAGGTCGAACCGGCTGAACTGGAAGCTGTGGTCGCCATCAATTTGAAGGCGCCGTTCGTGGCGAGCGCGAGATTTGTCGAGCTGAACCGCAAGCGGGGAGGGGCGATCATCAACATCTCGTCGATGGCAGGGTTGATCGCACTGCCGAGCGCTGCCGCATACGTCACTTCAAAGACCGCAGTGATCGGCCTGACACGCAGCATCGCGGTTGACGCAGCGCAGCATGGCATCCGCTGCAATGCCGTCTGCCCTGGTTTCATCGAAACCGACATGACGCGCGCCGTGCTGGCCAAAGACCCGGCGCGGCGTGCAAAGATCGAAGGGCGCATCCCCACAGGGCGCTTCGGATCGGCCGCGGATGTCGCAAACGCCTGTTATTTCCTGGCAAGTGACGAGGCGACCTATATCAACGGCGTTGCACTGCCCGTGGACGCCGGATTCTCAATCGGCTTTTGAACCGGAGTATCATGGAAAACCAGATCACGCAGTTGGTCGCCGCCGGCGAAGTCGTCGTCATGCCAGGTGAGCCGGCCACGCCTCCGGCACCCGGCTGGGTGCGGCTGAAACTCGCGCGCGCAGGTATCTGCGGCACCGACATGCATTATTTTCGGAACTTCGGTAATGTCGGCTTTCCGCTTCGCAACCCGGTCACGCTGGGCCATGAAGCCAGCGCCCATGTCGTCGATCCGAATGGCAGCAACTTGGCGAGCGGCGCGCTGGTTGCGCTGAACCCCATTATCGCCTGTCGCCAATGCGATGCGTGTTGCCGCGGGCACGAGAATCTTTGCAGTGACAAGCGGTTTCCCGGCTCCGCGCTAACCTATCCGCATATCGACGGGTTCTTTCGCAGCGTAATCGACTTTCCGGCGGAATGCTGCATTCCGGTTTCGTCGCCGGTGGCCGCTGAGCATCTCTCCTTTGCTGAACCATTAGCCTGTTCGCTCCACGCTGCCACCCTGGGTGAAGTGGGCGAGGGCTCACGCGTGCTCATATTGGGATGCGGGCCGATGGGGCTGCTGAGCATCATCGCGGCAGCGTCGCGCGGGGCGACCGTCCACTGCTCCGATCTTCACGCGGAGGCAGTGGAGCGCGGCTGCGAAATCGGCGCCAGCCAAGGCTTCGTGATCGGTGAGGACGAGTCGCCGGCCGACAGCGCCTATGACTGCGTGATTGAGGCAAGCGGCAGTATCGTGGCGCTTAATCAGGGATTTCACTCGGTCCGCCGTCAGGGCAGGGTTGTCATCTTGTCCAACCTTCAAATCGGCGCGACCGCCCCCGAGCTACAGCGTATCATGCTCAAGGAGATCAGCTTGATTGGATCATTTCAGTTCAATCGGGAGTTTCGCGAGGCGATTGAGGTGATCGCTGGTGGACAATTTGACTTCGGCAAGTTGATCGCACGAGTGTTTGCGCTAAGTGAGATAGAGCAGGCCTTTGAACTTGCCTTCAGTGGAACGGCGGTTGGTAAGATTCAGCTCGCCGACGGATAAGTGTTGAGTATTTTGATCGACTTTGTTCGCTCGTTCCCGCTTGCAGGCTCATTCGCCACGTGCACGGCATATGGCAAGGCCGTCGCTGGCGTGGCGATTGTTTCAACTTTCACTGCGCTGTCAGCGTGCGGCGGCGCGGAAGCGGACAATGCTGTTGCGCGGATGGATAGAATCTCAGTATTGGTGCGCGGATGAGCCAGCGAAAAGGCGGCTGGCGCAGTGGAGGTCCCGGGCGGCAAGTTCGAGATGGGACAATCGGGTGTTTATGCCGAGGAGGGGCCGGTCCGCATGGTCGAGGTCAGCCCCTTTTGGATCGACCGCAGTGAGGTCACGAACGCCGCCTTCGCAACGTTCGTAAATGCAACTGGATATGTGACGGCGGCTGAGAAGCCAGTAGATCCCGACATTTTCCAAGTTCCACCGGAGCAGATTCCGCCCGACATGCTGAAGCCAGGGTCGGCAGTGTTCACCAAGCCTTCGCGCGCCAGTAACCAATATAGCGACTGGTGGTCTATCTGCCGGGCGCCAGCTGGCGCAGGCCCCATGGTCCGACCGGTGCCGAATATCGCCCCGATGAGCCAGTGGTGCATCTTGCCTATGCCGACATGGCGGCATTTGCCCAGTGGCGTGGCGGCCGAATTCCGACAGGGGCAGAATGGGAGTTTGCGGCCAAGGCGGGCCAGCCCGACTACATCGCGCAACCGGAAGAGGCCAATAGCTGGCAGGGCGTCTTCCCGGTCGCGAATGAAAAGACCGATGGTTTTGAAGGCCTTGCTCCAGTTGGCTGTTTCGCGCCCAATGCGCTCGGACTTTATGACATGGTCGGCAACGCGTGGGAAATAACCAGCGATTTCTACGCGCCAGGTCACGATCCAGCCAGGTCGACGCGCGATCCCAAGGGCCCCTCCGAGAATGACGCTTATGAACCGGGCAATCCGGGTATGCCGTCGCGCGTGATCAAGGGCGGGTCCTATCTTTGCGCGCCCAACTATTGTCGCCGCTACCGCCCCGCTGCGCGAACGGGTCGAGACAGCGGCATGGGCGCCAGCAATGTCGGATTCCGACTGGTCTATGATAGCGCCGACGCAGCGCGTGGAACCTGACCCGGCCCGGTCGGTCCGGAGGAGCGACGGATGATCAGCGTTGCGCGGTGCTGAACTGCGGCGTCAGCAGGCGGGTTGTCAGAGATGGCCAGTTCGAAGGTCGATCGGGCCAGTTCCTCGGTCGGGAGGCCGATCGTCGAGATGCCGCCTTTGAGCCAGCGGTAGACCGCAGGATCGCCATAACCAATAAAAGCTAGGTGGTGGCCGATGACGACGCCGCCCTCCAGCAATTGCTCGAGCGCGCCACGCGCAATCTCGACGCCGCCGCACAGGATCGCGGTCGGCGGATGCTCCTGTTCCAACAACGTTCGCACGCTGCCTCGACCGTGATCGTAGACGGCGGGCCCGGATAATGTCCGCTCATCGCTCTGCGAAAGGCCCGCAGCGGCAATAGCTCTCGAAAACGCTTCCCGTCGGCTGCGTCCCGACGACAGTCCGGGGGAGGGGCCAATGAATGCTATCGCGCGATGCCCGCGCTGGACGAGGTGCGCCACCGCTTCCTCGATCGCGCTTGAATCATCGATGCCGACAAACGGCGCAGGACAGGGCGCCGATGAGCTTCGGATCAAATATAGACGGCGCATGATCGGTTCTGGTGTATCCGGCGCTAGCCTTTCATTTGCGATGGTGGGGACAATGATCACCGCATCGGCATGTAACCCGCGCAACTGATCAAGAGCCTGTCGCTCACGCTCCGGGTCTTCGCTCGTTAAATGGATAACGAGGTTAAGACGTCGCGCTGCGCACAGATTTCCAAAGGCCTGGGCGAATCTGCCGTAGAAGTCGTTGACGATATTAGGCAGCAGCAGCCCGATCGTGCCGGATTTCAGGCCGCGCAACGCCTTGGCTGCCGACGACTGGATGTAACCGGAGTCCAATGCAAGTTTCAGTACCCGCTCGCGCACATCGGCGCTCACATTGGGATGGTTGTTGATCGCACGCGATACCGTCATGTGCGAAATGCCGAGTTCTCTAGCAAGCGTCTTGACGGTTACCTTGGCCGGCACGGCAGGTCCTTCCAACGGAGAACTATTTGCTTGCAATAGTATCGCCAACGACGCAAGAGCAATTGTTCACGTGAACAACAGGAACATGAGATGGTTCACCCGGAACTGACCGAGCGATGCCGGCGCCTGATGCATGAGCTCGGGCTAGCAGGACCTCAGGCGCGGATTGTCGCGACGTCCCTGACGGGCGGGGTGTCGTCCGACGTCCTGCGCGTGGATGTCGACGGTCAGGGATATTGTGCGAAGTTCGCGCTCGAAGTGCTTCGCGTGGCCGCCCGGTGGGAGGCGCCCGTTCACCGCAATCGCACGGAATATGCCTGGCTGGAATTTGCGGGTGGCGTGGTGCCGGAGTCGGTGCCCCGACTGTTCGGCCATAGTGAGCATGAACAGGGCTTTGCCATGGAAATGATTGGCGAGGCTCGTAACTGGAAAGAGGAGCTGCTTGCCGGAAGGATCGATGCTGGGATCGCGCGTCAGTCGGGCAGACTGCTCGGCCGGCTGCACGCCGCATCCGTGCGCCGGAACCCCGATCCCGAGCGTTTCGGCAATGTTCACGATTTTTTCGCGCTCCGCGTCGAGCCTTATTTCATCCATCTGATCGCAACATATCCGCAGCTCGAAATGCGAGTGGCCGCGCTGACGGAACAGTACCGCCAATGCCGGATCGCTCTCGTTCACGGGGACGTGAGTCCCAAGAATATTCTGGTGCGCGACGGAACGCCGGTGCTGCTCGATGCAGAATGCGCGACAATGGGTGATCCTGCGTTCGATCTCGGCTTTTGCCTGAACCATCTTCTGTTGAAGTCGGTGCACATCCCCGAACGCGAGACGGCGCTACTCTGCGCCGGGCGGGCGTTATGGGGTGGCTATTGCGAGCACCTTGATTGGGAGCCGGTGGCGACGCTAGAGACGCGTGTCGCGGAGCTAGTCCCACTGCTGCTTTTGGCGCGAGTCGATGGCAAATCGCCGGTCGAATATCTGGATACACAGGCGAAGCAGGCTGTCCGTGCCGTCGCACTTGATCTGATCGCCTCTCCGCCGGCCACCATCGATCACATCATTAACCGACTGGAGGCGCGGCGCGCATGAGCATCATCCGATCGATACTTGGCCGCCGCGTGTGGGACTCGCGTGGCAACCCGACCGTTGAGGCAGAAGTGACACTCGCCGACGGCAGCATCGGGCGTGCGATCGCGCCGTCCGGCGCGTCGCGCGGCGAACGCGAGGCGATCGAGCTTAGGGACGGAGGCGAACGCCTCGGCGGCAAGGACGTCTCGCGCGCCGTCGCCAATGTCAACGGGCCGATCGCTGCACGTCTGCGGGGTATGGCCGCGGCGGACCAAGCCAGCGTCGATGCGGCCATGCTCGCACTGGACGGCACGCCGCTCAAAACGGAGCTTGGCGGCAATGCGATCGTTGCGGTCTCGCTTGCCATTTTGCACGCCGCCGCGAGGAGCGCCGGTCTGCCGCTATGGCGCCACCTGGCCGAAACGCATGGCGGCACACCCACCCTCCCGCTGCCGGAAATTCAGATCTTCGGCGGGGGCGCACATGCCGGGCGGCGCGTCGACATCCAGGATTTTATGATCATGGTGCCCGGGGCGAATGATCTCGAGGAGGTGATGGAGGTCACCAATGCGGTCTATCATGCCGCGGGCCGGCTGATGGAGACGCGCGGCGGCGCGGTTGGCGTCGCGGATGAAGGCGGATGGTGGCCGACGGTTTCGACCAATGAAGAGGCGCTCGAGCTGCTGGTCCAGGCGATCGAGGCGGCAGGCGAGGTACCTGGCGAGCGGGTCGTCATCTCGCTTGATGTTGCGGCGTCCGAGTTCGAGCGGGACGGCCGCTATGTCCTTGGTCTGGATGGCGTCGAGCTGGATCGGGACGAATGGCTTGAAAGGCTGGGGAGCTGGGTCGACCGCTATCCGGTCGTATCGATCGAGGATCCCGCGTCGGAGCGGGATCCAGAGGGCATGCGCGCCTTCATGGCGCGCTGGGGCGACAGGCTCCAGATCGTCGGCGATGATTATCTCGTCACCAATGCAAGGCTGATCGAGGCGGCGGCAGATGCCGGCGGGTGCAACGCTTCGCTCATCAAGGTCAATCAGGCGGGCACGGTGACCGAGACGATCGAGGCGCTCCGCGTGTCGCAGGAGCGGGGTTTTGGCACGCTGGTTTCTGCGCGATCAGGCGAAACCGAGGACGTGTCGATATCGCATCTCGCCGCGGGGCTCGATGCCGGACAGCTGAAAGTTGGCTCGTTCGCTCGGTCGGAACGGATGGCTAAATGGAACGAATGCCTGCGCTTTCAGGGTCAGGCGGGAATGGGGGCGTTCGTCGGCGGACGTCCGCTGGCCAATACATGGTGGGGCGCCGCGCGCCCCTGATAAAGCGGATAGGAAGGGAGCGGGAAATGAAGTTTCTTCGAGTAGACATGGGGGAGGGGCGGATCGTGCCCTGCATTCTTGATGGCGAGGGCGGCTGGAGAGATATTTCCGCAATTGTGCGTGATCTCGGGCCGGGCACCTTGGGCGATGGGTTGATCGAGCGGATCGCGGACACGGATCTCACCACCCTTCCGCTGGTGGAGCTGAACGGCAAGCGGCTTGACGCGCCGATGTCGCAGCCGGGTACGATCTGGTGCATTGGCCTCAACTATAGCGATCACGCGGAAGAGGCAGGGATGGCGATCCCGAAGGAGCCGATCCTCTTCAACAAGGCGGCAGTCACCTATTGCGGACCGAACGACCCGATCCTCCTGTCTCCGAAGATGACGAAGCTCGACTGGGAAGTAGAACTGGGAATCGTGATCGGCAAAGCCGCGCTGAACGTGTCGCGTGACGCGGCCCTCGATCATGTGTTCGGCTATGTGCTGGTCAACGATGTCTCGGAACGTGCCTGGCAGATCGAGCGCGAAGGGCAATGGGTGAAGGGCAAGTCTTTTCCCAATTTCTGTCCGGTCGGCCCGCATCTTGTCACTCGCGATGCCGTGGGCGACGTGCAGGCGCTGTCCATGTGGCTCGACGTGAATGGCGAACGCAAGCAGACGGGCAGCACGTCGAAGATGATCTTCGACGTCGCGGCCATCGTCTCGTACATGAGCGAGTTTACACGGCTGGAACCGGGCGATCTGATCTGCACCGGCACCCCGCCGGGCGTGGGCGCCGGCATGAAGCCGCCGCAATGGCTTAAGGCTGGCGATCTCGTGATATTGGGCATCGAAGGGTTGGGTGAACAGGCCCAGACCGTCGAGCCGCTTGTCTGACCGGCGGTAGAGGGAGATCGATATGAGCCGGGAATTCTCGGGCAAGCGCGCGGTTATCACGGGTGGTGCCCGCGGCGTTGGCGCTGCGGCGGCGCGAATGCTGCTGGAGCGCGGGGCGACCATATGCCTGTGGGACCGTAACGCAGACCAGCTCGCCCAGGCGGGCGAACGGCTCGCTCCGCTGGGGGTTCTTCATACGCAGACGGTCGACGTTGCGGACGCGGCTGACGTTTCCGCCGTGACCGAGCAAGCGGTCGAACTGATGGGTGGAATCGACATCCTGATCACTGCGGCGGGAATTGCAGGCGTCAACGCACCCGTCGAGGACTTCCCGCCAGAGGTGTGGGAACGGGTGATGCGCGTCAATCTGGGCGGAGTGTTCCTGTGCTGTCGTGCGGTGGTGCCGCATATGCGCCGGCAGAACTACGGACGGATCGTCACCATCGCGTCGGTCGCCGGCAAAGAAGGAAATCCCAACGCCTCCGCCTATTCCGCTTCGAAGGCTGGGGTGATCAACCTAACCAAGGCGCTCGGCAAGGAGCTGGCGGACACCAACATCACGGTCAATGCGATTACCCCAGCTGTCATTGCGACGGAGATGCTGAACGATGTGAGCGAGAAGCAAATCGCGTATATGGTTTCCAAGATTCCGATGGGTCGTACTGGAACGCCCGAGGAAGTGGCGGAGATGATCTGCTTCCTGGCGTCGGATCGCGCGACCTTCTCTACGGCTGCCACATTCGATATGTCGGGCGGCCGAACAACCTACTGACCGGCACGGTTGCGCCGCATGTCAGTAGACATGCGGCGCTTCATCTTCATTCGACCAAATAGGGCTTGCGATCCTTCGCCTGCTGCAAGCGGCGCTGGTGCAGCTCTTCGTAGAACTGCTTCATTGTCGCAGCATAGTCATGCGACTGTTGCAGCACATTATTCATGTTCTTGGAGTTCCATTCATTCCAGAGCCGCGCCAGGCGGGCTTGATCCTGCAAGCGTTTGCCAATGAGGTTGTTCCGCTCGGCTGGATCTCGCTTCAGGTCGTAAAAAGCGTGTCCGGTCTCAGGCAGGGTCTGGCGCATGTACTTGGCATCAGGCGTTCGCACCGCCCAGAGATGATCGGCCTCCTCCAGTCGCCAGAACAGGGCTGCATGCGGCGATCCCCGCTTCTTTCCAGTGACAAAGGGCATCAGGTCCACACCTTCCAACCTTCCGTCCGAACCGTCGGCCCCGGACACCGCAACTGCGGTGGCGGCGATATCCAGCGCGGAAACGAGGCCAGTCAGCTTTTGTCCCGAGCGAATGCGCGCGGGCCAATGGGCGATAAAAGGAATGTGGATGCCCCCCTCAAGCAGCGCAACCTTGCCACGTCGGAAGGGAGTGTTGTCTGCCCAATCAGAGGTCGGCTGCCACGCTTCCGGATACACCCCGCCATTATCCGACAGAAAAAAGATCAGCGTGTTGTCATATTGGTTTGAGGCCTTCAGCGCCGAAACCAGCATACCGATGCCTTCATTCATGGCAGTGACCACGGCGGCGTAGACGCGCCCATCCTCATCAGCGATGTGTTTGTACTTGTCGATATAGGCTGCTGGCGCCTGAAGGGGCGTGTGTGGAGCATTGTACGACATGTAGATAAAGAACGGCTTGTCCGACTGTGCGGAGATATACTGCGCAGCGTCACGGCTCAGCGCCGTAGTAAGATATTCAATGAATGGGGCTGGCTTGTCATGCGCAGCAACGGTTCCCAATAGCCATCCCTGTGCATTGACACCTCACCGGGCATATATTGGTGCCCACCATCCAGGAAGCCGTAGAAGTAATCGAAGCCACGCTGATTTGGCTGAAAATGGGGTGCAGCACCCAAGTGCCACTTCCCGAATGCTGCGGTACGATAGCCAGCTTTCTTAAGTCGGTCTGGAATGGTGATTTCGCTCAGCGGAAGCCCCATATGAGGATCGTTCGGTGCGAAGCTGACATTGTTCCCATGCCGAAACGGGCTTGATAGCGTCCCGTCAGCAGGCCGGCGCGGGATGGGCCGCAATAGGGGTGCGTTACATAGCCGTTGGTGAAGATGACCCCATTCGCTGCAAGCGTGTCTAGCACTGGCGTCTGGATGTCGGTTTTGCCTGTAAACCCGACATCGTTGTAGCCTAGGTCGTCTGCCAGGATGACAATGATATTGGGCTGACTATCCCTCGTTTGAGCCGCTGCCATTCTCCAAGGCAGCATTGTGATCGCCAGTGCCGCCACAGCCATCGTCATTTGCGCGACGCGCCTCATCACCCTGCTCCTTCTCCTGATAAACACTCACACCTATGAAGGTGTGCGTCGACAATCGACGAAGCGACCCGCAGGTAGACGGCGAAGCACTTGACAGAATGTCGACAATCGACATTGTAATGTGCAGTGGTGTTTATGGCCAGCAATGTCGGAGAGTATGTGTGAAGCGAGGCAGTTTTGCGGTTTTGACGCTGTTGGCATCTACCGCCGCGATCGGGGCTGGCTCGACTCCAGCGGCCTCTGAACGACCCGTCACCTCGCAGGAAATGGTTTTCGATTTCGAGGACGAGGCATTGCCTGCCGCATTGCAGGCTGCGAACGCGGCGATCTCGATCGTGCGGACGGTCGACGGTCACGCGCTAAAGGCGCATCTCCAGTCGAGGGAAAATCTTTACACTTCGCTGAACTTCCGGCCGACCAAGCCGTGGGATTGGCGTGGTGGCGATGTTGTCGGCCTGGCGATGGAGATCCGCAATCCCGGCCGTGAATCGGTTCAGCTCAATCTCGACATCATCGATGGCCAGGGTCGCACCGCAACCCGCAGCACGGTCATCCCGGCTGGCGGGGGCGGCACCTATTACGCTCCCCTGAAGGGTCCGGATTTGGGCGTTGATACCGGCCTGCGCGATGACCCCGATTACTGGCGCGGCGTGGGGCGCAAATTCACATGGATGTGGGGCACCAAGGAGCTCGATCTGGCTGCCATCACGGAGTTCAAGATCGGCGCTATCAGCCTTTCCAGTGATCGGACGATTACCATCGACAGGGTGCGCGTCATCCGCAACCCCGCGACTGATCCAAGCTATTTGAAGGGCATCGTCGATCGTTTCGGACAGGCCGCCAAGATCGACTTCGCGGGCAAGGTCAAGGCTGACGCTGATCTTCGGGCGGCCGCAAAGGCAGAAGTTGCGAAGCTGCGCGGCGCGCCGCTTTCCGACCGGTCGCGCTTTGGCGGATGGAAGGATGGGCCAAAGCTCAAAGCGACCGGCTATTTCCGAACCGAGAAGGTTGATGGTAAGTGGGCGATGGTCGATCCTGAGGGTTATCTCTATTTCGCCACCGGCATCGACAATATCCGCATGGCCAATTTGACGACGATGACCGGCTATGATTTCAAGGCTGGCACGGTGAAGCCGCGCAACCCGAACGATGTGACGCCGGAGGACTCGGCTGGCCTGTATCGCGTACCGGACTCGGCTCTGCCGGGCCGGTTCGTGGCGTCGCAACTGCGGCGTGACATGTTCCAGTGGATTCCCGAATATTCGGATCCCTTGGGGGATCACTTCGATTACCGGCGTGAGGGTCATTCCGGCCCGCTCGACCAAGGTGAGGCTTACAGCTTCTATCGCGCGAACCTAGAACGGCGCTATGGTGAGACCGCGCCCGGATCTTACATGAAGGTCTGGCGCGATGTCACGACCAAGCGGATGATCGACTGGGGCTTCACCTCGTTCGGCAACTGGCTGGACCCCAGCTATTACGATACCGCGAAGCTGCCCTATTTCGCCAATGGATGGATCATCGGCAATTTTAAGACTGTGAGCAGCGGGGACGACTACTGGGCGCCGCTGCCCGATCCGTTCGATCCGGCCTTTGCCGAGCGCGCCAGGGTAACGGCCCGTGCGGTCGCAGCCGAGGTCAAGGGCAGCCCGTGGTGTGCTGGCATCTTCATCGACAATGAGAAGAGCTGGGGTCGGATGGGCACCCCGCAGGGCCAGTATGGGATCGTGATCAACACGCTTTCGCGCGATGCCGCCGACAGTCCGACCAAGGCGATGTTCGTCAGGCGCCTGCGTGAGAAATACGGGACAGTGGCCGCGCTGAATGCGGCTTGGGGGGGCGACCTTGCGTCCTGGGAGGCGCTGGCCCAAGGCGTTGAGCTTAAGGAGCACGGCGCCGCGCGGCAGGCGGATTATGCGATGTTGCTCAAGGCCTATGCACGCGAGTATTTCCGCGTGGTGGACAATGCGCTCAACGAAGTGCTCCCGCATCACCTGTACATGGGCGTGCGCTTCGCCACATGGGGAATGACGCCGGAAGTGATCGAGGCGGCGAGCGAATTCGTCGATATCATGAGCTATAACGAATACCGCGAAATCCCACACGACGACGCCTGGAGCTTTCTGGCCGAGATCGACAAGCCAAGCCTGATTGGCGAGTTCCATATGGGGGCGGTCGATGCTGGCCTATATCACCCCGGCCTGGTGGTTGCATCCGATCAGAAGGATCGCGCATCGCAGTATGAGCAATACATGGACGCGGTGATCGCCAATCCCTGGTTCGTCGGCGCGCATTGGTTCCAATATGTCGATTCGCCCCTCACGGGCCGTTCCTATGACGGCGAGAACTATAACGTGGGCTTCGTCTCGGTCGCGGATGTGCCCTATCCGGAAATGGTCGCCGCAGCGAAGCGCATGAATGCGCGCCTTTATCCTTCCCGGTTCGGCGCGAAGAAATTGAAGGCGCCGAACTGATTAGAGGCGGTAGGCGACATCCATTAATCTTAGGGGAGCATGGCGCATGCAGTTTTTTTCAGTTGGAGTGGCATTCGCGTTTATAGGTGTCGCCGCACTCCAGTCTTCGGGTGAACAGATCGTCAGTGACGCGCAGCGGCCAGTATGGGGCAGCTATGGCGACATCAAGGTCAGCCGCCTGACAGACCCGAAGGCGCCGGGCGGCGCGCTCGTCCGCATTGTGGTACCTAGCCCGGGGGCCAATTTCTGGGACAGCTCGGCGACCGGAGCTTTGCCTAAAGCGGTAAGAAAGGGTGAGGTCGTTACGATCGGCTTTTTCGCGCGGTCGGGTGAGCCAGCCAAGCCAGCGTGGGTCAACGTCGTCGTCGGTAGCATGGCTCCGCCATTTACGGCTGCCGCGGTCGGGCGAGTCGACCTTGATGATGAACTGCGCTTCTATTGTGTCGAAGGTCTTTCGACAGTTGATGTCCCAGCGGGGAAGGGGCGCTTGACGCTGCACGTCGCTGGCGCTCGCCAGGTCATCGACCTTGGACCGTATATGGTCACCACCCGACCGGCAGGAAGCGAGACCCAACTTCCGTGCGCGCGGAAAATCAAAAGCACGGCGCAAGGCGCAGGATAACGTCCATTGTCGTTGTCGATTGTCGACAAATCGATTGACAATGGTTCGCTGTGCTAGATAAATGAGTCGACAATCGACAGCGTCGCTCATGCGTATTCGCTGCCAGATTGTCAGAACGAACAAATTGGGGGGAGGAAAACAATGCGATTTTCCAAGAATCATCTTTTGCGGACGACGGCTGCGCTCACGATGGCGGCGGCTTTGCACGGTGGGCCTGCCTTGGCTCAATCCTCGCCAGTCCAGTCTCAATCTGCGCCAGACGAGCAGGAGGCCAGCGCCGAAGAGCGCGATGAACTGGAAATCATCGTTACGGGTATTCGCGGCAGCATCAATCAGTCGATCGACGACAAACGCCGTTCGGGCCAGATCGTCGACACGATCAACGCCGAGGACATCGGCAAGTCCACCGATCAGAATATCGCCGAAGCGCTCAACCGAATTTCCGGGGTGAGTGTCAACACCGTTGACGGACAGGGCGCGACGATTTCCGTGCGCGGCGCGAACGCCGACCAGACCGTCGTTACGCTCAACGGCGTCGCCCTCGGTTCGACCGGATTCTCTCAGGGCGTCGATCTTTCGGCATATTCGGCGGACATCTTGGCAAAGGTCGAGGTTGTGAAGACGCCGTCTGCCGACGACGAGGAGGGCTCGCTTGCCGCTGTCGTCAATCTCGTCACCCGCAAGCCGCTCGATCTCAAGCGCGACGTGCGAACCATCTCGCTGCAGCAGCGCTACAATGGACTGTCGAAGTCGTTCGACCACAAGATCTCGGGCACGATCTCGCAACGGTTTTTCGAGGATCGCTTCGGCGTGATCGTCACGGCCTACGACGAAAAAACCAGTGTGCGGCGCGACCAGTTGGCCTTCTCCAACTACAATGCGTTCGGCACAAACTTTTACACCGATCAAAACGGCAGATCATTCGGTGCGGCTGACGCGATCACGGCGGAAGCGGCACGGGCTGCGATGTTCAACCGGCCGAGCGCGTTCGCCGGTGTCGAAGGCGTCGCGGCGGGGCAGGGGCCTTATGCCAATATTGCCTACGGTCTCGCCCCGACCACCGCAGGCTATGAGATTTACGAGAATGAGTATAGCCGGCGCGGCGCGGATGCGTCGATGCAGTGGCGGTTTTCTGACCGCACTTCGCTGACGCTGAACGGCACGTACAACCAGCAGAAGTTTCGGGGCAAAATGACCGGCGTCTCGGTCAGCCAGTCGAACTTCGGGGGCCATATCGACGGCGTTCAACAGCCGAATCTCGGTCTGGCGCCGAACTTCCTCGATCGTACCTCCGTCTATGACACGAACACCATTCCCTATGGAGGGACGGTTCAAACTCCTGGCAATCCCGTCACGAACCCGGGCCTGAACAATGGTCTGATGTGGACCGATCCGGTGCAAAACTGGCGTCTGCTCGACACGGACACCCGGACCTATTCGCAGTATCTGAACCGTTTTTCGACGGGCAGCACGGCGAACTCGGTCAACGAGTACATGGTCGAGAACTATCTGTTCAGTGCCGAGTTCGAGCACGGCTTCACCGACCGCCTCAAATTGAGCGCGGGTGCCTCATTGGCCAAGTCCGAGCAGAAGCCAGAGCGCAGCATTTACATGGTGGCGAGCCGCAATCGCGTTGTCGGACCGTGGAACCTTCACCATGTTCCGGCGGACTATCTGGAACCTGCCGGATATGACTGTTCAGGAAGCGCCTGCCGGCTTGTCGGCGGCACGTCGACTCCCAATCTGGGCCAGATTATCGATATTCGAGCCGATCAGAACGACTTGTGGGACAATGTCGGGCGCACTGGGTTCAATCCGGACGACCTCAATTCGCACACGCTTTCGTATATCCAGTCGAGCGTGACCCAGGTGAGCGACGAGCAGCGGGCGGCGTTCGCGGATTTCGACTGGGATGTCGATTTTGCAGGAATTACCAGTTTCGAGTTCGGCGGGAAATATACCGAGCGCAAGAAGTTCGTCGATGCCCAGTCCGGGACGCCGCGTGCCAGCGGTCAGCTGGTTGAGGCTATCAGTCCGTTCACCGGGCAAACGATCTTTGTCGATCCCAGCGCCATTTCGCTGATCTCCGCGGGCATTTTCTCCAACGGTACCACTTCGGCGAATAACCTGCTCACCGGGCTGGGAATTCAGCGCGACCATATCAGCGACGGCTGGGCAACTTTCGATCCTGTCGCCGCGCTGCAGGCGGTGACCACCGGCGATCGTGACTTCACGCTTGACCGCACGCAGACGCGCGGCGCGGAGTTTCGCAACATCGCGGCGTATATCAAGGCGAACTTCGCCTATTTTGAGGACCGGCTGAAGGGCGATATCGGCCTCCGCTATGTCCGTACCAAGGTTGACACGACGGGCTTTGCCGGCGCGAACTTCGCCTTCGATCAGCAGGGTCAAGGCCGGATCATCGATCCGATCGCGCTCAACACATTGCGCAATTCGAACCAAGCGAATCAGTGTCCGGCATTGAGCGATACACCCACGCCCCTTGGCCGAGGCCCGGCTTCGCCATTCTGGACCGGTGGCGGTCCGGTTCCGACGGACTTCAACGATGGGCGGAACTACAATCTGTCGGCGTTCCAGGAGCGAAATCGACAGGCTCGTATCGACGGGCAGGGAACTGCTCCGGCGGTTCCGGGTGGGGTCTGCTACGATCCGTTGCTCCAGCCGGGCGCTATCCCGGCCACATTTCTCGAGCGGAACTTGATCCGCTACTCCGATCTTTCAACCGAGCAGTTCGGCACGATCGGTGGCCGGACGCTAACAGACCGGAGCCGACCCTCGATCGCGACGACGGATACCTACGATTACAACGTTTTCCTGCCGAGCCTCAATCTCAGCTTTCTGGCAAAGGATAACCTGATCGCCCGCTTCTCGGCTTATCGAACGATGTCGCGCCCGCCGATCGACGATCTGCGCGCTGGCTTTCGGATGAGCGAGGGTTCGGTCTTCGAGGGTACGACGCAATTCCGTCCGACCTCGACGGTCGATCTCTACTCGGCGCAGATCAATCCGCTGAAGGCGAGCAACATCGACATCGCGATCGAATGGTATTTCAAGCGCGACGCGATGCTTTCTGCAAACTTGTTCTACAAGGATATCAGCGACCTGGTTGAGACGGTCGATGAGCGTTGGTTCATCGGCGATCTGCGACGGATTGCTGCAGACCCGGGCGGAGCTTCGTTTTCCACGGATCAGCTTACTTTCACCGACTCGACTGGCCGCACGACCAATTTGCTGTTGACCCCATCTTCGAATGTCTCGGCGATGCCCGATATCAGTCAGTGCATGCCGCGTCGGCTTCAGGGCGAGGCAGTTCTGCAGCAAGCAACGGGCTGGTGGTATAGCGGAGACGGTCGCGCGCTATGTAATGAGTATAATGTAACCCGGCGGCAGAATTCGGAATCAGCCCGCGTGATGGGCGCTGAAGTCCAATATGTGCAGAGCTTCACCTTCTTGCCGGGATTGTTGTCTGGCCTGGGGATTTCGGCAAACTACACCTTCTCGAAATCCGAGTTCAAGGACTCCAGCTTCCCCATCCCTGGCACGCCACGGCATTCCTACAACGTAACGGGCTATTGGCAGCAAAAAGGTCACCAGCTGCGGCTAGCCTATGCCGGGAGCAGTGACTCACTTGTCCAGCGTTCATTCGCGGGTGGTGCCTTGTGGCAGGAAGGGCGTAGTACGCTGGACTTCTCGGCAGCCTATCAAGTAACGCCGAAGTTCAGCTTCACCTTTGACGCAGCCAACATCACGGATGCACCGGTGCGGACCTATTTCACCAGCCGCATCATCCGCCTGCCCGATGCGAGCGGCGCAATGGTCAATTTCGACGAAGGGTCAATCTACGATGGTGCGTCCAAGTCGCGCACGATCCAAGAGTACAACACGGGTCGGATCTTTCGTTTCGGCGTGAGAGCTGAGTTCTGATATCGTGAGGTTGAGATTGACCTGATCTTCATACGCCGCGTTCCCTGGGGAACGCGGCGTCTTTGTTTACGCCTTTCGACCGATAGGATGGCATTATGGAATCAGCGCGCGCTCGAGCGGTGCCACCAACCCATTTTCTGATCCTTGGCGGCGGAACCGCCGGATGGATGTCGGCGCTGTTGCTGCAGCGCGCGTTTCCGGCGTCCGCCATCACGCTGGTTGAATCCACCGAAATCGGCACAATCGGTGTGGGCGAGGGATCGACGCCGGCACTGCGAAGCTTCTTCGATGCGGTTGAGATCGCCGAACACCAATGGATGCCCGCCTGTGGCGCCACCTACAAATCAGGCATTCGATTCAATGACTGGTCGATAATTCAGGGGCATGAAAGTTACTTTCACCCGTTCTTTACCCAGTTCGACCGCGATCATGTCCGTGCGCTCGCGTTCAACGCCCAGTTACGACGCGGTGGCGTCGACGTTTATGCTCATCCGGATCTTTTCTGCTACTCCGCCTATCTTGCCGATCGCGCGCTTTGCCCGCTGCCGCCCCGTGCCTTCCCGTTCGAAGTTCAATATGGCTATCATTTTGACGCGGGGCGGCTGGGCGGATTCATGCGCGAGACTGCACTGGTTCGCGGGGTGGTATGCCGCGAGGGAACGGTCCGGCGCGTTCAGCGTGGTGAAAGCGGCGATGTTGCAGCGCTCGAACTGTCGGACGGCACAGTCATCTCAGCCGATTTCTTTCTAGATTGCAGTGGTTTCGCCTCGGTCATCACCCGGGGGGCGCTCGATGTCCCCAGTCTTTCATATAGCGATGCGCTCTTCAGTGATTCCGCAGTCACGCTTCCCCTGGACGGAGCTGGGCTGGCGTCCAGCCAGACGATCGCAACCGCGCTTTCCTCAGGCTGGATATGGCGCATTCCGCAGCAAGAACGGGTCGGCCATGGATATGTCTATAGCGCTGCGCATTGCACCGACGAGGAAGCCATTACCGAACTCGCAACACATCTCGGTGTGGCCTTGTCCAGCGCATCTCCACGTACGGTGCGCTTCAGAACCGGCCGGGCGCGCACGGTCTGGAACAACAACACGCTGGCGGTCGGGCTGTCGCAAGGGTTTCTCGAACCGCTCGAGGCGACCGCGCTGGCGCTTGTTCAACTGACGCTCGCCCGTTTCATCCGCTATTGGTGGGACGGGGAGGGGACTGCGCGATATGCTACGAAGCTCAACGACGAAATTGCGGATGCGTACGACAATGTGAAGGACTATCTTCACGCGCATTATCTCACTTCCAGTCGTGGCGACAGCGACTATTGGCAGGACTGCCGAGCAAACGGTGCCGCGATATCGCCGCGTCTGAAGGCGGTGTTCGAGGGATGGTTCAACGGCGGCGACATCGCACCTGTGCTCCGAGAGACCGGACTGAGCCGGCACTACAAGCTCAACTCCTGGCTCTATATGCTCAGCGGCATGGGCATCTATCCGCGTGGCGCGACGCTCAAGGGCGCCAGTTCGGAGCAATTGGCCAAGGTGCCGATGGCCTCCATTCAGGACTTTTTCGAACGTTGCGCGCTTAACCATCGTCCGCAGACGGAAGCGCTGGCGCGGTTGCAGGCGGGACTGCCCGCCCAAGACGGCCTGCCGACGGTCGATTCGGACGCTGCGCTAGACCAGCTACTTGGCCTCGATTTCGCGGCTGCGGCCTCGCGCATCTGATCGAAGGCTTAGCCGCGACCGAGCAAGGCGTGGATTGCGTCCTGATGGGATTGCGGGATGGCTGATGTCTCGGTGTCGATCGCTTGCGCAACATTCTTCAGAAACTGGAGCAGCCTTGGCATTTCCGCATGCGGAATGGCAAAACGCGGATAATCGAGCGCGAATCCTTGTCCGATTAACACCTGAAACCAGCTGTCATGTCCAAATAGCGAATGGTCCGGCAGATCGATCCATCCGGTCTGCGCGAACGTTTGCAACCTGGCATCGAGGGATGCAGGCCGTTCCGCGTCCCGCCGCCCGGCCCAGAACGGCTCGTCCCGCTGATTGATGACATAGTGAGCGGTCAAAAAATCGCGGATCTCATCGGTCTCGGCGCGCCACATGGCGTTGAAGCGATCACGTCCCCTTGGGTCTCCGGGTCTACCGAATAGAATCTGCTCCAAAAGCAGCGCATATTTCGAGATGAGATGGATGCTGGTCGATTCCAGCGGCTCCAGAAACCCAGCGGCTAGGCCCAGCGCAACGCAATTGGCCTGCCACGGGTCTGCAAGGCGGCCGGCGCGGAAGTCGATACGTCGCGGCTGGTTGATGGGTTCGCCCGCAACTTCGCTCATCAGCAGGTCGGCGGCCTCGTCATCACTCATATGGTTGGAGCTGTAGACGCAGCCGTTTCCGGTGCGCGATTGCAGTTGTATTTCCCAGCGCCAACCTGCCCGGTGGGCAACCGAGCGGGTATAGGGGTTGGGTGCACTTTTCCGCGCCGTCTGAACGGCAATAGCGCGATCGCAGGGAAGATAGGCGCGCCAGTCCTCGAACCTTCCGCCCAACGCTTTGTGGCTCAGCACGCCTGCGAGTCCGGAACAATCAACAAAAAAGTCCGCCTCGACCAACTCGCCGTCATCGGTTCGCAAGGCGGCGATGCCACATTCGCCGGTTTCCACGCCGACAATCTTGCTGGAGCGATGAACCGCCCCTTTGCGCAGCGCATTTGCGCGCAACTCGCGGGCTAGCAGTGCCGCGTCGAAATGCAGCGCGTAGCTTAGCTCACATAGCGGATAGTAAAGATGCGATGGGGCGTTCGCAGGGCGTTCAGCCACGCGCGCGAACCGGCCCTTTTGTGCCGCCATTACGGCAGGCGTGAACGCATCGAGTGTACGACCGGAGAAATACGCGGCGCCACCCAGCCATGCCGCGAAAAAATCATCCTCGCCCCACGACGTGCCAGTGGTGCCAAAACCGTGCATATATTTCTCGCCCGGCCGGGACCAGCCTTCAAACTGAATGCCATATTTGAACGTGGCCTGGGCCGCTTTCACCACCTCGCCGTCGGCCATGCCGATATGATGCAGCAAATCGTAAATGGTGGGGATGGTTGCTTCGCCAACGCCGATCGTCGGGATGTCCGCCGCGTCGACGACGGTCACCGTCACGCCATTCTCCGCCGACCGCTGCGCGAGGACGGCCGCGCAGGCCCATCCTGCCGTCCCGCCGCCAAGGACGAGGATATTGCTCACCTTTGGTACCATGCCCCCCCCCGTCTAGCGGCCGCTAGTGCGATGTTCTGTTCTCTGTCGACAATTTGTCGATAGCCGGAGGTCTTGTAAAGCGTCGCAACTAGCCTTTGGACCCGGGGCAGGGGCGGTGCTTGGGACGTCGCGCATGTAGGTGACGCCCAATTCGCTACCGCCCCGTCAGCTATTTGCGCCGGTAGTAGCGGACATAATCGACCTTCATGCTGGTCCCATCGATCTTATCCGTCACGGGTCCAGCTATTTCTTGATTAAGAATAGCCATGCTGAGCAGGATATTTACGGCGCTAAAGCAAACGTCGTTACGTTGGGTATGATACAACTTTCCATCAAGATACCATTTGAAGTAATCTTCCGACCACTCCAAGCCGTAGGTGTGATATTTGGTCGCATAGTCGGCGACCGTCGCGGCGTCGAACCGGTCGAGTTCGACCCATTTACTGCCATCCCAATATTCAAGGGTATAGTCCGTCATCAGGTTGCGATAGGTGCCACCGGCGCCCAGCCAGCCATTCATGATCTGGACTGCGCCAACCGTCTGCGCGTTGTCCCACTCGACCTCGATCCATTTTTGTCCGTGCTTGGATGAAACCCAGCGAGTTTCGAGACGGCCGTCGATGGCAAAATGCTCCTTTGATGGCAATTGATAGAAGGTGCCGACCGTCTTGATCCGTGCGCCTGGCGTACGGGCAAGGTTCAGGTGGGCCTCATCATGCCGTGCATCCGCGGGGGGGTAACCGCTGGAAGAGGGCGCCAGCACCCGGAACTCCTCGATGTGGATCGACGCGGGATTATCGGAGCGCAACCGAATCTTGCGGGTGGTGACGGGGGCCTTGAGCACGATTGAGTGGTCGCGCTTGCCGTGAAGCGTGTGGTGAAGCTGATTATCCAGATGCTGCTCGCGGCCATCGGGCGCGCGCCAAGTGTCGGTCCAATTGTGAATATTGGTGTTCATCACATTGGGATAATGACCCTCGTTTATGTCAATCTCACACGCCTTTTGTCCGGGCGGCGGGGCGATCTTGGGCCACAGCCAGAATGAACTATTGGTTCCATAGGCGGCGGCATATTTGTAGCGCGCCTCGTAATAGCCATATCCAAACGTCCGTTTCGACCAAATGCTGGCCGAGGACCATACGTGCGGGTCGGACGCCGATTTGCGGTTTTGCAGTTCCAGCACGCCGTTCTTCACCACCGCATTCTTGCGCCAGCGGCGGCCCTTAACCCATTCGCTCTCGAACTCGCCCTGCCGCGACACCCATGTCCGGTCAAGCTGTGCATCCGGATAGTCAAACTCGTCTGCCCAGGCGAGCTGCCACTCGGACAAGTCGAGCGGGGCGTCTCGATATGTGACCGGGTTGTCACGCATCGCGGCATAGCTGGCCAGGGCCGATCCGCCCGCTCTTTCGAGACCATCGGCATGCGCCGAATTCGGTCCGGCCCCGACTGCAAGCGCGAGCGCCGCACAGGATGCTAAGGACCTGATTGGAATTCTTGGCGGCAAGATCATGATTAACCCCTCTCGACGTGGTGATTATAGCAACAACGATAGCAGGAGTTGTTAAGTGTTGACAATAAGGCGTCGTGCGAGCCAAGCCGGTGCGGGAGAAATATATGATCGGTTTGATCGTCGGGCGAGATTGCCTGCGCGCGGTAATCGGCCTTGCACTTTGCGCCTCTTTTCCGGCGTTCGCCCAGGACAGCGATGTGGGAAAAAAGCGAAAACCCAATATCGTCCTGCTATTCGCCGACGACGCAGGCTATGGCGATTTCGGATTTCAGGGCAGTCGCACCATGCGCACCCCGCATCTCGACCAACTTGCACGCGAGGGCACTCGCTTTTCCCAGGCCTATGTCACGGATCCCACCTGCGGACCCTCTCGCGCCGGACTGCTTACCGGACGCTATCAGCAACACTTCGGCTTCGAAGAGAATAATGTTCCAGGCTATATGAGCCCGAACAGCAAGCTCGCCGGGGCGGAAATGGGTCTGCCGTTGACCGAGCGGACGATTGCCGATCACCTGCGCGCGCGGGGCTATCGGACCGGACTGCTTGGCAAATGGCATCAGGGCGATGCGGACCGATATCATCCACTCCGGCGTGGCTTTGACGAGTTTTACGGATTTCGCGGAGGCTCGCGTAGCTATTGGCCCTATACCGACTCCCGCCAGCCCCCGGCACCGCAGAACCGAATGGAACGGGGCTTCGGCGAATTCCGAGAGCATCGCGGGTATTTGACCGATGCGCTTGCGACAGAGGCCGTTTCGTTTATCCGCCGCAACCGGAACCGCCCGTTCTTTCTCTTGGTATCGTTCACTGCGGTGCATACGCCGATGGAGGCATTGCCCGAGGATCTGGCAGCGTTCCCCAATCTGACAGGCATCCGCAAGCTCGCGGCGGCGCAGATGCGAGCGCTCGATCGCGCAAGTGGCGCGATTCTGGCCGAACTGAATGCAAGCGGACTCGTTGAAAGCACTTTGGTCGTCTTCGCGAATGACAATGGAGGCGAAGTGCCGAACAACGGATCGGTCAACTATCCGCTGGCTGGCACCAAGGCGACCTTTTTGGAAGGCGGCGTACGTGTACCGATGCTGATGCGATGGCCGGGGCAGCTTCCGCCGGGATCGATATATGAGGCACCGGTCAGTACCCTCGACCTGCTACCGACCTTTGTTCACGTGGCAAGGTCAGATCCTGGCGCAATCGAGGATTTGGATGGCAAATCGCTGCTTCCCTACCTGCGCGGTGAGCGATCCGGTCGACCGCACCAGACACTGTTCTGGAAACGCGGCGCGCGTGCCGCCATCCGGGATGGCGACTGGAAGCTCGTCCGCCACGCCGATCGCCCTGCGGAGCTGTTCGACCTGAGCCGTGATGTCGGCGAGCAGAGCGATCTTGCCGGCAAGCACCCCGGGATCGTCCGCGCGCTGTTCAAGAAGCTCTTCGCATGGGAAACCGGACTTGAACGTCCGCTCTGGATGCTGCGCGGAGAGTATGACCGGTCCGATGTGCAATGGATGGACCGATACCGGGAGCCTTCGAAAGATTGGCGGGGTCTCTAGCCCGTGGTGAATATGGGCGCACCGACCAGGTGCGCCCATCCTACGACCGGGGGGGGCAGCGACCTATCGCGCGAGCCATCCTCCGTCGACGGCGAGGACATGGCCCTGAACATAGTTGGCTGCGGCCGACGACAGAAACACCGCCGCGCCGCCCAGGTCATCGGGAGCACCCCATCGCGCGGCGGGGATGCGTTCGAGAATCTGGCGATTGCGCACCTCATCGGCCTGCAACGCGGCCGTGTTGTTCGTCGCGATATAGCCTGGGGCGATGGCATTGACGTTGATGCCCTTTGCCGCCCATTCGTTCGCCAGCAGCTTGGTCAGTCCGGCGACGCCCGATTTGGACGCAGTATAGCTGGGAACGCGGATTCCGCCCTGAAAGCTGAGCATCGAGGCGATGTTGATGATCTTGCCGCCGCCCTGGGCGATCATCGGCCGGGCGGCTGCCTGACACAGGAAGAACATCGATTTCAGATTGGTGTCGATCACCGCGTCCCAGTCTGCTTCGGTAAAATCGATGCTGTCTGCGCGGCGGATGATGCCGGCGTTGTTGACCAAGATGTCAATTCGCCCAAGCTTCTCGATCGTCTCGTCGATCACGCGACCGATCGGTTCGATCGTCGACAGGTCGGCGGAGATCAACTCGGCTCGACGGCCCTGCTCGCGAACTAGGGCGGTGGTTTCGTCCGCCGGGGTTCTGCCGACGGCGGCGACATCGGCACCTGCCGCGGCCAGCGCAACTGCGATGCCCTGGCCAATGCCGGTGTTCGCGCCGGTGACGACCGCGACCTTGCCCGACAGATCAAACATTGCGGCGCTCATGCATCGCACTCCAGCAGCGTCTTCATGCCGGGATCCGGACTATCTAGCGTCTCGAACGCCGCCTGTACGTGATCGATCGGATGAACCGAGGTGATGAGCGCGTCGACATCGACCTTGCCGTTGGCGATCAATTCAATGGCCGTGTCGAAGTCGGCTGCTTCATATACCCTCGCGCCGACCAGTTCGAGTTCGCGCCAGAAGAACCGGAACAGATCGACCTGCGGCTTGGTCGAATGGATGGCGACCATGCAGATGCGAGCCCGCACGGCCGCGATTTCGGTCATGGCGCTAACTGTCGCTTGAACGCCGGCGACTTCGAACACGACTTCGGCGCCCTTGCTGCCCGTCCATTCCATGACATACTCGGCAAGATCACCGGCGGTCGGATCGAAAGTCGCGAACCCAGCGTCGGTGGCATAATTGCGGCGAACCGCGTTCGGTTCGGAAATCAGCACTTCAGCGCCGCGCGCCCGGGACACCAGCGCGATCAGCTGGCCGATTGGACCGCCGCCGAGAACCACGACCTTTTCACCCGCGGCCACACGCGCGCGGGCCGCGTCGTGGCATGCCACCGCCAAGGGTTCGACCAGCGCGCCGCGGCGAAGATCGACATTTTCAGGAAGCTTGTGCAGCGTGCGAGCCTTGACCGTCCAATAAGACTGGAGGGCGCCAGCCGTGTCGATTCCCATGAATTTGAGGTTGTGGCAGATATGCGAATGGCCTGCCGTGCAGGCCGGACACTTCCCACAATAGTCGAGCGGGCGCACCACTACGCGGTCGCCAACGGCAAACCCGTCGACATCCGTGCCAAGCGCCTCGATCACGCCCGACATTTCATGCCCGATGACACCTGGCGGGCAGACGCGGTGGTCCATATAGCCGTGGTAGACGTGCAGGTCGGTGCCGCACAGCCCGACATAGCCGACGCGAACCATAGCCTCGCCAGTTTCGGGCTGTACCTGCGTGCCCTCGGCCAGCTCGAAGCGGCCCTTCTCGATATAAACGGCGCTTTTGAGAGACATAACGCTTATCCGATCCTGTGGTTTTTCAATAGTTGGGTGTTGAAGGTGACGCCGGTTCCTGGCGTGTTGGGGGCGATGGTTTGGCCGAGTGCGATGGTGGTTGGGTTGGTGGTGTATGCGTCGATGGGGAAGGAGTGGATTTCGAGTGCCGCGGCATTGGGGATGGCGGCCATGAGCGAGACGTGGAGTTCGTGCATGCCGTGCGAGGCGACGGGTTTGCCGGCGGCGGCGGCGCGGCGGGCGACCTCGAGCCATGGGGTGATGCCGCCGATGTTGGAGGCGTCGGGCTGGAGGATGGCGATGGCGTCATGGGCGATGGCCTGGTCGAACTCGGCCGGCGTGCGCAGGTTTTCGCCCGAAGCGAGGGGGATGGGGGTGGCGGCGGCGACGCTGGCATAGGCGGCGAGGTCGTCATGGGCGACGGGTTCCTCGAACCAGGCGAGGTCCATGTCCTCGACGCCGCGGGCAAAGGTAATGGCGGCGTCGGCGTCCCAGCTATAGTTGGCGTCGGCCATGAGCGCGCGTTCAGGCCCGATCAGTTCGCGCACGGCGCGCACGCGGCGGATATCGGTTGCGATGTCGGGTCGGCCGACCTTGAGCTTGATGCCGCTGTGGCCGGCGTCGAACTCGGCGGCGACACGGGCAAGCAGCTGATCGTCGGAATAGCCAAGGTCGATGAGGCCGCGATAGCAGCGCACGGCAGGATCGGTGCCGCCAGCGACCTGCCAGAGCGGCTTGCCCAGTCGCTTGCAGCGAATGTCCCATAGCGCGATGTCGACAGCGGCAATGGCAAAGCCGCAGATGCCGCCAAGGCCCAGATAATGAAGCGTGGCGCGCATGCGCGCCGCTAGCGCCTCGAGGCTCTGCGCGTCACTGCCGTGGAGCAGCGGGGCGATGTCGTCGTGCAGCAGCGCGTGGATCGCGGTGCCGCCGGTCCCGCCGGTATAGGTATAGCCGACCCCCTCGATCCCATCGGCACAAATGATGCGACAGGTGACCAGCTCGAAATGGGTGTGCAGGCCGTGCCCCGCATCGACCAGCGCCTCGGCCAGCGGCACGCGGTAGAGCACCGGCTCGACCGCCACGATCCGCGCCGCACCGCCAGCTATCGCCAATCGCTCCCCGTCAATCGCGGTACCCGCGCTCTTCACCCCTACCATCCTCCCCAATTGTCAATTGTCGACTTATATGTCAATTGTCGACAACTGGCATGAGCTTATGTCGAAATCAAGGGCGGAGGCGTATTTGCTGCGGCGATCGTTGTTGAAGGGTTTGGCGGGATCGATGTTGGTCCCGGCGGTCGCGAGCAAGGCCCGCGCTTCCGAGCTGCGAATCGAGTGGCATGATCCTCGCCTCGCGCAATACCTTGCCCCGGGGGCTTCCATTGACGTGCTGGGCGAGGGGTTTCGCTGGGCCGAAGGACCGACATGGGACGCGCGTCGCGGGTGCCTTTATTTCTCCGACATTCCCGCCAACCGCATCTATCGCTGGAGTCCAAAGCGCGGCGTCGAGTTATGGCGTTCGCCGGCGGGTAGCGGCCAAGCGCAACGCGGTGTGATGCCCGGCACCAACGGCCTGTATTATGTAGCCTGGGACGACAGCCTCCTGATCTGCGATCAGGACTCCCGCTCCATCCTGAAATATCGATTTGCCGACGGACGAACGGAGCCATGGATTGCGTCAGGCACTGCGGGCGCGTTCAACAGTCCGAATGATCTAGCTCTCGCACCAGACGGCACCGCTTACTTTACCGATCCGACTGCGGGACTGACCGAAGGAGACGCCTCCTCGTTGCGCGAGCGCAGCTTCGCGGGAGTCTATCGCCGTCGCCTGGCCGGAGAGATTGAAGTGCTCGACGCCAGCCTGTCTTTCCCCAACGGAATCGCGCTCTCGCCCGATGGCCAGTTGCTCTACGTGTCGGTGTCAGACAAGACGGCGCCGCGCATCGTTTGCTATGAGCTGGGTCGGCGGGGCATGCTGCGCGGTGGGCTATTGTTCGATATGCGCAGTCTGCAGGCTGACGGCAGTCCTGGGATGCCCGATGGCATTGCGGTCGCGCGGGATGGAACGTTATTTGCCACTGCACCGGGCGGCGTTGCCATTCTTTCGCCCCAAGGCGAACTGTTCGGTCGCATTGCGACGGGCGTGCCGACGGGGAATTGCTGTTTCGATTCGCGCGGGCGACACCTCTTCGTCACTGCGAACGATCGTCTTCTGCGCGTGGCGCTGCGCGCCTGATCCAAATGCCGTCAGGTCAATTGTAGACAATTGACATATGGTGTTTGTGAGGCGACAAGCACGGAGAATTGATAGATCAAGGGGAGAGAATATGCGTGATCGCGCCCTGCGAATAATGCTCTGCGTTTCGGCTGCTGGCGTGGCATTGGCCCAGCCCGCCGTCGCGCACGAGCCGATTGTTCGGGTCCTCGAGGATTTCGAATCGTCCCGCCCGGTGGCGATGGAAACCGACCACGTTGCGACAAAGATTGTGGCATCGAATGGGGGCAGGGCCCTCAAGGTTGATTTCGAGCCCCGCGCTGAGGATGTCGTGACGTTCCGGCCGTCTTCGCCATGGGACTTTACGGGCATGGGCGATGTGAATCTCGCATTCGACATTCATAACCCGGCCCGGATTTCGACTCAGGTCTTCGTCGTCGTCACGGACACCGCGGGTGCGTCGCAGATGGGGATGACGATGATCCCGGCCGGTCAGACGATCACTGCCTATGCCGTGCTTTCCGGTTTTGAGGCGATGGTCAATAGCGGCATGCGCGAAGTGCCGCCCGGTTGGGCGAGCAATGAGGCCAAGATGTTCTGGCGCACGGGTACCAAGGCTCTCGATCTCTCCCGCATTGCCAGTATCACGATCAAGACTCAGTCGTTGACGACTCCCCGAAGCCTGATCTTCGACAATTTGCGGGTGCGCCGCAACCCGCCCACAGATCCTTTCTTCATCACCGATATCGTGGATCGGTTCGGTCAAGCCGCGAAGCTGGACTATCCGATCAAGATCCATTCCGAAGGCGAACTCAAGGCGGCCGCCCAAAAGGAGCTAGCCGAGCTTGCGACGTCGAAAGGGCCACCCGACCGCTCGCGCTTCGGTGGCTGGGCGAGCGGACCCAAGCTTCGCGGCACGGGCTATTTCAGGACTGAGAAGGTCAAGGACAAATGGTGGCTGGTCGACCCCGAGGGACACCTGTTCTTCTCGAGCGGCATCGCCAATGTGCGGATGGCGAACCTCGAAACGGTGACCGGCTACGACTTCACCGATCCATCCGTGCGCAAAATCGATCCCGAAGAGCTGACACCCGAGGACTCGCGGGACTTCGCGCCTGTCGCGCCCGGTGTGCGCGCCACGCGATTTCTTGCGTCTCCCATCCGGCGGCAGATGTTCAAATGGCTCCCATCCTATGAAGAGCCGCTCGGCAAGCATTACGGCTATCGGCGCACCTTCCACCAAGGGCCGCTCGAACATGGCGAGATCTACAGCTTTTATGGTGCCAATCTCGAACGTCGCTACGGTGAAGGCTATATGGCGACCTGGCGCCAGGTGACCCTCGACCGGATGAAGGATTGGGGGATGACGTCGTTCGGGAACTGGATTGACCCGATGTACTACGACAATCAGAAAATGCCGTATTTCGCCAATGGCTGGATCATCGGCAAGTTCAAGACCCTTTCATCGGGTTTCGATTACTGGTCGCCACTGCCGGATGTCTATGATCCCGAATTCAAGCGGCGTGCCCGCCTGACCATCGAGCAAATCGACCGCGAAGTGAAGAAATCGCCCTGGTGCGTCGGTGTGTTCGTGGACAACGAAAAGAGCTGGGGCCGGATCGACACCGACCGCAACCGTTATGCGGTAGTACTGAACGCTTTGGCGAAGACCGCTGCAGATAGCCCGGCCAAGGCGCGCTTCGCGGAAATGCTGCGTAGCAAATATAAAACGATCGATGCGCTGAACGCTGCATGGAGGACGCAGTTCTCCTCATGGGGATCGTTCGGCGCCGGCGCTTCGGTGCCCGATGTCGCATCTGCGACGGCGGACTTGTCCTGGCTGTTCACCGACTATGCAGAAACCTATTTCCGGACCGTGCGGGACGAGATCAAGCGAGTGATGCCCAATCATATGTACATGGGCGTACGGATGGCCGAGTGGGGCATGCCGGAAGAGGTGACCAAGGCGGCGATCAAATATTCGGACGTGCTCAGCTACAACGTCTATCGGGAGGATTTTCACGAAGACACGTGGGGCTTCCTCAAAAAGCTCGACCGGCCCACGATCATCGGCGAGTTTCACATCGGCTCGACGTCCGATACTGGGCTGTACCATCCCGGACTGGTGGTCGCGAGCGACCAGACGGACCGGGGGCGCATCTATGAGCAATATATGAATTCGATCCTCGCCAATCCGGTGATGGTCGGGGCTCATTGGTTCCAATATGTCGACGATCCGGTGACAGGGCGAGCCTATGATGGCGAGAATTACAATGTCGGTTGGGTGACCAACACCGACATGCCCTATCCTGAGATGGTCGCCGCTGGAAAGCGGTTCAACACCGACCTCTACAGCCGCCGCTACGGGAATTGAACATGGCAGGACCGATCACGACTGGGGTCGCACCGACCGGTTCCAGCATCGACACCAACCGCCGGGCCTTGTTTCTCGCCATCATGGTTTGTTTCGGCGGGTTCGTATTCGGTCTCGACGCAGCACTTGTGTCGGGCACGAAAACCTATGTCATGCGCGATCTTGGTGCGGACGCCATTGGCTTTGGCTATGCAGTAAGCGCGCCGGGTCTTGGCGTGGTATTCGCGCTCATGATCACGGGATTTGTGTGCGACCGCCTTGGCCGCCGCAAGACGCTTCTAATCATCGGCTGGCTGTACCTGATATCGGCGGTGGGCGCGATTTTCTCCCAGACGCTCTGGCAGTTGGTGGCATTCAGGTTTCTTGGCGGACTCGCCTTCGCGTCGTTGTCGGTGTCCTCGATGTATGTCGGCGAAATCGCGCCGCCGGCCAAGCGCGGATTGCTGGTCGCGGTAAATCAGCTTAATATCGTCGTCGGCCTTTTCGCCGCATATCTCGCCAATTACTTCATTCAGGGCTGGGTCGCGAGCGGTTCGAGCATCGCGGTGGCAACCGGGATGGATCGCTATACCTGGCAATGGATGTTGGGGGTGCAGATCCCGCCCTCGATCCTGTGGATCCTATTCCTGCACAGGATCCCGGAAAGTCCGCGCTGGTTGCTTCTCAAGGGCCGCCGAGCGGAAGCTGCGTGTGTAATGCGCGGTCTGGTGCCGGCGGGAGAGGCCGAACGATCTGTTGTCGAAATCGACGTGATGATCCAGACGGAACTCGCGCAAAACTCCGGGCAGCAAGAGAGCTCTTGGCAGAGCCTGGCGCGTATGTTCTCGCCTACGATTATCCGCGCGACGATCATCGGTCTCATCATCGCGGCGGTCCAGCCTACCACGGGCATCAACGCGATCATGTTCTACGCGCCCTATGTCATCGAGCAGTCGGGCGTCGGCGCTGACGCGTCGTTTCTGGTGCCGGTCGTGAACGGGGTATTCAGCATCATCGCAACTTCGCTCGCGCTGGTCTTCATCGATCGCATAGGTCGTCGGACCATCCTTCTAGGGGGGCTCGCAATCGCGGCGGTAAGCCTGCTTGCCTGCTCGCTGTCCTTTGCGTCGGCGACCTATCGAATCGATACGCAGCAGGTCGCGCAATTGCCTGCCGAGATCGACCGCGCAGCATTGGCGCCGCTTGTCGGCGTGACGTTCGACAACGACGTTGCGTTGAAGGATGCATTGAACGGTGCGCTTGGGAAGTCAGTGGCGCAAACGCATGAAGCCGAACTGCTGAAGGCGGCGACATCGATCAATTTGTGGGTCGTGCTGATCGGCATTGCCGCGTTCGTTGCGGCGTTCCAATTTTCGATCGGTCCGATCATGTGGGTCATTCTAGCGGAGATATTCCCGACCGGGGTACGCGGTGTCGCCATCCCCGCTTGCGCGTTGCTTACCGCACTGATCAACTATTTCGTGCAGCAGCTCTTTCCCTGGCAACTCGTCAATTTCGGGGCCGCCTCGGTATTTGGAACCTATGCCCTGTGCGTGGCGCTTGGCTTTGCCGCGCTGTGGCGCATGCTGCCCGAAACAAAAGGGCGAACCATCGAGGACATCGCCGCGAACCTTGCCACAAGAAAGGCTGCCTCGTGAAACGTTCCACTGCCCTTCAAGACAAGATCGTTGTTCTCACCGGCGGGGGTGCCGGAATCGGCTGGGGCATCGCCCAGGCATGTTGCGCGCAGGGCGCCACGGTGTTCTTCGGACAGCGCAGCGCGGAAGGTGAAAGCAAGGCGGCCGAACTGGAAGCGCGGGGCGGACGGGCAGCGTTCTGTCAGCTTGACGTCGCCGACCCGCAAAGCATCGTCGCGTTCGCCAATGCGGCGCGGGAGCGGTATGGCCGGGTTGATGCACTGATCAACAATGCGGGCATCACAATCGAAGGCGATTTCCTCAGCTTTCCTCTCAATGATCTCGACCGGCTTTGGGCGACTAATGTCCGCTCCATCTTCCTGCTTGCTCAGGCGGTAGCGCCCATGATGCAGTCGGGTTCTTCGATCCTCAACATTTCGTCCAACCATTCGGCGGCCAGCGTCGCTGGCTATGAGATGTATGCCGCCACCAAGGGCGGCATTTCTGCGATGACGCGCGCGATGTGCTGGAGCCTCGGGCAACGGGGTATTCGTGTGAACACGCTTAGCCCTGGTCTGACGCGGACTGAGGCTGTGCAAAAAGTAATCGATGGTACGCCCGATCTCGAGCGGGGCTTTAACGCGATGCACGCCGACAATCGGTTCGCAACGGTCGATGAAATCGGCGCCGTTGCGGCGTTTCTCGTATCCGATGGGGCGGCAGCGATCAACGGCGCGGACCTAATCGCCGATCACGGCATGGCGGTGCAGCTATGCCGCACTGATGAGCTCAAGTGAGGGTCACTGGGTAATGAAAATCACCGGGATCACTGCCTATCCCGTCTGGGCGGGCTATCGCAACATCTGCCTCGTAAAGGTGGAAACGGACGCGGAACTGACAGGTTGGGGGGAATCGGGGCTGTCCGGTCGCGAGCAGGCCGTCGCGGCGATGGTCGGACATTTCGCCCAATTCCTGATCGGCCGGGACGCGAGGCAAATCGGTGCCTTGTGGCAGGAAATGTATCGCGGACAGTATTTTGAGGGCGGGCGGACGATCACGGCCGCGATTTCCGCGATCGATATCGCGTTGTGGGACATTGCGGGGAAGGCGCATAGCGTTCCGGTCCATCAGTTGCTGGGGGGTGCCCAGCGAGAGCATATCCCGTGTTTTATCACCAGCACAGCGCTACATGATGATCGGCTGATCGAGGACGCCCGGGCGCTGCGGGACGCTGGTTGGGACTGTATCCGCGCGACAGTCGGGGATGCGGGCACAGCACAGACCTATGACCCGCGCAAAGCGCTCGCCCGTGCCGCATCAGTCCTGACCGAACTGCGCGCCGAGCTCGGCGGTGACGTCGCACTCGGAATCGATTTTCATCATCGCTTGCAGGTTGCCGAGGCCGCGTCGTTCTGCCAGCGCATGCCGGCTGGGACCCTCGATTTTCTCGAAGAGCCAATTCGGCAACAATCGCCCAGCGCCTATCGGACCCTACGATCGATGTGCGACGTGCCCTTCGCGGTAGGCGAGGAGTTCGCTTCGAAATGGGATTTTGCGCCTTATCTTGAATCCGGACTAACCAATTTTGCCCGGATCGACATCTGCAACGTCGGCGGGTTCACCGAGGCGATGAAGATCGCGGCCCTGGCTGAGCTCCACTATATTGATGTGATGCCGCACGATCCACTTGGACCGGTGTGCACCGCGGCAACGATTCAGATGTGCGCGGCGATCCCGAACCTTTCCTGGTGCGAGGTTGATCCTTACGGAGTCGACACATCGGCTTACGACCGCCTGTTTCCGGTGCGGCCTCGGCTGGAAGGCACGGTATTTCGGCTTCCCGAGCGACCGGGCCTCGGCATTGAGGTCGACGAGGATGCCCTCGCAGCTGCGACATTCGCCTATTGGGAACCGCCCCGGCGCTACAAACCCGATGGCTCTTACACCAATTGGTGATTTCGCGGATGAAGCGCAGGCGAGCTATTCTGGCTGCGGTGTTCGTGACGGTCGTGATCAATTATCTCGATCGAACCAACATCGCGGTGGCGGCAATCGAACTGGAGCGCGATCTCCAGCTCGACAAGGTTGAGCTCGGTCTCATATTCTCGGCATTCGCCTGGACATATTCGCTGCTGCAAATACCAGGCGGACTCCTTGCTGATCGCATTTCGCCGCGCATTCTCTACCCGGTGCTGCTTGCGGGCTGGTCGCTGGCGACGATCGCGCAAGGGTTTGTGGGATCGGTTTTCGCGCTGGTCCTTTGTCGCGCCCTTGTCGGCTTGCTTGAAGCGCCTTCCTTTCCAATCAACAATCGCGTCGTAACTAGCTGGTTTCCCGAAAGCGAGCGAGCCGGCGCCATAGCGACTTATACATCCGGTCAATATCTGGGTCTTGCCGCCTTGGCCCCGCTGTTATTCATCTTTCAGGGACTGTTCGGATGGCAGGCTCTATTCATCGCGTGCGGGTTGGTGGGCCTTGGCTGGGCGGCGATCTGGTATCGGATTTATCGCGATCCGCTCGATGACCCTAGCTTGTCTTCTGCGGAGCTTGAAGAGCTCCGGTCGGGGCACGCCTTGCTTTCGTGGAAGGGCGGCAGCCGGCCTGCGTTCTGGAACAGTCTTGCGGATCTTCGCATCGGCTTTGCGAGCCGGCAGCTCTGGGGCCTCTATATCGGTCAGTTCTGTATCGGCAGCGTCTCGATCTTCTTTCTGACTTGGTTTCCGTCCTATCTCGTTTCCAGTCGCGGGATTGCACTGCGCGATGCAGGTTGGATGGCGGCAATGCCATTCATTGCGGCGATGGGCGGTGTGTTGCTCGCCGGCGTGCTTTCCGATCAGCTCGTTCGGCGAGGCGTTTCGGTGAACTTTGCGCGGAAGACGCCTGTCGTGGCTGGGATGCTGTTGGCATGCACTATCCCGCTCGCGGCATGGGTTCGCAACGACACGATCGCGATCACGATCATGGCCTTGGCTTTCTTTGGCAATGGCATGGCGTCGATTGCGTGGGTCTTTGTGTCGCTAATGGCGCCCCGCGATCATATTGGCCTGATCGGCGGTATCTTCAACTTCTCCGGGGGGCTCTCGGCTGTCGTGACCCCGCTCGCAATCGGCTTGCTGATCCGGGGGCAGAATTTCACATTCGCACTGATCTACATCGCTGCGGTCGCTCTGCTTGGCATGGCATCGTACATTTGGCTGGTCGGTCGTGTCGAACGCATCCCCCAGACGGCGGCCGCGCGGGTCCGGGGGCGGGGAGGGAAGCTAGATGGCGCATGTTGAGGTCATGGGTATTCGGCAGCAGATCGCCGACCGGTTGCGGACCGATATCATTGCAGGGTTATTGGCACCTAATGAGAAGGTGACCGAAGAGGCGCTTGCCCAGCGCTTTGGCGTCTCGCGCGGGCCAATCCGCGACGTTCTGCTCGAACTGTCGAAAGAAGGTATGTTGGTCATGCGGGCCAACCGAGACACGCGCGTCAACGACGTGGCCTCACCGGATATCCAGGCGATCCTGATCAAGATGCGTCTCGAGATCGAGACGTTCGCATTGCGACGGGTCGCGAGCGATCCATCGCCCGAGTTCGTTGCGCGTCTCGAGGCCGCCCTCGACGAGCTCTCGATCCAGCTTCATTCCGGCGACTTCATGGAAGTCACTAGGGCCGACATCGCCTTTCACCGCCTGATCGTCCATGAAGCGGGCGGTGAGGATCTAACAAACCTCTGGCGGCCGATCATCATGCGCATGCGGATGAATTATCAACGGCTCTCGTCTCCCGATCAGTCAATTGCAGAACACCGCGAAATCGTTGCCGCCATTCGCCAGGGGCGTGGTGGCGCGGCGGCTGTCGCGCTCAAAGCGAATATTCGCTAGCGCGCCAGAACCACTCGCGAAGATCATTATCATTGGCGGCGGCACCGCCGGCTGGATCACCGCAGGAACGCTCGCCGCGCGCTTTCGCAAGGACGATGCGCGACCGCTTTAGATCACGGTGATCGAGTCTCCGAACGTTCCGATTATAGGCGTGGGAGAGGGCTTTGCCGACGATTCGGCGCACGCTGCGAGCGATGGGCATTCGCGAAACGGATTTCCTGACCCACTGTAGCGCGTCGTTCAAGCAGGACGCCAAGTTCGTGAGCTGGGCAAATGGTTCGTCCACCGATGCCTATTATCATCCGCTGATCCTGCCTCAGGATTACTACGAAGACAATGTCGCTCGCCACTGGCTGGAGGAAAAGGGGGCCCGGCCGTTCGCAAATGCGGTCTGTCCTCAAGAAGCGCTATGCGAGGCAGGGCGCGCGCCCAAGTCGATCACCACCGCTGAATATGAGGCGATCGCCAATTACGCATACCATCTGGACGCAGGCGCATTCTCTGAACTCCTGAAGGATCATCGTACGCGCGTCCTTGGGGTCCAGCACATCGCAGCCGGTGTCAATGCAATCGAGGCGGCTGACAATGGCAATATCGCGGCTGTGGTGACCGCGCAGGCGGGCAATGTCGCGGGCGACCATTTTCATCGATTGCACAGGCTTTCGTGCTTTGCTGCTCGGCCAGCATCTGGGCGTGCCATTTCGATCCTGCCGCGACATTCTGTTCGCCGACCGAGCGCTGGCGGTGCAGGTTCCTTATCCAAGGCCCGACAGCCCGATCGTCCCGCACACCCTCTCCACCGCACAGCGAGCGGGGTGGATTTGGGACATCGGCTTGCAATCCCGCCGTGGTGTCGGACATGTCTATAGCGGCGCGCATCTGGATGATGATCAGGCAGAAGCCGATTTGCGCGACTATGTCCGCTCGATCGGAGGCGATGCTGACGCGCTTGTGCCGTGCAAGATCGCGTTCGAGGCGGGCCATCGCGAGCGCTTTTGGGAGCGAAATTGTATGGCGGTCGGCCTATCCGCCGGTTTCCTCGAGCCGCTCGAGGCGTCAGCGATCTTGCTGGTCGAGATCGCGGCCCAGTTCCTTGCTGATCAGATGTCAGCGACCCGTCAGGCCATGGATGTTATCGCTCGCCGCTATAATTCGACCTTCACCTATCGCTGGGAAAGGATCATCGACTTCCTCAAGCTTCATTACATTCTCAGCACCCACGAGGAGCAATTCTGGGTTGATAACCGGGATCCCGGGTCCATCCCACACAGACTTGCCGAACTCATTGAGCCCTGGCGCGAGCAGCCGCCCTGGCATGATGATTTCGACCGTGCGGTCGAAGTCTTCCCTGCTGCCAGCTATCAGTATGTGCCGTACGGGATGGGATTTGAAACCCGCGTGCCGCCGCGAGGGTCGTCAGCAGTGAGCCGTGCGCGCGCGGCCGACTCATTCACGCGCAATCAGCGCCAGGTCGAAACGATGACCAGCCAGTTACCGAGCACCCGCGAACTCCTCGACAAGATCACGCGATTTGGCCTGCAGCCAGGCTAGGTGTTTGATCCCATGCTTTGATGGTGCATTATCCACGGCTGAGTGGAAGGAGGCATTATGGGCCAGGTTCTACATGGGAGCGCCCGGACGACAGAGGCAGTCCGTCGAGCAATACAGCATAGTGAAGAGAGTCTGAGGGCGCTGGCCAAGCGCTACGGCGTGAACCCCAAGACGATCGCCAAGTGGAAGAAGCGCACCTTCTGCGCCGATCTCCCAACGGGTCCGAAGGACCCAAGATCAACCTCGCTGTCGATCGAGGAAGAGGCGGTCGTAGTCGCGTTCCGGCGTCACACGCTGTTGCCGCTGGACGACTGTCTCTACGCGCTACAGGCGACGATCCCGCACCTGACGCGCTCGTCGCTGCATCGCTGTCTTCAGCGCTACGGCATCAGCCGGTTGCCCGACGTCGAGGGCGACAAACCGGCCAAGCGCAAGTTCAAGCCATACCCGATCGGCTACTTCCATATCGACATCGCCGAGGTCAGGACCGCCGAAGGCAAGCTTCATCTCTATGTCGGCATCGACCGCACGAGCAAGTTCGCGTTCATCCAGCTCGTGAAGTCCGCGAACCGGGTGACGGCGTCAGCCTTCCTCGAAGCGCTGATCGAGGCCGTACCCTACAAGATCCACACCGTGCTGACCGATAACGGCATCCAGTTCACCTTCCCACCGCGCTACGCCGATGGCCCCACCGCCCGCTACATCACGCACATGTTCGACATGCGATGCGAGGAAAACGGCATCGAGCACCGACTCACCAAGATCAAGCATCCTTGGACCAACGGGCAGGTCGAACGGATGAACCGGACCATCAAGGAAGCCACCGTCAAGCGCTACCACTACGACACGCACCGGCAGCTCGAGACGCACCTCACCGACTTCATCGGTGCCTACAACTACGCCCGCCGGCTCAAGACGCTGCGCGGCCTCACACCATACGAGTTCATCTGCAAAGCCTGGGCCGACGACCCCCAGCGCTTCACCGTCAACCCGCACCACCAATCAACGGGACCAAACAATTTGTTTGGAGCGCATTTGCTGATTACTTCGCAGGCGAATCTGGCTCGCCTCGCAAATGTGCGCCCGGCCGGTTGACGGATGCTGTCGCGCGCGCCGATCCGTCGAGAAGCCCTTTTGTTTCATCTATGCCAGCGCATCGGCGCGAAACATGATACTGGCTGTCATGCCTTCGCCCCGAGCCAACTCGACGAGACCATGGTGTTCGGCGCGATTATGTGCGTCCGGCAGATGGGATTGTGGCTCCAGGCAAAACACGTCGAGGGAGGGATTGGCGTAGAACATCAGCCAGTTGAGATTGGGCGAGGCGGACATTGTTACCCGCAGACCTCGCTCGGGATAGATTATTTCCAATTCCCCTTGCCAGCCCTCATAGACATTGTTGCGCCAGCTCTCAGGGACTGCCGCCCTTGCCGCAAAGTCCAACTCGACAGGCACGGAAACGGGGTCGGTCGGGATGCCACCGGGGCCTTCCAGCCAGAATCGTCGCGCGGAGAAGCGAAGCATGCTTCCCTTGCCGCGCAGGAACCAGGGATGGAAGCCGAACCCGAACGGCAGGGGCGTGGCGCAGAGGCTCGTCACGCCCAGCGTTATGTGAAGGCCATGCTCGTTTAGGGTGAAGTCTTGACGAGCGCGATAGGCAAGCGGTCCGCAGGTCGACACCAATTGCAGCCTCGCCTGCGTAGGGGTGGCACTGTCGAGTTTCCACTCACTCAGCCAGGCGTCGCCATGCACTGCATGGGGTTCTCCCGGATGGGGCAAAAGTTCGTGCTCTCGTCCGCGCCAATTGAAGGCAGCGTGGGCGACACGCCCGCCAAAGGGCACCATGGGAAACATACCGACGCTTCCGGGGTCGCATCTCCGTACGGGAGCAACGCAAGACTGCACCAGATCCTCGCCCTGCCAGGTCAGCCGACCGAGGCTGCCGCCATCGGCGGGGTAGATCTCGGCCTGATAATCAGCCGCGCTCAGTTGTACTGGTTCAGACCTCAACTCGCGGCATACCCTTCTTGCTAACGCGCACCGCGGAGCCGCTCGGGAAGAAAGTCCCCGGATGCGGTGTCGATGGCAGTGCGCCGCGCCAATTAGGCCTCAGCATCGCCACGGGCCAGCGCGCTCTTCAGGGCTTCCACATAACCGATCGCATGGGCGCGGACAGCGTCAGGCGTTGAACCAGGCCTATACAGTCCCGATCCCAACCCGAAACCGCACGCTCCTGCATGCAACCACGGTAACATATTATCCGGCTGTATCCCGCCGACCGGCAGAACGGCGACATCGGCGGGCAGGACTGCGCGCAACGCCTTAAGCCAGGCTGGCGAGCTCCCTTCGGCGGGAAACAGTTTGAGCGCCGTGGCCCCTGCATCGATCGCACCGAAGGCTTCACTTGCCGTCGCGACGCCGGGGAGGCTGGCGATCCGCTTCGCGACACAGGCTTTGATGACTTCTGTGTTCATATTGGGGCTGACCGCGACCGTCCCGCCGGCATCGGCCAGGCGCGCAACATCATCAACCGACAGGACAGTCCCGGCGCCGATGGCGGCGTGCGATCCGCACGCTTCGCTCAAGCGGGCAATACTGTCGAAGGGTCTGGGCGAATTGAGGGGAACTTCGATCAGTGTGATTCCCGCGTCGATCAACGCCGCACCAATCTCGATTGCTTCCTTGGGTTGGACGCCACGCAGAATTGCGATGAGCGGCATGCGATTGAACGCGTCTTCGAAACGGATCATTGTGCCAGTTCCCAGATTTTGATCGCGCCTGCCGCAAAGGCTGCGTGGCTATCGACCATGACGACCGTACCGCCGCACTGCTCGATCGCGCGCGCATAGAGTAGCCCAAGCGTCTCGTCGGCCAGCAAATGGACATTGCGGCCGGCGCCATGAGCCGCGCAGTCCGCACCGATCAGGAGACCACTGGCATAAGACGGCGCATGGGCATCGTCGCGCAGGCCGAGAATTCCGGCAGCGCGGATGCCGAACAGCCGCGCGAGCAGATCGCCTGACCTTGCGTCCTCCACGCCTTCGATAAAGGCGGCGTCATCCGTCACATCGCCGGTAAGCTGGGTGGCGAGCAGCGAGTGGTTGCGGAGCAGGGCAAATAGCTCACCAGGCATGGCGGTGATGAAACGGTCGATCTGACCTTCGCTGATCTCCGCCCACTTGCAGTGTGTGCCGGGCTGACAGAGCAAGGCTCCGGAAGGTGCCATCCCGGCGGCCGCCGCGCCGAGCAGCTGCAATTCCTCGCCGCGCATCACATCCCCGTGCTTCCCGTCATGCCAGGATATGCCGGGCACGATCCAGATTCGGTCGCCGACAGCATATAGCGCACGGGCAATGTTCTGGAGGTCGCACGGTGCCGGGACGTAGCTGGCTTCATGCCACCCCCGGTTCGATCCGACCATGCCGCCCAGAAGCACGGGATAATCCCCATACCGCGCGCGCATGGTCTCAATCAGGGCCGGATAGTCGTCGCGCCCAAGCGCTCCTATACCCAGCGCGTCGCGCTCGGTGTGGGCGACAACACCATTGTCGATCACATAGGTGCGCCGATTGGTCGTTCCCCAGTCGACGGCGATCAGATGCCCCATCGCGGAGCTCAATAGCCCAGATAGACGGTGCGTTTCTGCAGGTAGTTTTCAAGCCCATAAGGGCCATCCTCACCGCCGATGCCGCTACGCTTGTGCCCGTTGTGATAGCCGTGGAACGAGCCGGAAATGCCCTTGTTGACGAACACTGTGCCGGTTTCGAGACGGTCGATGAAATGGTTTATCCGGCTGCTGTCGCGGGTCCAGACATAAGCTGACAGGCCATCGTTGCGCCCATTGGCGAGCGCGATTGCCTGGTCAGCGTCGTCGATCTGCATAATCGGCAAGACAGGGCCGAAAATTTCCTCGCGGATTAGCGGAAGCGAAGCGTCCCCACAGGCGAGCACGGTCGGCTGGAACCAATTACCGTCCTCAAGTCCCTCAGGCGCTCCCTGCTCGCCGCCGGCGAGCAGCTCTGCGCCGGCGGCGACCGCGCTTTCGACCATATGCTGGACGCGGTCGCGCGCAGCGCGAGTGGCAAGCGGTCCCATGTCGGGGTTGTCCATGGGATTGCCAGTTCGAATTGCGTGAACCTTTTCAAGCAGCTTCGCTGTGAACCGGTCGGCGACGGACGCTTCCACCATTACGGTTTCGTTGCAGATGCAAACCTGTCCGCTGTTGGCGAAACGGGCGATCGCCGCCGCCTCCGCAGCCTTTTCAACATCCGCGTCGGCCATCACAATGAAGGGCGCCTTGCCCCCCAGTTCGAGGCAAAGTCCCGCCAGATTATCAGCGGCAAGGCGGGCGACACGCTGTCCTGCGGCGATGCTGCCGGTCAGCGTAATAACCCGTGTCTTTGGGCTAGCGACCAGCGGCGCGCCGACATTGGCGCCATCGCCCGTGACCATGTTGATGACGCCGGCCGGAATGCCGACTTCTTCGACCAGGCGGCAGAATTCGGCAGCCGTCACCGGCGTCGCCTCATGCGGTTTGAGGACAACGGTGTTGCCGGTTACCAGCGCCGGACCAAGCTTTCGTCCGATCAGGGCGAGTGGGTAATTATAGGCGCAGATTGCGACGCACACGCCATATGGGACCTTGAAGGTCATCAATCGCTCGCCCGGCGCGTCGGCAGGCCAGATGTCGCCGCGCAGCCAGCGTGCGGATTGGGCGGCATAGCGCATATAGCCGATCGTATCGGTCACTTCGCCATGCGCCTCACGCAGTGTTTTGCCCTGTTCGCGAACCAGCAGCCGCGCGAAATGATCGCGTTGTTCCTCGAGCTTCAGATTTAGCGCTTCGAGATAGACGGCGCGTTGCATCGGCGTCAGCGCCTGCCAGGCCGGCTGCGCGCGGGTTGCCGCGTCGAGCGCCGCATCGCAATCGGCGACCGAGCAGGCGGGAACTTCGGCCCAGGGGTGGTTGCTGGCCGGATCGAGCACCTGCATCCATTCGCCGGAAGACCCATCGGTCCAGCGTCCGTCGATAAAGCAGCGATATCGGTCGAGAACGGTCATGAGATCACCTGGCTAGATGGTTTTTCAATAGTTGGGTGTTGAAGGTGACGCCGGTTCCTGGCGTGTTGGGGGCGATGGTTTGGCCGAGTGCGATGGTGGTTGGGTTGGTGGTGTATGCGTCGATGGGGAAGGAGTGGATTTCGAGTGCCGCGGCATTGGGGATGGCGGCCATGAGCGAGACGTGGAGTTCGTGCATGCCGTGCGAGGCGACGGGTTTGCCGGCGGCGGCGGCGCGGCGGGCGACCTCGAGCCATGGGGTGATGCCGCCGATGTTGGAGGCGTCGGGCTGGAGGATGGCGATGGCGTCATGGGCGATGGCCTGGTCGAACTCGGCCGGCGTGCGCAGGTTTTCGCCCGAAGCGAGGGGGATGGGGGTGGCGGCGGCGACGCTGGCATAGGCGGCGAGGTCGTCATGGGCGACGGGTTCCTCGAACCAGGCGAGGTCCATGTCCTCGACGCCGCGGGCAAAGGTAATGGCGGCGTCGGCGTCCCAGCTATAGTTGGCGTCGGCCATGAGCGCGCGTTCAGGCCCGATCAGTTCGCGCACGGCGCGCACGCGGCGGATATCGGTTGCGATGTCGGGTCGGCCGACCTTGAGCTTGATGCCGCTGTGGCCGGCGTCGAACTCGGCGGCGACACGGGCAAGCAGCTGATCGTCGGAATAGCCAAGGTCGATGAGGCCGCGATAGCAGCGCACGGCAGGATCGGTGCCGCCAGCGACCTGCCAGAGCGGCTTGCCCAGTCGCTTGCAGCGAATGTCCCATAGCGCGATGTCGACAGCGGCAATGGCAAAGCCGCAGATGCCGCCAAGGCCCAGATAATGAAGCGTGGCGCGCATGCGCGCCGCTAGCGCCTCGAGGCTCTGCGCGTCACTGCCGTGGAGCAGCGGGGCGATGTCGTCGTGCAGCAGCGCGTGGATCGCGGTGCCGCCGGTCCCGCCGGTATAGGTATAGCCGACCCCCTCGATCCCATCGGCACAAATGATGCGACAGGTGACCAGCTCGAAATGGGTGTGCAGGCCGTGCCCCGCATCGACCAGCGCCTCGGCCAGCGGCACGCGGTAGAGCACCGGCTCGACCGCCACGATCCGCGCCGCACCGCCAGCTATCGCCAATCGCTCCCCGTCAATCGCGGTACCCGCGCTCTTCACCCCTACCATCCTCCCCAATTGTCAATTGTCGACGTTATTGTCAAGCACCGCCGCTCATGAAAGGGTGGTATTAAATGTTGACAATCTACAGTCTTGCGGCACTTTGCACGAGCGAATGATTCCCGGGGAGAGGCACGATGATCGGATGGCTAATCGTGGCGACTGTCTCTGCGGTGCCTGCGAATGAGCGTATGGAGCAAGCTCGCGTGCTGTTCGCGGAAGTAACTGCGGAATCCGGAATCTCCACGGAGCGCGGCTGGAAATACGGCGGGCCGGTAATCGCCGATCTGGATCGCGATGGCCATGTCGATCTTGTGCTTGGGAACCATGACGAACATCCGCCCCAATTATTTTGGGGAACTGCGGAGGGGCGCTTCGTCGCGGGCGAACTCCCGGAAATTTATCGCGACGTTCATGGTGTGGCCGCCGGCGACTATGACGGCGATGGCGATCTCGATCTGCTTGTCGCGGTTGGTGGTGGCAACGGTAAGCAACCTCGGCCTCCGGTCCTGCTTCGCCAGGACGAGCGGCGCTTTTCCGATGTTTCCGAGCAAGCTGGACTGACCGGATATGGCGCACGCGGGCGATCGGTGCGCTGGGTCGATCTTGATGCCGATGGCGATCTCGATATTATCGCGCTCAATGCGCGGCAGCTGCCTGGCGAAACCGGGCCGCGCAACCTGCTGTTCGAAAATCTCGGCGGAAGCTTCCGCTACCGCGCCAGCGACCTGTTCGCCTCGATTGAGGCCGAGCGCGCGCTGGTGACCGATTTCAACGGCGACCGCCGCGCCGATCTGGTGCTGTTCAGTCCGCTCTCCTTCCTGGAAAACGACGGAGATTTCCGATTCCGCGACGCCACGCAGACGCGACTTGGTAAAACGATGAGCGAAATCCCCTACGTCACCGCCGCCGCTGCGGCGGACTACGACAACGACGGCGATTTCGATCTCTATCTTGCGCGCGGTAAAACCTATTACGAGATCGCCAGCAACGCGATCGACTTCGACCTCGAAAGCGGGCGGCTCGATCTGCGCGATGAGGGGAGCAGGGGCAGTGACGGCATCGAATTCACCGCGCGGGGCCCGGTGACGTTACGCGATTTCTGGCATTGGCGGCGCACCCAGGGCCTGATTCTGCCGGTATTCCTCGGAGCAAGGATGCTACTGATCGACACACCCGTCGACCCCGTGACGATTACCGCCGATCAGGCGCGCGGCCGCGCTTCCGAGCGTAGCCGCGATGGCTGGTATCTCGCGCACTTGGGCAATGACCAGTGGCGTCTCGACTGGTATCTCTCGGGGAATCACGCCTGGGACATTCGTGCCTCGCTTACGGGTGTCTCATCGGTCAAACCGGACTGGGCGCCGCAGGATCTGGACGTAGCGGACCTGCTGCTGCGGAACGATGGCGACCGGTTCGCGGACGCTTCTGATCGATTGCCCGATGCCGCAAAGCGCAACAATTGGGGCGTGGTCGCAGGCGATTTCAACAATGACGGCCGATCCGACTTTTTCCTTCACCATTTCGGTGGGTTGCACCGACGCATCGCAGACTCGCTGCTGCTCAATCACGGCGACGCCGGGTTTGCCAGCACTGATATGCCCAGCGCCACCGCGGACATTGGCGGCAACAGTCATGGCGACATGAGCGGCGCGCACGACTTCAATGGCGACGGAAAGCTGGACCTGCTGAGCGGCGACGACGATCTGGGCAGCTGGTATCTCTATCGTAACGCAACGGAGAAGGTGGGCAACTGGCTGGTCGTTCGCGTTGGCACCTCACCTACTGGAATAGACGGCGCGGGCGCGGTGGTGCGCGTCTCCGGGCCGCAGGGCGAGCAGATGCGACATGTCGGCTCTTCGGGCGAAGTTCACAGCCAGAGCATGGACGAATGGGTACATTTCGGTTTGGGCTCGTCGACCAAGGCGGCGAGTGTAGAAGTAATCTGGCGGGACGGCATGCGCGATCGTCGCAGCGATGTAGCCGGGAATCGCATCGTCATGGTGGGAAATGAGCCGGCACGACCGGCGCGGGGTGACTGATCTCGCGAGGTGCGGGGTTGAGGAGAGCAAGGTGAGCAAGCGAATGACCCGCAGGGGAAGCCTGAAGGCGGCCGTTGCCGGGGCGGTAACAGGCGCGCTTGCGACACCGTGCAGTGTATCGGCAGGCGCGTTGAGCCGGAGGGCGAGATTGACGGGCACGGCCGCATCCAATTGGTCGGCACGCCATGACCGAGTGTGGACGGGCGGGGAGTATTGGGCCAACCCGATGGAGGATTGGCGCATCAAGGACGGCGCGGTCGAACCTGTCTCGCGGGGCGGAAATCGCAGCGTCCACTCGCTCCTTCACCAGTTGATCGACGCGCAGGAGCCGTTTCGTATCACGGTCCGGGTTTGCAATCTCGGCACCGCCGATGCTGAAGGCGGCGCCTCGATCCGGATCGGTATCCGGAGCGAGATCGATGAGTATCGAAGCAACTGCTTCGTACAAAGCGGATTGGATGCAGGCATTTTGGGCGACAAGGTCATCCTTGGCGACCGCTCGGCCAGCTTGCGGCGCCCGATGAGCGATGGCGTATCCGAGTTGTCGTTGAGCGGGGAGCCACGGGGCGGCCAGGTGGCGCTGACTTTATCCGTCCGCAATATGAAAGATTCCGGGCCGTCAGTCCGGCTGGAAGCGACTGTCCCGGCCGATCGGGTGCTCGGCAATATCGCGGTCGTCAGCAACTTCTCGATCCCTGAAGAGGCGCAGGCAAGCTCGCATTACCGGTTCAGCGACTGGCGCTTGGAAGGCGGGGCTCTTAGCCATGCCCCGGCGCACAAGTTCGGGCCGATTTTGTGGGCCATGTATACGTTGAACGACACCCGCACGGCCGAGGGTTTCATCCTGAAGTTAAGCGCGCTCACCGGTCCGATGGGGCCTGACGACAGCAAACTCGTCGAACTACAGATACGCCGTTCCGGAAAATGGATTTCCCTGGCAACGTCCGAACTCGATCCGGACGCCTGGGTCGCCACTTTCCGGGTCCCCGGTTGGGATGCGGCGTCAGACGCGCCCTACAGGTTGCTGTACCGGGAGAACTTGCGCGACGGCCAGATCGAAGCACACGAATATGCCGGGACGATACGTGCCAACCCCGCCGGGCGGGTGATGCGGATGGCGGCACTGACCTGCCAGAATGATTATGCTTTTCCCTATGAGCCCGTGGCGAACAACGTTGTGCGGCTCCAGCCCGATATCGTCTTCTTTTCTGGAGACCAGATTTATGAGAATCATGGCGGGTTCGGCGTTATCCGTGGGCCGGTCGATCGCGCGATCCTGAACTACCTCCGCAAATATTATCAGTTCGGCTGGGCGTTTCGCGATGCGATGCGTCACGCGCCGACCGTATGCCTGCCCGACGACCATGACGTGCTTCAGGGCAATTTATGGGGGGAAGGGGGGGGGCCATTTTCCGAAGCGGCGCTGGCGTCCGGCCGGTCCGATGGCGCCGGGGGCTATATCGAACCGGCCCGAGTCGTGAACGCGGTGCATCGTACGACCGTCTCTCACCTGCCCGATCCGGTCGATCCCACGCCGGTCGCCCAGGGCATCAGCGTCTATTATACCGAACTGGTCTATGGCGGCGTCGGTTTTGCGATCATCGCCGACCGGCAATGGAAGTCCGGGCCGGAGCGGCTCAAACTTGTCGTTGGTGAGACCGGACGGGACGAGTCCCCACGAACGGTCAACCCGGCGATGGATCGCGCCGACCTTCAGCTATTGGGCAGCAGACAGGAAACGTTTCTTGCGCGCTGGGCAGACGACTGGCGCGGCCATGCTCTGAAGGCCGTATTGAGCCAGTCCGTGTTTGCCGGTGTCTCGACGCATCAGCCAGAGCCGGACCGCTATCTGAAATATGACATCGATAGCAATGGCTGGCCACGCTTGGCACGCGATCGGGCGGTACGGATCATGGGCAAGGCAAAGGCGCTGCACATCTGCGGGGACACCCATCTTGGCACGCTGACCCAATATGGGGTCGAGGCCCAGCGCGACAGCAGCTGGGCATTCTGCACACCTGCTATCGCGGCTGGCTGGCCCCGCTGGTGGCGGCCGGACGCGGTTGGGTTGCCGGTCCGTAATCGTCCCTCCCATGGTCTGAAGCAGACAGGCGAATACGAGGACAGTTTCGGCAATCGTATCTATGTCTATGCCGTCGCCAATCCCGATATCGGTACTGCGGTCAATCGCTACGCGAGGGCGCAGCAAAAGGGCAGCGGATTCGGCGTGATCGAGTTCGATACGCGCGCGCGCACCTATACGCTGAATGCCTATCGCTTCTTCGCCGATCTGTCGGCGCCGCGCGACGCGCAATTTCCCGGCTGGCCGGTGGTGATCCACCAAGAGGAGAATCAAGGCCGCAACCGGCTAGTTTAGCGACGCGGCCTAATCCCCCAGCGTGACGCGCGGCTCGGCCTTCCCCTGCGTGCCGGCGCGAGTATAGAGCGTGGTGCCATCGTGCTCGCCCTCCAGCCCGATCGTGGCGCTGGTAACGAACAGCGTCGCGAAATCTCTCCCGCCAAAGGCGGGGCAAGTCGGCCGGGTCACCGGCATCGACCGTTCGGCAATGATCGCCCCCTCTGGCGAGATCGTGATGAGCTTGCTCGCGTCCCAGCAGGCGATGTGGATGTTGCCCGGAGCGTCGGTGACGGCGCCGTCCAGGAGCAGGCCTTGCGTGGAGGTGTCGAGAAACAGACGCGGCGGCGCAACGGGCCAGCCATTTTCGTCCAGTTCGACGAAGAACAGCTGATGTGCAGCGGTATCCGCGAAATAGGCGCGGCGGCGCTCGTGATCGAAACAGGCGGCGTTGGGCACGGTAAGATCGGATGCGATGCGGCGCAGATCGCCGCGATACCAGCGATAGAGCGATCCAGCCTGCGCCTGCGCCTCGATACCCATGGTGCCGATCCAGAATCCGCCCCAAGGGTCGGCGCGGCCATCGTTGCTTCGCGTGTCGGCGTTCTCCGCTTCGAGGCCGCAAAGCGACCGCCGCGATCCGTCGGTGACGTCGAACAGGAGCAATTCTGCTGAATCCGCCGCCACCAGCTGCGTGCGGTCATGCCAGGCGATGGCGGACACCGGACGGTCGAATTGCCATTGCCGTCTGTGTTCTCCGTCAGAGGAGAACAGCTGTCGTGTGAGGATGTCGACCCAAAAAAGCTCGGCCCGCTCCGGGTGCCAGAGCGGCGATTCGCCAAGTTGGCAGCGTCCTGCGTCGAAAATCTTGATAGCTCACCTTCTTCGTTGGCCGCGGCGATTCGCTCAGCGGTGCGACATGGGACGCTTTGACGTGGTTCAATGACAGAGCGATTGGTCGATAGTCAACAATGTGAAGTTGGCAAATATCCTGGTCGTCCGTCCGAGTTTCCAACGCGCAGGCTCGCAAGAGTACTGGCGACGCTAGGCATCGGCCTCAAACCGGCGCCTTAGGCAGGCATCTGAATGGCCGTCGCGACTCCTCGAAGTGCTTCGAGCAACTCGTCCGTTGCGCCGTCGGGAATCCAGCCAGAAAGCGCGACAGCAGCGTGGGGTGGATTGCCTACAGCAATGGCGAGCGTGTGTTCGCCCGGTTTGTCGATCACCGGGTGACGGACATAGCCATCGGCCCTGATCTTGTTCAGCTCGGCGAGCAACGCGTCGAGCGTGTCAAACTCCGGCACCTCGCGCTCGCCATATGTGGATTGCAGTTGGGCATCACTGTTTGCGGCAAGCAGCACCAGACCGATGCCACCCTTGCTTGCTGGATAGACGCCGATGCGCCCCAATGCCTCGATCGACGGCATGCCCGGCAGGGCATGATAGAGATAGCTGACAGTATCCCGCCATAACACGCCGAATGCGACGGTGAGGTTGTATCGGCGCAGCGATTCCAGATGCGGCATCGCCTTCTTGATAATACCAGAGGCGAACAAGCTCTGCGCTGCAAGCACGAACATTCCGGGACCGGGCACGTATTTGCGGTCTGCGGTCTGCCGGGCAATGCCCATATAGGCCAGGGTTCGCAGCAGGCGGTTGGCGCGCGTCGTTTCGAGATTGAGCCGGCGGGCAAGCTCGCGGCTGCCGACGGGGGTTTCTGACGTCGCTAGCGCCTGCAGGACGGTGATCCCGTCGATCAGGCTGAAATTCGGTTGGGCATTGAGCATTTCGGCCATGGACTTTCCTGTTAGGTCGCGAGGCGGGGGTTAATGCGATCCACTGGACTATCGAGCAATCGACCGTCCATTCAACCTGTCCCAGACAAAATCCAGTCCGTTGACATGCGTTGCTATTACTGCAACAAGCTGTTGGAGGACGGAGAGCGGATGAAGTATCCTGGCAAGAGCTTTCGATGGGTGATTTGCGGTCTTCTGGCCGTGGCCGCCTTTCTCAATTATCTCGATCGGCAGACCTTGGCGCTGATGGCTGGATCGGTCCAACAGGACCTCTCCATCGATGACGCCGGTTATGCTGCGCTCGTCAATTCGTTCCTCGTCGCCTATATGCTCGGCGGATTTCTGTCAGGATATCTTGTCGATCGGATCGGGCCGCGTTGGGGCATGGCGGTGTTCGTCGGCTGGTGGTCGCTCGCCAGCGGCCTGACCGGGCTGGTGCAGAATGTTTTCCAGCTGGGCGCTGCGCGCTTTGCCCTAGGACTGGGTGAGGCCGGTGGGTGGATCGCCTCGCCCAAGCTGGTCCGCGAATGGTTTCCCAAGAGCGAGCGTGCCCTCGCCATCGGCGTCTATTCCTCGGCAGCACATTTCGGGGCGGCCGTGTCCCCACTCGTTATCACGGCATTGTTGGTGTCGGTGGGCTGGCGGATCACCTTCGTTGTGACCGGTCTGGTCGGAATGCTGTGGGTCGTCGCTTGGTTCGCGCTATATCGGAAATCGCGGATACCCACGGAAGCAGACGATGCACAATCGACCACTGACGCTGAATCCGTAGCCACGAGTGGTTGGCGCGGCTGGATAGAAGTCGCGCGCACGCGTGGGGTCTGGGGCTTTTCATTCTCGCTCGCGCTGACCAACCCGGTCTGGTTCTTCTATCTGTTCTGGTTTCCCAAATATCTGATCGACGAGCGCGGTCTCAGCCTCGAGCGCATGGCGGACTCCTCCTGGGTAGTTTATGCTGCGGCCGGAGTGGGCGCGGTAGGCGGCGGGCTGCTCTCGGGCTGGCTGGTCCGCCGTGGCATTGCCGCTGCGCGCGCGCGCATCTTTGCCATGACCGTGACCGCGGTGCTGGCGCCGGTCGGCGCGCTGAACGCGCTGGAGCCCGAGGTCTGGATTTCAATCAGCCTAGGCGCGCTAATCGCCTTCCTCCACACCTCATGGGTTACCAATCAGACGGCGCTGCCGGTGGATCTTTATCCCGCGCGCCATATCGGCAAGGTGTTGGCGATTGGCTCGGTATTCAGCGGTCTGGTGACCATCGGGTCGACCTATCTGGTGGGACAGCTCGTTGAAACGCTGACCTATCGCCCGATGTTCCTGGTTATTGCCATCGCCTATCCCCTGGCGATTGTCGCGGCCTGGTTTGCGACGACCGGTAGGAAACTGACCGAAGGCGCTGTCCAATGAGCGCGCGGCGGTTCATCGGCTTGGAATGGGGCACGTCCCTTATAGTTGCCCGCTTGATCGATGAAGCGGGAAACGGGATCGCCCGCCAGGAACACCCCGTCCGGCTGGCCGATCTCGACCGGACGGGGATGAGCGAGTTGCTGGCGCGTATCTGCGCCGATCTTTCCGGCGAGCGGAACCCGCACGAACCCGTTTGGCTGGCAGGCATGATCGGTTCTCCGCTCGGCTGGACGGAGGCTGGGCGGGTTTCCTGCCCGGCGACGCCAGCCAATGTGCGTGAGGGTTTGCAGCACCACCGGATGGGCGACATTCCGGTCGCGATCGTACCCGGCCTTGCATGCCTCTCGCGTTTTGGTGACCGCGACGTGTTGCGCGGCGAGGAGGTGGGCGCGTTGGGCGCGCTGGATCTGCATCCGGATCAGCGCATTCTGTTGCTTTCCGCACCCGGCATGCATGGCAAGTGGATAGAATTGCGCGAGGGCGCGATCCAGTCCTTCCATACGGCAATGACGGTGGAGCTCGCGACCATCATCGGTGAGCATAGCATTCTCGCCAGCACTATCGGCGGGCCGCCTGCCGATGACGAGGTATTCCGCGATGGCGTGGCGCGGGGCATGGAAGGCGGCGGGCTGTCGCGACTGACATTCTCCATACGCGCGGCAATTCTCGCGGGACGCATCGCACCTGCGCAAGCGGCCTCGCATTTGTGGGGCTTGCTGATCGGCGCCGAAATCCGCGAGTTGAACTTCGCCGACCATGACTGCGTCTTGCTCAGCGGGAATGACTCCGTGGTCGCGCTTTACGGTTCGGCGCTCTCGCTGCGGGGGGTGCAGGCAAAACCGCTCGGTCGTGACGCCGTCGCGCGGGGGTTCGCGCAGATGCGCGCCTGAACCGAACCGGCGGTATGAAATTATTTCCAGATCGCATTAGATGACTTGGGGAAGAAGAGTGTCGAATCGAGGATTTTCCGGCGTGTTGCCGGTCATACCAACGCCTTTCGCGCGCGATCTGGCGGTCGACCACGCGTCGCTTTCCGCATTGGTGGACTATGCCGTGCGCTGCGGAGCCGGCGCGATCGTCTATCCCGGCGTGGCGAGCGAAGACGTCCAGCTGAATGACACGGAACGGCGCGCAGCGATGCACACCGTGGTCGAGGCTGCGGCAGGACGGGTCGCCGTGATTGGCGGCGTCAATGCTGCAGAAGCTCGCGACATGGTGGAAAATGCCAAATGGATGGTGAACACCGGGGTTGCCGGCATCATGGCGATGGCGGTGCCGACGATGGCGGCGAAGGGCTATGCCAGCTGCTATCGGGATCTGGCGGCGGCGACCGGCGGCCTTCCGATCATTTTGCAAAATCTGTTCAAGCCGCGCGGCGCTGACCTGTCCGTTGACGAGATGCTGGATGTCGCACGCGCGGTTGATGCGGTTCGTTATGTGAAGGAGGAAGCGGTGCCTCCGGGGCCGAAGGTTGGCGCGCTTGTCGCGGGCAGTGCCGATACACTCGACGGTGCCATTGGTGGTGGAGGCGCGCGCTTCCTGTTCGAAGAGCTCGAACGCGGCGTGAGCGCGACGATGCCGGCGATCGAACTACTCGAACTGCACGTCGCGATCATGCACGCCTATGGCGAAGGGCGGCGGGACGCGGCGTTGGAACTGTATCAGGCAAGTCTTCCCTTGCTGTTGCTTCAGGCTTCATATCGCATGCGCTTGACCAAGCTGATCCTGAAACATCGCGGGATCATCGCGACGGAAGAGGTACGCGAGCCACTGCCGCAACTCGACGAGATGACGCGGCGGCTGGTTCTAGAATTTTACACGCGGCTGCCGTTAGATGGATTGAATTCGGATGGCTGAGCCTGTCGACCTGATCGAGATATTCGAGTTTCGCCGCCCAAGCGATGGCTCCTATTTGGGCGCGCTCGGTGGCCGCGATGTCGCGCTTGGCGAGTATCATTTCGTCCGCCATTTCAACGGCACCGTCTATCCGACCGCCGATCGCTCGGTCGTCATTCGGATCGTCGATGCCGATGGCGCGGAAGGATGGGGCGAAACCTACGGGCTGGTCGCGCCGAGGATTGTCGCCGAACTCGTCGGAGAATTGTTTGGGCCATTGCTGGGCGCGCGCGCGCCCGAGCATCCGTCGGACTTCTGGGACGCCGCTTACGCGTTGCAGCGCAACCGCGGCTATTGGGGTGGCTTTTTGGCGGACACGCTCGCCGCGCTCGATATTGCGCTGTGGGATCTGCATGCGCGGCGCCGGGGTGAAAGCCTCCAAGCTAGCCTTGGACGGGCAGGGGCGGGGCGATTGCTCTGCTATGTGTCCGGCCTTGGCGGCGCGTCTACTGCGCAGCGCGTGGAGATGGCGCGCGAATGGAAGTCTCGAGGGTTTGACAGCATAAAGATCCCGGTCAGCGCCACCGATAATTGCGATGTCGTCGGTGAAATCGCGGCGCTCAGGACCGGCCTTGGCGCCGATCAGCGGATCGCGCTCGATCTGCATTGGACGTTGACCGCCAGCGAGACGCTCGCGCTTGACCGCGCACTTGTTCCCTATGCCCCCTGGTTTCTCGAAGCGCCAACGGCACCGGAGGACATTGCCGCCCAGCGCGAGATCGCGAAAAAGGCGCTCCACCCGATTGCGCTGGGTGAGGAATGGCGGACCGAATGGGATTATCGCACACGGTTCGACTGCTGCCGCATCGTTCAGCCCGAAATGGGGCATAGCGGGATCACGCAGTTCATGCGCATCGCGGCGCTGGCCAAATGGCAGGGCGCGCAGATCATTCCGCATGCCACGATCGGCCTCGGCATCTTCATGGCGGCGAGCCTGCGCGCGTCGCTGGTGGCAGGTGCCAGCAGCCACGAGTTTCAACACACGATCTATCATCGCAACGGCGCCCTGCTCGATGGTATCGCGCCGTGCGAGGCGGGGGCGTTCGATGTTCCAGAAACGACAGGTCACGGCGTACGCCCGAACGCGCAGGCATTCGAACTAATGACGCGGATCGGCGAATGGCGACGGGCGCGATGAGCGTTGCCTTCCCCGGAATCGCTGGACAACATGTCTTGGTATCGGGAGGTGCACAGGGCATTGGGCGGGCTATTGTCCGCAGTTTTGCCGCTGCCCATGCCAAGGTCACGGTAGTCGACCGCAGGGAGGCGGTACTTGAGAACCTGCCACCTGACGCGGTCGCCCTCGTCTGTGACCTTACGGACGCCGATGCGACCGCGCAGATGGTCGCCCAGGCGATCGACGCGCGCGGACCTGTGACGATACTGGTCAACAATGCAGGAAGCGACCGTCGTATCCCAGTCGACGATCTCGATCCCGACCTGTTTCGCGAGATGCTGGCGCTGAACCTTGACCATCATTTGCATCTTGCACGGCTGGTTGCACCCGGCATGCGGATTGCGGGCGGCGGGGCTATCGTGAATTTGAGCTCCACCGCTTTCATGAAGATCGCAGGCGACCTTGTCGCCTACCATGCCGCCAAGGCCGGAATTATCGGACTGACGCGCGGTCTGGCTCGCGATCTGGGCGGGTCCAACATTCGCGTCAACGCGATCGCGCCAGGCCGCGTGTTCACTCAGCGGGCGCTGGATCAGGTCGACGAGGCATGGATTGCCGATACACGCGCCATTCAATGCCTTCCGCTGCTGATCCAGCCAGAGGACATTGCCGCCACTGCGCTCTGGCTGAGTTCGGACAGCGCACGAGCGATCACCGCGCAAACCATCATCGTCGATGGCGGCGTTGTCTAAAGCTTGACTACCGAGCACGCTGGCCTTGGCTGCGCCGTCCGGCAATAACATCGCCGCTACCGTGTGACGATCGCACTTGGACGACACGCGAGATAATCTGTCCTACCCTTGACCTCGCCAACGGCCAGATGTGAACGCCGCAATCGAGCGAGTGGCGCGAGCCAGGCGGCCTGGGCTGAGATCAATGTGGGTGATCGGGTCGTCTCGCTCTGACGTCCCCCCTGTTTTTTCATCCAGATTGAGAGAAAGTTTTCCGGCCTTGTGAGATAATGAGGAAGGAGCTGGAGCCGAAGAAGTCGAGGTACACGGAAGAGCAGATCGCGTTCTTGCGGCGACGCGTACGCGGTACGGCTACTTCAGGATCTACATCCTGTTGCGGCGGGAGGGGGGGTCGGTGAACCACCAGCACGTCTGCCTGCTTTACTGGGAGGATGGACTGAGCCTGCGGCTCAAGCTGCCCAGGCGCAACGTGAGCGCCGCCCACCGCGAGCGCCAGCCGACCGCTCTAGCGGCGAACGAGATGTGGTCGATGGACTTCATCTCAGACGCGCTGTTCGATGGCCGGCGGCTGCGAGCGCTGACGGTGGTCGACGCGTTCAGGCCCGTTCGATCCTCGCGCGCTGGGTCGATGATTACAACACCGAGCGGCCGCACTCCGCGCTCGGCTACGCAACCCCGGCGGCGTTCGCCGCCGAACTCGAAAAGCAACGGGCTGGGTTAACCCAGCCCGTTGCTTCACCTGCGCTCATGCGCGACAACAATGGTCGGTCTCTGGTTGCCGCTGGATGAAAGACGGGGGGCCGTCAGGACTCGCGATCCTTGCGCCCAGCATTGTTTCCATAGCGTGATCATCGTCCCGCTTGGAGCGGTCCGCGGGGGCACGAATCTATCGTGGCAGTCGCGGAATAATCTGGAATCACCGGAATGGGCCATGATGCAATGAAAAGGCGCGCGAAGGTCGGTCTCGCATAGGATCACGACCGCAGAAGTGCGCGGCACGGGACTGCACGGACCCAGCGGCCTGCCGCCACCCGCTCGGCGCCGCAGTTGCGAGCGGCGGGGCGGTAACGTTCGCACGGCCGATCGCTGAGCCGTTTTGCCGCCCGCTTCGTCCTCACTCATGCCGTGATCTGCGCGACGCCTTCAATCTACCTGTGCCCCTATCGTTGGTAGCGGCGCTGCAACACCGACCTTTCCTTCATCGTCAACCGTCGCAATAGTGAGGCTGGAGGCATTGCGTAGTCCAACATTTTCAATCGTCACGAATGGCGAGTATGCAAGTCGTGTCTTCACCGCGACACCGGGCTTGTCTCGCGCGCGGATGATGTAGCTTGTCGCGCCGGGCAATGGATCGAGAGCGACCACTATGCCGCCGTCGTAGCGTATGGCAAACGCGTTGGCAGGTGGGGGAAGTCCGGCGTTGCCTTTCAGAGCTACCTTGCGCTCGGCAGTCCATTCACTGTCGACGCTGCCGCGCACCAGCCTCCGGAGCTGAAAATAATGATCAACTCCCGGCTTGATTGCCGGAACACGCGTTGCACCGTGTGTCTCGATGAGGTGGGATCGGGGGTAATTGCCGGGCGCCAGGCCGTATCGGATCTCGTACCTGAAATCGCGAATGTCCGACGAAAAGCCGACATGGAATGCATCCTTGCGGCCTAACGTGTCCCAGATTACCGGGGGCAGTTCATCCGGGCTGGTGCTCGCTTCTAGCCCGACTTGGGCCAGCGCGCTCGATCCCGCTCCGTTCAGGGCGCGAAGCTCGAGGCTATACATCGTTTTCGGTGAGAGCTTCGCAATCTCGACAAAGTCATTGATGGTCGGCGGGCTTTCGTACCGCGTCCCGTCAGTGGCGATAGCGACTAGTTGATGTTCCGCAGCTGTTGGTGAAGGCTGAAAGGTCACCCGTATCGTATCGACGGACGTATGCACTGCCCGGACCTTGGGCGGACGGGGAGCAACCACGTCCCTGCTGGTAGAATGAACACGGTAGCCCGAAGGATCGAGCAGGTTGAGAGATAGCCGGGCAAACTTTGCGGTTGTCCTGATAGGCAGTTCGATTTGCGAGGCCCCGGGATCGAGTTCGGGAATAGGGACGATCCCTGCGTCAACCGCGTTCCCCTCGATGTCTTTCGCCACCCACGCGAGCCGGTAGTCCGCTATGGAATAGGAGGGGAATGTATCAAGCCCCCGCGGCTTTATACGAGCCGCGTACGAGCCCACGCCATTCTCGGCCAGTTCGAACGTTTCGACAGGAGCATAGAACCGCTGAAGATTGTAGAAGGCGCGTTTTGGCTTGCGATAAGCGGTCATCACGCCCCAGGTCCGGTTTTCGGAAAGAGGCGTCGTCCAGGTCGGCTTGCTGTCGATCCAGTTGCTGCGATAATCTGAAAACGCGAAATAAGACGTTCCGATGAGATAGGGAAATTTGCGCAGATTGGCCATTATGGCGGATGGGTCGATAAACGACAGGTTCGGATCTTCTGAATCGAGGCTCATCCCGATTTCGGAGAAAAATATCGGCTTTCCCTCGTGGTATTTGTGAACCACCTCCAGGCGCTCGGCATGGTCCTTATACTTGTTGAACATGACGATGTCCGAATATTGTGCAGGGTCATTCTCCTGAAAGTCTGCCGAAAAGGAGATGTACACTGCCAGACGCGTCGGATCGAGTTTCCGCGCATATTCGGTAGCGGCTTTGACGTATTCGTTGGCTTTGGGATTCTTCGTTAAGTCCCCGATCTCGTTGCCGACGCTCCATGCGATGACCGAGGGGTGGTTGTAATGATCGTCGATCAGCCGTTCAAGCCACTTGCGTGGTAATGGGTGATCGGGATCGACCAGACGATCTTTGCCCCACAGGCCGACTTCTTCGACCAGGAGGAACCCGACTTCATCCAGATAGCTCACATATTCCTTTGGCAGAACGGGGCCGGAAAGCCGGGCGAAATTGGCACTCATGGATTTGAGAAGATCGACGTCTTCCTTGATCCGCGAAAGCGGCAGCGCGTTGCCCGAGAACCGGTCTTCGGGCACCATGTTCAACCCGACGAGACGCACCTTATTGCCATTGAGATAGAGCGCCTCACCCCTCACCTCGACTTTGCGGATCCCGAAACGGTCCGAGATGGAGTGCACCGGAGTCCCATCTATCCGAAGGGTGGCCTCGATCGTGTAGAGGTTGGGATCGTTGAAGTGCCAGAGAGCCACCAGTTCTCGGGGCAGTTCGATGGTCTGGTTAAAATTCGCCGTGTTTCCCGAAGCGATGCTGGCCAGATCAGTGGCCGCGACTTGGTGAACGACCGCCCCTTCGCGGAAAATACGCAAATCCACTCCTGCGGATACGCTCTGCGGCCGATCGTTAGTCACGGCCGTTCGGACCGCGACTGTGGCCCGACCGGTTTGAAGGTCGGGCATGGGCGTTACGTAAACCTTCTCGATGCGAGTTTGTGGCGTGACCTCCAGGTATACCGGGCGCCTGATTCCCCCCCAGTTCCAGACCGCGCCGCGATTGAAGCGGTTGCTCACGCGCACGGCAACGACGTTTTTGTGTCCCTGAGGAGCCAGGTGCTGGTCCACATCGAAGCTGAACGGTATCCAGCCGAGGTTGTTTTCACCGAGCTTTTGGCCGTTCAGCCAGATTTCCGAATCATGATAGACGCTATCGAAAACGAGACGCACATTCTGCTCGGCCCACGATCGATTGGTATCGAATGAAAAACGGTACCAGGCATCCCCTGTGTAATCGTGATAGCGGTCGTATGTGTCCCAAACCCCAGGAACGTCGATCTTGTCCCACGAAGTTTCGTCAAACCCCGCCGTCCAGAATCCCGTATCGACCCCTGCTCGATTAGGGTCGATCGTGAAGGCCCATTTGCCGTTCAGGTCGACCACCTCGGTAGCTCGCGCGGCTGTATCTTGCGGGTACGCGGCATGGGGCATTGCGAGCGCGGCCAAAAGGGCTAGCGCAGAAGCTACGAAATTGCGGACGAGGCCAAGATTTTTCAGCGACATGCATTAGCTCCGAATGAACGAATGGGTGCCGACCCGCTGGTCGACGCCAAGCGCGTTTCCACCGGCATTCCAATACTGGCCCCATCAGGCCTGGAACGAACGCGGATCGCCCCCCCCCCGAGGGGCGATCCGGCCAGTCAGAAGTCGAGCGATAAGCTCAGGGCGTAAGACGGACCATATTCCACGATGCTTCTCGTCGCGCTCTTGACGGTATTGTATTGCCGACGCCGTTCATTAGTGAGGTTGATAGCCTCGAAGTTCACTTTCAACCGGTCAGTTACGTTCCAGTACGCGGTGAATGACAGGTCGGCATAGGCATCGTCGTAGATGCCAGTCCCTTCGAAGCCCAGGCTAGTGAGATACTCGTCGCGCCAGTTGTAGGCCGCCCGAAGTCCGACAGGTCCCTTTTCCCAGAAGGCGACGAGGTTGACATTATGCTTCGACAAGCCGGCGACCGGCAGGACAGTGCCGAACGGGTCTTTGAAGGGCGTTGAACTGTCGATGTAGGAATAGGTTGCCATCGCACCCAGCCCGTCAAGCGGTGATGGCAGCATCGAGAAGCTTTGCTGATAAAGAGCTTCGAAGCCGCTAATGGTCCCACCATCACCGTTGATCTGACGGGTGATCAGCGCCTGATTCGTCACACGCCCGTCTTCGTTCAGAAATTCCGGCACCTCCTCGATATCGGACGAGCTGATGATGAATGAATCGATGTTCTTTTTGAAATAGGCGAGAGAAACCAGTGAATCGCGCGCGAAGTAATATTCCAGCGAAATGTCGAACTGGTTGGCGCGGAATGGCTTCAGTTCAGGCGAGCCTCCACGTCCGGTTCCGTTCGCGAAGATAAACAGATCGTTGCGGGCGGCGGCTGTATTGGGCCACGCCAGAACCCTTGCCGCCCCGATGCGGGCAATCAGATTATCGGTCAGCTCGAACTTCGCGACGAACGAAGGAAGGAAGTCAGATTGGTGAACATCCACGACCAACGGCTCCGGCACGCCGGCTATATCAATGGAACCTAAAGTCGTCAGACTGCGGTCGACATAGCGAAGCCCGATATTTCCGGAAACGGGTATTGAGCCAAGGCTGATATCGTAGTTCATTTTCGCATATCCCGAAATGAACTGATCTTCGACTTTATTGACCCCGCTGGGGACGGACGTGTCACAGCCTAACGTGCCACCGCGACCCCTCTCGAAAGCGGCAACAACGGCGGGATTCGGGTGACCCCGGAAGAAATCTTCCATCGCGGTGCAGGCGCCCGCCTTTACGCGCTCGTTCAATGTGATGTAGCTGCGCGTTAGACCGGGAGCTTCTCCGGCGAAAAAGTTCGGGCTACTCCACACTTCCAGAAACCCGGCATCCTGCAGTTCCGATCCGGCAATACCTGGCCTTATATCGCGCTCGGTCCGCGTGAAGTTTGTTTCGATGTTGGAGAAGCGCGCCCCATACTCAAGCGTGAGAGCTTGACTCAGCTCGTGGTCGAAATCGAGGCTGAGCGCCAGCTCGTCTGTGGTATTTTTGCCGAACGTATCGAACAAAACGTCCATTATCATCGAGCCAGGATCTTTTAGGGCATCGCCATTTATGCCGAACGCTGGAACGTCTTGCGTAAAGTCATAAGGAGTCAGAAATCTGCTCGTGTTGCTCATACGGAAGTAGTTCTGGTTGAATGAGCTTTCGGACATATTACCAGAGACTTCGACCTTCACGTTCAGTCTGTCGTTGAGGTCCCAATCGGCGGTCAGTGCGTGCGTGAAAATCTGGTTCGTGAACCTTCCGTACTCCACGTTCGTCAGGAGCAGCGCATCAACTTCCCCGCTAACCAGCACTTCGTCCTCGTTGAGGACGGCATTCGTGTGGCGGGAGAGCGCCATCGTGTTCGACAGCCAGCGCCGTTCGCGGTCCGATTCCACTCGGGAGAAAAGAGCGTCGTACGTGAGGCTGAAAGATCCATCCGGACTCCACTGCGCCACGAAGTTCAGACCGGCGCGGATCTTGGCGTCGTCGATCTGCCAAAACCGCGGATCGGAATGGTAGACTCCTAGGACGCCGTCGTCATTAGGGTCAGGATCGAGTAATTGCCCGTCCGGCCCGGTAACGGCATTGCTGGCGTTGATATCGGTGAAATTCAGACGATTAAGAAAGTCGAGGCGAGCATAGCCGCTAAAGGTCTGGAAACCGTCTTCACGTATGGCCGCCTTGCCATATGTGCCGCTGAGCTGCAGTCCGATCGTGTCGCGCGCGAACGTGTCGGAAACGAGAAACGAGCCCTTGCCTCCCAATTCTCCGGAGAGGTCGTGATATTTGGCCTCAAGGCTGGCAGATGCTTGGAACCCCGACCTGTCGCGCGGCCTGGCAGTAATGATATTCACCACCCCGCCGACACCGCCTTCGATCATGTCTGCCCCGGCTAGCTTCGTCACTTCTAGCCGGGAAACCAGTTCGGACGGAAGCATGGACAGGAGGCTGTAAGAGCCTGTGTCAATGGTGTCCGGCCCCCTGCTGCCCCGACCGCCGGCATCGTTGATCTCGCGACCGTTGACGAGGATGATGTTGTTGCGGAGGCCGCGAATCGAGATGTTGGAACCTTCGCCGATGCCGCGATCGAGTTGCACGCCCGAAACCCTCTGAAGCGACTCAGCGATATTTGCGTCGGGCAGTTTGCCGATGTCCGTTGCGACAACCGCATCCACGAACTGATCGGTATTGCGCTTGATGTTTCTCGCGCCCGAAAGACTTTGTCGGATACCGGTGACTACGATCGTATTGTCCGTCTCGCTGGTCGCCTGCTGTTCCGGATCGCTGGGCGGCGCGTCATTGGACTGGGCCAGGGCCGGTACGATAGCTCCGGCCAGAGCGCAAAAAGACGCGCCGCGCATGAGGTAATGAACCGTACGCGCGAAACATGTGGGCGTGTGGTGATTCTCAAGGTGGCGCATCGGACTCTCCCAATAGGTTGCATCTGCTCTTTGTGAGCCGATTTGCAGGGTAAAACTCTACGAGAACTTTGCTATTTTAGCAACAGGACAATAATGAGGGGCATTACCGGCCACCATCGAGGTCTCTTCCGCGCGCCGCCCAGAAATCAATTCGAGCGCAGCACGGCATGCGACGGGCCGAACGTTTAGAGTCGGGACATGCGACTGGTTCGCGAAGTCGCGAATTCCCACCCATCGGGAGGCTGCATGGGCCCATGGCGAGCGATTGCACGGGCATTTGGCAGAGTGTGCTACAATAGCAACGTTACAACGCAAATGGGCATCTTTACCAGGCGCATCAACGCCTACGTGGAGCGTCAATCTGGCTTCCCACGGGCCAGCCGGGTTTCGAATTGGTATTCGCCTAGGAGCCGTTGGGATTCATCGGGAGTTGATGACGGCGCTGGCGAGATGGGTCACCCGTTCCCGGCGTCCATTTGTAGACTGCGGTCGAGCTGTCGGCCCAGCCTTGGCGCCGGAAGAAGGGCACCCGTCCCGATGCCGTCCACCACGGCCGGTGCGCTTCCGCGCAGGCTGGGACCTTACAGGTCACCGCGTCCCCTTGCGCATCCTCGGCCATGAGCCGCCCGCGAGAGGGAAAAAATGGTTGCGGCAGGCACCTGGAGCCAAGCGCGCTGGCCATCGTCATGCCGGGTCTCGCCCCAGGCGACTTCCAAAATCGGCGCGCCCGGAAGCAGCGCAGCCTCCGCCGGTGCGGCCAGCCGCACCCTGCCCGTCGTCAGGTCCATAACCCCGATGATCCGGGGTAGGGGAGCGGAGGGCCAGGGCCGGTTGCCTGCCGCCGGCGCGTAGCGCTTGTCATAATGCAACCCGGTCAGCCCCTCGCGCTCGAGTGCTCCCGACCGGCGTCAAGCGCGGGACGGCTCGAATAGATCAATACGCGGCTGTCCGCGCTCAGCCAGAAGTCCTCGACGCCCTCATTGCTCGCCGTGATCGCCGCGCTGCTGCGGCGTCAACGGACGCTTGCCATACTTGCATGCGATGGCGCTTCCGCTTGAGAAACAGGATTATGCTGCCATCGGCCGTCCAGCGCGACGTGATCGGCCGAACGATCACGGTCGGCACGTCTGCCCGCCCGCGCGAGTCGTACGGACCTTTGATGAGCTCACCGGCGGCATCGACGATGCGCGGGCGCGCGCCCGGAGCGAGGCCGAGCACCACCATCGCCAGGCAATAGGCATTGCGATCGGAATCGGCGCGGCAGAGCTGGAACGCGGCGCGCCGACCGTCAGGTGACAGCGTGAACAGCCGGGCGTCGATCGCGCCAGCCTCGACCGGCCCGATGTCGCGCAGGCGCGCGAGGTCGATTGGCGTCAATGCGCGAACCGGGCTGCGTCGCGGCGCGCGGAACCAGGTCGACACAGCTCGCCGTCACCGGGGAAATGGTAGCCGGCCAGCGAAACAGCGCGGCAGCAAGGGCGGACGATCGCGCCGGGCTCACCATGCCTTGGTCACCGCCAAGCTGACGAACCGGCCGATCGACGATTGGTTGGTCGAATCGAACGGAATCGCCAAGGGATCGGAAGTTCCGATCCAGGCGAACAGCAGCCGATCCTCCGGACCGAAGTCCGCACGATTTTACAGGGCCAAGTCGACGCCGCGCGCGCGCTCACGGGCGGTGTTGCGGAGTCGCGCGTCGATGATCGCACCGACTTGAGCTGGATAGAATGGGAGGCCGTTGGCATTTGTGATCGGCGTCGGCAAAGCATCGACTCGCGCGGTCACATGAGTGGCCGACGGGCCCAGCGTCACGGACTGCGCAAATGCCGGTTTTGACAAGACCAACAGCGTGTCGGATTGGTACGCTAATGCGGTCGCGATAGTCGATGTCGAACCAGCTCGCTTGCCCGCCTCTGCTTGCAGATGCAGGCAGCGCAGCTCGAAGTCGTGAAGCAGCAGATCCTCGAGAACGACCGGCGCGTGCTAGTCAGCGCGCGGCGAACCGAGCTGGGCCGCAGGTTGATGAATATCCCGGTGTCGGCCGCGCCTCGCGAGGGCGTTCGTCGCGTCGGTCGCTGGCCCCACCATGTTCAAGACAGGTCGCGATCTAGCGGCGTGGATCGGCCTCGTAACCAAGCAGAACTCATCGGGCGGGATGGGTCGGCTCGGCAGCATCACGCGTGCTGGCAACTGCTATCTCAGTCAGATGCTCGTAGTCGGTGGTATGGCCGTAATCCGTTACGCGTAGCGACACGGCACAAGGCGGCCTTGGTTCTTCCGACTGCTCGCACGTCGCTCTACTAAGGTTGCCGCAGTAGCGCTCGCCAACAAGAACGCGCGGATGGTCTGGGTGCTGATGACCAGCGGCCAACGTTATCGCGAGCCGGTGCCGATGGCGGCGTGGAGCTTTTGCGCGAGGTCGCGCGCACGAGGCTGGGAATGGCAAAGCGGAGTTGATGCGCAAAGCCGGTTGAAACCGCGGTATCGGGAAAACCCGTTTTGGCCCGTGGCGCCTCGAGCGCGAGCTGTAGGTCGGGATCTGTAATTTGCAGTTGCTTGGCGGTTGTCCCTTGAGGGTCTCAAGGATCTGTCCGCACTCGCCGGCCGATGGGTCGGTGGTGCTGTATCGGGTCTCACAAGGCCGGGCGTTGCATTGACTCGAAGCGGGCTTGAGGGCCATCCGGTAACCTCGCATATCGTCCGTCCCTGCGTTCCCTCGCGGGACACCGCCATTGGGTCAGCTGGGGAGCATCACCGCTGGCGAACTGGTTTTACCGTATCTCAGGCCTCGAACAAAGTCCCGTCGCGCAGCATTGCATGCATGATGACGGCGAGGCGGCGAGCGAGCGCTACCCTGGCCTTTTTGAGGCCGCGTAGTTTTGCGATCTTGAGCTCCCAGGTTTTCAGCGCGAAGCTCTGGTTGGTGCGCGTCAGAATCGAGTTGGCCGCTTCATAGAGTGGCTTGCGCACGGTGCTATCGCCCTGCTTGGTGATCCGGCCCGTCCAGTCGACCTCGCCGGATTGGTGGCGTCGAGGAACTAGCCCAAAGTACGCTCCAGCGGTCCATGATCGTTTGAACCGGCTCGCGTCATCAACGGCTGCGGCGAACGCAGCCGAGGTCTGCACACCGACGCCAGGGATGCTCATCAAGGCCTGGCAGACCGGCGCCGCGGTGCTGATCGCTTTCAGCTGACGATCCAACTGCCCGATTTCCGCGACAATGCCCTCACGGGCGCGGAGCAGCGACGCGACCGCTTCGCCAAGACCTGGGATAGCGGCGGCCACCTGCATCCGCGCGAGGAACCGCTCGCCCTGGCCGAGACCGAGCCGGATTCCGAAGGTGGCGCAGAGACCGCGGATGGTGTTGTCGAGCCGGACGCGGGCCTCGACCAGATGCCCGCGGGCAGTAACGATCGATCGCACGCCGTGTGCCGCCGGCGACTTGACGTGCACTTCCTTATAAAACCCCGTGCGCGCCAGTTGCGCCAAGCCGGCCGCGTCATGCGGATCGGTCTTGTTGGCCTTCATCGCTTTCAGGCTCTGATGCGCCTGACGGGCGTCGATGCAGATGATCGCGACGCCCGGTTCGCGTAGGCCCAGCGCGATCGATGGGGTCATCCGGCCCGTCTCGATCACCGCACGCTCGATTGGCCCGTATCGTTCCAGTGCCGTGGCGATCGACTCCGGCGTGCTATCGACGCATTGTGCTCAGACCTTGCGTCCATCTGCATCGACGACACACACACGCGTCGTTTCCATCGACAGGTCTAATCCGGCATAGTGCTTCATGGCTGCTTCCTTCCTGCAGGCTTCGAGAACCAGCAGTGTGCGCCGCTCAGCCGGCCCGAGGAAGCAGCCACAAATTACATGATGACTCAAGTCGCGCGAAAGGCATCATTGCCAGCGGCGTATGACAAAGCCGCATCGAAAGGCCGGACACAGGGCCGCATCGACCAGCGGAATGCGGAGCTTCGAACAACGCTTTGCCAACGGAGGGCCGTCCACACACGGCCCACACGCAGCCGGGCAACTCTTAGTGAAACCCGAACTTCGGTAACTGGATCAGGCTCTCGCTTGCCATTGAGGCGCTGGGCGGTGACGAAGCGAGCAGGTTCACGCGGAATGGTTATAACGCCTAAGGGGCGCGGCTGGCTTCGCGGATCAGCGTCCCCGCGACAGGTTGACCGTAGTTCGGCAGCGGCCAAATCGGACCCCCGCAACCATCATAATCAGCCGCCTTCGGGCGGCTTTTTTTGCGTCTGGCGCAGATCGAAGTGACGCACAGCCGTTGTGCGAGGCGGCGCCCTCCGCCACGCTGGCGCGATGAGATATCACTTTTCGCGTCGCGCCGTCCTGATCGGATCCAGCTGCATGCTCGCTACACCGGCTGCCGCGGGCGCGAAGGACGTCCCCTACGTCCCAACCCCGCCCGAAGTCGTCGAAGGCATGCTCGACATGGCAGCGCTCAAGGCCGGAGAACGCCTGATCGATCTTGGTTCGGGCGATGGTCGCATCCCGCGCGCTGCGGCTCGACGCGGAGCAACTGCTCTCGGAGTCGAAATCGACAGCAATCTGGTCGCACGCGCGCGGTCACTGACGCGGCTTGAGGGGCTGGAAGAGCGCGCTCGGTTTGTGCGCGACGACCTCTTCACCGTGTCGCTCCGCGACGCGGATGTCGTGACGCTCTATCTGCTCCCGGCGGTCAATGAGCGATTGAAACCTAAGCTGTTGAACGAGATGAAGCCGGGTGCACGGGTTGTCAGCCACGCGTTCGACATGGGTGATTGGCCGCATGATGCGTTTCGGGAGGTCGCCGACAAGCGCGTCTATCGCTGGACGATCCCGGCGATTGCGGGCGGGGAATGGCAACTCGTCCGTGACGATGGGCGTATGTCCCGGCTCGTGCTCGATCAGCGTTATAGCCGCGTTGCGGGTACGCTCGACGGGCGGGCAGTTTCCGGCGCGCAACTGGTTGGCGCGGCGCTGAGCTTTCTCGCCGAGGGAATTGCCCATCGCGGCACGGTCGGGGATCGTCGGATCGTTGGCGAGGGGTGGCGCGCCGAACGGATCGACTAGCGCGCGCCGGCGCACTAAGCCGGAACCATGCTGCACAACGACAATCTCACCACCGACCGCCCGACCTTCGTCACCCATCTCGAGTGCGGGCTCACCGGCGAGCGTTATGATGCCGACATGCTGCAGGGCCTGTCGCGGGTCGGGCGCCCTTTGCTGGTGCGCTATGATCTGGATGGCGTTCGCGCGGCGGTGACGCCGGCGAATGTGGCGCAGCGACCGGCGGATCTGTGGCGCTATCGGGAGCTGTTGCCGGTGCGGCACACCAGCAACATCATAAGCTTAGGCGAAATTACGACGCCGATTGTCCCGCTGTCCAAGATTGCGGCAGCGGCGGGCGCTTCCAATCTGCTGGTGAAGGACGAAGGGCGGCTGCCGACCGGTTCGTTCAAGGCGCGTGGCCTGGTCATGGCGATCAGCATGGCCAAGGAGCTGGGCGTCACCACCATCGCCATGCCGACCAACGGCAATGCCGGTGCGGCGGCCGCCGCCTATGCCGCGCAGGCGGGGATCGAGGCGGTGATCTTCTGTCCTGATGATACGCCCGAGATCAATGTGCGCGAGATCGCGGCGCAGGGCGCGCGCGTCTATCGCGTCAACGGCCTGATCGACGATTGCGGCAAGCTGGTCGCGGCGGGGAAGGATGCCAATGGCTGGTTCGACCTGTCGACGCTGAAGGAGCCGTACCGGATCGAGGGCAAGAAGACGATGGGGCTGGAGCTGGCTGAACAGCTTGGCTGGGAATTGCCAGACGTGATCTTCTATCCCACCGGCGGCGGGACCGGGCTGATCGGGATGTGGAAGGCGTTTGCCGAGCTGGAGGCGCTGGGCTGGATCGGCTCCAAGCGCCCGCGCATGGTCGCGGTGCAGGCGGAGGGTTGCGCGCCGATGGTCCGCGCATGGGAGCAGGGTGAGCGCCACGCGACGCGGTGGGAGGACGCGCATACGGTCGCGGCGGGCATCCGCGTGCCGCAGGCGGTGGGCGATTTCCTGATCCTCGACGCGGTGCGCGAGTCGAACGGCTTTGCCATGGCCGTCAGCGACACGGCGATCCTGGAAGCGGTCGAGGATGCGGCGCGGCTCGACGGGTTGCTGCTGTGCCCCGAGGGCGGCGCGACGCTCGCGGCATGGCGCGCTGCGGTGGCCGATGGGCGCGTGTCGCCGGATGAGACGGCTTTGCTCTTCAACTGCGCGACCGGGTTGAAATATCCGATGGAGGACCGCTCGCGCACACTCGACCGGCATGGACCGATCGATTTCGGGGCGCTTTAGCCCCCTTCCGCAAGCGGGAGGGGAGATTGGGTCAGCCTTCTTTCACCTGCGCCATCGCGACCGCCGCCAGCACCAGCGTTCCAGCCGCAAACGCCATCGTCCAGATCGGCTGATCGGGAAAGAACGCCTTCATGATCGAACCCATTACCGTCGCGACCAGCAATTGGGGCACGACGACGAAGACGTTGAACAGCCCCATGAAAATGCCGAGCTTTGCCTGGGGCAGGTTCGAGGCGAGGATCGCGTAGGGCATGGCGAGGATCGATGCCCAGGCGATGCCGATGCCGATCTCGCTGACGATCAGCCATTGGGGATCGCGGATCAGGAAGAAGCTGGCGAACCCTGCCGCGCCGCAAAGCAGACCGATGATGTGGGTGCGCACCTTGCCGAAGCGCGAAGCCAATAGTGGCAGCAGCGTCAGCGCGGCGATCGCGGCGACACCGTTATAGACGGTGAACAGCACACCGACCCAGTTCGCGCCCTCCTGATAGCGCGGATCGGCGGCATCGGGGGCGCCGTAGAATGCGCCCGCGACCACCGGCGTCGTGTTGATCCACATGATGAACAATGCCGACCAGCTGAAGAATTGCACCACCGCCAGTCGCTTCATGATCGGCGGCATGCCTGCAAAATCGCCGACGATACTGGCGAGCATGTTTGTGCCCCGCCCCGCCTTGGCGAGCTGGACCGCGATCAGACTGGCGATGCCATAGGCTGCGAGCAAACCGCCGAGCAGATACACTTCCTTTTCAAGATCGAACCAGCCGACTGCGGCCGCGACCATCGCGCCGGCAGCGATCCAGATCAGGCTTTCGAGCGGGCCGCGTGCGGCGAGGACACGGATGCTTTCATCGGCGGCTTCAGCGCGCGCCCCGTCGAACGCCGCCATCTGTTCGGGGCTGTATTCGCGGGTGGTCAGGATGGTCCATAATACCGCGAGGAACAACGCCGCGCCGCCGAACCAGAAGGCGTAGCGGACGGTGTCCGGGATGCTGCCCAGCGGCGCTTCGTTGGAGACGCCGAGGTGCTCCAGGCCCCAAGGAAAGATCGATCCGACGACAGCGCCCGCGCCGATAAAGGCGGTTTGCACCGCATAGCCCGCGCTGTGCTGATCCTTGCGCAGCATGTCGCCGACGAATGCGCGAAATGGCTCCATCGAAATGTTGAGCGAGGCGTCGAGCACCCACAGCATCACCGCTGCGACCAGCAGCACCGGGGCGAGCGGCATCACGAACAGCGACAATGCCGCAAGGATCGCACCGGCCAGGAAATAGGGACGGCGGCGACCCAGGCGACCGAGCCAGGTGCGGTCGCTCATATGCCCGATCACGGGCTGGACCAGCAGCCCGGTCAGCGGCGCGGCGATCCACAAGGCGGGCAGATCGTCGATGCTGGTGCCGAGCGACTGGAAGATACGGCTCATATTCGCATTTTGCAGCGCAAAGCCGATCTGAATGCCGAAGAAGCCGAACGAGATATTCCACAGGCCCCAAAAGCCCTGGCGCGGTTTTTCCATCATTGATCCTTGGGCAATGTCAGGCCGACGAGCCGCACGAGCGGCGGACGACGAGTTTGGCGGGCAGCAGCACGTCGTGGACGCGCTCTTCACGGATGCGGCCGAGCAGGGTTTCGACCAGCATCCGTCCAGCGGCGCGCGTGTCCTGCATGACGGTGGTGAGCGGTGGGTTGGTGAAGCTCGCTGCCGCGATATCGTCGAACCCGACCACTGCGACATCCTCGGGCACGCGGATGCCACGCGCGGCGAGTGCGCGCATCGCGCCGATTGCGATCAGGTCGCTGGCAGCCAGAATTGCGTCGAACGGCGCGCCCCGCGCGATCAGCGTTTTGGCAGCTGCGGCCCCCGCCTCCTCCGATGTCAGCGCATCGACCTGAAGCGCGGCGTCGGCGGCGATCCCGCCTTGTTTCAGTGCGACGAGATGGCCGCGATAGCGGTCGTGGAATTCGGGATAGTGGCTCGACGCATGGCCGAGAAAGGCGATGTTCTTGCGGCCAAGATCGATCAGATGCCGGGTCGCGGCGCGGCCGCCGCCCTGATTGTCGCACCCGACCGTCAGGCCCGCCCCCTCGGCCTCGACCGATCCCCAGCGCACGAAATGGGTATTCTGCGCGATCAGCTCGCTGATCTTGGCACGATACAGCTCATAGTCGCCATAGCCGAGCAGGATGAGGCCATCGGCACGGCGTGAATCCTCATAATCCTGGTGCCAGTCGCTGCCGAGCTGCTGGAACGATACAAGCATGTCCTGCCCATGATCGGCACAGGCGCGCATGATCGACCCGAGCATCGAGAGGAAAAAGGGGTTGATCGCGCTGTCGTCGGCGCTTTCGTCCTGAAAGATCAGTACCGCGAGCGTTTCGGCATGGCGGCTGCGCAGGTTGGACGCGGCCTTGTCGACGCGATAGTTCAGGCGGCGGGCGATTGCCTCGATCCGCATCCGCGTCGCTTCGTTGACCCCGCGTCCGCCGCGCAGCGCGCGTGACACGGTCGGCTGTGACACGCCAGCCAGATGCGCGATGTCGAACGATGTCGGCTTGCGTTGCATGGCCAATGGCCCACTTCCCCTAAATGCCTGCAGATGTTCCCCTGCTTGACCCGGTGACGTTGAGCGCCTTTCCGGGCGGCGTCAATGTTGCGCAACGGACACGCAGCATGACCTTGGCCGTGAATACGTATGCCGTTCGCTGGCGCTGCGGACGACTTGCCGTGAATATTATGCACAACGCGCCGCAACGGTGCGCCCCGGCCAGAATAGGGGGCCGGCATAGGGGAGGATATGATGCGTCACATGCTTGGCGGCCGCACGGCTGCACGACTTTGCACCGGAGCCAGTGGTTCTACGATCGCGGCCGCGATTCTGTTCGCCGGGCTGGCGATGCCGGCTCATGCGCAGGAAGCGACGGAGCCCGCAGCGGAAAGCGAAGAGGTCGTCGTGACTGGCTTCCGCGCGGCGCTGGAGAGCGCGGTGTCGACCAAGAAGGCATCAGAACAGATCGTCGAATCGGTCTCGGCCGAAGATATTGGCAAGCTGCCCGACGCCTCGATCGCGGAATCGATCGCGCGCCTGCCCGGCCTGACGTCGCAGCGTATTTCGGGCCGCAGCTCGTTCATTTCGATCCGCGGCTTCGGCCCGGACTTCTCGGCGACCTTGCTCAACGGCCGGCCGCAGACCTCGACCAACGACAATCGCGGCATCGAATTCGACCAATACCCTTCCGAAATCGTCAATGGCGTCAACGTCTACAAGACGCCCAACGCATCGCTGACGTCGCAGGGGCTGGTCGGCACAGTCGATATCCGCACCATCCGCCCGCTTGATTACGGCAAGGAAGTGTTCGCGGTCGGCGCGCGCGGCATCTACACCGACATGGGCAAGCTCAACAGCGGGTCGAAGGACTGGGGCTACCGCCTCAACGCGACCTATGTCGGCAAGTTCATGGACGACCGCCTGGGCGTTGCGCTCGCTGCGGCCTATGTCGATGAACCCTATCAGATCGAAGAGTTCGAGGCGTGGGGCTATGCCTCGGTCGCGCCGAACACCAATCTGGTCGGCGGGGTGAAGCCGTTCGTCACCACCTCGCAGCTCAAGCGACTCGGCATTTCGGGCACGATCCAGGCCGATCTTGGCAGCAACTGGGAGCTGACGCTCGACGGCTTCTACTCCAATTTCGATGACACGCAGATCAAGCGCGGCATCGAACTGCCGCTGGCATGGAGCGGCGCGACGCTGTCGCCCACCGGGGTCGAGACGCAGGACGGCGTGATCACCGCAGGCACGTTCAGCGGTGTGGAGGGCGTGGTCAACAACCACAATTATCTGCGTCAGGCGGACCTGTATTCGGGCGGCTTCAACCTCAAGCATGAGGGCGATGACGGCTGGAACGTGAATTTCGATTTCGGTTGGTCGCGCACCGACCGCCGTGAGCTGATCCTCGAATCCAATGCCGGCACCGGGCCGGGCGGTGGTGTCGGTGCGGCCGATACGCTGTCGTTCCGCACCACGCCATCGGGTACCTATTTCACCTCGCATGCGCTCAACTACAGCGACCCGACGCTGATCGTGCTGACCGATCCGCTCGGCTGGGGCGGCGGTGCGCCGGGTGGGCGCCAGCATGGCTATTACAACGACCGCATCGTCGACGACGAGCTGTTCAGCTATCTCGCCGAAATCGAGAAGGAGTTCGACGGCGGCTTCATCAAGAGCGTGAAGCTGGGCGCCAACTATGTCGACCGCGAAAAGTCGCTGGTTCCCGACGAATATTTCCTTCAGCTCGCCGGTGGCGCGCTGCAGGCTCAGGTGCCGACCCAATATCGCCTGACGCCGACGAATCTCGACTATCTCGGCCTTGGCCCGATGCTGAGCTACAACCCGCTCGATCTGCTCAATGGCGGGGTTTACACCCGGGTCGCCAACACCGCGCAGGATGTGTTGTTCAAAAGCTTCAGCGTCGGGGAAGAGGTGCTGAGCAGCTTTGCCATGGCCAACCTCGAAGCCGAGCTGGGCGGGGCGCGGCTGACCGGCAATGTTGGCGTGTTGGCGCAGCATACCAACCAGAATTCGACCGGCTATATCCAGACGCCGACCGGGCCGCAGCTGCGCACGCTGGGCGATGATTACTGGGATGTGCTGCCCAGCCTCAGCCTCTCGCTGCGCTTCGACAGCGATTTCGTAATCCGCTTTGGTGCGGCGCGCGAGATTCAGCGGCCGCGTCTCGACGATATGCGCGTCAACATTTCCTATGGTGCCAACCTCGCGGAAGGCATTGTTACCGGCAGCGGCGGCAACCCGTCACTGCGTCCGTATCGCGCAACCGCGTTCGACCTGACGTTCGAAAAATACTGGGGCCGCAGCGGCTATGTCGCGCTGCAGCTGTTCCACAAGACGCTGCACAACTACATCTACACCGCGGAACGGCCGTTCGATTATTCGGGCTATCCGCTCATTCAGCCGACCCCACCGGTCAGCACGCAGGGGCGGATCAGCCAGCCGTTCAACGGCGATGGCGGCGAGATTTATGGTGCCGAGTTCGCGGGTACGGTGCCGTTCGAGACCTTTACGTCGGCGCTGTCGGGCTTTGGCGTGACCGGCGGCGTGTCCTATACCAAGTCGAAGATCGCACCCGAACCGGGCCAGCCGCCGGAGAATATCCCCGGCTATTCGGACTGGGTCGCCAACGGCACCGCCTATTTCGAGAAATGGGGCTTCAACGTTCGCGGCAGCGTTCGGTATCGCTCTACCTTCCTGGGTGAGTTCTCCGGGCTGGGTGCGGTGCGCCAGCGTCGCCGCGCGCTGGACGAAACGATCATCGACGCGCAGGTCGGGTATGACTTCCAGCCGGGCAGCGCGCTCGAGGGGCTGTCGCTGTTCCTGCAGGGGTCGAACCTGACCGACGAGCCGTTCGTCGCGATCAACCCGGGCCGCCCGCTCGAAGTGATGAACCATCAGCGTTTCGGTCGCCGGTTCCAGGCGGGCTTCACCTTCAAGTTCTGATCCGTGTATCCCCCGGCGGTGCAGCCGCCGGGGGGAAAGGCGATACGATGTCTGAAATGTTGCGCAGCATCGTCATCGCCGGCGGCGGAACCGCCGGCTGGATGACCGCAGCGGCGCTGGCGCGCTTCTGCGGCAAGGGCTGGCGGATCACGCTGGTCGAGTCCGAAGAGATCGGCACCGTCGGGGTGGGTGAAGCCACCATCCCGATGATCCGCAACTTCAATCAGGCGCTGGGGATCGACGAGGCGCAGTTCCTGCGCGAGACGCAGGGCACCTACAAGCTCGGCATCGAATTCGCGGGATGGGGCGGGTTCGAGGATCGCTATATCCACGCTTTCGGGCTGGTCGGGCGCGGGCTGGGGCTGTTGCCCTTTCACCATTACTGGCTGCGCGCGCGGGCGGCGGGCAAGGCCGGACCGCTCGGCGACTATGTGCTCAACGCCGTCGCCGCCTATGGCAACCGCTTCGCGCATGTGCAGCGGGCAGCCGACAGCGCGCTGCCGCCGATGCCCTATGCCTATCATTTCGACGCCGGGCTCTATGCCGCGTTCTTGCGCCGCTATGCCGAGGCGCGCGGCGCGGTGCGGGTCGAGGGGAAGATCGGCAGCATCGAGCGCGATGGCGAGACTGGCGACGTTGCTGCGCTGACCTTGAACGGTGGCGAGCGGATCGACGGCGAACTGTTCGTGGACTGTACCGGATTTCGCGGGCTGCTGATCGAGGGCGCGCTGGCGACGGGGTACGAGGACTGGAGCCACTGGCTGCCGTGCGACCGTGCGGTCGCGGTGCCGTGCGCGAGCATCCGCCCGCTGACCCCCTATACGCGCTCCACCGCGCGCACGGCCGGGTGGCAGTGGCGCATCCCGCTGCAGCATCGCACCGGCAACGGCCATGTTTTCGCCTCGCGCCACATCAGCGAGGATGAAGCGACCGCGACGCTGATGGCGAACCTTGACGGCGAGGCGCTGGCCGAACCGCGCATGCTGCGCTTCACTACCGGCAAGCGGAAGAAATTCTGGAACCGCAATGTCGTGGCGATCGGGCTGTCGTCCGGCTTTATCGAGCCGCTGGAATCGACGTCGATCCACCTCATTCAGACCGGGATCAACCGGCTGCTCGACTTTCTGCCGAGCGGTCCGGTGGCGAGCGCCGATCGCGACGCGTTCAACCGCCTCGCCGACTTCGAGATCGAGCGGATCCGCGATTTCGTGATCCTTCACTATACCGCCAATGGCCGCACCGGCGAACCCTTCTGGGACACGCTGCGCACGATGGAGCTGCCCGAGCCGCTGGCCAATCGCATCGCGATGTTCCGCAGCGACGGCCGGATCGTGCGTGAGCATGAGGAATTGTTCGACGTCCCGGGCTGGCTGCAGGTGATGGTGGGGCAGGGAATCGTCCCTGACCGCTGGCACCCGCTCGCCGATCAGCTCGACGATGCCCAGCTCGACCAATTCCTGTTTACCGTCGCCACCGCCTTTGCCCGCGATGCAGCGCGGATGCCCGACCATGATGACTTCGTCGCGCGCTTCGTCGCGACCCCGCAAACCCAGCCCCAGGAAGTGACCCGCGTATGAAGCTGTTGCCGCTGATCCTCGCCACCGCGCTCGCCAGCCCCGCGCTCGCCCAGACGCCCGCACCGCAGCCATCGCTGCGCGAGCGGACGGCGGAGCAGGAAGTGCTGTATTTCATGCTGCCGGACCGGTTCGAGAATGGAGATCCGAACAATGATCGCGGTGGCCTGAAGGGCGACCGGCTGACGCATGGCTTCGATCCGGCGCACAAGGGCTTTTTCCATGGCGGCGACCTCAAAGGCCTGATCGCGCGGCTCGATTATATTCAGGGGCTGGGCGCGACCGCGATCTGGCTGGGGCCGATCTACAAGAACAAGCCCGTGCAGGGCGGGCCGGGGCAGGAAAGCGCCGGCTATCACGGATACTGGATTACCGACTTCACCCAGGTCGACCCGCATTTCGGGACCAATGCGGAGATGAAGGCGTTCGTCGACGCGGCGCATGCGCGCGGGATCAAGGTCTATCTCGACATCATCACCAATCACACGGCGGACGTGATCCAGTATCGCGAGTGTCCGGTCAGCGCCTGCGAATATCGCAGCCGCGCCGACTATCCGTACCAGCGCAAAGGGGGCGTCGCCGGCAAGCCCATCAATCCGGGCTTTGCCGGTGACGGCATCGGCACGGCGGAGAATTTCGCGAAGCTGACCGATCCGAACTTCGCCTACACGCCATTCGTGCCCGAAGCCGAGAAGACGGTGAAGGTGCCGGCTTGGCTCAACGACCCGATCTACTACCATAATCGCGGCAACACGACCTTCCGCAACGAAAGCTCGACCATGGGCGATTTCGTCGGGCTGGACGATCTGATGACCGAAAATCCACGCGTGGTTCAGGGGTTCATCGATATCTATGGCGGGTGGATCGACCAGTTCGGGATCGACGGGTTCCGCATCGATACCGCGCGCCACGTGAACCCGGAATTCTGGCAGGCGTTCGTTCCGGCGATGCAGGCCCGCGCCGCAGCCAAGGGCATCCCAAACTTCCATATCTTTGGCGAAGTGGCGAACGAGGGCGATGCCGGCGATCTGGCGCTGCACACCCGTGTCCACCAGCTGCCGAGCGTGCTCGACTTCGGCTTTCGCGCGGCGGTGCAGGCGACGGTGGCTGGAGCCAAGGGCACCGACACGCTCGCCGCTTTGTTCGACCGCGACGCGCTGTACGAGGGCGGCGCGAAGACCGCGCTGCAGCTGCCGACCTTCATCTCCAACCACGACCATGGCCGTTTTTCGACCGATGTGCGCAAGGCGTTTCCGAACGCGGGTGATGCCGAACTGCTGGCGCGGGTGAAGCTGGGTCATGCGATGCTGATGCTGCTGCGCGGGGTGCCGACGGTCTATTCGGGCGATGAGCAGGGGTTCATCGGCGACGGCAACGATCAGGACGCGCGCGAGAACATGTTTCCGAGCAAGGTCGCGGTCTATAACGACAACAAGCTGATCGGCACGACCAAGACCACTGCGGAGTCGAATTTCGACATGACCCATCCGCTCTATGTCGAGCTCGCCAAGCTGTCGGCCGCGCGGAAGGCGACCCCGGCGTTGAGCCGTGGGCGACAGGTGACGCGCAACTATGACGAGACGCCCGGGTTGTTCGCGGTGTCGCGGTTCGATCCGACCACGGGTGGCGAGGTGGTCGTCGCATTCAACACCAGCGACAAGCCGATCACGCGGCAGGTCGAGATCGGCGTCGGCGCGACGCATTTCACGTCGATCGTCGGCAGCTGCTCGCCCAGCGCCGCCGCGCCCGGCAGCCTCACCGTGACGCTGCCCGCGTTCGGCTACGCCGCTTGTGCCGCAACGGGAGGCACCAAGTGAGCCAGGCTGCTCCTGCCATTGCCGTCGAGCCGCAGCAGGACTGGTGGCGCGGCGCGGTCATCTACCAGATCTATCCGCGCAGTTTCGCCGATTCGAACGGCGACGGCATCGGCGATCTGCCCGGCATCACCGCGCGGCTCGACCATGTCGCGGGCCTTGGCGTGGATGCGATCTGGCTCTCGCCCTTCTTCACCTCGCCGATGCGCGACTTCGGTTATGACATTGCCGACTATTGCGATGTCGACCCGATTTTCGGGACGCTCGCCGATTTCGACGCCCTGATTGCCCGCGCGCATGCGCTGGGGCTGAAGGTCATTATCGATCAGGTCTATTCGCACACCTCCGACCAGCACGCCTGGTTCAAGGAAAGCCGCGCTAGCCGCGATAACCCGCGTGCCGACTGGTATGTCTGGGCCGATGCGAAGGCGGACGGATCGCCGCCGACCAACTGGCAATCGGTGTTCGGCGGCCCGGCCTGGACCTGGGATGCGCGACGCGGGCAATATTATCTGCACAATTTCCTGAGCGAACAGCCCGACCTCAATTTGCACAATCCGGCGGTGCAGGACGCGGCGCTGGCGGCGGCGCAATTCTGGCTTGATCGCGGGGTCGATGGTTTTCGCGTCGATGCGATCAACTTCGCGATGCATGACCCGCAGCTGCGCGACAATCCGCCCGCGCCGGACGACGGGCGCCCGCGCACCCGCCCGTTTGATTTCCAGCAGCATCTCTATAACCAGAGCCACCCGGATATCGTCCGCTTCCTCGAGCGGCATCGCGCGCTGACCGATGCGCATGGCGGCGCGTTCACCGTGGCCGAGGTCGGCGGACCGACGCCCGAGGCGGAGATGCACGCCTTCACGCGCGGCAGCACGCGGCTCAACAGCGCCTATGGCTTCGACTTTCTCTATGCGCCGCAACTGACCCCGGCGCTGGTGAAGAAGGCCGTGGAAACCTGGCCCGACGAACCCGGCACGGGCTGGCCGAGCTGGGCGTTCGAAAATCACGATGCCCCGCGCGCGGTGTCGCGCTGGGTGGAACCGGAATATCGCAGTGCGTTCGCGGCGATGAAGATGCTGCTGCTGCTGTGCCTGCGCGGCAATGCGATCCTGTTCCAGGGCGAGGAACTGGGGCTGACTCAGGTCGATATCCCCTTCGACAAATTGCAGGATCCGGAGGCGATCGCCAACTGGCCGCTGACGCTGAGCCGCGACGGGGTGCGCACCCCGATGCCGTGGCAGGCAGAGGCAGAAAATCTGGGCTTTGGGTGCGGCAAGCCATGGCTGCCCGTCGGTGCCGACCATGCTGCGATGGCGGTCGATCGTCAGGCGCGCGAGAACGGGTCGCTGCTGAACCTCACGCGCGGATTGATCGCGACGCGCGCGGCCAATCCCGCGCTGCGCGAAGGGGCGATGGCAGTCGTCGAGACGGATGACGCGCTGTTGGTGTTTACCCGCAGCGCGGCAGGCCAGCAGCTGATCTGTGCTTTCAATCTGGGCAATGCGGTGCGGGCGTGGCATCCCGGGGCAACGGACCGGTTCCGGGTGATCGCCACTGTGAATGGCGCGACGCCGGGCGAACTGCCCGCTTATTCAGGGTTGGTCCTCGAACAAACAGCATGACGTCATCGGCGTCGTCGACAGGAGAGTGAGATGCGTGGAACCTTGGCCCTGACAGCGTTGACGTTGCCGTTGCTGGCGCTGGCCAGCCCGGCGCTGGCGCAGGATGTCGCGCAGGCGACGACCGCCAAGGCGGGCGGCGCGACCGCCGCCTCGCCCGATGGCAGCATCCGCGTCACCGTCACCACCGATGGCGACGGCCGCCCCTATTACAGCGTGACGCGCAACGGAAAGCCACTGATCCAGCCCTCGCGCATGGGCTTCATGCTCGGCGACGCGCCCAAGCTGGAGCGGGGCTTTGCGATCGAAAGCCAGAGCGTGACCAGTGCGGACTCGACCTGGGAACAGCCCTGGGGCGAGTGGCAGAGCGTGCGCGACCGCCACACCCAGCTGCGCGTGCGGCTGAAGGAAACAACCGCGCTTGGCCGGGTGATGGATGTCGTGTTCCGCGTGTTCGATGACGGTTTCGGCTTTCGCTATGAACTCCCCGCTCCGGCCGATGGCAAGCCGACCCGGATCATCGAGGAGCTGACCGAGTTTGCGCTGGCGAGCGACGGCACGGCCTGGTGGACCCCGGCGGGCGAGTGGAACCGCTACGAATATCCCTACAACAAGACGCCGGCCAGCAGCATGACACAGGCGCATACGCCGGTGACGATGAAGCTGGCCGACGGCACGCATGTCGCGTTCCATGAGGCGGCACTGGTCGATTATGCCGCGATGTGGCTGCGCCGGGTCGAGGGTACGCGCTTCCGCGCCGCGCTGTCGCCGTCGTCGCAGGGCGCAGCGGTGGTGCGCGAGGGCGCATTCACGACGCCGTGGCGCACGCTGCGCGTCGCCGACAGTGCGGCGAAGCTGTACATGTCGCAGCTTGAGCTGAACCTCAACGAACCCAACAAGCTGGGCGATGTCAGCTGGTTCAAGCCCAGCAAATATGTCGGCGTGTGGTGGGAAATGCACCTCGACGCCGCGACCTGGGGCACCGGCGCGCGACTGGGGGCCAAGACCGACAATGTGAAGCGGTACATCGATTTCGCCGCGAAGAACGGCTTCCGCGGCGTGCTGGTCGAGGGGTGGAATGTCGGCTGGGACGGCAACTGGTTCGACAATGGCGATGGCTGGGACTTCGACAAGCCGGTGGCGCAATTCGATATGGCCGCGCTGTCGGCCTATGCGAAGAAGAAGGGCGTGCACATCGTCGGCCACCACGAAACCGGCGGTGGTGCGGGGCAATATGAGGCGCAGTCGGATGACGCCTATCGCTATGCCGCCGCGAACGGGATCGAGGTGGTGAAGACGGGCTATGTCACCGATGCCGGGCAGATCGATCGCGTCTGGGCCGATGGCCGGATGACGCAGGAATGGCATGACGGCCAGTACATGTCGCGCCACCATCTCAACATCGTCCGGACTGCGGCCAAGTACAAGGTTGCGGTCAACCCGCACGAGCCGATCAAGGACACCGGCCTGCGCCGCACCTATCCCAATTGGGTCAGCCGTGAGGGCGCGCGCGGGCAGGAATATAATGCCTGGGGCGAGCCCAAGAATCCGCCCGAGCATGAGGCGAACCTGTTCTTCACGCGGATGCTGGCTGGGCCGTTCGACTTCACGCCGGGCGTTCTGAGCCTCACGGGCAAGGGCGGGACGCCCTTCATGTCGACGCTGGCCAAGCAGCTGGCGCAATATATCGTGCTCTATTCGCCGATCCAGATGGCCGCCGACCTGCCCGAGAATTACGCGAAGCATCCGGGCGCGTTTCAGTTCATCAAGGACGTCGCGGTCGACTGGACCGACACGCGCGTGCTGAATGGCGAAGTCGGCGAATATGTCACGGTGGTACGCAAGGCCAAGGGGAGCGGCGAGTGGTTCCTCGGCGCGGTCACCGACGGCACGGCGCGGACGACGAGCGTGAAGCTGGACTTCCTCGATCCGGGCAAAACCTATGAGGCGCAGATCTATCGCGACGGCGCGGGCGCGGATTACCGCACCGACACGCGCCATGCGATCGTGATCGAGAAGAAGCGGGTGAAGGCTGGCGACGATCTGTCGCTGTGGATGGGTCCGGGCGGCGGTGCGGCGGTCCGCTTCGTCGCGAAGTAACGGCGCGTAAGTGAAATAATTTCACTTCGCGAATGGCCGGTGGTGGCCTAGCGTGTGCGTCAGACAGGAGGCGCACGTATGGCCACCACCTTCCAATTGAACGGCAAACCCGAAACCTTTGACGGCGATCCGGAAACGCCGCTGCTCTGGGTCCTGCGCGACCATCTTGGCCTCACCGGCACCAAATATGGCTGCGGCGTTGCGCAGTGCGGCGCATGCACCGTCCATCTCGACGGCAAGAACCGGCGGTCGTGCGTGACCCCGGTCGGCATGGTCGCGGGCAAGAGCGTGACGACGATCGAGGGCGCGAGCGGCAAGGTCGCCGATGCGGTCAAGGCCGCCTGGGTCCAGATCGACGTGCCGCAATGCGGTTTCTGCCAATCGGGGCAGGTGATGTCGGCGATCGGCCTGCTCACGGCCAAACCCAAGCCAACCGATGCCGATATCGACGCGGCGATGGCGGGGAACATCTGCCGCTGCGCCACCTATGTCCGCATTCGCCAGGCGATTAAGGATGCGGCTGGCGTAAAGGGAGCACGGGCATGAACGCCGTCGCCAACCGCCGCGCGTTCCTCACGGGGGGCGCCGCGCTCACCATCGGGGTCACGCTGCCCGTCAAAGAAGCGCGGGCGCGGTCGCGTCGTCCCGTATTGCTACCCAACGCCTTTGTCCGGATTCATGGCGACGATGGTTCGGTGGTGGTTATCGCCAAGCATGTCGAGTTCGGGCAGGGCCCCGCAACGGGCGTGGCGACGATTATTGCCGACGAGCTGGATGCTGCATGGGACCAGGTGAGCGTTGTGTTCGCCCCGGCCAATGACCCGCTCTACAAGAACCTTGCCTTCGGCACGATGGGCGTCGGCGGATCGACCGCGATGCGCGAAAGCTGGGACCAGATGCGCATGGCGGGCGCGGCGGCGCGGGCGATGCTGGTCGAGGCGGCGGCGCAGCGCTGGGGCGTCGAACCGAGCGCGATCTCCATCGCGCAGGGCGTTGTCAGCGCTGGCAACCGCAAGGCGAGTTTCGGCGAACTGGTGGAGGATGCGGCAAAGCTGCCCGTCCCGCAAAAGCCCGTGCCCAAGACCCCGGACCGCTATGTATATATCGGCAAGCATGTGTCGAAGGTCGACAGCAAGGCCAAGACCGACGGGTCGGCGCTGTTCACGCAGGATGTGCGCCTGCCCGGCATGGTCCACGCTGCCGTGCGCCGCCCGCCCGCATTCGGCGCGACCGTGAAGAAGGTCGAGGATGGTGCCGCGCGCGCGATCCCCGGCGTGCTCGACATCAAGCCGATCCCGAGCGGGGTGGCGGTCTATGCCCGCGACACCTGGACCGCGCAGCGTGGCGCGGCGGCGCTGGAGGTCGACTGGGATATGGCGAAAGCGGAGACGCGATCGTCGGACCAGATGCTCGCCGAATACAGCGCCGCCGCGCGCACGCCGGGCCGACAGGTCGAGGCGGCTGGCGATGCCGCTGCGGCGCTTGCCCGCGCGGCAAAGACGATCGATGCGACCTATTACTTCCCGTTCCTCGCGCACGCGCCGATGGAAACGATGGACTATGTGATCGAGAAGAAGGGCGAGGGGATTTCGGTCCATGCCGGCAGCCAGTTTCAGGTCGGCGAGATGGGCGCGATGTGCGGCGTTGCCGGGGTGCCGTTCGACAAGAGCGCGCTGGTCCAGCATTATGCCGGGGGCAGCTTCGGCCGCCGCGCGACGCCGGTGATGTTCGACGGCACCGAAGCGGCAGCATGCGCGCGCGCCTATGGCTTTGCCGCGCCGGTCAAGGTGGTGGCGAGCCGCGAGAATGACCTGACCGGCGGCTTCTATCGCCCGATGACGGTGCATCGCGTGCGCGCCGGTGTCGACGCGACGGGCGCGATCAGCGGCTGGGATCAGGTGTGCGCCGCCAAGTCGATCATGAAGGATACCCCGTTCGAGCCAATGGGCATCCGCAACGGCATCGACGGCAACATGATCGAGGGTGCGAACGACAGCAACCAGTACAAGATCGGCGATTTCCGGCTGGGTCAGCATCTGATGAAGGGCGGCGTGCCGGTGCTGTGGTGGCGATCGGTCGGCCACACCCACACGGCCTTCGTCAAGGAAACGATGATTGACGAGCTGCTCGAACTGGGCGGCAAGGATCTGGTCGCAGGGCGGATGGAGCTGCTCAAGCATGCGCGCGCCAAGGCGGTGCTGGCCAGGGTCGCCGAGATGGCGGCATTCGGCAAGCCGGCAAAGAAGGGCCGGGCCAAGGGTATCGCGGTGCATGAGAGTTTCGACAGCTTCGTGGCGCAGGTTGCCGAAGTGTCCAAGGGGCCGGACGGCCTGCCCAAAGTGCACAAAGTGTGGTGCGCGGTCGATTGCGGCATTGCGATCAACCCCGACATCATCCGCGCGCAGATGGAGGGCGGGATCGGCTATGGCCTGGGTCACGCACTCTATGCCGAACTGACCCTGGGTGAGGGCGGCGTGGTGCAGCAGACCAATTTCGACAGTTACCGCTCGCTGCGGATCGGCGAAATGCCCGATGTCGAAGTGGCGATCATCCCCTCGACCGAAAAGCCGAGCGGGGTCGGCGAGCCGGGGCTGCCGCCGATTGCGCCCGCCGTCGCCAATGCCTGGCGCAAGCTGACCGGCAAGGCGGTGCGCCGTCTGCCCTTCGCGCATGGAGACAATGCATGAGCGTGCAACGCTATGGCCTGATCGCGCTGGGCATCGCCGCCGTCGCGCTGCCCGCCGCGGTCGTGGCATCGAGCCAGTCGGCGGCCCCGGTCGGGCTGAAGCCGGTCGCGGCGTTCGCGACCATTTCTGACCCGGCGATGCGGTCTGCGGCGATCTTTACCGAGATGGGCAAGGTGCTGACCCATCCGCGCTGCATCAACTGTCACCCGCGCACCGACAGCCCGTTGCAGGGCGACGACATGCGCTTCCACATGCCCCCGGTCGAACGCGGGCCGGGCGGCATGGGGATTGCCGGGATGGAATGTTCGACTTGTCACGGCCCGCGCAATGTCGCCTTCGCCGATGGCAAGGGCAGCATCCCGGGCCATCCGCTGTGGCATCTCGCGCCCAAGTCGATGGCGTGGGAAGGCAAGTCACTGCGCGAGATTTGCGAGCAGCTGAAGGACCGCAAGCGCAACGGCGGCAAGACGCTGGCGCAGATCCACGAGCATAATGCCAGCGACACTTTGGTCGGCTGGGGCTGGAACCCGGGGCCGGGGCGGACGCCCGCACCGGGCACGCAGGCCGAGTTCGGCGCGCTGACCAAGGCGTGGATCGACAGCGGAGCGAAGTGTCCGGGGTAGTGGCGTAGCCTGACCACATCATAACTCCGATCGTCACCCCGGCCTTGTGCCGGGGTCCACTTTGCCTCGCTTCCGGCGCAAGAGCATCTTGTTTCGCGCCTTGTATCCCGGTGGACCCCGGCACAAGGCCGGGGTGACGAGGGATTTTGTGCGAGGGAGGGGGTGCTATGCCGCCACCCACTCCACCGTCGGATCGTTGAAATCCACCACGTCGGCGAGCTCCCAGACGTTGGTGTAACCATAGCCGACCAGGTTGATGAACGTCTGGATATTGAGCGCAAGCGGCGCGGCCTTCACTGGAACCGGGCGGCGATGGTTTGAGAAATTATTGTTGCAGTAGATCAGGATCATCCGCCCCGGCGCGCCGATCGTGGCGTGTAGCGAGTCCGCGTTGAAATCGGGCAGCGGCAGATTGGTAGCGCCCTTGATATGCCCTTCCCGAAATGCGGTTTCGGACCGCGCGTCGAGCAGCAGAGCGCCCTTTGATGCGGCCTGTTGCTTGAACCGGGGGAAGGGCAATAGCCGCTGTGCGCGCAACGCGCGGACGTCGCCCGTCAGCCGTTCGAACCCGCGATAGTCGATCTGCGGATTGGGTTCGCGCGGCGGTGTCCGCTGCGCCAGCGCCGGGGCGGCTGCGGTCGTGCCGATAGTGGTGAGGAACAGGCGGCGGTGCATGACCGAACTCCGTTTTGCTGCCGCAATGATGCACGTGATCGCATGTCGTGGGCATGAACCGTTGACCTGCGCGCGCGTCCGTCGCACCCCTTTTGCATAGACAGGGGGGATCGCATGGCCGACGGTTTGTTTCGTACAAAGAGCGTGAAGGGCGCGGACGAGCACGCGCCCGAACACCGGCTGGCGGCGACCCTGTCCTGGCCGCATCTGATCGCGCTCGGCATCGGCGCGATCGTCGGCACCGGCATCCTGACGCTGATCGGCGTCGGCGCGGGCAAGGCGGGGCCGGCGGTGATCCTGTCCTTCGTCATTGCCGGCGCGATCTGCGCCGCCGCCGCGCTCGCCTATGCCGAAATGTCGACGATGATGCCGGCGTCGGGCAGCGCATACAGCTACAGCTATGCCGTGCTGGGCGAGATCATCGCCTGGATCGTCGGCTGGTCCTTGATTCTGGAATATTCGTTGGTGGTCAGCGCGGTGGCGGTCGGCTGGTCGGGCTATGCCGCGCCGCTGCTGCAATCCTGGGCCGGGGTGCCGATGGACCTGATGCAGGGGCCGCACGCCGGCGGGATCGTCAACATCCCCGCGATCGTCATCATCGCGATCGTCGCCGGGCTGCTGTGCCTGGGTACGCGGGAGAGCGCGACGCTCAACGCCGGGCTGGTGATCGTCAAGATCGTGGCGCTGGCGGTGTTCGTCGCGGTCGCCTTGCCCTATTTCAACGGCGCCAATTTCGAACCCTTCGCGCCATTCGGCTTCGCCAAGAGCGTGTCGGCGGACGGGGTCGAGCGCGGCGTGATGGCGGCGGCGGCGATCATCTTCTTTGCCTTTTACGGCTTCGACGCGATCTCGACCGCAGCCGAGGAGACCAAGGATCCGGGCCGCGATCTGGCCATCGGCATCGTCGGGTCGATGGTGGCGTGCGTCGCGATCTACATGCTCGTCGCGGTCGCAGCGGTTGGCGCGCTGTCCTACACCCGGTTCGCCGATAGCCCCGAGCCGCTGGCGCTGATCCTGCGCGAACTGGGCCGGCCGGGCTTTGCCACCTTCCTGGCGGTATCGGCGATCATCGCGCTGCCGACCGTGCTGCTCGGCTTCCTGTTCGGACAGAGCCGCATTTTCTTCACCATGGCGCGCGACGGGATGCTGCCGATTGCGCTCGCCAAGGTCTCGTCGCGCGGCGCGCCGGTCCGGATCACCATCTTCACTGCGGTGATCGTCAGCGTGATTGCCGGGCTGCTACCAATCGAGGAGATCGCGGCGCTCGCCAATGCCGGGACGCTGGTGGCGTTCGCGGCGGTCGCGATCTGCATGATGGTGCTGCGCCGCCGTGCACCCGACATGCCGCGCATGTTCCGCACGCCGCTCTGGTGGTTGGTCGGGGCGATTGCAGTGATCGGCTGCACCTATCTGTTCTTCAGCCTGCCGGCCAAGACCCAGCTCTATTTCCTGTACTGGAACGTCCTCGGGGTTGTCATTTACTTCGCCTATGCGCGGCCCAACGTGACGAGACCGTTGGATCCAAAGGTGTTTGAATGAGCGAGTGGCATATCGGGATTATCGGCGGGTCGGGGCTGTACGATGTCGCAGGGATCGAGGACGGGGCATGGGTTGAGGTCGACTCGCCCTGGGGTGAGCCGTCGGATGCGATCTTCACCGGGCGGCTGGAGCATGTCCGCGTGTCGTTCCTACCCCGCCACGGGCGCGGCCACCGGATCAGTCCGTCGCAGCTGAACGCGCGCGCCAATATCGATTGCCTCAAGCGACTGGGCGTCACTGACGTGCTGTCGGTGTCGTCGGTCGGCGGGCTGCAGGAGGAACGCGCGCCGGGCACGTTCACCATCGTCGACCAGTTCATCGACCGGACCAAGGGGCGTCCGTCGAGCTTCTTTGGCACCGGGATGGTCGCACATGTCTCCATGGCCGATCCGGTCTGTCCGCGCCTGTCAGCGCTGGCGGGCGACGCGGCGGAGGCGGCGGGGGCGAGCGTGCATCGCGGTGGCACCTGTCTGGTGATGGAGGGCCCGCAATTCTCGACGCGCGCCGAAAGCCATCTTTATCGCAGCTGGGGCTGCCACGTGATCGGCATGACCGCGATGCCCGAGGCCAAGCTGGCGCGCGAGGCGGAACTGCCCTTCGCGATGGTGGCGATGGTCACCGACTATGATTGCTGGCGCGAAGAGGAGGCAGCCGTCGATGTCGCACAGGTGATCGCGCAGCTCTCGACCAACGCCGAAAAGGCCCGCGCAATGGTGCTGAACCTGCTCCGTGCGTTGCCGGAAGAGCGGGCGGCGTCGCCGATCGACACCTGCCTCGACACCGCCCTGATCACCGCGCCGCAGGTGCGCGACCCGGAGCTGCTGGCCAGGCTGGACGCGGTAGCGGGGCGGGTGCTGGGCTAACCAATCCTCCCCCGCCAGGGGGAGGTGTCAGCGCAGCTGACGGAGGGGGAGGAAGCACGACGGTCGAGAGGGCGCAGCCGTCCTCCCCCTCCGTCGCCTTCGGCGCCACCTCCCCCTGGCGGGGGAGGATTATTTCGCTTCGCCGATCCTATCCCAGCATATCCGCCAGCGCGCGGGCGATATTCTCGATCGTATAGGGTTTTTGCACCACCGGCCGACCGCGATGCTGGTCGGGGAATTGCGCCTGCTCGCCATAGCCGGTGGCGAACATGAACGGGATCCGCCGTTCGAGCAGCGCGTCGGCGATGGCGAAGCTGGTCGTGCTGCCAAGGTTGATGTCGAGAATGGCCACAGTCGGCGGCTGCGCGGCAATCAGATCCAGCGCGGCATCGACCGATGCTGCCGTCATGACGTCCATGGCGCCGAGCCGGTTCACGATATCCTCGGCATCCAGCGCGATGATCAGGCTGTCCTCGACCAGCAACAAGCGTTGCCCGTCAAGCAGGTCGGCGGGCGGCTCCTCCCGCTGCGCAAGCGGCGCGCGGGGAAAGCGGATCAACGGCGCGCCGCCGTCGCGCGGTTTGGACACATGGCGCGCGGGGATGCAGAAATCTGCCTCGAACCCGGTCTCGGCATAACGGGCCACGGCCTCGCCGCCCAGATCATAGGGCACCGACCGCTCGATGATCGTCGTGCCGAACCCCTTGCGGGACGGCGGCTTGACCGGCGGACCGCCAATGTCACGCCACTGCAGCAACAGGTCGCCGCGCGGACTGCAGGTCCAGCTGAGCTTCACGGTACCGCCGGGAACCGACAGGCTGCCATATTTGCTCGAATTGGTGACCAGCTCGTGCAGCACCAGTGCCATGGTCGAATAGGCCTGGGGGTTGAGCATCACGGGCTCGCCCTCGCTCAGAATGCGATCGCCTTCTTCAACGAATGCGGCGGATTCGGCGTCGATCAGCGCCTGAAGCCAGGCCGGACCCCAATGATCCTCGGTAATCTGGTTGTGCGCGCGGGCCAGCGCGTGGATGCGCCCATCGACCACCTTCACGAATTCGCGCACCGCTTCCTGCTCCGGCTGAGCCTGGCGGATCAGGCCGCGGATGAGGCCGAGGATGTTGCGGACCCGATGGTTGAGCTCGGCAATCATCACTTCCTGTCGCGCGCCCGCGCGCTGGCGCTCGGCCGATGCTTCATCGGCAAGGCGCAGCACGACCTCGATCAGCGTGGCGCGCAGCGTTTCGGCGACGCGCAGCTCGGACGCGGTGAACGGGCGCGAGCGACCGCGGACCAGTTCCTTCCACTCGTCGAAGCTTGCGCGCGGCGACAGGCGCGGGCCGTTGGGGCCGTATTCGATCGGCTTGTGCGGGTCGCCGGCCCAGCGGATCGATCGGATCATCTCGCTACGAAACAGGATGACATAGTCGCGCGGGGAGCGGGAAATCGGGATAGCCAGCAAACCGGAAGCGCTGTCCGAAAAGGATTCGGCGTCGACGATCAGCGATCCGATATGGTCGGTAGCGAACACCTTGCCCGCTGCAGTGGCGTTGAGCGCACGGACGATCCGGCGGAAATCGTCGGTCGGCGGGGTAACGCCCGAAAAAGCGTAGCTGCCGTTGAGCCATACGCCCACGCCATCGGCGGGAATGGCATTGGTCAGGATGTCGGCGAGCCAGTCGGGATCGCGCAACAGCGTTTCGTCCGAAGCGACTGCGCCCAGCAGCTGGTCGGAAATATCGCGTGCGCGCCGCTCGAACTCCACCGTCTGCTGCCGTTCGCGGCTTTCCAGCCGCATCGAGAACATCTGCGCGAATAGCTCGGCGGTCGAACGCCGCTCAAAGCTGGGGTGGCGCGGCGCATAATGGTGGCAGGCGAACAGCCCCCATAATTTGCCGTCGACGAGGATCGAGATCGACATCGATGCGTCCACGCCCATGTTGCGCAGATATTCGATATGGATCGGTGACACCGAACGGAGCAGCGACAACGACAGGTCGAGCGGCTCGCCCTTTTCGTCGAGTGGGGGGACGATCTGCACCGGGGTGGCGTTGATGTCGGCGATGACACGCAGCAAGTTGCGGGTGTAGAGCACGCGCGCCTGGGCCGGGATGTCGCTGGCCGGATAGTGCAGGCCCTGAAAGCGGCCAATGCCCGGCTTGCACGCTTCGGCCACCACTTCGCCCGATCCGTCGGCGGCGAAGCGATAGACCATGACGCGGTCATAGCCGGTGAGTGCGCGCACCTGGCGCGCGCCTTCGCGGTAGAAGGACAGCATGTCGCTGCACTGATCAAGCCGTGCGATCATCGACCGCACCATGCCGGTGACATCGCCCACTTCGCCGGTCGACCGCTGGCCTTCGATCACGATCTGTCCGCCGGACATATGGATCGCCAGATCGAACCGGTCCGTGCCCGGGGTGAGTTCGGCGCCGAACAGTCGCTCCACCGAATCCGCGCCGCGCAGCACGGCGGTGCGGTTGCGCAGGTCGTGAAGTACCGGAGCGGGCAGGAAGTCGGCGAGCGGTTGGCCAATGATCTGCTCGGCGTAGAGCGGCAGATATTCGGGCAGGTTGGCCGAAACGCGCGCAACGATCCAGTCCGCAGTCAGCGCGATCAGAAAGCCGATCGGCTGAATCGCGCCCAGTATATGGATGGGCTCGCGATCACAATTGGTGAGATCGACGGGGTGCGGATCATTCAACGACGGGCATCCTTCCATGCTGACGCGCGCTTCGCCAGAACAGGTCGAAGACGGCACGGGCAGCGCTGATCGCCGCGTCACGCTGTGGTTGCGTCACAAGGGTCCGGTCCAGAACCTCGATCAAGCCGCGCCAGCGCTTCGGCGCAGGGGGGCAACGAATGAACCGGGCGGGAAGGTCCATCGGAACGTTTCGCGCCAGCAACGCCCCGCCGAGCCGCGATCCTTCCAGCACGTAAACCGCGCCCAGCGCAGCGGCGGTGTCGGTCAATGCAAACGGCTCGGGTGCGGGGGGCGCCGTATCCAGATCGGCGAGATCCTGCGCGATCAGTTCTGCCCGCCGCCTATCGGGCCAGTCCGGCAGCATCGCAGTCGGATCGAACGCATCGATCGCCGCTTCGACGGTGATCAGCGGCAGTGCCTGGGCGCGCAGAAAGGCACGATAGCCATCCCGATCGGCCAGATCGAACCCGCCAAATGCCGCATCGACCCGTTCATGCTCGGGCGCGGTCGCGGTGCGCAACAGGCTCCGGGCAGGCTGGGGACTGGTCATTGGCGAACCTTGTGGCGAAACCGCCGATCCGCAACAAGTCATTGTTTCCCCCGTGGAATGACCTTCCGGAGCGCTCAGGCGGCGTGACGGTGTCGCGGTTTTGCGATCTCCACGCGGTTGCGGCCATGCTGTTTGGCGCGCAACAGCGCCGCATCGGCGGTCGCGATCAACTGGTCGGCGGCGACATGGTCGGGCACTGCGGCCAGCCCGATCGAGATCGTCACCGGGCCGACCATGTTGCCAGCATGCCGAACTTCCAGCTCGGCAACGCGTGCGCGGATCCGTTCCGCGCGTTCGGCGGCGAGCTCGGCACCGACCGGCAGCAGGATGGTGAACTCCTCCCCACCATAGCGGAACGCGTCACCTACACCGCGCGTACCGTCAGCCAGCACTTTGCCGACCGCGCGAAGCACGGCGTCGCCCGCATCATGGCCGTGCGTGTCGTTGAACCGCTTGAAGTGATCGACGTCGATCATCAGGCAACTCAGCGGAGCGCTGTTCGGGCCTGACGTCGCGAGCAGGCCAGCCAGCCGCTCCTCGAGCTGGCGGCGGTTGGACAGCCCGGTCAGGGCGTCCACCATCGCCATCGCACGCAGCGCTTCACGCAGCCGCAGATTGGCGAGAGCGAGGCCGATATTCTCAGCGAGCATGTACAGATAAGGCGCGGGCATCGCGACGGCGGCGGGTTCGCCTTGGCGCGGCTCAAGGTACACTAGGCCCAGTATCTCCCCATGCGCGGTCAGCGGTAGGCATAGGGTGTCGCGGGTCGGGTCCTGATTACCGGCCAGATGCAGGCACGGCACGTCGATCGCGCCACCCGCAGGGCGATGCGGCTGTCCGCGCCGCAGCGCCCAGCAGGCTGACGCCGGAAAGCCGTCGCGCGATCCGACCGGGGCGAGCCATTCGCATGCCGCGCGAAGCTCGCCCGCAGCCTTGTCCATCAAGTAGAGCCGACCGGCGAAATCCGGTGCGATTTCCGGCGCGAAGCGAAGGGCAACGCCGATCAGGCCGTCGAGATCGTCGCACCCCTGCATCCGCTGGGTCATGCGCGCCAGCGTGTCGCGTATCGCCAGATCGCGATCACGCTCGGCTTCGAGCCGCAGACGCTCCAGGCCATTGGCGCGGAAAATGTGGATCGCCTGCGCCATGTCACCGATCTCGTCGATCTGGTCGATCTGTGGCGGGATGGCCGAGAAGTCCTGCGCGGCGAGGCGGGTGACGACATCGCTCAACCGCACCACCGGGCGCAGCACGCGCCGCTTGAAGATGAAATAAAGCACGGCAAGAAACAGCAATGCGGTGGTCGCGAGCACGATTTCGGACACGGTGCGCCATAGCCGCGCAAACCGCGTCGCGGTTTCGATCTGATTAGCGGTGCGCGTCTCGATCTGGGTCTGGAAGCGCTCAAGCACGGTCTTGGCCCGGTCCAGCTCGCGTTGATGTGCCTCGCCGAACAAGATGCGCCGCGCGGTGTCCCGATCGCCCCGGCGATAGGCGAGGATGGCAGCGCGCTGCTGGTCGCCCATCGTCTGCGACCAGCGAATGGCCTCGCGCAGGGTGCGCAGTTCGTCGGGCAGCGCACCCGCTTTCGCAAGCGGCGCAATCCCTGCCTCGACATCGCCCAGCGCCTTCCCGGCGCGGTAATGCAGGATGCGATAGACCGGGTCGCCGGTAACGACGAACTGCCGCGCATGATCGGCCGACAGGAACATATTCTTGCCCAGCTCGGTCGTGGCCCGTTGCAGCGAATGGCGGTCCGCGACGGCGGCGCGCTCCCGCTCATGCGCATCGGATGCCAGTAACATCGTCACGCCTGAGGTAAGGGTCAGAACAAGCGTGGCCCCATAGGCCCAGTTGGTAATCGTCGCGAGGCGCATATCGCCCTATAGAGGGCGGGGGTCAGATCCGGGCCGCAGGGCGCCAAAAGGACAGGGCGTTCAGCGCGCCGCGACGCGTCGAAGGATCGCGCTACGACGTTCATCGCTGGCGATCGACCATTCCGCAATCTCGTCGAGCGTGCGCAGACAGCCTTCGCAAACATCGTCATTGCGCATGCGGCAGACGCCGATGCACGGGCTGGCGACGCCCGGCACCGGGGTGAAGGCGAGGAAATCATCCTCGTCCATCGGCACTGTCAGGCGGGGATCGTGAAGTTCAGGAAGTCCGGGATCGGGCCGTTCCAGCCGCCGTCATCCTTGCCGTCCGGGCCATCGTCGCGGCCCTCATAGCGCCGGTCGCTGCGGGGGCGCTCGTCGCGGCGCGCGTCGCGCGGACGGTCATCACGCGGGCGCTCGCTGCGGGGCCGCGCCTCGCGCGGGCGATCCTCGCGGGGCTGTTCGTCGCGCGGCTTGGCTTCGCGGGGCGGAGCCTCAGTCGTTGTGTCCTTCGCCGGCTTGGCCTTGCGGCCACGCGGCTTCGTTGCCTCTTCAGGCTCACCACCCGTCGGAAGCTCGCCGATCCGCTCGATCTTCTGACCCTGCAGCTTCTCGATATTCTCGATCGCCTCGGCATCCGCGCTGGTCACCAGCGTATAGGCAGTGCCGGTTGCGCCCGCGCGGCCGGTGCGGCCGATGCGGTGGACATAGTCGTCCGGGTGCCAGGGCGCATCGAAATTGAAGACGTGGCTCACCCCCTTGATGTCGAGTCCGCGTGCCGCGACGTCGGACGCGACGAGGATGTTGACGTCGCCCGCCTTGAACCGGTCGAGTTCGGCGATGCGCGACGACTGGTCCATGTCGCCGTGGATTTCTGCGGAGCGGAAGCCGTGCTTGCGCAGGCTCTTGTTGAGCTCGCGCACGGTCGTCTTGCGGTTGCAGAAGATGATCGCGGTGCGGACATCCTCGGCGCCGAGCAGGCGGCGCAACAGGTCGCGCTTCGCGAATGCGCTCGACGGAGCGGGCACGATGCGCTGGGTGATGTTGAGGTTAGTCGACGCCGGGCGCGCAACTTCGATCGTCTTGGGGTTCGACAGGAACTTGTCGGCCAGCTTCTTGATCGGCGGCGGCATCGTCGCCGAGAACAACAGGGTCTGGCGGTTCGCGGGCAGCTTGGTGCAGATTTCCTCGATATCGGGGATGAACCCCATGTCGAGCATCCGGTCAGCTTCGTCGATCACCAGCAAGTTGCAATCGTTCAGCATGATCTTGCCGCGACCGAACAGGTCCATCAGGCGGCCGGGCGTGGCGATCAGGACGTCGACGCCCTTTTCCAGCGCCTTGACCTGATCGCCCATCTGCACGCCGCCGATCAGCAGCGCCATGCTGAGCTTGTGGTAGGTGCCGTATTTCTCGAAATTCTCCGCCACCTGTGCGGCAAGTTCGCGAGTCGGCTCAAGGATCAGGCTGCGCGGCATACGCGCGCGGCTGCGACCTTCGGCCAGCACGTCGATCATGGGCAGCACGAAGCTGGCGGTTTTGCCCGTACCGGTCTGCGCGATCCCGATCAGGTCGCGCATCATCAGCACCGACGGGATCGCCTGGCGCTGGATCGGAGTAGGTTCGGAATAGCCGGCCTCTGTGACGGCCTTCAGCAATTCGTCAGAGAGGCCGAGATCGGCAAAGCTCATTCAGATGTCCGGAAAACAGGGGCGCGCCCCTTTAAATAATCTCAGGCGCTCTCAGGGAAATGGTTCGAAAAGTCAAGGTAAACGCTGATCAGCGTTCGGGCGTCAGCGTGCGGAACGACCGGATGCGGCATTCCCCGCCCGAGCGCGAGCGGAATGCGTCGCGCTTGGCGCACACCTTTCCGTCCTTGTTCGGCTTTACATAGAAGCCGGCATAAAAATCGAGCGCGGGGCATTCACTGCCCAGCTTGGCTCGCACGCGGCGTCCGCCGGACAGCACCAGATCGACGCTGTCCGACCGGATGATCGCCGCGCCGGACAGCGATTCGACCGGCACACAGTCATCGGCGCGCTTCTCGACCCAGGCGATCGGGGGCAGGGGTGCGGGTGCCGGGGCGGCGGTGCGCCGCACCGGATCGGGGCGGGGTACGCGGATCACGATATGCTGCTGGATGCGGACCTGGGCCAGCCGTGTCGGCTGCGCGGATGACGGCGACTGCTGCGGCTTGCCCTGTCCCGACGCAGCGGGGGGCAGCAAAAGTGCAGCGCACACAGACGCGATCAACGGCTTCACCATATTGTCATGCCCTATACGCGACCGGGTTGAACAGTGGATGAATTGCCCCCCGGTGTCCCGCCATGGTAGCGCGCGGCCATGATTGCGCCTGATCCCGCCGCCGCCGCGCTACATGCTTTCGTCGCAGCCGTCATAGCGCGAATCGGCCAGGATGCGGTGGTGACCGATCCCGACGCGATCGCGCCCTGGCTGACCGACTGGCGCGGGCGCTATCACGGCGCATCGGCGGTACTCCTTCAACCGCGCACGACGGCGGATGTCGCGGCGATCGTTCAGCTTGCCACAGCGCATCGCGTCCCGCTGGTGCCGCAGGGGGGCAATACATCGATGGTCGGCGGGGCGACCCCGCCCACCGATGGCACGGCGGCGATCCTCTCGCTGCGCAGGATGAACGCGATCCGGCGGGTCGATGCCGAAGCGGGGCTGGCCATTGCCGAAGCGGGCGTGATCCTGTCCGATCTGCACGACTCCGCGCTCGCGCAGGGGCGGCGCTTCCCGCTGACCTTGGGGGCAAAGGGCAGCGCCACGATCGGTGGCCTTACGTCGACCAACGCGGGCGGCACGCAGGTGCTGCGCTTTGGTACGATGCGCGCGCTGGTGCTGGGGGTCGAAGCGGTGCTGCCCGACGGCAGCATCCATGACGGCCTCGCCCCGCTCAAAAAGGACAATCGCGGCTACGACCTCAACCAGCTGCTGGTCGGGGCGGAAGGGACGCTGGGCGTCATCACCGCCGTGACGCTGAAGCTGGTTCCAGCGGTGGTGGCGCGCGCGGTCGGCTGGGTCGGAGTGGACTCGCCGCACGCAGCCCTGGACTTGCTGCGTCTGTGCGAGGCGGCGAGCGATTCGATCGAAAGCTTCGAGATCGTGCCCGCACATTCATTGGCGCTGGTGCTGGAGCATATTCCCGGCACGCGCGATCCGCTCACTGGGCCGCATCCCTGGCATGTGCTGATCGAATCGGTAGCGAGCGATGCGGCGGCCGAACCGCCGGCCCAGACGCTGGAGCTCCTGCTGGCACTGGGGCTCGATCGCGACCTGATTCGCGATGCGGTGATCGCAGCGAGCGAGGCGCAGGCTGAGGCGCTGTGGAAGCTGCGCGATTCGATTTCGGAGGCGGAGCGCGCGAGCGGTCCGGCGCTTCAGCATGACATTTCGGTCCCGGTTGCAGCGATGCCAAACTTCATGATCGACGGTGCGGCGGCGGTCGAGGCGGCGTTTCCCGGCACCAGCGCGGGCGCATTCGGCCATCTGGGTGATGGCAATGTCCATTTCCATGTCCGCGCACCCGCCGGTGCCGATCGCAGCTGGATCGACGAGAATGCGGGGCGAATCAGTCCGTTCGTCCATGATCTGGTGGTCGCGGCGGGCGGTTCGATCTCGGCGGAGCATGGCATTGGCCAGATGAAGCGCGACGAACTGGCGCGGCTGTCGTCGCCCGCGCGCATGCACGCCCTCGCCGCGATCAAGCGTGCATTCGATCCGGACAATCTGTTCAATCCGGGGAAACTGGTTACGCTTGCGCCCGCGCGCGCCGACCAATAGACCGCGCACACCTAACTCCAGGAGAATTTCATGGCGAGCGCGCCGCAAGCACAGGGTCTTCCCGTTTTCTATAACGACCTTCTCCCGCTCTCGAGCGAGATGCATGGCAATTTTCGCATCCGTCCGGCCACCACGGCGCCGTTCCTGGGCAAGCAGCACGCGGTGCCGCTGACCGTCGAGGAATTTCCGCTGGTGCAGCGTTACATGCCGATCGTGTTCTCGGCGGGTGACGAGCCGGTGCCGCTGGCGCTGATGGGCCTGAATGAAGGCGTCAACGTCTTCTTCGACGAAGACGGCAAGCCGCGCGGGACCGAGCCGATGTATATCCCGGCCTATGTCCGCCGCTATCCGTTCCTGCTCGCGAAGCTGCGCCCCGATGCCGAAGAATTGTCGCTGTGCTTCGACCCGACCACCGACACGATCGGTGCGTTCGATGAAGGCGACGCGCTGTTCGCGGACGGCAAGCCGACCGACCTGGTTCAGCAGATCCTGAAGTTCAACGAGGAATTCGAGATTGCGGGCCAGAAGACCGGCGCGTTCCTCAAGGAACTGAATGACATGGGCCTGTTGATGGATGGCGAAGTCGCGATCCAGCCGGACGGCGCGGCACAGCCCTATATCTATCGCGGTTTCCGCATGGTCGATGAGGCGAAGCTCAACGAGATGCGCGGCGACCAGCTGCGCAAGATTCAGCAGAACGGCATGCTCCCGCTGATCTACGCACATCTCTTCTCGCTCGGCCTGGTCCGCGAGATTTTCGGTCGCCAGATGGCGCTGGGCGCGGTTGCGCCGCAGGTCGCGCCGGCGGTCTGACCGGTTCCCTCCGGGGCTGCGTGTGCAGCCCCGGAGGTAAATTCGGCTGATTCCGGCCTGACATGACGGGTTTGGTCCCGTCCACATCCTCCGTTCGTCGCATTTTGAGCTGTGGCCTTGAAGCCACGGTCAAGCATTACTATACTGTGTTTAGCGCGGTTTCGTGTCCCCCCTTTCGCGGACCCGCGCGGCACGCCCTCGGGCGTGTCTCCTCCCTGAACCTTGGCCGCCCGGTGGTAACACCGGGCGGTTTTTTTATTGTGCGGCGTCGGCGAGGGGTAAGGCTTCGTCGGCGACGGCATCGATGATCGCGCGCAGCAGTTGCGCGGTGGCGTCGAGGCCCGGCCCCGGCTGGTCGCGGCGACGGTCGAGATACAGGCTGCGGTCGAACTCGAGCTGAATCGCGTGGATGTTGCGCGCCGGATCGGCATGGCGCTCCAGGACATGGCCGCCAGCATAGGGCGTGTTGACCGCGCTGCGCACCCGCGCGGCGTGCGCGACACCCTCGATCCGGGCAACGAAGCGCGCGGCACTCGCGCGGCCGAACCGGTCGCCGATCACCAGCCGCGCTGCGCCATGGGCGAGCGGCGGCATGGAGTGGATGTCGATCAGGACCGCGACCCCGAACCGTGCCCGCGCGGCCTCCAGCGCCTGCGCCAGGGCGGCGTGATAGGGCCGGTGATCCTGCTCGATCCGCGCGCGCACTTCCTCGGCGGCGAAGCGTCGGCGCCATAGCTCGACACCGCCGACGCGGCGCGGAATGAGGCCGAGCCCGCTGCGCAGTTTGAGCGACTGAGCGGCCTCAGGCACTGGCAGGGCACCCTCGTCGATGCTGTGGTCACGTTCATGCTCGGCGCGGTTGAGGTCGATCCATGCGCGCGGCCGCGTCGCAACCAGCAGGGTTTCGATCCCCCGCGCCGCCAGCGCGAGCGTATCGGCATGACGATCCTCGAGTGGAAGCAGGCTGTGCAGCGGCGCACGGAGCGCCGCGCGGAGTGCCAGCGGATAATTGCGCCCGGCGTGCGGCACCGACAGCACGACCGGCGACGCCGGACGCCCGGGCCCGTGGCAGTCAAAGGGCGGTGGCACGCTCACCTGCCCAGCCTAAGCGCCGATGCGCGGCATCGCAACGCTCGCCTGGCCGATGCGCTCGTTCAGGGGCCATGGCTGGAATTTCTTAAGGGCTTCGCGCATAACATGTGACGGGCAGGCGCGGGCATCGGCCGTGGATGAGGGGCGAATGATCAGAATCTTGTTGGCCGAGGACGATCAGGTGATGCGTGAATATCTCACGCGCGCGCTGGAAAAGTCCGGCTATGCCGTCACCGCCGTCGATCGCGGCACCGCCGCGCTGCCGCTCATCGAAACCGAACGGTTCGACCTGCTGCTCAGCGATATCGTGATGCCGGAGATGGACGGGATCGAACTGGCGCAGCGCGCCGCCGAGATCGCGCCGGACATGCGCATCATGTTCATCACCGGCTTTGCCGCCGTGACGCTGAAGGCGGGCAAGCAGGTTCCCCAGGCGCGCGTGCTGTCCAAGCCGTTCCACCTGCGCGATCTGGTGCTGGAGGTCGACCGATTGTTTGAGGCCGGGCAAATCCCCAGCAGCAATTGAAACCGGCGCTTGCATGGGGGGACGACCCCCGCTAAAGCGCCGCTTCCCGAGATTCGCCGCAAGGCGAGTGGGCGTGTAGCTCAGTGGTAGAGCACTGTGTTGACATCGCAGGGGTCGCAAGTTCAATCCTTGCCACGCCCACCATCATAAGGCCCGTTAGCGCATTGCGCTGGCGGGCCTTTTTGATTCCCTTTGCGACGAACAATGCGATGAACCGAGCAGCCTTATGCCCTGTTCGCCGGTTCTTGCCGTACGAGTGGGAAATACCAGGAGAGAGCCATGAACGAGCGTCAGCAGGACCAGACCCCGGGCGGTCAGCAGAATCAGCAGGGCAATCAGAATGTCGATCGCCAGCAGAACCAGCAGCCGCGCGAGCAGCAGGATCCGCAGAATGGCAATACGCCGGACGAGATCGACGACCAGGACGAGGGCGGTGCCGATCAGCAGCGCTGATCCAACTGTTCCGTTACCGAAAGGGGCCGCACATGCGGCCCCTTTTTTTGTGTGCAGCGCGAAACAATCGGGGCGTCATGCGTTGGCGCGGCATGCAACGTCTGTGGTTCATCACCAATCCGCACTCCGGCTCGGCAACGCAGGAGAAGTGCATCGCGCTTGAGGCCGTGTTCGAAGAGCGCGGCCTGATCCTTGCCGGACGCACCCGCTTTCCGGACGATGCCATTCCGGATGCGGCAGCGCTCGCCGCCGCCAATGTCGATACGGTGGTGTTGTTCGCGGGCGATGGCACGATCAATGCGGCGCTATGCGCGTTGGCGGATTGGGACGGCGCGTTCTTGATCCTGCCCGGGGGCACGATGAACATGCTGGCGAAGATGCTGCATGGGGACGCCGACCCGGCGGCAATCGTCCATGCGGCGCATCATGCTTCGCGGCGGGTGGCGCTGCCCTATGTCGAGGCCGGGCCGCACCGCGCCTTTGTCGGCCTGATCGTCGGTCCGGCCGCGCATTGGGGGCGGGCGCGTGAAGCAGCGCGGGCGGGTCGGATCGCGCGGTTAGCCGGCGCGTTGCGCAATGCATGGCGACGGACATTCGGCCGCGGCATCCGCCTTCGCGGTATCGCCGATATGGATCGGCGCTATCAAGCGATCTTCGTTGCGCCGACAAACGGCGCGTTGCGGGTCAACGCCATCGACGCGCGCGACTGGGGCGCGATTGCGGAGCTGGGCTGGACTTGGCTGACCGGCGACTGGGTGGCCGCCCGCGCCGTGATGCAGCGCGACGCAGCGCAGATCAAACCCTATAGCAGCCGCCCGGTGTTGGCCTTGTTCGATGGCGAGCCGGTGACACTGGCCCCGGGGACGGTGGTCCGCGCGGGTAAGACCGGACCCAGCTTTCTGGCCACCGCGTGGGAGGCGGCATGACCCGGCTGTTCCATGTCAGCGACATCCATTTCGGCGCCGAAGACCGAGCGGCGCTCGACTGGTTCGCCGATCGCGTCGCCCGGGAGCGGCCCGACGCGGTGATCGTCACCGGCGACCTGACCATGCGCGCGCGGCGAGAGGAATTTGCTGCGGCGCAGGCATGGCTGGAGGCGCTGGATCGGCCGATCACGGTCGAAGTCGGCAATCACGACCTGCCCTATTTCAACCCCTGGGCGCGGTTCGTGACGCCCTATCGCCGTTATCAGGCGCTGGAGCGGATGATCGAACGCCCGCTGGAGCTGCGCGGCGTATCGATCGTCCCGCTCAAGACCACGGCGCGCGCACAATTGCGGCTGAACTGGTCAAAGGGCTATGTCAGCGGCCGCGCGATCACGCGCACGCTGTCACAGCTTGCCGAAACCCCGGACGATCATCTTGTCCTGGTCGCCTGTCACCACCCGTTGGTCGAGGCTGGGACGCGCAGCACGTCGCATACGCGCGGCGGGCGTGCGGCGCTGGAGGCGCTGGCGCAGGCCGGGGCGCACGGCGTGCTGACCGGCCATGTCCATGATCCGTTCGACATCACCCACGGCACCGCCGCCGGCCCGGTGCGGCTGATCGGTGCAGGCACGCTGTCGGAACGGGTGCGCGACACGCGACCCTCGTTCAACGAGCTGCATGTGGCCGATGGCGCGCTGGAAACGCGCGTCAGGGAAATGGGTGCTGATCGCTGACCGCGCTCAATTTCCCGGAATCCAGCTTTCGGGGACGATGTCGGGGATCCCCTCGCTACGTTCAGGCATCTTCCAGCGGATCGCCATGGTCATCGCGCGGCATGCGGTGGCCTTGCCATCGGTCTCGGCCGGAACATAGCTGATCCCGCCGATGTGGCGGGTCACGACCCCGTCGAACAGGATCGGCGGCACCGCGATGATCGCGCGCGGCGTGCGCAGCTTGCCCGACGCATCGAGATCGAACTCCAGCGTCATTCGGCCGGTCATCTCTGCAATCAGCCCGTCGGCGGGGTAGTCGTCATTCGACATTTCGGTGCTGCGCAGTCGTGGTGCGACGGGCTGCACCGCGCACAGGTCACGCGGCAGCCCGGTTTCGCGGATGCGCGCCGCAAGCGTGCCGTCTGCTGCGGTGCGTGCAGCGCTGACGCGGGCCAGCCGCATCGCGGCGATACGGGGGTCGGTGGCGGGCAGGGTCTTGCCGACGCGTGCGATCAGATCCGCGCGCATGGCATCAAGCTGCGCCGGCTCTACGTTATCGGCAGCACGGGCCAGGGTCGTGTAGGCGGTAGATGGATCGACGGCAGCAATATAGGCGCGAAAGGAATCGGCCATGATCCGTGTCGATTCCCCGCGCGAGGACGCGGTCACGGCCCGGGCGAATGCAGCGAAGTAGTTCGCGTCGCGGGGCATGAAGGCCGCAGTGTCGCCCGCAGCCGCGAGCACCCGGTCGAGCCGGTTGCTCAGATCGACCAGACGGGTAGGCGCGATATCTCCCGCTTCCATGAGGCGCACCTGGCTCAAGGTGATCAGGCGCAGGAGCGAGCCGAGCAGCAATGGACTGTCGGCGCCGTACCGGGCAGTCATCGCATCGACTTCTCGCGAAGCAGCGTTCAGCCGGTCCTCGTCGGTTCCGCCGTACCCAAAGCGCGGGAACAGACCGCGCTGTGCCATGAAGGTCGCCGCCGGGTCGCGGCTCGCCGTGCGCGCGGTTGCTTCATACGCGGGACTGACGCGGCAGCGCAGCCGCGCAATGGTCGCGGCGGTGTTCAGTTCGCCGCTCGACATCACCTCTGCGCCATTCACTCCGGACAGAAAATGGGGAACCATCCCGGGGCGGCTGGCAGCGATCGCCGAAATGCGCGTCGCGCCACTCAGGCTGTCGCGATGCAATGCCACAGTGATGTGATCGGCCGGGGTCACCGCAGTGCCACATGGGGGCAGGATGGCCGACAGCTGTTTCGAAATGGCGCTGATGTCGGGTTCGGTTCGCGTTGCCGCGGCCATCATCGCCAGCGCGCCGGCGCGACTGCCTGCCTGTTCCTCGACCATGGCCATCAGTGCGGCCGCGCGGGCAGGCGCCGATGCGGCAACCGGAGCGGCGGTCGCGCTCATCCAGGCGTGACGCACCTTGATCGGGGCGGAGGGGGACCCGGTGAGCAGCGCCGCGCGTGCGTCGAGGAGCGCCCAGTCCCATTCGGCACGGGGATCGTCGGCGCGGACGGCGGCTATGCCGGACAGTGCAGCTGCCGCGGCCGCCGGATCGGTAACAAGCAGCGCGTCGATTCGCAGGCGCTGTGCCGCGCCGCGTGCGGTCGAATCGGAGAGGTCGCGTAACGCAGTATCGATCAGCGGCAGCGCGGCCTGTGCCTCACCGATCAGCACCAGCGCCCGCGCCCGGTCGAGTGCCAGACCGGCACGCGCCTGCGCCGTATCGCCGGTGGCGTCGGCCGCCTCCAGCCACGGCAACGCGGCGCGTGACTGTCCGGCAGCGAGCAGAAAACGCCCGATCCGATGATTGAGAAATGGATCGGGGACGGGCTTGTCCCCGGCGGGCATCCGCGCGGCAATGAGGCGATCGAGACTCGTGGCCGCGGCCGACAGGTCGTGTGCAGCCAGCTCCCGCTCGAACGCCTGCTCGGGCGTCGCTTCAGGACCCTGCGCTTGCGCTGCGGTGGGCATTGCAACCGCCAGCGCCGCCCCGAGTGTGATACAGATTCCGATCCGCATGCATGCCTCCCCGCCCTGCAACGTGAAAGGGCCGCTCCGAACGGGGCGGCCCTCTCGATGTTCGTGAATTACCGTGCCCCCATCAGAAGCGGAACGTAACCGATCCACGATAAGTCTGGGCCGACAGGTCGGAGCGCAGGAACGTCGAGTCGGCCGAGACCGACAGATCGACTGCGCCAGTGCGGAAGGTCAGACCACCCGACACTTCGCCCCAGTCCTTGTCCTGCCCGTTGAGCGCGAATGCGACGTTCGCACCGGTCCCGCCGACCAGGTTCGCACCCACGGTGGCCGGACGATCGCCGAACTCATGGACATAGGTCGCGGTGATGAACGGACGCAGGCCGTCCGACTTGCCCGCCACCGTCAGGCCGGCGCGACCCTGGTAGCTTTCATAGTCGTTGCGATCGATGTCGAGCGCCATCGGCCCGCCCGATTCCTGCGCGCTGCCGAAATCGATCCAGGTGGTGCGCCCGGCGATTCGCGGGGCGATCTCGATCGCATCGGTGCCCAGGTCGAAGCCAAGCCCGATTTCGGTCCCGACGATCATCGCATTGTCGCGGGTGCGCAGCGTATAGTTGGTGCCGAGGAAGCCGGCTGTCCGCTGGGTGCGGACGCCGATCGCACCGGCGGTGACCTGACCGTCGAGCGTGACGCTGCCAAAGCTCTTCTTGGCATAGAGCGTCCCCTGAACCGCCTCGCCCTTCGCGCTCTGGCCACCGAACGACGTGGTGCCGTCGGTATCGGTGTAGGTGAAGGCAAAGCCGATCAGGCTGGTGTCGCCGAGCGAGGCTTCCAGGCCCGCGCCGACATACCAGCCATTATAGCTGTCACGCCCGCCCATGCCGCTCATCGCCGCGCCGTCGCCGTTGAGATAGCCGCCCGAGATGAAGCCGCTCATCGTTTCGGGCAGCGCGCCTTCCTGCACCACCGGCGTCGCGGCATCGCTGCGCACCGGAGCTGCGCCCATGGCGGGCATCAGGTTGAGCGCGGCGACCTGCACCGGGCGACCATAATGCGCCAGCGAGCCGCCGAGATTGGCAGGATCGAGGCCATTGAGGCGGTTGCGGATGAAGGTGGAGTTGGCGTCGGTGGTGGCGATGCCAAGCGTCTGCGCGGTCGTCTCCGAGGCTGGCGCCCAGCTGCCGAGCGTGCTGATGATCGTCGAGGCATTCTGCAGGTCGAGCGGGCCATAGAGGCCGTCGAACTTTGCCTGCTGGCTGCGGTTCTGATCGAGCAGGCGCGCCCAGGTCGATCCGATGACGTTCGACGCCGGAACGACGCTGGCATAGGTTCCTGCCGCAACGTTCAGCACGACCGAATTGGTCGAATAGGTCAGCGTCGGGGTCAGGATCGCGCTGATCGCCGCCGGGGTATTGAACGTGCCGACGACACCGCCTGCTGCGGTCAGGATGGTGTAGCTGTTGCCGGCGCGCAGCGTTGCCGCCGAAAAGCTGATCTGAAGATTGCCGCCGAGATTGGCCTGGTTGCCCGCGCCCGCGACAACGATCCGGTCCGACGTGCCGTTGGCGCCAAGATCGACCAGATAGCCCGATCCAGACGACAGCACGAGCCCGCCGTTGAAGGTCAGCGTGCCAGTGGTGCCGATCGTCCCCGGCGCGAAGCTGCCCAGCACGCTCGTCGTGAAGGGCGCATTGACCTGACCCGATCCGGTCAGCATGCCCGACAGGATCAGATAGTCGCCCGACGATGCCAGCGTGCCGTTGTTCAGGATCGTGCCGGTATTCTGGCGGATCTCCGTGAGGCTGGTCAGCGATGCGCCGCTGGCGATGGTCAGCTGCGAAGTTGCGCCCATGATCGAGAAGCGATCGACGGTAACAGTCGAGTTGAGCGTGATCACACCGGTGTTGCGCAGCGTCACGTCATAATAGCGGCCGATCGCGCCGGTGGTGCGGACGCCATCGACATTGTTCGGCACGAACCCGGTCGCGCCGGGCAGTCCGTTGGCGAGCGTCGGCGCAGGTGCCACGGTGTCGGAATAGCCGGGGATCGCCTGCGGCACACTCGGATCCGCTGCGACATCGGCATCGCCCGCCACGTTGGCGATCGCCGGCGCGCTCGAATCGGATGCACTGGTCGGTGCATTGGTCGTGAACGCACCGGTGGCGAGATTGTAGCATTCGAAGATCGGGGTGGGCGATGTATTCGGCGACTGGAAGCACATCTCGCCGAATTCCGGGCCATTGCCCGAATTGGCGCCGCCCAGATTGGTCGGCAGCCCGTTGACCAACTGGCCATTGGTGATGACGCGATACGCCGGGTCGAGCTCGGTCACCCACGCCGCGCCGTCCTCCCAGTTACGGTTGCCGGCGACAGCGGTCACGTAACGATAGGGGTTGTTGGCGACGATCCAGTCCCAATAGAGGAACAGCGGCTGATAGAAGCTCTGCGTGCCGTAGCTGCCGCCGGGCTGACCGCCGAAGAAGGTCGAACCGCCCGACAGCACGCCGATCACGACCGGGGTCGAGAAGGCACGGTCGAGGATCAGCGGGCCGCCCGAATCGCCCGGGCCGGTCAAGCCTTCGCGGGGCAGCGCATCGTCGCGGAAGCCATTGAAGTCGCGCGGATTCGCCGTCGCCGTGCCACGCGCGGGATCGTCGAAATCGAGGAAATAGAGCTGTTGCGGACGCGAAGGCGACCCGGACGTGCCGAACAGGAACTCGTTGCGGGTGTTGATCGACACCAGCGCGCCCAGCATGTTTTCCGCCGCCCGGCGGCGGAAATTGCCGCCGCTCGATGCGCCGGTGGTGCCGTTGCCGAAGCTGCCATAGCCGCCGATGTTCACGTGATAGCCGGTACCGTTGACCGGATCGATCGAACCGGGCGTAGGCAGGGGCGAGAACAAGAGCGCCCAGGTCGGGACGCCTGCTGCAGGGGTGTCGAGTACGGCGGTCGCAACGTCCGCTTCCAGGAAGCAGGACGTTGCCGAGGTGCAGGACGCGGCATTCAGCGAACGCGGATCGTAGAACACCTGGCTGATGTTGTAGAAATGCTGCGTCGTGTTGCTCTGGAACCGGCCCGCACCGCCCGTGCCGCCAAGCAGCCAGCGCACGAGTTCGTCGGTCTGGCCGACGCCATTGGCGCGGGTATTGGTTTCGAAGCCGACGCCGGCACCGACGCCGCCGGAATTGGCGCCATAAGCGGTTGCCGCGCGGGTGTTGACGCAGTGGGCGGCGAAGATGATCGTGCGCGGGTTGATCAGCGTGCCGGTGCAGGTGCCGATGAAACCACCGCCCGCATCGGTGATGATCTGGCCGATGCCGGTGATGTTGACCGGGTCATAGGCCTGGACCGGGGTGAAGCCGTTGTTGATCGTGATATCGGGCGTCTCGACGACATCGTCGGGCGAGACAAAGCCGGTGCCGGTCGGAGTCACCACGCCAAGCGCTGGGCCGGTATGCGGGGTTTCGACCGACCCGGTCGGCGCGCCACTGTGCGGCACCAGCGTGCTTGCGGTAAGGTCCAGCGGCCCGCGCGGGGCTGGCGCGTCATTCGCAAATGCCGGCGTAGCGATCGCCGAAAGGCCCAGCCCCGCTGCGGAAAGCAGCAGCGACGCGCGCGTAATGCGTGCAAAATTCATGATATCCCCCAATTATTTGCGTGCTGCGAGTTGGCGCACGGTCATGGGGATGAGGCTATTGCAGTTTTGTGGCGCGTCAAGAGCCGCGGATCGGCAGCGGCGCGTTGCGGGTTCTACGATGCGCCGAAGCAACACATTGGCGAAACGAAAAAGGGCGGCCCGTGCGGACCGCCCTTTCGCATGTCGAAGATCGAGCCCGAAGGTCGATCAGCGCTTCGAGAACTGGAAGCTGCGGCGGGCCTTCGCCTTGCCGTACTTCTTGCGCTCGACGGCGCGCGGGTCGCGGGTCAGGAACCCGGCCGCCTTGACCGGTGCGCGCAGCACCGGCTCATATTTGGTCAGCGCCTGGGCGATGCCGTGCTTGACCGCGCCGGCCTGACCCGACAGGCCACCGCCCTTGACGGTGCAGATGACGTCATACTGGCCGTCACGCTCGGCGACGCCGAACGGCTGGTTGATGACGAGACGCAGCGTCGGACGCGCGAAATAGATTTCCTGATCGCGGCCGTTGATCGTGATCTTGCCCGAACCGGGCTTCAGCCACACGCGGGCAACGGCGTCCTTGCGACGGCCGGTCGCATAGGCGCGACCGAGCTTGTCGATTTCTTGCTGACGCAGCGGCATGGTCGAAACCGCGGGGGTCGCAACGCCGGCTTCAGTGGCTTCGGCAACGGGCGCGCCGTCGGCGATCGCACCCAGATCGGAAAGGGACTGGCGATTGTCGGACATTATGCGCCCACCTTGTTCTTGCGGCTCATGCCGGCGATGTCGAGGACCTCGGGGTTCTGCGCCTCATGCGGATGCTCGGCGCCCTTGTAGATGCGCAGGTTGCGCATCTGCTGACGGCCCAGGGGACCGCGCGGGATCATGCGCTCGACCGCCTTTTCCAGAACGCGCTCGGGGAAACGACCCTCGAGCACCTTCTGTGCGGTGATTTCCTTGATGCCGCCAGCGTAGCCGGTGTGCTTGTAGTACACCTTGTCCGCCAGCTTCTTGCCGGTGAAACGCACCTTGTCGGCGTTGATCACGATGACATTGTCACCGCAATCGACGTGCGGGGTGAAGCTCGTCTTGTGCTTGCCGCGCAGGACGTTGGCGATGACGACCGCGGCGCGACCGACGACCAGATTCTCGGCATCGACGATATGCCACTTCTTCTCCACCTCGGCCGGCTTTACCGACTTGGTGGTCTTCATGAGCGCCTTCATGGGGCCAGACCTCTTGGGTTTAAATGAATGACGCCGCCCCTTGCCAAACTGGCGCAGGACGGCGCGAACGGCGGCCAATTGACGAAATGGGAGGCAAAAGTCAAGCAAATGGCGGGATTGCTGACGGGTATCTGAGTACCGTCAGCGTTGTAGCCATTCGACGATGGTGCGGTCGCGCGGCTTGCCGTCGACCGATACGACGACTTCGACCCGATGCGGCAAGCCGGTTGCAAGGTCGAGCAGGACGTCGGTCGCCTGGACCGCACGCATCTGTTCGGCCTGTGCCAGCGACTGCGCGAAGCGCGCCTTGGCGGCGGCGTCGCCATTGGCGCCCATCGCGCCCAGCTTTTCCAGCGTGCTCCGCATCGCGGCGCCATCGAATTCGGAGCGTAGCGTGATGCGGGCGCGTCCCGGCTCCAGCGCGGTCAGCTCGATCGTCGAATAGCGTTCGATACTGGTGCCGAGCATGGCGACTGGAACCATCTCGCTGCCGCTGACCGGCTGGCCAAGCGTCAGCCCGTAATCCCCCCAACCAAAGATCGGCGCGATGTTCTTGAGGATGATGTCGGCACCGCTTTGTGCGTCGAGCCGGGCGAACATCGCGCGCGTCGATCCCAGCACAGCGTCGATCTGCTTCTTGTCCGCGCCGCTCGCCGCGACGATCAGCGGCCGACTGGCGTCGATCGACTTGAGCAGGCGGGATTGCTGGGTCGGCCAATCGCGGGTGCGCACGACGGTGCCGTCGGCATCGAGATCGAAGGCGAGCGGCGTTCCGGTGAATGGCTGGATCATCGGGAGGAGCAGCGGGTGGCGCATCGCTGCCGGGATCGACGATGCGTCCATCCGCCAATGGGCGACAAAGGCGTCGCCGCCCCGTTCGAACCGCACTTCCTCGACCCAACTGTGCGTTTCGCCGCGCTTGGTGACGGTCAATCGGAATCGGTGGATGATGCCGAGCGGCGGGGCGAAGCGCGTTTCTGTGCGCTGTACGGGGGCGGCCTCCGCGCCGCCCGCCGCGATCGGCTGTGCCGCTGCCACATCGGTCATACTGGCCGCAGCCAGGATCCATAGCCCCCAACGCATCGTTAGCCCTTTATCGTTCGGCGTCACCCGCCGGCTGCAGGCGTGTCACGGTAAGCCGTTCGGATTGCAAGCCTCCGTCCGGTGCCAGCGTCTCGACCCGCTCGCGGCTTTCGACCACCAGCCCGGTGCGCGGGTCGATCCGGCGCAGCGTTTCGAGCGTGATCGCCGCGCTGGCTGCGCCTTCGGCAGTCGTGACCGCGATCGGGCCGGTCGCGCTGACCGACACTTCGATGCCGTCGGCACGCGCCCGCACGGCGCGCAACCCGTCCAGCTCTGTCTTGCCATAGATGGAGGTGGCGGGCACGCGAACCGCGCGCGGCGGGGCGGGCGTAGCCGCCTCGGTGACCAGCTCGGGCGCGATCAACGGCGTGACGAGTGACGCGATCATCCGCTGCCGGGCTGGCTCAGGCTGGGCGGCCAGTGCCGTCACGATCGCGCGGACGCGGGCGGCGCGTTGCTGTGTCGCCGGATCGGGGCCGGTCGGGGCGAGCGCGGCCATTCCATCGATCACCGCACGCCAGGTCGCGCCCGCATCATCCATCCCGGTCACCGCCCCCGCCCGGTCGAGATGCAGTACGACCGTTCGCCCTTTAAGCCCCGCAAATCCAGCGCGCAGCAGGCCAGCAGGATCGGTTTCGACCTCACCCACGCCGGTATCCTCCAGCGTGACGGCCACGCGATATCCATCGGGTGCAGCCGTAAAGCGGAGGGTCCGGCGCGCGACAAAGCGACGCGTGTTCACGCGATCACTGCGCACGGTCTCGGTCGTCATCGTCAGACGTTCGTCGAGGGGCGGTGCAAATGCCGACGCCGCCTGCGCCGCCATCACCAGCGCGACGGCGATCACCGTGTTTCGGTCCGTACCCAGTCGGCCACAGCATCGCCCGCTGCGACCGGCCAGATTTCGATCACCGGCAGATCATAGCTGTGCTGGGCGGCGATGGCATCGGCGAGTTTGCGGGCAAGTTCGGGCGTCGTCTTGAACAGTGCGCGGTGCTCGTCACCGCGTTCCACCGCGCCCTGCCAGCGATAGATGGACGTGCACGCGCCGAACAAGTTGACGCAGGCGGCGAGCCGCGCTTCGACCATATCCGCCCCGATCCGCTCGGCCTCCGCCGCATCGGCGAAGGTTGCATGAATCAGCGCGATGTCGCTCATCCGCGATAGGCCCGTACGCGCCGCCCAGTGACATGGATGCCCCAGGCGGTGGCGATCACCAGCAGCGCGCCGACAAACTGGTGCAGCACGCCCAGCGTGATGTCGACGCCGCTCATCACCGTGGCGATGCCGAGCAGGATCTGCACGCCGAACGCGCTATGGATCGCGACCGACGCGCTGCGGCTTCCCGCAGCGCGGGTGCGGCGGGCGAGCAGGATCAGCGCCACCACAGTGACCCATGCCCACCAGCGGTGGATCCAGTGGATCATCGCGGGATCGTTGATCGCAGCGTCGAGGACCGAGCGCACGCCAAGGACTTCGGACGGGAAGAATTTGCCGTTCATCAGCGGCCATTCATTGGTGACGAGCCCCGCGTTCAACCCGGCGGTGAATGCGCCGTAGAGCAGCTGAATGAACAGGATCACGGCAACGCCAAACCCGAAGCCGTTGAGCTTTGCCGGACGATAGCCCGGATCGCGCGCAAGCTGGCGCAGGTCGAGGATCGTCCAGGTCAGCACGGCCAGGATGAACAGCGCGAGCAGCAGATGCGCGGCAAGACGGAAATGGCTGACATCGGTGCGTTCGGCGAGGCCGGAGCTGACCATCCACCAGCCGATCACGCCCTGAAGACCGCCCAGCACCAGCAGGCTGACCAGCCGCAGGCCATAGCCCGGCGGAATCGCCCGCTTCCACGCGAACCACAGCAACGGCGCGGCAAAGGCAAAGCCGATCACCCGCGCCAGCAGGCGATGGATATATTCCCAGAAATAGATGAACTTGAACGCCGCCAGGCTCATCCCCTGATTGATCTGCTGATATTCGGGGATCTGCTTGTATTTCTCGAATTCGGACAGCCACGCCGCCTCGCTGAGCGGGGGCAGGATGCCTGACACGACCTTCCACTCGGTGATCGACAGCCCCGATTCGGTCAGACGCGTGATCCCGCCGACGACGACGATCAGGACAATGAGCGTGGCGACGACCGTCAACCAGTTGGCGATAGCGCGCGGGCGGATGGGATTGCTGAACTCGGACACCAACTCAATCTATGCGGCAGCAACCATAAATGCCAGACTCTGTCGTGCATGTAATGTTGTAACTTTGCCAATGCCGGTCTATATCGCGCGCATGGCCCAGCTGCTCGCCCCCCGATTCTGGGAACAGGTCGACATGCGCTTCGATCGCGTGGCGATCGGGCTGTCGAGCCTGTGTCTGGCGCATTGCCTGGCAACGACGGTGCTGCTTGCGCTTGCCTCCGCAGCGGGATCGCTGATGCATCCGCTGATCCATGAAGTCGGTCTGGTCGCTGCGATCCTGTTTGGCATCGTGGCGCTGGGCCGCGGGATCCTCAAGCATGGCTATATGATGCCGGCGGCGGTCGGTGCATTCGGCCTTGGCATCATGGCCGGCGCGCTGACGCTCGAGCATGGCGGGCCGGAAATCGTGTGGACCGTGATCGGCGTTGCGATCCTGGCGCTGGGGCATGACCTCAACCGCCGCGCCACTTACTGACCGCGCGCTTGCCCAGCGCCCGGCGCGAGCCTACATTCGAGCCATGCACGCGCACACGCCAGAAAACCATCGGCATCACGAACATCACGGGTCCGACCTGACGGCCGCCGCACAGGCGACGCTGGAGAAGGCGGGCGAGCAATGGACGACGATGCGCGCATCGATCTTCGAGGTGCTCGCCGGTTTCGACAAGCCCGCCTCCGCCTATGACATCGCCGAGGCGGTGTCGAAGCGCGAAGGGCGGCGGGTCGCGGCGAACAGCGTCTATCGCATCCTCGACCTGTTCGTGTCGTCGAATCTCGCGCGCCGGGTCGAAAGCGCCAACGCCTATGTCGCCAACGCCCATCCCGATTGCCTGCACGACTGCATCTTCCTTGTCTGCGATTCATGCGGGAACACCACGCATCTCGACGATGATTCGATCACGCGCACCGTCCGTTCGGCGGCCAAGGGCGCCGGCTTTTCGCCCGTGCGCCCGGTGATCGAGGTGCGCGGCAAGTGCGCCGACTGCGACTGAAGCCACCAAGTTGAACCCGGTCGAGCTTGCCGCGGCGGCGCTGGGGCTGGTCAATGTCGCGCTGGTGGCGCGGCGCAGCCTGTGGAATTACCCGTTCGGCATCGCGATGGTCGCGCTCTACTTCTTCGTGTTCGCCGACGCGAAGCTGTACAGCGACGCGCTGCTCCAGATCTTCTTCCTCGTGATCCAGCTCTATGGCTGGTGGAGCTGGAGCCGCAGTGACCGGGTCGATGATGGCGTCGCCGTGCGCCGCCTGGACTATTCCGCCCGCGTCGGGTGGATTGTGGGTACCGCCGCGGCGAGCATCGCATGGGGCACAGCTATGGCGCGCTACACCGATGCCGCCGCGCCCTACGCCGATGCGGCGGTGGCGGGGATGAGCGTCGCCGCACAGATCCTGCAATCACAGCGCCGCGTCGAAAGCTGGCTGTTGTGGATCGCGGTCGACATTCTCGCGGTCGGGCTGTTCTGGAGCCGGGGGCTGGTTCCGACGGCGATCCTCTACGCGATCTTCCTCGGCATGGCGGTGTGGGGGCTGTTCGCCTGGCGCGCCAAACTGAGCGTGGCGCGGTGAAACGCGGCTTCCTGCTTGGCAAGTTCATGCCGCCGCATGCCGGGCATCTGACGCTGGCGCGCGCGGCGCGGGCGATGGTCGACCGGCTGACCGTGCTGGTGTGCTGGCTGCCCGACGACCCGATCCCCGGCGAAGCGCGACTGGCGTGGATGCGCGAGCTGCTGCCCGATTGCGACGTGGTCGGCCACGGCGCGCCGGTACCGCAAGCGCCCGAGGACAGCCCCGATTTCTGGCCGATCTGGCGCGCGATCGTGGGCGCGGCGCATCCCGAACCGATCGATCTGCTCTTCGCGGGCGAGGATTATGGCAAGCGCCTCGCGGAAGAGGTCGGCGGGCTGTTCATCCCGCTCGGCGGGCGGATCATGGTGGCCGATCCAGACGGCATCGGTGGCCTGTCGGGCAGCGCGGTGCGCGCCGATCCCTGGGCGCACGCCGCCTTCCTGCCCGGCCCGGTGCGCGCGCATTATACGCGGACGATCGTGCTGCACGGGGTCGAGAGCACCGGCAAGTCGGTGCTGGCCGAGCGGCTTGCGCGCCAGTTTGGCAGCGTCTGGGTGCCCGAATATGGCCGCGCACAAGCCGAAGTGCACGGCGTCGAGATGGACGCCGCCGACCTGACCCTGATCGGCGAAGCGCAGGCCGCGATGATCGCCGCGTGGAAGCACTGGGCGACGCGCTTTCTCTTTGTCGATACCGATGCGCTGATGACCGCGGCCTGGGCGCGGATGATGCTCGGCACCTTGCCCGATGCGCTGCTGAATCATCCGCGCGCAGACCTGTATCTGTTGCTGGAGCCCGATGTCGCCTGGGTCGATGACGGCACGCGAATCTATGGCGCGGATGCCAGCCGGGCGAAATTCGCCGATCTCTGCCGCGCCGTCCTCGACGAGGCTGGCGTCCGGTGGGTCGCGATTCGCGGCGATTGGGACGCGCGCTTCGACGCCGCTGTAGCGGCGGTCGAAGAGCTTGGCCGCGATTGACGCTGCGTCACCGCCGCGCTCACGCACTGCTCAGTTATTGCTCATGACGCGCGCTGGCCAGCGGTGTCAGCCGTTGGACAGGTTCAATCCAGTGGAGTAAACGCGGTCGAATGTCTGAACTTCCCACGACGCCGTTGCTCGATACGGTCGATACGCCCCACGACCTGCGCAAGCTTGCGCCGTCGCAGCTCCGCCAGCTCGCGGACGAACTGCGCGCGGAAACGATCAGCGCGGTCGGCACCACCGGTGGCCATCTCGGCTCCGGGCTTGGCGTAGTCGAACTGACCGTTGCGATTCACTACGTATTCAACACACCCGATGACCGGCTGGTGTGGGATGTCGGGCATCAATGCTATCCGCACAAGATCCTGACCGGCCGCCGGGATCGCATCCGCACGCTGCGCATGGGCGGGGGCCTTAGCGGCTTCACCAAGCGCGCTGAGAGCGAATATGACCCGTTCGGCGCGGCGCACAGCTCGACCTCGATCTCCGCCGCCTTGGGCTTTGCCATCGCGAACAAACTGGCCGGTACCCCCGGCAAGGGCATCGCGGTGATCGGCGACGGCGCGATGAGCGCCGGCATGGCCTATGAGGCGATGAACAATGCCGAACAGGCCGGCAATCGCCTGATCGTCATTCTCAACGACAATGACATGTCGATCGCGCCGCCGGTCGGCGGGCTGTCGGCCTATCTCGCCCGCGTTGTATCCAGTTCCGAATATCTCGGCCTGCGCAACCTCGCCAAGAAGATCACCGCCCGCATCTCGCGCCGCCTGACCAGCGCTGCCTCGAAGGCAGAGGAATATGCGCGCGGGATGGCGACCGGCGGCACCTTGTTTGAGGAATTGGGCTTTTACTATGTCGGCCCGATCGACGGTCATAACCTCGACCACCTGATCCCGGTGCTGGAGAATATTCGCGACGCCAAGGAAGGCCCGGTGCTGCTCCACGTCGTGACGCAAAAGGGCAAGGGCTATGCCCCGGCCGAGGCGGCGGCGGACAAATATCACGGCGTCCAGAAGTTCGACGTGATCACGGGCGCGCAGGCGAAGGCCCCTCCGGGCCCGCCCGCCTATCAGAATGTGTTCGGCGAAACGCTCGCCAAGCTGGCCGATACCGATCCGCGCATCTGCGCGATCACGGCGGCGATGCCCGGCGGCACCGGCGTCGACAAATTCGCCAAGGCGCACCCCGATCGCAGCTTCGATGTCGGCATCGCCGAACAGCATGCGGTGACCTTTGCCGCCGGCCTTGCGGCACAGGGTATGCGCCCGTTCTGCGCGATCTACTCAACCTTCCTCCAGCGCGCCTATGATCAGGTCGTCCACGACGTGGCGATCCAGAATCTGCCCGTGCGGTTCGCGATCGACCGTGCGGGGCTGGTCGGCGCCGATGGCTGCACCCATGCGGGCAGTTTCGACGTCACCTATCTCGCGTCGCTGCCCAATTTCGTGGTGATGGCCGCCGCCGATGAGGCGGAGCTGGCGCACATGACCAAGACTGCGGCGGAATATGACGCCGGGCCGATCGCGGTGCGCTACCCGCGTGGCAATGGCGTCGGCGTCGAGATGCCGGCCGAGCCGCAAGTGCTGGAAATCGGCAAGGGCCGCATCGTGCGGGAGGGCAAGACGATCGCGATCCTGTCGCTCGGCACCCGCCTCGCCGAAGCGCTCAAGGCCGCCGACATGCTGGAGGCCAAGGGGCTCTCGGCGACCGTCGCCGACCTGCGCTTCGCCAAGCCGCTCGACGAGGCGCTGATCCGCCGCCTGCTCACCACGCATGAAGTCGCGGTGACGATTGAGGAGAACGCCGTCGGCGGGCTCGGCGCGCATGTGCTGACCATGGCGAGCGACGAGGGGCTGATCGATGCGGGGCTGAAGCTGCGCACGATGCGCCTGCCCGATCGGTTCCAGGATCAGGACAAGCCCGAGCTGCAATATGACGAGGCGGGCCTCAACGCGCCGCACATCGTCGAAACGGTGCTGCGGGCGCTGCGCTGGAACGAGGCCGAGGTCGGCGCGACCGCCTGAATCGGCGTCTGAATCGGCGATCATGATCAGCGGCCCGTCCGGTGCCGTCGGCGCTGCGCATCGGCGGCCGTCCTGCTGTGGCAAGATCACCCGTCGCTTACTCAGGATCGCGTCAAGTCATACCGCGTAACTGACCGCCATGTTCCAGACCGCGCTGCGTTGAACTGAAAAACGCGCGCCGAGTGTAAAGATTTCGTAGCACTTTCAATGTCGCTTTCGGACTCGATGGCGCGCGCGTTGCCGAAAAGATTCTTGGCCTCTGCCGCCCGTCCCCCCTGCCGCATCCTATCATAGTTGCGACGCTCTTCCGCACTGCTGCGGTGGTGCGCGCATATCGCAAAATGCCCGGGCGGGTCCGGGCAAGGTCTTTAAGGGTGGGCAAGCTACGCATGAACAAGCATCTTCTTCTCTTCGCCGTTGCGCCCTTGGCGCTGATTGCGCCTGCCGCATCAGCCAAGAACGCCACGGTGGAATCGGACACTGCGCCGACTGCGGCCGAGCCGTCCGAATCCAAGGAGCCGGATCGCGAGGTCTTCACGACCGGTGTGGCCAAGGGCCGCGATCCGCTCGACAGCGCGACGTCGACCAGCGCGCTGAGAGCCGCTGAAATCGAGAAGTTGGGCGCGCGCAGCCTTGCTGAAGTGCTGCGCAATATCCCCGGCATCCGCACCGAAAGCTCGACCGGCGAGGGCAATTCGAATTACACGATCCGCGGTCTTCCGCTTGCTTCGGGCGGGTCGAAGTTCATGCAGCTTCAGGAAGACGGCCTGCCGGTCCTCGAATTTGGTGACATCTTCAACGTCGCATCGGACATCTTCCTGCGTTATGATTATAATGTTGGGCAGATCGAAGCGATCCGCGGCGGATCGGCATCGACCTTTGCGTCGAATTCGCCGGGCGGCCTCATCAACCTGATCTCGAAGACCGGCGATACCGAAGGCGGCTCGGTCGCGTTCACTACCGGCCTCGGCTATGACTCCAACCGGCTCGATTTCGACTATGGCATGAAGCTCAGCGACACGCTGCGCATGCATATCGGCGGCTTCTACCGCGTCGGCGAAGGTCCGCGCGACGTCGGCTTTACCGCGTTCAAGGGCGGCCAGCTCAAGTTCAACGTCACCAAGGAATTTGCCGGCGGCTATGTGCGCCTGCACGGCAAATTGCTGGACGACCGGTCGCCGCAATATGTCACCGTGCCGGTCAAGATCACGGGCACGACGGCCAATCCCGAGTTTTCGTCGTTCCCCAATTTCGACGTGCGGCGCGATTCGATGCTGTCGAGCAGCATCACCACCCTGGTGACGCTTGATGGGGCCAATACCCCTGCCGCCTACAGCACCGCCGAAGGCATGCATGCCCAGGTCAAGGCGATCGGGCTTGAATCGCAATTCGACATCGCCGGCTGGACGATCACCGAGCGCTTCCGCTACGCCGACATCTCGGGCAGCACGCTGCGCAATCAGATCTTTTCGCTCTTCTCTGGCGCTGCGCTTCCCGCATCGCTCGGCGGGGCGACCGGTACGCTCAGCTACGCCAATGGACCGAATACCGGGCAGGTCATCGCCAACCCGGCGACGCTCAACGGCAACGGGGTCGTCGGCAACATGCTGCTGATCCGAATCAACGCCAATTCGCTCGACAACGTCAATAACGACCTGCGCGCCACGCGCGTGTGGAATGTCGGCGGTGGCAAGCTGACCACGACGGTCGGCGTGTACAAGTCGCTTCAGACGATCGACACGAACTGGTTCTACACCAACACGACGCAGGACGCGCTGGGTGGCGGTCGCTCGTCGCTGCTCAATGCCAGCAATGCCGCAGGCACGCCGCTGACCCAGGACGGCTATGTCGCCTTCGACCTCAATGTCGGTGGCATTCCCGGCCAGTATCGTCGCCGGTTCGACGTCGATTACAACGTCACCGCGCCCTATGGTTCGGTCAACTTCCATGTCGGCCCGGTCGCGATCGGCGGCAGCGTGCGCTATGACATCGGCAAGGTGCGCGGGCGCGTGTTCGGCAGCGATCTGGGCGGCGGTCGCGTCGGCCGCATCGGGTTCGACTTCAACGGCAACGGCGTGATTTCGGACGCGGAATCGCGCACGGCCACGCTTCCGCTGTCGCGTCCGGCACCGGTCAATTACGACTATGACTATGTGAGCTATTCGACCGGCATCAACTGGCGCGTGTCGGAGCCGCTGGCAGTCTTTGCCCGCTACAGCAAGGGCGGGCGCGCCGGGGCCGACAAGATCTTGTTCACCCCGTCGGTCAGCACCACCGACGGGAGCCTGGTCGAGCCGGGCGCGGCCTATGACTCGGTGACCCAGCTGGAAGGCGGCATCAAGTATCGCGCGTCGAACGCCACGCTCAACATCACCGGCTTCCTCGCCGACACGACCGACCGGAACATCCAGGGCGGCACCGGTCTAGAGATTTTGCGTGATTATCGGGCTTATGGCGCCGAGGTCGAGGCAAGCTACCGGACCGGCCCGTTCAGCGTGACCGGCGGCCTGACCTATACCAGCGCTGAAATCCGTGCGGACAACCGGAACCCGGCGGTCGTCGGCAAAACGCCGCGCCACCAGCCTGATTTCATCTATCAGGTAACGCCGCAGTACAATGCCGAGATGTTCACGGTCGGCTTCAATCTGGTCGGCACCACGAGCAGCTATGCTCAGGATACCAACGGGCTGAAGATGCCGGGCTTCGCGGTGGTCAACACCTTCCTTCAGTTCCGTCCCATCGAACGGGTCCAACTGATGGTGAATGCGAACAATCTGTTCAACACGGTCGGGTTCTACGACATCGCGCAGGACGCGGTGCCGGCGAACGGCATCGGCTGGGGACGGGCGGTCAACGGCCGCACCGTTTCGACGTCGCTGCGGTTCGACTTCTGACCGAAATTGGCCGGGGCATAACCGCCCCGGCCAAACGGCATTGGCTCCCGGAGTTCGGACACAGCTATGAACATGCTCAAATCCCTGAAGATCCCGCGCAAACTGGGCCTTTCCTTCCTGATCATCTGCGCCTCGGCGGCGGTGATGATGGCAGTGTTCTTTTCGAACATTTCGATGATCCGGTCGGTGACCGACGCCAACACGGCGGCGCAGGGCCGCTATGCCAAGGCGCTGGCGCTCGAAACCGCGCTGCTGCGCCAGAACAGCCAGATGCGCGGCTATCTGGTCACCGGCGACAAATCCTACCTCAAATCCTATGAGGAAGGGCGGGTCGATTATGACGAGGCGTCGGCGGAGCTTGAGGCGGAACTGACCGATCCCAAGCTGATCGAAGCCGTAAAGACTTCGCGCAAGGAAACGCTCGACTGGCGCGCCAAATGGGGCGACCGGCTGATCAAGCGCGTCGATGGCGGCGATCTCGCCGGAGCGCAGGCGGAAGTTCAGGCCGCCGGCAAGGCGGTGCTGGTCAGCGCTGCGGTGCTGCCGTTGCGCGACGTGCGTGACGCCGAGCTGGCGACGATCGAACAGGGCACGGCGACGCAGGAAGCGGCGATGGAAACCGCAACGACGGTTCTGATCGTCGGCGGCGTCGCACTGATCGCGCTTGCGATCGGCCTTGCCTGGCTGTTGAGCCGCGCCATCGCGACCCCGATCGCATCATTGACCGACACGATGAGCACGCTGGCGTCAGGCCGCAACGATGTCGATGTCGACGGGGCAGATCGTCGCGACGAATTGGGCGACATGGCGCGCGCGGTGCTGGTGTTTCGCGATGCCGCGATCGCCAAGCAGGCGACCGATGCCGCCGCGGCAAAGGCCGAGGCAGAGCAAAAGATGGTGGTCGAGATCGTCTCGTCGCAGCTCTCCGAACTGGCCAGCGGCAATCTGACCGCGCAGATCGACGCCGATTTCCCCGCCGATTACGCCGCGGTAAAATCCAATTTCAACGCCGCGGTGACCAGCCTGCGCGGGCTGATCGCATCGGTGATGGAGGCTACCGCCTCAATCCATTCCGGATCGGGGCGCATCGCCGAAGCATCGGAAGATCTTGCCCGCCGGACCGAGGCCAATGCCGCGAGCCTGGAGGAGACGTCCGCCGCGATCGTTCAGATGGACCAGCGGCTCAAGACGACCGCTGCCGCCGCCGGCCAGACCGTCGAGCGCGCGAACGGCGCGATCGGCACCGTCGCCAATGGCCGATCGGTCGCCGAGGGCGCGGTCGCAGCGATGGGCCGCGTCGCCGACAGCGCCAAGGGCATCGACAGCGTGATCGAGGGGCTCGACAAGATCGCGTTCCAGACCCGCGTCCTCGCGATGAATGCGGCGGTCGAAGCGGGGCGTGCGGGCGAAGCGGGCCGTGGCTTTGCGGTCGTTGCGGACCTCGTCTCTGCATTGGCGATGCGCGCCGAGGAAGAGGCCGGGCGCGCGCGCGATCAGCTGACCGCGACCCAGACCGACATCGTCGCTGCGGTCGAAATGGTGCAGAAAGTCGATAGCGCGCTCGTCGATATCTCCACCGATGTGAACGAGGTCCATTCGCTGCTCGACAAGATTGCGCAGGACAATAACGCCCAGTCCTTCGCGATTACCGAGGTCAGCTCGGCGATCGGGACGATGGACCAGTCCACCCGTCAGACCAGCACGATGGTCGAGCAGAGCTCGAGCGCTGCGCGCGAGCTGGTGAACGAAGTGACGCATCTGGCGGATCAGGCGGCGCAGTTCACCGTCGAGGGTGGGCGCAGTCCGGTCCATGCGATGCAGGACCGGGTCGCCCGGTCGATGTCGGCGGACATGTGGGCGGCATGATCGAACGGGGCGGTCGTCCGGCTCCAGTGCAGCGTAAGCCGCCAGTCGCGCGGGCAGGGGAAGTCGAATGAACATGATGACGCGCGTCGGCTCGCAAGGCGAGCTGCGCCGCCAGTCTCGGTTCATCCGCGCCCTCGGCTCCGAGTTCGTTGCTTCGGTGCTGGAAGCGGGGGACCGCCAGTTGCACCGCGCGCCGCAGACCGCAGCGCTGATCGATGGGTGGCCCGATGATCCGTCGGCGGCGGCGCTGGCGATGCGGTTCAACGCGGCGCTGCATGCGCTCGCGCGGCGCGGCGACGTTGCCGACCTGAGCGCGCTTTACCAGCACGATCATGCTGAGTTCGACCGTGCGATCGGCACCGCGCTCACCACGCATGACCGGTTCATCGTCGGCTGGATGCACGCCCCGACCCAGACCAACGAAGTGGCGCGCGCCGCCGGCTTTGCTGCGGCGCTGATGGCGCTGCGCGTGCGTATCGATATGCCGGTGGAACTGCTGGAAATCGGGTCGAGCTGCGGCCTCAATCTCAACTTGGCACGCTACTGCTATGAGCTGGGCGATATCGTTGCAGGAGACCTCGATTCCCCGGTGCGGATCGCGCCGGAATGGCGCGGGATGAACCCCGTAATGGCACCGATCGACGTGGTCGCTGCCCGCGGCGTCGATCTCAATCCGCTCGACGCACAAAATCGCGCATCGCGTGAGCGCCTGTTGTCGTTCGTCTGGGCCGACCAGCCCCGACGGATCGAACGGCTCAAGGCGGCCCTGCGGATCGCGCGGGCGCACCCGCCGAAGCTGACGCGCGGCGACGCGACGGCGTGGCTGCCCGATCAGCTTGCCCAGCCCCAGGCCGATGGCGTGTGCCGGGTCGTGTTTCACTCGATGGTGCTGCAATATCTTGGTCCGGCGGCGCGCAATTCGGTGATCGATGCGATCCATGCTGCGGGAGCGCGGGCGCGTGCTGCACGTCCGCTGGCGTGGCTGAGCCTGGAATGGACGCCGGGGCGCGAGCGGGTCGAGCTGGCGCTGACCTGCTGGCCCGATGGCACACGGCGGGTGCTCGCGACCTGTCACCCCTATGGCGAATGGTTCGACTGGCACGGCTGAATCCGGGCCCGATTCCGCGCAACATCTCCGCTCTTGCGCCCGACGCGGTTTCCCGCTTAGGTAGCGCTAACATAAGCGCGGACGTACCGCGTCAGGGAGAGGGAGAAGCGCGTTGAGTGGTTCATCGTCCACGCAGGCCAATACCGGCCTCGTCTTTGCGATTGTCGCGGTCGCGACAATCGGGGGTTTGCTATTCGGCTACGACAGCGGTGCCGTTAACGGCACGCAGGACGGGCTCAAATCCGCCTTCACGCTCAACGACACAACCTTGGGGTTCACCGTCGGCTCGCTGCTGATCGGTTGCTTCATCGGGGCGTTCTTCGCCGGCACGCTGGCGGACAAGATGGGCCGCCGCAATGTGATGCGGCTGGCGGCAGTTCTGTTCCTCGTCGGCGCGCTGGTGCAGGGTTTTGCGCACGACCAGACGATCTTTGTCATCGCCCGTATCGTCGGCGGCATGGCCGTGGGCGCGGCATCGGTGCTGTCGCCCGCCTATATCTCCGAAGTCGCCCCGGCGAATATTCGCGGGCGGATGACCACGGTGCAGCAGGTGATGATCATCACCGGCCTGACCGCGGCGTTCGTGGTGAACTATTATCTCGCCCAGGCGGCCGGCTCGTCGCTCGCCTTGTTCTGGGCAGATATCGAGGCGTGGCGCTGGATGTATCTGATGCAGGCGCTGCCTGCCGCCGTGTTCCTGATCGCGCTGTTCTTCATCCCGGAAAGCCCGCGCTACCTCGTCGCCAAGGGCCGCGATGCCGAGGCGCTGACCGTGCTCACCAGCCTGTTCGGCACGGAAGCCGGCACCGCCAAGCTGGGTGAGATCAAGGCGAGCTTCTCGACCGATCACAACCCCCGGCTCAGCGACATATTGTCGAAGGGCAAGGGCGGGTTCCTCGGCATTCGCAGCATCGTATGGGTCGGCATCATGCTGGCGGTGTTCCAGCAGCTCGTCGGCATCAACGTGATCTTCTATTACGGTGCGACCTTGTGGCAGCTGGCCGGCTTTACCGAGCAGGATTCGCTGATGATCAACATCGTGTCGGGTGTGGTCTCGATCGCGGCGTGCTTCATCACCATCGCGGTGATCGACAAGATCGGGCGCAAGCCGCTGCTGCTGATCGGTTCGGCCGGTATGGCAGTGACGCTGTTCGTGATGGTCTTCGCGTTCAGCCAGGGTTCGCTCGATGCGACCGGCAAGCTGACGCTGTCGTCGGAGCTGGGGATGATCGCGGTGGTCGCGGCCAATCTCTACGTGATCTTCTTCAACGTCAGCTGGGGCCCGGTGATGTGGGTCATGCTGGGCGAGATGTTCCCGAACCAGATCCGTGGATCGGCGCTGGCGGTGGCGGGCTTCTTCCAGTGGTTCGCCAACTATCTGATCGCCCAGACCTTCCCGGCGATGGCAACATGGAGCCTGGCGGGTGCCTATACCTTCTACGCGGTCTGCGCGGTGATCAGCTTCTTCCTGGTCCAGCGCTTCGTGAAAGAGACCAAGGGCCGCGAGCTTGAGGACATGGAAGGCTGATCGCGCCGACCATCAAAAGGGGGCAGGGGCGGGAGGCAACTCCCGCCCCTTCTTTTTTGGTGCTGGCGGTGGCGTCCAAGAATCCTCCCCCTTGCGGGGGAGGATTAGAGTTGAATGTCGCAGAGCCCTACGCCGCGCAATTCTGCCGGATATACTCGGCATGATCCGGCATATAGTCGACCGACTTGGCCACGGCCCCGGCGATATGCGCCAGCCGGTCGCGCGTCTCGGCCAGCGACAGCAGCTCGGCGACCGGATCGTGGCGGCCCCAGCGCATCCCCTGGCCCACCATCACCGCGAACCAGCTGGTGTCGTTGAACAGCTCCTCATGCTCGCGGAAGCAGCGGCCGGAGCTTTCGAACACGCGGATCTTTTCCGCCAGCCGCTCGGGGATCGGCATTGTCCGGCAATAGTCCCAGAAGGGCGAATCGGTGCGGTCGGTCGCGCAATAATGGAGGATCAGGAAGTCGCGGATCAGTTCGCTCTCCTCGATCATCAGCCGGTTGTAGCGCGCGCGCTCGGCTTCCGCGAAGGTCGAATCCGGGAAGTTGGACAGCAATCGCGCGATGCCCGTCTGGATCATCCAGATGCTGGTCGACTCGAGCGGCTCCATGAAACCCGCCGACAGACCGATCGACACGCAATTCCCTTCCCAGAAACGTGCGCGATGGCCGGTGGTGAAACGGATGAAGCGCGGATCGGCCAGCGCCTCGCCATCCAGATTGGCGAGCAAGGTCGCCGCCGCCTCGTCATTGCTCATATAGTCGCTGCAATAGACCATGCCGTTGCCGGTGCGGTGCTGCAGCGGGATGCGCCATTGCCACCCGGCCTTGCGCGCCGTCGATCGCGTGAACGGGGTCAGCCCGCCCGGCACCGATGCGCACGGCACCGCGACCGCGCGATTGCACGGCAGTTGCGCGGACCAGTCGATATAGGGAACGCCCAAAGTCTTGCCGATCAGCAACCCGCCAAAGCCCGAGCAATCGATGAACAGCTCGCCCGCGACCTTCTCGCCCGATTCGAGCGCGACTGCGGCGATATGGCCGCTCTCGCCGTTTCGTTCGACCTCGACGATGCGGCCCTCGACCCGCTTCACGCCCATCTTCTCGGCCAGTTCGCGCAGGTACAGCGCATAGAGGCCGGCATCGAAATGATAGGCATAGGCGATGCCCGACAGCGGCGAGTTGCCGGCGTCGATTGGCGGCATGAAGCGGTTGGCGCGCGCGGCGCTCGCCATCAGCGAGAAGGCGTCGACGCTCGAAAATTGCGGCTCACCCGCCAGTCGCTGCCAATAGGCGTGGAACGACACGCCCTCCATGTCGATGCCATATTTGCCGAACGGGTGGAAATAGCGCCGGCCCAGCCCGCCCCAATCGACGAACTCGATCCCCAGTTTGAAGCTGCCCTTGGTGCGACGAACAAAGTCATTCTCGTCGATACCGAGCAGGCGGTTGAACGTGCCGATCTGGGGAATGGTCGCCTCACCGACGCCGACGGTGCCGATCGCATCCGACTCGACCAATGTGATCATCGCATAATCGGGGCCGAGAATGCGCGCCATCGCCGCTGCGGTCATCCACCCCGCAGTGCCACCGCCCACGATCACGATCGACCGGATTCGTTCCGCCACGCTGCTTTCCCTCCCCAAAATCGCCGTGCAGCATTGCCGCAACATTCGCGTCATTTTCTTTGTGGTAGCGCACAACATCTCTTGCCGAAAGCTGCGCATTGGCATAAGACGAATAAATGTTAGCGCTACCTTGCGGGGCGTAACTGGCAGAAGAGCCGCCAAGGCTCTCGAACGAGGAGGGGATGGATGTCGAATTGGCGGAAGCGTGTGCGCGCTGAAGGTCGCGCCGCATGGGGTCTCGGAGTATCGACCGCCGCGCTGATGACAGCGCTAGCAGTTCCAACCGCAGCATCGGCGCAGGAAACGCCGGCGGCTGAAGAGGCGACCGATCCGGATACGGTGGTGGTCACTGGGTTCCGGGAATCGCTGCAAAGCGCACAGCAGCGCAAGCGGACGTCGGACACGATCGTCGACTCGGTCACGGCCGAGGATATCGGCGCGCTGCCTGACCGCTCGGTCACCGAAACGCTCCAGCGCATCCCGGGCATCTCGATCAACCGCTTCGCGGCTGGCGTCGATCCCGACCACTTCTCGGTCGAAGGTTCGGGCGTCGTCGTGCGCGGCCTCACCTATGTCCGCTCCGAATTCAACGGACGCGAAGCGTTCACCGCGAATAACGGTCGTGCGCTGAGCTTCGCCGATGTGCCGTCCGAACTGCTCGGCGGCGTCGACGTGTTCAAGAGCCCGTCGGCCGACCGCATCGAAGGCGGCATCGCCGGCGTGGTCAACCTGCGCACGCGCCTGCCCTTCGACAAGAAGGGCTTCGTGATGGCGGGCTCGCTCGAGCTCAACTATTCCGACTTCGTCGAAAAGGCATCGCCGACGGCCGCGCTGGTGGTCAGCAACACCTGGGATACCGGGATCGGCGAGATCGGCCTGCTTGGCAGCGTGTCCTACTCGCAGCTGTTCTCGCGCGCCGACCGGTTCCAGGTGTCGAGCTTCCGCGTTCGCCCGATCTATTCGGACGGCACCCGCACCGACGTGATTCCGTTCGGCACCGCGACGCAGCGCGGCAGCGGCCTGTTCCCGCGTGGTGCGGTGATGGGCACGCAGGAGTTTGAGCGTCGGCGCTTCGGCTATGCCGCCGCTGCCCAGTGGCGCAGCAATGACCGCCGCGCCGAGGCGACGTTCCAGTTTCTGCGCTCCGATGCGCGTCAGGCGTGGACCGAACACACGATCGAAATCGCGACCGACAACGTTGCGTCGAACGGGGACTCGCGTGCGCGCGACGGCACGTCGATCGTGTTTGACTCTTCGGGCCTGTTCGAAAGCGGCGTCATCACCGGCCCGACCGGCTGGCGCGCCGACCAGAATACCGCCGGCGACATCCGCACTCCGGCGCTGGGCTTGCAGTCCAACAATATCCGCCGCGACCATGACGAGCGGGCGGTGACCGACGACTATTCGTTCAACTTCCGCTATCAGGTCGCCGACAATCTCAGCGTCAGCTTCGACTATCAGCATGTCGACTCGTTCGTCGACATCATCGACAACGGTCTGTGGTTGTCCTCTTATCAGGACGCAGCGATCCGGCTGAACGGAAGCAACTTCCCGACGGTCGAATTCCGGGCGCCGCAAAACTGTCCTAGCCTGCCCTGCACGGGCGCGCCAGGGAGCTCTGCCAATTACCCGTCCTACTATACTGGCACGCATCAGACCTTCGCGGATCCGTATAACAGCTTCTACCGTTCGGCGATGGACCATATCGAGGCGAGCGACGGCAATTCCGACTCGTTCCGCCTCGACGCTGAACTGTCCTTCCCGGACGGCAGCTTCTTTGAATCGGTCCGTGTCGGTGGGCGGTACGCCGATCGCGATCAGACGGCGCGCTTCTCGACTTACAACTGGGGTCGTTTGAGCGAGCAATGGGGCAATGGTGGCCCGATCTGGGCAGACGATCCGGTTGACAATGTCACCGGCGGGACCGGTGGTGCGCCGCTGCAGGGCCTTCAGCCGTTCTGCTTCGACAATTTCTTCGGCGGCTCGGTCAATAACCCGCTGGGTGGCCAGTGCCGTCCCTTCTATTCCGCGAACACGACGACCCCTTCGGGTTATCTTGCCTATATCGACTATGCGAACCGCATCAATCGCGAGTGGGAACCCACTGTGGCCGGTGCCGGCGGACGTCAGATCAATGGCGGGTGGCGTTCGCTTGCGGATCGCCCCAACGCGATTGCGGGCACGCCGTTTACGCCGGGTGAAATTAACCCGCAGCAGGAGATCAACAAAGCCGCGTACGTTATGCTGCGCTTCGGAAGCGAGTTCGGCAACGGCATGAAGTTGAGCGGTAATGCCGGCGTGCGGTACACGACGACCAATCGCAAGTCGGAAGGCTTTATCGAATTCCCCTTCGCTACCAACCTGCCGACGACCGACACGTGTCGGGACTCGATCAACAACGCACTGACCGGTGCGGGCGGATCGGTGAACACGCTGTGCGCGCTGACGCCCACGCAGCTGACGCAGATCGGGGCTTATCTGAACGGCGCGATTGTGCCGAACAATTTCGACCTTGATTATGAGTATTGGCTCCCCAGCCTCAACCTGAAGCTGGAAGTCGGTGGCGGGCTTCAGTTCCGCGCCGCCTATTCGAAGGGCGTTTCGCCGCCTTCGCTGGGTCTGGTGCGTAACTACTTCCCGGTTGGCGTCACTGCAGTCCCGCGTGTCGATGCCAGCGGCAACCAGATCCCGGTGGTCGTCACCCCGACCGCACCCGGAACGGGCGCCTTCGGATCCGACGGCAATATCGCGCCGGGTCAGGTGTTGATCCAGGGCTCGTTCAACGCCGGCAACCCGGAATTGCTGCCAACTGAGGCGGACAGTTTCGACATCACTGCGGAATGGTACTTCTCGCGGGTCGGCCAGCTCACGGCGTCGCTGTTCTACAAGGAACTGCGCAACGTGTTGACGAACGACACTGTGCGCCGGACCTTCTCCAACAATGGCCAGACGTTCGAGGCGGTCGTGACCACGCCGGTGAACTCGCAGGCGGTGGGCAAGATCAAGGGCTTCGAAATCGCCTATCAGCAGGTGTTCGACTTCCTGCCCGGACCGCTCAAGGGTCTCGGCCTGCAAGCCAACTACACCTATGTGGCGAGCGAGGGCGTGCCGCAGAGCACGTTGTCGGAGACCGATCCGGATGTGGCCGCGGGTCGCCAGCCGACGATCACCGGCGCGAATTTCCCGCTCCAGGGGCTGTCCGAACACCAGTTCAACATCACGCCCTTCATCGATATCGGGCCGGTGTCGGCGCGTGCATCGTACAGCTGGCGTTCGCAGTATCTGCTCACGCTGCGCGACGTGATCACGCCGTTCGATCCGATCTTCCAGGAGGATTACGGTCAGCTCGACGCGTCGATCACGATCTCGATCACCGATCAGCTGAAACTCGGCATCCAGGGCGTGAACCTGACCAACTCGGTGACCAAGACAAGTGCGGCGGTGACCGACCAGAATGGCGATGTCCGGCTCGTCCCGCGCGGCTGGTATGTGAACGATCGCCGCATCACCGGCATGATCCGCTTCAGCTTCTAACGATAGATCTTCCCAACCTCCCCGCCGTCGCCCCTCCCCGGGGCGGCGGCAATTTTTTGTCTGCTGAAGACTGGGCGTTGGACTAAAAAAATAGCTGCGCAGCATCGGGCTGCGCAGCTATTTAGTCGTTCGTTGATGGGCGCGGGGGGTCCGCGCTGCCGCTTAGGCGATCGGCTTGGCCTCGGCGAACAGCCGCTCCAGTTCGTGCCGCATCGGCTTGGCGCGGAAGCTGCTGTCATAGGGGCAGCAACGCTGCGGCAGCCCGTCCTTGCGCGGGGCAAAGCCCTGCAGCCAGCTATATTTGTCGACCATGCCCCAGGCGAGCACATCGCGCAGCTGCGGGTAGGACAGCATCAACTCCATATAAGCGCGAAGATAAGCCACGACCCCTGCATCGCGCACGGCGGGATCGCCGGGCAGGGCGTTGTCCTTGACGTCCAGTTCGGTGATCACGAGCCGATAGCCCATCGCCACCGCTTCATCGACGAACTTGCGCCATTCGGTCTCCTGCCGCGGGCCAAGTCCGGTGGCGGGGTCAAGCGTGAGCATCTCGATATGGCTCTGGATGCCCAGTGCATCGACCGGCACGTTGCGCTTGCGGAAGCCCTCGAGCAGCTTGAGCACGCCGGCGCGATGCTTTTCGTTGCCCGGCTCCCAGCTCATATAGTCGTTATAGACCAGCTCTGCGTTCGGCATCTCCGCGCGCGCGGTGTGGAAGGCAAGATCGAGCACCGGCTCGACACCCCCCATCGCCTTGGACAGCGACGTTTCGACGAGACCCGAGGTCTCGGGATCGACCGCTTCGTTGACGACATCCCAGCTGCGGATCGTATCCTTGTAGCGGCGCATCACGGTCTGGACGTGATCGGTCAGGATCTTCTCTGCCGCCACTTTGGGCGACGATCCGAAGTCGTAATCGTTGAGCCAGTTGGGAAACCATTTCGGCCGCGCCCACAGCAATGTGTGGCCGCGCACGTCGAGCTTCTTGCTGCGCGCCCAGGCGACCATCGCGTCGAATCGCTCGAAGCGATATTCGGTGGGGGAGGGGCGCAGCGCCTGCCACTTCATCTCGTTCTCGGCGACGATCACGCCGCATTCGCGCTCGACGATTTCGGCATAGGCGGGATAGTTGAACGACGCCGCATCGGCGCCCGGCGGTGCCCAGGCAACCGCAGTGCCGAACCGCCGCCCCTTGCGTTGCGCCACTGCGTCGATGCCGGGCGGTGAAATGTTCGCACGGGCCGCGCTGGCAGCAACGAGCGGAAGCGCGGCAATGCCAGCGAGCGTCTGGCGACGGGTCGGGTTCATCGGGACTCCTTGGTTTTACCAGTCATGCATCGTGCCATCCGGGTCGGCATGGCTCAGACAATGGTCAGCAGCGCGGATTTGAGCGACGCGGAGCTGTTGCCGACGCGAAGTTCGACCTCCCCCGCTTCGACGATCTCGCGCATGTTCGCGTCCCAGATCGCAAAGGTCTCCGACGGCAGGTCGAAGCGGACGGTGCGCGCCTCGCCGGGCTGGAGCGTCACCCGCTCAAAGCCCTTGAGCTGCAACACCGGCTGGGTCACCGAAGCAGTGCGGCGGCTGATATAAAGCTGCACCACCTCATCGCCCGCGCGCTTGCCGGTGTTGCGCACCGCGACCGTCACGCTGACGCTGCCGTCGCGCCGCATCGTCGCGGCGGACAGCTTCGGCTCCCCAAGTTCGAAACTGGTGTAGCTCAGCCCATGGCCGAACGGGAACAAGGGCGACTTGTCGGCGAACAGGTAGCCGCGGCGTGCCGATGGCTTGTGGTTGTAGAAGAACGGAACCTGCCCCGCATGGCGAATGACCGTGACCGGCAGCTTTGCGCCCGGATTGATCCGGCCGAACAGCGCCTCGGCCATCGCGGTGCCGCCTTCCTGCCCCGGATACCAGCATTCGAGCACCGCGTTCGCCTTGCTCACCACGTTCGGCCAGCTGGGTGGGCGGCCATTGATCGCCGCGATCACCAATGGCTTGCCCAGCGCCGCCATCGCCGCGACCAGTTCATTCTGCTCGCCGACGATATCGACGCTGGTGCGGTCGCCGAGATGATTCTTTGCAAAGCCCTCGCGGCTGGTCTGCTCGGTATCGCCGATCGCCAGCACGATCGCATCCGCGCCCTTCGCGACCTCAACCGCCTGCGCGATCAGGTCGCGGTTCTTCCCCGGGTCTGCCAGCAGCACTTCGTTCGCCGAGCGGTCTTCGCTCTGGGTGATGAACACGCCCTGCGCGGTCAGCAGTTCGACCCTGTCGCCGACCAGCGCGCGCAGCCCCTCGATCAGGCTGACGGTCTGCTTTGGCACGCTCGAATAGCCGCCCAGCCGCGCGATCGCGTGGTTGGGGCCGATCACCGCCAGCTTGCGAACCTTGCCCTCGCTGAAGGGCAGCGTCCCGTCATTGGTGAGCAGGCACAGCGACTTGCGCGCCGCCTCCAGCGCCAGCGCGCGCGCTTCCGCATTGCCGGTGATGCGCTCGGCCAGCGCGGCGTCGCCATAGGGGTTTTCGAACAGTCCGGCGCGGAATTTGAGGCTGAGCATTCGCGCCACCGCGCGGTCGATCGCGGCAACCTCGACCTTGCCCGCGCGGACCTGATCGACCAGCGTGCGATAGGCCATCCCGTCGGGCAGCTCGCTGTCCACGCCCGCCGCCAGCGCCAGACGCGCGGTTTCGGCGAGGTCGGCGGCGACATGGTGGATGCTGTCCAGTTCGTTGACCGCACCATAGTCGCTGGAAATCAGCCCATCGAAGCCCCATTCGCCGCGCAATATGTCGCCCAGCAACCAGGTGTTGGCATGGCTCGGCACGCCATCGATCTCGTTATAGCTCGGCATCACCGATCCGATCGAGGTGCGCTTCACAATCTCGCGGAACGGCGGGAAGAAATATTCGCGCAGCTCGCGCTCGGACAATTGCGCTGGCCCCACATTGACGCCGCTCTCGGGCTGGCCATGCCCGGTCATGTGCTTGAGCGTGGCGAACACCTTGCCATCGGCGAGGCGGTCGAACTTGCCCGGCCCCTGCAGCCCCTCGACCGCAGCCACGCCCAGTTCGGCGACGAGATACGGGCATTCCCCGAACGTCTCCTCGATCCGCCCCCAACGGGGATCGCGCACGATATCGACCACCGGTGAAAGCACATACGGAACGCCGCGCGCCCGCGTCTCTCGCGCAATCACCGATTGCACGCGCTGCATCAGATCGCGATCGAACGCGCCGGCCAGGCCAATCGCCTGCGGGAACATCGTCGCCTCAGTCGCCATATAGCCGTGCAGCGATTCCTCATGAAACAGCACCGGGATGCCGAGCCGCGTGTCATTGAGCGCCCAGCGCTGCATCGCGTTGATGAAGTCGACGGTCTCACGCGGGGTGCGCCAGCGCGCAGCGGTGCCGCCGGCCGCGCCGGTAATCCCCGGTACGCCGCGCTTGTCCGACGGGCGGGTGACATGGCCGACGCCATTAGGATAGGCCGCAGACGCCTTCTTCGCGTTGAAGTCGAGGCCGTCCATGACCTCTTCCTTGCGCGCCCAGATCGCGATCATCTGGCCGACCTTTTCCTCCAGCGTCATGCGACCGAGCAGATCGGCGACACGGGCCGGGATCGGCGCGCGCGCATCCTTGTAGAGCGGCGCGGCGAGCGCGTGCGCGGCGGGTGCCAGCGCAACCGCCCCAGCCGCAACCGATGCGCCGGCGAGCAGGCGAAGCGCGGCGCGGCGCTTCACGGCGTCACCGCCAGCGTTACGGTCTGCAGCGTCGCGGAATCGGCCCCGGTCATGATGTCGAACTCACCCGGTTCGATCACCCGCTTCATGTCGATGTTCCACATATGGAAGGCGTCGGGGCCTAGGGTGAGCTTCACCGTCCGCGTCTCGCCGGGCTTGAGCGTCACGCGGCGAAACGCCTTCAGCTCCTTGATCGGGCGGGTCACCGACGCGACCTTGTCGCGAACATAGACCTGCACCACCTCATCGCCTTCGCGCGCGCCGGCATTGGTGACATCGACCAGCACATCGACGCTACCGCCCGCCTTGACCGTGGTGGCCGAGAGGCGTGGCGCGGATAAAGTGAAGCGGGTGTAGCTGAGGCCGTAGCCGAACGGATACAGCGGCTTGGTCGTGTCGAACAAATAGCCGCGCTGCGCGCTTGGTTTGACGTTATAGACCATCGGCAACTGGCCGACATGGCGTGCGACCGTCACCGGCAGCTTGCCGCCCGGATTGACGCGCCCGAACAGCGTATCGGCGATGGCATGCCCCTGCTGCTCGCCGCCATACCAGGTTTCGAGGATCGCATCGGCCTGCTCGGCGATCTTGGGATAGGATGGCGGGCGGCCGTTGACGAGGACGACGACCAGCTTCTTGCCCAGCGCCTTCATCGCGTCGAACAGTTCCTGCTGCTCGCCGACTAGGTCGAGGCTGGCGCGGTCGCCCAGATGCGCGTCGGCCCAGCCTTCGCGGCTGGTCTGTTCGGTATCGCCGATGAACAACAGGATCGTGTCCGCCCCGCGCGCGGTTTCGACCGCCTGCGCGATGCGCTTGCGATTCTCGGCCGGGTCGGCGAGCTTGACTTCGTCCGCCCACCAATCGTCATCCTCGGTGATCTTGACGCCCTCGGCATGGACGATCTTCGCCTTGTCACCGACCAGCGCGCGGATGCCCTGTAGCGGGGTCACCGTCTCGGGCGGGATGCCATAATAGCCACCGAGCCGCGCGACGTCCGAATTGGGGCCGATCACCGCAATCGTTTGCTGCGTGTCGAGCGACAGCGGCAGCGCCGCGCCTTCATTCTTGAGCAGCACGAAGGATTTGGCCGCTGCCGTGCGTGCCAGCGCGACCGATTCCGGACTGTGGTTGATCTTGGTATCGGCGAGCTTGGCGTAAGGATTTTCGAACAGCCCGGCGCGGAACTTGATGCTCAGCATCCGGGACGTGGCGGTGTCGATCGCGCTCTGACTCACCTCGCCCTTGCGCACCGCGTCGAGCAATGTCGAATAGGCGGTGGCGTTGGGCAGTTCGCTATCGACGCCTGCGGCCAGCGCGCGCTTGGCGGCTTCGGCGTTGGACGCCGCTACCTTGTGGATGCCGACCATCTGCTCGATCGCATAGTAATCGCTGACCACCGCGCCCGGGAATTTCCATTCGCCGCGCAGCACGTCGCCCAGCAGCCATTTATTGGCATGGCTCGGCACGCCGTCGATCTCGTTATAGCTCGCCATCACCGCCTCGACCCCGGTGCGGGTGACGACGGCTTCGAACGGCGGGAAAAACACTTCGCGCAGAGTCCGCTCGGCGATCGGCGCGGGGCCGATATTGGTGCCGCTTTCGGGCTGGCCATGGCCGGTCATATGCTTGAGCGTGGCAAACACCTTGCCCGGGCCGAGCACGCGGGCGCGGTTGGTGCCCTGCAGCCCCTCGACCGCAGCGACGCCCATTTCGGAGACGAGGTGCGGGTCCTCGCCAAACGTTTCCTCGATCCGCCCCCAGCGCGGGTCGCGCGCAACATCGACGACGGGGGAGAGGACCAGATGCACGCCGCGCGCGCGCACTTCGCGGGCGATGGCGCTGTTGATCTCGCGGAGCAAGTCGGGGTCCCAGGTCGAGGCAAGGCCGATCGACTGCGGGTAGCTGGTCGCGTCCTGCGCGGCGAGGCCGTGCAACGCCTCTTCATGAAACAGCACCGGGATGCCGAGGCGGGTGTCCTCGACCGCCCATTTTTGGACAGCGTTCACATAAGCGATGCTGTCGGCAATGCTGCGCGGTGGCGTGACCCGCGGCGACACCGGACCCTTGCGGTCGGATGGTCGGGCGAGCTGGCCCAGACCGTGTGGATGCTTGGCTTTCGCCTTGGCCGGATCGAACCGGTCCTGCGCATCCTGAATCTCGACCTTGGTATCCCAGACCGACGTGATCTGCGCGATCTTTTCCTCCAGCGTCATGCGCGCGAGCAGATCGGCGACGCGGGTCTCGAGCGGCAGCTTGGCATTGCGATAGGGCGCGTCGGCCGGTGGGCGCTGGGCCTGATCCTGCGCGGGGGTAGCCGCCGGCGCTGCGGGTGTATTGGCCATCACAGCGGGCGTTGCCGATACGCTCGCCAGCAACAGGGCGACCCAAGCCTTTCGCATCCTCATTCTCCTGAATCGAACCGCAAAACGGTCTTTATTGTTAGCGCTACCATGATATGAGGTGGTCAAACTTGTCAACCCGCGCCCGGCCGAGAATCGGACCGGCGGGTGACGAAGGGGAGGATGGTGACCGTGCGGCTTTGGGTCCTGCTGCTGCTCGCAATATCGTTTGTGACGGGCGGCGCGGCGCGTGCCGAGGACGGATATCGCCTATGGCTGCGCAATGCGCCGGTCGTTCATGCTGCGCAGCAACACCCCGGGCCGGTCACGCTGTCGGGCAGCAAATCGCCGACCGCATTGCTGGCGCGTGACGAACTGACACGCGGACTTTCCGAACTCTTTCCCGGTGTCGGGCCGGCTGGCGGAGCGGCGATCCTGCTGCGGCGCGTCAGCGATTCGGCGATGCGCGACGGTGCCTTCACCATCATTTCGACAGAGCAGCGCGTGACGATCACTGCGGCAAGCGACACCGGCCTGCTTTACGGCGCCTTCGCGCTGCTGCGCGAACTGGGGCAGGGCAAGGCGATCGGCGCGATCCGCCTCAATGAAGCGCCCGCCTACACGCTGCGCATGCTCAACCATTGGGACAATCCCGATGGCCATGTCGAGCGCGGCTATGCCGGGCGATCGATCTTCGACTGGTGGCATTTGCCTGGCCATGTTGACGCGCGGATGACCGATTATGCGCGCGCCAATGCCTCGATCGGGATCAACGGCGTCGTCATCAACAACGTCAACGCGCGCGCGATGATGCTGGAGCCGCGCTACATCGCGAAGATCAAGGCGCTGGCCGACACGTTCCGGCCCTGGGGCATCCGCGTATACGTATCCGCCCGCTTTTCCGCGCCGCGCGACATCGGTGGCCTCAAGGCCGCCGACCCGCGCGATCCCGCCGTGCGCGCCTGGTGGAAGGCCAAGGCCGACGAGATCTACGCCGCAATCCCCGATTTCGGCGGCTTTTTGGTCAAGGCCAATTCCGAAGGCCAGCCGGGCCCGCAAGACTATGGCCGCACCCACGCCGATGGCGCGAACATGCTGGCCGAGGCGATCGGCGAGCGCGGCACTGTGATCTGGCGCGCCTTCGTCTATGCCGCCGAGAACAGGGAAGACCGCGCGAAACAGGCGTTCACCGAATTCCAGCCGCTCGACGGCAAGTTCGCGAAGAATGTCGTGGTGCAGGTCAAAAATGGCCCGATCGACTTCCAGCCGCGCGAGCCGTTCCACCCGCTGTTCGGCGCGATGCCGAAGACGCAGCTGAGCCTGGAGCTGCAGATCACCAAGGAATATCTGGGCTTCGCCTCTCACCTCGCCTTCCTCGCGCCCTTGTTCGCAGAAACGCTCGACGCCGATACCGGGCGTGGCGGCACGGTCGCGCAGACGGTCAGCGTGATTGCCGGAGTCGCCAATACCGGCAGCGACCGCAACTGGACCGGGTCGCATTTCGATCAGGCCAATTGGTACGCGTTCGGTCGGCTGGCGTGGGACCCGCGCCTGCCGAGTGCGCAGATCGCACGCGAATGGGCGGCGCAGACCTTCAGCCGCGACCCGGCGTTCCTCAACGTGGTGGTGCCGATGATGCTGGGCAGCCGGGAGGCGGTGGTCGATTACATGACCCCGCTCGGCCTCGCGCATGTGATGGGCACCGGTCATCATTATGGCCCGGCGCCCTGGGTGTCCGATCTCGCCCGGCCCGAATGGAATCCGGTCTATTATCACCGCGCCGACCGTGACGGCATCGGCTTTGACCGCACTGCAACGGGCAGCGACGCGCTCGCGCAATATGCGCCCGATGTTGCGCAGCGCCTGTTGGCGAATGAGGAGTTGCTGCTGTGGTTCCGCCGCGTGCCATGGGACTATCGGCTGAAGACCGGACGGACTTTGTGGGAAGAGCTTCCGCGTCGCTACGACCGTGGCGTCGCGACAGTCGAGCGGAAGCGTGCGACCTGGGCGGCGCTCGCACCGCACGTCGATGTGCAGCGCCATCGCGCGGTCGCCGACTTCCTCGACATTCAGCGCGACGAGGCGCAATGGTGGCGCGATGCCAGCCTCGCCTATTGGTCGGCCGCGTCCGGTCGCGCGCTGCCCGCCGGTCACGCTGCGCCCCAGCATCCGCTCGCCTGGTATCAGGCGCAACGCTTTCCTGAGGCACCGGGCGAATGATTGCGCTCCCAATTCAGGTGACGCTGCGCTTGCTGCGACGGGCAAACGGGGCGTATGTGCCATGATCATGGCCTCTTCCGCATCTGCCAAGCCCCGCTCGTCCCGCCGCCGTGGTGGCGCTCCCACCATCGCCGATGTCGCGATAGAGGCGCATTGCTCGCCGATGACGGTCAGTCGCGTGATCAACGGCGAAGGCAATGTGCGCGAAAATACGCGCGAACAGGTGCTGGCCGCGATCGCCAAGCTCAACTTCGCGCCCAACCGCGCCGCCCGCAGCCTCGCGGGCGGGGAGCAGTTGCGCATCGCGTTGATGTTCGACAACCCGTCGGCCTCCTACCTCAGTGAATTCCTGATGGGCGCGCTGGAGGAGGCAAGCCGTGCCGACATCCATCTCGTCGTGCAGAACTGCGAGAATGCCGCAGAGGCGAAGGCGCTCGTCCATCACCTGATCGATGGCGGGATCAAGGGCTTCATCTTGCCGCCACCCCTGTGCGACGACCAGAGCGTGCTTGACCTGATCACCGATGCGGGGGCGGTGGCAATCGCGGTCGGGCCGGGCAAGGCGAGCGGGTCGCACGCGGCCGTGCTGATCGACGATTTCCAGGCCGCCTATGACATGACGCGGCACATCATCGACCTCGGCCATAGCCGCATCGGCTTCATCATCGGCAACCCCGAACAGGTGTCGAGCGGACGCCGCCTCAACGGCTATAAGGCAGCGCTTGAAGATGCCGGCATCCCGATCCGCGAGGAGCTGATTGCGCAGGGCCGCTTCACCTATCGCTCGGGGATGCAGGCGTCGGAGCGGCTGATCTCGGTCGACCCGCGTCCCACCGCGATCTTCGCGTCGAACGACGACATGGCCGCCGCGACCGTGGCAGTCGCGCACCGGCTGCACCTCGACGTGCCCAACGACATCACCGTGTGCGGTTTCGACGATACCGCGATGGCGAGCACGATCTGGCCCGAACTGACCACGATCCGCCAGCCGATCCGCGGCATGACCGCCTGGGCCGTGTCGGCCGCGGTGCGCTTCCTCAAGGCCAAGCGCACCGGTGAACCGCTCGAGGTCGAGCAGAAGACCTTGCCCTACACGCTGGTGCGCCGCGATTCGGATTCCGCGCCGACGCTGGCCCGCCGCGCCGCGCCCAAACGGAGCCCCGATGCCTGAAGATACACCCGTGCGGCTGCGCTCGCGCGACTGGTTCGACAATCCCGAACGCTGGGACATGACCGCGCTCTATCTCGAGCGGTTCATGAACTATGGCGTGACGCCCGAGGAACTTCAGTCGGGCAAGCCGATCATCGGCATCGCGCAATCGGGCAGCGACCTGTCCCCGTGCAACCGCATCCATCTCGACCTCGCCAAGCGGGTGCGCGACGGCATTCGCGACGCGGGCGGCATCCCGATCGAATTTCCGGTCCACCCGATCTTCGAAAATTGCCGCCGGCCTACGGCAGCGCTCGACCGCAATCTCGCCTATCTCGGACTGGTCGAACTGCTCAACGGCTATCCGATCGACGGCGTGGTGCTGACCACCGGCTGCGACAAGACCACGCCGAGCCAGGTGATGGCGGCGACGACGGTCGACATCCCCGCGATCGTCCTGTCGGGCGGGCCGATGCTCGACGGCTGGCACGAAGGCGAGCTGGTCGGATCGGGTACCGTAATCTGGCGCAGCCGCCGCGCGCTTGCGGCGGGCGAGATCGACGAAGCTGAGTTCCTGCGCCGCGCGACCAGCAGCGCGCCCTCGGCCGGGCATTGCAATTCGATGGGCACCGCATCGACGATGAACGCAGTGGCCGAAGCGCTCGGCCTGTCGCTCACCGGCTGCGCGGCGATCCCGGCGCCCTATCGCGAGCGCGGGCAGATCGCCTACCGCACCGGGCAGCGCATCGTGGAGATGGTACGCGAGGATCTGCGCCCGTCGAAGATCCTGACGCGCGAAGCATTCCTCAACGCCATCGCCACCGTCACCGTGTGCGGTGGATCGTCCAACGCCCAGCCGCATATCGTCGCGATGGCGCGCCATGGCGGCCTCGAGCTGGAGCCGGAGGTCTGGTACGATCACGGCTACCACTTGCCGCTGCTGGTCAACATGCAGCCGGCGGGGAAGTATCTCGGCGAGCGCTTCCACCGCGCGGGCGGCGTGCCCGCGGCAATGTGGGAATTGCTGCAGGCGGGGAAGCTGCACGGCGACTGCCTGACCGTCACGGGGCGCACGATTGCAGAGAATCTCGCTGGCACTGAAAGCACAGATCGCGAAGTGATCCGGCCGTTCGCCGATCCGCTTCAGGAAAATGCCGGTTTCCTGGTGCTGAGCGGCAATTTGTTCGACTTCGCGATCATGAAAACCTCGGTCATCTCGCCCGAATTCCGCCGCCGCTATCTGTCGCGGCCGGATGCTGAGAATGTGTTCGAGGCGCGCGCGATCGTGTTCGACGGGTCGGACGATTATCACCACCGCATCAACGATCCTGATCTGAACATCGATGCCGATTGCATATTGGTGATGCGCTCGGCGGGTGTGCTCGGCTGGCCGGGTTCGGCGGAAGTCGTCAACATGCAGCCGCCCGACGCGCTGATCCGCGCCGGCGTGAACTGGCTGCCGACGCTCGGCGACGGTCGCCAGTCGGGAACGTCCGACAGCCCGTCGATCCTCAACGCCTCGCCCGAAAGCGCGGCGGGCGGTGGGTTGGCGTGGCTGCGCACCGGGGACACGATCCGCATCGATCTCAACACCCGCCGCTGCGACATGCTTGTCGATGCAGCTGAGATCGAACGGCGCAAGGGCGACGGGCTGCCGCAGGTTCCGGCGAGCAACACGCCATGGGAACAGCTGGCGCGCGAGAAGACCGGGCAACTGGGCGAGGGCGCGGTGCTGGAGTTCGCGCTGGAGTACCGCCAGACCTCGAAGACGCTGCCGCGGCATAATCATTGAACCACTCTGTTCCTCCCCTGCGGAGCAGGGGAGGGGGACCGCCGCCGCAGGCGGTGGTGGAGGGGCGGCCGCGCAGACGGCCGTGAACAGCTCGGCAAAATTCCGCCCTCTACGGGGCGGCCCCTCCGGTATTGCTACGCGCTGCCACCTCCCCCAGCAAGCTGGGGGAGGAATTGATCAATCCACCACCAGCTCGAACGAGGTCGGCGTCATGTTCGCCGCGTCGTAGAGATTGACCACCGGCGTATCGGCCCAGGCATAGCGCACCCGCGTCACGGCCTGGCCATCGCCGACCACGCGGACCATGCTGCCCTCGACCCGCGCGGCAGCAAAGCGACAGCTCTGCGCGCACAATTCGAACCCGATCGGCGCGCCGCTCCAGCTCGCCAGAGCACCCTCGACGCCGCTGAACGTCACGACCACATCGCCACCATCGCGCCGCGCCGACACCGCCTGCGGCCCCGGCTTGCCCAGCGCAGCGCGCGCGAGGCGCTTGCCCAGCTCATTCTTGTCGCCCGGATGGATGTCGGTGCGCGAGCCGATGTCGATCGCGGAGACAAGCGTCGTCCCCGGCGTCGCCGCGACCGCGCGCCGCTGCTCGTCGCGCAACAACGCCCAGCCGCTTTCGACCGGCGTCGCGCCCGGCGCGCCGTAACCGGCGAGACCGACCACCAGCACCGGCAGCGCCGTATCGCCCGACTGGCGGCGATAGCCGTCGATCAGGCCGCGCAGACGCACGTCATAGCCGGTCTGCCCGGAATCGCTCTCACCCTGATACCAGGCAACGCCGCGCAGCCCGATCCCGCCGAGCGGCGCGACCATCGCATTGCCGATCAGCCCGAGGCCCGCAATATTGTCCCATGGCGGGCGCGGCGGCGCGCCCTTGGCCGCCGAAATCCAGTAGCGCCATTGATCGCCCAACGGGATGCTCGTCCCGTCGGATAGGCTGAGTTTCAGGCGGTCGGCCGGGCCCATGAAGCCGCCGGTGCCATAGCTGTTCCACACCGCGACGAGCACCTCGTTGGCACCCGCCTTCCAGTAGCTGCCCGGCACCGTGTAGTCGCGCGGGTTGGACCAGCCGAAGCTGTTACCGACCGGCTTGCCATTGACGAACGCCTGATCGCCATCGTCGATAATGCCCAGCGACACCGTTGCGCCGCCGCGTGCCTGCTCCGCCGTCAGCGTCACCGTGCGGCGGAACCACACCCAGCCCATAAAGCCGCGCAGCGCTGGCTCATTCAAGCTGTCCCATGGCCCGACACCATTAATCGGAGACCACTGAACCGCATCGGGCGTAAGCCACGGTTCGACCTTGTCCTGCGTCCGCCACCATTCGATCCAGCGTGGCGCGAACGCGGCATTCGCGGCGAGCGGGTCGCGGTCATAAATTTCGAGTAGCGCCGCGTCCTGCGCACCATAGATGCTGCGCGTCGCGACCGGATCGAGCCAGGCGCGGATCGCGGTGCCGCCCCAGGTCGCGTCGATCAGCCCGATCGCAACCCCCGGCTCGGCCTTGCGCAACTCCCGCGCCATATACCAGCAGGCGGCGGAGAATTCGGGCGCGGTATCGCGTGTCGATGCCTGCCAGCCGGCCGGCTCGGCAAATTTGCGCCGCGGCCGCGTCGAGGTCGCCTTGGGCACGGTCAGCAGCCGCAGCATCGGGTCGGCGGCGCTGTTCATCTGATTGTCGAAATCGAGCGCGCGGCGGACTGGAAATTCCATGTTCGACTGGCCCGAACACAGCCAGACATCGCCGACCATCACCCCGTTCGCCGCGATCGCGGCATCCAGCGTCGCGGCGCGCAATGTGTAAGGGCCACCCGCCTTCATCGCCGGGAAGGTCGCGCGCCACTGGCCGTCCTTGCCCGCTTTGGCCTGTGCGATCGTGTCACCGAGCGTGACGGTCAGGCTCGTGCCGGGCGCTGCCTCGCCCTCTACCACGATCGGCTTGTCGCGCTGAAGCACGCCATGGTCCCCGATTGCGGGGCCGAAACTGAGCTGCGCTGTGGCGGGGAGGGGCGTGAGGAGCGTCGCGCCGAGCAGGGCCGCCGCGATCCTCATGCGATATGCACGCGCGCGAGCGGATGGCCGGGAACACGCGCCTCGAACGCGAACAGGTCGCCGGCATGCGGCTGGGCGGCGCGCTCCTCGGCGCTCAGACCCTTGGCCGCAGTGGTGGCATAGAGCGTCGTCAACCCGTCGCCGCCGAACGCCAGCTTGGTGACATTGGCGACGGGCAGGCGGACGAACTCGATCTCGCGTCCGGTGGGATCGAACCGACGCGCGCCATGTCCGGCGAAGAAGCCCACCCAGACATTCCCTTCCGCATCGGTGATCGACCCGTCGGGATAGCCTTCATCCCCGGTGAAGCTCAGGAAAGGCTGGACCGCGCCGAGCGATCCGTCGTCATGCAGCGCAGCCTGCCAGATTCGCCGCCCGATCGTGTCGGTGAAATAGATGCGGTCGCCTGCTGGCGACACCGCCGGGCCGTTGGTGATGCTGACCGGGCCGGGGCCAACCCGGTCGAGCTGCCCGGCATCGAGGCGGTAGAAATGTCCGGTCGCGGCACTCTCGGCATTGTCCATTGACCCGAACCACACGCGGCCCTGCGCATCGGTGCAGGCGTCGTTGAGGCGGTTGCCCGGCAGCGTCGGCTCAACCGCGCGCCAAAAGGTAAAGGTGCGCGCGTCGGGATCGAACCAGTGAAGCCCGTTCTGTAGCCCGCACAGCAACTGGCCATTATCGGCGGGCAGCGCCCAGCCGATCTCGCCAGGCGCATCGGCGCTGGTCAGCGCGGCAGTGGTCGGGTCGAAGCGGTGCAGCTTCTTCCCCTTGATATCGACGAACCACAGGCAGCCGCGCTGCGCATCCCACACCGGGCCTTCGCCCAGCGTCGCGCCGAGCCGCGCGGCCACCCGTGGTTCGTTTATCGCCATCCAGCATCCACCCAATAGTTATGCGCAGTGCACATGCGTGCGTCGTCGGAGGCAAGGAAGGTCGCCATCGCCGCGATGTCGGCGGGTTGGATGCGACCCTTCAGCGCCTGTGCCGCGACGATCTCTGCCTCGCCTTCGGGCGTGTACCATTTCTCCTGGCGTGGCGTCTGGACGTTGCCGGGGACGATGGTGCAGGCGCGGATGCCGTGCGGGCCGAGCTCGCGCGCCAGGCTGCGGGTCAGCCCCTCGATCGCCGCCTTGGCGGTCTGGTACAGCGTCAGGTCGGGCAGGCCGAGGTGCCAGCTGATCGACCCGAAATTGATGATGACGCCGTGACCGGCTTCCTTCATCCCCGGGATCACCGCCTGCGCGGCGAAGAACAAATGGCGCAGATTGACCGCCATCCGCTCGTCCCAATAGGCCGGGGTCACTTCCTCGATCCCATGCCGGTCGTCGCTCGCGGCATTGTTGAGCAGGATGTCGACCGCGCCGCGCTCCGCAATGATCCCGGTCAGGCATGACTGAAGCGCGGCGACATCGGTCAGGTCGCAATGCGCGAACTGCGGGGCATGAATTGCGCCCGGTGTCAGCCGCGCGCTCAACGCTTCGCCTGCCGCAGTCTGGACGTCGACGAACGTCACGCGCGCGCCTTGCGCCACGAACGCTTCGACCAATCCCTCGCCGATCCCCGATGCGCCGCCGGTGATCAGGACATGCTTGTCACGCAGGCTGGGATAGGTGGCGCGCATCGTGGCCGCTCCGCTGGACTTCTGCAGCAACCCTCAATCCCCCGAATAGACCGTTTTGACGGTCGTGTAGAATTCAACCGCAGCGAACCCTTGCTCGCGCGCGCCATAGCTCGACTTGCGAGTGCCGCCGAACGGCACATGATAATCGACGCCTGCGGTGGGCAGATTGACCATCACCATGCCGGCGCGGATGCGCTTGCGGAAATCGCGCGCATATTTGTGGCTGGTGGTGACGATCCCCGACGACAGGCCGAACTCGCCCTGATTGGCGATCTCCAGTGCGTGCTCGTAATCCTTGGCGCGGACGGTCGAGACGACGGGTCCGAACACTTCCTCGCGGTTGATCGTCATGTCCGGATCGGTATCGGCGATCAGCGTCGGGGACATGAAATAGCCCGGCGTGTCGAGCTTGAGCGGATCGGGTCCGCCGCTCGCGACACGCCCGCCTTCCTCGATCGCCTTGCGGACATAGCGGAGGTTCTGCTCGAACTGGCTCTCGCTCGATGCCGGGCCGACCTGCGTGTCGGCTGCAAGGGCCGGACCGACCTTCAATGCCTTGGCGCGCTCGGCGAGTGCGGCGACGAAACGGTCGTGGATCGCGTCCTCGACGATCACACGGCTCGACGCGGTGCAGCGCTGCCCGGTCTGGAAGAAGCCGCCGTCCAGCGCGATCGCCACCGCCTTGTCGAGATCGGCATCGGCCAGAACGACGAGCGGGTTCTTGCCGCCCATCTCCAGCTGCACCCGCGCCTGCCGCATCATTGCTGCCATGCCGACCTTGGCGCCGACGCCCTGCGACCCGGTGAAGCTGATCGCATCGACCTGCGGGTGATCGACGATCGCCTGTCCGACGCCGCCCTGACCCAGTACGAGGTTGAAGACGCCGGCCGGCGCGCCGCATTCCTGGATGATGTCGGCCAGCGCGCTCGCCATCGCGGGAGTCACATTGGCGGGCTTCATGACGACGGTGTTGCCGAAGGCGAGCGCAGGCGCGGCCTTCCAGGCCGGAATCGCGATCGGGAAGTTCCACGGGGTGATCAGCCCGACCACGCCCACCGCCTCGCGATAGGTCGCGACATCGAGACCGGGCCGGGTCGATTCGAGCGTAAGCCCATGGCGGCGCAGCGCCTCACCGCCGAAATAGCGGAAGATGCGCGCGGCACGCATCACTTCGCCCATGCCCTCGGCGCGGGTCTTGCCCTCTTCTCGCGCGAGCAGTTCGCCGAGCTCGGCGGCGCGCGCCATGATCGTCGCGCCAACCTTGTCGAGCAGGTCGGCGCGCACTTCTGGCGAAGCGGCGGCCCAGCCCGGCTGCGCAGCGCGGGCGGCCTGCACCGCCTGATCCACCACCACAGCATCGCCTGCAGCAAAGGTCGCGACAACTTCGTCCGTGTTCGATGGGTTGCGGCTTTCCAGCGGCGTGTCCACCGTCACGCGCTCGCCATTGATCAGGTGGGTCAGCTTCATGATGCAAAGGTCCTGATAGTCAGAGTTCAGATCCGGTCGGCGAGGCCGCGACGCGCCAAGTCACGAACAAGAACGCCGATTCCAATTTCCCATATGGGGGCATTTTTCGACGTCGTCACCGTATTTGCGAGCGTGCCCAGCCGTGACGACGATATCGTCACACGATCGCCGACCTTGTGCGTGAAACCACCGCCCGGCACGTCGCGATCCTGCGTCGGCGCGAACAGCGTGCCGAGGAACAGCACGAAGCCATCGGGATAATGATGTTCGCTCATCGCTTGGCGTGCGATTTCAAGTGGGTCGCGACTGATCTCGCTCATCCGGCTCGCGCCCTCAAGGCGGAAGCCGTCGGTCCCCTCGATCGTCAGCGCGACATCGGCGCTGCGCACATCGTCGATGCTGAAGCCGTCGTCGAACAGGCGGATAAACGGGCCGAGCGCGCAGGACGCGGTATTGTCCTTGGCCTTGCCCAGCAAGAGCGCCGAGCGCCCCTCGAAATCGCGCAGATTGACGTCGTTGCCGAGCATCGCGCCGACGGTTTCGCCACGGCTGGAGATTGCCAGCACGATTTCCGGCTCGGGATTGTTCCAGCTCGAATCCGACCGCACCCCGATTGGCGCGTCATGGCCGACCGCCGACAACACCGGCGACTTGGTGAAGATCTCCGCATCCGGGCCGATCGCGACCTCCAGATATTGCGACCACATGCCGTCCTCGATCAGCGCTGCCTTGAGCGCTGCGGCCTCGGCCGAGCCGGGCACGACCGCGCGGATGCCACCGCCGATCCGCTCCTCCAGCCGCCCGCGAATCACCGCCGCCTGGCTGGCATCGCCGCGCGCGCGCTCCTCGATCACGCGCTCGATCGCCGATACGGCAAAGGTCACGCCGGCGGCCTTGATGCACTGCAGATCGATTGGCGCGAGCAGCGCGGCGCCATCGGGCAGCCGTGGATCGGGCGCATCAAGATCGGCAATGCGCCGCCCGAATTCGGGCGTGGTCAGGCCGCGATCGATCGCACCGGCGACGGTCGCGGCGTGCGGAGTCAGGTCGAACAGCGCGCCTTCGGCGATCAACACCGGCACCGGACCGTCACCCAGATCGATTCGGCCGAGGAACCGTCCCGACCGCCAATCGTCCGGCAATATCCCAGCCAGCGAGACCGTCATCGCTTCTACCCCTCCGACATCATTGCTCTTGATAGCGCTAACATCATGCTCCTATGGAGGTGTCAAGCATCGCACGGAAAAAACGTCGATGTAGGCGCGGGAAAGCCGTGCGAAGATGTGAGGAGAGGAGCGAAATGAAGGGTTTTGCCCCATTGCTGGCCATGTTGCTTGCTGCGCCCGCTGTTGCGCAGCACAGCACGGCGCGATTCGATTTCGTCAGCTACACGGCCGAGTCAGCGCTACCGGCGCTTCCGGCCGGACAGTTCGCGAATCCGGTGCTCCCGGGCTTCCGCCCCGACCCGTCGATCGTGAAGGTGGGGCAGGATTTCTACCTCGTCACCTCGACCTTTGCCTGGTTCCCCGGCATCCCGGTTTATCACAGCCGCGACCTGGTCAACTGGCGTCAGATCGGCAATGCGATCGACCGGCCGGAGATGCTCGATTTCAGCGGGCTGGCGCTCGATCGCGGCGTATTCGCGCCAACGATCGACTATCATGACGGCACCTATTACATCCTCAACACCTGTGTCGGATGCCGCGACAATTTCGTGCTGACCGCAAAGGACCCGGCAGGGCCGTGGAGCGGGCCGCACTGGCTGAGCTTTGGCGGGATCGACCCGTCGATCTATTTCGAGAATGGTCGCGCGTGGATCGTCAACAACGACGCCCCGCCGGGCAAACCCGAATATGACGGCCACCGCGCGCTGTGGATGCAGGAAATCGACTTGGCCACCTTCAAGATGAAGGGGCCGCGCCATCTGCTGGTCGACAAGGGCGTCGATCCGTCGACCAAACCGATCTGGGCCGAGGGGCCGCATATCTACAAGGTCGATGGCTGGTATTATCTCTCGGCAGCCGAAGGCGGCACGGCCGATCAACACGCCCAAACGATCTACCGCTCGCGCGCCCTGACCGGCCCGTACACGCCCGGCCCGGTCAATCCGATCATGACCCAGCGCGACCTGCCCGAAGATCGCCCGAACCCGGTGCAGGCGACCGGCCACGCCGATTTCGTGAAGCTCGACGATGGCAGCTGGTGGGCGGTATTCCTCGCCACCCGCCCGTTCCACGGGCAGGAGACGTTGTTGGGTCGAGAGACCTTCCTGCTGCCGGTGACATGGAAGGATGGCTGGCCGCTCATCCTGCCCGCGCGCACCCCGCTTCCTGCCAGCGTGACGCGACCGAACCTGCCCGCCTCACCCGGCGAAGCGCGCGACTGGCGCGAGGAGTTCGATGCGCCAAAGCTCGCCCAGGACTGGATGATGCTACGCACGCCCAAGGGCGCGCCGTGGTGGCGCATCGCCGATGGCGCGTTGACGCTCGACGCGCGTCCGGTGGCGGCGGGTGCGCTCGCCCAGCCGAGCTATCTCGGCAAGCGCATGCGCCATCCCCAGGCAAGCTGGACCACCCGCGTGTCGTTCGACCCGAAAAGCGCATCGGACCGTGCGGGGCTGCTCGCGGTCGCCAACGAACATCATCTGATGTTCGCGGGGCTGGAGGGCGACAATCTCGTGGTGCGGCGACGCATCTCGAAGGACGAACCCGACAATGGCGTCGTGATTGCTTCAGTCCCGCGCGGCGGCGCGACCAATGTCGAGCTGAAGCTGAGCTTCGACAAGGGCGTTGCCCTGGCGCAATGGCGCCCGGTCGGCGACACCGCCTGGCGCAGCATCGCGCGCGACATCGACGTGTCGCGCCTCGCCACCATCCATGCCGGGCTGTTCATGGGGCTGGTGGTCGGGCCGCACGCAGCATCGGGAACGCCATGACCGATCCGGTGCGCGTCGTCATCGTCGGGGGTGGAACTGCGGGGTGGATGACCGCGTCCGCCCTTGCGCGCTTCCTGCCCGGCGTGGCCGATGTGCGCCTGATCGAATCCGAGGAAATCGGCATCGTCGGGGTGGGGGAGGCGACCCTCCCGCATCTGCGCGCCTTCCTTCAGCGGCTGGGCATCCCCGAGGCGGAGATGATGCGCGCAACTAACGCGACCTACAAACTCGGCATCGATTTCCGCGATTTCGGCCGGATCGGTGATCGCTACATCCATCCCTTCGGGGCCTATGGTGTCGATCTCGCCGGGGTCGGCTTCCACCATTACTGGCTCCGCGCCCATGCCGAGGGGAGCGCGCGCGGAATCGAGGATTATTCGCTCCCGATCGTTGCCGCGCGCGCCAACCGGTTCGCGCTGCCTCCCGCCGACGGCGATTTCCTGTCGACCAGCTATGGCTGGGCCTATCAGTTCGACGCGACCCGGCTCGCACCGATGCTGCGCGGCTATTCGCAAGCGCGCGGCGTCACGCGGACCGAGGGGCGCGTTACCGCCGTCGAGCGCGACGGCGAGAGCGGGGACGTAACCGAACTGGTGTTGGACAGCGGCGAGCGGGTCGCGGGCGACCTGTTCATCGACTGCTCGGGCTTTCGCGCATTGCTGATCGGTGGCGCGATGGACGCGGCGTGGGAGGACTGGTCGCACTGGCTGCCCTGCGACCGCGCGGCGGCGCTGCCCGCGACCGCGCCCCCCGGGCCGATCGAGCCCTATACCCGCGCGACCGCGATGGGGGCCGGCTGGCGCTGGCGCATCCCGCTGCAGCATCGCGTCGGCAACGGTTACGTGTTCTCCAGCAGCTTCCTGTCGGAAGAGGCGGCATGCGAAGCGATTCTCGGCGCGGTCGAGGGAACGCCGCTGGCCGATCCGCGCATCCTGCGTTTCCGTGCCGGGCGGCGGCGCGAAAGCTGGGTCGGCAATGTCGTCAGCATCGGCCTCGCCAGCGGGTTCCTCGAACCGCTCGAATCGACCAGTATCCATCTCGCGCAAATGGCGGTGATGCGGCTGATCGAGCTGTTCCCCGAGCGGGAGATCGACCCCGCCGATCGCGCCGCGTTCAACGCCACGGTGGATTATGAATATGACCGCGTCCGCGACTTTCTGATCCTCCATTACCACGCAACCACACGCGACGATTCGGACTTCTGGAACCATGTCCGCACGATGGAATTGCCCGACACGCTCGCCGGCAAGCTCGAGCTGTGGCGCGAGGCCGGGCGGATCGAAAAATATGGCGAGGGCCTGTTCCTCGAACCCAGCTGGGTCGCGGTCTATCTGGGGCAGGGGATGATTCCTGCGCGGCACGATCCGCGCGCCGACAGTCCCGCACCCGCCGCGCTCAAGCGCGCGCTCGACGATATCGCCGACACGATCCGCAGCCGCGTCGCTGCGATGCCCGATCATGAGGCTGCATTGCGCACGCAGGGCGCATGGGGGGCGGCATGAGCGGCCCCGCGAGCGTCGCGGTGCTCGGCAGCGGTGTGGTCGCGCTGTCCGCCGCCATCGCCTTTCGCCGCGCGCTTCCAGCCGCGCGCATCACCTTGGTCGAGCGGCCCGGCGATCCTCGCGCGCTGCTCGACAGCATCGGTGCCGCGACGCTGGCGATCGATGCGTTTCACCGTGCGATCGGGCTGGATCAGCAGCTGTTCATCCGCCGCACCGGCGCGGTCGCGATTCACCGGGTCTTGCTCGATGGCGAACCGATCGGCGCGCCGGGCGCGATCCCGCATGTCGAGGGCGTCGCACTGCACCAGCTATGGCTGCGCAGCCTGGCCGAGCGGCCCGAGACCACGCCGGGCTGGGCCGCGCTCACAATGCCCGGGGCGGAGCCGTTCGGCGTGCGCTTCGACATGCCCGCTTATGCCGCGCTGCTCGCCGAAATGGCGGCGGCATTGGGCGTTGCGCGCGGCGAGGCGGACGATGCCGACTTGCTGCTCGATTGCACCGCGCCGGGCGCGGACTGGCTGAGCGCCCCGCTACCCGGCCTGATCGCCGAGCCGATCGCCCCGAGCGTTCCCGAAGGCGAAACGCTGGCCACCGGCGACGGCGCGGTGAACTGGCAGGCACCGCCCTGGGGCTGGCGACTGACGCGCGGGGCGGGGTTACCGCCCGGCCGCCATCCTGCGCCACGGTCCGGGCGGACCATTGCGCTGGGTGACGCGGCGCTCGTCGCGGAAAGCTTCGATGGCCACGCGCTCTCTGCGGCCCATGCCGACATCCTGCGCGCGATCGAATTCATGCCGCATGCCGAGCCGAGCGCGCGCGAGGCGGCCGAATATAACCGCCGCACCGCGATCGCGCATCAGCGGCTGATCGACTGGGCGAGCGAACGCTGGGACGCGAGCCCGAGCGAAGATCTCGCCACGCTGCGCGCGGGCTTTGCCGCACGCGGCCGCATCCCCTATCGTGACGGCGATCCCGTCACCCCGGGCGCATGGGTCGGCTGGTGGTTCGCGCGCGGGGTTCGCCCCACCCGGATCGACCCCACCGCACGCGCCATTCCGCAAGACCAACTGATCCGCATCATGGAGAGGAATAGATGAAGCGTTTGATGCTCCTGGCGCTCGGCGCCGCGCTGGTCGCACCGCTGGCGGCGCAGGAAAGCCCGGTGAACCCCGAGATCTGGCCGAGCCCGGTGTGGCCACAGCAGACGGACAACGCTGTCGAGGCAAAGATCAAGGCGCTGATCGCGAAGATGAGCGTAGAGGAAAAGGTTGGCCAGATCGTTCAGGCGGACATCGCCAGCGTCACCCCGGCGGACGTGCGCACCTATCATCTCGGTTCGGTGCTCAACGGCGGCAGCAGCGGTCCCTATGGCGACGATTTCGCGCTGGCGCCGAAGTGGCTGCAACTCGCCGACGAATTCTATGAAGCCTCGGTCGACACGAGCGGCGGGCGCGTCGGCATTCCGATCATCTGGGGCACCGACGCCGTGCACGGCCACAGCAACATCATCGGTGCGACGCTGTTCCCGCACAATATCGGCCTTGGCGCGATGCGCGATCCCGATCTGATCGAAAAGATCGCGCAGGCCACCGCGCTGGAAATCCGCGCGACCGGTCAGGAATGGACCTTCGCCCCGACCGTCACCGTCCCGCGCGATTTTCGCTGGGGCCGCGCCTATGAAGGCTATTCGTCCGACCCCAAGCTGGTCGCGTCCTATGTCGAGCGAATGGTGCGCGGGCTGCAGGGGCCGGGCAGCGGCACCAACCTGCTCGCCGGCCCCTATGTCCTCGCCTCGACCAAGCATTTCCTCGCCGATGGCGGCACGCATGAGGGGCGCGATCAGGGCGATGCGCGGATCAGCGAGACCGAACTGCGCGACGTCCATGGCGCCCCCTATATCCCCGCAATCGAACAGGGTGTGGCGACGGTGATGGTCAGCTTCTCCAGCTGGAACGGCACCAAGATGACCGGGCACAAGGGCCTGCTGACCGATGTGCTCAAGAACCGCATGAATTTCGGCGGCTTCCTCGTCTCCGACTGGAATGCGCACGGCCAGGTCGAAGGCTGCACCAACGCATCCTGCCCAAAAGCGGTCAATGCCGGGCTCGACATGTATATGGCACCCGATAGCTGGAAGCCGCTCTGGCATTCGCTGGTCGCACAGGTGAAGTCCGGTGAAGTGCCGATGGCGCGGCTCGACGATGCGGTCGCGCGCATCCTGCGGGTCAAGATGCGGCTGGGGCTGTTCGAGGCGGGCAAGCCGTCGACGCGTAAATATTCGGGCGACTGGTCGCTGCTGGGCCATGCCGATCACCGCGCGGTCGCGCGCGACGCGGTGCGCAAGTCGCTGGTGCTGCTCAAGAATAACGGTTCGCTGCTGCCGGTAAAGGCGGGCGCGCATGTGCTGGTCGCGGGTGATGCCGCCGACGACATCGGCCGTCAGGCTGGCGGCTGGACGCTGACCTGGCAGGGCACGGGCGTGAAGAACGAGCAGTTCCCCGGCGCGACTTCGATCTGGAAGGGGCTGCAGGACGCCGTCACCGCGACCGGCGGTAGCGCCGAGCTGGTCGCGGACGGCACGTTTGCCAAGAAGCCCGACGTCGCGATCGTCGTGTTCGGCGAAACGCCCTATGCCGAGTTCCAGGGTGACCTCAAAACGCTCCAGCTGCGCCCCGAATTGCGCAAGCCTTATGAGACGATGAAAAAGCTCAAGGCGCAGGGGATTCCGGTCGTCGCAGTGATGGTCACCGGCCGCCCGCTGTTCATGAACCCCGAACTGAATGCCGCCGACGCCTTCGTCGTCGCGTGGCTGCCCGGATCGGAGGGGGCGGGGATCGCCGACCTGCTGATCCAGCGCAAGGATCGTCGCGCGCCCTACGACTTTACCGGCAAGCTCCCCGTCGCCTGGCCCGCCACCGCGCGCGCCGACGGGCCGACATTGTTTCCCTTCGGCTATGGCCTGACGCTCGCCGCTGGTGGGGTGCCGTGGAAGCCGTTGTCGGAGGATAGCGAGGTTCCGGCGGAAGACGCGGGCAACGTCTATTTCGCGGGCGGCGTGCCCGCCGCATCCTGGTCGCTGCTCGTCTACGGCGACCCGGCGGATTCGACGCGCATCACCACGGTGCCGGCGGTCGCGGCGAGCGGGCGGGTGCGCGTGACTGCGGTCGATCATGTCGTGCAGGAAGGCGCACGGCGTTTCGCGATCGGGTCCGGCAATGCCGATGTGGCAATCGCCACCCAGGCCCCGCTCGACCTGACGCGCGAGACCAATGGCGATGTCATGCTGGTCGCGACGATGCGGGTCGATGCGAAGCCCGCAGGCGCGCTCAGCTTCCGCCTGGGCAATGCTGCGGTGCGCGCGACCCCGGTCGAGAGCGCCAAACCCGGCGAATGGGTCAGCTATGGCGTCCCGCTCAAATGCTTCGCCAAGGGCGGCGCGAATCTCGGCCGCGTCGAGGCACCGTTCATGCTGCGCAGCGAAGGGGCATTTACCTTCAGCCTGTCGCGCGTCGCCTTGGGCACCGCGGCGGACAGCGTGATCGCGTGTCCGTGACCTAACGCAGCATCGCCGCGATCTGGTCGGCATGGCCGGGGAGCTTCCCCGCCACATCGGCATAGGTCGCGGCGATCTGGCGCATCGCGGCGGTCACGCGCGCATCGTCCATCGAATCGACCAGCGGGTCATAGCCCTCCGGCATGATATGCTGGCCCAGCAGCACCGCGACCCAGCTCGGCACGCCGAACAGGTCGTGATCGTACCGCCGGATGCGTCCGCGCTCGCGCCACAATTCAAGCTTTGCGGCCAGGCTGTCGGGAACCGCCATCGCGCTGACATGGCGCCACAGTTCGCTGTCGCGGCGCTGCGTTGCCTTGTAATGCAGCACGATGAAATCGCGCACATATTCATAGGCCTCATGCATCAGCCGGTTGTATTCGTTACGCCCCGCCGCGCCCATGCCGCTGTCGGGGAACAGCCACATCAGCTTCGATATGCCGGTCTGAATCAAATGGATGCTGGTCGATTCGAGCGGTTCCACAAACCCCGCCGACAGGCCCAGCGCGACGACATTGCCGACCCATTGCTGCTCCCGCACCCCCGCAGTGAAGGACAGTCCGCGAGGCTCTGCGGTCGCAGGCGCGTCGAGATGGGCGAGCAAGGTCTCGCGCGCACGCTCCCCGCTCGCGAATGCGCTGGCGTAAACGATGCCATTGCCGGTGCGATGCTGCAGCGGGATGCGCCATTGCCAGCCGAATTCATGCGCGGTGGAGCGCGTCAGCGGGGTCAGCGGATCGACGCGCTCGCACGGCACCGCCATCGCGCGGTCGCACGGCAACCAGTGCGACCAGTCGCGATAGCCGACCCCCAGCGCGTCACCGAGCAACAGGCTGCGAAAGCCCGAACAGTCGATGAATAAATCGCCCGCGATGCGGCGGCCATCGTCCAGCACGACCGCGGCGACATGTCCGGTCGCGCCGTCGCGCTCGACCGACGCGATCCTCCCCTCGACCCGCTTCACGCCTCCCGCTTCGGCCCGGCGGCGCAGAAATGCGGCATAAAGCCCCGCATCGAAATGATAGGCGTAGGCGAGGCCACCCAGGGGCGTTCGCGGGTCGGCGGCAGGGTGAGCGAACCGGTCGCGCCGTGCCGCCTGCGCTGCCATCCAATAGTCCTCAAGGCCGCCGATGCGGTGCTTCAGCCAATATTGGTGGAAGGCGACGCCCTGAAAATCATGCCCCAGCTCGCCGAACGGGTGCAGATACCGGTCACCGACCTGCCCCCAGTTCACGAATTCGATGCCCAGCTTGATCGTCGCGCCGGTCTCGCGCACAAACTCGCGCTCGTCGATGCCCAGCCGATGGTTGAATTCGCGGATCGGCGGGATCGTCGCCTCGCCGACGCCGACCGTGCCGATCGCATCGGATTCGATCAAGGTGATGCTGCGTTGTCCGTCGCTCAGAAAGCGCGCGGCGGCTGCGGCGGCCATCCACCCGGCGGTCCCCCCGCCGACGATGACGATGCTGGAAACGGGCGGCGCTGTCATGCGCGCACGCTAGCAGCTTGCGCGATCAGGCGCATCGTCGCGCGATGACTCGCGCCGGGCGCAACCGCCACGCTGAGCGCATTGGGCAGATGCGCCACCGGCTCGAAACAGAAATGCGGTGCGCCGGCCGGGGTATAGACCACGGCGTGGTCGACCTCGGACTCGATTCGCATCGCGCGCCCCGGCCAGCTGATCGTCGCGACCCCGTCCCATCCGGAAAAGGCGCAGTCGAGTGCGCGTTCGGCCACTGCGAAATCGACCTCCCGATCGGCAATCTCGACCGGTTCGCCGGGCAGCATGCGCGCATCGGGTGGCCAGCGCCGCTCCGCCGCAAAGCGCAGCCGCGCGCCCGCTGCCGGAAAATAGGGGTGGTGCCCGCACGCCAGCGGCGCGTCGAACGCCTCCAGATTGCGCGCCGTGAGGATCACGGTCAGTGTGTCGGGGGTCAGTTCGACAATTTGCTCAGCCGCAAAGGCGAACGGCCAGCGCGCATCGCCCGCATGGTCGAGCGTCAGCACGACGCGCCGGTCGTCCGCCTCCCGAACGGCCCATTCCGACGTCCAGCCAATGCCATGGATCGCATGCGGCTCGGGCGCGAAATTCGGCGTGATCGCATGGCTCGCGCCCGCCCAGTCGAACCGCGCATCGGCGATCCGGTTCGAAAAGGGCACCAGCGGAAAGCTGGCCATGCCCAGCGGATCGCGCGCGGCAATCGCCTCCGCCGACGCCGTGCGCAGCATCGGCTGGCCGTCGATGGTCCATTCGGTCAGCGCGCCACTCAGCGCCGGGGCCACCGCCGTGCGCGCAGCCCCGGCGGTCAGGATCAGTTGCTCGACGATGTCAGCACCGCTTCTTCACGAATGACATAGACGGGGCCGACCTCGATCTCCTGCCGGGCAGCCCCGGTGTGGAGCGACAGCTGGCCTGCACCCTTGGCGATGTCCATCGGGGCTTGGGTGCGGAACTGGTAGAGCCGCCAGTTCGGCCCGACCTGCACCGGCTTGTCGAGGAAGCCGTCATAGGGCGCGGCGTTTTTCTGGATGCGGACCGACAGCATCCCCTGGCCATCCGGCGTCGCCGCCGACAAGGTGCGCGCGAGCACCGCGACCAGCAGGACATCGCCCTCCTTGATCTCCTCGTTCAGCGTCACGCTCGCGCCCGACGCATAGGGCGCGGCCCCGGCATTGGCGACGCTGAACAGCGTACCGACGCGACCATAGACATTGGTCACCGTCGCCTTGGTCGTCTGCCCCGCGCCGAAAAAGCCCCAGTCGCGATTGGCCGGATCATTGAGCATCTTGCCCTTGTCCTTGAGCTGCGGCGGCAGCTCGGGGTCGGGCGCGGCGGCGGCTTCGACCCGCTTGACGGTGCGGATGCTCGTGGCGCCTTCGACCACGATGACCTGGCCGATCTCGATCACCTGCTTGGCCCCGGCGAGCTGCAGGCCCACCACCGCCTGTCCGGTCGGCAACGCCTTGTCCGATCGCGCGGTGACTTCGTACAGTCCCCATTCGCTGCCGATATCGAGCACGGTATCGCCAAAGCCCGCATAGGGCGCGGCATTCTGCTGGAAGCGGACGCCGATCTTGCCCTTGCCGCCTGGCGCTTCGGACTTCACCGTCCGGGCATAAAAGGCGACCGTCACGTCGCGCCCGACCGCGATGCCCCGCCGGATCGGCACATTCGCGCCGCTGTCAAAGATGTTGGCACCCGCGCGCGGCACTTCGACCCGTACGGCAGCGCCGCCGCCGGGGATCGACGCGTCCTGCACATTCTTGGTCTTCTGCTCGGCGCCGTAAAAGGCCCAGTCGAGGCGCGACGGATCGTTGATCAGGGTGCCGGGCAGCGCATCGTCCAGCGCCTGCAGCTCGGCGGTCGGTTGGTCCTGTGCCACAACGGCGGCGGGGGCGAGCGCGGCGAGCGCCGCCGCCGCGATCAGAACGTGCTTCATTCCGGCAGCCCCATCGCGCCGCGCAGACCCGGAAGCCATTGCTTCTTCTCCTTGTCATAGAATGGGAAGGTGTTGCTGTACGCCCATGTGCACATGCCGATGTCCATCGGGCCGAACGCGGCGGTGACCGCGCGGTGATAGGCGACGCGCTGGTCGAGGCTGGTGGTGGTGTGCGCCCCCGTCTCACCCATGAACGGCGTCTTGCCAGTCCGCGCGATATAGGCGCGGATCTTCTCGACATCGCGCTTCAGGCGCAACGCATCCTCGGCGGTGCCATAGGTGCGGCCGAGCGGCGGCGCCGGATTGACCCAGCTCGCCCCCTGATGCGTGAAGTCGAACGGCTCGTAGTAATGGAAGGTCGGGACGATGTGCGGGTCCTCGGGCAACGGCAGCGTCGCCAGGCTGTCGATCCCGCTCCAGAACTCGCCGCCGACGATGACGGGGCGATCGGGGTTGGTCTCGCGGATCGCTTTGAGCGCCGGGGTGATGACCGCGATCAGGTTCTTGTTGTCGAACTTGCCGTGCGGTTCATTCTCGATCTCGAACCAGACATGGTCGCGCGGCATGTCGGCAAAGCGCGCCGCGATCTGCCGCCACATCGCCGCCAGCTGCGGCGCGCTGCCCAGCGGGTCCTTGTGGATCGCCTCGAAATGATGGCTGTTGAGGATGACGTTCAGCCCCGCCGCGCGCGCCTGTTCGACCGCGGTGCGGATGCGCTTCATATAGGCTTCGTCGATCTTGAAGTCCGGCCCCGGCCCGGCATGCGTGTCCCACCGGACGGGCAGGCGCACGGTCTTGAACCCGGCCTTGGCGATGATCGCCATATCGTCATCGGCCAGCGGCTTGCCGCCCCAGGCGGATTCGGCAGGCGGTTCGAACGTGTTGCCGATGTTGATGCAGATGCCGACCGGCAATTTGTCGGTGCGGGCGGGTGCCGCTTGCGGCGCGGCGGCAAGCAGGGCGACCAGCGCCAATGGGGCCATCATGCGCATCTCTCCTCGTTAGTCCGGCCACTGACGGGCCGTGTACGACTCGATTGGTAGCGCTATCAGACAACGCTGGTCAATCGGGGTTTTGAGTGGGCCTCACGGGCTTCAACTTAACCGCCGCGCCCCTGCCTCGCGTAACGCCGCAATGTTCGGGAACCCGTCGACCGCCATCAGCAGATCGGCCTCGGCCAGGATCGATCGCAGCACGTGCGCCGCGCCCTCTGCGCCACCGAGCGCCAGGCCGTAGCAATAGGGGCGGCCCACGCCGACCGCGGTCGCGCCGAGCGCCAGCGCCTTGGCGACATCGCTGCCCGACCGGATCCCTGAATCGAACAGCACCGGCACGTCGCCCGCCGCCGCGACCACATCGGGCAACAGGTCGATCGCCGCGATCCCGCCATTGGCCTGGCGCCCGCCATGATTGGAGCAATAAATGCCGTCCGCCCCTTCATCGATCGCGCGCCGCGCATCATCGGGGTGGCAGATGCCCTTGAGGACGATCGGCAGCCTGGTCAGCGACCGCAGCCACGGCATGTCGGCCCAGGTCAGCACGCGCCCGAACGTCGCGGCCCAGGTCATCACCGCCGCGCGCGGGTCTTCTGCCACGGGCTTTGCCAGCATCTTCTGAAAGCGCGGGTCGGACCAGTAATTCGACAGGACATGCCCGCGCAGCTGCGGGAAATTGGCGGTGTTCAGGTCGCGTGGCCGCCAGCCGGTGACCCAGGTGTCGAGCGTCACGACGATCGCCTTGTATCCCGCCGCCTCGGCCCGGCTGACCAGACTGGCGGCGAGTTCGGGGTCCTTGGGCGTGTAGAGCTGGAACATCCCCGGCGTGTTGCCCATCGCCGCAGCGACGTCCTCCAGCGGATCGTTGGTCAGCGTGGAGACGGTCAGCGGCACCCCGGTCATGGCGGCGGCGCGCGCAGCCGCGATGTCGCCATGTCCGTCCTGCGTGCACATCCCCGCCACGCCGACGGGTGCCATGAACAGCGGGGAGGGGAGCTGCATCCCGAACAATTCGACCGACAGGTCGCGGGTCGAGCAATCGACCATCATCCGTGGCACGATACCCCAATGGCGAAACGCATCGGCATTGGCCCGCTGCGTCTGCTCGTCCCCGCACCCGCCCTGAACATAGGACAGCAGCGACGGCGCCATCGCAGCCGCTGCGCGCTGTTCGAGGGTGGCGAAATCGACGGGAATTGTCGGCAGCACGCCCTGCAGCCCCGCGCCATAAATGGTATGCTGATAATCGCCGAAATGCGGCATCGCGTCCCCCTCCCGGTCACTTCTTGTGTGCGATATGGTCGGCATCGGGCGGGGGATAGGCAAATGAATTTATCGCGCCATGGTTGGAGAAAAATGGGCCGGGGGATGGCGCATTGTCGAAATGCGCTGCGCCCGAAGCACATCGGGGTGGGCGGCAAGGGCCGCTCGTCCATCGACACCGGGTCGGTGGGCGTACATCATCGGACGGAAGGCGATCGACATGCACTATATGCTGCTATTCTATGAGACTGCGGACGAGCAGGCCAAACGCACCGACCCCGCACAGGCCGAACCCTATTGGGGCGGCTGGAGCGCATATATGGGCACCATCGCCCAGTCCGGCATCATGATCAGCGGCAACGGATTGCAGCCCCCCGAAGTCGGCACCACCTTGCGGGTCGAAGGGGGCACACGACATGTCGCCGACGGCCCGTTTGCCGACACCAAGGAGATGCTGGGCGGTTACGTGATCGTCGATGTTCCCGACCTTGATGCGGCACTCGACTGGGCAGCCCGTGCGCCCTGCGTCACCGCCGGGTCGGTCGAGATCCGCCCGGTTCTGCCACCTCCGGCCGGCTGATGGACGCCGCGCGCCGCGATGTTGCCGCTCTGGCGACCGTTGCGGCGCGCGACTCCTATGGCAAATTGCTCGCGATCCTGGCGAGCCGGACGCGCGATATAGCCGCTGCCGAAGACGCACTGGCCGATGCGTTCGCCGCGGCGCTGGCGCAGTGGCCGCAGGATGGTGTCCCGGCCAATCCGACCGGGTGGCTTTTGACCGTCGCGCGCCGCAGCGTCGGGCATGCCATGGGACGGCGACAAACCGCCGAGCGCGGATCGGAGACCGCGCGCATGCTGCACGACGAACGCGCCGATGCCGCGATGGACCGATTTGGCGATGACCGGCTCAAGCTGATGTTCGTGTGCACGCATCCCGCAATCGCGCAGGGTGTTCAGGCACCGCTGATGCTCCAGACGGTGTTGGGGCTCGACGCCGCGCGCATTGCGGCGTCCTTCCTGGTATCCGCTGCGTCGATGGGGCAGCGGCTGGTCCGCGCCAAGCGGCGCATCCGCGATGCCGGTATCGCCTTTGTCATCCCCGATCCCGAAGACATTCCCGAACGCCTGTCCGCAGTGCTCGCTGCGACCTATGCCGCTTACGGAACCGCCTGGGAGGACGTCGCGAGCGCCGACGCACGGCTTGCCGGCCTGGCCGAAGAGGCGATCTGGCTCGCGCGGTTGACTGTCCGGCACGTGCCGGATCAGCCGGAGGCGCTTGGGCTATTGTCGATGATGCTGCATTGCGAGGCGCGCCGGGCCGCGCGGCGCGATGCCGACGGGCATTTCATCGCGCTTCGTCATCAGGACACGTCCTTATGGTCGCGCGACCTGATTATGGAGGCGGAAGCGTTGCTGCGCGCAGCCGCCCGGCTGGGGGTACCCGGACGGTTCCAGACCGAGGCGGCGATCCAGTCGCTCCACGCCCAGCAGCGCCTGACCGGTGAGCGCTTCACTGGCCAGCTGGTGCGGCTGTACGATATCCTCGCCAGCTTCGCGCCGACCACCGGCGTGCGCGTGGCGCGTGCGGTTGCCGTCGCCGAAGCCGGCGATCCCGCCGCCGCGCTCCTGCTGCTCGACGGCATCGATGGTGCCAGATCCTATCAGCCGTGGTGGGCGGCCCGGGCGCGCACGCTGTGGCTGTCGCACCAGCCCGATGCCGCGCGTGAGGCGGCGGCCGTTGCGGCCGGCCTCAGCAGCGACGCGAGCATTCGCCGCTTCCTTCTGGATGGTGGATATGGCGATCGACCAGATCGCTGATGTCGGCGCGCGATCCCGGGTCGGCGTTATCGCAGTATCGAACCAAGCCCAGCAACTGGCGCGCCCGGCAGGACTCGAACCTGCAACTCCAAGCTTAGAAGGCTCGTGCTCTATCCAGTTGAACTACGGGCGCGCATGTTGGACCCGTTAGCGCGGATTGCGCGGGTGTGGAACCGCGATCATAGTCGGCGCGCGTAATCAGGGGGTGGGCGATGAGTGACGGGGCAGCACCGGTACGGATCAACGCAGGGCAAGTCGCGGGCGGCCATTTCCGTTACTACGACTATGTGATGGCCGCCTTCTGCGTCATCCTTGTCCTGTCCAACGTGGTGGGCGCGGCAAAGGTCGCCACGCTCGGCGGGCTTACCTTCGGCGCGGGAATCCTGTTCTTTCCGCTCTCCTATGTCATCGGCGACGTGCTCACCGAAATCTACGGCTATGCGCGTGCGCGCCGGGTGATCTGGGCCGGGTTCGGTGCGACCTTTTTCGCGGCTGTCATGTGCTGGGTGATCGTCGCCATGCCCCCCGCCCCGGGCTGGGAGGGGCAGGAGGTGTATGAGGCCGCGTTCGGCCAGGTATGGCGCATCGTCGGCGCGTCGATGATCGCGTTCTGGGCGGGCGAGTTCGTCAACTCCTATGTCCTTGCGCGGATGAAGCTGTGGACGCGCGGCAAGCATCTGTGGAGCCGCACGATCGGATCGACCGTGTTCGGCCAGGGCGTGGACAGCCTGATCTTCTACCCGCTCGCATTTCTTGGTGTGTGGACGACCGAACAGGTGCTGATGGTAATGGTCACCAATTGGGGGCTGAAGGTGTTGTGGGAGGTTGTGCTGACTCCGGTCACCTATGCCGTGGTCGGCTTCCTCAAGCGGCGCGAGGGTTTGGACGTGTTCGACGAGGGCACCGATTTCACCCCGTTCCGCATGCGGGTGTAACCCGTGCTCGGCATGTTTCAGGACAGCAAGCAATGGCTCGTCGACTGGAGCGGGCTCGCCCGCGATAGCCTGCACGTCCATATCGGTCTGATCGTCTTCTTCACCGCCGCGCTAATCTTCCGCTGGCCGCTACGTAGCTGGAAGCCCTGGGCCGTGGCACTGGCGGTCACGCTGGCGGGTGAAGCCTGGGACATTCGCGACGCGCTGGCGGCCGGGACACGGCTGTACCTCGACGATGGCTGGAAGGACCTGTGGAACACGATGCTGTGGCCCAGCGCGATCCTGATCCTCGCGCGCACGACGCCGCTTTTTGCTTCCTCGTGAGGATTATAACCAAATAGGTGTTTGATACGCGCGTTTGCGCCCGGTCTGGTCCGCGCTTGCATCTTGACGCGAGCCGCAGCCTGCTCGCCGCCCTCAGGGGTGACCGGCGGGATTTGCACCCGCTAGCATCGGAATCACAAACCGACCGCGCACTGGATTGCGTTCGGCCACACCTGAAGGCGGCGAAAAAGCATCATTTTCAGTGAGGGTTGGTCAGGGCGACGGGATTTGAACCCGCAACCTCCCGCTTCCAAAGCGGGCGCTCTAACGCGCTTGAGCTACGCCCTGATCGACGGGCGCAGCGATGCGACCGTCAATGTCGACAGCTAAAGGGTCGCGGTCGCGGCAAGAGGCGTGCAATAAGCATGGCTTCGTTATGGCAGCGTCAAACCAGTGATGCAAGCCTATTTGGTGAATTTTCTCCCCTATTGTCGATTTTGACGGATCGCAAAGTTGCCGCCGCAGATTCGCTGCATCGTCGCTCCCGACAAAGGAGACCGACGATGAACATGCCGCTGCACCAGACCGCATTCGTTCAGGCGACGCCGATGCCGCGCACGCGTGGCGCGCATGTGTTCGACCTGCACCCGGCGCTGCATATCGGGGTGTTCGCGGGCTTCTTCGCCTATCTCGGCATCATGTGGGCGGCGTTCGGGGAGAAGGGGCTGGCGATTCCCTTCGTGATCTTCGGCGTCTTCCTCGCCGCCGCCTTCATCGTTCCAGCCTGGTGGGCGCGGGTTGCGCCGGGCGAGGGGCGCGCACCCAGCTTCGCCGATTTCGTGGCGCACGGGCTGCCGACCGGATCGGGCCATCTCGGCGCAGGCGGCGCGACCGTCCAGGTAATGATCATGCCGGTCATGCTGATGATCTGGGGCCTGATCGTCGCGGTGATCCGTTTCACGGTCTGACCAACCAACCTCCCCCTCCCGGCGGGCGGACCTATGGGTTCGTCCGCCTTTCTTTTATCCGGCGGCGAGGTCGTCCAGCGCTGCGCGGTCGCGAATCGCGATACCATGGCTGCCGTGCCGCGCGATTAGCCCCGCCGTTTCCAGCGCAGTCAGCGTGCGGCTCACCGTCTCGATCGTGATGCCCAGCAGCTGCGCCATCTCCCCACGCGTCAGCGGCAGGTCAAAGCTGTCGGCCTCGTGGCACGGCGCCGGGCTGGCTGCACGGGCAAAGGCCAGGATCAGCGCAGCGACGCGCCCCTTGGCCTGGCGCTTCGAAATCAGGTCGATCAGCGCGCGGCTCGCGTCCAGCTCGCGGCTCACTTCGGCCAGCAGGCGGCGGGCGAGCGCCGGACGCGCGTCGCTCAGCGCGGCGACGTGCGACGCCGGAAACAGGCACGCCTCGCTATCGGTCAGCGCGGTGACGTGCAGCGTCGCGGTCGGCGCGAACAGCTGGCCCAGCATCCCCGCAGGGTGGACGAGCGCGACGATCCGCTCGGTCCCGTCGCGGTCGATGGTCGACATCTTCGCCGCACCGCGCGTGAGGGTGGCGCAGACCGTCGCCGAATCGCCCGCCGCGACGATCGTCTCGCCGCGCGTATAGCGTCGGTGATGCCCGATCCGCGCGAGTTCGCCGCGATCGTCAGGCGACAAGGCTGAACAGACGGCGCGATCGGCGACCGGACAGGTGTCGCAAACGATCGGGGCCGGGCCGCTCACTGCCTCACGCCACCGCTTCGAGCAGCCCTTCGAACAGGCGGCGTCCGTCGCTGCCGCCATGGGCGGCTTCGATCTTGCGTTCGGGGTGTGGCATCATGCCCAGTACATTGCCGCCGGCATTGACGATGCCCGCGATCTGCCGCGCGCTGCCATTGACGTCGCTGGCATAGCGGAACGCGACGCGCCCCTCACCTTCGATCCGGTCGAGCGTGTCGGAGTCGGCGAAGTAATTGCCGTCATGGTGCGCGACCGGAATCGAGATCGTCTCACCCGCATCATAGCGGCTGGTGAAGATCGACTGGCTGTTCTCGACCGTCAGCGCGACGTCGCGGCAGACGAAGTTGAGGCCGGAATTGCGCATCAGCGCACCGGGCAGCAGGCCGGTTTCGGTCAGCACCTGAAACCCGTTGCAGATGCCGATGACCGGCACCCCGCGATTCGCCGCATCGACCACCGCGCGCACCACCGGCGAGCGCGCCGCGATCGCGCCGCAGCGCAGATAATCGCCGTAGGAAAAGCCGCCCGGCAGCGCGATCAGGCCAAGGCCGTCGGGCAATTCGCTCTCGCCATGCCAGACCATCGCCGGCTTGGTCCCGGTCACGCTCTCGATCGCCACCGCCAGGTCGCGGTCGCAATTCGATCCAGGAAAGACGATGACGGCGGTCTTCATGCCTTTTCGACCCGGTAGTTTTCGATCACGGTATTCGCGAGCAGCTTCTGGCACATCGCATCGATGTCCGCGTCGCTGGTGTCGTCGGCAACGTCGAGTTCGATCAGCTTGCCGACGCGCGCCTCGCCGACGCCCGAAAAGCCGAGCGAGCCCAGCGCGTGTTCGATCGCCTTGCCCTGCGGGTCCAGCACGCCGTTCTTGAGGGTGACGACGATGCGCAGCTTCATGGGGATTCCTCCGGGGATTTGCCGCGCCCTATGAGCCTAACGCGACGCGGGTTCAAGATTTTCATCGCCCATTTACCCCGGTCCGCGACACTCGGCCTTGCCGAGTCGCCGCCACAGGGGCGGTCCCCGGCGGAGTCTGGCGTCATGGCATATCTGGCAATTGCCCTGTTCATCGCGCTCGCCGCGTTCGGCCGGGAATATTTCGGGTGGAGCGACCCGAGCGGACAGGTTCAGATCGCGCTGGTCTGTTCCTTCATCTTCGGAATCATCGCGGGGTTGAAGGCGAAGGGTTGAGCGTACCGTCGCGTCCCGCCGTCATCCCCGCGAAAGCGGGGACCCATCTCGTGCGTTGGCCATTCAATGCCACGGTTGTGCGTTTGGAAAGTCAGGGAGATAGGTCCCCGCTTTCGCGGGGATGACGATTTTGCTCTTACTTCCCGCGCTTCTTGCGGTGGGTCTCAAGGTCCAGCACTGCCGAATCGGCGCCCTCGGGCAACAGGCCCAGGCGGCGGGCCACTTCCTGATAGGCTTCGACTTCGCCGCCCAGGTCGCGGCGGAAGCGGTCCTTGTCGAGCTTTTCGCCGCTCGCCATGTCCCACAGGCGACAGCCATCGGGGCTGATCTCGTCCGCCAGGATGATCCGGGCATAGCCATTCTCGTCGAAGATCCGCCCGAATTCGAGCTTGAAGTCTACGAGGCGGATACCAATGCCGGCGAACAGGCCCGACATGAAATCGTTCACGCGGATCGCCATGTCGGCCATGTCGTGCAGCTCTTCCTGTGCCGCCCAGCCAAAGCACAGGATATGCTCGTCGGTGACCAGCGGGTCGCCCAGCGCATCGTCCTTGAAATAATATTCGATGATCGTGCGCGGCAGCGGCGTGCCTTCCTCGATCCCCAGCTTCTTGGCCAGCGACCCGGCGACGACGTTGCGCACCACCACCTCGATCGGCACGATCTCGACCTGGCGGATCAACTGCTCGCGCATGTTCAGGCGGCGGATGAAGTGCGTCGGGATGCCGATATTGCCGAGCAACGTGAAGATATGCTCGGAAATCCGGTTGTTGAGCACGCCCTTGCCGCTGATCGTACCCTTTTTCTGGGCGTTGAACGCGGTCGCATCGTCCTTGAAATACTGGATCAGCGTGCCGGGTTCGGGGCCTTCGTAGAGGATCTTGGCCTTGCCCTCATAAATCTGGCGGCGGCGTGCCATAGGGGGTCCTTCAGAAACGCGGTGCCCCGGCGGCACGGTCGCGCGTCGCCGGGGCGGTAAGGGCGGGCCTATATCGGAAGCCGACCCGGGGTGCAATCAATCGCTGGTGCGTGCGGGGGCGGACGCTGCCCGGCGGAACCGCGGCTTTAGCCAGCGCCACAGCAGCAGGCCAAGGCCCAACACCAGGCCCGGCGGCGCAAGAATCGCGAGCGCTCCAAGCACGAAGGCAAGCGTCGCCTGCGCCGATCCCGCAAGCAGGTCGAGCGCGCTGCTCAGCGGTGCGCTGGCATCGAACCCGCGTACTGCCGGGCCGGATCGATAGTCGAAGGTCATCGGCGTGTTCGCGAGCGATTCGCGTTGCGCGCCGGATGCACTCTGCACCTGTCCGATCTGCGCGACGAGGTCGGCGCGCTGGCGCTGCAACTCCGCGCGCTCGCTGGCAGACAGGTTGGTGCGCGCCAGCTCACGGTCGATCCGCGCAAGTTCGTCGCCCGCCCGTGCGCGTTCGCCGGCCAGCCGTGCGATTTCTGCCCCGGCATCGGTGCCGGTGATCTCGGCATCCACCAGACGCCCTTCGGCCTGCTGGATTGCGGCGATCCCCTCCTTGCCAAAGGCGCGGGCCAGCGTGGGATCGAGCTTGAACGCCAGCATCGCCTCGACCGCATTTTCGCCGGTCAGGCGGTAACGCATGCCGGTGATCCGACACCGCGCGACGCCCAATTTCTCACACGCGGCGGCATGCGTCTCCTGCGCGGTGGCGACGCGTTGGGCGGGCAGGCTGAAGGCGTAGCGATAGTTGAATGCGACCCCCGGCGCGGCGGTGACGGCAACCCCGGCGGGCGGTTCGGCGGCATCGGATGTCTCCATCCCGGCGCGTTCGGACGATGGACTGCTCTGTTCCGGTGCAGAGCAGGCGGTGAGCGTGACGGCTAAGGCTAGGAGTGCGGAACCCGATTTCCAGTGCATGTGGCAACCTCCTGTTCGCGGCTCCATTCGTCGCCGCAGAAGCACGCTTTGGCGTGCCGTGATAACACATCACATTACAGGGATATAAGCAATGCCACTTTTTTGCCGTATTTTGCGGGCGAAAAATCTATTAAATAACAGTAATGTGAGACCGGATAGGTGCAATTGTGCCCCGAAAATGACGCAAAGCGGCGCGACCGATGGCCGCGCCGTACGATCCTCAACGGGTGGGGGTTTCAAGCGGGATTATCGTCCCGATTGAACCAGCGCTGGATCGCGTTACGCCGCTCGGGCTCGCCGGGCTCGCGATAGGCCTCATCCTCGTCCTGGCCGGTTGCCGGAGCCGGTGCTCCACCGGTGCCGTGGATCAGCAGGCGCAGCACCAGCACTGCGATCACCATCAACAACAGCCAGGGGCCAACCGAGGCGAGCACCTGCGCAATTCCCGCAGCGGACGTGACCAGCTTGTCCCCCGCGTCGCGGAAGCTCGCATCCGCCGACCCGTTCAGGCCCGGCGCCGGGGTGCCGGAGGCATAGGTGATCAGCACCGGCGCGGTCGCCATGGTCTCGCCGCTGTCGGCCTCCGATTCGGCGATCACGTCGAGCGCGGTCTGCAACCTGCGCGCGCGATCCTGCTGGATCGGGTCATTGCTCGCCTTGGCGTTGGCGAGCTGTTCGCGCAGTCGCCCGACCAGCGCGTTGGATCGCGCGCTCGCGGTCGCATCGGCCCCGGCGATCTCGGTCTCGACCAGCGCGCCGCCGCCGCCGACCACGACCTTGGTCGCCGCCTCGCCGAAACTGCGCGCGACCGACGGGTCGATGCGGAATGTCAGCGTCGCCGCGATCCGGTTCGCATCATCGACGCGATAGCGCAGCGAAAGGATGCGGCACCGCGCCGGGCCGAGCTTGTCACAGCCCGCCGCATGCGATTCGACCACCGCCTTCACATGGTTGCCCGGCACCTTGTACGCATAGCGATAGTCGAACGCCCCGCCGGTCGCGGTCAGCGCGGCGACGGCCTCGGTGCTGATCTTGTCCTGATCCTTTTTGGGCGCGCCTTCGCACCCGGCCAGCGCCACGATTGCCAGCAATGCCGCCACGATTCGCATTCGAGTCCCCCTGCGGTCCGTGGGTGGAACGATAGGCGAGATGGTTAACCGCCGGAAGGGCGAGTCTGCACCGTTGTGCCGAATCGGGAAGCGGGCCGGCACCGCCAAACAGATAACGACGCTATCGCTGCGTCAGCGCCCACGCCACTTTCGCCTGCCCGGCAAAGATGTTGCGCCAGCTTTCCGCCTCCCGCATCGCGCCGGCGTCAAAGTCGCGATAGCTGCCGATCCGCGCGGTGGCATTCCGCCCCGCCTCGCGGTAATGGCTGCGCGCCTCGGCCAGGTCCGTGCCCCCCTCCAGCAGCGCGGCGGCCAGCGACCAGTCCCCGTTGATGCGATAGGGATGGCCGGGCGGATAGGCCGCGGCGTAAATCGCCCGTGCCTCCCGATACAGCGCCACCGCCTCTGCATGGCGGCCCTGTTTGCCCAGATTATAGGCCAGGCTGACGATCCCGTTGGCAATTGCCGGCGACCCCAGGCGAAATGCCGCCCGGCGAATGTCGAGCGCGCGCCGCAACGCCCCCTCCGCGCCCGTCACGTCGCCCGCCGCCGTCAGCGCGTTGGCGAGTGCACCCAGCGCGACCGCAATGTCGGGATGCCCCGCGCGCAGATTGGCTTCCCGCAGCGCCAGCGCCCGGCGCAGGACCGGCACCGCCTCCTGTGGCCGCTGCAGCGCAATCAGCGAGGCGCCGACATTGACCAGCAGCACCGCGATGTGCGGATGATTGGGCGGTAGCGCGCCCTCATAGATGGCCAGCGCGCGCACCAGCAGTGGATGCGCCTCCGCCTCCCGCCGCTGCGCCGACAGGTTGATCGACAAATTGGTCAGCGCCGCGCCGACATCGGGGTGCGCCGCGCCGCGCCGGGCGAGCGCGCGGTCCAGGATGCCGCGCAGCAGCGGCTCCGCCTCGGCATAGCGCGAATGGGCGTTGAGCAGGTCCACCATGTCGTCCAGGACATTGTCCTGCGCATTGCTGCCCGCCGCGCGATACAAAGCGAGCGCCACGCGATACTCGGCCAGCGCAGCGTCCGGCGTCTGGACCAACGTGCTCGCCAATAGTCGCCGTGCCAGTGCGCGGTCGAGATGGCCGGGCGGCAGCGCACGCTCCGCCGCCGCCACGGCGCGTTGGGCCAATGCGGTCGCCTTGACCCCGTCCCGCACCCGTTGCGCCAGCGTCGTCGCCGTGATGAACAGATCGATGCAGTTATCGTCCGGCACCGTCTTGGCCGTGCGCGCTGCTTCGCATGTGCCGATCTCGGCCTCGATCAGGCGCAGCGCCTCGCGATTGCCGCCCATCTGCGCGAGCATGCGTACGTCGGGCGGCAGCCGCCAGCGCTGCTCGGGGGCGCCCGGCGCCGACGACTGGGCCGCCGCTGCCACGGGCAGTGCGAGCGCCAAAAGCGCCGCGCAGGGCTTGCCTCCCCCCACAGCGCCTCTAACAAGCATCGTCATGAGCGATACCCGCGATCCCGATCCCTTTGACTCCATCGTCGATGCCCCCTTCGACTCCGCACTCAGCGAACGTTACCTCGTCTATGCGATGTCGACCATCACCGCGCGCTCGCTCCCCGATGTGCGCGACGGGCTGAAGCCGGTGCATCGCCGCCTGCTGTGGGCGATGCGCGGGCTGAAGCTCAATCCGAACGACGCCTACAAGAAATGCGCGCGCGTCGTCGGCGACGTGATCGGCAAATATCACCCGCATGGCGACCAGTCGGTCTATGACGCGATGGTCCGCCTGGCGCAGACCTTTGCGCTGCGCTACCCGCTGGTCGACGGACAGGGCAATTTCGGCAATATCGACGGCGATAACGCCGCTGCGTATCGCTATACCGAAGCGCGGCTGACCCAGGTCGCGATCGACCTGATGGACGGGCTGGACGAGGATGCGGTCGAGTTCCGCCCGACCTATAATGGCGAGGATCATGAGCCGGAGCTGTTCCCCGGCCTGTTCCCCAATCTGCTCGCCAATGGCGCCAGCGGCATTGCGGTCGGCATGGCCACCAGCATCCCGCCGCACAATGCCGCCGAGCTGATCGATGCGGCGATCATGCTGATCGACCAGCCCAATGCCAGCGACGCGCAGGTGCTGGAGCATGTTCGCGGGCCCGACTTCCCGACCGGCGGCATCGTCGTCGACAGCCCTGGTTCGATCGCCGAATCCTACGCCACCGGGCGCGGCAGCTTCCGCGTGCGCGCCAAATGGGGGCTGGAGGATCAGGGGCGCGGCACGTGGCAGATCGTCGTCACCGAGATTCCGTACGGTATCCAGAAGGGCAAGCTGATCGAGCAGATCGCGGCGCTGATCAACGACAAGAAGCTGCCGATCCTCGCCGATGTCCGCGACGAATCCGATGCAGAGATCCGCATCGTGCTCGAACCGCGCGCGCGCACCGTCGATCCCGACACGCTGATCGAAAGCCTGTTCCGCCTGTCCGACCTTGAGGTGCGCGTCTCGCTCAACCTTAACGTGCTCGACCACACCCGCACCCCGCGCGTGATGAGCCTGACCCAGGCGATCGCTGCCTGGGTCGACCACCAGTTCATCGTCCTGCGCCGCCGCAGCGAGCATCGGTTGCAAAAGATTGCCGACCGGATGGAGCTGCTTGAGGGCTATATCATCGCCTTCCTCAACCTCGACCGGGTGATCGCGATCATCCGCACCGAGGATGAGCCCAAGCCGGTGATGATGGCCGAGTTCGAACTGACCGACCGCCAGGCTGAGGCGATCCTCAACATGCGGCTGCGCGCGCTGCGCAAGCTCGAGGAAATGGAGCTGCGCAAGGAGCGCGACGCGCTGGCCAAGGAGCAGGCCGAGCTTCAGGCATTGCTGTCGAGCGAGGCGCGGCAGCGCACGCGGATGAAGCGCGACCTGACCAAGGTGCGCGACCGCTACGGCCCCGAAACGGCACTCGGCGCGCGGCGAACGCTGGTCGCCGAAGCCGCCCCGGCGCGCGAAATTCCGCTCGAGGCGATGATCGAGCGGGAGCCGATCACCGTGATTCTATCGCAACGTGGCTGGATCCGCGCGCTGAAGGGTCATGCCGAACTGGCCAGTGCTGAAACCGCGAAGTTCAAGGACGGCGACGGCCCGTTCATCGCCTTCCACGCGCAGACGACGGACAAATTGCTGCTCGCCGCCGAAAATGGCCGCTTCTACACGCTGGCGGCCGACAGGCTGCCCGGTGGGCGCGGCTTTGGCGAACCGGTGCGGCTGATGATCGATCTCGACGGCGGGACTGGGATCGTTGGCTTGTTCCCGGCGAGCATCGCGCCGAAACTGCTCGTCGCCGCCACCGACGGGCGCGGCTTCCTGGTCAAGACCGAGGATGTGATCGCCGAAACCCGCAAGGGCAAGCAGGTGGTGACCCCGCGCACGGGCGCGGCCCTGAAGCTGGTGCGCCAGGTCGGAGCCGGTGACGATTATGTCGCGGTGATCGGCGACAATCGCAAATTGCTCGTCTTCCCGATGACCGAGCTGGCGGAGCTGGCGCGCGGGCAGGGGGTTCAGCTCCAGCGTTATCGCGATGGCGGACTGTCCGATGCCGTCACCTTCCGCTTCGCCGATGGCCTGAGCTGGCGGATGGGTGGAGAGCAGGGGCGGACGCGGACCGAAGCGGACCTTGCCCCGTGGCGCGCCGCGCGCGGGGCGGCGGGACGGATGCCGCCGAACGGCTTTCCGCGCGATAACCGCTTCTAATCCCAGCAAGTCGGTTCCAAGCGGCGGGCGCGACGGGGGTCGTTCTTCAGCACCGCTTAACCAAATGTCCCTAACCCGGTTTGGTGATGCTGTTATCGCGCCGCCGGAAGGACAAGCCAGTCCCCGCGCCCGTCCCCGTGACGGGGCCGGACCCGCGCGTCCTTGGCCCGTCCAGCACGGCGCAGACATTGAATTTACTCCCGATTCCCGCAGCGATCGTCGAACGGGGCGCGCACGGGCTCGTGTTCGAATCGGTCAACCGGCCCTTCCGCCTCGCCGGACTTGGCACCACCGCCGATCTGTCGCCGGTGATTCGCCAGCTGGGTGCGCGACTCGGCAAGTTCCTCGATTCGGAGGGCAATGACGAAGAGTTTGATTGGGAATTGGGCGATGCGGTCGACGCCCGCTTCTTCCGGGTCCGTTTCGCGCGGCGCAGCACCGAACGGCACAATGGTCGCTGCCTGGTCACGCTGATCGACCATACGTCGGAATTGCGCACACAGCGCAGCCTGCGCCGCGAGATGCTGACCGACAGCCTCACCGGCCTGCCCAACCGCGCCGGCTTTGGCGAGGATCTGGAGGACGAGATCGAGCGGTCGGGCATCGACCGGTTCGCGGTCCTCGTCATCAACCTCGACCGGTTCAGCCGCATCAATGCCTGCATGGGTGGCCTGGCCGGCGACGAGCTGCTGATTTCGGTCGCGCGCCGGGTCAAGGGTGCGCTGCGCGGGCATGACATGCTGGCGCGGACCGGCGGCGACGAATTCGCCATCCGCCTCGAACTCGATGAAGGGCTGCAGGACGCGCTGCACGTCGCCAAGCGCATCCAGAATGCGCTGACCACACCGTTCCGCTTGTCCGACTTCGAGATTCGCGTCGATTGCGCGATCGGCATCGCGATCGGTGAGGGCGAGCGCGGCGATGCCGAAGAGCTGATCCGCCACGCCCAATTCGCGATGAAGCGGGCCAAGAAATCGGGCCGCACCGAAGTCTATCAAACCCGTGCGTTCGACGTCGTGCGCCAGGAATTCAGCATCGAGACCGAGCTGCGCCGCGCGATCGACAATGGTGCACTGGTGCTCAATTTTCAGCCGATCTGCGACCTCGCCTCGGGCAAGATCGTGTCATTCGAAGCATTGGCACGCTGGACCACCGAAAGCGGCATCGCTTTGTCACCGGTCGAGTTCATCCCGGTCGCTGAGGAATCGGGTTTGATCGTTCCGCTTGGTCGCTGGGCGATGCATGAAGCGGCGCGCGCCGTTGCCCTATGGGATGCGCGCGCGGGCGGCGATTGCGGGGCCAAGGTTGCGGTCAATTTGTCGGCGATTCAGCTGCAGCGCGATCAGATCGCGCCGATGGTGCAGGCCGCACTCGAAGCGAACGGCGTTGATGGCCGCAAGATCACGCTGGAGCTGACCGAAAGCGCGCTGGTCACCGATCCCGACCGCATCGCCCAGACGATGCAGGCGCTCAAGGCGCTCGGCACTACGCTTGCGATGGACGATTTCGGCACCGGCTATTCCAACCTCGCCTATCTTCAGAAGCTGCCGATCGACGTGCTCAAGATCGACCGCAGCTTCGTGTCGGGAATGCTCGCCGACCGCGACAAGGTTGCGATCGTGCGCGCGATCCTCAGCCTCGCCCAGGCGCTTGGGATGCAGACCACGGCAGAGGGGATCGAAACCAACGAACTCGCCCAGACGCTCGCGGCACTGGGCTGCAATTATGGGCAGGGCTTCCTCTATTCGCGCCCGCTCTGCATCGATGCGGCCTATGCGCTGCTGCTCGAACGCAACGCCTGATCCACGACCGCGTCGGCGATCTGCGCCACCCGATCCGCACCGGGGAAGCCCTCCGCCACCCACTGACTCTCCACCGCCCGCAGCGCACGTGCGACATCGGGGCCCTTGGACAGGCCGCGCTGGATCAGTGCCCCGCCGCTGATCGGCAGCCGCGGAATCTCCCAGCCGGCCAGGTCGCGCGCATCCGCCACGGCGGTCGGCGCATCGAACAGGAACAGCCGGTCGATCGCCTCGTCGCGCCCCAGCCGATAGGCGGCGGCGCGCGGCGCTCCGAACAGCTCTGCCTCGGTCGCGCCGATCAGCCGCTTGCGCTGGACATTGGACAGCTTGAGCCGCGCCCCCACCGATTCGGCAATCGCCGCATCGGCGGGCAGCAGCGCGGCGAGGCGGCGAACCGGGTCCGGCTCCAGCCCCGCTTCCGCCTCCAGCGCAGCGACCCGCGCAAATCGTTCGACCGACATGATTTCGGGAATGACCGGGCGGAAAATCCCGCGCGCGAGCATCAGCGCGATCACCCGCCCCGCATCCTTGGCCACCACCAGCTTGAGCAGCTCGTCGGCGATCCGCTCGCGCGACAATGCCATCAGGTCGTTGGCGCGCGCGGTGCATGCGTCGAGCGACGCCGCGTCCGGACTGTCGCCGAACCGCGCCAGAAAGCGGAAGAAGCGCAGGATGCGCAGATGATCCTCGGCGATGCGGCGCAGCGGATCGCCGATGAAGCGCACATGCCGCGCGTCGAGATCGGCCAGCCCGCCGAAATAGTCGAACACTGTGCCCGTCGCCGGATCGGCATAGAGCGCATTGATCGTGAAATCGCGCCGCGCGGCATCTTCCTGCCAATTGTCGGTGAACGCGACGGTAGCGTGGCGACCATCGGTTTCGAGGTCGCGGCGCAGCGTCGTCACCTCGACCACCGTGCCGCTGCTGACCGCCGTGACGGTGCCATGGGCAAGGCCGGTCGGGATCACCTTGATCCCGGCGCGCTCCAGCCGCTGCATCACCTCCTGCGGGTCGAGCGGCGTGGCGATGTCGACATCGGACACGGGGATGCCAAGCAGCGTGTCGCGCACCGCGCCGCCGACCACGCGGGCATTTCCATCGCCCAGCGCAGCCGTCAGCCGGTCCAGCCCCGGCCAATGCCGCCACGGTGCATCGGGCAGCGTCACGGCGTCCATTTGAGCCGCCGCGACAGATTGACCAGCATCGCCGCGGTCGCGCCCCAGATCCGAAAATCCTGCCACAAGATCTCGTAATAATGCCGGTCGCGGCCCTGCCACTCGACGCTGGACTGCAGCTGGTTGGCAGGATCGAGCACGAAATCGAGCGGCGCTTCAAAGATCGCCGCGACCTCACCCGGCTGCGGCGTTAGCACCAGATCGGGCGGGATCACCGCGACGATCGGCTGAACCTCGAACCCGGTGACGGTGCGATAGCGGTCGGCGAGGCCAACCAGCTCGACCGCGTCCGGCTCCAGCCCGATTTCCTCGCGCGCCTCGCGCAATGCTGCCGCCGTCGCATCGGTGTCACCCGGGTCGATCCGCCCGCCGGGAAAGGCGACCTGCCCGGCATGGCGGCGTAGCGTATCGGTGCGCTGCGTGAGGATCAGGCCGGGGCGGGGGCGGTCGGTTACCGCGACCAGCACCGCGGCCGGCATCGGCACGCCATCCGCCGCAATCGCTTCGTCGAGCACATCGCCGACGATCAGCTCGGGTGCATCGTCATGATCCGCGTCGAGTGCCGCACGCAGCCGCTCAGCCAGCGTCATGCCGGGGCCATCGCAAAGAACGCGCCGTCGCTCCACACGCCGGGCGGGTTCGACCCGTTTTCCAGCGCCAGCGCCGCCAGTTCATAATAGACTGGCCGCGCCACCAACGCCTCCAGCCCGCGTCGGACGTGCAGATAGGGGTGGGGGCCGTCGTCATGCTCCTCGAACCGCAGCGCGTGCTCCGGACCAGCCGGGATCAGGTCGCCGGTGTTCAGCCGGAATGCGATCCGCGCCGCTTCACCCGCACCCTCGAGCTTCATCTCTACCGCGACGAACGGTGCGTCCTCGACCTCGATGTCGAGCTTCTCGACCGGGGTGACGAGGACATGGCGCCCATCGGGCTCACGCCGCAGGATCGATGCGAACAGCCGCACCATCGCCGGGCGGCTGATCGGCGACCCCTGGTGATACCAGGTCCCGTCGCGCGCGATGCGCATGTCGCTATGCCCGCAATGCGCGGGGTTCCAGCTATCGACCGGGGGCAGCTTCTGCTCGTCGGCCAGCCGCGCGATCTCGGCAAGCGACAGGCTGGCGAGGTCGGGGGGCGGCGGCATCGGCATTTCATTGCCGTTAGGCGCTTTTACCCGCTCCGGTAAAGTGTCAGCGGCGCGGACCGACCATGCCGGGCGTATCGGGCGCAGGCCCCCGCGACAGCAGCCGTGCGCGTTCGAACGGCCCGGGCAGCTGCCACGCGCCCGTCCGCGCGGCGTCGAACCCGAACTGTGCATAATAATCATGATCGCCGATCAGCATCAGCACCGCGTCGCCCGCGTTTTCGATCGCCCGCCACATCAGCGCGCGGCCGATCCCGACATTCTGCCGCTCGGGCGAGACAGCGACCGGGCCGACCAGGATCATCGGCGTCACGCTGCCATCGTCGCCCGCCAGTTCGACCGGCCAGCACTGGATCGACCCGACCAGGGTCCCCGCCTCCACGGCAGCAAAGCTCAGTTCCGGCACCGCTGCCACGCCCTCGCGCAGGCGATAGGCAGTGCGGCCGTGTCGATCCGCACCGAACACCCGGTCGAGTAGCTGCTCGACCGCGTCGCGATACACCTCGCCCAGGGGAACCAGCTCGAACAGGGACAATCTCCACCAGCCCGGGGGATGGACGCCGGGGGCGCGCGCCTTTAGCCGCGAAAACTGGTCCCCGCATAGCGGAATAAGGAGGCCCGCGATGAAGCTCTATGACGCACCCTGGGCACCCAGCCCGCGTCGCGTGCGCATCTTCCTTGCCGAAAAGGGTATCGAGGTGCCGCGGGAGGCGATCGACCTGCGCTCGGGCGAGCATCTCGCCGACGCCTATCTGCGCATCAACCCGCGCGGCGCGGTGCCGGCCCTGCGCTTCGACACGGGCGAAGTGCTGTGCGAATCGGCGGCGATCTGTCGCTATTTCGAGGCGCTGCACCCGGAGCCTGCGCTGTTCGGGCGCACGCCGTTGGAGATTGGGTGGATCGAAAGCTGGACCCGCCGGATCGAGGGGGATGGCTATGCGGCAGTGGTCTATGTGCTGCGCAACACCGCCACCGCGTTCAAGGATCGCGCGATTCCCGACGCGGGGCTGAGCATCGCGCAGATCCCCGAGCTGGCCGCGCGCGGCGCAATCATGTGGGACGCCTTTGTCGAGGCGCTCGACGACCGCCTGTCCGACCGGCCCTGGATCGCGGGGGAAGATTACAGCTTCGCCGACATCACCGCGCTGGTGACGCTCGATTTCGCCCGCGCGGCAAAGCTGGCGGTGCCCGAGCATCTCGCCCATCTGCGCCGCTGGCACAGCGACGCAAGCGCCCGGCCCAGCGCATCGGCCTGAACGCCCATTGCCGTTTGTGGGGGCGCGGCCTATGGGCGCGCGATCAGTTTCCCCGAGGGGCTTTTCGTTGCACGATCTTCTTCAGCTTCAGGTTCGCGATCTCGAGGTCCAGGTCCTCACCGGCGTCTATTCCGAAGAGACGCACCTGCCCCAGCCGCTGCGCATCTCGATCACCGTCGACATGGCCCCCGGCGCGCCGTTTGAGCCCGACACGCCGCTCAGCGCCTCGAAATCCTATCTCGATCTCAAGCACGCCGCGACCGGCGCGCTGCCCCAGGGGGTGCACTTCACCCTGATCGAGGGCGTGGCCGACCATATCGTCGAAACGCTGATGACCGGCGATCCGCGCATCCAGCGCGTCGAGGTGGAGATCGTCAAGCTCGCCATCGCCGAAGCGGACGAGCGCATCGGCATCACGCTGGTGCGGTACCGGAAGTAATTCGGCCAGCGCCTAAAGCCTGACACTGCCACGCTACCGCTTGCACGGCCCCAGCTGCTCAAGCACGAAGCGGTAATCCTCCCGCGCTGCGGCGACATTCGCCGGATCCTCGTCCGCCAGGCTGGTCGTCGGCAGTGCGCGCGGCAGGCTGCAGGCTAGGCGATACCATAGCAATGTGTCGCGCTGGGGCGCGGCGGCGGCATCGTCGACGATCTCGCCCAGCGCCACCGCCCAGCGTTTCTGCTCACCCGGACGGCGCAGGATCGACAGCGAGATGGGTGCGCCATTGGCTGTCTGCACGAAAATCTGGGTCTCGCCCTCGCCGGGCAACGCGCCCGGAACGTGAAAGGCGTTGCCAAGCCCGGTGATGGCCGGTGGCGCGTCGGGGGCAACCACCTCGCGCGCGATCCGGCGAACCAGTGCGTCGAGCTCGGCGCTCCAGTCGCGCTGCCCGTCGCGCGTGGTGAGCTGGATCATCGTCGGTTGACCGGCGACTGGTCGCGCGAACAGCAGGACCCGGCGTTTGGCGAGCTTGGGTGCGCGCCCGCGGGCGTCGAGCGACACATCGACGACATAGCCGACCCGCGTTGCCATCGCCGCATCGGCGCGAATCAGCGCCAGCACATCGGCCTCGACATAGAATCGCTGATGCCCCGGCGCGACGTTCGCGGCCTCGACTCCCTTGATTCGCGCCGCACTTCGGATCCGCGCATCGAGGATCGCGGGCGCGCCGATCACCCGGTCCGCAACCTGTGCATAGGGTGGCAGCACCACTCCGGATTCGGCGACCAGCTGCGCCGCTGCGGACGGCAGCAGCGCCGGAGAAGCCGCGAAAAATGCGGCACAAAGCGATACGGTACGGATACGAAACATGCCGTTCATTCTACGTGAATGTCCCAGCAGCATACAGAAATATTTCTGCCACGTGCGGATTATACGTTTATTACGTCCGACAAAGCGTTTGCGTCGCGCAAACCGCCGCGATAGGACTCGCGCCGCCGCCGGTCGGTCTTACGATTGTCCGACCGGGAGAGCCACGCCGACAATGATGCCAGGGTGCCGGGCAACGGCGCGGCGAATGAAGGAGTTTAGTTGCTGAATGGCCTACGCAGATCGTGATGTAGGAGGCAGTCGGGTCGTGGCGATCGTGGTCGTCTCGGTCATCCTTGCCATTCTCGGGTACGTGTTCGTGACCGGGCTCGCCTACAAATATATCAAGGAAAAGGCCGAGGAGATGGAAGTCTTCGAGGTCCAGGAGCCGCCGCCTCCGCCTGAGGAAGTGCCTCCGCCGCCGCCGCCGCCGGATACACCGGTCCCGCCGCCACCCACCACCGTCGTGGTGCAAAAGCCGCTCGTTCAGGTTCCCTCGCCGCCGCCGCCCGTGGCCGTGTCGAATGTGATCCCGCCGAGCCAGCCGCCGACGCCGCCTGCGCCGCCTGCGCCACCCGCGCCGCCACCGCCGCCGCCACCGCCTGCGATCAGCAAGGCTGCGGCCGCACGTGGCAACCCGTCGTCGTGGGTGACGCCGGATGACTACCCGCCCGCCGCGCGTCGCGCTGGCGACGAGGGTTCGGTCGGCATCACTTTTTCGATCAACGCGCAGGGGCGGATCGAAAATTGCCGGGTGAGTTCGTCGTCGGGTTCCTCCGCGCTCGACGCTGCGACGTGCAGCCTGGTGGCCCGTCGTGGTCGTTACTCGCCCGCGCTCGACGCGGCCGGGAACCCGGTCCCCGGCGGAACCAAGTCGCTGCGTTTCCGGTGGCAGCTCGAAGACTGATGGGCAGGCGTGCGCCGCACGCCTGACCCGGATACCGACATCACAATCGTTATTTCATAGGGAAAGATCCGCACATGTTCACCACCATCCTCGCCGGAGCCGCTGCCGCACCGGCCCCCGCCGCCGCGAATTTCGACATCCTGCACGCGATGAACGAAGGCGGCGTGATCGCCTGGGGCACCGCGACCATCCTGACCGTCATGCTCTTCTTCTCGCTCTACATCCTGTTCACCAAGGTGTTCGAGCAGCAGAAGGTGCTGAACCAGCACAAGCGCGTCCGCGCTGCCTTCTGGCAGTCGGGCAGCCTGCGTGAGGGCGCTGCCAAGCTCGAGAAGAACTCGGCCTATCGCCAGATCGTCGAAGACGCGCTGCTCGCCCAGGACCAGTATAAGGAACTGACCGATCCGATCGAGGCACATGACTGGCTGCACGGCTCGCTCAAGCGTTCGGAAGATTCGATCAACTCGCAGCTGGGTGGCGGTCTCGCCTTCCTCGCGACCGTCGGTTCGACCGCGCCGTTCATCGGTCTGTTCGGTACCGTCGTCGGCATCTTCCGCGCACTGATCAAGATCGGTGCGGCGGGTGACGCGTCGATCGGCACCGTCGCCGGCCCGGTCGGTGAAGCGCTCATCATGACCGCGCTCGGCCTCGTCGTCGCCGTTCCGGCCGTGCTCGCCTACAACTGGCTGCAGCGCCGCAACAAGGCGATCGCCGAGCAGCTCAGCGGCTTCTCGAACGACGTGCTCGGCTATCTGGCTTCGGACGGCCGCGTGCGTCCGGCCGTGAAGGGTGCTAAGGCTGCGCCGAAGGCACCGCCGGTCGCGACCACTGCCAAGGCCTGAACATTCGACTGACGACCGTGCGGCGGCGGTGCGCCGTGCCGCACGGTCAGCCATCGGGCCAAATGGGCCCGTGGACAGGATGCGAAAGATAGGATTGCGCCAATGGCGATGAGTGTAGGCGGCGATGGCGCCGAAGAAAAACCGATGTCGGACATCAACACGACGCCCCTGGTGGACGTCATGCTGGTTCTGCTCATCATCTTCCTGATCGCGATTCCCGTCGCGATTCAGTCGGTCGAGCTTGAACTGCCCAAGGTGGCATTCGAACCGACCGAAACCAAGCCGGAGAACGTGCTGCTCGCGGTGCGCGGTGACGCCAATGGCAATTGCCAGGTGTTCTGGCAGATGACCCCGATCACCAGCACCGAACTGCTGAAGCGGGCGAGCGACAATCTGCAGGCGGTGGTCGACCGGATCGGCAAGGACAATCTGAAGCCGGACGACATTCCCGAAGTGCACATTCGCGGCGACGCCAACGCGCCGTACAAGTGCATCGGTGGCGTGGTCTACACGATGCAGAATGCGGGCTTCGTCAAGGTCGGCTTCATCTCGCAGCCGCAGCTCGGCGCCCAGTAAGCCCGAAGTTCAGGAGTACACACCATGGCAATGAGCGCCGGCACAGATGATGGCGAGCCGATGATGGAAATGAACACGACGCCGTTGATCGACGTCATGCTCGTGCTCCTCATCATGCTGATCGTCACCATCCCGCCCCAGTCGCATGCGGTGAAGGTCGACCTTCCGCAGAATACCGACCAGCAGCCGCAGAACCCGGTCGAGCCGCAGAAGAACAAGGTCACGATCGAACCCGATGGCCGTGTCTACTGGAACGGCAGCGAGATCGATCTGGTGACGCTGCGTCAGTATCTCGACCAGAGCGTTCAGATCACCCCGGAGCCTGAGCTCCATTTCCAGCCCAACCCCGAAGCGCGCTATGAGCGCGTTGACGAGGTGCTGGCGGTGATCAAGCGGTCCGCCGTCACGAAGCTCGGCTTCGTCGGCAACGAGCAGTATCGCAACGAGTTCTGATCGCTTCGGCGGCCTGAACAAACATCAAAGGGCGACCCTCTGGTCGCCCTTTTTTGTTGTGCGAACAATGGTTTGTCGCGTGCTTGAACGATTGCAATCAACGCATTTGCGCCTCTGAAACATTAATGACACCAATGTGTCATTGAAATGTAATATTAGGAGAGCGTGCAATGCATAAGTTCCTCGCGTCGATTGTCCTGGCTGCACCGTTGGCGGTGACCCCGGCGGTGCAGGCCCAATCTGTCGAACAGCCCAACGCCCATCTCGCGATCGCGGCGGGCGACTATGACCATGCCGAGCGCCAGCTGCTTGCCGAACAGCGCATCTTCCCTGCGCGACCCGAAGTGCTGCTGAACCTTGCTGCGGTTTATGCCCGCACCGGCCGCGTGGCCGAGGCGCGCGCGCTGTACCACCGCGTGCTCGCGCTCAAGCCGGTGACGATGGACGTCAGCAACGGGCAGGTTGCAGCCTCGCACGCCGTCGCCCAGCGCGGCATCCGCCTGCTCGACGCAGGCCAAATGGCGGGGCGCTAAGGCCTCACCGCAATTCCATTTCATTCCCCTCCCTGAAAGGGAGGGGCCAGGGGAGGGTGCAGCGGTGGGCGGGGCGCGATGCCCCGCCCGTTGCTTTTTCCGGCGGGTGAGAGTCCTTGAAGCGCGCAGACGCTCGCCCCTCCCCCGACCCCTCCCGTTCCGGGAGGGGGGGCGCAATCACAGCCGTCGCCGTTTAAAGCCGCGGGAGCGTCACCCCGCGCTGGCCCATATATTTGCCCGCGCGGTCGGCATAGCTCGTCTCGCACGGCTCGTTCCCCTTGAGGAACAGGAACTGGCACGCGCCCTCATTGGCATAGATTTTCGCTGGCAGCGGCGTGGTGTTCGAAAACTCCAGCGTGACATGCCCCTCCCATTCGGGCTCCAGCGGCGTCACATTCACGATGATCCCGCACCGCGCATAGGTCGATTTGCCAAGGCAGATGACCAGCACGTCGCGCGGCACCCGGAAATACTCCACCGTCCGCGCCAGCGCGAAGCTGTTCGGCGGGATGATGCACACATCGGTCTGGCGATCGACGAAGCTGGTCGACGAAAAATCCTTCGGATCCACCACCGCGCTGTCGATATTGGTGAAGATCTTGAACTCGTCCGCCACCCGCGCGTCATAGCCATAGGAGGACAGGCCGTACGAGATACACCCCTCCCGCCGCTGCGCCTCGACAAACGGCTCGATCATGCCGTGCTGCGTGGCCTGTTCGCGAATCCAGATGTCGGAGAGAATGGACATGGGCGCTCCTGATTAGCGCGCCCGGCATCGCCGGAATGCGCGCGCGGGGCAAGGGGGCTTCAGCCGGGCCAGCGCTTTGCGGCGTCGCAGTCGCTGTTGCCTAGCCCGAAGCCACGGTCGAGCGGTGTAGCGAGAGCCGGATCATTGCACGAGTCACGGTCGTCGCCGGGTTGCCGGACGTTCCAGTCATAGGATCGCGGCGCGAACCCATCGGGGCCATAAGCCAGCAGGATACGATGGAGATCGCGGCTCAGCAGCGCCGCCGGATGTTCTGGCCCCGCATAGACATTGCTCGACAGTGATGTCACGCGTCCATCGCGCACGCGCTCAAGGTCGATACCCGTGCCGTCCGTGCCGCCCAAATTGGAGCCACGCCAGCGGCCAAGCCTGGCATCGAGTGCATTGAAAAGCGCGTCGCTTTCTTCTGGCGGGAGGAACAGCCGCGCCGTGGCGACCGATTTGTCGAACTGGTCGATACGCCGGACATCCACGCGCGACGGGCCGCACGCTCGTCCGTCGGCGCTACCATCATCGGGTCGGCGGTCGCGCGGCAGGCAGCCCGCCGGCAGCCTGCGAAGCGACAGATAATAAGCGTAGCGCCCGAATGTCGGCGCGATGAGAACCCGCGCGCCATCCGAGCCCAAGTCCGCGAGCGTCTCACCGCCAGAGGCTCGCTCGGGAATCGCGTGGTTCCCGCTCAAAGGTCCATCGATCGTGCCGCTCCAATGTGGATTGCGATCACCGCATCCCCATAGCGCAAGGCTGAGGATCAGGACCGTCGCCCGCATCACCCAATCCCCAAATCCCCCGGCCCAAAGGCATGCGGCAACAGCTCGCTCAGCCGATGCGTCTCATACGCCTCACCCTCCGCTCCCGCGCAATAGACGGCGAGGTCGCGGCCGCCCAGCTGCGCGGCCTCGTTCAGCACCTGACGGCATCGCCCGCACGGCCGGATCGGGTCGCTGCCATGCGCCACGCCGTCGGTCATCATCCCCCCGATGATCCCCACCGCGACCACATCGCGCAGCCGCCCTTCGGCATTGGCGCGCGCGGTCGCCACCGTCTCGGCGCACAGCGACAGGCCATAGCTCGCATTCTCGAAATTGCAGCCCGTCACGATGCTGCCGTCGGTCATCAGCAGCGCCGCGCCGACCGCGAAGTTCGAGTAGGGCGCATGCGCATTGCGCGCGGCCGCACGCGCGGCGGCGATCAGGGCGGGGGCGTCGATGTCACTCATGGTGCGATCACATTCCAGTTTACGGGACGCTCGGCCCCCTCGATGCGGCGGATGGTGCTGGCCTGCCACAGCCGCCACGGGCGCGCGGAATAGGCCGGCGGAAAGAACATGCCGGTGCTCCACAACGGCCGGTCGATCGCGCCGCTTACCTGATACTGCGCTTCGAACGCCGGGCTGATGCGCAGGATCACCGGCTTGCCGCTATGCGTCTCGATCGTCGCGGCGAGCCGACGCAGCTCGACCAGCACCACGTCGCGCTCCGGCCGGGCGGGGCAATCGTCGCGGAAGGACAGGTCGATCGCCACCGGCAGCGCATCGGCATCGCGCGGCACCGTCGCGGTGAAATTCCCTGCCTGATCGCTCGCCAGCTGACACAGCGAAAAGGCATGCAGCGCCCCGCGCCTGATGCCCGCCTCGTAAATCCCCGCCCAATTCTCCGCGAACAGCGCGTCGCGCACATCGGCGCCGACGGTCGCGCGGGCATAGGCGAAATCGAGATTGCTGCTGCGCGCGGTGAACCAGTCGATCTTCCCCGCCTCGTCCGATACATCGATGCCCTGCTGCGCATAATCGCTGCGCGCCGGTGCCCAGGCGATCGCCCACATCCACGCGCACACGCCGACCAGCGCCAGCGCGAGGATAACTCCCGCCCAGATGCGCACCGCCCTCATGCCTTGATGTGCAGCACGCAGATCAGCGTGAACAGCCGCCGCGCGGTCGCGTGATCGACCGCAATCTTGCCGTCGAGCCGCTCCATCAACAGCCGCGCTGCATCGTCATGGATGCCGCGCCGCGCCATATCGATCGTCTCGATCTGCGCCGGGGTCGCGCTGCGGATCGCCTGGAAATAGCTGTCGCAGATCGCGAAATAATCGCGAATCGGACGGCGAAATGCGGCGAGGCTCAGGATCAGCGTTTCCAGCGCGCTGTCATCCTCGCGCTTGATGTCCAGCTGCAACCGCCCCTCCGGCACCGACAGCGCGATGCGGTACGGCCCGGCATAGCCATCGGGATAGGCGCGCTGCGGCGCGAAGCTGTTTTCCTCGATCAGGTCGAAGATCGCGATCCGCCGTTCCTGCTCGATATCCGCCGAGCGCCACAGGATCGTGCGCTCGTCCAGCGTGACGTCGATGATCCGGGGGTCGGCCATGCGCCGCATCTAGGGGGGAGTACGGGCGCTCGTCCACAGAATTGAAGGTAATCCACAGTTGAGATGCGCAGTCCGGAGTGGGAAAGGGGGTGGATGGCCACGATCGCAACGCTCACCCCCGCCCCGGCGGATGCCGCCCCGCGCCTGCCCCAGAATGTGGAGGCAGAGGCGGCGTTGCTCGGCGCGATGATGATCGACAACCGCCTCGCCGACGACATCGTGGAGGTGCTGCAGGACCAGCATTTCTTCGAACCCGTCCACGGCCGCATTTTCCGCGCCATCAAGACGCTGCGGAAGCAGGACATGCTCGCGACCCCGGTTACGCTCAAGCCCCTGTTCGAAAAGGACGAGGGGATGGCGACGCTCGGCGGCCCCGCCTATCTCGCCCAGCTCACCGGATCGGGCGCGGGCCTGATCGGCGCGCGGCAATTCGCGCGCCAGATCTACGATCTCGCCCTGCTGCGCGAGCTGGTGACGGTCGGCCGCAACATGGTCGAGAAGGCGCTCGACACCAGCGAAGACGTCAACCCGCGCGAACAGATCGACCGCGCCGAAGAGGCATTGTTCAAGGTCGCGGCCGATGGCGGCACCGCCAACACCGTCAAATCCTTCAACGAAGCGACCAAGATCGCGCTCGAAAACGCCAAGCGCGCGCAGAGCGCGGGCGGCGGCGTGGCGGGCGTCACCACCGGCTTCGATTCGGTCAACGGCCGCATCGGCGGTCTGCACCACAGCGATCTCATCATCCTTGCCGGCCGTCCCGGCATGGGCAAGACCTCGCTCGCCACCAACATCGCGTACAACGCAGCGCGGCGCATGATGGACGATATCCGCCTCGGCATCAGCCCGAAGGAATCGATCGGCGCCAAGGTGGCCTTCTTCAGCCTCGAAATGTCGGCGGACCAGCTGGCGCTGCGTATCCTGTCGGAAAGCTCACGCATCGCGTCCGAAGCGCTGCGCATGGGCAATATCAGCAAGGCGGAGTTCGCTCAGCTGGCGCAGGCGGCGGCAGACCTTGAACAGTTGCCGCTCTATATCGACGACACCGCCGGCCTGACGATCAGCGCGCTGCACAGCCGCGTGCGTCGCCTCCAGTCCAAGCATGACGGCGAACTCGGCCTCGTCATCGTCGACTATCTTCAGCTGCTTCAAGGCAGCGGCAACAACCGCGAAGGCAACCGCGTCCAGGAAATCTCTGAAATCAGCCGCGGTCTTAAGACGCTGGCGAAGGACATCAACGTCCCCGTGATCGCCCTGTCCCAGCTGAGCCGCGCGGTCGAAAGCCGCGAAGACAAGCGCCCGATGCTGTCAGATCTGCGCGAATCGGGCTCGATCGAGCAGGACGCCGACATGGTGTGGTTCGTGTTCCGCGAGGATTATTACGTCGCCGCCCGCGAACCCAAGCGGCCGCGCGAAGGCGATGATCCCAAGACGTTCGAGGATCACGCAAAATGGGCGCTCGACATGGAGCGCGTATTCGGCCTCGCCGAACTGATCATCGCCAAACAGCGCCACGGCGCGACCGGCAAGGTGTTGCTGAACTTCGAATCGAGCTTCACCCGCTTCAGCGATTACGCCGGCAACATGGTGGCCGAGCCCTACGAGTAACCCAAGTCCCCCTCCCGCGTGCGGGAGCGGCTAGGGGAGGGCCTGTCCTCCCGGAGCGCAGCCTGATTGGACAGGCCCTCCCCCGACCCCTCCCGCAAGCGGGAGGGGAGAGCTTCAAAACACCGGCAAATCCGGGTCGCCATCCGCCACGGGCGTATGGATCCCGCACTCGGTCTTTTCCCACCCGACCCAGCGGCCCGATCGCGGATCTTCGCCCGGCTTCACCTTGCTGGTGCACGGCGCGCAGCCGATCGACAGATAGCCCTGCGCCTCCAGCGGGTGGCGGGGCAGGTCGTGCGTCGCGAAATACGCCTCGATATCCGCCTTCGTCCAGTCGGCGAGCGGGTTGACCTTCAGCTTGCCCGCCGCATCCACCTCGAACCGGGGGAGGGCGTTGCGGGTCGATGCCTGAAACGCCTTGCGCCCGGTGATGCTGGCGTCGAAGCCCGCCATGGCGGCGTCGAGCGGCAGCACCTTGCGGATCTCGCAACAGCCATCGGGATCATAGGACCAGCGCAGCCCGCTTTCGTCCTTCTTCGCCAGCAATTCTGGATCGGGCGTCAGCACCCGCAGCCCGGTCAGCCCCAGCCGCTCCACCAGCGTATCGCGATAGGCCAATGTCTCGGGAAAATGCTTGCCGGTGTCGAGGAACAACACCGGCACCGCCGGGTCGATCGACGCCACCAGATGCAGCAGCGCCGCGCTCTCCGCGCCGAACGACGACACCAGCGCAACATCACCGACCATCGATTCGGTCAGCACCGTGCGCAGCATCTCCTCCGTCGAAACACCGCGGAACAGATTGTTGAGCCGCAGAGCATCGCGCTCGGTAAATGCCGGGCTGGTATCGATCCGGTCGATCTTGCGGGCGGTCATGCTACCCATGCCGCCGCTTCCAGACCGGGACCGCCCCGTCCGCCGCGCGCTGATACACCGCATCATAGCGCGCGAGGCTCGCCGCCAGCACCGCTTCGTCCACCGGCGCTTCGGGCGCAAAGCTGTCGAACCCGCAGCGGCGCATCAGCGGGATCTGGTCGACCAGCACATCGCCCTGCGCGCGCAGCTCGCCGGTATAGCCCGCCTCGCGCAGGATACGCCCGGCCGAATAGCCGCGCCCGTCGCGGAACTTGGGAAAGCTCACTTCGACCAGCGACAGCCGATCGAGATGCGGGATCAGCGCGCGCGCATCTTCGCTCGATTCGAGCCGGACAGCGGTCGCGTTGGACTGACCCAGAAACGCATCCAGCGTCACCGCAGGCTCGTCATGCGGAGCGTCGTCGCGATAGCGCAACTCAACCATAGATCGCCTCCTTGAACGGGGCCATGCCGATGCGGCGATAGGTGTCGAGGAAGCGTTCGCCCTCCGCGCGTTCGCGCAGATACACGTCGGTCGCGCGCTCGACCGCGTCGACGATGCCGTCCTCGCTGAAACCAGGGCCGGTGATCTGGCCGAGCGACACATCCTCCGCCCCCGATCCACCGAGCGAGAGCTGGTAATTCTCGACGCCTTTCTTGTCGACGCCCAGTATGCCGATATGCCCGGCATGATGGTGGCCGCACGCGTTGATGCAGCCGCTGATCTTCAGCTTCAATTCGCCAAGCTCGCGCTGCCGCCCGAGATCGGAAAAGCGCGTCGCGATCTTCTGCGCCACCGGGATCGACCGCGCATTGGCGAGGCTGCAATAATCCAGGCCGGGGCAGGCGATGATGTCGCTGATCAGGTCGAGATTTGCGTCGGCCAGCTCGGCCTCGACCAGTGCCTGCCACACCGCATAGAGGTCCGCCTTGCGCACATGCGGCAACACGATGTTCTGCGCATGTGTCACGCGCAGCTCGTCAAAGCTGTAGCGCTCGGCCAGGTCCGCCATCACATCGATCTGCGCCGATGACGCATCGCCGGGGATGCCGCCGACCGGCTTCAGGCTGATGTTGACGATGGCATAGCCCGGCGCCTTGTGGGCAGCCACATTCTGGTCGACCCACACCGCGAAGTCGGGATCGCTACGGTCGAGATCGTCGCTCCGGCCGCTCTCGAACGCCGGATCGGCGAAGTGCGCCGCGATCCGGTCGAATTCGGCCTTGGGCGGATCGATGCCCAGCTTCTTGACCGCGACAAACTCGTCCTCGACCTGCGCGCGATAGCTGTCGGCGCCGATCTCATGGACCAGGATCTTGATCCGCGCCTTGTACATATTGTCGCGGCGGCCATAGCGATTGTAGACGCGCAGGCACGCCTCGATATAGCTCAGCAGGTCTTCGAGCGGCACGAACTCCTTGATCAGCGGCGCAATCATCGGGGTGCGCCCCATGCCGCCGCCGACATAGACCGCCGCGCCATGCACGCCGTCGCGTTCGACGATCTGGATGCCGATATCGTGCAGCCGCATCGCCGCGCGATCCTCATCCGCCGCGATCACCGCGATCTTGAACTTGCGCGGGAGGTAACTGAATTCGGGGTGGAAGGTGCTCCACTGGCGCAGCAATTCGGCCCAGGGGCGCGGATCGGTCAGCTCGTCCGCCGCTGCGCCGGCCCATTGGTCGCTGCTGATATTGCGGATGCAATTGCCCGAGGTCTGGATCGCATGCATCTCGACCGTCGCCAGCTCGGCAAGAATGTCGGGCGCATCCTCCAGCTTGATCCAGTTATACTGGATATTCTGGCGCGTGGTGAAATGGCCGTAATCGCGGTCATACTTGCGCGCGATATGCGCGAGCATCCGCATCTGGCGGCTGTCGAGCGTGCCATAGGGTACCGCGACGCGCAGCATGTACGCGTGCAGCTGCAGATACAGGCCGTTCATCAACCGCAGCGGCTTGAACTGGTCCTCGGTGATCTGCCCCGCGAGACGGCGGTTCACCTGATCGCGAAACTCCTCGACCCGCGCCGCGACGATCGAATGGTCATATTCGTCATATTTGTACATGTCAGATCACCCAGCTGCCGGCATTGGGATCGGCGGGTTTGAGCGTCAGGTCCGGGCGCACGGTCGGGCCGAGCGCGCGGATGCGGTCCTTGATATGCGCAGGGCGCGGCCCATCGGGCGTTTGCGTCGCGTCGATGACATAGGGGCCGTTGACCCGGCGCGCGCCTTCCTCGGCCTGCGCGATCGCCTCGCCAGTCTCGCCGACATCGACCGCATCCTCGACATGGCGCGACCAGCCTTCGCCGGTCCACCAGGTCACATCGCCGGTGGCGAGATCGTTTCCGGTCAACAGTTTCATGCCAGCGCCTCCGCCGCTTTCGCCCAGCTGGCGAGCTTGTCCTGCGCATCCGACAGCGCGACCACTTCGCCGACCACGATGATCGCGGGGCTCTGCACCTTCTCGCGCTCGACCATCGGGCCCAGATCGGCGAGCAGGGTGCGGATCGCGCGGCTGCCCGGCAGCGTCGCGCGCTCGAGCACCGCGACCGGCATGTCCGGCGCCACGCCATCGCCCATCAATTTCTCGGCAATGTCGGGGCAGGTGGCGACACCCATATAGATGACCAGCGTGCGGCCCTTGCCCGCCAGACCCGACCAATCCTGATCCTTCAGCCCCTTGCACTGGCCCGCGACGAAGCTGACCGCGCTCGACCAGTCGCGATGCGTCAGCGGCAGCATCGCCTCCGCCGCCGCGCCCAGCGCCGCGCTGACGCCCGGAATCACCTCGACCGGCAGCCCGGCGGCGCGCACCGCCTCGACCTCTTCGCCGCCCCGGCCAAAGATGAACGGGTCGCCGCCCTTCAGCCGCACGACGATTGCGCCGGTCTTCACATGCGCGATGATCAGCGCGTTGATGCCATCCTGTGGCACAGTGTGCTTGGAGCGCTTCTTGGCGACGCAGATGCGGTGCGCGTGCGGCGCGAGGTCGAGCACACGCGGATCGACCAGACCGTCATGGACCAGCACATCGGCGGACTTGAGCGCTTCGACCGCGCGGACGGTGAGCAGGCCGGGATCGCCGGGGCCGGCCCCGACCAGGATGACGCGGCCACGCGCGGTGGGATCGAGCAAGGAAACCATGTCACCCAAATGGCTGTCGGGCGGGCACGCCACAACCGAGGGTTGCTTGGGGACAGGCTAGCGAATCTATGCCTTGGTCAGTTCGCGCGCGCGCTGGGCCAGTTTCACCGCCTCGTCGATCAGCTCGGCGGCGAACGCGATATCGCGATGCCCGACCGCGATGGTCAGGCAATTGCGGGCCTCCTGGGCCAGACGCTGGGCACGGGGCGGGGCGGGCGACGCAAGGACGAGCGGTTTCACGGCGCGCTCAATCCACAGGTGCTGCGCCTGTTCCGCAGCTCATCGCATCTACCTGAATAAATTCGTAATTCGTGCCGAACTCGGGTGTCGCGGGCGCGGCGTCAGCTTTCGCGCAACCCGATCCCGATCGACACCCGCGCCTGTTCGGATTCGGACGATACCACCGGATAGGCGCAATAATCGGCGGCGTAGAAGGCGCTGGGGCGATGGTTGCCCGACCAGCCGATGCCGCCGAACGGCGCCGACGAACTCGCGCCGTTGGTCGGCTTGTTCCAGTTGACGATGCCCGCGCGGATATTGGCCCAGAACTGGTCGTAGAGCTGCGGGTCCTGGCTGACCAGGCTGGCCGACAGGCCGTAGCGGGTGTTGTTCGCCTCGGCGATCGCCTCCTCGAACGTCTTGGCGCGGATGACCTGCAGAATCGGGCCGAACAGCTCGACATCGGGCTTTTCCTTCGCCTCGGTCATGTCGATCATCGCCGGGGTGACGAACGGCCGCCCCTCGATCGGCCGCTCCATGTGCCGCAGCGGCTTGCCGCCCAGGAAGGTCAGCTCGAGGAAGCTTTCGGTCAGCAGGTCGGCGGTGTCATTGTCGATCACCGGCCCCATGAACGGCGCCGGGTCGGCATGCGGCTCGCCGATGATCAGCCGCCCGATCAGCCGGTTGACCTCACCCACCAGCGGTTCGAACAATTTCTCGTCGACGATCAGGCGGCGCGCGGCGGTGCAACGCTGTCCGGCGCTGGTGAACGCCGACTGCACCACCAGCACGGCGGCGGAATAGATGTCGGGCGTATCCCACACCAGGATCGGGTTGTTGCCGCCCATCTCCAGCGCCAGGATCTTCTCGGGCTTCGACGCGAACGCGCGGTTGAGCGCGATGCCGGTGCGGGCCGAGCCGGTGAACAACAGCCCGTCGATCCCGTCATGGCCGGCCAGCGCCTTGCCCTCGTCCGGCCCGCCGATCAGCAGGCGGATGCACCCTTCGGGCACCCCGGCCGCATGGAAGCATTCGACCAGGAATGCGCCGGTCGCCGGGGTCTTTTCCGATGGCTTGAACACGACGGCATTGCCCGCCAGCAGCGCCGGGACGATGTGCCCGTTGGGCAGATGCGCCGGGAAATTATACGGCCCGAGCACCGCCAGCACGCCATGCGGCTTGTGCCGCAGCGCAAGGCGCGTGTTCATCGCCGCATCGATCCGCCGCTGTCCGGTGCGCTCGGAAAAGGCGCTGATCGAGATATCGACCTTGGCGATGACCGTCTCGACCTCGGTCCGCGCTTCCCACAGCGGCTTGCCGGTCTCGCGCGCGATCAGGTCGGTGAAGGCGTCGCTCTTTTGCCGCACAACGTTGGCGAAGCGGCGCAGCGCCTCGATGCGATAGGCAAGCGGACGCGCCGCCCATTCGGCCCAGCTGGCGCGGGCCTTGGCAACCTCTCCGTCGACATCGCCGATCTTGTGCCGCCACAGCACGGCACCGGTGGCGGGTTCGGTCGAAATGATTTCCGTGGCGGGCATGGGTCTTTCTATGCGTTGGAGCCCCTTGGATCGGACTTCCTCTAGCAGCTATTAAGCGTGTTGCCACCTCACCCGTGACATGCGCCCGTATCGAGCGCAGCGCCCATGTGCCGAATCGCCGCCACCTTGGCGTTGAACGGCCCCCAATCATCGTCGCGGTCGATCGCTGCCCAGATCGCCTCGACCTCATCGATCAGCATCGAACAGGGTTCACCCGCGAAATAGGCGTGGTCGCGCGCCTGCGGAACCGGCGCATAGGGGGCGAGCGCCGCGCGCACCGCATCCCATTCCGGGCCATAGCTACCGGGCAGGGTGCCGCCATAGGCGTCGAAGAAGAAGCGATCGATCGACTGGCCCGTCGCCATCAGCGCTTGCTCGACCGCATCCTTGAGCGCCCAGCCCAGCGCAGGTGCATCGACTCCCTCGGGCGGGACAATCCCCAGCCGTCGGCGCAGCGGGAGCTCATAGAACATCTTGTAATAATGCTCGAACTTCTCGAGCCGTGCGATCAGCGGCGGCGCCTCGCTGATGATGCGCAGCGACACCGCCAGCTGCGCGACATCCCACAGGATCGCATCGGGCTGACGACCAAAGGCATAAAGTCCGGCATGGTCGAAATAGGCGGCAGTAAAGCCGGGATCGAAATTCGCCGCAAACCGCCACGGCCCATAGTCGAAGCTCTCGCCGGTCACATTGATGTTGTCGGTGTTGAGCACGCCATGCACGAACCCCGCGACCATATACTCGCCCGCCAGCGCCGCGGTGCGCGCAACCACCAGCTCGAAAAACTGCGCGACCGGGTCCTCGAACGGCTTCACCCCGAACAATTCGGCCAGGCACCAGTCGACCAGCCGCCGCATATTCTCCGTATCGCCATGATAGGCCAGCCGCTGGAACGTCCCGATGCGGATCTGCCCATGGCTCATCCGCACCAGCACGGCGGAACGGGTGGGGGACGGCTCGTCATTGCGCTGCAGCGCCTCGCCCGTCTCGATCAGCGAGAAACTGCGGGAGGTGTTCACGCCCAGCGCCTGCAGCATCTCGGTCGCCAGCACCTCGCGCACGCCACCCTTCAGCGTCAGCCGCCCGTCGCCGAACCGGCTCCACGGCGTCTGGCCCGAACCCTTGGTGCCCAGTTCCATCAGGTCGCCGTCCGCCCCGCGCCGCATCTGCGCGAATGTGAACCCGCGCCCGTCGCCCAGCTCGGGATTATACACCCGGAACTGATGCCCGTGGTATCGCATCGCCAGCGGCCGGGGCAGGTTGCCCGGCAGCGGCGTAAACCGCCCGAAATGCCTCAGCCACTGATCGTCGCTCAGCCCGTCCAGCCCCACCTCCGCCGCCGCGCGATCGTTGCGGAAGCGCAGGACCGTCTTCGGAAAGTCGGCGGCATCGACGGGATCGTAGAATGAATCGCCCAGTTTCAGCACCGCCGGATCGGGCATGTACGCGGGCGCTTGCGGGAAATCGGTCATGCGCCCGCTCTCCCCGTCATCCCCGCGCAGGCGGGGATCCATTCTGGCTGTCCTCCAAGGCATAGCCGCGACCGCAGTGCCAATGGATCCCCGCCTTCGCGGGGATGACAGGGGCAGGGCAGATCGCGATTGGGTAACGGAGCTTGCGGGAAATCGGCCATGCGGCGATATGGGGGGCGATGGCGACCGCGCGCAACCTGCCCAAATATTCCGATGGCTATTGGTGGTCCGGCGACGGGCTGCGGCTGCATTATCGCGATTATCCGGGCCGTGCAGACCGCCCGCCCTTGCTGTGCATCCCCGGCCTGACCCGCAACGCCCGCGATTATGAGCAGCTCGCCGAGCGGCTGTCCGGCGATTGGCGCGTGATCGCGGTCGAACTGCGCGGGCGTGGCGAAAGCGGCTATGCCAAGGACCCGATGACCTATGTCCCGCTGACCTATCTCCAGGATCTGGAGGCGCTGGTCGGGGAACTGAAGCTCGACCGCTTCGTCGCGGTCGGGACGTCATTAGGCGGCATATTGACGATGCTGATGGCCTCGACTCATCCCGAACGCATCGCCGGCGCGGTGCTCAACGATGTCGGGCCGGAAATCGACCCGGCGGGGCTCGGCCGCATCCGCGGCTATGTCGGCAAATCGACCTGGCACCCGACCTGGATGCACGCTGCCCGCGCGGTGGCGGAGGCGAACGCGCATGTGTACCCCAATTGGGGCATCACCGAATGGCTCGACATGGCCAAGCGCACGCACCGCCTGACCAGCGCGGGGCGAATCGTGCTCGACTATGACATGAAGATCGCCGAACCCTTCCGCGTCCCCGGCAACGAAGCCGGCCCCGACATGTGGCGCGCCTTCGCCGGCCTCGCCGACAAACCCCTGCTGATCGTCCGCGGCGGCACCTCCGACATCCTCCCCGCCGCCGTCGCCGACCGCATGCACGCCCAAGTCGCGGCGAGCGAGCTGGTGATCATCCCCGACACCGGCCACACGCCAACCCTGACCGAACCCGAAGCGGCAGCGGCCATCGACCGGTTGCTGCAGAGGGTTGGGTAAGGGCCTCTTCTTCTTAGCCCTCTCCCGCTCGCGGGAGAGGGTTGGGTGAGGGTCTTCTTCTTCTGCCTTTCTTCTCTCGTTCTTCTTTTCTACCCTCCTCAAATGCCGCCCGTCCGCCGCACCATAAACCCCCACGCCGCCCCCCTCCGCCGCGCCCGAACCGAAGCCGAAAACCACTTCTGGCAAGCCGCCCGCAACCGCCAGATCAACGGCCACAAATTCCGCTTCCAGCACTCGATCGGCCCCTACATCGCAGACTTCGCCTGTCTGGAGGCAATGCTGATCGTCGAGATCGACGGCAGCCAGCACAGCATCGAAAGCGACGCGGCGCGCACGGCATTCCTTGAGGCCGAGGGGTTCCGTATCCTCCGTTTCTGGAACAACGAGGTGCTCGAGAATCTCGACGGAGTGTTGACGGTGGTCAGCGCCGCGCTCGCGGGTTCAGCCGCTGGCGATGGTGAGTAGCAAGAAAAAGAAGAAGACCCTCACCCAACCCTCTCCCGCAAGCGGGAGAGGGCTAAGAACGGGAGCGATCTCAGCGTCGAGCACGCATTGCGATCACAATAGCGCCGACCAATGCCAGCCGAGGCATTTCACTCCGTATGCTCCCTCTATCTTTTGAATCGCTTCTCGCAGCACGTCCGATGATTCATCATCGTAGGGGGCGATAAAGGTCGCGGCGGGCGATGAGTCCGTGTCGATCGGGCCGATCTGCTCCCAGCATGTCTCGTGCATATCGCGCAAGAAACGTTCGCTGACCACGGCGTGTCCCTCAAATCGGACCCTTAGGAAGGGTGTTGCCCCCGTATCGCTACACATGGGGCAGGTTTAACAGCCGTTGAGTTCGCACGCTACGGTTCGCGGGAACTTGAACTTGGCCCTGGCGAGCGCCCCCAAAACCCTTCCAATGTTGGATTTATTCTGATCTACCCTTGGGGTGGACACGATCCGACGCCTTGAACCGCAACACACCCCGCCTGACAGTGTCCCGCGCCCGTCAGGTGCCAGTCGCACAGGTGTCGCGTCGCGGTCCCGTCACAATTGTCATCTTGTCGCGCGCGCGTCGCGTAACAGTCGGCCACCTGTCGCGTCCCAGTCCAAAACCCGTCGCGTCGCAGTCGCTTCCCGGTCGCGTCCCCCCAAAACCCCCACATTTACGTCAGCTTCGTCGGACAGCCCGGTTGACACCGCCCCGGAAATCAGGACTGCAAGGCGCCGATGATGCTCAACATCCTGCACCTCCACTCCAGCTTCGATCTGGGCGGCAAGGAAGCCCGCGCCGTCCGCCTGATGAACGCCTTTGGCGACCGGGCGAAGCATGTCATCGTTTCCGGGGTCGACGGCGCGCTGAGTGCCCGCGACGCGATTGCCAAGGGCATCCGCTACGAAATCGCCCAGAACCCGCCGCCGCTGACCGGCAAGCCCTCGGTCGCGCGGTACGAGGCGATTGCCAAGTTCATGGCGCGCTTCGACCTGGTCCTCACCTATAATTGGGGCGCGATCGACGGGGTGATGGCGCGGCGGGTGTTCGGCAAGAACATGCCCCCGGTGATCCATCACGAAGACGGCTTTAATTCCGACGAGGCGTTCCGCCTCAACCGCGTCCGCAACATGTACCGCCGCATCGCGCTGACCGCCGCGCATGGCCTGGTCGTGCCGTCGCACAATCTGGAAAGCATCGCCTATCATGTGTGGAAGCAGCCCAAGGCCCGCATCCACCGCATCTCCAACGGCATCGACGTCGCCGCCTATGCCCGCAAGCCCGATCCCAAAGCGATCCCGGGCTTCAAGCGCCTGCCTGGCCATGTCGTGGTCGGCACCCTTGCCGGTCTGCGCCCGGTCAAGGATATCCCGATGCTGGTCCGCGCGGTCGGCGGCATGAAGACCAAGGCGCAATTGGTGATCGTCGGCGAAGGCCCGGACCGGGAGGCGATCGAGGATACGATTGCGAACATGGGCATGGAAAAACAGGTGCTGCTCGCCGGCTTCCTGCCCGATCCGCACAAATATATGGGCCTGTTCGATATCTTCGCGCTGTCGTCGAAGAGCGAGCAACAGCCGATTGCAGTGATGGAGGCGATGGCGGCGGGGCTGCCGATCGCATCGACCCCCGTCGGCGATGTCGCCAAGATGGTCGATCCCGACAATGTCTCGACGATCAGCAAGGACTGGAACCCGGTCCATCTGCGCGACCGGATCGAGGTGCTCGCCGCCCATCCCGACGCCCGCCGCACCGTCGGCAAGGCGAACCAGATCCGCGCCCGTGCGTTGTTCGACGAACAGGCGATGATCGCGGCCTATGCGAAACTCTATTCGGAGGCTGCAGGGCGCCCGGGCGCGCTGGGCTAATAGCGCTCGCAAAACCGACCTGTCGAAGCTAAGGCAAAAACGGAATTTCTCGGAGGATGTCGTTGTTCAAGGGTTTGAAGCCGATCGTCTATAACGGCCAGGAAGTCTGGCCGTTGGTGGAAGGCGGCAAGGGTGTCGCGGCGACCAATCATGCTTCGGCAGGTGCCTGGGCCGCAGCGGGCGGCATCGGAACGGTCAGCGCGGTCAACGCCGACAGCTATGACGCCGAAGGCAAGATCATCCCCCAGATTTACAAGGCGCTGACCCGCCGCGAGCGCCATGAGGAACTGATCGCCTATGCGATCGAAGGCGCGGTGCAGCAGGTCAAGCGCGCGTTCGAAATCTCGGGCGGCAAGGGCGCGATCAACATCAACGTGCTGTGGGAAATGGGCGGTGCCCAGCGCATCCTGCACGGCGTGCTGGAGCGGACCCGCGGCATGGTCGCCGGCGTGACCTGCGGCGCGGGCATGCCCTACAAGCTGTCCGAAATCACCGCGTCCTACGGCGTCAGCTATCTCCCGATCGTCAGTTCCGGCCGCGCCTTCCGCGCGCTGTGGAAGCGCGCTTATTCCAAGGCGAGCGAATGGCTGGCGGCGGTGGTGTATGAGGATCCCTGGCTCGCCGGCGGGCATAACGGCCTGTCCAATGCCGAAGACCCCCGCGCGCCGCAGGATCCCTATCCGCGCGTCAAGGAACTGCGGGACGTGATGCGCGAAGGCGGCATTTCGGACGATGTGCCGATCGTGATGGCCGGTGGCGTCTGGTATCTGCGCGACTGGTCCGACTGGATCGACAATCCCGAACTCGGGACAATCGCTTTCCAGTTCGGCACGCGTCCGCTGCTGACGCAGGAAAGCCCGATCCCGCAGGAGTGGAAGTCGAAGCTGATGGAGATCGAAGAGGGCGACGTGCTGCTGCACCGCTTCTCGCCGACCGGCTTTTATTCATCAGCCGTCCGCAACCCGTTCCTGCGCAGCCTCGAAGCGCGCTCCGAGCGCCAGATCGCCTATTCGACCGAGCAGGCGGGCGACCACAGCTTCCAGCTCGACGCCGGGGTGAAGGGCAAGAACTTCTGGGTGACCCGCAACGATCTGCTGCGCGCCCGCGAATGGGTGGGCCTGGGCTTCACCGACGCGCTCAAGACGCCCGACAACACGCTGATCTTCGTCGGCACGGAAGAAAAGCAGCTGATCCGCAAGGATCAGGCCGATTGTATGGGCTGCCTCAGCCAGTGCAGCTTTTCGAGCTGGGCGGACAGCGAGACCAACTCGACCGGCCGCCTCGCCGATCCGCGCAGCTTCTGCATTCAAAAGACGCTGCAGGACATCGCCCATGGCGGCCCGACCGACCAGAATCTGATGTTCGCCGGCCACGCCGCGTATAACTTCAAGCGCGACCCCTTCTACTCCAACGGTTTCGTGCCGACGGTGAAGCAACTGGTCGACCGGATTCTGACAGGGGATTGACCGGTGCAGGCGCTCGCGATCCGGCACAAACCCTATGAAGGGCTGGCGGGGTTTCAGGCGCCGATCGCTGCGGCGGGCTATGTCATCGACACCGTGGATGTCGACGACCCGGCCTTCGCATCACTGGATTTCGCAGCGCCCGATCTGCTCGTCCTGATGGGCGGCCCGATGGGCGTTTACGAGCGCTCCGCCCATCCGTGGATCGAGGGCGAGGTCGCCGGGCTCACCGAGCGCATTGCCTTGGCCCGGCCGACGCTGGGCGTCTGTCTCGGCGCACAGTTGATCGCAGCCGCGCTAGGGGCGGACGTGTTTGCCGGGCCGGTCAAGGAGGTCGGCTTCGCCCCGGTAGCGCTGAACGACGCTGGGGCCGCATCCCCGCTCCGGCATTTTGACGGGGTTCCGGTGATGCACTGGCATGGCGACACGTTCGACCTGCCCGACGACACCGAATTGCTTGCGTCCACCCCGGCCTATCGCAACCAGGCATTCCGCCGCGGGGCGCAGCTCCTGGCGCTGCAATTCCATCCCGAAATCGGGGAAGATGCGCAGTTCGAAGAGTGGCTCGACGGCTCGGACCATTATGTGGCGCAGGGCGGGCTGACGATCTCCGAGCTGCGCGACCAGCACGGCCGGCTCGGCTCCGCAGCGGCGGCGGCGGGGCGGGCGATGCTGAGCGAGTGGCTGGCCGGGCTCTAGCCGATCTGCCGCTTGATCGCGCTGTCGGTGGTCTTGCCATAAGGCGGCATGAGCCCGCCGAGCTTGGCCACGTTGAGCTTCGATTGCTTGAACACCGACTTGGCATGGCTGAAGGTGCGGAAGCCCGGCTCGCCATGATAGGCACCCATACCTGACGGCCCGATGCCGCCGAACGGCAACTCCTCCATCGAAACATGGAAGATCGTGTCGTCCAGGCTGACCCCGCCCGAGATCGTCCGGTCGAGCACCCGCCGCCGCTCGCCCTCATCGTTGCCGAAATAATAGAGCGCGAGCGGCCGGTCGCGCCGGTTCACTTCGGCAATCGCGCCGTCGATGCTGTCGTACTTCCGCACCGGCAGGATCGGCCCGAAAATCTCTTCCTGCATCACGATCATGTCGTCGGTCGGGTTGCGCACAATGTGCAGCGGCAGCTTGCGGCTGTTCGACGCGGCAAAATCCTCGTTCCCCGGATTGACCTCGATCACCTCCGCCCCCTTGTCACGGGCGTCGGCAATGGCGGCGGTCAGGCGTGCATAGTGCCGGTCGTTCACGACCGAGGTATAGTCGGGGTTGGCCAGCAATGTCGGGTACATGGCGGACGCCGCCGCGACGATACCGTCAACCGCCGCCGCTTCCTGCTCCGCCGCGACCATCAGATAGTCGGGGGCGATGCAGATCTGTCCGGCATTGAGCATCTTGCCAATCGCCACCCGCTCGGTCGCCTGCGCCAGATTGGCGGAGCGGCCCAGGATCGCGGGCGATTTGCCGCCCAGCTCCAGCGTGACCGGCGTCAGGTTATCGGCGGCGGCGTGGAGGATATGCCGACCGACGCCAGTCGCGCCAGTGAACAGCAGATGGTCGAAGGGGAGGGAGGCGAACGCCTTGCCGACATCCGGCCCGCCGCTGATGAATGCCAGCTCGGTCGGGTCGAAATATTTGGGCGCCAGTTGCTCGAACAACGCGGCGGTGACCGGGGTGAATTCGCTGGTCTTCACCATCGCGCGATTGCCCGCCGCGAACACGCCGGCGAGCGGGCTCATCACCAGATTGACCGGGAAATTCCAGGGCGAGATGATTCCGACCACGCCCTTGGGCTGATATTCGACCCATGCCTTTGCGCCGAGCAGGCCGAGCGGGAACATCACCGGCTTCTTCTCCCGCCGCGCCCAGCGGTCGAGCGACTTGCGCGCATGGTCGAGCGGCGAGACCGATGCCGCGATGTCGGTGATCATCGATTGCTGGCGGCTGCGATGCCCGAAATCCTCGCTGAGCGCGTCGCAGAAGCGGGCGGCATTGTCGCGCACCATCGCGGCGGCGCGCTTCAGCCGATCCTTGCGCACGTCGAGCCCGACCGGCAGCTCCGCCATGAACGCTGCCCGCTGGGCATCCAGAATCTCGCGCATCGTCACACTCCAACCGAATAGAGCCACGCCGGGAATGCGGCGATGGCAAGCAATGTGCCGAGTGGAAGCCGACTCGTCATCCCGATTTCGCGTCCCGACAGCTTCATCGCGAGTGCGACCGCCAGCCCGGTGACGCTCGCTCCTAGCAAAACGGGCGCGAGCATCGACGCGCCCAGCCACAGGCCGATCGCCCCGAACAGCTTGGGATCGCCCCCGCCCAGCCCCTCACGCTTGCGGACGTGGCGATAGGTGAAGGCGACCAGATAGAGCAGGCCGAATCCGATCAACCCGCCAAGAATGCGGTCGATCCAGCCCGGCTCGAAAAAGATGCCGTCCACAACGCCGGCGACCGCAAGTGTGCCGGTCAGCACATTGGGCAGCCAGAAGGCGGCGAGATCGAGCGCGGCCAGTGCCAGCAGCAGCCAGCCGAACACCGCACCCGCCACGCCCTCCCATCCCGGCGCGACCAGCCCCGCGGCGACGCCGATCGCTAGCCCTGCGACTTCGGTGGCGGGGTGGGCGAGGTGGATGGCGTTGCCGCACGCCCGGCACCGCCCGCGCTGCAGCACGAAACTAAGCAGCGGGATCAATTCATGTGCTGCCAATGCCTTGTCGCAGCCGTCACACTCCGACCGTCCCTGCAATGCGCTGCGCCCCTGCGGCCATCGGATCGCGACGGTGGCGATGAAACTGCCAAAGACGAGTCCCAGTATGCCGAGCAGGAGCGGCCAGTAAAGGTCAGCCATCGACTGCCTTCTTGCGGATCAGGTAGCGATAGACGCCGAAGATGTTGATTCCGAACAGTACCGCATTCTGCGACAGCAACGCCTCTTCGCCGTCGATCATCGCGCCGGTGATCCACGCGATGCTCGACGCGACGAACAACGCAAAGCCCCACCCGGTGACGCGGCGGCCATTGTCGAGGCTGACCATGAACGCGGCGATGATGCCGCTGATCGAGGCGAACCATTTGAGGATGTCCAGCAGTTCCATCGTCGCTCCCTTTTGCATTTGTGGGGGCGCAAGCCTAGATCGCCCGCAACGCAAACTCCCGGAGAGGCCAACATGTCCACCGATCCCGTCGTCATCGTCTCTTATGCCCGCACCCCCATGGGCAGCATGCAGGGCGCGCTGGCCGATGTGACCGCGACCGAGCTGGGTGCGACGGCGGTCGGCGCGGCGGTCGAGCGTGCGGGGCTGAAGGGTGAGGCGATCGAGCGCATCTATATGGGCTGCGTGCTGCCCGCCGGGCTCGGTCAGGCCCCCGCGCGTCAGGCGGCGATCCGTGCGGGCCTGCCGCAGCATATCGAGGCGACGACGGTCAACAAGATGTGCGGATCGGGCATGCAGGCTGCGATCATGGCGTCCGATGCGCTGGTGGCGGGATCGGCGGATCTGATCATCGCGGGCGGGCTGGAGAGCATGACCAACGCGCCGTATCTGTCGCTCAAGCACCGCAACGGCGCGCGGATCGGGCATGACCGGCTCTACGACCATATGTTCCTCGACGGCCTTGAGGACGCCTATGAGCCCGGCCGCGCGATGGGCACCTATGCCGAGGAGATCGCGACCGAATATCAGTTCACGCGCGAAGCGCAGGACGACTATGCTATCGCCAGCCTGACCCGCGCCCAAAAGGCCCAAGCGAATGGTGGGTTCGACCGGGAGATCGTTCCCGTCGAGGTCAAGACCCGTAAGGGCGTCGTCACCGTCGCGATCGACGAACAGCCGTCCAAGGGTGACCCAGCGAAGATCCCTGCGCTCAAGCCCGCCTTTGCCAAGGACGGCACGGTGACTGCGGCGAACGCATCGTCAATCTCCGACGGTGCGGCCGCGCTGGTGATGACCCGTGCGTCCGTTGCTGAAAAGCTGGGCCTCACTCCCGTCGCGCGACTGGTCGCACATGCCGGTCACGCCCATGCCCCCGCACGCTTCACCACCGCCCCGGTGTTCGCGATGCAAAAGGCGCTGGCCAAGGCCGGTTGGGGGATCGGCGAAGTCGATCTGTTCGAGGTGAATGAGGCGTTTGCCGTCGTCGCGATGATCGCGATGCGCGACCTGTCGATTCCGCACGACATCCTCAACATCAATGGCGGCGCCTGCGCGATGGGTCACCCGATCGGTGCGAGCGGCGCGCGGATCATGGCGACGCTGATCGCCGCTCTGCAGAACAACGGCCAGAAGCGCGGGATGGCGTCTTTGTGCATCGGCGGGGGTGAGGCGACCGCCGTGGCGCTGGAACTGATCGACTGATTTTCGTCGGGACGCCGTGCCGATCGTCAGACGGCGCGGCGTTCACCCTTCTCGGCCAGCCCGCGCGATTGATCGAGCAGGGCGAGCGCTCCAGCCTGACTGACCGCGCGGCCGAAGAAATAGCCCTGTCCCTCTGCGCAACCAATTTCCTTGAGGATGGCAAGGACGCCGGCGCACTCGACGCCCTCAGCCACCACCGAAAGGCCGAGGTTGAAGGCAAGGTGGATAATCGACACCGCCATGCGGTGCGCCTCAGCATCGTGTTCGATACCGGTGATGAAGGATCGATCGATCTTCACATTGTCGAACGGCAGGATGCGCAGATGCTGAATCGACGAATAGCCGGTGCCGAAATCGTCGAGCGCGAGCAGGACGCCCTGATTCTTCAGGCTTTCGACGACCAACTTGGCATGCGCTGGCTCGGCGATCAGCGCATTTTCGGTAATCTCCAGCTTCAACCGCTGCGGCGGTAGCCCGGTCTGGGTCAGGACGCGCAGGATCTTCTCGCTGAGCCATCGGTCCTTGAGCTGGGTCGGCGACACGTTGATCGACAGCGTCAGTCCCGGTCCCCATGCCGTCGCATCGACACAGGCTTGTTCGAGCAGGCTGAGCATCAATTCGCCGACCAACCCGCATTCCTCGGCGATCGGGATGAACTCGCAGGGTCCGACATCCGTGCCATCGTCGCGCTTCCAGCGCGCGAGCATCTCGAAACCGGTAATGTCGCCGGACTCGAGATGGACGATCGGCTGATAATAAGGACGGAAGGCGCCCTGGACCAGGTCGCGACGGAACTCCTGCTCCAGCACCGACCGGCGGACAATCTCGGCATCCATGGCACGTTCGAACATGCGATACTGCGATCGTCCGCATGACTTGGCCTGATACAGCGCGATATCGGCACGGCGCATCAGCGTTTCGCTGTCGGTCGCGTCGCGCGGGTAAAGCGAAATGCCGATGCTCCCCCCGATATGATGGACGAGACCGTCGATCCAGAATGGCGCGGCGAGCTTGGTCACGATGCGGTGCGCGGTCACCTCGGGCAGGTCGGACTGAGCGGGGTCGAGGTCCAGGGTGATCGCGAACTCGTCGCCGCCGAGCCGATAGGCCGTCCCGGTGCCCTCCAGAATCTCGGTCAGGCATGCGGCCACCCGTTGCAGCAATTCATCGCCCGCATGGTGGCCATGGACGTCATTTACCGCTTTGAAATGGTCGAGATCGAGCACCAGCAGCGCAAGCGCGCGTTGCGGGGCCAGAAAGCGCAGGCCGGCGAGATTCTCGCTCAGCGCGCGGCGATTCGGGAGTTCGGTCAGGACATCCTGATAGGCCAGTTGCTGCGCGCGGCGCTCCGCCGATTGCGCCCGCGCCTGCTCGACCAGCATTTCCGATCGCGAGTTGAGCATGTCGATATAACCGTCATGATAGCTCGACAGCATCTTGGCGATCAGTGCCGCGACAAGGACGAAGTTCACGCCGATGCCGAACAGATACCAGTCATTGGACAGCCAAAGGCGGGCAGTGACGGGTGCTGCGCCGAGCAGCAGAACCAGCCGTGCCGCCGCCGGAAGCGCCTGAAGGCAGTAGCAGCATCCGATCGCACCGACGAAGATATAGAGCGCGATCGCAAAGACTTGCTCCGGGGTCGCAAAACTCATGAGCACGAACCCCCAGCCACCAAATGCGGTGCTGAGGATCGCAGCCACGACGACCGTGCCGCGAAGATAGCGCCGGATGTTGGCGATCTCTGCGATGGCACCCGGTCGCTTGAGCCAGATCAGCGCACGGCCCGTTGCCATCAGCGCGAGGAGTATCGGCGCGCCGACGCTGAGCAGTAACGGAACTTTATGGAATGTCGCAGCCGCAAGAAACCCCGCGTCGACGATCATCAGCGCGTACATCAGCGGGATCTGGTTGCGTAACGCGCGATATTGCGCGGCCACCAGTTCGGCGGAGCTGCCGATGGCCCACAATCCGTTCATGGCGCGATAGAAGGTCATCCGGCGGCCTGCTTTGCCTCAATCCTCGTACTGGCCGATGGATGGCCGGATGGAACGCCCAGCCGATCTCAACTGGCTGGAGCTTCACATTTTAGGGGAGAATTTTGGGATTCGGGCGGCGCCCACCGGAAATCGGCGGGCAGGGCGCATAACGGGCGTGTCACCCGCGCATCATTCCTGTCGCGGGGAAACGACGTGCCATCGGTGCTGTATGGTGCCTAGCGGTGAATTGGATGCCCCGTGTGGATTCGAACCACAATTAACGGAGTCAGAGTCCGTGGTCTTACCATTAGACGACAGGGCATCGCGCTCGGAGCGCGCGCATCTATGCGGGCTTGGCGTCCGGGTCAATAGGGTAACGATGCGGTTGCCATCGGCGCCGCTTGCCTGCCCCAAGTCCTTGCGCTAGCTTGGCTACCAAGCACCGGCGGCCTGTTCCGGCCGTGACGGAAGAACATAAGTGAGTAGTTGCATGGGGGATGGCTCCGCCAGGATGCCGCGCCCGCCGGCCAAGAAACCGGCCCGCCCGGCCCCTGAACTTGCCCCGAATGCGGGGCGTGCGCGCTGGCCCGAGGCGCGCCATTATGCCGCGCTGGACCTGGGCACGAATAATTGTCGGCTGCTGATCGCCCGGCCCACGGGAGGTGGCTTTACAGTAGTTGACGCTTTTTCGCGCATCGTGCGCCTGGGCGAGGGGCTGGCGTCGAGCGGACGGCTGTCGGATGCGGCGATCGAGCGGACAATCGCGGCGTTGCGCATCTGTGCCGAAAAGCTGCGCCGCCGCAACGTTGCGCTGTCGCGGTCGGTCGCGACCGAAGCGTGCCGGCAGGCGGCGAACGGGCCGGAGTTCATCCAGCGTGTTTATCGCGAGACTGGAATCGTGCTCGACATCATCACTGCAGAGGAAGAAGCGCGGCTCGCCGTCCTGGGTTGCCACGCGCTGCTGGAGCCCGGCGATGGCCCGGCGCTGGTGTTCGATATCGGCGGTGGATCGACCGAGCTGGTGGTGGTCGATTCGACCGGGGAACAGCCGCGGATCCTGGACTGGCATAGCGCGCCATGGGGCGTTGTTTCGCTGACCGAGGCGCGCGGCATCGTGGGCGATCATGATGCCGAAACCCGCGCCGCCGCTTATGCCCGGATGCGTGCTGCGGTGGTCGAGGCGTTTGCGCCATTTGTCGCCCGGCTCTCAAGGATCACCGGCACGCCGCGGCTGCTCGGCACAAGTGGTACCGTGACGACGCTGGCGAGCGTGCATCTCGGCCTGCCGTCCTATGACCGTAACGCCGTCGACGGGCTGATCGTATCGGCCGCGTCGATGCGGGCGGTCAGTCAGCGCATCGCCGAACTCGACCTGGCCGGCCGGTCGGCGATCCCGTGCATCGGTTCCGAGCGGGCCGATCTGGTCGTTGCGGGCTGCGCGATATTGGAGACGATCATGGACATCTGGCCCGCCGAACGGCTTGGCATTGCCGACCGCGGCATTCGCGAAGGCATCCTTCGCCGCCTGATCGACGGACGCACGCTGTGAGCCGGGGCGGAACGCGAGGGCATACGCGCGTGCGCACCGGGCGCGGGCGCACCAGCCAGTCGATCCGCTGGCTCGAACGCCAGCTCAACGACCCCTATGTCAAAAAGGCCAAGGCAGAGGGCTATCGCAGCCGCGCCGCCTATAAGCTGATCGAGCTCGACGAAAAGTTCGACATGCTCAAGGGTGCCAAGCGCGTCGTCGATCTCGGCATCGCGCCGGGCGGGTGGGCCCAGGTGATCCGCCGCAAGCTGCCCAAGGCGGCAGTGGTCGGTATCGACCTGTTGCCGGTCGATCCGATCGAGGGAGTCACGATCTTTCAGATGGACTTCACCGACGATGCGGCCCCGGACCGGTTGGTCGAAGCGCTGGGCGGTGCGCCTGACCTGGTCCTGTCGGACATGGCGGCCAACACCGTCGGCCACGCGCAGACCGATGCGCTGCGCACCATGGGACTGGTGGAAACCGCGCTCGACTTCGCGATCCAGAATCTCGCTCCTGGTGGCGCATTCGTCTCGAAGGTCTTTGCGGGCGGTGCCGACAGCACGCTGGTTGCGGAGATGAAGCGCAACTTTACCAGCGTGAAGCACGCCAAGCCGCCGTCGAGCCGCAAGGGATCGGTCGAATGGTTCGTGGTGGCGCAGGGGTTTAAGGGGCGGGTGGAAAGCCCGGAGGAAGAGGTCTAGGGTCTGTACTCAATCAGACCGGGCAACCGCGCAGCGGCGGGCGCCTTTTGGCGCATGGCGTCGTCCCTCGTCGGTCTCGATGCTTTGGCATCGCTCCCTCCGCGCTCCTCGCCCTGCGCCAAAATCCGCTCCGTCTCGACCCCGTGCTGATTGAGTACAGACCCTAGGGCACTTCCTCGCCCGGCTCGGTGCCCCAGATGCGGTTCTGTTCGACATAGCCGCCGCGTCCGCGCACATCGAGCCAGCACCAGCCGCGGCGGCATTTGCTGATCTTGCCGACCACCCCGGGGGCGGCGCGCCAGTTGACGCGCGCACCAAAGCGCGGCTCGTCGCGCATCTCCAGCACCGATCCGACGACGATCGCGGTGCGCGTGCTCGACAGCAGCGACACCAGCATCCAGCCCTGGGTGCCGTCCGGATCCTCGACCTTGCGCCAGTCATTATAGACTTCGATCACCTTGATCGGCAGATCGGCGCGGACATAAAGCCAGCTGGCGGGATAGTTGCGCCCCGGTCCGGTGCGCATCCGCGCCTTGCTGGCGGCGATCGAAGCGAAATAGGGCGGCTTGCGCTGCTGCGCCCAGGCGTCGCCGATCGCGCAAATCCCCAACGCGACCGTCACCAGTGCGGCAAGAAGCACCCGCAATTGCATTATTTCCCCCGCGAACACGTGTCGGCCCTATCTTAGGGGCGGACGGCCATCGGCATCAACCGTTGACTGGCGCGCGCCGTGAGGCCAAGCGAACCGGCATGGCACAGCCGCGCGTCTCCCGGCCCCGTGTGGTCGTCACCCGCAAGCTCCCCGAGGCGGTCGAGCAGCGGATGGTGGAGCTGTTCGATACCGTACTCCACCCGGTCGAGGAGGGGATTGATCGTGCGACGCTCGTCGCGGCGGTGCAGAATTGCGACGTGCTGGTTCCCAGCGTTACCGACACGATCGATGCCGAGCTGATAGCAGCGGCGGGCGCGCGGCTGAAGCTGATTGCCAATTTCGGCGCGGGGGTGAACCATATCGATCTGCGCGCGGCGCGGGCGCGGGGCATCGTGGTGACCAACACCCCCGGTGTGCTCACCGAAGACACCGCCGACATGACCATGGCGCTGATCCTAACCGTGCCGCGCCGGCTGGCCGAGGGCGAGAAGTTGGTCCGGTCGGGCCAGTGGAGGGGCTGGTCGCCCGGTGGAATGCTGGGCCATCGGATCGGCGGAAAGAAGCTGGGCATTGTCGGAATGGGGCGGATCGGCCAGGCAGTCGCACGGCGCGCGCGGGCATTTGGCCTGTCGATCCACTATCATAATCGCCACCGCTTGCCCGAAGCGGTCGAGGCCGAGCTGAGCGCGACATTCCACGCCGATCTCGACGCGATGCTGGGCGAGATCGACATTCTGACGATCCACACGCCGCTCAACGACCAGAGCCGCGACCTGATCGATGCGCGCCGGATCGGGCTACTCGGGCCTCACGTCTATCTCATCAACGCCTCGCGCGGCGGGATCGTCGACGAAGCGGCGCTGGTCGATGCGCTGGAGGGCGGGCGGCTCGCCGGGGCGGGGCTGGACGTGTGGCGGTTCGAGCCGCAGATCGATCCGCGCCTGCTCGCCTTGCCCAATGTCGTGATGACGCCGCATATGGGCTCGGCAACGTTCGAGGGGCGGCAGGCGACCGGGGAGAAGGTGATCGCCAATATCCGTTTCTGGGCCGACGGTCATCGTCCGCCCGATCAGGTGCTGGAAGGATGGATGTGATGACGATGCCGCGCTTTCACCTGGCAATTCCGGTCGACGATCTGGAGGCGGGGCGCGCCTTTTACGGCGACCTGCTCGGCTGCCCGCAGGGGCGCGAGGACCCGGGACATTGGATCGATTTCGACCTGCGCGGGCATCAGCTGGTGCTGCACAAGGGTGAGGGGGCGGGGGTCCGGCTGCGCAACGCTGTCGATGGTGATGCGGTGCCGGTGCCGCATTTCGGGCTGGTGCTCGACTGGGACGAATGGCATGCGCTGGCCGATCGGGTGAAGGCGGCGGGAACCGAGTTCGTGATCCAGCCGCATATCCGCTTCGCCGGCCAGCCCGGCGAACAGGCGACGATGTTCTTCTTCGACCCCGCCGGCAATGCGCTGGAATTCAAGGCGTTCAAGGATATCGGGCAGCTGTTCGCGGTTTAATCCGCCGCTTCGACTTCCTTCGCCGCGCGCCGCTTCTTCATCGCGCGGGCGATCAGGATCCCGCCGAGAATAAACCCGCCCGGCGCGAGCAGCACCGTTGCCGCGATGGCGGCGTTGCGGGCGGTGTTCGACTTTTCGGGGGCGTCAGACAGTGAAGCTCTCGCCACAGCCGCAGGCGCCCTTGGCGTTCGGATTGTTGAATACAAACCCGGCCGTGAAATCATCCTCGACCCAGTCCATCGTCGATCCGATCAGGTAGAGCACCGACCCACCATCGACGAACAGGGTGCCGCCGGGCGTGTCGATCCGCTCGTCCATCGGGTTGGCGGCGGTGACGTAATCGACCGAATAGGCAAGGCCCGAGCAGCCGCGGCGCGGGGTCGACAGCTTCACGCCGATCGCGCCGTCGGGCGCTTTCGCCATCAGGTCGGCGATGCGGGCTTCCGATGCTGGGGTCAGCAGGATCGCGGCGGGGCGGGCGCGGGTCTTTACCTCGGTCATCACAGCATCCCCAGTTCGAGCCGCGCTTCGTCGCTCATCTTCGCGGGATCCCAGGGCGGGTCCCAGACAAGGTTGACCTCGGCATGGCCGACCCCGGGCACCGCGCCGACGCGCAGTTCCACCTCGGCCGGCATCGATTCCGCGACCGGGCAGTGCGGGGTGGTGAGCGTCATCGTGACCACCGCGTGGCCGGCATCGGTCACTTCGACGTTATAGATCAGGCCCAGGTCGTAGATGTTGACCGGGATTTCGGGGTCGTAAATGTCCTTCAAGGCGTCGATGATCGCGTCATAGGTCGCGCCGCCGGGTTCGCCTTTGGGGACATCTGCGGGCTTTTGTGAAAGGAAGCCCTCAAGATAGTCGCGCTTGCGTTCAAACGTCTCTCGCGCGTCTTCCACACGTGCGCGCGGCGGCGGCGCGACTGCGTCCACTTCCTCGACTTCGATCCTGCGTTCTTCGTTCATCCGAAGATCCTCGTCACTCGTTCGATTCCCTTGACCAGTGCGGCGATGTCGCTCGCGCTATTATAGACGCCGAAACTGGCGCGTGCGGTTGCCGGCAGCCCGAGGCTGTCCATCAGCGGCTGCGCGCAATGATGCCCGGCGCGGATGGCGACATTGTCTTCGTCCAAGATGGTGGCGACGTCGTGCGGATGCACCCCCTCCACGACGAAACTGACGATTCCGGCGCTGTCGTCAGGGCCGAGCAGCCGGACGCTGTTGAGGCCGGACAGGGCGTCGCGGGCTGCTTTCACCAGGGCGCTTTCATGCGCGTGGATGCGGTCGAGGCCGATTGCGTCGATATAGTCGATCGCGGCGTGCAGGCCCGTCACGCCGATGATGTGCGGCGTCCCCGCCTCGAACCGTCCCGGCGCGGGGGCGTAGGTCGTCTTTTCGAACGTCACCCGGTCGATCATCGACCCGCCACCCTGCCAGGGCGGCATCGCGTCGAGCAGTTCGTGGCGACCCCATAGCACGCCGATGCCGGTCGGGCCGTAGAGCTTGTGGCCCGAAAAGACGTAGAAGTCGCAGCCAAGCTCGGCGACGTTCACGGGCAGACGGGGGACCGCCTGGCAGCCGTCGATCAGGATCTTTGCCCCGACGCCGTGCGCAAGCTGCGTCGCGCGCGGCACGTCGAGGATCGAGCCCATGACGTTGGAGACATGGGTCAGCGCGACGAGCTTGTGCCGCTCGGTCAGCATCGCCGCCATCGCGTCGAGGTCGATGCGGTGGTCATCGGTCAACGGCACAACGTCGATCACCGCGCCGGTGCGCTCCGCTGCCAGCTGCCACGGCACGATATTGCTGTGATGCTCGAGCTGGCTGAGCAGGATGCGGTCGCCGGCACGGAGATTGGGGATGGCCCAACTTTGCGCGACGAGGTTGATCCCCTCAGTCGCGCCGCGCACGAACACGACTTCGTCTTCGCGCCCGCCGATGAAGGTCGCGACGCGGCGGCGTGCGGCTTCATAGGCGAGGGTCATGTCGGCCGAGCGCTGATACACGCCGCGATGGACCGTGGCGTAGTCCTGCGCATAGCCGCGCGTGATCGCGTCGATCACCGCCTGCGGCTTTTGCGAGGTGGCAGCGGTGTCGAGATAGGCCCAGCCTGCCGGGATCGCCGGGAAATCGGCGAGGACGTCGAGGGGAGCGGTGGCGGTGAGGGTGGTCACAGCGCCGCCTCCAGCCAGGCATCGGCGTCCGCTGCAAATGCCTCACGCACCGCTTCGTCCCCGATCCGGTCGATCGCGTCGGCGACGAAGGCGCGGGTGAGCAGTGCCTTGGCCTGTGCTTCCGGAATGCCGCGCGACTGCATGTAGAACAACGCCCTGGCGTCGAGTTCGCCCACGGTCGCGCCGTGCGCGCACTTCACGTCATCGGCGAAGATTTCGAGTTCGGGCTTCAAATTCACCGTCGCGGTGCGCTTGAGCAACAGGCCGCGCAGCGATTGTTCGCCGTCGGTCTTCTGCGCGTCGCGGCGGACTGCGGCGCGCGAGGCGATGCTGGCGGTCGAGGTGTCGGCGGCAACCGCGCGCCAGATCTGGCGGCTGGTGCCTTCGGGCGCGGCATGATCGGCCACGGTCGCGGCATCGGCCTTCTCATCGCCACGGGTGAGCAGCGCGCCGCCCGCTTCGCCAAAGGCGCCTTCGCCGGTCAGCGTCAGCCGCGCCTCGACCCGCGCGGTGCGGCAGCCGGTGACGAGTGCGGTGCTGACAAAGCTGGCCGCCTGACCGATGGTGGCATCGGCATAATCGGTGTGCGCGCCATCGTCCTTGAGCACGCGCACCGCGCGCATCAGCCGCGCACCTTCTGCCAGTTCGGCCCACAGATTGGCGTTGCTCCAGCCGGGGCCGACATGGGTTTCGACCAAGGAGGCGACGGCATCGGCCTGCATCACGATCTTGTTCGACAAATGCGCGACGCCGCCGGTGGTGGCGTGGATCACCTGGATCGGGCCGTCGAGCGCGGCTTGCGACTTAAGGTACAGGACATAGCCGGCCGTTGCCTGTGCACACGCCGCTTCCGAATAGGGATTGGCGCGGGTCATGATCGGCGCGGCGGAAATCTCGACCGCGCCGGGCGCGCTGGCGTCGGCGACGAATGCACCATCGACGAACAACAGGCGCGGGCCGGGCAGGTCGATCCACAGATGCGCGACATCGGGGGCGGCGGCACGCGGCGTCGCCGCCAGCACGTCGAGCGGCGCGGCATCGAACCAGCGCCAATCCTCCGCAACGGGAGCGTCGAGGACGAGTCCGTGGGTCACTTCAATTTCTCCGCCACGCGGGCATCGGCCAGTTCGGCTATGCCCGCCTCACGCCGCGCCATCACGCAGGTACCGAGTTCCTTGTTGAGCGCCGCGCGCTGCGTCTTGCGGTCGGCGGCGGTCACGCCCTTTGCGCGGGTCGCTTCGAAGCGGGCGGCGACGTCGGGCCAGCATTGCTCCATTGCAGCACAGCCGATTCGGTCGATTGCGGCGTCGCCGGTCGAGACCTTGACCGTGCACTCCGTGCCCTTCGTCCCGAAGCGGATCGCGGCGCGCCACGTCTTCATCTTTTCACCGATCACGACGATTTCTTCGGCGACCGCGTCGGCGGGCGGCGGTGCGGCGGTCTGGAGCGCGAGCGCGAGGACGAGCGCGCTCATCGCTTCCGCTCCGTCACCAGCGCGATCAGCAGTCCAGCGCCGCCCGCCCACATGATGAAGGCCGCGCCGGCCTGGCTTGCAAAACTGCGCCCGGCATAGACATCGGGCACGAAGGCAAGGCCGATCCCGTCGAGCAGCAGGGCGATGCCGGTGCCCAGCGCCATCATCGCGATCAGCGGCGCGCCCGATGCGCCGCCGAGCCGACGCGCGGCTTCGACCGTCATCAGGCTGGTGATGACGCCGACCCCGAACATCGCCGCCGTCGCGATCCCGCCATCGAACAGGAAGGGCAGGAAATGGACGATCGCCGCGCCGCACGCCCATAGGCTGATGCCGAGCAGCGCTGCGATCCAGCCTTGCCGGGATGTCATCATGCCGCCACCTGCGCGTAGCCCTCGCGCTCCAGTTCGAGCGCGAGTTCGGGGCCGCCGGTCTTCACGATGCGGCCATCGGCGAGGATGTGGACGAAGTCCGGCTTCACGTAATCGAGCAGGCGCTGATAGTGGGTGATCAGCAGCACCGCCTTGTCGGGGGCGCGCATGATGCGGTTGATGCCGTCGCCGACGATGCGCAGCGCGTCGATATCGAGGCCGGAATCGGTTTCGTCGAGGATCGCGAGGCGCGGGGCGAGGATGCCCATCTGAACCATCTCGTTGCGCTTCTTCTCGCCGCCCGAGAATCCGACATTGACCGGGCGCTTGAGCATCTCGGCGTCCATTTCGAGCGCGGCGGCCTGGGCGCGGGCGAGTTTCAGGAACTCGGCGCCCGACAGCGGGGCTTCGTCGCGCGCGCGGCGCTGGCTGTTGAGGCTTTCGCGCAGGAACTGGACGTTCGATACGCCGGGGATTTCGACCGGGTATTGGAAGCCGAGGAACAGGCCGGCGGCGGCGCGTTCATGCGGTTCGAGGTCGAGCAGGTCGGTGCCGTTGAAGGTCACGCTCCCCTCGGTCACCTCGTAACCGGGGCGGCCGCCAAGGACATAGCCGAGCGTCGATTTGCCCGCGCCGTTCGGACCCATGATCGCGTGGACTTCGCCCGCATTGAGGCTGAGGGTCAGGCCCTTGAGGATCGGCTTTCCGTCGATTTCGGCGTGGAGGTTGGTGATCTGGAGCATGTTATCCTGCGTGCAAATTCTGAGATTCGTCAGCATGACGGAAGAAGGGAAATGGGGCGCCGCTCACCGCGGCTCCTCCTGCGGCTTCATTCCGCCCAGCGTGATCGCGGGGGTGCCGCTTTCGTCCTTGGGCGGGGGCGGGAGTTTGCCGAGCCGGTTGGGGTCTTCGTCCGCCTTGCCCGCAACGACCGGGCCGACGGCGGGCATTTTCGGTGCTTCGGGTTTGAGCGAGACGCCGAGGCCGAGCTTTGGCTCGGTTGTCAGGATTTTCGGCGCGGTCGCGGTCAGGCCTGCGCCGGTGCCGCCGCAAAATTCCTGCCCCTTGGTCGAGGTGACGCAATCGGGCAGCGCGGTGCAGGCGGCGTCGTCGATCCGCTTGGTGCCGGAGGATTTGAACACGCGGCAATTGATCAGGCGACCGTCGGGCGCGCGGTCGAACACCAGCGCGACGCGGCCGACGCGGGCGGTGATGACCACTTCCTCATATTCGGGCTCGGGCGCGGCGACCGCGTCCTGCGGCATGACCGCCAGAAGGGCGAGCGCGGCGATCATCCCACGCTGCCTTCCAGCGAAATGCCGAGCAGCTTCTGTGCCTCGACCGCGAACTCCATCGGCAGCTGCTGCAGCACTTCCTTGGCGAAGCCGTTGACGATCAGGGCGACCGCCGCTTCCTGATCCAGCCCACGTTGCATGGCGTAGAACATCTGGTCCTCGCTGATCTTGCTCGTGGTCGCCTCGTGCTCGATCTGAGCTGAAGGATTCCTGACTTCGATATAGGGCACGGTGTGTGCGCCGCATTCGGAGCCGAGCAGCAGGCTGTCGCACTGGGTGAAGTTGCGTACGCCCTCCGCGCCCGGCGCGACGCGGACGAGGCCGCGATAGGTGTTGTTGCTGCGGCCCGCGCTGATCCCCTTGGAGATGATCGTCGAGCGCGACCCCTTGCCATTGTGGATCATCTTCGTGCCGGTATCGGCCTGCTGGCGGTTGTTCGTCACCGCGACCGAGTAGAATTCGCCGACGCTGTTTTCGCCGTTGAGGACGCAGCTGGGGTATTTCCAGGTGATCGCGCTGCCGGTTTCGACCTGGGTCCAGCTGACCTTGCTGTTGCGGCCCTGGCAGAGCGCGCGCTTGGTCACGAAATTGTAGATGCCGCCCTTGCCATTCTCGTCGCCCGGATACCAGTTCTGGACGGTCGAGTATTTGATCTCGGCATCGTCAAGCGCGACCAGTTCGACCACCGCGGCGTGGAGCTGGTTTTCGTCGCGCATTGGCGCGGTGCAGCCTTCGAGATAGCTGACATAGCTGCCCTTGTCGGCAACGATCAGCGTGCGTTCGAACTGGCCGGTATTTTCGGCGTTGATGCGGAAATAGGTCGACAGCTCCATTGGGCAGCGCACGCCCTCAGGGATGTAGACGAAGGTGCCGTCGGAAAAGACCGCGCAGTTGAGCGCGGCGAAGTAGTTGTCGTGCATCGGCACGACCTTCCCGAGCCACTTCTTCACCAGCTCGGGATATTCGCGGATCGCTTCGCTGATGGAACGGAAGATGACGCCAGCGGCCTCGAGCTCCTTGCGGAAGGTGGTGGCAACGCTGACGCTGTCGAACACCGCGTCGACCGCGACCTTGCGCGCGCCCTCGACCCCGGCGAGCACCTTTTGCTCCTCGATCGGGATGCCGAGCTTTTCATAGACGCGCAGGATTTCGGGATCGACCTCGTCCAGGCTGCCGAGTTTCGGCTTCGCCTTGGGCTCGGCGTAATAATAAGCGTCCTGATAGTCGATCGGGTCGATGTCGAGCTTCGCCCAGTCGGGCGCGGTCATCGTGAGCCAGTGGCGATAGGCCTTGAGCCGCCAATCGAGCATCCACTCCGGCTCGTTCTTCTTGGCCGAGATGAAGCGGACGGTATCCTCGCTCAGCCCCTTGGGCGCGAAGTCCTGTTCGATTGGCGAGGAGAAGCCCCACTCGTACTTCTTGTTGGCGGCGGCGATCGCCTCTGCGTTCTTCGTGGCCATTATGCGGATACCGGCTGGGAGGAGAGGGAGGCGAGGGTGACGCCCGCGAGCGCACCGCGGACCGATGCGTTGACGCTGGTCCAATGCGGCTTCACGCGGCAGGTGGCGTCGATCACGCAGTCATGCTTGTTGCTGTCGACACAGGCGGTGAGCGCGATCGGCCCCTCGATCGCCTCGACGATGTCGGCGAGGCTGATTGCGGCGGGCGGGCGGGCGAGGCGGAAGCCGCCGCCGGTGCCGCGTGCGCTTTCGATCAGGCCGGCGGCGGACAGGCGGCTGACAAGTTTCTGGACGGTGGGCAAAGGCAGGCCGGTCTCGTCCGCCAGCAGGGTCGCGTTCAGCCGCCCGCTGACGCCGCAATGGCGCGCGGCGGCGGAGAGCATGACCACTGCATAATCGGTTTGAGCGGAGAGCCGCATGAACTTCCTTGTTGGGCCTCCGCGCAAAAGCGCTACGGCCTACCGCAGTTGCGAACAATTCTTAAATCGGAATGATTCGTTCCGATTGGGCAGATGGGCTTGGTCGTAGCGTTCGTCAAGCCGTCGCACTATGGGGCGTTCATGCTCTACGACCTGCTGAAGCCGCTGATCTACACCCTCGATGCCGAGCGCGCGCACCGGCTTGCGATCCGCGCGGCGGCGCTGGCGCCGGGTGGCGCGATCCCGCGCGTGCGGCCGGTGACGATTGGGGGCGTGGAATTTCCCAATCCGGTTGGCTTGGCGGCAGGACTCGACAAGGATGGCGAGGCGATTGACGGGCTGATGGGGCTGGGCTTTGGTAGCGTCGAGATCGGATCGCTGACCCCGCGCCCGCAGGCGGGCAATCCCAAGCCGCGACTGTTCCGGCTGGTCGAGGATCGCGCGGTGGTGAACCGCATGGGGTTCAACAATGGCGGGATCGATGCGGCGCTGGAGCGGGTCAAGCGGGCGAAGCGGGCGGGCGTGCTCGGCATCAATGTCGGGGCGAACAAGGATAGCGATGATCGGGTTGCTGACTATGCGCTGGGCGTGGCCAAGGTCGCGCCGCATGCGGACTATGTGACGATCAATGTCAGCTCACCCAACACGCCGGGGCTGCGCGACCTGCAGTCGCGGCCGGCGCTGGACGAGCTGTTGAACGCGGCGAGCGCGGCGCGGATGCTGGAGGGGCGGCGGGTGCCGTTGTTTCTGAAGGTGGCGCCCGATCTCGACCGCGATGGCATGGCGGGCGTGGTTGCCGCCGCCGCCAATGCGAGCGTCGATGCGCTGATCGTCGGGAATACCACGATTTCGCGCCCGGATAGCCTGCGTTCGCCGCTGGCGCGTGAGGCGGGCGGGCTGTCGGGGCGGCCGCTGGCGGCGCTGGCGCGGGCGAAGCTGGCCCAGGCGCTGGAGATTGCCGATGGCGCGCTGCCGGTGATCGCGGTGGGCGGGATCGACTCGCCCGTGGAGGCGCTGGCGCGGCTCGATGCCGGGGCGGCGATGGTGCAGATTTACTCCGCTTTGGTGTTCGAGGGGCCGGGGCTGGTGCGGCGCATTCTGCAACGGCTGTGACGTAGCGGCATTGCGATTGCCAGCGGTGTCGTTAGGGTTTGCGCGCAGATCGAGCGCGGGCACGAACTCGCGCCGCAGGAGTTGGGAACAGGATGCGCAAGCTCGAAAAATTCGACAATCTGGTTTCGATGTTCTTCACGCGCGCCCGGGAACAGGGCGATGCCCCGTTTCTATGGGCGAAGTCTGGCGGCAAGTGGCACTCCACCAGCTGGGCTGAATCCGCCCGCAAGGTCGCCAGCCTGGCCGCCGCGCTCAAGCAGCTGGGGCTGAAGCCCGGCGACCGCGTGATGCTGGTCAGCGAGAATCGCCCGGAATGGTGCCTGAGCGATCTGGCAATCATGGCGGCGGGCGGCGTCACGGTGCCGACCTACACCACCAATACCGAGCGGGATCACCAGCATATCATCGACAATTCGGGCGCGACGATGACGATCGTGTCCGACGCCAAGCTGGCAAAAACGCTGTTGCCGGCGATCCTGCATACGGCGGGCAGCGTCGGGCATGTCGTGATCGGGATGGAGGAGCTCAAGCTCAGCCAGCCGGGTGCGATCGACTTTCACGACTGGAACGCGCTGATCGCCGCCAACCCGGTCGATGTGGCCGAGGCCGAGCAGGCGGCGGCGCGGATGAAGCGGGCCGACCTGGCGTGCATCATCTACACCAGCGGCACCGGCGGGTCCCCACGCGGCGTGATGCAGCATCATGGCGCGATCCTGACCAATGTCGAAGGCTGCTGCACCGTGATCAGCGAGGATTTCGGCTGGGAGGACGAGATCTTCCTGTCGTTCCTGCCATTGAGCCACGCCTATGAGCATACTGGCGGGCAGCATTTCCCGATCGGACTGGGCGCGCAAATCTATTATTCCGAAGGGCTCGACAAGCTTGCGTCGAATATCGAGGAGGTGCGCCCGACGCTGATGGTCGTGGTGCCGCGCCTGTTCGAAGTGCTGCGCACGCGGATCAGCAAGCAGGTCGAGAAACAGGGTAAGTTCGCCAATTACCTGCTCGACCGTGCGGTCAGCATCGGCGGCAAGAAGGCGGCGGGCAAGAACACGCTGCTCGACCTGCCGATGAGCCTGTTCCTCGACCGCACGCTCAAGCCCAAATTGTCAAAGAAGTTCGGCGGGCGGATCAAGGCGATGGTGTCGGGCGGCGCGCCGCTCAACCCCGAAGTCGGCGTATTTTTCGAGAGCCTCGGCATCACCTTTCTGCAGGGCTATGGCCAGACCGAGGCGGCGCCGGTGATCAGCTGTAACCGGCCCAAGGTCGGCCTCAAGCACGACACGGTCGGCCCGCCGCTGGAGGGGGTCGAAGTCAAGATCGCCGACGATGGCGAAATCCTGGTGCGCGGCGAATTGGTGATGCACGGTTACTGGCGGAACGAGGCGGAAACCGCCCGTGTCCTCAAGGACGGGTGGCTGCATACCGGCGATATCGGCCTGATCGACGACAAGGGCCGGATCAAGATCACCGACCGCAAGAAGGACATCATCGTCAACGACAAGGGCGACAATGTCGCCCCGCAAAAGGTCGAGGGCATGCTGACGCTGCAGCCCGAAATCATGCAGGCGATGATCGCGGGCGATCGCAAGCCGTACATGACCGCCGTGCTGGTGCCTGACCCCGAATGGACGCAGGAATATTGCGCGAAGACGGGCACCAAGTGCGACCTCAAGGCATTGCGCGAGAACCCGGAGTATCGCGCCGCGATCAGCGCCGCGGTCGACCGGGTGAACAAGGATCTGTCGGTGATCGAGCGCGTCCGCCGCTTCATCCTGGCGGACGAGCCGTTCACGATCGAGAATCAGCAGCTGACGCCGAGCCTGAAGATCCGCCGCCACATCCTGAAGGGTGTGTATGGCGAGCGGCTGGACGGGTTGTACAAGCAATAGGCTGGGACCGGTTTACCCTGTCGTCGCCCCGGCCTTGAGCCGGGGCTGGGCTTCTTTTCGTGCAAGAAAAAGCCCTGCCGCGGCTCAAGGCCGGGACGACGAAGGGATAGGCTTACCGACTCCCAGTCGCTGGCGCCGCTGCTTTCTCCTCGGGCAGGACGACCATCGACCAGTCCTTGTCACGCGCCAGATATTTGATCGCGAGCGCCTGAAGCTCTTCCGGCCCGGTGCGGCCATAGTCGATGCCGAGCGTGCTCACGGCCGCAAGACGGCGCGGATCATAGGTGCCGCCCTCGGTCTGCTGCATCCAGAACGGGTTGCCGCTGGCCCGGCGCGAGATCATCTGCGCGGTCGGAACCAGGGCGCGGCGCAGTTCGTCAAGTTCGATCGGCTTGGCGATCAGGTCGGCGGCGATCTCCCGCGCGACCTTCAGGAACAGGTCGGTCTTGTCGGGCGGCAGCAGCGTCAACGCGATCACCCGCCCGCCGCCGGGCTGGCCGACCGGCGATTGGCTGATGACGGTGGGCGAATAGCTGACCCCTTCGGTCGAGCGGATGCGGTCGAGAATGCGGTCGCGCATCACCGCCGCCAGAATCTCCAGCTTGCGCCCTTCGGAAATGTTGGTCGCGCCGCCACCCGCCTGCCATGCGATGACCGCCGCCGCCTGATCGGGCTCGCCGGTATGGCGCAGCACGACCGGGCTTTCGACATGCGCGGGGAAGCGCACGGCGGCGGAAACGATCCGCGACGCGCGGCGCGGCTTCATCGCGCCGAAGGTCATGCGCACCGCCTCGATCGCCTTGGCGACATCGATATCGCCGAACACCTGCACCTCGATCGGCCCGCTGGCCAGCAACGGTTCCCAGAAGGTGCGGAAATCCCTGGCGGTCAGCTTTTCGATGTCGGCGAGTTCGGGCATGCCCCACCGCGGATCGCCGGCATGGAGCAGCTTTTCCAGGCTGTTGCCGATTACCGCGTCGGGCGACGCGTTGCGCGCCGCATTGCCGGCGATTGCAAGCGCGCGCGCCCGCGCGATCGGCTTGGGATCCCAGCCCGGGACCTCCAATTTGGTCGCCATCAGGCGAAGCTGATCGGCAAGGTCGGCGGGTGAGGTCTGGCCAGCGATGACGAAGGCGTCGTCGCCCACGCCGAACTGCATCGAAATGCGCCGGTCGCCCGTAATCTGGTCGATCTCTTCCTGTCCCAACTTGCCGATGCCGCTTTCAAGCAGCGCCAAGTTGGCGGCCCAGGCCGGAGTCTGGCGGTTGGAGGGCAGCGCCTGCATCCCCCGGCCAAAGCGGACCGAGATATAGATCCGGCCCACTTCTCCCGGATTCTGGTAGAACAGGCCGGTCACGCCATTGGAATAGCGGACCTGTTCGATCTTCGGATCGGTCACGGCGATCGACCGCGACGCTACCGTGCCCGGCGTCCCGAGTTTGGGCAGCGAGGCGAAGCTGACATTGCGCAGCGCGGCGCGGGAGCCGGCCAGTCCGCTGACGTCGGCCTGCAGCGCGGCGGCCAGCTTGGCCTGGACATTGGCATCGGCGGTGCGCGTGTTGATGATCGCACGGGTCGCGACACCCTGAAGTACCCGCCGGGTCGATGCCAGCACGCGTTCGGGCGTGAACATCTGTTGGTCGATTGCGCCCTGGAAGATGCCGAAGCTCGTCTGTTCGCTGGTCGTCACCTCATTGATGTCGATGGCCGCGATCAGCGTGTCGGCGCGGATCGATCCGGCGGTCACGCGCGCGGTGTCGATCGCGTTGCGCATCTCCGAGGCGATTTCGTTCACCTCGCGGTCGATCTCGGCCTGGGTCGGGGCGGTGGCGAGCGCATCGGCGACGACGCCGCGCACTTCCTTGAGCGCGGTCTCCCAATCCTCGCCGATCGGAATCACCTGGATCGAGGTGATATTGGCCGAACGCACCGCATCGGACAGATCGGCGCTGGCCTGAAGATAGCTCGACCCGGCGCGGGCGCGGCGTTCCAGGCGGCGGTTGATGATGCGCACGGCGACGAAATCGACCCAGCGTTCCTGATTGAACTTCACCGTATCCTCGAACACGGTCCATGGACGCAGCGTCGCCAGCACGACGACCGGAGGCAGGGTCGGTTCGACCAGGGCGGCGCTCTTGGGATGCGCGTCGCTGGGCGTGCCGAAATCGGGGGTCGCGGGACTGGGGCCGACTCCCTTCCACGCCGCGAAATGCTTGGCGATCTGGGCCTCGAACAGGTCGGGGTCGAGGTCGCCGACGATCACCAGCGTGGCGCGTTCGGGCCGATACCAGCGCTGGTGAAAGGCGCGGACCGACTCGGTGGTCGCGCCGGTCAGGGTCTGAACCGTGCCGATCACCGGACGGTCGGCAAAGCGCTGCCCCGCGAAGAGCAGGCGGCGTTGCATCTCTTCCAACCGCTCCGCCGGCCCCAGCGCCTCGCGCTGTTCAGCCAGCACCACGGGGCGTTCCAGCGTCAGCGATTCGGTGGTGATGTTCGGTGCCGCCATCATGTCGGCGAGGATCATCATCGACTGGTCGAGGCTCGCCTCGGTCGCTTCGGGCAGGTCGAGCTTGTAGGTCGTCGAAACCGGGGTGGTGCTGGCGTTGCTGTCCGAACCGAAGGTGACGCCCAGCCGCTGCCACACCCGCTTCGATTCGCCGTCGGGTATTTTCGACGACCCGCGGAAGGAGAGATGTTCGAGCAGATGCGCGAAGCCCTTTTCGCTCTCCTGCTCCATCAGCGATCCGACGGCGATGTGCAGCCGCACCGCGACCTGGCCGGGCGGCACGTCGTTCTTGCGCACCGCATAGCGCAAGCCGTTGGGCAGCGTGCCGAACCGCCATGCCGGGTCGTGCGCAATGTCGCTGCCCTTGTAGAGCCACGGCGTCTTGTCGACGGTGACCGGCGCAGGGGCGGTTTGTGCCGCAGGAGCGCTGGACTGGCCAAGCGCGGGCAGCGCCGCAGCGATCAGCAGGAAGGGAAGGGCGAGCGGCCTTACGCGGGGAAACAATGCCATCGCGCAGAAGCTTAGCTTGGATGCGTGCCGCTTGCCAGCGCCGCAGAAACGCTTTGGCGCGTGCGAGTTTGGCGCGGGTTCGGCCATGTTTTGGACCCAGAGTCTGCCTAGGCGCAGAGTCGAAGCGGCGACGGAAACGGACGTCGACGGACAGCAGGGCGGGGCATCAGGTGTATCAGCGGTCGATGGGTCGAAGTGAAAGCGAGCCGGTTGCGCTGTCGTTCGCCCCGCAGCTTGCCCCCGCCGGGCGCGCGCGCGCGCCGCGTCGCGCCGGATTGCACCGCATTGCCGACCGGGTGATCGGCGAATTCTCGCTGGTGCCGATTGCGCCGGTGCTCGACATGCGTGCCTTTGGCTGGACTCGAGAGCTGCGCGATAATTGGTGCGCGATCCGGGACGAGGCGCGTGCTACCGCGCTCGGCACGGATCAGGGACAGGCCGATGCGCGCCTCACATTGTGGCGGAGGGGTGGTCGCGAATCGGCGAACGCCGCGCGCTGTCCGGCAACGGCTGCTGCTGTGGCGGCGATTCCTGGACTGGACAGCGCGAGCTTTTCGGTGCTGCCGCCGGGCGCGCATGTCCCGGTGCATCGCGGACCGACCCGCGGGTTGCTGACCTGCCACCTCGGCCTGATCGTCCCGCGTGACGGCGATGCGCGGATGCGCGTGGGGGACCGCATGGTCCGCTGGGCCGAGGGCGAGACGTTGGTGTTCGACGATACCTATGACCATGAGTCGTGGAACGACAGCGGCGGGACGCGGGTAGTGCTGCGCGTGCGCGTGCGGCGACCGCTGCGTCAGCCGGGGCGGTGGTTCGCCGACACGCTGCTGCGATTGCGGTCGGCGCTTCGCTGAAGCGCCGACCGCCCGGCTAGGTCAGAACTTCGCGCGCACGCCGATTGAGAAGCGCCGTTCGGACAGCGCATAGCTGTTGAGCGCGATCGGACCCGCCGCGCTGTATTCGCTGGTCGCCGAATCCTCCGGGATCAGATTCTGTGCCTGGAGCGACAACGCGATCCCCTTGGCCAGATCGACGCCGATCTGGGCGTCGAGCTGCGAGCGCGGACCGATGAAGCTGGGACGGCCTTCGGAGAATTCGAACACCGCCTCGTCGCGATAATTGTACGCGATGCGCGCGGAGAACGGCCCCTTTTCATACAGCCCGACGAGATTGTAGCTGTGCTTCGACACCGCGACGAGCGGGAAGCCGCCATTATCCTCAGAGTCCGAAAAGGTGTAGTTGGCGATAATGCCGAGCCCGTCGAGCGGGGCGGGGAGGAAGTCGAAGAACTGCTGAACCCCGATCTCGAACCCCTTGATCTTCGCGCTGGCGAGGTTTTCGGGGCGGGAGAAGGTCAGTTCGCGGCCGGCAGGATCGAGGTTGGTGTCGATGCCGGTGGTAACGAAGCTGGCGATGAAGTTCTTGACGTCCTTGTAGAAGAACGCGCCCGAGATCAGCGAGCTCTTGCCCGTGTAATATTCGAAGCTGATGTCCGCCTGGGTCGAGATCGGCGGTTCAAGCGCGACGTTGCCGCCGGTCACCGACAAGTTGGTCGCGTTGAAGAAGGTCGACGGGGCAAGGTCGGCGATCGATGCGCGCTGCATCGTCTGTGACCCCGACAGGCGGACGAGGAAGTTGTCGCTGACGTTGAACACGATGTTCGCGCTGGGCAGGAAGTTGGTATAGTTATTCTCGTCGGTCACCAGCGTGCTGGTCGTTCCGACATTGAGGAAGGTGTCGACCGACAGCTGCGTCCGGGCGATGCGTACGCCGGCATTGGCGGAGAAGGGGACGCCGCCGATCTCACCCTTGGTCGCAACCATCAGATAGCCCGCCAGCGTCCGCTCGCTAAAGTCATAGTCGCGCTGCGAATTGGGGAGCAGGGTCGAGCGGTCATTGGGGTTGGGGTTGGGCTGTGCGGCCTGCGCGCGGGTGAAGACATAGGTGAAGTCGGGCGCGGTGCTGAGGAAGCCCCGCGGGAAACTGCCCGGAATATCGCTCAGGAAGGAACCCGGCATGACCTGATTGAGATAGGGTTGGATCTCGGCGCGGGTCGGGGTCACCTGGCTGCGATAAGCATTGGTGCGCGCATGAAGGTCAGTGTAGCGCACGCCCGCCGAAAGGGTGAACCCGCCGTCGAATTCATAGGACAGGTCGAGCTTGCCCGTCCATTCCTCAAGCAGGCCGAGCAGGCGGTTGCTGCGCACCCCGTTGCTCGCCGGGTTGTAGGAGGAATAGGCGGTTGGATCCCAGGTGCCGAGATCAAGGCTGGGGATCGTGCCGTTGCGGAAATCGAAGGCACCTGGGACCAATGCGGTGCCCTGAAGCGTGATGATCTGGATCGTCTGGTCGATCGTGCCCTTGCTGTAATAGCCGTCGGCCGCGATGGTCAGCCCGCCGCTCTCATATTTGCCGTTGAGGCCGTAGAGATAGCTTTCGGTCGGCTCGTTCCGGATCTGGCCCGCAGTCGTCACCGTGCCATTGGCATTGCCCGCGACGACCACACCATTTTCGACGACGCGGTTGCTGACCGGGTTGCTGCCGGTGGGCAGGCGGAAGGCGAAGAAATCCTGATGACGACCCGTTGTGAGGCGCGAGAAGAGCACGTCGGCGGTCACCACGAATTCCGGCGTCACCTCGACCTGCACCGCGCCGTTGAGGCCGATGCGTGAGCGATCGACCACGAAATTCTCATATTGCAGCAGCACCGGGGTCGGGACCACGCCGGCACCGGTGCCGGTATAGGTGCGGTTGAGGAAATTGTTGCGCTCGAACGCCTGGGTGGTCGAGGTGCGCTTCTGATACTCCGCCGCCAGCATCACGCCGACCTTGCCATCGGCGAATTTGGTGGTCGCAAAGCCGGTCAGCACCGGTTCGAACGTCTTGCTATTCTCCGAATAGACGCCGGTCGCGCGCAGCGAAACGGTGGTATCGCGGAAGTCGAGCGGCTTGGGGGTGACGAGATTGACGGTGCCGCCGAGCCCGCCTTCGGCCTGGCTGGCGAGCGGCGATTTGCGCACTTCAAGCCGTCCGAACAGGCTGGAGGGCACCGAGTCGAGCCCGGACGACCGGCCGAGCTGATCATTTTCGGGTGGCGACAGGCGCGCCGACCAGCCGAGCAGAGTGCGGCCATCGACTTCGACCCGCACCTGCTGAAGCCCGCGCACCGACACCGACTGCCCCTCGCCGAACACGCGGGTGATCTGGACACCGGTCACGCGCTGCAGTGCCTCGGCAACATTGGCGTCGGGCAGTTTGCCGACATCTTCGGCGGTGATGACGTCGAGGACCTGGTCGGCCTCGCGCTTGATGTCGGCCGCGCGCTCGAGCGACGCGCGGATGCCGGTCACGACGATTTCGTCCTTTGCCTCGGCGTCGCCCTCCGGCGCGGCGTCCTGCGCCAGTGCCGGTGTGCTGAATGCGAGTGCGGTTGCGAGCGCGCCGGCGGCGATGCCCCAGTTCGTGGACGTGCGGATGCTCATGATATTCCCTCCCTCTATCCGCACGGCACGGACAGGGGGCGGGTGCACCTCTCACCCAATGTTCCCCTCTCCTGCGCCATGCGCCAATCGACCCGGCTTTAAGACACCGGTGTCAGTCGTGTTGTCCTACAAGTCGTTCGGCGTGTCAATCGAGATGTCGGACAACTTGTGCTAGCGGGAGGGGGCGGGGCCGGTACTGGCGCGGGCAATCAGCCGGGTGTCGAACGTCATCCGGTCGCGCTGGTTTTTTGCGTCAAGCAGCAGATCCGCGGCACTGCGGGCAAGTTCGTGCACGGGCTGCCGCACGGTGGTGAGGGGTGGCCACACCGCAGCGGCAAGGTCGGAATCGTCGAACCCGACGATCGACAGCTGGTCGGGCACGGTGATCCCGCGCTCATGCGCCACCGCGAGCGCGCCAGCCGCCATATCGTCATTGCCGGCAAAGATCGCGGTCGGCGGCGCGGCGCGGTCGAGCAGGGCCACGGCGGCGCGGCGGCCCGATTCGATGCTGTAGTCCCCCGCCGCCACCAGATCGGGTTCAAACGCCACCGCGGCGGCATCAAGCGCGGCGCGATAACCCTTCAGGCGCTCGACCGTCGAAACATGGCTGAGCGGCCCCTTGATGAACGCGATGCGGCGATGGCCGTGTGCCAGGAGATGCGCCGTCGCCTCTTGCGCCGCGCTGGCGTCGTCGATCGTGACCGATCGCCCGACATCGCGGCGCAGCCCTGGCTCGATCCGCACATAGGGCAGGCCGCGCCGGTCGAGTTCGTCGAGCAGGGCTTCGTTCTCGGTCACCGGGGGGGATAGGATGAGTCCGTCGAGATGCGTTTCATCGACCAGAGCCGCGACATCGGCGACGAGGCCGGGGGCGGTGCTGTCGACCGGCTGGGTCAGCAGGCGATAGCCATGTTCGGCGCACCCCTCCTGCGCGCCGGCGAGCAGGTGATAGACATAATAGGGGCTGGGATTGTCGTAGAGCAGTCCGACCTGAAACGACTTGCGCCCGGCGAGGGTGCGTGCGGCGAGGCTGGGGCGGAAGTTGAGTTCGGCAACCACCTGCTCGACCCGACGGCGGGTTTCCTCGCTGACGTTCTTTTCATTGTTCAGCACGCGCGAGACGGTCTTGAACGACACGCCCGCGAGTTTCGAAACTTCCTTGATCGTCGGCCGTCGCGCCATTTGCCTCCCCTGACGCGTCAGGCATAGGTGACAGCGTTGGCAACAGGCAAGAGTGGAGTTTGGTCATGGATCGGCGCGGAGTTGTCGCGGTAGCGGCGGGACTGGGGCTGATGCCCGGATTGGCCCATGCCGCAGCGAAGCGGACCGGCTTGCGGGCGATGAGCTTCAACGTTCGCCTGCCGATCGACTCGGACGGGCCGAACCGGTGGGAGGCGCGGCGCGATCTGTTCGTCGAGACGATCCGGCGATGCGATCCCGACATCATCGGCACGCAGGAATTGTGGAAGATCCAGGGCGATCAGGTCGTCGAGCGGCTGCCGCAGTTCAGCTGGTTCGGGATCGACCGGCGCGGCGGGCGGGGCGATGAGCATATGGGGGTGTTTTTTCGCCGTGACCGGATGAAGGTGGTCGATCTGGGCCATTTCTGGCTGTCGGATACGCCGAGCGTGCCGGGGAGTATCAGCTGGGGGCATCCCTATCCGCGGATGGCGACCTGGGGACTGTTCGAGACGGCGGCTGGTCACCGCTTCTGGCTGATCAACACGCATTTTCCGTATCGCGCCGAGGATGAGGTTGCGCGCAGCAAATGTGCGGCGGCGATTGCACAATGGGTGGCGCAGCGGCCTGCTGGTGAGGTGGTGGTGCTGACCGGGGACTTCAACACCGGGCCGGACAGCGAAGCCCATCGCATTTTGAGTGCCCGGCTGGCCGATGCCTGGGTTGCGGCACCGGAGCGGAAGGGGCCGGAGGGGACGTTCCATGGCTTTTCCGGAACGCCGGGGAGGCGGATCGACTGGGTGATGGCCCGGGGGCTGACGCCGGTGGCGGTCGAGACGGTCGATTTCGGGCGGGGCGGGCGGTTTCCGTCGGATCACTTTCCGGTGGTGGCCGATTACCGCTGGCCTTGAACCTCAAGAAGAAGACCCTCCCCAACCCCTCCCGCGAAGGCGGGAGGGGCTGAAGAAGACCAGACAGATCAGCCCGCCGCGAGTGCCGCGAGGAGCAGCAGCGCGACGATGTTGGTGATCTTGATCATCGGATTGACCGCCGGACCCGCCGTATCCTTGTAGGGATCGCCGACGGTGTCGCCAGTCACCGCGGCCTGATGCGCCGGGCTGCCCTTGCCGCCATAGGCGCCGAGTTCGATCACCTTCTTGGCATTGTCCCACGCGCCGCCGCCGCTGGTCATCGAGATTGCGACGAACAGGCCCGAGACGATCACGCCGATCAGCAATGCGCCAAGCGCGGCAAAGCCATTGGCCTGACCCGCCACCGCGGTGATCGCAAAATACACCGCGATCGGCGCGAGCACCGGGAGCAGCGAAGGGACGATCATTTCGCGGATCGCGCCCGACGTCACCAGACCCACGGTGCGGGCATAGTTGGGACGGACGCTGCGATCGGCGATGCCGGGGTTTTCCTTGAACTGCGCACGGATGTCCTGCGCCACCGCCTGCGCGGTGCGACCAACGGCGGTCATTGCCATGCCGCCGAACATGTACGGCAGCAGTGCGCCGAGCAGCAGCCCCACGATGACATAGGGGTTGGACAGCGAGAAGTTCACCGCGACATCGGCGAAGAACTCGCCCAGATCGACGGTGTAGGTGGCGAACAGCACCAGCGCGGCGAGGCCGGCCGAACCGATCGCATAACCCTTGGTCACTGCCTTGGTCGTGTTGCCCACGGCGTCGAGCGCGTCGGTGCGCTCCCGCACTTCCTTGTCTAGGCCGGCCATCTCCGCAATGCCGCCGGCATTGTCGGTCACTGGACCATAGGCGTCGAGCGCAACGACCATGCCGGCCAGCGCCAGCATCGAGGTGGCGGCAAAGGCGATGCCCATCAGCCCGGCGATCTGGAAGCTGGCGATGATGCCGACCACGATCACCAACGTCGGCAGCGCGGTCGACTCCATCGAGATCGCAAGGCCCTGAATGACGTTGGTGCCATGGCCGGAGTCAGACGCCTTGGCGATCGACTTGACCGGGCGATAGTTGGTGCCGGTGTAATATTCGGTGATCCACACCAAAAGGCCGGTGACGCCAAGGCCGACCATCATCGACCAGAACAGGTCCATGCCGGTGAAGTTGAGGCCGCCGCCAACCTGCGTGTCCATGCCGCCCAGCGTTTGCGCGGTGACGTAATAGATTGCCGGGATCGACAGCAGCGCAGTGGCGACGAAGCCCTTGTACAGCGCGCCCATGATGTTGGTGCCCGAGCCGAGCCGGACGAAATAGGTGCCGATAATTGAGGTGATGATGCAGATGCCGCCGACCGCGAGCGGCAGGCTCATCAGCGCGAGCAGCGACGCATTGTCGATGCCGGTGACCAGCAAAGCGGTCAGCACCATCGTCGCGCCGACCGTGACGACATAGGTTTCGAACAGATCGGCGGCCATCCCTGCGCAATCGCCGACATTGTCGCCGACGTTATCGGCGATGACGCCGGGGTTGCGGTCGTCATCCTCGTCAAAGCCGAGCTCGTTCTTGCCGACCATGTCGGCGCCGACGTCCGCAGCCTTGGTGAAGATGCCGCCGCCGAGGCGGGCGAAGATCGAGATCAGCGATGCGCCGAATGCCAGTGCGACGAGCGCGTCGACGACATGGCGATCCTGTGGGGCGTAACCGGCCGGGCCGGTGAGATACCAGAAGAAGACCGAGATCGCGAGCAGCGCAAGCCCCGCCACCAGCATGCCGGTGATCGCCCCGGCGCGGAATGCGACGGTGAGGCCCGACTGCAGCGAGGTGCGTGCAGCCTCAGCCGTGCGGACATTGGCGCGGACCGAGATGTTCATCCCGATAAAGCCGGTGATGCCCGACAACACTGCGCCGAGCAGGAAGCCCACTGCCGAAGTGAGCCCCAAGAAATAGCCGACCAATAGCGCGACGATGGCGCCGACGACGGCGATCGCGGTATATTGCTTGGCAAGATAGGCCTGCGCGCCTTCCTGAATAGCCGCAGCGATTTCCTGCATCCGGGCATTGCCGGCCGAATAAGCGAGCACCTGATAGCTCGTGAAAATTCCATAGAGCACGGCGAGTAAGCCGCACCCGATGGCGATCGTAACAACCGTCATCTGGTATCCTTCCCCTGTGAATCCCGCGGGTCGTCCAGATCTTGATGCCCGGTACAAACCGCGTCGGGGTGGAGCGTAGAGAGGGGCGGGGGGCTGTCAAGCGGCGTGGTGGATCGGCGCGGTGTCCGACGAAGCTGACGAAAAAACGGGGTGTCCTGCGCGGCGGAGGGAAACGCGCCGGGTTGGCGACCGCGATGCGACAGGTTTTCGACAGGTGCGCGACGGTGACGCGACAGCGGCGCGACGCGGGCGCGACGGGCTGACAACCGCGACGCGACGGGGGAGCGACAGGCTGACAACCGGCACGCGACCGGAGCGCGTCGCGTTGGCGACGTGGGGGTGGCTGAGTCGGATGGAGTCGGCTTCATCGATCAGGGTAGATCAGAAGAAATCCAACATTTGAAGGGGGTTGTTGGGGGTGGGCCTTCTCAATCCTCCCCCGCCAGGGGGAGGTGGCGCCGAAGGCGACGGAGGGGGAGGACGGCTGTGTCCTGTCGCCTCTTGCTGAGACCCTTCCTCCCCCTCCGTCAGCTGCGCTGCCACCTCCCCCTGGCGGGGGAGGATTATCGATGCTCAGCCGCCGTGACGGTAGCCGAGGCGGGCGGGGAGGGGGATGGCGGCGCCGTTGGCCGTGAGGGTGAGGCCGCTGCCGGGGCTGGCGGTGCCGATGCGGGTTGCGGGGACCGGTGGCTCGACGCCATCGGGCAGGGTGAAGAGCAGTTCGTAATCGTCGCCGGCACAGGCCGCGTCGAGGATCGGGCCGGGGAGGGCGAGCGGGACCGCGTCGAGGTCGATGTGGATCGCGATGCCGCTGGCTGTGGCGAGCCGCTGGGCGTCGATCAGCAGGCCGTCGGACACGTCCATCATTGCGGTGGCGAGCGGGGCGAGCGCCTGTCCCTCCGCGACGCGCGGGACAGGGTTGAGATAGCGGGCGAGATCGCGCGGGTTCCCATCCGCGCCGAACGCGGCGCCGCCGATGGTGCCGGTGACCCAAAGCGTGTCACCGGGCTGCGCGCCGCTGCGCAGGGGGACTTTGGGTGGCGCGGTGCCGATGGCGGTGAGGGTAAGGCTACGCGGGGCTCCGCCGGGCATCGCCACCGTGTCGCCGCCGATCAACGGCATGGCGTAGGTGGTGAGCGCCTGGTTGAGACCGTCGAGGAAGGCGCGGTCCCACACGGCATCGCCCGACAGGCTGTAATTGAGCAGGCATGCGAGCGGTGTCGCGCCCTTGGCCGTGAGGTCCGAGAGGTTGACCGCCGCCAGCCGCCAGCCGACCGACTCTGGCGGATCATGCGGGCGGTAGTGGACCGACTCGACCATCGTGTCGCTGGTGAGGATCAGGCGACCCGCCGCGACATCGAGCTGGGCGGTATCGTCCGCGAGCCCCGCCGCTGCCGGGTGCGTCGCGATGGCGCGCAGGGCGGTGAGGAAGGTGAACTCGTCGGGCACTTGGCGGGTGTAGCCATAGTATAGATGCGGTGCCAGCACGGCCTTCGTTCCCTCTCCCCTCTGCGGAGGGACGAGGGGAAGAAGGCTGATCAGCTCTTATGGAACCCTTCCTCCCAACCGCCACGCCACTGCCACCCCGCCTGCAAACACCCCGCGCCATTGCGACAGGTCGGCGCGGCTGGACTCGTCGAACTCCTGCGCGCGGGCGGCGCGGGTGAGGACGCCGGTTGCGGCTTCGCGGAGCAGGGTGCGGGCGACGGGGAGGCCGGTTCCGTTGGCGGCGAGGAAGCGGGCGAGGTTGTGGGCGGCGCGGATGCGCAAGGGGGCGTCGGGGGACAGGGTTTCGCGCGCGCCGGCATAGGCGAACAGATAGAGTTCGAGCGCGCCGGTGCGCTTGCCCTGCGCGTCGAGATTTTCCGCGAGCATCGTCTGGGCGAGCGTGGTGCGCGGGTCGCCGGGGGGCAGCACGGCTTCGCGCGTCATCAGCCCGGCGCGCAGATAGGGTTCGGCAATGAGGCGCGCGGCATCCGGCTGGCGCGCGAGCAGTTCGGCGAGGTTGAGCATCGAGGTGCCGAAGTCGTAATGGCTGGCCTTCAACCGATCGCGCCGGATCGCGAATGCGGCCTGTTGCTCGGCCAGCGCGTCCTGGTCCCGCCCGGTTCGGGCGAGGAGTACGCCGAGGTTCGAGCGGGCGGTGGCGATGGCGATGAGGTTATCGGGCAGCTTGTCCTGCCGCACCGCGATTGCGCGGCGGAGCGCGGGTTCGGCCTCGGCATAGCGGCGTTGTTCGGCGAGCACGATACCGAGGTTCATCAGGTGATCGGCGAGCAATTCGGGGTCGCCGTTCGCGCTGGCCTGAAGCGTCTGCGCCGCGACGCGCAGCACCGGTTCGGCCTCGCCATAACGGCCGCCGCGCAGCAGTACCGCGCCCAGCGTGCCGCGCACGACGCTCGTGTCTTCATGCGCGGGGCCGCGCAGGCTTTCCATCATGGTGAGGGCGGTGCGGGCGGCGCGTTCGGCTTCGTCGAACAGGCCGGCGGTGGCGAGCAGCTCGGCGGCGGCGACGAGGCCGAGCGCGCAATCTTCGCTCGGCGGGGTGGCGGGGGTGCAGTTGCTGCGCGAGTCCGCCGTCGCCTGGAGCACGGCTTCGCGCGGCAGGGCGGCGCCGCTCTCGTCGAGCTGGAGGCCGAATTTGAACTCATCCGCGGCGGCGGGCGTGGCGATCAGGGCGAGCAGCAGGGCGAGGCGGCGCATGGCGGAGATGTGCGCCGCGGCCGCGCTTCGGGCAAGCGACGAATTGCGTCAGGCTGCGGGCTGGTTCGCCCGTGCCTTGAGCCGTGCGTGCATCGCGTCGATCATGCGTGTTGCGCCCTCGGCGTCGGGGCCGCCCTGAAGCCGCTTTTGAAACAGCGCCGCCAGGCTCCAGTCGCGGGGACCGGGTTCGGCGACAATCGCGTCGATCACCGGATCGACCGGGCCAATTCCAATCGATACCGTTGCAGCCGGCTCGACATAGCTGACGCAATGCCACCAGAAGGGCGGCTGGACCAGCGCCTCACCCGGGCCGATGACGAAATGGCATCCGCCATGTTCGTCGACCAACGCCGTCCACTCATCGAGGGTCATGCCGCGCAGATTGCGCCGGGCGAAATTGGCCTTCACGTCGAGCGATCCGGCGGCGGCGATCGGCAGAAACGCAAAATGCTTGCGGCCGAACAGCGGCACCTGAAACAGCCAGTGGCTGAGCCAGTCGAAATGCATGTCGGCGCAGGCCCCCTGTCGCCCGGCGAAGAAGCGCGGCTGGCGGATCGCGCCGAGCGATGGCGGCAGATCGATCCGGTCGAGGATCGCTGGTGGCACCTTCGCCTCCAGCACCATTTCGAGCGCATTTGCATGCTCCGCCGACGGCGCAGGCGATGCGAGATAGGCCGCCAGTGTCATGTCGCGCGGCGTGCCGCCGAGATCGCGGCCGGCGCGCAGATCGTCGAGATAGTTGTTGACCACCGGAAAGCGCATCGCGCTCAATTCGGCCAGAAAGCCGGGATCGCGCAGTTCGGGCTGGTCAAAACCGACGATCCTGGTCGGACGCGACAGGCTGGCGAGCCCCGTGGCCCGGAGCGTATCGAAGGCAACCTCATCCCGCATACTCGACCCACACTCACCGACGTGCAATCGCAGTCGGGTTAACCAGTGCAATCGGTTCGGGAAACCCCCAAATCGGGGGCGTTGCATTCGTATAGTATATCCCTCGGCACGCCGGAGCTGATAGGCTGGCGGCAGTGATGCAGGAGGGGCGAATGGGCTGGGCGCGGCGCGAGGTGCTGGCTGGGGGGCTGGCCGGGATTGGGCTCGCGGCGCTGCCCGCGCGCGCACAGGTGAGGGGCGGGCGGATCGTGACGCTGGATGCGTTTCCGTCGCGCCATGTCGCGGCGCGCAAGGTGCTGGTGTGGCTGCCGGCGGCCTATGATACGCGGCGGTCGGCGCGGTTTCCGGTCCTCTACATGCATGACGGGCAGAATCTGTTCGACGGCAAGTCGGCGTTCGCCGGCGAATGGGGCGTGGACGAGGCGATCACGCGGATGGCGGCGCGCGGCGACCTGCGCGACACGATCGTGGTCGGGATCGTGAACACGTCGGCACGCTTTTCCGAATATTTCCCGCAAAAGGTCGCGGCGCACCTGCCCGAGGCGTATCGTGCGGCGGTGCTGGAGATGGCGGGCGGGCCGTTGCTGGGCGACGCCTATCTGCGCTTCATCGTCGAGGAGCTGAAGCCGGCGATCGACCGGCGCTTCCGCACGCTGGCGGGGCCGGCGGACACATCGGTGATGGGATCGTCGATGGGCGGGCTGATCTCGCTCTATGCGGTCGGCGAATATCCGCGCGTGTTCGGGCAGGCGGCGTGCCTGTCGATCCATCTGCCACTGGCGGCGCCGATGGCACCCTATAGCCGCCCGCCCGGGGGGCCGGAGGCGGTGGCGCGGGCGTTGCGTGCGTGGCTGACGGGGACCGCGTTCGATCCCGCGCGCAACCGCGTCTATCTCGACCATGGGACGATGACGCTGGACGCGGCCTATCCGCCCTTCGCCAAGGCGGTCGACGCGATGCTGCCGACGCTGGGCTGGGTGCCGGGGCGGACGTTCGAGCTACGCAGCTTTACCGGCACCGAGCATAATGAGCGGGCGTGGCGCGAGCGGATCGACATTCCGCTCGGATTTCTCGACCGGGGCAGAGGCGGGCGCTGAGCTGGCCACTACCGCCCCACCCCAACCCAGTATCGGGTAAACAGCGCCCCGCGCTGTTTAGGCCATGCCGGGGGCATGGCCGCCCGATACTCTGAAGGGGAGGGGCTTTCCGAGTCACACCGCCTTCAGCGCTTCCTCGAAGTCCGCGATCAGGTCGTCGGCATTTTCGACGCCGATCGAGATGCGCACGAGATTGTCGGTGATGCCGAGCGCCTGCTTGCGCGCGTCGGGGACCGAGAGGTGGGTCATCGCGGCGGGGGCGCTGGCGAGGGTTTCGGTGCCGCCGAGGCTGACCGCGAGCTTGGCGATCTTTAAGGAGTCGAGGAAGGCGAAGGCCTCTTTCTCGCCGCCCTTGAGGTAAAGCGAGAAGGTCGATCCGGCGCCGGTGCAGTGGCGGTCGTAAATGTCGCGCTGGCGGCTGCCTTCGGGGAGAAAGCCGAGATAGCCGACGCTTTCGACCTTGGGGTGGGTGCGCAGATATTCGCAGACCTTGGCGGCGTTTTCGCCTGCGCGGCTCATGCGCAGCTCCAGCGTCTCCAGCGACCGCAGCAACATCCACGCCGTGTTGGGGTCGCAGATCGTGCCGATCGTGTTGCGCATCATGCGGATGGTGTTGATGTGCGCCTTGCTGCCCAGCACGCCGCCCGCGACGAGGTCACTATGGCCGCCGGCATATTTGGTCAGCGAATAGACGACGAGGTCGGCGCCCTGCTTGAGCGGTTGCGCCCAGAGCGGGCCGAGGAAGGTGTTGTCGATCGCGATCGGCGGCTTGGTGTCGCCGGTGAAGATGGCGTCGCGGCTGGCGGCGACGGCCTCAACATCGACCAGCACGTTGGTCGGGTTGGCGGGGCTTTCGAGATAGATGAGGGCGACATTGCCCGATGATGCCTTTTGCAGCACCGCGTCGATCTCTTCGCGCGTGGCGCCGGCGGGGAAGTCGACCCAGTGGACGCCGAACTTGCCGAGGATGCGGGCAATCAGCGTTTCGGTGGCGGCGTAGAGCGGGCCGCTGTGGACGATGGTGTCGCCGGGCTTGACCATTGCGAGGAACAGGGTGGCGATGGCGGACATGCCGGAGGAGAAGGCGAGCGCGTCCTCCGCCTCTTCCCACACGCCGAGGCGATCCTCGAGGATTTCCTGGTTGGGGCCGTTGAAGCGCGAATAGACAAGGCCCTCGGCGCCGCCGGGACGCTTGCCGGTGACGCCTTCGAAATGGCGCTTGCCGGCGGCGGCGTTGGGGAAGACGAAGGTCGAGGTGGCGAAGATCGGCGGCTTCAATGAGCCTTCGGACAGCACCGGGTCATAGCCATGGCCCATCATCAGCGTGCTGGGGCTGAGCTTGCGGCCGCCGACGGTGTCGACCGGGGGCTTGGGGCGGCGGCGCGGGGTGGTGCCGGTGAGGGCGGCTTCGTCGGGGGTCTGGTCGGAAGTGTCGGTCATGCGGGCCGCTCCTGGTATCAAGTGAAACTAGTTACCGCAGCCGTCGCACCCTTGGATCATTCCGTCAATGCGATCACGCTGATCTGACGGCCATAGTCCGGGGCGCCTTCATGCGTGGCGCGGCGATAGCTGAAGAAACGCGCGGGGTCGGCATAGGTGTCCGCGCCGAGCGCTTCGATCCGGCGCAGGCCAGCGGCGGCGAGGCGGTGGACGACATACGCCTCAAGGTCGAACTGGTGGTGGCCGGGCTTGCCGGGGGTGAAGAAGCGGTCGTTGGCCGGGTCGGCGGCGGCGAAGCGGGCGAGGAAAGCCTCGTCGACCTCGTAGCTGGCGCGGGCGATGCAGGGCCCTACGGCGGCGGCGATGCGGCTGCGGTCCGCGCCGAGTTCTTCCATGCGAGCGACGGTCGCGTCGGTGACGCCGTGCAGCGCGCCCTTCCATCCGGCATGGGCGGCGGCGACGACACCGGCGGTGCGGTCGGCGAACAGGACGGGGGCGCAGTCGGCGGTGAGGATGCCGAGCAGGATGCCGGGGCGGTCGGTGACGAGCGCGTCGGCGTGTGGGCGATTGTCCTCGTCCCAGCCGTCGGCGACGATCACCGCGTCGGGCGAGTGGACCTGATGCACGGTGGCGAAGCGGATGCCCGGCGCGATGGCCGCGATCACGCGGCGCTGGTTTTCCTGAAGCTCCGGCGTGGGGGGCAGACCGCGGCGGCCCATGTCGAGGCTGGCGGTCGGGCCGGTGGTGACGCCGCCGGTGCGGCCGACAAAGCCGTGCGCGACGCCGTCGAGCGCGGCGGCGCGCAGGATGGTGAGGTCGCTCACAGGGCGAGCCGCATTACGAGGTCGCGGTCGATCTGGCGGCCGACGGGGAAGGCATAGTCGCCGACATGGACGAAGCCATATTTGGCGTAGAAGGCGATCGCGCGGTGGTTCTCTTCGAACACCGTCAGCAGCAAGGCGGGGGCGCGGCGGGCGCGGGCGGTGGTCATCGCCCAGTCCATCAGCGCCTGTGCGACACCGCGCCCGTGCCAGTCGGTCGCGACATAGAGCTGCGCCAGTTGCGCGTCGGCGGGGCCGGCCTGTTCGAGGGTCGGGGGCACCATCTTCGCGTAACCGGCGATCACCCCATCGGCGCGCGCAACGGCCCAGGTGATCGCCGGGTTGGCGAGGTCGCGGGCCAGGCGCCCATCCTCGCCGAAATTCTCGTCGAGAAAGGCGGCCAGATCCTCGGGCTTGTAGAAGTGCGCGAAGGTGTCGCGCCAGCTGGCCTCCGCCATCGCGTCGAGCGCGGCGGCGTCGGCGGGGGTGGGCGTGTCGATGGCGAGGGCGGCGGCGATCGTCATTCCGCAAACCCGGCCGGGATCGGCCAGCCGGGGGCGGTGAGTGCGACGACCTTGAACAGCTCGCCCATCGCGTCGTCGCCGATCAGGCGGTCGCGGGCGGCGGCGATGTCTTCGGCACGGTCGGGCGCGGCGCGAGTCAGCGCGGCTGCGCGCGGTTCGATGCCGAGATCGCGCAGCCATGCGCCCTGCGATACGGGGCCATATGCCTCCAACCCCTCGACCCGCGCGGCTTCGATCAGCGTGCCGAAATCGACATGGGCGGTGAGGTCGGCTTCGCCCGGATCCTCGAACGGATTGACATAGGCATGGCCGCGCACCGCCTGAAGCGTGTCGCCGATTGCGGGGCCGGCATAGCCATAGTCGATGACGATCGCTGCGCCGCCCTGTTGCAGCAAACGTGCGGCGAGGGCGCGCAGGATCGCGACGCTGGGGGGCGAGGTTTCGAGGATCGACCCGTCGGGCGCATCGCGGAACTGCGGCGGGATGATCGGATCGAAGATGGTGTGGCCGATGACGGGGAGGAACAACGTGTCCTGACAGGCGACCAGCCGCTCGCGCCAGCCATGTTGCGTCTTGACCAGCTGCCGGATCGGGAGCGCGTCGAAGAATTCGTTGGCGACGACCAGCAGCGGCTTGTCATCGGGGATGCCGACGAGATCGAGCGACCATTCGGCGTTGGGCACCGCCTTGGCCTGTTCGGCGCGCAGCATCGGGCTGTTTTCGACGAAATGCACTGGCGGGGTCAGGCCGGCGCTGCGCATCGCACGCAGCGCATCGCTGGCGAGCGTGCCGCGGCCCGGGCCAAGCTCGACATAATGGCAGTCGGCGCGGTCGGCGCGGTCCCACAGGTCGGCGAGCGCGAGGCCGACCAGCTCGCCGAACATCTGGCTGATTTCGGGCGCGGTGGTGAAATCGCCGCGCGTGCCGAGCGGGTCGCGCGTTGCGTAATAATGGGTGTTGGCCGCACCCATGAACTGCGAGAGCGGAATCGGCCCGGCAAGCGTGATCGCGCGGGCGATGCGCTCGGGCAGGGGGCCTTCGGAATTAGCCTGTTCGGTCATCGCTTGGCGACATGCCCTCCCCCGACCCCTCCCGCAAGCGGGAGGGGAGATTTTGGTTTCCCTCCCGCAACGGAAGGGGCGTTTTACGCAATGGTCTGGTCGCCCGCGAACGGCTCGACCCGCTCACGCCGCTTCTTGGCGGTGGCGATCAGATAGATGCCGCCGAAGATCATCGGGAGCGTCAGCAGCTGGCCCATATGCAGGCCGGGCGTGGCGAAGATCGTGTCGTTGAACTGCGCGTCATGTTCGCGGAAGAATTCGACGAACCAGCGCGACAGGCCGTAGCCGAGGATGAAGGTGCCGACGAGCTTGCCCGGCTGATACCGCGCGTCGGTCTTCCAGAACAGGAACCACAGGATGATGCCGACGAGCAGACCCTCGAGGCCCGCCTCGTACAGCTGGCTGGGGTGGCGGGCGAAGGTTTCGCCGGTGAGCTGCTGACGGTCGTTCATGTCGTGGACGATGCCCCAGGGCACGGTGGTGGGATGCCCCCAAAGTTCGCCATTCACGAAATTGGCGATGCGCCCGAAGAACAGGCCGAACGGGACGCAGCAGGCGACATAATCGTGGACGCGGAGCCAGTTGAGCTGCTCCTTGCGGCACAGCCACAGGATCGCGAGCATCACGCCGATCGTGCCGCCATGGAAGGACATGCCGCCCTCCCACAATTGCACCAGCTTGAGCGGTTCGAGGAACAGGGCGGGCTGGTAGAAGATCACATAGCCGAGCCGGCCGCCGACGATGATGCCGATGGTGGCATAGAACACCATGTCGTCGGCGTGGCGGCGCGCCATCGGCGCACCCGGCTGGGCCAGCAATTTGAGCAGATACCACCAGCCGACCAGGATGCCCGCGATATAGGCGAGCGAATACCATTTGAGCTTGAAGAAGCTCAGATCGAGCGCGACCGAATGCAGGCCGAGGTCGCTGAACTGGATATGGGATGTCGCTTGCGCGGCGGCGGTCAGGATCACGTGTCGGGCTCCCCGGGAGTTCGGCGCTGTCCTATCGGGATATGACGGCGGGGCCAAGGGGGATGGGGGGTGCGTTAATCCTCCCCCGCCAGGGGGAGGTGGCACGCGTAGCGTGACGGAGGGGGAGGAAGCACGACGGTCGAGGTCACTCCGTTCCTCCCCCTCCGTCGTCCCGGAACAAGTCCGGGACGCCACCTCCCCCTTGCGGGGGAGGATTGGGGAGTGGCGCAGCGGTATCCGCCCCGCTAGAGCGGCGGGGATGGAGCGGAAGGGTTTCAAGGGGATCGACCGGCGCACGCTGCTGATCGGTGGCGGTGCGGGGATCGGGCTGATCGTCGCATGGGCGGCGTGGCCGCGCACCTATCTGCCAAATCTGCCGGTGCGCGAGGGTGAGGCGGCGTTCGGGGCGTGGCTGAAGATCGCGCCGGACGGGCAGGTGACAGTTGCGGTGCCGCAATGCGAATATGGGCAGGGCGTGTTCACGACGCTGCCGCAGATCGTTGCCGATGAATTGGGCGCGGACTGGCGTCGGGTGGGGGTCGAGCAGGCGCCGTTGAGCCCGCTTTACGCCAATGCGATGGCGGCGGGGGAGCTGTTCCCCGGCGTACTGCCCGAGCGGTTGCGCGCCACCCATGCGCAGCGCACTGCACTGGTGCTGACCGGCGCGTCGACATCGATGCGCCAGTTTGCCGAGCCGCTGCGCGAGGCCGGAGCGGCAGCGCGGGCGATGCTGTGTCAGGCGGCGGCGCGGCGCTGGGGCGTCGAATGGACCGCGTGCGATACCGCGAACGGCTTTGTCGTGCATGACAAGCAGAAGATCGGCTTTGGCGAGTTGGCGGTCGAGGCGGCGGGCGAAACGGTGCCGGCCGATCTGCCGCTGCGCGAGGGCGATGGCGCGCGGTTGATGGGCGAGCCGGTGCCGCGACTGGACGCGCCGGGCAAGGTCACCGGCAGCGCGAATTTCGCCGCCGACATTCGCCTGCCCGACATGGTGTTCGCCGCGATCCGGCAGGGGCCGGTCGGCACGGTGAAGCTCTATGCGCTGGACGAGGCGGCGGCGCGCGGCGTGCCGGGCATGCTGCACATTGTGAAGAATGAGCGCTGGGTCGCGGCGGTGGCGAACAACAGCTGGGCGGCGCAGCGCGCGCTTGATGCGATGAAGCCGCGGTTCGAGGTCGCGACCAAGGTCGACAGCGCGTCGATCCAGGCGGCGCTCGATGCCGCGCTGAATGGCGATGGCACCCGGATCGAGTCGGCGGGCGACCTGTCCGCAACGTTCAAGGGCGCGCGCGTGGTGACGGCCGAGTATCGCGTCGGGGTGGCGCTGCACGCCGCGATCGAGCCGATGGCGGCGACGGCGAGCTTTGCCGATGGGCGCTGTCGCATCTGGATGGCGACGCAGGCCCCCGGCCTTGCCCGCGCGGCGGTCGCGGATGTGTTGGGCATGAGCGAAAGCAATGTCGTCATCCATCCGGTGTTCGCCGGGGGATCGTTCGGGCAGAATCTGGAGCATGCGGTCGCGCAGCAGGTGGCGCTGATCGCGCGTGAGGTGGGCAAGCCGGTGCAGCTGACCTGGTCGCGCGGCGAGACGTGTCTGCACGACCGCTATCGCGCGCCGGCCGCTGCACGGATGACCGCGCGGCTGGGCAGCAATGGTGCGGTGGCGGGGTGGCTCGCGAAGATTGCGGCACCGGCGAGCGGGCATGAGCTGGCGGCGCGGCTGATGGGCGGGGACAGCGCGATTGCGGCGGGGCTGGCACTGGCGGGCAGCGGCGATCCGGCGGCGGTGGCGGGGGCGCGGCCGCCCTATCGCATCGCCAATCTGGCGGTCGATCATCATCCCGCCGAGATCGGCCTGCCGACCGGCTACTGGCGGTCCGGATCGCATGGCGCGACGGCGTTCTTTACCGAGAGCTTCATCGACGAACTGGCGCATGTCGCGCAGATCGAGGCGCATAGTTTCCGCATCGCGATGCTGGGCGGCGAGCCGCGACTGGCGCGGTGCCTGTCCACCGTCGCGACGCTGGGTGGCTGGCAGGGCGGGCTTGCCGGCAGCGGGCAGGGGCTGGCGTGCCATGCCTTTCGCGGGTCGTACATCGCGGTGATGGTCGAGGCGTCGGTCGGCGGCGACCAGCGCATCAAGGTCGATCGCATCGTTGCGGCGGTCGATTGCGGGCGCGTGGTCAACCCCGATGTGGTGCAGCAACAGATCGAGGGCGGGCTGATTTTCGGCATGGCCGGGGCGCTGGGCGTCACGACTGGCTTTACCGGCAACATGGCCGAGGCGCGCGGGTTCGCCGATCTTGACCTGCCGCGCCTCGCCGATACGCCCGAGATCATGATCGAACTGATCGCGAGCGAGGCCGATCCCGGCGGGGTGAGCGAGCTGGCGGTGCCGCCGGTCGCGCCCGCCATTGCGAACGCGATCCATGCTGCGACCGGCGTGCGCTTGCGGCAACTTCCCCTGATTCCCGGAGGCGAATGATGCTGTTACCGCAAGGCCATCCCGCGGTTGCGCCGCGGCGGATCGGCGTGCTGCTGGTCAATCTCGGCACGCCCGACGCGCCCGATGCGGGTGCGGTGCGGCGCTATCTGGGCGAGTTTCTGTCGGATCGGCGCGTGGTCGAGATCCCGGCGCTGATCTGGCAGCCGATCCTGCGCGGCATCATCCTGCGCACGCGCCCGGCCAAGTCGGCGCATGCCTATCAACAGGTGTGGACCGATGACGGCTCGCCGCTCGCTGCGATTACGAAGCGGCAGGCGGTGGCGTTGCAGGCGGCGTGGCCGGAGATCACGGTCGACTGGGCGATGCGCTATGGCAATCCGTCGATCCCGGCGAAGCTGAAGGCGATGAAGGATGCCGGGTGCGAGCGCATCCTGATCGCGCCGCTCTACCCGCAATATTGCGCGGCGACGAGCGCGACGGTGGTGGACAAGGCGTTCGAGACGCTGGCGGCGATGCGCTGGCAGCCCGCGCTGCGCACGCTGCCGCCCTATTTTGACGATCCGCGCTACATTGCGGCGCTGGCGCAATCGGTGCGGACGCAGCTGGCCGCGCTCGATTTCGAGCCGGATGCGGTGCTGGCGAGCTTTCACGGGATGCCGCAGCGGACGCTGGAGCTGGGTGACCCCTATCACTGCCATTGCCGCAAGACCGCGCGGCTGCTGGGCGAGGCGCTGGGGCGTGAGCTGACGGTGACGTTCCAGTCGCGCTTCGGGCGGGCCAAGTGGCTGGAGCCGGCGACCGATACGGTGCTGGAGGCGCTTCCGGGCAAGGGCGTGAAGAAGATCGCGATCGTCGCGCCGGGCTTTTCCGCCGACTGCCTCGAGACGCTGGAGGAGCTGGCGATCCGCGGGCGGGAGAGTTTCGAGGAAGCGGGGGGCACGCATTTCGCCTATCTGTCGTGCCTCAACGACAGCGCTCCGGGCATCGCGATGTTGCGCAGCATTGTCGCATCTGAACTTGCGGGTTGGGCCGACCTTCCCTAGCCTTTGCCGAAATCGGTTTAGGAGAGATTATGGCACGGGTAGCGATCGTTACGGGCGGCACGCGCGGGATTGGCGAGGCGATCAGCGTCGCGCTCAAGGACATGGGGATGACCGTTGCCGCCAATTATGCGGGCAACGACCAGCGCGCGGCGGAGTTTACCGAGCGCACGGGGATCGCGGCGTTCAAATGGGACGTGTCGGACTATGACGCGTGCCAGGCGGGGGTTGCGGAGGTCGAGGCGGCGCTGGGGCCGGTCGATGTGCTGGTCAACAATGCGGGCATCACGCGCGATGGCACGATCCTCAAAATGACCTACCAGATGTGGAAAGAGGTCATGGACACCAACCTTGGCGGTTGCTTCAACATGGCCAAGGGCGTGTTCCCGGGCATGCGCGACCGCAAATGGGGCCGCATCGTCAATATCGGGTCGATCAACGGTCAGGCGGGCCAGTACGGCCAGGTCAATTATGCTGCAGCAAAGAGCGGCATCCATGGCTTTACCAAGGCGCTGGCGCAGGAAGGCGCGCGCGCCGGGGTGACGGTCAACGCGATCGCGCCGGGCTATATCGATACCGACATGGTCGCGGCAGTTCCGGCCGAAGTGCTGGAGAAGATTGTCGCCAAGATTCCGGTCGGACGGCTGGGCCAGGCGAAGGAAATTGCGCGGGCCGTGGCGTTCCTGTGTTCGGAGGACGGCGGGTTCGTGACCGGGTCGACGCTGTCGATCAATGGCGGCCAGCATATGTACTGACGGGTCGAGGCGCGTCGCCCCGGCGCAAGCCGGGGGACGGCGCCGGTGCCCATCGCGCACGACCCGGCACGGACGGCGGGGCCGCGTATGCGGAGCCGTCCGACGCCAAGCACGGGCTTTGCCCGTGCTGACCGCATCCTCCCTTTATCCTCCCCCGCCAGGGGGAGGTGCCAGCGTAGCTGGCGGAGGGGGAGGAAGCACGACGATCGACGGCGCAGCCGTCCTCCCCCTCCGTCGCCTTCGGCGCCACCTCCCCCTGGCGGGGGAGGATTGATTGAGGAGCGGTCCCCAACCGGGAACCGCCCCTTTGTTCATTGCAGTCCAATCAGAACCGCAACCCGATCCCCGCAACCCCCTGATGGCGGGTCATGCCGGCTTCATAGTCGGTGTAGCGATATTCGACCTTGGCGAAGACCTTCTCGCCCAGCTTGTGCTCGACGCCCGCGCCGAGGCGGAAGCCGTCGGCGTTGCCGTTGCCGGCGACCGTGAGCAGGCGGAAGTTGGAATAGCCCGCCTTGGCGTAGATCAGCGTCTTGCCGGCCACCACGCCGACGCGGCCGCCGATATAGAGGTCGCGGCTGGTTTCGGCGACGGTGGCGGCGCCGGCCTTGAGTCGGGCGGTCGAGTCGGACACTTCGGCCTCGACCCCGAACACTGTGCTGCCCTTTTGCACGTCATAGCCAAGGCCCAGGCCATAGATCAGGCCGTCGGGGTTGCGCACGCCGGGCGTGTTGAGATCGACCACGTCATAGCCGGTGATCACGGTTGCCTTGGCACCGCTGAAATCTTCGGTGTCCTGGGCCAGCGCGGGGGTGGCGACGGTGGCGAGGGCGGCGGCGAGGGCGGCGGCGAGGGCCAGAGCGATCTTTTTCATGTCATGCGTTCCTTGCAACTTCGAATGTCGACGCGGCGTCGTGCCGCGGTGGCTTCGATGTGCTGGAGCGGCCGCGTCCGAACCACTGACAGAAACTGAGAAGATCGCCGTGCTGACACTGGACTCCGGCAGCGAGGGGCGTAGGGTCGCGCGCATCGCCTTTGGGGGAAGAGGTTCGATGAAGCAGCTCGCACGCGCCGCCGCAGTTCTGGCACTGGCGTTGACGCCGATTGCCGCCTGGGGCGATTCGAGTCCGCAGGTCGTACTGGCCACGCCCGGCATGGGTGATGGCGCGATCGAGCGCTACACGGTGCGCTTCAGCCAGCCGATGGTGCCGCTGGGCGATCCGCGCGCCGCATCCCCGATCAAGGTGACGTGCGCGGTCGGCGGCGAGGGGCGCTGGGTCGATCAGCAGACCTATGTCTGGGAATTTGCGAGCCCGCTGCCGGGTGGGACGACCTGTACCGTCGCGCTGGAACAGAAGTTGAAGAGCGTTGCCGGCTTTGCCGTGGCGGGCAAGCGCGAGTTTACGATCGATGCCGGTGGGCCGACGGTCAAGGCAATGCTGCCGCAGCGCTGGGGCGGGGAGATCGAGGAGGATCAGGTCTTCCTGATCGGCACCAACATGCCCGCGACGCGCCAGTCGGTCGCGGGCAACGCCTATTGCGCGGTCGAGGGCATTGGCGAGAAGATTCCGGTCGAGCTGCTGGCCGAGGACGTGCCGGGCAAGTTGCTGCAGGACCTGAACCCCAAGCGCTGGGAAGTGCGCAATTTCCTGAGCGAAGCCGGGATGGCCGAGGCGCTGCCGGAGAAGGCGGAAGATCGGGCCAAGGTTCTGTCCAATGTGGTCGCGCTGAAATGCGGGCGACCGTTGCCGCCGGGGCGTGACGTCTCGCTGGTGTGGGGTGCGGGCGTGGCGGGTGCGGGCGGCAAGACCGCGGGTGCCGACCAGCGCTTCGATTTCACCGTGCGCAAGCCGTTCGAGGCGCGCTTCGAATGTTCGCGGGTCAACCCGCAGGCCGGATGCAACCCGGTCAAGGAGGCGTATGTCCGCTTTACCGCGCGCATCCCGCGCGAACAGGCCGAGGCGATCCGCATCACCCTGCCCGATGGCAAGCAGCTGGTCCCGGCGCTGAGCGACGAGGACAAGCGCGCCAATACGATCAGCGACATCAAGTTTGCGGGGCCTTTGCCCGCGTCCACCACCGCCAAGCTGGTGCTGCCCGAGGGACTGAAGGACGAGAGCGGGCGCGCGCTGTCCAACGGCCAGCGCTTCCCGCTGGAGGTGCGCTTCGACGAAGCGCCGCCGCTGGTGAAGTTTGCCGCACCGTTCGGCATCATCGAGGCGCAGGAGGGCGGCGTGCTGCCCGTCACGGTGCGCAATGTCGAACCCTCGCTGCAGGGCAAGGGGCTGACCGTTGCGGGCCAGCAGCTGCGCGTCGAAGCGTCGGACGGGGTGATCGCCAAATGGCTGCGCACCATCGACGACGCCGACGACTATAAGAGCGACGAGGTCAAGCGCGGGACCGAGACGGTTACGATCAACCAGACCGGCGCCAAGTCGATCCTGACCGGCAATGTCGGTGCCGCGCTGCAGCCGATCGCGCTGCCGGGCAAGGGCAAGGAGTTTGAGGTCGTCGGCATCCCGCTGGGCAAGCCCGGATTCTATGTCGTCGAGCTGGCATCGCCGCAATTGGGCAAGGCGCTGCTCGGCCGCGATGCGCCGCGTTACGTGGCGGCGGGTGCGCTGGTCACCAACATGGCGGTGCACTTCAAATGGGGGCGTGAGGGCTCGCTGGTGTGGGTCACCGCGCTCGATAGCGGCAAGCCGGTGGGCGGCGCCGATGTGCGCGTCACCGACAGCTGTTCGGGCCGATCGCTCGCCACCGGCAAGACTGACCAATATGGCCGCCTGACGGTCGCCCCGGGGATTCCCGAGCCGCAAAGTTGGGGCGGGTGCGAGGAGGGTTCATCGCCGCCGCTGATGGTGTCGGCGCGCAAGGGCGATGACATGAGCTTTACGCTGACCGCGTGGGGCGAGGGCATCCGGCCGTATGACTTTGACCTGCGCTATGGCTATGAGGCCGCAAGCGACATCGTCCATACCGTGTTCGACCGCGCGCTGGTTCGCCAGGGCGAGAGCGTCAACATGAAGCATATTTTGCGCCGTCCGGTCGCCAACGGCTTTGTCTTCCCCGAAGGCTTCAGCGGCAAGTTGCGCCTGTCGCACAGCGGATCGGACACGCAGTTCGAGCTGCCGGTGGCGATCAGCGCCATGGGCAGTGGCGAAACGCAGTGGAACGTGCCGCAGGGTGCGCCGATGGGCGACTATAACCTGCAATTCGTGAAGAGCGACGGCAAGGGCGGCGAGGAGACGGTCTGGACCAGCCAGTCGATCAAGGTCGACGAGTATAAGCTGCCGACGATGAAGGCGTCGGTCGCCGGGCCGAAGGAAGCTGCGGTTCGGCCCAAGACGCTGCCGCTCGACCTGTTCGTCGGATATCTGTCGGGGGGCGGGGCGTCGAACCTGCCGGTCGAATTGCGCATCGGCTATTATGACGAGAGCGATACGCCCGATGGCTGGGACGGCTACACGTTCGGCGGGCGCGCGATCGAGGAGGGGACCAAGCCGCTCAACGGCGATGGCGAGGAGGAGGATTCAACCGACCTGCCGCCGATGCAGACGCTCCCCGTCACGCTCGGCGCCGATGGCACTGCGCGGACCAGCGTCGAGATCCCGCAGACGCTGACCGGTACCAGCCGGATGCGGGTCGAGATGGATTATCAGGACGCCAATGGCGAGGTGCTGACGGCATCGCGCGGCATCACCTTGTTCGGTGCGTCCGTACAGCTGGGCATCAAGACCGATGGCTGGTTGATGAAAGAGGACGACCTGCGGCTGCGCTTCGTCGCGCTTGATCCGCAGGGCAAGCCGTTGAAGGGGCAGAAGGTTCAGGTCGCGGTGTACAGCCGCGAAATCCTGACCGCGCGGCGGCGGCTGATCGGCGGCTTCTACGCGTACGAAAACAACATGCGCACGACGAAGATCGGTGCGTCCTGTTCGGCGAAGACCGACGCACTTGGCCTGGCGCAATGTTCGATCGACCCGGGCGTGTCGGGCGAGGTGCATGTCGTGGCGACGACCACCGACAGCGCAGGCAATGTGGCGCGTGCGACGACGTCGGTGTGGCTGGCGGGCGAGGATGACTGGTGGTTCGGCGGCGACAATGGCGACCGCATGGACGTGATCGCCGAGGCGCAGGAATACAAGTCCACCGACACCGCGCGCTTCCAGGTGCGCATGCCGTTCCGTGAGGCGACCGCGCTGGTGACGGTCGAGCGCGAGGGCGTGCTGTCGAGCTTTGTCACCACATTGTCGGGCGACAATCCGGTGGTCGAGGTGCCGCTGAAGGGCGTTTATGCCCCCGATGTATTCGTGTCGGTAATGGCGGTGCGCGGGCGTGTCGGCGGGTGGAAATTGTGGTGGGCCGATCTGGCGCGGCGCTGGAACCTGCCCTTCTTCTCGCGCGAGGGGGCCAAGCCCACGGCATTGGTCGATCTGGCCAAGCCGAGCTTCCGCATGGGCATCGCCAAGATCAAGGTCGGCTGGGAAGGTCACCGCATGGGCGTGACCGTCAAGGCGGACAAGGAACGCTATGCCGCACGTGACACCGCCAAGGTGTCGCTGCAGGTCAAGAACCCCGATGGCAGTGTCGCGCCCAAGGCCGATGTCGCGTTCGTCGCGGTCGATGAGGCGCTGTTGCAGCTTGCCCCGAACGAGAGCCTGGATGTGCTCAAGGCGATGATGGGTGAGCGGCCACTGTCGGTGCTGACGTCCACCGCGCAGACGCAGGTGGTCGGCAAGCGCCATTATGGGCGCAAGGCGGTGGCGGCGGGCGGCGGTGGCGGCGGCGATCTGTCGGCGCTGAACCGCGAGAATTTCCAGCCGGTGCTGTTGTGGCGCGGCACGGTGCCGCTCGATGCGCAGGGCCGCGCGCAGGTCGATGTGCCGCTGAGCGATGCGCTGACCGCGTTCAAGCTGGTCGCGGTGGCGGTCGGTAATGATGGCCAGACGTTCGGCATGGGCGAGACGGCGGTGCGGACGGCGCAGGATCTGAGCATCTTTGCCGGGATTCCGCCGCTGGTGCGCGATGGCGACTTCTTCTCGGCCGGGTTCACGCTGCGCAATGGCTCCGACAAGCCGATGAAGGTGACGGCGAAGGTCGAGCTGTCGCCCAAGGTGGCGCAGGGCCGCGATCTGACGGTCGAGATTCCAGCCGGAGGCGCGGTGCCGATCGCGTGGAACCTGACCGCGCCCAAGGGCTTCGACAAGCTCCAGTGGAAGGTCAGTGCGCGCGACGAGTCGGGCAAGGCGGTCGATGCGGTGACGGTGGTGCAGGATATTGCGCCGGCGGTGCCGGTCGAAACCTGGGCCGCGACGCTTGCGCGCGTGGGCGAAGGCGGGCCGATATCGATTGCGCCGCCCGCGGGGGCACTGCCGGGTGTCGGCAGCGTGACGGTGCGGCTGACGCAGACTCTGGTGCCGCCGTTGCAGGGCGTGCGCGATTATATGGCGGCATACCCCTATGGCTGTTTCGAGCAGCGCACGTCGCAGGCGGTGGTGCTGGGCGATATGGGCGCGTGGAACCGGTTGGCGGGCGAGCTGCCGGTCTATCTCGATCGCGACGGGTTGCTGCGATACTTCCCGTCGGAGAACCTGCGCGGGTCGGAGGCGCTGACCAGCTATATCCTGTCGATCACGGCCGAAGCCGGGCTGCCGATCCCCGAAGCGTCGCGCGGTCGGATGATCGAGGCGCTGAAGGCGGTGCTCGACGGGCGGCTGCGGCATGATGACTATGGCGATGTGCGACTGCAGAAGGTCGCGGCGTTCGCGGCGCTGGCGCGGCAGGGCGCGGCGTCGGCGGCGATGCTGGGACAGCTGGGCATCACGCCTGCGGACATGCCGACATCGACGCTGGCCGATTATATCGCGGCGTTGGGCCGCGTGCCCGGGCTTGCCAATGGTGCGCAGCTGCGCGCGGCGGCGGAGGGCGTGCTCAAGACCCGGCTGGTCTATGAAGGGACGCGGATCGACCTGTCCGACAAGGGCAATACGCCGTGGTGGCTGATGGCGTCGGGCGATGAATCGGTGCTCAAGGCGCTGGTTGCGACGCTGGGTCGTCCGGCGTTCCAGGGCGAAGGGCCGAAGATGATGGTCGGCGCGGCGCTGCGCCAGCAACGCGGCCATTGGGACACGACCACCGCCAATGCCTGGGGCGTGATCGCCGCGCGCAAGTTCGAAGGCGTCTACCCGGCGGCGCAAGTTGCGGGGATCACGACGGCGACGATCGGCACGCAGACGGTGACGCGCAGCTGGCCGCTGGCCGAGGCGCAGCGCAGCCTGTTGTTCGCGCTGCCCGCGCGGCAGACGCCGCTGGTTCTCGCTCAGTCGGGCGGGGCGGGGCCGTGGGCGAGCGTGCAGGTCAAGGCGGCGGTGCCGCTGACCCAGCCGCTCAACGCCGGCTACAAGCTGACCCGCACGGTCGAGGTGGTGCAGGCCAAGACCAAGGGCGTGCTGACGCGCGGCGACGTGCTCAAGGTGACGCTGACGGTCGAGGCGAGCGCGGATCGCAACTGGGTGGTGATCAGCGATCCGGTGCCGGCGGGTGCGACGGTGATCGGGTCGCTGGGCGGACAATCGGAGATGCTGGCCGAAGGGACCAGCAGCGGTGGGACCAGCTATGTCGAGCGCGGGCGCGATGCGTGGCGCGGTTACTTCGCATGGATGCCGCGCGGTACGCATACAGTGAGCTATGCGATGCGGCTGAACGCGGCGGGCCGCTTGCAGCTGCCGCCGAGCCGGGTCGAGGCGATGTATTCGCCGGAAATCCGCGCGGCGGTGCCGAACCAGCCGATGGTGGTGGCGCAGCGGTGATGGGTGCTTCGGCCTCTCGATCGTCACCCCCGCGAAAACGGGGGCCTATCTCCAGCGTGTGCGGCAACCGCATCGGCGCGGTTTTGGATAGTCCGGGAGATGGGCCCCCGCTTTCGCGGGGGTGACGGGTAGTGGCGTTGGCGTTTCTTCAGTCCCTGATCGAGCGCGTCGGCGGCCTCTGGGCCCGCCTCGAAGCCGCGACGCATCGCGCGTGGTGGACCGGGCCGCGCATTGCCGTCGCGGCGATCCTGATGCTCGCCGGGGTGCATGTCGCGGTCGACTGGGCGACGCTGCCGCCGCCGCTGCCCTCGCATCGCGCGACCGTCGCCGGGTGGAAGCCGTCCGAGGCGTGGCTGTATGACCGTGAGGGGCGGCTGCTCGACAGCTCGCGGGTCGATTTTCAGGCGCGGCGGCTGGCATGGACGCCGCTCGACAAGATCGCGCCCGAGGCGGTCGAGGCCATTGCGAACGCCGAGGATCGCCGGTTTCGCGACCATGACGGAGTCGATTGGTGGGCGGTCGCGGGGTCGATCCGCGACAGACTTGAGGGCAAGCGCGCGCGCGGTGCATCGACGCTGTCGATGCAGGTCGCGGCCTATCTGGCGCCCGATCTGGCCGCGCCGGGATCGCGCGGGTTCGTGGACAAGCTGCGCCAGATGCGCGCAGGGGCGGCGCTGGAGCGCGGGTGGAGCAAGGACGCGATCCTTGAGGCGTATCTGAACCTTGCCGGGTTTCGCGGAGAGGCGCAGGGGATCGGCGCGGCGGCTTTGGGGCTGTTCGGCAAGACGCCCGATGCGCTGACCCGGGATGACGGACTGCTGCTCGCGGCATTGCTGCCCGATCCGTCGGCGGGGGCGGACAGCGTTGCGCGGCGGGCGTGCGCGCTGTCGCGCGACGATGATTGCAGCCGCTTTGCCGGGGCGGCGGCGTCGATGCTCGGCCCGGCGCGCAGCCTGACGCTCGATCCCGGCCTCGCCATGCATCTGTCCAACCGGATGCTGACCCAGCCGGGGTTGCGGGTGAAGACCACCATCGACCTGGATGTGCAGCGCGTCGCGATCCGGGCGCTGCGGCGGCAGCTGGTGGGGCTGGGAGGTACGCGCGCGCGTGACGGGGCGGTGATCGTTGCGGACAATGCGACCGGGGAGATCCTGGCCTGGGTCGGCGGGATCGGCGGGGCGTCGACCGCACCCTCGGTCGATGGCGCGGCGAGCTATCGGCAGGCGGGATCGACGCTCAAGCCGTTCCTCTATGCGCAGGCGATCGAGAAGGGGTATCTGACCCCGGCATCGATCCTGGATGACAGCCCGGTGCAGCTCGACACCGCGTCGGGCCTGTATGTGCCGCAGAATTACGACCGCGCATTCAAGGGCCCGGTCAGCGCGCGATCGGCGCTGGCAGGATCGCTCAACGTGCCGGCGGTGCGAACGCTGATCCTGACCGGGGTGGAGGCGTTTCGCGACCGGCTGTGGGACAGCGGCTATCGCGGGCTGACCGAAAGCGGCGATTATTACGGGTTCAGCCTGGCGCTGGGGTCGGCGGAGGTGACGCTGGTCGAGCAGGTTGCGGCCTATCGCAGCCTGGCGCGCGGGGGGCGGTGGTCGCCGCTGCGGGTCGAGGCGGAGGCCAAGGCGGAGGCGGATCGCGTGACGACTACGCCACAAGCGGCCTGGCTGGTGGGCGACATGCTTGCCGACCCGGCGGCGCGTGCATCGACCTTTGGCATGGATTCGGCGCTGCGCCTGCCATTCTGGGCGGCGGTGAAGACGGGGACGTCAAAGGCGATGCGCGACAATTGGTGCATCGGCTTTTCCGACCGCTACACGGTCGGCGTGTGGGTCGGGAACCTGGAGGGCGATCCGATGCGCGCGGTGTCGGGGACCAGCGGCGCGGCGCCAGTATGGCGCGACGTGATGATGGCGCTGCATGCCGACCGGCCCGGGCGCGCGCCGGAGCGACCCGAGGGGATCGAGGAGCGGCGGATCAGCTTTGGCGGCAATATCGAACAGCCGCGTCGGGAGTTTTTCCTCGTCGGGACCGGCATGACCAGCGTCGCGGCGGCACCGGCGGTGGCGCGGCGGCCGCGCATCGTCAGCCCGGTCGCGGGCAGCGTCTATGCGCTCGACCCGGATATCCCGATCGCGCGGCAACGCATGGCGATCAGCGTATCAGGGGAGATGATCGGCCACCGGCTGCTGCTCGACGGGCGCGATCTGGGCGCTGCCGATGCGCGTCCGCTGGTGCTGGCGGGGCCGGGACGGCATCAATTGCGGCTGGTGGCGCCGGGGGGTCGGGTGGTCGATCAGGTGATGTTTACCGTCCGCTGAACCAAAGCGGAATCGGTGCGTTGTCGCATCCGGTCCCTTACCCTTTCTGGGCCGGAACGAGTCTAGGCCGCGCCGACAGCGTATCCGTCGGCGCGGCCATTTTGTGAGTTTGTTTCAGCAAAGCTGAAACGGTGGCGGTGCCGGCCCGCTCCCCCGCCCGGCCACCCATCGACAGGATATTCTGGAATGGGTGGTCGGGCGGGGGAGCGGGCCGGCACCGCGATTCAGCGCAGCTGAATCCAACCCTGCACGTTACCAGTAGAAGTTGCGATAGACCCGGACCACGACGCCGCGACGGGTGTCGACCAGCAGCACGTCGTCATAGTGACGCACCCAGCGCTGGTAACGGCCGGCCGGGGGCAGGCGATAGCGCCATGGGTCGCTGATGAAATAGCGGCTGCCATAATAGGTCGGCGCAATGCGCACGCCGGCGCGGAAACCCTGATAGCGGAACGGCGCACGCCAGTTGCCCCGGGCATAGACGCCGCGATTCGAACCGCGATAGGTGCGCCAGTCATTGTCGCCCCAGCGGCGGTTGCGGTCCCGAACGGCGTCGCGATATTCGCGGCGCTCTTCGCGCACGTCACGCCGTTCGCGGCGGACATCACGGCGGTCGCCATAGCGGCGGGCGTCGCGCAGCTCGCGCTGTTCCTCACGCAGGTCCTGGCGCTCGCGGCGCACTTCGCGCTGCGACTGGGCGCTGGCGGCCGGAACCATGACCGGCATGGCGACAGCGGCGATCAGCGCGGTTGCGATGAATTTCCTCATTACGTCCTCCTTCGACTCGGCCCGGTTGTTGGGCATGAGAGGAAAGTAGGACCCGCCGACTGAACGATGCGGGAACGCGCGATTCAGCCGAATGAAAGGAGGATCAGGGCCCTTCGCCCGGGCCGCCGCCGGTGCCGGGCGCGCCGACCGTGCCGATATTGCCGAACAGATCCTCGAAGAAGCCGCGCTTGCGGCCCAGCGTCGGGGTCTTTTCGTTGGACGGATTGATCGACGCGATCTGCTCCGCGCCGGTGCGCGTCACTTCGGTGACGTTGCCGGCCGCGTCGAAGCGGATGCGCAGCGTCGTCTGTTCCTTCGCGGTGGGATTGTTGAAGGCGAAGTTGCGGGTCTGGCGCCCGACATAATACCATTCGCCTTCGTTGAACTGGCTGGTCAGCGTCGGCTTGCCCAGCGTCTGCAGGACCGATTCGCGATTGTCCACGCCGGGCTGGACCGAGTTGACCAGGTCGGCATCGACCACATAGCCCTGATACCCCCGCAGCGGCTTCACACAGGCACTGGTGCCGAGCAGAATCGTGCCGCAGAGCGCGACGGTCAGGATACGGGCGGACTTCATCAAACTCACTCTCCCCAGACGGGCACAGGCCACGCATTGCATCGCGTGCCGTTCCCCTCAATATGCGGGGCGGCTCCGGCAAACAAGCGCCGAGAGACATTGGAGTGAGACGATGCGATTGTGGGACAGGCTGACCGGGCGCAAGGCGGAGAACCCGGCGGCTGAACTGTATCAGGCGGTTGTTGCGCGCGGGCGCGAACCGCATTGGTATGAGGCGGGCGCGGTGCCCGATACAGTGAATGGCCGGTTCGACATGATCGCGAGCGTGCTGGCGATGGTGATGCTGCGGATCGAGCATGATGCAGAGGCGGCCGAGACGACCGCGCGGCTGACCGAGTGTTTCGTCGACGACATGGACGGGCAGCTGCGCCAGATCGGGATCGGCGACGTCGTGGTCGGCAAGGGGATCGGCAAGATGATGGCGCTGCTCGGCGGGCGGATCGGGGCGTATCGCGATGCGCTGGCGGATGGGGTCGCGCCGAGCGCGTTTTCCGACGCGCTGTTGCGCAACCTGTATCGTGGCGAGCATCCGGGCGACGCGGCGCTGGCGCATGCGGCGGACGGACTGCGGGCGCTGTACGATGGGCTGGCGGGGGTGTCGCACAGCGATTTGCTGGCGGGGCGGCTGGCGTGATCGCGCCGGAATTTTCGCGGCCGCAACGGCTGGATGCGATCGGCAAGGGCGAGCATCGCATCGAGATTTCCGCCGATGCCGGGGAGCGCGCGGCGCTGGCCAAGCGATTCGCGCTGATCGCGATCGACCGGCTCGACGCGGTGATGACGGTGCATCGCGACGCGACCGGCGTGGTCGCACGCGGGCATCTGTCGGGCGCGGTGGTACAGCCGTGCAGCGTCACCGGCGACCGGGTTCCGGCGCAGGTTGAGGAGGATTTCGCGATCCGCTTCGTCCCCGACGGCACGCCCGAAGGCGACGAGGTCGAACTGTCGGGGGAGGATTGCGATACCGTGTTCTACTCCGGCGGTGCGATCGACCTGGGCGAAGCGGCGGCGGAGACGTTGGCGCTGGCGCTTGACCCGTTCCCGCGCAGTGCGGGCGCGGACGCGGCGCTGCGCGATGCCGGGGTGCTGGGCGAGGATGAGACCGGCCCGTTCGCGGCGCTGGCGAAGCTCAAGAAGCAGCTGGATTAAGGCATAGGGCGGTGACTCTCCAATCCTCCCCCGCAAGGGGGAGGTGGCACGCGTAGCGTGACGGAGGGGGAGGAAGCACGCTGGCGAGAGGCTATAGGACACAGCCGTCCTCCCCCTCCGTCGCCTTCGGCGCCACCCCCCCCTGGCGGGGGAGGATTATACCCGCGCTACGCCTAAAGCCGCGCCGCTGCAGTGCGCAGGTCGGCGATGAAGGCGGCGTGCTGTGCCGCCTTGGCATCCGGATCGGGCAGGCGCAGCAGATAGCTGGGATGGACGGTGATCCACGCCTCCGCGCCCGAATCGAGGGGAATCGCGCGGCCGCGTTCGCGCGAGATGGTGACGGCCTTGCCGAGCAGGGAGCGCGCGGCGGTGGCGCCGAGGGCGATGACGACCTTTGGCCGCACGATCAGCATTTCCTGTTCGACCCACCAGCGACAGGCGCTGATCTCTCCCGCGTCGGGGGTTGAATGGATACGCCGCTTGCCCCGCGGTTCGAACTTGAAATGCTTGACCGCGTTGGTGAGATAGATGGCGGAGCGGTCGATCCCCGCCTGCGCCAGCGCATCGTCGAGCAACTGCCCGGCCGGGCCGACGAACGGGCGGCCGGCGATGTCCTCCTGGTCGCCGGGCTGTTCGCCGATCAGCATCAGCGGCGCGTCGACCGGGCCTTCGCCGAACACGGTCTGAGTCGCATGTTTGTAGAGGTGGCAGCGAGTGCAGGCCATTGCCTCGTCGCGCAGCGCGGCCCAAGCCTTGGTCGCATTGTCGCCGGGGCCGGTCATCCGCGCCGTCTCCACCATTGCCAGTTCGCGGGCGCGGGCGCCCTTGATCAGCTCTGCCACCAACGCGGTTTCGGGCATGTTTTTCCAGTATTTGCGCGGCATTTCCTTGAGCATCGCGCCGGTCTTGAGCCGGGCGGGATTGAAGATCGACGCGTAATAGGTCTTCCACACCGCCTCGACCGGATCGTCCTGCGGCGCGTCGGCCTTGCTGGCGCCGGGACCTTCGCTGAGCGTTTCGCCGTCCCAGTGCAGGGTCAGTTCGGGCGTGAGAATCGACCAGCGCATGGTGTGGAAGCGGTCGACGAAGAAGCGGGCATTGGTGCGGACGATGTGATGATCCGGCTCGAACCAGGCGATGAAGCGGGGGCCGGTGTCGTCGGCGACTTCGCGGAAGCGCAGGAAGGCGCGCATCTTGTGGATGTCGCGGCGCACCGATTTGGCCATGTCGTCGAGGCGGCGGAGTAGGGGGTCGGCCTTGTCCTCGATGCTGCCCGGCCGCGCGATCACGCGAGTCAGCAGCGTGTAGAGCAGCGCGAAACGCTCGGGGTCGCTGTGCAGGATCGCCTCGTGCGCGAGGCTGACGAAGCGGCGCGAGACGCGCAGTTCGGGCGCGGCGGCGGGGAGGACGGCTTCGTTGCCGAACAGGTCGGCGGGCTGGTCGCCAACCTGCCATACGACCTCCGACGGATCGATGCGGGCGGCTGCAAGGCTGCGCGCGGCGTCGCGCCAGCCTTCGAAATCATCCTGTGAGCTTAGAGCTACTACGCGCATCGGTCCCCTTAACGCGCGGGGAGCGATTCGATCCATTCGCTGAGCAGCGCGATCCCTTCGTCATGCGCGGTCGCGCGGCCGAGTTCGGGCATGGCGATGCCGGGATCGGTGCTGCGCAGGCGGTAGATCAGGATCGAGCCTTCGGGATTGCCCGGCGCAATCGCGAAGTCGCGCCCGCCGCTGCCGCGCCCCGCCGCCACCGGGCGCTTGCCGATGCCGAGTGCGACCGGATCGGTGCGGTCGAGTTCGAGGAACAGGCCCGAGTTGGACGCCGCGCCCGCCGGATTGTGGCAGTGCGCGCAGTTGATTTCGAGATAGGCGCGGGCGCGGGCGTCGAGCGGGGCCCTGGGGTCGTCCCAGCGCGCGACGCGCGGGGCGTTCGCGGGGGCGCGGTCGAGCAGGCCTGCCCGGACCAGCGTCTGAAGCTGGCCGGCGTGGTTGAGGTAGCGTGCCTTGGGGCCGATCGGGGTGATCTGGCCGGATAAAGCGTGGCAATCCTTGCACTGGTTCGCGTTGGGCACGGCGTAGCTGATCTGGCGCGCGCGGCCCGAGGGATCGGTGAAGGTGACGGGAAGCCGTGTGCCGGCGCGCCTGACCACCGCGTCGGTGCCCTCGGCATTCCAGACGTAGGGGATGGCGACCCAGCCCGATGCGCGGCGCAGCAGCAGGCGGGTTTCGATCGGCTTGAACGCGGCGCCGGTTCCGTAGCCGAAGGTCTTGATCAGCGCCGAGCCGACCGGGAAGTCGAACGCGGCTTTTGCGTCGTACTTCGCTTGCTGGCCAGTGGGGACATAAATGAAGCGCTGTTTCGTCGTGTAGTCGGAGAAGAGCGCGGTTTCGAGGTCGTAGCCGACCACGCGGGTCGCCGGAGTGCGTTTAGTCAGGTCGGTGAAGAAGCCATAATCGGAGAGTTTCGCTGGGTAGCCATCGGCGGTGATCGCGGTGTCGTTGACCCGCGCAGGCTGGCGCGCTGCTGCGACGCCGAACGCCGCTGCACACAGGGCCAGCATCGCGATCCCGGCATGGGTCACTTGGCTGCGGCCTCCATCGCTGCAGGCAGCACCACTGCGGCGGGGCGCGACGCGGCGGGGGCGTTGAGTTCCGCCTTGCCCGGCTTGGCCGAGCTGGTCGGCGCGGCGAGCGCGAGGCCCAGCGTCAGTACCGGAACCGGATCGGCGACGTGCAGGCCCAGTTCGGCGACGGTCCCGGTGCCGTCCCACCACACCGGCGGTGCGGCACCGCCAAACGCGGCGACGAGGAAGCCGCCGCCCTCGACCCCCGGCTCGAACCCGGCGCGGCCATGGCGATTGCCCGACACGACGATGCGGCGGGGATAGGGGTTGTACTTCTTGTCCTCGTAGCTCTGGCGGTAGGACATGATGATGACGTTGGCGGTGGCATGCTCCGACAGGTCATTGTCAAAGACATGGACGCCGTCATTGGCCATCACCAGCACCCCGGTCCCCTTGGGCACGGTCGCGACGATATTGCCCTTGGGCGCGAAGTTCGGCGTGTCGTTGCCGAACACCTTGTTGCCATAGACCCGCACGCTGCCACCGCCCATGCGGGGCAGATTGGGCAGGTCGAAGACGAGGATGCCGCCTGTATTTTTCGTCGCGGTGTTGCCGAAGACGTCGGCGTGGTTGCTGTTCTCGATCTCGATCCCCGCGACATTGTGCGAGACGAAGCTGTTGCGGACGATGATCTGTTCCGACTGGCCGACATAGATGCCGGCGTCGGACGCGCCTTTCACGGTCACGCTGTCGATCAGGATGTGGCTGCTGGACACCGGATAGACGCCATATGCGCCGTTGCTTTCCTTTGGCCCGCCGGTCCATTCGACGCGAATATCCTTGTAGACGATGCGGTCGGCGCCCTTGGACTTGATGCCGTCGCCCTTGCTATCCTCGACCGCGAAGCTGCGCAGGACGACGTCGTCGGAGGTGACGAGCAGCCCTTCGCCCGCGCCGAGCTGGCCCTTGAAGCTGAGCACGGTCTTGTCCGGCCCCGCGCCGCGCACGGTGACGTTGTTTACGTCGAGGCTGAGGCCGTCGGTGAGGTCGAACCGGCCCGCGCCGATCTCGACAACGTCGCCGGGCTTGGCGTCGAGCAACGCCTGTTGCAGCCGCTCCTGCGCGTCGGGGCCGGCGGCGACCTTGAGGGTTTCGGCGTGGGCGGCGGACGCACAGGCGAGCAATGCGGCGGCCGCGACGGCGGTGCGGATCATGGGCCTCTCCTCGTTTTGAGGAGCAGCTTACGCAGTCCGCACCGCGCGTCTAGTCGTTTACACGGGTGTCAGTAGGTTCCTCCCCTGAGCTTGCTCAGGGGAGGGGACCGCCCGAGGGCGGTGGAGGGGCCGCCCTCGCAGAGGGCGGGTTTTGCCGCGCTGCCCACGGCCGTCTACGCGGCCGCCCCTCCGTCAGCGCTGCGCGCTGCCACCTCCCCTGCGGGGCAGGGGAGGAATTGGCTTCACTCGCGCGCGTCGCCGGGCATTTCGTCTTCGGCGCGTTCCAGTTCCTTGGGCTTGCGCGCCTCGAAGATCTTGGCGAGCTTGGCCTTGGTCGCGTCGTCCAGATCCTTCGACGCAGCGGGGAACATCTCTTCCTCTTCCTCGTCGATATGGTGGAGGTAGCGGTCGCGCATCGACTTGAACTTGGTCAGCCAGCCGCTCGACGACATCTCCATCTCGACCAGCTCGCCGAGCATGTCGTCGACTTCCTTGTGCTCGGACACCGAATGGCGCGCCTCGTCGCGCAGGTCCGGATTGGCGAGCATCGTCGCGTAGAGCGATTCCTCTTCGGCGGCGGCGTGGGCCTGAAGCTCCTTGCGCAGCTCCTCGAACAGCGTGCGCCGCTCCTCGCTGTCGCCGCTGGTTTGCGCGATGCGGTCGAGCAGTTCGCGCTGGCGGTTGTGATCCTGAATCAGGTCTTCGAAAATACGGGTCTCGGCCATGCAAAGTCTCCTTTGCGCGCTCAACCGCTCATGCACCCGGTTGTTTCACCCGCGATTCATTCTCACTCGGGAGATTAGTCATTTGGCTGACGAGGATTTCGGCGATCTCAGCCAGCGGGATGCTGAACACACCCCCTTCATTCTTGCGCCAGATTGCCATGCCCTCACTGGGGTCGCGAAAGGGGCGCGCTGCGGCTTGCGGCGACGCCAGCTGTGTGACGCTGGCATCAAGCGTTTTCCGCGATACCGGAAGGTGATGCACATCGGTGGGCGGCCGATCCCGTGTTATGCGAATGCCGGTCATGCCAATGTGGTAGATCGGCCCGGTCGGCGATGCCTCAACCTGATGGATCTTGATCAGCGACCCTGCATCCTCCGGCCGTCCAGCATATTCCCAAACCTGCCCTGCGGCATAGTCCGGTCGATCCTGGGACGGGGACAGCATGGACGTGAGGAGGGCGAGCGCGCCGAGCATGAAGTTCATCCCCGGACGCTATCGCTGGTCCCCGAAACTCTCAAGCCGCGAACAGCTCCATCTGCCTGGCCGGTGGGGCGACGAGCGGGCGCAGGTCGGCGCGGTCGGCGAGGAGGGTGGGGCGCCAGTCGCTGGTGATCAGGAAGGGTTTGAGCTTCTTCACCGACACGGTGAGCCGCGCGACATCGGCCAGTGTCAGTCGCCGCCAGCGGCGCGAGATCAGGATGCGGTCGACTGCCTTCACGCCAAGGCCGGGAACGCGCAGCAGCGCCTGGCGCGGGGCGGTGTTGACGTCGACCGGGAAGCTGTCGCGGTGCTTGAGCGCCCAGGCGAGCTTGGGGTCGATGTCGAGCGGCATCATGCCGGTCGCGGGATCGGCGGCGTCGGCGACCTCGTCCGGGCGATAGTCGTAGAAGCGCATCAGCCAGTCGGACTGGTAAAGGCGATGTTCGCGCATCAACGGCGGGCGCTGGAGCGGGAGCACCGCGCTCGCGTCCGGGATCGGGCTGAACGCGGAATAATAGACGCGGCGCAGGCCGAAGCGGCCGTACAGCCCGGCCGCGCGACCGACGATGTCGCGGTCGGTGGCGGCATCGGCGCCGACGATCATCTGGGTCGACTGGCCAGCCGGCGCGAATTTGGGGGCTGAGCGATAGCGTTTGCGCGCGTCGCCCGTGTCCTCGATATCGCGTTTCAGGTCGCGCATCGCCCCCTCGATCCGGGGCGCGGACTTCTCCGGGGCGAGGCGGGTCAGGCCGGCGACGGTGGGCAGCTCGACATTGATTGACAGGCGGTCGGCGTGCAGCCCGGCCTGATGAATCAGGCCAGGATCGGCGTCGGGGATCGTCTTCAAATGGATGTAACCGCGAAAGTCGTGATCCTCGCGCAGGCTGCGCGCGACCTCGACAATCTGCTCCATCGTGTAATCGGGCGAGCGGATGATCCCCGAGGAGAGGAACAGCCCCTCAATATAATTGCGGCGGTAGAAATCGAGGGTGAGGCGCACGACCTCCTGCGCGGTGAAGCGCGCGCGGCGGACGTTCGAGCTTTTGCGGTTGATGCAGTAGTGGCAGTCGAAGATGCAGCTGTTGGTCAGCAGGATCTTGAGCAGGCTGATGCAGCGGCCATCGGGGGCATAGGCGTGGCAGATGCCCATTCCCTCGGTCGAACCCAGCCCCTTTCCGCCCGAAGACTTGCGTTTCGACGTGCCGGATGACGCGCAGGATGCGTCATATTTCGCGGCGTCGGCGAGGATTTCGAGCTTTTCGCGCAAGTCGAGCTGGGCCATATGTTCTTCATACGTTCCAACGGCTTGGCTGTCCAGTCAGTCCGGCGCGCTGTGGCGGCAGGCGAGCGCGAGCAGGGCGGCGAGTGCGCCCGCGAGGACGAGGTAGAGGGTCAGGCCCGCGCCCGGGGACCAGCCCCAGAATTCGTTGGGAATGGTGCGCAGGTTGAAGGCGAGGAAGCCGGGCAGGATATTGTCGGTCAGCGGCGCGGCGAAGTGGTGCGGGGCCTGAATATCGACGGCGGCGATGATCAGGTTGATGGCGACGCTGGCGGCGAGGAAGGCGAGGCCGAGGGCGCGCTCGATCCGACCGGCGCTGCCCCAATAGGCGGCGAGGCCGATGGCGAGATAGGCGATTGCCGGGAGCGCGTGGCGCGGGCCGGTGGCGTTGCCGCCGTCCCAATAGACATAGGCGGCGTGGTAGAGGAAGCAGGCGAGCGCGCCCCCTGCTGCCAGCACGCCGAGGTCGCGCCGGGCCGGGTCGCGCAGCAGGCTCCAGATGCCGAATGGGGCGAGGGCTAGGATCGGGGCGACCCAGATGATCCCGCGGCGTTTGCCGAGCAGGATTTCATAGAGGATGTCGAGCTTGGGATAGGTGAGGCCGAACAGCCCCTGCCTCATCCCCTCGAACCCGACCACGCCCGAATAGCCGGTGGTGAAGGGGTGGCCGAAGGTGGCGAGATTGTAGGTTAGGAGGGGGATGGCCGCGATGACCCCGCCCGCGATGGCGAGGCCGACCGTGCGAAGCTGGCTCGCGCGGTCCGCGTTGCGGATGCGCCACAGGGCCGAGAGTGCGACGGGTGCGCCGAGCAGCAGTGCGCCATGTTCGACCACCACGGCCCAGCCAAGTGCGAGACCGGCGAACAGTGCATAGCGGGGCGTGAGGCCGTCGCGTGTGCCGCGCCAGACTGCCCAAAGCGCGATGGCGATCAGCGATGTCGCTGCGGCATGGCCGAACCACGTCGTGGTCCAACCCCAAACGGTGGTGCCGAGCGCAAAGCTGACTGCGGTGAACAACCCCGCCGCGCGGCTGCCGCCGATACCGGTGCCAAGGTCGAGCAGGGCGACTGCGGCGAGGGCGGTGAGCACCGCGCCGATCCCGGCAATGGCCATGCGCATCCGCAGGCGCAGAAACGCCTCGGCATCGGGGTCGAACAGCTGGTGGCGCACGTCGGCGCTGGTCTGCTGCGTCACCCAGTTGGTCGCGGCGACGAAAGGCAGCGCCATCAGCGTCATGCCCGGTGCCTTGTCCATGTAGAAATGGCCGTCGAACTGCGCCTTGTCGATCGTCATCGCGGCATAGGGATCGATGCGCGCGCTGCCGGTTTCGACGATCGCGGTGGCGGTGAGGATGCGCGTGGCGCTGTTGGGGTTGAATGCCCAGGAACCGAACCAGGTGCAGGACAGCCAGACGAGCGCGAAGAGCAGGGTGGGGACGTGCCAGCGGCGTGGCGCGATTCCCCAAACCCATTTGTGCTGAGCTTGTCGAAGCACGGTTCCAGGACTCTCTTGGAGCGGTGGAGCGACCCTTAGGCAAGCTCAGGGCAAACGGGGCTTAGTAGATCATGATCAATCCGGCAGGACCTGCTCGGCCTTTTTGCGCTTGTCGGCCTCGGCCTTGCCGGCCTGGATCTCGCGCGTCGAGCAGCCGATGCCGCCGCCGGGGCCGACCGTGGTGCAGCTGCCGATGCCGGTATCACCGGCGGTCAGCGCCGAGCGCTGGCGCACGGCCCAGCTTTCGCGTTCCGGGGTCACTTCGGTGTCGCGCAGTTCGCTCGGGATGCGGAAACGCTCTCCGGCCGGGCGGCGCACGCACACGACGATTTCCTCGCCGTTATTATTGGTCGGGCATTTGTCGTCGCCATAGATGATCAGCACGCCATTCTGCGGCGCCATCGCGGCGGTCGCGGGCAGGGCGGGAACGGCCAGCGCCGATGCGGCGGCGGAGAGGGTCAGCAGGAACGTCTTCATATCATCGACTCCTTGCGGCGCTTACAGCCGCTTCGACACCGCAATCGCGGTCTTGCATGCCAATCGGATGGCACCGGCGAGCAGCGGATAGGCCGGGGCCGTTTCCGCGCCCGCTGCGAGCGCGCTATCCTTGTGTTCCAGTTCCTCGGCGCGAAACTCGGCCACCGCAGCGGCCAGTTCGGGATCGTCCGCGCCAAGCGCGTCGAGCTGTTCCTGGTAATGAAGGTCGATTTCGGTCTCCACCGCCACGGTGCAGGCCATTGCTGCCGTCGGGCCGATCGCCGCCGTCGCTGCGCCAAGCGCGAAGCCGGCGATGTTCCACGCCGGCTGCAGCGCGGTCGGGCGCACACCGCGTCGGGCGATCAGCGCGTCGAAAAATGCGCGATGGCGTTCTTCCTGATTGGCCATGCCCGCAATGGCGCGCGCCATCGGGTGACGGTCGCCCATCACCGCGAGCTGACCCGCATAGATGCGCGTAGCGCCATATTCGCCGGCCTGATCGACGCGGATCATCGAATCGACGTCGCGGCGGGGATCTCCGGGTTTCCACTTCACGTCTTACGGCCCTTCAGCAGGAGAATCGCGATCACCAACGCACCACCGAGCGAAAAGATCGCATTCCATCCGGCCAATGACACTCCGAAAAGATCCCAGGGTGCGACGTCGCAGCGGATCACCGGCGCGTTCATGATCCGATCGAGCGCGCTGCCCTCCCCGCCGAGGTTGCTGGTGCATTGGGTGAAGCCTTCCCACCAGCCATATTCGACCCCGGCATGGAACGCGCCGATCGCACCGCTGACCGCGATCGCCAGCGTGGCGAGCACCACCAGCGGCGTGCGCGCGGGCGCTACGATGAAGGACAAGGCCGCCAGCAGGATCGCGGTATAATGCGGCCAGCGCTGCCACATGCACATCTCGCACGGGAACAGGCCAAAGCCATATTGGCTGGTCAGCGCGCCGCCGATCAGCGCGAGCGGGATGAACAGGGCGAGCGCCTGCGCAGTACGGTTGGGGGTCATCGCCGTGCTCAGCGCTTGCCCGCCTTGGCCGCGCCACCCCCGGCGACGCGCGCGGGTGCGGCGGTGCGGGCGATGGTCTGCAGCGCATAGTGGAGCTGGAAGTCCTTGATGCCCTTCTTCTCCAGTTCCTCCGGCGTGGCGGCGAAGCGCGGATCGGTCTTGGTATCTTCTTCCAGCACCGCGTTATCGACCTTGGTCTCGTTGATCAGGTGGCGGCGCAGATCGGCTTCGCGGAATACGGGCCGCGTCTTGTAATCGGGGTCGGAAATCTGCGGCACGGCCAGATCGGGTTCGATCCCGCCTTCCTGCACCGACCGGCCCGAGGGGGTGTAATAGCGCGCCGTGGTCAGGCGCAGCGCGGTGCGCGGGCCAAGCTGAAGCAGCGACTGGACCGATCCCTTGCCGAAGGTCTTTTCGCCCAGCACCAGCGCGCGGTGGTGATCCTGCAGCGCGCCGGCGACGATTTCCGAAGCGGACGCAGTGCCGGCATCGACCAGCACGACCAAAGGCACGCCACCGGTCAGGTCGCCGCGGATCGCGGATTCGGCATACCAGCGCTCGATATCGCTCTTCTCGCGCCCGCGCTGCGACACGATCTCGCCATGCGTCAGGAACGCGTCACTGACCTCGATCGCCTGGTTGAGCAGGCCACCGCCATTGCCGCGCAGGTCGATGACATAACCCTTGGGCTTGCCGCCCAGCTGCTTTTCGATCGCGGCAATGCCTGCGCGCATGTCCGCCGCAGTGGTGGCGCTGAAGGTGTTGATGTTGAGGATGCCGATGCCGTCCTGCACCTCCCACTTCACCGCCTTTTGCACGATGGTTTCGCGGATCAGCGCAACGTCGAACGGCTTGTCGCGGCCGGGGCGAACGATGCGCAGCGTGATCTTGGTGCCCGGTTGCCCGCGCATCTGCGTGATCGCTTCATCCAGCGTGCCGCCATAGATCAGCTTGCCGTCGAGATGGGTGATATAATCGCCGGCCTTGATGCCCGCCTTCCACGCCGGGGTGTCTTCGGTCGGGGTGATGACCTTGACCGCGCCATCCTCCTGCGTGACCGAGAGGCCAAGGCCGCCATAATTGCCGTCGGTGGCGAGGCGCAGATTGTCGAAGGCAAGCGCATCGACATAGGAGCTGTGCGGATCGAGGCTGGCGAGCATGCCGTCGATCGCGCCCTTGATCAGTGTCTTGTCATCGACCTTTTCGACATAGGCGGCCTTCACCCGGGTGTAGACGTCCATGAATGCGTCGAGTTCGCGATAGCTCGACGTATCGACGCTCGCCATCGCGCCGGTGGTGACGGGGATCAGCGCCAGCGCGCCGACGGCGGCGGAAACCTGAAGGATGGGACGGATCATACGCATACGGGCCTCAACGGGATTTGGCACAAGATAGACCGGAACCGCGTGGCCGCAAAGCGGCAAGCGCGTGTCTGCGGCGGGGCGTCAATCGAGCAATTGCGCCAGATCGACCGGGCGGCCCTGGCGGCGCAGTTCGACGGTGATGCGCGGCGCTTCGCCCTGGGGGGCGCGGCCGAGCGGGGTGCCCTGGATCAGCGTGTCGCCGACCTTGACCATCACCGCGTCGAGCCCGGCGACGAGCGACGTCCAGCCGCCGCCATGGTCGAGGATCACGATATTGCCGTACCGGCGGAAGCGGCCGGCATAGATGACTCGGCCAGCGGTGGGGGCGACCACCTGTGCGCCGGGCCAGGTCGCCAGCGTGAGGCCACGCGCGCGCACGCCGGTGTCTGACAATTCGCCCAGACCCGTGACCACAGTGCCGGAGACGGGCAAGCGATAGGGCGGCGGACCGTTGCGTTTCGGGGCGGGTGCGGCTTCGGTCGCGGCCGCATCGCCATCGGCGGGGCGCGGCAATGGGCCGGGCAGCGCCTCGAGCGCTGCTCGCGTTTCGGCGGCCTCGCCCATCGTGTCCATCAGGTCGACCAGGTCGCGCGCCTGTTCGCCCAGCGCCAGCGCGCGATCCGATTCGAACATCGCTTCGCGCCGATAGCCGACCGATTTGAGGCGGTGCTCGCCCTCGGCCCGGACCAGCGCGAGTCGGTCATTCTGGAGGCGCGCGCGGCTGTCGGCGAGGGCCTTGGCCGCGAGCTGCGCGCCCTCGCGCATGCGGCGGGTTCGGGCGATCTCCGCGCGGATATCGGCGGTCCGGGCGCGCACCGCCGGGGTGACTGCGCCCAGCACCGCGCGGACATGGACGATGTCGGTGGTCGATCCGGGCTGGACCAGTCCCAGCACCGCCGGACGGCGGGCGAGCGATTGCAGCGCCGCCATCAGCCGCATGATCGGTCCCTGGCGCTCGACCAGGCGCGTGCGTTGCTGGCCGAGCATGCGATCAACCAGCGCGATGCGGGCGCGGGCGGCGACGATCTCGGCCTCGGCCGCCTGGATGCTCGCGGCGATCGCGGCCTCGCGGGTGCGGGCCCGCCGCGCCTCGTCGCGCTCGGCGCTGGCGGCGCGTTGCAATTGCCGGGCGCGCGCCTCGGCGTCCTTTGCGGCCTTGTTTGCGGCATTGAGCTGCGCGCGCTGATCGGTCAGCGACGGGGTCTGTGCGGAAAGCGCGGCGACCCCCATCGATGCGGTCGCGACAATCGCGGCAACAAGGGCGAGCCTGCGCATCATCCCTCGCGATGATAGGGATGGTTGGCCAAGATGCTGGTCGCGCGCCACAGCTGTTCGGCGAGCATCGCGCGCGCCAGCATGTGCGGCCAGGTGGCGCGGCCATAGGAGATCAGCAGATCGGCCTGCGCGCGCGCCGCATCGTCGAAGCCATCGGCGGCACCGATCAGAAAGCGCGCCTCGCGCACCCCGTCTTCGCGCCATGCCTGAATGCGTTCGGCGAAGACGCGTGAGGGCAGGTTCTCGCCCTTCTCATCGAGCATCACGATGCGCGTGCCGGGCTCGACCGCAGGCATCTTGCCGCCGGTATCGGGCAGTTCGGTGACCCGTGTGGGCAGCGTCACGCGCTTGAGATAGCGGTCGACCAGCTCGGCCTCCGGGCTGCGGCCGATCCGCCCGCGGGCGACGATGTGCAGCAGCATAGTTTAGTCCGGGTTTGCGGCACCGGCCCGCTCCCCCACCCGGCCACCCATAGGATACTGGCGTTGGATGGCCGGGTGGGGGAGCGGGCTGGTGCAGGACGTCATAAGTTCACGCGTTGCCGGCGGGTGCGCTGTCGCCAAATGCCCACATGCGTTCGAGATTGTAGAAGGTGCGGACTTCGGGGCGGAACAGATGGACGATCACGTCGCCGGCGTCGATCAGCACCCAGTCGGCGGTCGGCAGACCTTCGACCCGCGGGCTCTGGCCACGCTCGGCCTTGATCTTCTCGGCCAGCTTCTGCGCCATCGATGCGACCTGACGCGTCGAGCGCCCGCTCGCCACGACCATATAGTCGGCGATGCTGCTTTTCCCGGCGAGCGGGATCGAGACGGTTTCGACCGCCTGATCGTCGTCGAGCGAGGTCAGGACCAGTCGATGCAGCGCCTCGGCATCCGGAGCGACGGTGGCGCGCGCCACGGGGGCGGCATCGAGGTGAGGGGAAGCGGGCAAGGGGACTCCTGGGTTAGTGCGAACTGGGATCAGGCGGCGTGCGGGCACGGGTAAAACGCCGGTGCCAGCCGGGGTCGGCGGCGCGGAGGCGGGTCGCCGAAGTCTTGTCGGGGCGGAAGCGCAACAGCACCAGGGCCGGCAAACTCCACTTCGTCCAGTTCTTCGCCTGGCGTGCGGGCCGCACGAAACGCCGCAGCCAGCTCATTGCGGGGCTCGCATGAGCATTGCGATCATAGCCCGGACGCGCGATCACCGCAATCGGAACCTGTCGCGCAATATGCCGCCAGCCGCGCCATTGGTCGAACTGCGCCAGATTGTCCGCCCCCATCAACCAGATGAATTGATGACGCGGGTACAGCCGGGGCAATTTGGTGAGCGTATCGACCGTGTAACGGGTCTTGAGCCGCTTTTCGACCGCGCTCGGACGGATCGGCGCATGCCGCGCCATCGCGCGTGCCGACGCCATCCGTGCGGCGAACGGGGCCATCCCCGCCTTTTCCTTCAGTGGATTGCCGGGCGACACCATCCACCACACTTCGTCCAGGTCCAGCGCGCGCAGGGCGTGCAGTGAAATCGCGCGATGGCCGCGATGCGCGGGATTGAACGACCCGCCGAGGAGACCGATGCGTTTCAAGGCTCCAATCCGGTCCAATCGGATCGCTCATGGACCACGCGGCGAATTTCGAGCCGAGCAGGCGTGCTGGCATAGAACAGCAGGAACGGCGTTTTCCGCACATGCCATTTTCGAATGCCTTTGCGCGGTGTGGGGCTGCCGATATCGGGATAGTCCAACAAGGCGGATGGCGCCTGTTCGATACGCATGAGGATTTCGAGCGGGAGCGTCGGGTCCATTTCGCCATAGTCGGCGGCGATGCGATAGAGGTCACGCCGCGCCGGAAACGACCAGATCAGCTGCCTCAAGCAGCGTCTCGCTGTCGCATTCCCTTGATTTCCGCCATCAGCTCTTCGTGCGTGAGATACTCGCCGCGCTCAATGGCGTCTTCGCCTTCCTGCAGGAAAGCGAAGAACTCGGTTTCATTCTTCACATATTGCTTGACCGCTTTGGCGACCAGCCAGGCGCGCGAGCGCTCATGATATTCGGCGAGCTTGTCCAGACCGGCAAGTGTCTCCGGATCGAGTCGGGCAGTGATGACAGAGGTCTTCATGATTCAAATGTATACAATGACGTCGATAGTTCAAGGACGCGCCTGGCCGCTCCCACGCACCACCCATTTGTACGTCGTCAGCCCCTCCAGCGCGACCGGGCCGCGAGCGTGAAGGCGGCCGGTGGCGATGCCGATCTCGGCGCCCAGCCCGAATTCGCCGCCATCGGCGAACTGGGTCGAGGCGTTCCACATCACGATCGCGCTGTCGACGCCATTGAGGAAGCGCTCGGCCGTGGCGGCGTCTTGCGTGACGATCGCGTCGGTGTGGCGGCTGGAATGGCGCGCGATATGCGCCATCGCGCCCTCGACCCCATCGACCAGCGCGACCGACAGGATCGAATCGAGATATTCGGTGTCCCAATCCTCTGCATTCGCTGCGACCGCGCGTGGCTCGATTGCGCGGATATCGGCATCGCCGCGCAGCTCGCAGCCGGTGTCGGCGAGCGCGGACAGGATCGGCGCGGGATCGGCGAAGGTGCGGTCGATCAGCAAGGTTTCGGTCGCGCCGCAGATGCCGGTGCGGCGCATCTTGGCGTTGACCGCGAGTTTGACCGCCATCGCGGGGTCGGCGCCGCGATCGACATAAGTGTGGCAGATGCCGTCGAGATGGGCGAGCACGGGCACCCGCGCCTCTTCCTGCACGCGCGCGACCAGGCTCTTGCCGCCGCGCGGGACGATCAGGTCGATCGCGCCATCGGCCTTGAGCATCGCGCCCACGGCGGCGCGATCGGTGGTCGGCACCAGCTGAACCGCGTCGGCGGGGAGACCCGCTCCGGCCAGGCCGCGTGCGAAGGCGGCGTGGATCGCGCGATTGCTGTGCGCGGCTTCGGACCCGCCGCGCAGAATCGCGGCATTGCCGCTCATCACGCACAACGCCGCCGCATCGGCGGTGACGTTGGGGCGGCTTTCATAGATGATGCCGATCACCCCGATCGGCACGCGCACGCGGCTGAGCTGAAGGCCATTGGGGCGTTCGCTGGAATCGATCACCGCGCCGACCGGATCGGCCAGCCCCGCCACCGCTTCGACGCCCGCTGCCGCGCCCTCGAGCCGCGCGGGATCGAGCCGCAACCGGTCGAGCAAGGCGCCGGACAGGCCGTTCGCCGCGCCCGCCTCTACGTCCCGATCATTGGCGGCGAGGATCGCATCGGCATCGGCGCGGATCGCCGCTGCGGCGGCGCGCAGTCCGGCGGCCTTTGCGTCAGTGGGCAGGCCCGCCAGCACAGTGGCGGCAGTGCGGGCGCGAGCGCCCATGTCAGCGATCAGAGTTTGCGCATCCTGGTCCATTTGGATTTGCTATCATGCTGCAACTGCAAAGTCCCTATCGCACGCGCTTTGCCAAGCTGATAGATGAGCTTCATGGGGGAATTCGACGCAGCCGGGGATCTGGTCACGGGGACGCTGCTGGGCCGCGCGGTCGAGCGATCCGACGCGCATGGTGGCGATGGGCATGGCGGCATCTGCCTGAATTGCGGGACGGAATTGCTCGGCCCGCATTGCCATCGCTGCGGGCAGGTCGGGCATGTCCACCGCACGATCGGCGCGATCTGGCACGAAATCCTGCACGGCGTGGTGCATTTCGAAGGCAAGTTGTGGAACACGCTGCCGCTGCTCACCTTTCGCCCCGGCGAGCTGACGCGCCGCTACATTTTTGGTGAGCGCGCGCATTTCGTGTCGCCGATGGCGATGTTCCTGTTTTCGGTCTTCACCATGTTCGCGGTGCTGCAGATCATGGGCGTGTCGCCGCCTGCCGAGGTCGGGACGACCGCACAGTTCGAACAGGGGCTGCAGTTCGCGCGCAACAATACGCAGGAGGCGCTGGCCGATGCGCGGGAAGCGCGGGCCAGTGTGAAGCCGGGGAGCGAGCGCGCGCAAAAGCTCGATGCGAAGATCACCAAGCTGTCGACCGACCTTGCCGAACTGAACCGCATCCCGACCACGCTGAGCGGGCGGACCGGTCTGCCCTCCGGCATCAAGACCGGGTGGAAGCGGCTCGACAAGGGCATCGAGAAGATGGAGCGAAACCCCGGCCTCGCGCTCTACAAGCTCCAGACTAACAGCTATAAATTCAGCTGGGCCCTGATCCCGCTGTCGATCCCGTTCGTGTGGCTGATGTTTGCATGGCGGCGGCAATATCGCGGCTACGACCATGCGGTGTTCGTCACCTATTCGCTGGCCTTCATGTCGCTCTTGTTCATCGCATTGATGATCGGCGCCGCGCTGGGGGTGCCGATGGATTTGATCTCGACAGTCGCGGTGTTCGCGCCGCCGGTGCACATCTTCTTCCAGCTCAAGGGAGCCTATCGCCAGCCCGCCTGGAAGGCGCTGTTGCGCACCTTCGCGCTGATGATCTTCATCAGCATCATCGTCACGCTGTTCGGGTTGTTGCTGCTGGGGCTTGGCCTGCTCGGCTGATGCTCAGCCTTTGCAGGGGAAGCGCTTCTTCATCATCGCGTAAAAGGCCGATTTGACGCTCATCCCGCGCTGTGCGGCGGGGATGGACTGGAACTCCGCCATCAACTCGTTGCTGCCGATCTTGGCCTTGCCCTTGGGCGGCGGGCAGCTGTGCGGGGCACGGCCGGCGGCCTTTGCGGTGGCCAGGTCGCTGCGATAGGCGTCCGATGCGCGCTCGACCTCGGTCCGCAGCAATTTGATGTCGGGCGAACCCATTGCGAGGAAGCCCTTGGCCTTGAGCGCATTCGCCTTAGCCAGAAACTCGGCGACGCTCATCGCCTGCGCGCTTGCCGGAAGCACCAACGCCGCACCCGCCATCACTGCCAGAATCGTCCGCATCCACACCCTCCCTCGGTCGCCCAACACAACACGACAAGCCGCTTGAACGCCATATGAATTCGTCCGCTTCACAGCCGCGCGCGGCAGGTTAAAGTCCCCGCGATTCGACGGGGGACCCAGTAACATGATTATCGGTATCGACCTCGGCACCACGAACAGTGCCGCGGCGGTCTTTCGGGACGGGGCGGCGGAGCTGATTCCCAACCGGCTCGGCCATTTCCTTACCCCCTCGGCGGTCAGCATCGATGAAAATGGCGACGTCATCACCGGCCTTGCCGCGCGCGAGCGGATGGCGAGCCACCCCGATGTCACCATCACTGCGTTCAAACGCTATATGGGCACGCAGCGCACGACCAAGCTCGGCAAGCGCAGCTTTGCGCCGGAGGAACTGTCCGCGCTGATCCTGCGCAGCCTTAAGGCCGATGCCGAGGCGTTCCTCAAGCAGGAAGTGACCGAGGCGGTGATCACCGTCCCCGCCTATTTCAACGACAAGCAGCGCAAGGCGACGCATCGCGCGGGCGAGCTGGCGGGTCTGAAGGTCGAGCGGCTGGTGAACGAGCCGACCGCCGCCGCGCTCGCTTATGGCATCCACCAGCTGGCCGATGAATCGCGCTTCCTGGTGTTCGACCTGGGCGGCGGCACGTTCGACGTGTCGATCGTCGAGATTTTTGAAGGGATCATCGAAGTCCGCGCCTCGACCGGCGACAATCATCTGGGCGGGGAGGATTTCAACGAGCTGCTGGTCGCCCTGATGCGCGACGCGCATGCCGCCGCCTTCGGCAATGCCGGGCGCGGCGACGATGCGCTGCACCAGAAGCTGCGCGAAACCGCCGAACGCGCGCGCCGCACGCTCAGCAGCGCGGGTGAGGCGGAGATGCGGATCGTGTGGAACGACGCCGAGTATCGCCATCTGGTCACGGCCACGGCTTTTGAAGAGGCGGCCAAGCCGCTGATCGACCGGCTGCGCGAACCGGTGCTGCGGTCGATGCGCGATTCGGGGATCAAGAGCGCGGAGTTGTCCGAGATCATCCTGATCGGCGGGGCGACGCGGATGCCGGTGGTGCGCAGCGCGGTGACACGGATGTTCGGCCGCTTCCCCAATGCGACGGTCAACCCGGACGAGGCGGTGGCGCTGGGCGCGGCGGTGCAGGCGGGGCTGAAGTCGCGCGATTCGGCGCTTAAGGAAGTCGTCGTCACCGATGTCTGCCCCTATTCGCTGGGGGTCGGCGTTGCCCGGCGGTTGCCCGGCGGGGGGATCGAGGACGGGCTGTTCGCCCCGATCATCGAACGCGGCACGGTCATCCCGGCGAGCCGCGAACACCGCTTCAGCACGATGCACAACAACCAGACCGTGGTTGAATTCGGCATCTATCAGGGTGAGGCGCGGCTGGTGCGCGACAATGTCGAGATCGGGAACACCAAGGTTACGGTGCCGCGCGCGCCAGCGGGGCAGGCGATCGATGTGCGCTTTTCCTATGACGTATCGGGCTTGCTGGAGGTCGATATTCTGGTGCCCGAGACGGGCCAGCGGGTCAGCCTGACGATCAATGACGGCAATGTTTCTGATCCGGCGGCGCTGGAAAAGGCGCGCGCGGCGCTCGCGGGGCTGAAGGTGCATCCGCGTGACGAGGCGGAGAACAAGGCGGCAATCGCGCGCGGCGAGAAATGCTTCGAGAATTTCCTGGGCGAACAGCGTTACTGGGTCGACGAAGTGCTGTCGCGCTTCATGGCCGCGCTGGAGACGCAGGATCCACGCGTGATCGAAACCGCGCGCAAGGAGCTCCACGTCGCGCTCGACCAGCTTGAGGGCGAGACCTTTCTGTGAGGCAATGGTGGAAGGTGTTGGGCGTTCCGCGCGGCAGCGACCGTGCGACCATCCGCCGCGCCTATGCCGCCAAGCTGAAGGTCACCAATCCCGAGGATGACGCCGCCGGCTTCATGGAATTGCGCGCCGCCTATGAAGAGGCGCTGCGCTGGGTCGATTACCAGCATTTCGACGATTGGGACGACGCGGAGCAAGAGGAGGCGGCGGGCGAGCGCGCCGGGCTGACGCTGGTGCCGGTCGGGGAACCGCTCGCGCCGGACCACGACGCGCTGCCCGAGGCCGAGCCGCTGCCGCCCCCGGAGCCTGACCCGCTGGAGGTCGAGCGCGCGGCGGATGCGGCGGAGTTCGAGCGGCGCTTCGCCGAGCTGGAGTCGGGACTGCGCGGGCCGTGGTTCAAGGATCGCGAGGGCGTTCGCGCGGCGTTCGATGCGGTGATGGCCGCGCCCGCGCTGATCGAACTCGACCGGCGCGCCTATGCCGAATACCGGCTCGCCGCGCTGATCGCCGACACGATCCCGCGCAGCGACGCGATCCTGCGTGAGGCGATGGCGGCGTTCGGCTGGGAGGGGGAGGGCAACCATCCGCCCGCCATTTGGGCGTTGCGGGCGCGGCTGGACGAATGGCGGCTGATCGCGTCGTTCGGGCGCGGTCATGCGCTGGAGCGCGGCTGGGGCGCGCTGATCGACGGCAAGTCGCCAAACTGGCTGCGGCGGATACGCGCGCTGCGTCCCGGAACTGCGGGCCAGGTGCGTCAGCTGTTCGAGCTTGCCGATTACGACGTGCCGGGCATATCGCACAGCTTTCACCCCAAGGCGGCGGAATGGTGGCACGCGCATCTCGACGCGCCGCGCTTCGGGTCGGTCGAGGTGGCGTTGTTGCTGCTCGGCGGGGTGGTGGCGACTCTGTTTGCGATGCTGGGCGCGAGTCCGGCGGTGCAGCTATGGGGTGCGGTGGGTTCAGTGGCGGGCGGCGTCGTGCTGTCGCTGGCGCATTGGCGGTTCGTCACCCCGATGCGCTGGCGCGCGGCGCGAGAGGGGGTGGTGCGGTCGCGCGGTGCCGGCTGGCGGCTCGGCCTATGGCTGGTGCTGACTGCGGCGGCGATCGCTGCGCCGGCGACGCCATGGATTGCGGGCGGATTGGCGGCGGCGTTCCTGATTCTGGCGATCGCCATCTTCGTGCTCGACAGTGCGGAGGAGATCGGTGGGCTGGCCTGGCAGCGGATGGTGATGCTGGCCATCGCGGGCGCCTTCATCGGCCCGGCATTTTTCGCGATGACCGTGGGCGAGCAGGCGCTGACCATAATATTCGGCCTGTCCGCCGGGATCGTCGGATTGTCGGCACGGGACGCGATCGCACGGGTGATTGCGCCGCGACCGGTGCTGATCGCGCTTGGCGTCATGGCTGCGCTGATTGTCGGGGCGATCGTGCGCAGCAACATGGTGCCCGGCACGCCGCTGATTGCATGGGGTGCGGCGGCGGGGACGTCGCTGGTGCTGATGAGCGGGCTGCGCGCGGGCGATCCCGACGGGCGCGGCAGCGGCGTCGCGACGCTGGCGAACATGCTGCTCTGGGCGATCGTGATTATCGCGGCGATCCTGTCAGTGCCGGAGCGGCAAAAGGGCGGCGCGCTACCGCCGCCGATTTCGGTGGTGCCGGCCGATCCGATGAAGGCGCTGGAAGCGTCCGAGCCGGGCTTTCGCGCGCTCAAGACGGGTAATCCCAAAGTCTATGGGCAGGTCGCCGCGATCCGCAAGGAAATGGCGGCGGGGACACGCAAGCATGACGAGGGCTATCGCGCGATTGATGCGCTGATCAACAAGGCCTATCAGACGCGCCTGCCGCTGGTTGGATCGGCGCTGATCGCTGCGGAAATGGACATTCGTCTCGCGCGGGCGCGTGAGTTGCGCAGGGCCGATGTGCGCGCGTGTGCGGGGGACCGCGACGCCACCAGTGCATTGCTGAGCCGCGACTTGCGTCAGCGGCATTATGCGCATGCGCTGGAGGTGGCGGGCGCACCGCTGCTGGTCTTGCGCGAGCTGAGCAAGGGGCGCGAGGTGCCGCTGATGGAGCTGTTACGGACGGCGACCAATGGCAACGTCGCGGCGGCGAACAAGCTGGCGGACGCGCTGGAGAGCAAGGATGCGGCGGCCAAATGCGACGCGCGCATTGTGATGCTGGAGGCACTGGTCGCGCTGCCGGATGTAGACATTGCCAAAACGATGCGGACGGCACTGACCTCACGAGCCAAGGCCGAGGCGGAGAAGAAGTAAGCGCGTGATCCTCCCCGCCAGGGGGAGGTGTCAGCGCAGCTGACGGAGGGGGAGGAAGCACGACGGCATAAGGGGCAAGGACATTCCCTTCCTCCCCCTGCGTCGCTTCCGGCGCCACCTCCCCCTGACGGGGGAGGATTTTTGGAACTTACGCCCCCTGCGGAGCGGGGTTGCCGAACGGGCCCTTGGGACGGCGGGTCTTGGGGATCGAGGTTCCCCCGGCCGCGACCGGACCCTTGGTCGTCGACGGATCGGGACGCCCGATATCGCCGTCGCTCAGCAGCTTCTTGATCTCATCGCCCGACAGCGTCTCATATTCGAGCAGCGCGCCGGCCAGCTGGTGCAGCTGGTCGATATGCTCGGTCAGCACGTCGCGCGCGCGGTTGAGGCCGCCCTCGACGGTTTCCTTGATCTCGCGGTCGATCAGCTGCTGTGTCTCGTTCGACATATGCCGCGGCTGCGAGGCCGAATAGCCAAGGAAGCTCTCACCCTCGGGCTGCGAATATTCGACCGGGCCGAGCTTGTCCGACATGCCCCATTTGGTGATCATGTCGCGGGCAAGGCCGGTGGCGTATTGGATGTCGCCGCTCGCGCCCGACGAGACCTTGTTATAGCCGAAGATGATTTCTTCGGCCACGCGGCCGCCCATGGCGACGGCGAGGTTCGCGTACATCTTGTCGCGGTGATAGCTGTAGCTGTCGCGCTCGGGCAGGCGCATGACCATGCCCAGCGCGCGACCGCGCGGGATGATCGTCGCCTTGTGGATCGGGTCCGATGCCGGTTCGTGCAAGCTGACGATCGCGTGGCCGGCCTCGTGATAAGCGGTCATCCGCTTCTCATCGTCGGTCATCACCATCGAACGCCGCTCGGCGCCCATCATCACCTTGTCCTTGGCGTCCTCGAACTCGCTCATCGCGACGAGGCGCTTGCCCTTGCGCGCCGCCATCAGCGCGGCTTCGTTGACGAGGTTGGCGAGATCCGCGCCCGAGAAGCCCGGCGTGCCGCGCGCGATCACCCGCGGGTCGACGTCGGGGGCCAGCGGCACCTTCTTCATGTGAACCTGAAGGATCTTCACCCGGCCTTCGATATCCGGGCGCGGCACGACGACCTGACGGTCGAAGCGGCCCGGACGCAGCAGCGCGGGGTCCAGCACGTCGGGGCGGTTGGTCGCCGCGACGATGATGATGCCCTCATTCGCCTCGAAACCGTCCATTTCGACCAGCAGCTGGTTCAGCGTCTGCTCGCGCTCGTCATTGCCATTGCCCAGGCCCGCGCCGCGATGGCGGCCGACCGCATCGATTTCGTCGATAAAGACGATGCACGGCGCGCTCTTCTTGGCCTGTTCGAACATGTCGCGCACGCGGCTCGCGCCGACGCCGACGAACATTTCGACAAAGTCCGAGCCGGAAATGGTGAAGAACGGCACGCCCGCCTCACCCGCAATCGCGCGGGCGAGCAGCGTCTTGCCGGTGCCGGGCGAGCCGACCAGCAGCGCGCCCTTGGGAATCTTGCCGCCAAGGCGTGCGAACTTGCTCGGGTCCTTGAGGAATTCGACGACTTCCTCCAGCTCCTCGCGCGCTTCGTCGATGCCGGCAACGTCGTCGAACGTGACCTTGCCTTCCTTTTGCGTCAGCAGCTTGGCGCGCGACTTGCCAAAGCCCATCGCGCCCGAGCCCGAGCCCTTCTGCATCTGACGCAGCACGAAGAAGGCGATGCCGAGGAACAGCAGGAACGGGAGCGCCTGGACCAGCACATATTGCCAGATCGACGGGCCTTCCTCCGGCCGCGCCGTGATCGTTACGCCCTGCTTGCGCAGTGTCGGGATCAGTTCGGGGTTGGGGACGGCGTTGGTGCGGAATTTCGCATCGCTCGACAAGGTGCCGGTGATCACGTTGCCCGCGACGTTGACGTCCTTGACCTTGCCCTGTTCGACATTGTCGAGAAATTCCGAATAGGCGATCGTCGTGCCCGCCGCCGTGCTGCTGGGCGCGCCGAACATGCTGACGAACAGCGCCAGCGCGGCGAGAATCCCCACCCAGACCAGCAGGCTCTTCATCCACGGATTGCCGTTATTCTCAGGGCCGGGAGTCTTGTTGTCGTCGCTCATGGGTCGAATGCACCTTCCTCAGCGCACAAGATAGGCGGTCGCAGGTTAATGGCAATGGAACAGCTTCGATCAGAGTGATCGACGCGGCGGGGCGGGGCGGAAGTGCCAGATTTCGCCTTTGACTTGTACGATGACCCCCGCCTGTGTGGCACCGGAGCCCGCGTTCAGTGCGTCGAGCAGCGGTTCGATGTTGGTCGAATCGCTAAACACGGGCAGCGCGATGCCATGCCGCGTTCGCGTTTCGTGGATCGCCCGTCGCAGCATCCGGCGCTGCACCTCGCGCGACAGGCCGGTGGGCCGAAGTTGCAAGGTCCGGTCCTGCCAGCGTTCGCGCCACAGCTGCGTGGCAAGGTTGTCGAGCGCGTCGTTGCTCTGGGCGATATATTCGGCGGAGCGGGCCAGTGCCACCGGATCGAGCAGCGGCTGACCAGCGAGCAGCGCGCGAAAGCGGGTGCGGTCGTGATGCGGATCGGCGTTGGTCGGATCGTCGACCCAGGGCGCGCCGCTCGCCGCGACGATCGCGCGCAGCTCGGCGCGCCGCCAGCCGAGCAGCGGGCGCAGCACGGGGCGGACATCGCGGCGCACCGGGCGAATGCCGCTCAGTCCGGCGATTCCCGACGCGCGGTTGAGCCGCATCAGCAGCGTTTCGGCTTGATCGTCGGCATGGTGCGCGGTCAGCAGCAGGTCGGCGTCCAGCTGTCGCATCCAGGCGAACAACGCGTCGTAACGGGCGGCACGTGCCTGACTCTGCAGACTGCTTCCGGTGATCGGGTCGGCCGGGGTCAGCGTTGCATGGGGAACGCCGAGCTGCGCGCATACCCGCGCGACCATTGTCGCCTCGTCTGCCGCCGCTGGCCGCAAGCCATGATCGACGGTCGCCGCGACGACGCAACCGGGAAAGGCGGCGCTGGCGAGCAGCAGCATCGCCATGCTGTCCGCCCCGCCCGACACGGCGAGGGCGATCCGGCTACCGTCCGCGCATACGCCGTCGAACGCGTGAACGCAGAGCTGTTCGAAATCCGCCCGAAACCGCTCGACCCACACCGGATCGAGCGGGTTCAGCGCGTCAGCGGCACTTGCTGGCGGAACGGCCGGTGGCGACATCCATCTTCATCGCTTCGGAGAGGCGGTCGCCATAGACCTGGGTCAGCTCGTCATAGACCTTGCAGACTTCGCTCGCCGGCTTCTTCATCTTCACCAGCGCTTGCGCGAGGTAATAGAGCGAGTCCGGCGCGCGCTCGCCATTGGGCATCTTCTGATAGTTTTCGAAGAAGGCGGTCGCGGCAAGCGCCGGCTTGCCCTGGTCGAGCAGCGCGCGGCCGAGCAGGTTCTGGGCATAGCTGGCGCGGCGATGCTTGGGATGCTTCTGCACCACGCTGCGCAGCTCGACGATCGCCTTGTCATATTGCTTCGCCTGCCACAGGCGGAAGCCATAGGTGTAGGTGTCTTCGGCAGCGTCGCCGGTGCTGGGCCGTTCGATCCCGGCGACCGGCGCGGTCGGCGTGCCGGTGGTCGGCGCGGGCGTCGTCGGACGCGGTGTCGTCGGGCGCGGAGCCGGGGTTGGCGTCGTCCCGATGCCGGTGACGGGAGCGGTGCCGCCGACCGCCGAAGCGCCATCCTCCAGCGCCTTCAACCGCGCATCGGTCGAGCGCTTGTATGCGGTGAATGCCTCTTCCAGCTGGCGCAGGCGATACTGGTTCTGTTCGATCTGGCCGGTCAGCGCGGATTGCTGGGATTCGAGCGCGCTGACGCGGGCGGTGAGGTCGCTGACCACGCCGCTCGCCGGAATGCCGGGAGCGGGGCCACTGCGGTCGGGAGCGGTGATCTGCGGCTCGACCGTCTGGCCGGCGCCGCCCGGGAACACCTTGCGCTGCACCGCGCGCATCTCGCGCTCCAGCCGGTCGACCCGGCCTTCGATCCCGTCGCGGCTGGTCTGTGCCGCCACCGGCATGGCGAGCGACGCCATCCCCGCCAGCACCACCGCCATCGCCGCACTCTTGTTCAGAAAACGCATGCTCGTCCCCACCCGCGATACTCTCTGGTCAATCCACTATAGCAAAGTCTGTCGCATCCCGATGCTGACCCTGCGCTTAAGCACCCGGCGCGGCCAGCGGCTCGGGCGTCGGCGCCGGTTGCACCACTGGCGCGGGCGTGGCGGCGGGCGAGCGTTCGGCCGGTGCCGACCGCGTCGTCGGCGCGCGACGCACGGGAGCGGCACGCGCCGCAGCCGGGCTTTCACCCGCCGTCGGCGTTGGCATCGCCCCCGGCTGGCCGCGCGTCCGCAACGCGCCCGCACTGATCGCCACATCCTTGATCGCGATCCCGGGACGGCCGAGCGGTTCGACTTCGACCCCGTCGATCGTGACCTGCAGCGCCTCTGGACGTCCGACATTGATCATCGGACCATTGGCATCGGCTGGCAGGTCATAGCGCTCGCCCGCCGTCATTTCCTTTTCGAACAGGCGCGTGCCCGTCGCGTCATAGATGCGCAGCCACACCGGCTGCTGCGCGATCAGCGTCACCTGCCCACCGGTCGCTGTCGGTGCGGCCTCGGTCGGGGCGGCGTCGGGCGTGGCGATGGCGGTCGGGGTCGGCTCCGGCACGGCGCTGGTGCCGCTGCGGAACAGATCGGTGCCATACCAGAGGCCGACTGCGGCGAGCAGCAGGATTGCGACGATCGCGCCGCCCCAGGCAAGCGCGCTCGGCGGTTCGCGCACCGGATCCTCGGGGTCATAGCTTTCATAGACTTCGCGCGCGGCAAAGGTGGACGCGGTCTCGGCGCGCAGCTCGCGGGCCAGGGCGACCTCGTCCGCGCCCACCGCGCGCGCATAGGCCTTGACGAAGCCGATCGCGTAGGTGGTCGACGGGAGCCCCGAATAATCCGATGCCTCGATCGCGGCGAGATGGCGCAGCGGCACGCGGGTGCGGCTGGCGACGTCGGACAGCTCCAGGCCCTGCGCCAGCCGGGCGTCGCGCAGCTTTTCCCCGACCTTAACCGGAAACAGGTTCGGGGTGTCGCCCGGTTCGCCGTCCATTCAATTCCCTCCGGTGCCTGATATTCGCGCCTTGCTGCATTCCTTAAAGGAGTGTCAACGTGCGCACTACCTGAAATGCCAGCATGCGTCGGGCTTTTGGCTCAGGCGAGCTCGACCCCATGCTCCGCAGCCCAGGCTTCCAGTGCGGCGCGCATGTCGCGCGGTGGCTTGGCGAGCAACTGTTCCATCGCCGTGCCGAGCGCGGCATGGTCGAGGCTGCGGACCATCGCCTTGACCGGCCCGACCGCCGCCGGGGTGATCGACAGACGATCGATGCCAAGGCCGATCAGCGCCATCGCCTCCAGCGGCCGCCCGCCCATCTCCCCGCATACTGCGACCGGCACCTTGGCCGCATGGGCCTCGCGCGTCACGCGACGCAGGAAGCGCAGGATCGACGGGCTCAGCCAATCGTAGCGCACCGCCAGCTTGGGGTGCGCGCGATCGGCGGCGAACAGAAACTGGGTGAGGTCATTGGTGCCGATCGAAAGGAAATCGATCTGCGGCAACAGAATGTCGAGCACTTCGGCCAGCGCCGGCACCTCCAGCATCGCGCCATAGCGGATGTGCAGCGGCAATTTGTGCCCGCGCGCCTCCAGCCAGGCGCGCTGCACCTCGAAAATCGCGCGCGCCTGTTCGAACTCCCATGGTTCGGACACCATCGGGAACATGACGCTCAGTGTCCGCCCCGCCGCTGCTTCGAGCAACGCGCGCGCCTGCACCTTCATCAGCCCTTCGCGATCGAGCGCCAGCCGCAGCGCGCGCCAGCCCATCGCCGGATTTTCTTCCTCGCCATTTTCGTCATGGTCGAGATAGGGGAGCGCCTTGTCGCCGCCGATATCGACGGTGCGGAAGATCACCGGGCGGTCGCCCGCCGCCTCCAGCACGTCGCGATACAGGCGCTTCTGCCCCTCGCGCTGCGGCAGAGTGGCGGAGACAAGGAACTGGAATTCGGTGCGGAACAGACCGATCCCGTCGGCACCGGTCAGGTCGAGCGCCGCGACATCGTCGCGCAGGCCGGCATTGACCATCACCGTCACGCGATGCCCGTCGCGCGTCTCGGGCGCCAGGTTGCGCATCGCGGCAAAGGCGGCGCGGCGCTTCTGCGTGATCAGCAGCTTTGCCTCGAACACCTCTTCCATCGCATGGGTCGGGCGCACGACCAGCGAGCCTTCGGTCACGTCGAGCAGCAGCCGGTCGCCCTCCGCGACCAGGCGGCGGACATCCTTGACGCGGCCGAGCACCGGTACGCCCATCGCCCGTGCGACGATGGTGACATGCGCGGTCAGCGACCCTTCCTCAAGGATCACGCCCTTGAGGCGGCGGCGGTCATATTCGAGCAGCTCGGCGGGGCCGAGATTGCGCGCGATCAGGATCGAATCCTGCCGCAACCCCAGCTGCGCGGCGGTGCCGAGTTGGCCCGACACGATCCGCAGCAACCGGTTGGACAGATCCTCCAGATCGTGCATCCGCTCACGCAGCAGCGGATCGTCGATCTGCCGCATCCGCATCCGGGTGCGCTGCTGCACCCGCTCGATCGCTGCCTCGGCGGTCAGGCCGCTGTCGATCGCCTCATTGATGCGACGGCCCCAGCCCTCGTCATAGGCGAACATCTTGTAGGTCTCGAGGATCTCCTCATGCTCGCCGCCGACGCCGAATTCGGCCTGGCTGGTCATGCGGTCGATCTGTTCGCGCATCTTGTCGAACGCGGCATAGACGCGGTGGCGCTCGGCCTCGGTATCCTCGGCGACGGTATGCTCGATGGTAATGCGCGGCTGGTGGAAGACGGCGGCACCCGCCGCCATGCCCTCGACCAGCTTGAACCCGGCGATGCGCGCGGTCGCGGTCGGTTGCGCCCGGGTCGATCCGCCAGCGCTCGTGTCGGCGCTGTCGATAAGGCCGGCATTGGCGATCAGTTCCGACAGCACCATCGCCACGGTCTGCAACGCTTCGATCTCCACCTCTTCATATTTGCGGGGATCGGCATGCTGGACCGCGAGCACACCGACCGCGCGCTCCTTGCGGATGATCGGCACCCCGGCAAAGCTGTGGAATTGCTCTTCGCCGGTTTCGGGGCGATAGGCGAAGTCGGGGTGCGAAGCGGCCTCGTCCAGGTTCAGCGTTTCGACATTCTTCGCGATCATGCCGACCAGACCCTCGCCAAGCGCGAGCTTGGTGACGTGCACCGCCTCCTGCGCCAGGCCGCGCGTGGCGAACAGCTCGAGCACGCCTTCGCGCAGCAGATAGATCGAGCACACTTCGCTGCGCAGCGACTCCCCGATGATCTCGACCACCGCGTTCAGCTTGGACTGGGCCGGGGTGCGCGACGCCATCACGTCGTGCAACCGCGTCAGAATTTCGCGGGCGGAGGCGGCGGCGGAAACGGGCATGCGCGAATCGCTAACAGATCGCCCGGGTACCGCCAAGGAATTCAGCGCGCGGCGAGCGTGACGGTGCCGCCGCCAATGTCCGTTTCGGCGCGAAAGATTTCGGCGGCATAGGCAAGGCGCGGGGCGGCGACTGGCGTACCCGCGCGCCATGCCGCCAGATCGGCGCGCCAGGCATCGTAACGCGCGTAGAAATCGGTGAAGGGGCGATCGACCTGCGCCAGCGCGGCGGGCGCGACCGACGGGAGTTCGGCGGCGGGCAGCGCAAGCTGATGCAGCAGCGGCGCGGCGGTCGCGCAGAACTGCGCCATCACCGGTGGCTGCGCGAAATAATTGTAAAGCCGCGTCATCGCCGGATCGAACGCCGCTGAGTCGCCATATTCGCGGGTCAGCGCATGATGCGCCGCCTTCAGTGCTCCGCGATGCGCCTTGAGGAACTGGTTATAGGCGGGGGCGAGCGCCGGATCGTTGCAGTTGAGCGCCGCGACGTTGAACGCGGCGCGCAGATGCCACGCGGCTGCTGCGGCGGAAACCTCGCGGTTGGGGGTCGCATAGCTGCCGTCCGGCAGGCGTGCCGGGATGACAAGGTTCGCTGCAGCCCCGTCGGGCGCGCGTGGTGCTGCGGTCTGGGTTGGGGCAGGCGCGGGAACCGGGAGCGGGGCGGGAGCGGCGATCCGCTCCGGCTCGGCGCAGGCGCTCGCGAGGGCGAGCAGCGGGAGGGCGAGGAGAAAGCGGGACATGCCCGACACCCAAGCAGGCTGGAGTCAACGACTGGTTAAACGCGCGGGCGAATGGGGCGAGATGCTGCCGATGAGGCGACCATCGCCAAAAATTCCGTCATGCTGAACTTGTTCGGGTGACGGAATGTGGAAATGCTCAGCGAGCAGACTGGAAGCGCGACCGCAGCTTCGGAAATCAATTCGCCCGCTTCTCCAGTGCCGCCGCCGCCTCGGCCATCAGCTGGGCGATGATGTCGGCGACGGGTTCTTCCTTGGTCACCATGCCGACCGACTGGCCGGCCATCAGCGAGCCATTGTCGACATCGCCCTCGATCACCGCGCGGCGCAGCGCGCCGGCCCAATAATGTTCGATCTGGAGCTGCGCCTCCATCATCTCGACCTTGCCCTCGTCGAGCAGCTGCGCGACTTCGCGCTGCTTGGCGGTGAACAGCTCGGATGACGCGTTCTTGAGCGCGCGGACCGGGATCACCGGCAGGCGCGGGTCGATCTGCACGCTGGAGATCGCGTCGCGCGCGCTGGCGCGGAAGAACGCTTTCTTGAAGTTCGGATGCGCGATGCTCTCGGTCGCGCAGGCAAAGCGCGTGCCGAGCTGGACGCCCGCGGCACCCATGTCGAGATAGCCGGCAATCGCCTCGCCACGCCCGATCCCGCCCGCGACGAACACCGGCACCTGCTCCGACACTTCGGGCAGGATTTCCTGCGCGAGTACGCTGGTCGATACCGGGCCGATATGGCCACCGGCCTCCATCCCCTCGACCACCAGCGCATCGACGCCGCTGCGGATCAGCTTCTTGGCGAGCGATAGCGCCGGGGCAAAGCAGATCAGCTTCGCGCCATTGCCCTTGATCGCGTCGAGCGAGCCTGCCGGGGGCAGGCCGCCGGCGAGGACGATATGCGTCACCTGATGCTTCGCGCAGACCGCGATCAGGTCGAACAGCATCGGGTGCATGGTGATCAGGTTTACGCCGAACGGCTTGTCGGTCAGTGCCTTGGTCGCCGCGATCTCGGCATCCAGCAGCTCGGGCGTCATCGCCCCGCACGCGATCAGGCCGAACCCGCCCGCGTTGGAGATGGCTGAGACGAGGTTGCGCTCGCTGACCCACGACATCGCGCCGCACAGGATCGCGGTCTCGCTGCCCAGAAATTCGATGCCGCGCGCCATGCGGCGCTGAAGGCGCTGTTTACCAATGGTCATGGCGCTCGCCTAGCGCCGGTCCGCGCAGTTAGGCAAGCCACGAGCGCTCAGGGGCCGCATTCCCACACGCCGTCGATCGCCAGCGGCGCTGAGCCGGGTGCCTCGACCGACAGCGTTGCGGTGTGGCTCGACCCTTCATGTTCAGTCTCACGCGGGGCGCCGCGCGTGATCGATGCGGTCAGTTCGGCGTCGGTAAAGCTGCCGCCCTTTGCCATTGCATCGAACCCTCCGGGCGCGCGCGCGGTGAGCAGCACCGGCGTCGCGCCGCGCATCACCACCGCCGTTGCACGGCTCGCCTTGTCGACATCGCCTGCGCCGACCAGCAGCAGATCGCTGGCGTCCGAGAGGAAGGCGCAGCGCAGTTCGCCGATGACCTGTGCCGCCGCTGCCTCGGTCACGAGGCCGAGTGTGATCGGCGAGGGACTGGGTGTCGGAGCGGGCGGAATGCCGGATTCGATCGGTGTCGGCTCAGCCTCGCTTGCATTGGGCGGCGGAACCGGGGCGGGCGAGCAGGCGGCGAGCGCGAGCATAAGGGCGGGGACGATCATACGCATGGCGTTAACAATGCGGTGGACGCGCCGGAGTTCAATACCCAAGGATAAGCGCATGTCGCAGATTCGCCGCCTCGGCCCGAATGACCCCGCCGCACTCGCCGCGATGAACGCGCTGTTTGCGCGGGAGTTCGAGGATGCGGAAAGCTATCTGTCCGCGCCACCCGGGCCGGATCATGTCGCGGCGCTGCTCGCCAATCCCCATTTCATCGCGCTAGTGGCGGAGGCCAACGGCGCGATGGTCGGCGCGCTCGCGGCCTATATCCTGCCCAAGTTCGAACAGGCACGCAGTGAGATTTACATCTACGACCTCGCCGTGGCGGAGGCGCAGCGGCGGCGCGGCATCGCCACTTCGCTGATCGACGCGCTGCGCCCGATCGCGCGGTCGGCCGGGGCGTGGGTGATCTATGTCCAGGCCGATTATGTCGATCCGCCCGCGATCGCGCTCTACACCAAATTGGGCGTGCGCGAGGATGTGTTGCACTTCGACATCCCGGTCGATCCCGATTAAAGCCGCGCCATGATCGATCGTCGCACCCTGCTCGCCGCCGCTGCCGCCGCCCCGCTCGCCGCATGCGCCCCGCGCGCCATGGCACCGCGCCAGCCGCTGCGGGTGGTGACGTTCAACATCTGGCACGATGCCGGCAACTGGCCGCTGCGGCTGAAGCTGATCGTCGATGCGCTGCGGGCCGCCGATGCCGATGTCATCGGGCTGCAGGAGGTGCTGCAAGACGCGAAAAAGAACCTGCCCAACCAGGCCGAGACGATCGCCGCCGCGCTGGGCGGCTATCGCGTGGAGTTCATGTCGACCTCTCCCGTCGGCGCGGCCAACCGCTATGGCAATGCCATCCTGACGCGCCTGCCGGTGGTCGAGACCGACACGATCAAGCTGGAGCCGCTGAACGACTATCGCACCGCACTGCGCGTGCGGGTTCGGGCGGGCGGGCGGCTGTTCGATATGGTCAACACGCATCTGGCGCACCAGCCCGATGCCGGACCGGTGCGGGCGCAGCAAATTGGCGGCCTGCTCGGCTGGCTGCCGACCGAGGATGTGCCGGTGGTGCTGATGGGCGACTTCAACGCCCCGCTCGACGAAGCCGCGCTCGCCCCGCTTGCGATCCGTGGCCTTGAGCCGGCGCTTGCCCCGGGCGCGACCGACACGACGCTGGTGGTCGAGCGCGGGCACAGGGCGCGCGTGATCGACCATATCTTTGCCGATCCGCGCCAATTCGAGGTCAGCGACGCGCGCCGCATTGCGGACGCGGTGAATGGCGAGTTCCCGTCCGATCACTACGGTGTAGCTGCGACGTTGACGCCGCGCTGAGCAAGCTCAGGCTGCTTCGTCCTCCGGAACATCCAGACCATAGGCGGTATGCAGCACGCGGACGGCGAGTTCGGTTTCGTCCTCGTGGATCAGCACCGACACCTTGATCTCGCTGGTGGTGATGGCGAGGATGTTGATCCGCCGATCCGCCAGCGTGTCGAACATCGTCGCGGCAACGCCGGCATGGCTGCGCATGCCGACCCCAACGACACTGATCTTGGCGATCTTGGTATCGTGGATCAGCGCATCATAGCCGATCGGCGCCTTGGCCTTGCCGAGCACGTCGAGTGCGCGGGCGAGTTCGGCGCGCGGCACGGTGAACGTCACATCGGTCGATCCGGTGGCGTGCGCGACGTTCTGGACGATCATGTCGACATTGATCCCGGACTCGGCCAGCGGGCCGAAGATATGCGCGACCGCGCCGGGCCGGTCGGGGACGTTGGTCAGCGTCACCTTGGCTTCGTTCTTGTCGGCGGCGATGCCGGTGATGAGCTGCCGTTCCACGTCGTTAATCTCCTCTTCGCCGACGATCAGCGTGCCGCGATGGCCCTCCTCGTCATGCGTATCCTCAAAGGACGAGAGGACGCGCACGCGCACCCCCTCCTTCATCGCCAGCCCGACCGAGCGGGTCTGGAGCACCTTCGCCCCGACGCTCGCCAGTTCCAGCATCTCTTCATAGGTGACCTTGGTCAGCTTGCGCGCGCGCGGAACGATGCGCGGGTCGGTGGTGTAGACGCCGTCGACATCGGTGTAGATGTCGCACCGGTCCGCCTTCATCGCCGCCGCGACCGCGACCGCGCTGGTGTCCGATCCGCCGCGGCCGAGCGTGGTGATGCGATGATCGTCGGCGACGCCCTGAAAGCCCGGGATCACCGCGACATGGCCGTCGGCCAGGCTCGCATTGAGCGTATCGGTGTCGATGGTGTCGATCCGGGCGCTGGCATGCGCGCTGCTGGTATGGATCGGCAGCTGCCAGCCGAGCCAGCTGCGCGCCGGAACGCCCATCGCCTGCAGCGTGATCGCCAGCAGGCCGCTCGTCACCTGCTCGCCCGATGCGACGACCACGTCATATTCGCGCAGGTCGTAGAGCGGCGAAGCTTCCTTGCAGAAGCCGACCAGCCGGTCGGTCTCGCCCGCCATCGCCGACACGACGACCGCGACCTGATTGCCCGCTTCCCATTCGCGCTTCACGCGCGCGGCAACGTTGCGAATCCGCTCGATCCCGGCCATCGACGTGCCGCCGAACTTCATCACGATACGCGCCATCTGAACCTGTCCCCCAAAGTCCCGGTTGGGAAGCTGTGGGCGCGCTGATAAGAGGGGGGGATGGCGATGACAAGCAAAGCAACGATTGACCCGCGTGAAGCTGAACATTTCGGCCGGCTCGCGGCGGACTGGTGGAATCCGAAGGGGGAGTCGGCGATGCTCCACCGGCTCAATCCGGTGCGGTTGCGCTATATCCGTGAGGCGATCGACGCGCATTGGGGCAGCGATCCGCGCGATTTCGCGCCGCTCAAGGGCCGGACCGCGCTCGATGTCGGCTGCGGCGCCGGGTTGCTGTGCGAGCCGCTGGCGCGGATGGGCGCGGCGGTGACGGGGGTGGATGCTGCGCCCGAAAATATCGGCGCGGCGCGCGCGCATGCCCAAGCGGCGGGGCTGACCATCGATTATCGCGCGGGCGAGTTCGAGACGCAGGTCGCGGGGCGCCAGTTCGACCTGGTCACATCGATGGAGGTGATCGAGCATGTCGCGGACCCGGCGGCGTTCGTGCGCGGTCTGGTCGCGGCGCTGGCACCGGGCGGGCTGATGATCCTGTCGACCCCCAACCGCACTCCGCTATCGCGCCTGGCGATGATCACGGTGGGCGAGGGGCTTGGCATGATCCCGCGCGGGACGCACGATCACGCCAAGTTCCTGACGCCCGAGGAATTGACCGGGCTGCTCGAGGATGCCGGGATGACCGTATCCGACCTGCGCGGCCTCAGCTTCTCGCCGGGCGCGGGGTTTCATCTGAGCGAGGATATGGCGCTTAACTATTTGCTCACCGCGCGGCGCGGGTAAGGGCAAGGTTATTGCGGCGTATTACGCCGCCGAAACCATCTTGTCTTGCGCGATCCGGCCCAGCAGAACTGCCGCTCAACCAAGGGGGGATTCTATGCTGTTCGGAGTTCTGCGCGCGCTGATTGGCGCGACGTTAGCGATCGCCATGATCATCGCCGCGCCGGCGCAGGCGGCCAAATATTATATCGAAAGCAAGCTGGGCGAACTGACCGCCGAACAGCGCGCCAAGGTTGAAAAGCCGCGCCCGGTTCAGCTCGTCTTCCAATTCACCACCGACCAGAAGGCCAACCCCAAGGCGACCAAATATGTCAAGGAACAGGTCTTCAAGCTGGTCCGCGAATCGGGCGCCTTCTCGGAAGTGCTGGAAACGCCGGTGGAGGGCGGCGCGATGCTGGCCATCACGATGGACAATATCGTGCAGAAGGATGCGGCGGGGAAGGGGTTCGTCACCGGCCTGACCTTCGGCCTGGCCAAAACGGTGGTCCGCGACGGCTATCTGATCGTCGCCGAATATAACGCCGCCGCCGGTGCGACGCCGATCCGGCGCGAAGTGACGCACGGCCTATGGCTGACGATGGGCACCAAGGAGGTGCCGGGTCCGGAGCTGATCCAGGTCAAGAATGCGGTGATCGGGATCGAGACCATCGTGCGCCAGGGCATCGGGCACGCGGTTAACCAGCTGGCGCTGGACCCAGCCTTTGCCGGAACCGCGCCGACCGAACCGGCCGCAGCCGCACCGGCACAGCCCGGGGCATGAACCGCCGCATCCTGCTGCTGACGGGGCTGAGCGCCGCGCTGGCCGGGTGCAGCGCCACCGCTGCCCCGCCGTCCGCGTCGCCGCGTGCGGTGCGGGCGGCCAGCGCGCCGCAGATTCCGCCGCTCGCCATCGGCGCATTTCAGCTCGGCCCGGGGCTGCCGCCGGGTTCGGATCGGGCAGTCGGCCTGCGCGCCTTCCGCCTGTTGCCGCCCAACAAGACCTCGTTCGCTGCCTATCTCGGCGAGACGCTGGCCGAGCAATTGCGGCTCGCGGGCAAACTTGATCCGAATGCGCGGTTCACCATTTCGGCGGACCTCATCGAGAATTCGGCGAATCCGAAGGTCGGTCAGGCCACGGGCGCACTCGCCGCGACCTTCCGCGTCACCGAAAACGGCGCGGTAAAGATGGAAAAAACGCTGCGAGTCGAGGCGAACTGGAACTCGTCCTTCATCGGTGCAGTCGCGATCGATGCTGCGGAACGCGAATATGTCGCGCTCTATTCGCAGCTCGTCGAAACGCTACTCGAAGATCCCGATTTCCGACAAGCGGTCGCGCGTTAGAACAGCCGCCCGCCATTGGGCACCGGCACGCTCGGGTGGAACAGCACGACCTTCCCCTCCGCATCGGGGAAGCCGAGCGTCAGCACTTCCGACATCATCGGGCCGATCTGGCGCGGCGGGAAGTTGACCACCGCCGCGACCTGTCGCCCGGGAAGGTCGTCGAGCGTGTAATGTTCGGTGATCTGCGCCGAGGAGCGTTTGACCCCGATCGCCGGGCCGAAGTCGATCGTCAGCTTGAACGCGGGCTTGCGCGCCTCGGGGAAGGGCTCGGCGGCGATGATCGTGCCGATACGGATATCGACCGCAAGGAACTGGTCGAAGCTGATTTCCGGCGCGGCGGGGGCGTTGGCGGCATGGGTCATGTGCATCACGCTCGATTGACACAGCTGGCCGGATTCGCCCAGTCCCTGCCCATGACCGTGAAGCTGCACCCAAGCTGGCTCGAACCGCTGCAAGCCGAGTTCGACAGCCCCTATATGGCCGATCTGCGCGCATTCCTTATGGCGGAAAAGGCGGCCGGGAAGCGCATCTTTCCCAAGGGTGCCGACTGGTTCCGCGCGCTCGACCTGACCCCGCCGGAAAGCGTCCGCGTCGTGATTCTGGGGCAGGACCCTTATCATGGCGAGGGGCAGGCGCATGGCCTGTGCTTCTCGGTCCAGCCGGGGGTGAAGGTGCCGCCGAGCCTGGTGAATATCTACAAGGAGCTGAAGAGCGATCTTGGCATCGACCCGCCGGGACACGGCTTCCTGGAGCATTGGGCGAGACAGGGCGTGTTGCTGCTCAACAACTGCCTGACGGTCGAGATGGGGCTGGCGGCGTCGCACAAGGGGCGGGGGTGGGAGCGGTTCACCGATGCGGTGGTGGCACAGGTCAACGCGCTGCCCGATCCGGTGGTGTTCATGCTGTGGGGCAGCCATGCGCAGAAAAAGGCGGCGTCAGTCGATCCGCGCCATCTGGTGCTGAAATCGGTCCACCCCTCGCCATTGTCGGCGCATGGCGGTTTCTTCGGCTCGCGCCCGTTTTCGCAGGCGAATGCGTTTCTTGAAGCGAATGGGCGCGGCGAAATCGACTGGGCACTGCCTGAGATATAGCCCGTCGCCCCGGCGCAGGCCGGGGCCGCCACGTGGCGAAGAGATCCCCTCAAACTTGGCGGCCCCGGCCTGCGCCGGGGCGACGAATTTGGTTAAAAGCTCAACCGTGCCGACACCCGGATGTCGCGGCCGGGGAGCGGCACGAAATCCTTGGTGAAGCTCGCATGGCGGCGTGCATCGACGTCGAAGATGTTGTTCGCCGACAGGATGATCGCGGTCTCGCGCTTTTCGCCCAGCGGGTGCCAGGTCAGCGATGCGTTGACGAAGGTGAAGGCCGGGGTTTCGCTCTCGAACTCGGCGACGCGCGTCTGGCGCACCGCATGCTCGACCTCGACCCGGCCGCCGAACTGGCCCTGGCTGGCGTCGATCCCGGCGAGCACGCGGAACGGCGGGATGCGGGGAACCGCGCTGCCATCCTCCAGCTCGGCATGGACATAGTCGGCGACCAGATTGCCGCCGAGCGAGAAGCCGCCTTCGCCGCCATCGATGAAGGTCGTCGACACCTCACCCTCGACGCCCAGATAGCGCGCTTCGGCCTGGCGGAACTCGAACACCGGCAGTTCGTCGATCTCGTCGCCGGTCGCGACTTCATAAATGTAGTCGTCGAACCAGTTGGCATAGGCCGCGATCTGGAAGCGCACCGGCCCAGCGGCACCGCGCGCATAGACTTCGCCGCCCCAGCTCTTTTCGGTGCGGAAATTGGGGTTGCCGACCTCATAGGATTGCGTGGCGATGTGCGGCCCGTTGGAGAACAGTTCCTCGGCCGAAGGCGCGCGGACCGCGCGCGACACGTTGAACCCGATTTTCACATCGGGCGCGAGCGCATAGGATAGGCCGATCGCGCCGGAGAAGGCGTCGAAGCGGCGGTCGAACGCGCCGGTCGGGCCGTCCTCGTCCAGATCGAGCTTGACGGTGTTCGAGCGGACGCGGGTGTGCTCGTAGCGCAGCGCGCCTTCCAGCCCGATCGCGCCGAGATCGACTTCCTGCAGCGTGAACACGCCATATTGATCGGTGACGTTCTTGGGCACGAACGCTTCGGCACCGACCGCGTTGAAGTTGCGCGTAAAGGCCTGGAAGCCGGTCACGCCGCGCCAGCCGTCACGGTTCGCCTGAACCAGTTCGAGCCGACCTTCAAAGCCTTCGTTGTAAAAGACGGTGCCGACCTCGTCGCCCTCGAACTCGGTATGTTCATAGTCCGAATAGCCGACGCGCACGCGCAGGGCATCGACCAGGCCGCCGCCGATCTTCACTTCGCCGCGCATATCGGCGCGGAACTGCTGAAGGCCGATCGTGACGTCGCCCTCTTCCTCATGCGCACCGCCGCCGCCATGATCGTGATGCGCGCCCGGCCGCGTCGGGACGCCATAGCGCGTGTCGTAATAGCCGGCGGAGAAGCCGAGGCTGCCGCCATCGTTGATCAGCGCGACGCCGCCGCCCAGCGAATAGGTGCGCGTGCCGCTATTGGGCAGGCGACCGCGGCGGTTGGCATTCTCCAGCGCCTCTTCGGCTTCCTCAAGATGCCCCTCGTCTGCCTCTTCCTCGGCAATCTCGAGCTGCTCGGCGCGCAGCGGGGCGCTCAGCACATAGCCGCCGACTCGCAGGTCGTCGCTCTTGCGATAGCTGCCGTCGATATGCGCGACGATCTGCGGCGTGATCGCAAAGTCCACCGCCGCGCCGCCGCCGCGCTCGTCCGCGGCCGAGCCATAGGCGCCGATCGCGTCGACATGGAAACCATTCTCCGGCACCGCGCGCGGGATGCGGCGGTCGAGCACGTTGACCGCACCGCCAATTGCCTGGCTGCCGAACAGCAGCACGGCGGGGCCGCGCAGCACTTCGATCCGCTCCGCAGTCAGCGGCTCGATCGACACGGCATGGTCGGTCGAGGTGTTCGACGCGTCGAGCGTGCCAAGGCCATCGGTCAGCACGCGGACGCGCTCACCCTGAAAGCCGCGCAGGACCGGACGCGACGCGCCCGGGCTGAACGATGTCGCCGACACGCCCGGAACCTGGGTCAGCGAATCGCCGATCTGGCCGCGAATGTCGCGCACCAGCTCGTCACCGGTGACGACCGAGGTACCGGCGAGCAGGTCGAGCCGCTCGATGCCGGGCGCGCTGATCACCACTTCCTCGACCGTCTCGCCATGCACCGGATTGCGGCTCGACCGGTCACGCTCGGCATGATCGCTGGTCTGGGCAAAGGCGGGGGCGGCGAGGATGCTCGTGGCGAGCAGGATCGTGCTGAACTTCATGGTTACGCAATTCCCTGAACTGAATTTGCGCGATCTCATATGTGCAATGATACAACGTCACAAGAGGGAATTTGCTGCACTGCGACGACAGGTCGCGCGGCTGCGGTCGAATTTCCTGGGGGCGCAGTCCGCGATCAGAGCGCGGCGGCGTCGAACTCGATATCCGCGTTGCGATACGCCGCGACCAGCGCGTTGCGCAGCAGGCAGGCAATGGTCATCGGCCCGACCCCGCCCGGGACCGGGGTGATCGCGCCCGCGACCGATGCCGCGCTGTCGAACTCGACATCGCCGACCAGCGCGCCGTCGACGCGGTTGATGCCGACATCGATCACCGTCGCGCCGGGCTTGAGCCACTCGCCCTTGACGAAGCCCGCACGACCGACCGCCGCCACGACGATATCGGCGCGGCTGACATGATGGGCGAGGTCGCGGGTGCGCGAATGGGCGAGGGTGACGGTGCAGTTCGCGGCAGTAAGCAGCGCCGCCATCGGCTTGCCGACCAGGATCGAGCGGCCGATGACGATCGCGTCGAGCCCGGACAGGTCACCGATCTGATCCTGTAACAGCATCAGGCTGCCGAGCGGGGTGCACGGCACCAGCCCGTCGATGCCGAGCGCCAGCCGACCCGCGCTGACCGGGGTCAGCCCATCGACATCCTTGTTCGGATCGATTGCCGCGACCACCGCCTGCTCGTCGAGATGGCGGGGCAGCGGCAGCTGGACAAGGATGCCGTCGACCGCCGCATCGGCGTTCAACTGGCGCACCAGCGCGATCAGCGTGTCCTGAGTCGTGTCGGCGGGCAGGCTATGCTCGAAGCTCGCCATGTTGGCAGCGACCGTCGCCTTGCCCTTGCTGCGAACATAAACGGCCGAGGCGGGGTCGTCGCCGACCAGCACCACCGCGAGGCCAGCCTTGCGGCCCGCCTGTGCCTCAAATGCCGCCGCAGCCTCGCCCACCCGGGCCCGCAGATTGGCGGCGAATGCCTTGCCGTCGATGATCTCAGCGCTCATGCCCCGCCCCATAGATCGCTGCGGCGATTCCTGCCAGTCTCTCGGGATCGCCCGCGATGGACAAGCGCTTCACCCGCGCAGTGTCCCCCGCGATCAGCGTCACGTCGCGCTTGGCCACGCCAAACGTCTTGGCGACTAGCTCGATCAGCGCAGCATTGGCGGCACCCTCGACGGGCGGCGCGGCGATCCGCGCGGCGAAATGCTCGGGTGCGCCGGGGAGCAGCACGCTCTTCGACGCGCGCGGTGTCGCGCGCACAGCGACGATCAGGCCCGGCGGCGCTTCCCGCCAGGGCAGGCTCACGCCGCCGAGCTGGCGAGCGCCATTGCGAGGTTGGGGATCACGGCATAGTTGATGATCGCGATCAGGATCAGCACCACGAACGGCGCGAAATCCATCGGGCCGGTATCGGGCAGTATGCGGCGGATCGGGCGATAGATCGGCTCGGTCAGCGTGTTCAGGCCGCGCCACAGCGTGTTCACGAACTGATTATAGTCGTTGATCACGTTGAACGAGATCAGGATCGACAGCACCGCCTGGATGACGATGACCCACCACAGCGCATTGAGCAGGATCTGTACGATCCCGAAGAGCATGTTCAAAAACGGGTCCAATCGGGCCTCCGGAGTTTTGGCGCTTTTACAGGAAAGCGGCAGCTATCGGCAACTGTGTTGAGTATGTAATACGCCTTAGCGGTGAACCAAGGTTCCCGCGCCCTGCGTGGTGAAGATTTCGAGCAGCATCGCATGCGGGATTCGCCCGTCGAGGATGACCGCGGCGTCCACCCCGGCATCGACCGCGGCAACGCACGTTTCGACCTTGGGGATCATGCCCCCGCTGATCGTCCCATCGGCCTTCAGCGCCATGATCCGGCCGGGGTCGAGGTCGGTCAGCAGCTGCTTGTCCTTGTCGAGCACGCCGGGGACATCGGTGAGCAGGAAGAAACGCGATGCGCCGAGCGCGCCGGCGATCGCCCCCGCCATGGTGTCGGCATTGATGTTGTAGGTGTGGCCGTCCGCGCCCAGCGCAATCGGAGCGATCACCGGGATGAAGCCCTGATCGCTCAGCGTGGTCAGCACCGACGCATCGACCGCCACCGGCTCGCCGACAAAGCCCAGATCGACATGGCGTTCGATGCCCTGCAGCGGATCGGCGGAATCGCGCTGAACTTTGCGCGCGGTGACCAGCCCCGAATCCTTGCCCGAAATGCCGAGCGCCTTGCCGCCGGCTGCGCCGATCCAGCTGACGATTTCCTTGTTGATCGATCCGGCCAGCACCATTTCGGCGATCCGCGCGGTTTCGGCATCGGTGACGCGCAGCCCGCCGACAAACTGCGATTCGACGCCCAGCCGCTTGAGCATCGACCCGATCTGCGGCCCGCCACCGTGCACGACGACCGGGTTGATCCCGACCGCCTTGAGCAGCACGACATCCTCGGCAAAGTCGCGCGCCAGCTCGGGATCGCCCATCGCGTGGCCGCCATATTTCACGACGAACGTCTTGCCCTTGTAACGCTGCATATAGGGCAGCGCGTCGGTCAGCGTCTCGGCCTTGGCCAGCATTGCGGGGTCGGGTGCGTGATCGGTCATGCCGCGCCCTTAGCGGGAGTTGGCCGATCGTGAAAGCATGGGTCGCTTGACTCAATTCGATAATTAGCTAAATGACGAATCATGAGCTTGGTCTTCAAGGCATTGTCCGACCCCACCCGCCGCCGCGTGCTGCAATTGCTGCGCAAGGGGCCGATGAGCGCGGGTGATCTGAGTGACCAGTTCGATGTGTCGAAACCGACCATGTCGGCGCATTTCGCGGTGCTCAAGGATGCCGACCTCGTCCACGCGGAGAAGGCGGGGAAGTCGGTCATCTACCATTTGAAGCTTTCGGTGCTCGAAGAAGCGCTGCTGGGCTTTGTCGATTCATTCGGGGGCAGCGGATCGACCGCGCCCGACAAGGAGCGTGCGTGATGAACAGCGAAACCAAGGTCAGCCTCGCTTGGGGCGTGGGCATCGTCGTGCTCGCGCTGGGCCTCAGCTCGGCGCGCAGTGCCGGCCATGTCGATCATGACACCGTCACGCGCATCGTGCTCGGCGCGACCGGCCTGATGGTCGCGTGGTTCGGCAACATGATGCCCAAGCGCTTCGTGCCGAGCGCACTCGCGCGCAAGGTGCATCGCGTCGGCGGCTGGTCACTCATGATCAGCGGGCTGATCTATGCCGGGGCGTTCGCGGTGCTGCCGATCCAGACGGCGGTGTTCGTCGGCGGCGGCGCGGTCGTCGCCGGCCTCGCGATCACCATCGGCTATTGCCAGTCGCTGCGGACCAAGGCGCGGGCGTGACCCGCGCGGGCGGGTGTCAGCCCGCCCGGTCCAGTCGCCGCCCGAGCGCAACAAAGGCATAGATCAGCACCGGCACCAGCAGCGCCGACAGCGCGATCTTCGAAATCAGCTGGCCGACCAGCAGCGGACCGATCGGGAATTCGCCGTAAAAGGCGAGGGTGATGAAGATCAAAGTGTCGACGATCTGGCTGAGAATGCCCGCCACGCCGGCGCGCAGCCACAGCATCTTGCTGCCCTCGCCGCCGCGCATCGCGCTGAAGATGGTGACGTTGAGCGTCTGCGACACGCCATAGGCGACGATCCCCGCGCCCCAGATGCGCCAGGTCGTCCCCAGGATCAGCTGGATCGCGTCGCGATATTCCGGCCCCATCTTGGGCGAAGCGGGCAGCGCCCAGACCAGCCAGGACAGCAGCATCGATGCGAGCAGCGGGATGAAGCCAAACCGCACCAGCTGGTTCGCGGTCACCCGCCCGTGCAGTTCCGCAATCGCGCTCGACACGGCGACCAGCAGCAGGAAGGCGAAGATGCCCGCCTCTACCGCCAGCGGCCCCAATGCCACCTGCTTGTTACCCAGCACGCCCGCAATGCAGACCATGCCGCCGTAAAAGATCGAAAGGACGAAGAGCGAGCGCGTCAGCGGAGCCGGTGTGGTCATTGCGCTGCGTAACGCGGTTTTGTTGCTGACGGAAGCGTCTAGCGGTGCGCGCGCCACACGCTATGGTGCCACCCCGAATGCCGCGCGCAAGACGCGGCCCAAAGGGGTTTCCAGTTGAACAATCTTCCGATCGGCATTCTCGGCGTCGTCGCGATTCTCGCGATCGCCTTCCTGCTCTCCTCGAACAAGCGCGCGATTCGGCTGCGGGTCGTCGGCCCGGCCTTTGCGTTGCAGGCGGGGATCGCCTTCCTCGTGCTCTACGTCCCCGCCGGCCGCGCCGCGATCGAGTGGATGGCGAAGGGCGTGTCGGAGCTGCTCGGCTATGCGCAGGCGGGCACCGATTTCATCTTCGGTCCGCTCGCCCGGCCCGAAGTCGGCGGGCAGAGCTTCGCGATCGCCGCGCTGCCGGTCATCATCTTCTTCGCCGCGCTCGTCTCGGTGCTCTATCACCTCAAGATCATGCAGTTCCTGGTCCGCTGGATCGGCGGCGCGATCGAAAAGGTGACCGGGGTCAGCAAGGTCGAATCGCTGTGCTCGGCGGCGAACATCTTCGTCGGCCAGAGCGAATCGCCGCTGGTCATCCGCCCCTATCTCGCCAGCCTGACCCCGTCACAGCTGTTCGCGATCATGTCGGTCGGCATGGCGGGCGTCGCGGGGACAATCCTTGCTGCCTATGCGGCGATGGGGATCAACATCCAGTTCCTGCTCGCCGCCAGCTTCATGGCCGCGCCCGGCGGGCTGCTGATGGCCAAGATCATGATGCCTGACGAGCCTGCGACCAAGGCGGACGAACTCCCGCTCGAAGACACGCTGGTCGATGGCGAGGAAGCGGTGATCCGCGCGGTCGAGAATGAGGTGGACGAGGAACGCGCCGCCAACATCATCATGGCCGCCGCGATGGGCGCGCAGACCGGCGTCAAGATCGCGGTCGCGGTCGGTGCGATGGTGCTGGCCTTTGTCGCATTGGTCGCGCTCGCCAACGGCCTGCTCGGCACGGTCGGCGGTCTGTTCGGCTATCCCGACCTAACGTTTCAGGGGATCATCGGCACCGCCTTTGCCCCGGTGATGTTCCTCGTCGGCATTCCGTGGAACGAGACCGCTGCGGCCGGCGGCCTGTTCGGCACCAAGATGGTGCTCAACGAATTCGTCGCCTTCCTCAACCTCGGCCAGACTCAGGGGTTGAGCGAGCGCAGCACCGCGATCATCACCTTCGCGCTGTGCGGTTTCGCCAATTTCAGCTCGATCGCGATCCAGATGGCCGCGACCGGCAGCCTCGCCCCCAACCAGCGCCCGATGATCGCCAAGCTCGGGATCAAGGCGCTGCTCGCCGGCAGCCTCGCGAACCTGCTCAGTGCGGCGCTGGCGGGGCTGATGCTGCCGTGAATTAGCGCTTGCTCCTGACGTTACGTCAGCGGGTAGGATGCTACCCATGAGCGATCGGATGGAGATTGGTGAGGTTGCGCGGCGCACGGGTCTGTCGCTGCGCGCGTTGCGCCATTACGAACAGTGCGGAATCGTCGCACCGGGGCGCACCGCCGGCCAGCGTCGGGTCTATGGCGCGGACGACCTTTCCCGGCTGAATGCCGCGACTGCGCTGAAGCGGCTGGGCTTTCCGCTCAAGGACATTGCCGCGATGCTCGCCCGGGGGCCACTCGACCTCGGCCCGCTGATCGCCGCGCGGATCGCGACGCTGGAGGCGCAAGCGGCCGAGTTGGTGGCCTCCCGCGTGCTGTTGCTGTCGGTCCGCGCGCGCATCGATCGCGGCGAACCGATCGACATCGTTACGCTGTGCGCGCTGATCAGGACGGGCGAAGAGCCGGTCAATGCCGCCGACATGGCGACGATCGCCGCACGCTATCTGGATGTGAAGGATCGCGCCAATTTCGCAGCCAGCTGGGCTGCACTCCCCGCCGGTTTCGACCAGGCCAGCTATGCTCAGGCGTGGCGCGACCTTGGCTCCCAAATCGAAGCAGCGCTGCCGCTCGATCCCCGCAGCGCCGAGGCACAGGGCTTTGTCGATGCATGGATGACGTTGCTTCGGCCCTTCGCGCGCGCCGCCTCGCCACAGGTCTTTGCCGGCGTTGCGCGCATGTATGACGAAATGGACCAATGGGGCGACGCGGTCGATCCGGGCTTCAGCAAACAGGTATGGGATTTCATCAAGCTTGCCGCTGCGGCGCGCATGACGGGAGAAGTCAAATGAACACGTGGGTTCTGCTCGCGATTGCCATCGCCTTTGAAGTTGCGGCGACCAGCCTGCTCAAGGCGTCCAACGGGTTCAGTCGCCCGCTTTTTGGCGTCGCCTCGATCATGCTCTATTCGATCTGCTTCTGGCTGCTCGGCTTTGCCTTCACCCGCATTCCGATGGGGGTGGCCTATGCGATCTGGTCGGGCGTCGGGATCACGCTGGTCGCGCTGATCGGCGTGTTGTTGTTCCGACAGAGCCTGACGCCGGTCCAGATCGGCTTCATCGCGTTGATTGCGGTGGGGGCGGTCGGCCTCAACCTGTCGACCCCCGCCGAACCTCACCGCGTCGGCACCGGCTCCGCGCCCGAATAATCGTAAAAACCCCGCCCGGTTTTCCGCCCATACCAGCCGGCCTCGACATATTTGATCAGCAGCGGGGCGGGGCGGAACTTAGGGTCGCCAGTGCCTTCGAACAGCACGCGGGTGATCTCCAGGCAGGTGTCGAGCCCGATGAAATCGGCCAGCGTGAACGGCCCCATCGGGTGGTTGAGGCCAAGCTGAATCGCCGCATCGACATCGGGAATCGTCGCCACGCCCTCGCCGACCGCGAAGCACGCTTCGTTGAGGAACGGCATCAGCACGCGATTGACGATGAAGCCCGGCGCGTCGTTCGCGTGGACGATCCGCTTGTTCAGCGTCTTGCCGAACGCCTCGACCGCCGCGACCGTCGCGTCACTGGTGGCAAGGCCGCGGATCAGCTCGATCAGGCCCATGACCGGCACCGGATTGAAGAAATGCACGCCCATGAAGCGCGCAGGATCGGGCGCGGCCTGTGCCAGCCGGGTGATCGGGATCGACGAGGTGTTGCTGGCGAGGATTGCGGTGTCGCTCAGCACCTTGCCGGCATTGGCGAAGATGCTGCGCTTGATCTCCTCGCGCTCGGTCGCGGCTTCGATGACCAGATCGCACGGCGCGAAGGCATCGGTGCCGCCGACGCATTCGATATTGGCGACCGCCGCGTCGCGGGCATCGGCGGTGATCTTTTCCTTCTCGACCGCGCGCGCAAGCTGCTTGGCGATGCCCGCCTTGCCCTTCTCGGCGCGTTCGACGTCCATGTCGGACAGCAGCACGCGATAGCCCGCCTGCGCCGAAACCTGGGCGATGCCCGCCCCCATCTGCCCCGCGCCGATCACGCCAACCGTCTTCATCGCCATCTCCATCAAATCTGTTGCGCGCCTCCTACCGCGTCGCTGCGCGAACCGCTAGGATGCGCGCCATGCTGATCCTCGCAATGCTCGCACTCGCCCAGGCCGCCCCGCAACAGGGGCCGATGAAGACCTTTGGCGACTGGGTCGTCGCCTGCGACAATGTGAAGCGGTGCGAGATGACCTCGCTGCAGCCCGAGGGCGGCGATTGGTCCGACGACGGCTGGCAGATGGCGGTGACGCGTGAAGCCGGGCCGACTGGGGGATGGGAAGTCGAGCTGATGGGCGAGGACGCACCCGCCGGAATGACCGTACAGGTCGAGGGCGCACCCGCGGCCAGTGCGGCGGTGGTGTGGCGCGGCGATTCGTTCAGCGGTGCCGAAGCGCTGACGCTGGTCGATGCGCTGGCCAACGGCAAGGCAGTGGTCGTCCGCAATAGCGCCGGCAAGCCGCTCGGGCGCATCTCGCTGACGGGCTCATCGGCATCGCTGCGCTTCATCGATGCCGAGCAGGGCAGGGCGGGGACGACGACCGCTGCCATTGCAAAGGGTGCGAATCCCGCCAGCGCGGTCCCCGCTGCGCCACCGCTGCCGGTGATCGCCTCGACCCGTCCAGCCGGAACACCGGCCGTGCTGTCTCCCGCGCTGCTCGCACAGCTGTGGAACCAGTCGGACTGCGCCGAAAACTATGCGGGCGAGGCGCGGCCCGACGTTGAGCGTTACGCACTTGGCGGCGGCGCGACGTTGGCGCTGGTCCCGTGCGGTGCGGGGGCGTACAACTTCTCGAGCATCGCCTATGTTGTCCGGGGCGGGAAGGCGGAGATTGCCGCATTCGATTCGCCACCCGGATGGACCGCAGATGGCCCGCCGATGCTGGTCAATGCCGGGTTCGACCTGACGACCGGAGAATTGGGCAGCTATGCCAAGGGGCGCGGCATCGGCGATTGCGGCAGCGCGGAAACCTATGTCTGGGACGGCAGCCGGTTTCGCCTGACCGAGGCGCGCGCGATGGGTGAGTGTCGCGGATCGATGAACTGGCTCACGGTGTGGCGGGCAAAGGCCGTGCCGCGCTGATCAGTTCGGAGTTGGCAGCGCGATTTCGTAGAGCGAGGGCCAGTTCTTGCCAGTGACATAGAGCTTCCCGGTCTTCGCGTCATAGGCGATGCCGTTCAGCACCGATTCGCTGTCCGTCACCGGTACGGCCGCGGCCAGGTCGCGCAGGTCGATGACGCCGGTGATCACCCCGGTCGCCGGGTCGATCCGCACGATCAGATCCTGATGCCAGATATTCGCGAGGATCTCGCCGCGCACATATTCCAGCTCGTTGAGGCGGCGAATCGGGCGCCCCTGATAGGTAACGGTGATGCGTCGCTGCTCGGCAAAGGTGACGGGATCGAGGAAGCGCAGTTCGGGAGTGCCGTCGCTCAGGATCAGGCTCTTGCCGTCCTGCGTCAGGCCCCAACCCTCGCCCGAATAGCTGAACGTGCCGATCTGGCGCAGCGTGCGGCGATCCCAGCGAAATGCGGTGCCGTGCTTCCAGGTCAGGCTGATGATCGTGTCGTCCCAGCCGGTGCTGCCCTCACCGAAATATTCGCGCGGCAACCGCACCTCACGCCGGACCTTGCCGGTGAGCAGGTCGACTTCGCGCACCACCGATTCGCCATGCTGTCCGGTGCTTTCGAACAGCGCGCCATCGGCGAAGAACAGGCCCTGGGTAAAGGCATTGGCATCATGCGGATGGGTGGCGAGGATGCGCGCGGCCTCGACCGGCACCTCGGCGGGCGCAGGGGCGGGTGCTGTCGTCTGGGTTGGGCCGGGAGCCGAAACAACAGGGGCTGCCGCGGCCAATATGGCCAGGGCAGCCCCCGCGATGATCCCCCGTCCGGCGATGGTCAGCCGGAACATGGGACGTACTTTACGAGCCGGGCGTCAGGTTCACCGCGGCATATTTGCCGCGACGGTCCACCTCGAGCTCGAACTCGAGCCGATCGCCTTCGTTGAGCGTCGGCATGCCGGCGCGCTCGACCGCACTGATGTGCACGAACGCATCGGGCTGGCCGTCGTCACGCTGGATGAAGCCGAAGCCCTTCATGGCGTTGAAGAACTTGACCGTTCCGGTCGCCTTCTCACCCGTCAGCTGTCGCTGCGGGCCGCCCATGCCGCCGCCACCGGGGCCGCGCTCGGGACGATCGCTCCGCTCACGCGGAGGCCCACGGTCCTCGACCGGCATCGGCTCGCCGTCGATCTTGAGGTCGGTCGCGCTGATGCGCCCGCCACGATCGACCAGCGTAAAGCCCAGCGGCTGGCCTTCCGCCAGACCGGTCAGGCCGGCCTGCTCGACCGCGCTGATGTGCACGAACACGTCTTCGCCGCCGTCATCGCGGACGACGAAGCCGAAGCCTTTCTGCGCGTTGAAGAACTTTACGACGCCGGTGCCTTCGCCAACGACCTGCGGGGGCATGCCGCGGCCACCGCCGCCGCCGCCACCACCAAAGCCGCCGCCGCCACCGCCGCCAAAGCCGCCGCCGCCGCCGCGGTAACCACCGCCACCGCCGCCGCCGCCGCCGAAGCGATCGCCGCCGCCAAAGCCGCCGCGATCACCAAAACCGCCGCCAAAGCCACCGCGGTCGCCGAAGCTGCTGCCACCACCGAAATCGTCGCCGCCGAAGCCGTCGCGCTTGTCTCTGCCACGTCCGCCGCGCTCGCCGCGGCGCCCTCGATCAAAACTCATTGCCCTGTTCGTCTTCCCGGTTCGCCCATATTCGAATCGAACGGCTGACACCGGACGAAGGCGCAGCTATTCCGGCGTTTGCGACACGCCTATGGAATCGGACATAGACCAGATCGCGAAGATGCGCGAACATTTTCGTCGCGATTTTGGCACCGGTTCGACGGATACTTGCGCGACGCCGCGCGCGACGGCACAGAGGCGCCATGGATATCGCTGCGCTGATCACCGATCCGGCCGCCTGGGCCGCCCTCATCACCCTGATCGTGATGGAGGTGGTGCTGGGAATCGACAACCTGATCTTCATCTCGATCCTGACCAACAAGCTGCCCGAGCATCAGCAGCAAAAGGCGCGTCGAATCGGCATCGGCCTGGCGCTGGTGATGCGAATCCTGTTGCTCTCGATGATCTTTGTCATCGTCTCGCTCACCACGCCGGTGTTCGACCTCGGCATTCAGGGGGCGACTGGTCCGACCGGGGAGCCGAGCTTTGAAACCGCCTTCTCGTGGCGCGACCTGATCCTGATCGCCGGCGGCCTGTTCCTGTTGTGGAAGGCGACCAAGGAAATCCACCACACGATCGATCCGGTGCCCAGCGACCATGACGTGCTCGACAAGAAGCAGGTCGCGACGATGAACTTCGGTTCGGCGATCTTTCAGATCATCCTGCTCGACATGGTGTTCTCGGTCGATTCGATCCTGACCGCTGTCGGCATGACCGACGAGATCGCGATCATGTTCGTCGCGGTGATCGTCACCGTCATCGTGATGCTGATCGCCGCCGACCCGCTCGCCAATTTCATCAAGCGCAACCCGACCGTGGTCATGCTCGCGCTCGGCTTCCTGCTCATGATCGGCGCGGTGCTGATCGCCGACGGTTTCGGCGTCCATGTGCCCAAGGGCTATATCTACGCCGCAATGGCGTTCTCGGCGATGGTCGAGATGTTGAACATGGCATCGCGCCGCCGCGCCGAAAGGCGCGCTGGCGGCGGCGGTGCCTGATTCGCGGTTGTTGAGCGTTAAGCCATAACCGGCTAGGCGCAGGCGATGGCCGTTTATCTACACGAAGAAGATTTGCCCGAGGGTGTGTTCGCGCCGGGCGCCGATATCGCCGTCGATACCGAGACGATGGGGCTGATCACCCCGCGCGATCGCCTGTGTCTCGTCCAGCTGTCCGATGGCGGCCCGGACGAGCATCTGGTGCGGTTCGGCCCGAACAGCGACTATGCCGCGCCCAATCTGCGCGCGCTGCTCGCCGATCCGGCGCGGGTGAAACTCTATCACTTCGCGCGCTTCGATCTGGCCGCGATCCGCCATTATCTGGGCGTTACTGCCGCCCCGGTGTTCTGCACCAAGATCGCCTCGCGGCTCGTGCGCACCTATACCGACCGCCACGGGCTAAAGGATCTTGTGCGCGAATTGCTGGGTCAGGAAATCAGCAAGCAGCAGCAATCGTCCGACTGGGGCGGCCCGGTGCTGAGCGACGCGCAAAAGGAATATGCCGCGTCCGACGTGCGCTACCTGCACGCCATGCGTGAAGAATTGATCCGCCGCCTGGCGCGCGAAGGGCGGACGGTGCTGGCCCAGGCCTGTTTCGACTTCCTGCCGCACCGCGCCGACCTCGATCTCGCCGGTTGGCCCGAAACGGATATTTTCGCGCATGCGTGAGTTTGGTTCACAGCATCGGGAGCGCCGGCGCCGCTCCACTGAAGGTGTCACCTATGTCTGAAATCGCTGTCCAGGAACGCTCGCGGCGCAAGCGCTGGGCGCGGCCTGGCAGCAGCCATGACCGAATCGTGCGTACGCTGCTCGCGGTCCTGCCCGCCGGCATCGGCGTGCTTGGCGCGTTTCTGGTGATGGCGCCGCTGTTCATGGGCGGCGACGTGTCGTTCATGCTCGACAAGAACAAGGTCGATGTCGCCAGCGAGCGGCTGCGCATCCAGTCGGCGCGCTATCGCGGTGCCGATGCCAAGGGCCAGGCCTTTGTGCTTCAGGCCGGATCGGCGGTGCAGAAAAGCTCCGCCGAGCCGGTGGTTCAGCTCAACGACCTGACCGCCGGCATCCAGCTGTCGGACGGCCCCGCGCAGGTAAAGGCTGAAAAGGGCCGCTACGACATGGAGCGCGAACAGGTTGCGGTCGACGGCCCGATCCAGTTCCGCACCTCTGACGGATACCGGCTCGACACGCGCGATTCGACGATCGATCTCAAGTCTCGCGAGCTTACCGGAACCGGCAGCGTATCGGGCAGCACGCCGCTCGGGAACTTCAGCGGGGACAAGATGACCGCCGACCTCGACAAGCGGACCGTAAAAATAGAGGGCAATGCCCGCTTGCGGATCGATCCCAAGCGCGCAAATAGGTAACATCATGGCCCGCACGCCCCGCCCCCTGCTGATCGCCGCCTCTGCGGCCCTTGTCACCACCGCCCTGATCGGCGGCGCAGCGGTCGGCCAGTCGCGCCATGACTCGAGCGCGCCGATCGATTTCGACGCGCAGAGCATCGAACTGGACGATCGCGCAAATCGCGCGATTCTGTCCGGCGGGGTCAAGATCACGCAGGCGAACCTGACGCTCAACGCCGCGCGGGTGACCGTGTCCTATAGCGGCCAGGTCATCGACGGTTCGCCCGCCGCAACGCGCTTCGATGCGTCGGGCGGGGTCACCGTGACGCGGCCCGACCAGACCGCCCGCGCGCAATATGGCGTGTACGACATCAACCGCCGCGTCATCACGATGCTCGGCAATGTCAGCCTGACCCAGGGCGGCAACACCGTCAGCGGCGGACGGCTGACGCTCGACCTCGACAGCGGCCGCGCGTCGATCGACGGTTCGGGCGTTGGCACGACCCGTGCGCCCGATGGCACCGTGACCCGCTCTGGCGGGCGCGTTACCGGGCGCTTCACGGTTCCCGAGCGCAACTGATCGGGACGTCGGGGCGGATCGTCGCCCGCATCCATGCATAAAACTTGCCAAGTGACTGGGTGGTGAGGATTCGCTAAGCATCTCCTGCGATCAGGGAAGGCAGCATGGCAGACGTCGAGACACTGGAACCTGAAACCATCGATGCGAGCGCGCCGCCCGGGTCGGGACTGGCGGTCGTGTCGATCGCCAAATCCTATGACAAGCGCGTGGTGCTGTCGGATGTGTCGCTGACCGTCGGGCGCGGCGAGGTGGTCGGGCTGCTCGGCCCCAACGGTGCCGGCAAGACCACCTGTTTCTACTCGGTCATGGGGCTGGTGAAGCCCGATGCCGGGCGCATCATGCTCGACGGCAATGATATCACGCCGCTGCCCATGTATCGCCGCGCGATCCTGGGCCTTGGCTATCTGCCACAGGAAACCTCGATCTTCCGCGGGCTTTCGGTGGCGAAGAACATCTCGGCCGTGCTCGAACTGTCGGAGCCGGACAAGGCCGCGCGTGCGGGCAAGCTCGAAAAGCTGCTCGACGAATTCGGCCTGACCCGGCTGCGCGACGCCCCGGCAATGGCGTTGTCGGGCGGTGAGCGCCGCCGTGCCGAAATCGCCCGCGCGCTCGCCGCCGACCCGTCGATCATGCTGCTCGACGAACCGTTTGCGGGCATCGACCCGATCTCGATCGCCGATATCCGCGATCTGGTGAAGGAGTTGAAGACGCGCAACATCGGCGTGCTGATCACGGATCACAATGTCCGCGAAACGCTCGACATCGTCGACCGCGCCTCGATCATCTATGACGGCCGGGTGCTGTTCGCCGGGTCGCCGGAGGATCTGGTCGCGGACGCGAATGTCCGCCGCCTCTACCTCGGTGAGGGCTTCTCGCTGTGACTTTGGATGGCGGCACCGGCCCGCTCCCCCACCCGGCCACCCACAAGGTACACTCAATGGGTGGCCGGGTGGGGGAGCGGGCCGGTGCCGCCTGAACAAATAAAATGAGCCTCGCGCCGCGCCTCGATCTGCGCCAGTCGCAATCGCTGGTGATGACGCCGCAGTTGCAGCAGGCGATCAAGCTGCTTGCGCTGTCCAACCTCGAGATCGAGACGTTCATCGCCGAAGAGCTCGAGAAGAACCCGCTGCTCGACGCCGCGCGCGGCGATGACGAGCGTGGCGATGTCGCCGACCCCGGCGAACCGTCCGAACCGGTCATCGAACGCGATGGCCCGGCGGATTCGAGCGAACTCCTCACCTCCGGCGATGCGACCGGGGAAGCGGCGCTCGACGTCGATATGACCGCCGAAACCTTCCACCATGACAGCGCGGCGGATTCGGTCGGCGGGCTCGATGGCGGGCTCGGCATGGCCGGCACCGGGGCGGGGGGCGAGGACGGCCCGGATTTCGACAGCTTCTCCTCCCGCGATTTGAGCCTCGCCGAGCATCTGACGGCGCAGATCGGCGCGGTGATCGACGGCGCGGACCTGTTCATCGCCCTGCATCTGATCGATCAGATCGATGAATGCGGGTACCTCACCGCGTCGTTGCTCGATATCGCCACCCGGCTCGGCGTCCCGCTCGCACGCGTTGAGGCGGTGCTGGCGGTGATCCAGACGCTCGACCCGACCGGCGTCGGCGCGCGCGACCTGGCCGAATGCCTCGCGCTGCAGGCGAAGGAGGCGGACCGCTACGACCCGTGCATGGCGGCGCTGATCGCCAATCTCGACCTGCTCGCGCGCGGCGAGCTGGGGCGGTTGAAGCGCATTTGCGGCGTCGATGACGAGGATATGGCGGACATGATCCGCGAACTGCGCAGCTACGATCCCAAGCCGGGCTGCCGCTATGGCGGGGAAGCCGTGCCTTCCGTCACGCCCGACATCTTCGTGGCGCAGCGCGGCGCGGCCTGGGCGGTCGAACTCAACAGCGCCACGCTCCCGCGCGTGCTGGTCAACCGCGCCTACTATACCGAGGTGTCGTCCGGGCCACAGGACAAGTCGAGCAAGGCGTGGCTGTCCGACATGCTGGCCAGCGCCAACTGGCTGGTGAAAGCGCTCGACCAGCGCCAGCGCACGATCATCAAGGTGGCATCCGAGATCGTGAAGCAGCAGGAGGCGTTCTTCCGCCACGGCGTCAGCCATTTGAAGCCGCTGACATTGCGCCAGATCGCCGAGGCGATCGAAATGCACGAATCGACGGTCAGCCGCGTGACGAGCAACAAATATCTGTCGTGCGCGCGCGGGCTGTTCGAGCTCAAATATTTCTTCACCAGCGCGATCCAGTCATCGGAAGGCGGCGACGCGGTCTCGGCCGAAGCGGTCAAGAGCGCGATCCGCGCGCTGATCCAGGCGGAGGATCCCAAGAAAATCCTGTCCGACGACACGCTGGTGGAGATGCTCAACGCCAAGGGCTTCGACATCGCCCGCCGCACGGTCGCGAAATATCGCGAGGCGATGGGCATCGGCAGCTCGGTCCAGCGACGGCGGCAAAAGGCACTGGAGGGGGCGTAAACCCGTCGGCGTTTACCCTTCTTCCCCCCTCCCGCTTGCGGGAGGGGTCGGGGGAGGGCCTGTCGCTCCACGACGTCGCCTGTAGACAGGCCCTCCCCCCGCCCCTCCCGCAAGCGGGAGGGGAGCAGCAGGCAAATGCCAGAGCAGGCTACTCCCCCCGCCCAGCCTCTTTCGCAATCGCCCCCAGCTCCCGATCGAACAACCGCGCCGCCATCACCGCCGTCGCCGCCGATCGCGCGAAAAAATCCTTCGGGATCGTCTCGAAATCGTCGCTCGGCTGGTGATAGTCGGGATAATCCTCGACGCCGAGATAGGCGAAGGGGATGCCGCGCCGGTGGAACACGAAATGGTCCGACCCGGCGGTCCAGTCGTCGCTGCCCTTCCACGGCGGGCCGTCATGTCCGATCTTCAACGTGACCGGGGCCTCCCTCACCAGCCGCTCGAACCGCGCGCGCAGGAACGGGTAATGCTGCGCCCCGGCGACCCATAATTCGCCCTTGTCGCTGCGGCTCATCATGTCGAGGTTGAGGTTCATCGCGATCCGCTCCACCGGGACCGGCGGCGCCTCCAGAAACGCATGCGCACCATACATGCCCTGTTCCTCGGCATCCCATAAAGCGAAGATCACGTCATGCGTCGGCCGGTTGCGCGCAAAATCAGCAGCGATCTTCAGCAAGGCCGCGACACCGGATGCATTGTCGTCTGCCCCGTTCAGCACCTTGCCGTCACGCACCCCGAAATGGTCGTAATGCGCACCGATCACCAGCACCCGGTCGCTGCTCCCGGTCCCGCGAATCCGCCCGATCAGATTGACGCCGTTGAGCGTCTGATCCTTGTGCTTCGCGGTGAACGGTTGCGCGTATCCTTCCCCGAACGGCTCGATCCCGATCCCCTGCATCCGCGCGACGAGATAGGCGCGCGCCTTGGCCGATCCCGGCGAGCCGACCAGCCGCCCGGCCATGTCGTCGGCGGCGAGGATGCGGACATCCTCGAACAACTGCTCCGGCGATGCGGTGGCGGGAGAGAGCAGGGCAGCGGCGAGCGCAAGCGATCGAAGAAACATCGCCCCTGCTTTGCCACCAACCGTCTGCACCGCAAGCGAAAAGCTGAGGCGCGCGCTCCCGCAACATTTCCCCTGTTGCAGTCCGCCGCTTGCCCCGCCAAGCACGACGCATGACCAGCATCGGCATTTACGGCAGCCTCGGCCGCATGGGCACCGCGATCCGCGACATTCTGGCCGTTCAGGGCGTGCGCCTCGCCGGCGGTGCCGATGCGGGCGACGATCCGGTCGAACTGGCGCGCGCCGCCGATGCCCTGGTCGATTTCTCCACCGCGGCGGCGCTCGGCGCGCATCTCGCCGCCGCGCGTGATGCCGGCACGCCGATCGTGATCGGCACCACCGGCCTGACCGCTGCCGACCATGCCGCGATCGATGAGGCTGCGCGCGACATCGCGGTGCTTCAGACCGGCAACACCTCGCTCGGCGTCGTGCTGCTCACCCGGCTGGTGCGGGAGGCGGCGACCCGGCTCGGCCCCGATTGGGACATCGAGATTGTCGAGGCGCATCACCGGCACAAGCTCGATGCGCCGTCGGGCACTGCGCTGATGCTGGGCGAAGCCGCTGCCGCCGGGCGCGGCGTGCCGCTGGGCGAAGTCCGCGTCGCCGATCGCGCTGGTTTGTCGGGCGCGCGCGCGGAGGGGACGATCGGTTTCGCCGCGCTGCGCGGCGGCAGCATCGTCGGTGATCACAGCGTGATGCTCGCGACCGAGGGCGAGCGGATCGAACTGGCGCATTACGCTCAGGACCGCGCGATCTTCGCACGTGGCGCGGTGCGCGCGGCACTGTGGCTCGCGAACCAGCCGGCCGGGCGCTACTCCATGGATGCGGTGCTGGGCCTTTGAAAAAGGCGGACATATTCGCCTTTTTCGAACGGCTGGCCGCGGCCAACCCGCATCCTGAAACCGAACTCGAATCGGTCAATGATTATACGCTGCTCGTCGCGGTGGTGTTGTCGGCACAGGCGACCGATGCCGGCGTCAATAAGGCGACCCGCCGCCTGTTCGCCGAAGTCGATACCCCCGAAAAGATGGTCGCGCTGGGCGAAGAGGGGCTCAAGCAGCACATCAAGACAATCGGCCTGTTCAACAGCAAGGCCAAGAATGTCATCGCGCTCAGCGAAGCGTTGATCGCCCAGCATGGCAGCGCGGTGCCCGAGGACCGCGACGCGCTGGAACAACTGCCCGGCGTCGGGCGCAAGACCGCCAATGTGGTGATGAACGTCGCCTTTGGCCACGAAACCTTCGCGGTCGACACCCACCTGTTCCGCGTCGGCAACCGCACCGGCCTCGCCCGTGGCAAGACACCGCTGGCAGTCGAGAAAAAGCTGGAAAAGGGCGTGCCGCAGCCGTTCCGCCTCCACGCACACCACTGGCTGATCCTGCACGGCCGCTACATCTGCAAGGCGCGCACCCCCGAATGCTGGCGCTGCCCGGTCGCGGACCTGTGCGCGTTCAAGCCAAAGACGCCCGCGCCCAGAGCAGTGAAGCAGGCCACGGCTTAGGCTCGCGCGCGCCTAGCGCTTGGGCCCATGCGCCAGTTGCCAATTGGCATCGACATTGCCGAGAAACACGACGCGTCGGTCGCTCAGCACGGTCTTGGCGCGCGCGTCATAGTCGGTCGATTGCCCCGCATCGGCGAGGAGATAGCGCACCGCGTCGCGCCAATAGGTCCGCTGTTCCGCCGCATCGCCGCGGCACTGTCGCAGATGCAGCGCCAGGTTGATGTCGCCGATCACCAGGTTTGGCGACACGACGCCGGCCTCCCTGGCCCAGATCGCCCGCGCCTCCCGCGCCGCATCCAGCCCGTCACACGCCCCCATCGCCTTGCGATATTGTGCCCAGCGATTAAGCGCGGTCGCCAGATCGGGCGACCCGGCGGGAAACCGCGCTTTCGACAGCTGCAACGCCAGTTCCTGAAACGGCCCGGCCTGTTCGAGGCGACCCAGTTGCACCAGCGTGACGGCGACATTGCCGACTGACACGATCAGCAAATCGTCACGCGCCAGTGTGGCCTCATCCTTGCCCTGTCCCAGCCGCAGGGTCGTCGCCTCGATATGCGCGGCGAGCGCATCCTCGCGCCGATTGAGTTTGTCGAGGATGTAGCCGAGCGTGCTGAGAGCGCGCGCGATCAGCGGATCGTCCGCGCGCAGCGTCGCCTTGCGGATCGTCAGCACGCGGCGCGACATCACCTCCGCGTCGGCGAGCCGTCCGATCTCGGCGAGGGTCACGGCATAGTTTTGCAGCACGTCGGACAGGTCATTCTGCTCGCTGGTGCTCAACGACGCCATTTCGTCGATTGGCCTCGCCATGATCTGCGCCGCATCGAGCGCGCGGCCGCGCCGTAACAGCACGGTGGCAAGCGCGGAGTATAGCCGGACGCGCACCTTGATCGCCGCATTCGATGTCCCGTCGGCGCGGAGGATCGCCGCACGCAGTCCGGCTTCCGCCGCATCGAGATCGCCCAGATCGCGGTCATAGATCGCGATGTCACCCATGACGTCCAGCGTGGTGTCGCCGCGCTCGCCCTCAACCGCAATCGCGAGTGCCAGCGCCTCAACCGCTACCGTCCGTCCCTCCGGCAAGCGGCGTTGTTCGAACAGGCTGAGCGAAAGCAGATCGAGCGTCGCCAGCCGTGCCGCCCGTCGCGCCTCGCCCCCGCGCGCGTCGAGCGCAGCGGACTCGCGAAGCCGTGCTTCGGCCTCGGCATAGCGGGTCAGGTTCAACAGAGTCTGGCCTTCACGCCACAATGCGTCAGCCAGCTTCGCGGGGTCCCCCACGCGGCGCGCGACCGCGGTCCGCTCGATCGCGAACGGCAAGGCGTCGTCATAGCGCTTGAGCAGCCGCAGCGTCAGGTGCAGATCGGACAGCGCCTGTACGAGCGCGGGGTCGTCCACGGGTGTCGCCACCCGTCGCGCCTCAAGCACGGTGCGATAGAGCGCTTCCGCCGCGGCATAGTCGCCGGCGACGAACCGGCGGTCGGCGGCTTTGCTGCGCAAATCGGCGAGCTCGCGGTCCAGTGGCGGCAGGACCAGTTCGGCATAGCGCAGGGCGACCGCCAGCAGCTTGTCGTAATTGGTCGCGTCGCCGGCCGTATCGGCCATCCGGATCATGAACTTCACGATGTCGAGGCACGTGTCGCCCGGGTTGGGCGCCGCCATGCATTGTTCGAACGCCGGGAGGATAATCGCTCCGGCTCCGGGAAAATCGCGGGCCGCCAGCCTCGCCTCGGCAGCAGCCGGCACCGGGACGCGCTCAGCAGCGAGCGCGCCGGTCGAGATCGAAAACAGGGCGAACGTCAAAAGAATACGCATCCGCGCCGACCATAGCGACCGGGTACGCGTGCGCATCTGACAATCATGGTTTGAGAGCAGATCGGGGGAAGAGGCTGGCGCACCCGAAGGGATTCGAACCCCTGGCCTCTGCCTTCGGAGGGCAGCGCTCTATCCAGCTGAGCTACGGGTGCAGTACGGCTCCCCTAGCTTGCTCTGTAGCGCTCGGTCAACGCAAACCCGATCGATGGTCTTCCCGAAATCGCGACAGCATGCGTGAGCCAGTCGCCGGATCGCGCCGTCGCGCGATCCGGCGCGCGGGCATTACCCCTTGCGGCTCGTCTCGAACAGGAACCATGCGCGTTCCTCGGCCTGGTCGGTCCAGTCGTCGAGGATGCCGCTGGTGGCGTTGTCCTTGGCCTCGTCGACAATCTCCTTCGCCTCGCGCAGCAGCTCGACCAGCTTGAGGTTATCCTCACGCAGTTCGGCCAGCATCTTGTCGGCGCTGACGAAATCCGCGTCATTGTCCTTGATCGTCTGACGGCGGGCGATGTCGCCGATCGAACGCAGCGTGGTGTTGCCGGTCTTGCGCACCCGCTCGGCAATCGCGTCGGTGGTCGCCAGAATCTGCGCCGCCTGCTCGTCGAGCATCAGGTGATAGTCGCGGAAATGCGGCCCCGACACGTGCCAGTGGAAATTCTTGGTCTTCAGATACAGCGCATAGCTGTCGGCCAGGATCCCGTTCAGCGCGTCCGCGACGCTCTTGGTGTCGTTGCGGTTCAGATCGGTCGGCGTCTTCAGGTCGTTGGCGGTATCGGCCATGGTGAATGTCCCTCGCTGATAGTTGAGTCGGGTCTGTAACGACTCTCTACCATTTGGGGTCCATGCTGCCGGATGCAATTGCCCGATCAGGGTGATTGACCGGCTAGATCAGGCGCAGCGCCCCCGCGCCGATCACCGCGCCGACGAGCAACGCGAGCAGCCCAAAGCCGATGCGAAAGCCCCGAATCGGCAACTGGCGCCAGCTCAGCTCTCCCATCAACGCGGCCGCCAGGTTGACGACCAGGACCGCCGCGCACACACCCCCGAACGCAAACCATGGGCTTGGCCCGCGCACCCCCAGCGCCAGCGTGAAGAACTGCGTCGTATCGCCGAGCGCGAGGATGAACACGCCGAGCAGCGGGGTGGGGAATGCCCCGAGCCGCCAGCGCTCCAGCCGGTCGGGCGCTTTCAACCGCCACAACGCCCCCATCGCCGCGAACACCAGCGCGAGTGCGAGCAGCAATTGCTTGGCATTGGGGGTGAGCAGGGGAGCAATCAGCAGCGCGCCGGTCGCGGCGATGGCATTGCCCACCGCATGGGCGAACAGCGCGGCGAACGCGACGGTGAACGGGCGGCCATAACGATCGGCCAGGATCGCGACGAGCCAAGGCGAGCGATCTCCCGCCTGGACCAGCAATGCGGCGATGAACGCAGGGACCACCGCCTCCATGGGAGCCTTTCTAGCTGGCGAGACGGATCGAGCAAGCCGCGGCGAAGGCCGCGTCGGCGCGCGAATCGGTGCGCCCGCACGCCACCGCATCGCGCAGCAGCGACAGGCCGTCGGCGATCATCGGCCCGCGTTGCCCGGCCGCCAGCGCCGATTCGATCGCATGGACGATGCACACCGCCGGGGTCAGGCCATTGGCCATCGCGATGCGGCGAATCGCGTCGAGATCGGCGGCAAGGTCGGATGTGGCGGCGCGCGCGGCCCGCGTCGCGATCGAATCGATTCGCTGGTGCAGTTCGTTGGTCAGCACCCAATTCTGTCCCTGTGCCATGCCTGCCTCCCGTGTCGCTTCATCTCATGGCGGCAGCGTGCGACAACATGGTGAATAACTCGCTAAGGGCGGCTACGGGGTGTTTCGGGTGAGCGGGAAGGGCGCTTCGTTCGACCCCGAATCCTTCCCCGCGCTTGACATCGCCGCGCCAAACCGGCATGCGCCCCCTCCTGATAGCGGCCTGCCAGCGCGCGGCCGCTTTATTCGTTTTTGATAATTGCAGGACCAGGTCGATGGCCAAGCCGACTACCGTCAAGATCAAGCTCGTCAGCACCGCTGACACCGGCTTTTTCTATGTGACCAAGAAGAACCCGCGCAACCAGACCGAGAAGCTGAGCTTCCGCAAGTACGACCCGGTCGTGCGCAAGCATGTCGAGTTCAAGGAAGCGAAGATCAAGTAAGACCGGCGCCAGCCGATCTTACGCAGTCCCGGCGCAGGCCGGGACCGCCCACGGCACGCGGAGCCGCAGAAGGATCGCTTCTGCGGCTTTTTGTGTTTGGGTCGGGGCGTGTTTCAAATGCAAGCGGTAGGCGGGGTTCTGAGTCCCCGAGGCTATCGACAATTCAGTGTTGTATCCCCGGAATTGGGAGTATTGTGTCCCCAGAATTCTGGTGTCCCCGGAATTCTGTGGCCTGACCCTGGGTCACAGAGCGATGAAACTCGGCCCATTTTGAGCCAATCCTCTGGGCTTGACTTGAGATCACAAGCGTGGCTTATTCGAACACCGTGAACCTGGAACTTCCGGGCTCTTGTCGAACCTAGGGGGAAGCGGTGGACGATCTTGACAGGCCAATCGAAGGCCTAGCGGACCGCCCAACCGACTCCAGCTCTGCTATTTTTGCTCTTGAATTGTGACGGATTTCTTCGCCATCTTCCGGGTGACGAGCCTCATAATCGCACCCGACGTGCGGCGAATGAATCGCACAGCATCCCAAATCAACAGCATGAAGCCGAGAAGCGCGAGCACGCCAAGTGCAACTTCTAGGTGCTCTGACGCGTTTACCTGCGAGAGAAAAATGAGTGCTGCCGCTGAAGTATGGCTCGCATCAGCCGTTTTCAGCAGCAGTTCAGCTGCTTTGGTAGCAGCATGAATCAGGGGAGTAGGCATTCTATATCCTTTCCTTACCGGGTCTGGGTTTTAGAGTTTCTCCCCCGAGGCGTTGAGCAGGTTGCAGCCTGCTCAACAGGACGAGGGGTTCTGCGTGTTGGCTCAGGTCATGCGCGGGACCCCTTTTCTTTTGCGCCCCATTAATGGGGCCACCTCTGGACAGCGGTGTCAGTCCTTATTCGACGACATATCCACTTCCGTATTGGGAAAGATGACGCATTCCCGGCATTGCGGCAAGTCTGCCGTCAGCGCATTTTGAGTGAAATGACTTGACGCGCGCTCCCGGCCCGCCTATTGCAACTCATTTTTTTCATGGCTAATTGAGCATCCGCCTACTTTGAAGATGCTCAATCAAGCATTTGGCTTGCATCCCGTAGCTGATTTACGCATTCTGACGGTCGCTGATCGTTACGATTGCGACGAATTGAACTCGCGGTGTCTGATTGGCAACAAGGGGTCGCGGGGGCGGCTGACTATGACGAGGGGGATGGATGCATCGACAACAGCGCCCAGACGTGCTCTATTCGCGACGAGCCGTTCCGCCCGGTAGCGTCTCTTTTAACCAGTCCATCTGATGGCCATTTACCGATTGGAACCTGGCTTCACCGAAGCCCGGATTCGGTTTAAACGCGACCGAAACCTGCCGAGCCTCAAGGCCCATCTACGCGCGGCGATCAGCCGTGCTAAGCTCGACCGCCTAGGCTCCGATGATCCAGATAGCTCGATTCAGAATCAGACCCAGCGGCTGCTGGTTTACGTGATGCAAATGCACGAGGCGGAAGCTGCCGCTGTGGCAAATGCTGCCGCCACAATGTACACCGACATCGCGAAGCTGGTCGGGCAAACCGCAGCGGGGCTGAAGTGGCTTACCGACCGCTTCTGCGGGAGGTATCGGTACTTTCGCAAGCACGCCCCCGTCGAATATCTCGGGCTTAAAGTGGTAGAAGGGGCGATAAGCGTATTCCCGAATGAGAATGGCGAAGTCGTTTTCGAACATCGGTCGGAGGACTGGGGAGTGGAAAATCCAAAGCCCGAGCACACTGGGCTAGTATTCTATTCGTCCGGCAAGGTCTATTTCGCGGGCGGTCGAACGAAAATGCTGAGGCTGGCCGTAGTGAGGCTTTCGATCGAGGATGACCCACAAACGGCGATTATCGATGGGCTAGTTCTCTCGGTACGCAATAAATCTCCGGGCGTTCCCTTCGCTGCCCACGCAGTGCTGATCCACGAAGACAACCCCGAGCTTCTCGCATTTCGCGAGCCACCCACCTCTCCAGAGTTTGCCAACAGGCATCGACTCGATGAGCACTGCGACCCTCACGCTATGCTCTACATGTCCCTCTGAAAACGCCTGGGGGTGGAATTCCGGGACAATTCCGGGAACACAATACCTAACTTCCACCCCTCACCATGCGCGGACAGCCCAACCCCGGGCGCATACCCCCTACAACAACCCCTGCACCTCCTCCACAAACCGCATCACCGATATCGGCTTGGTCACATACGCATTCGCCCCCGCCGCGCGGATCCGCGCCTCGTCCTCCTGTCCCGCATAGGCGGTCACCGCCATCACCGGGATCGCCTTCAGCGCCGGGTCGCCGCGCATGCGGGCGATGATGTCGATGCCAGAAATGTGCGGCAGCTGGATGTCGGTGATCACCAGGTCGGGGGCAAAGCTGCGCGCGGTCGCCACCGCCTCGCGCCCGTCGCGTACCGGCATCGTCTCGAACCCGTGCGCGCGCAGCAGGTCGCAGAAAAGTTTGAGATTGAGTTCGTTGTCCTCGACAACCAGCACCCTTTTTGCCACGCGATCCCTTCGACGAACGATTGGCCAACGAACGATTGGGCGAAGCTCTAGGCGATGCGCAGCGCGGTGACAAATGAGGAGGCGGGGACGCTCGCACTGGGCGCTCTGGCCTGGGCCTTGTCCGATTCGGCGCGCGCGCACCGGCTGCTCGACCTGACCGGCCTGTCGCCGAACGACCTGCGCGCCCGCGCCGCCGATCCGCAGGTGCTGGCCGCCGTGCTCGGCTTTCTGGAGGCGCATGAGCCCGATCTGATCGCCTGCGCCGACGCTACCGGCACCACCCCCGCCGCACTCGTCGCGGCCCGCCACGCGCTGGAGACCGCATGAAGCCGCTCTTGATCTGCGACTGCGACGAGGTGTTGCTGCACATGGTGCGCCACTTCGGCACCTGGCTCGACGAAGCGCATGATATCGAGTTCGACCTGTCGAGCCATGACTGGGCGCGCGCGATGAAGCCGCGCGATGGCCGCGCGCTGACGCCTGAGGCGATGTGGGGCTATCTCGATGGCTTCTTCCCCGCCGAAATGGCGCGGCAGACATTGGTCCCGCACGCGCGCGAATCGCTGGAGGCGCTGTCGGAGCAGGCCGACATCGTCATCCTCACCAATTTGCGCGATCATTGCCGCGAACATCGCATCGCCCAGCTCGACACGCATGGCATCGTCCATCGCGTGGAGTGCAATCAGGGCGGGAAGGGCCGGCCGGTGGCGCAGCTGGTCGAGGAACATGGCGCCAGCGTCGCGGTGTTCGTCGATGATCTAGCGGTCCATCATCAATCGGTCGCGCAAGAGGCGCCCCACGTGTTCCGCCTGCATATGGTGTCGGAGCCGCGACTCGCGCCGCACGTCCCGGTTGCGCCGCACGCGCATGCTCGCATCGACGACTGGCGGGAGGCGCAGCGCTGGATTTCCGCGCGCTTCGCCGATGGCACGCCCGCACCCCAATCATAACCCCACGGAGACACCCCATGACCGACGTCCACGCCCGCCTCGCCGAACTCGGCCTGGAACTGCCCGAAGCCGCTGCGCCGGTCGCCGCCTATGTCCCCACCGTCACTGCCGGCGGGTTGATGCACGTGTCGGGGCAGCTGCCGTTCAAGGATGGCGTGGTGATGACCGGCCGCCTCGGCGAGGACCGCGACCTCGCCTATGGGCAGGAGGCCGCCGAGCGTTGCGCGCTGATGGTCGTCGCGCAGATCGGCAAGGCGCTGGGTGGCTTCGACCGGGTCGAGCAGATCGTGAAGCTCGGCGTATTTGTGAACTCGGACCCCGCTTTCACCGAACAGCCCCAGGTCGCCAATGGCGCGTCGGAGCTGATGGAAAAGCTGTTCGGCGAAGCGGGCCGCCACGCCCGCGCGGCGGTGGGTGTCGCGGTGCTGCCGCGCGGCGCTGCGGTGGAGATCGACGCGATTATTGCGGTCAAGTAACGGTCGCGTATGTTACAATCCTGTTGCGCCGCCGCAACAGCGGCGGTGCAATTGCGTGCGCCAAGCGAAATGGAATTGTGCAGCGCAACGAATTGCTGCAACTTTCGCTCGGTGGGAGGCAATAGCCGCGCCGGGACGTGCGTCCTGAGCCATGTGGCAGCCCTTTCACTGCAGGTGGGGACCGAAATCGCACCAAGACGAAAGGGATCCCATGCGTTTCACCAAGTCCATCGCCGGCGCGCTGCTGCTCGCCGCCACCGCCACCCCTGCCTTCGCGCAGGAAGAAACCGAAGCGCCTGACGCGTTCACGATCACCGGTTCGGCGACCGTCGTCAGCGACTATCGCTTCCGCGGCTTCAGCCAGACCAACGAAGAAGCGACCCTTCAGGGCGGCTTCACCGTGGCGCATGAAAGCGGCGCCTATGTCGGTACCTGGGGCTCGGGCATCGGGTTCAACAACGGCAGCGAAATCGACGTGTTCGCCGGCTTCGCCAAGGAAGTGACTTCGGGCCTGACCGCCGATATCGGCATCACCGCCTATCTCTATCCGGGCGCGTCGGACACGACGATCCTTGAGCCCTATTTCGCGCTGACCGGCACCGTCGGCCCGGCGACGATCAAGGGCGGTCTCGCCTGGGCTTGGGGTGGTCAGGACTCGCTCGGCGACGACAGCGCAATCTATGCCTATACTGACGTCGCGATCGGCATCCCGGACACGCCGCTGAAGCTAAAGGGCCATCTCGGCTATGCCAAGAGCGACAGCTTCCTCGGCGGTCTCGACGGCGAAGTGATCGACTATTCGTTCGGCGCGGAAGTGACCTGGAAGGCGCTGACGCTGGGCGTGTCCTACGTCAACACCGACGAGACCACCGCGCTCGGCTGGAAGGACGCGATCGGCGCGGACGGCGCAGTGCTGTTCACCCTCGGCGCGGCGTTCTAAACGCACCGGCACGACACAAAGCGAAGGGCCGCGGAACACTGGTTCCGCGGCCCTTTTGCTTTTCTGGCGCCCCCCCCCTTCGCTGAAGAGGGCGCGCAAACCCTCAGTCTTGCGGCGTCGGCGAAGCGGCCGGAGCGGGAGTGCCGCCCGCCTGGGTCTGTGCATCGCGGCCATCGCCCTGCGGCGCGGCGACGATGTCGCGGGTCGTGCTGCCCTTGTCCACCACGGCGGTGTCGGGGCTGCCCACGCCCGAACGGATGCCGACATCGGCCCCCGTGCGCGCACCGGCGGAATCGAGCGCGGCGCGTTCGGTCGCGCTGCGCGGAGCGCTGCCACCGAACAGGGCTTCCAGCGCCTGTTGCGCGGGACCGCCGGCATCCTGCGGACGCGGCGCACCCGGCTGGGGCGGGCGCATCGCGAAGTCGGGCGGGATGACCAGCGGCGCCTGACGCGCCACGGCGAATTCGTCGGGACGCTTGCGGTCGCCCAACAGGCTGCTGCCGCAGCTGGCGAGCAGGGTCGCCGCGCCGCATACAGCGACAACAAGCACGGACTTACGCATTGGCATTCTCCACAGGGGCGCCGGTGTCATCGGCCTTGGGTTTCTCACGCACGAACAGCGCCCGGATGAGCAGGATCAGGACGCCGATGGTAATCGCAGCATCGGCGACGTTAAAGACCAAAAAAGGGCGCCATTCGCCAAAGTGCAGATCGGCATAGTCGACGACATAGCCGAACCGCACGCGATCGACGATATTGCCCAGCGCGCCGCCCAGCACCAGCGCCAGCGCCAGCATGTCGTGGCGGTTCTGCTCCTTGAGCATCCACCAGCCCACGCCGCCCGCGATTCCCGCGGTCAGCGCGACCAGCGCCCAGCGCATCGTATCGGTCTCTGCGGCCAGCAGGCCCAGCGACACCCCGATATTGGCGACAAAGCGCAGGTCGAAGAAGGACACGACCTCGATCGCCTTGCCCGGTGCGTCGATGCCCAGCCCCTCGACCACCCATGCCTTCATCGCCTGATCGGCGACGAAGATCAGCAGGGCGAGGGCGAAGCCGATCGTGCGGTTGCGGTTCATCGATGCCATGTCTTTCACGAAACTACCGAGTCGCAGCGGTGGCACAGCATGCCATCGGCTTCAACCTCCGGAAGCAGACGCCAGCACCGACCGCACTTCTTGTGCTCGGTCCGCTTGACCGCGACGCCCGCGTCATGGCCGTGATGGACATCGGCGACGATGAACACCTCGGCCAGCTCGGCGGCGGGACGCAGCAGGTCGGGCACCGTCACCTCGGCCTCCAGGCTGGAACGAATCACCTTCTCACGCCGCAGCGGCTCGATCGCCTCGGTCACCGCCTCGCGCTGGCGACGGATATCCTCCCACTCGGTGGTGATCAGATCGTCGCCGGGCAGCGCGGGCAGTTCGGGCCATTCAAGGAAATGGACCGACCCATCCTCGGACGAATAGCGCGCCTGCCACACTTCCTCGGCGGTGAACGCCAGGATCGGGGCGGCATAGCGGACGAGCGCGTGGAACAGCGTGTCGAGCACCGTGCGATACGCCCGCCGCTTCGGGCTATCTGCCGCGTCGCAATACAGGCAATCCTTGCGGATATCGAAGAAGAAGGCCGACAGGTCCTCATTCATGAAATCCGACAGCGCGCGGGCGTAGCGGTTGAACTCGTACGCCTCCGCCGCCGCCTTCAGCTCGACATCGAGCATGCCGAGCTTGTGGAGCACATACAGCTCCAGCTCGGGCATCTTCTCGACGCGCACCTTTTCCGCATCGCTGAACCCGTCGAGCGCGCCGAGCAGGTAGCGGAAGGTGTTGCGGATCTTGCGATACGCATCGCCCGTGCCCGCCAGCACCTCCTTGCCGATGCGCACATCCTCGAAATAATCGGTCTGCGCGACCCACAGCCGCAGGATATCCGCGCCGCTCTCACCGATGATCTTGAGCGGATCGACGACATTGCCGAGGCTCTTGGACATTTTGCGACCCTGCCCGTCGAGCGCGAAGCCGTGCGTCAGCACCGCGTCATAGGGCGCACGCCCGCGTGTCCCGGCGCTCTCCAGCAGCGACGACTGGAACCAGCCGCGATGCTGGTCCGACCCTTCGAGATACAGGTTCGCGCGAACGCCTTCGCCATAGCGCGCCTCGATCACGAAGCTGTGGGTCGAGCCTGAGTCGAACCACACGTCGAGGATGTCGTTGACCACCTCATAATCGGCCAGATCATAATCCGGCCCCAGCAGCGCCTGATGATCCGCCCCGAACCACGCATCCGCGCCACCCGCGCGGAAGGCGTCGAGGATGCGCGCATTGACGCCTTCGTCGCGCAAATAATCGCCGCTTTGGCGATGAACATAGAGCGGGATCGGCACGCCCCACGCGCGCTGGCGCGAAATCACCCAGTCCGGCCGCCCCTCGACCATCGCATGGATGCGGTTGCGGCTCTTCTCCGGCACCCAGCGGGTGCGCTCGATCGCATCGAGCGCGAGGTTGCGCAGGGTGGGGGCGTTGCCGCCGCCCACCGGCAGCATCGCCTTGCCAAACGAAACCATCGTCGGATCAACATCCGGCCCGGTCGGGCGGTCCATCGGAATGAACCACTGCGGCGTGCAGCGGAAGATGATCTTCGCCTTGGACCGCCAGCTATGCGGATAGCTGTGCGCGAAATCGTCCGACGCGGCGAGCAGCGCGCCGGCAGCGCGCAGATCGGTGCAGATCGGCCCGTCGCTTGCCACAAACTTCTTGTTGATCACCGATCCCTGACCGCCCAGCCACAGCCAGTCGGCGCGGTACATCCCGGCATCGTCGACCGCGAACACGGGTTCGATGCCATGCGCCTTGCACAGCAGGAAATCGTCCTCGCCATGATCGGGCGCCATATGGACCAGACCGGTACCGGCGTCGGTGGTGACGAACTCGCCGGGGAGGAATGGGCGCGGCTTGGCGAAGAAGCCGCCGAGATGGTGCATCGGGTGGCGGGCGGTGGCGCCTTCGAGTTGCGATGCGCTTTCCAACAGCTTGGTATCGAGCATGATGGCATCAAGCCACAGCTTCGCGCGCGGTGAGACGTAGGAAGCAGATGAAAGCGCCTGGAAGCTCTGATACTGTTCGCCCGTCATTCGGCCAGCAAAACGAGCGATCAGCTCAACGTCATGAGCAACCAGATAACGTAGGCCGGGGCGCTCAGGATCCGGGAGCACCATATAAGGGAGCTGCGGCCCATAGGCCAACGCCTGGTTCACCGGGATCGTCCACGGCGTGGTTGTCCAGATCACCGCATGCGCGCCGACCAGCTCCGGCGCGTTCGGCGCATCGACAATCTCGAACGCGACGTCGATCTGCGTCGACACCACATCCTCATATTCGACCTCGGCCTCGGCCAGCGCGGTCTTTTCCACCGGGGACCACATCACCGGTTTGGCCCCGCGATAGAGCTGACCCGACTCCGCGAACTTCAGCAATTCGCCTGCGATCGTCGCCTCGGCATCGAACTTCATGGTGAGGTAGGGATCGTCCCAATCGCCCATCACGCCCAGCCGCTCGAACTGCCCGCGCTGCACCGCGACCCATTTCTCGGCATAGGCGCGGCATTCGGCGCGGAATTCCGCCGCCGGGACCTCGTCCTTGTTCAGCTTCTTGGCGCGATAGGCTTCCTCGATCTTCCACTCGATCGGCAGGCCGTGACAGTCCCAGCCCGGCACGTACGGCGCGTCCTTGCCCATCAGCGACTGGCTGCGGACGATGATGTCCTTGAGGATCTTGTTCATCGCATGGCCCATGTGAATGTCGCCATTCGCGTAAGGCGGGCCGTCATGCAGGATGAAGCGCTCGCGGCCCGCGCGCTGCTCGCGCAACCGGTGATAGAGGCCGAGTTTTTCCCAGCGCGCGAGGATTTCCGGTTCCTTGGCGGCAAGGCCGGCCTTCATCGGAAAATCGGTCTTCGGCAGGAAGACGGTGTCGCGCCAGTCGCGCTGCGTGTCGTTGGTGTCGGTCATTTGCGGCGGGGATTAGCTTGTGCGGGGCGCGGGGGGAAGAAGAAGGTTATTGGTTCACGCTAAGGCGCGAAGGCGCGAAGGGTTCAGCCCTTGCCGCGCCAGCGGCCTTCCAATCCAAGGCGCGCGGCAAGCACGGTCGCCGGGGCATGCAGGCGCTTCGCGTCGGAAGACCAACCCCTTCGCGGCTTCGCGCCTTTGCGTGAACCAATTTTTCTTGAGTTCGCTCAGAAAGCCAGCGCGGCCTTCGCATCCTCGCAATCGCGCGCAATCTGCGCCTTCAGCGTGTCGAGATCGTCATATTTCGCCTCGTCGCGCAGAAAGTCGATCAACTGCACCTCGACCATCTGCCCATACAGATCGCCCGAAAAATCGAAGAAATAGGGCTCGAGCAGCTCCTCGGGCGGGTCGATCGTCGGGCGGATGCCGAGATTGGCGACGCCATCGACCACGCGCCCATCCGCCAGCCGCCCGCGCACCGCATAAATCCCGTACCGCGGGCGCAGATAGCTGCCGAGCCGGATATTGGCAGTCGGATAGCCAAGCTCGCGCCCCAGCTTCGCGCCACCCTCGACCACGCCCTCGATCGCGAACGGGCGGGTGAGCAGCGCAGCGGCCTCACGCGGCTGGCCCTGGCGCAGCGCATCACGGATGCGGCTCGACGAAACGACTTCACCCTCCGCCGCGACCGGCGCCACCGTGTCGACGCTGAAGCCCAGCGCCGCGCCCAGATCGCCCAGCACCGCGACATTCCCGTCGCGCCCCTTGCCAAAGGTAAAGTCCGCCCCGGTGACGACGCCCCCCGCGCCGATCAGCTCGACCAGCCGCTGCTGCGCAAACTCACGCGCCGACAGGCTGGCAAGGGCGGCATCGAACCCGAACACCAGCATCGCGTCCGCGCCCGCGTCGGCGAACAGCCGCGCGCGCTGGTCCAGCGTGGTCAGGCGAAAGGGCGGGGTATCGGGCCGGAAATGGCGCACCGGATGCGGGTCGAACGTCGCGACGATGACCGGCCGCCCTTCATCGCGTGCACGCGCCACGGCACGGCCCACCACCGCCTGGTGGCCGCGGTGAAAGCCATCGAAATTCCCCAGCGCAACGATCCCGCCGCGCAAGCCCGCGGGGACCGAAGCCGCTCCGTCCAGCCGCTCCATGCGCGGGGGCTATAAGGTGGCGACGCCAGGAATCAAATTGTTCGCAATTCCTCCCCCAGCTCGCTGGGGGAGGGGGACCGCCCGCGCAGCGGGTGGTGGAGGGGCGGCCGCGTAGACGGCCGTGCAGTCTCGAATCCTCCCCTTGGCGGGGGAGGATTGTTGGTTACTTCCCCGGCACCATCCCCGCGCGCAGCACCCGCAGCACATTGCCGCCCATCACCTTGCCGATCTCCTCCGGCGTAAACCCGCGATCGACCAAAGCCTGCGTCACATAGATCAGCTGCGCCGTATCGAACCCGGTCGTCACCGCGCCGTCGAAATCGGACCCCAGCCCGACATGGTCGATCCCCACCAGATCGCGGACATGCGCGATCGCCGCCGCGACCTTCTCCGGCTCGGTCCCGCAAATCGCCGCGTCCCAATATCCGATGCCGACCACCCCGCCGGTCTTCGCCACGCCGCGAATCTCGGCGTCGCTCAGGTTGCGGTTGACCTTGCACACCGCCTGCACCCCGCCATGGCTGGAGACCACGGGGCGCTTCGCCATCCTGAGCACCTCTGCCACGGTCGCGTGGCTCGAATGCGCGATGTCGACGATCATGCCGAGCTGCTCCATCCGCCGTACCGTCTGGCGGCCGAGCGGGGTCAGCCCGCCCTTCCGCTCGCCATGCATCGACCCGGCCAGTTCATTATCGAAGAAATGCACCAGCCCCGCCATGCGGAAGCCGGCATTGTAGAGCCGGTCGAGATTCTCGAGCTTGCCCTCCATATTCTGCAGCCCCTCGATCGAGAGGAGCCCGCCCGTCGCCTTCTGCCCCAATTCGCGCGCGGCGAGCAGGATATCGAGCTCTTCGGGACTGCGGATGACGTGCAGCCGCCCGTCCGACCGCGCCGCCGCCCGCTCCAGCTTCTGCGCATGATAGAGCGAGCGTTCGAGCAGCGAGGTCCAGGTGCGCGGCGGCTGCAACTGCGCGACCGTCAGCAGCGTGATATTGTCGGTCTCCGCGCTGTTGGCGTCGTAATTCTGGTTCTTCGGCGTCTTGGTCACCGACGAAAACACCTGCAGCGCGACATTGCCCTCGATCAGCCGGGGCAGGTCGACATGGCCCCGGTCCGCACGCTCCAGCACGTCGCGTTTCCACAGCAACGTGTCCTCATGCATGTCCGCGATCTGGAGACTTGTGTGCAATTTACGGGTGGAATCGGACACAGTCGGCAACTTGGTCGCGACGACTTGATTCATCCCTTTTTCGACATAGCCGGGGGCAAAAGCGAAAAAGGCGAACAACGCCACCGCGATCAGGGCGCAAAAACCCCAAAGCCACTTTTTCACGACACCCTCCCCATCCGTTGACCGGATGTTGCGGCAAGGTGGCCCCCGGAACAAGCCCGGGGGTGACGATCAGGAATCCCGTTCGAGCGTCACGAAGCTGTAAGCAGGCCGCACACCCTCAGCGGGGTGGTCCTCGCGCGCCACCTCGCGCCACTCCGCCCCGAACGCCGGCACCACCGCATCGCCATTGGGCGACTCATGCACCTCGGTCAGCTCGATCCGCTCGGCAAGTGGCAGAAACAGCGCGAAAATCTCCGCCCCGCCGATCACCGCGACGTCGCCGTCGCCAGCGATTTCCAGCGCTTCCGCGACCGAATGCACCACCTCCGCCCTCTCCGCGCGCCAGGCCGGATCGCGCGTCAGCACGATATGCCGACGGCCGGGCAGGGGGCTCGGAAACCCCTCGAACGTCTTGCGTCCCATCACCATCGGCTTGCCCATGGTCTGCGCCTTGAACCGCTTCAAATCGGCGGGCAGCCGCCAGGGCAGGTCGCCATCGACCCCGATGACCCCATTCGCCGCCCGCGCCAGATGAAAGGTGATCAAACCGCCACCGCGCCCTTGATGTGCGGCTGCGCGACATAATCGTGCAGCGCGAAATCCTCATATTCATAAGCGTCGATCGACGGCGGGCGGCGCAGGATTTCGAGCCGGGGAAGCGGACCCGGAGCGCGCGATAGCTGTAGCTCGGCCTGCTCGACATGGTTGGAGTAGAGGTGGCAATCGCCCCCGGTCCAGATGAACTCGCCCACCTCCAGGTCGCATTGCTGCGCCAGCATATGCGTCAGCAGCGCATAGCTCGCGATGTTGAACGGCACGCCCAGAAAGATGTCGGCACTGCGCTGATACAGCTGCAGCGACAGCTTGCCATTGGCGACATGGCATTGGAACAGGCAGTGGCACGGCGCCAGCGCCATCGCGTGCAGCTCGCCCGGATTCCACGCCGACACGACCATCCGCCGCGACGCGGGGCTGGTCTTCAGCGTCTCGATCAACTCCTTGATCTGGTCGATATGCCGCCCGTCCGGCGCCTCCCAGTCGCGCCACTGCTTGCCATAGACCGGGCCGAGGTCGCCCGCTTCATCCGCCCATTCGTCCCATATGCTCACGCGACGGTCCTGCAGCCACTTCACATTGGTGTCGCCGCGCAGGAACCACAGCAATTCGATGAAAATCGATCGAATGTGCAGCTTCTTGGTGGTCAGCAGCGGAAAGCCCGCGCTGAGGTCAAAGCGCATCTGGTGGCCGAACACACTGCGCGTCCCCACGCCGGTCCGGTCATGTTGCACCGCGCCGTCGCGCAGCGCGCGTTCCATCAGGTCGAGATATTGCCGCATGCGGCGAGCCTAGCCGAGCCATGAGTGGCCGCCAAGCGCGGTCACTCCATTTTGGCGGTAATCCGGTCCGCACCGGGGCGAGTTGCGCTCGACCCGGCAGGGCTGCGGCGCGACGCTCGCCCCATGGCTGGCGCGTTGTCCGTTCTTTCCCCGGAAGCTCCCCCCGACGCGCTGGCCAGCCGGCTTGCCGCCGAGATCGCCGATGCACAGCATGAGCTTGCAGTCTTCGCCTTTTGCGACTCGCGCGGGGCCGTGATCGGCACCCGCCGCATTACGTCGCCCTGGGCGGATGCGGTGGAGCTGCCGCTGCGCCGGATCGTCGCCGACGCGGTTCTGCTGGACGCGGCGCGGGTTGTGATGGCGCACAACCACCCGCTGGGCGAGGCCTGGCCCAGCCGAGCCGACCGCGACGTCACCGCGCGAGTCGCGCGCGCACTCGCGGCGGTGGACACCCGGCTGGTCGATCATGTCGTGGTCGGGCGCGGCGGCGCGACGTGGAGCTTTCGGGCTGCCGGCTTGCTTTGAATTTGGTCCAGCTGCGCCGGTGCCGCAAACAAAAAACCCTATTCATCGCCCATCGGCTTGCCGCTCGCCTTGGCGCTCGGGCGATTGGGGCACGCGCGGATCGCCGACGGCTCGGGGCGCGGTCCTTCGGCCTTGAACATGGCGATATAGCCGCCCGCCGACGGCATGTCGCGGATCGACACCTGGCGATAGCCGACCGCGGCGAACTCGCATTTCAGCAACGCGGGGGGCGTCCCGTGATTCTGAGTCGCGCGGTCGGCATCGACCACCACGACCAGGCCATCCGGGCGCAGCGAAGGTCGCATCCGCCACAGGAATTCGTAAGGCGATTCGATCTCGTGATACATGTGCACCATGAACACGCGGTCGAAGCTGTTGTCGGGCAGCTTGGGATCCTCGGGTTCGCCCAGCCGCACGCTGACATTGTCGAGCCGGTCGCGCGCCACACGCTGCGCCAGCGCGTCGCGGACCTCGGGGACGATGTCCTGCGCCAGCACGCGGCCCTTCGCTCCGACCCGCGCGGCAAGCCGGACGGTGTAATAGCCTTCACCGGCGCCGATGTCGGCAACGGTCGTGCCGGGGCGGATTTCGGCGAGGTTCATCACCGTATCGGCCTCGTTCAGCCGGTCGCGCGCTTCTTCGGTGGACCAGCGCGACGACACGATCGGCGCGACCGGTCGGTCGGCGGCGGGGAATGCCAGCTCTTCGCTCGGCTCGGGCTGGGGGCGCGGGCGCGTCTCGTCACACCCGGCGATCAGAGCCGCCGGGATCAGGATCAACGCAGCGCCGGCCAGTCTCAATCGACGTCCTCCACCTCGACCGTCTCGCCGGTCACACGCTGTGATAGCGCAGCTGCCATGAACGGGTCGAGAGCCCCGTCGAGCACATCCGACGGCGCGGTCGAAGTAACCCCGGTGCGCAGGTCCTTCACCAACTGATAGGGTTGGAGGACATAGGATCGGATCTGGTGGCCCCAGCCGATTTCGGTCTTGGCGGTATATTCGCCCAGCGCCGCGGCCTCGCGCTTGGCGAGTTCCGCCTCGTACAGCCGCGCCTTCAGCATGCCCATCGCGGTCGCGCGGTTCTTGTGCTGCGACCGGTCCTGCTGGCTGGCGACGATGATGCCCGACGGTACGTGCGTGATGCGCACCGCCGAATCGGTGGTGTTGACGTGCTGTCCGCCCGCGCCGGATGCGCGATAGGTGTCGATCTTGAGGTCGCTTTCATTGATCTCGATGTCGATCGAATCGTCGATCACCGGATAGACCCAGACCGACGAGAAGCTGGTGTGCCGCCGCGCGGAGCTGTCATAGGGCGAAATGCGGACCAGCCGGTGCACGCCGCTCTCGGTCTTGGCATAGCCATAGGCGTTTTCGCCCTTGATCAGCAGCGTCGCCGACTTGATCCCGGCCTGTTCGCCGGCGTGATAATCGACCAGCTCGACCTTGAAGCCATGCCGCTCGGCCCAGCGCGAATACATGCGCTGAAGCATCTCGGCCCAGTCCTGGCTCTCGGTCCCACCTGCGCCTGAATGCACTTCGAGATAGGTGTCGTTGGCGTCGGCTTCGCCCGACAGCAGCGCCTTGACCTTGTCTTGCTCGGCACGTTCGGCGAGCGCGGCGAGGCCCTGCGTGCCCTCGACCGCCATTTCCTCATCGCCCTCGGCCTCGGCCATCTCGATCAGCTCGGCGGTTTCGGCCAGCTCGCGCTCGATCGCGCGGGTCGCAGTGATCGATTCGTCGAGGCGACGGCGCTCGCGCATCACCTCCTGTGCCTCGCGGGGCTTGTCCCACAGGGTCGGGTCCTCAACGCGCGCATTCAGCTCGTCGAGCCGGCGCAGCGCCTTGTCCCAGTCGATGAAGCGGCGCAGCAGGGCAAGCGCGGCGTTGATCTTGTCGGCATATGCCTGCGCTTCGGCGCGCATCGGGAAACCTTTCAAATAACCTTCGTCGCCCCGGCACAGACCGGGGCCAAACTCTACTCGTCGCCCCGGCGAAGGCCGGGGCCGCCAAATGGCATCGGCCAAACGTCCCAACGACCCCCGAAGACCCGCGTGCCGCCCCGCCGTCGCCTGACGCTGGCGATCCCGGCCTGCGCCGGGATACGGCCCGCGCTGGCGCGGCCCAAGGGGTCCGCGCCAGCGCGGGCCTAATAGATTCCGCCCTCGCGATGCAAGAAGTCGCTGTCGCGCTGTTCCCGCTGCACGGCCTTTTTCTTGACCTCGGCCTTGGGCGCTTCCTCCTCCCCGCGGCTGCGGCGACGCGGTTCGCTCTCCGGCTTGAACGCTTCCCAGATCACCGCGCCCTTGGGGTCGGTGCCGGGCCAGGCGCCGAACACGCGCTTGCCGGTGGTGCGGTCGATGCGGACCATGCGCATGCCGGCCGGCGCGGTGAAGGGCAGGACGTCTTCCTTCTCCAGCGCCTTTTGCGCGAACGCCTTGAAGATCGGCGCGGCGATGGTTCCGCCCTGCGCATAGCCGCCCAGATTGGTCGGCGTGTCATAGCCCATATACAGGCCCGCGACCATTTGCGGCGTGCCGCCGATGAACCACACGTCGCGCGGGCCGGACGAGGTTCCGGTCTTGCCCATGATCGGGCGATTGAGGTCGCGCAGGACCGTAGCGGTGCCGCGCTGGATCACGCCTTCGGTGATGTGCACCATCTGATACGCGCTCATCGCGTCGAGCACCTGGCGCGCGCGATTGGCCGGGCGCGGCATTGGCTTGCCGTCCCAATCGGGCATGTTGCAGCGGTCGCACGGACGCCAGTTTTCGGGCCACACCACCTTGCCATGGCGGTTTTGGACGAAGTCGATCAGCGTCGGGTTGAGCGCGCGGCCGTGATTGACCAGGATCGAATAGGCGTTGACCATCCGCATCACCGTCGTCTCGCCCGCGCCCAGCGCATAGGAGAGATAGGGCGGATATTTCTGCTGGCTGACGCCCATCCGCTGCATCAGGTCGACGACCTTGTCCATGCCGGTCTGGTTCGCCGCCTGCACGGTCATCAGGTTGCGCGATTGTTCGATGCCCCAGCGCATCGTGCGCGGCCCCGCGCCACGGGTATTGCCGAAATTGCGGAAACACTTCTCGCCCAGCGCCGCGCCCTGCCACACGCAGAACGGGCCATCGACGATGATCGACGCCGGGGTCATGCCGTTTTCCAGCGCGGCGGCATATACGATCGGCTTGATCGTCGAACCCGGTTGACGCTGTGCCTGGGTCGCGCGGTTGAACGCCTGCACCGTCGCGTCGAAGCCGCCCTGCATCGCCAGGATGCGGCCCGACCGCGGATCTTCGACCACCATGCCGCCGGAAATCTTGGGAACCGAACGCAGGCCGAACACACCGCCCTCCGGTGCGACTGCAATGACGTCGCCGGGCTTCAGGGCGGCGAAGGCGGTGCCCCCCTTGCCGCGCACCGGCATCTGCGCGCCGCCGCGCGGCAGCACCCCGGTGCCGCCATCGCCAAAGCCGATCTGCGCACTGGATCCGGTCTTCGAAATCACAATGGCCGCGCGCCAGTCCTCATAATCGAGGTCGATATTCTCGTTGAGCAACGCGCTGCGCCAGCCGTCGCCCTCGAACGGCTTTTCGCGCATCGGTCCCGACCAGCCGCGCCCACGATCATAGCGGATCAAGCCGTCGCGCAGCGCTTTCTGCGCCGCCTTTTGCAGCTCGGGATCGAATGACGTCCGTACCCACAGCCCGCCGGCATAGACGCTGTACGGCCCCGATTCCTCGGTCTCGCCGAACTTGTCGATCAGCTGGCGGCGCACCTCTTCAATGAAATAGCCGCCGAGCGGGTCGGTCTTGGGCGTTTTGCGCGGGACCGCGCCCAGCGGCGCGGCGATGGCGGCGCTATGCTGCGCAGCATCAATATAGCCGTTTTCGAGCATCTGCCCGAGGACCCAGTTGCGCCGCTCGATCGCGCGCTTCTCGTGCCGCTCGGGCATGTAGTTGCTCGGCCCCTTGGGCAGGATCGCCAGATAGGCGAATTGCGGGATGGTCAGCTCGCGCACGCTCTTGTCGAAATAGGCATTGGCCGCCGCCTCGACCCCGAACGCATTCCGCCCCAGCGCGATCTGGTTGAGGTAGAGTTCGAGAATCTGTTCCTTGGACAGGCTGTTCTCGATGCGGAACGCCAGGATCGCCTCGCGCGCCTTGCGGACATAGCTGACCTCGTTGGTGAGCAGCAGGTTCTTTGCCACCTGTTGCGTGATGGTCGAGGTGCCGCGCGGCGTTTCGCCGCTGGTCAGCCCCTGCCACGCCGCGCGCACCAGCCCCGGATAATCGACGCCGCTATGCTGGAAAAACGTCTTGTCCTCGGCCGACAGGAACGCGCCGACCATCAGCTTGGGATATTCCTCGAACGACAGTTCGACCCGGCGGTCGCGGGCATAGCTGCGCAGCGGGGTCCCGTCGCCTGCGCGGATATTGGTCGGCAGCGGCGGCTCATAGCTGCGCAATTTGTCGACCGAAGGCAGGTCGCGCAGGAACAGCGCCCACAGCACGACCGTTCCGACGCCCGCGAGCAGCGCCAGCCACGCCAGCACCTTGAACCACCATTTGCGGCGGATCACCGCAAAGCGGTCCCCGGCATCCTCACGCGTGAATTTGAGCACGAAATTGGGTTGGGTGTCGTCCGCCATTGCGCGCGGGGTTTAGCAGGAATGCGCGCGCTTGCCAGCGGGGGATGCGACGGGGTGAGGGGAGGAGGACCCGTTCATTCCTCCCCTGGCCTGCTCAGGGGAGGGGGACCACCGCCACAGGCGGTGGTGGAGGGGCGGCCGCGCAGACGGCCGGTCAACAGCTCGGCAAAATTCCGCCGCTTGCAGCGGCGGTCCCTCCGTCACGCTGCGCGTGCCACCTCCCCTGCGAGGCAGGGGAGGAATTGCTTCACCGCGCCGCCATCCGTGTGGCGAAGTGGATCGCCACCGCGCGGTCGACGCTCTGCGCCACGCGCTTGCGCCCCTCGGCGGTGTTGAGCAAAGCGACATCGGCGGGGTTGGAGATATAGCCCGCCTCGAACAGGATCGAGGGCATGTCGGGCGCCTTGAGCACCAGCAGCGACGCCATGCGGTGCGGATTGTCCTTGACCGGGATCAGACCCTGCGCCTCGCGGCCCAGCAGGCGGGCGAATTTCGCCGACGCGTTCATCGTTTCGCGCTGAGTGAGGTCGATCAGGATCGAGGAGACGTCGCGATTCTGGCTGGCCAGGTCGATGCCGGCCAGAATGTCGGACTTGTTCTCACGCGCAGCCAGCCGTGCGGCTTCCTTGTCGGACGCCACTTCTGACAGGGTATAGACCGTCGCCCCGCTCGCGCCGGGGTGCAGCGCCGCGTCGCAATGGACCGAGATGAACAATGCCGCGCCGAGCGCACGGGCAACCTCGAACCGGTCGCGATGAACCAGATAGCGGTCATCTTCGCGAGTCAGCGCAACCCGCACGCGGCCCGACGCGACCAGTTCGTCGCGGATCGCCTTGGCGATCTTGAGCGCCAGGACCTTTTCCTGAGTCCCATCCGCGGAAATCGCGCCGGGATCATGCCCGCCATGACCCGGGTCGATCACCACCAGCGGGCGATCGTCGTCGGCACCATAGATTCGCGGCATGGCGAAGGGCATCGGCTTGGGCGGGACTGGCACCGACACGCTGTAGCTGTGCCGGGTCGATGCCCGCACGAAGCTGAACGGCGGGAGGAAGCTTAGCCGGCCTTCCGCAGCGGCGCGGGCAAAGCGCGCCTCGTCCACCGTGCGCAGCTCCAGCGTCAGCGTCGAGCCGTCGGCGCCGAACTTGCCGTCGGTGACGATCGCCGGCCGGGCGAGGTCGAACACGACGCGCGCGCCATCGCCCTGCGACGCCTGGCGCACCGCAGCGACCGGGCCGCGAGCCAGGTCGGGCGCTGCCCCGGGACGCGCACCCATCAGGTCCAGCGCGATCCGGTTCGGACCCGCAAGGACGAAGCTGCTGGCACCGGCGACCCGTTCGTCAAACCGGATGACGATCCGGTTCGACTGCACGTCGATGGCACGTATGGTTCCAGCCCAACTCGGTGCGCCGGTCAAAAAGCCGGCGAGAAGGGCCAGGAAAAAAGACACCCGGGCGATATGCCGCGCCGGGCTGGGGGGGGTCCAGCCCAAAAGCATGCACGTGTACTCACAAAAATAGTCTCCCTGACCCGACCGGGATAATCACCGGCACCTTCCGGCGCGGTGAAGCCATGCGGTTAATTCGGGATTCGGCATTTTTTTGCCGGCAACCGGCAGAGCTTTGCCGGGCGCGGGGTCCATTTGCGCAACGCACGCGAAATGTTGCCGCGCAGCCACACCGATGCTAGGCATCGTGCCGACCGAGCCCAATTTGGGTCACTCGGTATCCATCGCCGGCCCAATCGGCCCGGTAATTTCAGGTTGACGCTGCATGAGGCAATTTCCGTCCATCCCGCATCGCACCGCTCAGGCGGTCGCGCGCGAGGCGGCGGAGGCGGGCACCCACGGGTCCGGCCGTGCCAATGCAGCAGAGGCATCACCAAACCCCTGCGCCCCCATTTTGACGGGGCGCAATCTTGTTCGCGCGCCGCGGCTGACACCCGCCTGGCGCGCCCGGAGACCAAATAATGACCATGCGTATGCTGATCGACGCACGCCACCGGGAAGAGACCCGCGTGGCGGTCGTCAAAGGAAATCGAATCGAGGAGTTTGATTTCGAGAGTGCCGAGCGCAAGCAGCTCAAGGGGAATATCTATCTCGCCAAGGTGACCCGCGTCGAACCGTCGCTGCAGGCGGCGTTCGTCGAATATGGCGGCAATCGCCACGGCTTCCTCGCGTTCAGCGAAATCCACCCCGATTATTACCAGATCCCCAAGGAAGACCGCGAAGCATTGCTGCGCGAAGAGGCCGAGCACGCCGCTGAGGAAGCCGCGCTGCGCGAGGCGGATGACGGCGACGATCACGATCATGACGACGAGGATGGCGACGTCGAGGTGGTGGAGCGTCCCGCCGATGAGGACGAAGACGGCGCCGAAGCGGAAAGCGACGGCGAGGGCGAAGGCGAGAATGGCAAGGGCCGTCGCCGCCGTGGCCGCAAGGGCAGCGACGATCAGGTCGAGGCGCTGCGCCAGCGCCGCATGAGCCTGCGCCGCCGTTACAAGATTCAGGACGTGATCCGCCGCCGTCAGGTGCTGCTGGTTCAGGTCGTCAAGGAAGAGCGCGGCAACAAGGGTGCGGCGCTGACCACCTATCTGTCGCTTGCCGGCCGTTATTGCGTGCTCATGCCCAACACCGCCCATGGCGGCGGGATCAGCCGCAAGATCAGTTCGGCCGCCGACCGCAAGCGCCTGAAGACCATCATGGCGGACCTGAAGCTGCCGCCGTCGATGGGCTGCATCGTCCGCACCGCCGGGCTTCAGCGCACCAAGACGGAGATCAAGCGCGACTTCGACTATCTCGCCCGGCTGTGGGACGAAATCCGCGAAAAGACGCTGCAATCCTCCGCGCCTGCGCTCGTCTACGGCGACAGCGACCTGATGAAGCGCGCGATCCGCGATATCTATAACAAGGATATCGACGAGGTGATCGTCGAAGGCGATGAAGGCTATCGCCAGGCGAAGGACTTCATGAAGCTCCTGATGCCGAGCCACGCCAAGAAGGTGAAGCATTACAGCGACGCCGTGCCGCTGTTCCAGCGCGCCGGGGTCGAAGAGCAATTGTCGGCGATGTACCACCCGGTGGTACAGCTCAAATCCGGCGGCTATCTCGTCATCAACCCGACCGAGGCGCTGGTGTCGATCGACATCAACTCCGGCCGCTCGACCCGTGAACACTCGATCGAGCAGACTGCGACCGCCACCAACCTTGAAGCCGCGCAGGAAATCGCGCGCCAGCTGCGGCTGCGCGACATGGCCGGCCTTGTCGTCATCGACTTTATCGACATGGACCATTCGTCCAACGTCCGGAAGGTCGAGAAGGCGATGAAGGAGGCGCTGAAGAACGATCGCGCCCGCATCCAGGTCGGCCGCATCTCGGCGTTCGGCCTGATGGAAATGAGCCGCCAGCGGCTGCGCACCGGCGTGCTTGAGGCATCGACCCGCCAGTGCCCGCATTGCGAGGGCACCGGGCTGGTCCGCACCGCATCGTCGGCGGGCCTGTCCGCGCTGCGCCTGATCGAGGATGAGGCCGCACGCGGTCGCGGTTCGCACATCACGCTGCGCTGCAGCCAGGAAGCGGCGTTCTACGTCCTCAACAACAAGCGCGCCGACATCGCCGAGATCGAGGACCGCTATGGCGTCCGCGTCGAAATCCTGTCGGACGGCGAGTTGGAAGGCGCGCGCATGTCGGTCGAGGCGAGCGGCCCGCCGCCGGCGCATGCGCCGAAGTTCGCCGCTGCGATCCAGGAGATCGAAGAGGACATCGTCGACGAGATCGACGAGGAAGAAGACGAAGAGGAAGAGGAGGTCGAGGCTCGTGCCCCGCGCGAGCGTCGTGACCGTGGCGAGCGTGCCGAGACCGAGGGTGAGGGCCGCAAGCGCCGCCGTCGCCGTCGTGGTCGTCGCGGCCGTCGCGAGGATGGCGAAGGCGCGCAGGGTGCCGAGGGCGAGCAGGATTCGGACGCCGAGGGTGCGGACGAGGATGGCGATGCTGGCGACGCTGGTGACGCAGTCGAAGCAGCCACCGATGCACCGGTTGCCGACGAGTCGAGCGAAGGCCGCAAGCGTCGTCGCCGTGGCCGTCGTGGCGGTCGTCGCGGCAATGGCGCTGGCGAGGACGGCGCGGTCGAGGACGGCGCGGTCGAGGGTGGCGAAGACGCTTCGGTCGAGGCTGATGCGCCGCAGCCAGAGCCGGTCGCCGAAGAAGCGCCCGCCAAGCCGAAGCGCAGCCGCCGCAAAAAGGCGGATGCCGAGCCGGTAGCGGACGCCGCCGAGCCGGTTGCCGAAGCCGCTCCGGTCGAGGCTCCGGTCGCCGAGGAGGCACCCGCCAAGCCGAAGCGCAGCCGCCGCAAGAAGGGCGAGGACGCTCCCTCCGCCGAAGCCGTACCGGTCGAAGCGCCAGTCGTGGTCGAGGCGGTCGAGGCTCCCGTTGCCGAGGAAGCACCGGCCAAGCCCAAGCGCAGCCGCCGCAAGAAGGCTGACGAGGCAGTCGTCGCCGAGCCCGCTGAGGAAGCGGCACCTGCAGAGGCGGAAGCCGCGCCGGTGGCAGCCGAAGCCGAAGCAACCGATGGTGACGCCGGCGAAGCCAATTCCGATAGCGGCGCGCCGCGTCGCGGCGGCTGGTGGCAGCGCACCTTCGGGGCCTGATCGCGAAAACAGGGGCGGGGGCCGATGCTCCCGCCCTTTTTTCATCGCCGGTTCATTGCATTCGGGCCAAGTCGGTGCCGCAGCCGTTTCAGCGTTGCTGAAACAAACGCAAACTTACGTCCCGTCGTGCCGACGGTTGATCGCGGGGGAAAAACCACCATGATGTGCGGCATGAAGCGGCTTGTATCCCTGTTCGCGTTGCTGCTGCTGTGCATCACCAGCCCGGCCTATGCCCAATCGATCCTGCGCGATGCGGAGAGCGAGGCGCTGCTCGCCGACATGTCGCGCGACATCATCAAGGCGGCGAACCTGTCGCCCGCCAATGTCCGCATTGTCCTGATCAATGATCAGTCGATCAACGCCTTTGTCGCGGGCGGACAGACCGTCTATCTCCATTCGGGCCTGATCGACGCAGCCTCGAGCGCCAATGAGGTGCAGGGGGTGATCGCGCACGAAATCGGCCACATCACCGGCGGTCACGTGCCCTTGGGCGACCGGATGGGCAAGGGCGCGACCGGCATCACGATCCTCAGCCTGTTGCTCGGCGCGGCGGCGATGGCGGCCGGCTCGGCCGATGCCGGCATGGGCCTGATGCAACTCGGCCAGCGCGCCGCGATGGGCAATTATCTGGCCTTCAGCCGCGCGCAGGAGGCGACGACCGACGCCGCCGGGGTCAAGTTCCTGTCCGGTGCCGGCGTCAGCGGGCGCGGCATGCTCGACTTCTTCAAGAAGCTGCAGCAGCAGGAATTCCGCTGGGGCCTCAAGCGCGGCAGCGATACCAGCTATGTGATGAGCCACCCCATGTCGGGCGACCGCGTCGCAACGCTGACGGCCGACCTCCAGGCGGATCCGGCCTGGAACAAGCCCAGCGATCCGCAGATCGAGGCGCGGTTCAAGCGCGTCCAGGCCAAGCTGCGTGGCTATGTGACCGAGCCCAAGGATACGCTGCGCCGCTATCCCGCGACCGACACCAGCGTGCCCGCGCGCTATGCCCGCGCCTATGCCTATCACCTCGGCGGCTATCCCAAGGAAGCGGCGGGTGAGGCGGCGGCACTGGTGCGCGCAGAGCCCGAAAACCCCTATTTCCTCGAGCTGGAAGGACAGATCCTGCTCGAATCGGGCAAGCCGCGCGATGCGCTCGCTCCGCTGCGCGCAGCGACGGCCAAGACCAATTTCCAGCCGCTGATCGCCACCACCTTCGGCCACGCGCTGCTCGCGACCGAAGATCCCGCGCATCTGGCCGAGGCAGAGACGGTGCTGCGTCAATCGGTGGTGCGCGACAAGGAGAACCCTTGGGCCTGGTATCAGCTCGGTATGTTGTACGAGCGCAAGGGTGACGGCCCCCGCGCCGCACTCGCGACCGCCGAACGCGCCAGCATGATTGGTGATCTCGGTCGTGCCATCCCCAGCGCGCAGGTGGCAATGGCCGGGCTGCCCCAGGGCACGCCTGACTGGATTCGTGCGCAGGATATCGTCATGGCCGGTCAGGCGATGATGCAGGACAGGAAGCGCAAGTGATCGAAAAACTGGCGAAGAGCCCGCTGGCGCTGGCCGGCACGTTGGTGCTGTCCGGCGTGATCGGCGGTTTGGTCGTAGTCGGTGTGCAGGCGTTGGCGCCCAATGGAGCAGCGCGCGACGACAAGGCGATCGGACAGGTCGTGCGCAACTATGTCCTCGAAAACCCGGAAATCCTGCCCGAGGCGATGAAGCGGCTGCAGGAGCGCGAGAGCGGGAAGGCGGTCGCCGCCAACCGTGCAGCGATTTTCGACGCCTATGCCGGGGCGTGGGAAGGCAATCCGTCGGGCGATGTAACCGTGTCGGTGTGGATGGACTATGCCTGCGGCTATTGCCGCGCCAGCCTGCCGATGATCGCGCGATTGGTGGCGGAGGATCCCAAGGTCCGCATCGTCTATCGCGAATTGCCCGTGCTGAGCGAGGGTAGCCGCGTTGCCGCACGCTGGGGCCTCGCCGCTGCCGAGCAGGGCAAGTTCAAGCCGTTCCACATGGCGCTCTATTCGGGCGGTCAGGTGAGCGAGGCTTCGATCAACGCGGCCGCCGCGACCGCCGGGCTGGACGCCGCGCGCGCGCAGCAGTCGATCGGCAGCGCGCGGGTCGAGGCGGAGGTTGCACGCAATCTCGACGTCGCAAGCAAGCTGGGGGTTACCGGAACGCCAAGCTGGGTGATCGGCGATCAGGTGATTTCGGGCATGGTCCCCTATGAAGTTCTGAAGCAGGCGGTGGAAGCCGCGCGGCGCAAAGGTAAATAATCCGCGCGGCCTTGTTCGGCCTTTGTCCCGTGCCTAGATGCCGCCCTCCACATGCGGGGGCCAAGCATGCAACCCATCCTATCCGTTCGCCCAATTCTATCTGTTAGGGGCGTCAGCAAGACCTATGCCTCGGGGCATCGGGCGCTGGGCGCGGTCGATCTCGACATCAACAAGGGCGAGATTTTCGCGCTGCTCGGCCCCAATGGCGCGGGCAAGACGACGCTGATCAGCATCATCTGCGGCATCGTCACGCCCTCGTCCGGCACGATCCACGTCGGCGGGCATGATGCGATCGCCGACGCCCGCGCCGCGCGGATGATGATCGGACTGGTGCCGCAGGAATTGTCGGTCGACATGTTCGAAACCGTGCTGGCCACCACTTGCTACAGCCGCCGCCTGTTCGGCCGCCCTGCCAATGACGCGCATATCGAACAGGTGCTGAAAGACCTGTCGCTATGGGACAAGCGCAACTCCAAGATCATGGAGCTGTCGGGCGGCATGAAGCGCCGCGTGCTGATCGCCAAGGCGCTGGCGCATGAGCCGGACGTGCTGTTCCTCGACGAGCCGACCGCTGGGGTCGATGTCGAACTGCGCCGCGACATGTGGAAGCTGGTCCACCGGCTGCGCGAACGCGGCGTGACGATCATCCTGACCACCCATTATATCGAGGAGGCCGAGGAAATGGCCGACCGGGTGGGCGTGATCAACCGCGGCGAATTGCTGCTGGTCGAGGACAAGGCCGTGCTGATGAAGAAGCTGGGCAAGCGCGAACTGGACCTGTCGCTGGTCGAGCCGATGACCGTGATCCCGCCCGAACTCGCCGAATGGCAACTGACGCTGACCGATGAAGGGACGCGGCTGCGCTACACGTTTGACGCGCAGGCGGAGCGGACCGGCATCCCCTCGCTGCTGCGCAAGCTCGGCGAGCTGGGCATCGCGTTCAAGGATCTCGACACATCCAAGTCGAGCCTTGAGGACATTTTCGTCGACCTTGTGGCGGCCAAGCGGGAGGAAGCGGCGTGAAGGGATTCAACCATCACGGCGTCTGGGCGATCTATCGCTTTGAAATGGCGCGCGCGCTGCGCACCTTGTGGCAGAGCCTGGTCACGCCGGTGATCACCACTGCGCTCTATTTCGTCGTGTTCGGCGGCGCGATCGGGTCGCGGATGCAGGAGCTGGACGGCGTCTCGTACGGCAGCTTCATCGTGCCGGGCCTGATCATGATGAACCTGTTGCAGCTGTCGATCTCCAACGCGTCGATCGGCATCTACTTCCCCAAATTCACCGGCACCGTATACGAACTCCTGTCCGCACCGGTGACGGCGTGGGAGATGGTGATCGGCTATGTCGGCGCGGCGGCGACCAAGTCGATCGCGATCGGCCTGATCATCCTGTTCACCGCGATGGCGTTCGTTGATGTGCCGATCGCGCATCCGTTCATGATGCTGACGATGCTGGTGCTGACTGCGGTCACCTTCTCGATGCTCGGCTTCATCATCGGTATCTGGGCCAAGGGGTTTGAACAATTGTCGTTCGTCCCCGCGCTGATCGTCACTCCGCTGACCTTCCTTGGCGGCGCCTTCTACACCATCAGCATGCTGCCCGAACCGTGGCGGACGATCAGCCTGGCCAATCCGGTCGTCTATCTGGTCAGCGGCTTCCGTTGGGCGTTCTTCGACAAGGGCGATGTCGCGATCGGCGTCAGCCTGGGCTTCACCGCTGCCTTCCTGGTCGCCTGCCTCGCCGTGATCGGCTGGATCTTCAAGAGCGGCTGGCGGCTGAAGAACTGACCGGAACCAGCAATGGTCGCAGCACCAGCGCGTTGAGATTGAGCAGCGCGTGAACCAGCATCGCGAACCATAGCTGGCCGGTGGCGAGGTAGAGGATCGCCACCGTCACGCCGACCAGCGCCGACGCTGCAACGCCCGCCCAGCCCTGATAGCGATGAGCATAGGCAAACAATGCGGTCGCTAATGCAACGCCGAGCAGTGCGTTTCCTGTGACTCGCGCCGCGAACAACGGGAGCGCAAGGCGGAAGAACAGCTCCTCCACCACGCCGGCGGTAATTCCCAGCGTCGCGGTCCAGCCGGTCTCGCCGGGCGTGCGCGGGAGGAGGGCGGCGAACTTGCCCGCGATCAGCTGACGCTTCCCGCGATGCGCGCGCCACCACGCGATCCCCAGCCCGATTACGGCCCCGCCCGCAAATCCGGCCAGAACCGCGATCTTGAGCTGCAGGACATTGCCACCGAAGCCCGCAAGGCGGCGCGCGGCGGGGACCAAGGGCGCGAACTCGGTCGGCAGGACTCCGATCGTTTCCCATCGCCCCGCGACCAGCAGCGCCACCAACGCGCTCGCCCCGAACGCCAGCGGCGCGCGGCGCATCCAGCGACGATAGCTGGCGATCCGGTCAGCAGGAGCGCTCCCGCTGCGGTCGCCGCGAATGTACCAAAGATACGCGCCGATCAGCGCGACCAACAGAAATGCGTCGAGGAGCGCGACGCCCATCAATCGATGCGATGCTCGCCCTTGACCCAGCGCACCGTGCCGCTGCTGGCGCGCATGACGACGCTCTCGGTCGTCATCTTGCCCTTCTTGCGCTTGACGCCGGCAAGCAGCGACCCGTCGGTCACGCCGGTCGCGGCGAAGATGCAGTCGCCCTTGGCCAGCTCCGACAGGTCATATTGCTTGTCGAGGTCGCTGATGCCCCATTTGCGCGCGCGAGCACGTTCATCGTCGTTGCGGAACAACAGCCGGCCCTTGAACTGCCCACCGACGCAGCGCAGCGCCGCGCAGGCAAGCACACCCTCGGGCGCGCCGCCCTGGCCCATATAGACATCGATCGTAGTGTCGGGATCGGTGGTGGCGATCACCCCGGCGACGTCGCCATCGCCGATCAGCACGACGCCGCAGCCGAGCGACCGCAGCTCCGTGATCAGCTTTTCATGGCGCGGGCGATCGAGCACACAGGCGATGATTTCGCGCGGCTCGACGCCCTTGGCGGCGGCAATCGCGCAGATATTGTCGGTCACCGACTTGTCGAGGTCGATGACGTTGGGCGGATAGCCCGGGCCGACCGCGATCTTGTCCATATAGACATCGGGCGCGTTGAGCAGATTGCCTTCTTCGGCAATGGCGAGGACGGCCAGGCTGTTCGGCCCGGCCTTGGCGCAAATCGTGGTGCCTTCCAGCGGATCGAGCGCGATGTCGATCTTGGGACCCTTGCCCGGCGCCGATCCGACCTTTTCGCCGATATACAGCATCGGTGCCTCGTCGCGCTCGCCCTCACCGATCACTACGGTGCCATCCATGTAGAGCTCGTTGAGCGACGCGCGCATCGCCTCCACGGCGGCGGCGTCGGCTGCCTTTTCATCGCCGCGCCCGGTCAGCGTCGATGCGGCGATGGCAGCGGCTTCGGTCACACGGACCATTTCGAGGACGAGAACGCGGTCGAGAACCTGGCTGGCGGTCTGCATGGGGCTGGCTTGTCCTCTTTTGCCTTGATTGAGGGCGGCGATAGGGGGGTGTGCAAGGCTTGTCGATGCCCGCTAACGCTGTCATCGCAACCAAAATTCGCATCGCCGCGCGAATGGTAACTGACGTTACGGACTCGTTGACGCGATCCATCTTGCAGTGCAGCACGCGCAACATGGCCAGCGCACCCCCCATCACCAACAATCCCGATGTCCGTTTTCTGGGCCGCGTCCTTGGCGACGTGATCCGCGCTTATGGCGGCGAAGCGCTGTTCCGGCGCATCGAATATATCCGCTCGGCATCGGTCGACCGGCATCGCGGCATCGCGGGCGCGGACTCGATCGATCCCGGGCTCGACAGCCTCAGCCTGGACGAGACGCTCGATTTCGTGCGCAGCTTCATGCTGTTTTCGATGCTCGCCAACCTGGCCGAGGACCGGCAGGGCATCGCCGCCGAACCGGGCGCGGATATCGAGCATGCCGTGGCCAAGCTCAAGGAGCACGGCATCGGGCGTGAGCGGATCGCCGAGTTGCTGGCCGATGCGCTGGTCGCCCCGGTGCTGACCGCGCACCCGACCGAGGTGCGGCGCAAGTCGATGCTCGACCACCGCAACCGCATCGCCGAGCTGATGCGGCTCAAGGACCAGGGCATCGTCGAGACGCCGGACGGCGATCTGGTCGATGAGGCGATCGTGCGGCAGGTTGCCTTGCTCTGGCAGACCCGCGTGCTGCGCTTCGAGCGGCTCTATGTCGCCGACGAGATCGAGAATGCGCTGTCCTATCTGCGCGACATTTTCCTGCCCACGCTGCCCGCGCTCTACGCCCGCTGGGACCGCGCGCTGGGCAGCCGCGTTCCGGCGTTCCTGCGTCCGGGCAACTGGATCGGCGGCGACCGCGACGGCAACCCGTTCGTCACCGCCGATTCGATGCGCCTCACCATGGCGCGCTCGGCCGAAACGGTGCTGACCTATTATCTCGATGCCGTGCACGCACTGGGTGCCGAAATCTCGATCTCCGCGCATCACGCGCAGATCGATGACGGGGTGCAGGCGCTGGCGGAAACCAGCGGCGACGATGCCGCCAGCCGCAGCGACGAGCCCTATCGCCGGGCAATCTCCGGCATCTACGCGCGCCTCGCCGCCACGTATCGCGACCTGACCGGCAAGGCGCCGTCGCGTCCCGGCGCGCTGAAGGGCGAGCGCTATCCCGACCCGGCGGCGTTCCGCGCCGACCTGTCGGCCATCGCCAAGGGGTTGGCCGCGCAGGGTGGCGAGACGCTGGCGTCGAGCGGGTCGCTCGGCCGCCTGATCCGCGCGGTCGACATTTTCGGCTTCCATCTCGCCACGCTCGACATGCGCCAGAACAGCGCGGTGCATGAGCGCGTGGTCGCCGAACTGCTCAAGGTCGCCGGGGTCGAGGCCGATTACACCGCGCTCGACGAAGACGCGCGCATCGCGCTGCTCCGCCGCGAACTGGCCAGCCCGCGCCCGCTCACCAGCCGCTATGCCGATTACTCCGACGAAACCGCGTCGGAACTCGCCATCGTCCACGCCGCCGCCGAGGTTCACGCGCGCTACGGCCGCGCGGCGATCAGCCAATATATCGTGTCGATGGCGCAGTCGGTGTCCGACTTGCTGGAAGTCCATGTCCTGCTCAAGGAAGCCGGGCTCTACATCCCCGGCGAGCCGGCGGTCGCGCACATCATGGCGGTGCCGCTGTTCGAGACGATCGGCGATCTCGACGCCGGGCCGGAGATCATGCGCGCCTGGTTCGCGCTGCCCGAGGTCGCGGCGATCGCAACCAAGCGCGGGCATCAGGAAGTGATGATCGGCTATTCGGACTCGAACAAGGACGGTGGTTACCTGACCTCGACCTGGGGGCTGTCCAAAGGATCGACCGCGCTGCGTCCGGTGTTCGAGGAAGCAGGCATCGGCATGCAGCTGTTCCACGGTCGCGGCGGCGCGGTCGGGCGTGGCGGCGGATCGTCCTTCGCGGCGATTCAGGCGCAGCCACCCGGAACGGTGCAGGGCCGCATCCGCATCACCGAACAGGGTGAGGTGATCGCCGCCAAATATGGCACCCGGGAAAGTGCGCAGACCAATTTGGAAGCGATGGCCTCGGCCACGTTGCTCGCCAGCCTGGAACCGCAGCGCTTGTCGGAGGCCGATGCCGCGCGGTTCGAAGGCGCGATGGAAGAACTCTCGACCACCGCGTTCAAGGCCTATCGCGACCTCGTCTATGGCACCGACGGCTTCACGACCTTCTTCCGCCAGCTAACCCCGATCGCCGAAATCGCCGGCCTCAAGATCGGCAGCCGCCCGGCCAGCCGCAAGAAGAGCGACGCGATCGAGGATCTGCGCGCGATTCCCTGGGTGTTCAGCTGGGCCCAGGCGCGGGTGATGCTGCCCGGTTGGTATGGCGTGGGACAGGCGCTGGCGGCGTTCCCCGACCGCGGTCTGCTGCGCGAGATGGCGGCGGGCTGGCCGCTGTTCGCCTCGACGCTGGCGAATATGGAGATGGTGCTGGCCAAGTCCGACATGGGCATCGCCGAGCGCTATGCCGCGCTGGTCGAGGATCGGGCGCTGGCCGAGGGGATCTTCGGCGGCATCCGCGATGGCTGGCGCACCACGCACGATCAGTTGCTCGAGGTGACGCGCCAGACGCGGCTGCTCGAAAAGCACCCGGCGCTCGAAACCTCGATCAAGTTGCGGCTGCCCTATATCGAGCCCCTCAACCTGTTGCAGGTCGAACTGCTCAAGCGTCACCGCGCGGGCGAAACCGATCCCAAGATCGAACAGGGCATCCTGCTATCGATCAACGCGATCGCGACCGCATTGCGCAATTCGGGCTAGACACCTTCGAGGAACGGTGCGGCAATCTCCGGCCGCACCCGCACTAGTCGCCCGGTGGCGCGGTCCAGCATTGCCCAGGTCGACACTGCCTCCACCTTCACCCGCCCGTCGGCATCCGTGAAGCGCATATGCCGGTCGAAGCGCGCGCCCTTGGGCGGTTCGGGGACCCAGGTTTGGGCAGTCACCGTCTCGCCCGCCACCACATTGCCGCGATAGTCGATCTCGTGCCGGGTCACGACCCAGATATAGGCATCGCGATACTCCGGCGCGGCGACTGCGGTCCAATGCGCCACCGCCACATCCTGAATCCAGCGGACCCAGACCGCGTTGTTGACATGGCCGAGCTCGTCAATGTCCTCGGGAGCGGCGGTGATGACTTTGGTGAAGCGCGGCATGGGTTGACGTTTACGGCAACTTGGCCGCGCTGCAAACAGGCGTTCTGGTCAGTCGATCTTCATCCGCTCATGCCCGACAAAGGCGAGCTTGCTGACCCCGGCGCGCTTCACCTGCGCCAGGATCGCATCGAACCGCTCGTAGCGCGCCGCCTCATCGGTCTTCAGCAGCAACGGTGCATCGGCCGACGCGCCCGCCTTGAGCAATGCCGGAAGCTGCGCGTCCGAAATTCGCGCCCCGTCCCACCATAATGTCCCATCGGCGGTGATATCGAGCTGATGCGGCTGGCCCGGCGGTGCCGTCCCGTCACCCTGCGGCAAGTCCACCGGAACCTTGTGGGTCAGGCTGGGGATGGTGACGATCAGCATGATGAGCAGCACCAGCATGACGTCGATCAACGGGGTGATGTTAAGCGCGCTGAACGGTTCGTCATCGGCGGCGCGGCGATAGGCAAGAGCACGGGGCATCGAATACCTCCTCTCGTTACGAGATGTTGTATCATGCCATATTTCAGGTAGCGCGCAAGTCTTCAGCGGCTTTCATATTGCCAGTTGCGCTTCGTGCCCTCGCGGACCTGCGCCTTCATCGCGGCGGCATCGATGCGCGGATCACGGGGCATGGCGCGGTTCCTCCCGTCGCCATGCTCCGCTGTCTTTCCTCGCCTGTCAATCGCAGCCGATCAGGGGTTCAACGCCGCCGATTCGGGATCGTCCAGATCGTCGTCATCGACAACATTGCTGTCGAAATCATCCTGCAGCGAATCCTCGATCTCGTCCTCATCCTCGTCGGGATCGCCAATGGCCTCATCCGCCACTTCGTCGGCGGCCAGCAGAACTTCGTCTTCATCGTCATCGGCATCGATCTCCGCGCCGAGGTCGGGCGCAAGATCGGTCAGCAACGTGCCGTTGCCCGGGCCGCCGACCGTCGCCTCCAATATCTCTGCGCGCTGGCTTTCGTCATAGCCGTCTTCGTCATAGCCGTCGTCGCCGGTTCCATGACCCTGCACCTGATGACCACCCATTGCCGTCTCCTTGCGTTCAACTGCATGCGCGAACGGCGGGCAAGGGCGGCTGGTTCCGTCTGGTGCGTCAGACGGCGTCAGCTGCGACGAAACAATTTGCCGCGCTCGGTGACGAAGACGATCGCCAGCGCTGTCAGGCCGAGCGTGGTGAAGCCGATATAGAGGGGCACGGTGGTGCCATCGAACGATTGACCGATCACTGCGCCCAGCACCGCGGCGCCCAGCGTGGCGATGAAACCCTGAAGGCTGGACGCGCGTCCGGCGATTTCGCCCATATTCTCCATCGCCATCGCCGAGAAATTCGAGTTGGCGAGGCCCATCGCCGCCATCATCGGTGCCTGCAGCACGATGAAAATCCACAAGGTCTCGCCATAGAAGAGGATGATTGCGAGGTGGATTGCGGCGAGCAGCGTCGTCGCGACGATGGCGAGATGCGACAGAAAACGCATCCCGAACCGCATGACCAACCGCGAATTGGCAAAGGCGCTCGCCGCCATCAGCCCGGCGATGGACGCGAACACGACGGTCAGCAGCTCGGGGCGCTTGAACACATCATACACGATCTGCTGGATCGATCCGATGAAGGCAAAGAAACAGCCGGTAATGGCGGCGGTCGCAAAGGTGTAGCCGACGGCCCAGCGGTCGCGGAACATGATGCGATAGCCGCGCCAAATCTCCTTGAGGTCAAGCCGGTTGACCGATGCCGGGTCCAGCGTTTCGGGCATGCGGATCAGGAACCAGCTCAGCACCAGCGCCGCGACGATCCCGATCCCGCCAAAGATCGGCCGCCACGATTCGAAGATCATCACCATCAGCTGGCCCCAGGCGGGTGCCAGGACGGGCACGATCATGAACGTCATGAAGGCGAGGCTCATCACCCGCGCCATCGCCCGCCCCTGAAAACAGTCGCGCACCAGCGCCACGGTGACCACGCGCCCGGCGGCAACCGCCGCGCCGCTCGCTGCGCGCGCGATCAGCAGCAGTTCGAAACTGGTGGCGCTCGCCGCGATCAGATTGGTCACCACATAAAGTGCCAGCGCGACGCCGATCACCGGTTTGCGACCGAAGCGGTCGGCAAGCGGGCCGTGCACCAGCTGCGCGACGGCGAAGCCCAGCATGAAGGCGGTGATCACATATTGCCGGTGGTTTGGCTCGCTCACCCCCAGCTGATCGGCGATGGCGGGCAGGGCGGGCAGCATCGAATCGATGCCCAGCGCGGTCAGCGCCATGATCGACGCGATCAGTGCGACGAACTCGCCCATCGGGATCGGGGATCGGTTTTCCGGCGTCTTCGCTTCGGCAGATTGGGTAAGCGCGTCCATGCGGAGCCCATGCCGCATTGCAACCAACGCGTCACCCCCGGGATTTGACCTGTGCGCAAAAGCGCGATAGTGTATTGCTTAAATAACACGCTTGGAGTTTTGTGATGAAACCAATCTGGCTTGTGCTTCCGCTCGCGGCCGCGCTCGCCGCCTGTGGCGGGAACGGTGAGGGGACCAGCATCTCGATCGAGGGCGACAATGGCTCCGTCACCGCCCAGGCGGACAAGGACGGCAAGGTTTCGGTCAAGGCGCCGGGCTTCGAAGGCTCGATCAAGCTGCCCAAATTCAACATCAGCGCCGAAAATTTCGAGGTCGATGGCGTCAAGCTTTATCCCGGCGCGACCGTCTCCAGCCTCAACATCGACGATCGGCAGGACGGCACCCAGTCGGGCGGCGTCAAGGTAACGTTCGACGCTCCGGCGGAGGCCACCCGCGTGCGCGACTGGTTCCGCGAGCAGATGGAGGGCGCGGGCTTCACCGTCACCGGCAATCGCGACGAACTGACCGGCAAGACCAAGTCGGGCAGCCCTTATACGCTCAAGATCGACAGCACGGGCGATGCCAAGAGCCGCGGCACGTTGACGGTCTCCGGAAACTAATCCTCCCATCCGCCGTCCACGCGTAGGCGGACGGCGCAGCGGGAGGGGCGCACGGCACCCGCGCTCCTCCCGCGCTTTTCCATCCTGGATTTCCCGCCCCTGTTCGATCGTCACCAAGGCGACTATTTGAGGGAGATTCGTTTCCCGGAGTCGCTTTGAAATGTCCGATACCGTTCTCGCCGAAGTCCCGCTTGTCAGCCTGGCCGATCAGGCGCGCGATCCTGAGGGCTTTGCCGCCGCGCTGGGCGGTTCGTTCGAGCGGTTCGGCTTTGCGATGGTTGCTGATCACGGCATTCCGCAGGATCTGATCGACCGTGCCTGGGCGATGACCAAGGCGTTTTTCGACCTGCCTGAGGACGTCAAGCGCGGCTATTTCGTCGCGGGTGGCGGCGGCGCGCGCGGCTATACCCCGTTCAAGACCGAGATCGCCAAGGGTGCGACCCATGTCGACCTCAAGGAATTCTGGCATATCGGGCGTGAGCTGGCGGCGGGGCACCGCTTTGCGGAGCTGATGTCCCCCAATATCTGGCCCGACCAGCCCGAGGGGTTCCGCGAGACGTTCGTCGAGCTGTTCGCCGCATTCGACACCGCCGGGGACAAGCTGCTCTCCGCGATCGCGGTGCATCTCGGCCTCGCCCCCGACTGGTTCGATCATGCGGTGGCGGACGGCAATTCGGTGCTGCGCCTGCTCCATTACCCGCCGGTGACCGAGGATGCGCCGAACGTCCGTGCCGGGGCGCATGAGGACATCAACCTCATCACCCTGTTGCTCGGTGCCGAAGAGGCCGGCCTCGAATTGCTCGACAAGGATGGCGAATGGCTGCCGGTCAAGCCGCCCGAAGGCGCGTTGGTGGTCAATGTCGGCGACATGCTGCAGCGGCTGACCAACCATGTCCTGCCCTCGACCACCCACCGCGTGGTCAATCCGCCGGTCGAGCGGCGCGGCCATTCGCGCTATTCGATGCCCTTCTTCCTCCACCCCGCGCCCGATTTCTTAATCAAGGCGCTGCCGCAAACCGTGACCGCCGAGAATCCGGAGCGGGAGCCGCCGATCACCGCGCACGACTATCTCGCCGAGCGGCTGGCCGAGATCGGGCTGACGAAGAAATAGAAAAAATATCTCCCCTCCCGGCAAGGGAGGGGGGTATGGGCGGCAAAGTCGGCTCGGGCGATGCCCGGGCCGTTGCCGCTTACAGGGATGAAGACATGACCGAACCGCTTCGCGTTGCACTGGCTGGCCTTGGCACGGTGGGCGCGGGCGTCATTCGTCTGATCGACGCCAATGCCGATCTGATCGCGCGGCGCGCAGGGCGACCGATCGAGATCGTCGCCGTGTCCGCGCGCGACCGGACCAAGGATCGCGGCGTCGATATCACGCGCTTCGACTGGGTCGATGACATGCGCGATCTGGCGCAGCACCCGCGCGCCGATGTCGTGGTCGAGCTGATCGGCGGGTCGGACGGTCCTGCACTCGCGCTCGCGCGCGCGACGCTGGCGGCGGGGAAGGGCCTGGTGACCGCCAACAAGGCAATGATCGCGCACCATGGCCTCGAACTCGCGCATGTCGCCGAACAGGCCGACACGCCGATGAAGTTCGAGGCGGCGGTGGCGGGCGGCGTGCCGGTGATCAAGGGGCTCCGCGAGGGGGCTGCCGCGAACGTGATCGACCGCGTCTATGGCATCCTCAACGGCACCTGCAATTTCATCCTGTCGAAGATGGAGGCCGAAGGCCGCGACTTCGCCGAAGTGCTCGCAGAGGCGCAGGCCAAGGGTTTTGCGGAGGCGGATCCGAGCTTCGACATCGACGGCGTGGATGCCGCGCACAAGCTGTCGATCCTAGCCAGCCTTGCCTTTGGCACCCAGCCGGCGTTTGGCGATGTTGCGATCGGCGGCATCCGCCACCTGCTCGCCGCCGATATCGCCGAAGCGGCGGCGCTGGGCTATCGCATCCGCCTGCTCGGGATCGCCGACCTCAACGGCGACGGCCTGTTCCAGCGCGTCCACCCGCATCTCGTCCCGCTCGCCCATCCGCTCGCGTACGTCACCGGCGCGACCAATGCGGTGGTGGCGGAAGGCAATTTTGTCGGGCGCCTGTTGTTCCAGGGGGCGGGCGCGGGGGATGGCCCCACGGCCAGCGCCGTGGTCGCCGACCTGATCGACATCGCGCGGACCGAGTTCGGCCCGCCCTATGCGATGCCCGCAGCCAGTCTCGCCAAGGAACCCGCCTCGCCGAGCGGGGAGCGGCGCGGGCGCGCCTATCTGCGCTTTACCGTTCCCGACAAGGTCGGCGTGCTGGCCGAAATCGCGGCGGCGATGCGCGATGCGGGTGTGTCGATCGAATCGCTGATCCAGCGCGGCGCGATGGCAGATGGCAGCGTGCTGCTCGCGATTGTGACGCATGAGGGGCCGGAGCGCTGTGTCGCGCAGGCGCTGGAGAAGCTGCGCGGCTCACAGAGCCTCGCGGGCGAGCCGATGTGGATGCATATCCTGGGCGAGTGAGGTCGGGTTAAGGCGCCGGCTCGCGCTTGCGCACCACTTTGCCGTCGAAGCCGACACCGACGGTCACTCCGACCATTCCACCACATTGCGTGAGGAACGGGCCGGACACGCCGCACTGGAACATCGTGTCCTCCAGCACCCGTGCCGTTTCGGCAGGCCGGTTGTCGACCGCGCGGGCGGTGACGAACGGGACGCGATATTTCTTGTCCGCCTCACGCAGCGCGCAGATCGTCACTTCGTCCGGATCGGCGGTCTTTTCGCATGGGATGACGGCACGCGTCTTTTCGCGATGGGCGCGCAACAGCGAGTCATCGGCACCGGACTGGAATGCAAGGGCAAGCAGCAACAGGGACATGGCATCGAACCTCCCGGTCCGATGATAGCATGGCCCTTACGTGCCCGAAACGGGAATCAGTCGGTGGCGGTTGCCTCTGCCGCGTCCGCAAGCGCAATCTGCACCACCGCGCGGCCGCGGCGGACAATGCCCAGCTCGCGCGCGGCCGCTTCGGACAAATCGAGGATACGGCCCTTGTGAAACGGCCCGCGGTCGTTGATGCGGACGATTACGCTGCGTCCGGTCGACGGATCGGTGACGCGCAATTTGGTGCCGAAGGGCAGGCTGCGGTGCGCGGCGGTCATGCCCTCGGGATCGAACCGCTCACCGCTCGCCGTGCGGTTGCCGGCATGGGCGTCGCCATAATAGCTCGCCATGCCGCTCGCGAGGATCGTCGATGTTCCGGCAGCGGCGGGGGCAGGGGCGGCGTCCTGTGCCGCGACCGGCGCAGCAGCGGTCAGCAATGCAACGGCGATGATGTTCCGCATGGTCCCCGGCCCCTTTCGGTGCGGGGGTGAAACAGACGCGGCGCCGGACGGCAATCCGTCCAGCGCCGCGCTGTTTGGATTTTGCGGTCAAACGTCGAGATTGGCGACGCTGAGCGCGTTTTCCTGGATGAATTCGCGGCGCGGTTCGACGACATCGCCCATGAGCCGAGTGAAGATCTCGTCCGCCACGTCCGCTTGATCGACCTGCACCACGAGCATCGAGCGGTTCGACGGGTCGAGCGTGGTTTCCCACAGCTGTTCCGCGTTCATCTCGCCCAGCCCCTTGTAGCGCTGGATCGACAGGCCCTTGCGGCCCGAGGCGAGGATCGCGTCGAGCAGCTCGCTTGGGCGGGCGACCAGGGTTTCGCCCTTGGCAGCCGCGACGGGCAGATCCTCTTCGCTTTCTGCAACCGGAGTCACATCATCGGCCTGCGCGGTCTTGGCCGAGACGAGCTTGGCGATCTGCGCATAGCTGTCGGCCTGTTCGGCGGCGAGCGTATGGAGCTTGCGCCCTTCGGCCGAGGTCAGGAATCCGACTTCGATGATGTGGTGGTCGGTCACGCCGCGCCACCAGCGCTCGAAGTGGAAGCCGCCATCGTCGGTCACGCGCGCGGTCCAGCGCGCATCGGCATCGGTGAGGTCGAGCCGCTGCGTCACCGCCGCCAGCCGCTCGCCACGCTGCTCGCGTGTCGCTTCGGGATCGAGCGCGCGGCCCAGCGCCAGCGCCTCGATGATCGAGGGATCATAGCGGCGCGGGACGTAGCGCATCAGCGTCTTCATGCGGCGCGCATGCTCGACCAGGTTCGCCAGATCCTCGCCGAAGCGCGTGCCCGTCGCGGTTTCCAAACGATTGCCAGCGACGCCCGCTTCGACCAGATAATCGTCGAGCGCGGCATCGTCCTTCAGATACACTTCCGACCGGCCCTTGGTCGCCTTGTACAGCGGCGGCTGGGCGATGAAGAGATGCCCCGCATCGATAATCTCGGGCATCTGGCGGTAGAAGAAGGTGAGCAGCAGCGTGCGGATATGCGCGCCGTCCACGTCGGCGTCGGTCATGATGACGATCTTGTGGTAGCGCAGCTTTTCGAGGTTGAAGTCGTCGCGGCCGATGCCGGTGCCCATCGCCTGAATCAGCGTGCCGATTTCCTTGGACGACAGCATCCGGTCAAAGCGCGCGCGCTCGACGTTCAGAATCTTGCCGCGCAACGGCAGGATCGCCTGGAAATGGCGGTCGCGGCCCTGTTTCGCCGAGCCGCCGGCCGAGTCACCCTCGACCAGGAACAGTTCGGACTTGGCCGGATCGCGCTCCTGACAATCGGCGAGCTTGCCGGGGAGCGAGGCGATGTCCATCACGCCCTTGCGCCGGGTCAGTTCGCGCGCCTTCTTCGCCGCCTCACGCGCGGCGGCGGCGTCGATCACCTTCTGGATGATCGCGCGGGCGAGCGCGGGGTTTTCCTCGAGCCAGTCGGACATCTTGTCCGCCATCAGCGCTTCGAGCGGCTGGCGGACTTCGCTGCTGACCAGCTTGTCCTTGGTCTGGCTGCTGAACTTGGGGTCAGGCAGCTTGACGCTGACGATCGCGGTCAGACCTTCGCGCATGTCATCGCCGGTCAGCGTGACCTTTTCCTTCTTCAACAGGCCCGACTTGTCGGCATAATTGTTGATCGTGCGGGTCAGCGCGGCGCGGAACGCGGCCAGGTGCGTGCCGCCGTCACGCTGCGGGATGTTGTTGGTGAAGCAGAGGACATTCTCGTAATAGCTGTCGTTCCACTCCAGCGCGACGTCGATTCCGATATCGTCGCGCTGCCCGGTGACCGAGATCGGCTCGGGGAACAAAGGCGACTTGTTGCGATCGAGCCACTTCACGAACGCAGCGATCCCGCCTTCGTAGAACAGTTCGACTTCCTTGACCTCTTCGTGCCGCGCATCGCGCAGGAACAGGCGCACGCCCGAGTTCAGGAACGCCAGTTCGCGATAGCGATGCTCGAGCTTGTCGAAATCATATTCGATCTGGTTCTTGAACGTGCCACCGTCGCCCGGCGTCTTTTCGGTCGAGGCGAGGAAGGTCACGCGCGTGCCCTTCTTCCCGTTCGCCGGGCCGATCACCTTGAGCGGGGCGACGGCGTCGCCATAGGCAAAGCGCATGTAATGCTCCTCGCCATCGCGCCAGATGTTGAGATCGAGCCATTCCGACAGCGCATTGACCACCGACACGCCGACGCCGTGCAGACCGCCCGAAACCTTGTAGGCATTGTCGTCCGACGTATTTTCGAACTTACCGCCGGCGTGCAGCTGGGTCATGATGACTTCGGCCGCCGATACGCCCTCTTCGGAGTGGATCCCGGTCGGGATGCCGCGACCATTATCCTCGACCGAAACCGAGCCATCGGGGTTCAGCTGGATGATGATCTTGTCGCAATGGCCGGCCAGCGCTTCGTCGATCGCATTGTCCGAAACCTCGAACACCATGTGGTGGAGGCCCGATCCGTCATCGGTGTCGCCGATATACATGCCCGGCCGCTTGCGCACCGCGTCGAGGCCCTTGAGGACCTTGATGCTGTCGGCGCCGTAGGCGTTGGAGTTGGGGGCGGAATCGGTGGTGTTGTTGTCGTCTGATGCCATGCCCAGCATATAGGGTCGACCGTCACAAAACGGAAGCGAAATGGGCGTTATGCGGGGTGGATCGCGCCGTCCCGAACGCTGAGCCGGGTGGCAGCTCCCGCCTCGGCGAACAGCGCAGGCTCGGTGCCGGTCATCCACACCTGTCCGCGCCCGGCAAGGCGTTCGAACAGCGCCGCTCGGCGCGCGGGATCGAGATGCGCGGCGACCTCGTCGAGCAGCAGGATCGGGGCGCGGCCGGTGCGGTCGGCGACCAGTTCGGCATGGGCGAGCACGATTGCGAGCAGCAGCGCCTTTTGCTCGCCGGTCGAACAGAGATGCGCGGCCTGGCCCTTGCCGAGATGGGTGACCGCGAGGCCCTGACGATGCGGGCCGACAAGGGTGCGACCGGCCGCCGCGTCGCGGCTGCGGCCTGCGCGGAGGCGCGCGGCAAGATCGGCGGCGTCATCGCCTTGTAGTCCCAAGCCCGCACGCGCGAACGGCCCTTCGGGTTGTGCTGAGAGGCGCTCGGCGAGTTGAGTCACGGTGGTGCGGCGCGCCGCGTCGATCGCTGCGCCATGGTCGGCCATGCGCGCCTCCACCGCGGTAAGCCAGTCGGGATCGGCAGGCTCCTCTGCGCCCAGCAGCCGATTGCGCTCACGCATCGCGGCTTCGTACCGCGCGCTGTGGTGCGCATGGGCGGGGACGAGTGCGAGGGCCAGCCGGTCGAGGAAGCGCCGCCGCTCGCTCGCCGGTTCGGCGAACAGCCGGTCCATCGCGGGCGTGAGCCAAAGCACGGTCAGCCACTCGCCCAGCGACGTTGCCGCAGCGGTGGCGCCGTTGACGCGGACGATGCGGCGTTCGGGCGCGGACGGCTGGGTGCCGGTACCGATTGTAATCTCCCCTCCCGCTTGCGGGAGGGGCCGGGGGAGGGCCTGTCCTCGTCGACCGGCTTCGTTGAGTGTTGACAGGCCCTCCCCTAACCCCTCCCGCAAGCGGGAGGGGGACAAGTCGGCGGCCACCCCGAACCCGCCGCTGCCACCCTGCCGCGCCATTTCGGTCAGCGGCGCGCGGCGCAGGCCACGACCGGGGGCGAGCAGCGAGACCGCCTCAAGCACGTTCGTCTTTCCCGCGCCATTGTCGCCCGCCAGCACGACAAAGCCTGGGCCCGGGGTCAGGCCAAGGGAAAGTACCGTGTCGCGATGGTTGCGGAAATCGGTGAGGACGAGGCGGGTCAGGGCCATTGCCGGGCTGTAGCCTTCCCGCTTGCTGCCGACCAGCATTTGCGCAACCAATGTCGCCGGGGGGACGTATGAAGCGACTGATTCTGGCGGCGGTTCTGCTCGGCACCACGGGTTGCGGGGGCGATCCAGCTACAAGGGTGATCGACGGGCTTGAGGCGAGCTACAGCAAGGAAGGTCGGCTCGACGCGATCACGATCAATTTCGATGACGATGGCAATGCGCGGCTGTGGGCCGGAAAGCGGCGCGGCATCATCGTGCGCGACGGCCAGGACTATCTGATGAACGAGCGTCGCGTCGCGATCGACAAGACCAAATACAAGATGGAGCCGGTCGCGGCATTGCGCGGCGACGTGATGGCGGCGCTGTCCGCGCTGGCGGATGCGCAACGCAAGCGCGTCGAGCAGGCAGAGGCGGCGGCGAAGGCGTCGGGTGAATTGCGCCCGGATGGCACCCGGGTCGTGCGCTTGTACGATGGGCGGGAAATGCTGATCACGCCCCCGCCGGTGGTCATGTTTCAGGTCGTCCCCGTAGGCACCGAAGAAGTGGGTGGCCGCAGCGGCAAGGTCTGGCGGTTGAGCGCGGTGGGCGACCCGCGCCCCAACGGACTGGAAGCCGTGATGTCGAGCGATCCGGAATTGGCGCAGGTCGGGCGGCTGATCCGCATGCACATGGCGCCCGCCGATGTCGCCGCGCTGGAGCCCGAGGGGACACGCCGCAACCTGGCCAAGGCGGCGGCGGAATTGTTCGGCAAAGGCACATTGCTGCGGCTGTCGGTGCGGGGTGAGGCGGGGCAGACGATGGAGCTATATCGCCTGCAGCGTTTCGGCCCGGCGAGCTTCCGCGGCGCGGTCCTCCAGCTTCCCGCGACTGTGCGCGACCGCAAGACGCTGCGCGACGATCTGAAGGTGTTGACACCGGTGGAGGACGACAGCCCGATGCGCGGGATGCAGCGTTAAATCCCGATCAGGCCCTTTTCGCGCAACTCCGCCTGCGCCGCGCGGTAGAGCGCCGGGTCGCCGATGTTGAGCCGCGCGCGCACGGCGTCGATCGGTTCGGCGAGCAGCAACTCGTAATCCTCACCCGAGAGCCAGCGCGCGGCCTTGCCGTGGCGATAGCCTTCGCGCACCGCCTTGGCGAAGCTGCGCGATCCGGTGACGCGCAGGCTTTTGAGCGCGGCGCCCAAGGCGATGAACGCCCAGCCAAGACCGCCGGTCTGCGCATAGGAAAAGGCGACGAGGCACGCCTCGCCTAGCGGTTCGTCGGCCTGATAGCCGGTGATGACGTGCCAGATGTCATGAATGTCGCGCTCGCGCCGGCCGTACCAGGCGTGCGGATGTTCGATCCCGCGTTCGACATCGGCGTCGGCGTAGCTCACATCGGCCAGGCCCTGGGCCGAATAGCCGGTGCGGTCGAGAAAGGCACGATAGGCGGCCCCGACGCTGCCCTCGGGCAGCGAATCGATCCAGGACCGGTCGGAAAATTTCTCCGCCAGTTCGGTCCGGCGATAAGCGATCCGGCCGCCATCCGGCGTCATCAGCAGCCGACGATAATTCTTGCCCACCGTGTCGCCATTCAGCGCACGCATGATCCGGAACACCTGCACCGTATCGTCGCCATTGGCGAGCAGACGGCGCAGCGCAGTCAGCGCCGTCCCCCATTCGCGCTTGCGCGGTTTGCTCCAGTCGATCGCCTGAGTTGCCATGGGAACCACCGTTACTGACAAATGTGTCAATAAGTGATTAGCCGCAATTATGCAAGGTGACAAGAGCTCTTGACAGGGCGTCGCGAATCATGACAAGAGCTCTTGTCATATGGACAAGACTTCTGGACAGTTCCGGTGAACAACCGGTTGCGTATCTTGCGGGCAGAGGCGGGCCTCAGTCAGGGCGACCTCGCCCGCCTGCTCGGCGTTTCGCGCCAGACCGTGAATGCGGTCGAGACGGACAAATATGACCCAAGCCTGCCGCTGGCGCTGCGGATGGCGAAAATCTTTGGAGTGGCAGTCGATGAAATCTTCCTCGATGACTGGATCGCACCCGCCCGTGACTGAATTCACCCGCGCACAACGCTGGCGTCGTCACACAGTCGAAGCGCTGATCGGCGGCGTGATCGGGGCCGGGTTCGGTTTTGGTATCGCCAAATTTGTCGATGTAACCGGATTCGAACGCTGAACCATCGCCGAACTTGCCTCGATCGGCATCGCATTCATGCTGCTGTTCATGGGCGGTTTCGTGCTGGTGATGACCGCTTCAGAGCAGCGCTGGCGACGCTTGGTCGCGTTCCGCCAGCCGGGAGGCGAGCCGCCGGACCGCGACTCGATGCTGGCAATTCGGCGTCAGGGCCTGATCATCGCGTTGGCCGGGCCCATTCTCGCCGCGCCGCCGGTGCTGGCGCACCTCGGTCTGGGTGACAGCGGCCGGGCAATCGGCGCGGCGGGCGTGCTGGCGGCGCTCGCGGTGCAAACCTGGTTGAACTGGCGGCTTTATCGCACGAGCGACGAGCTGATGCGGCAGGTGACGATCCTGGCCGGCGCGGTGTGCTTCTGGGGTGCGCAGCTGGTGCTGTTCATCTGGGCCACGCTGGCCAAGCTGGGTCTTGTCGCCGATGTCGACAGCTGGACGCTGCTGACGCTGGTGATGGCGGTGTATCTGGTCGTATCGACCTGGATCGGCTTTCGGCGCGGGCTCGGCCAGCTGTGATCGATGCGGGCGGGAAGGCGCGCGGCGCGCCTTCCCGGTCCGGTCAGACGCGCATCGGCATCAGCACATAGAGCGCCGGCGACTTATCATTCTCACGGATCAGCGTCGGCGCGGCGGCGTCGGCGAGATGCACTTCGACCAGATCGCTTTCGATCTGGCCGAGGATGTCCATCAGATAGCGCGAGTTGAACCCGATCTCGAACGGCTGCGCGGCATAGTCGCCGGGAACTTCTTCGGCGGCCGTGCCATTGTCGGGGCTGGTGACCGACAGGGTGATCCGATCACGGTCGAGCGCCATCTTCACCGCGCGGGTCTTTTCGGTTGCGATGGTCGAGACGCGGTCGACGCCCTGCATGAAGCTGCGCGGGTCAATCTTCAGGATCTTGTCGTTCCCGGTCGGGATGACGCGCGAATAATCGGGGAAGGTGCCGTCGATCAGCTTCGAGGTCAGGATCGCGGCACCGAGGTCGAAGCGAATCTTCGATCCCGACAGCGACACGCCGACCGACCCGTCGACCTCGTCGAGCAGCTTGCGCAGCTCGGCCACGCACTTACGCGGGACGATCACGTCGGGCATCGCCTCGGCGCCTTCCGGACGCGGCACGGTGACGCGGGCGAGGCGGTGGCCGTCGGTCGCGGCGGCCTTCAGCATGTCGTCGGCGACGTGCAGGAAGATGCCGTTGAGATAATAGCGCGTCTCTTCGGTCGAGATCGCGAATCGGGTCTTGTCGATGATCTGCTTGAGCGTTTCAGCGGGCAGCTCGAACACGGTGGGCAGTTCGCCTTCCGCGATCACCGGGAAATCGTCGCGCGGCAGCGTTCCGAGCTCGAACTTGGCGCGGCCGGCATTGACCTTGATCTTGCCCTCTGCCGCGGTCAGCTCGACCTGCGAGCCTTCGGGCAGCTTGCGCGCGATGTCGAACAGGGTGTGCGCGGGCACGGTGATCGCCCCTGCCTGATCCACCGCCGCCGGGACGGTTTCGTCGATCTGCAGGTCGAGATCGGTCGCCATCAGGCGAAGCGATCCGTCCAGCGATGCCTCGATCAGCACGTTGGACAGGATGGGGATGGTATTGCGCCGCTCGACCACCGACTGGACGTGGCTGAGGCCCCGAAGGAGCGTGGCGCGTTCGATCGTCGCTTTCATGTGTATTCCAAACCCCCGGGCGGACGCCCATAATCAACTGACGGCGCCCGAATTGCCGTCGGAAGTTCGAGATATCCTTAACGTGAAAAAGGGCTGGAGCAAGCCGCTCCAGCCCTTCCCCTCATTCATTTGTGGACGGCAGTCCGCTCAGAAGCGGAAGCCGACGCCAACCGCGACCTGATGACGGTCGGTGTCGATGTCGAAATCCTCGGTGATCGCGCCGTTGCTGTACTCGAAATTCGCGTTCGAATAGTTCGAGTAGCGATACTCGAGCTTGGCATAAGTATTGGTGCCGATCGCCTTCTCGACACCTGCACCGATCCGCCAGCCGTCCAGCTCGAAGTTCTGACGCAGCTCGGTCGTGCCGTCGCTGGCGAGTACGTTCAGGCGGGCGTTGGTGTAGCCGCCCTTGGCGTAGACCAGCGTGGTCGGCGAAGCGAGGACACCGGCGCGCACGCCGACATAGATGTCGCGGCCGGCACCGACTTCACCAAAGCCGAAGAAGTTGGGATCGGTCGAACGCGACTCGACCTTTCCGGTCGAATCCGACAGCTCGGCCTCGACGCCGACCACCGCGCCACCGACGCCGATGTCATAGCCGAGTTCGACACCATAAAGGAAACCGTCGACATTCTGGTCGTCGCCATCGATGTCGCTGTCCTCGGTGCTGCCCGGACGCAGGATATCATAGCCGCCGACGACGCCGGCGCGGAAGCCGGTGAAGGTCGGATCGGTGTCCTGGGCAAAGGCCGGGGCGGCCATCATGGTCGACGCAGCCAAAGCGGCGGCAAGTGCGATACGCATACTGAAACTCCTTAACTCAACCCGTTCACGGGTCGGGGGCTCTAATGACGCTGCGCCGCACAAGTTGCATGAACGCCCGATAAACACGGAAAACCGTTGCTTTTCTGCCACAGGGCACCCATTCAGTTTGGCCATGCGGAAAGGACGCGACTTCATCGCCCGGCATGGCGAAACGGTGTTCAACGCCGCCCGGCGATTGCAGGGGGACCATCTGCATACGCCGCTGACCCGCGCCGGCTTTGCCCAGGCGGATGAGATGGGGCAGGCGCTTGCGGACCTGCTCGGCCCGACGCCGGCATTGACCTTATGGGCATCCGACACCGGCCGCGCGCTGCAGACGCTGGCGGTGATTACCGAGCATCTCGGCCTCGACTGGCACAGTGCACGCCATGATCCGCGCCTGACCGAAATCGGCATGGGCAGTTGGGGCGGGCGCTATTATGCGGAGCTGATGGCGGGCGATCTGCCGGTCATTGCCGCGACCGGCCTGCTGCACCCGGCACCCGATGGTGAAACCTATGCCGAGATTGCAGCGCGCGTGTCAGCGTGGCTGAAGGATACCGACGACGATCCCGGCGACCGGTTGATCATCATGCACGGCATCTCCAGTCGCGTGCTGCGGGGCGTGATGACCGGGTGTGACGTGCACCCGGACTTCGCGACCCCGGTTGCCGGGGGGCTGCCCCAGGGATCGGTCGTGATGGTGGAGCAGGGCCGCGAAACGGTCTTGCATCTGGGCAGCGGACGGGCACCGGCGTGACGGCGCTGCTGCTCGCAATGGCGCTCGCCGCGCAGGGGCAGGGGCGCGAATCGCTTGGCGTATTCGATGCCTGGGGCGCGTTTCGCGATGCCGCTCCCGCGCGCTGCTACGCGATCGGTCAGCCCGTACGGGGCCGCGCGGGTGCGTTTGCGAGCATCGCCAACTGGCCGCGATCGGGCGCGCGGGGTCAAATCCATATCCGGCTCAGCCGCGCACGCGATCCCCGTGCCAAGGTGACGCTTGCGATCGGCGAACGGCGGTTCGAGCTGATCGCCGGGGCGAGCGACGCCTGGGCTCCGGACGCACGCACCGATCGCGCGATCGTCGCCGCGATCCGCTCCAGCCGATCGATGAGCGTCGAGAGCGTGGCACGCAGCGGAGGCGCGTTCGCCGATGTCTATGCGCTCAAGGGTGCGGCGACCGCGATCGACGCAGCCGCAATGGGCTGCGCGCGTCGATAGCGCGCACAGCCCATGCACCGGATTATTGCTGGCCGGGTGCCGGGCTAGCCGACGGAGCGGGTGCCGGTGCCGCAGCCTCGGGACCGTCGCGCACCGCGATGATCGCCGCCTGAACCTTGTCGCGCACCGCCGCGTCGGTCTGGGCGAGTTGGGCGATTTCGTTGAAACGGGCCGTTTCGAGACCGGCAGCAGTCACGGCCTCGGTCATCTTGGCGGCCTTGTCTGCGGCCGGGATCGCCGGATCTTTCGACACCGCGTCAGAGGCGAGGGCAGCCTTGGCAAACATCGTCACCTCGGCGTCGGTGATCGGGGCGGGTGCGGCCGCTTCGGCCTGGGGCGCAGGCGCGGCGGTCTGGGCAAGGGCAGGTGCGGCGAACAGGAAACCAGCGGTCAGCGCCGCGCGGGTCAAATAGGTCAAAACAAAACTCCAGGATCGTTGAATATACAGGCGTCAGCGACGCGCACGCCAAAGGGTTCCCGACCGCGGCAGCCGATCGCAACCCTTCCTCGGCGGGCCGTGGCTCGGCCGGGACGGGCGGGGCATGGAAATGTGTCGGCACTTCCGCTATATGCGCGCAATGCAGTCAGTCTCGTCGCCCCTGATGCCCATTCCCGGGCACATCGATCCCGTGCCCGTTCCGCGCAGCCTGAAGCCGCGCGCCGATGGGCGGATCGACCTGCTCGGCCTGTCCAAGGCCGATCTGCGCATGGCGCTGGAAACCGCGCAGCTGGAGCCGAAACAGGCGAAATTGCGCGCCAAGCAGCTGTGGCACTGGATCTATAACCGCGGCGTCACCGATTTCAGCCTGATGACCGATATCTCAAAGGCGATGCAGCCCTGGCTGGCGCAACGCTTCGTGATCTCGCGCCCACAGGTGGTCGAGGCGCAGGTATCGACCGACGGCACGCGCAAATGGCTGCTGCGGTCCGACGACGGGCAGGATTACGAGATGGTGTTCATCCCCGACGCCGATCGGGGCACCTTGTGCGTCTCAAGTCAGGTCGGTTGCACGCTCAATTGCCGCTTCTGCCACACCGGCACGATGCGGCTGGTCCGCAACCTCGAGCCCGGCGAGATCGTCGGACAGGTGATGCTGGCGCGCGACGCGCTGGGCGAATGGCCGAGCACGCCGGAGGGGCGGATGCTGACCAACATCGTGATGATGGGGATGGGCGAGCCGCTCTATAATTTCGACAATGTCCGCGATTCGCTGAAGATCGTCATGGACGGCGACGGGCTGGCGCTGAGCAAGCGGCGCATCACGTTGTCCACCAGCGGTGTCGTGCCGATGATGGCGCGCGCGGGCGAGGAGATTGGCGTCAACCTTGCCGTTTCGCTTCATGCCGTGACCAAGGAAGTGCGCGACGAGATCGTGCCGCTCAACCGCAAATTCGGGATCGAGGAGCTGCTGCAGGCGTGCGCCGACTATCCCGGCGCGAACAACGCCCGCCGCATCACGTTCGAATATGTGATGCTGAAGGACAAGAACGACAGCGATGACGACGCGCGCGAGCTGGTGCGGCTGATCAAGCAGTATAAGCTGCCCGCCAAGGTCAATCTGATCCCGTTCAATCCCTGGCCCGGCGCGCCGTACGAATGCTCGACGCCCGAGCGGATCCGGGCGTTTCAGGAGATCGTGTTTGGCGCGGGCATCTCTGCCCCGGCACGCACGCCGCGCGGCCGCGACATCGATGCCGCATGCGGTCAGCTCAAGACGGCAAGCGAGAAAAAGAGCCGCGCGGAGCTCGACCGGCTGGCGGAAGAGAAGCAGGCGGCACTGGGCTAAAATTCGCGAGTGTGACCGAAATATCACGGTATTTCTACAATGTTGCAAAATTGAACCGTGTTACTCTTGTAATGCACGAGAGCCGGTCCTAATTCTGGGTCCGCAACGAAATGTTGCGTAAACCAAAACAACATCCAGCTTGGGGAATCTGTTATGCGTAAGATCGCTATTCTTGCGGCGCTTGCTGCCGCCACCGTCGCTTCGCCTGCGTTCGCTCAGGACGCCGCATCGGGTGAAGGCCGCGTCGAAGTGCGCGGCGGTATCGCATGGGCCGGGGGCGCTGAAGAAGCGTTCGCTGGCGTTGCAGTTGGCTATGACTTCGATCTGGGCGACACCGCGTTCATCGGCGTCGAAGGTGGGGCCGACAAGGTCCTGACCGAAGGTGCCGACGTGTTCTGGACCATCGGTGGTCGCGTTGGCGCCAAGGTCGGCGATGCCGGCCGCGCCTATGTGCTCGGCGGCTACGGCTTCGCCGACGGCGACGACGGCGCGTTCGCTGGTGCCGGCTACCAGCACAACCTGGGCGAGAAGGTCTTCGCCAAGGTCGAGTATCGCCGCACCCTCGTCGAAGGTCCGGACGTGAACTTCGCCGGCCTCGGCGTCGGCTTCCGCTTCTGATCTTTCGATCGAAGTGACTAATGAAAAGGGCGGCCCTTACGGGTCGCCCTTTTTGATTCAGGCGAGTTCCGCGCCGCGTGCAACGGTTGCTGTGCGTCCGCCGATCCAGACATGGCCGTCGGCGTCGATCCGCGCCTCTACCCGACCGTCACAGCCGGTCATGCGACCCTGTGCCGCGGTGTAGCTGTCCGTCGCCAGCCCCGTGCCGAACAGATATTGGGCGGTGGCAGCATTGAGGCTGCCGGTCACCGGGTCCTCGACCAGCCGGCCATTGCCGTCGGTGAAAAAGGCGCGGACTTCGAACGCGATTGCGCTGCCTTCGGGGTGTGGGCCGACCAGCCCGATATCGGTGCCGAGCGGTGCGCGCGCGGGCGGGTCGACCGCGAGCACGTCGGCGGCCGAGCGCAACCGCAGCAGCTGCCAGCCGGGGCCGTTATTGGCGTGAACCGCATCGACGATCGCCTCCGCCGGGACATTGGCGAGCCGCGCTGCCTCGGCGCGTTCGGTGTCGCTGAGCGCGCCGGAGCGGACCAGCGGCGGCGCGCGGAACGACAAGAGATCGCCTTTGTGCGCGATCGGGACCAGCCCGACGCCGCATTGCTGGACGATGCGGTTGGGATCGCGCGGCACGCCGCCCGCCTCCAGCCAGGCGTGGCAGGTGCCGAGCGTCGGGTGGCCGGCAAAGGGCAGCTCGCCCGCCGGGTAGAAGATGCGCACCTGATAGTCCGCCGCCGGATCGGTCGCGGGGATCAGGAAGGTGGTTTCCGAAAAGCCGAGCCAACGGGTGAGCGCGAGCATCGCGTCGGCGTCCATTGCCTGCGCGTCATGCACTACGGCCAGCGGATTGCCGGTGTTTCCGTCCGCCCCGAACACATCGACCAGATCGAGCTTCATCTGCGTATCTCCCATTTGTGCTGGGGCTTGTGACATCGCCTGGCGTGACGCAAGGGGGTGGGGATGGACATCGCCGCACTTCTGCTCGCCGCCGGGGCTGGAATCGTCGGCGGCGTGATGAACGGGCTGGCGGGGGGCGGCACCTTCGCAACCTTGCCCGCGCTGATCGCGCTCGGTCTCCCCGCCAATATCGCCAATGCGACGTCGAATGTTGCGTTGTTGCCGGGGGCGGCGGCGAGCGCATGGGGGTTTCGCGACGAGCTGGGGCCGGTGGCGGGACTGTCGGTGCTGCTGCTCGCGACGATCACCTTTGTCGCGGGGCTGGGCGGCAGCCTGTTGCTGGTGCTGACCCCGACCGATACGTTCGATGTCATCATCCCGTGGCTGTTGCTGTTCGCCTTTGTCGTGATGGCGTTCGGGCGGAGCGCAGCCGACTGGCTGCACGCGCGGGTGACGATCGGCCGGCGCACGCTGATCGGGGCGCAGGGGTTGCTGGGTATTTATGGCGGCTATTTCGGCGGCGGCGTGGGGCTGATGACCACCGCCACCTACGGTCTGCTCGCCAATATCGAGCCGCGTGCGTTGTTCGCGATCCGCACGCTGATGCTGGCGGTCGCCAACCTAGCCGCGGCGTTCGTGTTCATCGGCTTTGCCATGGTGGAGTGGCGCGCGTGCCTGCCAATGCTGGCGGGGGCGATCATCGGCGGTTTTGGCGGCGCGGCGATCGGCAAGCGCCTGTCGGCACGGGTCGTGCGGATTTGGACCTTGCTTGTCACGGCGGGAACGACGATCCTGTTCTTCGCCCGGCTGTAACCTTTTCGATGCTTCCAGCGAAGTGGTGGATATGAGCGAACCGGAAGTTCCCAATGTCATCCGCCGGCACACGCTGGCAACGCGACTGTGGCATTGGACGACCGCCGTCAGCGTGATCATCCTGCTCGGCAGCGGGCTGATGATCCTTAATGCCCACGGACAGCTCTATTGGGGCGAATATGGCGCCAATTTCGACCAGCCCTGGTTCAAGCTGATCTGGTTCTTCGACACTGCGCGCGTGCCGGGATGGCTGACCATTCCGTCGAGCTACAATCTCGCCCTGGCGCGGCGCTGGCACCTGTTTTTCGCGCTGGTGCTGGGGTTCGCGTTGCTGGCGTACATGATCGTCAGCCTGATCAACCGGCATTTCCAGAATGACCTGCGCATCCGGAGGAGCGAGCTGTCGCGGGGGCATTTGATCGCGGATTTCAAGTCGCATTTGGCACTAGAGTTCCACGATCCGGAAAATCCGCGCGCATACAATATCTTCCAGAAGATCAGCTATGCCGGCGTCATCTTCGTCCTGCTGCCGCTGGTGATCTTTACCGGCCTCGCGATGTCGCCGGGAATGAACGCGGCTTGGCCGTGGCTGCTCGACATTTTTGGCGGGCGGCAGAGCGCGCGATCGGTCCATTTCATCGTCGCGATGCTGCTGGCGGGGTTCATCATCGTCCACCTGGCGCTGGTCATCCTTTCCGGGCCGCTGAACGAGGTACGGTCGATGCTGACCGGAAAATGGCGCGTGCCGCCGGAGGAGGGGGCATGACGCTGATCACCCGCCGCAACCTGATCGTCGCGGGAGCGGGCGGGTTGCTCGCCGGATGCGACCGCGTCGCCAGCAGCGAGACCGGTCGCGATATCCTGTTCAAGGCCGAGGCGGTGCATCGCAGCCTGCAGCGCGTCATTACCAACCGCAATGCGCTGGCGCGTGAATTCTCGCCCGAGGACATGTCGCCGCGCTTCCGGTCGAACGGAACACGCAACCCCGGCACGCCCGCCTATATGGCGTTGGCGGCGAACCGCTTTGCCGACTGGCGGCTGCGCGTCGACGGGCTGGTTGCGCGACCGCTGAGCCTGTCGCTCGCCGACCTTCGCGCCATGCCGCAGCGCGCGCAGATCACCCGGCATGACTGTGTCGAAGGGTGGAGCGCGATCGGCAAATGGCAGGGGCCGAAGCTGTCGGGGATTTTGGACGCGGCGGGGCTGCGTGACAGTGCGCGCTATCTGGTGTTCCATTGCGCCGACAGTCTGCGTGGCGGGGCCTATTATGAGTCGGTCGACCTGATCGATGCCTTCCACCCGCAAACGATCCTCGCATGGGCGATGAATGACCGCATCCTGCCAGTGGCGCACGGCGCGCCGGTGCGGCTGCGGGTCGAGCGGCAGCTTGGCTACAAGCACGCCAAATATGTCATGCGGGTCGAGGCGGTGGCATCGCTCGACGGCATCGGGCGCGGCAAGGGCGGCTATTGGGAGGATGTCGCGGATTACGAATGGTATGCCGGGATTTAAAGCCGTTTTTAGTTAAGCGGTACCAGCCCGCTCCCCCACCCGGCCAACCAACGACAGTGTATTCTATGGGTGGCCGGGAGGGGGAGCGGGCCGGTACTGATTCAGCTTTGCTGAATACGGCTTTAGAACGCATTCCTGCGACCTTCGCACTTGCGAAATGAACCTCAATCGCTAGCCTTACCCCATGGCGCTGATCGATCATTTCTTCACCCGCGCGGTGAAGCGCGGCGAGCTCACCGTCATCCATGCGGATGGCAGTGCGCGCAGTTTCGGGTCGCCCGACGCGGCGCTGACGCCGGTCACGATCCGCTTCACCGATCCGTCGGTCGCCCGGCGCATCCTGACCGATCCGGCGCTGGGTGCGGCCGAAAGCTTCATGGACGGGCGGCTGGTGATCGAGCGGGGCGACATCCTCGCGCTGCTGCGCCTGGTCACCGCGAACAACAAATGGGAGGATGCGACCGGCAACCTGACGCCGGGTGCATTCAAGCGCGCTTTCGACAGCGTCCGCTTCCGGCTCGACCGCATCAACATGGCGCGGCGGTCGAAGCGCAATGTCGCGCATCACTACGACCTGTCGGCGCGTCTCTACGACCTGTTCCTCGACGCCGACCGGCAATATTCGATGGCGTATTTCGCCGACCCGGCGAACAGCCTGGAACAGGCTCAGCTGGACAAGAAGGCGCACATCGCCGCCAAGCTGGCGCTGAAGCCGGGCATGACGGTGCTGGACATCGGCTGCGGCTGGGGCGGAATGGCGCTGTATCTGCACGAAAAGACCGGCGCCGATGTGCTGGGCGTGACGCTGAGCGAGGAACAGCTGAAGGTCGCACGCGAGCGGGCGGAGGCGGCCGGAGTTGCGGGCAAGGTGCGGTTCGAGCTGATCGATTATCGCCATGTCACGGGACAATTCGACCGGATCGTGTCGGTCGGGATGTTCGAACATGTCGGTCCGGCGCACTACCGCACCTTCTTTGCCAAATGTCGCGAGCTGCTGACGCCGGACGGTGTGATGCTGCTCCACACCATCGGTCGCGCGGGCGGGCCGGGGGTGACCGACGCGTTTACTGCCAAGTACATCTTCCCCGGCGGCTATATCCCGGCGCTGTCCGAAATCCTGCGCGGGCATGAAGGGCTGCGCTTCTTCCTCACCGATGTCGAGGTGCTGCGCCTGCATTATGGCCATACGCTGCAGCATTGGTACGATCGCGCCATGGCCGCGCGCGACCAGATCGTCGCCCTGTACGACCAGCGCTTCTTCAACATGTGGACCTATTATCTTGCGGGGTCGCTGGTCAGCTTCGAAAATGGCGGGCTGGTCAACTACCAGCTGCAGTACAGCCGCTCGCGCACCGCGCTCCCGATCACACGGGATTATATGGCCGAAGAAGAAGCGCGGCTGCGTCAGCCCTGAACCCCGTTTGCGCTGAGCTTGTCGAAGCGCGGCGGACCACAGGCGTTTCGCTTCGGCCCTTCGACAGGCTCAGGGCAAACGGAGGCGGGTTATTGGACGCCGAGCTGCTCGACATCCGCGCCCAGATGCGCGTCCAGCTCGGCGCGCGTCACCTTGCCATCGCTGTCCTTGTCAGCCGCTGCGAACCACGCATCTGCCCTGGCCCAGTCGGTGCGTGGGGAGCTGACCAACGGGCGCGGTGCGCTCGCCTTTTTCGACTGGCGCGCGGCGGCGTAGGTCGCCTCGGCACTGGCCTCGAAATCGAACCGGGCACGCACCTCGTCGCGTTCGATCACGCCATCCTCGTTGAGATCGAGATCGGCGAAGCGTTCGGCCACGCGACGCTCGGCTTCGGCTTTGGGCAACGGTCCCGGGGCCACGTGGAGCGGCTGGGCCTGAAGGGCGATGAGCGAAAGTGCAATCAGCATGGCGTCGCTATGAGTATCGCAGCATGAGCCAGGTGTGAACCGTGCTTACGGCCGACGTTCCAGCGCTGCGAGCCGCCGTCCGGTCGCGATCGTCTGTCCCAGGAACAACAGGATCAGGATCGCGCCGATGCCCCCGACGAACAGGTCGAAGCCCGAGATGACGCCGAACAGCCCGCGATCCGGCCCCAGCACCATCATCATCACGGTCATGCCGATCAGCATCAGCCGCAATTCGGTAGGGCCTGCGGCAAGGTAGGACAGGCGCAATTCGCCGACGACCCGCGCCGACAGGAATGCGTGGATCGACATCAGCAGGTAGCCTGCCAGCGCGATCATCGCGACGTCCATCGTCACGAACGGGCTGAGCCCGATGCCCGCGACGATCAGCAGATTGGCGAGCCCGTCGCAGCTATGGTCGATGAAATAGCCATAGGATGGGCGCTCGATCCGCCGCCAGCGCGCGAGGCTGCCGTCGAGCGAGTCGCCGAACCATTGCACTGCATAGCCGACGAGCGAAACGGTGAGCCAGGCCACGCCCCAATTGCTGGCGACATAACCGACGAACACCATCACCGCGCCGATCATCCCGGTCGCGGTCAGGATATCGGGCGTGATCGCACGGGGCATATGGGCGCACAGCCAGTTGAGAATGCGGCGTTCGCCTGCGGCCAGCCAATTTTGCTGAATCCGATCGAGTGCAGGGGGTGCCTGTCGCAGATCTGTCATAATTCCCTATCGCCCATGCGTGGGCGCGGGGCAATGGCGTGAATCGACGGAGTGCGTCCCGATTCAGCCGGTCCGAGCGATACGGCGCTCAGTTCTGCGGATATTTGCGGTTCATATGGGATAGCGTGTCGCGCGCGATGTCCTCCAGCACCGTCATGTCCACTTCTGCCAGCTTCTTGATGTAGAGGCATGACTGTCCGGTCCTGTGCTTGCCCAGACGCGCGAGCTTTTCCGCTTCATCGGGTTCGCCGGTCAGAATGTAGAGAACCAGCTCAGCCTTGCGCGGCGAAAAGCCGAGGCGGCACATATCGCCTTCGCGACCGCTGTCATATTTATAATGGTAGCTGCCAAAGCCGACGATCGACGGCCCCCACATCTTGGGCGGTTCGCCGGTAATCCGCTCCAGCATCGCGCAGACCGCCTTAGCATCGTCGCGGCGAACCGGGTTTTCGACCGCGTCGATAAATGCGGCGACACTGACCGGGGTGGGCTTGGTCTTGATCTCTGCCATGGCACGACCTCGCTGGATTTTCCGCAAGTCTAGCCGCACAGGGCGGCGATGCAATTGGCCCCGCTCACCCGTCATTCGATCCTGGCGCAAGCCTGGCCGATCATGCTGGGGCAGACGACGGTGCCGTTGGTCGGGCTGGTCGACACCGCAGTGATCGGCTGGACCGGCGATGCCGCCGCGCTGGCCGGGGTGGCGCTGGGGACGGCGATCATCAGTTTCATCTTCTGGGCGTTCGGCTTTCTGCGCATGGGCATGACCGGGCTGACCGCGCAGGCGCATGGCCGGGGCGCGCGCGAAGAGGTCGACGGGCTGCTGCTGCGCGGAGTGGCGGCGGGGCTGGGGATCGGTGCGGTGCTGGTGGCGCTGCAGATCATGATCGTCCCGCTCGCCTTCGCGTTGCTCGCAGGAGGCGGTGCGCTCGATGCGGCGGCGCGGGAGTTCGTCACGGCGCGGTTCCTCGGCGCCCCAGCCGCGCTCGGCTTTTATGCGATCAATGGCTGGCTGTTCGGTCTGGGTCGGACGCGCGAAACGCTGGCACTGCAAATCCTTGTGAACCTGGTCAATGCTGGTTTGGACATGCTGTTCGTATGGCAGTTCGGCATGGGTGCGCGCGGCATTGGGTTGGGCACCGCGATTGCCGAATGGGTCGGGCTGGTCGCGGGACTGGTGTTGGTGGTCCGCATCGCGGGGCCGCGCGCGTTGCTGGGGCAGCGCGCCGGGTTCTTTGAGCGCGCGGCGTGGCGGCGACTGTTCGCGGTCAATGCCGACATCATGGTGCGCACCATTGCGTTGCTGGCGCTGTTCCTGTGGCTGGCCAATGCCGGGGCGCGGCTGGGCACCGTCCAACTCGCTGCCAACCATGTGCTGATGCAGCTGGTCAGCATCTTTGCCTTTGTCCTCGATGGCTTCGCCTTCACCGCCGAGTCGCGCGTGGGGCAGGCGGTAGGGAAGGGCTCGCGGGGCGAATTGAGGCGCGCGATCCGGCTGACGGGGGAGTTCTCCATCGGCTTCGGATTGCTCGCCACACTGGCGGCGTTGGTCCTTGGCGGGGCGCTGATCGATCTGCTCACGACCAACGCAGCGGTGCGGGAGGCGGCACGCGCGGTGCTGCCGCTCGCCGCGCTGGCCGCGATTGTTGGCGTTCCGGCCTGGCTGCTCGACGGGGTGTTCATCGGCGCGACACAAGGGCGGGCGCTGCGCAATGCCGCGATATTGGCGACGGCGCTGTACATCGCGACCGACCTGCTGCTCCGCCCGTTCGGTGCCACGGGACTCTGGCTGGCGCTGCTGGCGAGCTATGGGTTTCGCGCGGGGTTGCTCGCCATCCATTTGCCCCGGCTGTTCGCCGGTGTTGCGGAACCGTCCCCCCGGACGTAGAGCGCCCGCAAATTGCGTTCAGGAGCTGAAGACATGGCCGACAAGATCAATCGCGTGGTGCTTGCCTATTCGGGCGGTCTCGACACCAGCGTGATCCTGAAATGGCTGCAGCAGGAATATCAGTGCGAGGTGGTGACCTTCACCGCCGATCTGGGGCAGGGCGAGGAGCTGGAGCCTGCGCGGCAAAAGGCGCTGAACGCCGGGGTGAAGCCCGAGCACATCTATATCGACGACCTGCGTGAGGAGTTCGTCCGCGATTTCGTGTTCCCGATGATGCGCGCCAATGCGCTGTATGAGGGGCTGTACCTGCTCGGCACGTCGATCGCGCGGCCGCTGATCTCCAAGCGGCTGATCGAGATCGCCAAGGAAGTGAATGCCGATGCGGTCAGCCATGGCGCGACCGGCAAGGGCAATGACCAGGTCCGTTTCGAACTGTCGGCCTATGCGCTGAACCCGGACATCAAGGTGATCGCGCCGTGGCGCGAATGGGATTTGACCAGCCGCACCAAGCTGATCGAATTTGCCGAACAGCACCAGATCCAGGTGAGCAAGGACAAGCGCGGCGAAGCGCCGTTCTCGACCGACGCGAACCTGTTGCACACCTCGTCGGAGGGCAAGGTGCTCGAGGATCCGTGGGACGAGACGCCCGACTATGTCTATTCGCGCACGGTCAACCCGGAGGATGCGCCGGACACGCCCGAATATATCACGATCGATTTCGAGAAGGGCGATGGCATCGCGCTGAACGGCGTGGCGATGTCGCCCGCGACGCTGCTGGCGGCGCTCAACGATCTTGGCCGCAAGCATGGTATCGGCCGGCTCGATCTGGTCGAGAACCGCTTTGTCGGCATGAAGTCGCGTGGCATGTACGAGACGCCGGGCGGCACGATCTATCACCTCGCGCATCGCGGGATCGAGAGCATCACGCTCGACCGCGGCGCCGCGCACCTGAAGGACGAATGGGCGCCGCGCTATGCCGAGATGATCTATAACGGCTTCTGGTTCGCGCCCGAGCGCGAGATGATGCAGGCGGCGATCGACTATTCGCAAGCGAAGGTCGCCGGGACCGTGCGGCTGAAACTGTACAAGGGCGGGGTGTATGTGGTCGGCCGTAAGTCGCCCTATTCGCTGTACAGCGAAAAGGTCGTGACGTTCGAAGACGACCAGGGCGCGTACGACCAGCGCGACGCAGCGGGGTTCATCAAGCTCAACGCGCTGCGGCTGCGGTTGCTGGGGCGGCGCGGGGCTTAAGCTCCAGGAGCCACAGGTCGGGCGGGGCGCCAATACGGACCGGCAGCACGCTGGTGCCCAGCCCCGCGCTGACCACGATGGTGCGGTCGCCTTCGCGGATCAGGCCGCAGGCGAACCGGTCGCCATAGCGCGACATGCTGGCGGGCCGCCCGATCAGCGGCAGCGCGATCTGGCCACAATGCGTGTGCCCGGCGAGCACCAGCCCGAAGCGCTGGGGTAGTTCCGGCACGATATCGGGCGAATGGCTGAGCGTCACCACCGGCCCCTTGAGCGGAGCTACTGCGCGGATCAGCGCCGCCGGATCGGCGCGGCCGGTAAAGTCGTCATCCGCCCCGGCAAGGATTACCCCGGCGCGCGCGATGACGCTGTTGCGCAACACGATGACCCGGTTCGCTTCCAGCGCGCGAAGCATCCCGGCGGTGTTGCGCCAATGATCGTGATTGCCGAGCACCGCGACGACGCCCTGCGGCGCACGCAGTGCGCCGAGCGGGGCGACGGCCTCATCTTCGCTGTAACGGTGCGTCGACACCCGCTTGTCGCTGACCAGATCTCCCGCGATCAGCACCAGATCGGGCTTGAGCGCGTTCACCTGTGTCACGATCCGCGCCAGTCGTTCGGGTGGCATGTCGGGACCGGCGACATGCAAGTCGCTGAGAAGTGCGACACGCAGTGGTGCCTGCCCTTCCCGCCAATCCGTCATTTCGATCGTTGCCGTTCGCACGGTCGGGTCGCGCAGGGCACCCCAATAGCCATAGCCGGTCAGCGCAAGGCCGAGGAACAGGCAGATCAGGATGATGCGCTTCATTCGCCAAGCCTAACCGCACGGGCGGGGTTCGCAATGGCGCTCGACGAACGTTAACCGGAATGGGATAGCGAGTGCCCATGGGGGCGGGGCGATCCACAGTCTGGCGCGATAATGCAGTTGCGGCGGCGCTGGCGCTGCTGCTTGCTGCCGCCTGGGCGTGGCGGGACTGGGCGGCGCTGTCGGCGCTGCGGCTGCCCGATACCGATGATGTGATGCGGTTACAGCAGATCCGCGACTGGCTGGGTGGCCAGGGGTTTGGCGATCTGGCGCAGCATCGGCTGGGCGCGGCGGGGCTGGAGATGCATTGGTCGCGGCTGCCCGATCTGGTGCCCGGGGCGGTCATTGCGCTGCTGACCCCGATGACCGGCGCACATGTAGCGGAGCTGGTCGCGGTGATCCTGTGGCCGTTGTTGTTGTTCGCCGCCGCATTGATGCTCGTCGCGGCAATTGCGCGGAAGCTCATGGTTTCGGCATCGGTGGCGGTGATTGTCGCCGCGCTGGCCTATCCGGCGAGTGCGCTGTTCCTGCCCGGGCGGATCGATCATCATGGGTTGCAGCTGGTGTTGCTGCTGATCCTCGTCCGCGCCGTGATCGGCCCCGGCGGGTGGCGTACCGGCGTTGCGGCGGGCGCGGCGAGCGTCGCATCGCTGGTGGTGGGGATGGAGACTGCGCCGTTCCTGGCGCTGGGCGGCGGGGTGCTGGTTTTGCGCTGGGCCTTCGAGGGCGAAGGTGAGCGGCCCCGGATGCTGGGCTACGGCGTTGCGCTGGCTCTTGGCCTCGCGCTGGCCGCGTTGTTGTTCCGCACGAGCGGCTGGGATGTGGCCAGCTGCGACGCCTTTGCCGCGCTGTTGTGGCGGGCGGCGCAGGTCGCCGCGCTGGTTCCGGTCGGACTTGCGCTTGCGGGGCGCTGGCTTGACGCGCCCCGGTTAAGGCTGGGCGCCGCTGTCATACTGGGCGGCGTGATGCTCGCTGTTGCGCTCACCCTCTCGCCCGCGTGCCTATCGCCCTATGGCGCGGTCGATCCATTGCTCGAGCGGCTGTGGCTGGCGCGGGTGGCGGAGGCGCAGCCGCTGTTCGCCGCGCCGCTGGATCATGCGATCGGCTATGTCGGACTGGCGCTGGCCGGGCTGGCCGCGACAGCGTGGCAGTGGCGGCGGACGCGCGACACGGGCTGGGCGGTGCTGGCGGGGTTCCAGCTGGCGGCGCTTGCGCTCGCGCTGGTGCAGTTACGTGGCATCTATGCCGGGACGCTGCTCGCCGCTCCGGGATTGGCGGCGCTGATCGCCCATGCACGCGAGCGCGGGCCGCTGGCGCTGGCGGCGACGTGGATCGCGTCGGCGGGGTTCCTCTACCCGGCGCTGGGCAGTCTTGTCGCGCCGCCCGCACCCGCCGCCACCTGCGATGGCGCAGGGGTGCTGGCGCAGCTTCGCGCGCAACCCGCCGGGACGGTTGCCGCGCCGATCGATCTGGGCGCCTATGCACTGGTCGAGACGCGGCACAACATCCTCGCCGCGCCCTATCATCGGAATGCGCAGGGCAATCTCGCGGTCTATCGGCTGGTGGACCTGCCGGTTGGCGCGGCGCGGGTCGCGGCAGGAGAGTCGCGGGTCGACCTGATCGCCGATTGCGGCGGGGCGTGGGATGAGCTGGGTGCCCCGCCCGCTGGATCGCTGCGCGCCGCATTGCGTGCGGGGACGCCGCCGGAGTGGCTGTCCCCGGTTGCGCCGGGCGCGACCGTCTATCGGGCGGAGCCATGAGCGGACGTTGGTGGGAAAGCCGCTGGTTCATGGCCGCCGCGATGTTGCTCGCGGCGCTGCCATTGCTGTGGCCCGCCGTGCCGCCGCTGACCGACCTGCCCGGGCATATCGGGCGGTATCGCGTGATGCTGGGGGACGAGGCGGCCCTTCTCGATCGTTATTACAGCTTCGAATGGCGGCTGGTTGGCAATCTGGGTATCGACCTGCTGGTCGCCGCGCTCGGCCCTGTCCTGGGCCTCGAACCCGCAGTGAAGCTGGTGGTGATCGCGATACCGGCGCTGACCACCGGCGCGCTCCTCTGGCTCAGCCGCGAGCTGACTGGGCGGGTGAGTCCGTGGGCCCCGTTCGCGCTACCGCTGGCATATAGCTATCCGTTCCAGTTCGGGTTCGTGAACTATTGCCTCGCCATGGCGCTCGCGCTCGGCGGCTGGGCGCTCTGGCTCAGGCTGGGCAGGCTGAACCGGATCGGACTGCGCGCCGCGATCTTCGTGCCGTTCGGGCTGATGGTGTGGACGTGCCATGCGATGGGTTGGGCGATGCTGGGCCTGTTCGTCTTTGCGGGCGAATGGGCCGCGCGGGCCAAGGACCGGACGATCCTGCGCGCTGCATTCGACGCCGCCATCGCATCGCTTCCGCTTGCACCGCCAGTTCTCGCGATGCTCGTCTGGCGGGGCGGGGGAGCGCCAGCCGACACTGGGCGCTTCTTTGACCTGATCGCCAAGCTCAAGGGGCTGGGCAGCGTGTTGCGCGATCGGTGGATGTGGCTAGACCTGCCCGCGTTGCTGGTGATCGTGATGGCGGTCTATGCTGGGATCCGGGGACAGGCGGGGCGGTTCACGTCGCAGGCTGCGACCGCCGCTGGATTGACCCTGCTCGCCTTTCTGCTGCTGCCGTTCACGCTGCTCGGGTCGGCCTATGCCGATCTGCGGTTGCTGCCCTTTGCCTTTGCCGTTGCGCTTGCCGGGCTGGTGCCGCGGGACGGCGCGCCGATCCGGATGATCGCGCTGGTCGGCCTCGCCTTTTTCCTGATCCGGACGATTGCCACCACCGCCAGCTTCGCGCTCTACGATGCCGATTGGCGGCGCGAGCTGATTGCGCTCGATGCCTTGCCGCGCGGCGCGCGCGTGTTCGCGCTGGTCGGCGATGGCTGCGATCAGCCCTGGGCGCATAGCCGCCGCACGCACCTTCCCGCCTTTGCCACCGCACGCCGCGCCGCCTTTGCCAATGATCAGTGGCGGATGGAGGGCGCACCGCTGCTGCGCGTGACGCTTCCGCTCGGCTATTTCGCGCATGATCCCTCGCAGATTTCGGTCGAGACCGCCTGTCCGCACGATCCCAACCTCCTCCCTCGCGACCGCGCGCTGGCGGCATTCCCGCGTGACGCGTTCACCCATGTCTGGCTGATCGACGCGCCGACGGCTCCGCAATCGCTGCGCGGCCTGAACCTTGTCTGGAAACAGGATGGTTCGGCGCTCTATGCGATCGATCGTTCGGCAAGCCGCTTGCCCGCAGCCGCTGCGCCGCAGTAAAGGCAGTTGGATGCAAGGGGGATTTCAGACCGAAACGCTGCACTGGTGGCAGACGCGCTGGTTCGTGCTGTTCGCGGCGCTGGCGGCGGCGATCCCGTTGCTGTGGCCGGACATTCCGCCACAGGTCGACCTGCCCGGCCATATGGCGCGGTATCGCGTCCAGCTGAGCCATGAGGCGGTGCCGTGGCTGAAGGACTGGTACAATTTCGAATGGAGTCTGATCGGCAATCTCGGGCTCGACCTGCTGATCATTCCGCTGGAACCGATTTTCGGGCTGGAACTGGCGGTCAAGCTGATCGTGATCACCATTCCGGTGCTGACCGTCACCGGCTTGCTGTGGATCGCGCGCGAGGTGCATGGGCGCATCCCCGCGACCGCATTGTTCGCGCTGCCGCTCGCCTATAATTACGCGTTCCATTTCGGTTTTGCCAATTTCGCGCTGTCGATGGCGCTGGCGCTCAACGCCTTTGCGCTGTGGCTGCGGCTGGCACGTCTGGGCAAGGTGCGGCTGCGCGCGGTGCTCTTCGTGCCGATCGGCATGCTGATCTGGGTCACGCATACCTTTGGCTGGGGCACGCTGGGCGTGATGTGCTTCGCCGCCGAGCTGATCCGCCAACATGACTTGCGTCGGCCGTCCTCCGGAAACTGGCGCGAGAATTTCGTACAGAGCTGGGTCGTGCCGTGGTTCATGGCGGGCATCCACTGCCTGTCGCTGGTACCCGCCGCCGTGCTGATGCTGATGTGGCGCAGCGCGGGCGATGTCAGTGGCCAGACTGGCGACTGGTTCAACTGGCGCGCCAAGATCTGGTGGGTGATGATGGTGCTGCGCGACCGGTGGCAGCTGTTCGACATTGCCTGTGTCGGCGTGCTGTTCCTGGTGCTGCTCAAGGGGCTGCGCGACCCCAATATCGAATATTCGCGGCACCTGGGCATTTCGGCGCTGTTTCTGATCGTGGTGTTCATCCTGTTGCCGCGCGTCGTGTTCGGATCGGCCTATGCCGATATGCGGCTCGCGCCCTACATGATCGCGATTGCGGTGATCGCGCTGCGGCCCAGGCCCGGCATGACGATCCGGGGCGCGAGCGTGCTGGCGATGGCGGGGCTCGCCTTCTTCCTCGTCCGCATGGGGACGACGACGTACAGCAACTATCTCTACGACAAATCCTATGACCGCGAACTTGCGGCGCTGGAGCATGTGCCGGAGGGGGCGCGGCTGCTGAGCTTTGTCGGGGAGACCTGCTACAACGAATGGACGATGACCCGGCTGCAACATCTGCCCGGCATGGCGATGGTGCGGAAGCTGGCCTATACCAACGACCAATGGTCGATGGCCGGGGGGCAGCTGCTAACCGTCCGCTACAAACAGGCGCGTGGGTTCAGCCATGATCCGTCACAGATCGTCACCGACACCAAATGCCCGCGCGAATGGTGGCGGCCGGTGGCGGTCAGCCTCGCGCGTTTCCCGCGCCATGCCTATGACTATCTGTGGGTGATCAGCCCGCCGCCGTACGACAAGCGGCTTGAGGCGGGGCTGATCCCGGTGTGGCGCGACGGCAACAGCGCGCTGTTCAAGATCGACCATGGCCAGCCGGCGGCAGAGCTGAACGCCGAGGATCTTGGCCCCTATCGCAAGCAGATCCAGAACATTCGCGAGTTTCTGGAGCGCGACAAGAAGAAGCAGATGGAAGCCTGGAAGGCGGCGCAGAAAAAGGCTTAGGCGCCGCGTCGGAACGGGGCGAGTTCGCCCAGATAGTCCTGTTCCTGCGCCACGGCTTCGCGCTCATGCGCCAGATAATCGGCGATGGCGCGGCGAAAGCCCGGATCAGGGATGTAATGCGCCGACCAGGTGGTGACGGGCGCATAGCCGCGCGCCAGCTTGTGCTCCCCCTGCGCGCCCGCCTCGACCCGCGCCAGGCCGCGCGCGATCGCCGCGTCGATCGCCTGATAATAGCACAGCTCGAAATGCAGATAGGGCACGTCCTCGACGCAGCCCCAATAGCGACCATAGAGCGTATCCGCGCCGATCAGGTTGAGCGCGCCCGCGATCGGACGACCGTCACGCTCGGCCAGCATCAGCAGCACGCGATCGCCCATCGTTTCGCCGAGCAGCGAGAAGAAGCTGCGCGTGAGATAGGGCCGCCCCCATTTGCGGCTGCCGGTGTCCTGATAGAAGACCCAGAAGGCGTCCCAATGCGCCTCGGTAATCTCCGCGCCAGTGAGGTGCCGGATCGTCAACCCCTCGACCGCGCGCGCGCGCTCCTTGCGGATCGCCTTGCGCTTGCGGGAGGACAGGTCGGACAGGAAGGCGTCGAAATCGGCATAATCGCGATTGTGCCAGTGGAATTGCGTTCCCGCGCGCACCAGCCAGCCGGCCTGCTCGAACAACGGCAGCTGGTCTTCGTCGACAAAGGTCGCATGCGCCGATGACAGGCGGTTGGTGTCGGTCAGCGCCTCGATCCCCGCGATCAGCGCCGGAGCCAGCGCCGGATCGCGCAGCAGCAGGCGCGGGCCGGGGACGGGGGTGAAGGGGGCTGCCAGCTGAATCTTGGGGTAATAGCGGCCGCCCGCACGCTCATAGGCGTCGGCCCAGGCGTGATCGAACACATATTCGCCTTGGCTGTGGCTCTTGGCATAGGCCGGGGCGATCGCGGCGGGGACGCCGTCTGCATCCTCGATCACGACGGGCAGCGATTGCCACCCGGTTGCCGGTCCGACCGATCCCGATGCTTCCAGCGCGGAGAGAAATGCGTGGCTGAGGAACGGATTACCGTCGCCCGCGCACGCATCCCACTGCGCCGCCGGGATCGACGCGACTCCTTCGGCGATGCGGGCTGAAATGGGTTCCGGCACGCGCTGTATCTAGGGAGCATCCTCTAGTCCGCCAACCGGCGTTTCGCTGCGCACGCCGGCGACGCTGCCGATGCGGTCGCCCTTGCTGCTGCGGAAGTGGAGCACCTGTTGCGGGAAGGGGATTTCGATGCCGTGTTCCTGAAACTTGACCCACAGGCGGTTGAGCACGTCGCTCTTTACATTGCCGACGCCGCCTTCGGGATCGCTGATCCAGGCGAGGATCTCGTGCTCCAGCGCATAGTCGCCGAACGAGGTGAGCCAGACATTGGGCCGCGGCGAATCGAGCACGCGCGGGCTTTCCATCGCGGCGTCCAGCATCAGCTGCTGCGCCAGCTTGACGTCTGACTCATAGGCGATGCCGACCGGGATGCGGACGCGGACATTGCGGTCGGAAAAGGACCAGTTCTCCACCTCCTGCGTCATCAGATTCTCGTTCGGAATCAGATGTTCCTTGCCGTCGCGCGTGATCACGCTGACCGCGCGCACGCCGATCTTGTTGACCCAGCCAAAGCTGTCGCCGACCACGATCACGTCGCCCGGCTTGATCGAGCGGTCCATCAACAGGATGATCCCGGCGATCAGATTGCCGACGGTCTTCTGCAGGCCAAAGCCGACCGCGAGGCCCATCGCGCCCGAGAAGACGGCAAGGCTGGTCAGGTCGATGCCGAGCAGGTCCATTCCGAACAGGAAGACGACGATGATCACCGCGATGCTGGCGAGCTTCTGGATCAGCAGCTTTTGCGTCGCGTCGAACCCGCGTGCCTCGCGGATCGAATGGGCGATCACCCGGTTGACCAGCCGCGCCCCGGCATAGAGCGCAACGGCGGTGACCAGCACCGTGACAGCGGCCAACAGCGACAGGCGGCGCGAGCCGACATCGACGCCGATCCGGTCGAGCGTGTCGGTGATGACGTTGAACCCGCCGAGCGCATGGCTCAGGATCGCGACGAAGACGATCGCTGAGACCGCCCAGGCGCTCCAGCGCGGCATGTGCAGTCCGCGCATCACCGTCATCACCGTCATCGCGGTCGCCGCGCCGAGCGCGATGCCCAGCAGCATCGCCGCCAGCGTCGTCCACGGCCAGGCATTGGCGATGATCGCCAGCAACAGCGCCGCGCTGCCGTGTCGCACGACATTGTGCATGCGCGGCGCCAGCCCCTCGACATGATTGCCGACGCGCCGCTCCCAGAATGCAGTCAAGAGCGGCCCCAGCTTGCGCCCGGCGAGCCAGCCAATCGCCAGCGCGGCGATTGCGAGGCTGCCCGCAATCGCGCCCTCGACCAGCTGTGGCGGGGTGGGAGCGTGGATGCCGTTGGCGGTCAGCCACTGCGCCAGTGCGGGCGGGATGAGGTTGGGCAGGGTCACGACGCGGCCCGGAAGCGGTCGAGCCCGGCGGCGAGATCGGCGATCAGGTCGGCGGGATCCTCCAGCCCGATCTGCAGCCGTACCGCCAGCCCTTCAGCCTCCCATTGGGTGACGCTGCGATGCCGCTGCGGGTCGATCGGGATCGCCAGGCTCTCGAACCCGCCCCAGCTATAGCCGATGCCGAACAGCTCCAGCCCGTCGATCAAGGCGGCGCGCGCGGCTTCGGTCCCGCCGTGCAGGACAAAGCTGAACAGTCCCGATGCGCCCTTGAAGTCGCGCACGAACAGGTCATGGCCGGGGCAGGAGGGCAAGGCGGGGTGGAGGACGCGGGCAACCTCGGGCCGGGTTTCCAGCCAGCGCGCGATCTCCAGCGCCGCCGCACCGTGATGCTTGAGCCGCACCGCCATGGTGCGCAGGCCCCGCGCGCCGAGCCAGGCATCGTCGGGGCTGGCGGTCTGGCCGAGCGCAAAGCTGGTGTCGCGGAGCTGGGTCCAGTGCGATGGCGCGGCGGTGACGCTGCCGAGCATCACGTCGCTATGGCCGACGATATATTTGGTGCAGGCCAGGATCGACAGGTCGACACCCAGCGCGATCACCGGGAACAGCAACGGCGTTGCCCAGGTATTGTCGATGAGGGTGGTCACCCCGCGCGCTTTGGCGGCGGCAACGATCGCGGGGACGTCCTGCACCTCGAAGGTCAGGCTGCCGGGGCTTTCCATCAGGATCGCGCGCGTCTTGTCGCCGATCAGCTCCGCAATGCCGCCGCCGATCATCGGATCGTAAAAGCGCGTCGTCACCCCAAAGCGCGCGAGAAAGCCAGTCGCGAAGCTGCGCGTCGGATCATAGGCGCTGTCGGGGAGCAACAGCTCGTCGCCGGGTGACAGCGCGCTCAGCAGCGCGGCGGAGACTGCGGCGACGCCCGAGGGATAGAGGAAGGTAGCCTCTGCGCCGGGCTCAAGGTTGGTGAGCGCGTCGGCGAGGCTCCACTGGGTCGGTGTGCCGCGACGGCCATAGAAGAGCCGGTGGTGGGTATCGCGCCCGCCCGCCGCACGCATCTGCGCGACGCTGTCATATAGAATGGTCGAGGCGCGCCACACCGGCGGGCTGACGATTCCCTGCGTCCACTCAGGCCGGCGTCCCGCCCCGACAACCTTCGTCCCATTACCCTTACTGTCGTCCGTGCCGCTCATGCAGCTCCCTTTGCCTTGGGTGTAGCGGGGTCTGCGCCCCATTCGCTCCAGCTTCCGTCATACAGCGCGGCGCGATGTCCGAGCAGATGCAGCGCGAACGCCGGTACCGCCGCCGTGATCCCCGATCCGCAGGTGGTGATTACCGGGCGTTCGACCTCAATCCCTTCCGCCTCGAACAGGGCGCGCAGCGTGGCGACATGCTTCCACGTGCCGTCGGCGTTGAAGAACTCGGAATAGGGCAGGTTGGCGCTGCCGGGGATATGGCCGGGCTCGACGCCCGGGCGCGGTTCGGGCTCGCTGCCGGCAAAGCGCGTCGCCGAACGCGCGTCGACCAGCTGCTCGGCGTGGCTATCGAGGTTGGCGCGGACCTGATCGATGCTGCGGGCCCCGGCGGGGTCGAGGCGAGCGGTCAGGGTGCGTGGCGCGGGAGCTACGGAGCCGGTTTCGATGGCATGCCCCTCGGCCCGCCATTTGGCGAACCCGCCGTCGAGCAGCGCGACGGAGATGCCGAAGCTGCGGAACATCCACCATGCGCGCGCCGCCGTGTGGTGCGGTGCATTGTCGTAGAGGACGATCCGGTTGCCATCGCCCACACCCAGTGCGCCGACCTGCGCCGCGAATTGCTCGGCTGATGGCAGCATCGTCGGCAGCGGGCTGGCGCGGTCGGCGATGGCGTTGATGTCGAAGAACGCTGCGCCAGGGATATGAGCCGCCGCAAACTCCGTCACCGCGTCGCGTGGCTCGCCCGGCAGGAACCAGGTGGCGTCGAGGATGCGAAGATCCGCGTCGCCGAGATGATCGGCAAGCCATTGCGTCGAAACGAGTGAGTCCATCGCGCGACCCTAGCCCTCATCCAGCCCGGCGAGAAACGCTTTCGCCTGTGCGCGCAGCGCGCGTTGCGTGTCCGCGTCCATCCGGTCCCAGTTGCGGTACGGCATGGCGAGCCGCTGGTTGCTGCCCAGCTTCTCACGATTGCGCACGAGGAAGTCCCAATAGAGCGCGTTGAACGGGCATGCCTTGGGGCCGGTGTGCGCCTTCACGTCATAGCGGCAATGCCCGCAATAATCGGACATGCGGTCGATATAGGCGCCCGACGACGCATAGGGTTTTGACCCCAGCAATCCGCCATCGCCAAACTGGCTCATCCCCAGCGTGTTCGGTGCCTCGACCCATTCATAGGCATCGGCATAGACTTCGAGATACCAGCGTTGGACGTCCGCCGGATCGGCGCCGATCAGCAGCGCGAAATTGCCGGTTACCATCAGCCGCTGGATATGGTGGGCATAGGCGTTCTGCAGCGTCTGCCCGATCGCCTGCGCCATACAGTGCATGTCGGTCTGGCCGGTCCAGTAGAAGCCGGGGAGGGGCCGCCGCGCATCGAGGAAGTTGCGCGCGGTGTATTCCGGTCCCTCGCGCCAATAGATGCCGCGCACATATTCGCGCCAGCCGATGATCTGGCGGATAAAGCCCTCGGCGGCGTTGAGCGGGGTGTGGCCGGCGCGGTACGACGCCTCGACCCGACGGCACAGGTCGAGCGGATCGAGCAGCCCGCAATTGATGTAGGGCGACAGGATCGAGTGCCACAGGAACGGCACATCGGTCAGCATCGCGTCCTGATAATCGCCGAATTGCGGCAGGGCATAGCGCAGGAAATGCGCGCGCTGCCGCTCGGCATCCTGCATGGTGACTGCGAAGTCGAATCCGTCGAGCGTCCCGGGATGATCGGCGAAGCGATCGGCGACCAGCGCGATCATCTCCTGCGTCAGATCGTCGGGCGTGAACGACAGCGGTTGCGGCATGGTCAGGTCACGCGCAGCCGGCTTGCGGTTTTCCTTGTCGAAATTCCACTGGCCGCCCTCCGGCTCGCCGCGTTCGGTGAGCAACAGGCCGGTCTTGCGCCGCATCTCGCGGTAGAAAAACTCCATGCGTAGCTGCTTGCGACCCTCGGCCCAGGCGTCGAACTCGGCATGACTGGCGATGAAGCGGTCGTCTTCGCGGATTTCCACGGGTACGTCGAACTTGTCTGCCCAATGCTCCATCGCATGGCGGACGCGCCACTCGCCGGCCTCGGTCGCGACGATGCGCGCGGGGCGGTGGCGTTCGATGGCGCGGGCGACTTCGCCGGTCAGGCTGCCGCTGTTGTCAGGGTCATCCAGGCGGACATAATCGACCCGCCATCCGGCCTCGCGCAACGCCTGAGCATGGTGGCGCATCGCGGCGAACAGGAAGGCGATCTTCTTCTTGTGATGGCGGACATAGGTCGCTTCCTCCGCGACCTCCATCATCAGGATCACGCTGGTATCCGGGTCGGCATCGCGCAGTGCGGACAGGCCGGACGAGAGCTGGTCGCCCAAGACCGGTATCAGCGTGTCGATCCCCCGTTTCATTTCCGCAACGCCTTTCCTACATCGCGCGGCATGACACCCAAATTCCTAGGCCAGACCAGCGCGCTCCCCGCATCGCCCGAAGAGGCGGTGCTCGATTATGTTCCCAACCCGCGTCCTGGAAGCGATTATCTCGTTCGGTTCGTATCGCCCGAGTTCACCTCGCTCTGCCCGATCACTGCGGCGCCGGACTTCGCGCATCTGGTGATCGATTATGTGCCGGGCGACACGATCGTCGAATCCAAGTCGCTCAAACTCTTTCTCGGCAGCTTTCGCAACCATGGCGCGTATCATGAGGATTGCACCGTCGGGATCGGCCAGCGATTGTTCGAGGAAATGAAGCCCAAATGGCTGCGCATCGGCGGCTATTGGTATCCGCGCGGCGGCATTCCGATCGATGTGTTCTGGCAATCGGGAGAGCAGCCTGCGGGCGTGTGGATTCCCGCGCAGGACGTTCCAGGTTATCGCGGACGCGGCTGATTTGAATGATTTAGCGATGTTGCAATGCAGCATCGATGCAACCATATTGTCACGATAACGTTTGGAGATTGCACGCCCGACTTCCGGGCTAATCCATGTTGCTGTTGCGAAGGAATTCGGGATGACGCGAACGTCGCCGTTATCGGACCGGGTCGATCACATCGCCCTGATCGGTAATTTCCTGCCCCGCAAATGCGGACTGGCGACCTTCACGACCGACAGTTTTCAGGCGATGCGCAGCCGCTTCCCCGACATCCGGGTCGATGTCTATGCAATGGACGACCGCCCGGGCAGCTACGACTTCCCGAGCGCGGTGACCGCAACGATCCCGCAGGATGACCGCGCCGCCTATCTCGACGCGGCGCGCGCCATCGATGCTTCGGGCGCGCAGGTGATCTGGGTGCAGCACGAATATGGCATTTACGGTGGCGCGGCCGGCGATCATCTGCTGGCGCTGCTCGACCGCAGCGGCCTGCCGGTGATCGCGACGCTGCACACGGTATTGGAGGCACCCAACCCTGACGAGCGCCGCGTGATGGAGGCTTTGTTGCGCCGCGCCGCCCGGGTGATCGTCATGGCGGAACAGGGCCGCGACATCCTGCGCCGCGCGCATGGTGTTGACCCGCGCAAAGTGGTGGTGATCCCGCATGGCGTCCCCGACCGCGCCTATGTCGCGCCGGACAGCATGAAGGGCCGGTTCGGCTGGGATGGGCGGCAGGTGATCCTGACCTTTGGCCTGCTCGCGCCGAGCAAGGGAATCGAAACGGTGATCGAGGCGTTGCCCGCGATTGTCGAGAAGCATCCCGATGCGCTGTATGTGGTTTTGGGTGCGACCCACCCCAATCTCGTCGCGCATGAGGGGGAGGCGTATCGCGATCGGCTGCACGCGCTCGCGGCGCAGCTTGGAGTGGAGCGGCACATCGCCTTCGTGAACGCCTTTGTCGAACAGCACGAACTGCTCGACTATCTGCAGGCGGCCGATATCTACGCGACCCCTTATCCCAATCCGGCGCAGATCACGTCCGGCACCTTGTCCTACGCCGTGGCGATGGGGAAGCCGGTGGTGTCCACCCCCTATGTCCACGCGACCGAGATCCTGGCGGATGAGCATGGGGTGCTGGTGCCGTTCGGCGACAGTGGTGCATTCGCGCAGGCGATCGGGGCGCTGCTCGACGATGATGCTGCGCGCGCCGCGATGGCGCAGCGTGCCTATCAGCGCGGGCGCACGATGATTTGGCCGCGGATCGCCGAAGCGGTGACCGAGCTGCTCGGCATGGTGCGCGATACGCGGCCGCCGCGCATCATTCCGGGGCCAGCGCAACGTGTGACAGTTCTGCCGACCGATTTTCGGGGCGTCGATCGGATGAGCGATTCGACGGGCATGTTTCAGCACTCGATCTATGCCGTGCCCGACCGGCGTCACGGATACTGCATCGACGACAATGCCCGCGCGCTGATCCTGATGCACCGCATCGACGCGATCGGCGACAGCGAGCGCGACCGCTGGACCAGCGTGTTCGCGGCGTTCGTCCAGTTCGCGTGGAACCCGGATACGCGCCGCTTCCGCAATTTCATGCGCTTCGACCGCAGCTGGTGCGAGGATGAAGGGTCGGAGGATTCGAACGGGCGTGCCTTGTGGGCGCTCGGCGTGACTGCGGCCGAGGCGCGCGATTCCAAATATCGCGACTGGGGTCGCATCCTGTTCGACCAGACCGCGTCGATCGCGTTCGACTTCGGCAGCCCGCGTGCGCGCGCTTTCGCCATGCTGGGTGCAGCCGCAATGCTGGACGCGCATCCGGGACACGCACTGTCGCGGACGTTGCTGGAACGTTTCGGGGAAGAACTGGTCGCGCTGCTGGATGAAGCGCGACGACCGGAATGGGAATGGTTCGAAATCGTTCTCGCCTATGACAACGCCCGGCTGCCCGAAGCGCTGATCCGCGCCGGGCGGGCGCTCGACCGGTCGGACTTCATTGCATGCGGCCTGTCGACGCTGGGCTGGATCGTGGACCAGCAAACCTCGCCCGAGGGGCGGTTCCGCGCAATCGGGACCGAAAGCTTCGGTCGCGCCTATGCCGACCCGATGCCGTTCGACCAGCAGCCGCTGGAGGCACAGGCGACGATCGACGCCTGCGCCGCTGCCTTTCACGCAACGGGCGAAGCGCGCTGGGTCGATGAGGCGCATCGGGCCTATCGCTGGTATCTGGGGCAGAACGACCTCGACTTGCCGCTCGCCAGCACCGGCGATGGCGGGTGTTTCGATGGCTTGACGCCGCACGGGCTGAACCGGAATCAGGGGGCCGAATCGATCTTGGCGCTACAATTGGCGAATTGCGCCATGTCCTCTCTGTTGCAGCGCACGCAAAACATGGCAGGTTGGGCGCAAGCCGTCGCTTAGGGTAACCGGACGGCAAAATGTAGCTCGGCCCCGGGGGACGCATGATCGATCTTTACCACCATCCCTTGCGCTTGCGCGCCGATCCGTCGCGCGTGGTGGTCCGGCCATTTCATATCGCCTGGCAATCGATGAATGGCGCCCCCTCGCGGATGGAGCGGCTGGTGCGCGCGGTGCTCGACATGTCACCGGGCGAGGCGCGGGGACAGCTCGACGCGGTGCTCAAGGATTTCGAGGCGCGCCACTGGCAGACGCGGCGCGTGTTCATGACCCGCTATGACGAGATCGAGGCGCAGATGGGCCTCGACGGTGCGAATATCGGGGACGAGAAGCGCCAGTTGATCGGTGCTTATTTCTGTCACGAATATAGCTATGCGGCGGCAGCGTTGATGAACCCCAGCGCGGTGCCGCATTACGACCAGTCCGGCATGCCCAAGGGGTCTTTGCGCATCCTGATGAGCCTGCGCGCGGTAGGGGAGGGGCATATCTCCTCGGTCGCGTTCCGTGAGGGGATCATCTCCGACACCAACGACCTGACGCTCGCGCCCGAGCCGCCCTTCGCCACGGCAGCGGACACGTTCGGGGACGAGGACGATGTGCCAGAGGGCAAGGTCACGGTGCATCGCCACCGCGATTCGACGCTGTCGGGCACGTTGCTGTTTCCGATCACCCGCGCCCAGTCCAACGGGCTGGAGGATATGCGCCTGACGCACTTCCGCCATGACGATGGCAGCGAGGAGTGGCTGGGCACCTACACCGCCTACAACGGGTCGCAGATTCAGTCGGAGATGCTGCGTACCCGCGACTGGCGCGCATTCGACCTGGTGCCGATGAGCGGCAGTGCCGCGCGCAACAAGGGCATGGGCCTGTTCCCGCGCAAGGTGAACGGCAAGTATATGATGATCGGGCGGCAGGACGGTGAGAATATCTTCCTGATCGAATCCGACCGCCTGACCCACTGGGACGAGGGGGTGAAGCTGATCACCCCCAAATTCCCGTGGGAGCTGGTGCAGATGGGTAATTGCGGCCCGCCGATCGAGCTGGACGAAGGCTGGCTGATGCTGACCCATGGCGTCGGCGCGATGCGCAAATATTCGATCGGCGCGGCGCTGCTCGACAAGGATGATCCGTCGAAGGTGATCGGACGCACGAGCGCGCCGATCCTGGCGGCGGTGAGTGAGGATCGTGAGGGGTACGTCCCGAACGTCGTCTATTCGTGCGGCGCGATCCGCCATGGGGACTCGATCTTCATCCCCTATGGCGTCGCTGACAGCTCGGTTGCGTTCGCCTTCGTGTCCATCAAGTCGTTGCTGGCGGTGATGTAAGGGGCGGCGTCACCGCCCCTTGAACAGCCCGCCCAGGATACCGCGCACGATCCCGCCGACGACGCTGGCACCGACGCCGGATTTCTTGCCGAAGATCGCCTTGGACACTTCGCCCGCGACCGCGCGGCCGGCGGCGGAGGAGGCGGACTGGGTCGCCGATTTGACCGCGCGGTTCCACGGGTTGTTCGCCGCCTCGCGCTCGGCCTTGCGGCGGGCCTGTTCCTCAAGGCGCGCCTGACGGTCGGCTTCGCGCTGCTCCGCGAGCCGCTGGCGCTCGGCCTCCTTGGCGGCGCGGGCGTCGTCCTTGGCCTGGGCGAGCGCGGCCTTTTCGGCTTCGTCCTGCGCCTTGGATTCGGCGGCTGCGGCGGACGCCTCGGTCGCCTTGGCGGACAGCAGTTCCTCGGCGGATTCGCGATCGACCCGCGCGTCATACTTCGACCCGACCAGATCGGTCTCGATCAGGATCTTGCGTTCCTCGGGCGTCACTGGACCGACGCGCCCGCGCGGCGGCTTGATCAGCGTGCGCTGGACCGGAGACGGCGCGCCATCGGCCATCAGTACCGACACCAACGCCTCGCCGACCTTCAACTCGGTGATCGCGGTTTCGACATTCAGATCGGGATTGGCGCGGAAGGTTTCCGCCGCCGCCTTGATCGCCTTCTGCTCGCGCGGGGTGAAGGCGCGCAGCGCGTGCTGGACGCGGTTGCCAAGTTGCCCCGCGACATCCTCGGGGATGTCGATCGGGTTCTGGGTCACGAAATAGACGCCGACGCCCTTTGAGCGGATGAGGCGGACGACCTGTTCGACCTTGTCGAGCAGCGCCCTGGGTGCTTCTTCGAACAGCAGATGTGCCTCATCGAAAAAGAACACGAGCTTGGGCTTGTCCGGGTCGCCGACTTCGGGGAGCGATTCGAACAGCTCGGACAACAGCCACAGCAGGAAGGTGGCGTAGAGCCGGGGCGAGGCCATCAGCTTGTCGGCGGCGAGGATGTTGACGACGCCATGACCATTGTCGTCGGTCTTGATGAAATCCTGAATCGACAGCGCCGGTTCGCCGAAGAAATGCTCGCCGCCCTGGCTGCGCAGCTGGAGCAATTGCCGCTGGATCGCGCCGACGCTGGTCTTGGCGACATTGCCGTAGCGCGCGCTCAGCTCGTCGGCGCGTTCACTGCACGCGGCCAGCATCGCCTGAAGGTCGTCGAGGTCGAGCAGCAGCAGGCCGTCGTCGTCGGCGACGTGGAAGGCGATGGTCAGCACGCCTTCCTGCGTGTCGTTCAGCCCTAACAGCCGCGCGAGCAGCAGTGGGCCCATCTCCGACACGGTCGTGCGCACCGGGTGGCCCTGCTCTGCGAACAGGTCCCAGAATTGCACCGGCGCTGCGGCATATTGCCAGTCGGTTTCGCCGATCTCGGCGGCGCGCTTGCTGAACAGTTCGTGGGTCTTGGCCGTCGGCGATCCGGGCATCGCCATGCCCGACAGATCGCCCTTCACATCGGCGGCAAAGACCGGGACGCCGGCACGGCTGAAGCTTTCGGCAAGGCCCTGCAGCGTCACGGTCTTGCCGGTACCGGTCGCGCCGGCGATCAGGCCGTGACGATTGGCCCGCTTGAGCACGAGCGCCTGCCGCTCGCCACCGCCCAGGCCAAGGAACAGATCGACTTCACCCGACATGCTGCGCTCCCAATGGTCAGGAGCGCAGCATTAGGGAGAATATTGCGTCAGGCCAGCCCCTATCAGCGGGCGAAATCGACCGAGCGGAAGGTGCCGACACCGCCGCGTGCCATGATGTAGAGCACGACCGATTCAGCACCCGACGCCTTGGCCGCATTGACCAGGCGGGCAAAGTCGGCCGGCGTCTCGATCGGCTGACGGTTGACCGAGGTAATGACGAGACCGCGGGTCAGCTGCTTCTGCGCTGCATCGCTCGCCGGATCGACGCCGACGATCACCACGCCCTTGGTCGCCGGATCGACGCCGATGGTGCGGGCGATCTGAGGCGTGAGGGCGGTGACGCTGATGCCGAGCGAAGCAGGACCCTGCGCCGCCTCATCGCCGCTCGGCGCCCCTTCGTCCGCATCGGGATCGAATCCGCCGATCTGCTCTTCGGGCGGACGCTTGCCGACCGTGACCTGGACCGTCAGAGGCTTGCCATCGCGGATCAGCTCGATCGGGATGCGCGTGCCGGGGGCCACGCGTGCAGCCAGGTAGGACAGCGTCTGATCGGGGGTCACGTCCTTGCCATCGATCTTGACGATGACGTCGCCCTGCTTGATCCCGCCCTTGGCTGCGGCTTCACCCGGTTCGACGCGGCTGATCAGTTCGCCCTTGCCCTTGGGCACGCCGAACGACTTGGCCAGATCGTCGGTCAGCGGCTGGATGCCGACGCCGAGATAGCCGCGCTCGACGCTGCTGCCCTTCATCAACGTGTCGATGATCGGCTTGGCTTCCGACGACGGAATGGCAAAGCCGATGCCGACATTGCCGCCGGTCGGCGACAGAATCTGCGAATTGATGCCGATGACGTTGCCGCTGAGGTCGAACAACGGGCCGCCGGAATTGCCGCGGTTGATCGACGCATCGGTCTGAATGAACCGGTCCAGCGGGCCGCCCTGTCCGGTCGCGCGGCTGAGTGCCGAGATGATCCCGGCGGTAACCGAGCCGCCCAGCCCATAGGGGTTGCCGATCGCGATCACCCAGTCGCCGACGCGCGACTGGTTCGAATCGCCCAGCCGGACGAAGGGCAGGTTGGTCCCTTCGATCTTGAGCACGGCCAGGTCGGTCGCGGGATCGCGGCCAATCAGCTTGGCGGTATATTCGCGGCGGTCGGCCAGCGTCACCTTGATCGATTCGACCACTGCGCCGCGCTGCCCCGCCGAAATCACGTGATTGTTCGTGACGACATAGCCATCGGCCGAGATCAGGAAGCCTGAGCCGAGCGATTCGGCCTGACGGGTGACCGGACGGCCACCACCGCCCTGCTGCCCACCGAACAGGTCGCCGAACGGCGTGCCGGCGAACGGGTTCGTCTGGACCTGCACGCGTTGCGTCGTCGAGATGTTGACGACGGCGGGCTGAAGCTTCGCGACCATGTCGGCAAAGCTCATCGGCGCGCCGGCACGCGGCGCTGCGGCCTGGATCGCACCGGGTTCGTTCTGCGCGGTCTGCGCGCCGGCCGGATTCTGCATCACCAGCGCGGCGCTCGCACCGCCGATCAGGAGCGCGGAAGTGATCGCATAGGCATAGCGCACGGGGGTGGTTCCTTTGGTCATCTGGCCCTTGGAGTTGAGGCCCTTGCCGGGCAGCGTGTCGGTCATCGGTATATTACTCGCCTGAAAGAGCTGAACGGCGATTGAATATGAACGAACCGACAGCCGTTGGGGTCCGGATCGTTTCTGACACTTCGCGACCAGAGCCTATCGGCTCTGGCCCCGGAACTCGCGCAGATAATCATTGTCCGGCGACAGGATGATCGACGTTTCGCCCGTAGCGTCCGAGCTGAGGAAGGTCGTCTTGTACGACTGCATCGCGCGCCAGAAATCATAGAATTGCGGGTCTTTGTTGAACGCTGCAGCATAGATTTGCGCGGCCCGCGCGTCGGCCTCCGCGCGGATCACGGTGGCGTCCTTCTGACCGTTGGCACGGATCGTCGTTGCCTCCTGCTGACGCGCAGTGGCCATGCGGTTGAGCGCCGATTGCAGCGGGCTGCCTTCGGGCAAATTGGCCTGCTTGATGCGGACGTCGACGATCTCGACGCCATACTGGCTGGCATAGCGCTGCAGACCGGCCTGGATATTGTCCATGACTGCGGTCCGCTCAGGCGTGAGCAGCGAGGCAAAGGTGCGCTTGCCGAGCTCGGCGCGCAGGGCCGACCCGAACAGCGGCTGAAGCTGATCGGCGACGCGCCGTTCGGTTCCGGCCGTCACCACCATGCGCAGCGGATCGACGACGCGGAAGCGGGCAAAGGCATCGACCTCCAGCCGCAGCTGATCGGTCGACAGCACCGGTTGGTTCTCCAGCTCGATGTCGAGCACGCGCTTGTCGACCCACACGACGCGTTGGATGAACGGCACTTTGACCTTGATCCCGGCACCGGTGTTGCGGCCGAACTGTTCGCCCGGCTGATATTTGTTGATCGTGCGGATCGGCTGTTCCAGCTGCAGGATCACCGCCTGCTTGGTCTCGTCCACCACGAACACGGTGTTGAGGAGCACGAACAGCAGCGCGAGGGCGAGCCCGCCGAACAGGATGGGGCGGTTGACGATGGCGTTCACTGTGCGCCTCCCTGCTGCTGGGCTTGCTGGGCAGGTTGTGCCTGACCTTGCTGAACCTGTGGCTGAGCGGGATTGCCGCGTGCCACCGGAAGCGGAAGATAGGGCGTCACGCCGCGCGTCTCGATCACGGTCTTGTTGGACTTGGCCAGCACCGCCTCCATGGTTTCATAATAGATACGGCGGCGGGTGACTTCGGGGGCGAGCCTGTACTGCTCGTAGATTTTGTCGAACTCGGTCGCGGCGCCCTGCGCGCGTGCGAGCGTCTGCTGGGCATAGGCGCGCGCCTGGTTGCGGTCGCCCTCGGCCGCCTGTTGCGCCGCGGTGACCTGCTTGAAGGCCTCGTCGACGGCCGCCGGGGCCGATGCGTTCTTGATCGAAACGCCGCGCACGCGGACGCCCGAATTATATTCGTCGAGGATCGCCTGCATCGTCTGCTGCACGCGCGCCTCGATCACGGTGCGGCCCGGGCCGATCGCCTGATTGAGCGTGACACTGGCCACGGCCGCGCGCATCGCGCTTTCCGCGGTCGCGCGCACGGTCGTGGTCGGCTCGGCGATCTGGAAGACGAAGTCCTCCGGATTGGCGATGTCCCAGCGGACCGCATAGGCCAGATCGACGATGTTCTGATCCTGGGTCAGCATCAGATTCTCGCCATTGCCCTGCGGGAAATCCTCATTGGTGATCTTCTGGACGTTGACCTTTTCCACGGTCGCGATCGGGGCGGGCATGGTCATGCCGATGCCCGGGTCCATCGTGTAGGAATAACGGCCGAGCAGCTTCACCACGCCGCGCTGTTCGGGGGTGATGACATGGACGCTGGTAAACGCGATCCAGGCAAGCACGAGCAGGCCGGTCGCGACCAGCACCACGGGGCGGCTCGGCATGCCGGTGGGCAGGCCGCCGCGACCGCCACCGCCGCCGCTTCCGCCGCCACCGCCCTTGCGCGCGCGCTTCAGGAAATCGTCGAGGCTGCTGACATTGGATTTGCCGCCGCGTTTGCCCTCGGGCGGAAACGCCCAGGGGTTGCGCGGGCCGCCGCCATTGCCGCCGTCAGCGCCGCCCTTGTCGTCGCCTCCGCTCCCGCCGCCCCAGGGGCCCTTGTTCTCATTCCACAGCACGCCGCCGATTCCGGTTACGCGTGCAATCCAGCCATTCAGTCTCGCCATATCAGCCTTTATAGGGACCGCGCGGCGGATTTACAGTGGCACTGGTCGAAACCCGTCCTATGTCGCGCGGCATGATCGATCAGAGCGAACTCCAGGCCATCCTTGCACCCATCGCCGCCGGGCGCGCCACCGTGCGGGTGGAGGGCGCGCGTGCCAGCATCATCCTCGACGTGACCGGATTGCCGGAGGGGGCGCAGGACGCGCTCGAAGCCGATCTGCGTGCGGCGGCGAGCGTGCCGGGAATCGACGAGGTGCGAATCGCGCGAACGGCACAGCGGGTGACCCGCCGCCTGATCGCGGTGGCGAGCGGGAAGGGCGGGGTGGGGAAATCCACCGTCTCGGCCAATCTCGCCATCGCGCTGGCGCGGGCGGGGCGGAAGGTCGGGCTGGTCGATGCCGATATTTATGGTCCCTCGCAGCCCAAGCTGATGGGCGTCGAGGGGCGCAAGCCGGTCGCGCATGACAAGAAGCTTGTCCCGCTCGCCACCGCCTATGGCGTGCCGATGCTGTCGATGGGCGGGTTGGTCGAGGAGGGGCAGGCGATTGCCTGGCGCGGGCCGATGGCGGCCGGCGCGCTGACCCAGCTGGTCGATGCGAACTGGGGCGCGGCGGATACGCTGGTGCTCGACCTGCCGCCCGGTACCGGAGACGTGCAGCTGACGATGATCCAGAAGCATCGCCCGACCGGCGCGGTGATCGTTTCGACCCCGCAGGATCTGGCGCTGATCGACGCGACGCGGGCGATCGACCTGTTCGCCAAGGCGGGCATCCCGGTGATCGGGATCGTCGAGAATATGGCGGGCTATGCCTGCCCGCATTGCGGCGAGGTGTCGGACCCGTTCGGACGCGGCGGGGCGGAGGCGGCGGCGGAGCGGCTGGGTGTGCCGTTCCTTGGGCGCATCCCGCTCGACATTGCGATTCGCACGGCGTCGGATGCAGGCACGCCCCCGGCTGCCGGGAACGGGGGCGAGGGCGCGGCGTTTGCTGAGGTGGCCGGGAAGGTGTTTGCCTGGCTCGACACCCAGAAAGGCTGAGCCATGCCGTTGACCGATGATGCCGATATCAAGGCGCTGCTCGAAGGGGCGCGGACCATTGCTCTGGTCGGGGCGAGCGACCGGCCGGATCGTCCGAGCTACCGCGTGATGGCGATGCTGCAGGAGCATGGCTATCGCGTCATCCCGATCAATCCGCAGATCACCGGCGAGCATCTGCACGGCGAGTTCGTGTTCCGCGAGCTGGCCCAGATCGGCGAGCCGATCGACATCGTCGATATCTTCCGGCGCCCGCTGGCCGCTGGCGAGGCGGTGGATGAGGCGATTGCGGTCGGGGCCAAGGCGGTGTGGATGCAGCTTGGCGTGATCAACGAAGAGGCCGCCGCGCGGGCCGAGGCGGCGGGGCTGACGGTGGTGATGGACCGCTGCCCGGCGATCGAGATTCCCCGGCTAGGCGTCGCCAAGATCGCGCAGGGTGGCGACTAGTCGATCGACGTCGCGGGCGTCGTGATAGAGCCCGAAGCCGATCCGCAGCACAACGCCGCGCACATCGGTGATGATGTCCTGCTCCATCAGCTTCTCTTTCCATGCCGGTGCGTGCGGTGAACGCAGCGCAAGGAACCGCGCGCGCGGATCGCTGCCGGGGTTGAGCAGTTCGGCTTCAGCGAGTGGCGTCCCGTCCAGGCTGGCGAGGAGCTGTTCGCGCAACGGCGCGATATGTGCGTTGATCGCGGCGGTGGTCAGCCCCTCCTCGGCCAGCATGTCGCGGATGGCGACGAACCGGTAGAGGCCGCTGGGGTCGAAGGTCGAACCCATGAACCGCATCGCATCGGCGGCATAGCCGATCCGGCCCGGCGGCGGGGCTTCGAGATCGGCGAATTCGGCATACCAGCCGGTGATTTCGGGGCGCGGCCCGAAGCCCGGCGGGCAGTGGAGAAAGGCGACGCCTTCGCCCGCCATCGCATATTTATAGCCGCCAGCGGTGTAGAAGATGCGGTCGGCGACTGCCGACAGGTCGGTCTCCATCGCCATGAAGCCGTGATAGCCGTCGACGACGACCCACGGGCCGTTGGGCGCGGCGAGCGCGGCGAGATCGGCGATTGCGCCGAACACCGCGCCGGTTTCGAACATCACCTGGCTGACGAAGATCAGGTCGTGGGTGCCGCTGCGCGCGGCCGCGAGGAAGCGGGCGTCGAAATCGGGCCCGCGCGCCACCGTGTCGAGCGTGATCCGGCCGCTTTCGATCCAGCGCTGGGCCTGACGGCGGAAACTATGAAACTCGCCGTCGCTGGCGAGGACACGCAGGGGGCGTTCGCTGCGGGCAGAGACGATGCGCAGGATCAGGTCGTGGGTGTTGCCTGCGAAGGTCACCGACGACGGGTCGGGCAGCCTGAGTTCGGCAGCGACATGCGCCTGCGCGGCGGGCCAGATCTCGCCCATCACCCGATCCCATTTGCGGTCGGCGAGCCGCGCGGCGTCCTGCCATCCCGCCTGATGGCCGACGAACGATGCGTCGGGCCACAGATGGTGGCTGTGCGCGGCGAAGTGGAGCCGGTCCGGCGCTGCGGCAAGCGAGCGCTGGAAGAGATGCTTGTAAGAGGTCACAGCAACGTCCGCAGCGTCCAGAGTTCCGGGAAGGCGCGCTTGGTCAGGGTGGACTGAAGGTAGGACGCGCCGGGGGTGCCGCCGGTGCCCGGCTTCATGCCGATGACGCGGGTGACGGTCAGCACATGCTTGTGCCGCCACGTCGCCAGCGCGTCGTCAATATCGACCAGTTTCTCGGCGAGCTGGTACAGCTCCCAATGCGTGCCCGGCGCACGATAGACTTGCGTCCACGCCGCCTCGACCTGCGGGTCGGCCTCATAAGGCTTGGCCCAGTCGCGGTTTAGCGCCGTCTCGGGCAGGTCGAACCCGGCGCGGGCGAGCGCGGCATTTGCCTCGTCCCACAGGCTCGGCGCGGCGCCATAAAGCTCGGTCAGCGGCCCCGGAACCCCGCCGCCGCGCAGCCCCAGCATCGTTTCGACGGCGCGAAACTGGTCCGACTGGAACCCGCTGCTCGTCCCCAGCACGTCGCGGAAGCGGGTATAATCGCTCGGCGTCATCGTGGTCAGGATTTCCCACGACAGCGTCATCACCGCCTGAATCCGGCTGACCCGCGCAAGGCCCTTATACGCCTCAACCAGCCGATCGCCGCGAACAAGGTCGAGCGCGACCTCCAGCTCGGCGATCATCTGCTTGAGCCAGAGTTCCTTGGTCTGGTGGATGACGATGAACAGCAGCTCGTCATGCTCCTCCGAAATCGGATGCTGCGCGGTCAGCAGCTGGTCGAGCGCGAGGTAGCGCCCATAGGTCATCGGTTCGGTCATGCCGGTGACCCTGCGGCAAAACTGACGACAATGCTGACAAAAAATGCGTGTGTAAGGGCGGTGTCAGCCGGTGCGGGGGCGGGGGTTGGTTGCATGGGAAACGACTACCCCAGGCGAGGGTCTGTAGGAAATGGCCTTTGAAATCGCGCGTCGGAAAGCGTCAGGTGAGCCGGGTTGACCTGACCGCCCCAAACGCGAAGATCGCGCGATGCGGATTGTCGGCGGCAAGGACTATTATGACGCAGGCGCAGCCTGGGGACAGGACGACTCGGTCACCTTCATGCGCAACGGCACGCGCGGGCTGGCCAGTGCCGAGATCCACGGAGCGCTGCGCGTGCCGCTCAGATCGTGCGCGGGCGGGCTGGTCCCCGCAGAACCGGACACGGCGGCGGCGCGCCAGCGGGCGCTGACCCGATATCGTCCGCTCAGCGATGTCGAGATCGACGGCGCGCGGCATGTTCAGGACGCGGCGCGCGTACTATTCTGTGGTGCGCTATACCACGGTATCCGGCTGGCGCGCGGCCGCCCCACCGAGGATGCGCGCTGGTTCTGGACATACGACGCGATCACCGCGTTTGCGCACAAACACGGTTTGGCGCTTCACCAAGGCGAGGAGTCCGAGCGCGAGCGACGCGAGACGAGCAATATCCGGCGCCAGACCATCAATTATCCCGACCGCATGATCCCGCTGAGCCGATGGTTCGATCCGGAGCCGCTGACGGGCACCGTGCGCGAGGCGGTGGTGGCGGCCGGTGTCACGATCGCCAGTCAAAATCCCGATGCGCCCTATATCCCCGGCCCGGAACAGGAGCATCTGGACTGGGCGGTCGATCAGCCGTCGCTTTCAGCAATGGAATTTGCAAAGGCGATCGACCCGTTCACTGCCCATCAGGAGATCGCGATGTGGGTAGGCGGCGTGCTGGCCGCCGCTGGTCCCAAGACGGTCGAGATCGGCGATGATCGGGTGAAGATCGCCAAGCATGGCTTCCACCACCCGACCTCGTTTCGGCGCGGGAAGGGGGAGTAGTCCTCTAGTCGCGCAGCAGTTCGTTGATCCCGGTCTTGCTGCGGGTCTGGGCGTCGACCGTCTTGACGATGACCGCGCAATAGAGGCCGGGGCCGCCGTCCGTGCCGGGAAGGGTGCCGGGGACGACGACGGCATAGGGGGGCACTTCGCCGCGGTAGATGTGGCCGGTGGCGCGGTCGACGATCTTGGTGCTCGCGCCCAAATAGACGCCCATCGAGAGGACCGCGCCCTCGCCGACGCGGACGCCTTCGGCCACTTCGGCGCGGGCGCCGATGAAGGCGCCGTCGCCGATGATCACCGGATCGGCCTGAAGCGGTTCGAGCACGCCGCCGATGCCGACGCCGCCCGAGAGATGGACGTTCTTGCCGATCTGCGCGCAGCTGCCGACGGTGGCCCAGGTGTCGACCATCGTGCCCTCACCGACATACGCGCCGATGTTCACGAAGCTCGGCATCAGCACGACGTTGCGCCCGATATGCGCGCCGTGACGCACGACGCTGCCCGGCACCTGGCGGAAGCCCGCGGCGCGAAAGGCGGCATCGTCCCAGCCGGCGGTCTTGAGCGGCACCTTGTCGAAGCCGCCATGGCCGACCGCATTGTCGTTAAGGCGGAAGGAGAGGAGAACCGCCTTCTTGAGCCATTGGTTGACCTGCCAGCCGCCGTCGACCGGCTCGGCAACGCGCGCGGCGCCGCTGTCGAGCAGGTTCAGCGCCTCGGCCACTGCCTCCCGCACTGCGCCGGTCGTGGCGAGCGAGATGTTGGCGCGGTCTTCCCAGGCGGCGTCGATCGTGGCGGCGAGGTCGGTCATGGATGCTCCTGAATGGTTTCGAGCCAGTGGCAAATGTCGTGGGTGATATGGTCGATGAAGCTGCGATCGGCATCGGGGGCCTGTTCGGAGCCATTGTCGACCCAGACGGTGGTCATGCCGATCGCCTTGGCCGGGGCGAGGTTGCGCGCCATGTCTTCGACGAACAGCGCGCGCTTCGGGTCGATGCGATACGCCTCGCACACGCTGGCATAGGCGTGCGGGTGCGGCTTGGGGTGGTAGCTGCTGGCATGGACGTCGTGGATCGCCTCGAAATGTTCACGGACGCCGAGCCGGTCGAGCACCTTCTCGGCATAGGGCGCGTCGGCGTTGGTGAAGACGAGCTTTCGCCCCGGCAGCTTTGCGATTGCGGCGGCGAGCGGGGCGTTGTGCTCGAGGATGTCGATTTCGATGTCATGGACGTCCGCGAGATATTCGTACGGATCGACGCCATGATCGGCCATCAGCCCGGCGAGCGTGGTGCCGTGGCTGATGAAATAGTCCTTCTGCACCCGATGCGCGGCGTCGGGATCGAGGTTCAGCAGCCGCGCGACATAGGCGCCGATGCGCGCATTCATCTGCGGAAACAGGTCGGCGCTGCCCGGATAGAGCGTGTTGTCGAGGTCGAACAACCAGGCGTCGATATGGGCAAGGTCGGAGCGCATGGCGGGGCGTTTAGGGGGGATGGGGGCGGAGGGGAAGAAGGAGAAAGTTGGGTTCGCACAAAGGCACGAAGGCGCGAAGGGCCGTGCGGCTTATCCCTCCCCCAGCTCGCTGGGGGAGGTGGCATCGCGCAGCGATGACGGAGGGGCCGCCCCGCAGAGGGCGGAATTTTGCCGAGCTGCTTACGGCTGTCTGCGCAGCCGCCCCTCCACCACTCGCTTCGCGCGCGGTCCCCCTCCCCTGCTGCGCAGGGGAGGAATTGTTGGCGGACGGGTAGTCCATCTTGAGTAGCAAAACGCAACCGGCCTTCCCATCTTCCGGCCATGACAGCCTATTCCCTGCTCGACCTCGTCCCGATCCTTGAGGGCGGAACCGCCAGCCAGTCCTTTGCCAACGCCGCCGATCTGGCGCGGCATGCCGAGGCCGAAGGGTTTTCGCGCTATTGGGTGGCCGAACATCATGGCATGGCGGGGATCGCCAGCGCGGCGACGGCGGTGGTCATCGCGCATGTCGGTGCGGCGACATCGACCATCCGTATCGGCGCGGGCGGGATCATGTTGCCCAACCATGCGCCACTGGTGATCGCCGAACAGTTCGGCACGCTCGACGCGCTGTTTCCGGGGCGGATCGACCTGGGGCTGGGGCGTGCGCCGGGAAGCGACATGACGGTGGCGCGGGCATTGCGGCGCACGCTGGAGAGCAGCCCGGACGGGTTTCCCCGCGATGTGATGGAGCTGCAAAGCTATTTCGCCGATGATGGCCAGACCGGCATTCGCGCGGTGCCGGGCGGTGGTGCGAAGCCGGAGTTGTGGATCCTCGGGTCGAGCCTGTATGGCGCGCAGCTCGCCGCCGCGCTGGGACTGCCCTATGCCTTTGCCTCGCACTTCGCGCCCGGCGCGCTGGACGAGGCGCTGGAGGTGTATCGGCGACAGTTCCGCCCCTCGGCGGTGCTCGACCAGCCCTATGCGATGGCCGGGTTCAATGTGTTTGCGGCCGATGACGATGCCGAGGCAGAGCTGCTCGCCAGTTCGATGCAGCAGGCCTTTGTCGCCTTGCGCACCACCGGCACGGGCGTGCCGCTGCCGCCGCCGGTGCCGGGCTATCGCGACAGCCTGCCGCCCCAGGCGCGGGCGATGCTCGACCATGTGCTGGAGTGCACCGCGATCGGTGGGCCGGACGCGATCCGGGCCGGTCTTGAGCGGTTTGTCGCGCGGACCGGCGTGGATGAAGTGATGCTGACCAGCTCGATCTTCGACCCGGCGGCACGCCGGAAAAGCCTGTCGATTGCGGCCGCCGCGATGCGCCATCTCGCCGCCTGAATCCCGCCTGAATTGATGGTCAGGACGGCGACTGACAGGGGCCGGAACAGGAGACTGACGATGACCGCGTCAACCCCGTCCGCGCGTCCCGGCGTCCGGTGCCATCTCGGCATCCACCGCCCGCGCCGCCGCGACCGCCCCGGCCGGGGCGAGTTCGAGACCCAGTGCCGGGATTGCGGATGCGATCTGGTGCTGAGCCCGGTCACCGGGCGATGGCGGTTTTCCGGAGTTATGGGGTAGGGCGGCTCGCTATTCCTAGTAGCTGCGCGACCTGTTCATATCCTCCCCCGCCAGGGGGAGGTGTCGCCGAAGGCGACGGAGGGGGAGGACGGCAGTGCCCTCTCGACCGTCGTGCTTCCTCCCCCTCCGTCATGCTGCGCATGCCACCTCCCCCTGGCGGGGGAGGATAGGGCTATGCCGCCGCCGCTGGCAGCCGCAGGCGCACCATCAGCCCGCCCAGATCTTCGCTTTCCTCGAGCGTGACCGTACCGTCGTAAATCTCTGCCACGTCGCGGACGATGGCGAGGCCAAGGCCAGTGCCGGGCTTGCCGGTATCGAGCCGGACGCCGCGGTCGAAGATGCGGATGCGGTCGGGTTCGGGAATGCCGGTGCCGTCGTCCTCGACCAGAATTTCGACGAATCCCGCCTCGATCCGCACGGTGATGAACACGCTGCCTCCGCCATATTTGGCGGCGTTTTCGACGAGGTTGCCCATGATCTCGTCAAGGTCCTGACGCTCGATATGCGCGACCAGGTCCTTGGGCCCGTCGGTGTCGATGCGGACATGGGGGTAGAGGCGGGCGACCGCGCGCTCGACCGATTCGACGCTGGGCCAGACGGGCGCGCGGCTGTGTGCGCTGCCACGCCGCCCGACCGCGCGGGCGCGGGCGAGGTGATGGTCGACCTGACGACGCATCGTCCGCGCCTCGCGCACCACGGTGGTGGGCAGGTCGTCGGATTGTGCGGTCGCGGCGTTCATAATGACGGTCAGCGGCGTCTTGAGCGCATGGGCAAGGTTGCCGGCATGGCGGCGCGCTTCCTCGGCCTGGCGGTCATTATGCGCGACGAGACCGTTCAATTCCTCCACCAACGGCGCGACTTCGGCGGGCATCGCGCCGTCGATCCGGGGCGTCTCCCCGGTGCGCAGCTTCTGGATGGCGATGCGCAGCTTGCGCAGCGGGAGCAGGCCGTACCAGGTTTGCAGCGCCGCCATCGCGATCAGCCCGGCGGCGAGGAGGAGAAAGCTGCGCACGAGGGTCTTGCGCAATGCCGCGATCTGCGCATCGAGCACGTCGCGGGTCTGCGCGACCTGGAACCGCCAGCGGACCTGCGATCCGGGAAGGCGCACGTCGCGTTCCACCACGCGCAACTTCTGATCCATTTGGGTTGAATCATAGGAATGCAGGTCGAGGTCGTCGTGCGGCTGTCCGGTGGCGAGGCGACGGTCCCATAGCGAACGTGACGGGAATGGCTCAAAGCCGGGCCCCGACACCTGCCAGTAGAGCCCTGAATAGGGTTCGAGGAAGCGCTGGTCCGAAAGCTGGCGGTTGAACGCGACCTTGCCCTCCGCATCCAGCTCGGCCGAGACGATCAGCGCGTCGAGCAGATATTCGAGGCCGTCGTCGAAATTGCGGGTGACCGCGCCGGTCAACACCCGATCGAGCGCAAAGCCGCCGCCCACCAGCAGCAGGGATATCCACGCCGCCGCGATCAGGATCATGCGGCGGCTGAGAGATCCGGTACTGGGCGTGTAGCTGCGCGGCGCGGGGTCGCCCGGGCGCGTCTCGACCGGCGCCGCCACGTCCTCCACCGGCGTGCGACGCACGAACGGAAAGGATCGCGACAGCGTCAGGCCAAATGCGGTCTCAGGCACCGGCCTCCGCCGGTTCTTCGAGGCTGTAGCCAAGGCCACGGATGGTGGTGATGACGTCGGCACCCAGTTTCTTGCGGATGCGCGTCACGAACACCTCGATCGTGTTCGAGTCGCGATCGAAATCCTGATCGTAAATATGTTCGATCAGCTCGGTACGGCTGACCACCTTGCCCTTGTGGTGAAGGAGATAGGACAGCAGCTTATATTCCTGTGCGGTCAGCTTCACCGGCTCGCCCGCCTTGGTCACCTTGCCCGAGCGCGTGTCGAGGCGGATGTCGCCCGCGATCAGCTCGGCGCTGGCATTGCCCGATGCACGACGGATGAGGGCGCGCAGGCGGGCGATCAGCTCTTCCGACTGGAAGGGCTTGGCAACATAATCATCCGCGCCCGCGTCGAGCCCGGCGACCTTGTCCGACCAGCTGTCGCGCGCGGTGAGCACCAGGACGGGCGTCACCTTGCCCTCCTTGCGCCAGCGGTCCAGCACGGTCAGCCCGTCCACCTCGGGCAGGCCGAGGTCGAGCACGATCGCGTCATAGGCTTCGGTCGAGCCGAGATAATGGCCTTCCTCGCCATCGCTGGCGGTATCGACCGCATAGCCCGCGCCTTCGAGCGTGGACTGGAGCTGGTTGCGGAGATTGGGTTCGTCCTCGACGATCAGAACGCGCATCGGTGTTTCCCTCTTTAGCGCCGGGTCAGCCGCCCGAACGGCTCATCACCTGACCGGTGCGGCCGTCGACATCGATCCAGATGACATTTCCATTGCGCAGGAACTTCAGCGTGTAAATGCCGGTTCCCGAATCGAAGTCAAAGCCGAGATAACGCGCGCCCTGGCGCTCCATCTGCGGCACCACCCGCGCCTCGATCGTGCGCAGCGGTAGCAGCTTGCCCTGCAAGCGCCCCTCGCGCGCAGCCTCCTGGTCGCTGCGCCGATCCTGTGGCGCGGCGTGAACCGGGACAGCGGCGGCGAGACACGCGCCGAGACAAAGGACACCAAACATCTTCATGACGGGGATGGCATAGGCCCGCCGCGTTGAACAGCCCGTGAATGCGGCCGAAAGGCGGCTGTAAGCATTGCCCGACCGGTCCGTGCTTGCCCGATGGCGCGTGCGGCCCTACCTGCCCCCGCCATGGCTGCTCCCGTCCTCTCCTATGAAAAGCTCGGCCTGATCCAGGGATCGGGCTGGTTGTTCCGCGAACTCGACATCCATATCGGCGCGCGCGACCGGCTGGCGCTGATCGGGCGCAACGGCGCGGGCAAGACGACCCTGCTCAAGCTGATCGCCGGGCAAGTCGATGCCGACGAGGGCCGCCGGACGATCCAGCCGGGCACGCGCGTCGTGATGCTGGAGCAGGAGCCGCGCATGGCCGGCTGCGTCACGCTGATGGACTATGTCCTCTCGGGCGACGACGCGCCGGCGCAGCATGAGGCGGAGGCGATCGCCGACCAGCTGGGCATCGACCTGACGCGCGAGGCGGCGACCGCGAGTGGCGGCGAGCGGCGGCGCGCGGCAATTGCCCGCGCGCTGGCGATGGACCCGGACGTGCTGCTGCTCGACGAGCCGACCAACCATCTCGACATCCATGCGATCGAATGGCTGGAGGAATGGCTGACCCGCTATCGCGGCGCGTTCGTGGTGATCAGCCACGACCGCACCTTCCTGACACGGCTGACGAAGCAGACCCTGTGGCTCGATCGCGGGTCGATGCGGCGCGCCGAAGTCGGGTTCGGCGGGTTCGAGGCGTGGACCGACCAGGTCTATGCCGAGGAGCAGCGCGCGGCGGAGAAGCTCGACGCCAGGCTCAAGCTGGAGGAGCATTGGCTGCAGCGCGGTGTGACCGGGCGACGGCGACGCAACCAGGGGCGGCTGACCAAGCTGCTGGAGATGCGCGCCGAGCGTGCGGCGATGACCGGGCCGCAGGGCGCGGCGAACCTGACCACGGCGGCGGATGATTCGAAGACCAAGGTGGTGATCGACGCCAAGGGCGCGTCCAAGGCCTATGGCGACCGCACCATCATCCGCGACCTGACGCTGCGCATCACGCGCAAGGACCGGATCGGCATCGTCGGCAAGAATGGCGCGGGCAAGTCGACCCTGCTCAAGCTGCTGACGGGCGAGATCGCGCCCGACACCGGGACCGTGACGCAGGCAAAGACGATCGATCCGGTCATCATCGACCAGCAGCGCAGCCGGATGCAGCCCGACAAGACGGTGCGCGAAGTCGTCGCCGATGGCGGCGAATGGGTCGATGTGCTGGGCGTGCGCAAGCATATCCATGGCTATCTGAAGGAGTTCCTGTTCGCGCCGGAGATGGTCGAGGCCAAGGTCGGGACGCTCTCCGGGGGCGAGCGCTCGCGCTTGCTGCTTGCGCGCGAATTCGCGCGGCCGTCGAACCTGATGGTGCTGGACGAACCGACCAACGACCTCGATCTCGAAACGCTCGACCTGTTGCAGGAAGTGATCGCGGATTATGACGGCACGGTGCTGATCGTCAGCCACGACCGCGACTTTCTCGACCGCACGGTGACGATGACGATCGGGCTCGATGGGTCGGGCACGGTCGACATGGTGGTCGGCGGCTATGCCGACTGGGAAGCCAAGCGCAAGGTGCGGACCGAGTCGAAAAAGGCCGCGCTCAAGACCGCGCCGGTGGCGGAAGCGCCCAAGGCGCGGACCAAGCTGACCTACAAGGACCAGCGCGATTACGATCTGCTGCCCAAGCGGATCGAGGAGCTGGACGCGGCCATTGCGCGCGATGAAGCGGCGCTGGCCGACCCGGAGCTGTATGCGAAGCACCCGAAGAAGTTCGACGCGCTGATGGCGGCGATCGCCAAGGCGCGCGACGAAAAGGACGCGGCAGAGCTGCGCTGGCTGGAGCTGGCGGAGATGGCCGAGGGGTTGGGGTGAATTTAGAGTCCGTATTCAGTTAGGCGGCACCGGCCCGCTCCCCCACCCGGCCATCCAACGACAGTGTATTCTATGGGTGGCCGGGTGGGGGAGCGGGCCGGTGCCGATCCAGCTTTGTTGAAAACGACTCTAAGCAGCCACCGCCGCCTTCCTGCGCCGGATCTTCGGGCTCCCCGATTGCAGCACCCCGCGCCGGAACAGCCGCGCGGCGATCGTCACGGTGATCACCACCCACAAGGCCTGCCACGCCAGCGCCGCGAAATGCCGCCATAATTCGGGCGAATTGGCCGCGCGCGCCGCCATCGCAAAGGGCGAGCTGAACGGGAACAGCTCCGCCGCGGTCGCGACCCAGCTGTCCGGGCTCGTCGCCGCAACCGCCGCAAAACCGAACATCGCGACCTGGAAAATCGTGATCGGCAGCGACATCATCTGCAGCTCGCGCTGCGTGCTCGCCTGCGCGCCAAGGCCCAGAAACACCGCGCCCAGCAGCATATATGCCATCACAAAATAGGCGAGGAACAACAGGCCATAGGGGACGAGGCCGACCGCAGGGCCGATATCCGAAAGCCCGGCGGCCAGCCGCGGCGGCAGCACGCTGGCGGCGTTCGCGCCGAGGTTGATCACCACCGTTCCCCAGAACAGCAGGAACAGCAGCGCCACGCCGAACATGCCGAGCAGCTTGCCAAAGAACACGCTTTCCAGCGGCACGGCGGCGGCAAGGATCTCGATCACCTTGTTCGACCGTTCCTCCGCCATCGTGCCGACGACCTGTCCGGCGAGCATCAGCGAGACGATGAACAGCGCGAACACGGAGAAGAACGCCGCCTGACCCTGGCCACTCGATGAGGTGGTGGTGCGCGACACCACTGTCTTGGTCGCTTCGCTCAGCGGTGCGTTGGTCCCCGCACGCTCGGCGCGCAGCACCTGGCTTGCCAGTTCGGCGAGATATTCGGCCGATCGCGGGCCGTTTTCGACATGCAGGATCTGTGGCCGCTCGAGCGGACCGTAGAGCACCGCATAGGTATCGATGCCCTTGCGATCGATCAGCGCCCTGGCCTGCGCGCGCGGATTGGCGCTCGGCGCTTCGACGATCAGGTCGGCGGGTTGGGTCGCGACCGAAAACATGCGGCGCAACTGCTTGTCCATCGCGACCACGGTCCGCGCCTGTTCGCCGCTGGCGATGAACACGATGCGCGATTTCGAATCGCCGCTCTTGGCCATCGTCGCCGCGCCCAGCCCGCCGACCGTGCCGAATGCCAGCATCATCAGCGGCGCAAGCAGGAACAGCAGGAAAGTGGGGGTGAACACCGTCGCCACGAAGTCGCGGCGCGCGATGGTCATCGTCTGGCGCACCAGTCGGGAAAATCCGTTCATGCCGCTGCTGCCTCTTCCAGTGCCTGTGCGCCGACGATCTTGACGAATACATCGTGCAGCGACGGGCGCTCGATCGAGAGGCCCGAAATGCCGTATCCCGCGTCGATCAGCCGGACCAGCAACGTCTCGATCCCCTCGTCGGGCAGGGTAAAGCGCCAGCCGCCCGCGTTATCGGAAACAGCGTCGGCAGGAAGCAGCGCGGCGATACCGGCATCATTATGGTGCGGCACATAATGCGCCTTGTGCGGCAATGTGCCGCGCGCGTCGGCCATGCTGCCTTCGAACCGCACCTTGCCACCCGCGATGATCGTCAGCCGGTCGCACAGCCGCTCGGCATGCGCCATGACGTGCGTGGAAAACAGGATCGTCGCGCCGCGATCGCGCTCGGCCAGAATCAGCTTCTCCAGCCGCTCCTGATTGACCGGGTCGAGGCCGGAAAAGGGTTCGTCGAGCACCAGCAGATCAGGCTGATGCACCACCGATCCCAGCAGCTGGACGAGCTGCGCCATGCCCTTGGACAATTTGCGGATCTTCTGGTCGGTGGCATGGCCCAGTCCCGCCGCCTCCATCAACTCCACCGCGCGCTTGCGCCCGGTCTTCCAGTCGAGCCCGCGCAGCGCGCCCATGAACGCAATCGCGTGCGTCGCCTTCATGCTGGGGTACAGGCCGCGTTCTTCGGGCAGGTATCCGACCCGGTCGCTCATCTCGCGCGGGCGGTCGCTGCCCAGCATGGTGCGCTCGCCCTCATCGGGTTCGATGATACCCAACAGCATGCGCAGCGTCGTGGTCTTGCCCGCGCCATTGGGGCCGAGCACGCCATAGATCATGCCCTTGGGCACCGCGATATCGACACCATCGACGACGCGGCGGTCGCCGAAGCGTTTGACGAGGCCTTGGGCGGTGACCGCCAATTCGTGATGCAACTGGAATCCCCTCGCTTGGCTTACCGTGGTAGCGGGGGGTGATGCAGCAAGGCAAGCCACTCGAACTCCTTATCCGCGAAAAGGCGACGGAACTCGGTTTCGCTGCCTGTGGCTTCGCGTCTGCCGACGCCGCGCCGCTCGCTGGAAGGCGTCTGCGCGAATGGCTGGAACAGGGCCGCCATGGCGACATGATCTGGATGGAGGAGCGCGCGCACCACCGCGAAAGCCCCGCCGGGCTGTGGCCACAGGTGCGCAGCGTGATCGCGCTCGGCATGAGCTACGCCCCCGCGCTCGACCCGCTCGCGCTGGCGGGGGAGGGGGATCGGGGGCGCATCTCGGTCTATGCGCAGGGCGCGGACTATCACGACGTCGTGAAGAAGGCGCTGAAGGCACTCGGCCGCTGGCTGGCGCAGGAGGCAGGCTGCGATCTCAAGGTGTTCGTCGACACCGCTCCGGTGATGGAAAAGCCGCTGTCGGAGGCTGCGGGGCTGGGCTGGCAGGGCAAGCACACCAATCTGGTGAGCCGTCAGCATGGCAGCTGGCTGTTCTTGGGCGCGATCTACACGACGCTGGAGCTGGTCCCCGACACGCCCGGCCGCGACCGTTGCGGGTCGTGCGATGCGTGCCAGCGCGCCTGTCCGACCGACGCGTTCCCCTCGCCCTATACGCTCGATGCCCGGCGCTGCATTTCATACCTGACGATCGAGCATAAGGGGCCGATCCCGGAGGAATTTCGCGAAGGGATCGGCAACCGCATCTATGGCTGCGACGATTGCCTGGCGGTGTGCCCGTGGAACAAGTTCGCGCAGGCCGCGGCGCGCAACATCGCCTTCGCCCCGCGCGCCGAGCTGACCGCGCCCGAACTCGCCGACCTGCTCGCGCTCGACGATACCGGGTTCCGCGAAGTCTTCTCCGGCTCCCCGATCAAGCGCATCGGGCGCGACCGCATGGTGCGAAACTGCCTGATCGCGGCAGGGAACAGCGGGGATGCGCGGTTGCTGGGTGCGGTCGAAACGCTGCTGGAAGATCCCGACGAAGCGGTGCGCGACGCTGCGGAGTGGGCGTACCGAAAAATCCTCCCCGGAACGGGGAGGGGGACCATCGCATAGCGATGGTGGAGGGGGCCCGAGGCACCGGATCCCCTTGCCTCGGGCCCCCTCCACCACGCCCTGCGGGCGCGGTCCCCCTCCCCGTTCCGGGGAGGATTGATTCACCGCCCGGTACGGCTCGCCCGGATCGCCGCCGCGCAGCTCGCCTGATCGATCGGCGACCCGTCACGCTGCCGCGTCTCGGCAAAGGTCACTACCGGCTCCCCGCGCCCGGACTTGGGCGGGTAGAGATAGGCGTCGAGCACACAGGTGCCGTTGCCGAACTGCAACTTGCGCGCGCTGCCTTCGGTTACGTCCAGCAGCGGCCGGCCGAACTGCGCGGTCAGCGCGTTCGCGCTCGCCCCGATCACGCTGGTCAGCGCGGCCATGCCCGGCTGTGGCACGGGCACCGGCGCGGCACGGCCCGGCGGCGGGATGACGCCCCCGCCACCACAGGCGGACAGCAGGATCAGGGCGGACAGTGCCGCGATCGCTTTCACTTGGCTTTTCTCCGGTGGAACATGTGCGTCGCCATCGCCGCGCCAACGATCGGCGCGATCAGATTGGCGAACGGGATGAAGAACAACCCGGTTCCCGCCGCACCGGTGGCAAAACGCGCCAGCCGCGTGCTCGCCCGCCAGCGCTGCAGGTCCTGCGCGGGCATGTGCCGCACCGCGACCATGTCGCCGAGGTCACGGCCGAGCAGCCAGCTGTTGACCACGAAAAAGGCGATCGGAGTCCCGATTCCGGTAACCATCAGCAACAGATATACCGGCGAAAACACGATATTGGCGAGGATCGCCCGCCCGGCCGACTTGACGCCCATCGCCGCCGAGCGCGCAAAGCTGACGTCCCGCGCGGCGGCGAAGCGTTCGGGATAATGCTTGGCCTCGACCGCATGGACGACCTCGTCCGCAAACACGCCGATAACCGCGATGGCCACCACGCGGAACAACAGCCACGCCCCGAGCAGCGCGATCAGAATCGCGGTGGCGGCGGCCAGGCTAGCGATGCTCTGGCTGGCGGAAAAATAGGTGGCAACGAGATACTCGATCCCGAACCACAGCGCCGCGCCCAGCGCGCCAAAGATCGCGAGCGTCACCAGCATCGACTTGGCGAACACCGCGACGATGCGCTTGTCGAACAGCTGGCCGATCGAAAGAAGCAGCGCCTGGACCATGGGGACATCGATGCGGGGCGATGTCCCCCAAGTCAACGCAGTTGCGCCGGGCCGGATGGCGCTATAGGCGCGCGGAATATACTTCCCGGAGACACAAGTGACCACACCCACCCACGACGTCGTCGCGATCGGCAACGCCATTGTCGACATTCTCGCCCAGGCCGAAGACAGCTTCATCGAAGAAATCGGCGTCGCCAAGGGCTCGATGCAGCTCATGTTTTCGCCCGAAGAGGCCGACGCCCTCTACGGTAAAATGGGGCCGGGCCGTGAGGTTTCGGGCGGGTCGGCGGCGAACACCGTCGCCGGCATGGCCGCACTCGGCAGCCGCACGGCGTTCATCGGTCAGGTCGCCGACGATCAGCTGGGTCAGGTGTTCGGCCATGACCTGCGCGCCGCCGGCGTCGATTTCGGCACTGCGGTTCGCCCGGGCCAGCCGACCACGGCACGCTGCCTGATCTTCGTGACGCCGGACGGCCAGCGCACGATGAACACCTTCCTCGGCGCGTCGCAGTTCCTGCCCGAAGCAGCGCTCGACCGGGACCTGATCGCGGGCGGCGCGATCCTGTATCTCGAAGGCTATCTGTGGGATCCCGAAGAACCGCGCCAGGCGATGCGCGCCGCGATCGGTATCGCGCGCGACGCAGGCCGCAAGGTTGCCTTCACGCTGTCGGACGTGTTCTGCATCAGCCGCCATGGCGACGATTTCCGTGCGCTGATCGCCGAAGGGCTGATCGACATTCTGTTCGCGAACGAGAATGAGCTGCTCGCCCTCGCGCAAGTCGAGGATTTCGACGCGGCGGTGGAGCAGGTTGCGGCACAGGTGCCCACGCTCGTCGTCACGCGCAGTGAGAATGGCGCGATTGCGGTCCAGGGCGGCGCACGCGTCGCGGTCGCGGCCGAGCCGATCGAGCGGGTGGTCGACACCACCGGCGCGGGCGACCTGTTCGCCGCCGGCTTCCTGCACGGCCAGGCGCAGGGCTGGGACGTCGAGAAGTCGCTGAAGCTCGGCGCGGCGTGCGCGGCGGAGATCATCTCGCACTATGGCGCGCGGCCCGAGGCCGACCTTAAGGAGGTTGCCGCGAAGTTCGGCTGAACGGACAATCCTCCCCCGCAAGGGGGAGGTGGCGCCGAAGGCGACGGAGGGGGAGGACGGCAATGTCCTCTCGATCCTAGTGCTTCCGCCCCCTCCGTCAGCTGCGCTGACACCTCCCCCTGGCGGGGGAGGATTGAAAGAACAAAAAAAGGGCCGGGGGAAACCCCGGCCCTTTTGCTTTGGGCAGTCGCCCCGGCGCTTAGTGCGTGCCGGGGGTGTGCGGTTCGATTTCCGTCACCGCCTCGACCTCGTGGCTCTCCACGATGCCCTTGCCCAGATGGCTGCGGTTGCGGCTGTAGAGGAAGTAGATCACTAGACCGACGGCCGCCCAGATCGGCAGCACCAGCATCGCTTCGAGCGGCAGGTTGAGGAACAGGAAGATCGTCCCCGCAATCGTCGCCGGGCCGATCAGCCACAGCATCGGCGTCTTGAACTTGCGCGGCGTGTCGGCGGCGGTCTTGCGCAGGATCATCACCGCGATGGCGACCATCATGAACGCATAGAGCGTGCCGGCATTGGCGATGTCGGCAAGCTTGCCGACCGGCAGGAATGCCGCTGCAACCGCCACCGCGCCGCCGGTGATGGCGGTGATGATGTGCGGGGTCTTCCACTTCGGATGCACCTTGCTCCACGATTCGGGGAGCAGGCCATCGCGGCTCATCACGAACGCGACGCGGGTCTGGCCGAACAGCAGGATCAGGATCACCGACGGCAGCGCGACGAACGCCGCGATGCCCAGCATGTTACCCACGCCCGACCAGCCGATCTGACGCAGCACATGCGCCAGCGCTTCGTTGGAGCAGACGAGCGGGAGCGCGTCGGCGGCATAGGTGGCGCACTGCCGCGCCAGTTCTTCCGAACCGGCGGGGAAGGGGACGCCATTGGGACCCATGATCGGCTGGCCGCCGACGGTGCCGACTGCGCCGGCCGCGACGAGGATGTAGAAGACGGTGCAGAACAGCAGCGATCCGATCAGGCCGATCGGCACGTTGCGCTGCGGGTTCTTGGTCTCTTCAGCGGCGGTCGAAACCGCGTCGAAGCCGACATAGGCGAAGAAGATCGTCGCCGCAGCGCCAACCGCGCCAAGCCCCGATCCGAAGCCGCCGAACACGCCGGCCGGCAGGAACGGGTTGAACTTGTCCATCGAGAAATATTCGCTGGGCAGGGTCAGGATGATGAAGGCGGTCAGCGCGGTGACCTTGATCGCGACGAGAATGGCGTTGACGCGCGCGCTCTCGGTGGTGCCGATCATCAGCAGCCAGGTCACGAGCAGGGCGATCACGACCGCGGGCAAGTTGATGAACCCACCCTCGACGCCGCCCAGCGCCAACGGCGCGCCGGCGAGAAAGGCGGGCAGCTGTATCCCCAGGAACTCGTTCAAGATCGTCCCTGTGAAATAGCCGGACCACCCGACCGACACGGCGCTGGCCGCCACCGCATATTCGAGGACCAGCGCCCAGCCGACCGTCCAGGCGAGCACTTCGCCCATCGTCGCATAGGTGTAGGTATAGGCGGAACCCGCGACCGGGATCATCGCGGCGATCTCGGCATAGCAGAGCGCCGCGACGATGCAGATCAGGCCGGCGATGGCGAAGGCAAGCATGAGGCCGGGACCGGCCTTTTGCGCGCCCGCTGCGGTCAACACGAAAATGCCCGTGCCGATGACGCAACCGATGCCGAACAAGGTGAGCTGGAACCATCCCAGCGAGCGATGGAGCGATTTCTTCTCCGCCGTCGCCAGGATCGCGCCGAGTGGCTTAACGCGACCAAATATCATGATGAAGGTTTCCCCCTTGGCGACGCCGGTGTGCCCGGTCGACGCGGATACGAAAGCCGGTCGAGCCTAGCCGCAAATCAGTCGCACGCAATCCCCGAATTGCAGCTTTGTTACAAATGATACCGGGCGGACTTAGCCAATTGCATCGCCGCGCCCGAGCATGGCATCGACCGTTGCGGAATCGACCAGCATCGGTCCCAGCTTGCGCCCGGCAAAAAGGTGGACGTGCAGATGCCCCACCGTCTGATGTGCGTCCGGCCCGGCATTGGCGAGCAGGCGATATCCCGGCGCGACCAGTCCGGCCTCGCGCGCCACCTTGCCCACCGCGCGCACGAACCCTGCAATCTCCGCGTCGCTCGCCCGCGCGCTGAAATCGTCCCAGCTGACATAGACGCCTTTGGGGATCACCAGGATATGGGTCGGCGCGACTGGCGCGATGTCGGGGAAGGCGAGGGCGTAATCGTCCTCATAGATGCGCTTTGCCGGAATCTCCCCGCGCAGGATCTTCGCGAAGATGTTGCTGTGGTCATAGGGCTGGGTCGCGTCGACGGGCATCTGGGTCTCCTTTTCCGCATGTCATAGCCAGCCCGTCACCCCCGCGAAAGCGGGGGCCCATCTCCCGGACTATCCACCAAACGGTCCGGATTTGAATGTGGCCAGCGCAGGAGATGGCCCCCCGCTTTCGCGGGGGTGGCGATGAAGTCAGACGTTGCGGTTCGCCTTTTCCTCAATCCCCGACACCCCTTCGCGCCGCGCCAGTTCAGCGCGGACGTCATCCAGCGACAGCTCCATGTCGGCGAGCAGGACGAGCAGATGGAAGATCAGGTCCGCCGCTTCGCCGGTCAGCCCGGCGCGGTCGTCCTGCACTGCGGCGATCGCGGCCTCGACCGCTTCCTCGCCCAGCTTTTGCGCGATCTTGGCGCGGCCCTTGGCGGTCAGTTTCGCGACATAGGATGACGCCGGATCGCCCATGCGGCGGTCGCGGATCACGGTTTCGAGCGTCGCGAGGATGTCGTCGGCCATTGGCGCGCAGTCGGTCAGGTCTGCCGCGCTGTCAATCCTTACGGCGCGCACGGGCGCGGCGGCGCATCGCGCGCTGGGCGAGCCACAGCCCGCCCGCAGCCATGGCGGCGAGTGCGAGGTCCGACAGCTCGGGCATCGTCCGCCGGCTGATCGCGCCGCTATGCGCGGCGAGTGCCGGAGCGGTCGTCAGCAGGAGCAGGGGCAGGGTGCGGATCATGGTGCGACCATAATCCGCGACCCCTGCCAAAAGGTTGAGGCGCGATTTCAGCCTGGCGGCACCGGGCCGGTGCCGTTTCAGCGAATGATCAATCCTCGGGCTTGCGACGGCGGCGCATGATCGCCGCGCCAGCAATACCCAGCGCAAACAGGCCGATCGCGGCCGGCTCGGGGATCGAGGTGGGGCTGCCGCCCGACGATCCGGTGCCGCCGCCGGACGACGATCCGGGCGGGGTCGAGCTTGGCGGCTTGTCATAGGCAAGCGCGGGCGCGGCGGCGAAGGCGGCGGCAAGCGCGGCGAGGCGAAGGCTGGTGCGAATCATGGGGTTCTCCCGTTCCCGTTGGTTAGCCGGGAGAAGAGCAAGAAGCCTGCCAGCGGGCACGAACGCACGGAAGCTGCGGCGGTCGAGGGTTAACGCCGCGCCACCACAACCGGTAACTGTCAAGTTAACCGACGGTGCGGACCGGGATTCCCGCACCGGCCAGCGCGGCATGCGCGTCGGCAATGCTCGCTTGCCCAAAATGGAAGATCGACGCGGCGAGCACGGCGCTGGCATGCCCCTCGACAATGCCGGCGACCAGATCGGCGAGCCCGCCGACGCCGCCCGATGCCACCACCGGCACCCGCACCTGATCGGCGATCGTGCGGATCAGCGCGAGGTCATAGCCGTCGCGGGTCCCGTCGCGGTCCATCGAGGTGACGAGCAACTCGCCCGCGCCCAGCCGCGCAAGGTTGAGCGCATGCTCGACCGCGTCGATGCCGGTCGGCTTGCGCCCGCCATGGGTGAAGACTTCCCACCGGCCCGGCTCCACCTGACGCGCATCGACCGAGGCGACGACGCACTGGCTGCCCATCTTTTCGGCGATGTCCGCGACCAGCTCGGGCCGCGCGACCGCCGCACTGTTGACCGCGACCTTGTCCGCGCCGGCTAGCAGCAGTGCGCGGGCATCCTCGACGCTGCGCACCCCGCCGCCGACGGTCAGCGGCATGAAACACACCTCGGCGGTGCGGCGCACGACATCGAGGATCGTGCCGCGCGCCTCATGGCTGGCGGTGATGTCGAGGAAGCACAATTCGTCCGCCCCGGCGGCGTCATAGGCGCGTGCCTGCTCGACCGGATCGCCGGCATCGACCAGATCGACGAAGTTCACGCCTTTGACGACGCGGCCCCCGGCGACGTCGAGGCAGGGAATGACGCGCGCGCGGACGGTCAAATCCCCCTCCCGCTTGCGGGAGGGGTTAGGGGAGGGCCTGTCCGACGGAGGAATGCTGTCATCTTACTGGCCCTCCCCCGACCCCTCCCGCAAGCGGGAGGGGAGATTGGCCACCGCCAATGCTTCCGCGAGATCCAGCCGCCCGTCATACAACGCCCGCCCGGTGATCACGCCCTCGATGCCGGGCTTGCCGACCAGCGCATGAATGTCCTCGATCCCCGCGACACCGCCGCTGGCGATCACCGGGATCGACACCTCGGCGGCGAGCGCCACCGTTGCCTCGACATTGCAGCCCTTGAGCAGCCCGTCGCGGCCGACATCGGTGAACAGCAATGCCGCAACCCCGGCGTCCTCGAAGCGGTGGCCGAGTTCGGCGATCGACACGCTCGATACATCCGCCCAGCCCTTGGTCGCGACGAAGCCGTCGCGCGCATCCACCGCCACCACCACGCGGCCGGGATGCGCCGCCGCCGTCTCGCGCACGAAATCGGGGTCCTCCAGCGCCGCCGTGCCGATCACCACGCGGGTTACGCCGAGATCGAGCCAGCGCTCGACCGACGCGCGGTTGCGGATGCCGCCGCCCAGCTGGACCTTGCCCGGAAAGCGGTCGACGATCGCCGCGACTGCGACGCCGTTGATCGATTCACCGGCGAAGGCCCCGTCGAGATCGACGACGTGCAGCCACTCGGCCCCGGCCTGCGCGAACAGCGTCGCCTGCGCGGCGGGGTCGTCGCCATAGACGGTGGCGCGCGCCATATCGCCTTCGGCAAGACGGACGACCTGCCCGGATTTGAGGTCGATGGCGGGGAAAACGATCACGGCTTCCATCCTAGAAAACGCTGGAGGAGCGCCAGCCCGTAACGCTGGCTCTTTTCGGGGTGGAACTGCACCCCGAGGATATTGTCGCGGCCGATCGCGGCGGTCACCGGCCCGCCATGCTGGGTGATCGCCAGCACGCCGCTGCCCGAATAGGCAAAGCTGTGCAGGAAATAGGCTTCGCCCGGCTCGATCAGCGCATGCGGGGCGAGCGGGGTTACGTCGTTCCAGCCCATGTGCGGGACATGGACGTCCCCGGCCGGAAGTTCGCGCACCACGCCATCCATCCAGCCAAGGCCATCATGGCTGCCATGTTCCTCGCCGCGCGTTGCGAGCAGCTGCATGCCGACGCACACGCCCAGGAACGGTGCGCCCTGTTCGAGCACGCGGCGCTCCATCGCCTCGACCATGCCGGGGATCGCACGCAAGCCCGCCGCGCAAGCGCCGAACGCGCCGACTCCGGGCAGGACGATGCGATCGGCCCGCGCCACCGCATCGGGATCGGCGGTAACCGCGACGCCCACCGCTCCGGCGGCCTTCAGCGCATTGTGGACCGAATGCAGATTGCCCGCGCCGTAATCGATCAGGGCGATGGTCATGCTAGCAGCGGCGCCAGCGCGTCAGCGGCGAAGCTCGCGGCGATCTCGGTCACGACCGCCGTCGCGACGCCCGAGGTCACGAACGGGTCGGTCGCGGCAAAGGCTTCCACCTCGGCGCGATGGCCCCGGCACAGGATGATGCCGCCGGTGCGCGGCACCTGACGCCCGGCGATCAGCAGCAGGCCCGCGTCGAACCCGGCTTCCAGCCAGCCGACATGTGCCGCCATCTGCGCGTCGACCTGCTCGATCGGCGCGACATAGGTCAGGGTGATGACACAGACCGGCGCGGCGGACAGGCGGGCCATTACAGCGTCCCCTTGGTGCTCGGGATCGTGTCCGCCTTGCGCGGGTCGATCTCCACCGCCTCGCGCAGCGCGCGCGCGAGGCCCTTGAACGCGGCTTCGGCGATATGGTGGTTGTTGCTGCCGTAGAGCGTCTCGACATGCAGCGTCAGGCCGGCGGTCTGGGCAAAGCTGTGGAACCAGTGTTCGAACATCTCGGTGTCCATTTCGCCGAGGCGCTTCTGGCTGAACTCGGTTTTCCACACGAGGAAGGGTCGCCCCGAAATGTCGAGCGCGACGCGGGTCAGCGTCTCGTCCATCGGGCTCAGTGCATCGGCGTAACGGCGGATGCCGCGCTTGTCGCCGAGCGCCTTGGCCACCGCTTCGCCAATCGCGAGGCCGGTGTCCTCGACCGTGTGGTGCTGGTCGATATGCAGGTCGCCGACCGTCTTTACGTCAAGGTCGATCAGCGAATGGCGCGACAGCTGCTCGAGCATATGGTCGAAAAAGCCGATCCCGGTGGAGATCGCGTAAGTGCCGGTGCCATCGAGGTTCACGGTCACATCGACCGATGTCTCGCTGGTCTTGCGGCTGATCGTGGCGGTACGCATGGCGCTTCCCATAGCGGTTGCGCGGGCGGGTGCAATCGTCGCTGCGCTTTCGCGAATGGCAACAAATCTTGACCGCTCCGCTGGCGTCGCTAGGTCAGGGGCATGACCGGCAATGTACCCGACAGTTTGATTCCCTATGACGAGATCGTGCAGGAGGCCCTGCGCGCGGTCGTCGGCCGGGTGCTGGACCAGGTCGCTGCGACCGGCGCGCTGCCCGGCGCGCACCATTTCTACATCACGTTCAAGACGCGCGCGCCCGGCGTGGACATCCCCGACCGGCTGATCGAGCGTTTCCCGGACGAGATGACGATCGTCCTTCAGCACCGATTCTGGGACCTGAAGGTCGACGACCACCGTTTCTCGGTCGGCCTCAGCTTCAACCAGATCCCGTCGATCCTGACGATTCCGTTTGCCGCGATCACCGGTTTCCACGATCCTGCAGTCAATTTCGAGCTGCGCTTTCAGGCGGCCGAAGACCCCGACGGTCCCGAGCCGCATGACGAGGCGGAAAATGACGAACCCCCCGTCGCGACCCCGGTCGAGGACGGGTCGAACGTCGTCGCGGTGGACTTCAAGCGGAAGAAGTAAGGGCGGGTGAAATTCTCCTCAATCCTCCCCCGCAAGGGGGAGGTGGCACGCGGAGCGTGACGGAGGGGGAGTAAGCACGACCGTCGAGAGGACACCCCCGTCCTCCCCTTGCGTCGCCTTCGGCGCCACTTCCCCTTGACGGGAGAGGATGTACAGGGTTCAGCCCGGCTTGGTGATCGCGCATACAATCTGCGGCTGGGTGACGCTCAGCATTCCCTGACGCGGGCCCGGCTCGGTTTCGATCCGCAAATCCACGTCGCTGGGCGCGTGTTCGAGCAGGTCGGCGATCACTTCGAACTTGGCCGGATGTTCGAACAGGCTGAGCCCGGCGATGTTGCCGAGCGCGATCAGGTCAGCAAGCGTGTGGCCGTAGAGGCGGGTCGGCTGGGGATGCACGCTGGCATCCCCTTGCCACAGCGCAGCCACCGCCGGCGGCGCGCCCGGCGATCCGCACAGCAGCGCCAGCCGCTGCTGACACAGATCGGCATGCGCCTGGGCCAGTGCATGCTCCCCGCCGCTCCGCAAAAACGCGCGATAGCCAAGGCCCGTGTAAGAAACCGACTCGTCGGCGAACACGATGATCGCGGTGCCGCCGGGTGCCAGCCGCGCGCCGAGATCGGCAAGGCAGGCGTCGAGATCGGCAAAGAAATACAGCGCGTGGATCGCGAGGATCAGGTCATAGCCGCGCTCAAGTGCGGGGCTGTAGAAGCTGTCATCCGCATCGGGGATGAAGGGCAGGGCATGCGCGTTGCCCAGCGTCAGATTGGGCATCGCCGCGACGCGATCGGCATAGGCGCTGACATAGTCCGCGTTCGGATCGATCAGGTCGATCGTCGATCCAGCCGGCACCGTGTCCGCGATCAGCGCAAAGGTCTGGCCATCGCCGCATCCCACATCGAGGATGCGGCGCGGCGCGTTGCCGCCCTCCGCGATCAGGCTGCGCAGCACGGGCACGAACTGGTCGCGCTGGTCGGTCCCCAGCATCGCCACCCGCTCCAGCGGATCGCGCTTCAGCGCACGCGCAAAGGCGTTGTAATATTGGTCGTGCGGGTCGAGCCCGCGAAACTCGTTGGCGATCATCAGCCGCGCGTCGCGGAACTGGTCGCGCATCGCGGCGCAGGCGTCGGCGGTGATCGGCTGCGGCATGATGGCTCCCGTGACGGCGGTGGTGCAGCCTAGTTGCGTTATCGTTACGAAATCAATCGCGCGCGCGGCTTGTCCGGTGCCGGTGCGACCGCCATCTCGGCTACAGCCGCTGCAGGAGACTAACATGACCGCCACGCGCACCGAAACCGACTCGATCGGCGCGATCGAGGTGCCCGCCACCGCCTATTGGGGCGCACAGACCCAGCGGAGCATCGAGAACTTCCCGTTCGGCCCGACCGAGCGGATGCCGATCGGCATCATTCACGCGCTGGCGCTGGTGAAGCAGGCGGCGGCGCGGGTGAACCGCAACCACGGCCTCGACGGAGCGCTGGCCGACGCGATCGAGGCGGCGGCGGCGGAGGTCGCGGCGGGGCAGCATGACGAGCAGTTCCCGCTGGTGATCTGGCAGACCGGCAGCGGCACCCAGTCGAACATGAACGTGAACGAGGTGATCGCGGGCCGCGCCAACGAGATGCTGGCCGGTACGCGCGGCGGCAAGTCGCCGGTGCACCCCAATGACCACGTCAATATGAGCCAGTCGTCCAACGACAGCTTCCCGACCGCGCTCCACATCGCCGCCAGCCTTGCGGTGACCCGCGACCTGATCCCCGCAGGACAGCGGCTCCAGAACGCGCTGGAGGTGAAGGCAGCGGCTTGGGCAGACATCGTCAAGATCGGCCGCACGCACCTCCAGGACGCAACGCCGCTCACCCTCGGGCAGGAGGCGTCGGGCTGGGCGAATCAGGTCTATCGCGCGCTGCGCCGGATCGAGCCGGGGGTGGTCGCGGGCACCAACCGGCTGGCGCAGGGCGGGACGGCGGTCGGCACCGGCCTCAATGCGCCTGAAAATTTCGCGGGCGAATTCTGTGCCGCGCTGGGCGAGATTACCGGTCACCCCTTCATGCCTGCGGAGAACGCGTTCGAAGCGCTCGCTTCCAACGATCCGCTGGTCCACCTGTCGGGCACGTTCAATACGCTTGCCGTCTCGCTGACCAAGATCGCCAATGACATCCGCCTGCTCGGCTCCGGCCCGCGCTCGGGCCTTGGCGAACTCGAGCTGCCCGCCAATGAACCGGGCAGCTCGATCATGCCGGGCAAGGTCAACCCGACCCAGTGCGAGATGCTGACGATGGTCGCGGGACAGGTGATCGGCAACCATATGGCGGTCACCGTGGGCGGCATGCAGGGCCATCTCGAACTCAACGTATTCAAGCCGCTGATCGGCGCGAATGTGCTGCGCTCGATCCATCTGCTCAGCGTCGGGATGGAGAGTTTCGCCGAACGCTGCATCGACGGCATGACCGCGAATGAGGACCGCATCGCCGAATTGGTCGAGCGATCGCTGATGCTCGTCACCGCGCTCGCGCCCGAGATCGGCTATGACAATGCCGCCAAGATCGCCAAGACCGCGCATGAGCAGGGGACGACGCTGCGTGAGGCCGGCCTTGCGCTCGGGCTGGTCGACGCAGCGACCTTCGACCGGCTCGTCCGCCCCGAAACGATGGTCTGACCCACCGAAGCGGAACCCATTGCGCGCTCGCGCTTTTCCTTCCCCAACGGAGGATTTGGTTAATGGACGGATCGATCATCGGGGCGCTGCTCGGCGGCATTGCCTTGGCATTTGCGGGCGCGGCCGTCTGGACCGGCCTGCGCGGCGTGGGTGAGGTGTTCGACCTAGCCACCGGAAACAAGGAGTTTGGACGATGATCGGTGATCTGGTGGCGGGCTATATCGGCAAGCGGATCGATGAGAGCGATGGCGAGGGCGGTACGCTCGGCACGATCGCGGGCATCGCGGCATGGCGCGTCGGCAAGACGGTGGTACCTGCTGCAATCGTGATCGGTGCAGCGGCGTTCGGATACCGCTATCTGCGCCGTCGCATGCGGACCGCGGCATGATCCGCACGCTATTCGCGGCTTTGCTCGGTCGCGCGATCGACCGTCGCGATGGCCGCGGCGGGATGCAGGGCGCGATCATCGGCGCGATGGGCCAGCGTGCGTTGACGCGCATGGGTCCGTTCGGCTGGGTGGTCGGCGGGCTGATCTTGCTGTGGTCGTTTATGACCGGCAGAAAACGGCGATACTGAAATCCGTTTGCGCTGAGCTTGTCGAAGCGCCGCAGCCCGCGTTCGATGACCGCCGTACTCGGCCCTTCGACAAGCTCAGGGCAAACGGAGGACGGGAATCGCTCTGGTCACCTTGACGGAACCGCCCCACGCGCGCCAATGGCGCGCATGGCGCATCGCGATTCCAAATATGAGTTCGACCGCAGGGGCGTTCTCTTCGTCCTGTCATCCCCCTCGGGCGCGGGCAAGTCGACCATCGCGCGCAAGCTGCTCGAACGGGAGCCCGGCATGGGCGTCTCGGTCTCCGCGACCACCCGCCCGATCCGCGCGGGCGAGGAAGACGGCCGCGAATATCATTTCCTCAACACCGACGAGTTCAAGGCGCGCGCCGCGCGGCACGAGTTTCTCGAATGGGCGCATGTCTTCAACTATCGCTACGGCACCCCGCGCGAACCGGTTAAGCGGATGCTCGCCGACGGACAGGACGTGCTGTTCGATGTCGACTGGCAGGGTGCGCAGCAGCTGTTCCAGCTCGAGGGCGGCGACGTCGTCCGCATCTTCATCGTGCCGCCCTCGCTCGCCGAACTCGAAAAGCGGCTCCGCGCCCGCGCGACCGACAGCGAGGATGTGATCCAATATCGCATGAAGCGCGCCGAGCGTGAGCTCTCGCACTGGGACGGCTATGACTATGTCGTCGTCAACGACGATCTCGATGCGTGCTTCGAAAAGGTCCACACGATCCTGAAGGCTGAGCGCGAAAAGCGTTCGCGCAAGCCCGGCCTGATCGGCTTCATCCGCGAACGCGCGGAAGAGGCGATCGAAATGGGCCTCGCCACGCGGTAGGTTTGCTTGCAGCGGGCCGGTGCCGCTTCGGCGGAGCCGAAACCAACAACTGAACTTTGCCGTCGCCCGATTGTTACGGCTGCACTAAACTGCGGCGAAACACTGGGGAGAGCGCAAATGCCAAGAGTCTTGCTGGGCGGCCTGCTGGGCGGGGTCGCGATGTGGATCGTCGGGTTCATCTTCTGGGGCACGCCGCTGTCGATGCTGGCGACCAGCAATGCCGGTGACAGCGCGAGCGTCGCCATCCAGTCTGTCCTGGCCCAGCATCTCGGCCCGAACGGAAGCGGGGCCTATCCGATCCCCTGGCCCGGCACACCGCTGGGTACTCAGGCCTATGGCGAGGGGCCGACGGCTTTGGTGCTGTTCAATACGAACGGCTTTGCGCTGCCCGATACCGCGGCACTGGTCGGCGGGCTGATCCTCGGCATCCTCTGTGCGCTGCTGCTCGCCGTCGCGCTGGCGCGGCTGACCACCGGGATGGGCTTTGCGCAGCGGCTGACTGCCGTCGGCCTGTTTGCCGTCGCCTTCACCGCCTATAGCCAGCTGGGACAGCCGGTGTTCAACCACGCGCCCTGGGGCTATTTCATCTATCTGTGGATCAGCGAAGTCGCCGGCTGGATCGCTGCGGGGGCGGTCATCGCCTGGCTGCTGCCCAAGCCTGCTGCTCCACCGGTCTGAAGCTCAGGCCGGACGCGGAGCGATGGCGGCACCCTGTGCGTCGCCATCTTCTCCGCGCAGGGCATCCAGCTCGCCGCTCGCCCGCGCGCGCCGGCCATAGACCGCTTCGAACAGCGGCCCTGCCATCATCGTCGTGACGATCGCCATCAGCACCATCATCGAAAACAGCGTCGGCCCGATAATCCCCTTTTGCAGGCCGATGTTGATGATGATCAGCTCCATCAGCCCGCGCGAGTTCATCAGCGCGCCGATACCGAGCGCGGTGCGATTGTCCTCGCCCGACAGGCGGGCGGCGGCCCAGCATGCGCCGAACTTGGCCAGGACCGACACCGCCAGAATGCCCAGCGCAATGGCGAGCAGCGGCAGGCTGTTGACCATGTCCATCCGGGTGTTGAGCCCCGAATAGGTGAAGAACATCGGCAGCAGCATCACCACCGCCAGGGGCTCGACCTTGCGCTTGAGCTCTTCGACGAACAGCCCGCGCGGCATGAACGCGCCGAGCAGGAAGCCGCCGAACACCGCATGGATGCCGATCGCGTCCATCAGAAATGCGGACAGGCAGAACAGGATCAGCGTGATCGCGAGCACGGTGTTGCTCATCTCGCCCCGCGCCTCGACCGCGCGGCCCAGCGGCGCGAGCAGGCGCTTGCCGAACAACGCCATGAAGATCGCGTAGCTGACGCCCCCGACGATCGCGATCACCGCAATGCCGGGGCCGCCGCCGAACGTCGCCAGCACGATCGCCAGCACGCACCACGACACGGCGTCGTCAAACGCCCCGGCGGTCAGCGACAAGGTGCCGAGCGAGGTCTTGGCGAGGCCGCGTTCGTTGATGATCCGCGCCAGCATCGGAAAGGCGGTGAGCGCGATGCACGCGCCCATAAACAGCGTCGCGCTCCACTGGCTGATCCCCGCAGCGAACAGCCCAGGCACGGTCAGCAGCAGCGGCGTGATCAGCGCTGCCATCAGAAATGGTGTCGCGATGCCCGCGATCGAGACGCTGGCCGCGCTCTTCGCCTTGGTCTTGAAATGGTCGAGATGCAGCGTGCAGCCGACCAGGAACATGTAGAGGCCCACGCCGAACTGTGCGCCGACATACAGGACGTTCTTGGTTTCCTTGGGGAAAATTGCCGCCTGCAGCTCGGGGAAGAACAGCCCGAACAGCGACGGGCCGAGCACCACGCCTGCGATCATCTCGCCCACCACCTGTGGCTGGCCCAGGAACTTCTGCCCCAGCCATCCCACCACACGCGCGGCGAGGATGATGAGGGCGAGCTGCAGGAAGAAATGGATGCTGTAGTCGGTCGGGGTAAAGCTCGCCGCAGCATTCACCGCCGGCCCGTGCGCGCCCATGATGTCGCCCAGCGCGCGGAGCGTATCGGCCAGCAGATCCTCGAACACCCTCTCGCTCCCCCTTTGGTCGATCGATCAGCCCGCTTTATGTGCCGGATTCGTGACCCGAAATGCGGAAAAATCGCCCCCGATTGGGATCGCTACCATTATGGGAGATCAAAGCAAGCTCAGGAACTTAACCGCCCCTGCATAGTCCGCCCGCCGCGCTTCGCGCGCCTTGAGCGCGAGCGGGTCGTCGCCCCAATGTTCGGCCTGCCAATCCTCGTCGAGGTTGGCGGCGGACCAGATGTCTTCGGATGTGGCAGCCTGTTCGAGCAGCGCCAGCGCGGCGACCAGCGACCCGGTGATGGTGACGATCGGCGACAGCCCCGCCAGCTCGAACGGCGAACGCGCCGCAACCGCCACGGCCAACGCAGTCACTGCCTCGGGCGGCTGTGCGACGTGGACGATGCCGGTGGTCGGGGTCAGCGCCGCGCCATAGCGTTGCTGTGCCCAGCCGAGCAGCGGGTCCCAGCTTGCCGACTGCCGCAGCTGCAACTCCAACGGATGGTCCGCGCGGTAGCAGAGCAGATCGCTCTCGCCATATTTGGCAAGGCCGGCGGCAAAGGCGGCGGGGTCGGGCGCGATCCGGTCGATCGCCGCATTGGCAAGGCCGGTGAGCGGCATCGCGCGCGGATCGATCGTCTCAGCAACGCCACGCCACTCCTCCGCCACTGCGTCCGCCAGTGCCGGGTTGGGCAGCGTCAGCGGTGCGCGGCCCGGCGTGCGCACCGGCTTGCCGTCGAGATGCACGTCATGCCCGCCATCGGCCGCGACCAGCGCGACCTCCTTCCAGAAGCGTCGCATGACTTCAGTCCGTGGGCGGGGTGCGCCAGCGCCGGGCAAGGGCGCGCGGCACGACGGCGATGCAATAGAGGCCCGACAACAGGATCGCCGCGCCCAGCAGGCGCATTACCATATCCTCGGCGCGGCCCATGATGATCAGGCCGAACACCGCGCCGGCGACCGCGATCATCTGCGCGAACACCATCGCGAAATAGCGGTTGCGGGCCTGATCCTCGGTCATAATGCCTCCAGCAGCGCCGGCAGGTCGCGCGCATGCGTCGTCACATGATGCGCCCCGGCGGCGTGCAATTCATGCGCCTCGTGATAGCCCCACGCAACCCCGACCGCGTGCGTACCAGCGCTCACCGCCATGGCGATGTCATAGCTGGTGTCGCCGATCATCGCGGTGCGCAGCGGATCGCCGCCCGCCTCGGCAATCGCGGCCTGCAGCATCGCCGGATGCGGCTTGGACGGATGCCGGTCGGCGGTCTGCAGCGTGACGAAGCGGTCGGTCAGCCCGTGATGCTCCAGGATCAGCGCCAGGCCGCGATCCGACTTGCCGGTCGCCACGCCCAGCAGCCACCCGGCGTCGCGCAATGCCTCGATCGCCTCAGCCACGCCATCGAACAGCGGCTCGGGATCGAGCGCCGCGTCCATGCGCATTGCGTGGAACGCGCTCTTATACGCTTCGGCCATGGCGGCATGCATCGCGGGCTCGGCTTGGGGCAACAGTTGCGCGATCGCGGGGATAAGGCTGAGGCCGACGATCCGCCGGATATCCTCGCGCGTCGGCGGCTCCAGCCGATGCTGGACGAAACACGCCTCCATCGCACGGCAGATATTGGCCTGCGAATCGACCAAGGTCCCGTCGCAGTCGAACACGGCAAGCCGGATCACCCCTGGCCTCCGTTTGCCCTGAGCTTGTCGAAGGGCCGCAATGCTTCGACAAGCTCAGCACAAACGGGCGTTGGGTCGTCCCTCACTTCTTCACCGGCTTCCGCGCGGGCTTCTTGTCCGCCTTCTTGTCGACCTTCTTGTCGTCCTTATTCACCGGCTTGGCCTTCTTCACAGTCGTATCCCGCCGACCCTGCCGCTCGCCGCGCCGCTCCTTGCGGAACGTCTTGGCATGCGCCTTGGCCCAGGCCTTTTCCTGCTCCTTGGTCGGCGGCGCCTTTTCGTCAGAGGGCAGATTGTCGCCATCCTCGAGGTTGAAGCCGAGCTGGACCAACGTCTCGGCGAAATGCGTCGGCAGGTCCGCCTTTACGTCCAGCTTGCCGCCATCGGGATGGTCGATGCGGATGCGGCGCGCGTGCAGGTGCATCTTGCGGCTGATGCTGCCCGACAGGAACGCTTCGGCCATGCCATATTTGCCGTCGCCGACGATCGGGTGGCCGATCGCCGCCATGTGCACGCGCAACTGGTGGGTGCGCCCGGTGTGCGGCTGCAGCTCGACCCAGGCGGCGCGGTTGCCGGCGCGGTCGATCACGCGATAGCGGGTGCGTGCGGGCTGTCCGTCCTTCTCGTCGACCTGCATCTTCTCGCCGCCGGTGCCCGGCTGCTTGCCGATCGGGAGCTCGATGAACCCGTCCTCGATGCTCGGCACGCCGACCACGACGGCCCAATAGGTCTTGCGCGCGGTGCGGCCCGAAAAGCTCTTCGAGAAATAGGCCGCCGCGCGCGCCGTCCGCGCCAGCACCAGTGCGCCCGAAGTATCCTTGTCGAGCCGGTGGACCAGCTTGGGTCGCACATCGAGTTCGTAGTAGAGCCCGTCGAGCAGCTGATCGACATGATCATGCGTCTTGGTGCCGCCCTGCGTCGCGAGGCCCGGCGGCTTATTGATCACCATCGCCTGCGCATCGCGATGGATCACCATCGATTCGGCGAATTCCATTTGCTCGGGCGACAGCTGCGGGCGGGCCTTCTTGGGCTTTGCCGCGACCGCCGCCGCCTGCGCCGCGTCGGCGGGGGGGACGCGGATCACCTGACCCGCCTGAATGCGGTCGCCCGGCGTCGCACGCGCGCCATCGACGCGCAGCTGCCCGGTGCGCGCCCAGCGTGAGACGATGTTGAAGCTGGTGTCGGGCAGATGCCGCTTGAACCAGCGATCCAGCCGGATGCCGTCATCGTCGAGCGCGACGGTGAACTGGCGGACATTCTCGGTGCTCATGCCGCCACCATCCGGCTGACCTGCAGCCCTGCGAACAGGGCGCCGACCGACAGAACGACCGAGGCGAGGATGTAGAACACTGCGGTCGTCAGCTCGCCGCGCTCGATCATCAGCACGGTCTCGAGCGAAAAGGCCGAAAAGGTGGTGAAGCCGCCGAGTACGCCGACGCCGAGCAGGTAGCGCAGCGCCTCATCCCCGCTCGCCCGCGTCGCGAGCCAGCCCGCGAGCAGCCCCATGGCCAGCCCGCCGATCACATTGACCGCGAGCGTGCCGACCGGAAACCCCGGCCCCCAAAGTGCGAGCGCCGCGCGCCCAACCAGATGCCGCGCGCCGGCGCCAATCGCGCCGCCCAGCATGACGAGAAACAGATGATGCATATCGCCGCCCTAGCGCGGAAAGCGCGCGCGGTCGATTCCTGAGGATTGTTCCCTAATCCTCTCCCGCAAGGGGGAGGTGTCAGCATAGCTGACGGAGGGGGAGGAAGGGGTATCGCGAGAGGCTAGAGGACACAGCCGTCCTCCCCCTCCGTCGCCTTCGGCGCCACCTCCCCCTGGCGGGGGAGGATTGGCATGGCCCGCCAGCTACCGTTCCGGCACGGTCCAGTAGTAGATCGTCCGCCCGTCGATCGTCTCTTCCTTCTCCGGCTCCCAATCGCCCATGCGGAAGGCATGGCTGACGATCCGCGTCCCCGGCTTCAATTCGGCGAGCAGTTTCGGGCGCAATTTCTCGTTCAGCGTGTCGAGCAGATAGAGGGTGACGACGGTCGCGTCGCTGAAGTCGCTGGTGAACAGGTCCGCCTGCTTGAACGACACCTCGCCGGTGACGCCCGCTGCCTTGGCGTTGGCGTTCGCCTCCTTGATCCGCGCGGGATCGATGTCGATGCCGACCGCGCGGACCTGTTTGCGCTTGGCGGCGGCGATCGGGATGCGCCCGTCGCCCGAGCCGAGGTCATAGAGGACATCGCCGTCGCGCAGCTTTACCATGTCCAGCATCGCCTCGACCACTGCGGGCGGGGTGGGGACATAGATGACGTCCGGGGTCCGGCTTTGCGCGACTGGCGCGGGTGCCGGCGGCGGCGGCGTCACCGCGCTTCCGGCGACCAACGTGGCGGCGGCGAGGAGCAACAGCTTCATGGTTCGATCTCCGCTTCAGGGGTGATAACCAACAGCATCAATGCGCCGACGCCGAGAATGGCGACGCCGGCCAGCGCGCCCCATCCGGTATAGGCAAGGCTCGACCATAGCAGATACGCGGTGGTGGCGCAGAAGATCCCGGGAAGGACGGGATAAAGCGGTACGCGAAAGGGGCGGGGCGTGTCCGGCTCGGTCCGCCGCAGCACGAACAGCGACAGGCCCGCGAGTAGCAGGAACAGCCAGAAGACCGGCGCGGTATACTCGACCGCGACGCGAAACCCGTCGCGCGCAAATCCGCCCAGCACGACCAGCAGCAGCGCGACCGCGCATTGCGCGATCAATCCGTTGCCGGGCGTGTCGCGGCGTTCATCCCAGCGGCCGAGCCAGCGCAGCGGCCGGACGCGCTGTCCCAGGGCACAGGCGGTGCGCCCGCCGACGATCGCGGTCGCGTTGGCGCTGGTCAGCGCCGCCACCGCCACCGCCGCGCTGATCGCCGCCGCGCCGGCTGGCCCGAAGGCGCGGCGCATGACTTCGGCCGCGACCGCGTCATTGCCGGCCATCCCGGCCATTCCCAGCCCGTTGAGCAGCGCCAGATTGACCAGCACATACAGCGCGGTGACCAGTGCCAGCGCCGCACACAGGATCGCGGCGATCCGGCGCGGCGGGTCTTTCATCTCCGCCGAAACATAGACCGCCTCGCTCCACCCGCCATAGGACAGCAGGACGAACACCATCACCAATCCCAGCGCGCCGCCGCCCGCCGGATCAGGCACGGCATCGGGTGGCGCGAGCGAGAAACCCGCCGCGATGATTGCGACCAGCCCGATAACCTCCGCGAGCGTCAGCCAGCGCTGCGCGTGAGTCCCCCAGCGCACGCCGAGCCAGTTGATCGCGCTCACCGCGACCACCGCGATCCCTGCCCAGATTGCCGGTCCGGCGGGGCCGAGCGGGAGCAGAATCTGAAGATAATCGCCGACGATGAACGCCAGCAACGCGAGCGATCCGGTCTGGATCACCGCCAACCGCGCCCAGGCGTAGAGGAACGCGATCCGCTGTCCGAACGCGCGCCCGATAAAGTGATAATCGCCGCCCATATGCGGCCAGGCCGCCGCCATCTCGGCATAGCACAGCGCGCCGATGATCGAGAGCACACCCCCCGCCACCCAAGCGAGGATCATCGTCGTGGCGTCCCCCGCCACCCCCGCGACCAGCGCCGGGGTGCGGAAGATGCCGGCGCCGATCACGATGCCGACGGTCAGCGCGAACACATCGACCGCGCGGAGCGTGCGGCGCGGGGCGGTGGCAGGGGTCACGAGATCGGCATCGGGCAGGTCTCCGGAGAGAAGCGGGCTGTCGATTGCGGATGCAACGGACCGCCGGGAGGCAAGGTTCCTTATGCGATCAGTTTGACCAGTGCTTCAATATAGGCCGCAAACGCCTTGCGCCCGGTCGGCGTCATGCGCACGCGGGTCAGCGGCTTGCGGCCCGAAAACCCCTTGTCGATCGCGATATATCCGGCGTCTTCCAGCTTGCGCAGATGCACCGACAAATTGCCCTGCGTCGCCCGGAGCAGCGTCTTCAACGCGTTAAAATCGGCAAATTCGGCATCGGCAAGATAAGCCATGATGCCAAGCCGCATGCGGGCGTGGATCACATCGTCGATCTGGCCAATGTCGAAATCCTTCATCGCAAACCTCCCTGAACACGCAAATCTAGGCACTGGCTATCTGAAAACAAGTTTACGGTGCGAACCGATTTGCGGATGTTCGTTTGGGTGCCGCACAGCCTGCTTGCAATGTTGGATTTCCTCTGCTTGCCTCCCCAAATGGCAATTTTCGGTATCACGCAGCGGCGCGCTCGCCGCTCCGCACATGCCCCCGTACACGGGGCCAAAACTGTAAGCTTCGCTGTCCGGGGCGCGTTTGTCGGGGCTGCGTTTGCCGCCGCGCTCGCCGCTGCGCCCGCTGTCGCCGGACCGCAGGATGACTTCCGCACCCTTCTCGCCGAACATTTCGACTGGGTACTCAAGGAGAATCCGGGCTTCGCCCGCTCGGTCGGCGTGGACATCGATCCGATCGCGGTCGGCGATGTCAGCCTCGCGGCCGAAGATCGCCGCGCCGCATCCGAGGCGGTGTTCCTGAAACGGCTCGATGCCATCCCCGATTCCGGCCTCACCCCGGCGCAACGCACCGACAAGGCGATCCTGCGCCGCCTGCTGGCGGAAAGCATCGAGGGCAACGGCTTTGGGCAGCGCACCATCCTGTTCACCAGCTACTCAAACCCGTGGCAGGGCGCGGCGGGGCAGGGCGAGCGCACCGCGTTCCGGCGCAAGGCCGACTATGGCCATTATCTCGATCGGCTGGATCAGTTTCCCAAGACCAACGACACGCTGATCGCGATCACCGCTCAGGCAGTAAAGGGCGGCTATATCCAGCCGTGCGTCAGCCTGGTCGGGTTCGAACAGACGATCACCGGTGTGATCCAGCAGGATGCAACCAAGTCGCGCTTCTATGCGCCCTTTGCCCGTAAAAAGCCGGTCGATGCGACCGACGCCGAATGGGCCGCGCTGCAGGCGCGGGCGAAGAAGACGGTGACTGAGGTGATCAACCCCGCCTATGCCAAGGCGGCGGCGTTCTACCGCACCAGCTATGCCCCCAAATGCGCCAAGGCAGTGGGCGTGTCCGCGCAGCCCGATGGCGCGCGCTATTATGCATTCCGTATCCGTCAGCTGACCACCACCGACCTGAGCGCCGAGCAGATCCACAAGATCGGGCTGGACGAGGTCGCGCGCATCCGCGCCGAGATGGAGGCAGTGGCCAAGAAGGCGGGGTTCGCGACGCGCGAGGCATTCGTCGCCGAGCTGCGCACCAACCCCAAATATTACGCCAAGACGCCCGAGGAGCTGATGGCCGCCGCCGCAGTGCAGGCCAAGGAGATCGACGGCAAGATGCCGGGTTTCTTCAACCGCATGGCGCGGCTGCCCTATGGCCTCAAGCGCATTCCGGCGGAGACGGCGGAGGGGACGACGACCGCCTATTACGGCCCGGGCAATCCCGAGCTGGGGCTGGCGGGGCATTATTACGTCAACACCTCGAAGCTCGACCAGCGGCCGCTGTACGAGCTGCCCGCGCTGACCGCGCATGAGGCGGTGCCGGGGCATCACCACCAGATCGCGCTGCAGCAGGAGCTGGAGACGTCCAAATTCCGCCGCTACCTCGCCAATTTCACCGCCTTTACGGAAGGGTGGGGGCTGTATTCCGAGCGGATCGGGATCGAGATGGGCATTTACGACACGCCCGAAAAGGAATTGGGGCGGCTGTCCTACGAGATGTGGCGCGCGTGTCGGCTGGTGGTCGATACCGGCATCCATGCCAAGGGCTGGACCAAGGAACAGGCGGTCCAGTTCATGCTCGACAACACCGCGCTGTCGGCGGCGAATATCGATGCCGAGGTGAACCGCTATATCAGCTGGCCGGGGCAGGCGCTGGGCTACAAGCTGGGCGAGATCAAGATCCGCGAACTGCGCGCGCGGGCGGAAAAGGCGCTGGGGGTCGAGTTCGATGTGAAGCGCTTCCACGACGCGGTGCTGGAGCAGGGCGCGGTGCCGCTCGATGTGCTGGATGCCCAGATCGACACGTTCATTGCGGCGGAGAAGGCGCGGGTGAAGTGATCTACAATCCTCCCCGGAACGGGGAGGTGGCAGCGCGCAGCGCTGACGGAGGGGGCCCGAGGCAAGGGAATCCGGTGCCTCGGGCCCCCTCCACCATCCTTCGGATGGTCCCCCTCCCCGTGCCGGGGAGGATTGGGGGGAAGTCCGGCAAACGCTTCCTTAACCCTGGCCTGTCATCCCTTTGCCCCAAATCCCGCAGCCTGTGCGGGGATGCGGAGCGTGATGATGAGCCGTCGGGCCAATGGTTTTGCCGTCCTGTTGCTGCCGCTGGCGCTCGCCGCCTGTGGCGGGGGCGAGACGGGCAATGTCGATGCGCTCGACAATGAGATTGGCGGCAATTCCACCGATCCGGCGCTGATGGGCGCGCTGCAGGACCAGATCATGGTCGATCCGCAGCTGGCCCAGCAATCGAACAAGGACGCGATCCGCCCGCCCGGCCAGCCCTATTCGGCGCCGATCCCGTCGGACACCGTTGCCGCAGCCAAGGCCGCGATGCCGGCCGAGGGCGAGTTGCTCAAGGCCCCCGCCCCGGTCGAGGGCAAGTGCGACGCGTGCGACGCGCAGGACAAGTCGGTGACGCTAGGCGGGCTGGCGGCAGGCCAGAAGGACCGCCGCACCGCCGACTGCGCCGCAAAGTTGAGCTACTCCGCCGGTTGGGCGGCGCGCCTGCCCGCCGACATGCCGCTGCATCCCCAAGCGAGGGTAACCGAAGCAGCGGGTGCAGAAGGCGGCGAGTGCGGCCTGCGCGTCGTCAGCTTCTCGACCCCGCAACCGCTGCAGACGATGATCGACTGGTACTACACCCGCGCCGTCCGTGGCGGCTATTCGGCCGAGCATCAGCTGAAGGACGGCCAGCATGTGCTGGGCGGCACGCGAGCGAAGGACGATTCGGCCTATGTCGTGTTCCTGTCGGCGCGCGGCGATGGCGGGACGGAGATCGATCTGATCGCGAACCGGGGGAATTAGGGCGTAGCTTCCTGAAAGCGGCGCTTGGGAAGCGAGCCCGTTGCTGACGTTCAGAAACGCAATCCGGCAGCGGTCATGCTCGCGGTCATTGCGTCCTCACATCGTTTAGCCAGCGCCAACGCCGAGGGTTGCCCCCCGATGCTGTACATCCAGCGTCCATAATCCCTTCTTGTCGCTTCCCAATCGGGTGGTGTTCGGCTCGACGCGCCGTCTTTCAGTGTCGACTTTTGCATTTCGACAAATGAGATAAGGCGCTCAAGCTGCTCACTTTCGAAAGCCAGAGCTGCTTCGATCGCAGCTTGGCGCATCGCGGCATTTCCATCGCGGTCAAAGCAGTTGGACATCTCGCGGGCGATGCGCCGCACATCGGCTCCGCGGCCCGGATTGGCTCGTAAGAGTTCCTGTTCCATTGGGTCGTTCCCGCTATCGAATAACGGTGCCGCCTCTGGCGTCGCTGCAGCAACAAAGCGTTCCGCAAGCTGCTCGCGTGTTGGCGCCGCCGTGGAGGAGGGGTCTTGCGCGATCCCAACGATCAGCAAAATTGCGCCTACAAGCACCGTGTGTCCTCCATTCGAAGAGCGAGGCGAGCCGCTTATCCTACATGGATATGTTAGCAGTCCGCCAGAGGGCATCAATGGCAGCTTCGCACCCATAGTCGGCGTTTCAGCCATTGTTTCGAAGGCGGTCGCTATGCTTTTACGACCTACGCCGCCTCAAGCAGCCTCCCAGCCTGCGCTCGTGCCTCGTCCGTAACCTGTGCCCCGGACAGCATCCGCGCGATCTCCTCGCGGCGCTCGTCTTCGCTGAGTTGCCGCACACCGGTGCGGGTGACGAGGCCGTCGTGGCTCTTGGCGATCAGCAGGTGCGCCGCGCCGCGGGCTGCGACCTGCGGGCTGTGGGTGACGACGAGCAATTGCGCGCCGGTCGACAGCCGCGCGAGGCGTTCGCCGATCGCGCTCGCCACCGCGCCGCCGACGCCGCGGTCGATTTCGTCGAAGATCAGCGTGCGCGCGCCGCCTTCCTCCGCCAGCGCAACCTTCAGCGCGAGGATGAAGCGCGACAGCTCGCCACCTGAGGCGATCTTGATCAGCGGCGCGAAGGGGGCGCCGGGGTTGGTCGAAACCTCGAACTCCACGCGGTCGCGGCCCGATGCCGACCATTGGTCGCGCGGCAGCGGTTCGACGGTGGTGCGGAAGCGGGCGGCGTCCAGCTTGAGCGGGGCGAGTTCGGCGGCGACCGCTGCGTCGAGCCGCGCGGCGGCGGCGGTGCGGGTTGCCGAGAGTGTTTCCGCTGCCGCGACATAGGCCTTTTCGGCGGCGGTCAGATTGGCGGTGAGGCGCGTGATCAGACCTTCCCCGCCCTCGATCCGTTCAAGCCGGGTCGCGAGCGTTTCGGTCAGCCCGGCGAGGTCGTCGGGCTGGACGCGGTGCTTGCGGGCAAGGCCGCGTAGTTCGAACAGCCGTGCCTCGTCCGCCTCCAGCGCGGCGGGGTCGAAGGCGAGCGCTTCGGCTGCGGTGTCGATGCCTTCCTGCGTCGCGCTACCTTCGTTCAACGCGCGGTCGAGCGCGGCGAGGGCTTCGGTCAGCGCGGGGTGGTCCTCGGCGATTCGCTCCAGGATGCGCGCGGCCTGACGCAGCCGGGTGAGCGCGCCGTCGGACCCGTCGATGAGTTCGGCGATCGCCTGAAGCTCGCCCGCGATCTTCTCGCCGCGCTGCATCGTCGCGCGGCGTTCGGCGAGCACGGCTTCTTCGCCGGGTTCGGGGGCGAGTTTGGTGAGTTCTGCGACGGCATGTTCGAGCCATTCGCGGTCGCGCGCGGCGCTTTCCTGTTCGGCATGGGCGGCGGCGAGGGCTTCTTCGGCGTCGCGCAGCGCGCGATGGGCCGTGGCGACGGCGCCGGTGTCGGCGCGGGCGAAACTGTCGAGCAAGGCGCGATGGCCGCGCGGGTTGAGCAGGCCGCGATCATCATGCTGGCCATGAATCTCGACCAGCAGTGCGCCGAGTTCGCGCAGCAATCCTGCTGAGGCGGGCTGGTCGTTGACATAGGCACGGCTGCCGCCATCGGCCTTGACCAGGCGGCGGATCGTCAGCGGTTCGGACGGGTCATGGTCGAGCCCGCTCTCGCCGAGCAGCGCGGCAATCGGGGCGAGGTCGGCGGGTTCGAAGCTGGCGGTCACGACGGCCTGCGCCGCGCCCTGCCGCACCAGCCCGCTATCGGCGCGTGCGCCGAGCGCGAGGCCGAGCGAGTCGAGCAGGATCGACTTGCCCGCGCCGGTTTCGCCGGTGAGCACGCCAAGGCCGGCACCGAAATCGAGGTCGAGCGCCTCGATCAGCACCACGTCGCGAATGGAAAGCGCGGTCAACATGCGCCCGCATTACCCCTTTTTGTTCCGCCTTGGGAGAGGGGATGTGTTTGTGTGAGAATGGCACCGGCCTGCTCCCCCACCCGGCCACCCATAGGATACTGGCGTTGGGTGGCCGGGTGGGGGAGCGGGCCGGTGCCGCACCGTGCGTTGGCGCACGGCATCACACGAACGCTCAGTTGGTCGCGGGCGCGGGGGTTGGCGTTTCGTCACGCGCTGGCGGAGCAGCAGGCGTCAGCAGCGCGGGAACCGGAACCGCCTCGCCATGCTTCTGCACCAGCTCATAGGAACGCTCATACCATTCGGTGCCGGGGTAATTTGCCCCCAGCACTGCGGCAGCCTTCTTCGCCTCGTCCTTCAAGCCCAGTGCCAGATAGCTTTCGGTCAGGCGCATCAGCGCCTCGGGCGTGTGGGTCGTAGTCTGATACTGGTCGATCACGGTGCGGAAGCGGATGACCGAAGCGAGCCACTGGCCGCGCACCTGATAATAGCGCCCGACCTCCATCTCCTTGCCCGCGAGATGGTCGCGAACCAGGTCGATCTTGAGCCGTGCGTCGGCGGCATAGCGGGTGTTGGGATAGCGGCGGTTGAGCTCGCCCAGCGAATCGAGCGCCTGCTGCGTGATCTTCTGATCGCGGGTCACGTCGCTGACCTGCTCATAATAGCTGAGCGCGATCAGATAATAGGCATAGGGCGCGTCGCGGTTGCCCGGGTGCACCGCGAGGAAGCGCTGTGCCGACTGAATCGACTGGGTGTAATTCTTGTCGAGATAATAAGCGAAGGCACCCATCAGCTGCGCACGGCGGGCCCAGACCGAATAGGGGTGCTGGCGCTCGACCTCGTCGAACAACGCCGCGGCAAGCTTGTACTGGCCGCGGTCGAGCCGGTCCTTTGCCGTGGTGTAGAGCGTGCCAACGTCGCGCGCGACATAGGGCAGGTCGGCGCGCTTGCCCGCGCCACTGGCGCAGCCGGCGAGCGGAAGGGCGATGGCAACAGCGGCAAGCGCGAGCGAGCGGGTGGAAAGCATACGCATCGCGCCGGTTCTTAGCCGAGCCTTGCGGTCTGGCGAAATGTTTTTTCGGGGTGGTTGCGGCGAACGGGATCGACCGCCAGAATCCGGGCGTTGACGCGAGACGCCGACATTCTCATTCAGGAACACCGATGCCCGCGCAACTTCTCGCCATGCACCGAGTCGAAAAGCCATGGGGCCGCCATCGGCTGTGGCCCGGCTTTGACGATCCGTCGCCCAGTGGTGAACCGGTGGGCGAGGTGTGGTTTCAGTCGCCGGGCGATGCCGCACCGGACCTGCTGATCAAATATCTGTTCACCAGCGAGAAGCTGTCGGTGCAGGTGCATCCCGATGACGCGGCGGCGCAGGCGCGGGGGTTGCCGCGTGGCAAGGACGAATGCTGGCTGATCCTGGATGCCGAGCCCGATTCGACGATTGCGATCGGGCCGCGTGAACCGCTGGATGCCGACACGCTGCGCGCGGCGGCGCTGGACGGGTCGATCGTCGAGCTGCTCGACTGGAAGCCGGTGCGGGCGGGCGATTTCTTCTATGCGTCATCGGGGACGGTGCATGCGATCGGCGCGGGGATCACGCTGATCGAGGTGCAGCAGAATAGCGAGACGACCTATCGCCTGTTCGACTATGGTCGCCCGCGCGAGCTGCATCTGGACGACGGGGTCGATGTCGCGGTGCTGGAGCCGTGGGTGCCGCATGTCGGGCCGGGGATCGTCGAACATGGCCGCACGATCCTGGTCGAGGGGCCGAAATTCGTGCTGGAACGCTGGATCGGCGGCGACCGCATGATTCGGCTGCCGTACGGGGAGACCGGGTGGCTGGTGCCGGTGCGCGGGACGGGTGAGGTCGACGGCGTGGCATGGCGGGCGGGAGATTGCCTGAGCGTCAGCGGGAGCGCGGTGCTGACCGCGTCGAGCGACGCCGACCTGCTCTTTGCCTATCCCGGCGAGACGCGCATGTGAAGCTGGCCCCGCGATGAACGCGGGGTAGTTTTCGGTTCACGCAACCTCCCGCTGGCCTGGGCCGTTTAGCCCGGTATTCAAGAGGCAGGAGAAATTGCATGCGTACCCCTCTGATCGCTGCCATATTGGCATCGGTGGCCCTGGCCCCGGTTCCGGCCATGGCCCAGCAGACGCCGCGCGAAACGAACCGCGAATATCGTGAGGAAGTCCGCGATGCGCAGCGTGACTATCGCCGCGATATGCGCCGCGCCGATACGCCGGCTGAGCGCCGCGCGGCCCAGCGGGAATATGAGCGTGAGGTGCGCGATGCGCGTCGCGATCGCCGCGCCGACCGTCGCGACTGGCGCGAGTATCGCAACTATGACTGGAACCGCCCGGCGCGTGGCCAGCGGGCCTATTATGCCGACGATTATTATCGCGACGGCCGCTATTATCGCGAACGCCGCCTGACGCGGCAGGACCGCATCTATCGCGGGCGTGACGGGCGTTACTATTGCCGCCGCAATGACGGCACGACTGGCCTGATCGTTGGCGGTATCGCCGGCGGGTTCCTGGGCAATGCGCTGTCGAACGGACGGTCGAACGTGCTCGGCACGTTGCTGGGTGCAGCCGGTGGCGCGGCACTGGGCGCGTCGATCGATCGCGGCAGCGTGCGCTGTCGTTAAGCCAGCGGCGGGGTCCGGGAAACCGGGCCCCGCCAGCCGTCGATCAGATCCATCCGCCTGTCAGCATCAGGCGCAGCCCGCTGATCACCAACACGACGATGTTGAGGTTCCGCCCGGCCGTGCCGCGCGACAACAGGCCGAAGACCAACCCGACCACTGCGATCGGGAAGGCGAACCAATTGACCAGCGGCAGGAACGGGATGGGTAGGATGCCGATCAGCGCGATGAAGAGCGCAACGGCACCGGTGATGAGCGAGAGAATGTTCAGCATGACGTCAACATGGCTCCTTCAAGGTGTTTTGGCAAGATAGCACACTGGGGTGGTGTTAACCAATATGAACGGAGCCGTCGCCGGTGCGACACGCCGCGACACAATAACGACATTCCCGCCAAATCGCTGCGACACACGCACATCATAACGAAGACAGCCGCCGATGCGGCGACGAATTTGAAGAGGAGACGTTCGATGAAGAAGTTCGCACTGATGATTGCCGGTATCGGCATCGCCGCCGCCACCGTTCCCGCCGCCACCGCACAGGCGGGCTGGCAGAATATCAACCAGCGCCAGGCACAGCTCGATCAGCGGATCGACCAGGGCGTGCGCACCGGCCAGCTGACCCGTGGCGAAGCGCTCCGCCTGCGCGCCGAGTTCCGCGGTATCGCCGACCTTGAAATCCGCTATCGCCGTTCGGCACCTGGCCTGACGATGGCCGAGCGCCGCGACCTTGACCGCCGCTTCGACGCGCTGTCGCGCAAGATCCGCGCCGAGCGTCAGGACAATCAGGGTGCCGGCAATGGCTGGTGGAACATCAACCAGCGCCAGGCGCAGCTTGACCGTCGGATCGACCAGGGCGTGCGCAGCGGCCAGCTGACCCGCGCCGAGGCGGTTCGTCTGCGGGCCGAGTTCCGCGGGATTGTGGCGCTCGAGGCGCGCTATCGCCGCACCGCTCCGGGCCTGACGGTCGCAGAGCGGGCCGATCTCGACCGGCGCTTCGATGTGCTGGCGCGCAAGATCCGCTGGGAGCGTCGCGACTGGCAGAATCGTCGCTAAGCTGCGGCGTTAACCTGTAACGATGACGGCCCTCGCACCCCAGGTGCGGGGGCCGTTTTCATCGATCCTCCCCCGCCAGGGGAAGGTGGCGCCGAAGGCGACGGAGGGGGAGGACGGGAGTGACCTCGACCTTCGTGCTTCCTCCCCCTCCGTCAGCTGCGCTGACACCTCCCCCTGGCGGGGGAGGATCAGTTGCTTACCGGATCGGCTTGCCGCTGTCCTTCCAGCGATCCAGCACCTGCGATTCCGCAGGCTCGGCATAGCGGGGGAGGACGTCGCCGCTCTCGGCCTCGGTGCGGCGCGGGGCGGGGCGTTCGGTGCGCGGCATCGGCACCGAGGGTGTCGGACGGAGCAAGGGGTTGCCCGGGCGCTGGACCGCGCCGACCGCCGCGACGGGGGTCGGCTGTGGCACGGGTTTGGCGGCATCTGGGGCGGGCGTGGCGGCCGCGACCTGAACCTTGGGGCCGGGAACCGGCTCACCGCCGCGATAGCGCCGTGTGAAGGCCGCGCCGGTGCCCCAATAGCCCTTCCAGCGGTGGAAGAAATGCGCGCCGAACACCCCGGTCATCACCAGCGAGGTGTTCCAGCGCGGGGTGACGGCGTGGGTGTGGTAATGCGTCGCCATGCCGACCGGCGCAAAGACTTCGCCCGCCAGCGCCGCAGATGCGACGCGCGCGGCGCGGTCCCAATATTGGCGCGACGGCTTGCGCGCCATCGACCCGTCACAGGCAAAGCTGAACTGGCAGCCGGATTTCTCCGACCCCTGATAGATGACGCCGCACACCGTGGCGGGGAAGGTCGGGTGGCGCGCGCGGTTGAGGATCACCTGTGCCACCGCACGCTGGCCGTCATCGGGTTCGGTCGCGGCTTCGTAATAGATGGCGGTGGTCAGGCATTGCAGCGCGCGCGCCTTGTCCTGCGCCGATCCGCGCAGCTCGAACGGTGGGGCGGGGCGGATGGTCGGGTCGATCACCGCACCGTCGGGGACAGGCGCGTCGGGCAACGCGACGGTGCCGGTCGCGCCTTGGGCCGAAGGGACGGCGGCATCGTCATCGGCGAGCTGGTAAAAGGCCGCACCGGGGAAATGATCGTCAGCCTCATAGCCCGTCGGCTCCGGCCCGGCGCGCTGTGCGCCCTGTTGCGAGGCGTGGAGCGCGGTCAGCCCGGCATGCGCGGAAAAGCCGGCGCCGATCAGCGACGCGATCAGCGCCGCCGCAAGGCCCCTAAGCTGTACCCGTGTCATCCGCCGCAGCATGCCCGTCCCACCGGGAGAATCCCGAGCCTGCGCCATAGCGCGGCGGAGGTTTAAATTCTGCTGCCGTTTTGGGCGCGTCCCGGGCTGAAACGGTTGATAGTTAAAGTAATTTTAGGGATCAGTCGTTGATGCGAAAGCTGACCGAGAAGGTGAAGCTCAGGCCCGCACTCGGCCGCCCATCAAGGGTGAGCGGTGCCACGACGCCGGAAAGGGCGGAGCGCATCGCGGCAGAAACCAGGTGGAACTGATCCTGTGGGCCAAGGCCGCCGTCGGGACGCACGAGCGGGTCGGGCAGATAGGGCGTCATGCTTTCGCAGTGCAGCCGTCCTTCGCCAATCACGGTGCATCGAAGATCGACCTGACCCTGAGTGAACGTGCGCAAGGCCTGTCGCGGATATTCGATCATTCTGGGCCTGACGGTAAACACCATGTCGGAGGCTAACGCCTTACCGCGCGACTGCGGCACGGGTAACAGGTCAGTGCTGGCCACCGCCTCATCGACAAAGAATGTCTTGAACCGCTCGCTCACGGGTTCGACCGGTGCGTGCAGCAGCATCGTGCGCAGCCACGCGGTGCGGCGTAACCGGTCGTCGGCAGTCACGTCGGGCGCGGCAGCCTCCGCCCGGGCCAGCTCGGCGAAGCGCTTGGGATCGGTGACCGGACGCTCCCGCGCCGCAATGCATTTCGGCGGGACCCACCGATAGGGGCGGCGGAGGACCTGCGCGACGCTGCACTGAAACCGAAAGCGGTGCGGCTCAGATGGAAGGTCGGCGGCGATCCGGCGCGCGGTGTCGTGCCGGACCATCGCCTCGCGCCAACCCGCCGGCGGCGCGGCCACCGGGGGAGCGGCGGCCTGTCCGGCAAGGCCGAGCAGGACCGCCGCGCCGATCACTTCAACGTCGCGCTGTCGAGGTTGAGCGCTTTTGCCGGGATGACCTCCAGCTGGGGGTAGGTCTTGCGCAGTTCGTCAACGAACGTCTTGGCGTCGCCGACCACGACGATGCTGGCGCTGGCGGGATCGAGCACGCGCTTGGCTGCGGCCTGTACCGCCGCCGGATCGACACTCTGGATCGCCGGGATGTAGCTTTGCAGTGTGCCGAGCGGGACGCCGTCGGCGACATAGTCGGCGAGCGCGCCGGCGATGCCGTCGGTGCGTTCGATGCGGCGGCCGAAGCTGCCGACCAGCACCGCCTTGCGCGAATCGAGTTCGGCAGCGGGGACCGGGGCGGCGCCGAGTTTGGTCATCTCTTCGGCGATCAGCTTGACCACTTCCGGCGCGGAGGGGTTCTTGGTCTGGGTCGAGGCGGAGACGATGCCGGGTGACCGGCGTGCATCGACGCTGCTGCCTGCGCCATATGCCAGGCCGCGCTTGATGCGGATTTCGCGGTTGAGGCGCGAGGTGAAGCCGACGCCGAGCGTGGCGTTGGCGACCTGTGCCGCGTAGAAAACCTTGTCGCTGCGCGCGATGCCCGGACGCGCGACGACGACCCCGGCCTGCCCCGCTTCGGGCAGGTCGACGACGATCACGCGCGGCTTGGGCGCCGCCGTGACCGGTGCGGCGATATAGGTGACATTGCCTGGCTTCCAGTCGCCGAACAGCTTTTGCGCCAGTGCGGTCGCGTCCTTGGCGGCGATGTCGCCGACCACGACCAGCGCCGACTGGTCGGGGCTCCACGCGCGGGCATAGGCGCTGGCGACGTCATCGCGGGTGATGCGCGGCAGCGAGGTCGGGGTGCCGGACAGCAGATTGCCATAGGCGCGGTTGCCGAACACCGCGCGGCTGGCGGCGATGCCGGCGAGGGCAGCGGGATCCTTGAGCTGGACGGTGACGCCATCGACGGTCTGCTTGCGCGCGCGGTCGAGCTCTTCCTGCGCGAAGGCCGGGTTGCGCGCGACATCGGCGAGGACGGTGAGCGCGGGTTCGACCTGATCGGCCTTGACCGTGACGGTCGCGAAGGCGGCGTCCCAGTCGGCCCCGGCACCGATCGATCCGCCGAGCGATTCGATCTGCTGCGCAATCTGTTCGGCCGATCGGGTGGTGGTGCCCTTGGTCAGCAGCGCTGCGGCAAGCGCGGCGGTGCCGGCCTTGCCCGCCGGATCGCGTGTGCCGCCTGCCGGCGCGACGACCGTGGCGGTCACGATCGGCAGGTCGCGCTTTTCGACCACGATCAGGCGCATGCCGTTGGCGAGCTTGCTTTCCGACGCAGTGGGAATGGTCGGTGAGACCGGCGCGCCGGGCGCGGGGACGGCGACGCGGGTTTCGGGGCTGGCTTGGGTGTGGATCACGATGTCCTTGGGTGCGACCAGAGCCGCGACCTTGACCGTGTCGGCGATGCCGACGCTGTCGCCCTTCGCCCCCTGCGCCATCGCATCGGGGAGGTAGGTGAGCGCCGCCGATTGGTTGTCGCCGAGATATTGGCGCGCGACGCGCTGGACATCGGCGGCGGTAACGCGGGCGATGGCGGCGAGCTGCCGGTCCGCCGCCTTGGGATCGCGGCTGACGATGATCGACGCGGCGAGGGTCGATGCCTTGCCCTCTGCCGTCTCGCGGCTCTTGAGCGCGCTGGTCAGGATTTCGTTCTTTGCCTCGGCCAGTTCGGCGGCGCTGACCGGCGTGTCGCGCAGTTCGGCGATCTCGCGCCGCATCGCCGCCTCGCCGGCGTCAGCCGCCTTTCCGCCGGCGAGGATCGCGTACATCGCATAGGCACCGGTCGACTGGCGCGTGTCGAGGAACGTGCCGGCCTGCGCCGCCAGCTGATCGCGATAGACGAGGTTGCGGTAGAGCCGCGAATTCTCGCCCCCGGACAGAATGCCGTCGAGCACCGTCAGCGCAGGCAGATCGGGATGATTGTCGGGCGGCAGCTGATAGCTGAGCAGCACTGCCGGCAGCGGGGTGTTGGCTTCATAGACGGTCTTGCGCACTGCGGTCGCACGCGGCGGTTCGGCAACCGTGACGCGCGGGATCGGGCGGTCGGGCTTCGCGATCGGCGCGAAGTAATTGTCTACCCATTTGTCGAGCTGGGCCGGGTCGAAATTGCCCGCCACGACGAGCACGGCGTTGTCGGGGCGGTAATAGGTAGCGTGGAAAGCGCGGATATCGCCGATCGTCGCGGCGTCGAGGTCTTCGATGCTGCCGATGCCGGGGCGGGCATAGGGGTGCACCGAATAGCTGATGTTCGGGAAGTAGATGTAAAAGAGCTTGCCATAGGGCGAGGCGAGCACGCGGCTGCGCAGCTCTTCCTTCACCACATCGCGTTCGGACGCGAACACCTTTTCGTCGACCACCAGGCTCGCCATGCGGTCAGCCTCGGCGAACAGCAGGCGTTCGAGGTGGTTGGCGGGGACGACCTCGAAATAATTGGTATAGTCCGATGCGGTCGAGGCGTTGTTGTAGCCGCCGACATCCTCGGTCAGCCGGTCCATCTGTTCGTCGACCAGGTTTTTCGTGCCCTTGAACATCAGATGTTCGAACATGTGCGCAAAGCCCGACTTGCCCGCCGGATCGTCCTTGCTGCCGACATCGTACCAGACCTGCACCGAGACGTTGGCGGTGCTGGTGTCGCGGATCGCATAGACTTTGAGGCCATTGGGCAAGGTCCGCTCGGTAAAGTTGAGCGGGGCGACGGCGATCTGCTGCTCCGCGGCGGGGGCGGGAGCCGCCTGTTGCGCCTGCGCGGCGAAGGGGAGCAGGGCGGCGCTGAGATACAGCGCGGTGCGGGTCAGGCGCATTTGGGTCTCCTGGTCTTTGGACTTCAAGCTCCCCTCCCGCTTGCGGGAGGGGCAGGGGGAGGGCCTGTCTCAAACCGTGTCGAGGAGGACAGGCCCTCCCCTAACCCCTCCCGCGAGCGGGAGGGGGACATGAAGGTCAGTCTTTCTTGCGGCTGCGCGCGGCGTAGATCACGGCGGCGGCGAGGGCGGCGGAGCCGATGCCGATGCCGATCTTGGTCAGCGGCCATTTCTTGGCATCGCCGGGCTTGGGCGTGCCTTCCGCGCGCTCGGCAATCTCGCGCGCCTGGCGGGCTGCAGCGGTGATCTCGTTGGCGGTCTCGTCGGTCTTGTCGGTCACTGGATACTCCTTGGTGGCACAGGAGTAGGACAGCGGCGGAGCGGGTGCAATCAGTCGCGACCGCCATAATATGCGGCGCGGAAATCATTGGCGAAGGCGGTCAGCTGCCCCGCAGCAATTGCGGCGCGCAGGTCGGCCATCAGCCGCTGATAGAACCACAGATTATGCTCGGTCATCAGCATCGCGCCGAGAATCTCGCCCGAACGGACGAGGTGGTGGAGATACGCCTTGCTCCACCCGGCGACGGGCGAATCGGGGTCGAGCGGGCTCTGATCCTCGGCGAACTTCGCGTTGCGGATGTTGATCGGGCCGGTGCGGGTGAACGCCTGACCGGTGCGGCCCGAGCGGGTGGGGAGGACGCAGTCGAACATGTCGATCCCGCGTTCGACCGCGCCAACGATGTCGTCGGGCTTGCCGACGCCCATCAGGTAGCGCGGCTTGGCGGGGTCGAGCTGGCCGGGGGCGTAATCGAGGCAGCCGAACATCGCCTCCTGCCCCTCACCAACCGCGAGGCCGCCGACCGCATAGCCGTCGAAGCCGATGTCGAGCAGGGCGTCGGCGCTGGCCTTGCGCAGCGCTTCGTCGAGCGCGCCCTGCTGGATGCCGAACAGTGCGTTGTTGGCGGCATGATCGCCGCCCGCGTCGAACGCGTCGCGCGACCGCTTCGCCCAGCGCATCGAGCGTTCCATGGCCGCCGCCTGAACCTCCCGCGTCGAGGTGGTCGGGACCAGTTCGTCGAACGCCATGACGATGTTCGAGCCCAGCAGGCGCTGGATTTCCATCGAGCGTTCGGGGCTGAGCATGTGGCGGGTGCCGTCGAGATGCGATTTGAAGACGATGCCTTCCTCGCTGCGCTTGGTCAGCTCGGACAGGCTCATCACCTGATAGCCGCCGCTGTCGGTGAGGATCGGGCGGTCCCAGCCCATGAATTTGTGCAGTCCGCCGAGGCGGTCGATCCGCTCGGCGCTGGGGCGGAGCATGAGGTGATAGGTGTTGCCAAGGATGATGTCCGCGCCGGACGCGCGCACATCCTGTGGCTTCATCGCCTTGACCGTGGCGGCGGTGCCGACCGGCATGAAGGCGGGGGTGCGGATTTCGCCGCGCTGCATCGCGATGGTACCGGTGCGCGCCTTGCCGTCGGTGGCGTGGATGGTGAAGGTGAAACGGGACATAGGCGTCCGATGCTGCGTTGAGGGGATAATGGCAAGCGAAGCTGACGACGCACTGCGCGAATCCGCGCGTCACCGGGGCCTGAAGCTGGTCAGATCGCGGCGGCGCAAGCCGGGCGGCGATTTCGGCAAGTTCGGGCTGACCGATGCGGCGGGGAAGAAACTGCTCGGGTTCGGCCCGGACGGGCTGATCGCGAGCGCGGAGGATATCGCGACCTACCTGCGCGGTGCGATGCGCAGCGACTGGCAGGAGGCGGCAAAGGGCCTGCCCAGGCGCAAGGCCCCGCCGCCGCCCAAGCCCGCGCCGAAGCCGCGCTTGCGCAAGCTGAAGCTCGATAACCTGTTCGCGCGATTGCCCTCGGCAAAGCGCGGGGAGGTGTTCACCGATCTGCTCGCACGGCCCAAGGTGCGGATCGAGCGGATCGTGTCGCTGGGGCAGGCCACGCCGGAGGACGTGCCGATGGTGCAGCGTGAGGACGAGTGGGTGATGCTCCTGCAGGGAAGCGCCGCGATCCGGTTCGAGGACAGCGCCGAGACGCCGCTGGAGCCGGGCGATTATCTGCTGATCCCCGGCGGGACGCGGCACTGGGTGACGCGGACCGATCCGGATGGGCCGACCCTATGGCTGGCGGTCCATCTGGGCTGAGGCGCGCACGAAGGCGACCACCTGATCGGGGGTGGAAAACGCCAGATCGGGGTTGAGGTGCGCGAACGCCTCGGGCTCGGCATAGCCCCACAGCACCGCGCCGGCGCGGATGCCGACGGCGCGCGCGGCGTCGATGTCGCGGGTTTCGTCGCCGAGCGAGACGATCTGCGCGACGGGGACGCCGCTTTGGCGCAGGACCGAACGGAATTTGGGTGCCTTGCCGAACAAGGATGCGCCGCAGGCCCACCAGCTGAACCGCGCAGCATTCTCCGGGCCGAGCACGGCGCGGGCGTTCGCCTCGCTGTTCGATGTGACGAGGGCGAGCGGGATGCCCATCGCCTCGATGGCGGCGAGCATGTCGGTGACGCCGGCGAACAGGTGCACCTTGTCGGTGTTGCGACCGAACAGTTTGCGGACATAGCGGGCGATGAACGGCAGTTTCCACCGCGGGATGCGCAGATGGCTGATCACGTCGCGTGACGTCATCTTGCGCAACGGTTCGATCTCGTCGGGCGCGACCTTGCGGAAGCCGTAGCGGTCGGAGAGGTGGTCGACGATCGACAGGAACCAGTTGCCGCTGTCGGATAGCGTCCCGTCGAAATCGAAGATCACGAGGCGCAGGGGCTGAGCGGTTTCAGTCATGCGTGCCTCCATGGCCGGTGTGCAACCGGCACGGGTCGCCGTCGCCGATCTCGATCTGCAGCGTCATGTGCTGGATGCCGAAATCATGCGCGAGCCGGTGCTGGACATCGTTGAGGAACGCGTCGCCGGGATGGCCGCCGGGCATCTGAAGATGCGCGGTCAGCGCGACCTGGGTCGTGCTCATCGGCCAGATATGCAGGTCGTGCACGCGCGCCACGCCGGGCAGGGTCGTGAGCGTCTCCTCCACCTTCTGCGCATCGATCCCAGGCGGCACCGCGTGCAGCGCCATCACCACCGAATCGCGCAGCAGGCCCCAGGTGCTCCACAGGATCACCGCCACGATCAACAGGCTGAGCGCGGGGTCGATCCACGCCTTGCCGGTAAACAGGATCAGCGCGCCGCCGACGACCACGGCGGCAGACACGGCGGCGTCGGCGGCCATATGGAGATAGGCGCCGCGGATGTTGAGATCACGCTTGCTCCCGCGCATGAACAGCAGGGCGGTGGCGGTGTTGATGACGATGCCGATCGCAGCGACGATCATCACCGTCGCGCCGGGGACCGGAGCGGGGGAGCCGAGCCGCTGGACCGCCTCCAACGCGATCGCACCGACCGCAAACAGCAGCAGCACGGCATTGGCGAGCGCGCCGAGGATGGTCGAACTGCTCAACCCATAAGTGAAGCGACGCGATGCCGGGCGCTTGGCCAACGACGCGCCGCCCCAGGCAATCAGCAGGCCGAGAACGTCGGAGAGATTGTGCCCGGCATCGGCGAGCAGCGCCATCGATCCGGTGGCGATCCCCGCCAGCCCCTCGACCAGCACGAAGCCAAGATTGAGGACGGTGCCGATCGCGAAGGCGCGACCAAAATCCTGCGGCGCGTGGCTGTGGCCGTGGCCCGAATGGCTGTGCCCGGCGGGGCCGTGGTGATGGTGCGAGCCGTGCATCGCGCTGATCTTAGCCGCAGTGCGGCAGGAGATGCTAGGACATCCTCAGCGGTCGCGCTGGCGGCGCTGGTCTCGCTCTTCAGGCCGGCCGCCGGGCGTCGGCAGGGTGCGCACCGTCAGCAGTTCGCTGCGCCGCAACGATCCGTCCTTGTCGGCATCGAACCGGGTGAAGAACAGGTCGAACCGCGCCTGCAGCTCGGTCAGCGTGATGCGGTTGTCGCCATCGGCGTCGACCTCGAAGGGACTGGGCAGGGCGTTGCGGTTGCCCAGCCAGCGTTCCGACCAGTCGCCAAATGCGATATAGCCGAGCGCGGGCTGACCCTTGGCGCTCAGCTCGAAACTGCGGCGCACCCCGGCGTCGAATTCGGCGCGGGTGACGATGCCGTCCTGATCGGTGTCGAAGGTGGCGATGGCCATCGCCACCGGCTCAGCGATCATCAGCGGGATCGGGGCGGGGGCGGTCGTTGGCTGTTGCTGTCCACGCAAGTCGACGGGGATCGGCACGCGCGTCCGGTTCGGTATGTCCTGCGGCGGCGGTTGCAGTGCGGCGAGCAGGGCGAGGGCGGTGATCATGGGCGAGACTCCGGCAGCAGCAGGCTCGAATCGCCATAGCTGTAGAAACGATAGCCCGTCGCAATCGCATGGGCATAGGCGGCCTGCATCCGATCGAGCCCCATCAGCGCCGATACGAGCATGAAGAGCGTCGAGCGCGGCAGGTGGAAGTTCGTCACCAGCCCGTCGATGCCGCGAAAGCGGTAGCCGGGGGTGATGAAGATCGCGGTGTCGCCTTCGAACGGGCGGATCACATTGTCCTCACCTGCGGCGCTTTCGATCAGGCGCAGGCTGGTGGTGCCGACGGCGATCACCCGGCCTCCGGCGGCGCGGACGGCGTTGAGGCGGTCGGCGGTGGCGGCGTCGATGCGGCCCCATTCGGCGTGCATCTTGTGGTTGTCGGTATCGTCGGCCTTGACCGGCAGGAACGTGCCAGCGCCGACATGCAGCGTCAGCGTGGTGTGGCCGATCCCGGCGGCATCGAGCGCAGCCATCAGGCCCGGCGTGAAGTGCAGAGCGGCGGTGGGGGCAGCGACGGCGCCGGGTTCGTTGGCGAACATCGTCTGATAATCATCGGCGTCGCGGGCGTCGGTCGGGCGCTTGGCGGCGATATAAGGCGGCAGCGGCATGCGCCCGGCGCGCTCCAGCAGCAATTCGACCGGTTCGTCGCCGGGAAAGAACAAGGTGAAGCTGCCATCGTCGTGCCGCGCCTCTGCCAGCGCGGTGACGGCGTTGCCGAAGTCGATGCTGTCGCCGACCTTCAGCCTTTTGGCATTGCGGATGAAGGCGATCCAGTGGCGCGGCCCTTCGCGCTTGTGCAGCGTCGCACCGATCCTGGCCTCGCCCCGCATGCCTTCCAGCTGGGCGGGAATGACGCGGGTATCGTTGAACACCAGCATGTCGCCAGCGCGGAGCAAAGCGGGGAGATCGGTGACGATGCGGTCTTCGGTCTCGTCGCCGTCGAGCAGGAGGAGGCGTGCCGAATCGCGGGGACTTGCCGGGCGCAGCGCAATCCGCTCGGGCGGCAGGTCGAAATCGAACAGGTCGACGTTCATTCGGAAAGTCTCACAATCCTCCCCGGCACGGGGAGGTGGCAGCGCGCAGCGCTGACGGAGGGGGCCCTCCTCGAAGCGATTCCTTTGCCTCGGGGCCCCTCCACCACCGCTTCGCGGCGGTCCCCCTCCCCGTTCCGGGGAGGATTTGGGTTCACTTGGCGGGGCCGGCCGGAAGTGCTGCAGGCTCCTCGACCGGGGTCGCTGGCGCAGCAGTAAACGGCGGGGGATTGTCCGCCGCAATATAGGCGCGGACGACGCGGGCCGGGTTTGCGGGCGGCTCGCCGCGCGGGATCGCGTCGACCCACTGCATGCCTTCAAGCACGCGACCGAACACGGTGTATTTCTGGTCGAGCTGAAGACGCGGGCTCAGCATGATGAAGAACTGGCTGTTCGCGCTATTCTCGTCCTCCGCACGCGCCGCAGCGACTGCGCCGCGCACATGGGGGAGGTAGTTGAACTCCTTGGGCAGGTCGGGCAGGTCGCTGCCGCCGGTGCCGTCGCCCTTGGGATCGCCGCCCTGTGCCATGAAGCCATCGATCACGCGGTGGAAAATCAGGCCGTCATAGAAGCGCTTGCGGGTCAGCTCCTTGATCCGCTCGACCGCCTTGGGCGCGACATCGGGACGCAGCCAGATGGTGACGCGGCCACCGGTGGACAGGTCGAGAACCCACAGATTCTCCTTGTCGGTCGTGGCCGGCGGGGCGGCCCGGCCGGGCGGCGGCGGAACATGCTGGGCGGTCGCCGGCATCGCGAACAGCGACGTCAGCAGAGCAAGAAACAGGGCAACAAGACGCATCGACATCCCCACCGGACTTACAAAACTGGAGCGGCTTAGAGCAAATCGCCGCTTGCAGCAAAGTGAATGCGGCGGCGGGGATCAGCTGCCCTTGCGGCCGATCTTTTCGACCCGCGCGACCACCTCGTCGCGGACGGTGGGGGGAACGAACTTGCCGATCTCGCCGCCGAACAGCGCGATTTCCTTGACCAGGCGGCTGGCGATCGGCTGGAGCGAGACATCGGCCATCAGGAAGACGGTTTCGATCCGGCCGTTCAACTGCTGGTTCATCCCCGCCATCTGATACTCATATTCGAAGTCGGCGACAGCGCGCAGGCCGCGGACGATCATGCTCGCGCCTTCACGCTCGGCAAAGTCCATCAGCAGCGAATCGAAGCTGACCACGTGAATCTCGCCGTCGAGGTCGGCGACCTCGCGCCGGACCATGTCCATCCGCTCCTCGACCGTGAACATGGGGTTTTTCGACGGATTGGTGGTCACGCCTATGACGAGCCGGTCGACCAGCTTCGCGCCGCGCCGGATGATGTCCATATGGCCGAGCGTGATCGGATCGAAGGTGCCGGGATAGACGCCGGTGCGGGTGGTCATGTTTTGTCCCTCGTCCAAATGACCGCGCCCGGCTCTTCTTCAAAGTCGAAGGCAACGGCTTCCTGTTCGGAATTTGTGTGTCCGGGCAGTAGAAGGCCCGTAATAAGGGGAATGTCGCTCGCTGTCGCGCCCTTGGCGTCGAGTGACTGTCGAAGCGAGGTGACGCAGTCAGGCGAACCCGAAATCCGGACCACATGACGCCAGTCCTGAATCGAGTCTGACTGCTCGATCATGTCGAACTTGGCGTCTGCGCAGCGTGCCTCCGGCACATACGCAAGCAATGTGTCATTGTCCGCCGGACGTCCGCCGCAGCCTGCCAATGCGAGCGCCACGACGGCGACCTGAAATCTCACCGATCGCGTTCCAGCACGAAGCGGGCGATGGCGCGGAGGAGGTCGGCTTCGGGGCCGTAGCTGTGGAGGTGCTCGATCGCCTGATCGACCAGCATGCGCGCCTGTTCGCGCGCGCGGTCGATGCCGAGCAGCGAGAGGAAGGTTTCCTTGCCCGCCGCTTCGTCCTTGCGCAGTTGCTTGCCGACCGCGTCCTGATCGCCCTCGACGTCAAGAATGTCGTCGGCGATCTGGAAGGCGAGGCCGATGTCGCGGGCATAGCCGCGCAGGCCGGTGCGGCCCTCGGGCGGAAGGCGGCCGAGGATCGCGCCGGCCTCGACCGAGCAGGCGATCAGCGCGCCGGTCTTGAGCGCCTGACAGCGGGTCACGGTGGCGAGGTCGAAGCTGGTGTTTTCCGCGACCAGATCCATCATCTGCCCGCCCGCCATGCCCGACGGGCCGGACGCCTGCGCCAGATCGGCGATCAGCTCGGCGCGGACGAACGGGTCGGGATGGGTGGCGGGATCGGCGAGGATTTCGAACGCGAGCGCGTGGAGGCAGTCGCCGGCGAGGATCGCGGTCGCCTCATCGAACGCGCGGTGCACCGTCGGCTTGCCGCGGCGCATATCGTCATCGTCCATCGCGGGCAGATCGTCATGGATCAGCGAATAGACATGGATCGCCTCGATCGCGGTGGCGACACGCGCAGTGCAGCGGCGGTCGACCGCGAACAGCTGTGCCGTTGCGAAGGTGAGCAGCGGGCGCAGCCGCTTGCCGCCGCCGATCGCGGCGTGGCGCATCGCTTCATAGAGCTTTGCGCGCGGGTCGGCGGGGACGGCGAGGAAATGGTCGAACTGACGGTCGATCTCTGCCGCGACATCGCGCAGCGCGGTTTCGAGGGTCTGGCTGGCGTCGGCCACGTCCGCGCTCATCCTGCTGCGAAGGGGGTGGTACCGGTGACGTTGCCGCTGGCGTCGGCGCGCACCTGTTCGATCCGCGCCTGCGCCGCGTCGAGCCGCGCCTGGCACTGGCGGCGCAGCTTGTCGCCGGTTTCGTAGAGGTTGATCGCCTGATCGAGCGGAACATCGCCGGTTTCGAGCTGCCCGACGATCCGCTCAAGTTCGCGAAGGGCGTCCTCAAAGGACAAGGCGGCGATGTCGATCTGGTCGGTCATGGCGATGCTATGCGATGGCGGCGGAACCAATTCAACCTCCCGCGATTGGCTTCCTTAATCCTCCCCCGCCAGGGGGAGGTGGCAGCGAAGCTGACGGAGGGGGAGGAAGGGGCGTCGGTAGATCCGAAAGGACACAGCCGTCCTCCCCCTCCGTCGCCTGCGGCGACACCTCCCCCTGGCGGGGGAGGATATGATGGGGCTACGGCCAGCACACCGATTGCGAGGAGCGCGCATGTTTACCAGCATCAATCCGGCGACGGGCGAACCGGGTGAGAGCTTTGCCGAACTGGACGGCGATGGCGTCGAGGCGGCGCTGGTGCGCGCGGATGCGGCGTTTGCGTCGTGGCGGGTCAGTCCGGTCGAGCAGCGGGTGGCGTTGCTGAACGCGATTGCCGACCGGTTCGAGGCGGGGAAGGACCACCTTGCCGAAACTGCGGTGCGCGAGATGGGCAAGACGCTGGCGTCGGCGGTGGCCGAGGTCGAGAAATGCGTCGCGGGGTTCCGCTACTATGCCGAGCATGGGCCGGACTTTCTGAAGGGCGAGGAAATCGCGCTGCCGGCCGGGCGGGTGGTGACGCACTGGTTGCCGCTCGGGCCGATCCTAGCGATCATGCCGTGGAATTTTCCTTACTGGCAGGCGGTGCGCTGGCTGGCGCCGACGATCCTGGCGGGGAATGTCGGGTTGCTGAAACATGCGTCGCTGACCCAAGGGTGCGCGGCGCTGATCCAGCAAATGGTGCAGGCGGCAGGGGCGCCGGACGGGCTGTTCCAGAATCTTCCGATCAAGTCGGACAAGGTGTCGCGGATCATCGCCGACAAGCGCGTGGTCGCGGTGACGCTGACCGGGAGCGAGGGGGCGGGGGCCAAGGTGGCCGAAGCCGCCGGGCGCGCGCTGAAAAAGGTCGTGCTGGAACTCGGCGGGTCTGACCCGTTCGTCGTCATGCCCTCGGCCGATCTGGACGCGGCGGTGACGACGGCGGTGAAGGCGCGCATCCAGAATGCCGGGCAAAGCTGCATCTGTGCCAAGCGGATGATCGTGCATGCCGATGTGTATGACGCATTCGCCGAGAAGTTCGTTGCGGCGATGGAGGCGGTGAAGATCGGCGATCCGATGGAGCACGGGATCGAGATGGGGCCGCTGTCGAGCGTCGAGCAACGCGATACTGTGCTGGAGCAGCTGGAGCGAGCCGTGGCGGCGGGCGCGGTGCTGCATGGCGGCGAGAAGATCGAGCGCGACGGCGCGTGGATGCGTGCGGGCGTGCTGACCGATGTCGACCCCGAAGCGGACTTTGCGAAGGAGGAGATTTTCGGACCCGTCGCGATGCTGTTCCGGGCGGAGTCGCTGGAGGACGCGATCCGGCTGGCGAACGACGTCCCCTATGGGCTGGGGTCTAGCGTGTGGACGCAGGACGCCGAGGAGCAGGCGCGGCTGGTGCGCGACATTGCGGCGGGGATGACCGCAGTGAACCAGATGCTGGCGTCGGTGCCGGGCGCGCCGTTCGGCGGGGTGAAGCTGTCCGGCCATGGCCGCGAGCTGGGGCCGTGGGGGCTGCATGAGTTTATGAATTTGAAGGCTGAGATGCGGGGGGATTGAGGGGGGCGTCAGGCATTCTCGGATCTAGAATTTTCTGTTGCCCGGGTCGGCCACCACTTGGTGCTCATCCTGCCAGATTATTGTGCCGGGATCTCTCGTCGTGAGAATTGCAACATGCACCCCACATTCCTCAACGGCCACCTTTAGCTGATGCATCTGTCGCACATGGTCTGCGGCGACGGGTTTGAACCATGACAGGCCGGGCCGTCCTTGCCCGCCATAGCTTCGTTCAAACCGGCTTGGGACGGCAAGGTTTTGCTTAAACCAGCCATAGAGTTCGCCGATCTGACGCAGCGCCCATGCGGGAGCAAAGGCGCAATCCCTTGCTTCTTCCAAGGCTTGAAAGAGACCAAGCCTTTGCCTTTGGCCTTCAACCAGTCGGTAGCAAACAAACCGGACATAGATGCGTTGGGGCTTGCTCATCGTCATGACCTAATGTCGAAAACGGATCGGGCGCAACGTCCACTTCCATCCGCTTAAGCCCCATCCGTCACCCCGGCTTTGTGCCGGGGTCCACCTGGAGGCTGGCGCGGCGCGCGCGGCTCTGGCGCTGGGCGTGGGGTGGGGTGGACCCCGGCACAGGGCCGGGGTGACGAAGGGGTGGCGGCGATGGTGGGGCATACCACCGGCCGTTTGCCCTGAGCTTGTCGAAGGGCCGCAGCGTGCGTTCGGTGAAATCGGGAATCGAGCTTCGACAAGCTCAGCACAAACGGGTGTTTGGCGTGCCTCAAAAAGAAGAAGACCCTCCCCAACCCCTCCCGCGAAGGCGGGAGGGGCTTAAGAAGAAGTGGGAGGGCTCAGGAAGCGCCCGCCGCCTCCGCCGCGATTTCCAAGAGCAAATCCTTGCGGCTCAGCTTGCCGATCATCGTCTTGGGCAGCTTGTCCCGCACCACCACCGCGTCCACGCGTTCGTGTTTGCCGACTTGCGGGTTGAGCCACGCGCGCAGGTCGTCGCCGGTCACTGGCTCTGCATCCTCGTTCAGCGCGACATACGCGCGGGGGACTTCGCCCATGCGGGGGTCGGGCATGCCGACGACCAGTACTTCCTTGATCGCGGGGTGGCGGTAGAGGACGTCCTCGACGTGCTTGGGGAAGACCTTGAACCCGCCGACCGCGATCATGTCCTTGAGCCGGTCGACGATGCGGATGAAACCGTCTGCGTCGATCTGGCCGACATCGCCGGTGCGCAGCCAGCGGGTGCCGGCGGCGTCGTGGCAGAAGGTGGTGTCGTCGGTTTCGGGGCGGTCCCAATAGCCGGCCATGATCTGTGGGCCGGTGATGGTGATCTCGCCCGGTTCGCCTTCGGGCGCGTCGCGTGAGGGGTCTTCCTTGTCGACCAGCCGGACGCGGGTGGCGACGATCGGCTGGCCAATGGTGCCGGACTTGCCTTCGCCGCGATAGGGGTTGGCGGAGACGACGCCCGAGCTTTCGGACAGGCCATAGCCCTCGATCAGCGTCGCGCCGGTTTCGGCCTCGAAGCGCTTCTTGAGCTCGGCGGGCAGGGGCGCGCCGCCTGAGATGCAGTATTTGAGGCTCGACCAGTCGGTCGATTTCGAATGCGGGTGGTCGATCAGCGCCTGGAACATGGTCGGCACGCCGGGCAGCGCGGTCGGCTTGGTGCGGTTGATTGCCGCCAGCGCCTGGGCCGCGTCGAAGCGCGGGAGCATCACGATCTCGCCGCCGGTCAGCACGGTGCGGTTGAGGACGCAGGTGTTGGCGAAGACGTGGAAGAAGGGCAGGACGCCGAGCACACGGTCGAGGCTGGAGCCGAGATCGGGGTCGAGCTTGGCCACCTGTCGCGCATTGGCGGACAGGTTCTGGTGCGTCAGCATCGCGCCCTTGGGCACGCCGGTGGTGCCGCCGGTATATTGGATCAGCGCGAGATGGGTTTGTGGATCGATCTGCGGCGCGACGCACGCGCCGTCATTGGCGATGAGTTGCGAGAAGGCGGTGACGCGCGGGTCATTGGGCTTGGCCGCGACCTCCTTGCCCTTGAACAGGCGGTAGAGGATCGACTTGGTGGGGGGCAGCGCCCCGGCGACCGATCCGACGATCAGGCGTTCGAGGCCGCTCTTGTCCAGCACCTTGAGCGCGGTCGGGAGCAGGGCGGTGGCGCTGAGCGTGAACAGCAGGCGCGTGCCGCTGTCGGCGACCTGCGCGGCGAGCTCATCGACGCTGTAGAGCGGCGAGAAATTGACCACCGTCGCACCCAGCTTGAGGATGCCGTAATAGGCAGCGACATAATGCGGCACGTTGGGCAGGAACAGGCCGATGCGGTCGCCCGGGCCATAGCCGAGCGCCTTGAGGCCACAGGCGACGCGGTTCGCGCCGTCGAGCGTTTCGGCAAAGCTGTAATGGCGGCCGAGAAAGTCGAGGAGGGGGGCATTGCCCTTGCGCCGCGCCGATTCCTCGAACGCATCGACCATGGAGAGCGGGGGCAGGGTCTGGTCCCACGGACCGGGGTGGCGATAGCTATTGCGCCAGGCGTACTCGGGATCGCTCATTTACACGAGTGTAAGCAAGCGCATCGGAAACGCAAGCTAGCGCAGTGTGCGCTCGGTCCAGGTATAGAGGACCGAAACGGCGAGGATGCCGGTATCGAACGCCGCCGCGAACTTGCGGGGGGTCTTGTCGGTGATCTCGTGGGTGAGGATTTCGAACTCGGCCGTCGGATGAACCGTCGTGGCAGTGAGCAGCAGCGCGGCGGCACCGGCGGCCAGAGCGATCCTGCGTTTGTTCAACTGGTCCATCATGCCCTCCCGATGGGCGCGCTTTAGGGCAGAAGCGGGCTGAACGAAAGCTGAATTGCCGGTCAGGCGGCGATGGCGGTCCGCGCGCGGTCGCGACCGGCCGATTTGGCGTCGAACAATGCCTGATCGGCGGCGCGGTAGAGCGATTTCCAGTCGCGCTCGTCGGCGATCGGACCCTGTGCGCTGCCGATGCTGGCGGTGACGCGCAAATCATAGGGCATGCGCGTGGCGCGCAGCCGGGTGAGGATTCGGTCGGGATCGACCGGTTCCGCCGAACCGCTCAGCACCGCGAACTCCTCGCCCCCGATCCGGGCGATCATCGCACCCGCCGGAACCAGCCCGCGCAAGGTCCGCGCCACGGTGCGCAGCACTTCGTCCCCGCCGTCATGGCCGATCGTGTCGTTGACCTGCTTGAACCGGTCGAGGTCGAGGATCAGCAGCGTCTGTGGCCCCGGCCGCCCGATGGCATGACCAAGAAAGGCGCGGCGGTTGAGCAACCCGGTGAGCGGATCGAGATCGGCGAGGCGACGCGCGACCGTCTCGGCGGCGATCGCGGCGTCACGCTCGCGGCTGAGCAGGCGGATGCGGTAGGTGATCGCGATCGATGACAGCAACGCCTCCGCCGACATCGAGATCAGCGTCGAATTGTCGAGCCAAAAGCTCCACGGCATCACGCCAAGGCTGGACAGGACGCGCAGGCACCCTGCGACGATCGGCGCGGCCCAGGCGATGCCGAATAGCCACAGGAAGTTCGAGCGGTTGCGCCACGCCGACACCACGATCGCGACGATCGGCAGCAACATGCTGACGAACACCCAATTGTAGAGCGTATGTGCCAGGTTTGGCGCGAGCGGGGCAAACACGGCAAAGCCGACGCCCGCAACGATCAGCGTGCCGATGCTGGCGCGCAGCATCATCCGCATCCGCGGGCCGAACACATGCTCTTCGAAAAAGGTGCGCGCAAACCAGATTGCCGACGCGGCGGTCAACATCAGCAACAGATAGTTCAGCCGCAGGCGGAAAGTATTGGCGATGTCCGGTACCAGCCAGGCAAGCGCGCCCGATGAGGTAAAGGCATAGGCCATCAGCGCGGTGACCATCGCCGCATAGGCCAGCTGAAACCGGTAACGCAGCGTGGTCCACAGAGCGAGATTATAGGTCAGCAATGCGATGCACAGCCCGCCGAACGCGGCATAGAGCGCGGCCATGAACAGGTTGGCGCGGTTGCTCTCCGCCTCAGTCGCGATGCGTGGATTGCGGACCACGGCGTAGAGATTGCTCGACCTTTCGACCTTCCACAGCAGCCGGTCGACCGGCGCGCGCAGCCGGGGAATCGGATATTCGACGATGGCGCCGAGCTGAATGCGTTTGGTCAGCCCTACCGTGTCGTCGGACATGCTTTCGATGCGGCCATCGGCGTAGAGGACGTGCAGCGTCAGGCGTTCCTGCCACAGGCTGAGCATGCGCGCATTGAGCGGGCGGCGCGAGCGCGAGCGTTCGCCAACGGGTTCGGAGATGACCCAGAAATCGCCGCTGCCCAACTGTTTCTGGGGCGTGATGCAATCGAATCCGGCAAGGTCGCGGGCGATCGCGCGCGGGTCGTCGCCGGGCGCGGCGCGGCGGATGCAGGTGGCGAGCGGACGGCCGGTGGTGCCGGCGCTCCAGCCGGGCGGGCGGGCGTCGGCGGGGGTGGCGAGCATCGCGGCGAACGCGACTGCCAGTGCGATCAGCGCTGCGATCCCCCGTGTCATGCCAGCGGCCTAGCCCGACGAACCCGAAGAAGCGGTTAACAGAGCGCGTTCGTTACAATCGGTTGCGCGACCCGTTGACGACGCAACTGCATGGGATGCCTGTCCGATGACGGGACGCGATGTGCGACTGGCTGGTTAACGGGGGCTACGCATTTCGGTAATGTGCCGTGCAGCGAGGTTTGCGATGACAATGATGCACCTGATCGCCGCTGCGGCGGCGGCGATGATCCTCACCGGTTCGGCGAGCGCCGGCGAGCGGTTCGAGACGCGCCGGATCGCGGTTCCGGCGGCGGGGCTGGACCTGTCGACCGCGGCGGGGATCGATATTCTGGCAGCGCGGATCGACCATGCGGTGAAACGGATCTGCGGGCGCGACCGCGCGTGCGCCGAGGGAGCGTGGGAAAGCACCGAGTGGCAGGTCGACCGGCTGATCCGCGAGGCGCGGGCGTGGCGACGGCTGGCGGACGAGCGTGCGGCGCAGCTGCGGGCATGCCGGGATCGGTGCGCGCGGCCGGCGGCGTGGGGTGCGCCGTCGGCGCCGACGCGGGTTACAGTGGTGGTGGTGCGGAATTGAAGTGTCGGTCTCGCCGTAGGCTTACGACCCATTGCGGACAGTTCATCGGTCGGGCAAATTCCCAACATGGTGCTTTCCGATGCCGAGATCGAGAAACGGTTGCCCGTGTGGCACGCTTTGTCCGATGTCTTCCTCGACACACAGTTGCTGGACGAGGATTACAACCGGATCGCCGTCGTGCTTCGCAACTCCGATTATTCCCACGGGAAGCTGCGAGAAATCTTCGAAGATGAGGTCTCGCCAGCTTTCGTCGCCAATTTGCTTGATGTCGCCGGCGAATGGACCAGCTGGAGCGAGGACGAGGTACGGGAGATTATGGTTCGCTCGCTTCGACAGGGCCGCGGGCTTCCGCCCATGTGGTGGCTGAAGAAACGGATGTATCGTCGGTTTGTCCGGGCGCAGTGGGAGAAAATTGTCCCGCGTCTTTAGATGCGAATGTCCGCTTCGTGCCCGTTTTCGGTGATCTCGCGACTTCGACACGCGGTTGGCATACGGGCAATGAGCGATGTATTTTGGCGATCCGTCATCCTGAACTTGTTTCAGGATCCACGTCTCCGCCAGCGGCTCAGTCGCCTGTTGCGCTGTGGATGCTGAAACGAGTTCAGCATAACGATGGGGGAGGGGCGCGTTGCCCTATCGCAGCCTCCTCGTCACCCCGGCCTTGAGCCGGGGCTGGGCTTCCTGTCGATCAAGGCAGCCCGGTCAGGGGTCAAGCCCGGGACGCCGATGTTGTGAGGTGTCCCCAAAGCAAAATCGCCCCGGCTTTCACCGGGGCGGTTTCGTGGTTCGCGTTGCCGCGGCGGGTTACTTTGCCTTGGCCGGAGCCTTCTTGCCGCCCTTCTTCGATCCCTTGGGCGCCGCGGGCGTGATCGCGAAGGTCAGCGCTTTGTCCTTCAGCTTCACCTCGACCTCGCCGCCATGGACGAGTTTGCCGAACAGCAGTTCCTCGGCCAGCGGCTGCTTGATCTTTTCCTGGATCAGGCGGCCCATCGGGCGCGCGCCGTAGAGCTTGTCATAGCCGCGTTCGGTGAGCCACGCCTTGGCCTCATCGTCCAGGCTGATATGGACGTTGCGGTCGGCGAGCTGGAGTTCGAGCTGGAGGATGAACTTCTCCACCACCCGCTCGACCACCTTGGTCGGGAGATAGTCGAACGGCACGATCGCATCGAGGCGGTTGCGGAATTCGGGGGTGAAGAGCTTCTTCACCGCGTCTTCCTGAACATCGTCACGGCTGATTTCGCCGAAACCGATGCTCTCCCGCGCCATGTCGGACGCGCCGGCATTGGTCGTCATGATCAGGATGACGTTGCGGAAATCGACCGTCTTGCCGTGGTGGTCGGTCAGCTTGCCGTTGTCCATCACCTGCAGCAGGATGTTGAACAGGTCCGGATGCGCCTTTTCGATTTCGTCGAGCAGCAGCACGCAATGCGGGTTCTGATCGATCGCGTCGGTGAGCAGGCCGCCCTGATCATAGCCGACATAGCCCGGAGGCGCGCCGATCAGGCGGCTGACCGAGTGGCGCTCCATATATTCGGACATGTCGAAGCGCTGCAGCGGGATGCCGAGCAATTCGGCGAGCTGCTTGGTCACTTCGGTCTTGCCGACGCCGGTCGGGCCGCTGAACAGATAGTTGCCGATCGGCTTTTCCGGATCGCGCAGGCCGGCGCGGCTGAGCTTGATCGCGCTCGACAGCACCTCGATCGCCTTGTCCTGGCCGAACACGACGCGCTTCAGGTCGGTTTCGATGTTCGCCAGCACCTTGGTATCGTCGCTCGACACCGTTTTCGGCGGGATGCGCGCCATGGTCGCGATGACCTGTTCGATCTCCTTGGGGGTGATCGTCTTCTTGCGCTTGGACGGGGGCACCAGCATCTGCATCGCGCCGACCTCGTCGATCACGTCGATCGCCTTGTCGGGCAATTTCCGGTCGTTGATGTAGCGCGAGCTCAGCTCCACCGCCGACTTGATCGCGTCGGGGGTGTATTTGACATTGTGGTGATCCTCGAACGCCGAGCGCAGGCCGGCGAGGATCTTGATCGTATCCTCGATCGTCGGTTCGTTGACGTCGATCTTCTGGAACCGGCGCAGCAACGCGCGGTCCTTTTCGAAGTGATTGCGGAATTCCTTGTAGGTGGTCGAACCGATGCAGCGGATCGAACCGCCCGACAGCGCGGGCTTCAGCAGGTTGGACGCGTCCATCGCGCCGCCGCTGGTGGCACCGGCGCCGATCACGGTGTGGATCTCGTCGATGAACAGCACCGCATGGGGCAGCTTTTCCAGCTCCGACACGACCTGCTTCAGCCGCTCCTCGAAATCGCCGCGATAGCGGGTGCCGGCGAGCAGCGCGCCCATGTCGAGCGAGTAGATCACCGCTTCCTTGAGCACTTCGGGAACGTCGCCCTCGATGATCTTGCGCGCCAGGCCTTCCGCGATCGCGGTCTTGCCGACGCCGGGATCGCCGACATAGAGCGGGTTGTTCTTGCTGCGGCGGCACAGGATCTGGACGGTGCGATCGACCTCCGGCCCGCGGCCGATCAGCGGATCGATCTTGCCGGTCTTGGCCTTTTCATTAAGGTTGACGGTGAATTGCTTGAGCGCGCTCTCGCCCTTCTTGCCGTCGCTCTTCTGCGCCTTGTCCTCTTCCGCACCCTTGGGCGGGGCGGACTCGACCGGGGTCGAACCCTTGCCGACGCCATGGCTGATATAGCTGACCGCATCGAGGCGGCTCATATCCTGCTGCTGCAGGAAATAGACGGCGTAGCTCTCGCGCTCGCTAAACAGGGCCACCAGCACGTTGGCGCCGGTCACTTCGTCGCGGCCCGACGACTGGACGTGCAGGATCGCGCGCTGGACGACGCGCTGGAACCCGCTGGTCGGCGAGGGATCGGTCTGCTGATCGACGCGCAGCGCCTGAAGCTCGGTATCGAGATAATGGGCGACGGTGGTCTTCAGCTCGCCCAGGTCCACGCCGCACGCACCCATCACCTTGGACGCATGCTCATCGTCCACCAGCGCCAGCAGCAGATGTTCGAGCGTCGCATATTCGTGGCGACGCGAGCTGGCGGCTTCCAGCGCGCGGTGGAGGGTGGATTCGAGGGCGGAAGCGAAACTAGGCATTCGGCTTTACTCCAGTCGGGCCGAAGAAGAGAGACACGCGGCCCGTGCATCCCCTATGTCGGGAGTGTTGCACCGTGCATCAAGCGCCGCACCTGTCCCCAAGACTCTTATAGCGTGACGCCCGGGGATCGGTGCTCCACTCATCGCTTGAATAAGGCATCCGCGCTTGCGCGATGGTTAACGGCGCGTTGAATGATATTACGACAGCGCGCGATTTCGGTTTCGAGCAGCGCGATCCGCGCCTCCAGCTCCGCCACCGAAAACGGGTCGAGATCCTGGCGCGCGAGCTGAGCGGCGGGGTCGTCGGTGCGGCGGGGAAGATCGTCTTCCATGATGCGAAGGTCGGACGCGGCGGCGGGGTTGTCAAGCGGTCGGACGCGCGTCGATGCTCACCGAATTGCGCAACTGCGGCCTTGACGTCACGCGGCGCGGCCCCGATTCAGGCGCGGTTCTAGGGGGATCCGCATGACCAGCCTGCCCGACCGGATGATCGCGATCGATCCTGCGCAGCCCGGCGGGCCGGAGGTGCTGGTCCCGGTCGAGCGGCCTGTGCCGGTGCCGCGCGCCGACGAGGTGCTGATCCGCGTTGCCGCCGCCGGGGTTAACCGGCCCGATGTGCTCCAGCGCATGGGCGGCTATCCGCCACCCCCTGGGGTGACGACGATCCCGGGGCTGGAGGTTGCGGGCGAAGTGGTGGCGGTCGGCGCGGACATTCCGCCCGAGCTGATCGGCCAGCCGATGTGCGCGCTGATCGCCGGGGGCGGTTACGCCGAATATGCGGTCGCGCCGCTCGGTCAGTGCCTGTCGGTGCCGGACGGACTGTCAATGGTCGAGGCGGCGGCGATTCCCGAGACGTTGTTCACCGTGTGGACCAATTTGTTCGAGCGCGGATACGCCGGCGAGGGCGATGTCGCGCTGGTCCATGGCGGGACCAGCGGGATCGGCACGATGGCGATCAGCCTGTGCAATCTGTTCGGGGTCACCGTGATCGTGACGGCTGGGAGCGACGACAAGGTCGCCGCCTGTCTGGCGCATGGCGCGGATCATGCGATCAACTACAAGACCGAGGATTTCGTAGCAAAGGTCAAGGATCTGACCGAGGGGCGCGGCGCCAATGTCGTGCTCGACATGGTTGGCGGCGACTATGTCGCGCGCAATATGAAGTGCATGGCCGATGACGGGCGGCACGTGTCGATCGCGGTGCAGGGCGGTGCCATGGCGACCGTGCCGGTGTTCGAGATCATGCGCCGCCGCCTCACGCTGACCGGATCGACGCTGAGGGCGCGCGACACGGCGTTCAAGACGCTGGTCGCCGACGAGCTGTCGCGGTCGGTGTGGCCGTTCGTGGCCGAGGGGCGGCTGCGCCCGGTGATCGACCGGACGTATCCGCTCGCCGAAGCCGCCGAAGCGCATCGCCGGATGGAGAGCGGCGCGCATATGGGCAAGATCGTGCTGCAGGTGGCGGCGTGACCGGCGTGATCCTGCATGAATATGCCCCTTCGGGCAATTGCTACAAGATCCGCCTGACCGCAGCGCTGACCGGCACGGCGATCGAACGGCGCAGCTATGACATCATGGCGGGGGCGACGCGGACGGCTGACTTCCTGGCCAAGGTCAACGCCAATGGGCGGATTCCGGTGTTGCAGCATGGCGACCGGTTTTTGCCCGAGAGCAATGCGGCGTGCTTCTACCTCGCCGATGGCAGCGCGCTGATTCCGGCCGACTCGTTCGAGCGGGCGGACATGCTGCGCTGGATGTTCTGGGAGCAATATAATCACGAACCGAACATCGCGACGGTGCGATTTTGGATGGGATGGGTGGGGGAGGCCAATCTCGATGACCTCCAGCGCGCGCTGTTGCCGGGCAAGCGCGCGGCGGGGGTGGCTGCGCTCAAGCTGATGGACAAACATCTGGCAGGGCGCGACTGGTTCGTGGGCGATGCGCCGAGCCTCGCCGACATCTGCCTCTACGCCTATACCCATGTCGCCGAGGAGGGCGGGTTTGCCCTCACGCCTTATCGGGCGGTGCGTGACTGGATCGCGCGGGTCGAGGCTCTCGATGACTATATCGCGATCACTGCGTGACACTTCGGTGACGCGCGAACGATTCGAGCTGTAACATTCCATCGCCATAGGCGACCCGGGCAAGGGCATTGCACGGGGCGCTAGTATGGCCACGATCACTCGACTTCCGTTCGACACGAATGTTGCGGACTTCGCCGACTTTACGACTGCCGAACCCGCGATTCCGGAAAAGACGATCGGCGGTCGGCGGCAATATCGCACGATCTGGATCAGCGATATCCATTTGGGGACGCGCGGCTGCAACGCCGAAATGCTGATCGATTTCCTGGATCATGTCGACAGCGACACCATTTACCTGGTCGGCGACATTATCGACGGGTGGCAGCTCAAGAAGAAATTCTACTGGCCCGCGGCGCATAACGACATTGTTTGGCGCCTCCTGAAGCGCGCCAAGCGCGGCGCGCGGGTGATCTATATCCCCGGCAACCATGACGAGATTTTCCGCCAGTTCACGGGCCTCAGCTTTGGCGGGGTCGAGATCAAGCGGCAGGCGATCCACCAGACCGCCGATGGCCGCCGCCTGCTGGTGCTGCATGGCGACGAGTTCGACGCGATCACGCTGAGCCATCGCTGGCTCGCCCATGTCGGCGACGCGGCCTACACGGCGGTGATGGCGCTCAACCGCTGGTGCAACAAATATCGCAGCTGGCGCGGCCTGCCCTATTGGTCGCTGTCCAAGCACGCCAAGCAGAAGGTCAAGAACGCGGTCGAATTTATCTGCGGCTTTGAGGAAATCGTCGCGAAAGAAGCGGGCGCGCGCGGTGTTGACGGGGTGATCGCGGGGCATATTCACACCGCCGAGATGCGCACGATCGACGGGATCGAATATTATAATGACGGCGACTGGGTGGAGGGTTGCACCGCTCTGGTCGAACATTACGATGGCACGATGGAAATCCTCCATTGGGCCGATGAGATCGCCAAGCGTGACCTCGACCCGGAGCGGGTCGAGGAGCGCGTAGCGGCTTGAGCGAAACGGAGATGCGGATCGCAATCGTAACCGACGCCTGGGAGCCTCAGGTGAACGGTGTCGTGCGCACGCTCCAGTCGGTGCGGCGCGTGCTCGAGGGGCAGGGGCATAAGGTCAAGGTGATCTCCCCTGACCTGTTCTATTCGGTGCCGTGCCCGACCTATCCCGAGATTCGCCTCGCGATGGTGCGTAGCCGGACGATCGGCGATCTGCTCGACGAATTTTCGCCGCATGCGGTGCATCTGGCGACCGAGGGGCCGGTCTGCGTCGCGGCGCGGCGCTGGTGCCTGCGGCATGATTTCCCGTTCACCACCGCCTATCACACGCAATTCCCGGATTATGTCGAGGCGCGGTCGGGTGTGCCGGCGGAGTGGGTGTGGCGCTATATTCGCTGGTTCCATGCGCCCGCGCAGTCGATCCTCGCCTCCACCGCATCGATCCGGCAGGCGTTGGTCGATCATGGGCTGACCCGAGTGCAGCATTGGGGGCGAGGCGTAGACCTGGCCAATTTCCATCCCGGCGTGACGCCACATCCGGCGATGGCCGAACTTCCCGGACCGGTGCAGCTCTATGTCGGGCGCGTGGCGATCGAGAAGAACCTGGAAGCCTTCCTCGCGTCGTCGCATCCGGGGACCAAGGTCGTGGTCGGCGATGGTCCGGCGCGCGCCGCGTTGCAGGCGAAATATCCCGACGCGAGGTTCATGGGATCGATGTTCGGCGCCGAACTGGCGCAGGCCTATCGCGCGGCTAATGTGTTCGTGTTCCCGAGCAAGACCGACACGTTCGGGCTGGTGATGATCGAGGCACTGGCATGCGGCACGCCGGTCGCGGCCTATCCGGTGACGGGGCCGGTCGATATCCTGACGCCGGAAACCGGGGCAATGGCCGAGGATCTGGATGCGGCGATCGCTGAGGCGCTGACCCGCGACCGTGCGGATTGCGCGGCCTATGGGCGCGGCTTCACCTGGGAGGCGAGCGCGGCGCAGTTTCTGGCGGCTTTGGTGCCGATTATCGAGGAAGCGCGGGCGGCATAGTTTCTAATCCTCCCCCGCTAGGGGGAGGTGTCGCTGAAGGCGACGGAGGGGGAGGGCGGCTGTGTCCCTGAGCCTCTTGCAGATCGCAATCCTCCCCCTCCGTCATCGCTTCGCGATGCCACCTCCCCCTGGCGGGGGAGGATTAAGGCGTGCGCGCGGCCATCCCGCATTGACCTGATATAAAGATATCTTTATATCTACATACCTATGAACACGGCTCTCGAATCCTTCCGCGCGCTCGCGGACCAGACGCGGTTGCGCATTCTTGCGCTGCTGCGGCTGATGGAGCTGTCGGTGGGCGAGCTGGCGCAGGTGCTGGGGCAGAGCCAGCCGCGCGTGTCGCGTCACGTGAAAATCCTGTGCGATGCGGGGCTGGCCGAGCGGCGCAAGGAGGGGAGCTGGGTGTTCGTCGCGCTGGGCGACACCAAGCGCACCGGGCCGATCTTCGCCGCGCTCGACGCCTGGCGCAGCGAGGGTGAGGATCATTGGGCAATTGCCGACAGCGCGCGGCTGGCAGCGGTGCGCGCTGATCGTGCGGCGGCGGCGGCAGAATGGTTCGAGGCGCATGCCGGCGAGTGGGATGCGATCCGGTCGCTACATGTGGCGGAGGAGCAGGTCGAGGCGGCGATGGTCGCGGCCTTGGGCGAGGCGCGGATCGCGCGGCTGATCGATATCGGCACTGGCACCGGGCGGATGCTCGAGCTGTTCGCGCCGCATGCCGACAGCGCGCTGGGGATCGACCGCTCGTCGGAAATGCTGCGGCTGGCACGGGCGAAACTATCGGAACAGGGCGTCGCCAATGCCGAGCTGCGCCAGGCGGACCTTTATGCGCTGCCGATGAGCGATGGCGAGGCGGATGCCGCGATCCTGCACCATGTGCTGCACTTCGCGCAGCAGCCGGGGGCCGCGATCGGCGAAGCGGCGCGGGTGCTGAACGGCGGCGGGCGCCTGCTGATTGTCGATTTCGCGCCGCATGATCGTGAGGAATTGCGGACGCGCGAAGGCCATGTGCGCCTGGGCTTTTCGGACGAGCAGATGCTCGGCTGGTTCGCCAAGGCGGGGCTGGCGCCGGTCCAGACCCAGACGCTGGAAGGCGGCGCGCTGACCGTAAAATTATGGCTGGGCCGCAAGGCGGGACAGCCGGGTGAACAACTGCCAGTGAATGAGGTGAAGGCAGCATGAGTATCGATCGCGACCCGTCCTCTCCGCCGCTGTTCGCGGACGTTGCAGGCGACATCGACGTCAGCTTCGAATTCTTTCCGCCCAAGACCGAGGCGATGGAAAAGACGCTGTGGGAGTCGGTCGAGACGCTGAGCCCGTTCGATCCGCGCTTCGTGTCGGTGACCTATGGCGCGGGCGGGACGACGCGTGAGCGGACGCACAACACCGTCGCCCGCATTGCGCGCGAGACGCCGATCGCGGTCGCCGCGCACCTGACCTGTGTCGATGCGACCAAGGCCGAGATCGACGCGGTGGCCGAGGAATATTGGGCGGCGGGCGTCCGCCATATCGTCGCGCTGCGCGGCGATCCGCCGCGTGCGGGAGAGAAGTACGCGACGCATCCGGGCGGCTATGAGAATGCCGCCGATCTGGTCGCTGGCTTGCGCAAGCTGCACCCGTTCGAGATTTCGGTTGCGGCCTATCCCGAATGCCACCCGGATTCTCCCGATGCGGCGCATGACCTGGATAACCTCAAGCGCAAGATTGATGCAGGTGCGAACCGCGCGATCACGCAGTTCTTTTTCGAGGCCGATACCTTCCTGCGCTTCCGCGACGCGGCGGCGGCGGCGGGGATCAATGCGGAGATCGTGCCGGGGATTATGCCGGTGATGAGCTTTGCCGCGGTCCAGAAGATGTCGGCGATGTGCGGTACGGCGGTGCCGGGCTGGATGGAGCGGTTGTTTGACGGGCTGGACGACCACCCGGCTGCGCGTCAGCTCGTTTCCGCGACGCTGGCGGCGGAATTGTGCCGCAACCTCTATGCCGGCGGCGTGCGGCAGTTTCACTTCTACACGCTCAACCGGGCAGAGCTGAGCTACGCGATCTGTCACATGCTGGGCGTGCGCCCGCGTGGTGCGGCGGCGAGCGTGGCGGCTTAAAGTTCCCCTCCCGCTTGCGGGAGGGGTTAGGGGAGGGCCTGTCGGAGGCCAGACCTTCCCGTGATTGAACAGGCCCTCCCCCGGCCCCTCCCGCAAGCGGGAGGGGAGAGAGAAAAGACATGACACCACGCGAAAAACTGCTGGCGGAAGCTGCCAAGCGCATCCTGATCACCGACGGGGCGTTCGGGACCGAGATTCAGAACTGGAAGCTGTCCGAGGCGGATTATGCTGGCGACCTCAATCTGGGGCACGACCAGAAGGGCAACAACGACATCCTCGCGCTGACCCGTCCGGATGTGCCGGCGAGCATCCACCGCGCCTATTTCGAGGCGGGGGCGGATATTGCCGAGACCAACACCTTCTCCGCCAACCGGATCAGCCAGGCCGATTATGGTGCCGAGCATCTGGTGCGCGAAATCAATGTCGAAAGCGCGAAGCTGGCGCGTCAGATCGCGGACGAGTTCGAGGCGAAGGATGGGCGGCCGCGCTTCGTCGCCGGGGCGCTCGGCCCGACCAACAAGACGCTGTCGCTGTCGCCCGACGTCAATGATCCGGGCTATCGCGAGATCGATTTCGATACGCTGAAGGACGTGTATCGCGAGCAGATCGACGCGCTGGTCGAGGGTGGGGTCGACTTCATCCTGATCGAGACGGTGTTCGATACGCTGAACGCCAAGGCCGGCGTGATGGCGTGCATCGAGGCAGCGAACGATCTGGGCCGCGACCTGCCGATCATGATGTCGATGACGCTGACCGACCTGTCGGGCCGCAACCTGTCGGGCCACACGGTCGAGGCGTTCTGGGCGGCGATCCGCCATGCCAAGCCGGTGACGATCGGGCTGAATTGCTCGTTCGGCGCGGAGCAGCTGCGCCCGCACGTCGCGACGCTCTCCAAGCTCTGTGACACGCTGATCATGGTCTATCCCAATGCCGGCCTGCCCAACGAGCTGGGTGCTTATGACGAGGCACCGCACACGACCGCAGGGCTGGTCAAGGAATGGGCCGATCAGGCGCAGGTCAACATCCTGGGCGGCTGCTGCGGATCGACCCCGGCGCATATCAAGGCGATTGCCGATGCGGTGAAGGACTTGCCCCCGCGCGCGATCCCGACGCCGCCGGTGCGGACGCAGCTGGCCGGGCTGGAGCCATTTGTGATGGCGGCGTAATTCCCCTCCCGCTTGCGGGAGGGGCTAGGGGAGGGCCTGTCCTCCTCTGCGCCGCCCGAGACTGACACGCCCTCCCCCGACCCCTCCCGCAAGCGGGAGGGGGGAAGAAGAAGAACCAATGACCGCGACTGCCACCACCTCCACCGCCTTCGTCAATATCGGCGAGCGCACCAACGTCACCGGATCGGCCAAGTTCAAGAAGCTGATCATGGCCGGCGACTATACCGCCGCGGTCGAGGTCGCGCGGCAGCAGGTCGAGAATGGCGCGCAGGTGATCGACGTCAACATGGACGAAGGTCTGCTCGACGCGCATGAGGCGATGACGACGTTCCTCAAGCTGATCGCCGCAGAACCGGATATCGCGCGCGTGCCGGTGATGATCGACAGCTCCAAATGGGACGTGATCGAGGCGGGGCTGAAGTGCGTCAGCGGCAAGCCGATCGTCAATTCGATCAGCATGAAGGAGGGCATTCCGCAATTCCTGGAGCATGCGCGCAAGTGCATGGCCTATGGCGCGGCGGTCGTGGTGATGGCGTTCGACGAGGTCGGGCAGGCCGATACCCAGGCGCGCAAGGTCGAGATTTGCGAGCGGGCCTACAAGGAACTGATGGCCATCGGCTTCCCGCCCGAGGACATCATCTTCGACGCCAATGTGTTCGCGGTCGCCACGGGAATCGAGGAGCACAACAATTACGGCGTGGACTTCATCGAGGCGGTGAAGGAGATCAAGGCGCGCTGCCCGCATGTCCATTTCTCGGGCGGTCTGTCGAACCTGTCGTTCAGCTTCCGCGGCAACGAGCCGGTGCGCCGCGCGATGCACAGCGTGTTCCTGTATCACGCGATCCCCGCAGGGCTGGACATGGCGATCGTCAATGCCGGGCAGCTCGACATTTACGACCAGATCGAGCCGGAACTGCGCGCCGCGTGCGAGGATGTTATCCTCAACCGCGATCCCGAGGCGGGCGACCGGCTGGTCGCGCTGGCGGAGAAATTTCGCGGCACCGATGTGGTGGCGGAGAAGCAGGCGGCGGAATGGCGCGGCTGGGCGGTCGAGAAGCGGCTGGAGCATGCGCTGGTCAAGGGCATCGACCAATATGTGGTCGAGGATACCGAGGAATGCCGCCAGAAGGCCGCCAAGCCGATCGACGTGATCGAAGGCCCGTTGATGGACGGGATGAACGTCGTCGGCGACCTGTTCGGCAGCGGCAAGATGTTCCTGCCACAGGTGGTGAAGAGCGCGCGCGTGATGAAGAAGGCGGTCGCGCACCTCCTCCCCTATATCGAGGCGGCGAAGGAGCCCGGCGCGAAGGGCAAGGGCAAGGTCATCATGGCGACCGTCAAGGGCGACGTGCATGACATCGGCAAGAACATCGTCGGCGTCGTCCTGCAGTGCAACGGGTTCGAGGTCGTGGACCTGGGCGTGATGGTGCCGTGGTCGACGATCCTTGCCGCCGCCAATGAGAATGATGCCGACATGATCGGCCTGTCCGGCCTGATCACCCCCTCGCTCGACGAGATGGTAACTGTGGCGGAGGAGATGAAGCGCTCCGGCATGACCATGCCGCTGCTGATCGGCGGCGCGACGACGTCGAAGGTGCATACCGCGCTGCGCATCGCTCCGGCCTATGACGGGCCGGTGGTGCATGTGCTCGACGCGAGCCGAGCGGTGGGTGTTGCGACGACGCTCGTCTCCGAGACGATCCGCGACGATTATGTCGCCAAAATCGCCGACGAGTATGAAGCGGTGCGCGTCGCCCGCGCGAACAAGGGCCAGAGCGAGCTGGTCCCGATCGAAGCAGCGCGCGACAATGCGTTCGATGCGGACATGAGCCTGAAGCCGGGTCGTCCGCGCATGCCCGGCGTCCACAGCTTCCCCGACTGGGATCTCAAGGATCTGCGCAACTATATCGACTGGACGCCATTCTTCCGCGCGTGGGAGCTGGCGGGCAACTACCCGGCGATTCTGGAGGACAAGGTGGTCGGCGAGAGCGCGACCAGCCTGTTCGCCGATGCGCAGAAGATGCTCGACAAGATCATCGACGAGAAATGGCTGACCGCGCGCGGCGTGGCCGGGCTGTGGCCGTGCCGCCGTCAGGGCGACGACATCATCGTCCATGTCGAGGACGAAAAGCATGTCACGCTGCCGATGCTGCGCCAGCAGATCCAGAAGCGTGAGGGGCGGGCGAATATGTGCCTGGCCGACTTCATCGACCGGCAGGGCGACTGGATCGGCGGGTTCGCGGTGTCGATCCACGGCATCGAGCCGCATCTCGCGCGGTTCAAGGCGGCGATCGACGATTATTCGGACATCCTGTTGAAGGCGCTCGCCGATCGCTTGGCCGAGGCGTTTGCCGAGCGGCTGCACCATTTCGTGCGCACGGCGCTGTGGGGTTATGCCGAGGGCGAGCAGCTGACCAACGAGGCGATGATCAAGGAACAATATCGCGGCATCCGCCCGGCGCCGGGCTATCCCGCCTGCCCCGAGCATAGCCTCAAGCCGATCCTGTTCGAGATGCTCGACGCGCACAAGAATACCGGCGTGTCGCTGACCGAGAGCTTTGCGATGCTGCCCACCGCCGCGGTCAGCGGCTTCTACTTCGGGCATCCGCAGGCCGAGTATTTCGGCGTGGCGCGCGTCGGGCGCGACCAGCTGGAGGATTATGCCGCGCGGCGCGGGGTGAGCGTCGAGCTGGCGGAGCGGTATCTGCGACCGAACCTGGACTGATCAACCGATCAGCAGGTGGATCGCGATGCAGGTGGCGACGCCGACAGTCACGTTCATCGGAATGCCGATCTTCACGAAGTCCGAGAAGCGATAGTCGGCGGCGGCATAGACCATGGTGTTGGTCTGATAGCCGATCGGCGTGGCGAAGCTGGCCGAGGCGGCGAACATGACGGCGATGATCAGTGCGGTCGGATCGTTGCCCGTGGCCTGAGCGAGGCCGATCGCCACCGGGGTCATGATGACGGCGACGGCATTGTTGGTCACCGCCTCGGTCAGGATTGAGGTCAGGAAATACAGCACCAGGATCAGCATCAGCGGCGATAGCGTGCCGAGCCAGGGGGAGGCGGTGTCGACTATCAGCCCGACGGTGCCGATGCTGTCGAGCGCGGCGCCGATGCCGAGCATGGCGAGGATCAGCACCAGCACGCTGCCATCGATCGAATTCCACGCCTCTTCCGGGTCGATGCAGCCGGTGACCAGCACGATCCCGACGCCGAGAATGGCCAGTGTCAGGATCGGCGCGATGCCGAGCGCCGCGAGCAGCACCACAGCCGTAAGCGTCAGCACCGCGATCGGCGCGCGGCGGCGGCGATAGGCGCGCACCGCGCTGGTATCGCCGACGATCAGATTGGGATTTTCGCGCAGTGCGGCGGCGCCATTCGCATCGGCGGCCACGAGCAGGCTGTCGGCCGCGCGCAGTCGCACGCTGCCCAGAAACGGGCCGGGCAAATGGCGTGCGCGGCCGATGCCGAGGATCCGGGCAGGCAGGTTCGACAGGAACGGAATCTCGCGCAGCTGGCGCCCAAGCGTTGGGTGTGAGGGGGCAATGGTCACGCCGATCAGCCGCACATCCTCGGCGCGCACATCCTCCGACAGGCGAATCGGCTGGCCGACATTCTGCAGCCCGACCCGTACATCGGCACGTCGCGCCAGCCCGTCGAGCTCGTTCGCTGAGGCGGAGACGACCAGCCGGTCCTCGCCGGATATCACAAGGTCGGGTGCCGGATCGCGCAGCAGATCGTTGCCGCGCCGAACTCCGACCAGCCGCACCGCATCGCGCTTGAGGAAGCCAAGTTCCGAGACCATCGGCGGGCGGTCGGCAAGCTCGCCGATCAGCTGCAGGTCGGTGAGATAGGTCAAGTGATGCTGGTCGGCGCTGTCGTCATCATCGCGGGCGGGCAGCAGGCGCGGGCCGAGGATGAGCAACGTCGCGACGCCCGCGGCCATGGTGCACAGCCCGACCAGGGTGATGTCGAAAATGCCGAACCCTGGCTGCCCCTGTGCCCGCGCGACGCCATCGACCAGCAGGTTGGTCGAGGTGCCGACCAGGGTCAGCGTGCCGCCCAGGATGCTGAGATAGGAGAGCGGGATCAGCAGGCGCGTGGCAGGGATCTGCACCGCCTTGGCCAGCCGTTTGACGATCGGAATGAGCACGATCACGACGGGCGTGTTGTTGATGAAGGCCGGGGCCGTGGCAGCGCCGACAAACATTTCGGCGACGGTGCGGCGCGGCGCATCGGCTGCGCGGCGGACCAATATGCTTGCCACCGCCTCGATCGCGCCGGTGCGGACGAGCGCGCTCGACAGGACGAAGAAGGCGGCGATGGTGATCGGTGCGGGGTTGGCGAAGGACGCCCCGATCATGTCGGGGGTCAGCCAGCCAAAGGCGATCGCCGCAGCGGTGCCGAACACCGCAATCGTCACCGGGGGGAAGCGTTCGGTCGCAAAGGCGATGAACAGCGCAACGATGAACGCCAGGCCCAAAATGGGCTGGAGCGGCGCAAGCGCTGCGCCGGCCGCATCGATCATCGCGGCTGGACCGAGTGGTCAGGACACGGGATGCAGGGCGACGCGCGATCGGCAGCATTGCGGGAGGTCATCCCTGCTCCCTAGCGATGCGCTGCGCGCGGCGCCAGCCTGACCCCGAGTTCAGGCTGTCGGAAAGCTGCCGCGCGTACGGTTGGCGAACGCGACCAGGCTGAGCATTACCGGAACCTCGACCAGCACGCCGACTACGGTGGCGAGCGCGGCACCGCTCGACAAGCCGAACAGGCCGATCGCGACCGCCACCGCCAGCTCGAAGAAGTTCGACGTGCCGATCAGCGCGCATGGCGCGGCGATGTTGTGGGGCACGCGCCATGCCTTGGCCGCAGCATAGGCGATGGCGAAGATCGCGTAGGACTGGATCAGGATCGGCACCGCGATCAGCGCGATCAGCAGCGGGTTGGCGACGATCGTCTGCGCCTGAAACGCGAACAGCAGCACGACGGTGGCGAGCAGGCCGATGATGGACCAAGGCTTGAGCCGCGCGGTGAAGGCGTCGACTGCGGCCGCATCGCCGCCATGGCTGGCGATGACGCGGCGGCGGGTGATGGCCCCGGCCACCAGCGGGATGACGACATAGAGCACGACCGACAGCAGCAATGTCTGCCACGGCACGACGATATCGGTGACACCGAGCAGCAGCGCGACGATCGGGGCAAAGGCGATGATCATGACGAGGTCGTTCACCGACACCTGCACCAGCGTATAGGCGGGGTCGCCCCTGGTCATTTGTGACCAGACGAACACCATCGCGGTGCAGGGGGCGGCACCGAGCAGGATCAGGCCCGCGATATATTGCTGGCCCAGGTCGCGCGGGATCAGGTCGGCATAGATCCAGTCGAAGAACAGGATCGCGAGCGCGGCCATGGTGAAGGGCTTGATCAGCCAGTTGACGACGAGCGTGATGACCAGCCCCTTGGGCTTGCGCCCGACATCGCGGATGCTGGCGAAATCGACCCCGACCATCATCGGATAGATCATCGCCCAGACCAGCACCGCGACGACGAGGTTGACCGAGGCAACTTCCAGCCCCGCCAGCGCCGTGGTGACGCCCGGCGCGATCAGGCCAAGGGCTAGGCCAGCAAGGATCGCCAGCGCGACCCAGAGCGAAAGCCAGCGCTCGAACAGGCCGAGCGGGGAGGAGGTGTCGGTCATGGTGGTCCTGTCAGGAAAGTCGGTTGCCGGCGGCGTCGACGACGCGCTCGCCATCTTCCTTGGCAAAGGCGCCGCGCTGTGCGGTGGGGAGCAGGTCGAGCACCGCTTCGGACGGACGGCACAAGGCAACGCCGAGCGGGGAGACGACCACCGGGCGGTTGATCAGCACCGGATGCGCCAGCATCGCGTCGAGCAGCGCATCGTCTGACAAGCTGGCGTCGTCGAGGCCGAGTTCGGCATAGGGCGTACCCTTCTCCCGCAGCCAGTCGCGCGGCGTCGCGCGTGCGCGGGCGAGCAGCTCGACCAGCAGCGCGCGGCTGGGTGGGGTTTTCAAATACTCCACCACATGCGGCTCGATCCCGGCATTGCGGATCATCGCCAGCGCGTTGCGCGACGTGCCGCAATCGGGGTTGTGGTAAATGACGATATCGACCGGCTCTGACATCGCGCGCTCCTCAGCAGCAGGCGGATTTCGGAGCCGGCGCGATCTGCGGCGCGCAGCATGCATCGGGTCGGGCATTGTCCGACAGCGCGGACAAAGCGGGGGATTCGCCGTAAACGGTGGCCTCACCCTCGGTCAGAAAGGCTTCCCACACGACGCCGTCGGGATCGGCGATCCAGCTCTTTTCGCTCTTGGCGTAACAGCAGGTGGTCGCCCCTTCCTCCAGCACCGGGCGGTCGGCAGCGCGCAGGCGGCCATAGACTTCGACCAGCTCGTCGCCATCCTCGACCTGAATGCCGAGATGTTCGATCCCCGTGGCGGCGTGATTGCCGCTGGAAATCGCGAAGTTGACGCGCGGATCCTCCAGCATCCACTTGGCGTAATCGGGCTTGGTCACGCTGGGCTCCGCGCCGAACAGAGTGGAATAGAAGGCGATCGAGCGATCGAGATCGGTGACGCCGACATGGACGTGCATACGCTTCATGCGGATTTCCTTTCGGGCTGTTCGGCCGGGGCCGCGCATCCCGCGCCGCCGCAGCAATTTTCCATGAGATAGCCAAGCAGGCCGTTCATTGCGGCATAGTCGGCGGCGTAGATCAGCGATCGCCCTTGCCGCGTCTGGCTGACCAGCCCGGCGCGGTTGAGATGGGCGAGATGGAAGGACAGCGAGGAGGCGGGGACGCCGAGCTTTTCGGCGATCATGCCGGCGGGCAGGCCGTCCGGCCCGGCCTGAACCAGCAGGCGGAACAGCGCGAGGCGATGTTCCTGCGCCAGTGCGGCCAGGGCGGTTACGGCGGCGCTGTCGTTCTTTATTTCCATGATTGTTGAAATATCGAATCGACGTGCCGGGCGCAAGTCATATTTTGACAATCGTGGAAACGTCGAAGTGTACTGGAAATCGCGCCTGACTCGCGGCGCAAATTGGGTTACGCTGGCGCAAACGACCGGAGAGCATGCCATGGCCAAGTTCCCGAAGATCGACAGCCCCTGTCCTTACAAGGCCGATCTGGCCGCGATCCTGGACGGCGATTTCTGTCGCATGTGCAAGCGTGAGGTGTTCGACCTGTCGGGTTGGAGCGACGGCGAGCGGGTGGCGTTCCTGAAAGGATGCGAGACCGAGGTGTGCGTGCGCTACACGCTCCCGGTGCGGCCTGCGCTGGCTGCTGCGGCGCTGGCGGCGGCGGTGATCGCGTTGCCGGTGGCGGCGCAGGAGCCGACGGTGGTCTATGGCGACACAGCAGTGCCGGACGAGGATTATGACATGATCATCGTCGGCGGGGTCAAGGATCCCAAGGCGGTGGCGATGGTCGAGGATCCGGCCGATGCGAACCTGCCCGAACTGCCGGTGGTCTATGACGACGCGCCGCAGCCGGTCACGGTGAAGCCCGCGTCCTGACCTCCGCCAGCGATTGCCAGTCGAGCAGGCTGGCAAGCTGTCCCGCCGCCGCGATCGCGCGTGCATCGCCATCGCCGATGGTGAGCGCGATATGCGTGGCGTCGAACCCGTCGAGCGACATGTCGAAGCTGCGCCAGGCGCCGTCGACATAGGCGAGCGTCCAGCTGTGCGGCATGAACACGTTGCTGACGCCGTGATAGCGTTCGCGCGAATAGACGAGGCCGCTGGCGACGCGGGTGGGGATGCCCGCCGCGCGTCCCAGTGCCGCGAGCACGACCGCGTCTTCGGTGCAGTCCCCGCTGCCTGAGGCGAGCGCATCGGCGGCGCTGCGATGGCCGGTAAAGTCGATTTTGTGCATGACGGTGCGGGCGCGGACCGCCAGTTCCTCCATCGTTCGCGCGGGCGATAGCTGGCGGCGGATCACCGGGCGGGCGAGCGCCATGACGCGGGGATGGTCATGCTGCAGCCAGGCGGTGGCGCGGCGGGCATCGGCAAGGGTCGCCGGATCGCTGGGCAGGCCGGGGCCGCAGCTGGTGCAGATATCGAGTGTGATGCCGGTCGCGTCGGCGGTCACGCGTTGCTCCCGGGTTGCGGGCGGGGTAAAGGCGATGCCGTCGATAAAGCCGAAGCGGTAGCGGATATGGCCCTGTGCGGCTGCCGGGCCGATCCGCACGGGCGACTTGGCCATGACATTGCGCAGCAGGCGATAGGGCGGATGCGGGCGCAGCGCGGTGTCCCGGTCGGCGGGACGGGTGGTGACCGCGACGCCGAACATCGGCTGAATCGCCGCGACGATGCGCCCGGATGCGTCGAGGTCGAGCCGCATGATCCCGCGCAGTTCGGTGCCGTCATAGCGTTTGCGCAACGCCGTCAGCGTGCCGGGACGCTGGGTCGGCGCGCGTTCGATCGTCATGCGCTCGACCAGCCCGGCGGCAGGGTTGAGGTTGAGGAAGGCGAGCGGCGTGTCGCCCATCCAGCCGCGCATCAGTCCCTCGCCATTGTCGAAGCGGGTGCCGGGGGGCAGCGCAACGCGGGTCACGTGGCGACCGCTTTCGCTCTGGCGGGTGATGGTGGCGCTGGTCGCCGCGATCCGGGTTTCGGTGCGGCGGATTGTGCGGCCGTCGCGCGACTCGGTCACGATCAGCAGCGGGCGGCCCGATGCATCGAAGCGGGTCGTGGTCGTATCGGTCAGCGTGGTGCTCGGCCGCTCGCCATCGGCCAGCCGCAGCTCGCGCTGTTCGACCGTTTCGCGTCCGTCGGGCAGCGCACGGCTGGTGGTGGAAGCGTGGCCCAGCACTGCCCCGGCATCGTCGGCGATGACATACCAGCCCTGCGGCGCGGGATCGGCCTGACGCGCGCCGGGCAATGCTGCCGCGGCGAGGGTCAGGAAGAACAGGCGGCGCAGCATCCCGCGATGCTACGCCGCACGTGCGTGCAGCGCTAGAGGCCGCTCACCCCGCCTCGCCGCCGGACAGGTCCTGATAGAACATCAGCGCATTGCCGTCGGGGTCGTAGAAGGTGAGCAGGCGCACCATGCCGGGGATTTCGTTGATCGGGCCGTCCTGCCGCACGCCGGCGGCATCCAGCGCCGCCTTCGCCGCGTCGAGATCGGTGACGCCGAAGGTCAGGGTCGCGCCGCCCGGCCCGCCCGCGCTTTCGACCTGCGACAGGCCGACGCTGACGCGTGCAACCGCTGAGCGCAGTTCGCACCATGCAATCTCGTCCATCCGGTACATCAGCTCCATGCCGAGCACATTCTCATACCAGGGGATCGAGCGGTCGAGGCTGGTGACGCTGAGCGCACAGGTCAGTCCGCCGTCATAGCTGATCGCAGTTGTGGGTGCCTCAAGAGTAGCTTCACTTGCCATATCGTCCTCCCGACTCTATGGTTCCATTTGTATAGCAGATTGTGATTTGGTCAAGCGCGTGGATGATCCTGTTCTGACAAGTGCGGTGCTGCAGCGGCTGGCGGCGGGGCGGTGGACAATCCCCGTGCTGGCGTTGCTCAGCCGCGAACAGGGATCGCGCTTCGCGGTGATCGAGCGGCGCTTTGCCCTGTCGCGCAACAGCCTCACGCGGACGCTGGCGTATTTGCGTGAACAGGGCTGGGTGATCCCCAATCCCGGCCATGGCCACCCGCTGCGCCCCGAATATGTGCTGACCGACAGCGGCCGCGCGATCGGCGCGGCGTGCGAGCGGATCGAGGATGTGCGCGTGCGCCTGGGGCTGCAAGCACCCGACCTGTCGCGCTGGACGCTGCCGGTGGCGGGCGGGCTGGGCGACGACTGGACCCGCTTCAACGCGCTCCAGTCGCGGCTGGCCCCGGTCACGCCGCGCGCGCTGTCGCTGACGCTGCAGGCGATGATCGGGCAAGATCTGGTGACGCGGCGGCTGGAGGACCGGTTTCCGCCGGTGGCGCTCTATGGCCTTACCGGGCGGGGGACGGAACTGGCGGAGGCGGTGGCGGGGTGATCAGGCTGCCGTGCCATGCCCCTGCGCCAGGTACTCCTCCGACTGCATCTCCATCAGGCGGCTCACCGTCCGCTCGAACTCGAACTTGCCGTCACCCTCGGCATAGAGGTCGATCGGGGCGGCGTCGGCCATCGCCAGCAGCTTGACCTTATGCTCGTACAGCGCGTCGATCAGCGTGACGAAGCGCGCCGCCTCGTTGCGGTTTTCCGGACCTAGGCGTGGGATGCCGACGATGATGACGGTGTGATAGCGGCGGGCGATGGCGAGATAGTCGGACGCGCCGCGCGCCTCCTCACACAGCCGCTTGAACGAGAAGACGGCGACGCCCTTCAGCGCCTTGGGCACGTGCAGCGTGCGGCCCTGTACCGACAGATCCTCGCTCGGCACATGCGCGCGATCCTCGACCGGATAATCGGTCAGGCGGAAGAAAGCGGCGGAGAGGGTGGCGGTGTTGGCGGGGCTGTTGGGCACCAGCCAAGTATCCATCGTGCCGAGCCGGTCGCGGCGATAATCGGTCGGGCCATTCAATGGCAGGACGTCGAGCTTGTCCTTGAGCAGCGCGATGAAGGGCAGGAAGCTGTCGCGCTGCAGCCCGTCCTTGTAGAGATCGTCGGGCGGGCGGTTCGATGTCGCCACCACGGTCAGCCCCTCGGCCATCATCGCGGTGAACAACCGGCTGAGGATCATCGCGTCGGCGGTGTTGTTGATCACCATTTCGTCGAATGCGAGCAGGCGAAGATTCTCGGCAAGCGCCTTGGCCACCGGCGGGATTGGGTCGCCGGCCTCCTTCTTGCGCTCCTCGGCGATGCGGGCGTGGACCTCGATCATGAACTCGTGGAAATGCACGCGGCGCTTGCGCTCGATGCGGACGCAGCCGAAGAACAGGTCCATCAGCATCGATTTGCCGCGCCCGACGCCGCCCCACATATACACGCCGCGCGGTGCCTCGGGCGCGCGGCGGGCAAGGCGCCACAGTACGCTGCCCTTGCGCGGGCCCTGTTCGAGCTCGTGCGCGAGATGCGCGAGGCGGCGTGCCGCTGCGGCCTGGTCCGGGTCGGCGCGCAACTCGCCGGCGGCCACCAGCGCCTGGTAGCGTTCGAGCACACCGGTCATTGGAAGTTCCTAACGTCCGTTTGGGCTGAGCTTGTCGAAGCCCCGCCCCGGACGTTGCGCTTGCGGCCCTTCGACAGGCTCAGGGCAAACGGATGTTGGACGGTCATGGCACCGGCGAGGATTTGCGGACGGTGCCGGAGAAGCTGGCGAGGACATTGTCCTCCTGCCGCACCAGTCCGCGCATGAACAGCATCCGCCCGGTTTCGCGCAGCAGTTCGACCTCGGCCACGATCGGTTCGCCGATGCGGCTGGTGCCGATGAACTGCGCCGACAGGTCGAGCGTCACTGCGCCTCCTGCCGAGAGCACGCCAAAGCTGCGCGCGGCGGCGAACAGCGCGACGTCCATGAAGCCGAGCAGCGCGCCGCCATGGGTCGAATCGCGCAGGTTCGAATGTTCGCGCCCCGGCACCATCCGCACCAGCGCCTTGCCGTCCTCGATCCGCGTCAGGATCGGGCCGAGAAACGCGTTGAAGCGCGTCGGATCGCGCAGCTCCCAACGCTTCCAACCCGGATGGTCCGGGTCGTCCACATAGACGAAATGCGTGTCGGCCTGCGACAAGTCAGAGGGTGCCGAGGCGGATCAGACGACCCGCTCGGCTTCCATCTTCTTGATCTCTGCAATCGCCTTGGCGGGGCTCAGGCCCTTGGGGCAGACATTGGCGCAGTTCATGATCGTGTGGCAGCGATAGAGGCGGAACGGATCCTCCAGCTCGTCGAGCCGCTCGCCGGTCGCCTCGTCGCGGCTGTCGGCCAGCCAGCGATAGGCCTGAAGCAGGATCGCCGGTCCCAGGAACCGGTCGCTGTTCCACCAATAGCTGGGGCAGCTGGTCGAGCAGCAGGCGCACAGAATGCACTCATAGAGGCCGTCGAGCTTGGCGCGATCCTCCGGCGACTGCAGCCGCTCCTTGCCCGAAGGCGGCGGGGTGACGGTCTGCACCCACGGCTTGATCGAGGCATATTGCGCGTAGAAATGGGTAAAGTCGGGGACCAGGTCCTTGATCACGTCCATCGCGGGCAGCGGCGTGATCTTGATGTCGCCCTTGATATCCTCGATCGCGGTGGTGCAGGCGAGGCCGTTCTTGCCGTCCATGTTCATCGAACACGACCCGCAAATGCCTTCGCGGCACGAGCGGCGGAAGGTGAGCGACGGGTCGATCTCCGACTTGATCTTGATCAGCGCGTCCAGGACCATCGGGCCGCATTCGTCCAGGTCGATGGTGAAGCTGTCGTAGCGCGGGTTCTTCCCCGAATCCGGGTCATAGCGATAGATGGTGAAGGTTTTTTTCCGCGATGCCCCCGCCGGCGCCGGATGCGCCTTGCCCTTCGTGATCTTGCTGTTCTTCGGCAGGACGAAATCGGCCATCGGGAACCTCTTAAACTACACTGCGGACAGGGCAGCGACGCAGCCGCTCCGGCCCTTATTGCAGGCCAGATACATAACCGCTGCCCGCCCTGCAAATATAAGGTGACGTTGGACCGTTCTCAATCGGAGCGGGATCGAAATTGTCGGCGCCAGGCGACAGCATGGGAGAGGAAAACATCCCTCTCCCATGCCATGCTGTTCAGCTTTCCGACGGGTCGGCGCTGCGACCGCTCCAGTCGAGATTGCGGGTGAGATACATCACTGCCGCCAGCGCCGCGAACAGCAGCAGCGATCCGATCAGCAGCGAATAGGCTTCGAGGCTGAGCAGGATGTAGAGGACGCCATAGAGCGCCACGAGCAGGCCGGCGATGAACCCGGCACGGCGGCGGCTGCCCAGCACCGCGCCGCTATAGGCGGTGAGGAGCGCGATGACCCCGCCGGCGGCGACCAGATAGGCCGGGGTGAACCCGATTACCTCGGCAAAGGCGAGCAGCAGCACGAAGAACAGCACAAGTGCCGCGCCGACCAGCAGATACTCCACTGCCGACACGCGCACGCCCGCGACGACATCGAACAGCAGGAAGGCCATGAAAGTGAAGCCGATGAACAAGAAGCCGTATTTCACGCTGCGATTGACCTGCGCATAGAGGTCGACCGGCTGGATCAGCCCGACCTGCGCTGCGGACGATGGCGCAACGCTGGGCGAACGCGAGTCATAGGCGGGCTGGGGCTCGCGGGAGTCTGCGGGCGAGTCGCTGGTCGTGACCAGCGTCGTGCCGAGCGCAAGGTTCGAGATGCGATAGGTCGCGCTGAACCCGCTGGCCGTAACGTTTCGCGCTTCGGGTAGGAAGCCGCCGGTAAAGCTGGGGTGCTGCCACGGCGAGGTCACGGTCCAGCGCGTCGCCCCTGCACGCGGGGCGAGTGCGACGACCGAATGGCCGCGCAGGGCAAAGGCGAATTTTGCGGTAACCGGCCGCTCGCGCAGGGCCGAGGCGTCGAGATTGGCGAAGAAGCCCGATCCACCGGTGGCGGCGACGCCGTTGCCGGGCTGGGCGGGGGCGGGCTGGCCGTCGATCGTGATGCGGTTGGTGGGCTTCAGGCCGCGCGGGTCGGCGACGCCGAAGCGCAGCTCGGCCTTGTCATACTCCAGCGTGGCGAGATCGACGATGCGCGCAGCGTCGGGCGGCAGGCGGAAGGACGCGCTGCCCGAGATGTCGGCATCGTACACCACCGACTCATAGATCGATCGCGTGCGCCGCTCCGGATTGATCCGCGTGTCGAGGTCGAGCGTGTCGGGGGCGATAAACAGCTGGCGGCGCTGCGTGGTGGTGCGGGTCACGGGCTTGCCATTTTCCTGTACCGTCTCGGTCACCGGCAGCGCGTAGGGAATGACGAGCAGCGGACCGGCCAGCGTTTGCGGCCCACCCCACCCCTCGGCGATGCTGCTGCGCGCGGTCTCCGACTGGCTCTGCCGGTCATAGACGAGCAGATAGACCGCGAAGAGCGGGATCGTCAGCACCGCGCCGACGAGCAGCGCGAGCAGCATTTTCATTCCCGGCGAACGATTTGTGGCGGGCAGGTCCATGAGCGACTCCTGTCAGTGAAGTCGCCAGCGTAGCGCGCCGCAGTCCCGCCGCCATGAGCGATCGGTGAGCTTTTCCTGAGCAGGTCAGATCACGTCGAGCACCAGCCCCAGGTCGCGCGCTTCCTCCGCCTCCAGATACAGGTTCGACGGGGCCTTTTTGCACAGTTCGTCAAAACCGAGCTTCGATCCGGCGACAATGTCGCGGAACCCCTCTTCCTCGATGCGGATCGATTCCTCGATCTCATGCAGCTTGGCCTGCAGGATCGGGACGAGCGTCTTGAGCGGACCTTCGAGATGCACGTCGCAGGTCAGCTTGCGCTCATGGATCATCAGCCGTGTTCCCTGGGTCAGGAAGCGCTTGTCGACCGGGAAATGCGCCATGAAGGTCGCGCCGGCCGAATAAACCGCGACCTTACCCAGGAACAGGATTTCGCGCCCGGTGAACTCGCGCAGCAGCCGTACCTCGTCACCCATCAGCCGCGCGACTTCGGGGTCGCCGCCGAGCGTCGAGATCGCGATCACCAGCGTGCCCTCGGTCGGTGCCGCAGCGAGCTGGTCGCGGAAGCTGTGGTACATCGCATGGTCGACCGGGCCGGACAGGCAGATATGCGGCGTCGCAAGCAGCGGGTAGCGCGTACTGTAGGGGGCTGGCGCGGCGGGCGCGGGGGGCGCGTCGGAGGCCGGGGCGGGGATGTCGAATGTCTGAGTCATCGCCCGCGCAACCATCGGCCGCGGACTAGGTTCCCGCCGCCTTCGTCGCATCGCGTCGCGCACGCCGATCGCGACCAGCACAACACCGGCCGCGATCAGCGCGACGAAGGCGAGGGGGATGAGCGGTTCCACGCCGCCTCAACCCGCAAGTGGGCAAAAGGATCAGCCCTAGGGACGCTGCAGGCTATCGACCGACGGTTTGCCCACGGGCTGGGTCGCGATCTTGGGCATGCGCGCTTCCAAAGGTTTCAGCCACGCCTGCACCTCGACCCCGATGCTCTGCTGGGGCAGCGACGGCTTGAGCCGGCCGCGCGTCTCCCATCCGGCGATCTCGGCGAACGCTTCGGTCACGGCCGCACCTAGCGGCTGGGGCTTGCGCAGCGCGCGATTGACCAGCGCGTCGCCGAAAAAGGTCCAGTCATTCTCCGCCGCGCAGCCGAAGGAGGAGCGGTCCGAAGCTGCGGCGCTGATCACGGCGCTTTGCGGCCCCGACAGCGGTGGCACGAACACGCCCGAATAACAGGCGCTGACAATCAGCAGCCGCCGCTCGATCCGATGTGCGCGTAGCAGCGCGGCAAGGCGGCGGGGCGAGATCGCGCCGAACCCCTCATTGCCGTCATTATAGACGACCCCGAACGGCGCGCCGTGGCTGGTGGTGTAGAGGATCAGCACGTCCTCCTGCTCGTCCATCAACTCCGCGATACGGGCGAGCGCGGCTTCGAAATTAGCGGGCGATCCCATCGGGAGCGGGGAGGGTGCCTTGCCGTCGCTGCCGCCGAGCGTGATCGTGCGGCCGAGTGCGTCGTAGCGGCGTGCAAGCACCTTGCCCGCCTCCCGCGCCTCGCGCCCGAACACCGGATCACTATCGAGCGCGACCGAGAGGACATAGGCATCGACCACCCCCTTGCGCTGGGGGAGCAGGGCGCCAAGCGCGCGGGTCAGGCGGCGATGTTCGGCCAGCGCATAGGTTGCCGGCCGATCCCGCTCGATCTGGGTGCCGCCATCGGCCTGCTGCACCACCTCCTCCGGCGTCGAGCGCGTCAGGGCGGGCGGCGGGGGTGCGGTGTGCCTGGGCGGAGTATAGGGCCGTTGCTGCGCAGACGCGGCGGGAAGCGCGAGCAGCGCCAAGGCTAATGGCAGGATCGAACGCATCAATTCACCCCCTGACGGCGAAGGTGATGGGCCAAGGCGATCTGGTCAAGCGTCCGCTCGGCGTTGCTGCCGGTACCGGATTTTGGTAATATCGTGGCATGGCTGCCAAGAACACCAGCGTCGCCCTGGGCGACCACTTTACCGCCTTCGCCGCGCAGCAGGTCGCGTCGGGACGCTACGGCTCGATGAGCGAGGTCATCCGCGCGGGACTGAGGCTGCTGGAGGATGAGGAGCAGCGCTTTGCCGAATTGCGGGCGGCAATCGAGGATGGCTTGGCGAGTGGTGAGCCCGTTCCCTTCGACTTTGAGGCGTGGCTCGCATCGAAGACCGCCGCTGAGTGACGCTCGCGCTGGAACTCCTGCCTGGCGCCATTGCCGACCTCGACTCGATCTACGCCTATTCGGCCGAACATTGGGGATTGGAACAGGCCGAAGCCTACCTGCGGGCGTTGAATGCGCGGATGCAGGGGTTGCGGCGCTTCCCCGCACTTGGCACCGCGCAGGACGCGTTACACCCCGGACTACGCCGGATCGGCGAGGGCAGCCACAGCATCTATTATCTGATCCGCGACGAGACGGTGCTGATCGTCCGCGTCCTGCATGACCGCATGGACACAAAGCGCGCGCGCTTCACGCTCCAGCAGCCAGCACCGGAGTATCGCGCGGAGATTTAGCTGGCGGCCTGGACCGCCAGCAAATCAATACACCCGCTTCTTCGGCTTGATATACTCGACCTCGTCGGTGAGCGTGTAGTCATGGACCGGGCGATAGTCGATCGCGACCGCGCCGCCCTTGCCGCCCCAGCCTTCGAAGCTCGCCACGGTGTGCTTCATCCAGGTCGCGTCGTCGCGATCCGGGAAGTCCTCGTGCATGTGGGCGCCGCGCGATTCCTTGCGGTTGTCGGCGCTGCGGATCGTGACGACGGCCTGGCTGATCAGATTGTCCAGCTCCAGCGTCTCGATCAGGTCGGTGTTCCAGATCAGCGAGCGGTCGGTCACGCCGACATCGTTCATGCTCTGATAGATCGCGTCCATCTTCGTCACGCCCTCGGCGAGCAGCGCGGTGTCGCGGAACACGGCGGCGTTGCGCTGCATCGTGCGTTGCATTTCCGCGCGGATCTTCGCGGTCGGGGTGCCGCCCTTGGCGTTGCGGAAATGGTCGAGGCGGGTGAGCGCAAACTCCTCCGACCCCTTGGGCAGCGGGTTGTGCGGCGTGTTGGGCTTGAGCAGCTCCTTCAGCCGCAGGCCGGTCGCACGGCCGAACACGACCAGATCGATCAGGCTGTTCGAACCCAGGCGGTTGGCGCCGTGCACCGACACGCACGCCGCTTCACCGACCGCGAACAGGCCGGGGACGACCGCATCGGGGTTGCCGTCGCGCAGCTGCACGACTTCGCCGTGATAGTTGGTCGGCACGCCGCCCATATTGTAATGGACCGTCGGCACCACCGGCAGCGGCTTCTTGGTCAGGTCGACGCCTGCGAAGATCTTGCCCGTTTCGGTGATCCCCGGCAGCCGCTGTGCGAGCACATCGGCGGGAACATGGTCGAGGTGCAGGAAGATATGGTCGCTGTCCTTGCCGACGCCGCGGCCCTCACGGATCTCCATCGCCATCGAACGCGCAACGACGTCGCGGCTGGCGAGATCCTTTGCCGAGGGAGCGTAGCGCTCCATGAAGCGCTCACCTTCGGAGTTGGTGAGGTAGCCGCCTTCACCGCGCGCGCCTTCGGTGATCAGCACGCCCGCGCCATAGATGCCGGTCGGGTGGAATTGCACGAACTCCATGTCCTGCAGCGCGATGCCGGCGCGCAGTGCCATGCCGTTGCCGTCGCCGGTGCAGGTGTGTGCGCTGGTCGCTGACTGGTACACGCGCCCGCCGCCGCCGGTGGCGAGGACCACGGCGTGGCTGCGGAAGCGGTGAATGCTGCCATCCTCCATGCACATGGCGATCACGCCACGGCACGCGCCGTTTTCCATGATCAGGTCGAGCGCGAAATATTCGATGAAGAAGTCCGCGTCATACTTCAGCGACTGCTGGTACAGCGCGTGCAGCATCGCATGGCCGGTGCGGTCGGCCGCGGCGCAGGTGCGCTGCACCGGGGGGCCTTCGCCCATATTCTGCATATGGCCGCCGAATGGGCGCTGATAGATCGTCCCGTCGTCGTTTCGGCTGAACGGCACGCCGGCATGTTCCAGCTCGATCACCGCCGCCGGTGCTTCGCGCACCATATATTCGATCGCGTCCTGGTCGCCGAGCCAGTCCGACCCCTTGACGGTGTCGAACATGTGCCAGGTCCAGTGATCGGGCGAATTGTTGCCGAGCGAGGCGGCGATGCCGCCCTGCGCCGCCACGGTGTGCGACCGGGTCGGAAACACCTTGGTGATGCACGCGGTTTTCAGACCCGCCTCGGCGCAGCCCATGGTTGCGCGCAGGCCCGAACCGCCCGCGCCGACGACGACGGCGTCATAGCTGTGATCGATGATCTTGTAGGCGGCGGACATCAGGCGGGTGCTCCGGTAGCAACGGTGGTGAAGGCGATCTTCAGGATCGAGAAGATCGCGAACGTTCCGGCGGCAAGGGTGAAATAGTTGAGCAGCGTCAGCAGCACGATGCGCGTTTCGTCATGCTGATAATCCTCGATCACCACCTGCAGCCCCAGACGGAAATGATCGAAGACGCTGATCACCAGCAGGATCATCGGCACGGCGGCGATCGGTGCCGACAACCACGCCTGAACCGTTTCATAGCCCAGGTCGGGGAGGCGGATGAGGCTGACGATCAGCCAGGTCATCAGCAGCAGGTTCGACCCCGCCGTCATGCGTTGGTGCAGCCAGTGATGCGTGCCTTCATGCGCCGAGCCGAGACCGCGCACGCGGCCGATGCTGGTTCCGGTACCCATTACTTCTTCTCCACCGCGATCGGGGTTTCGGTCTTCGGTGCCTTGGCCAGTTCGCCATAGACGATCCAGCCCCACAAAGCGGCGGTCAGCGCGACCGACACGACCATGGTCAGCACCGCGAAGCTTTTGTTCGTCTTCAGCTCATAGCCGGCACCGGCATCCAGGAAGAAGTGGCGGATGCCGGTCATCATGTGCTGAAAGAAGCTGAGCGTCAGCCCGATGCCCAAGACATAGCCGATGAGGTTCGGTGCGCCGCTTTCGACCGTGATGCAGTCGAGGAACTTGGCATAGCCCTCAGGCCCCGACGCCAGCGCGTACAGCCACCACAGGAACACACCGACCCCGACGGTCGCCATCCCGGTGCCTGTCACGCGGTGCAGGATCGAGACCAGCATGTGCGGTCCCCATTTCCAGACCTGGAGATGCGGTGAAAGCGGGCGGTTGATGTTGCGGGCCTTGGCCACGGCGTGTCCCCTATGATTTGCGCCTCCAAATAGCCCCCGCCGCCGCCGATGCAAGAAGCTAGAGCCCGAATGGGCTTCAGGCTGCAAATCATCTGTCCCTAACTCACCCTTAACCACTTTGCTTGTAGCGATATGAGTAAGGTCCGGAGCGAAGTGCGTCCGGGACAATGGGGGACTGTTTCCGTGGCTGGAGTGCGAGCGAACACCGATATGCCCGCAAGCGGAGCGATGAGCGCGCGGATCGACATCGCCGAGCGGCTGCGAATCTTTGACTTTGACGGGTCAATGGACCGCCTGAGTCGGGATGTCTGGGCGTTGCTGGAGCCGGAGATTCGCTCGGTTTCTGAAGCCTATTGGCAGCAATGGCTGCGCTGCTTTGCCGATGAGCGCGACTGGGCGCCCGACGATACCCAGAAGATGATCGATGTCGGGGTCGTCTTCCTGCGCAACCGGTTTCTCGACACACGCGGGCGGGCGTGGATCGAATCGATCGAGCGGTCCGTGGCCGCTGCCTATGGTGCCGATGTCGCCCCGACGGCGCTGCTGTCGATGATCAACGCCAGCGACCGCGCGGCGCTCGACGTGCTGGTGCGTCGCGTGGAGCCGGGCGATGTGCGCCTGTCCACGCTGATCGACACGTTGATGCGGCTGTCCGCGCTGGAAAGCGACATCACCGTCGAAATCTACAATCTCTATCGCGAATATAGCGCGCAGGTGGCGCGCGATCGGCTTGCCAGCCAATTCCGCGACTCGATCGGCACCACAGTCGAGCGCGCGTCGAGCGAGGGCGAATCCTTGCGCGCGCAGGCGAGCCACACCTCGTCGGCCGCACGCGGCATGCTGGGCAAGGCGAGCGAGGTCGCTGCCGCCGCCGAACAATCGGCACTCGCGATGCGCGAAGCGGCGCATACCGCAGCGGGCCTGATCCGCGCGATCGAGGATGCCCGGACCGAGGTTGAGGTCGCCGCCGATGTCGCGACGCGCGCTTCGGCACAGGCGGGCGAGGCGGTGGCGATGAGCGAGATGCTGTCCGACCACGCCAAGTCGATCGAATCGATCCTGGGCCTGATCCGCGACATTGCCGGCCAGACCAATTTGCTGGCGCTCAATGCGACGATCGAGGCCGCCCGCGCGGGCGACGCCGGGCGCGGCTTTGCCGTGGTGGCGCAGGAGGTGAAGAGCCTAGCCAACCAGACCGCACGTGCGACCGACGACATTGCGGGCAAGATCGCCGCGATCCAGTCGGCGACGCGCGGCACGGTCGAAACCAACGCTTCGATCCGCAACACGGTACAAGAAGTGCAGGCGAGCGCCGACCGCATCCGCGGTGCGATGGAAGTTCAGGCGCAGACGGTGACCGCGATCACGGCGGCGGTCGACGAAACCGCGCTGGCGGCGGATTCCATGTCCGCGACGATCGGCGCGATCCGCGAGGAAACCGAAAGCGTCGCCAGCGATATCGAGCGGGTCGGGGCCGGTTTTGCCGCACTCGATGCCGAACTCGGCACACTCAAGAACAGCGCGGGCGAATTCGTCGCAAAAGTCGCTGCATGATGGAGGGGATTAATGGCCGGAGCCAAGGAGCTCGGGCAGTGGAGCGGCGACGACCGCCCCATTGCCGAGCGAATCCGCGATTATGACTGGGACGGCGCGATTGCCACGGGATGCGCGCGCATCGCCGAGCTGATCGGCGACGATTTCGAGACCATCGCGCGCGCCTTCTGGACGCATTATCTGACGCTTCCCGGCACCGAACATGTCCGCGGCTATTTCGTCGGGGAGCGGCTGGAAAAGCAGATCGCCGTCAGCACGCGCTACACCCGCGTCAAATATGCGCGCCCGTTCGAGCGCGAATGGGTCGAGATGGCGGCCAAGCACGCCGACGACACGCATCGCGCGCGGATTCCGTTGCGTGCGTTGCTGTCGGCATTTGCCTTTGCCCATGCCCGCACCTTCGAAGTGCTGAGCGATCGACTGCCCGACGATGTCGCGACCTTCCGCCAGTTGAGCGACGTTGCCACGCGCATGTCGATGCTGGAGGCGGACTTCATGGCCTCGCGGCTGGGCGTGCGCGACGCGGAACTCGCCCGGAATGAGCGCAAGGGGCAGTCGGACCGGTTCCGCGCCGACATTGCCGGAACGATCGACATGACCAGCACGCTGGGCGCGCGGGTCCGCGATCAGGCACGCGGCGCGGCGAACGCGGCGCGCGGGATGCAGGGCAAGACCAACGAGGTTGCCGCCGCCGCCGAGCAATCGGCGCTGGCGATGCGCGAGGCCGCGTCGACCGCCGCCGGGCTTATCCGCGCGATCGAGGATGTCCGCGCGCAGGTCGAAGGCGCGAGCGACGTCGCCCAGCGGGCCAGCGCGCATGCGAGCGAGGCGGTGATGATGAGCGCGACGCTCGCCGGGCACGCCCAGTCGATCGAATCGATCCTGGGCCTGATCCGCGAGATTGCGGGGCAAACCAATTTGCTGGCGCTGAATGCGACGATCGAGGCGGCGCGTGCCGGGGATGCCGGACGCGGCTTTGCGGTGGTGGCACAAGAGGTGAAGAGCCTCGCCAGCCAGACTGCGCGTGCGACCGACGATATCGCGGCCAAGATCGCCGCGATCCAGTCGGCGACCGACCAGACGGTGGCGACCAGCACCACGATCCGCGCGACGGTGAGCGAGGTTCAGGCCAGCGCCGACCGCATCCGCGACGCGATGGCGATGCAGGCACAGACGGTGACCGCGATCACGGCGGCGGTCGACGAAACCGCACTGGCGGCGGATTCGATGTCCGACACGATCAGCGCGATCCGTGAGGACAGCCATGCCGTGGCGGGCGAGATCGACTCGCTGGAGCACGCATTTGGCGAGATTGACGCGCGGCTGGGGCAGCTCAGTGATGCGGCGACCAGCTTTTCGGCAAACGTGGCGGCCTAAACTTCTTCATCCCCCTCCCGCATGCGGGAGGGGCTAGGGGAGGGCCTGTCCACGCAGGCGACCAGACGCCCGTTTGCCCTGAGCTTGTCGAAGGGCCGCAGCACAACAGATGTTTGGAACGGCCCTTCGACAGGCTCAGGGCAAACGGCTGTTAAGCTCTCCCCCGCAAGCGGGAGGGGAGATTTGACATGCGGGGCGTTGCGACTAACCGGGTCGCCATGACGACCCATATCCTAGTGACCGGTTCCAGCCGCGGCATCGGCGCCGCGATCCTCGCCAGCTTCGACGGCTGCGACGTGCGTACGGTGGGGCAGGGGACGGCGAGCGGCATCCCCGCCGACTTCACCGACCCGGCTGCGCCCGCCGCCTTGTGGCAGGCCGCGCTCGACCAGCTCGACGGGCGGATCGACGTGCTGGTCAACAATGCCGGGATTTTCGAGGCGGCGCCGATCGACCTCGACGACGCTGACTGGCTCGCGGCGTGGGAGCGGACGATGCAGGTCAATCTGACCGCCTCGGCCCAGCTCAGCCGCTTTGCGGTCAGGCACTGGCAGGAGCGGGGCGAAGGTGGACGCCTGATCAACATCGCCAGCCGCGCCGCCTATCGCGGCGACTCGCCGGCGCATTGGCATTATGCCGCGTCAAAGGCGGGCATGATCGGCATGACCAAGAGCATCGCGCGCGGCTATGCGAAGGAGGGCATCCTCGCCTTCGCCATTTGCCCCGGCTTCACCATGACCGGCATGGCCGAGGATTATCTCGCCAGCCGCGGCGGCGACAAATTGCTCGCCGACATCCCGCTCGGCCGTGTCGCAATGCCCGATGAGGTCGCGACCATGGCCCGCTTCTGCGCGCTCGAGACACCCGCGTCCATGACCGGCGCGGTGCTCGACGTGAACGGGGCGAGCTATGTCCGTTAAGGCAGCGCTGCTTGCGGCGCTACTCGGCGGATGCGCGGCATCGGCCCCGGCTCCGCAGGCGAGTGCGCCCGCCGGAGGCGTATCCGGCACGGAGCATGTCGCGCAATGCAAGGGCCGCGACGGGTGGAGCGATGCCGCGCCGCCGGTGCAGGTCTACGCCAATGTCTGGCAGGTCGGCACCTGCGGCATCGTCGCGCTACTGGTCACGTCGGACGCGGGCCATATCCTGATCGACGCCGCGACCGACGAAGTCGCGCCCGGCATCGCGCGCAATATCGAGCGGCTCGGCTTCAAGCTGTCCGACGTGAAGATCATCCTCAACGGGCATGAGCATCTCGATCATGCCAGCGGGATCGGTGCGCTCCAGCGGAAGACCGGCGCGCGCCTGTTCGCGCGCGCCCCCGCCCGCGCCGCGCTGGAAAGCGGCGAGGCGTCGGCGGACGATCCGCAGCTGGGCATGAACCCGAAATTCCCCGGCGCGCGCGTCGACGGCATCGTCGCGGACGGCGAGGTCGTCCGGCTCGGCCCGCTCGCACTCACCGCCCATGCGACGCCCGGCCACACGCCAGGATCGACCAGCTGGTCGTGGCGCAGCTGCGCGGGCGCGGAATGCCGGAACATCGTTTACGGCGACAGCATCAGCGCACTGTCCAACGACAGCTACCGCTTCGCCGACCACCCCGCCTATGTCGCGGCCTTCCGCGCCGGGCTTGACCGGCTGGCGGGGCTGGAGTGCGATATCCTGATCACCCCACATCCCGGCGCGAGCGACTTTCACGCACGCCTCGCCGGAGGCGCGCCGCTAGTCGATGCGAAGGCATGCGCCAACTATGCCGCCGGAGGACGCGCGCGGCTGAATGCGCGGCTGGCCAAGGAACAAACACAATGACCAGCTGGAAACTGACCCTGCCCTGCACCCGCGACGAGGCCGAGGCGATCGATTTCGAGGGGGCGGAGCTGCTGGGCATCGATCCCGCGCCGGTGTTGCTGACCAGCGAGACCATCCCCGACGATCCGCTCGCCTGGCAGCTGGAGGCTTATTTCGAGGCGAAACCGGGCAAGGCCGACATCGCGGCGGTCCGGACGCTGGTGCCGAGCGCGGCGAAGGCCAAGGAGGTCATCGAGCAGATCCCCGACGAGGATTGGGTGACGCTCAGCCAGCAGGGGATCGCGCCGGTCCATGCCGGGCGCTTCTATGTCCACACCTCGACAAATCGCGGGGACGTGCCGGTTGGCGCGAAGAGCTTTCAGATCGAGGCGAGCCGCGCGTTCGGTACGGGTACGCATGAGACCACCGCGGGATGCCTGCGCACGCTCGATGCGATGCGCGCGCGGGGCGAGCGGGTCGATAATCTCATCGATATCGGCACCGGCACCGGGCTGCTCGCCTTTGCCGCGATGCATTTGTGGCCGCGCGCCTATGCCACCGCGTCGGACATCGATCCGGTGTCGGTCGAGGTGACGGCGGAGAATGCGGGGATCAACGGGGTGCCGCTCGGCGTGATGCAGGGCCAGCTCGCGCTCGCCGCTGCCGCCGGGCTGGAGCATCCGCTGCTCACCGGTCGCGCGCCCTATGACCTCGTCATCGCCAATGTGCTGGCCGGCCCGCTGATCGAACTCGCGCCCAGCATCAGCGCGGTGCTGGCCGAGGGCGGGACGCTGATCCTGGCCGGCTTGCTGGAGACGCAGGCGGAGCGGGTCGCGGGTGCGTATCGCCGCCACGGACTGCGGCTGGCGGGCAAGACGCCGATGGGCGACTGGCCGACGCTGCGGCTGCGCAAGCGCACGCGCTATGGCTGGGACCGTACCACCCGCCCGGGTCCGGACGGGCAGGGGCTGGCCCCGGGGTTCGGGAGCTGGTGACACTTTCGTCGTCCCGGCCTTGAGCCGGGACGGGGCTTCTTCTTCCGCAAGAACAGCCCGGCCCCGGGTCAAGCCCGGGGCGACGATGGTTAGCGGTCCCGCCCCAGCGCATAATCCTGTGTCCCGCGCGTGATCACGCGGTCGCCCGGCTCGATCGCCGCGATGGCGATGTCCGGTTGGGCCAGGATCTCGTCATAAAGCGGGGCGAAATCGGTCTCGACCGTCACGCGCAGCAGTTCGTCATAGCTCGGGATCACGAAGTAATTCTGCTGGAAATCGTCGATGCGATATTCGGTCCGCATCACGCGCTTCAGGTCGAAGCCGATCCGGTTGGGACTGTCGCTGTCGAGCGCGTAGCGGCTCTCGCCATGGCTGGACACGATCCCCGCGCCATAGATGCGCAGACCGTCATCCTCCTCGATCAGCCCGAACTCGACCGTGTACCAGTAGAGGCGGGAGAGCTGCTTGAGCGCGCCATGCTCCAGCGCGCGCAGCCCGCCGCGGCCATAGGCCTCCATATAGTCGGCGAACACCGGGTCGGCGAGCAGCGGGACATGGCCGAACACGTCGTGGAAGACGTCGGGCTCCTGCAGATAATCGAGCTGGTCGGCGCGGCGGATGAAATTGCCCGCGACGAAGCGGCGATTGGCCATATGGTCGAAGAACACGTCGTCGGGGACGAGGCCGGGGACGGCGACCACCTGCCACCCCGTCGCCTTCATCAGCCGGTCGGACAGTTCCTCAAAATTCGGAATGCCGCTTTCGGACAGCTTCAGCAGGTCGAGCCCGCGCAGAAACGCCTTGGACGCGCGACCGGGCAGCAGCTTGATCTGGCGCTCATACAGCGTGTCCCACACGGCATGTTCTTCGGCCGTGAAGGCGTCCCAGTTCTGCGGGATCGTCCAGTCGGCGCCCGCGCCTTCCGGGGGACGCTCCAAAACATGGGTTTCACTCATCATGTCCGCAGCATAGCATGGCGACGCGACGCGCGGAACCAAGGGGTTTGCCGGAGCTTGTGTCGGCAAGGAGTGATGCGATGCCCGTAAATGTCGACGCCAAGGCGCCCCCCGCATCGGCCCTGCTCGCCGAATGGCCGCGTGCAGCGCTGTCGCTGGGCTCGCTGCCGTTCGCGTGGAAGGAATTGCTGGCCGAGCCGCGCGGCGACGGGCGGCCGGTGATGACGTTGCCGGGACTGGTCAACAGCGACCTGAGCAACATCGTCATGCGCCGCTATCTCGATGCGCTCGGCTATCGCGCTTACCCTTGGGCGCTCGGCCGCAATTTCGGCGCGCGTGCGATCGGGGCGGAGGGCGAGCGCTTGTTTGACCGGATCGCGCAGGTGCATGGTGAGACCGGACAGAAGGTCACATTGGTCGGCGTGTCGCTGGGCGGCATTATGGCGCGGATCGCGGCGCACCGACACCCGGAGCTGGTGCGCGAAGTGATTACGGTCAGCTCGCCCTTTGCCGGGCTGCCCACTGCGACCAATGTCTGGCGCGTGTTCGAACTGGCGAGTGGTCAGCGCGCCGACGATCCCGCCGTGCGCGCGATGCTAGAGGAGGCGGCGACGCCGCTACCCGTCCCGGCCACTGCGATCTGGAGCGCGAGCGACGGGCTGGTCAACGGCGCGATCTGTCACGAGCCGGACTGCGAAACGGCGCGGTCGATCGAGGTCGATTCGAGCCATTTGTGGGTGCAGATGAAACCGCAAGTGCTGCGCGCAATCGCGCAGACTTTGGGGCGGGGCGCAGCAGTGTAGAGGCCGCGTACCACATCCGTTTGTGCTGAGCTTGTCGAAGCACGGCTCCCGCACTCTCAATCAAGCGCGGTATTCCGCCCTTCGACGAGCTCAGGGCAAACGGACGTTGAACTGCGCAACCCGCATCAATCGCAGTCGTCGGGATCCTTGCGGCACTTTTCGTCCTGCTTCTTGCGCTCGCGGCCTTCCTTGGCCTCTTTCTCGCGCATCTTGCGGCCGTAATTGCGGTCGGCTTCGTCCTGGCTGGTGGTTGCCCAGTCGGCCGCCTTGCCCACGACCTTGACCGGCGCGGTGACGACGTCAAAAGCGGTCTTGGCGACGCAGCCGCCCGACAGCAGCGGCAGCGTGACGACGGCGATAATCAGTCCCTTGCGCATCGCGCAGTCCCTCAACGGGCGTTCAGCGGGAATGCCGATCGCGCGCCTGCACTCCCAGATAAGGGTAATCGGTAAATAAACCATCCACGCCCGCAGCCAGGAAGCGCGCGATTTCGGCGGCCATATCGCCATGCCCAGCGGGGTTGATGCCCTTGCGCAGGCCGGAGGGGAGGAAATAGTTTTCGGCGCGGAAGGTCCAGGGATGGACCTTGAGCCCCGCCGCATGCGCATCGGCGACCAGCGGCGAAACGGTACCGTCGCCCGCCACCACCATGTCCTTTTGCGGGCCGACCCCATTGGCATAGGCGGCGACCGTCTTCAGCCCCTCGGGCGTCGCCATCGTCTTGTAGCTCGGCTCCGCACCGTCCGCCGGGCCGCCGTCGGCCGCCATCAGCTGGATCAGCGGAACCTGCGTCAGCCGCTTCAAAGCCTTCAGGTTATTGACCTCAAACGACTGGATGAACACCGGCGCATCGGCGCGGTCCCAACCCGCCGCCTTGAGCTCCGCGACCAGCGCGGCTTCGAGCGGCAGGCCGATGCTGGCGAAATAGCTGGGGTGCTTGGTTTCGGGATAGATGCCGATGGTGCGCCCGGTCTTGGCCGATGCCGCCTTGGCCAGCGCGATGATCTCGCGCAGCGTCGGCACCTCAAACTGGCCGTCGAACTTGGCGTTGCCCCGGCGCAGCAGCGGCAGCCGTTCCTTCGCGCGCAGCGTCTTGAGTTCGGCGAGCGTGAAATCTTCGGTGAACCAGCCGGTGTGGCTGGTGCCGTCGATCGTCTTGGTGCGCTTGCGGTCGGCAAATTCCTTGCGGCTTGCCACATCGGTGGTGCCGGTGATGTCATTCTCGTGCCGCGCGACCAGCTGGCCGTCCTTGGTCATCACCAGATCGGGCTCGATGAAATCCGCCCCCTGTTCGATCGCCAGTTGGTAGGCGGCGAGCGTGTGTTCGGGCCGTTCCCCGCTGGCGCCGCGATGCGCGATGATGATCGGCTTGGACGAAATGACGGCCTCCTTGGCGAGCGCGGGCGTCGCGATCATGGCCAGCATCAGCGCCGCTCGCAACATTCCCGTCATCGCCCTATCTCCATCCGACCATCCCGGCGGCTAGGTGATTCGGATGACAATTTGGAGGCACCGTGGCCGATAACGACAGCGTGATCGCCGCCGCACGCAGCTGGGCCGGGGCGCGGATGGCGCTGGCGACGGTGGTGTCGACCTGGGGATCGGCCCCGCGTCCGCGCGGCAGCCACTTGCTGGTGCATGAAGACGGCCGGTTCGAAGGATCGGTGTCGGGCGGGTGCGTCGAAGCCGATATCATGGCGCTCGCAGCGGAGGTGATCGCCGGCGCACCGTTCGCGCTGCGCCGCTATGGCGTCGCGGATGCGGCGGCGTGGGAGGTCGGCCTGCCCTGTGGCGGCGAGATCGAGGTGATGGTCCAGCCCGTCGCCGCGCACGGCTTTGACCCGGCGCTGTTCGATACGATTGCGGCGGCGCGGGACGAGGGCAGGGCGCTGGAGGTTGCGACCGACCTGACGACCGGGCGCAGCAGCATCGACCCGCTGCCCGGCGCCTTTATCAACCGCTACGAACCCCCGCGCCGCTTGCTGATCGTCGGCGCGGTGCAGATCGCGCAGGTGCTTGCCGGTCTCGCGCGCGAACTCGGTATCGCCACGGTAGTGATCGACCCGCGCGGGCGGTTCCTGACGCCCGAGCGCTTTCCGGGTGTGATGCTCGATGATCGCTGGCCGGACGAGGCGGTTGCGGCGCTGCGCCCCGACCGCGCGACGGCGGTGGTGACGCTGAGCCACGATCCCAAGATCGACGACCCGGCACTGATCGCGGCGCTGCGGGCCGGGGCGGGCTATGTCGCGGCGCTGGGATCGCGGCGGAGCCATGCGGCGCGGCGCGAGCGGCTGTCGACGGCGGGGCTGTCGCCCGAGCAGATTGACCGGGTCGAGGGGCCGGCGGGGATCGCTATCGGCGCGGTCGGCCCGGCGGAAATCGCGCTGTCGATCGCGGCGGGCATGGTGCGGGCGCTGCATGATCCGCGCTGAACGGGCCGCGCTCGTGCTGCTCGCCGCCGGACGCTCGCGCCGGTTCGGCGACGCGGACAAGCTGACCATCCCCTATCTGGGCCGCCCGCTCGGCCTGCATGTCGTCGTGGCGCTGGAGGCGGTGCCGTTCGCCAAGCGGATCGCCGTGGTGGCGGAAACCGCGCTCGACCTCGCCAGCTGTGGCTATGATGTCGTGGTCAACGACGATCCGGCGGCAGGGCTGGGCCGATCGCTGCGGCTGGGGGTGGAGGCGGCGATGCTGAGCGACCCCGATGCGGTGGTGATCGCGCTCGCCGATATGCCGCGCGTCACCGCGACGCAAATCTATCGCCTGCTTGACGCAGCGGAGGATGATGCCGCAATCGTGGCGTCGAGCGACGGTGTGGTCCCGCGCCCGCCCGCGCTGTTCGGCCGGGCGCATCTTCCCGACCTGCTCGCCGCGCAGGGTGACATGGGCGCGCGCGATCTGGTGCGGCGGGGGCGTCATATCGTGGTGCCGCCCGCCGAGCTGGTCGATGTCGATACGCCGGAGGATCTGGATCGGCTGATCCATGGGTGATCAGGCACTTGCCATCGCGCTGGGTCTGATCTCGGCCTTCAGCCTGGCGCTCACCAATCTGGTGGTGAAGCGCGGCGACGATATTCTTGTCGCGCGGGCGCTGTTGTCGTCGAGCGCGGCGGTGGTGATCGCGCCGTTCGCGTTGATCGTGCCGCTGCCCGATGCCGCGACCTGGACCGCGCTCGCCTGGGCAGTGCCGGCGCATTTCGCCTATCAGATCTGCCTGGTCCGCGCGATGCAGCGGGGCGACTTAAGCCTGGTCTTTCCGATCATGCGCGGCGTCGCGCCGCTGCTGACTGCCGGGTTCGCGATGCTGGTGCTGCGGGAGCATCTGCCGCTGATCGGCTGGCTGGGGCTGGTGATCGCGACCGGTGCGGTGATCGTGTTCGCATTGCCCGCGCGCGGCGTGACACTTGCGGCGCATCCGGACAAGGTGGCGCTGGGCTGGGCCTTCGCGACGGCTATCGGGGTCGCGCTCTACAATATGGCCGATGCGCGCGGGGTGCGCGTCGCGCCGAGCCCCTTCACCTATATCGTGTGGCTGTTCATGCTCGACAGCATCTGCATCACCACCACCGCGCTGCTGCTCCGCCGTCGCGAATTGGGTCGGGCGGTCAAGGCTACCTGGAAGCACGGCGTTGCGGCCGGCGCCTTGTCGAGCGTGTCGTTCGGGTCCGCGCTCTACGCCTTTTCGCTGATGGAGGTGGCAAAGGTATCGGCGCTGCGTGAGACGGCAGTGGTATGGGCGGCGCTGATGGGCGCGTGGATGCTGGGCGAAGGGTTCGGCGGCCGCCGAATCGCTGCGGCGGCCGTGCTCGCCTTCGGCCTGATCCTGCTGCAGTTCAGCTAAGTCGAATTCAGCTCCGCCGGTGCCGCAACCCTATTCGTGCCGCAGCGCGTCGATCGGGTTCAGGCTTGCCGCACGTCGCGCCGGGAAATAGCCGAACACCACCCCGATCCCCGCCGCGATGGCAAAGGCGATGATGTTGATCTGAAGGTCGAACGTCCACGGCACTTGCATGATCGGGGTCAGGGCAGCGACGGCGATTTGCGCTACCAACAGGCCGATCACGCCGCCCAGCATCGACAAGACGATCGCCTCGACCAGGAATTGCATCAGCACTTCGCGCGCAACCGCGCCGATCGCCAGGCGGATGCCGATCTCACGCGTGCGTTCGGTCACGCTGACCAGCATGATGTTCATGATGCCGATGCCGCCGACGATCAGGCTGATCGCCGCGACCGTCGCGACGATGCTGGTCAGCAGCTGTGTCGTCCCGGTCAGCGTCGCGCTGATCTGCGCCGTATCGAAGATGTTGAAATTATCCTGCTCGCCCGGCTCGATCCCGCGCCGCTCGCGCAACAGGTCGCTCAGCGAAGCCTGTACGGCGGCGGAATCATAGGCGCTATCCACCCCGACCAGCATCACGCGAATGTCGCGATTGCCCGAAAAGCGGCGCTGCACCGTCTTGATCGGCATGAGCACGACATCGTCCTGATCGCCGCCGAACCCCGCCTGCCCGCGCGTCGACAGCGTCCCGATCACATCGCACGACACATCGTTGACGCGGATGCGCCGCCCGACCGCCTCACCACCGCGAAACAGGTTCTGGCGCACGGTATTGCCGATGATGCACACCGCCTTGCCCGCTGCTTCCTCCGCCGGGGAAAAGGTGCGCCCGCCGGTCAGCGGCCAGGGCTGGACCTCGAAATAGGCGTTGCCGGTGCCGTTGATCGTGGTCGACCAGTTCGCGCCGTTATAGATTGCGGTCCCGGTCGCCTGCGCCTGTGGCGCGACCGCCGTGACCCCGGCGATCTGCTCGCGGATCGCCTCGACATCCTGCTGCTCAAAATCGGGCGGACGCGGCCCGCCGCCGCCGCGGCCAAAGCCTTGGCCGGGGCGCACCTGGAGGATGTTGGTGCCGAGGCTGGCGATCTGTTGCTGCACCGCTGCGGTCGTCGCATTGCCGAGCGTCACCATCGCCACGACTGCCGCCACGCCGATGATGATGCCGAGCGTGGTGAGGAACGAGCGCAGCTTGTGCCGCAGGATCGACCGGATCGCGAGGGTGAAGGTGGTGCCGAGCATCAGGCGGGAACCCCCGCGCGCATGCCCGTCTCGATCCGTTCGACCAGCCCGTCCTTGAAATGCACGATGGTGCGGGCGAACGCCGCCATCTCCGATTCATGCGTGACCATCAGCACAGTGATGCCGCTGTCCTTGTTGAGGCCGGTGAGCAATTGCATGATCTCCACCGACCGTTCCGAATCCAGATTGCCGGTGGGTTCGTCGGCGAGCAGCACATCGGGGCTGGTGACGATCGCGCGGGCGATGGCCACGCGCTGCTGCTGGCCGCCGGACAGTTCGGCGGGGGTATGGTCCCACCATTGGTCGAGCCCGACCTTTTCCAGCGCCGCCATGCCCAGCCGGTGCCGCGTCTTCTTGTCCTCGCCGCGATAGAGCAGGGGCAGCTCGACATTCTCCAGCGCACTGGTGCGGCTGAGCAGGTTGAACCCCTGAAACACGAAGCCAAGGTAGCGACGGCGCAGCAAGGCACGCTGGTCGCGGTCGAGCGTTTCGACATGGACATTCTTGAACAGGAATTGCCCCCGCGTCGGCACGTCGAGACAGCCCAGAATGTTCATCGTGGTCGATTTTCCCGAGCCCGACGGCCCCATCACCGCGACGAAATCGCCCTGTTCGATGTCGAGGTCGACGCCTTTCAGCGCCTGGAACGCGGTCGGCCCCTCGCCATAGGTCTTGGTGACGCCGCGCAGGCGGATGATCGGATCAGCCACCCGACGCTCCCGCCTTGCGCTGGCCGCCGCCCGACCCGCCGCCGGAGCGCTTTCCGCTGCCCGAGCTTTCGCCCGCAAACTGTCCGGTAATGACCTCCATCCCCGGCTTCAGATCGCCCGACAGCACTTCGGTCACCTGACCGTTGGTGTCGCCGGTGGTGACCTCGATCGCACGCGGCTGGCCGTCCTCGCCCTTCACATAGACCGTCTGACGGGCGCCGCGGGCGATTGTTGCAGCCTTCTCATTGTCTCCGCCGCGACGTCGACGACTGGGCACAAGGGCGCCCGAGATGCCGCCCTTCGCCGCCTCCTGCCCGCCGGCGCTGGGCGTGAAGCGCAGCGCGGCGTTGGGGACGAGCAGGACGTTGTTCTTCTGTAGAGTCACGATCTCGGCCGTGGCGGTCATGCCGGGACGCAGCTTCTGCTCCGGGTTGGCGACCGACAGCGTGGCGGCGTAGGAAACGACCTGTGCCGTCGTGCTGCTGGTCGTCGTGGTTGTCTGGGCCGACAGGTTGGAGCCGACATCGACGCGCTGGATCACCGCGGGGAAGGTTTCGCCGGGGAATGCATCGACGGTGAAGCTCGCCCTTTGCCCCTGCTTGACCTGGCCGACATCGGCCTCGTCGATCGCGACTTCCAGCTCCATCGCGCTGAGATCCTCGGCGATCACGAACAGGGTCGGGGTGTTGAACGATGCCGCGACCGTCTGGCCCGGTTCGACCTGCCGCGCGAGCACCACGCCGTTGACGGGCGAGCGGATGATCGCCTTGTTCCGCTGCGTCACCGCCGAGCGCAGCGCTGCTTGCTGCGACGTCACCTGTGCCTGGCTCGCGCGCACTGTCGCGACCGCGCGCGCCACAGCGGCGCGGGCATTGTCGAGCTCGGTCTTGGCCGGCACGCGCCCGCCGGACAGGCGGCTGACTTCCTCGAACCGCGCGAGCTGGCTCTGTGCTTCGGTCAGCGTCGCCTGATTCTGTGCGACCGTCGCCTGTGCCGCCGCGACGGAGGCGCGCGCCTGGGTGATCGCGTCGTCAAGCCGTTCGGGATCGATCAGCGCGAGCGGCTGGCCAGCCGTCACCCGATCGTTGACATCGACCAGCACGCGGTTGACCAGACCCGACAGTTCGGAGCCGACCTGAACCTGATTGGTCGGCGCGAGCTTGCCCGTCGCAGAGACGGTGACGGTCAGCGATCCCTTCTCGACCGCGCGAGTCGCATAGCCCGCTTCTTCGGTCCCGCCGAACATCTTCCATGCCCCGAACAGGACGGCCACGACGATCAGTGCGAGCGCGATCCATTTGGCGTAGCGTTGCCACGCCGGGGTCGCCTTGCCGCCCAGAAATTCGTCGATCTTGGGATTTGCAGCGTCGGCCATCAATTGCTTCCGGTGATGAGTGCGGGGGGCGGGGCGGGGACGGTTTCGGGCGTCGGCGCGGCGCTGGCATCCCAGCCGCCGCCCAATGCGAGGTACAGCTGGATCAGCGCCGATGCCTTGTCCGACCGCGCCTGATTGAGGCCGTTACGCGCGGAAATCAGCGACGCTTCGGCCTGGCTGAGCGTCAGGAAATCAGCAAGGCCGGCGCGGTAGGAACTGCGCGACAGGATCGCGCTGTTGTTCGCGGCATCGAGCGCGATGGTGAATTCGCGTTCGCGCGCCTGCGCTGTCTGCAGCGCGACGACTGCATTCTCGACCTCTTCGATGCCGATCAGCACCGTCTGCTTATAGGCGTAGAAGGCACCGTCCGCCGCCGCCTGGGCCGAGCGCACCTGCGCGCGGGTGCGCCCGGCGTCGAAGATCGTCTGCGCGATGCTGGCAAAGACGCGGCCCGTGATCACGTCGAACAGGCTGGCGACGCTGCCCGCACCCGCATCGATGCTGCCGCCGAGCGAAAGCTGCGGGTAGAGCTGCGCCTCCGACACGCCGATCTGCGCGACGGCGGCGGCGAGGTTGCGTTCGGCCAGCCGCACATCGGGCCGCTGGCGCAGCGTATCGGCGGGGATGCCGACCGCGATCCGTTCCGGCCCCTGCGGGATCGGGCGCACCGCCTCCATCTGCGCCTTGAGCGCGCCCGGCGCTTGCCCGGTCAGCACGCCGAGGCGCGAGACGGCGCTATTGTAGCTCGCCTCGATCGACGGGATCGACGCGGCGGTCTGCGCGCGATTGGCGCGGGCCTGTTCCTGATCGAGCGAGGAGACCAGGCCCGCCTGCACGCGAAAGCCCGCAATCTCGAGATTGTCGTCCTGAATCGTCAGGCTCTCGCGCGCATTGGCCAGCTGCGCCTGCGCGGCGCGGGCAAGGATGTAGTTGCGCGCAATCTCGCCCTGGATCGACACGAGCGTCGCGGCGTAGCTGTAGCCCGATGCCTCGAGCTGCGCGCGGCTCGCCTCGACCCCGCGCCGCACGCCGCCGAACAGGTCGACCTGATAATTGACGTCTCCGCCGAGCGAGAAGCTGGTGCTGCCGCCCTGCGACACGGTGGTGACGGTGCCGTCGGGCAGGGTCACCTGCGTGCTGTTGCCGCGCACGGGTTCGCTGCGCGATGCGCTGCTGCCCGCACTGACCGACGGAAGCAGGGATGCGCGCGACTGTACCAGCGCCTCGCGCGCCTGACGCAGCCGGGTCACGGCCTGCGCGACGTCGAGATTCTGACCGGCCGCCTGCTCGACCAGTGTGGTCAGCATCGGATCGTTGAACGCGGTCCACCAGCGTTTGAGATCAGCCTGAGCCTGCTGGTCCGCCGCGACCGAGAAGGCGGGCGGCACGCCAAGCTGCGTCGCTGTGCCTGGACGGTAGTCGGGGCCGGCCGCACAGCCGGCGAGCGGAAGCGCGGCGATGCCGAGGATCAGGAAGGGGCGAACCATCATGCCCCGAAAATGGCCAGCGCCCGTCGGCACGTCCACCAAAAGAGTGTCGCAAATTGTACGCATCGCGTTGGAACACGCGCGAAACGATTTGGTTGCGGCCAGCCATATCCAGATTTCCGGGTGCGTCGTCGCCAGCGCCTTGACCCATGCCGAGGCGCGGTCGAAACGTGCATCATGCGCATCGAACTGGTCCAAACCGACATCACCAAAATCGCCGTCGACGCCATCGTCAACGCGGCAAACAGCTCGTTGTTGGGAGGGGGAGGCGTCGATGGCGCGATCCATCGTGCGGCTGGACCTGGGCTCTTGGAGGAATGTCGGAAGCTTTACTCCCTGGGCGGCTGCAAGACCGGCGATGCGAAGATCACAGGGGGCTACCTGCTTCCCGCGCGATACATCATCCATACGGTCGGCCCGGTGTGGCAGGGCGGGGCGAAGGGAGAGGCCGAGCTTCTCGCCCGCTGCTACCGGCGCTGCTTCGAAATCGCTGCGGAGCGAGGGATCGCAAGCATCGCGTTCCCTGCGATCAGTTGTGGTGTATTTCGCTATCCCATTGATCAGGCCGCGATCATCGCGGTGCGCGAAAGTCGTGCAGCGATCAAGGAGCGAACGGATCTACACGTTACCTTGGTCGCCTACGCCACTGATATCCACCACGCGATCGAGGCGGCTTTAGCTTAGCCACCGCCACACGCCCGCCGGCAAATCCGCCAGCGGAAGATGCGCCCAGGTCGCGCCGAGCCACAGGAATGTGCCGCCGACCAGCGCTATCGTGCCCGGCCACGCGGCAGCGCCCTGCGCGCGGCCCTGTGCGATGGCGACGAATGGCCAATAGCTGGTCACATCCTGCCAGCGCGGCCAGAAATCGGGCTGGAGCCGCCGCTTCTTGCCGTCCTGCAACGCCGCGCCGACCAGCGAGAGCAGGCCGATGCTGGACGCCAGCACGATCTGCGCCGGTTGCGGGAAGACGAGGATGTGCGCGAGCGCCCACAGGGCAAAGCTCCACATCATCGGATGGCGCGTGATCGCGAACACCCCGCGCGGGCGGGGCACCGCCTTGGGCTTTCCGGTCGGGTCGGGGAGGGCGGGGTTGCCGATCAGCGATCCCACCATCAGCACCGAAGCGAGCAACATGATCGCGCTCGCCACCGCCCACAGGCCATCGCCGACCGCCCAGAGCGGTGCCTCATCCGGCATCCGCCCATAGACATGCGCCATCCAGCCCAGCGTGGCGAACGCGACCAGCGAGTAGATCCCGAGAAAAAGCCGCTCGCCGACAGCGTCGACCAGCGGCTTTCGCAAGGGGTGGGAAAGGAGGAAATGGGTCCCCAGAAACGCCGCACAGGCCGCGATCAAAAGTCCCATATTCCCCTCCCGATTGTCAGACGATCAGCGCTTCTCATCTTCCAGATGAACGCCCGGAGCTTGCGGCTCGGCCAGCTGGGCCGTCCCGGCAAGTTCATCGTCATCGCGCAGCGTGTCGAGATGCATCAGCTTCTTGATCAGTGGCGAGATAAAGATGATCGCCACGCCGACGCCGATCGCGACCCAGCCGATCGTGCTGTACACGTCCAGCACCGTCTGCACGTTCGCCGCCTCGCCACTTGCGCTTTCAGACCCCGTCGCCGCCGCGATCAGGCCGGCGACGAAATTGCCGGTGGCCGATGCGAAGAACCAGGTGCCCATGATGAGGCTCGCCATGTGCGCGGGCGCAAGCCGGTTCATGGCCGACAGACCCACCGGCGACAGGCAAAGCTCGCCGGTCGTGTGCAGCAGATAGATGAGGAAAATGAACACCAGCGGGATCAGCGCGCCGTCGCTGCCACCACCGGCGACAAGGACGAGGAAGCCTGCACCAAGTTGGATTACGGCAAGGCCGAATTTCGCTGGCGTCGAGGGTTCGATACCCTTCCGCCCCAGCGCGGTCCACAGCCACGCGAACAGCGGCGCTAGCAGCACGATGTACATCGCATTCAGCGACTGGAACATGGAGGCCGGGATGTTCCAGCCCATCACGGTGCGATCGACATGGCGATCGGTCAGCAAGTTCAGGGACGAACCGGCCTGCTCGAATAGTGCCCAGAACAAGATCGACCCAATGATCAGGAACATGGCCGCAAAAATTCGATCGCGGTCGTGATTGGTGCGTCCGATCGATTGCCAAATCACAACGAGCAGCGACAAGCCGAAACCGCCGAGCGCCAGATTCTGCGCGGCGGTATCCGTCATGGCTCCGACGAACATCGCAACGAAGGCGATGATCGCCAGCACGCCGCCCAGCGCGAACAGAGCAACCGGAAGCTTCGGCGCGGCATTGTAGGATCCATGCACGAAGACGAAAGTGGCAACCCCGAGCACATAGAGGATCAGGATCGTGCCGCCGATGCCGAGCAGAGTGCCTACGACCGCCTGATTTTGGACCAGCCACCAGCAGACCACGACCGCGACCAGTCCAACAAGATACAGCAGCCATTCCAGCTTGAAGCCGAGAACCGACTTCGCCAGCTTCGCGGAATCGGGCGCTTCGCCCTTGCCCATAAGCAGCGGCTTGCCGATTACGAAGACGATCAGGCCGAGTAGCATCCCGACACCCGCCGCGCCGAATCCATAGCTCCAGCCATAGGTTTCGCCCAGATAGCCACACAGTAGCGAACCCAGGAACGCGCCGAGGTTAATGCCCATGTAGAAAATCGTGTAAGCACCGTCGCGACGCACGTCCGTGCGCGGATAGAGCTGGCCCACGATCACCGAGATATTGGCCTTTAGGAAGCCCGATCCGACGATGATAAACGCGAGCGCCAGCCAGAAAATATTGAGCGAGGCAGCGTCCTGGCCGCCGGTCCCCTCGAACCCCATCAGGAAATGGCCGAAGGTCAGCAGCACCGCCCCGTAGAGCACCGCCTTGCGCTGCCCGAGATACTTGTCGGCAAGATAGCCGCCGAGCACCGGGGTGATATATACCAACGCGGTGTAGGCACCGTAGATGACACTCGAAGACTGGTCGGAAAAGAGCCAGTGCTTCGTCAGATAAAACATCAGCAGCGCGCGCATGCCGTAGTAGGAGAACCGCTCCCACATTTCGGCGAAGAACAGGATGAACAGGCCGAGCGGGTGGCCCAAAAAGGTTCGCTCACCGCCTGGTGCGGCTGCTGGTGTGTGCGCCATCGGCACGAAACTCCCTGACATTTTTGGCCTCTGGGGGCCGGATGGCGCGGAGACTAGCGGCAAACACCCGCATGTGAAGCCTGATTGTCACACTGGTAACCAGAGACCACCGCGAGACTTGCGAACCGTTCGCAAAAACGCTTGGCGCGTGCGGCCGGAGCGGCTAACGGGCGGACATGAACTTCAACGACACCACCACCCCATTGTCGCTCCTGCGCACCCGTCGCTCGGGCAAGGCGCGCGATCTGGTCGCGCCCGGCCCTGATGCGGCGCAGCTACGCGACATCCTCGAAATCGCCGCGCGCACGCCCGATCACGGCAAACTCGCGCCGTGGCGCTTTGTGGTGGTGCCACCCGAGGCGCGCGATGCCTTTGCCGCCGCACTGGTCGCTGCCTATCGCGCCGAGCGCCCCACCGCCGCGCGGCTCGAGATCGAGGCGATGGAGCAATTTGCGCGGCAATCGCCGACTTTGGTGGTGGTCCTCTATTCGCCGAAGGTCGGCAGCCACATCCCGTTATGGGAACAGGAATTGTCGGTCGGCGCGGCGACGATGAACTTGCTCCACGCCGCGCATGCGATGGGATTCGCCGCAAACTGGCTCACCGGCTGGGCCACGTTCAGCGACGCCGTGCGCGACCTGTTCGGTGCCCATCCCGAGCGGATTGCGGGATTTGTCTATATCGGCACCCAGTCCAAACCGCTGGAAGAGCGCCCCCGGCCCGATCTCGATGCTGTCGTGTCAAACTGGGCAGGTTAGGGTCAGACGGTTTCAGTAGAAACCGCATTGGGGGTGGAACTTTAATCCCCCGTGCTGTATTAAGGCACCATGACAGCGCTCGAACATGAAGACAGCCCGGTTTACCTGAAGCTACGTGCGACGATTGCAACGGCGATCCTGCGCGGCGAATACCGGGCGGGGGATCAATTGCCATCGGTGCGCGCGCTTGCCGCCGAACATGGTGCGAACCCGCTGACCGTGGCCAAGGCGTATCAGAGCTTTCAGGACGATGGCTATGTCGAAGTGCGCCGCGGCGTTGGCATGTTCGTCCTGCCCGGCGCGGTCGAACGGCTGAAACTGGCCGAGCGCGACCGCTTCCTCACCGGCTACTGGCCCAAGGTGCGCGACCATATCGCGCTGCTGGGCCTGAGCGCCCACGAACTGCTGGACCGCGAGATCGCCTGAGCCTGCCGGGCGCGGCGCGATGCACCCGCTGTTGCGCCATGAACGGGCAGTAGCGCGCGGCGAGGCCGCATTGGCGCTGCCGGGCTGGCGCGACTGGCTGATGCTCGCCGTTATGGCCGCGCTTGGGCTGGCACTCCTCATCGGATCGGATGCTGCCGCCGCGCTGCGCGATAGCCGCGTGGCAGCGGCTGTCGGCGCGCTTGCCGGATGGGCAAGCATCCGCGCGGCACAGCACCGGCTCGACCATCTGGCGCGTGAATCGGTGGTTGCTGCGGCCGCGCTCGATCCGGTGGGACAGCGGCACTTTTTCGCGGCAGTCCTGGCACTGGTGGCGCTGGCGCTGGTGGCTCTCGGCGCGCTCGCGCGTCCGTCCGCCATGGCTGCGCTGCTCGTCGGTCAGGTGGCCGGGGCGGTCGCCGCAGCTTTGCTCCCCCTGCGCATCCTTCGTCTCCGCCCGCGCGTGCAGCCGCTGCGCCGCGCGACCTGGTCCCTCTCACCCGCGGACGCGGTCAGTGGGTATCAGATCTTCGCCGGCCACCCGCACTGGCGCACGGTCGTCCCGCTGGTCGCCGCGCTGGCGAGTGTCGCGCTCGCCCTGCTGCTGCCGACCCATTGGAACCCCATTCTGCGCCTTGCCGTTCCGGCGGGGGCCGTTGTGCTGGCAATGCTCGCATTCACCCGTGTCGACGCCGACATCGTCGTCTTTCTGGCCCGCGCCGGGCACGGAGCGTGGCGCAGCGCGATGCTGCATCTCGGCGCATCGGCACGCTATGCCGCGATCCTCCTCCCGCTCATGCTGCTGTTCGCGCCGCACGCCGTCTGGCCCTGTGCAGCGGCGGTCGTTGCAATCGCCCTGTTGACGCTGCTGCGGGTGTGGAGCCTTCGCGCCTATTCGAAGCGCTTTGCCGACATGATCCTGCTGTTCGGCGCGGTCGGTGGCGCGGTGCTCGGCGCCAGCTTCCCCCCGCTGCTGGTGCCCTATGTGGCGATTGTCGGCTTCGCCCTGCTGCGCCGTGCGTCGCGCGCAACCTGGAGCATGGCATGATCGAGGCACTCGGCACCGCGACGCTTTCGGTTGTGCGCGACGGCGTGCCGGCGGTGCGCGACATCTCGCTGTCGATCGCACGGGGCAGCTGGTTCGGGCTGATCGGCGCCAATGGATCGGGCAAGACCAGCTATCTGCGTGCGGTCGCGGGGCGGCTGGAGGTCCAGGGCGGAACGGTGCGGATCGACGGCACCGATTGCACCGCCGACCGGGCGAGGCGAGCAGCGGCGATCGGCTATGCGCCCGACGCCGCGATGCTCCCTCCCGTGCTGACGGCGCGCGCCGTGCTTGGGATCGTCGCGGGCGACTCCGACCGCGCACTCGCGGCAGTCGGGAGCATCGCCGACGCACTGGTGCTCGCCCCGCTGCTCGACCGCCGCATCGGCGCCTGTTCGGCGGGACAGCGCCAGCGCATCGCCATCGCCTGTGCCTTCGCCGCCGGGCAGGGCATCGTGATCCTCGACGAACCATTCAACTGGCTCGATCCGGTCGCGGCCTATGACCTGCGCCACGCACTCGCCGCGCGGGTTGCCGCCGGGTTGACCCTGGTCACCGCGCTCCACGACCTCGCGACGCTCAGCAGCGCGTGCCAGGCCGGCGCACTATTGGCCGAAGGACGCGTCGCGCTCGAACTCGACGCCGCCGCGCTGGCCAGCGCGCGCACCGATCCCGCCGCATTCGAAGCGCAGACGATCGCGCATCTGCGGGGTCAGGCGGCAAACGTCCCTGCATCGACAGCGTAGAGCGCCTCCGCGCTCGCCATCGCCGCCGCCTTCAGCCCCATCGCTTCGGGCACGATCTGCGCGACATGGAAACGCGCCGCCGCGGTCTTCATCGCCAGGAACGCCGGGTCGCCTTCGGCCCCTGCCGCGATCCGCCCCTGCGCTTCCATCAGCCAGCCGCACACGGCGGTGGAGAGCATCGTGAGGAACGGGTAGCTGCCCGCCAGCCGGTCATCCATCTCGCTGGCTAGCATATGCTGCGTCACCTCCGCGCACGCATCGATCAGCGCGATCAGCCCGGCATCCTGCGCGTCGGCCTTCATTCGCGTCAGCAGCGCGGTCAGCGTCGCGCCGCCATCCATGTTCAGCTTGCGCCCGACCAGATCGGCGGCCTGGATACCGTTGGTGCCTTCATAGATCGGGGTGATGCGCGCGTCGCGGAAATGCTGGGCCGCGCCGGTCTCCTCGATATAGCCCATGCCGCCATGGACCTGGATGCCGATGCTGGTCACTTCGCATCCGATATCGGTGCCATGCGCCTTGGCGAGCGGGGTGAGCAGGTCGAGCAGCGCGCGCGCCGTTGCGTCGCCGGCATTGGCGCGATCGACCTGCGCCGCCGCGAGATAGACCAGCGCGCGCGCCGCCATGGTCTGCGCCTTCATCCGCATCAGCATGCGGCGGACATCGGGGAATTCGACGATGGTGGCGGGCTTGCCCTCGCGCACGCCCTGCACGCGGTCGCGGGCATAGGCGACGGCGCGCTGGGTCGCGCGCTCGGCGACCTGCACGCCCTGCAGCCCCACGTTCAGCCGCGCATTGTTCATCATCGTGAACATAGCGCGCATGCCCCCCATTTCCGGGCCGATCAGCTCGCCGACACAATCGCCATTGTCGCCGAAGCTCAGGACACAGGTGGGGGAGGCGTGCAGCCCCATCTTGTGCTCGATCGACACCACGCGGACATCGTTGAACTCGCCCGGCGTGCCATCGGCGTTCAGCCGGAATTTCGGCACCAGGAACAGCGAAATGCCCTTGGTCCCCGCAGGGGCCCCCGGCGTGCGCGCGAGCACCAGATGGACGATGTTATCGGCCAGATCATGGTCACCAAAGCTGATATAGATCTTGGTCCCGCTGATGCTCCACTTGCCGTCGGCGCGCGGCTCGGCCTTGGTCTTGAGCGCGCCGACATCGGATCCGGCCTGGGGCTCGGTCAGGTTCATCGTTCCGGTCCACGCGCCGGTGGCGAGGTGCGGGAGATACGCCGCCTGCTGCTCGGGCGTGCCATGGTGCATCAGCGACTCGATCGCGCCGACCGTCAGCGTCGGACACAGCGCAAAGCCCATATTCGCACTGCCCAGCATCTCCAGCACCGCGGTCGACAGCGCAAAGGGCAGGCCCTGTCCGCCGAACGCCTCGGGCGAGCCGATCGTGCCCCAGCCGCCCTCGACATAGGCCTGATACGCCGCGCGATAGCCGTCGGGCATGGTCACGCCCTCGGGCGACCATTTTGCGCCGACCGTGTCGCCTGCGCGGTCGAGCGGCGCCCATTCGCCCGCGGCGAACGCGCCCGCGCCCTCCAGCACCGCATCGAGGATGTCGGATTCGACGCCCAGGTCCGCGATTTGCGCGACATGCTCCAGCACGAAACGCTGTTCGGCGATGGCGGGGGTGAAGCTCATTTCGTCCTCTCTCTTGCGGCGCTTTTGCCTGCGCTATAGCCATCGGAAATGACCGCGCCAAATCCCCGCATCTTACCCTACGGCGAGGCTGCCATTGCCGAGGCCGCCGCGATCATTGCAGCGGGAGGATGCGTCGCGACTCCGACCGAGACGGTGTACGGGCTCGCCGCCGACGCCACCAATGCAGAGGCGGTGGCGGGCATCTATGCGGCCAAGGGGCGACCGAGTTTCAACCCGCTGATCGTCCATGTCGCCGACCGCCGCGCGGCTGAGGCGATCGCGATGTTCGACCGCGATGCGCGCGCGCTCGCCGATGCCTTCTGGCCGGGTCCGCTGACCCTGGTGCTGCCGCTGCGGCCGGATGCGCCGATTGCCGGGCTGGTGACGGCCGGGCTTTCGACCGTCGCGATCCGGGTGCCGCAGCATCGCGCGATGCAGGCGCTGCTGGCAGCGACGGGCAAGCCGCTCGCCGCGCCGTCGGCAAACGCCAGCGGCACGATCAGCCCGACCCGCGCGAGCCATGTCGCCGCATCGCTCGGAGACCGCGTCCCGCTGATCATCGACGATGGTGCGACCAGCGGCGGGATCGAATCGACCATCGTCGCGGTCGGCGCGCAACCGCGCCTGCTGCGCCCCGGCCCCGTGTCGGCGGCGGCGATCGAGCGGGAGATCGGGCGCTGGTTGGCGGGGGCAGGGGAGGCGATCGAAGCGCCGGGCCAGCTCGCCAGCCACTATGCGCCGCGCAAGCCGCTGCGACTCAACGCGACCGAGGCGCGGGATGGCGAGTGGCTGATCGGCTTTGGCGCGGTCGACGGCGATGACACGCTGTCCGCGACGGGCGATTTGACCGAGGCCGCTGCCCGCCTGTTCGATGCACTCCACCGCGCGGATGCATCGGATCGCGCCGCGATGGCCGTGGCGGCCATCCCGGAGGACGGCATCGGCCTCGCCATCAACGACCGCCTGAAGCGGGCAGCGGCGCGTTAGCTCTCCCATTAAGAATATCGTCATCCCCGCGAAGGCGGGGATCCATTGGCACTAACGATGCGACCCTATCCGGTCGGTCAGCCAGAATGGATTCCCGCCTGCGCGGGAATGACGACATGTAAGCACGTGCGTCAGGCCGAGCCTGCCCCCGCCTTCGCCTTCAGCCGCTCGGCAAAGCTCTTGCGCAGCTTGTTGAGCTTGGGCGGGATGACCCCCAGGCAATAGGGATTCCGCTGGCCTTCGCCTTCCCAGTAATTCTGGTGATAATCCTCTGCGGGCCACCAGGTGTCAGCATGTTCGATCGTGGTGACGATCGGCGCGGGCCATTCGCTGGCGTTGCGTTCGATCCCCGCGCGCGCCGCCGCCTCCTGTTCGGGCGACTGCGGGAAGATCGCCGAGCGATATTGCGTGCCGACATCGCCACCCTGGCGGTTCAGCGTCGTCGGATCATGCGTCGCGAAGAAGATGTCGAGCAGGTCGTCATAGCGCAGTTGCTGCGGGTCGAACGTGACCTTCAGCGCCTCGGCATGGCCGGTATTGCCGCTGCACACCGCCTTGTAGGTCGGGTTGTCGACATGCCCGCCAATATAGCCGCTTTCGACCGACTCGACGCCGATCAGGTCTTTGAACACCGCTTCCACACACCAGAAGCAACCACCCGCGAGAATTGCGGTTTCGGTAGTCATACGCTTCAACTCCTTGCTACGGGAGCCAAGATAGGATTGAGCGCGACGCGCAACTAGGGGCAAGACGAACATGCATGACGGCACGGTGATGGTGACGGGCGGGGCGGGCTATATCGGCAGCCATGCGGTGCTCGCGCTGCTCGATGCGGGCTGGCGCGTTGTCGTTCTGGACAATTTGGTCACGGGTTTCGACTGGGCGGTCGATCCGCGCGCGGCGCTGGTCGTCGCCAATATCGCCGATGAGGACAAGGTCCGCGCCGCGATCCGCGAGCACGGGGTGACCGCCATCATGCATTTCGCCGGGTCGGTGGTGGTGCCGGAATCGGTCAGCGACCCCCTCAAATATTACCGCAACAACACCGCCGCCAGCCGCAGCCTGATCGAGAGCGCGGTGGCGGAAGGGGTGAAGCATTTCATTTTCTCCTCCACCGCCGCAACCTACGGAATTCCTGAGGTCGTACCGGTGCGCGAGGACGCGCCCAAGCAGCCGATCAACCCCTATGGCATGTCCAAGCTGATGACCGAGATCATGCTGAAGGACGTCGCTGCTGCGCACCCGATCAACTATTGCGCGCTGCGCTATTTCAACGTCGCTGGTGCCGATCCGCAGGGGCGCAGCGGGCAGAGCACGGCGGGCGCGACGCATTTGATCAAGGTCGCGGTCGAGGCGGCGACCGGCAAGCGCGACGGGGTTTCGGTGTTCGGGACGGACTTTGCCACGCCCGACGGCACCGGGGTGCGCGACTATATCCATGTCAGCGACCTTGCCGCCGCGCATGTCCATGCACTCGACCTGCTGATCGCCGATCCGGGCAGCAGCCATACGCTCAACGCCGGCTATGGCCGTGGCTATTCGGTGCTCGAAGTGCTCGACGCGGTCGACCGCGTGACCAACGTTACGATCGAACGCAGGCTTGAGGGGCGCCGCGCAGGCGATCCCGACGAACTGGTATCGGACAATCGCGCGATCCTCGCGGCCTTGCCGTGGCGGCCGCAATATGACGATCTGGAGCGCATCGTTCGCGATGCCCTTAGCTGGGAACGCAAATTGGCAGAGAGGCAAGCCCAATGATCGAGCTGTTCCTGTCCGCCTTTGCCATGCTGTTCGTGGTGATCGACCCGCCGGGCTGCGCGCCGATCTATGCGGGCCTGACCAAGGGTGCCCGCCCGACGCTGCAGCGGGCAATGGCGGTGCGCGCGGTGATGATCGCGACCGCGATCCTGCTGGTGTTCGCACTGGTGGGCGAAGCGCTGTTGCGCACGCTGGGCATCAGTCTCAGCGCATTCCGCATCGCGGGCGGGATCATGCTGTTCATCATCGCGCTCGAAATGGTGTTCGAAAAGCGCCAGGAGCGCCGTGAGGACCGCGCGGAAAAGGTGATGCAGACGCCCGAGGTCGAGGATGTCTCGGTCTTTCCGATGGCGATGCCGATGATCGCGGGACCGGGATCGATTGCCACGATCATGCTGCTCGTCTCGCGCGCCGATGGGCCGGGGCAGACCGCCGCGGTGTTCGGCGCGCTGGCGCTGGTGCTTGCGCTGACGCTGGCTGCACTGCTCGCCGCCGGGCCGCTGATGCGGGTGCTCGGCGCAAAGATCGAATCGGTCATCACCCGGCTGCTCGGCGTGCTGCTGGCGGCGCTGGCGATCCAGTTCGTGATCGACGGGGTAAAGCAGAGCTTCGGGGTCTAGGGTCTTCACACCCCTCCCGCGAAGGCGGGAGGGGCTAAGAAACTACCGCTCGTACCGGATCCGCCACAGCCGGTAGGGCGCACCCTTGGGCAGCGGCACCGGTTCGAGCCAGTCCGGAACCTTGCCCTTGGCAAGCTGCCCGTAGAATCCGTCCTTCTCCCGTGCGCGATAGACGGTGGTCTCGGCCATGTTCGGGCAGACCAGCAGATATTGCGCGCCATAACGTTGCGCGATGCCGCGAAACGCCTCCGGCTTGCCGGTAAAGCCATGATGCACGTCCAGGATCGCACGCTCGTTGCGGTGATAGGGCCCGGCAATCCCCTTGTGTCGCGTCATCACGATCAGCCGCGGGCCCAGGTCGACATGGGTGAACAGCGTCGATGGCGGCAGCGTGCGGTCGAGCATCCGCATCCCGGACGCGCTGGCACAGCGGTTGTTGGCCCGGCTCACCGTGCTGCGGTATTTGGAGGGCGGGTCGCTGACCGGCAGATATTTGACCACGAACCCGGCGAACAGACCCGATACCAGCAGGAACGCGACCACCGATCCCAGCACTCGCACCAGCATCCAGCGCTGGCGCAGGAACCATGGCACAATGGTCCAGGCGAGCCACGCCGAGCCCGGCACCGCCAGCAGCTGCGCCGCCGGCCCTGCGCGCACCTGCCACATCAGCATTGCGCCGGCGAAGGCGGTGAACAGCCCGATTGCAACCCAGGCGACGAGCTGGTCGGCAGTCCTGGCGCGCCACGCGGCGAATCCTGCGCCGATGATCCCGATCACTGGCAGCACCGCCATCGGGAACGCCATGGTAAAGCTGTGTTTGTAGATCGGCCGCGCTTCGCGGACATTGTTGAGCCAGGTGTTGGCCAGCTCGTCCGACACGCCTTCCGGGCGTTGCAGACATTGCGGGAACAACCCGGCAAAGCCGCCCACGACGACCGCACCTCCTACTGCTGCGATGCCCAGCCGGACGAGCCGGTTGGCCGGGTTGAGCAGGCTCAGCACCACCACCAGCGCGCCCGCCGCGACCATCACCGACAGCCACACGGGCGTCAGCGCGTCGCAGCGCATCGCGTAATTGGCGTTGGACGCGAACAGCACGAACCCGGCGCTGCTCCCGCCCGCCAGGCTGAGGCCATAAGCGCGCATGCGCGGCATTTCGTCACGGTCCCATACCCAGCGCAGCGCGACGATTGCGCCGGCCATCGCGCAGAACGGCAGCAGCTCCAGCCCGATCGTCAACGATCCTGCGCTGGTCAGACCGATGGTCAGCCCGCCGCGCGTGCGCTGCGGGTCGGCGATGCCCATGACGGCGAGCGCAAGAAAGGCGAGCTGCCAGCCATGATGGTCGATGCGCAGCGGCACGAACTGCGCCATCGTCGCGGTGCAGCCCATCAGGATCAGCACCGCCAGCGGCCAGGCGGCGGGCGCGATCAGGCGGCGCACTGCCGCGCCCATCGCCAGCATTGTCACGGCCAGCGGGAAGAGCGGCGCGATCCCCGCCGCCAGCCGCTCGGCCATCGCGGTCCCGGTAAAGGGTTGAAAGATCAGGATCAGCCCAGCGATCGGCAGGTCGACCAGCCGCGACCAGTGGATGTCGAGGCCGCCCGGCGGGCTCAGCCGATACTGGCGCAGGTCATACCAGTCCTGCCCGGCGAGCAACCCGCGCACCTGCATCATCCGCATATTGTCGTCGGTGTCGCTGAGCGCGAGCGCGTTGATCAACCCCCAGCGTTGCCACACATACCAGGCCGCAATCGCGACCCAGACGAGCAAGGTCCAGCGCACCCAGCGCGTCCGCAGTTCCCGTTCGAGGTCGAACCCCGCGAATCGTGTCGAACTCAAAACCGCTTCCCCTTCTGCAGCGCGAGCATTAGGGCGGCGCGCGACTTCAGGGCAAGGCGGGCGTGGCTTCACTCAATCATCGACTGGACGATTTGCGGCGGAGCGGGATGCTGGGCCAGCTGATCCGTTTCGGCATCGCGGGGGGCATTTCCACCGTGATCTATTCCGCCGTCTATCTGCCGCTGACCTTTTGGGTATTTGCGCGCAAGGATGCGGTCTATGCCGTGCCCTTCGCCTTTGCCGTGGCGGTGACGGCGGGCTATTTCCTGCACAGCCGCTGGAGCTTCAAGGGTCATGGCACGCGTGATCCTGGCCCGCGACAAAAGGTGCAGTTCGTTGCCGTGCAGGGGTCGGGCGTCGCGTTGAACGCGATCATCACCTGGCTTGGCACGGCAGTGCTCGGTTATCCCGGATGGGTGCCGCTGTTACCCGCAGTCGGCCTCGCGACGATTTTTACCTTCATCCTCAATCGCTGGCTGGTATTCCGCTGATATGGACCGCATCGTTTACGACCGCATGGCCGAACATGATTCCACCCATTGGTGGTATGTGGCGCGCCGCGACATCCTCGCCGATTACATCGCGCGCTATGTTCAGCCGCCGAAGGGCGCGCGGATCCTGGAGATTGGGTGCGGCACCGGCCACAACCTGCCAATGCTCGGCGCATTCGGCACGGTCGATGCGATCGAGATCGACGAAGCGGCGCGCACCGTCGCCAGCGCACGGCTGGGCAAGGACGTCGGCACCGCGCCCCTGCCCGAGCTCACCGGGGTGGCTGAGGGGCAATATGATCTGATCGCGGTGCTCGACGTGGTCGAACATGTCGAGGACGACGTCGCGGCACTCGCCGGCATGGCGAAGCGGCTGAAGCCCGGCGGTAAGATCCTGATCACGGTCCCCGCGCATCAGTGGATGTGGAGCGCGCATGACGTGGTGAACCACCACAAGCGCCGCTATTCCAAGGCAACGCTGACCGCCGCGCTCGACAAGGCCGGCCTCAAATGGCGCAAGCTGCGCTGGTTCAACTCGCTGTTGTTCCCCGCAGCAGTCGCCGCGCGGGTCGCGGGCAAGCTGACCGGCAAGGACGACAGCGACGATTCGCCGCCGCCGAAGCTGCTCAACTGGGCGTTCGAGAAGATCTTCGGGCTGGAGCGCCATTTGCTCGGCCGCCTGCCGATGCCGCCCGGCCTGTCGATCATCGTGCTGGCCGAGCCGAAGTAACCGACAACCGCCACGCGACGCGGATGCTGGTCGCGAACACGGGGGCATAGCTGCGCAACTCATTGCTCGCCGCAGCGTCGAAGGTGCGGAAACGTGCCTGCGATGCCATTGCCCCCGCGATCGCGGCGCGCAGCCGGGTCCGCGCCTCCGCCTCGCGGCCTGGACGGGTGGCGAGCAGGTCGCCCAGGCTCCATTCGCCGACGATGCGGTCGCGATTGTCGGGCGGCAGGAAGCGCGCCTTGATCGCCACTGCCTGACGATAGCGCGCCTCGGCCTCGACCGGCATCCCGGCGGCGCGGTAATTGGCGGCGAGGCCGTTGAGCAAATTGGCGACATCGGGATGGTCCGCCCCCGATGCGGCGGTGAACATCCGCATCGCCTCGTTCAACAGATCGCGGCCCTGCGCCAGAAAGGCGCGCTTGCGCAGCGGATCGAGTCCGCCGTTCGCCTCCTGATCGCTCGGCGCGACGACCGAACGCGTCGCCCCGGCGCGGCGCCGGAACATCGGCGGGATCACCGTGGCGGTGGCCATGCGGTAGAAATTATTGCCGTGATTGTTGAGCAGGATGGCGAGGTCGGCATCGCCCTGCGCCCGCGCGATGACGATCGCCTCGCCGAACAACGGGTCGGCATCGAACGCCTTGCCCTGCGCCGCCAGCACCTCGGCCAGCGTATTGAGCGCCCACGCCAGCTCCATACCGCCCGCCGGCACCACCCCACGCTGAATATCGAGCGAGCGCCGCGCGAGTGCCTCCGCCTCGCCCAGTGCGCCGCGCGCCATCGATAGCGAGGCGAGTTGCCGCAGGCTGCGTGCAGTGTCGCCATGCTTCTCGCCGCGCTTCGCCAGCCGGATTTCGAATGCGCGCCGGTAAAAGGGTTCGGCATCGGCAAGCCGCAGCTGCATCGCCAGATTGTCCGCCAGCTTCTCCGCAGCATCCGCCGTCGCCACGGTGCCAGCGCTGCGGCGCTGCGCTTGTTCGTAGCTGGATCGGCGCGCGCGTTCGGCGTCGGCATAGCGACCGGCGGCTTCAAGCGAAGCCGCATCCTGAACAAGCATCATCGCGGCGAGCAGCATGGCCTATCCCCGGTCGGGGCGGCGTAGCCTCAGTTCGCCTCAGCGACCGCCACCAGCGCCGCGTCGATCATCGGCGTGCCCGACGCATCCCCCGGCACATCATTGGCATAGGCGGCGAAGGTGAGCAATTTCCCGCTCTTGGCGAGCATATAGCCAGCCAGCGCATTGGTCGCGTTGATCGACCCGGTCTTGGCGAAGATCCGCCCCTCCAGCGCCGTCCCCTTGAACCGCCGCGCCAGCGTGCCGTCGACACCGCCAACCGGCAACGTCTCGCGCCACGCCGCGCCCCAGGGCTGGCGCGCGATCCAGTCGAGCAGCGTCACCATGCCGCGCGGGGCGATGCGGTTATAGGTCGACATGCCCGACCCGTCGGAAAAGTCGAATGCGGTGCGCGGTGCCCCGGCGGCGGCGAACATCGCGGCGACACGCTGCTGCCCGTCGGCGACCGACCCGGTGCCGTCGATCAGGCCGGTGCGACGCAGCAGAAGTTCCGCGTGCAGGTTCTGGCTGACCTTGTTGATCGTGCGCACATCCTCCGCCAGCGGGGGCGGAGTTAGTGCGGCGACCCACACCGGTTCGGGTGGGCGCGGCGGCGGGGCGGTGCGCTTTGCCGGATCGTCGGTGGCGGAATCGAGCGTGCGATAGCGCGACGTCACCGTTCCGCTGACCTTCACGCCCCGCTCGCGCAGCATTGCTGCCAGCCGCCACGCCGCATAATGCGCCGGATCGTCGATGGCGAAGCGAAGCGTGCGTGGCGACGCATCGGCGGCGATCGTTCCGGTCAGGCGGATCGTTCGGTCGAATGGCAGCCGGTCGAACGCGATATCGGTCTTGCCGCCCTCCGCAACCGTCGCCACGCGATTGTCGATCGTCACATAGCCGAGATGATCCACCTTCGGTGCCGCACCGGGCTTGGCCGGTGTGACCGTCGCGACCAGCTCATTATCGTCGAGGCTGAGCGCGGCATTGGCGGTGCCCGAACGCGTCGGGATGTTGTTCCAGCTCATCCCCGCGCTCCAGCGCTCGTCGGGGAACAAGGTGGCGTCGCCGGTGATGTTGCGCACCCGGCGGATGCCTGCGGCGATGGCGTTGGCAAGCTGGCTCAGGCAATTGGTGACGCAGTCCGCTGCGCTCGACAGCCGGGCATCGCCGCGCCCGGTGAGAATCAGGTCCTTGCCCGCGACGCGGACAGCAGCGCCGCCGGTCGCATCGGGCGCGATCATCGCATCGGGCATGCTCCACCACGCGGCGGCGGTGGTCACGATCTTGGTGTTCGATGCCGGGATGAAGCGTTCGTCCGGGCGGATCGCGACAATCTCGCGCCCAGCGCCGTCGCCGACGAGCAGCCCGAACCGCGCTCCGGCCGGTGCCTTTGCGAACTCCGCTTCGACCCGGTCGCGCAGCGCCGGAGCGTCCTGCGCCAGAACCGGCGGCGCCAGCGCGAGCGCGACCAGGGCGAGCATGCCCCTCACAGCAGCGTGGGCGGCTCGGACTTGCGCCTTGGCGGCTTGGCCGGGGCCGAAGCAGGCTCTTCCAGATCCGCGCGCGGCGGCGCGAAGGGAGAAACGGTGACCTCGCCCGAATCCTGAAAGCGATAGCCAAGTGAGGCATGGCCCTTCACCGGACCCGCAACGTCCGCGACGAGGTAGAGCGGCCGCCGCTTCGATTCGACATAGAGCCGGCCGAGATATTCGCCGATCATGCCGAGCACGAACATCTGCACCGCGCCCAGGAACACGACCACCAGCATGGTCGAGGTCCAGCCCTGCACCGCATTGCCGAACAGCCAGCCGACGACGATGTAAAGGAACAGCAGCACCGACAGGCCGGTGAGCGCGAGGCCGACATGGCTGGCAAAGCGCAGCGGCGCGGTCGAGAAGCCGGTCACCGCGTCGAGCGCGAAGCGGACCATCTTGGCGAGCGGATATTTGGTCTCGCCCGCATGCCGCTCATGCCGGTCATAGACGAACGGTACCTGTCGGAAGCCGACCCAGGCGACCATGCCACGGATGAAGCGCGCCTGTTCGGGCAGCGACAGAAAGGCGTCGAGCGCACGGCGGCTCATCAGGCGGAAATCGCCGGTGTCGAGCGGGATCGGCGTGTCGGTGATCCGGTCGAGCATGCGGTAGAACAGCGCGGCGGTCGCCTTTTTGAAGAACGTCTCGCCATCGCGCTTTCGGCGCACGGCATAGACCACATCCGCACCCTGTTCGCGCATCGTCGCGCGCATGTCGGACAACAGCTCGGGCGGGTCCTGCAGGTCGGCGTCGATCACCAGGATCTCGTCGCCCGCGCACAGGTCGAGCCCGGCGGTCAGCGCGAGTTGATGCCCGTGATTGCGCGACAGATTGACCGCGACGAGATGCGGGTCGGCCGCCGACAGCCGCTGCATGACGGACCAGCTGCCGTCGCGCGATCCGTCATTGACCAGGACGACCTCATAATCGTCGCCAACCGCCGCGCGCGCCGCCGCCGACACGCGGGCGTGCAGCAGCTCGAGACAGCCTTCCTCATTGTAGCACGGCACGACGACCGAGAGCTTTGGACGTTGCATGGCGCGGTCTTAGCGCGCCGCGCGGCCCTCGTCATGCGGGATTTGTGGCGATCCGGTCGACACCCGAAACGCCCGGCGCGATGCGATCCGCGGGCCGATCTATGACCGCGATCTCGGCGTCAATCGCCACCAGAGTGTTCCCGGCGGCTGGGCCCATTGGCTGGACAACGCCAAGATGGCCCAGTCCGGATCAGCCCCCGGCGCAGCGGTCAGGACGCTGATGACGGGTGAGATCCCACTGGGGGCTGGCGTCGTCGGGCGGTTTGAGGCCAATGTCGCGCAATGGATTCCGGATGGATCTTCGATCTGGTCGTGCGGAGCATGGCAGCGGGCATCGCGCTGGCCAAGGTGGCGGCGCTGGCGCGCTCCGACGTTCTCCCGCCACGGGGGCGCGGGCTGGGTATTGCCGCATGCCTAGCCTTTGCGGCGCACGCGATGTTGCCCATCGCACGCCAGTTATGGCCGGAAGCGGTCGTCCTGCTGGCGGTGCCGACGCTGGCGGCTCCATTGCTCTACTGGATGCTTGCGCGGATCATCCTTGTCGATGGCTGGCGCGTGCGGCTCTGGCATTGGGCGCTGCTGATCGTGCTTGAGGCGATCGGACTTGTCCTCGTGCTCGGACTGGCGGGCCGGGGCAGCGCCATGGCCGCGATCGTCGGGCTTGTGCTGCGCGGACTGGCGCTTGTGCTGGTCGTCGACGCACTGCAAGCCGCGTGGCGGGGCTATCGCGATGATCTGATCGACGCGCGTCGCCGCCTTCGCGCCGCGCTTGTCCTGGCCGGCCCGCTTGCGATCGCGCTGCTGCTGTTCGCACCCATGCTGCCCGTTGCTGAGCGCCCCTCGATCCTGTTGCGCGTCGAATCGGCCCTAATATTGGGCTTCGCGCTCGTCGTGGCATCGCTCGTTTTGCGCGTGGAGGCGGTGATCGCGCCACCGCAGCCTGCGCTGCGGCCCGCTGCCGATGCGCCGGACGCAGCCGAATTGGCTCGGGTCAAGCAAGCAATGGCAGCAGAACCCTGGCGCGACAGCGACCTCAGCCTCGACCGTTTCGCCGCGTTGGCCGGTATCCCGGTTTATCGCCTGCGCCGCCTGATCAGTCGTGAGCTGGGCCACCGCAACTTCCCGGCTTTCGTCAATGCCGCGCGGCTGGACGCGATCGCGCTTCAGCTGGCAAATCCGGAATGCGCGCGCACGCCGATCCTGACCCTGGCGCTGGACCATGGATTCGGATCGATCGGGCCATTTAATCGCGCATTCCGGGAGCGGTTCGGTGTGACACCGACCGTCTATCGCGAAGCTAACGGCGGAAGCTGACGCCGACAAACGGCCCCCGTCCGTCCCACCCAGGGTTGTAGCTGCCATCCTTGCCGCCATTGGAGATATGCGCGCCCTGCCAGCCCGCCTCGATCGACAAGTGCCGCGATACCGCGACGCTTGCCCCTGCTCCCCAGCGCAGGAACCCGTTCACGCTGGTGCCGCCTGCGGGGAAGGGCTTGCCGAACGTGTACAGGAACTCGATCGACCCTTCGGCGAACGGGGTCACCGGCCCGATTCGCAGCGGCGCAATTCGCACCACGCCACCCGCAGTGACGCCCGACGCATTGCTGGCTCGCGGTGCTTGTCCAGGACTGCGCAGTTCGCCCTGCGCAACAAGGAATCCCCCGGTCGCACTCAGGGTCACGCCGAGCGGCAGCTGCCAATCGTGATAGATGTTCAGCGTCGCAATATCGATGTCGCGCTCCTGCCCGAACAGCGCACGGCGCTGCGGCATTAGATATTGCGCGCGCACCCGCAGGTTGCGCGCGACGCCGCCATCGGCTGCAGGCTCGGCGCGCGGGGCCTGATCTGGCTCGATGGGTGGTGCCGGGGCAGGCACGGCAGGGGCGAGAGAAAGCGCGACGCAACATAGTGGAACAGAGAGCATGACATCCTCTTTCAGACTGAGAGAATGCCGCACCTAACCGGGCCGCTACCCGGGTCTCGCCGATCGCTGCAATCGGCTGAAACGTGCACGTTTCAGCCATGTTTTGTCGAAAACGGCTATACCCGCTCCGCCGAACTCACCGCATCCGCTGCCCTCAATGCCGCGATCAGCTTCATCAGATGTGCCGCGTCGCGCACTTCCAGATCGATCAGATTCGTGTGGAAGGTCGTGTCGCGCGTATCGAAGCGGATGTTGAGGATGTTCGCCTTGTGCTGGCCGAGCAATGTCGCGACCGCGCCGAGCGCGCCGGGTTCGTTCTTCAGCGTCACCGCGATCCGCGCGGTGCCGCCCTCGGCCTTGTCGCCCCAGCCGATATCGACCCAGTCCTGATCCTCGACCGCGTCGAGCTTGGCGCAGCTGATCTGGTGGATTTCGATCGGCGCATCGGGGTGGCGCACGCCGACAATGCGGTCGCCGGGGACCGGGTGGCAGCAGGCGGCGAGGGTGAAGGCGACGCCGGGGGTCAGGCCCTTGATCGAAATCGGTACGCGCTGGACGGGCATCAGCGCTGCCTCATCCTCCGTCGATCCGGGCATCAGCGCTTCCATCACCTGCGCGTCGGTGACCTTTTGCCGCGCGATCGCCTCCATTAGCGCGTCGGCATCGTCGAGCTTGAGGCGGGTGAGCGCAGCGCCCAGCGCCTCCTCCCCGATCGGCACGGGCAGGCGGCCGACGATGTCGTCATAGAGTTTGCGGCCGAGCGCGATCGACTCGTCGCGCTCCTTGTGGCGCAGGTGACGGCGGATCGCGGCGCGCGCCTTGCCGGTGATCGCGAAATTGAGCCAGTTATCCTGCGGCCGCTGCGCCTTGGATCGCAGGATCGCGACCTGATCGCCCTGCGCGATTTCGGTGCGCAGCGGGACGACGCGGCCATTGATCTTCGCGCCAACCGCCTGATCGCCAAGATCGGTGTGCACGGCATAGGCAAAGTCGATCGGCGTCGCGCCCTTGGGCAGCTGGATCAGCTCACCCTTGGGGGTAAAGGCGAAGATGCGATCCTGATACATCGCCATCTTGGTATGTTCGAGCAGCTCCTCGGGGCTTTCGGCCTGTTCGAGGATGTCGACGAGGTCACGGATCCAGCTGACCTGGGTGTCGGGGCGCACCGCATTCTGCTTGTACGACCAGTGCGCGGCGAGGCCGTGTTCGGCCTGGCTGTGCATTTCGCGCGTGCGGATCTGGATTTCGACGCGGGTGTCGCCGGCATGGATGATGCTGGTGTGCAGCGAGCGATAGCCGTTGCGCTTGGGCGTCGAGATATAATCCTTGAACCGCCCCGGCACCATCGGCCAGCGGCGATGGATGATGCCGAGCGCGCGGTAACATTCCTCTTCGGTGCCGACGATCGCCCGGAACGCCATGATGTCGGACAGCTGTTCGAAGCTGACGTGCCGCTCCGACATCTTTTTCCAGATCGAATAGGGGTGTTTCTCACGCCCCGAAATCTCTGCTTCGACCCCGCCGCGCGACAGCAGCAATTTGAGGCCGGAGCCGATCTTGGCGATGCGGTCCTCGCCCTCGACGGTTAGTGCCGCGAGCCGCTTGGTAATCGATTCATGCGCTTCCGGCTCGAGCTGCTGGAAGGCGAGCGTCTGCATCTCTTTCATGAACTCGTACATGCCGATCCGCTCGGCGAGCGGGGCATAGATGTCCATCGTCTCGCGCGCGATCCGCCGCCGTTTCTCGGGCTTTGCGATATGGTGCAGCGTGCGCATATTGTGCAGCCGGTCGGCGAGTTTGACCAGCAGCACGCGGATATCGTCGGACATGGCGAGCAGGAATTTGCGCAGATTCTCCGCCGCACGCTCGCTTTCGGTCTGCGCCTCGATCTTGGACAGCTTGGTCACGCCATCCACGAGCCGCGCGACGCTCGGCCCGAACTTGGCGAGGATTTCCTCGGGCGTCGCGACCGTATCCTCGATCGTGTCGTGCAGGATCGCGGTCGCGATCGTCTCGTCGTCGAGGTGCAGATCGGTCAATATGCCCGCCACCTCGATCGGATGGCTGAAATAGGGGTCGCCGCTGGCGCGCTTCTGGCTGCCATGCGCGTGCATCGAAAACACATAGGCGCGGTTCAACAGCGCTTCATTGGCTTCGGGGTCGTAGGACAGGACCCGGTCGACGAGTTCATATTGACGCAGCACGGTGTGAATGTGGGGGGGGATGCTGCTGCTTTGCAACAGGATTCACACAAAACGGGCACCGGCGCTGGCCGATGCCCGTTTTACTGTTGCGTCGAAGTGACGGCTGTGTGGCTTACTTGGCGCGCGCGTTGCAGGCGGCCAGTGCCTCGGCGTCGAAATTGGTGCCACCGACCGTGAAGGTGGTCAGGGCGCCGACACGCTGCACCACGCGCTCGCACATTACCTTGTCGCTCATCGTCGACTTGGGCGCTGCGCAGGTGCCGTCCTTGCACTTCCAGACGGTGGTCTGGGTGATGAAGCTGGCCTTCTTCGGCGCCTCGGTCGGAGTGGCGGTGTAATGGCCGGACTGGGCCAGAGCGGGGGTCGCGGCGCTGAGGCAGAGCGCAACAGCGGCGATCGGGGCGAAGCGGATCATGATACTCTCCCTGGGGTGCACTGCAACAAAGGTTGCGAATCGCTACTTACTCCCATAGGTATTCAGTTGCAACGAGAAACTGTTGCTGCACCGCAAGGAACTTATCGCGTTGTGCAGCGGTGAAATTAAGGTAGATTTGCCGGTCATGGGTCACACTGGACTGCGAGAACCGCTGCGACAACTCGCCACCAATTGCAGCCTTCCGGCGGCGCTGGAGGCGATGGGAGAGCGCTGGTCCTTCCTGATCCTGCGCGCCGCGTTCAACGGCCTCTATCATTTCGAGGAGTTCCAGTCGGAGCTCGGGATCGCGCGCAACATTCTCGCCAACCGGCTCGCGCGGCTGGTCGATCATGGCATTTTGGCGCGACAGACCTGTGACGATGATCGCCGCAAGGTCGAATATCGCCTCACCGAAAAGGGCTTTGCGCTGCTGCCGACCATGGTTGCACTGCGGCAATGGGGCGAGCGCTGGGAGACTGGGACGCTCGCCACGCCGGTGCTGGTCGATGCGCGCGACCATCGCCGCATCGCCCCGGTGCAGGTGCGGAGCCATGACGGACGCGTGCTCGGCAAGCATGATCTGCTATGGTCGCTGCCCGAGGATGTGGTGGGCGACGGGTCGGTCGAGGCTGCCGAGTAATCAGGCCGCCGCGAGTTCACTGCGATTGCGGCCACGCGATTTTGCGCGATACAGCGCGGCATCGGCGACGCGGAACACTTCGTCCGACGACAGGTCCGGGCGGATCGGTGCGACGCCGGCGCTGACGGTGATGGTGAATGTCGCGTCGCCGGCGTGAATGCGCGCGTCCTGAAGCGAATTGCGTACCCGCTCGCATGCGGCCATTGCGGCGGCGGTGGACAGGCCGGGGAACAGCACCGCAAATTCCTCCCCGCCCAGCCGCCCGATGACGTCCTCGACCCGCAGATGGGCGCGCAGCACATCGGCGAAATGGAGCAGGGCGGCGTCGCCTGCATCATGGCCATGCCCGTCATTGACCTGCTTGAAATGGTCAAGGTCGAACAGCGCCAGCGTACCGGGGCGGTCGGGGGTGTCGGTGCGGAACCGGTCGATGCGGTCCTGAAACGCGCGGCGGTTGAGCACGCCGGTCATCGGATCGGTGTTGGCCTGACGCAGCAGATCGGCTTCGCGCGCCTTGCGGTGGCTGACTTCGCGCATCACCGTGACGACGCTCAGCACTGCCCTGTCGGCATCGCGGACGGCGCGGGCGGTGGTTTCGAACCAGCGGATGCCGCCGGTCGCAGTATGGCCGCGAAATTCGAAGCGATGGACTGTCTCCGGCTCGGCCATGACCCGGCGATAGGCTTCGCGTACCCGCTCACGATCGACTTCGTGGACCAGCTGCGCCGGGCTTCTTCCGATGATCGTCTCGGGGGCATGGCCGGTCACCTCACGCATTGACGGGGAGGCGAACCGCACCGCGCCCTGCGGGTCGAGCGTCAGCACGACGTCGGACACATGGTCGCTGATCAGCCGGTAGCGCGCTTCGCTCACCGCAACCGACGCGGCGAGGCGCTGGTTCTGGGCGATCATTGTCGCAAATGGGACCGCGATCAGGAACAGAACCGCCAGGTAGAATTGAAAGAATTGCAACCGGAACGCTTCGGTGCCGTCGATCATCTGCAGCGGGCCCGTCCCCGCCACGGTGAAGCCCGCGCCGATCAGCGCAATCGCAAAGACGCCCAGCGTCGCGCCGGCAACCCGGAACGCCATGGTGGCGGCGATCAGCGGGAGGATCGGCACGAACAAGAGCGGCAGGCGCGTCTGCGCGAAACTCAGGCTGGTTACGGCGATCATCAGCAACGCGATGCCGAAAAAACGCGGCAGTGCGGCTGGCCCCGAAAACCGGTCGCGATAGGTGGTTCCGGCCAGCGCGAGCAGCGCGATCGGCGTGCCGATCAGCGCGCCGAGCCCATGGCCGATGCCCCAGCTCATCCACACCACCCACGGGTCCGCCCCATGATACAGTGCAAGCGCCGCTGCGGGAATGACTCCGCTGGCGAGCGGTGCGATGACCCCGGCGGTCGCGACGAACACCCCCAGCGCGCGGAGCGAGAGAAACAGGCGCGCGTCGACGTTGAACCGTCGCAGCAATGCCCAGGCGATCAGCGTCTCGGCGATATTGGCGACGCCGAACAGCGGGGCGAGCGGGATGTAGGGCGACACCGCAACCGATGCTGCGACCGATGCGGCGAAACAACTGGCGACATGCAGCGGGCGCTCGGTCGCCGGGCGCGTGAGCAGCGCCGCGATCAGCACGGCATTGGCGATCCACAACAGTGCGACATTGCCGCTGAGGATGGTGAACGCGATCGCCGCCGCCGCGCACAGGAAATAGACGATCGCCACCGCGGCGACGACCAACAGATCGGTTCGAAACAGGCTGCTGCGGCGCATGTCCGGACGCTAGTCCGCGCCGGTTAACAGCGCGTTTCCCGCGACCCCGGTTGATCGCGTATCGCAGGCGTTTCAGTCGGTTGGCAGCATCCGCGCGCCGACTGTCGCCGGGATCGGCGCCGACCGTCCGGTGTCCAGATCGACATTGACATGGACCAGTTCGATTACCGTGTGCAGCGCACCTGTATCGGCATGGACCAGGTCGATCAGGCTGGTGATGCTCGACGTTCCGATGCGCGCCGTGCGGACATAGGCGTCGAACGTGTCGTCATAGCGGAACGGTGCCTTGTAATCGACCGTGGCGCGGGCGACGTGAAACTCCATCGTGCGCCATTCGGGCAGTTCGGCCAGCGCCAGCCAGCGCCAATATTCGCTGAGCGCAACATCGGCATATTCCAGGTAGCGGGAGTTGAACACGACCTTCTGGCCGTCAATTTCGGCATAACGCACGCGCAGCCGATGGGAGAAGATGAAGCCGGGTCGGGTCATGTCGTTGCAGTGGCGCAACACTGTCCCGAATTCAATCGCAGACACCGGCTTCGCACCAAATTCAAATGGACGGTGAAGTCCCGCCGCAATATCCGCGACGCGCCTGCCGAATCAAACACTTATGGCAGGTGTTTTAGGCCATTCCGGCCGCCAATATTGGGGGGAATTATGAAGAAGCTTCTGGTCGCTGCGGCGGCTTTGTCATGCGTGCCCGGCATCGCCTTCGCACAGGACGAGCAATCGGCAGGCAATTTGTTCGACGGTGCCCGTATCGAGGCGCGTCTCGGCTACGAAACCCCGACCGTCAGCGGCGACGGCGACATCTACAAGATCGGCAGCGCGGTATCCTATGGCGCCGAGATCGGCTTCGACCTCGCGGTCAGCAACAAGGTCACCGTCGGCCCGTTCGTGAATTATGAATTTTCGGGCGTCGAATTGTGCGACGGTCCCGACTGCCTCAAGGTCAAGGGCAATCTGGCGGCAGGCGGTCGCGTTGGCGTCGAGCTGAGCCCGACCACCGCGCTCTATGGCAAGCTTGGCTATGCCTCGCTGACGATTGAGGCGAGCAGCGGCGCGCTCGCGGCGAGCGACAGCAAGGGTGGCGTTTACGGCGCGCTGGGTGTCGAGATCGCGGTCACCAAGAACGCCTATATCAACGTTGAGGGCGCTTACGCCGATTTCGGTGACTTCTACGGCACCGGCTTCAACCTGCAGCGCCGTCAGGCGTCGGTCGGGTTCGGCTTCCGCTTCTGACCCATTTGGATCGGCAACGGAAAAGGGGCGCTCCACCCGGGGCGCCCCTTTTTGCGCTCAGGCCGATTTCGCGCCGGTGTTGACGCCCATCGACTGGAGGTATTTCTTCACATTGCGCGCGGCCTGACGCAGCCGCTGTTCATTCTCGACCATCGCGATGCGCACGAACCCTTCGCCATTCTCGCCATAGCCGACGCCCGGCGCGACCGCGACCTTGGCATGGGTCAGCAGCTGCTTGGAAAACTCAAGACTGCCAAGATGCGCGAGTGCGGGCGGAAGCGGGGCCCAGGCAAACATCGACGCGGGCGGGGGCGGGATGTCCCACCCGGCGCGGCCAAAGCTTTCGACCAGCACGTCGCGGCGCTTGTGATAGAGCTGGCGGTTCTTCTCGACGATATCCTGCGGGCCGTTGAGCGCGGCGCAGGCAGCGGCCTGAATCGGAGTGAAGGCACCATAATCCAGGTACGACTTCACCCGCGTCATCGCCGCGATCAGCTGTTTGTTGCCGACCGCAAAGCCCATGCGCCAGCCGGCCATCGAATAGGTCTTGGACAGCGACGTGAACTCGATCGCGATGTCCTTCGCGCCCGGCACCTGCAGGATCGAGACCGTCGGCTTGCCGTCGAAATACAGCTCCGAATAGGCAAGGTCGGACAGGATCCACACCTTGTTCTCCTTCGCCCACGCCACCAGCCGCTCGTAGAAAGCGAGGTCGACCGTCTCCGCCGTCGGGTTGGACGGATAGTTCACGACCAATATGCTCGGGCGCGGCACGGTAAAGGCGATCGCGCGCTCAAGGCTTTCGAAATAGGCCTCATTGGGCGTTGTCGGCACCGCGCGGATCGTGGCGCCAGCGAGGATGAAGCCGAAGGTGTGGATCGGATAGCTGGGGTTCGGCGCGAGCACGACATCGCCCGGCGCGGTGATCGCAGTGGCGAGGCTGGCCAGCCCCTCCTTCGATCCCATCGTCACCACGACTTCGGTATCCGGGTCGATATCGACCCCAAAGCGGCGGCCATAATAATTCGCCTGGGCGCGGCGCAGGCCGGGAATGCCCTTGGACTGCGAATAGCCATGTGCATCGGGCTTGCGCGCGACTTCGATCAGCTTTTCGATGACATGGTCGGGCGGAGGCAGGTCGGGATTGCCCATGCCCAGGTCGATAATGTCCTCTCCGCCCGCGCGCGCCGCGGCCCGCATCGCGTTGACTTCGGCGATGACATAGGGGGGCAGGCGCTTCATGCGGTAGAATTCTTCGGACATCGTCTTGGGTTCCGGCTCCTCGGGGTGGTGCGCGACGCGCGATGCCTCGTTATACAGGGGGCAGGGCGGCAAGCCAGAGGAGAGGCGCGTGGCGACGGCAAAGAAAAAGACGACGACCGCAAAGACGAAAGCTGAGCCGACCGACGCGACGACCGCCAAGCCCAAGCGGGCGGCCAAGCCAAAGGCTGCGGCCGCACCCAAGCCCGATGCTGCGACCGAGCCCAAGCCGAAACGGTCGCCCCAGCCCAAGCCCAAGGCGGCCAAGGCACCCAAGCCCGAGGCCACGACCGCAGCCGCGCCGGCGCTGGAGGATCTTCAGCACTGGACCTGGGTGTTCGGGCGCGCGCAGCAGATGATGATGGAGCAGGGGCTGGATTTCACCGGACAGATGCCAACGATGCCGCAGCTGCCCGCAATGCCGATGGTGCCGCCGGTCGATCCCGCCGCCGCAATGCGCGCGGGCGCGGAATTCTGGGCGGACACCATGACCTTGTGGCAGCGCTTCCTTGATCCCGCCAAGGCGCCGAAGTTCGAGGAAACCCCCGAACAGGCGCGCGACAAAAGGTTCAAGGCGCCGCAATGGCGCGAACAGCCGGTGTTCGACTTCATCCGCCAGAGCTACCTCACCCTGTCCGGCCACCTGCTCAAGGGCGTCGACCAGATCGAAGGGCTGACCCCGAAGCAGAAGGATCAGCTGCGCTTTGCGACGCAGGGGTTCATCGACGCGATGAGCCCGAGCAACTTTCCCGCGACCAACCCGCTGGTGCTCGAACGGACAATCGAGACCAAGGGCGAGAATCTGCTCAAGGGCCTCGCGCATATCCTCAACGACCTGTCCAAGGGGCAGATGACTCAGACGGTCGAGGGTGCGTTCGCAGTGGGCGAAAACATCGCGACCACACCGGGCCGGGTGGTCAAGCGCACCCCGCTCTATGAGCTGATCCAATATTCGCCGACGACCGACACGGTGTTCGAAACGCCGCTGGTCATCTTTCCGCCGTGGATCAACCGCTTCTACATCCTCGATCTGACGCCGGAGAAGAGCTTTATCCGCTGGGCGGTGGAGCAGGGGCTGACGGTGTTCGTCGTGTCGTGGAAATCGGCCGATGCCAGCATGGCCGATGTGGTGTGGGACGATTATGTCGAGCGCGGGCAGATCGACGCGATCGACGCCATCCGCGACCTGCTGGGCGTCGAGAGCGTTCACGCGATCGGCTATTGCGTCGCGGGCACGACGCTCGCCGCGACGCTGGCGGTGCTCGCCGCGCGGGGCGACGCGGCGAAGGTCAAGAGCGCGACCTTCTTCACCGCACAGGTCGATTTCAGCGAGGCCGGCGACCTCAACGTCTTCGTCGATGACGAGCAGCTGGCGCTGATCCAGTCGCTGACCAGCGATGGCTTCCTCGACGGGCGCTACATGGCCGCGACCTTCAACCTGCTGCGCGGGCGCGATCTGATCTGGAATTATGTCACCAGCAATTATCTGCTGGGTGAGGAATATACCCCGTTCGACCTGCTCCACTGGAATTCGGACGTCACCAACCTGCCGGCGAAGTGGCATGCCAGCTATCTGTCCGACCTGTATCGCGACAATCTGCTGATCCAGCCGGGGGCGCTGGCGATCGGGGGGACGCCGATCGACCTGACCCGCGTGACCACGCCTGCCTATGTTCAGGCGGGGCGTGAGGATCATATCGCCCCGCCGCGTAGCGTGTGGAAGCTGACCGGACATCTCGCCGGGCCGATCCGCTTCGTGCTCGCCGGATCGGGGCATATTGCGGGCGTCGTCAATCCGCCGGCATCGGGCAAATATCAGTACTGGATCAACGAGGCAGGCGCAGCAAATCTTGACGATTTTGTTGCAGGTGCAGTCGAGACCAAGGGCAGCTGGTGGCCCGACTGGATCACGTGGATCGAGGCGCTCGACGACAGGCGCGTGCCAGCAAAAAAATCCAGAATTCCCAAGGTAGATGAGGAACTTGGCGCGGCGCCAGGGCGTTACGTTCGAACCCGCTAAATTTTTTGTGCACTGCACAATAAGCCTCTTGAAACACGGCCATCATCGACGTATATGCTGCATTGCAATAATCGCAGCGAGGACGTCGATATGGCCAGCAAGGGTCCGCGTACCGGGGCGAAAAAGCCGGTAGCCAAAGCACCGGCCGCGAAGGCCGCACCCAAGGTTGCCGCAGCGGCGGCTGCGGTGATCGAAGCGAAGCCCGAACCCGTCGTGGAGCCGGTCGTCGAGGCCGTTGCCGCGGCGGTCGAACCGATCGCTGAAGTGGCCGAGCCGATGATCGAAGAGATTGTCGAACCGGCCATCGAAACTGTCGCGGAAACCGTCGAAACGGTCGCCGCACCTGTAACCGAGATTATCGAAGAGACCGCCCCCCAGATGGCGGACACCGCAAGCAAGGGAATCTATACCATGGAAGCCATTGAAAAGAGCCAGGCGATGTTCGCCGAACTGAACGACAAGGCGAAGGCCGCTGTCGAAAAGAACACCAAGCTGGTCGGCGAAATGACCGACCTGGCCAAGGGCAATGTCGAAGCGCTGGTCGAGAGCGGCAAGATCGCTGCCAAGGGCTTTGAGACCATGGGTCAGGACGCCGCCGAATATAGCCGCAAGCAGTTCGAGCAGGCGACCGCCACCATGAAGAGCCTGGCCGCCGTCAAGTCGCCGGCCGATTTCTTCAAGCTGCAGAGCGACTATGTCCGCACCGCGTTCGATTCGATGGTCGCCGAGACCTCGAAGAACACCGAAGCGTTCATCAAGCTTGCCGGCGACGCCGCGCAGCCTGTCTCGAACCGCGTCGCGGTCGCGATGGAGAAGATCAAGACCGCGGCCTGATCAGGCACCGGTCCGGATCGGACAGATAGAGGGCGGTCGCCAGGTGCGGCCGCCCTTTTTTCGTATTCGGTTGCAATGAAATGCGGCCCCCGGGCCGCTCCCCCCTTGCCCTCGACTCACCGCTGCCATATTTTCGCAAGTCTCATGACAGCGCTGCGCACCACGACCCCGATGGCTCCGATCACGATGGGCGATCCCGATCGCGACGATGACGAAGGCACCGGCACCGGTGTCGTCACCCGCACGCGCGCCAAGACCAAGAAGCCGACGCCCTACCGCGTGCTGATGCTCAATGACGATTACACGCCGATGGAATTCGTCGTGCTGGTGCTGCAGCGCTTCTTCAAGATGGACATGGAAGAGGCGACCCGCGTGATGCTGCAGGTGCATCAGCGCGGCGTCGGCGTATGCGGCGTGTTCAGCTATGAGGTCGCGGAGACCAAGGTCGCGCAGGTCCTCGACTTCGCCCGGCAGAACCAGCACCCGCTGCAGTGCACGCTGGAAAAGGCGTAGCGGGTCAGTAATCCCGCCCGCGATAGCGGTGGTCCGCCCCCTCGGCCGGCGTATCGCCGATGAATGCGGCCCACACGCCGGCAGGTTGCCATACCGACTCCAGCTCCGCACGCGCAGCATTTTCGCCGATCGCATCGCGGCGATAGCGGTAGAAAAAGGCTGAGACGCGCGCGTTGACGATGCAATGGACATGGACCGTCCGTCCCGCCGCCTGTGCCGCGGCCATCGCGGCGGCAAAGGCGGCGTAATCGCCCTCGGTCGGTGCGGCGAAATCGACCGGGATATAGGTATAGCGCATCCCCAGTGCTGCGACGCTGGCACCCTCGTCGGGCAATGCCTGCACATGCGCATGCGGGCCGAGATTGATGATCTCGCTCACGCCCAGTGCGGCAATTTCGGCGAGCTGTGCCTCGGACGGCTGGCCCGAACTGGTCAGCGCGGGGCCAAGACGGCGCCAGTTCAGGATCGCAGGTTCGGTCATGCGGTCAGCCTAGCACGCCGATACGGATTGTGCACCGCGCCCGAACCTTCCCCGTCGCCCCGGGCTTGACCCGGGGCTGGGCTGTTCCTTGGCACCGGTGAGAAAGAAGAAGCCCGGTCCCGGCACAAGGCCGGGACGACGAAAAGGGTCGTCTCAGCGCGGCTCCGGCAGCCAGCTGAGATCCAGCCCCTCATAGCGGTTCACATAATTCGCCGCGCGCGCCATCGCCGCTTCGTCGATCAGCGTGACCCGGCCCGATTCGCGCCCGATCATCCCTTCTTCCTCCAACTGGCGCAGCATGCGGTTGACATGGACCGAGGTCAGGCCGGTCGCGTCGCCAATCTCTTCCTGCGTCAGGCCGAGGTTGAAGGCCTTGGCGATCGTCTTGTCGGTCCCGCGCAGCCGGTTGCGCATTTCGAGCAACAGTGCGGCGACGCGCGCCTTGGCCGACGTCCGCCCCAGGGCGGCGAGTCGGTCGGTGAGCGCCACCCGCTCGATCTGGCACAGCACCAGGATCAGCGCGGACAGGCGCGGGTGCGCGACACACAGCGCGCTGAACGCTTGGCGATCGAACGGACAGACCACGCAATCGGACAGCGCGCACAGGGTTTCGGGCGATTCGCGATAGATGATGCCGGAAATGCCCAGCACATCGCCGGGGAAGTGAAAGCGCAGAATCTGGCGGCTGCCATCGTCGAGCAGGACATAGCTCATCACCAGTCCCTTGCGCAGAATATACAGCTCATCGGCCGATTCATTCTCGCGCAACAGGATCGCGCCACGCCGGATATGGCGTTGCCGTTCCTCCAGCCGTTCGAGCGCGGCCCGTTCTCCCGGCACGAGCGTAACCAGCTCGCCCAGGATCTCCGCGAAACAACTCCCTGACACTCTGTCTCTTCCCCCAACTTCCTCCTGCAAAGCAGCCCTGAAAAATCAGCGCATTAAAGTCGATCAAGCCGCGTAACGGTTGGCCGCACTTGCGCGCGCCCTTTCACGCGATAGAAGCCCCTCAATGGACCGTATTCTCATCCGCGGCGGAAACCGCCTATCCGGTAATATTGCTATATCCGGCGCGAAGAACGCCGCGTTGACGCTGATGCCGTGCGCGCTGTTAACCGACGAGCCGCTGACGCTGCGCAATCTGCCGCGTCTCGCCGATGCCGACAGTTTCGGGCATCTGCTCAATGAACTTGGCGCTTCGACCGCGATCGAAGGGACGCGGCCCAGCGATTTCGGTCGCGTGCTCACCGTGCGTGCTTCGCGTCTGACCTCCACCGTCGCACCCTATGACATCGTGCGCAAGATGCGCGCGTCGATCCTGGTGCTCGGCCCGCTGCTGGGCCGCGAAGGCGTGGCGACGGTCTCGCTGCCCGGCGGCTGCGCGATCGGCAACCGTCCGATCGACCTTCACTTGAAGGCGCTGGAGGCGATGGGCGCGGAGATCGAGCTCGCGGCGGGTTATGTGAAGGCGACCGCTCCCGGCGGGCGCTTGCCCGGCGGCAACTATCGTTTCCCGGTGGTGTCGGTCGGCGCAACCGAAAATGCGGTGATGGCGGCATCGACCGCGCGCGGCACGACGGTGCTCGACAATGCCGCGCGCGAGCCGGAGATTGTCGATCTGTGCAACCTGCTGGTCGCAATGGGCGCGTCGATCCATGGCATCGGTACCGAGACGCTGACGATCGAGGGTCGCGACCGGCTGCACGGCGCGACCTATGCCGTGATGCCCGACCGGATCGAGGCGGGCAGCTATGCCTGTGCCGCAGCGATCACCGGTGGCGATGTGGTGCTGGAAGGGGCCAGGGCCGATGACATGCGCGCGACGCTCGACGCGCTGATCGAGGCTGGCGTGACGATCGAGGAAAAGGCGAACGGCATCCGCGTCGCCGCTGACGGCCCGCTCAAGCCGATCACCCTGTCGACCGCGCCCTATCCGGGTTTTGCCACCGACATGCAGGCACAGTTCATGGCTATGCTGTGCAAGGCCGATGGCGCCAGCGTGCTGACCGAGACGATTTTCGAAAACCGCTACATGCACGTGCCCGAACTGGCGCGCATGGGTGCCGACATCACCGTCAGCGGGCGCACCGCCGTGGTGCGCGGCGTCGACCGCATGGTCGGGGCGCCGGTGATGGCGACCGACCTGCGCGCATCGATGAGCCTGATCCTCGCCGGCCTCGTTGCCGAGGGCGAGACCCAGGTCAGCCGCATCTACCACCTCGACCGCGGCTATGAGCGGCTCGAGGAAAAGCTGCAGGGCGTGGGCGCGGACATCGAACGCGTCGGCGACGGCTAGGGCTGGTCGGAAAACCTGATCCTCCCCCGCCAGGGGGAGGTGGCGCCGCAGGCGACGGAGGGGGAGGACGGCAATGTCCTCCCCCTTCTTGCGTCACCGGTTCCTCCCCCTCCGTCAGCTGGGCTGCCACCCCCCCTTGCGGGGGAGGATAGAGATCGCGGATGCGCGAGGTTGCTGATACCGGATCAGCGAGAACGACTCGCCGGGAGAATGACATGCGCAGAATCGTTGGACTACTCGCCGTGCTGGCGCTGGGCGGTTGCGCGGCGCAGCGAGCCGAGACGCCGGCCGCGCCGGTCAGCGTGCGGATCATCGCGTTCAACGATTTCCACGGCGCGCTCGAAACCCCGGCATGGCCGATCGCCGTCCAGGCGGCGGACGGCACGACGGTCAAGGTGCCCGCGGGGGGCGGGGCCTATTTCGCCTCGGCGGTAAAAGCGCTCAAGGCGGGCAACCCCAACAACGTCGTGGTCGCGGCGGGCGATCTGACCAGCGCCAGCCCGCTCGTCTCCTCGCTGTTCCTCGACGAACCGACGGTCAAGGCGCTGAGCATGGCGGGCCTTGAGTTCAATGCCGCCGGCAACCACGAATTCGATCGCGGGACCAAGGAGTTGCTGCGCCTCCAGCAGGGCGGGTGCGACAAGAACGCGGTCGCGCAGCCATGCCAGCTCGAACCCTTCAAGGGCGCGTCCTACACCTATCTCGCCGGGAACACGCTGGATGCATCGGGCAAGAGCCTGATGCCCGCGACCGGCCTCAAGACATTCGGTAAGGGGCGCAGCAAGATCACTATCGGCTTTATCGGTCTGACCACGCGGATGACCGGCACCTATGTCGATCCGGCGGGGATCACCGGCTACCGCTTCGCCGATGAGGCGGAGACCGCGAACAAGCTGATCCCGCAGCTCAAGGCACAGGGCGCCGACGCGATCGTCATGATGGTGCATGAGGGCGGCTATCCCGCGCGGTCGGACCAGCCGAACCAGTGCGAAGGGCTGTCGGGGCCGATCCTCGACATCATGGAGCGGCTGGACCCCGGTATCGACGTGATCGTCTCTGGCCACACCCACCGCGCCTATGTCTGTGATTACTCCGCGACCAATCCCGCCAAGCCGGTGCTGCTGACCAGCGCGGGCAATAATGGCGTGATGCTGACCGGCATCGACCTCAGCTTCGATCCCGTCACGCGCAAGGTGTCGGCGCGATCGGCGCGGCAGGTGATCGTGCAGGGCGATGGCGCGGTCAGCGCCAGCGGCCCGGTCAAGGCCAACCCGGCATTCCCGACCTATCCCGCCGACCCGGCGGTTGCAGCGCATGTCGCGCGCTACGCCGCCGCCGCTGCCCCGCTCGCCCGCCGCCCGGTGGGGAAGGCATCCGCGCCGATCCTGCGCGACGAGGATAGCAAACTGCGCGAATCGCCGCTCGGCTTGCTGATCGCGGATTCGCAGCTCGCTGCGACGCGCAAGGACGGGGCGCAGATCGCGCTGATGAACCCTGGCGGCGTCCGCGCCTCGATCACGCCGGCAGCCGACGGCACGGTCACCTATGGCGACCTCTATACGACCCAGCCCTTCGGCAATAACCTGCAGGTGCGCGAGTACACCGGTGCGCAGCTGCTGGCAGTGCTCGAGCAGCAATTCACCGACGCCGATGGGCCGACGCTGCTGTTCCCGTCCGGGCTGACCTATAGCTATGACCGCTCGAAGCCGGAGGGCCAGCGGATCATCACACCATTGGTGCAGGGCAAGCCGCTCGATCCGGCGGCGACCTATCGCGTGGCGATGAACGGCTTTCTGGCCGGGGGCGGTGACGGATTTACGGCGCTCAAGGTCGGGCGGATCGTCGCGGGCGGCGTGCTGGATATCGACGCGCTGGAGGCGTGGTTCGCGCGGGGGCAGGTCGTGGAGCCGCCTGCGCTGGGCCGGGTGAAGAATGTGGGGCCGCAGTAAGCCTTCTTAGCCCCTCCCCTGAAGGGGAGGGGCTCAAGATCGTTCAGGCCCGCACCACCTTCGCAATCGCATCCAGCAGCCCGTTGACGAACCCCTTCTCGCGCCGGTCGTAGAATGCGTCGGTCACGTCGAGATACTCGCTGATCGCCGCGCCCACCGGCACGTCCTTGCGCGCCAGCAGCTCATAGGTCCCGGCGCGTAGGATCTGGCGCATCGGGCGGTCGAGCCGGTCAAAGCTCCAGTCCACCGCCAGCTTCGACGCGATCAGCGCGTCGATCTCGTCGCGCCGCGCGTCGACCCCCTTGACGATGTCGTCGAAGAACGTCGGATCAGCCTCGATATATTCGGCGTCCTCGATCGTCGCGCCCAGCCGGTGCTGGTGAAACTCGGTGAGCAGCTGGGGCAGGGGGGTCTTCTCCATCTCCTGCTGGTACAGCGCCTGCACGGCGGCAAGCCGCGCAGCGGCGCGGGCTTTGGATCGGGATTTGGCAGAGGGACTGGGCATAGATCAAATTCCGTTCGGGCCACGCGGCGCGCGGCCCTCTATGTGAAGGTCTGTAGGGACCGTGACCGCCATTCGGCAAGGTCGCGAGCTATTATAGGCGAAGCGCCACCGACTTGGCATGCGCCGGAAGCCCTTCGGCCTCCGCCAGCGCCACCGCCGCCGGGCCGATCGCCGCCAGCCCCTGCGCGTCGAGAGCGAGGAAGCTGGTGCGCTTCATGAAGTCGAGCACCGACAGCCCGCTGGCGAACCGCGCGCGGCGGCCGGTGGGCAGGACGTGGTTGGGGCCGGCGACATAATCGCCGATCGCTTCGGGCGTCATTCGGCCGAGAAACACAGAGCCAGCATGGCGCACGCGCGCGAACAGCGCGTCGGGATCGTCCACCGCCAGTTCCAGATGCTCGGGCGCGAGCTTGTTGACCAGCGGGATCGCCTCGTCGAGCGTCGCGGTCAGGATGATCGCGCCATTGGCGTCCCAGCTCTGCCGCGCGACCTTACGCGTCGCCAGTTCGCCGATCTGGCGGTCGACCGCCTCGGCCACCTTGCCCGCCAGCACCGCATCATCGGTCAGCAGGATCGACTGGCTGGTCGGGTCATGTTCGGACTGGCTGAGCAGATCGGCGGCGATCCATTCGGGGTCGTTCTTGCCGTCCGCGACGACGACGATCTCGCTCGGCCCCGCGACCATGTCGATGCCGACTACGCCATAGAGCTGGCGCTTGGCCTCCGCGACCCAGGCATTGCCGGGGCCGGTGATCACGTCGACGGCGGCGATCCGCCCGGTGCCATAGGCGAGTGCGGCAATCGCCTGCGCCCCGCCGACACGCCAGATTTCGTCCACCCCGGCGATGTGCGCGGCGGCAAGGACGAGTGGGTTGATCTCACCATCCGGGGTCGGCGTGACCATCACGACGCGATCGACCCCCGCAACCTTGGCCGGAATCGCGTTCATCAGCACCGAGCTCGGATAGGCCGCGCGGCCACCGGGAACATAGACGCCCGCCGCCTCGACCGCGCCCCAGCGCGCGCCAGTGCGCACGCCATCGGCATCGGTGGTGTCGCTGTCCGCCGGCTTCTGCTTTTCGTGATAGGCGGTGATCCGCTTGGCGGCCAGCTCAAGCGCGTCGCGCAGATCGGGGGCCAGCGCCTCATAGGCCGCGATGCAGTCGCTCTTCTCGATCCGCCAGCCGGTTTCGTTGAGGTCGTGGCGGTCGAACTTGCGGGTAAAGGCGTGCAGCGCGGCATCGCCCTCGTCGCGGACGCTGGCGACGATCGTACGCACGTCGCGCGCAACATCGGCATCGGCCTCACGCCGCGCATCGACCAGTTCGCGGAAGGCCTGGGCGAAGCCCGGCTCGGACGTGGACAGGCGGATCATGCGGCAGCCTCGCTTTCCACTGCGCGCCGGAAGGCGTCGACCAGCGGGACAATTTCAGGGCGCGTCTTGAACGCGGCGCGGTTGGCGATCAGGCGGCTCGACACCTCCATGATCGTCTCGACCTCGACCAGCCCGTTTTCCTTGAGCGTGCGGCCCGACGACACCAGATCGACAATGCGCGGGGCCAGGTCGAGCAAAGGTGCCAGCTCCATCGCGCCGTTCAGCTTGATGCACTCGGCCTGCACGCCGCGCGCCTCGAAATGCTTGCGCGTCAGATGCGGATATTTGGTCGCGACGCGAACATGGCTCCACCCGCGCGGATCGTCGGTCGCGGCGAGCGCGGCCGGCTCGGCCACCGACAGGCGGCAATGCCCGATGCCAAGATCAACCGGCGCATACAGCTCCGAATAGGCAAATTCCGCGAGCACGTCCGATCCGACGATACCCAGCTGCGCCGCACCATGCGCGACAAAGGTCGCGACGTCGAACGCGCGCACCCGGATCAGGTCGATATCGGGGCGGTTGGTCTTGAAGCGCAGCGCGCGGCTGCTCTCATCCGAAAACGCCGCCTCGGGCACGATTCCGGCATGCGCGAGCAGTGGCAGCGCCTCTTCGAGGATGCGGCCCTTGGGTACGGCAAGGATGATCGGATCGGTGCTGGTATCGGTCATGGGTTGCGCGCCTTTACTTGGGTGGGCGTTGCGGCGCAACAAGAGGGCCGGAGGTACATATGGCCGACTGGATGACGCTGGAGGATGTGCGGACCGCGTTCGCCAATCAGGTGGACTATTGCCGGGCGAACGACGCGAGCCTGACCGCCAGCGTGGTGCAGGCGATCCTCGACGGTATCGACGGGCCGGGGACGTTCCGCGCAAGGCTGCGCGATTGGCCGGGCAAGCCGATGGCCGACGCGCTGCCGTTGCGCGCGGCGGGCGGGTTGCATGCGCTGCACCTGACCGGGGCGGCGCCGTCACTGGGCGACCTCTATGCCGGGGAGGCGGTGGATGCCGGGCCGCTGGTCAACGCCGCGATCGACGCGCATGACTCGGCGCTGCTGCCGTGGCTCGACGGCCCGCCGCAGACCAATGAGGCAGCGCGGTCGAGCAACTATGCCGCCGCGATGCTGTGGCTGGCGGCGCACGGCCTGCCCGGACGATTCGAATGTATCGAGATCGGGTCGAGCGCCGGGATCAACCTGATGATGGACCGCTATCGCTACGACCTGGGCGGGGTGGGGGTGGGGCCGCAGGATGCGGAAATGCGGATCGCCCCCGACTGGCGCGGCCCGCCACCGCCTGAAGCCGGAGTCGAGATCGTGTCGCTACGCGGCTGCGACGTCGCGCCGATCGACCTGACCGACCCCGAGGCGTTGCTGCGCCTGCGCGCCTATGCCTGGCCCGAGCATCGCGTGCGCGCAGAGCGGCTGGAGATCGCGGCGGCGGAGGCGGCCCGGCACGCGCCCGATTTGGTCGAGGCGGACGCGGCGGCATTCGTTGTCGAGGCGCTCGCCCGGCCACAGGCGGCCGGGACGACCCGTGTGCTGATGCATTCGATCGTCTGGCAATATCTCGGTGCCGAGCGGCAGGCGGCGATTACGGCCGCGATGGAGGCTGCGGGTGCGACGGCAACGCCCGAGCGCCCGCTGGCCTGGATCGCGGTCGAGGCGAACCGGCTGACCTTCCGCCACGAACTGACGGTGCTGATGTGGCCGAGCAGCGGGGAACCGCAGCTGCTGGCCGCAGCGCATCCCCATGGCGCATGGGTGGAGTGGATGGGCTGACCACACCCCAATTGTCACCCCGGACTTGTTCCGGGGTCCACCGGGCGGCAGGCGCGAAGCCATGTGGAGCAGAACTGAGCGGAAGGACGTGGAATGCTAGCGAGCTTGATTGTAGCCCTTATGGCAGCGGATGTTCCGATGTCAGCCGATCTGCCGGCAGGAGAACCACTGAGGACGTCCTCGGCTTGCGCTGCTGGTGAACCGCGCGACTTGGTGCAGGTCCGCGTGTTCCCAATCGGGTTCGTACGTCGTGTCTTCCCCTCTACGAACGAAATCATGGAAAAGGGTGGCGAGGCCGCAATGGTTCGTGCGTTCTGGCAGGCAACGATGAGCGTGATCTGTGACCCGCGCTTGCCAGATGCCGACATCGCGTCCGGTGAGTTTTCACCGCGGATCGTCGTCTTTGTCGCGGGTGAACAGGATCGGGAGCCGATCCTGATCGAGTATCCAGACTGGGGTGACAGCCCCGCGCCAGTGCGCGCGCGCGTAAATGGAAGGATGGTGACGATGCCGGCGGCGGTCGTCCGAAAACTGCTGGATTACTCTCGGGGCGGATGGCGCGATTAACCCCGCGGCGTCTCCGCCTTCACAGCCACCTCAGCCTTCCCCGTCTTCCCCATCACCCACGCAAACAACCGCGGGATCGGCGCATTGCGCTCCATCCACTCGCTATACGCCCGATATTCGGGGTCTTCGCCGAGATGCTTTTCCTCGGTCTTCGCGCGGACATAATAGATCAGGCTGACCAGCCCGAGCAGCAGGCTCGCGCGCGCCGCGTCGGCGAGGCTGCCGGTCGTGACGAGCAGCGGGCAGGTCGCGATCCACCAGAACAGGTTCTTCGACAGATACGCCGGGTGCCGCGTCCACGCGTACGGCCCATGCGTGATGATCCCGCGATGGGTGAGGTTGGAGAAGCGAAATCCGAACGCCATCGTCGCCCAGGCATAGATCGCGGTCAGCGCCACCAGCACCGCGCCGACGATCCACAATAGCACGTCATGCCCCGCCAGCCAGTGCGTCCAGTCCGACGTGCCGGGATGATAGTCGAGCGGGCCGCCATTGCCCATCAGGATGAACGGCGGGTAGCAGATCAGCGCCACCGCCCACGCGCCCGCATAGGGATTGGCGGTGCGGATATGGCTGTCGAGCGGGCGGAAGGTGAGGATGTAACCCACCGTGGCAAACGCCACGTCGAGCATGAACATGCCGGTGATCAGCCAGTTGGCCAGCGCGATCGGGTTGGTCAGGATGCCGCTCGCGTCCGCGCGCACGAACGCGCCGAACCCCGGCGGCACGATCGCGAGCATGAAGGCGAGGAAGAACGCCTTCACCGCCCAGCTGCGCAAATGGTTGTGGATCGCGGCCTCGTCCACCGGCTCCTTCGATCCGATCAGCCACGCGCCCAGCATGAAGGCACCGTCCTTGGGCTTTTCCAGATACCGGTCGATCCACAGCACATAGGGGATCGACAGGATGAACAATGCGGGCGCCGCCATCTGGAAACACCACATGGCAAAGGCGAAATTACCCTCCCAATAGAAACGACACACGGCATAGATGCCGGCGATCCCACCCCAGGTCAGCCACAGCCCGGCCAGCTTGGTGATCGAAATGTCGCGCGTTTCGCTGAAGGGACGCGGGTCGCTCCACTTGACCCCGGTGGTCGGATTGCGGTGCACCTTGTCGACGAACACCGCCCACAACACCATCGGAATGCCACCCGCGGCAAGGTTCACCAGCGCCGCGAACGGGCCGTCCAGGCCATAGGTGCGCGCGACGGTCAGCCAGATCGCCATCCCGACCAGACCGGCCAGGCCGCATCCGGTGCTGACGGCGGATTTGGGCCGCGGATCGGCCTTGACGCTGCGGGCAAGGGCGGGGTCGTGATACATGGCGCATCGTCTAGCGCGAAAATGGTAAGCAAGCCGTGAAGCCTGTTTGCGCCAAGGGTTTACCTCTCCGCCCCGGACCGATTAGGGTAACAAAATAACCCGATCCCTCCCGAAAGGTTCGTTCATGCGTCGCGCCGTTGCGCTTACTGCCCTGTTGCTCGCCACCGCGCCCGTCTCATTTGGCGCCACCGCCCAGAACAGCACCCCCCAGCCGCTGCCGTTCGACAACCGCATCCCGGTCGCCAGGGACATCGCCTATCCCGGCACGATGACGGTCACGGTCGATGCGACCAATATCCAGCAGGCGATCTACCGCGTGCGCCAGACCATCCCCGTCGCCGATGCCGGGCCGATGGTGCTGATGATGCCCGCCTGGCTGCCCGGCAAGCACGCCGCGCGCGGCGAGATCGAGAAGCTGGCGGGCCTCAAGATCAGCGCGAATGGCAAGCCCGTTGCCTGGACCCGCGATACGGTCGACGTCTGGGCGTTCCATCTCGACGTGCCCGCCGGCACGAAGCAGCTCGATATCGAATTCCAGTTCGTCGGCGCCACCGACCGCGATCAGGGCCGTGTGTCGATTGCGCCCAATATGCTCAACCTGCAGTTCGAGCAGGTCAGCCTCTATCCCGCCGGCTATTTCACGCGCCGCATCCCGGTGTCGGCGACCGTGACCTACCCCAAGGGCTGGACTGCGGTTTCAGGCCTGCCCGCGACGAAGCAGGGTGACGCCTATGTCTACGAAACCACCGATTACGAGACGCTGATCGACTCGCCGGTGTTCGCAGGGAAGCATTATCGCGAGTTCAAGCTGTCCGATCGCGTCGACCTCAACGTCTTTGCCGACGAGCCGGAGGAGCTGGACGCCAAGCCCGAGCAGATCGAGGCGCACAGGAAGCTGGTCGAACAGTCGGTGAAGCTGTTCGGCGCGCAGCATTACGACCAATATGAATTTCTGCTGTCGATCAGCGACGAGATGGGCGGGATCGGCCTGGAGCATCACCGCAGCTCCGAGAATGGCGTCGGGCCGGGCTATTTCACCAAGTGGAGCGAGGGGCCGGGCTCGCGCAACCTGTTGCCGCATGAATTCGTCCACAGTTGGAACGGAAAGTTCCGCCGCGGCAACGACAGCTGGACCCCCGATTTCCGCACCCCGATGCGCGACTCCTTGTTGTGGGTTTATGAGGGGCAGACGCAATTCTGGGGCTATGTCCTCCAGGCGCGCTCGGGCATCGTGTCGAAGCAGGACACGCTCGACATGCTCGCCAATATCGCCGCCAGCCTCGACAACCGCCCAGCACGCGAATGGCGCCCCCTGGTCGACACCACCAATGATCCGATCATCTCCGCGCGCCGGCCCAAGGGCTGGGTAAGCTGGCAGCGGTCGGAGGACTATTACAATGAAGGCCTGCTGATCTGGCTGGAGGCCGACGCCAAGCTGCGTGAGCTGTCGCGCGGCAAGAAGTCGATGGACGATTTCGCGCGTGCCTTTTTCGGGATGCGCGACGGCGATTGGGGCGTGCTCACCTATGACCTGACCGAGGTCGCGGCGACGCTCAACACCATCCAGCCTTATGACTGGGCCGGGTTCCTCAAAGCGCGCGTCTATGATGTCGCGCCCAAGGCGCCGCTCGCCGGCTTTACCGAAAATGGCTACCGCCTGATTTACACCGACGAACCGACCGCGGCGTTCAAGAATGCGGAAAAGCGCGGCGGGCGGACGGATCTCAGCTATTCGCTGGGGCTGGCCGTGGGCAAGGGCGGGGCGGTGTCGAGCGTCACCTGGGATTCGCCCGCGTTCAACGCTGGCCTCGATCTGGGCGACACGATCGTGGCGATCGCGGGTCGGGAATATAGCGACGAGCGGTTGAAGGCGGCGGTAACCGAGGCGAAGGCGACCAAGGCTCCGATCAAGCTGCTGGTGAAAAGCGGCACGCGCTATCGTGAAACGACCATCGACTATACCGGCGGCCTGCGCTATCCGCGCCTCGAAAAAATCGGCACCGGAGAGGGTGGCCTGGATAGACTTTTGTCAGCTCGCTGACGCGAGTACGGCACCAGCCCGCTCCCCCACCCGGCCACCCATAGGATACTGGCGTTGGGTGGCCGGGTGGGGGAGCGGGCTGGTGCCGCTCGACCAAACAGAGGACGACCAATGCGTATCGACAAAATCCCTGTCGGCGACAACGCGCCGCACAGCCTCAACGTCATCATCGAAGTGCCGACCGGCGGTGAGCCGGTGAAGTATGAATTCGACAAGGAATCGGGCGCGCTGTTCGTTGACCGCATCCTGCATACGCCGATGCGCTACCCGGCAAATTACGGCTTCGTGCCGCACACGCTGTCGCCCGATGGCGATCCGCTCGACGCGCTGGTGATCTCGCGCTCGCCCTTCATCCCGGGCTGTGTCGTGCGCGCGCGCCCGATCGGCGTACTCAAGCTGGAAGACGAGGCCGGCGGCGACGAAAAGCTGGTGTGCGTGCCGGTCGACACGACCTTCCCTTACTACACCGATGTCGGCGAGCGCGGCGACCTGCCCTCGATCGTGCTTCAGCAGATCGAGCATTTCTTCAAACATTATAAGGACCTGGAGTCCGAAAAGTGGGTCCGCATCGGCGAATGGGGCGATGCCGAGGAAGCCAAGCGGATCGTGCTCGAAGCGATCGAAGCGGCGAAGCAGGCCAAGGCCGCCGCAGTCGCCTGACCCGCTTCCCGTATCGAAGTTCGCAAGGCCCCGGATGCAGCATCCGGGGCCTTGTTTGTTCAGAATGCACCACCCGCCGGACGGACGATGATCTCGCTGACATCGACCCCGTCGGGCTGGGCGATGGCATAGGCAATCGCGCGGGCAATGGCGTCGGGCGTCAGCGACTTCTGCCGCCACTGCTTCAGCCCATCTGCGATCTCCGGCACGGTGATGTCGTCGCCCAGTTCGGTCGCGACCACGCCGGGCGAAATGACCGTAGTGCGGATATCGTCATGCTCCATCCGCAGTCCTTCGGTGATCGCCCAGACGGCGTATTTCGTCCCGCAATAGACCGCCGCGGTCGGCGCAACCATGTGCGCCGCGACCGATGCGACATTGACGACATGCCCGCCGCCCTGCGCGGTGAAGCGCGGCAAAGCCGCGGCGATACCGTTCAGCACGCCATGCACGTTGACGTCGATCATCCGCTTCCACTCGTCACGCTTCAGCGCATCGAGGCGCGAGAGCGGCATGACGCCCGCGTTGTTGACCAGCACGTCGACGCGCCCGAAGCGTGCTTCCGCCGCCGCGACGAACGCCTCGAAGCTGTCGCCATCGGCAACGTCAAGCTGCTGCCAGGCGACGTTAGCGCCCAGTTCGTCGGCGAGCGCGGCGAGCCGGTCGGTACGGCGCGCACCGATGAACAGGCGGGCACCGGCGGCGGCAAGTACGCGCACGGTCGCCTCGCCGATGCCGCTCGATGCGCCGGTGACGAGGATGGTCTTGTCGATGGTTCCGGTGGTCATGGGTCGGTTCCTTTCCGCTTGAGTGGGTGCAGCGGAAATGGCGCCGATCCCCGTCGGAGCGGTAGAGCGATTGCCCGAAGAAATTGCACGATCCTCCAAATCTGTGCGCGGCGCCTTGCGATCGCTTTCCCTGTGCGCGACATGCGAGCGCATGGAGCGCGTTACCGACCTCACGGCGATCATTGCCCGCCACACGCACGAACCCGGCATGTTTGCGTCAGCGGTGCCGCGGGTGTCGCTGATCCGGGGACATGCGCCGACCGACCCGACACCGGCGGTTTATGAAGCTTCGCTTTGCCTGATCGCCCAAGGATCGAAGCGCATTTCGGTCGGGGGCGATAGCCTGATCTACGACGCCGCCAACTATCTGGTCGTCTCGGTCGATCTGCCGCTGGTCGGACATGTGCTGGAGGCGAGTCCCGAGCGGCCCTATTTCTGCTGCGCAATCGGCCTCGACATGGCGGCACTGGCGGATCTGGTGGTGGCGCAGGGCGGGCCGGGCGCCCCCACAGGAATGCCGGCGCTGGCGGTGTGTCCCAGCGATCCGGGGCTGATCGACGCGGCGTGCAGGCTGATCGCGCTGCTCGATACGCCGGGCGACATCGCGATGCTCGCGCCGCTGATCGAGCGCGAGATCCTGTACCGCCTGCTCGCCGGCCCGCACGGCCCGATGCTGCGCCATATCGCGGCGGGCGACAGCCATTTGCGGCAGGTCAGCCGCGCGATACAGACAATCCGCAGCAGCTTCGACAAGCAACTGCGCATCCGCGACATCGCCGACGCGGCGGGCATGAGCGAATCCTCACTCCATGCGCATTTCAAGGCGATGACCCGGATGACGCCCATCGAATATCAGAAACAGCTGCGGCTGCAGGAAGCGCGGCGGCTGATGCTGGCGGAAGGGGCGAGCGCGGGCAGCGCAGGCTTTGCCGTCGGCTATGACAGCCCGTCGCAGTTCAGCCGCGAATATCGCCGTCTGTTCGGTGCCCCGCCGCGCCGTGATATTGCGCAGCTGCAGGGTGCGTGACCCGCGTCAGCCCCGTTTCTTCTTTACCGGCGCGCGCCGGCTCGCCTCCAGCCCTAGCGCCGCCCAGCGCTGCATCGCCTCGGCATCGTCATAGACGTCATCCGGCGCGCGGCGGTAGTTCATCGACACGGTCTCGCCGTCCTTGCCGGTGAAGGTGAAGGGCGGGCAGCCCGCCTCGTCCCATAGCGGTGCGCTCACCTTGTCATTCTTGAAGTAGATCGCTTCCTCATCGACCACGGCGAAGACAAGCCCGTCGCAATAGAGCACCGCCGCCCCCATCATCGGGCGGTGGGTGATGGTGCCAAGCGGCTCCAGCGCCTCCTTGGCCCACGCGATCAGCGCAGCGTCATAGGGCATTTGCAAGCGCCTCCAACGCCTCGTCCTGCATCCGCCAGCGCTCCCAGCCGTCGACATGCGCCGCGCCGATGGTCCGGTAGAAGCCCTTGCCCAGCTCGTTCCAGTCGAGGACGTTCCACTCCAGCCGCGCGCCGCCGCGTTCGATGACCAGCGCGGCGAGCCGCGACAGCAACGCCCGGCCCAGCCCCGCGCCGCGCGCATGCGGTTCGACGAACAGATCCTCCAGCCAGATGCCAGGCTTGCCCTCGAACGTCGAAAAGGTCTGGAAGAACAGCGCAAACCCCGCGGGCGCACCGTCGACTTCGCCGATCAGCACTTCGGCGGCGGGGTGCGGGCCGAACAGATGGCGGTGCAGCGTCGCATCGTCGAAGCGGACTTCGTGGGCGAGCTTCTCATAGTCGGCGAGCTTGCGGATGAATTCCGCGACCAGCTCGAAATCCTGCGCCTCAGCCTGACGGATCGTGATCAAATCTGTGCCTCCGTATCGGCGACCGGCGCATGGTCGCGCCGCCGCGCCGCGATGATGCAACCGCCGACGATCAGCGCCGCTCCCGCCACGGTGAAGAAGGACACGCCTTCGTCGAACACCACCCATCCCCACATGGTCGCCCACAGGAAGCCGGTATATTCGGTCGGCGCAAGATAATTGGCCTCGGCGCGGGCATAGGCCCAGCTGAGCAGGAACAGCGACATCGTCGCCAGCACCGCCGCCAGCGCCAGCGCCGGGACATGCTCGACCGGCGGCAGCGTCAGCAGCCACGGCGCGGCGAACAGGAAGATGATCGAAATGAACAGCGACTGGTAAAAGGCAACCTCGATCGCCCCGGCGACCAGCGACTGTTGCCGCATCAGGATGATGTTCCAGGCATAGGCCACGGCGGACACGAGGATCGCAATCGCGCCCCAGAACGCCTCGCGCCCCAATTCCGCTTGCGCCTGCCCGAACAGGATCAACACAACCCCGGCAAAGGCGAGCGCGGTGGCAACGATCGTGACGCGGGTGATGCGCTCCTTGAGCAGCCAGGCGGCGAGGAACAGCGCGATGATCGGCGCGATGAAGGCCAGCGCAATCGCCTGCGCCATCGGCACGCGACCCAGCCCCCAAAAGAACAGAAACGCCATCACCGCCGACACCGCCGCGCGGATCAGATGCAGCCGCATCGCTTGGCGGCTGGGGCGCGGAGGACGCGACAGTGCGTAGGGAACGCCACTCGCAACAATCCCCGCCATCGTCCGCCAGGTCAGCGCGTTATACGCACCCAGCGCCAGCACCAGCCCCTTCATCACTGCGTCCATCGACGAGAAGATGGCGATACCAAGCGACGCGACGGCAAAGGCGATGAGGGGGGAGGCGGGGCGAGTCACGCCGCGCGACTAGCGCGGCGGCGGCGGGAAGGCGAGCGTCAACGGATCATGCGGATGTCGAGCCCGACATCGGCCTCCGCCATGCGGTGGTCGGCGGTCAGGACGTGGCGATCCCGAGCGAGGGCGAGCGACAGGCAGGCCCGGTCGCCCAGTGACAAGCCAAGATGCTTCGTGGCCGACCGCAACTTCGCTGCCAATTGGGCATGATCGAGCCCGAACGGCACGATGTCGATCTCGAACCGCGCGAGTTGATGAAGCGCCTGCTCTTCCGGGACGCCCTTGTCGCGTAAGCGTTGCAGGAACTCGCTCACATTGACCGTGGAGATCAGCGCGTGTTGCGCGAACTTCGCGACCACGCCCGAGCCAGGTTCCCCCAGCGCAAGGGCAATCAGCGCCGACGCATCAAGGACATAGCTCATTTCGACGGATGATATCGGTCGAGCCATTGCTCCGTGCGGCGCTCTTCCTCCGCCGCTTCGCGCTCCCGCTCCGCGACCAGCGCATCGACCATGCTGCCTTCATACGGCCCGATCATGGATTTGAAGGCAGCCTGCACCTCCTTCACGACCTGTGCATAGGTTTTGAGGATGAACTGGCCGCGATCGTCGCGCTCGATCACGATCGAATCGCCGTCCTTGACGCCGAGCTCCCGGCGCACTTCAGCGGGAACGACGATCTTGCCGCCGGAGATCATCTTGGCATGGTAGCTCATGTTGGGTCCTTTCGGACCTGACACGTAGCACAGGACCTATTCTGCCGCCACTACCTGCACGTCGTTTGCCGCCTTCGCGTCGACCATCTTGGCGTTGCGTCAATTCGGACGGGACGCGTCTATCGGCATCGCCCCGACGCGACGCGCCATCGCGGCGTACCCCGTGTAGAACGCCGCCCCGGTCATTGAAGCGAGCAGGCCGACCACCAGCGCATCGGTCGTCATCAGGGTCCAGATCAACCAGCGATCCTGGCCGATCGCCCACTTGTGCAACAAACCGTGCAGCATCTGGGCGGGTGCAAACGCGGCGACCAGCAGGATCAGCAAGAGCAGGGCGTAAGGCCAGCTCCGACGGTACATTTCCCCCAGCGATATGCGCCGGTCGCCGAACAGGCCCGAGAGAAAATAAAAGACCAGCGGCAATATGACCAATGACAGGACGAGGTCCGCGCCATCGAGCCATGCATCGGGCATATGACCGCGCAGCGGGTAGGTTGATGACGAAATCAACATGAACATGCCCGCCGCCAGAAGCAGCCGACCCCAGGCAATGTCGCCAGGTCGCCACCAGCGCCCACCCTGATCGTGGCACCACCAGAAGCGCGCCGCAGCGAAGAAGGTGAGCGCGAGCCCCGTAAGCTTCACCGCCCCGAACTGCCAGCGAAGCGGTGCATTGGCAAAGGCCAGCGCGCCCGCGCGGTCGTCGAACATTCCGTTCTGAATTTCGACCACGTGCTGGGCGAATTCGGGGACGATTACCAGCGCCACAACAAGTGGGGCGAGTGCAAACAACCACATGCCCCGGCGGTAAGTGTCGATGAGCGCGGAAAGGACGAGCCGTAGGACCTGGTACGCCGCGATCACGCCGCCGCAACCGCCGCCGCCTCATCCGCTGCCTCGATCTCCGCCGCCTTGGCCTCGACCAGCTTGACGATATGCTCGAGCATGTCGGCGTCCTCGACCGTATGATCGGTGACCCCGGCCAGATAGACCATATGCTTGCCGTTGCCGCCGCCGGTCAGGCCGATATCGGTCTCGCGCGCTTCGCCGGGGCCGTTGACGACGCAGCCGAGGACACTGAGCGACAGCGGGGTGCGGATATGCTGGAGCCGTTCCTCCAGCGCCTGGACGGTGCGGATCACGTCGAAGCCCTGGCGCGCGCAGCTCGGGCAACTGACCACGCGGACACCGCGGTTGCGGATGCCGAGCGCCTTCAGGATCTCGAACCCGACGCGGACCTCTTCCTCTGGCTCGGCGGAGAGCGACACGCGGATCGTGTCGCCGATGCCGTACCATAGCAGCGACCCCATCCCGATCGCGCTCTTCACCGTCCCGCCGACAAATCCGCCCGCTTCGGTGATGCCCAGATGCAGCGGGCAATCGACCGCTTCGGCGAGCTGCTGATAGGCGGCGGCTGCGAGGAACAGGTCGCTGGCCTTCACCGCGACCTTGAACTCGTGAAAATCGCGGTCCTGCAACAGCTTGATATGGTCGAGCGCGCTTTCGACCAGCGCCTCGGGGCACGGCTCGCCATATTTTTCGAGCAAGTCCTTTTCCAAAGACCCGGCGTTGACGCCGATGCGGATCGCGCAGCCATTGGCCTTGGCCGCGTTGACGACCTCGTTCACGCGCTCGGCCGATCCGATGTTGCCGGGATTGATGCGCAGGCACGCCGCACCAGCGTCCGCGGCTTCGAGCGCGCGCTTATAGTGGAAATGGATATCGGCGACGATCGGCACGCGCGCGGCGCGGACGATCTGCTTCAGCGCCGCCGTGCTTTCGACATCGGGGCAGGAGACGCGGATGATGTCCGCGCCGGCATCCTCGCAGCGCCGAATCTGGTTGAGCGTCGCGACGGGGTCCGACGTCGGGGTGTTGGTCATCGTCTGCACGGTGACCGGGGCATCGCCGCCGACCGGGACGTTGCCGACCATGATCTGACGGCTATGGCGGCGCGTGATATCGCGCCAGGGACGCACGGACATGGAAGTTCCTCTAGGTTCGCCGCGCCTATAGCCTATCGCCGGGCGGCGAGAAAGGCGGCGACGCGGTCAACCGCATTCTGGCGCAGGTCCATCCAGAACAGCGGGATGTCGAGCGCGGCAAAGCTGCCATCCGGCCCGACCAGTTCGGCATAGGCCCCGCCCGGATCGGACACGCGCAACACGCCATCACGGTCGCACCGCGCGCTCACTTGTCCCGCATCGGGTGCACGCAGCGCCTCTGGAAACTCCGCACCGTTGCGCATCCACGCCCCGCGATGGGCGCTGCGTGGCGCGGCTTCGGGGCCGGTCGTCCAGCTGATCGGATTGGAGCACAGGATCGGCGGGCGCTGGCGTAGCCGCTTGCTGCCCTCGCTCCGGCTGACCCAGCTGACGACGCAGCCGGTATCGGTGGCGCTGCTGCACGCCGCGATGCCGCGTCGCGCCGCCAGCCAGTCCTGCGTGATCGGCGTCCCCACCAGATAGGCCGCGACCATGCGGCCCGCGACCGGCTGGCCATCGATCACCCGCTCGATCAGCATCTGCCCGATCCGCGCGCCCTCACCATGCCCGGCAAGGATGAAGGGTCGGTCGCCGACGCGGGCGCGGAAGGCGGCGAAGGCGCGCGCGACATCGGAATAGGCGAGCGCGCGCGCAGCGGAATCGCCTCCCGCCGGATTCGCCTGGCGGTATCGCGGCGCATAGATCGCACAGCATCCGTTGAACGCGCTCGCATGGTTGCGGATCGTCGTCTGCCCGACATCGCCGTTGAACCACACATCGCGCGTGTCGGCGTTCCACACCGCATTTCGCAGCGGGACGGCCGAATGGATGAAGAAGACATCGACCGGTGCCTTCAGCTGCGGTGGCTCGGCCACGCCCTGCGGCGTCATGTCGCCATCGTCGCGGATCCAGGGCAGCGATGCCCAGTTGGCGGGGCCGTCATAGTCGGGCGCGGGCGGCACGTTGGCCGCATCGAAGCGGCCGGCGGGGGGCGTATCGGTGGTGATCGTCCGCTGCGCCTGTGCCGGCGCAAACGCCGCGCCGATCGCCAGCGCCATGCAGAATAATGTCGTCCGCCGCATCGACGCTCCCGCTAACCAATTGGTGAGGCTCGACCGCCTATAGCGCGGCGGGTGAGTGAAGCGAACCATGGTCTTGAGCGCTCCGGGCGGCATTACGGCCTCGACTGGCTGCGCATCGCCGCGTTCGCGCTGCTGATCGTCTATCACATCGCCATGGTCTTCTCGCCCTGGCCATGGGTGATCCATACCGATTACAAGCTTTCCTGGCTGATCGCGCCGATGGCGCTGCTGACGCCGTGGCGGCTGCCTTTGCTGTTCGCGGTGTCGGGCTTTGCCTCCTGGCATCTGTTCGCCAAGTCGCGCGATCCGCGCACATTTCTGTACGCGCGCAACCTGCGCCTGCTGATTCCGCTCGGCTTTGGCATGGCGGTGCTGATCCCGGTCGAAATGTGGGTGCGCGTGGTCGAGGCAGGCTATCCGCACGGCTATCTGCGCTTCTGGACCAGCGATTATTGGCGCATCGGCGAATTTTGGGGCCGCAGCTTCCCCAGCTGGGAGCATCTGTGGTTCGTCGTCTATCTCTGGGCCTATACGGTGGTCCTCGCCATGATCCTGTGGCGCGGTCGCCGACTATATGACCTGGTGAATGATCGGGTCGTGCCGTGGATGGCGCAGGGGTGGCGGCTTGTCTGGGTGCCTGCAGTGATGCTGGTGATCGCGCGGCTATGCCTGCAGTTCGTTGTCGCGGATGAGCAGGGGTTGCTGCGCGACTGGGCCGGGCATGCCAATTATCTCCCGCTGTTCCTGTTCGGGTTCGTGCTCGCGGGATCTCCGATGCTGTGGCCCGTGCTGCGCCGCGTCTGGGGCGGTGCGCTCGCATTGGCTGCAGTCAGCGGGGTCGCCGTGGTATTGGTCGAAACCACCTATCCCGGCAACGCCGTGCCGCCGCACTGGGTGATGGCGCTCGCGCGCGCCGGGCAGGTGGCGATGGGATGGGCGATGACCCTCGTCCTGATCCAGCTCGCCGACCGCTTCTGGAACCGCGATCATCGCTGGCGCAAGACGGCGGCAGAGGCGGTGTTTCCCTTCTACCTCGTCCATCAGCCCGCGATCGTGCTGATCGCCTGGCACACATTGCCGCTGCGGCTCTCGGCGGGTGTGCAGTTCCTGGTCCTGCTCGGCGGTACCGCGCTGGTCTGCACATTCAGCTATCTGATCGGGCGGGAGATCGGCTGGCTGCGCCCGTTGATCGGCCTTGGCCCCCGCCAGCGCGCCACGCCCGCCAAAATCTCGCCGCAAGCCGCCTGACAAGCTGCTTCGCCGGCGCTATGGCGCGCGCGTGGAACGGCATTATGGCATGGACTGGCTGCGGATCGGGGCGTTCGGCCTGCTGATCCTCTACCATATCGGCATGGTCTTTGTGCCATGGGGGTATCATGTAAAGACCGCCGAGCCTGCGGAATGGGTGACGGTGCCGATGCTGTTCACCAACCCGTGGCGACTTACCCTGTTGTTCGTCGTGTCGGGCTATGCCAGCCGCGCCTTGTGGCTGAAGTCGCGCGGAGCAGGGCACTTCGTTGCCGATCGCACGTGGCGGCTGATCCTGCCATTGCTGTTCGGCGTCGCCGTGATCGTGCCGCCGCAGGCTTGGGTCGAACTACGCACCCAATGGCCCTATCCCTATGATTTCTGGACCTTCTGGACCCAACATTATTGGTATTTCGGCGACTTCGGCCCGTTCATCCTGCCGACCTGGAACCATCTGTGGTTCGTCGGCTATCTCTACATCTACACGCTCGGCCTGGTGCTGATCGCCAGCCTGCCCGGCGGCGCGACGGTACAGCGGGTGTTCGACCAGCTGTTTGCCGGAACCCGCGTCTTGTGGCTGCCCGCCGCCTGGCTGCTGATGACCCAAGTGGTGGTGTTTCAGCGCTGGAGCGACACTCATGACGTGATCGGCGACGGCGTCGCGCACCTTGCCTATTTCCCCGCCTTCCTGTTCGGGTTCGCGCTCGCCGGGTCGAAGCCGGTCATGGGGTGGATCGCGCGGCTGTGGAAACCGGCGCTGGCGATCGGCCTCGCCGGATATGCCGTCACCGCCGCGATCGACGTCGCCTATACCGGCAAGATCCCGTGGCTGCCCAGCAGGATCATGCTCGCCGCGCGCTACATCCAGGCGTGGATGATGATCGCGGCGCTGATCGGGATTGCAGAGGTCTATCTCAACCGCGACCATCGCTGGCGCCCGATGCTGACCGAAGCGGTGTTCCCGTTCTACCTGATCCACCAGACGATCATCGTCGTCGCGATGTACTGGCTGCTCAAACTGTCGCTGCCCGCCGCGGTCGAGTTCGTGGTGCTGGTGCCGGTGACCGCGCTGGGCTGCTGGCTCTTCTACCGCTATGGGCGCGACGTGCCGTGGCTGCGGCCGCTGATCGGCCTGCGCTACGCCCCGCGCGTCGCCGCGCCGCCAAAACTGACCCCGGAGGCCGTATGAACCGCCTTTCCCTGTTGATCGGAGCCTTGCTGATGTCCGTCCCCGCCACCGCCCAGACGCAACCCGAGTGGACGCTTGTCATCCATGGCGGCGCTGGCGTGCTCGAACGCGACAAGATGACGCCGGAGCGTGAGGCGGCGGCGCGCAAGGGGCTGGATGCCGCGCTCGAGGCGGGATCGAAGGTGCTCGCAACGGGAGGCAGCGCGCTCGACGCGGTTGAGGCGGCGGTGAAAGTCTTGGAGGATGATCCGCACTTCAACGCCGGGCGCGGCGCAGTCTTCACCTATGAAGGCACCAACGAACTCGACGCCGCGATCATGGACGGCGCGGACCGCAAGGCAGGTGCGGTGGCCGGCGTCACCCGGACCAAGAACCCGATCAGTCTCGCGCGCAAGGTGATGGAGGACAGCCCGCACGTCATGCTCGCGGGTAAGGGCGCGGATGTGTTCAGCGCGGAGAAGGGGCTGGAGCAGGTCGGCCCCGACTGGTTCGCCACCGACGAGCGCCGCCGGCAGCTTGAAAAGATGAAGGCGCAGAAGACCAGCTGGTTCGACGTCGACATGAAGTACGGCACGGTCGGCGCGGTGGCGCGCGACAAGGCCGGCAACGTCGCGGCCGCGACCTCGACCGGCGGCGTCACCGGCAAGCGCTGGGGCCGCGTCGGCGATTCGCCGCTGATCGGCGCCGGCACCTATGCCGACAACCGCGCCTGCGCCGTGTCGGCGACCGGGGCAGGTGAGTTCTTCATCCGAGTTGGCGTGGCGCACGAAATTTGCGCCGACATGCGCAGTGCGCGGGTTTCGCAACATGTAGAATGTCCAGGCGAGAGCGGCGAGCTGGCATTCTGTTGGGAGCGTCAACCAGTCGCCTTGCAGACGGCATCGAATATCGCGACGAGGGTGATGGACGAGGTGAAGGATCTTGGCGGCTCGGGCGGGGTGATCTTCGTCACGCCCGAAGGTGCAGGCGGCTGGAGCTTCAACACCCCGGGCATGTACCGCGGCAAGGTATCGTCCAACGGTGCCAAGACCGTCGCGATCTATGGCGACGAACAGTAAGGACCGCGTCATGATTCGCTCCCTCATCGCGCTGTTCGCGCTCGCCGCCAGCTTCGCTGCCACTCCCGCGCTCGCCTATTGGGAGTTCGGGCATCAGACCGTCGCGACCATCGCCTACAAGAACGCAAAGCCCGAAACGCGCCGCGCGATCGACCGGCTGCTGGCGCGGCAGGGCCTGCTGGAAACCCCGACCTGTCCCGCGAAAACGCTGGAAGAGGCGAGCGTGTGGGCCGATTGCATCAAGCCGCTCGGCGCGCGGTTCAGCTACGCCTACAACTGGCACTATCAGAATGTGAACATCTGCAAGCCGTTCACGCTCAAGGGCAATTGCCCCGACGGCAATTGCGTGTCGGCGCAGATCGAGCGCGGCGTGAAGCTGTTGCAGGACAAGGATGTGCCGGTCCGCGAAAAGGTGATGGCGCTCGCCTTCCTCACCCACTTCGTGGGCGACCTGCACCAGCCGCTGCACGCGGGCGACAAGGGCGACCTCGGCGGCAATCGCGCGCGCACCGATTATGGCATCTATGCGCCCGAGCGGCTCAACCTGCACAGCATCCTGGACGGCTGGCTGGCCGAGCGCGCGATCACGACGCCGCCGCCGGTGATCCAGGTCTATTCCGCCGAAGAACGCGCCAAGGAAAGCGCCGGCACGGTCGAGGACTGGAGCCGCGAAAACTGGCAGGCGGCGCATATGGCCTATGAAGCCGCGTTCGACGGCGATCCGTGCCGCGCCGATGTCCCCGCACGCGGCAAGCTCGACGATGCCGATATCGAAAAGCTGGTCCCGATGATGCAGGAACAGATCAAGCGCGGCGGCCTGCGCCTCGCCCGACTGCTCGACGAAGCCTTTGGCCCGCCGCCGCCGGTTCAGCCGCGCCGCTGATCCTCAGTCCCGGTCCGGGCCCCAGCGCCAGCGGAAGCCGCCGTCGGTCTTGGTCCACACGAACCAGACGAACAGCGCGAGCATCGGCACCACCACCCCGATCCGCACAAACTGGGTCGGCGCCCAATGCAGGACCGCGACAAAGGCGAGGATGAAGAGCAGCATCGTCAGCCACCCCTGCCACGTCACCGGCGTTGCGCCCCAGCCGAACAGCTTGGGCGCAAACCAGTAACCCTCGCGCACCCGCAGTGCGTCACGATAGCGTTTCATGCTCATATCAGGCGGTGGCGTAATGTTCGAGAAAGCCGCAACTGCGGCAGCGCCAGCTGCGGATCTCGAACTTGCGGCGCTTGCCGATCTTGAGGCCCGTCCAAAAGCTCTTTTCCGGCGCGCCCTCGATCCATTTGCTGACATGTTTGGTGCCATAGCCCTCGTCAGCGACGAAGCCCTCGACCATCTGGCTCTGGCATTTGGGGCAGCTGTGTGAACGCATCCTATTCCTCCTTCGGCGGCCGCCCGCGCTTCGCGCGCACCGGATCCGCCAGTTTCACGCCACGCCGCGCCAGCGCCTCGCGCAGCAGGCATTCCACCTGGGCGTTGACGCTGCGCAGGTCGGTCGCCGCGCTCCGCTCGATCGCCGCATAGAGCGCGGGGTCGAGGCGGAGCGGGAACGCCTTCTTGGGTGGAGCGGCCATGGGCCTTTCTCTCCCGTTACTGGTACAGCGACCCGGCGTTCACCACCGGCTGCGTGTCGCGTTCGGAGCAGAGCACGACCATCAGGTTCGACACCATCGCCGCGCGACGCTCGTCGTCCAGCTCGACGACATTCTTCTCCGACAGTTGCTCCAGTGCCATTTCGACCATGCCGACCGCACCCTCGACCAATGTCTTGCGCGCGGCGACCACCGCCTCGGCCTGTTGCCGGCGCAGCATCGCCTGGGCGATCTCCTGCGCATAAGCGAGGTGGGTCAGGCGGCACTCGTCGATATGCACGCCCGCCGCCAGCACCCGCTCCTGCAATTCGACGCGCAGCTCCTCGCTGACATGCTCGGCATTGCCGCGCAGCGTCATCTCCTCATGCGTGAAGTCGTCATAGGGGTAGCGCGATCCGATCGCGCGTACCGCGCTTTCGATCTGGATGTGCACGAACTCGCGATAGTCATCGACGTCGAACAGTGCCTGTGCAGTATCCGCCACGCGCCACACCACGTTCGACGCGATCTCGATCGGGTTGCCGCGCAGGTCATTCACCTTCAGCCGCTCCGATGTGATGTTGTGGATGCGGACCGAGATTTTCTTCTTGATCATCCACGGCCAGGTCCAGCGCAGACCGGTGACCCGATCGGTCCCTTTGTAATCGCCGAACAACAGGATCGCCGCCGCCTGATTGGGCTGAAGCAGGTAGAAGCCGGGCGCGACAAACGCGAGGATCAGCACGCCCAGCACCAGCGCAAACGGTGCCCATGCCGCTTCGCCGATCTGCGGCGCGGACGCGATAATGCCGATCAATGCGGCGAGTGCGACGAGCAGCATGGCATAGCCGCTGGCAGTGCGGGCGGGGCGCTCGGCACTGGAGCGCAGCGCGCGCGAATCGAACTCCGACATAATTTGCCTCCCTGAAAAGATGATATCATATTTATATCGAATCGGGTGGCGTGCAAGTGAAATCGGATGGCCCCCGCCAGCGGTGCCGGCGGGGGCCGTTCGGTCACTTCGCACCAGCCTCCCACGCCAGCCAGCAGATCGCGAGGAAGGGCAGGGCGATGGCCGCCGCCACGAACAGCTGGCGCGCGATGCTGAGGCGAAACTGCTCGGGATGATCCGCCTCGACCCGGCGGATCGCGGCGGCATGGATCGGATCGCCCTTCAGCATCCCGCGGTCGATCGCGGAACCCGATTTGAGGAAGGCGATCAACTCCGTGCGCTCGCTCGGGTCGAGCGCGGGGTAGCGGTTGAGGAGCCCGGCGATGCGCTCGCGCAGGCTGGTGTCGGTAACAATGTCGTCCATGCTGAATTCCCGTTGCGGCGCACGCGCGCGCACGCCGGCCGCCTCAAAGGCGGCGTGTTTGATCGATCAGGTTGCGGGGTTCAGGCGGAGAGCGGCGGTGCGCGGGCGCGATAGCGCGAAGCCGGAGGCGAGCCTGGCGCGGCGTCCGCACGCGGCACGGCCGGGCGAAGCTGCGGCGCGGGGTAGGGTGAAACGACTGCGGCATGGTGCACCGGCAGCGGCGGATCGCCATCGGGGCGATCCTGTGCCTTCAGCGACCGTTGCGCCGCCGCCTTGATGAGCGACGCTGGGTCGCGAAACTGGGCATGGACCGGAGCGGGTGCGGTCAGCGCCGCCGCGCGCAGCCCGGCGCCGTCAAGCTGCGGCAGCGCCGGGGTCGCGGCAATCGCATTGAACGCCAGCAACAGCCCCGCCAGCCACAGCCATAAGTGGCGCGGCGCACGGGTCAGCGCGGGACTGGAGGAAGGCTCAGGCGTCATGCGTAGCGGCGATATAGCGATGGCGGCGCGAATTGCCCGCCCAAACAAAAGGGGCGCGACGATTGCCGCGCCCCTTCGTCGATACAGCTTGAACCGGTCAATTGATGACGATGGTCACCGCGCGACGGTTCTGCGCCCAGCTGGCTTCGTCCGAACCCAGCGCGATCGGGCGTTCCTTGCCATAACTGATCGTCGTGATCCGCGTCGGCGAAACGCCGCGCGCGGCGAGGTAGTTCTTCGCCGCATTGGCGCGCCGGTCGCCCAGCGCCAGGTTATATTCGCGCGTCCCGCGCTCGTCGGCATGGCCTTCCAGCGTGATCCGCGTGTTGGGATATTGCGTTAGCCACTGCGCCTGGCTGTCCAGAATCTGCCGCGCACGCGCATCGATATCATATTGGTCGAAATCGAAGTTGATCGTGTCGCTGACGACATTCTGCTTGAAATGTTCAGCGGTACCCGGCTGTGCGCCGCCGCCGCCCGGTCCGGGACCGGGGCCGGGATCGACCGGGCCGCCAGGGCCCGGTGGCAAGGTTTCGGGCCGCTTTTTCTGGCAGCCGACGACGGCAACTGCCATCGTCGCAACGATCAGGGCGGTTTTGAACTTCGCCATTGGCCTATTCTCCCTTGGCTATCTTGAATTTCGATACCCCTGCGTAACGGACAGGGTGCGGGTGAGTTCCCGCTGCGTCAACCCGTTTACGGTCGTAACGGTCCCCATGACGGATCGGAACCGTCCAATTGGGTCGGAATCCGTCGCGACGTGCTGCCGGTCAAATCGACCGACCAGATGTCGGACTTGCCCGACGGCCCCTGCGCCCCGCGCGAAAACAGCAGCACGCGGCCATTGGGCGACCAGCTCGGTCCTTCGTCGCCCCAGGCGTCGGTCAGCAGCTTTTCGCCACCGCCCGACGGGTTCATCACGCCGATGCGGAATCCGCCGCCCATGCGCGTGAACGCGATCAGGTCGCCGCGCGGGCTCCAGGCCGGGGTGGCATAGCGCCCGCTGCCAAAGCTGATCCGCTGCTGGTTCGATCCGTCGGCGTTCATGACATAGAGCTGCTGGCTGCCTGAACGATCGCTCTCGAACACGATCTTGGATCCGTCGGGCGAGTAGCTCCCCCCGGTGTCGATTCCCGGCGCGGTCGTCAGCCGCTGCGGCGTGCCTCCGCCCGCCGCGATGCGATAGACATCGGCATTACCCGCCACCGACATGGTGAACAGGATCCAGCGGCCATCGGGCGAAAAGCGCGGCGCGAACGCCAGGCTGACATTGGTCACCAACAGCCGCTGCGTGCCGTTCGAGAGGTCATAGACATAGAGCGACGGCTTGTCGTTCTGGTAGCTCATATAGGCGATGCGCCGCTCGTCCGGCGAGAAGCGCGGGGTCAGCACGATCGACTGGCCGTTGGTCAGGAACCGGTGGTTCGCGCCGTCCTGATCCATGATCGCCAGCCGCTTGATGCGGCGGTTCTTCGGCCCGGTCTCGCTGACATAAATCACCCGGCTGTCGAAATACGGCCCCTCCCCGGTCAAGCGGGTATAGACGGTGTCGGAGCATTTATGCGCGGCCCGCCGCCAGTCGGCCGGGCGCACAACGAAGCCCTCGCGCGCCAGCTCGGTGCCCAGCGCGACGTCATAGAGGTAGCAGCCAACAGTCAGATTGCCGTCGCCATTGGCCCGCACGAATCCGTGCACCAGCGCCTGCGCGGTCGCGCCGCGCCAATAGCCAAAGTCCGGCGCGCTCACTTCGCTCACCGGAATCGCGCGGACGCCCGTAGGGCCAAGCGGCTTGAACAAGCCGGTGTTGCGCAGATTGTCGGCGATGATCTGCGACACCTGCCGGCCCAGCACGTCGGTGCTGCCCGCCGCCGTGCTGACGACCTGCTGCGTCGGCATCGGCGGGATGATGATGGTCAGGTCCTGCGCGCTCTCATCGGTCACGTCGATGGTCGGCAGCTCCTGGCTCTCGCCCGCCGGGGCCGCAGGCTGGGCGGTCGGCTGCTCCTGTGCCAGGGCCGGCACCGCAACAAGGAACGTCGTCGTGGCGGCAAAAAGGGTGCGCAACTTCATTTACAGTCTCCTGTCGAAGGACAGTCGGAAGGCTTTCCAGCCGTCATAATATTCCTCGGGCAACCCTTCAAAGGGTGCGGCAAGCCGGATCGCGGCAAGCGCGCGCTCCTTGTGCAACTCCTGCTGCGGGCGATTGCTGGCGGTCTGCCCGGTCTGCTGGACCACGCGCGGTTGCCCCGCGAGCGATCCATCGCGGTTCAGCCGCACCTCGACGATCGTTGCGAGCAGATTGACGTCCGCACCGGTCGGCGCGCGCCAATGCGGCTTCACCTGCCGCCGGATCAGGCCGAAGATCGATGAGCGGACCTCAGGTCCCATCTGCGCGGCCTGGGGCGTCGTCGCCTTGCCCTTGCTCGCCTGGTCGGTCAGGCCGTCGGTGATGCCGGTCAGGCGACCGGTCGGACGCACCGCCTGTCGCTCGCTCTTTTGCTGTGCCTTGGCGGGGGCCGGGTTCGACTTCTTCGCCTCCGCCTTGGGCTGCGGCCGTGGAGCCGGGGCGGGCGCGGCCTTGGGCGGAGTCGGGTCGGGCTTGGCCACCGGCTCGGGCTGAGTCTCCGGCACCGGTGGCGGTGAATTGGGTTCGGGCGGGGCGGGGACTTCGGCCAGCCGCTCGGCCGGTGCTTCGGTCTCGATCACCGGGGCCTCGCTGACCAGCCCCGCTTCATCGGTCAGCGACACTTCGATCGGGGTCGGCTTGATGTCGAGCGGGTCGACCTTGGGCATGATCGTGAGCGACAGCAGGGCGAACAGCGCGGCATGGCCGATCACGGCCACGCCGACGCCGACACCTTCCCTGCGGTCGATCGCCACCGCCATCAGTTCTTGCCCTCACCCGTGGTGACGAGTGACACCTTGTTCAGCCCTGCGCGGTTGAGCTCGCCCATCACGACCATGACCTTGCCGTAATCCAGCCTTGTGTCGGCGCGCAGAAACACCTGCGGCTTCTGCTCCCCGCGCGCGCTGGCGATGTCGGCTAGCAGGCCGGGCAACTGGCCCTCCGCCACTTCGCTGTCGTCGAGGAACACGGTGCCGCGTTCGTCGATCGAAATCTGGATAGGCTTTTCGTCCTGCTCCAGCGGCTTGGCACGGCTTTCGGGCAGGTTCACCGGCACGCCTGCGGTCAGCAGCGGCGCGGTGACCATGAAGATGATCAGCAGCACCAGCATCACGTCGACCAATGGCGTGACATTGATGTCCGCCATCGGCGCGCGCCGCCCCTTGCCGCGCGAAGAGGGAAGCTTCGCGCCCATCAGAGCACCGGCTTGCTGCCCGCCGGCGCGCTGTCGAGCTGGCGGCTGAGCGTGGCGTGGAAGCCATCGGCGAAGCGGTTCAGCCGCGCTTCGACCTTGTCGATGCCATGGCTGAAGCGGTTATACGCGATCACGGCGGGGATGGCCGCGAAAAGCCCGATCGCGGTCGCGAACAGCGCCTCGGCAATGCCCGGCGCGACCACCGCGAGCGACGTGCTCTGCTGCCCCGCAATCGCGGTAAAGCTGCGCATGATGCCGAGCACCGTGCCGAGCAGCCCGACGAACGGCGCGGTCGCACCGACCGTGGCGAGGATGTTCAGCCGGTCGGACAGGCGGTCGACCTCCAGCGCGACCGCCGTGCCCATCGTCGTCGCCAGCCGCTCGCGCGTCCCGTCCTTGTCGAGCGCGCGCCCGCCAGTGGAGCGCCGCCATTCGGTCACGCCCGCCGCGAACACCCGCGCGGTCGGATGATCCTCGTCGCCATGCAGCTTGTAAAAGGCGTCGATATCGTCGGTCTTGCGATAATCGCCCTCGAACCGGTCGGCGGCCTTGCGCGCGGCGGCGATGCGGCCGCGGAGCGACAGGATGATCGCCCAGGTCCAGATGCTGGCCAGCACCAGGCCGATCATGATCGCCTTCACGTCCCATTCGGCCTGCAAGAACAGGCCGATATAGGATGCGCTGTCGAATTTCAGATTTGCGAACCAGTCCATGTGTCGCTCAGTTTCCCTTCCAGACCAGCGGCACGAACGCTTCGACCCACTCCGGCGGTTGCCGCCGCGCGCGCCCCATCGGGGTCACGAACGCCGCTTCCACATCCGCCTGGGTCAGCAATTCCCCGTTCCGCATGACTCGTTGCTGAATATTCACCGCCGCCGCCCGCACGCGCAGAACCCGGCTGACGACCACCAACGCATCGTCGAGCCGCGCGGGTGCGACGTAACGGATGGCGATGTCACGCACGACATAGACGCCTTCGCCCGCCTCATGCGCCGCCCGCTGATCGATCCCGGCACAGCGCAGCATATCCGATCGCGCGCGCTCCATGAACCGCAAGTAATTGGCGTGATACACCACTCCCGACAGGTCGGTGTCCTCAAAATAGACACGGACGGGGAAGACATGCTCGACACCGTCGAAACGGCCCGACGCGGGGGGAAGGTCTAGTTCGCTCACCGCACTGCCCATAGCGGCGGGGGGAATCGAAGTTCAACTGTCACGGGCAGGATGGGGCGCACGCGCGACGAACGGGGCGGGGGCGGCGTGGTTCTGCGGGTCAGACTTTCGCCATCTCCAGCACCACATCCCATTCCGCCGCGCTGACCTTCCCCACCGACAGCCGCGAATATTTGACAAGCTCCATCGCCTCCAGCCGGGGCTCGGCCTTCACCTGCTTGAGCGTCACCGGATTCGCCAGCGGCTCCACCGGCTTCATCTCGACCGACACCCAATGCTTGCCCTCGCCATCGGGTTTGGCTTCGCGGCTCACTTCCATGATGCCGACGATCTCAAGCCCAATATTGCTGTGATAGAAGAAGGCGCGGTCGCCGACCTTCATCGCGCGCAGATTGCCCGCAGCCGTATGATTGCGCACGCCGTCCCATTCGGTGCTGCCGTCGCGCACCAGATCGTCCCAGCTGAACACATCGGGTTCGGATTTCATCAGCCAAAGATTCATCGGGACAAGCTCCTTGTTCGCCGCCTCCATCGCGTCACTTTATCTAAACCACAAGTGAATGCGCGATTCCGCAGCCGTTCAGGCCGACTCGCCCAAAAAGGGCATCCAGACGGACCTCAAATGCGTTGAGACGTCGGAATGTGCAGATGCACGAGGAGGAAGCCATGAAGACGATGATCACCAAGGCGGTGCTCGGTCTCACCCTCGGCGCCACCGCGCTCACCGCGGCCGCGCCGGCAGAGGCCCAGCGCTATCGCCATCGCGACCGTGACAATACCGGCACCGCCATCGCCGCCGGCATTGCCGGTGTCGTGATCGGCGCGGCAATCGCCAGCTCGAACCGCGACCGTTATCATGACCGCCGCTATCGCGGCTATGACCGCTATGACGGCTATTACCGCCAGCGCGGCTATTATCCGCGCGAAAGCTATCATTATCGCGATTATGAGCGGCGCAACTGGCGCGGCTGCACCATTCGCCGCGTCTATGACCCCTATCTGGGGCATCGCGTGAAGGTGCGCTACTGCCGCTAAACGGCGCGATAACAGGGCGGCGCGAAACTCCGGTTTCGCGCCGCTTTTGTTTGCGCGCATTTCAGGTTAGAGGCGCGCGCCATGAGCGACACTCCTCCCGACCGGCTCTCGGTCAATCCAAAGAGCCCCTTTTTCGACCAGGCGCTGCTCCAGCGCGGTATCGGCATCCGCTTCAAGGGCGTCGAGCGCCGCGATGTCGAGGAATATTGCATCTCCGAAAGCTGGATCCGCGTTCAGGTCGGCAAGACCATGGACCGCAAGGGCAATCCCCTGACGATCAAGCTGTCCGGCCCGGTCGAAGCATGGTTCGAGAGCACGTCTGAGGGCGAAGGCGAAGCGGATCCCGAGGCCGAAGCCTGAAATACCGCGTCACCCCGGCCTTGTGCCGGGGTCCACGGCTCCCCGCGTCCGGCGCTTGAGCCTCTTGTTTCGCACTCGCCTCCCAGTGGACCCCGGCACATGGCCGGGGTGACCATCGCTATTCAGCGGAGCAGGGCCCCCGCCGCGTCCTCCACCGCCCGCATCGCCGCGCGGAACGGGAACGGCCCATGGCTGATCCGCGCCACACCGGCCGTCGCCACCGCCGCCGCATCCGGCGCGCCCGGAAACGCCATGAAATTCACCGGCAGCGGCGATTCGCGGCACACCCGCGCCAACAGGTCGAGATCGGCCAGCCCCGGCACGAAAAACCCGCTCGCCCCCGCCGCCGCATAGGCATGCGCGCGGGCGATGGCGGCATCGACCTTCACCGCATCATGCGTCTCCGCCGCCGCCTGCAGGAAGATATCGGTCCGTGCGTTGATGAAGAAGTCCGGCCCGGTCGCGGCGCGGATCGCGGCGATGCGCGCGGCCTGAACCTCCGGCGCGTGCATCCCAGTGCCGCCGATCACCTGATCCTCGAAATTGCACCCGATCGCCCCGGTCGCTGCGAGCAGCGCGACGTTCGACGCCACTGCATCGGGAGCGACCGCATATCCCCCCTCGAAATCGATCGACACTGGCAGGTCGACCGACCCGACGATCCGCCGCGCATTGCCCAGCGCCAGGTCGAGCGGCAGCGCCTCAGCGTCCGAAAACCCGTTCGCCGCCGCCACCGATGCACTACCCGTGGCGATCGCCTTCGCCCCGGCAGCTGCAACTGCCCTGGCCGATCCGGCGTCCCACACATTCACCAGCACCAGCGGCGCACCCGGCGCATGCAGCGCGGCAAATTCAGCGAATCGGTTCACGGACATCCTCCCACGTTCCGGCCATGATAGGGGTGGAACGAAAACAGAACAAGTCATTCCTTGCGGGTCTCGATCCTCCCGCGCCAGAGAGAGGTGTCAGCGCAGCAGACCGGCATCAAGTAGCAAATTGCACAGCGTGACTGCGGGTGTCACCGTATCAGATGTGCTGATCACCTTTCCGCAATTCTGCGGATGCGATGTCTGACATAATGCCGAGCCCTGGGAGGCGCTGGTGAGTGTTTATATTGCCGGCGGCTCTACTCTTCGTCGTTCCCCTCGGGAGACTGTCGCATCTTTTTCCCCTCCCAAAAGCCCTCATCAGGTTTGATGAAGGAAAACGGCAGAGTGTGAGTCCTCTGGAATACGTCCGCATATTGTATGGTGCCGTAGAAGTAGACCTCCCACTCCCGTTGGTTCGCGCGCCAGAGGGCGCTGCCAACAAAAACCGGGCAAGATAGCGTCTCTTCGCCGTTCTGAGAGAGACGTCCGGTGAATTTCTTTCGGTCGAGCGGTTCGGGACGGGGCCATTGCCCCTCGCGCTCTTTGAGATCGACAACGCACGAATAGGCAAAGGAGAGGATTTTAGCTGGCGTCGATCCAAGATTCCGAATCGTGATTTCGATAGTCAGGTCTGGCTCATCGATCCCCGCTTCGCCGGGCGAAAGGACAGTTTTCACCACCACATTTTCGACGCTCAGATAGGCTCTCAAGTCAGTATGGACTGCCATTCTGGCAATGTCATTGGACTTGACCGTAAGCCTCAGCGCGCAAATTACCGCCATGAGGCTGATGAAGCTCAGGAACGTTGCGACGATGGACCAAGTAGTGGCTCGCCTGGACTCATGCGCTGCTTTTTCAGCAGCTTTGGCGGCGCGCCATTGGGCGCACAGATCAGCGACGTCGTGATCCTCGGCATTGTAACAGGGGTCGGGATCATAGCCGGGATAGGCCGCAAATGGTGGGGTGGGGCTAGCGGCGGGGGTTGGTGGCGTCGCGGCAAGCTGCGCCGCTGGGGCGGCTTGGCTAGCGCTGTTGCTGCCCTCAGCCTTTTCAGCGGGTAGCTGAGCGCCGCATAAGGTTAGCCATCCGACAAGCGCGCAGACGATGTACCGATAGCCTCTAGGCACTGGATCAGAAACGCCGCTGTGAATTTGCCCCGGCTGATCTTATTCCTGATATTCCGCTCAGAGTCCACGACCCCGATTGCCGCCAGCTTTTCAACCAGCTGCGCGTAGGTCACTCCCGACGCGCAAGTTCGCCCTTGAGCAATAGCTTCGCCTTCGGTTCCCAAACGGTTTCGTTCGCTTCATTGCCGCTGCTGACGGAGGGGGCACGGCCGCGAGAGCCGACAGGCCACAGCCGTCCTCCCCCTCCGTCGCCTTCGGCGCCACCTCCCCCTGGCGGGGGAGGATTTCAGGCGGTCAGTGAACGAACCGCGCCACCACGTCGCGATAGCTGCGGCTCACCTTCACCTGTGACCCCGAATCGAGGATCAGGAAACACTCGCCATTGGTGTGCGGCTTGACCTGCTTGACTTGGTCGAGGTTGACGATGGTCGAGCGGTGGACACGCTGGAACCGGCGCGGGTCGAGCCGTTTTTCCAGATCCTTCATCGTCTCGCGCAGCACCAGCGTATTGTCCGCGGTCTTGATGCACATATAGTCGCCGGCGGCTTCGACCACCTCGATCGTATCGACATCGACGCGGAAAATCTGCCCGCGATCCTTGATGTTGATCAGCTTCTCATAGCGGTTCGACGAGACGTCGCCCTCGCTCGCGGCCAGCTCTTCGGCTGCCTCGGGCGCAACTTCGGCGAGCACTTCCTTGAGCTTCTCGACCTCTTCGACGCCGCGCTTTTCGGTCAGGCGCTGGCGCACGCGCTCCAGCGTGTCGGCAAGGCGCCCTTCGTCGACGGGTTTCATCAGATAATCCATCGCATTCGCCTCGAACGCGCGGATCGCATGATCGCTATAGGCGGTGACGAACACGAACAGCGGCGGTTCGATTTCCATCAGCCCCTGCACGACCGAAAATCCGTCGAATCCGGGCATCTGGATGTCGAGGAAGACCAGGTCGGGCTTGTGCGTCTTGATCGACCGGATGGCCTCACGGCCATTCTGGCATTTGTCGATGATCTCGACATCGTCATGCGCCTGCAGGCGCAATTCGAGGCCCTGGATGGCCAGAGGTTCGTCATCGACCAGGATGGTGCGGATCGTCATATCTCTCTCTACTCAAAAACGCGTCGTTCCGATGCCCCCGGTCCGACGCCCACAACCCCTGCCTTTAAACTCCCAACCAATGGTTACGGTCCGGTTCCGGTCAAGCTGCTTCCTTGGCTTGCTCCTCGAACTGGAACGGAATTTCGATCTCAACGCGGAAACCGCCTCCCGGGTCCGAATGCGTCGAAAAGCGGTGCTCCGCGCCGAATGCCTGCGCCAGTCGTTCACGGATATTGGTAAGCCCAACCCCGGTTGAAAGGCTTGGCCGGTTCTTGCTCTCGATCAATCCCGGACCGGTGTCCGATACGGTGATCTGCACCCGTTCGCCGTTGAGCCGAGCGGCCACGCGGATTTCGGCACCCTCTTCCTGCGGCGTCACGGCATATTTGATCGCATTCTCGACCAGCGGCTGGAGCAGCAAAGAGGGCAGACGTGCCTTGGCGGTGCGCGGGTCGATATCGAACTCGGGCTTCAGCCGGGCATCGAACCGCATCTTCTCGATCTCGAGATAGAGTTTCAGCGTCTCTACCTCCTGCGCCAGCGTGACATGCGCCGTCGGCTCGTTGGCCAGCGTGTAGCGCAGGAAATTGGCGAGCCGCGCCAGCATCGCATTGGCGCGGTCGGTCTGCTTCAGCAGCACCAGGGTCGAGATCGAATTGAGCGTATTGAACAGGAAATGCGGGTTGAGCTGATAGCGCAGCATCGCCAGCTGCGCCGAACTCGCCTGGCTCTCCAGTACCTGCATGCGGTCGATCTGATCCTCGACGATCAGATAGAAGTTGATCCCGAAATACAGCGCCGACCACCCCGCCAGCACGGTGAAGGTCAGGAACAGGCTGCCCAGGATCAGCGGCAGCTCGATCCCCGGATCGCCGCGCATCACCGATACGGTAAAGGCATTGAGCACGGCATAGACCAGGGTTGCCGCCGCCAGTGTCGCGATCGACGCGAGGATGCCGGTGATCCGCGGCAGTCGTCGGTAATAGCCATAGAGCGCCGACAACAGCAGCGTCAGGCAATATCCCACGATCGCCTCGATCGTGACGCGGATCAGATCCTCGAAGCTGAAGGTGCGGTTCGAGAAGTTGGAAACCGCGCGCAGCAGCAGATAGCCGCCCCAGCCCGCGCCCTGCAGCATCCAGAAGGCGCGGCTCTTCTGTTCGAAAAAGGGGCGGGAGAAGATGGTGGGCTTGGTCATTGCGTTGGCGGCTTCTCTACATCGCAGCTCGACCGGTGGGAAGAATATGCGGAACGTGACCGTCACGATATCGTTGCACCAGCGGCTATATTGCACGCCGCACCCCGTGTCGGGGACGCCCCATGATCAGGAGACATGCCGATGACCACCCGCACCGCCACCGCCCGCTATTCCGGTTTCGGCAAGGAAGGGAAGGGCGCGATCACCACCCAGTCCGGCGTGCTGACCGACCAGTTTTACGGCTTCAACACGCGGTTCGAGGATGAGCCGGGCACCAATCCCGAAGAGCTGATCGCCGCCGCCCATGCCGGCTGCTTCACCATGGCATTGAGCTTCGCGCTGGCCAAGGCGGGCTTCAGCGAAGGCACGCTGGAGACCAAGGCGGCGGTCAAGCTGGAGCAGAAGGATGGCGGCTTCACCATCACCCGCTCCGATCTGACGCTGGAAGCCACCGTCCCCGGCATCGACCCCGACCAGTTCGCCGACCTCGCCGACGAGGCGAAAAAGAACTGCCCGGTGTCGAAGCTGATGACCGCCGAGGTGAGCCTGGCGCACAAGCTGAACTAAGACGTTTCTCTCTCCGTCGTCCCGGACTTGAGCCGGGACCGGGCTGCCTTCCTCGAGAAGAAGCCCAGCCCCGGGTCAAGCCCGGGGCGACGAGAGCGGCGCGCTTACCGCTCGTTCAAATAATAGCGATCCGTCGCGGTCAGATCATCCGCCAGCTCATACACGATCGGCTGCCCCGTTGGGATCTCAAGGCTCGCGATGTCCGCGTCCGAAATCCCCGACAAATGCTTGACCAGCGCACGCAGCGAATTGCCGTGCGCCGCGATCAGCACGCGCTTGCCCGCACGCAGGTCCGGCGCGATCCGCTCTTCCCAATAGGGCAGCACGCGCGCGATCGTGTCCTTCAAACTCTCGGTCTGCGGGATCGGGATACCCTTGTAACGCAGATCCTTGGCGAGGTCCCACGGCGACCCTTCCTCGGGCAGCGGGGGCGGGATGTCGAAGCTGCGGCGCCAGATCTTGACCTGATCGTCGCCGTGCAGCGCTGCGGTCTCCGCCTTGTCGAGCCCGGTCAGCCCGCCATAATGGCGCTCGTTCAGCTTCCAGCTCTTCTCGGTCGGCAGCCACAACCGCCCCATCGCCTCCAGCGCCAGGTTGAGCGTCTTGATCGCCCGGCTCTGAAAGCTGGTGTAGGTCATGTCGAAGTCGAGACCCTTGTCGCGCATCAGTTCGCCCGCGGCCCAGGCCTCTTTCACGCCCTGTTCGGTCAGGTCGACGTCCCACCATCCGGTGAAGCGGTTTTCCAGATTCCAGGACGACTGGCCGTGGCGGATCAGGACGAGCGTGGGCATGGGACCTCCGTGTAGTTTCGCACGCCCCTTACCGTTCAGGCTGAGCTTGTCGAAGCCCTGTTCTTCTTCCTAGGTGCAAAGCGACCTTTCATCGGGGCGAACGGAGGTGCGACATGATCCAGCGACAGACCATCATCTATGACGGCCCCGGCGGCCCGTTCGAGGGCGTTGCGGCGTTCGACAGCATCGCGCCCGGCCCGCGCCCCGGCGTGCTGATCGTCCCCAATGTACTGGGCGAAAAGGAACAGGATCGTGTGACCGCCGAGCGGATCGCGGCGCTCGGCTATGTCGGCTTGGTCGCCGACCTCTATGGCCAGGGCAAGCGCACCACCCGCGAATCGCCCGATCCGGCGATGTACATGAACGCGCTCAACGCCGATCGCCCGCTGCTGCGCGACCGCCTGTTCGCCAGCCTCGCCGCGCTCCACGCGCTGCCCCAAGTCGACGCGACCCGCACCGCCGCCATCGGCTATTGCTTCGGCGGCAAGTCGGTCATCGACCTAGCGAGGGCAGGGGGCGACGTGCGCGGAATCGTCGCCTTCCACGGCATCTTCGACCCGCCCGGCTATGAGTACCCGACGCCGATCCAGCCAAAGCTGCTGATCTGCCACGGCTGGGACGACCCACTCGCCCTGCCCGAAGCGGTGACCGCGCTCGCCGCCGAACTGACTGCGGCGGGCGCGGACTGGCAGATTCACGGCTATGGCGGGGCAGGGCATGGCTTCACCGACGCGAGCCAGAAAGGCTCAACCCGCCCCGGCTTCGGCTATGACGCCAACGCCGATCGCCGCAGCTGGGCGGCGATGACCGGCTTCCTCGCCGAACTGTTCGACTAACCAATTCCTCCCCTGAGCTTGCTCAGGGGAGGGGGACCGCCCGCGGAGCGGGTGGTGGAGGGGCGGCCGCGCAGACGGCCGTGAACAGCTCGGCAAAATTCCGCCCTCTGCGGCCAACGGCTTGCTGCGCAAGCCGGCTCCGCTACTGCGATATGCCCCCGGCATATCGCTGATCGCAGCTACGCCCCCTCCGTCAGCTTCGCTGCCACCTCCCCTGCGCAGCAGGGGAGGAATGCAAATCGTCAGGCCGACGGCGTCTTCGGCTTCGCGGCACGCGGCTTGGCCGGGGCCTTTGCCGCGGCCGGCGCTTTCGCCGCAGCGGGCTTCTTGGCAGCAGCCGGCTTTTTCGCGGCTACCGGCTTCTTCGGCGCAGCGGGCTTCTTGGCAGGGGTCGGCGGCGTTTCCGCTGCTGGGGCCTCAGGCGCCTTGGGAGCCTCCGGCGCCTTCTCCCCGGTCAGCTTCGCCGTAATCTTTTCCGCCGCCCGCGCCGCGATCAGGCTGGCGAGCGAGGACGCCGTCTTCGCAAAGTCGTCCATCCCAGACGCCTTCGGCGCATCCGCCGTAGCAGGGGCGGGGGCCGCAGCGGCCTGCGCATCCGCCGCCTTCTTCCGCACATTCCCGGCCAGCGCGACCAGTCCCGCGGCAACAATGTCCGCGACCAGCGGATGCTTGGTCAGCTCGAGCAGCTTGGCGCCCTGCTCACGCAATTCCTTGGGCAGTTCGATCCCGGCAACGGTCTTGGGCAACTTGGGCGTCTTGCCCGTCTTCGGTGCCTTGGCGGCCTTGCTCTTCTTTGCCTTCGTCGCGTCCTTCGCCTTGGCCATCTTCATGCCTCCATGGTGTGTCATTTGACTGACACACCCGGAAGCATGTCGTCAATCTGCGAATACCCGCTCGAAAATGGTATCGACCGACTTGAAATGATAGTCGAGGTCGAACTTCTCCTCGATCTGCTGCGGCGACAGCGCAGCGGTGACCTCGGGATCGGCCTTGAGCAGCTCGAGCAGCGACAGCTCCCCGTCGCTCTCCCAAACCTTCATCGCGTTGCGCTGGACCAGCCGATAGCTGTCCTCGCGGCTCACCCCCGCCTGGGTCAGCGCCAGCAGCACGCGCTGCGAGTGGACCAGCCCGCCCATGCGATCCAGATTCTTCTGCATCCGCGCCGGGTACACCAGCAGCTTGTCGATCACCCCGGTCAGCCGCGCGAGCGCAAAGTCGAGCGTGATCGTCGCGTCCGGGCCGATATAGCGCTCGACCGACGAGTGGCTGATGTCGCGCTCATGCCACAGCGCGACATTCTCCATCGCCGGGATCACCGCCGCGCGGACCATGCGCGCAAGGCCGGTCAGATTCTCGGTCAGCACCGGGTTGCGCTTGTGCGGCATCGCCGAGCTACCCTTCTGCCCCGGCGAGAAATATTCCTCCGCCTCCAGCACTTCGGTGCGCTGCAGATGCCGCACCTCGACCGCCAGCCGCTCGATCGAGCTGGCGATCACGCCCAGGGTCGCGAAGAACATCGCGTGGCGGTCGCGCGGGATCACCTGCGTCGACACCGGCTCGACCGCAAGGCCAAGCTTGTCGGCGACATGCTGCTCCACGCGCGGATCGATATTGGCAAAGGTGCCGACCGCACCCGAAATCGCGCAGGTCGCGATGTCCGCCCGCGCCGCGATCAGGCGAGTCTTGCAGCGCTTGAACTCGGCATAGGCCTCGGCGAGCTTCAGCCCGAACGTCACCGGCTCGGCATGGATGCCATGGCTGCGCCCGATCGTCGGGGTCAGCTTGTGCTCATACGCCCGGCGCTTGAGCACCGCGAGCAGCTGGTCGAGATCGTCGAGCAGGATATCCGCCGCGCGCGTGAGCTGCACCGCCAGGCACGTGTCGAGCACGTCGCTCGACGTCATCCCCTGATGCATGAAGCGCGCTTCGTCGCCGACATTCTCCGCGACCCAGGTCAGGAACGCGATCACGTCGTGCTTGGTCACCGCCTCGATCGCGTCGATCGCGGCGACGTCGATCGTCGGGTTGGTCGCCCACCAGTCCCACAGCGCCTTGGCCGCCGATTCGGGCACCACGCCCAGCTCGCCTAGCTTCTCGGTCGCATGCGCCTCAATCTCGAACCAGATGCCGAAGCGGGTTTCGGGCGACCAGATCGCGGTCATGGCGGGGCGGGAGTAGCGGGGGACCATAAAGAAGCCTTTCGTGGGACGCGGCGCCCCTAGCAAAGCCCCGGCGGCGCGGCAAACGGCGCATGACGCAAGTGTTCCACTCGGTTCGTCGCAATCGAGGCACAGTATCGGCGCGAGTCGAAGCGCGGTGTCGACTAGTCGATTGCCTTGAAACAATCTTGTGGAACGTGACAAATATGCAACGCGTTCTCCCGTCACATGAACCGCAAATAAAAACGCGGCGTCATCGGATTTGTTAGATGAACATACTGGAGAATGACATGTTGAAATCTATCCTTCTTGCCAGTGCCGTTGCAATTTCGGCACCTGCATTCGCTCAGGACATGCCGGAGCAGCAGAACCCGCCGCCGCAGGAACAGCCTGCTCCGACCGAAAGCACCGAGCCGGTTCCGCAGGAGGCTCCGGCACCCGCGCCGCAGCCTGAGGGCGATCCGATGCCGGAGGCGACCCCGACGCCAGCCCCGACTCCGACTCCGACCCCCACGCCGACCCCGGAGCCCCAGGCGGCCGAGCAGCAGGCTCAGGCAACGCAGCCCACGCAGCCTGCGCAGAAGCCCGCCAGCGCGGACCAGATCGCGCAGATCATCGACCAGGGTTTTCCGACCTATGACGGCGACAAGGACGGTAATCTGACCGGGGAGGAATTCGGTCGCTGGATGGTTGCGCTGCGCTCGGCCACTGAGCCCGCCTTCACCGGCGAATCGGCTGCCGACAAGGAATGGATCGGGCGCGCCCTGGCTGCTGCTGACGCGGACAAGTCGGGCACCGTGAGCAATCCCGAGCTCAAGACCTTCCTCGCCCCGGCCGCGGCGGCGTCGTAACCAGGTCTCCCCGGATGGGCGGCCCGCATCCCGCCCATCCACCGGCCGCCGGAGTTCGCTCCGGCGGCCGTTCTTATATTGAGCCGGCCCGTTCTGCGGCCCAATAGTTTAGGGGCTACATCAACCCCTGCGCGCGCAGGCTGACATGCCCGCCGGTGCCGATGACGATATGGTCATGCACGGCAATTCCCAGCCTTTTGCCCGCCTCGACGATGTTGCGCGTCAGTTCGATATCCGCCCGGCTCGGGCTGGGGTCGCCGCTCGGATGGTTGTGCACCAGGATGATCGCGGTGGAGCCCAGATCGATCGCGCGGCGGATCACCTCGCGGACATAGACCGGGGCCTCGTCCACCGACCCTTCCTGCATCAGCTCGTCGCGGATCAGGATGTTGCGGCTGTTCAGATGCAGCACCCGCACCCGCTCGATCACATGATGCGCCATATCCGCGCGCAGATAATCGAGCAGCGCCTGCCAGTTCGACAGGATCGGTCGCGCCGCCACCTCATTCTTCAGCAGCCGTAACGCGGCGGCATGGGCGATCTTGATCGCGGCGGCGCTGGTGTCGCCCATCCCCGGCACCCGCGCGATCGCCGCTGCATCGGCGGTCAACAGCCCGGCAATCCCCCCGAACTGATGCAGCAAGACCTTAGCCAGAGGCTTGGTATCCCGCCTGGGAATCGCGAGCGTCAGCAGATATTCGACCAACTCATGGTCCAGCAGCCCATCGGCATCGGCGAGCAGCCGCCCGCGCAATCGCGCGCGATGTCCGGTCCCATCGGTAATCGCTTCGCCGCCGTCCCCCATAAGAGGAGCCTAGCGGCAGAGCCCAGCCAGCGAAAGAGCTGGACGGTTGCAACAATGTTGCACCGCGGTTGACTCGGGATGCCCCCCTTTCTAAAGCGCGCGTGCCTTGGCGGGCTCGCCGCTCGGCCCATGCGTTTCGCCCTGGTATCTGACTGGCGGAGGAAGCGAAATGACCGAGAACGAGCCCGGACCGGACCCCCTCAAGGAGGATGCCCGCATCACTTCGCTCAACGAGCGGCTGGCGCGGGCGAAATCCGAAGAGGCGGATCGGCGGGGCGAGGGGCAGCAGGCCGGCGATCGTGATTATCGCATGGGCAACCGCGTCCTCGCCGAGCTGATCGGAGGAATGGTCGGGGGGGCGCTGATCGGGTGGGTGCTCGATCGGTTCCTGGGAACCTCGCCATGGCTCCTGCTCACGCTGCTTGCCCTAGGCATCGTCAGCGCGTTCAGGAACATCATCAGGATTTCGAACCAGCGCTCGAAGTAACTTTCGGGCGCTTGCGTTACATGGGAAACGGGCGTGGCTGAAGAAGCAGGCAAGATCGATCCGATGCACCAGTTCGAGGTGACGTCGATTGCCGACATGTTCACCATCGGCGGGCAGCAGATCGCCTTCACCAACAGCGCGCTGTGGATGGCGATCGCCGCCGTCGCGTTGTGGGTGTTCATGCTGGGCGGCATGAAGCGGGAAGTGATCCCGGGCCGCTGGCAGATGGCGGTCGAGGGCTTCACCGGCTTCATCGACAATCTGCTGAAGGCAAATATCGGGCATGAGGGGCGCAAGTTCCTGCCTTATGTCTTCTCGCTGTTCATGTTCATCCTGTTCGCCAACGTCATCGGCCTGCTGCCGTTCGGCGTCGTGCCGGGCGTGCATCCGTTCACCGCGACCAGCCACTTCACCGTCACCGGCGTGCTGGCGATCCTGTCCTTCTCGATCGTCCTCGTCGTCGGCTTTGCGAAGCACGGCCTGCGCTTCTTCTCGCTGTTCGTGCCAAAGGGCACGCCGATCCCCGTGCTGATCCTCGTGGCGCCGATCGAGTTCGTCTCGTTCATGGTCCGCCCGTTCAGCCTGGCGCTGCGACTGTTCGTTGCGATGACCGCGGGCCACATCCTGCTCAAGGTGCTGGCCGGCTTCATCATCAATTCGGCCAATGCCGGCGCAGGCTGGGGCCTGCTCGTCGGCGTGCCCAGCTTCGCGCTGATGCTCGGCGTCTCGGCGCTCGAGATTCTGGTCGCCGGCGTCCAGGCCTATGTGTTCGCGCTGCTCACGTCGCTGTACATCAACGACGCGGTGCATCTGCACGATCATCACTGAGTTTTTTCCCACCAAGACCTGAATTTTCTAAGGAGTGATTTCAATGGAAGCAGAAGCATTCAAGCTGCTCGGCGCCGGTCTCGCGGCAATCGGTGCTGGCCTCGCGGCGCTGGGCGTGGGTAACGTCTTCGCGGCGTTCCTCCAGGGCGCACTGCGCAATCCGGGTGCGGCTGCCAGCCAGCAGGGCAACATGTTCATCGGCTTCGCGGCTGCCGAGCTTCTCGGCCTGCTCGCGTTCGTCGTGGCGGTGCTGCTGATCTTCGTCGCCTGATGTCTCTGCCGCCCTGCGCGTCGCGCGGGGCGGACTACAGGACGGACCGCGAGAGGACGGACCAATGCCCCAGATCGAACAAGTCGCGGCGACCTATGCGTCGCAGATCTTCTGGCTGCTGCTGACCTTCGGGCTCACCTTCGTGATCGTCGGCCTGGGCATCTTGCCCAAGGTTTCCGGCACGATGGATGCGCGCGACAAGTCGGTTGCGGACGACCTTGCCGCTGCGGAAGTGGCGCGCTCGGCGGCCGATCAGGCCGAAGAGACCTGGCGCGCGCAGGAAAATGCGGCGCGTGAAGCCGCGCGCAAGCGCCTCGCCGAGGCACGTGCGGAGGGGCAGGCCCAGACCGACGCCGCGCTCGCATCGGCCAATGCCGAAATCGAGGGTCGCGTCACCGCGGCCGAAGCCCGGATCGCGGCGGCCAGTGCTGCCGCAGCGGGTGAAATCGAATCGGTCGCCGCCGACGCGGCGCGTGACATCGTTGCGCGCCTGTCGGGCGCGACCGTCACCCCGGCCGAAGCGGCGCAGGCAGTGAAGGCAGCACTCCATGGCTGAGGCAGCACAAGTGACCGCGACCACCGCCACCGATCCGGTTGCGCAGAATCTGAGCGAAGCGTCCAAGGGCGAAGGCATGGGCTTGCCCCATGCCGGGACTGAGGCTGCGGGCGAGGCCTATCACGCCGCTCCGGCGGTGTTCGGCATCGACGCGACCATGTGGGTCGGTCTGGCGATGCTGGCGCTGATCCTCGTCGTGGTATGGAAGAAGGTGCCGTCGGCCATTGGCGGCATGCTCGACAAGCAGATCGCGGCAATCCGCACGCGTCTGGACGAAGCCAACCAGCTTCGCGCCGAGGCCGAGGCGCTGCGCGAGGAATATGCGCGCAAGCTCGCCAATGTCGAGCAGGAGGCCGCCGCCATGGTCGCCCATGCCGATGAGGAGGCTCAGGCGCTGCTGGTCAAGGCCAAGGCCGATGCCGAAGACCTGATCCGCCGCCGCACCAAGATGGCGGAGGACAAGATTGCGGCTGCCGAGCGCACCGCACTCGACCAGGTCCGCGCCACGGCCGCCGAAGCCGCGACCAAGGCCGCCAGTGCGATCATCGCGCAGAAGCACGACGCCAGCGCCGACAAGGCACTGGTCAACCAGACGATCGCCGGCCTCTCGCGCCTCAACTGAGCGGCGGGTCCGGACAAGAAAAAGGGGCGTCGGTCGAAAGATCGGCGCCCCTTTTCGTTTCGCGACTCCGTTCGTGCTGAGCTTGTCGAAGCACGTTCAAGCAATGATCCGCCGGAGAGGCCCTTCGACAAGCTCAGGGCAAACGGGGGTTGTGCGCACCCAATCCTCCCGTTGCGGGGAGGATTGTGGCGGCCGCTCCCCACTTTGGACCTCACCTCACCAACAAACCCAGCCCCACGCCCACCCGAAGCCAATCGCCGCCCCACGCGTTGCCCTGCCATGACCGACGACACCCCCTCCCGCTCCGAACTCGCCGAAGACCGTACCGACCTCGCGGAAGACAGAACGCTGCTTGCCAACGAACGCACCTTCAGCGGCTGGGCGCGTACCGCGCTCGCGACCATCGGCATTGGCCTCGGCTTTCACGTCCTGTTCGGCGCGCTCGAACCGGCGTGGCTCCCCAAGGCGATCGCGACCGTGTTCATCGCGCTTGGCGTCGCGATCATCTGGATGGCGCAGCGGCGCGCCTGTGCGATCCAGAGCCGGTTGTCCGCGCACAATATCCGCACGCTACGGTCGCTCAACCTCCGGCTGATCGCCTGGGTCTATACGCTCGGCGCGCTCGCGCTGACGATCGCGCTATGGCTCATCAACGGCGATGCTATTTCTTGAGCAAATCCAGCACCGCCACCGTCATCGCCGTCGTCCCCAGCGTCACCGCGGGCTTCGGCTCGACCTTGAAGAAGGGCGAATGGTGCGCGGGCAGCGTCTTCTCGCCGCGCTTGGCTGCGTCCAACTCGGCCTGCGGCGTCCCGCCGACCACGAAATACGCCCCCGGCACGCCCAATTTCTGTTCGATGAAATAGGCGAAATCCTCCGCCCCCATGCTCTCGCGCGGTTCGGTCTTCAGGATGTCCTTGCCGAACGCCGTGGTGAACGCCCCGCGCACCCGCGCGGTCAGTGCCGGATCGTTGAGCGTCACCGGGGTCGATTCAAAGCCCACCCGAACCTGCGGCAATTTATCCTCGGGCAGGCCGTTCATCCGGCCCACATTCGCCGCGATCCGCTTGATCCCGTCGAGCAGCTTCTTGCGCGTCTCCTCGTCATCCGACCGCACCGTCAGCTGCAGCTCGGCCTTGTCGCTGATGATATTGTGCTTGAACCCCGAATGGAACGCGCCAACGGTGACCACCCCGGGCTTGAGCGGCGCGATCTCGCGGCTCACCAGCGTTTGCAGCGCCATCACGATCTGCGCGCCCATTACGATCGGGTCCTTGCCCATATGCGGCGCCGCGCCATGGGTTCCGACGCCGTGAATGGTGATGTCGACGCTGTCCGAGGACGACGAGCTGATCCCCGGCTCCAGCCCGATCTTGCCGGTCGGAAAGCCCGATGTGACATGGAACGCAACCGCATAATCGGGCTTCGGGAAGCGAGTGTAGAGTCCGTCCTCCATCATCTTGCGCGCGCCGCCGATCCGCTCCTCGGCCGGCTGCACCACGAACACGACGGTGCCCTTCCACCGGCTCTTGAGCTTCGCCAGCTGCCGCGCGGTTCCGATCATCGACGTGATGTGCACGTCATGCCCGCACGCATGCATCACCGGCTTCACCACGCCGTCGATATCCTCCTGCGTCACCGTGGAGGCATAGGCCAGGCCGCTATCTTCCTTCAGCGGCAGCCCGTCCATATCGGCGCGCAGCAGGATGGTGGGGCCATCGCCATTCTTCATCACGCCCACGACGCCGGTCCCGCCAACCCCCTCGGTCACCACGATCCCGCCCACCGCGCGCAGCTCCTTCGCCATGATCGCGGCGGTGCGGCTCTCCTTGTACGAGAGCTCCGGATTCTTGTGGAAATCGACGAACAGCGCCTCGAGATGCGCCGCATAATCCGCCTCCACCGCCGGCGCGAAGTCCGGCTCGGCCAGCACGGGTGCGGCAATCAGCGACGAAGCGAGCAGGGCGGTGAGCAGGCGCATGGTGGATCCCCCGGATGGTTCGGTAACAGGCTAACCCGGCACGCCCAGGGGTGAAAGGGGCAAAACCCTGGACAGCCTCCTGCTGAACCGCAACGTGGCGCGCAACGATGTGATCGCCCCCGATCCCCGGATCCGACGCCGCAATCGAGTGACGAAGCGCCGCACAACTATGCTATTGTGTCGCGTCGGGGGACAGAATCATGCGAGCATTGTTGGCAAGACCGCGAGCTTGGTGGATTTGGCTGGCAAAGGCGGGTGCCGCTCACGCAGTATCGCGCGCGATACTGCTGATCGCGCTGGTCCTGCTTAACCCGTTCGGCATCGTCGATTGGGGCGAGCGTCGCACGCGCGTGCTGTGGCAGGAAATCTATGCCGAACATTATGGCCCGCCAGCCCAGGCCGCGGTGCCCGGGGTGCCGCCACCCGCGGTGCGCGGGCGCGATGACATCACGCTGATCCTGCTCGATGCCGACGACCGAAAGCTGCTCAACCGCGCCGACCTGCCCGACAGCTATGACTGGTTCGAGGTGATCGACCGGGTCTATCGCGCGGCATGGCAGGATCGGCCCACAGGCTGGCAGCCGCGCGCGATCTTCGTCGACATCCAGTTTAGCGTGGGCGCTCCCCATGGTGTCAGCGCGGATTCACTGCTCAACTGGACGCCGAAGGACCAGGAAGCGTGCGCTCTGGACCCTAAAGGCAAGCTTGACAAAGGCAAGCTTGACCTCGGACGCAGGTCGCCCTTTCGCTGCGCGCTGATCGGGATCGCGGGGATCACCCGCTACGATCGATGGGGCAAGCGGCCCGAATGCCATGTTTCAACCGTGGCAAAGCTGGTGTGCATCCGTCGCCATGGCGGCACGCCCCTGTTGTTTGCTGAGCCGTTCAGCACCGATCCGGCGGGACCGCCGGCGTCGGAAGGGGCGCGGGCGCTGGACCGGGTGGCGGCGTTGGTCCCGGCGGGCTTTGTGCTTGGCCGGGCCGACCTTGTTACGCCGGCGGATGTTGCGGATCGACAGAACGAACCGTATCGCCTGTCGCCGCCGGCGGCGCTTTATGCCGCCTGGCGCGGGGTGCCGCTGTCCGATATCGGCGGAACGGGGCAAATCGACCGCCGGACCTGCACTGCAGAACAGCCGATCCAATGTCCGGTCGATGATCCCGATAATAGCTGGCGAAGCCGCTATTGGGGTTGGTCGCCCGGCTTCGATCGTCCGGTCGAGACAATATGGGGCATCGGCGGCGAGGACTGGTTCACCAAGGCGCGTGAGGGGTTAACCGGCGGCACCCTCGCCAAAAGCTGTTCGGTCGCGAGCAGGGATAGTGCCGGGCTGGCGCTGTCCTTTGTTCAGGCGTTCGCGTCGGGCTTCAATTCCAACGGGCTACCGCCCTGTCTCTACACGCATGTCCTCAACTACCGCCATCTCGGCGACGCCCACACGGCGATGCTCGACCGCGCGATCGCGGGCAAGCTGGTGCTGATCGGCAATGCCGACCCGGAGGGAAATGACTATGTCCCGGCCGGGCCGCATGGCGAACTTCCCGGTGTGTTCCATCATGCGATGACGCTCGACAATCTGATCGTCTATGGCGCCGCCTATCCCAGGGCACCCGAGCCGCTGGTCAAATTCCTCGATGTCACCGACAGTGATCTGTTCAATCTTGGCGCGCTGCTGTTGATCCTGTTTCCAACCGGGCTGGTGACCATATGGGCATCAGCGCGCAACCGCCGTCTGGCACCGGGAGCCTTGCCAACCTTGCGCGAATGGAGGTGGCGGATGGCCGCCGTCGCGCTGACAGTCGGCTTCGTCATATCGGTGGTGCTGATCCTGACCGGCCAATTGGCGTTGCTGCCGCCGCATTACCGGGCTGCATCCTTAACAATTGTGGTTTTTCTCGAACTTCTTATCATTCTTCTTATCCTGTTGAGGCCGATTCGCGACCTGCTCGTGGCCAAGGTCTCGGTACTGCGTTTCCTGTTCGGTGAGACACCGCCTGAGCCTGCCGCCTATCCGGTTGGCACGGGTCAAGACGTGGGAGATGGCGATGCTGACGATGCTGCTGGTGATGGCCGGGTTGGCGGGTGAAAGCGGGAAGATCGACGCTTATCTTCGCGACGTCACCCCGCTCTATAAGGCCGACGGGTCTGAAGCGGGGCGGAAGCGGAGCAAGGAACTGCCCAAGCCGCTGGCCTTTGACGGCGAAAGCGAGTTCGGCGACCTCAAGGTGACGCTCGATGGCAAGGAATATTATATCCGCCGCGCCGATGTCCGCTTCACCGGTGGTCGCGTGGCCTGTGCCCCAACGGGCGCGCCCGCACGTGCCGCCAACAGCCACCAAGGCGTGTCCCGCCCTGGGGTAAAGGCAGGGGCCGGGTCGGGAACGCAAGAATGCGTGCGCCAGTAATCCGCCGCGCCGCCGCGCTTCGGCTGGCCGCGCTTGCCGCCGCATCGGCGCTGACCTTGGCGGCGGCACCGGCCAGCGCGCAATGTCTGCCGCTCCTGTGCGGCTTCTCCGAAAGCGGCAAAAAGGGGCCATATCTCGAAACGGCGGTGGATGCTGAGGATCTGGCGCGCGCCGATGCCGCGATTAAGGCGGGCGGCGCCGATGGCAAGATGATGGCCGCCGAATCGATCAATCGCGGCGAATTCTATGGCGCCGGGCTGCGGATGCCAAAGGTGGAGGCGGCGCTGACAGCCCTGCTGGCGGACATCGCCCGACAGTGGAAATATCGTCAGCCCGAACGCCTGTCGGTCCGCGTCGTCGGCACCACGACCTTCAGCCCGCTGGCGCATCCCGACGGTGTCATCGTCATCCCGTTCGGCATGTTGCAGCGCGCGACCACCGATGACCAGATCGTGTGGCTGCTCGCGCATGAATTCTCGCATCTCGCGCTCGGCCATTTCGCGCGGGAGGCGCGCGCGAAAAAGACCAAGCGTGCGCTGTCCAGCCTGCTCGCCGTCAGCCAGGCGGGTCTCGAATTGTCGCAGCAGCGCATCGAACATTCGGGCGACCAGCTGCGCCTGGTCGGTAAGCCCGATCCCGCACGCATCGCGATGGCCGACCGGCTGGCGCTGCATTCGGGCGATTTGCGGCTCGCGCTGGCGCTCGCCAATGCCTTTTTCTCGCGCAAGCAGGAGGATCAGGCCGATGTCCTCGGCATCGATCTCGCGCTCGCGGCGGGCTATTCCGAAGGCGCGGCGAGTGAAGCGATGACGATCCTCGCCGAGGATGAGGCGACGCGCACCAGCTTCTTCGAATCGCTGGGCAAGGATGTGGCCAAGGTGTCGAGCGAGCAGGCGGCCAAGGTGCTGGCGCGAAGCGCGGAGAAGAATGATTTCTCCAAACTGGGCGACGATCTGCTCAAGACGATCGGCGCCAATGTCTCGCAATTGGTGCTGAACAAGCTGGCCGATTCCTATAGCGCGACCCATCGCCCGACCGAAAAGCGGCGCAAGGGCGTGGCCGATTATTATGACCGTGCCCATCCCGGAAAGCCCCGCGTCAAGCCGCGCACGACCTGGCTCACCGCGATCCGCGCGCTGCCCGAATATCGGGAGGCGGAACAGGCGGTGCAGTCGCGCACCAAGGCGAAAGTGCTGCTCGATACGCAAACCCCGCTCGATGCCATGACCGCGTTGCGCCCGGCGCTTGCGACCAGCTATCGCACCTCACCGTTGATCGCCAACGCGGCGGCGAAGATTTTCGACCGCGCCGGCCAGTTCGCTAATGCCGACGCGCAATATTCGATTGCGGCGCGCTATTCGGCGGCTGCGCCTGCACCCCGGACGACCAAACGCCGCGGCAAGGCGCCGCCACCCCCGCCGCCGCCGCCGCCGCGAAGCTTCAACGGTGTCGGCGCCGACCGCTGGCTCGAACAGAGCCTGGATGGGTTTCGCGAGCATGTCGACCTGCTGGTCCGCATGAAAAACTATAGCAAGGCGCTGCTGATGGTTGAGGAGGCGAAGCGCCGCTTTTCCGACAGCGACGCATTCCTCCCGTTGCTGATCCGCATTTATCGGCTGACCAACAAGACTGAATTGATGGCGGCATCGGTCGGCCAATGCAGCGAAACCGAGGATGACGTGCTTCGGAACCAGTGCCGCGAGGCGATCCTGACGCCCCAGGAATTCGACAAGTTTGAGCAGATGTCCCCCACCGAACAGGCTGAGGTGCGCCGCGCGCTGATCAAGATCGACAGCAAGGCGCAATCGGGCAATTTCTGGAAAACGATTGGGGAGGCGATGAAGCCACAGGGCGAAGATTGAGCCTTTGGCGGCGGTCGGTGGCGCTTCCCGCTGGCTGAATCGGCGGGGATTCCCTACATCCCCCCCGTGACCAGCGACCCCAATTCCCCCAACCGCTTCAACGAAGACTCCGCCACCTATGCCGTGCGCGGGTCGGAGACGCCTGACCTCGACGCGGGCGTCGCCGCGATCCGCAACGTCCTCGCCACGCTGCCCGTCCGCCCCGGCGTCTATCGCATGCAGGATGCGCGCGGCGACGTGCTCTATGTCGGCAAGGCCCGCGCGCTCAAGAACCGCGTCGTCAACTACACGCAACCGGCCAAGCTCTCGAACCGCCTGCGCCGCATGATCGCCCAGACCCGGTCGATGACCGTCGTCACCACCAATAACGAGGCTGAGGCGCTTCTCCTCGAAGCCCAGCTGATCAAGCGCTTCCGCCCGCCCTACAACGTCCTGCTGCGCGACGATAAGTCGTTCCCCTACATCCTCCTGCGCGGCGATCACGACTACCCCCGCGTCCAGCTGCACCGCGGCGCGCGCCGCGCCAAGGGCGACTATTTCGGCCCGTTTGCGGGCGCGGGTCAGGTGCGCAAGACCCTCAACGCGCTCCAGAAACTCTTCCTCCTGCGCAGCTGCACCGACAGCTTCTTCAACACCCGCGACCGCCCGTGCCTGCTCTACCAGATCCGCCGCTGCTCGGCCCCCTGCGTCGATCGCATCGACAAGGCGGGCTATGCCGAACTCGTGTCGGATTCCCGCGACTTCCTGATGGGCAAGTCGACCAAGGTTCAGGCGAAACTCGGCGAGCAGATGCAGGCGGCCGCCGAAAATCTCGACTTCGAGCTCGCCGCGATCCTGCGCGACCGGCTGAAGGCGCTCACCTTCATCCAGGGCAGCCAGGCGATCAATGCCGAAGGCATCGGCGACGCCGACATCTTCGCCATGGCCGCCAAACAGGGCCAGATCGGCATCCAGGCCTTCTTCATCCGCGGCGGCCAGAATTGGGGCCACCGCGCCTTCTTCCCCGCGCACACCGCCGATGTGCCGGAGGATGAGGTGTTCACCCAATTCCTCATGCAATTCTATGAGGAGGTGCCCCCGCCGCGCACCATCTTCGTCGACCGCAACCTCGACGATCTGAAGCTCCTTTCCGAAGCGCTCGCCGAGCGCGCCGGGCGCAAGGTCGCGATCGGCATGCCGCAACGTGGCACGCGCCGCCGCCTGCTCGATCAGGCCAAGCGCAACGCGATCGAGGCGCTCGACCGCCGCATGGCCGAATCGACCACTCAGGCAAAGATATTGCGCGACATCGCCGACCTCTTCGGCCTGCCCGAACCGCCCGACCGCATCGAAGTCTATGACAACAGCCATATTCAGGGCGCCCACGCCGTCGGCGCGATGATCGTCGCCGGTCCCGAAGGCTTCCGCACCGGCCAGTATCGCAAGTTCAACATCAAGAGCGCCGCGACCAACGACGATTTCGCCATGATGCGCGAAGTCTTCACCCGCCGCTTCGCCCGCGCGCAGGAGGAAGACCCCGACCGCGACAAGGGCGTCTGGCCCGACCTGGTCCTGATCGACGGCGGTAAGGGCCAGCTCAGCGCCGCCCGCGCCGTGCTGGAGGAAATGGGGATCGAGGATGTGTGCATGGTCGGCGTCGCCAAAGGCCCGCACCACGGCCGCGAAGGCCGCGAAGTCTTCCACCTGATGGACGGCAGCGAACGCATGCTCCCGACCAATGCCCCCGCATTGTTCCACATCCAGAAGCTCCGCGACGAAGTCCACCGCTTCGCCATCGGCGCGCACCGCGCCAAGCGCGCCAAGGCCATCGGCGCCAGCCCGCTAGACGAAGTCCCCGGCATCGGCCCGGCGCGCAAGAAAGCGCTGCTGATGCACTTCGGCACGGCCAAGGCGGTGCGCGGCGCGAGCCTGGAGGATCTACAGAAAGCGCCGGGGGTGAGCGCGGCGGTGGCGCAGCAGGTGTATGATTTCTATCATTCCCGGTGAAGGTGGGTCGTGAATGGATAAATGGCCGCTATCGGGGCAGCGGGGTGGCGTCGGCTATTGGGTGGCAAGCGGTCGTACCAAATTAAGCGGGAGAAATAGCAACGAGTACATCGCCATCTTCACGATGCTGAACTTCACAGTGCACAATCGTTCCGGGTGGATAGCGCCAGATTTCATCATCGGACACTGGCCCGACAACTTCGAACCGGCCATCTGCAAGTAATACAGAACTAACTGGGGACCATATGTCCGCTCCCGCTTTCTGCATTGGTATCAGAATGGCGGGCAAGTCGACGAAACCCTCTTCCCAATGGTCATGGTCCAAAGCGTATTTTCCGATCTCAAAGCCGGCTGGATAATCTCGAAACCCGGGTTGGGACGAGAGCCGATAAATCGCGAGCTTCGCACTGGCTTCGCTTCGGTAAACGCCAATGAGCTTCGCATCATCTCCATATTCATCGTCTTCGCGAATGTGGTGCAGAAGATACACGTGTTCCATAGACACAGCCTACCAAGCACGTCTGCAAATGCCAGCGTTTGCTCCGACGGCAATGGGGTCGTTTGCGGAAAGGCCGCTTCCGCCTCGCCACCCCCTAATCCGGCCAATCCGCAAACGCCCGCACCATCACCAGCTGCTCCTCCTCCGTCGTCAGCGCCGTCCGCGCCCGCGCCGTCGCGTCCTCCGCCGCATGCCGCGCCGCCGCTGCCCAGTCGGGCGCAGCCGCCGCCAGCGCCGCGAGCGTCTTTTGCAGTTTCACCGCTACCTCCACCGTTCCCGCGCCATCGCGCCCGATCGCGCGGAACGCATCGACCACCAGCTTCTCGATTTCCAGCGCCGGAAACACCACGCGGTCATCGACCGGCTGGCCCTCGACCCGCGCCATCTTGTCGAACACCCGCAACTGCGCGCCCAGCACCGCAATCGCCGTCCCCGGATCATTGACCGCCGGCGACAGCGCCCGCGACGCGATCTCCGACAGCACGATCAGGCCAAAGCGCGGGTCATGGTCGAAACTGCGGTCGCGCTCGATCGTGATCGCTTCGGCAATGCGCGCATCCACCTCGGCATCGCCGCCGACCACCCATGCGACCACCCGACCGGAATCGACAAAGCTCCCGGGCAGCACCGCCAGCTGCACCGTCCCGCCGCACCCGGCCATCACCTCGCCCAGCCCGGCGACATCGATATTGGTGACATAGCCGATCCGCCCGGCACAGCGCACCGCCCGCGCCCCGTCCGGCACCGGCGGCACCGCCAGCCCGGCAATACGCGGCCGATGCTGCATCCGCTCCGCCGCCGCGATTCCCGCGCGCTCGACCCGCTTGATCGTGTCATGCACCCGCCCCAGCAGCGCGATATGCTGGATCCAGCGCAACAGCGTGACGACGATCACCCCGATCAGCGCGATCGTGCCCACGAACAGCAGCACGCGCCCCTGCTGGCCATAAAATCCGGTCGACAGCGCGATGATCCCGACAATCGCAAACAGGAACGCGCCCAGAAAGGTCGACAGCGCATTTTGCGACGTCGAATCCTCGACCAGCAACGCCACCGCGCGCGGCGTCACGTTCGACGTCGCCGCGCCATAGGCCGACACCATCGCCGTCAACGAAAAGGTGGTGACCGCCAGCATGCTCGACGCGATGATGCCCAGGATATTGTCGACCGCATCCGCCCCGATCTTCGCCCCCAGCGTATAGGGCACGAGTGGCGCAACCAGCGGCGCCAGCAACGCCAGCACCACCGCCGCCAGCGAAAACGCCGCCGCGCGAAACCACAGCCGCCGCGACACCACGCGCCACACCCACGCCCAGCGACTCATCGCGCGGACCGAACCGGATTCGTAACGATCATGGAGGGTCCAACCCGCCGCAATACTGGGAGGTTCCCGACAATCCCCGGGGGCTGTCCTACAAGCCCCCAACCCACTACACTCCCGTCATGCCCAGCACCCCGCCATCCCCGCACGCCCCCACCGCGCGGAAGTGTCAGGCGGCTTCCTCACATACGGCGTTTCTTGTCAGAATTGTCAGCATAGTGAACCCGACCGTTCACCAACCCCGCCCAGATTTTGCGATTTCTTCACCCAAGCCAGCTACGCAACCGCCATGCCCACGCGCGTTTTCCTGACGGTCGATACCGAACTGATGTGGCGGCACCATGCCGCCGGGCTGCCGATTGGTGAGATTGCGGAGCGGTCGCTGGAGCCGGCCGGGGTCGGCATCGGCTATCAGCTGCGCCGCTTTGCGGAGCATGGGCTTAAGGCCACTTTCTTCGTCGATCCGATGCCGGCGGTGGCGCATGGCCTCGATCCGATCCGCCGCGTGGTCGCGGCAATCCTCGATGCGGGGCAGGAGGTTCAACTGCACCTCCACCCCAATTGGGCCGCCGCGCGCGACGAGGATCGCAGCGCCGCCGCCTCGTTCGAACTGATCGACTTCACCTTCGCTGAACAGCGCGACCTGATCGCCGCCGCGTCCGACCTGCTCGTCGCCGCCGGGGCGCCGCGCCCGATTGCCTTCCGCTCGGGCAGCTACAGCGCCAGCGACGACACGCTCGCTGCATTGGCCGAACTCGGCATCCGCTACGACAGCAGCCATAATGGCTCCGAACATCCCTGGCCCAGCGCGATCGGCCTCGCCCCGCGCCAGATCGCCCCGGTCGAACATCGCGGCGTGATCGAGGTGCCGGTGACGCTGATTGAGGATGTGCGCGGCCATCTCCGCCACTTCCAGATTTGTGCGCTGTCCACCGCCGAGATGCGCGACGCGCTCGACCATGCGGTGGCGGCGGGGCATGCCGCGGTGACCATCGTCAGCCATGGGTTTGAGCTGGCCAATCGCGCCGGCACCCGCCCCAATGCGGTGCATGTCGCCCGCTTCGACGCGCTCTGCGCGATGCTGGCCGAGCGGCGCGGGGGGATGGAGACGGTGCATTTCGCCGACCTCGTTCATCTGCCGCTGGGGCAGGACGATGCCCCGCTCGGCCCCAGCCTGATCCGCACCCGCATGCGTCAGGCGCAGCAGCTCTGGTCCAACCTGGTGGCGGAGCGCGCCGCATGACCGCGACGGCGCGACCCACCCCGCTCAATTTCCGCATCGGTGCGCGGACGTTGATGGCGGTGCAGCGCGACATGGTCCGCGTGCCGCTCAGCCTCGATGAAGCGCGCGAAGGCCGGTTGCCGGTGCTGCCCCCGCTGCCGCGCGACGCGCATGGCTATGTCGTGACCTCGCTGCCCGAGGATCGGCTGGAGGCGATGGTCTATGCCTCGGGCAGGATGATCGGCTTCGTCCGTCAGAAATATACGCGTTACTATGCCGACCTGACCGGCGGGTTCGATGCCTATATGGCCAGCCTGTCGGGCAATGCGCGGCAGGGGGCCAAGCGCAAGGCGAAGAAGATTGCGCAGGTCTCCGGCGGCGATCTCGACATCCGCGCCTATCGCACCCCATCGGAGCTTGAGGCGTTCCACGACATCGCCCGCCGCATCGCGCTGCGCACCTATCAGGAAAAGCTGATGGGGGAGGGGCTTCCGGCGAGTCCCGAGTTCATCCGGGGGATGCTGACCGCAGCGGCGGCGGATCATGTCCGCGCCTGGCTGCTGTTCATCGCCGGGGAGCCCGCCGCCTATCTCTACTGCCCCGCCCATGGGGAGACATTGGTCTACGAATATGTCGGCCACGATCCGGCCTTCAACGACTTGTCGCCCGGCGCTGTCCTGCAAGTAGAAGCGTTCCGGGACCTGTTCGACGAAGAAAAATTCGCCCGATTCGACTTTACGGAGGGCGATGGCCAACACAAACGCCAATACGCCACCGGCGGCGTCCCCTGTGTGGACTTGTTACTTTTGCGGCCCAGCCTGACGAACCGCGTGACGACGGCGGCACTTGGCGGGTTCAACAAGACGGTGGCCGGCGGCAAGGCTTTGGTGGACGCGGTGGGGCTGGAGAAGCTGAGCAAGAAATTGCGGCGGGGGTAACACCCCTCTTTCGTCGCCCCGGGCTTGACCCGGGGCAGGGCTGTCTTTCTCCGACCAGAAGAAGAAGCCCGACCCCGGGTCAAGCCCGGGGTGACGAAAGGTTTTGAACGAGTAAGGATGGGCGATGCATCTGCGCACCTCCGCCATCGTCGTCGCGATCCGCCCGCATGGCGAAAGCGGCGCGATCGTCCGGGCGCTGACCGCGCAAGCGGGGTTGCTGGCCGGCTATGTCCGCGGCGGCAGGTCGCGACAGCACCGCCCGGTGCTCCAGCCGGGCAACATCATCCTCGGCGACTGGCGCGCCCGGACCGAGGATCAGCTGCCAGCGCTGGTGGCAGAACTGGTGCACAGCCGCGCCCCGTTGTTCCGCGAGCCTTTACCCGCCGCCGCAATCGACTGGGCCACCGCGCTGACCGCCGCAGCGCTGCCCGAGGGGCAACCCTATCCGCCGCTCCACTCGGCGCTGGAAGGGCTGCTCGACGCCATCGAAGCCGCCCCGGCGGCGCGGGGCTGGGCAGTGGCGATGGTCCGCTACGAATTGCTGCTGCTGGCCCTGCTCGGCTTCGGCCTCGACCTCGACCAGTGCGCCGCCACCGGAGCGACCGAGGATCTGGCGTTCGTCAGCCCGAAAAGCGGCATGGCCGTCAGCACCGCCGCCGCCACCGGCTATGAGGCCCGACTGTTCCGCTTGCCCCCGTTCCTCCGCCAGGGCGGGGCAGCGGAGTGGGACGACATCCTCGACGGCCTGCGCCTCACCGGCCATTTCCTCGACCGCGACCTGCTCCCCGGCCGCGCCGCCGAAATCCTCGCCGCCCGGTCCCGTCTGGTCGACCGGATCAACAGGGCGGTTGCGTGATGCGGCACAGCACGGCAAGGGGCCTGCACCCTGAGCAGGTGGAGTTGTCATGCCGCTGATCGCAATCCTTCCCGGCGACGGGATCGGCCCCGAAGTTACTGCAGAGGCATGCCGCGTCCTCGACGCCCTCGATCTCGGCCTGACGTTCGAGGAAGCTCCGGTCGGCGGTGCGGCTTATTTCGACAGCGGCCATCCGCTGCCGCCCGCAACGCTCGATCTGGCGAAGCGCGCCGACGCGATCCTGTTCGGCGCAGTCGGCGATCCACGCTGCGATGCGCTGGAGCGGCATCTGCGCCCCGAACAGGCGATCCTGGGCCTGCGCAAGGAACTCGGCCTGTTCGCCAATCTCCGCCCCGCCACGCTGTTCCCCGGGCTTGAGGATGCCTCGGCGCTGCGCCCCGAAGTGGCCGGCGCGATCGACATGGTGATCGTCCGCGAACTCAATGGCGACGTCTATTTCGGCGAAAAGGGCATGCGCACGACCGCTGACGGCCGCCGCGAAGGCTATGACGTCATGTCCTACAATGAGGACGAGGTTGTCCGCATCGCCCGGGTCGGGTTCGAAACCGCCCGCGCGCGTCGCGGCAAACTGTGCTCGGTCGACAAGGCCAATGTCCTCGAAACCTCGCAGCTGTGGCGCGACGTGGTGATCGAGATATCGGCGCAATATCCAGACATCGAACTCAGCCACATGTATGTCGATAACGCCGCGATGCAGCTGGTACGCAACCCCGGCCAGTTCGACGTGATCGTCACCGGCAATTTGTTCGGCGACATCCTGTCGGATCAGGCGAGCATGTGCGCCGGATCGATCGGCATGCTCCCCTCCGCCTCGCTCGATGGCAGCGGCAAAGGGCTGTACGAACCGATCCATGGCAGCGCGCCCGACATTGCCGGGCAGGGCAAGGCCAATCCCTGCGCGACGATCCTGTCGGCGGCGATGCTGCTGCGCTATTCGCTTGGGCTGGCGGAAGCTGCGGACCGGATCGAGGCGGCGGTGACGGCGGCGCTGACCAGCGGCGCGCGCACCGCAGATCTGGGCGGCACGCTGTCGACGCGAGCGATGGGCGACGCGGTGGTGCAGGCGCTGGCGTGAGCGAAACGGGCCTCGAACTGGCGGTCGTCGTCCCGACCTTCAATGAGGCACGCAACGTGCCGCTGATGGTCGCGGCGCTCGACAAGGCACTGGCGGGCCGGCGCTGGGAAGTCATCTTTGTCGACGACAACAGTCCCGACGGCACCGCCGACGTGGCCCGCACGATCGGCCGCAGCGACCCGCGTGTGCGGGTGGTACAGCGGATCGGGCGGCGCGGCCTTTCCTCGGCGACGATCGAGGGGATGTGCGCCACCGCCGCGCCGTTCGTCGCGGTGATCGACGGTGACATGCAGCATGACGAGACGCTGCTGCCCAAAATGCTCGACGCGTTGCTCGCCGACGCCACCGTCGACGTCGCAATCGGATCGCGCTTCGTCGAAGGCGGCGGGACCGGCGAATGGGACCGCGACCGTGTCGCCAAGTCGGAGCTGGCGACCCGCATCTCGCGCAAAGTGCTCAAGGCCGATCTCAGCGACCCGATGAGCGGCTTCTTCATGGTCCGCAGCGATGTGGTACGCGGGATCATCCCGCATCTGTCGGCGATCGGGTTCAAGATCCTGCTCGACATCCTGACCGCCAGCCCGCGCCCGCTCAAGTTCGTCGAGCTCCCCTATGTCTTCCGCACGCGCCAGATCGGCGAGAGCAAGCTCGACCATGTCGTCGCGATGGAATTCCTGATCGCGCTGTACGACCGCATGTTCGGGCGGGTAGTGCCGGTGCGGTTCGTCATGTTCTCCGCAATCGGCGCGCTCGGGGCGGGGGTGCATTTCGCTGCGCTCTGGCTGTTCTTCCGCCTGTTCGAATATAGTTTCCTGACCGGCACGATCGTCGCGACGCTGATCGCGATGACGTTCAATTTCTTCCTCAACAACGCGCTCACCTATCGCGATGCGCGACTGAAGGGGTGGCGGCCATTGCTCGACGGCTGGATCGGCTTTTGCATCGTCTGTTCGGTCGGGGCGGTGGCCAATATCGGCGTCGCTGCGTTCCTGCACGATGTGCAGCAGGCGCAATGGGCGCCGAGTGCGCTGGCGGGAATTGCCGTCGCGGCAGTGTGGAATTTTGCGCTGTCGTCGCGCTTCGTATGGGGACGATATTGAAGCTGCCTTATTGGTGCTGCGATTGGCGGTAACGGTGCGGCGATGATCTGGTTACGCCCTCTGTTCCTCCCGCTTGCGCTGGCGCTTGCGAGCGCCCCGCTCCCCGCCACCGCGCAGGAGGCTGCGCCTGACTCCGTCGAAGAAGTGGTAGTGACCGCCCGCACGTCCGGCGCGCCGATGTGGACGGTCAGGACCGAGGCGGGAGTCGTGCTGCTCGTCGGCGAAATCCGGAACGTGCCCAAGGCGACGCCCTGGTACCCCGACCGGCTCGAACGCGCCGCCGGTGGTGCGCAGCGGATTATCCTCGGCACCAAGGCAAAGGTGTCTCCGGGCGATATCCTGCGCCTGATCTTCGCGGGCGGGAAGCTCACCAAATTGCCCAATGACCGTGTCGCTGCGGACTATCTCGATGCAACGCGACTGGCGCGGCTGCGCGCGCTCGAAGCGCGTTATGGTCAGGATTATAGCCGCCGAAACTTCCTGATCACGTCGTTCGACCTGCTCTCGCGGCGGCTGGCGTTCAGCAAGGATACCGGGGACGATGCGACCGATGTCGTGCGCAAGGCGGCGCGGCGTGGCGATATCGCAACGCGCCCGGTTGGCGAGGTGCGCGGCGAGGATATGCTCGACAATCTCTTCGCCGCTCCGCCGGAATCGCATCTCTCCTGCCTCGATGCGGCGATGGCTGCGGCGGAAATCGGGCCGGATATCGTGACTGCGCGGGGCAGGGCGTGGACCGGCTTCGATGTGCCGGGATTGATGGCCAACCCGTTGGAGACGGCGCTGGGGCGCTGCTGGCCCTGGACCGACACTCAGCTCGGCGCTGAGCTGCGCGGGCAGTGGGTGGCTGCGCTCGACGAGGCGGTCAAACAGCCCGGCGTGACGCTGGCGGTGGTGCCGATCCGGGTGCTGGCGGAAGAGGGCGGCGTGCTCGACCAGCTCAAGGCGCGCGACCTGGACATCACCGGCCCGCGCTGGCGTTAAGTTGCTGGTCGGCTCTGCCGCCCACAGGCTAAGCCCAGCCGGGTAGCCACATCCAGCGGGTAAAGGCGCGCGTGCTCGTCAGATCCTGCGCCGCGATGATCGGATAGAAATAGGCGAACAGGCCGACCGCGGGCACCAGCAGCCATTCGTCGCGTCGCTTCAGCACGTCGCGCCAATGGTGCATTGCGACCGCCAACACCACACACAGGATGATGCTGGGCAGATAGTAATAATAAAAGAACCCCAGCGACTTGGGGATCACCGCCCACACGCCGAGCGAGAAAGTCCACAGGATCGCGGCAGCCAGCGGCACGCCCGCGCGGTGCTTCACGCCGGCCCACCAGCAGGCGGCGACCGCGACAAGACCAGTCCACATGATCGCCGGATTTCCGATCAGCAGCACGCCCCGCATCGCCCCCTGATCGGGCTCATAGAAATACCAGATCGGCCGCAGCATCAGCGGCCAGCTCCACCAGTTCGACTGGTAGTTGTGCGGGCTGAGCACCTGGGTCTGCAGCGCCAGCATCTCGAACTGGAACGGGATCAGCCGCGCCAGCGTCAGCGGGTTGGTGGTGTAGAAAAAGGCGGGGGCGAAGGTCGCGAAATAGGTGGCGATGCTGACCACGCCCATGGCTGCCAGCGCGGGCAACCAGTGGATCCCGCCGAACCGCCTGGAGTCGCGGTATCGCAGCCACAGGAAGGCGACCCCGGCCAGCGCGACATAGGGGATCGCCGCCCACTTCACCCCGACCGCCGCGCCGAACAGCATGGCGCTCGCCAGCCAATATCCCCATGCGTGCCGCGATTCGGCCTGCATCGCCGCGAGGAAGGCGGCTCCGGCCCACACCAGAAACGCGCCCATGAATATGTCGAGCATCCCGATTCGCGCTTGCACGAACACCATTTGCCCCAGCATCGCAAAAATCGCGGCGAACAGGGCAGGGCGGGTTGCGCGGGTCAGCAACAGAGTAAAGGCATAGACCCCGGCGATCGTCGCGCTGCCGAACAGCGTCGAAAAGATCCGCCAGCCCAGCGCGTTGTCGCCGATCAGGTGAATGCCGAGCGCAATCAGCGCTTTGCCCAGCATCGGATGCTCGGGATTGGTGATGTGCGAGAAGTCGAGCAGCACGCGCGCGGCGGTGACGTAATGCACCTCATCGAACAGCAGGATGCTGGGGCGCTCAACGCCGACGGTGAAGAGGCACTGCGCAACGACCGCGAGGAGCAGGCCGAGCAGGACGGGGCGCTGTTCGAGACGGTCGAGCATCGTCGCGTTCGATAGCTGAGCTTGATGCGTGCGTCACCCGTCCCGCTTGCGCCGTCGCGCCATCCCCTTCTAGAGGGAAGGCATGAAGCGCCGCACCGGACAAGACCGCGAGATCACGCAACACTGGAAGCCCGCCACCCTTGCGGTGCGCGGCGGGACTGCACGTAGCGAATGGGGGGAGACGAGCGAAGCGCTCTTCCTCACCTCGGGCTATGCCTATGACTGCGCCGGGGACGCCGCCGCGCGCTTTGCGGGCGAGCAGCAGGGCATGACCTATTCGCGGTTGCAGAACCCGACGGTCGAGATGCTCGAACACCGCATCGCCTTGCTCGAAGGGGCCGAGGCGTGCCGTGCGACCGCATCCGGCATGGCGGCGATGACGGCGGCGTTGCTCTGCCAGCTGTCGGCGGGCGACCATCTGGTCGGCGGGCGCGCCGCGTTCGGGTCGTGCCGCTGGCTGACCGACACGCTGATGCCGCGCTTCGGAATCGAGACGACGGTGGTCGATGCCCGCGACCCGCAGCAATTCGTCGATGCAATCCGTCCGAATACCAAGGTGTTCTTCTTCGAAACCCCGGCCAATCCGACGATGGACATCGTCGACCTGAAGGCCGTGTGCGACATCGCGCGCGAACGCGGGATCACGACCGTGGTGGACAACGCCTTCGCGACGCCGGCGCTGCAGCGGCCGATGGAGTTCGGCGCGGACATCGTCGCCTATAGCGCGACCAAGATGATGGATGGGCAGGGCCGTGTGCTCGCCGGCGCGATCTGCGGCAGCGAAGCGTTCATCACCAACACGCTGCTGCCGTTCCACCGCAACACCGGCCCGACGCTGAGCGCGTTCAATGCGTGGGTGGTGCTCAAGGGACTGGAGACGCTTGACCTGCGCATCCGCCGCCAGAGCGAGAATGCGATGAAGGTCGCGCGCTTCCTCGAGGGGCGCGTGCCGCTGGTCAATTACCCCGGCCTGCCCAGCCATCCGCAGCATAATCTGGCGATGAGTCAGATGTCGGCGGTGGGCCCGATCTTCTCGTTCGAACTCGATGGCGGACGCACCCAGGCGCACGGTTTGCTCGACGCGCTGGGCCTCATCGACATTTCGAACAATATCGGCGATTCCCGGTCGCTGATGACACACCCCGCCTCCACTACGCACAGCGGCGTCGCCGAAGACCAGCGGCTGCTGATGGGTGTGCGCGAAGGCATGCTGCGGTTGAATGTGGGCCTGGAAGACCCCGACGACCTGATCGCCGACCTCGATCAGGCGCTGACGGCGGTCGGGTTGTGAAGGCGCTGTTCGGCCAGGATGCGGTCACGCGCGACATCACGGTGCGCGTGTCGGTCAGCTACCTGCCCGAACAGTCTGAGCCCGGCCGGGGCCGCTGGTTCTGGGCCTATCACATCCGCATCGAAAACGGCTCGCACCAGGCGGTGCAGCTGCTCGCGCGCCGCTGGACGATCACTGACGGTCGCGGGCATCAGCATGGTGTTGAGGGCGAAGGCGTGGTCGGCGAACAGCCGATGATCGCGCCGGGATCGAGCTATGACTATGTTTCGGGCTGTCCGCTCACCACGCCGACCGGGTGGATGGAGGGCAGCTATGTCATGGTCGGTGCCGACGGGCATGAATTCGACGTGGCGATCCCCCGTTTCGCGCTGCGCGCGCCGGCGGTGGCGGAGTAACAGATGAAGCGTACCCATCTTCCCCTCAACGGCCTGCGGGTGCTCGACGCGGCGGCGCGGCATCTGTCCTTCACGCGCGCGGCGGATGAGCTCGCGGTCACGCCGGCGGCGGTCGGGCAGCAGATTCGCGCGCTGGAGGATACGTTGGGCGTGGTCCTGTTCCGCCGCACGACCAAGGGGCTGGAGCTGACGCCCGAGGGAGAGGCTGGCCTTGCCGCTCTGCGCGCCGGTTTCCTGCAGTTCGAGGAAGCGGTCCGCGCGATGCAGGCGGGGCAGTCGTCCAAGTCGCTGACCATCGCCGCGCCGCGCGACCTCACCGAAAAATGGCTGATGCCGCGCCTGGCCGAAATCGCGCGGGAGGATCCCGAACTGCGCTTCGTGCTGATCGCCGCAGACGAGGCGATCGACTTTACCGAGGCCAATCTCGACCTCGCCATCCGCTGGGGCGAAGGCCCGGGCGAGCATGAGGGCGAGGCGCTGGAGAGTGACGGCATGGTCACCGTCGCCAAGCCCGGCGGGCGTGGCGAAACGCCGATCGGCTGGCCCGGCTGCGTCGCGGAAGATGGCACGGCGCTGGTCAAAGTCGGCGACGCCGGCCTCGCGCTCGATGCCGCTGCGGAAGGGCTGGGACGCGCGACCGTGCCCGAACTGCTCGCGCGCGCCGACATTGCCGCCGGACGCGTCGCGGTGGTCGGCGATCCGATCCCCTCGCGCCTCGGCTACTGGCTGGTCGCACCACTGCCGCAATGGCGGCAAAAGAAGGTGAAGGCGCTGGTCGAGGCGCTGGCGGAGGAATGATGCTGATCACGACGCTCGCACTGCTGGCATCGCTGCAGGACAAGCCCCGCTTTCCGCCGCATTATGGCCCGCGCGCGACGACGTGCCCGGTTGGCGGCGAGCAGTTCGACGCGCCGCAACTGATGCATTATTCGACCTTTGGTTCGATGCCGGACGGACAGCCGATCGGGTCGATCGCCTTCCCGATTCTCATTCCCGAATGCCCTGGCAACGGGCTGGTGATCTTTGCAAAGTTTACGCCCGAGCAGGTCGAGAAGCTTGGACCGCTGGTCGCGAGTGCAGCCTACCAGGCGCTCCGCAAGAACGAGAGCAGCTACTACCGCGGCGCTTGGCTCGCCGGCGCGCTGGGGGACAAGCAGCAGGCGGCGTGGCTGATGCTCTCGGCCACTTGGGAGGCCAAAAATGCGGACCCTGTCGGCGAGCGGGCGCGTCGCTACGGAGCTGCCTTCGCCGCGTCGGCGATGGCCCTGCCGGTCGATGCGAAGGATTTCCAGTCGATCGCCCTGCGCGCCCGTGCCGCCAATGCGCTGCGCGAACTCGGCCGGTTTGAAGAAGCGGCGTCGCTACGGGCGAGCATCGTGATCGCACCCGATGCGGGCGGTGCGGACAAGGATGCGGCGGAGAACCGGACGGGATGGGCCGGATATCTCGCGAAGCTCGCCGGGCCCGTCGCGCGCCGCGATGCTTCGCGCCAGCCCATCGACATGCTGCGCGACCGCGATGCCTCGTTCCGATGCCTCGGCAAGGAATTCGCCGCGCGCTACAAGCGTACGGCACCGCCACCGCTCACCGCGTTCGAAAGCGAATATTGCGCGCGTCCGGAACTCGCCGAGGAGCTCGCCGCGCGGCGCAAGGCGCTTGCCGCGCAGTGATCGCACCGCGTGAGACGGTGGTTCTGGAAACGCCGCGCCTGATCCTGCGCCCGCGCCGGGTGGACGATGCCGAAGCGCTGTTCCCCAGCTTCGCCGACCCCGATCTGATGCGCTACTGGTCCGGGCCGCCGCACAACAGCGTCGCTGAGACGCGCGCCGATTTCGAGCGTCACGCCAGCGACTGGCGCGCCTGGGCGGTGACTATGCGCGGCGACGATACTGCGATCGGCATGGTCGCTGCGGGCGAGAAGCGGCAGGGCAATGTCACCGAACTCGGTTACCTGTTCGCGCGGGCGCACTGGGGCAGCGGCTTTGCGCGTGAGGCGGTGAGTGCGGTGATCGACCGCATCTTTGCCGAGGGCCAGCGCAAGGTGTTTGCCGACACTGACCCCGACAATACCGCCTCACGCGGGCTGCTCGAACGGCTGGGCTTCAAGCTGGAGGGCTATCTGCGCGCCGAATGGCAAACCCATATCGGCGTGCGCGATACGACCATCTACGGCCTGTTGCGCGACGAGTGGGCTGCTCAGTTCGTCGCCACCTGACGCGTCAGGCGCTGCATCAGGCTCATGAACGTCAGCGTTTCGACCGCAGCGTCCGGACGCGTCCATCCCCCGGTGATCGCATACCAATCGCCCGCCTTGGTCCGGACCAGCCAGCTGCCATAGATGACGCCGGTTTCCGACCCGCCCTTGAAGCCGGCATAGGTGAAGCCGGCATCTCCGGGCATCTGCGGATTGACCGCCATGATCGCCAGCGCCTCGGCCCCGCCCCGGGTTCGCAGCCAGTCGAGCAAAGCCGCCTGGTCGCGCGGCGACGCAAACCATTCGACATCCAGCGCCAGCGGCTTGGCCCCGAACATCGCCGCGTCGGGCTTGGTCGTCGCCAGTCGCGCGGCATTGTCGCGCAGCAGCTTGCGGCGCCCGTCTGGCCCTGCAGCCTTCCACGCCGCCGCCAGATCGGCATTGCCCGGCGATTTCAGCTGGAACGCTTCGATCGTGGTCAGCACGGGTAGCGTGGCCCCGGCATCGGACGCTCCGGCGCGTGCAACCATCGCATCGACCGCATCCCTGCCGAGCGCGCGCAGCAGCGTATCGGTCGCCGTATTGTCGCTGATCGAGATCATCAACGTCGCCAGGGTGTGAAGCGTCACCGGTGCGCCGGTCGGCCAGTTCTGGGTGATACCCGACGGCAGCGAGCGCGTGTCGAGGGTGACCACATCGCTCCACTTGCGCGTGCCCGCCTGCACCTGTCGTGCGGCCTCGGCCAGCACCCACAATTTGAAGGCGGAACCAAGCGGCATCGCCGCATCGCCACGATATTCGGCCACCGGCGTCCGGCTGTCACCCAGCCGGTAGATGCCGTAGGCGGCAGTTCCCGGCAGCGCGCGGAAATCCGCCTCGATCTGCGCGAGCCCGTCACCGCGCGGTTCGACCTGACTGATCAGCAATCCGGTGACGGCGTGCGGCGGCGCAGGGTCGACGATGATCTGGATCGTTGCCACCGACTTCTCGAAACCAACCCGCACCACGGCCTGATGCGGCGTGCGCGGGATGACCTGTTCGATGCCGACGGCCTTGCCATGTTGCGCGCGGAGCTGCGCGCCGAGCGCGTCGAACTGTGCTTTGGGGAACTGGGCCTTGAAGCTGGCATCGAACGCGCTTTCGAAATCACCGGTGCCGTTGATCAGCGCGGGGAGCGCATCGATCCGGCGGGTGAGCTCTGGCGCGGCCTGGACCGCAGTGCTTGCGGCGGGTGGGGCCGGAGGTGCCGACTGTGCCTGTGCGGCCAGCGGCTGGGTCAATATGGCGAGGGTGGCGAATATCAGGGAGCGCATGGGCCGTCCTTTCAGGCTTGGGATGGGTCGGTGTCGGAAGAATCGGGGTCGAGCGCGGCGATCTGGGCGTCGAGCGTGCGCGCAGCGTGGCGGTTGAGCCGGAGCACGCCATACAGCACCCCGGATGCGATCGCCGCCGCCAGCGCCGCGACGACCAGCGCGGGCCCCCATCCGGTGTTGGCTGCGGTCACGCGGGTCACGGCACCAAGGAACAGGATCATGCCAGGCAGCATCGGGCCGATATACCAACGCCCGACACTGGCCAGTACATCGCGCTGCGCCGTCAACAGCGCGCGCAAATGGCTCAGCGCGTCCCGGTCCAGCGCCGCCGGATCGTCGACCGGGCGACGCGTCCACAGGTTGCGCATGACCAGCAGCAGCCCGGCGATTTGCACCAGACAGGCAATGCGCACGGCCCAGTCGGGGCTGGCCAGTCCCATCCAGCCAAAGACGCCAGCGGCCAGAGCACCGGCGGCATATTCGGTTGCGTCGCGCCGCCATACCCGGCGGCGCAGTATGCGCGCACGTTCGGTCAGCTCGGCATGCGAGGGCGCGCGTGCATCGGTGTGCTGGGCAGTCCACAGGGTGACGATGGGATCGCTCATCGCGGGTCTCCCGATGCAAAATGACGGGCGAGCATGGTGCGGATGCGGTGCAGCTTCACCGCGACATGGTTGGCGGACAGGCCGGTAATCTCACCGATCGCCGCCGCCTCGAGTCCTTCGAGATGGAGCAGCATGACGCTGCGGTCCGGCTGGCGCAGTGCGGCGATCAGCGTATGGATGCGGGCGAGCAGCTGCGCCGTCCCCGCTGCTCCTTCTGGGTCGTCGGTGGCGGGCAGATCGGCAATATCTTCGAGTGCCACCCCCTTGGCCGACCGTGCGCCGCGCGCGGCATGGCTGGCCGCGACATTGTGCGCAACGCGATAGATGAAGGTGGACAGCGCGCTGCGCCCGGCAAAGCCCGACAGGCTTCTCCACAGCGCCAGATGGATATCCTGCTCCAGATCGCGCGCGCGGTCGGGGTTGCGTTCGACCGCATGCGCCAGCCGGGCAATCGCCGGGGCATGCGCCGCCATCGCCTGCTGATACAGCCGCTCCTGCACAGCGGCCGGAGCATCCATATCGGCATCGATCGGGGCGGTCATCGCATCCATGCCCCCTTTAGTCATCGGCGGCGCGACGATCTTACAGCGCCGCCGAAAATAAATCAGGCGTCGATCGCTTCCTCGTCCAATCGCGCGGCATTTTCCTGGATGAAGGCGAAGCGGTGCGCCGGATTGGTGCCCATCAACCGGTCGACCAGATCCTTGACGCCCGCACGCTCCTCATATTCCTGCGGCAGCGTGATGCGCAGCATCGATCGCGTCTTGGGGTCCATGGTCGTTTCGCGCAGCTGGCCGGGATTCATCTCGCCCAGCCCCTTGAAGCGCGACACCTCAACCTTGCGGCCCTTGAACGGTCCCGCCTCGATCTCGGCGCGGTGGGCGTCGTCGCGGGCGTAGAGGCTCTTGGCACCGGCGGTCAGGCGATAGAGCGGCGGCTGGGCGAGATAGAGGTGCCCGCGCCGGACGATGTCGGGCATCTCCTGGAAGAAAAAGGTCATCAGCAGCGTCGCGATATGCGCGCCATCGACATCGGCGTCGGTCATGATGACGATGCGTTCGTAGCGCAGATTGTCCGGCTGGCAGTCCTTGCGCGTGCCGCAGCCGAGCGCGAGCGTCAGATCGGCGATTTCGCTGTTCGCACCGATCTTGGCGCTGGTCGCCGATGCGACGTTGAGGATCTTGCCGCGGATCGGCAGGATCGCCTGCGTCTTGCGGTCGCGCGCCTGCTTGGCGCTGCCGCCCGCGCTGTCACCCTCGACGATGAACAACTCGGTCCCGGCCGGGTCGTCGGCGGAACAGTCGGTCAGCTTGCCCGGCAGGCGCAGCTTGCGGCCCGAGGTCGCGGTCTTGCGCTTGACCTCACGCTCCTGCTTGCGGCGCAGGCGGTCGTCCATCCGCTCCAGCACATAATTGAGCAGCGCCTTGCCGCGCTCCATCTTGTCGGTGAGGAAGTGGTCGAAATGGTCGCGCACCGCTTTTTCGACCATCCCGGTCGCCTCGGGTGAGGTCAGGCGATCCTTGGTCTGGCTCTGGAATTGCGGATCGCGGATGAACACCGACAACATCAGCTCCGACCCGACCATGATGTCGTCGGCCGTGATGTCCTTGGCCTTTTTCTGCCCGACCAGCTCGCCGAACGCACGGATGCCGCGCACCAGCGCCTGCCGCAGCCCCTGTTCGTGGCTGCCGCCATCGGGGGTGGGGATGGTGTTGCAATACCAGCTGTATGAACCGTCACTCCAAAGCGGCCAGGCGACCGCCCATTCCACGCTGCCCTGCGCTTCGCCGGGAAAGTCCTGCCGCCCCGCAAAGAACTCGGCAGTCGCGCCCTCGCGCGTGCCAAGCTGTTCCTTGAGGTGGTCGGCGAGCCCGCCGGGGAACTGGAACACCGCTTCGGCCGGGGTGTCGTCGGAAATCAGCTCCGGCGCGCATTTCCAGCGGATTTCGACGCCCGCGAACAGATAGGCCTTGGACCGGGCGAGCTTGTAGAGTCGCGCGGCCTTGAAGTGCATCTCCCCGAAAATCTCGGCGTCGGGGGTAAAGGCCACGCTGGTGCCGCGGCGATTGGGCGCAGCGCCGACATGCTCGATCGGCCCCATCGTCACGCCCTGATTGAACCGTTGGCGATAGAGCTGGCGGTCGCGCGCCACCTCCACCACCATATCGGTCGACAGCGCGTTGACGACGCTGCTGCCCACGCCATGCAGGCCGCCTGAGGTGGCATAGGCCTTGCCCGAAAATTTGCCACCCGCGTGTAGGGTCGAGAAGATCACCTCCAGCGCCGACTTGTCCGGGAATTTGGGATGCGGATCGGTCGGAATGCCGCGACCATTGTCGACGATGGTCATCCGGTTGCCGGGCTCCAGCGTGACCTCGATCCGGTTGGCATGGCCAGCCACCGCCTCGTCCATCGCATTGTCGAGGATTTCGGCGGCAAGGTGGTGGAGCGCGCGCTCGTCGGTGCCGCCGATATACATGCCCGGGCGACGGCGGACGGGCTCAAGCCCTTCGAGCACCTCGATCGACCTGGCGTCGTAGCTGTTGGTGGGGGTGGCGGAACCGGATTGAAAAAGATCGGACGACATTTGTTCTGGCTAATCCTCCGCGACGGTCCCGGCAAGCGCGGGTGTTGCTGCGGGGCAACATGAATACGGAAATTCGGAACGGGTCGGGAAAGAACGGCGCCGTGCCTCGTTGAGCCCCGGCAAGTTCAGTTGGAGTAACCTGTATATGCGTATGCGTACCCTGATGGGGGCCGGTATGGCCGCCCTGACCCTCGTTGCCGCCCCTGCCATGGCCCAGGACGGCGAGCCCGCTTTCGACGGCGTCTATGTCGGTGGCTCGTTCGGCTACACTGTCCAGAACAACGATGTCGGTGAAACGATCGAATTCGACGCGGGCCGCAACGGCACCTTTGGCGACACGATCGCGACCTCGACCGGTGCCGACGCCTTCTCGCCCGGCTTCTGCAACGGCGCGGCTACGTCCAGCGCCAATGTCTCCTGTCTCAACGACAAGGACGATATCGAATATTATGGCCGCATCGGCTTTGACAAGCAGATGGGCAAGTTCGTGCTCGGTGCGGTCGCTGAATTCGGTAAGACCGAGGCACGTGACAGCGTCACCGCCTACAGCACGACCCCGGCCTTCTACACCATGACGCGCGAGCTCGACTGGAACGCGGCGCTGCGCCTGCGCGCCGGTATGGTCGCGGGTGAGAGCACCCTGTTCTACGCCACTGGCGGCGGCGCCTATGCGAAGCTCGATAACAGCTTCAGCAGCAGCAACACCGCCAACAGCTTCGCCGTCATCGGTGACGACATGGCATGGGGCTGGCAGGCTGGCGGCGGCGTCGAGCAGAAGCTTGGCCGCAACTTCTCGATCGGCCTTGAGTATCTCTACAGCCGCTATGACGACAGCGACTCGCGCGTTCAGGTCGGCACCGGCACTGCGGGCGCGACCAACCCGTTCGTGCTCGCGGGTGGCGCGGACTTCCGCCGCAGCGAGGATTTCGACTTCCATTCGCTGCGCGCGACCGCGGCATTCCGCTTCTAAAGCGACTTCCCGAGCGGGAGTCTGGGGCTGGCGGAGCGATCCGCCGGCCCCTTCTTTTTGTCACGCGGCGTCGAGATTGCCCAGAAAGGCGCGGGTTGAATCGTCGAGCGCGCGCGCCGTCCGTGACAAGGCACCAGCGGCCGCTGCCACGCGGTCCGATAGCTCTTCCGTTTCATTGGCCATCGCCGCCACCCCGCGCACCCGCTCGGCCATGAAGGAAGCGCCTGTGGCGGCATCGCGCGCCGACCGGTCGATCGCGGTGGCCGTTTCGCGCTGGGCATCGACCGCCGCTCGGATCGCCTCGGCTGCGGTAGCCAGATCGCCGACCATCGCGGTGATTTCGGACAGCGCGTCCTGTGCGACCTCCGCCCCGCCATGCATCGAATCGGCAAGGTTGCGAATTTCGCCGGTCGCGCGCGCCGCTTCGCTGGCCAGCTGTTTCACTTCATGCGCGACGACGGCAAAGCCGCGCCCGGCCTCGCCTGCGCGCGATGCTTCGATCGTGGCATTGAGCGCGAGCAAATTGGTGCGCGTTGCGATCTCGTGGATCGATTCGGCAAAGCCGGTGATGGTCTGCGACCGCTGCGTCAGCGCGACCACCGCGCCGCGTCCGCCGTCGGAAATGCTGCTGGCATCGTCGCTACGCTGCGCCTGTTGATCCGCGCTGGCGGCAATCGCGGTGATCGATGTTGACAGATCGTGCAGGCGGACCGCGAGCGTTTCTGCCGCGCTCGATGTCTGGCTGGCGCTCGCGGCGGTCTCCCCAGACTCCAGGCTGACGCGCCGCGCGACGCCGTTGAGCGATCCCGCCAGTTGGTCGAGTTCGCTCGCGGCCATCCCGACCGTGGCAACGATCCCGCTCATCGATTGCTGAAAATGCTCGGCCAGGCGGCGATGGTCGGCGCGGCGTTCGGCCTCCGCTTCGCGGCGCTGGACCTCTGCGGTGTGTGCAATCGCCTCGCGCGCGGCACGCTCGTGACGTTCGCGGCCCGCGGCCTCTGCTGCCTCGCGCATCGCCGCCTCGGCCTCGACCCGCCGCTGCTCTGCAGTCGCTGCGGCTTGTTCGCTCAGCGCGCGCGCCTCCGCATTGCGGTTGAGCAGGGTGCGGATCGTCACGGTCAGGTACACCAGCACCGCCGCCTGCAGCACGACCGCAAGTGCGTGGAACAGCACGCGACCCAAGTCGCCCGCACCACTGAACACCCAGGCCGGCGCCGCATATTGCAGAACCAGGTGATGGACCGCGATCAACGCTGACGCGAACAGGATCGCGCGCGCGTCGCACAGCACTGTCAGTCCGGCGAGCGCGACGAAGAAATACATATGGCCGTCCATTTGCCAGCCATGACCGCTCAGCGCATAGACAATCAGCGCCGGCTGAACCGCGGCGAGCGACGCGACGACCAGCCGCGCCGGATCATCGGCGCGGCCTTGTCGGACCATCAGCGTCGGCAGCACGTTCGCGAGAATGCCGGTCAGCGCGATCGGGAGCAGCCGTTCGCTGCCGGCGATCAGGCTGATCAGAATGACGGCTGCAGTGTTGACCCAGCTGGCGGCGACCAGAACGCGGACGCCCCGCACGCGCAGGCGGTTGATATCGCTCAGGATCATGCTGTCGCCTCTGCGCCGCACAGGCCGCGCGGCGCGGCGATCAGGATCACGCCATGCCATGCCAGCGGTGTCAGGCGATGACGCGCGCCGGTCACGACAATGGTGTTCGACAGCGGACCGCGCGCGGCCAGCGCGGCTCCGGCATCAAGCGCCGGGCCGACCAGCCTGCCGGCATCGCGCCCATCGAGCGCGACGAGCATCATGGGCCCTTCGCGCGGTGGCCATAGCGCGAGGGCGGCGACCCCGATCAGGACAAGGCTGGCCTGAAAAATCGGCGCGATCGAGCGGGGCAAGGTGGGCGCATGCATGACACGCCCGCCCTAATCCGTCGTGGTTAAACGATCGTTTACCCCGATCTCGCCTTATCTACGGATGTTTAGCGGACGCGCGGACCGCCATAGGGCAGCGGCGGCGGCGGGCGGCGATCGCGGCGCGGCAGCTGCGCCTGATAGGCATGGCCGCAATGATCGACGCAATAGGGGAAGCCCGGGTTCACTTTCTCGCCACAGAAATGGAAATCGGGCTCGCCCGGATGGCCCAGCGGCCATTTGCAGATGCGATCGTTGAGGTCCAGCAGCGTTGTCTTGCCCTCGATCTCCTTGCTCGGCTTGGCCGGGACGAGGCGACGGGGCGGGGCAGGGGCGATCGGCGGGGCCTGTTCGCCCGGGTTCTGGCGGATGAAACCGCCGGGGCCAACCGAACGCAACACCGGGCCTTCGCGCACTGCAGGCGCCGGCGCTTCAACCTCATCCTCGTCCTCATCCTCGATCACCGGGGCGGGAACAGGGGCCGGCGCCGCGACCGGAGCAGCGGCGCGCGGGGCGGGGGCGGCGGGGGTGGGTTTGGGTGCGGGCGGGGCGGCGGGCGCGGGAGTGGGCTTCGCCTCGGCCGCATTGGCCTTCACCGGCGACGGCCGCGAAGCGAGACCCAGGCGGTGCGCCTTGCCGATCACGGCGTTGCGGCTCACGCCACCCAGTTCCTCGGCAATCTGGGTAGCGGTCAGGCCGCTGTCCCACATCTTGCGCAGCGTCTCGATCCGTTCGTCGGTCCAGCTCATTTGTCGTCCCTAAAGAATCAATCCCGTTGCCGGGTGTGGCCGCAGCGATTAACCGGCCTTTGCATGACCGACCAGTCCCCGCCGCCCGAAAGCATGATCGCCGGCCCCGGCGTTCCGATCATCCGTAACGTGAACTGGGGCGGGCTGTGGACCCTCTATGTGAAGGAGGTGCGCCGTTTCTTCAAGGTGCAGCTCCAGACCGTGTGGGCACCGGCGGTTACCACGTTGTTATTTCTGGTGGTTTTTACCGTCGCTTTGGGCGGGGGCGGGCGCACCGTGACGCTCGGTGGCACCGCAATTCCCTTTGCCAATTTTCTTGCCCCCGGGCTGATCGTGATGGGCATGCTTCAGAATGCCTTTGCCAATGCCAGCTTTTCGCTGCTGGTCGGCAAGATTCAGGGGACGATCGTCGATTATCTGATGCCGCCGCTTTCGACGGGAGAGCTGCTCGCGGCCTTGTGCGGCGGCGCGGTGACCCGCGCCTTTTGCGTCGGCGCGGCGGTGTGGCTGGCGATGGCGCTGTGGCCCGGCGTCAGCGTGATCCCGGCGCATTTCTGGGCGATCCTGTGGTTCGGGTTCCTCGGTTCGCTGTTCCTGGCGCTGATGGGGGTGCTGACCTCGATCTGGGCGGAGAAGTTCGATCACGCCGCCGCCGTCACCAATTTCGTGGTCGCGCCGCTCGCCCTGCTCTCGGGCACCTTCTACTCGGTCGATCGCCTGTCCCCGATGTTTCAGGCGATCAGCCACGCCAATCCGTTTTTCTATATCATCTCCGGCTTTCGCTACGGCTTTCTGGGCGTTGCGGATTCGCCGATCCTGGTGGGCAGCGCGGTGATCCTCGCGCTCGATATCCTGTTGGCGCTGGCCTGCTACGCACTGCTGCGGTCTGGCTGGAAGATCAAAAGCTAGAGCCCGAATAGGCTCTAAACCAGCGTTCCATCCAATTGGGCCATCTCGCTAAGTGCCGGCACGGTGAAGCGGAACACCGCCCCCTGCGGCTCGCGGTTATCGCCGACCAGCGTGCCGCCATGCGCTTCGACGATCCGCTTCGAGATGTTGAGGCCGATCCCCAGGCCGCTTTCCCCCTTGGTCGATGAGAAGCGTTGGCCCAGCCGCTCGGCGAAGTCTTCGGGCAGACCAGCACCATTGTCGGCAACTTCGATTTCGACCAAGTGCTCGCCGACGCGGCGTGCCGTGATCTTGATCTGCGGCTCGCGTTCCGCCTGGTCGCACGCTTCGAACGAGTTGCGTAACAGGTTGACCAGCACCTGCTGGATCTGGATGCGATCGACATAGACTGCGGGGGTGTCGCGCGCGATGTCGACGATCATCCGACCGGTCACCCGGCGCGATCCGATCCGCACCAAATTGACCGCATCCTGCACCACCGCCTCCAGCGATTCGCGGCGCAGTTCGATCTCGCGGTTGGCGAGGAACGCGCGCAACCGGCTGATGATGCCCCCGGCACGCAGCAGCTGCGTCGTGATCTCGTTCAGAAAATCGCGCACCTTGCCAGTGTCACCGCCGTGCGCCAGCACATGTTCAGCGGTGGAGGCATAGTTGGTCGCGGCGGTCAGCGGCTGATTGATCTCATGCGCGATATCGCCGGCCAGTTCGCCCATCGCATTCTGTCGCGACAAGTGCATCAATTGAAAATGCAGGCCATTGAGCTGGTCTTCCATCGCCATCCGCTCGGTCAGATCGCGGACAAAGGCGACGCACACGCGCTCGCCTTCCTGCTCCGCAATGCCCAGGCGCAGCTCGGCCGGGAAGCGGACGCCGTCGGCGCGCGTGCCGGTGGTGAAATGCGACGTGGTCGCGTTCGTTCCCCCGTTTGAAATATCGGGCAGGCTGACCGGCCCGTCGAACAATGTGGGCAGCGATCGACCGCGCAGCTCTTCGGGGTTGAGACCCCAGAGCAAGGGCGCGGAACGGCTGAAGGTCCGGATGACCATTTGGTCGCTGGTCACGATCAGCGCGTCCGGCGCGGTATCGAGGATCGAGCCGAGGCGCGCTTCTCCTGCGGCAAGCGCGCGGTTCTGGCGGTCGGCGCGGTTGATGACATGCGCCACCAGCACCGCCATCGCCAGCAGGTTGGACATCGCCATTGCATAGTGAAATTCGGCATCGGTCATGGCGACGACGTTCCGAAATCCCACCAGCGCCAGCACCGGCAGGATCGCGCTGACGATGATGATCGGATGAATGCGTTGAAGAAGCTTCCATGGCGAGTTGGCGAAGCGATCGGTGCTGCCGCCCGGCCCGGTGCCGAGCACCGTCGCGACGGCCAGCAGAAAGACCGGGATTCCAGCCGTCGTGGAAACGCCGACAAACCGCGTGTTCGCTTCCGTGTCGCTGACCGTAAAGGTCAGCACCAGCAGCAGCGCGGCCAGAGCGGCACTGGCCAGCGGCGCCGCCCAGTCCTGCCAGCGGCCCGTCGATGCCTGTGCGCACAGCGCCAGACTGAGCAGCAGCAGCACCGACAGCGGCCCGATCGGGGTCGCACGGCGGCCATGCAGCCATGACAGCCCGTTCCCCCCGATCAGGCTGTCGAGCGGTCCCGCGAGAATGCCGGCAATGTGATGCAGCAGGAGCAGGGCGATGATCGCCATCACCCCGCGATACAGGAGCCGCGCGGGTCGCGGACGACCGGCCATAAACAGCAGTGCACCGGTCGCCAGCGCCAGGAAGGTGGCGGCGGTCAAGGGATGGATGGCGCTGCGCGTGTCGCCCAGCCCGCGCAGCAGCGCGCTGTCGACGACCCATCCAACCAGCACCAGCGCCGGCATCGCGGCCGCGGCAATCGCAATCCAGCGCGCAAATCTCAGCGACCCGTCCCCTGGCGGCATCGTCGCTGGCGGATGTGCCACAACCCCTCCTAAACCGGGACGCCCCGGCAGCCCCATCAACGCGCTAACGCTAGAGGCGCAAACGGATAAAGTCATCCCACGTTAAATACGGGTGCTGCGGGCGTGATATTGACGTTGGCCGGGCCGCAATCGTAGGGTCCGCGCCCGGGCGGTTCGCGATTGGGCCGCCCTTTTCTATTGCGAAGGAGGCTGCCCGTGTCGATCACCCCGCTCATGCCCGTTTACCCACGGTGCGGTGTGCGTCCGGTGCGCGGCGAAGGCTGCTACCTAATCGGCGAGCGCGGCGAGCGATATCTGGATTTTGCGGCGGGCATCGCGGTCAACGCGCTGGGCCACAGCCATCCCGACTTCATCAAGAAGGTGCAGGATCAGGTCGCGACGCTGATGCACGTGTCCAACCTCTACGGCTCGCCGCAGGGTGAGGCGCTGGCCGCACGCATCGTCGAGGCGAGCTTTGCCGACACGTTGTTCTTCACCAATTCGGGTGCCGAGGCGATCGAGTGCGCGATCAAGACCGCGCGCCGTTATCACTATGTCAGCGGCAACCCGCAGCGGACCAAGATCATCACCTTCCACAACGCCTTTCACGGGCGCACGATGGGGGCGATCTCCGCAACCAATCAGGCGAAGATGCGCGACGGGTTTGAGCCTTTGCTGCCGGGCTTTGCCTATGCGCCGTTCAACGATCTCGATGCCGCGCTCGCGCTGATTGACGATCAGACCGCCGGCTTCATGGTCGAAACCGTGCAGGGCGAAGGCGGCATGACCGCGGGCAAGACCGAGTTCATCCAGGGCCTGCGCAAGGCGTGCGACGAACACGGCCTGTTGCTGATCCTCGACGAAATCCAGTGCGGCTATGGCCGTACCGGCAAGATGTGGGCGTATGAGCATTACGGCATCACCCCCGACATCATGACCGTCGCCAAGGGGATCGGGAACGGCTTCCCGCTCGGCGCATGCCTCGCCACTGAGGAAGCGGCGAAGGGCATGGTGTTTGGCACCCATGGCTCGACCTATGGCGGCAATCCGCTGGCGATGGCCGCGGGCATGGCGGTGCTCGACGTGATGCTGGAGCCCGGCTTCCTCGATCACGTCACCGCAATGGGTGATCGCCTGCGCGCGGCGTTCGAGCAGATGATCCCGAACCACGATCATCTGTTCGACGAGATCCGCGGCAAGGGGCTGATGCTCGGCATCAAGCTGAAGGAGCCGGCGGTCGCGCGCGACTTCGTGGCGCACCTGCGCGACCATCACGGACTGCTGACCGTGGCGGCGGGCGAGAATGTGTTCCGCGTCCTGCCGCCGCTGATCATCGATGAAAGTCATGTCGCCGAGGCGGTCGAGAAGCTGAGCGCGGGCGCGCGCAGCTATACGATGCCGGAGGCGGCGTAGCCAATTGCTCCCCCGGCCCGCTGGGGGAACCAACCCTGGCAGTAGGGGAATCTGAAATGACCTACCGCAATTTCCTGTCGCTCAGCGACGCGGGCGCCGATGGCCTCGCGGCAATCCTGGCCGAGGCGATCGAGCGCAAGGCGGCGCGCGCGGGCCTGCCCAAAGGCGCGGTCGATCCAGACGCGCCGCTCGCGGGCCACACGCTTGCAATGGTGTTCGAGAAGAACTCGACCCGCACCCGCGTCAGCTTCGAAATGGCGATCCGCCAGTTGGGCGGGAGCTCGGTGATCCTCGACGCCGCAACGACGCAGCTCGGGCGCGGCGAGACCGTCGCCGACACCGCGCGCGTGCTGTCGGGCTATTGCGACGCGATCATGGTGCGCACCGACGATCATGCCAAGCTGCTCGAAATGGCGGAGTATGCCAGCGTGCCGGTGATCAACGGCCTGACCGACGACAGCCATCCGTGCCAGATCGTCGCCGACCTCCAGACCATCCTCGAGAGCGGCAAGGCGCTGCCCGGCCTCAAGGTCGCGTGGCTTGGCGACGGCAACAACGTCCTCGCCTCGATCGTCGAGGCGGCGGGGCTGATGCAGTTCGACGTCGTCGCTGCCTGTCCGCAGAGCTTCTCGCTTCCCGACGCCGCAATGGCGCTGGGCAAGGGGCGCGCGACCTGCGTCAACGATCCGGCCGAAGCCGTGGTGGGGGCAGACATCATCGTCACCGACACCTGGATCTCGATGGGTCAGCTGCATGCCGAGGCCAAGCTCGCCGCGCTGACGCCCTATCAGGTCGACGCCGCATTGATGGCCAAGGCCAAGCCCGACGCGAAATTCCTCCACTGCCTCCCCGCGCATCGCGGCGAGGAAGTGACGCCGGAGGTGATCGACGGCCTGCAATCGCTGATCTGGCCGGAAGCGGAGAACCGCCTGCACGGACAAAAGGCGGTCCTGCGCTGGTGCTTCGGGCAGATCTAGGAAGGGGTATGACCCGGACCCGGTTCATGGCGCTGACGGTCGTGGCTCTGGCATCGTGTCTCGCCTTGGCTTGGTTTCTGCCCCGCGAGGCGAGCTATGCCGACCGGATCATGTTCCTTGCTGCGCTGCTGATCGCTATCGCCAACGCGTGGTTCGTCGCGACGCTAAGCCGGGTTAACCGCACCCGTTGCGCGACGGGGGCGCTGTGGTTCGTGCTGGGCGGTGCCGGGATCGCAGTCGCGTTAGGGACCGGCGAGGCCTGGATACCGATTGCCGTGCATAACGATGGCAGCTTCATCGGCATGCTCGCCTACGCCGCACAGGTCAGCTGGATTGTCACGGCCCTGATGTGGAGCGGATTGATCACGCTGGCGCTAGGCTGGGCCGGCTGGTTCGGGATCAGATTTGCCCGCCGGTCTCACATCGGCTGAGTTGTCTGGGGGCTGCTGAACCCTACATAGCCGAGGAATCCCGAAATAAATGCCTCCACCGGCATCCCGGCCCAGGGTCGGGTAGCAAGGACATTGACGTGAACCCGACCGCCGCCCCGACCGACCTCGACCGCACGCTCAACTTCACGATTCCCCAGCGCCATGCGCGCGGGCGGATCGCGCGGCTGGGTCCGGTGCTGGGCGAAATCCTCGCCGCGCACGCCTATCCCGCGCCGATCGAACGGCTGCTGGCAGAGGCGCTGACGCTGACCGCGTTGCTCGGCTCGACGCTCAAGGATGCCGGCGGGCAGCTGACGCTGCAGGCGCAGGCACAGGGCGGCATCGTCAGTCTGCTGGTGTGCGACTACAAGGGCGGCGAGCTGCGCGGCTATGTCCAGTACGACGCCGATCGGCTGGCGGAGCTCGGTAGCAATCCGTCGCTCTACGCGCTGTTCAACCAGGGTTATCTGGCCATGACCTTCGACCAGGCGACCACCGGCGAGCGCTATCAGGGCATCGTTCCGCTCGACGGCGGCTCGCTGGCCGAGGCGGCGGAGAATTATTTCGACCAGTCGGAACAGATCCCGACCCTGGTGCGGCTCGGCGTCGGTCACGACGCGGCGGGCAATTGCATCGGCGGCGGCCTGTTCCTCCAGCATCTGCCGGAAGGCGAGGAGGGCGGCGAGCGGCTGCACGCACGCGAAGTGCATCCCGAATGGGAGCATGTCGAGGCGCTGGGCGGCACGGTGAGCGAGATCGAGCTGGCTGACTCCGCCACCCCGCTCGAAACGCTATTGTGGCGCCTGTTCAACGAGGATGAGGTGCGCGTCCAGTCGGGCGGAAATCTGGTGCGCGGCTGCCGCTGCGACCCGGACTATATCGGATCGGTGCTGGCCAAATTTTCCGCCGAGGATCGCGTCGACATGGCCGAAAACGGGTTCATCACGGTCGATTGCGCGTTTTGCGCCAAGAAGTTTCCGATTGCCCTGGACAGCTTCGCCTGACCGAAACTGTCAGCGAAATGAAAGGTGAAACGTGGTATAGGAGCGATGAAATGAAGATTCTTCGCCCCCTCGCCCTCGCGGTCGCACTGCTTGCTCCCCTCGCTGCGGGCAATGCCGCTGGTCGTCCTGACAACGGCCTCACCGCGCTGGCGGGGATCGAGCGCGGTGAATGGACGCTGCGCGCGGCCGATGGCACCAGCCGGTCGATCTGCATCACCGATCCACAGGTGCTGCTGCAGCTTCAGCATCGCGGCGTGACCTGCACGCGGTTCGTCGTCGAGGATGGATCGTCGGGTGGGCGGGTCACCTATAGCTGCCCCGGCATCGGTAATGGCGCGACCCGCGTTGTGGTGGAAACGCCGCGGCTGGTTCGGGTGGAAAGCCAGGGGATCAGCCGGGGTCTGCCCTTTTCGTTCGAATATGAAGGGCGCCGCACGGGGTCTTGCCGCTGAGCGCGGTACCACGCTTTCTTGCCGCACCGCCGCAAAGGCGGTAGCGCGACGCAGATGACCGAAGCCAGCTATGCCATCGCCCTCGTGTCGGGCGGACTCGATTCCTATGTTTCCGCCGCCTGCGCACGGGCCGACGGGCATCGCCTGCTGGCGCTGTCGATCGATTATAATCAGCGTCATCACGTCGAGCTGGCAGCCGCGCGCCGGATTGCCGCCGTTCTGGGCGCAGAGCGACATATTGTCCTTCCCCTCGACCTGTCATTGTTCGGCGGGTCGGCGCTGACGGCGGACATCGCGGTGCCGAAGGACGGGGTCGGTGAGGATATTCCGGTCACCTATGTCCCGGCGCGCAATACGATCTTCTTGAGCCTTGCGCTCGGCTGGGCGGAGTCGATGGGCGCGCGCGACCTGTATCTTGGGGTCAATGCGCTGGATTATTCGGGATACCCCGATTGCCGCCCGGAGTTCATCCAGGGGTTTGAAAAGCTCGCCGAGCTGGCCACCAAGGCGGGGGTCGAAGGGCACCCGTTCCGCATCCGCGCGCCGCTGGTATCGATGAGCAAGGCGGATATCGTGCGCAAGGGCACCGAACTGGGTCTCGACCTCGGCCTCAGCTGGTCCTGCTATGATCCGGCGCCCGGTGGCGTGCATTGCGGTCGCTGCGACAGCTGCCGCCTGCGTGCCAAGGGGTTCGAGGAAGCCGGTATCCCCGATCCGACCCGCTATGCGGTCACGGACTGAGGCGGTCGGCATGAGCTATGCGGTCAAGGAAATGTTCCTGACCCTGCAGGGAGAGGGGGTCAATGCCGGCGCGCGCGCAGTGTTCGTCCGCTTCGCCGGGTGCAACCTCTGGTCGGGCCGTGAACAGGACCGCGCGACCGCGATCTGCAAATTCTGCGACACCCAGTTTGTCGGGACCGATGGCTTGGGCGGCGGCAAGTTCGCCGATGCCGAGGCGCTAGCGGACGCCGTTGCGAGCTTTTGGGGCGGGGGGCAGGAGCGCCGCTTCGTCGTGCTGACCGGGGGCGAGCCGATGCTCCAGGTCGATGACGCACTGGTCGACGCGCTGCACGCGCGCGGCTTTCGGATTGCGATCGAGAGCAATGGGACGCTGCCGGTGCATCCCGACATCGACTGGGTGTGCATTAGCCCCAAGGCGGGGAGCGACGTCGTGCAGCGGCGCGGCGACGAGCTCAAGCTGGTCTGGCCGCAGCCGGGCAGCGATGTTGCGGAGATCGAGCAATGGGACTTCGCCCATTTCCTGATCCAGCCCATGGACGATGTCGATGCCGCCGCGAATGTGCAGGCGGCGGTCGATTTCGCACTCGCCCGACCCCGCTGGCGCCTAACGCTTCAGGCGCACAAGACGCTGGGATTGCGCTGAACGCTTGGTGTCGGATTCAGCTGCGTTGAATCGCGGCACCGGCCCGCTCCCCCACCCGGCCACCCAGCGATAGCATGATATGGGTGGCCGGGTGGGGGAGCGGGCCGGTGCTGCAACCGTTTCAGCTCTGCTGAACTTTTAGCGCCGCTTACGCTTCTTCGCGTCGGGCGCACAGCGGGTGGGCACATAGCCGCCCTTGACCCAGCAATCCTCATTCAAGAACTCAGGATACACGACCTGCGCCTCGGGCGGCATCCGCATTGAAAATTGCTGTTCGCCCCAGCGGGCCAGGCTGCTGCGGATCATCGGAATCCCCTCGGCGGCCAGATCGCCGAACTTCCCGCGCGGGGTGAATATCGCTGCGTTCGAAATTCCGTCTGCAGTCTGGCAAAAGGTCAGCTGGGCGTGCACCGCCGAATAGCTTGAATAAACCCGGGTGCCATATTGATCGAGTGCGGTTTGCCCGGCCTTGGGTGCCTTGTGGGTGCGCATGAAATATTTGGCCAGAACCGCGTAGGAATCGTTCAGCTCGACCTTGTGATCGCGCAGGATCGCATTGTAGTTCGGCAGGGTCAGCAAGGTCGGCCCGAACTGGCACTGAAGCGCCGCAACGTTGAGCGCCGCGCGCAAATTCCACACCATTGCCGCACGCAGCTCCGCCGGCGTCGCGCCGGGCAGCGGCTGGGCCAGCATGCCGGGTTCCGTCCCGATGATCCGCGCCGCGCCGACATCGGGAGACTTGAAATAGAATTGCGCGGATGCCGGCGTCGCCGTCAACATTGCCGCACCTAGGCCTGCCGAGAACATCAGACGCGAACCAAACATCAACCAACCCTCTCGAACCCTGCTCTGGCGTTGGGTTACGGAGTTTTACCGCTCCGCCCAAGAGGTTTTTGGCATCGAATCGTTACGCTTGTGCAAGGGGTCGCGCCCCGCCGTGGGACAGTCGGGACGTGCGGCCGTTGCCCCGCGCAAAAAGGGCCGCCCGGTCGCCCGGGCGGCCCCATTCAACCATGCAATTGCCGCGTGCGGCAGATTACATGCCGTTGCCCATGGTGTCGTTGGCGGCCATGGTGTCGCCAGCCATGCCGGTGTCATTGCCGGTCGCGCCATCGACCATCGTCATGTTGTCGGAGGTGGTGCCGTCGAGCACCGGGTCGGTCGCGTTCACGTCCATGACCGTCGTGTTGTCGGCGGTGGTTTCAGTGGTGCCACCGCATGCCGAAACGAGCAGCGCGGCGCTGGCGATCATCGAACCGGCGACGGCCTTGGTGAAAACTGCACGCATAAGATTGGGCTCCCTTGATGATGGAGGGGGCGGAAAACCGCTTATTCCCCTGACCGAGATAGACATTAAACGCTTCGCGACACACCCTCAAGCCCCGCTTTCAGGCACGCGCGCACGCCCCACCCACGGAATTGAGAAAGGCTGGAAACACGAACGCCAGCGCCGCATCGAAAGTTTCAGGGGAAATCGATTTTCCCAGCTGCGCCGCACTCGTCACCGGAAATTCGGGCAGGCCGCACGGCACGATCCCGCCGAAATCGGCAAGGTCGGGATCGAGATTCACGGCAAAGCCGTGCATCGTCACCCAGCGCCGTACGCGCACGCCGATCGCGCCGATCTTCGCCTCGGTCCCGCCATCGCGGGTCCAGATGCCGATTCGCCCCTCCGCCCGAAACGCGTTGATGCCAAGCTCGCCCAACGCCGCGATCACCCAGCCTTCGACCGCGTGGACGTAACAGCGCACATCCTTGTTACGCTGCGACAGGTCCAGCATCGCATAGCCGATGCGCTGCCCCGGTCCATGATAGGTGTAGCGCCCGCCGCGCCCGGTCGCGAACACGGGGAAGCGCGGATCGATCAGCTCGGCGGGATCAGCACTGGTGCCGGCGGTATAGACCGGTGGATGCTCCAGCAGCCAAATCTGCTCACGCGCTTCGCCCGACTGGATCGCGGCGACTCGCGCCTCCATCTCTGCCAGCGCTTGCGGGTAGGGGACGCGCCCTTCGGACACGCGCCATTCGATGCCTTCGACCAGTTCCATCATCGCCAGATGCGATGCCCGACGCGCCAGCGCAAGCATGTGGCGTCACGCGCGCGGATCGGCTAACGCGGGGCGGAAGGGGAGCCGTGCACATGGTCAGTATGGGTAGCGTCTGGGATCGAACCGCAGAGTTTCTGAGCGACAATCTTGGCACGTTGCTGCCGATTGCCTTGTTGGCGATTTTCGTACCGACCACGATTTCATCCAATCTGAGCGGGCTTCAACCCAGCGTCACCCCGGGAACAGCCATGTTACTCGGCCTTGGTGTGTTCGTGCTCGCATTGGTCAGCTTTTGGGGACAGCTGGCGGTGACCGCGCTGGCGATCGATCCGGCGCAGGGGCGTCAGGCGAGCCAGCTTGCCACCCGCCGCTTTCCCGCCGCGCTGCTGCTGATGATCGTCATGGTTGTCGTCGGGATTGTGCTGATGATCCCGGTCGGCGTCATATTGGCGGTCGGCGGGGTCGATCTGACGACGCTACAGGGTAGTGCGATGCCCGACATTCCGCCCAGCGTCGCTCCGTGGGTGTTCCTCTATTTCATGGTGCTGCTGGTCCTTGGATGCTGGGTCATGGCGCGGCTCGCCGTGGTGATCCCGGCGGTCGTCGGCGATCGGCTGGCGATCGGCGCGATCGCGCGCTCGTGGCGCTTGACGCGCGGCATTGCGCTCAAGATCGTCGGCGTGCTGATCCTTTATGTGATTGTCTCGATCGTTGCCAACCTCGCCGCGACCACCGCGTTTGGCGCGGTCATGTATTTGGTCGCTGGTCGGGGGGAGGAAGGGATTTCGCTCGCTTCGGTCCTGACGACGATCGTCGGCGGGGCGGTTTCGACGGGCTTCACCGTGCTCGGTACGGCATTTCTTGCCAAGCTCTACATCGCGCTGCTCGCGCGGCATGAGGCGGCTGCGACGGCATGAAATTCTCCTTCCGCGGCGTTCTGGCGGATGCCGTGAAGTTATGGCGGACGGATCGCGCGCTGATGTGGCCGATCGCGGGCGCGTTTCTGTTCGTGCCGCTGCTCGGCCTGTGCCTGCTTGCCGTGACCAGCGGCATCCAGCTGCCCGAGAGCGGTGATCGCGCGCAGACGCGTGAGGTGATCAACGGCTTTTTGCTGTCAAACCTGGGCTGGATGGCGCTCTTCATCGCGATTACCGAGTTCGGCGGTCTGGCACTGCTCAGCCTGTATCTGCGGCGGGGTGAGACGGTCGGCGCAGTGCTCCTCTCCAGCGTGCAGCGGCTGATCCCCTTCTTTCTGATCGGCATCGTGGTGAACACGCTGGTTCAGCTTGGCACCTATTTGCTGGTTGTGCCGGCCATTTATGTGTTTGGCCGGACCTGGATGATGGGCGTCGCTTATGCGGCGGAGCCAACGCGCGGGGCGTGGCAGGCGATGGTGCGCGGGTTCGAGCTGAGCGATAAAAATGGCTGGAAGATCGGCTTTTTTGCCCTCGGCCTTGCGCTGTTCATCGGTGCGAGCGCGTTGTCGATCGCCTTCGTCATCTTCGCCATCGCGGCCCCGCTGGTCGCGGGATCGCAGGCTGCAGCGTCGTTGGTTTTCTTGCCGATTGCGCTGCTCGTGACCCTCAGCTGGGTGTTCTTCACGCTGGTGCGGATCGCGCTCTATCGCCGGCTGGGCGGGTCGATCAACGGGATGTGAGGTGCAGCGTCGCGGGGGAGGTGCCCCGTGATGCGCGGATCGGCGAAGGTTTCGATCGCGCGGGTGAAGGGCACAAAGCCCGACGCGCGGTAATAGCCCAGCGCCTTGGGGTGATCGAGCGTGCAGGTGTGGACCCACACCCGCGTTACATCGGGCCGCCACGCGCGCATCAGCGCATGCGCCATCAGCCAGCGGCCATGCCCTGCGCCCGTCAGTTCGGGCACCAGTCCGACGAACGACAGCTCACAGGTCGCCGCTTCACGGAAGTCGAGTTCGAGCATCCCGACCTCGATTCCCTGCCGGTCGACCACCGCAAAAATCTCGATTCGCGGGTCATGGATGATCGCGCTCAGCCGCACATCGTCCATGATCAGGCGAGAGAACCACAGCCACGGCGACCCGACCCGTGCGAACAATTTCCGATACTTGTCCGGACTAGGTGCCTCCCAGCGCACCAGCTGCAGATGCGATTCGGGCATCGGCCTGGGCCGGGGCCGCTCGCGCATTTCCAGGCTGGTGACGATGGTTGCCACATCGCCGGGCTTTACGGGAAGCAGGCCCATCTCAGCTCCAGGTGGCGAGCGGGGGGAGGCTCATCAGGATCGCGTCGATATTGCCGCCGGTCTTGAGGCCGAACAACGTCCCCCGGTCATAGACGAGGTTGAACTCGGCATAGCGCCCGCGCCATTCCAGCTGCCGGGCCTTGTCGGCGTCGGTGAAGGGGGTGGCCATGCGCCGGCGGACGAGTGCGGGGAAAATGTCGAGGAAGGCGCGGCCGACATCCTGGGTAAAGGCGAAATTCGCCTCCCATGTCGAATTGTCCTCACTTTCCAGGTGATCGTAGAAGATGCCGCCGACGCCGCGATGGACATTGCGGTGGGGGATGTAGAAATAGTCGTCGGCCCATGACTTGAACCGGGGATAATGTGCCGGGTCGTGGACATCACATGCCGCCTGCAAACGTGCATGAAAGTCCAATGTGTCCTCATCATAGGGAATGGGCGGGTTCAGGTCCGCACCGCCGCCGAACCAGCGTTTCCTCGTTACCAGGAAGCGCGTGTTCATGTGCACGGCGGGCACGTGCGGGTTGGCCATATGCGCGACCAGGCTGATGCCGGTGGCGAAGAATCGGGGATCGTCGCCCGCGCCATGGATCGACTTGGCGAAATCGCCCTCGAACGTGCCGCCGACGGTCGAGACGTTGACGCCGACCTTTTCGAAGACCTTGCCCTTCATCACCCCGCGCACGCCGCCACCGCCCGGCTCGCCCGACGGATCCGTTCGGTCCCAGGCGATATAGTCGAACGCCGCGTCCGATCCCGCCTCGCGCTCGATCGCCTCGAACTCGGCGCAGATCGCGTCGCGCAATTCCTCGAACCACGCACGTGCGCGCTGCTGCTGGGGGTCGAGTTCGTTCATTGCGGATAGCCTTTGGTTTGCCGGAGCGCTTCGGACAGCGCGATGCCCGCCGAGACGGAGAGGTTCAAGGACCGCATCGCCGGTTTCATCGGGATTTTCACGCGCAGGTCGGCGCGATCATGGACATGGTCGGGGACGCCCGCATCCTCCGATCCGAACAGCAAGATGTCGTCGGGCTGATATGCGGCCGCGTCGAACCGCCCCGCGCCCTTGGTGGTGAACAGCACGATCCGGCTGGTTGCGGTCGCCAGGAACGCATCCCAGTCGCGGTGCCGCGTCACCCTGACATGCTCGATATAATCCATGCCGGCCCGCGCGACGCGTTTGTCGTCCCACGCGAATCCCATCGGCTCGATCAGGTCGATCTGTGTATCGAAACACGCACCGATGCGCAGAACCGCGCCGACATTTCCGGCAATACAGGGCTGAAACAGGGCAACACGCATCATGCTCCGATAGTGCAGGGAGCGCGCCGCCCACAAGGCGCTGTTGTTGAAGTCCGGCACCGGCCCGCTCCCCCACCCGGCCACCCAGCGGCAGTATCATATGGGTGGCCGGGTGGGGGAGCGGGCCGGTGCCGAAACATTCACATGTCATCGGCCGGTCAAAAAGGCGGTTGGCAAAGCCGCCCCGTGCCGTCTATCAGGCCCGCCAGCCACCGGGGGCAATCCGGGGGTTTGGCGAGGCGTTCGCGCGCTCCGCTATCCGGGACAGGGGCGTGAAAACGCCGGAATTTGAAGTGCAAGGGCTGATGCATGGCAAGTGAGAACGGCGGCACGCCTCCGGGTGGGCCGATTGAGCCTTCCAACGGAGGTCCCGAGGATCCCCGCCGCCGCGATTATCTCGCGATCGGCGCGGTCGCCTTTGCGGGCGTCGGTGCGGGCGTAGTCGCGATTCCGCTCGTGGCCCAGATGAGCCCGTCGGCCGACGTGCTCGCGCTGTCGACCACCGAACTCGACATCTCGGCGATCCAGCCGGGCCAGTCGGTCAAGTCGACCTTCCGCAAGCAGCCCTTGTTCGTGCGCAACCTGACGGCGAAAGAGATCGAAGAGGCGAACGCGACGCCGGTCAGCGAGCTTCGCGATCCGCAGACGCTGGCAGAGCGCACCAAGGAGGGCAAGGCCAACTGGCTCGTCACTCTGGGCGTCTGCACCCATCTCGGCTGCGTGCCGCTGGGCGCGGGCGAGGGCGAGAACAAGGGCCCGTTCGGCGGCTATTTCTGCCCGTGCCACGGCTCGGCCTACGACACTGCCGGTCGCATCCGCACCGGCCCGGCACCGACGAACCTCGTCGTTCCGGAATATGCATTCATTTCCGACACCGTGATCCGGGTCGGCTGAGGGGGCACCTGAAATGAGCTTTCCCTGGGCAAAGCAGTATGAGCCGAAGAACCCGCTGACCAAGTGGGTGGACGATCGGCTGCCGCTTCCGCGCTTCGTGTACAACGCCGTCGGTGCCGGCTATCCGGTCCCGCGCAACCTAAACTATTTCTGGAACTTCGGCGTGCTCGCCGGCATGTTCCTCGCGATCCAGATCGTCACCGGCGTCGTGCTGGCGATGCACTATGCCGCCAATGCCGGCATCGCGTTCGACAGCGTCGAGCATATCATGCGCGACGTGAACGCCGGCTGGTTCATCCGCTACGCCCACGCCAATGGCGCGTCGCTGTTCCTGCTGGTGGTGTACATCCATATCGCCCGAGGCCTGTGGTACGGGTCGTACAAGGCGCCGCGTGAGATGGTGTGGCTGCTCGGCGTGGTAATCTTCCTGCTGATGATGGCGACCGCCTTCATGGGCTATGTCCTTCCCTGGGGTCAGATGAGCTTCTGGGGCGCGCAGGTGATCACCGGCTTCTTCTCGGCGATCCCGGGCATTGGCGAGCCGATCCGCGTGTGGCTGCTCGGCGGCTTTGCGCCGGACAATGCCGCGCTCAACCGCTTCTTCTCGCTTCACTACCTCCTGCCGTTCGTGATCGCCGGTGTGGTCATCCTCCACATCTGGGCGCTGCACATTCCCGGGTCGAACAACCCGACCGGCGTCGAGGTGAAGAGCGAGCAGGATACGGTCCCGTTCCACCCCTATTACACCGCCAAGGATGGCGTAGGCGTGGGCGTGGCGCTGCTGGTTTATTGCTCGCTGATCTTCTTCGCCCCGAACCTGCTGGGCCATCCGGACAATTATATCCCGGCCAACCCGCTTTCGACCCCGGCGCACATCGTGCCCGAATGGTATTTCCTGCCCTTCTACGCCATTTTGAAGTCGTTCACGGTCGACTTCATCATGTCGGCGAAGCTGTGGGGCGTGCTGGCGATGTTCGGCTCGATCCTGCTGCTGTTCTTCCTGCCCTGGCTCGACTCGTCGCCGGTGCGCTCGGCCAATTATCGCCCGACCTACAAGTGGTTCCTGCTGGTGCTGCTGGTCGACGTGCTGGTGCTGGGCTATGTCGGCGGCGCGGCCCCGACCCCGGGCGTGATCCTGATCGGTCAGTTCGCGACGGCCTATTACTTCCTGCATTTCCTGGTGATCCTGCCGATCGTCTCGGCGATGGAGCGTCCGCGCCCGTTGCCGAACTCGATCACCGAGGCCGTGCTCGCCGGCAAGGGTGGCACCTCGCCGCTCCAGACCGCAGCTGCCGAATAAGAGGGGCATAGAAAATGGTTCGCATCGGCGGATTTTTGGTCGGGCTGGGGTTCGTCTTCGCCCTGTTCCTTGGGATCATCGACACCTTCTCGAACGGGCTGACCACGCCCAAGACGGTCGAGGCGGAATTCCACAAGCACGCGCATGAGCCGGAAGGTGGCTTCACCTTCACCGGCCCGCTGGGCACCTATGACAAGCGCCAGCTCCAGCGCGGCATGCAGGTGTACAAGGAGGTTTGCGCCGCCTGTCACTCGCTGCGTCTGGTGTCGTTCCGCGACCTCGCCGCGCTCGGCTATAGCGAAGGTCAGATCAAGACCATCGCCAAGGGCTTCCAGGTCCCGTCGCTCAACCCCGAAACGGGTGAGCCGGCGACCCGCGACGGCATCCCCGCCGATCGCTTCCCTTCGCCCTATGCGAACGAGATCGCCGCGCGCGCCGCGAACAATAACGCGATTCCGCCCGATCTGTCGCTGATGGCCAAGGCGCGTCCCGACGGCAGCAACTATATCTACTCGCTGTTGACCGGCTATCAGGCCCAGCCCGCCGAGTTGCTGAAGAAGTATCCGGAAGCCAAGACGCCGGAGGGGCTGCACTACAACCCCTATTTCCACACGCTCAACATCGCGATGGCCGCGCCGCTGAAGGATGGTCAGGTGACCTATTCCGACGGCACCGCCGCAACGGCCAAGAACTATGCGGCCGACGTCGCCGCGTTCCTGACCTGGACTGCGGAGCCGAAGATGGAAGCGCGCAAGACCGCCGGCCTCGCGACGCTGATCTTCCTCGTGATCTTCTGCTTCCTGGCCTATGGCGCGAAGAAGCAGATCTGGCGGAACGTGAAGGACTAAGGTCCGCCTGAACCTTTTCTCCGACGGCCCGGGAAGCGATTCCCGGGCCGTTTTCTTGGGAGCGATGCCGTGACCCCCACCAACGACGATCTTGCCGCGCTGATCCGCACCATTCCCGATTTCCCCAAACCGGGCATCATGTTCCGCGACATCACCACGCTATTGCTCGACGCCGCCGGCTTTGCGCGCGCGGTGGAGCGGATCGTCGATGCCGTTGATGGCCCGGTCGATCTGGTTGCAGGAATCGAGGCGCGCGGCTTCATTTTTGCCGCACCGGTCGCGCTGGCGCTGGGGGCGGGGACGCTGTTGGTGCGCAAGGACGGCAAGCTGCCCGGCGCGACCGTGGCGGAGGATTATGCGCTGGAATATGGCACCGACCGCATCGCCATCCATGCCGATGCGGTTGCGCCCGGCGCGCGCGTGTTGCTCATCGACGACCTGATCGCGACCGGCGGGACCGCGCGCGCGGCGGTGCGGCTGCTGCGCAAGGTGGGCGCGGTGGTGACGCAGGCGGCGTTCGTCATCGACCTGCCCGATCTGGGCGGCGCCGATGCGCTGCGTGCCGAGGGTATCGCCGTGACTGCGCTGGTGGGCTTTCCCGGTCACTGACGGAACTTCCAGCCTCGCTCCCTTGTTCTCAAACGAACAGGGCGTCCAGGCGACGCCCGGGAGAGGTCACATGTTCAATTCCACGATCCTGAAATTCGGTCTGGTCGGCGCGGCAGCGCTTGGCGTTGCCGCCTGCACCGACGGCTATGGCCGCTCCGGCGTGTCGGTCGGCTATGGCGGCGGCGGCAGCTATGACGGAACCTATGGCGACCCCTATTGGGGTTGGAGTGGGGACTATTATTATCCCGGCACCGGATATTACGTTTACGATCGCGATCGCCGTCCGACGCGCTGGAATGACTCGCAGCGCGCTTATTGGGAGCAGCGTCGCCAGGCGTGGCGTGGCGACCGTCGCCAGATGCGCGATAACTGGCGCGATCACCGCCGTGAAGACCGACGCGACGATCGTCGCGACCGTCGCCGGGATCGCCGCCCCGGCTGAGGCTAGCCGATCGGTCGCCGCGCGACGATCGCGTTGGCGATGAAGCTCAGCACCGGCTCGTCATGCTGGTTGAATACCAGCATGCGCGAGCGGGTGCGGCCCATTTCCGGGCGCTTTTCCGATTCACGCTTTTCGAGCAATTCGGTTTCGCAGCGCAACGTGTCGCCGGGGAAGACCGGCTTGATCCAGCGCAACTCGTCGATCCCCGCCGCGCCGAGACTGGCGGTCGGACGCACCTTCATCTGTTCGACCAGCATCGCCATCGTCATCGCGGCGGTGTGCCAGCCGCTCGCCGCGAGCCGCCCGAAATGCGTCTGTGCCGCCGCCTCGTCGGAGATGTGGAAGGGCTGGGGGTCGTATTTGCGCGCGAACTCCAGCACTTCGTCGCGCGTGACCGGATAAGAGCCGAAGCTCGCCTTGTCCCCGACCGTCAGGTCTTCAAAATAGATCATGCGATCAGTTTCGGTCCGAAACTGGTTTTTGGCAAGGGGGATCAGCGCTTCAGCGCTGGCGCCAGCACAGCGGGTTCGCCATCGGCATCCTGCGCCGGTGGGACCCCGGCCAGCCGACGCAGCAACGGCGCAACATGGATGTTGTCGAACGCTGGCAGCGTGACGCCCGACGCAAAGGCCGGACCATGGGCAAGGAACAATGCCGCCATCTCCGGCGCGGAAGGGTCATAGCCATGCGCGCCGCCCGGACGCAGCGGCTCGGTCGCCGGGCGGGTGGTGATCGTCCAGCCCGTTTTGGCGAGGCACAGGAAAGATGGGGTGCGCGGGTTGCGCCCATAATGGAGCCGGGCGGGGATGTCCGCGCGGCGCCAGCATTCCATAGCGGCATGCGGTTTCAGCAGCGCGGCGGCCAGGGCGGCTTCGCGGCCCGGCTGCGGCTCGATCGCGCCATAGGGTCCTTCTTCGAGTGTGCGGAAGTCGGTGGCGGCGGCGATGGTGTCGAGCTGGATGCGGCGGCTTTCCTCCACCGCCGCCATGCCGTGATCGGCGACGAAGACGAGATCGGCCGGCTGGCCGAGGCTGGCAAGCCCGCCGAGCAGCCGCCCGATCAGCGCGTCGATTTCCGCTATCGCTGTGTTGGTTTCGGGCGCGTCGGGGCCGTAGTGATGGCCGGCGGTGTCGACCGTGTCGAAATACAGTCCAAGCAGCTTCGGTCGGGTCGCGGCGGGGCGGCGGAGCCAGTCGATGATCGCATCGACCCGCTGGCGGCCGTTCACCGCCATGCCGAACGCCTGCCAGTCATATGGGCGGATGCCGCCGATCTCGATGCCTGAGCCGGGCCAGAACATGACAGCGGTCTGCACCCCGGCCTTTTCGGCCGCGTGCCAGACCGGCTCGCCCTGGTCCCACCAATAAGGCTGTTCCGACTGCATCGTGAAGCGCTCGCCGGCGCGCGCCGGATCCTCGAACCGGTTGCCGACGATGCCGTGGCGGTCAGGGCGCTTGCCCGTCACCAGCGTGTAGAAATTCGGGAAGGTCTTGGTCGGGAAGGACGGCCGCATCGTCGCGCGCACGCCCTGCGCCGCCAGCCGCGACAGCACTGGCGTGACGCCGCGGTCGAGATAATCCGGGTGAAAGCCGTCGATTCCGATCAGGATCGTCACCGGCGCGCGTTGCTCGACCGGCGGCGCCGGCGGGGCGGGCGCGATCGCGGGCGGGGTGGTGCAGGCGTAGAGCAGCCCGGCAATCGAGGCCGCCGCCAATGTCCTGATCCAGTCCATGACGGCGGCCCCTAATGGCTTTGGATGACGGTATCGAGTCAGTCGCCGAGCGTCAGCTTGGCGAATGCGGTGCCGCTCACCGGGCCTTTCCCATAATAGGGGTCGAGCGCGGCGGGCTTGGCATAGGCCGCAACCGACCCGCCCAGCGCCAGCGTTACCTTGTCGGCCAGCGGGATGCGATACGCATAGCCCCCCTCGAACCGCGCGACGCGGAACGGCTGGTCGTGCAGCGGATGGCTGTGCTCCGGGAACAGCTCGTCGTTGCGGACCAGTTCGGCGCGGCCGAAGAGGCTGTGCCGCGCGTCGATGTCCCAGTTCGCCTCCGCCACCCAGGCGCTGAGTGTGTCGCCGGGGATGCGGTTCTTGGCCGACCAGGCGAGCGTCGCGGACAGGCCACCGCGCGCGTAATGCACGCTGGCGGTGGTCCGCCCCTCGTCATTGCCGCCGTGCAGCGCCTCAGGGCTTTCGAGGCGGCCGTGGCTGACCTGCACCGCCCAATTGGGGGAGGGGGTGAAGGTCGCGCGCAGGCTCCACGAGTCGAGCTTGATGGGGTCGAAGCCCCAGCGCTCCTCGTCCGGCTCGCGGCCCTTGAACACCGACGCTTCAAGCTGGAACGGGCGCGTGCGCACGCCCGCCGTGACTACGCCATAAGTGATATGGGTCGAATCGAACCAGTGATGCGCGATCGGCGACATGGTCTGATAGCGCGCGGAGCGGCGGTGCATGAAGGCGGGCGGGCCGAGCGCCGGCTCACCGACCGGGCCGCCATAGACGAAGGCGGTCGCGCCGGGGGCGACATCGACCTCGACCCGCGCGGCAAGCTCCATGAACAGATCGTGCGGATGCTGGCGGTCGACCAGCGCGCGGCCATTGGCGGTCTCCCCCGCCGCGAACAGGTTCGGATAGCCGCGCTTGCCCATTAGCGGGTCGAGGCTGAACATGCCGCGCAGCTCGATCCGCGTGGAATCGCTTAGCGGGCGGCTGGCGGTGACCATGCCCACGCTCTGGACAAACGCCATGTCGTCGCCGCGCGGGCCGCCCTGGCTGGTCACCGCGCCCCAGGCATAGCCATGCGCCATCAGCATCCAGTCGCCCGTTGTCAGGTGCAGCCCGCCATGCTGACCGCCCTCTGCGGCGGGGAGCAGGGCGGTGCCCGAGGCGATCTGGGCGTTGGGGTTGGCCCCCTTGTCCTCCGGCATGGCGTGTTCGCCATGATGCTCGTGGTCGGTTTGCGCGGGCGCAGGCGCGGGCGTCGCGTGCTCGCCATGGTCGTGGTCCTGCGCTGCTGCAGTAACGGGCAGCGCCGTCGCCGCCAGCAGGGCGGCGAGCGTCGTTCGATAGGTCATCGTGATAAACTCCGTGAATGATCGGGAAGCGGGGGTCAGGCCCCGCGATCGATCACCCGCGCGGAGGGGGTGGCTCGGGCGTCAGCAGCGCGCCGACGATACCGCGCGCCGGGGCCGCAGCACCATGGATCGCGACCGGCGCAGGGGGTGGGTTGACCGCAGCAAATTTCAGCGTCGATGGCGCGATGCAGCCGACGCACATGGCATCGCCATACCCTTCCGGCCGCGGAGGCTCCGGCATATCATGCTGCGCCATCGGCATCGGCATCGCCATCCCGGCATGATCGCTCGCGGCCATCGGCGCATCGTGGCACGTCGGCATCGCCACGCTGGCGGGCAGGGCGCCCAGCAACAGCGCAACGGCAAGGATCAGGCGTGCGATCATCCCGCGCCCATAGCGGTTCGATCGGCTGGTAGGAAGAGCGTGCGGATCAGCGCGCCGGACCGATCACGATATCGACGCGCCGGTTGCGCCGTTCCGCCAGCCGGTCGGCGCGCGGTTGCACCAGCGGGCGTTCCTTGCCGAACGCCATCGTGACGATTGCGCCCGGTGGGACGCCTAGATGTTCGAGCGCGCGTTTGGCCGAGTCCGCCAGTCGCCCGGACAGCCCGATCGCATAGTCCCGCGTTCCGCCCATCTGGTCGACATGCCCGCTGACGGTGATCGTGCCGCCGACCCTGCGCCATGTCGCCGCCGCCCGCTCCAGCGCGGGCATCGCGCTGGAGGTGATGTCGGACCGATCGATGTCGAAATAGATGGCAAAGCTGCGCGCATCGTCCGGCCAGGTCGGCGGCGGTGTTTGTGCCGCGGACCAGGCGGTGCCGACCTTTTGCCGGAACACGTTTCTGAATGCACCCGCCGCCTGCACCACATCGCTGCGGCTCTCATCGCCCAGAATACGCTCGATCGCGCCAGTCGCGCCCTGCCGCACCTGTACCCATGCCGACGCGATCTGCGCGTTGCCATAGAGCCGCGCGAGCAGCGCCCGCGCCTCGATCACGTCGGCCGACCCCGCGCCGGGACCCCAGGCCTGCTGATCCAGAATGTTGGCGATATCGTCGAGTCGGGCAACATCGACGCTGCCGCTACGCAGTTCGGCGAAACCAAGCGCCAGCGCCGCGGTCGGATTGTCCGGTGCCAGTGCGACCGCCTCGCGGGCGAGCACGATTGCAGCCCGGTTCTCACCGCGATCCAGCAGGATCCGGGCGAGCAGCGCCTTGCGCTCTCCCTCCGCCTGATCCAGCAACCCGCGCTCGCCCTTTGCGATCGCCTCCTTGAGCCGGATGAACGCGCTGGCCTCCACACCCGCCGCCTCGAACCCGGCTTCGCCGATCGCGGCGACGGCCGCGTCGATTTGTGCAGCCGACAATCGCAGCGAGCCCCGCCGCGCGCGATCTGCAGCCCCGACGCGGATCGCTTCGGTAAGGCTCGCCTTGGCGGCATCGCTCCGACCCAGCTTGCGTTCTGCACGTGCGCGCAGGGTCAATGCACTGGCGCTGAGCTGGCCGATCCCGCGACCGGCACGCCTTTCGGTTGCCAGCACCTCGTCGGCAAGCAGGATTGTTTCGGCGGTGCGGCCGAGGCCGAAAGCGGTACGCGCAATGCCGAGCTTCATTGCCGCAAGCCGCGGATCGGTTGCGGCCAGCCGCGTCCGCAATGTGGCAAAGGCACCGGTTTGCATCGGTTCCACAGCAGTGAACTCACCCCATTTGCTGCGGCCGGCGCCAACATTGAACAGCGCGACGGCCGTGCGGGCGCGCGCGATCGGCGTTGCCGTCGGCGCGATCGGCTCGGATGACTCCGCCATCGCCTCATCATCCTGTGGCGAGGCCGCAGACGCGCCCGAAATGGCCTGCCGATCGGACTGGAGCACATCTGCCATGCCGGCAGCGGTGCAGCGCGCATCACAGGTCAGCGGAACGAAGGCATCGGCGTTCCAGTAGCCAGCCGCATAGAGCGCCCGCGCGAATGCGAGGAACGGCAGGGTCCGCCCATCGGCAGGCGCCGCGACCACGGTTTCGAGCAAGGGTGCCGGGTCGGCCGGGTCCGGCAACAGGTCCGCAACCATGCCGATATCGTCGGGCCGAACCTGGGCGTGAACGGCGAGCGGCGTCAGGATCAGGCACAAGCCGATGAACGGGCGCAAGTTCATCCATCCATCATGCGGCGGAGCCGGGGCTGCGGGAAGCGACAATTTCGGTCGGCCCTTCACGGCGCGGCATATCCACCCTAGCGTGATGCCCCATGGCTTCCGCCCCCTTCACCTTCGGACTGCGCAAGCGCCTGATCGGCGTGGTTCGCACCACGTTCAACGACCAACAGAAGGGCGAGACGCCGGTCGTGCGCAGCGACACGGCGCTGTTTCCGCGTGATAGCGTCACCTGGCGCGTCCATGGCGACGTCACCACGATGATGGTCGGCGGGGTTGCCTCGCTGCTCCTGCAGATGCTCCACCCGGCGGTGCTGGCGGGCGTGTGGGACCATAGCGCCTTCCGCAGGGACATGCTCGGTCGCCTGCGCCGCACTGCGCGCTTCATCGCCGAAACCACCTATGCCGATCGCGCCATCGCCGAGGCATCGATCGCGAAGGTGCGTGAAGTGCATGAGCGGATCGGCGGCACGCTGCCGGACGGCACACCCTATCGCGCCGACGACCCGCAACTGCTGGCCTGGGTGCATGTGACGGAGATGTGGAGCTTCCTTGCGGCGTGGCAGCGCTACGGCGTGCCGGTCAGCCGCGCCGAGGAGGATATCTATTTTGCCGAGACTGCGCGCGTCGCCGAGGCGCTGGGCGCGGACCCGGTCCCGCGCAGCCGGTTCGAGGCGGAGGAGCTGATTGCAGCGATGCGACCGCAATTGCTGGCCGATGACCGCACCCGCGAGGTCGCGCGCTTCCTGCTGAACCATCCCGCGCCGAATCTGGCCATGGCACCGGCGCAGACGGCGATCTTTGCCGCAGCGGTGGACCTGCTGCCCGATTGGGCGCGCGCGATGCACGGGCTTCAACGACCGCTGGTCGCATTGCCGCTGGTGCGCGGATCGACGCTGGCGATTGCGAAGACGTTTCGCTGGGCGTTTCACTAGCGGAACCGTTTTAGGACGGTTAGGTTGTCCGACCATGACCCAGACCGCTTCCGCCCGGAACAGCCATGTGCGTGCCATCGCCGCTTTGGTGTTCGCGCTCGCCCAGATCCTCGCCCCGCTGCTGCCGTCGATCGGCATCGGCAACCCGGTCGGCGAGCAGTCGGCGGATACGCAGACGCTGATCACCCCGGCGGGTTGGGCGTTCGCGATCTGGGGGCCGCTCTATTTCGGCACCTTGGTCTATGCCGTCTATCAGCTGCTGCCGAGCCATCGCGACAGCGAGTTGGTGCGCCGGATCGGCTGGCATTTTGCGTTCGCGGTGCTCGGGAACGCGCTGTGGGTGACCTATACCCAGCTGTGGAGCCTGAGCTTCCCGTCGGTGCTGATCATCGTATTTACGCTGGTGAACCTGCTGGCAATCCTGCGCATCTTCGCTGCCACGCCGGCGTTCAGCCTGGCCGAACGGCTGGCGGTCGTGTTGCCGCTCAGCGCGCTGGCGGGGTGGCTGACCGCCGCGACGATCGTCAACATCGCCGCCGCGCTCAACTTCCACGGCATCGCGCTGCCCGCATCGGCGCCGCTGATCTCGGCGGCGATCCTGATCGTCGGCGGCGTCATCGTCGCGGCGGCGTTGATCGGCACCGGCGGCAATCCCTGGTATCCGCTACCCTTCCTGTGGGCGCTGTTCGCGATCCACGAAAAGGCCGGGCGGACGGATCCCGACATTGCCACCGCGACGATCGTCGCGGGGCTGCTGGTCATCGCGACATTGAGCGTGACACTGGCCAATGCCGAACGGCGGAGGCGGTATCTCGGCTGACGCGATCGATTAGAGTCGTTTTCAGCGAAGCTGCCAGATCGAAAACGACTCTTAGACGTTGAAGCGGAACAGCATCACGTCGCCGTCCTGGACGACATATTCCTTGCCTTCCGAGCGCAGCTTGCCGTTGTCGCGCGCGCCGGTTTCGCCGTTGAACTTGACGTAATCGTCGAACGCGATGGTTTCGGCGCGGATGAAGCCGCGTTCGAAATCGGTGTGGATTTCGCCCGCTGCCTGCGGAGCCTTCGCCCCGACATGGGTGGTCCAAGCGCGCGCTTCCTTTGGCCCCACGGTGAAGAAGGTCAGCAGGTGCAGCAGCGAATAGCCGGCGCGGATCACGCGGGTCAGGCCGGTTTCTTCCAGCCCCAGCTCGGCGAGGAACTCGCCGCGCTCTTCGGCGGGCATGGTCGCGATCTCGGCCTCAATCGCGGCGGAGACGACGACGGCCTGCGCACCCTCGGCCTTGGCCTTTTCGAATACCCGCGCGGAATAGTCATTGCCGTCGGCGGCGTGTTCTTCGTTGACGTTGCAGACATAGAGCACCGGCTTGGCGGTGATCAGCTGTGCCTGCTTGAGCACGCGTTCCTCTTCGACGTCATTGGGTTCGACCAGCCGGGCGGGCTTGCCCTCACGCAGCAGGTCGAGCGCCTTGCCCAGCACGGTCGCGGCGATCTTCGCTTCCTTGTCGCCCTGTGCCGCCTTTTTCTGAAGGTTCGGCACGCGCTTTTCGAGGCTTTCGAGGTCCGACAGCATCAGCTCGGTCTCGACCGTCTCGGCGTCGGCAATCGGATCGACCTTGTTGTCGACATGCTGGATGTCGTCATTCTCGAAACAGCGCAGAACGTGGACGATCGCGTCCACCTCACGGATGTTGCCGAGGAACTGGTTGCCGAGCCCTTCGCCCTTGCTCGCGCCGCGCACGAGCCCGGCGATGTCGACAAAGCCGAGCTGGGTTTCGATGATTTTGGCCGATCCGGCGATCTTTGCCAGCGCGTCCAGCCGGTCGTCGGGCACGGCGACATTGCCGACATTCGGCTCGATCGTGCAGAAGGGATAGTTGGCCGCCTGTGCCGCCGCAGTCTGCGTCAGCGCGTTGAACAGCGTCGATTTGCCGACATTGGGAAGGCCGACAATGCCGCAGCGAAAGCCCATGGGTCTCTTGGTCCTGTGATCCGGGAAAGGCGCGCAGATACGCCGGAGACAGGGAAAAGACCAGCCCATGAAAAGGCCCGCCGGTAACGCGACCGGCGGGCCCTGTTCATGTTGTCATGCGATCAACGGCAGCGCACGTTGCCGCGCTCGATCTCCCGGCCCAGCACCGCGCCGCCAGCGCCGCCCAGGATCACGCCGAGCACGTCGCCATTGCCGATCGCGCCGCCCAGAATGCCGCCGAGTGCCGCACCGACGACCAGGCCGGTGGTGCCGTCGCTGCGGCGGCAATAATAGCGATTGTCACGGCCGCGATAGATGCGGTCCTGACGGCTCAGGCGGCGCTCGCTGTAGCGACCCGGACGATAGGCGCGTGAGGGTTCCCAGTTGCGGTCACGGCGGTCGCCCTGCCAGCGATAATCAGCGCGCCGATCGCGACGCTCACCGTAACGGCGGTCGCGCCGTTCGTTATACTCGCGGTCCCGTTCGCGCTCGCGCTCCTGCCAGCTCTGCGCCGACGCCGTCGTGGTCATCAGGGCGGTGCTCGGCACGGCGAGCGACAGCGCCAACAGTGCGAAAAGGCTCTTACGCATGGTCATTCTCCAGAAGGACAGGCAGCCCAATCGATTCAGGAGCGAAATGGTTCCGCGTGCACGCAGCGCGCGACGCGCTCAGCGATAGTTGAAGCTGACGCTGATCCGCTCGCTCTTGCCGGCATGCGGGGTCACTTCGTGCCGTAGCCAGCTTTCCCACAGGAAGATGCTGCCGGGGGCGGGCTGGGCATAGACGAAGGTCTGAAGGTCCTCCGGCGCGTCGGGACGGCGGGGCGGGGCGGCCATCAGCATCGGAAGGCGCGGATCCTCCAGCTTGAGCGCGCCTACCCCCGGCGGCACCTCGACATAGATGGTGCCCGAGACGACGCTATGCGGGTGGATATGCCCCGAATGGGTGCCGCCGGGCTTGAGGACGTTCACCCACAGGCTGTCGAGCTTCAGCTTGCGCGACAGGTCCAGCGCGCAGGCATCGGCAAAGCGCGCGACATGGCGGTTGAGATGGCGGACGAGGTCGGCAAAGCGCGGGTCGCGGTCGGGCAGGTCGTTGAGCGAGGCGTAGCTGGTATAGCCGCGATAGCCATGGTCCTTCGACCAGCGCTGTCCGGCACGGTCGTGTTCCGCAAGGTCGCGGCAGGAATCGGCCAGTTCGGCGAGCAACGCGGCGTCGTCGAGCTCAGTTTGCGAAAAGCGGGTTGCGAACAGCGTCTTGATCGTCATCCCGCCCGCACAGCATGGACGCGGGGTCGGCGCAAGCGCCTGCGGTCGACCCAGTACGGTTGACAGGGCGTGGCGCGGCGTCAAAGTCGCGCGATCGACGAACAGGGTAGGACATCAACCCCATGAAGACATTCGCAATCCTGGCACCGCTGGCGATGATCGCGCTGGCCGGATGCGGCGACAATGGTGCCCAGGAAAAGGCAGCTGCCGAAGCCAAGGCGAAGGCCGAGGAACAGCGCAAGGCGCGTGACCTGCAGGACAAGCTGGCGCTCAATGTGCGTTGCTATGCGGCGGTGAAGTGGCAGCAGCGGCTGCTCGACAGCCCGTTGCCCAAGAGCATGGCGGGCGGCGCGGAGCCGTTCCTGACCTATTATCGCGGCATGATCGAAAAGACGCTGGGCGATCAGGTGATCCCCGCCGATCCGCCCAAGCCCGAACTGTCCAAGGCCAATCTCGATACCTATCTCGACTGGGCGGTGAAGGACCAGGTCGACACCAACTTCACCAAGGGCGACCGCGCTCAGGCGCACGCACAGGTGACGACGTGCCTGCAAAGCGGGGCGGAGTTCGGCGGGGTCGGACCGATGGCGAAGCTGAACCCGGCGGAGCGGTTCGGCAAGGTGCAGCAGCTGCGCGGCCTGCTCAGCCAGCTGGGCAACTGACGCGGTTATCGGCCGATGCGGCGAATCCCGTATCGGCGGTCTTCCGTTTCGCGGCCAGCCACGCTACCGCAGCACATTGAGTGGTCGTGGCAACGCGGCCTGTTCATCCCGGGTAAAGGCGCGAAACGCCTTCCAGACGGCCACGTTACAGGAGTCGCAGTATGATTCGCCGTTCCATCCTGATTGCCAGCACCGCAGTTGTTCTGGTCGTAGCCGGCTGCAGTGGCGGCGATGACGGCGCTACGCCGACCCCCACGCCGACGTCGACCGCTTCTCCGTCGCCGTCGCCGACCGCCGCCCCGACCTATGCGGCGCTGCCGCTCGCGGCAGCTGCCGAGTTCTTCACCGTGAGCGCGGCGATGAGCTATACCGGCGATGCCACCGCCGGTCCGGTGACGCTGGGCGCGGCGGGTACCGACGGCTTCTCGAACCGCGTCCGCCTGGCGCTGCAGAGCACGGCGACGACCGCTGCGACCACCGAAACCGTGGTGCGTGAAGCATCCGAAGAGTCGCGCTTCACCGGCGCCGACCTGCTGACCGTGCCTGCGGCCGGGGTCACCGAATATGTCTATCGTGAGAGCACTGCGCCGACCACGGCGGGGGCCTTCACCCAGCTTGAGCTCTACAACAACACGATCCGCAACCCTGCGACCCCGGATACCGCTCCGGCAGGGTATCTGACGACGTTCACGCGGTCGAGCTACGCCGCCTGGTGGCGCGGTGACAGCACCGCCGGTGCGAAGCGGGTCACCTATGGCACCTTCGGCTATCCGACGGTTTCGACCGACCTGCCGACCACCGGCACCGCGACCTACACGACGACCGTTGCGGGTCGCGCGGTGATCTCGCCCGCGGCAGGCGCCAGCTCGGTCGACAAGCTGACCGGGACGGTGACCGTGTCGGTCAACTATGCGACCGGCCTCGTGACCGTGACGATGGACCTCAGCCGCGTCACTGCGGGCGGCAACGTCGCTTATGGCACCTTCACCGGCACCGGCGCGATTCCGGTGGGCAGCACGCAGTTCACCGGCAGCTTCGGCCCGGGCAGCACGGTTGGCGGCACCTTCCAGGGTGTGGCGTACGGGTCGCAGGCCGCCGAGCTCGGCATCAGCTTCGCGCTGAGCGGTGCGGTGGCTGCGGGCGACAGCCGCGCGGTGGGCGTGGTGCTTGCCAAGAAGAACTGATCTGACTCGATCGAACGAAAAAGGCCGGGGCGACCCGGCCTTTTTTGTGTCCGCTCAGCTGCGCTGCAATCGCAGCGCGATGTCGTTCATGAACCGCGCATCGTCGCCCTTGGCCAGCCACTCGGCCTCCGCCGCAATCGCGCCGAGCAGGTCGCTCAGATCCTCGATCTCCACCTTGGCGTAATTGCCGAGGACATATCCGGTGACGCGGTCCGTGTGTCCCGGATGGCCGATGCCGATGCGGACGCGGCGGAACTCGGCGCCGATATGCGCGATGGCGCTGCGGATGCCATTCTGCCCCGCCGCGCCGCCGCCGCGCTTCACCTTGACCTGGAACGGGGCAAGGTCGAGCTCGTCATGGAACACCGTGACCGCTTCCGGCTCCAGCTTGTAGAAGTCGAGCGCCGCGCGGATCGCCCGGCCGCTTTCGTTCATATAGGTCGCGGGCTTGAGCAGCAGGATCTTGTCGCCGCCGATCCGCCCTTCCTGCAGCCAGCCCTGGAATTTCTTCGCGGGCGCGGAAAAGCCATGCACTTGGGCGATGGCATCGGCCGCCATGAAGCCGACATTGTGCCGGTTCATCGCATAATCGGGGCCGGGATTGCCGAGGCCAACCCAGAGCTGCATCGCATTACCTTTTCACAAACGAAGAGCGCCCCCGCACATGGGGTGCGGAGGCGCTCGTAATCGATCGGCAGATGCCGCGAAAGGCTTACTCGCCTTCTGCCGCCTCTTCCGCGTCCTCAGCCCCTTCGGACTTCAGCGCCGCCGGGGTGGCGATGGTTGCGATGGTGAAGTCGCGATCGTCGATCGCGCTCGCCACGCCCTTGGGCAGCGTGACGGCCGAGATGTGCAGCGAATCGCCAAGCTCGAGGCCCTTGAGCGAGATCGTGATTTCGCTGGGAATCTCGGCTGCGTCGCACACCAGCTCCAGCTCGTGACGGACGATGTTGAGCACGCCGCCCTTCTTCAGGCCGGGCGACTCTTCTTCGTCGGCGAACACGACCGGCACCGCGACGGTGATCTGGGCGTGTTCAGAGATGCGCAGGAAATCGACATGGACCGGACGTTCGGTCACCACGTCGAGAGCGACGTCCTTGGGAATCGTACGGATCACCTTGCCGCCCAGACCCTCGATCATCACGAGCGAGTTCATGAAGTGGCCGGTGTGCAGCGCCTTGTACAGCGCGCGCTCATCCAGGTGGATGCTGGTCGGTTCCTGATTGTTGCCGTAGATCACGGCGGGGACGCGGCCTTCACGACGCAGCGCCCGGGAGGCTCCCTTGCCAACCCGGTCGCGCGTCTCGGCCGACAGCGTAAGCGTGTCGCTCATATGTCGTTCCAATGCGCTAAAGTGTTTCGTTCATCGGTCAGACCTCCAGGGATGACCCTGACCGAAGCGCGCGCCTATAGGGAAGAGGGCGGGGAAGTGCAACTGTTGCTTGACGCGGGGCCCTCCTCACGTTGACCTGCGGTGAGCACGAATCGGGGGAGGCGCGAATGAAAATCGGAACGCTTTGGCAAAAGGCGGCGCTGCTTGTCGGACTTTGCGCCGCTGTGCCGACGATGGCGCAGGACCGGTGCCGCCCGACGAGCGCGGATTTGCGCGTTGTGCCGATCGTTTCAATGGGACCTGGCGCACTTGCGGCAGTTACGATCTGTTACACGGGTGATCGCTTCGCGAATAACGGGCTGGGGATCCATGTCGACGGGCAACTCGTCATGACCCAACGCGAAAAGGGAACGTGCGGGACAGTCTCCGGCCGCGTCATCAGTGTCCAGGCGCTTGGCTACGGTCAGGCAGCTTTGACGCTGAGCTACTGCGTTGATTACGTCTCGTTGCGTCCCTGATCGATCAATACACCACCCGCTCGACCTTCAGTCCCCGCTCGCCCAGCAGCGCCTGCACGCTGCCCTTGCCGGCGAGATGCCCCGCGCCGACCGCGACGAACACTGTCCCCGGCTGTCCCATCCGCGCCGCGACCCAGTCGGCAAAGCGCGCATTGCGCCGCGCGATCAGCGCCTCGGCGACCTCCGGCGACGCCAGGGCGCCGCGATTCATTTCCGCCCCGACGCTTTCGGCATCGCCCTTGGCCCAGGCGGCGACGAATTTGTCGAGCCGTGCCTTGGTGCCGGGGAGCGCCTTGACCGTCTCGTCGAGCATCGCGCTCTGTGCCGCGCCCGACAGGCCGTCGAACAGCATCAGCTGCCCGCGCGCTGATTCCAGCGCCTTGATCGGCTTGCCCGCATCCTCAGCCGCCTCGGACAAGGTCGCCTCGACCCCGTTGCCGCTGTCATAGCCCGCTTTCTTCACCGCCAGCTGCGCCAGCGTCAGCGCCGCCAGCCACGGCTCCTGCTTGTCGATCGCGCCGGCGGGCATGCCGAGGTCACGCGCCGCCGCATCGACCTCCGGCGCGAAGGGCGGGCCGCCGCGCGTGCCGAGTTGTGCGGTCAGCGCGGCGATCGCCTGCGGGTCGGGCTTCGCAATCTCCAGCACCACTTCGTCGCTCGCGTCGAATGCCTCGCGGACGCCTTCGTCGAACCAGTGCATCCGGGGTTTGAGGACGTGGACGGTGCCGAAGAGGTAGATGGTCGTGTCCGCATCCTTGACCACCCACAGGGCCGGGTCGGCATCCTCGCCGAACAGCGAACAGCTGGAGAGCATCAGGGCGGCGAGGGGGGCGATCAGGCGTTTTAACATGATCGCCCCTCCAAAGCCGTCCGCGCCGCCCGCGTCAACCGCAGTTGACCGCCCTTCGCCCTTTCGCCAAAGCCCGGCACCATGACCACGCCGCTCAGCTTCCAGGGCATGATCCTGCGCCTCCATGATTATTGGAGCCAGCGCGGCTGCCTGATCCTTCAGCCCTATGACATGCGCATGGGTGCGGGCACGTTCCACACCGCGACGACGCTGCGCGCGCTCGGGCCGGAGCCGTGGAACGCCGCGTTCGTCCAGCCGTGCCGCCGCCCGACCGATGGCCGCTATGGCGAGAACCCCAACCGGCTGCAGCATTATTACCAGTATCAGGTGATCCTGAAGCCCAGCCCGCCCGACCTGCAGGAACTGTATCTGGGCAGCCTGACCGCGATCGGCATCGATCCGCTCAAGCACGACATCCGCTTTGTCGAGGATGACTGGGAATCGCCGACGCTCGGCGCCTGGGGCCTGGGCTGGGAAGTGTGGTGCGACGGGATGGAGGTGACGCAGTTCACCTATTTCCAGCAGATGGGCGGCTTCGACTGCAAGCCGGTCGCGGGCGAGCTGACCTACGGGCTCGAACGCCTCGCAATGTACATCCAGAACAAGGACAGCGTGTACGATCTGGCGTTCAACGATGCCCCAAAATCCCCCTCCCGCTCGCGGGAGGGGCTAGGGGAGGGCCTGTCCACAAGCGACGCCCTTTCCGTGACAGGCCCTCCCCCGACCCCTCCCGCAAGCGGGAGGGGAGTGTTCACCTATGGCGACGTGTTCCTCGAGAACGAACGCCAGATGTCGAAGTATAATTTCGAGGTCGCCGACACCGACACGCTGTTCGAAGGCTTCCGCAAGGCGATGGCCGAGTGCGAGAATTGCCTGACCAACAACGTCCCCATCGCCGCCTATGAACAGGCGATCGAGGCGAGCCATCTGTTCAACCTGCTCCAGGCGCGCGGCGTCATCTCGGTCGCCGAGCGTCAGGCCTATATCGGCCGCGTCCGCGATCTCGCGAAGGGCAGCTGCGAGGCGTATATCGAACATATGAAACCCGACTGGAGCGCCAAGTATCCGGAGTGGTCGCTGTGACGGACTTCCTCCTCGAACTCCGCTCCGAAGAAATCCCCGCGCGGATGCAGGACAAGGCGCGCGAGGATCTTGCCCGCCTGTTCACCGCCGAGCTGGACAAGGCTGGCCTGAAAGCCGGTGCGCTGGTCACCTATGCGACGCCGCGCCGCCTGACGCTGATCGCGCGCGACCTGCCCGAGCAGACCGCGGCGGTGAGCGAGGAGCTGAAAGGCCCGCCCGCTGACGCGCCCGATGCGGCCATCGACGGCTTCCTGCGCAAGGCCGGGCTGACCCGCGACGCGCTGGAGACGCGCGACGTCAAGGGCCGCGCGACCTTGTTCGCGGTGATCGACAAGCCGGGCCGCGCGACGGCGGACGTGCTGGCAGAAGCGATCCCGGCAATCGTGCGCGCCTTCCCCTGGCCCAAGTCGATGCGCTGGGGCGAAGCGTCGCTCAGCACCGAGAGTCTGCGCTGGGTCCGCCCGCTGCAGGGCATCGTCGCGCTGCTCGGCGAAAGCGTGGTGGCGTGTGAGGTTGCGGGCGTACAGTCCGGTTCCGTCACCGTCGGCCACCGCTTCCACCATCCCGACGCGATCACGATCACCAGCGCCGCAACCTATGTCGAACAGCTGCGCGACGCATACGTCATCGTCGACCAGAATGAGCGCCGCGCGACCATCGCGGTCGGCGCAAAGCTGGCGGCGAACAAGGCCGGCCTGACCCTGGTCGAGGACGAAGGGCTGCTGATCGAGAATGCGGGCCTGACCGAATGGCCGGTGCCGCTGCTCGGCCGCTTCGACGAAGCGTTTCTCGACGTCCCGCCCGAGGTGATCCAGCTCACCGCGCGCGTGAACCAGAAATATTTTGTCTGCACAAATGCCGATGGCAAGCTCGCCAACGCCTTCATCTGCACCGCGAATATCGACGCGGCAGATGGTGGCGAGCGGATCGTCGCGGGCAACCAGAAGGTGCTCGCCGCACGGCTGAGCGATGCGCGCTTCTTCTACGAAACCGATCGCAAGACGAAGCTGGATGACCTGCATCCGAAGCTCGAAAAGATCGTCTTCCATGAAAAGCTCGGCACCGTCGCCGACAAGGTCGACCGCGTCGCGAAACTCGCGCGGTGGTTGGCCGAGGAAGGGATCGTCAAGGCGGACCCGGACCTCGCCGAACGCGCCGCGCGGCTGGCCAAGGCCGACCTCGTCACCGGCATGGTCGGCGAATTCCCCGAGCTGCAGGGCCTGATGGGCGGCTATTACGCTGCCGCACAGGGCGAAGACCCGGCCGTCGCCACCGCGATCCGCGACCATTACAAGCCGGTCGGGCAGGGCGACCAAGTGCCCACCGCGCCGGTCACGGTGGCGGTCTCGTTGGCGGATAAGCTGGATACGATCGTTAGCTTCTTCGAAATTGGAGAGTTCCCGACGGGCTCGAAGGATCCGTTCGCGCTTCGACGGGCGGGCATCGCTGTGCTAGGTTTGCTTTCCAAAAACGCGGCTCGTCTCCCATTCTTTTCGCTGTTCAAAGCGTTCTCACCTGGTCGACTGTCGGACGAGCAAAACGTGCAGTATAGTGGGTTGCTCAGCTTCCTCGCCGACCGCCTCAAGGTCCAGCAGCGCGAAGCCGGCGTCCGTCACGACCTGATCGACGCAGTGTTCGCGCTGGGCGGGGAGGATGACCTCGTCCGCTTGCTCGCGCGCGTCCATGCGCTGCAGGCGTTCATGGCGACCGAGGATGGGGCGAACCTGCTCGCCGGGTACAAGCGTGCGGCGAATATCCTGAAGAAGGAAGGTTTCGTCGCCCCGGCGCAGGCCGGGGCCGCCAGCAATGGCGCGACGCAGGAGCCCCTGGCGGCCCCGGCCTTCGCCGGGGCGACGGCTCCACTGTCCTACACGCCCGAACCCGCCGAAGCTGCGCTGATCGCCGCGCTCGACGTTGCCGAGCCGAAGGCGGCGGCTGCGGTCGAGGCGGAGGCGTTTGCAGGCGCGATGGCGGCGCTCGCGACGCTGCGTGCGCCGATTGATGCGTTCTTCACCGATGTGACCGTCAACGACAGTGATCCCGACAAGCGCACCGCGCGGCTGGCGTTGCTCGCGCGGATGCGGGATGCGGTGCATCGCGTGGCGGATTTCGGGAGGATCGAGGGGTAGGGACAACATAATGCTCCCCCGCAAGGGGGAGGTGGCGCCGAAGGCGACGGAGGGGGAGGGCGGCTGCGTCCTTTCCGCTCATGCGGCAACCCTTCCTCCCCCTCCGTCACGCTGCGCGTGCCACCTCCCCCTGGCGGGGGAGGATTGCGAAACTCCGCTCCCCCCACCCGCAAATTTCACACCGCTGTAGCATTTCTTCCCCCTGACAACGGGGGACAAGCCCTTCCCCCTTGTTCGCACCTGCGGTAGGCGCGGCCCAAGTCACGGAAGGGGTTTGAATGACTCGCTATGTGTACCGCTTCGGCGGGAATGTTTCCGACGGCGGCCAGGGGGACAAGAACCTGCTCGGCGGCAAGGGCGCGAACCTCGATGGGATGGCGTCGATCGGCCTCCCGGTCCCTCCCGGCTTCACCATCTCGACCCCGGTCTGCGCGCTTTATTACGACAATGGCGAGAGCTTTCCCGACAGCCTGAAGGCGGAGGTCGCGACCGGCATCACCCATATCGAGGGGGTGACCGACAAGATCTTCGGCGATGCGGCGGACCCGCTGCTCGTCTCGGTCCGCTCGGGCGCGCGGGTGTCGATGCCGGGGATGATGGACACCGTCCTCAACCTTGGCCTCAATGACGACACCGTGGTTGGCCTTGCGACGATCAGCGGCGACGCGCGCTTTGCGTGGGACAGCTATCGCCGCTTCATCCAGATGTATTCCGACGTGGTGCTCGAACTCGATCATGGCCGGTTCGAGGAAGCGCTGGAGATCGCCAAGGAGGATCGCGGCTACACCCTCGATACCGAGATGACCGCCGCCGACTGGCAGACGCTGGTCGAGGAGTACAAGGCGATCGTCGTCGAACTATGGGGCAAGCCGTTCCCGCAGGATGTGCACGACCAGCTATGGGGCGCGATCGGCGCGGTGTTCGGATCGTGGCAGTCGGAGCGCGCGAAGGTCTATCGCCGCCTCAACGACATTCCCGGCGACTGGGGCACGGCGGTCAACGTCCAGGCGATGGTGTTCGGCAATATGGGCGACACCTCGGCCACCGGCGTCGCCTTCACCCGCGACCCCGCGACCGGCGAGAACGCCTATTATGGCGAGTTCCTGATCAACGCGCAGGGCGAGGACGTCGTCGCCGGCATCCGTACGCCGCAATATCTGACACGGGCGGCGCGTGAGCGGGCCGGGGCCAAGCCGCTGTCGATGGAAGAGGCGATGCCGGAGGCCTATGCCGAGCTGGCGCGCGTGTTCGACCAGCTCGAGCGCCATTATCGCGACATGCAGGATATCGAGTTCACGGTCGAGCGCGGCAAATTGTGGATGCTCCAGACCCGCTCGGGCAAGCGCACCGCGAAGGCGGCGCTGAAGATCGCGGTCGACATGGCCAATGAAGGGCTGATCACCCGTGACGAGGCGATCCTGCGCGTCGATCCCTCGGCGCTCGATCAGTTGCTCCACCCGACGCTCGACCCCAATGCGCCGCGCGACGTGCTGACCAAGGGGCTTCCGGCTTCGCCCGGCGCAGCATCGGGCATCGCGGTGTTCGACAGCGATACGGCCGAGAAGCGCGCTGCCAATGGCGAGGCGGTGATCCTCGTCCGCGTCGAGACCAGTCCGGAAGACATTCACGGCATGCACGCGGCCAAGGGCATCCTGACCGCGCGTGGCGGCATGACCAGCCATGCCGCGGTGGTCGCGCGCGGCATGGGCCGCCCCTGCGTCTCCGGCGCTGGCACGCTGTCGATCAAGGCGTCCGAGGGCGTGATGCGCATCGGGTCGCGTGAGGTGCGCGAGGGCGAGGTGCTGACGATCGACGGTTCGACCGGCGAGGTGATGCTGGGCGCCGTCCCGACGATCCAGCCCGAACTGGCCGGGGATTTCGGCACGCTGATGGTGTGGGCGGATGAGGTCCGTCGCCTGAAGGTCCGCACCAACGCCGAAACGCCGCTCGACTGCCGCACCGCGCGTGAGTTCGGTGCGGAGGGCATTGGCCTGTGCCGGACGGAGCATATGTTCTTCGACGCGGCGCGCATCACTGCAGTGCGCCAGATGATCCTGGCGAGCGACGAAGCCGGGCGCCGCGCCGCGCTCGACAAATTGCTGCCCGAGCAGCGCAGCGACTTCATAGAGATTTTCGAGGTGATGGTCGGGCTGCCCTGCACCATCCGCCTGCTCGATCCGCCGCTGCACGAATTCCTGCCGCACGAGGAATCGGAGTTCGAGGAAGTGGCCAAGGCCGCCGGGCTCGATGTCGAAACGCTGCGCCGCCGCGCCGCCGAACTGCACGAGTTCAACCCGATGCTCGGCCATCGCGGCTGTCGCCTCGGCGTCACCTATCCCGAAATCTACGAGATGCAGGCGCGCGCGATCTTTGAGGCGGCGTGCGTCGTCGCGGAGAAGTCCGGCGCGGCACCGGTGCCGGAGGTGATGATCCCGCTGGTCGGCACCAAGCGCGAGCTGGAGCTGATGAAGACCGTCGTCGATCGCGCCGCGCAGGCGGTGTTCGCCGAACAGGGGCGGACGATCGACTATCTCGTCGGCACGATGATCGAGCTGCCCCGCGCCGCATTGCGCGCCGGGGACATTGCCGAGGTCGGTGAGTTCTTCAGCTTCGGCACCAATGACCTTACGCAAACGACGCTGGGCGTCAGCCGTGACGATGCCGGGCGGTTCCTGACCACTTATGTGGAGAAGGGCATCTACGCCCGCGATCCGTTCGTCAGCCTGGATGTCGAGGGCGTGGGCGAGCTGATCAGCATTGCCGCCGAACGTGGGCGGGCGACCCGGCCAGATATCAAGCTCGGCATTTGTGGCGAGCATGGCGGGGATCCCGCTTCGATTGCGTTCTGTGAGGAAACCGGGCTCGATTACGTCTCCGCCTCGCCCTATCGCGTGCCGATCGCGCGGCTGGCGGCGGCGCAGGCGGCGTTGCGGGCGCGGTGAGTGCAATGGCGCTGGCCGCGATCCTGATCGAGGCCGTCGCCGCCGCGCAGATGACGCCGGTCGAGCGCCTTAATGCCGAGCTGTTGGCTGCCCGCACTGCCACCGGCGTGCTGGAGGCGCGCTGCGCCGCGCTCGGCCTTGCCGATCCGCCGCGCGTGCGGGCCGAGGTGAAACGCGGGCGCGTGGTCGCCAGCGCCTCGCCCGCGCGGACGCGGCTGAAGGTCGGCAAGGGTGAGATGCTCGGCTATCGCCGCGTGCGGTTGATGTGCGGGACGCATGTCCTGTCGGAAGCGGTCAATTGGTATGTCGCGAGCCGGTTGACGCCGGAGATGAACGCGGCGCTCGATGGCAGCGACGTGCCGTTCGGCCGCGTGATTTTGCCATTATCGCCGCGGCGCGAGACTTATTCGACCTGGAAGCTGCGCCCCGGCCGGGTGCCGCCAGGCGGCGTCGTCCTGCGCCATCGCGCCATCGTCCTCGACGGCGAGGGGCGCCCCCTCGCCGCCGTGGTCGAGCATTATCAGCAGGTGTTGCTGGGCGGAAACTGACCCTTCGCCTCAGTCGTGCGGTCGCGGGTCGGCCCGGACATGCGGCGGCAGCCAGTCATTGCTGGGCTGCGCTTCGCTCACGCTTCCTGCTGGCTCGCCTTGATCATGCGTTCCCGGCGCAGCTGAATCCGCTCCGCCCGCAGCTGCCGGCGCTGGGCTCTCTGCCGCTGGAAAGGTGGCCACGGGTGAAGCCGGGGCGACCTCCTCCTGCACGGGGGCAGGCGCTGGGGTGGGATCGACCGGCTGCGCTTCGACCGTGCCCATCGGCAGCGGGGGCGGGGGCGGACCTTCGGGGATCCAGCTGGCTTCGGGCTCCGGAGCGGGAGCGGGTTCGGCGGCGGCCTTTTGCTCGGCGGCTTCGTGCGCGCGTTCGATCAGCGTGGGCGCGGCGGCAGCTGTGGCGGCGGCGGCGACCACCGGCGCAGCCGATGGCGCGGGCCGCGAGTCGCGCAGTTCGCGCTCAAGGTCGCGGATGCGAATCTGGGCGTTCCACAATTCGCCCTCATCGCGGTCGCGTGCGCTGGCATAGTTCAGCTCGGCTTCCTCAAGCTGGCGTTTCCATTTCTTGCCGCCCGAACTGCTGGCCAGTCCAAAGAGCCAACCGGCGATCAGCGTAAAGCCGAGCGCCGCCCATTCCGTGGGCGTGGTGAACAACATGGTTGCGTCTCCCCGTTTCGCGTTCGAAACAGGTTAACCAAAGCGGAAGCTCAATGCCACCCGCCGAATCGGCGGACGTCGGGAAGTTCAACCCGTCAACAACGCGTCGTTGATCGAGCAGGCGGCGGGCCCCAGAATGACGACGAACAGCACCGGCAGAATGAACAGAATCAGCGGCACGGTCATGATCGCGGGCAGGCGCGCGGCCTTTTCCTCGGCGCGCATCATGCGTTCGTTGCGGAACTCCGCCGACAGCACGCGCAGCGCCGAGGCGAGCGGGGTGCCGTATTTCTCGGTCTGGATCATCGTCGTGACGACCCCGCGGACCGAATCGAGGTCGATGCGCGTCGCCAGATTTTCAAAGGCCTGGCGGCGATCGGTGAGGAAGCCGAGTTCGATCGCGGTGAGCGAAAATTCCTCGCCAAGTTCGGGATAGGCTTTGCCCAGTTCGCGCGCGACGCGGCCGAATGCGGCGTCGACGGTGAGTCCCGCTTCGGCACAGATCACCAGCAGGTCGAGCGCGTCCGGAATGCCCTTGCGAATCGCGCTGGACCGCTTCTGGATCTTGTTCTTGAGGTAGATATCCGGCGCCTTGTAGCTCAGGATCGCGCTGCCCGCGACGAGGCCATAGGCCTTGAGCGGGGTCCAGTCCGAGAACATTTCGGTGCCGTAGACGAGGAACACCATCGTCCCGCCGATCACGATCGGCAGGACCAGGCGGCCGAAAATGACCGCGACGGCATAGTCCTTGGACCGGATGCCGGCCTGCATCAGCTTGATCTGTGCGGTCTTGACCTGCGAATCCTGCAGCACCTTGAGCGAGGACAGGAAGTCGCGAATGCGGTCGGTCGTCGCGTTTTTCTGCACCAGCTTGGCGCGGCGCTTGCTGGTCGACGCGGTGATGCCGGCCTTTAACTGTTCGCGGCGTTCGTTGAGCGCCTTGACGCGCTTGGCCATCGGGTCGCGCACCGATGCCGCAGCATAGATGGCGAGCAGCACACTGAACGCGGCGATGCCGGCCAGGATCGTCGCGACGTAGAACACGTCGACGCCGAGCAGAGTGGGGCCGGTGGGGGTGGTGATCATATCATCAGATCTCGAAATTGATCATCTTGGCCATGATGAAGGCCCCGATGCCCATCCAGATGATCCCGCCGCCACCCGCGACCATCAGCCGCGGATCGATGAAGAAGCCCTGCATATAGGTGTCATTGATCGTCCAGATCATGCCGAACACGATGAAGGGCAGGGCGCCGATGATATAGGCCGACGCCTTGGATTCGGACGACATCGCCTTGATCTTCAGCTTCATCTGGCTGCGCTTGCGTAGCACCTCGGCAAGGTTGGCGAGCGTTTCGGCGAGGTTGCCGCCGGTCTCACGCTGGATCGCGATCGTGATGCAGAAAAACTGGAATTCGGGCGTACCGAGCCGATCGGCGGTCTCCTGCAGCGCCTGATCGAGCGTGCGGCCGATCTTCATCTTGTCGCTGATCGAGCGGAATTCTTCGCCGACCGGGCCATCGACTTCGGCACCGACGACGCCGATCGTCTCGGTGATCGGCAGGCCTGAGCGCAGGCCGCGCACGAGCAGTTCGATCGCGTCGGGGAATTTGGCGGTAAATTTGGCGATGCGGCGGCTGATCAGAAAGCCGACTGCCATGTGCGGGACGCCGCCGCCGACGACGACGCCGATCAGCAGTGCGAGTGCGACGGGCAGTCCCTGGACCATCAGCGCACCGGCGATCACGACGGCGATACCAACCGATGCCATCCCATATTGCCCGACCGACCAGTTCTTGCCGGTCATGGCCAGTCGTTTGCCGAGCTGGGCAGGGTTGGGCAGCAGACGCGCCGCCGCATTGTCCATCCGGGTCGCGCGACCGGTGGAGATGCGGCGCAGCTGCGCCTCGACCGCGCCCGCGCCGACGACACCGGCATGGCGGTCGCGCAGCGAGGTCAGCCGGCGCGCGCCGGCGTTCTTTGCCGATGGCCCGGAAAAGGCGAGGATGAGCAGCGCCAGCACCGTGAAGGTGCCGCCCGCCAGCATCATCATCGGGAGCAATTCCACCCTTTTACGCCTCCGGAACTAGGCACCGGCCGCAGCCGGCGCCGGTTATGCCTTCGCCTTGCGGGCGAGCTTCATCGAACTGGTCAGCTTGCCGAGCAGCGAGCCGCCCTTGCTGGACTTGCCCTTCGCCTTGTCGCTGCGGCCTTCCTCACCCGCGTCGGTGATTGCGATCACGCGCGCGGCGATTTCGGCGAGCGGGGCGAGCGCCTTGACGTTCTTGCCCGCCTCAGCAAGCGGCTTGCCGAGCTTGGCGGCCTGCACCGCGGTCTTGGTGTCGAGCGGGATCAGATAGTCGATCTTGCGCTCGATCGAGCCCTCAAAGTCCTTGCGGCTGATCTCGAGCGCGCCCGTGGGGACGCGGTTGGCGACGATGATCAATTGCGTGTGCGGCGCGTTCGACTTGAACCAGCTGATGATGCGGATCGCGTCGCGCGCGGCGGCGAGGGTCAGTTCGCTCACCAGCACCGCCACCTGCACGTCGGAGATGAGGTGCGGGTAGTTGACGAGCATCGAACGCGGCAGATCGACGACCGTGCATTCGAACGCGCTGCGAATCTCTTCCTGCAACTGGAAGAATGCCGCGCCATCGGTCATCACCGGCGAGTTGATCGGGGCCTCGGCCGACAGGACCGACAGCTTGTCCGACGCCTTGACCATCGCGCGTTCGATGAACAGTCCGTCGATGCGGCTGGGGTTTTCGATCGCGTCGGTCAGGCCGCGGCCGGGCTCCAGGTCGAGCGTCAGTGCGCCGGTGCCGAAATGCACGTCGAGGTCGAGCAGCGCGGTCGTGCGGTCGCTCTTCTCGCTCATCAACCAGGCGAGCGAGGTCGCCAATGTGGAGGCACCGACGCCGCCGCGCGTCCCGATCACGGCGACGGCGCAATGCGGACGGTCGGACGACGCATCGACATGCTTTGGCGCGCTGAGCATCGCCTGCGCATGGACGAAGGCTTCGCGCATCACATCGGGGTTGAGCGGCTTGAGCAGATAATCCTGAATGCCCGATGCGACGAGGTCGCGGTACAGGCGCACGTCATTGACCTGGCCCGACGCGATCACGACGGTGCCCGGCTCGCACACTTCGGCAAGCGCGTTGATGTCGTTGAGCGGATCGCCGCTTTCGGACAGGTCGACGAACAGGATGTTCGGGCTGGCCGAGACCGACAGCGTCTGCACGGCGTTGCGCAGGCCGCCCTTGTTGACCTTGTCGGGGTTCCAGCCCTGTTCGATCGCGATCGGGCGGATCGCCTCGGCGGTGGTCTCGTCGCACACGAACGCGACAAATGGCTCGCGATGGGCGGCGCGCTGGGGGTTGAAGGGCGCGTTCACTGTCCGCCTCCCCCCGTGCCTTCGGATTTGACCGTGGTACCACCGGTGCCCGTCGGAGCGGCCTCGCGCAGTGCCTTGATCGATTTGGTAATCTGGGCCGGATCGGCGGTGGGAGAGCCGGGCTCACCCCGCACCAGATCCTCGGGCCGCGCGACCATTGCGGCGAGGTTGCCGTTGACCGCGCAGCCATAGCCCGAGCTGGTCTTGCCCGCAAAGCTGCCTTCGCCGGTGTCGCGGCGATCGGGGCAGCCGGGGACGCTGGCCTTCATTCGGCTGACAATCACGCGGACCATGCCGGGCTGGACCGCACCGGCGGTGACCGGGGCGGGCCCGGACAGCAGCACGCCATAGCGCGCCGCTTCGCTCGCCACCTGCCGCGACGCACCGGTGTTGCCGGGATCGTCGACATAGACGCGGTCGCCATAGCCAAGCCGCAGCGAAGCGAGCCAGCCGGCGACCCGCGCCTGCTCACCCGATGCCAGATAGCTGCCATCGGTGGCCGCATCGAACACATAATCGGTTCGGGCGACGACCGGCTGGTTGGCCGATTCGAGGCCCGGTGCGCTGCCTGCGCCGCATGCGGACAACAGGCTGGCCGCAGCGGTCAGAAAGAGGATCGTATTACGCTTCGACATGGTCGTTCCTCGCCGCGATCAATTGAATCCGAAACCCGGTGCGGGGGCCGCACCACGCTTGCGCCTATCTTTTGAGCTGTCTTTGCTGTCGCCCTTGGGTGCCGGCTGCTGCGCCGGGGTAGCGATCGGCTGGACCGGTTCCGGACGTGGTTGTGGGCCGGGCTGGACGGGCGTGGTTGCTCCGAGCGCCGGCTCCGCACCCACCGGCGGGGCCATTTGCGGCGTCGGGCGCTTGCCGTCCCGGTTCGATCCGCCGAGACGGCCGAGCAACACGCGTTCGGCATCGTCGGGCGCTTTATAGCCGTCGGTCGGCAGCGCGATCTGATTGCCGTCGACCGGCTTGACCAAATAGGGGGTGATCACGATCACCAATTCGGTCTCGTTACGCTTGAACCCGTTCGAGCGGAACAGCGCGCCGAGTACGGGCACGTTGCCCAGCCCCGGGGTCTGGTCGATCGAATTGTCGTGCGAATTCTGGAGCAGGCCGGCGATCATCAGGCTCTGGCCCGACCCCAGCTCGACCGTCGTTTCCGCGCGGCGGGTGGTGAGCGCCGGGATCTGCACCCCGCCGATGGTCACCGATCCTGCCGCCGACAGCTGCGACACTTCCGGGCGGACGCGCAGCGAGATGCGGCCATCGGCCAGCACGGTCGGGGTGTAAGCCAGGCTAACGCCATATTGCTTATATTCGACCGAGACTGCGCCGAGCCCCTGGCTCACCGGAATCGGGATTTCGCCGCCGGCGAGGAACGATCCGGTCTCGCCCGACAGGGCGGTCAGGTTCGGATTGGCCAGCGTCGACACCTGACCATTGGTTTCGCCAAGGTCGAGCGCGCCGAGGATGTCGAGCCCGAACAGCTTGCCGAGCCCGCCGATCGTGGTGCGTCCCGGTCCCGGCGTGACCGCCGTGCCCGGCGCCTGAACTAGCGTGCCGGTGATCGGGTCGATCGTGTAACCGGTGACCGTGCCTCCCACACCGAGCGGAAGGCGGGGATCGTTAGTCCAGGTCGTCGCGGGCTGACGCCCGCTGCCGATGCCGAACTTGAACCCGCCCGTCCCGTCGAGCGTGGTGAAGTTGCTGCCGATATTCTTGGCGAAGCTGCGGCTCACTTCCGAAATGCGGACCTGAAGGTTCACCTGCAGCGGGGTTGCGGTCTTGAGGCGCGACAGCACCTTGGTTTCATCGCCGACAAAGGCCTGCGCCAGCCGCTCGGCTTCGGCGGCGTCCTGCGGCGCGGCGACGGTGCCGGTGAGCAGCACGAAGCCGTTCATCGTTGTCGCGGTGATGTCCGATTCGGGCATTGCCGTTTCGAGCATCCCCTGCACGCTGTCGAAATTGTTGCCGACGCGGATGGTCGATGAATAGATCACCTTGCCCGTCTTGGTCGTCGCATAGACGGTCGTCTCACCCGCCTTTTTGCCGAACACCCACAGCTGGGTCGGCGAGCGCACCTGAACGTCGGCGACGTTCGAGTCGGCGACGAAGATGTCGGACATGGGCGCGGTGAGCGTGACCAGACGCCCGCGGCCGGTCGCGATCTGAACCGTCTCGCGCGGTGCGGCATGGACCGTCTGCGCCAGCACCGGCGCCGGAAGCGTTGCCGCCGGCATCGCCAGCACGGCAACTGCCGCGAGCGCTCCGCCGAGCTTGTTTCCCCTCACACGCATCTCAATTCTTCCCCCCAACCGGGACGACCGTGACCGAATTGCCCCGTGAAATCTTGACCACCGGTCCCTGACCGGCTGCTGCCGCGCCCGGATAGGTGCCTCCTGCTACAGGCGCGGGTGCGCCCGGCAGCGCATCGTCATCGCGCGCCTTTCCGGGCACCGTGCTGCGCTGGAAGCGCGAGACATCGGCACCGGTCGAGAAGGTCGATCCACCCTCGGCCGGGCGCGACGCGAGCCGCGCGATCATCGCCTTTTCCGCTTTGGGATCATTGCCTTCGGGCATCGTGATCTCGCCCGAGGCGATTGCCTGTTCCAGCTCGCTGCTATTGTCCGCGATCGAGCGCAGCGACAGCGACAGCGTGCCAAGCGTCTGTGCAACCGCGATCTTTTCCGCGATCCGCGGCGTCGCTTCGACCGTCACGGTCGAATAGGTGGCGACGACGGTCTTGCCCTGATCGTCCTGCTGCTTGTCGGTGCGCTGGTCGGTGGCGAGCACGCGCAGATTGCGCAGCACCGTTTCCGACGCCTTGAGTGGCGGGCCATCGCCGCCGCCTGCAACCGTCTGGGTCAGGATGAGGTCGACCCGGTCGCCCGGGAAAATGAAGCCGGCAACGGCGGCCTGCGCCGAAACCGGCACGGTCACCGCGCGCATGCCCGGTGCGAGTGCGGCGGCGAGGAAACCACGGTCGCCCGGTTTGACTACCGCGCCCTGGGTCAGCGGCTGACCGGCGGGAATCGCGAAGCGGACTACGGTGCCCTGAAGCTTGCCGAGGTCGGTGTCCTCTTTCTTGAAATAGGCACCCTCGACCAGATCCTTGGGCCAGGCGACGAACTTAATCGAATCGGGGCCGAGGATGGTGCCGACGGGCAGTGCCTTGGTCGCCACCAGCACTTCGACGGCGTCGACCGGCGCGGGCTGACCCGGAACAGGTGCCGCACCGGCGATCGGCGCGGGCGATCCCGTCATCAGGCTGCGCGCCATGAACGCGGTGATCGCCGCGACGATCAGCGCGCCGACCAGCAATATGATCTTCCGTCCATCCATGACGTCTCAGGCCTTTTCAATGTCCGACCGGGTTGCACCGGCGTTAAGCATCACAAGAAGGGGTTAAAAATCGGTTCGCGAAGTGTGAGCAGCGCGGCGATGGCGATGGCGATGCCATACGGAATCTCGGGTTGTTCGCTGCGCCTGCGGATCCATTTTTCGACCAGCATGACCAATGTGATCGCGCCCCCGGCCAGCGACATGATCACGATCAGGCTGACCAGCTTGTCGAACGGGAACCATAGAGCGATGGCGGCAATCATCTTGACGTCGCCACCGCCCATCATGCCGAACTGGAATGCCGCAGCGAACAGCGCGAACACGCCGAGGGCAACGCCCAGCTGGATCGCCATGTCGGGCCAGGGGCTGAGCCCCATCGCGAACCACCACGGCAGCGCCAGCAGCGCGATCGCCGCATTCTTCCAGTTCGAGATTTCGCGGATGCGTGCATCCTCGATCCCGGCCGAAACCAGGATCAGGACCAGCAGGCCCAGCAGAATTACAGGCGCAAATTCCCCCATCGCAATTACAGTCCTAGACGGGAGGGCTTTCCAAACCGTAACCAGCGCCCATGACCGTTTCCCAGATCGATCGCCGCGGGATCCCCGCCGGCGCCAGCGTCACCAACTGGACCGCCCGTGACGGATGGGTGCTGCGCTGCTTCGCCTGGCCAGCCAGCGGCACGCCGCGCGGGTCGATCCTATTCCAGGGCGGGCGCGGCGATGTGTTCGAGAAATATCTGGAGAGTTTTGCCCATTGGCAGGAGCGCGGCTGGACGATCACCTCGTTCGACTGGCGCGGGCAGGGCGGATCGGGGCGGCTGACCGATGCCGGCAATTGCGGGCATATCGAGGATTTCGCCCAATATATCGCCGATTTCCGCGATTTCGTGAGCGAATGGATGGCGGCGACGCCCGGGCCGCATGTCATCATGGGCCATTCGATGGGCGGGCATCTGGTGCTGCGCGGGCTGGTCGAGGGCGCGGCGCGGCCCGACGCCGCCGTGCTGATCGCGCCGATGCTGGGGCTGAAGGGGCCGTTCGGCGCGGCGCTGGGCGAGCGGCTGGCGCGATTGCTGGGCGGCGTTGGGAATTCGGCGCGCCCTGCATGGAAATCGAACGAGCGGCCCTACACCACCGACACGCGCGAATCGCTGCTGACCCACGACACCGATCGCTATCAGGACGAAATCTGGTGGCAGCAGGCCAATCCCGGCAACGTCACCGGTCCGCCGAGCTGGAAATGGGTGATCGAGGCGTTCCGGTCGACGCGCGAACTGCGCACCAATCCGGCGCTCAAGCGGATGGACGTGCCGGTGCTGGCGCTGATCGCCGAACATGACGGGCTGGTCGATGCCAAGGCGGCGCTGGCGCAGGTTGCCAAGCTGCCCGACGCGCGGGTGGTGCGTTTCGGCAAGGAAAGCGCGCATGAGATCCTGCGCGAGGCGGACAAGGTGCGGAACCGCGCGATCGGTGAGATCGACCTGTTCCTGGAAGCCCGGGCGCGGCGCGGATGAAGCATTATGATGTGGCGGTGGTCGGCGCAGGCATCGCCGGGGCAGGTCTTGCCGCCGAGATCGCACCGCACGCCAGCGTCCTCATCCTCGAGGCGGAGGCACAGCCCGGCTATCACGCCACCGGGCGGTCGGCGGCATTCTGGTCCGAAACCTATGGCGGGCCGAATATCCAGCCGCTGGTGACGGCGTCGGGCGACTTCCTGCACCATCCGCCGGAGCGGATGGGGTCGCACAGCTTCCTGTCTCCGCGCGGCGAGTTGTTCATCGCGCGACGGGAAGATCGTCACGTCCTCGATGGTTTCGTTGCCGCCTTTGCCGAGGCGGGCGTGGTGCTCGACGATGTCGATCCCGCGCAATATTGCCCTGGCATCCGGCCCGAATGGACCGAGGCGCTGTACGATGTCAGCTGTTGCGACATCGATGTGGCAGCACTCCACGGTGCCTATCTCGCGGCGGCGCGGCGCGATGGGGCGGAACTGGTGTGCGATGCTGCGGTCACCGCACTGTCGCGCGACGGGGCCTGGCGCATCGAGACGCGCGCGGGGGTATTTGCCGCCGATGTGCTGGTCAACGCCGCCGGGGCCTGGGCCGAGCCAATCGGGCTGCTGGCCGGCGCGCCGCCGACGGGAATTGCCCCGCTGCGCCGCACGATGGTGCAGCTGCGCGTCGATCCGCCCGCACCGATGAACCTGCCGCTGGTGCGTGACGCGCATGAGCGGTTTTACTTCAAGCCCGAGTCCGGCGGGCGCATCTGGCTGTCGCCGCACGACGAAATCCCGACCGACCCGTGCGACGCCGCGCCGGAAGAGATCGATGTTGCGATCGCGATCGACAAGCTGGCCAGCGCGGTGGACTGGCGCGTCGCGGCGCTGGAGCGGCGCTGGGCGGGCCTGCGCACCTTCGCGCCCGACCGCAAGCCGGTCTATGGCTTTGATCCCGCCGTGCCGGGGCTGTTCTGGTGCGCCGGGCAGGGCGGTTTCGGCATCCAGACCGCACCCGCCGCCTCGAAGCTTGCGGCGGCGATGCTGCTGGGTAGCGCGCTCGACCCGATGGTCGCGCATCTCGACCCCGAACGCTATTCGATCCGCCGGTTTCGCGGCTGAATCGCTGGACGGGCGGCGCGGCTTTGCTATCGTTCGGACTTCGCAACGAAGGAGCAGAAGATGGCCCACAAGTTCGTGATCGAGCAGAACAAGGCCGGCGAATATGTCGCCAAGTTCAAGTATAACAACGAGATCATCTTCTGGACCGAGGGCTATTCGAGCAAGGCGTCGGCGAAGAATGCGATCGAATCGATCCTGAAGAACGGTCCGGGCGCGCCGATCGAGGACTGACATTGCGGGCCGAATAATGCTGCGACAGTGATGTAGCGCGATACGATGGCTGGCGCGGCATAAGGGGCGGGGATGTTTTTCGAAAGCCGGATATTCCGCGGCTGGTATGCCGGCATGATGTTGTTGTGGCTGCTATTGTTCGCCACGCTCAGCTCGATCCCGTTCCTGCTTGACCATTGGCATTATCCGGCGATCATGGTGCTGGGCGCCTTTGTCGCGGGTCTGACGCCGGAGGGCGGGGGCGCTGTGGCGTTCCCCGTCCTCAGCGTATTTTTCGACATCAAGCGCGAAATGGCGCGCGACTTCAGCCTGATGATCCAGTCGGTCGGGATGACCAGCGCGAGCATCTGGATCCTGTCGCGCAAGGGCCGTCGGCTGGCGACCTATCGCCCCTTGCTGTGGATGATTCCAGTCAGCTTCCTGGGCTTCGTGCTCGGCATGGCGCTGTTGCAGACGATCCCGGTGTTCATCATCCAGGCCTTGTTCCTCAGCCTGATCATGACCTTCGCGCTGGCCTATGTGTCCAGCACGCATCGCGGCGACCGGCTGGTGCTCCAGCCAAGCGGCGTTGGCGATCATGCGCTGCTGGTCGGCGTCCTCATCGCGGGCGGCATGTGCGCGAGCCTGTTCGGGACCGGGGCCGATATCGTGCTGTACACGATGCTGGTCACGCGCTTTCGCATGGACGAGAAGGTGGCGACGCACATGAGCATCATGGTCATGGCGGCGATCAGCATCCTGGGTTACGCCTATCGCTTCTTCTGGGACGGCGACATCAACGATTATCAGGTACGCACCTGGCTGTGTGCCTATCCGGTGGTGTTGTTCATGGCGCCGTTCGGCAGCTACATCCTGCATAAGCTCAACGTCGAATGGATGCTGCGCGGCATCGTCGCGCTCAACATCTTCCAGCTCGGCTATTTCAATCTGAAGAACCCAAGCTGGGAAAAGCTCGCCTGGTCGGGCGGATTCAGCGTGGTGCTGTTCGCGATCTTCTGGTTGTCGCTGGCCCGCATGACGCGGCAGCGGTGGGCTCCTGGACTCGGTTGACCGGCGCGCCTCAGGCCCGCAGCGCCGCGTCGCTCGCCAGCTGGTCCGCGCGTTCATTGTCGGGGTGGCCGGCATGGCCCTTGACCCATAGCCATTCGATGCGGTGCGGTTTGGCGGCGTCGAGCAGTTCGATCCACAGGTCGCTGTTCTTGACCGGCTTGCGGTCGGCGGTCTTCCAGCCGTTGCGCTGCCAGCCTTTGATCCACTTGGTCAGGCCGTCCATCACATAGCGGCTGTCGGTCGACAGCTTGACGCGGCATGGCTTGTTGAGCGCCTTCAGCCCCTGAATCGCCGCCATCAGCTCCATGCGGTTGTTGGTGGTGTGCGCCTCTCCGCCCGACAATTCCTTCTCGACCGTCCCCGCGCGCAGCAGCACGCCCCAACCGCCGCGCCCGGGATTACCCTTGCACGCGCCATCGGTGGCGATTTCGACGAGGGGGAGTTCGGTCATTTTGAGAAGGGATCCGCTGTGCTCGATTCGCCGACGATGAAGGTCACAGCCGGGTCAAAGGTTCGATAATAGTCGTAGCGCTTTAGGTAGGCGAGCGGGTCCTTTCGCGTGACCATCGCCCCTGCGGGTGTATTCAGCCAGTCCCAAGCGCGGCTTAACAGAAAACGGAGTGCCGCACCCTGCGCCAGAACTGGCAGGGCGGCGCGTTCGGCATCGCTCAATCCAAACGAGCGGTCGTAACCATCGATAAGCGCTTTGCCGACTGCTGGCATGAACTCCGTGCCGGATGCGTCGAATGCCCAAGCGCCATGCATGACCGCCAGATCATAGGCGCGGATATCGGTGCTCGCGAAATAGAAATCGATCAGACCCGTGACCTCGTCGCCCAGCATCAGCACATTGTCGGGAAACAAATCCGCATGAATGGCGCTGGTGGGCAAATTTTCGGGCCAGCGCGACAGCACGCTTTCCAGCGCCTCGCTTACGCGATCGTAGAGACCTGGCTCGATCTGGTCGAGGTGGCGCCCGCATCGCTCGAACAGGGCTGCCCAAGTCTGCGCGCCCATCGAATTCACCCGGTCCAAGGGGAAATCCTCGACTGCGCGGTGCATCTGTCCGAGCGCGCTGCCTGCCGCAAACGCCTGAGCCGGGGTCGGGTGGGACACGGACACGCCCGACAGGAACTTGATCAAGCACGCTGGGCGGCCTTCGAGCGTCTGGATCGCCATGCCGTCGCGGTCGCGGATCGCGGGCGGCACCTTCAGCCCCTTGGCATCGAGATGCGCGAGCAGGTCCATGAAATAGGGCAGGTCGCCCGCATCGACGCGCTTTTCGTAGAGCGTCAGGATGAAGCGGCCCTTGGTCGTGTCGACCAGATAATTGCTGTTCTCCACGCCCTCGGCAATGCCCTTGGCCGAGACCAGGTCGCCGACGTCATAGCGGGCGAGGAACGCGGCGAGCGATTCGGCCGGGACCTGTGTGTAGACTGCCACCATTCCTCCGTTCGCGCTGAGCCTGTCGAAGCGCGTGCCGTGCCGCTAAAGGAAAAGACGGCCCTTCGACAAGCTCAGGGCAAACGGATGGTGGACTACGCCGCCTCGAGCCCCTTGGGCAGCTTGAACGTGATCGTTTCCTGCGCCGTCTCGACCATGCGTTCGGTCACGGCATAGCGGGTGGCGATGCGGTCGATCACTTCGCGCACCAGCACTTCGGGCGCCGAAGCGCCGGCAGTAATGCCAAGCGTGCCGATCCCCGCCAGCCAGTCGAAATCGAGATCGTCGGCGCGCTGGATCAGCTTCGACGTCGTCCCCTCGCGCTCGGCCACTTCGGCAAGGCGCAGCGAGTTGGACGAGTTGGGCGCGCCGATCACCAGCACCAGATCGCACGACCCGGCGATGGCACGCACTGCCGCCTGCCGGTTCGATGTGGCGTAGCAGATATCGTCTGCCTTGGGCGCAACGATATCGGGGAAGCGCCGCTGAAGAATGCCCAGGATCGACGCGGTGTCGTCGACCGACAATGTCGTCTGGGTGAGGAAGGCGAGGTTACCCGGCTCGGCCGGCGCGATCGTTTCGGCATCCTCTTCGGTTTCGATCAGCGTCATTGCGCCGTCGGGCACCTGACCAAAGGTGCCGATCACCTCGGGGTGACCGGTATGGCCGATGAACAGGATGTGGCGGCCGGCGGCGACCAGCCGTTCGGCCTGGCGATGCACCTTGGACACCAGCGGGCAGGTGGCATCGAAATAGGACAGGCCGCGATCCTGCGCGGCGGCGGGGACCGATTTGGGGACGCCATGTGCGGAGAAGACGACATGCACCCCGTCCGGTACCTGATCGAGCTCATCGACGAAGATCGCGCCCTTCGCGCGCAGCGTGTCCACGACATATTTATTGTGGACGATTTCATGGCGGACATAGACCGGCGCACCGTGCAGTTCGATCGCGCGTTCGACGATCTGGATCGCGCGGTCGACTCCGGCGCAAAAGCCGCGCGGCGCGGCGATGAGGAGTTCGAGGACGGGCTTTTGGGTGTCGGTCATCGCAGTCGCCTTACGCGATCCGCGCGCGGCGGGAAAGGCGCGGGATGGCCGTTGCGGGAAGGCAAAGCGCTGCCTATGGTGCCCGCCGCCGCGCCGGGTCCGCCAGAGATGGGGGAGGCGGGCATGTCTTGTTCGGGAAAGGTGCCCCAGTTGAACGTTCGCAAACTCGCGCTTGCCGCATCGATTCCGCTGGCGCTTGCCGCCTGCTCCCGTGAGGGCGACATTGCCGAGGGCGGCATCACCGCGGTTCGCTCCGCCTGCCCACGCGTCGGCGTGCCGGCCGGGACCGGCGACATCACCCTGTTCAATCCCGCCGACAGCACGGCGGCGAGCGCGATCGACGTGACCGCGACGATGACCAACGTCACGTCGAGTTGCGACGACAGCGGCGAGATGATCCGCAGCGACATCGCGTTCGAGGTGCAGGCCAGCCGCCGCTCGACCGAGGGCGCGCGCGAGGTGACCTTGCCCTATTTCGTTACCGTCGTTCAGGGCGGCACCGCGGTCGTGTCGAAGCGCGTGGCGCAAGTGACGCTGCGATTCGAACCGGGTCAGGCGCGCGCGCAGGCGAGCGGTACTGCCAACGCCTATGTCTCTCGCGCTGCCGCGACGCTGCCCGACGATATCCGCCGCCAGATCCTGGCGAAGCGCAAGGCGGGGGACGAGACCGCGGCGCTCGACCCGCTGGCGCGCCCCGAAGTGCGCCAGGCCGTGTTGCGCGCTACGTTCGAGGCGCTGGTCGGATTCCAGCTCACCGACGCGCAGCTGAAGTATAACGCGACGCGTTAAGACGGCGGACTCAAACCAATCCTCCCCCGCCAGCGGGAGGTGTCGCCAAAGGCGACGGAGGGGGAGGACGGGTGTGTCCCTTCGGTTCAGACCGAACCCCTTCCTCCCCCTCCGTCACGCTGCGCGTGCCACCTCCCCCTGGCGGGGGAGGATTGAAGGCAGGCCCGGATGAATTCCCAACTTCGCGATTGACTCGGACTGTGCGGCGCAGCATTCCCATGGCGTCGGCATCGGGCAACCGGTGAAGGCACGCGCGGGAGAGTTTGCGGGTCCCCGGACCCGGAACGCCGAAGGAGCAACCGCCCCGGAATCTCTCAGGCACCAGGGACCGCGCGGGCCACGACACTCTGGAAAGCGCTCGCTCCGTCAGGTGTGAGCCACCGAAGGGGTAAGTCCCGGACACGCTCCGGGATCAAAGCTCTCAGGTTCCCGTGACAGAGGGGGCGACGGATGAATGGCCGCGCTGTGCGGCATTCCGTCGTCAATTCTGGAGCACGCGCGTGACCGACAGCCCTGATTCCCTTACGGGCGAGCCCGAATTCGTCGAAGAACTGATGCTGCTGCCGCTCGACGCGTGGCATCGGGCGCGCGGCGGACGGATGGTGCCGTTCGCGGGCTATGAAATGCCGGTCCAGTATGAAGGCATCATGGCCGAGCATCTGTGGGTGCGCGAATCTGCCGGCCTGTTCGACGTGTCGCATATGGGCCAGCTGTTGCTGTCGGGCGAAGCCCTCGACGCCGAGCTGGAGAAGCTGATCCCCGCCGATGTCGCGGGCGTCGCGGTGGGGCAGCAGAAATATTCGCTGCTGCTGGCCGAGAATGGCGGCATCCTCGACGATTTGATGTTCAGCCGCTGGCCGGGTGGCATCTACATGGTCGTCAACGGCGCGTGCAAATGGGACGATATCGCCCATCTGCGCGAGCATCTGCCCGATTCGATCGAGATCAATCACATGGACGAGCATGCACTGCTGGCGCTGCAGGGTCCGAAGGCGTTCGATGCGCTGAACCGCCATGCGACGGGCGAATACCCGCTTGACGCGCTGGTGTTCATGAAGGGCGGCAAGTTCGAGATCGCCGGGGTTCCCGCCTATATCAGCCGTTCGGGCTATACCGGCGAGGATGGGTTCGAAATCTCGATCCCCGCCGATCAGGCGGCGAAGGTCGCCGACCTGCTGTGCGGCGAGCCTGAGGTGAAGCCGATCGGCCTTGGCGCGCGCGATTCGCTGCGGCTCGAGGCGGACTTGCCGCTCTATGGGCATGACCTCGATCCCGAGACGACGCCGATCATGGCGGCGCTGAACTTCGCGGTGGCGAGCAAGCGGCGGCGTGAGGAAGCCAATTTCCCCGGTGCGACACGCATCCTGCACGAGCGCGAGAATGGCCCGATCCAGCGCCGCGTCGGCCTGATCGTCGAGGGGCGTCAGCCGGTGCGTGAAGGCGCGCTGGTGCTGGACGGACAGGGCAACGAAGTCGGCCGCGTCACCAGCGGCGGCTTTGCCCCGACCGTGCAGAAGCCGATCGCGATGGCCTACGTCCCAACCGCGATGGCGCAAATCGGCACGCGCGTAACGCTGAGCCAGCGCGGCAAGATCCATCATGGCGAAGTGGTGCCAATGCCCTTCGTCCCCCACCGCTATGTCCGACAGGGAGCCTGAACATGAGCCGTTACTTCACCGAAGATCATGAATGGATCGAACTCGACGGCGAGATCGCGACCGTCGGCATCACCGACTATGCGCAGAGCCAGCTGGGCGACATCGTGTTCGTCGAGGTGCCCGAGGAAGGCAAGGAAGTCGCCAAGGGCGATGACGCCGCAGTGGTCGAGAGCGTCAAGGCGGCGAGCGACGTCTATGCGCCGGTCAGCGGAACGGTGGTCGAGGGCAACCCGGCACTGGAAGACAGCCCCGCGCTGGTCAACGAAGACCCCGAAGGCGATGGCTGGTTCTTCAAGATGACGCTGAGCGACACCAGCGAGCTCGACGGGCTGATGAACGAGAGCGCGTACGCGGATTTCGTGAGCAAGCTCTAATCGCGCGTCGCCCCGGCGGAGGCCGGGGCCGCTCCGTGGCGGAGCATGCGCTTTACCGATAGCGGCCCCGGCCTCCGCCGGGGCGACGGGAATTCCAATGCGCTACCTTCCCCTTACCCCGTCCGACCGGCAGGCGATGCTCGCTGCGGTCAATGCCGCGACGATCGATGATCTGTTCGCCGACGTCCCCGAAAGCGCGCGGCTGTCTGGGCCGGTGCCGGGCCTGCCGATGCATGCCAGCGAGCTGGCGGTCGAGCGGCACATGTCGAAACTGGCGGCGAAAAACCTGTCGGCGGGGAGCGCGCCCTTTTTCCTCGGCTGTGGCGCCTATCGCCACCATGTCCCGGCGAGCGTCGATCACATCATCCAGCGCGGCGAGTTTCTGACCGCCTACACGCCCTATCAGCCGGAAATCGCGCAGGGCACGCTGCAGGTGATGTTCGAGTTCCAGACCCAGGTCGCGCGCCTGCTGGGCACCGATGTCGCCAATGCGTCGATGTATGACGGGTCGACCGCGTGCTGGGAGGCGATCGGCATGGCGCGGCGCATCACCAAGCGCGCCAAGGCGATCCTGTCGGGCGGGCTGCATCCGCATTATGTCTCGGTCGCCAACACCATGGCCAAATATACCGGCGACACGCTGGTCACCGCGGTGCCGGAGCTGACGGCCGAGCCGGACACGGCGAAGCTGATCGACTTGATCGACGACGAAACCTCGTGCGTCGTGGTGCAATATCCCGACATTCTCGGCCGCATTGCCGACCTGTCCGACCTCGCTGCTGCGTGCCAGGCGAAGAAGGCGCTGCTGGTCGCGGTGGTGACCGAGCCGGTGGCGCTGGGGGCGATCAAGTCGCCCGGTGAGATGGGCGCGGACATCGTCGTCGGCGAAGGCCAGTCGATCGGCGTCGGCCTGCAGTTCGGCGGCCCCTATGTCGGCCTGTTCGGCTGCAAGGAAAAATACGTCCGACAGATGCCCGGCCGCCTGACGGGTGAGACGGTGGATGCCGAGGGCAAGCGCGGCTTCGTGCTGACGCTCTCGACGCGCGAGCAGCATATCCGCCGCGAAAAGGCGACGTCGAACATCTGCACCAGCTCGGTGCTGTGCGCGCTCGCCTGGTCGGTGCACATGACGTTGCTGGGTGAGAAGGGGCTGCGGCAGCTCGCGATGCTCAACCATGCGGGCGCGAGCGCGGCGGCGGACCGGCTGGCGCAGGTGCCGGGCGTCGAGCTGGTGACGCCGACTTTCTTCAACGAATTCACGCTGAAGCTGCCCAAGGAAGCACGCCCGGTCGTGCGCGAACTCGCCGACAAGGGCATCCTCGCCGGCGTGTCGCTCGGCCGTCTCTATCCGGGCGAGGGGGCGTTGGAGAACGGCCTCGTCGTCGCGGTCACCGAAACCACCACGGCGGAGGATGTCGAAACCCTTGCCGCCGCTCTTCAGGAGGTGCTGGCATGAGCACGATCAACCAGAGCGGCTGGCGTCCGCAGATGAACGCGGTCGAGGGTGAGGCTGCCGCCACCTTCACCGGCAACCGCGCGCTGATGCTCGAAGAGGCGCTGATCTTCGAGATCGGCTCGCTCGACACGACCGGCGTCGATTTTGCCGAAGCGCCCAAGGCGGCGTCGCGACTGGGCGGGCTGGAGCGGCATCGCGACATCGGCCTGCCGGGCCTGAGCGAGCCGGAGGCGGTCCGCCATTACACCCGCCTGTCGCGCCAGAACTATGGGATCGACCTCGGCTTCTTCCCGCTGGGCAGCTGCACGATGAAGCATAATCCGCGCCTGAATGAGCGGATGGCGCGGCTTCCCGGCTTTGCCGACATCCATCCGCTCCAGCCGATCGACACGGTGCAGGGCGCGCTGGAAGTGATCGACCAGCTGGCGCACTGGCTGGTCACGCTGACCGGCATGAAGGCCGTGGCGATGTCGCCCAAGGCGGGCGCGCATGGCGAGCTGTGCGGTATCCTGGCGATCAAGGCGGCGCTGGAAGCACGGGGCGAGGATCGCCGCGTGGTGCTGGTCCCCGAAAGCGCGCACGGCACCAACCCGGCGACGGCGGCGTTTGCGGGCTTCACGGTCGAGGATATTCCGGCGACCCCGGACGGGCGCGTCGATGTCGCGGCGCTCACCGCGCGGCTGGGACCGGACGTGGCGGCGGTGATGATCACCAACCCCAATACCTGCGGCCTGTTCGAGCGTGACCTGAAGACGATCAGCGACGCGGTGCACGCAGCGGGCGGTTACGTCTATTGCGACGGCGCGAACTTCAACGCGATCGTCGGCAAGGTGCGCCCGGGCGACCTCGGCGTCGATGCGATGCACATCAACCTGCACAAGACCTTCTCGACCCCGCATGGTGGTGGTGGGCCGGGTTCGGGGCCGGTGGTGCTGTCGGAGGCGCTGGCACCGTTCGCACCGCTGCCGTTCGTCGAGGAACAGGATGGCCGATTCGTGCTGGTTGAAGAGGAAACCGCAGGCGAGCATCACGGCTCCAGCTTTGGCCGCATGGTCTCGTTCCACGGTCAGATGGGCATGTTCACCCGCGCGCTGACCTATATCCTCTCGCACGGCGCGGACGGGCTTCGCCAAGTGGCGGAGGACAGCGTCCTCAACGCCAACTATGTCCTGCGCAGCCTGGAGGATGTGCTCGACGCGCCCTTCGCCGCGAGTGGGCCGTGCATGCATGAGGCGATCTTCAGCGACCGTGGCTTGGCCGAGGGCTTCTCGACGCTCGACATCGCCAAGGGGCTGATCGACGAGGGCTTCCACCCGATGACGGTCTATTTCCCGCTGGTCGTCCATGGCGCGATGCTGGTCGAGCCGACCGAGACCGAGAGCAAGGCGGCGCTGGATCAGTTCATCGGCGCGTTCCGTTCGGTCGCACAGCGCGCCAAGGCGGGCGATGCTGCGCTCAAGACCGCGCCGCACTTCGCGCCGCGCCGCCGCCTCGACGAGACGCTGGCCGCGCGCAAGCCGGTGCTGGTGTGGAAGGAGCCGGCCCAGGCCCAGGCGGCCGAGTAACATTTTTCGTCTGTTTAACCGGGTTGGATTTCGGTCTAACCCGGCTCCCGGGCGGGCGGCGGCTTCGTGCCGCCGCCCGTTTTGGTTTTGGGGAGGCGAAGATGATGCGCGGCGCAATGGCTTTGATCGTGGCAATGTTGATGGCGGCACCGGCAATGGCGGTGCAGGATCCGCGCATCCCGCAGGCTGAGCAGGACGCGGACCGGATCGAAGCGCAGCGCATGTATGACGCCCAGCGCCAGCGCGATCAGGCCGAGGCGGATCGCATCGCCCGGATCACGCTGGAGCGCAAGACCGATTACGAACTCTATCTGGCGCGGCAAAAGGCCGAGCATGAGGCGAAGATGGCCGCGTGGCGGGCCGACGTAGCGCGGCGTGAGGCCGAAGCCGCGCGCGTGCGGGCCGAGTGGGAGGCACAGGTCGCGCGGTGCAAGGCGGGCGACCGCTCGGCCTGCGCGCCGAAATGAGCGATCCGACGCCGTGGATCGTCGCGGAGGATAGCGGCGCGGTGCGCAAGCATGCGCCCGCCACGCTGCGCAACCGGGAGGCGATTGCGGCGGAGCTGGCGGTGCTGTTGCCAGCGCACGGCACGGTGCTGGAGGTCGCGAGCGGCAGCGGGGAGCATGCCGCGTTCTTTGCCGAGCGCTTCCCCGCGCTGACCTTCGTGCCCAGCGATCCCGACGCGGCGGCGCGGGCGTCGATCGCGTCATGGTGCGCAGGGCTAGCCAATGTCGCCCCGCCGCTGGCGATCGATGCGGCGGCGGGGGAGTGGCCGATCGCCGCCGCCGATGCGGTGCTGTGCATCAACATGGTGCATATCAGCCCGTGGGCGGCGACGGTCGGGCTGTTCCGCGCGTGCGCCGCGCTGTTGCCGTCGGGCGGCCCGCTGATCCTCTACGGCCCGTATCGCGAGGCGGGGGTGGAAACGGCGGAGTCCAATCTGGCGTTCGATGAATCGTTGAAGGCACGCAATCCGGCGTGGGGCCTGCGCGATGTTGCGGAGTTGGACCGGCTTGCAGAGGACTGTGGCTTCGCGCGCACCGGGCGGGTGGTGATGCCGGCGAACAATCTGATGTTGGTGTATCGCAGGGGTGGTGGCGCGTAAGGTAACGTTGCGGGTCGCAGCTACGGGTTAGCGCGGGTTCGGTTCGTTAGCTGCCTTTCGGCTAACGACCCATTGCGGACATAGAAGCGTCAGGACTGCAAGGCTTGGAGAGCTTCTGCGGCCGCGGCCCGCACACGGCTCATGAGCGGGTCAGCAATGATGTCTTGCGGAGCTCTGCTGGAATCTATCCGGCGCAGCAACGTTCCGATCAAAACGAGTTGATTATCGATTTGCTCGCCAAGCCCGGTCGAATTTCTTTCTAAGGCATAGCCAAGACCGCTGTCGTCGAAAAGAATGCACCGCGCTTCGACGAACGACGAGACTTCCTTTCCAGCGCTGCCATCCGAGAGCCATAGCCGGACCTGTTCACGCTCGTCGGACAGCTCTTCAAGCGCCCATCGCACATGCTCGATATTCACATTTGCGGCCATGTTCTGAGTGTGCCCGAATAGGCTGGATACAGCAATGACCGCTTCCACCCATTTGCAGCCACTACCGAACAGACCTCGAAATCCCGAAATCAGACGCCGCAATACCCCGCGCCAGCGCGCCCTTCAGTCGTCCTCCACATCTGCAACCGCCTCAACCGGCCCCGCCCGCCGCGCCAGTCCCAGCCGTTGCTCGCGCCAGGCGATGTAGAGGCCGCTGGCGACGATGATCGGGGCGCCGATCCAGGTCCATTGGCTGGGCAGCACGCCGAATAGCACATAGCCATAGAGCGTCGCCCAGATCAGGCTGGAATAATCCATCGGCACCACCGCCGAGACCGGGGCGAAGCGCAGCGCGGCGGTGAGCGCGAGCTGGCCCGCGCCGCCGACCAGGCCGATGCCGATCAGGATCGCAAAGGTCTGCCAGTCGTGCATCTGCGCGAAGAAGGGGTAGGCGATCGCGAGCGGCGGCACCGACAGGGTCGAGAACCAGAAGACGGTCGTCGCGGGCCGTTCGGTCTTGGCCATCTGGCGCAGCTGGATCGCGATCAGCGCGACGAAGAAGGCCGCGGTCAGCCCGACCAGCGCGCCGGTGAGCGGGATATGCCCGTCGCCCGGCTGCGCGACCAGCACCACGCCGACGAACCCCGCAATCACCGCCGCCCAGCGCCGCCACCCGGTTGTTTCACGCAGCACCAGCGCGCCGAGGATCGTGGCAAAGATCGGAGCGGTGAAGGAGAAGGTCGTCGCCTCGGCCAGCGGGAGCAGCAGCACCGCGCCGAAATTGAACACCATGCCGGTCAGCCCGATCACGGTGCGGTTGATGTGCAACCCGAACCGCCGCGTGCGGATCGACCGCATCCCGGGGCCGGCGGCGATCCAGGCGAGGATGAACGGGATCGCGAACAGCTGACGAAACAACATGATCTCGGCCAGATTGGCGCCGCCTTGCTCCGCCAGCTTGATCAGCGCGCCCATGGTCGAGAGCATCAGGATGGCGAGCAGGCGCAGGCCAAGGCCGGTAAGGACGCGATCACGATGCACCGCGCCTGCCTAGAGACGACGTTGCGGTGCGGCAAGGCGCGAAGGGGCGTGACGCGCCCCAAATCGCGCGCTAATCGCGCAGCCATGATCAAACGCGCACTCAACGTCACCCGCGAAGCGGATTTCGCCGCCTGGTATCAGGCCGTTATCACCGAAGCCGATATGGCCGAGGAAAGCGGCGTGCGCGGGTGCATGGTCATCCGGCCATGGGGCTATGGCATCTGGGAGCGGATCCAGCGGCTGCTCGACGATCGCATCAAGGCGACGGGGCACGAGAATTGCTATTTCCCGCTGTTCATCCCCTTGAGCTATTTCGAGAAAGAGGCCGAGCATGTCGACGGCTTTGCCAAGGAGATGGCGGTCGTCACGCATCACCGGCTGGTGCAGAAGGACGGGCGGCTGGTGCCCGATCCCGATGCGAAGCTGGAGGAGCCGCTGGTCGTCCGCCCGACATCGGAAACGGTGATTGGTGCCGCGATGGCGCGCTGGGTCCAGTCGTGGCGCGACCTGCCCGTGCTGATCAACCAGTGGGCCAATGTCGTGCGCTGGGAAATGCGGACCCGCATGTTCCTGCGCACCGCGGAGTTCCTGTGGCAGGAGGGGCATACCGCCCACGCCACGGTCGACGAGGCGCGCGAAGAGACGATGAAGATGCTGGAGGTCTATCGCGAATTCGCCGAGACCTGCCTCGCCATGCCGGTCGTCGCGGGCGAGAAGCCGGAGAATGAGCGCTTCCCCGGCGCGGTTGCGACCTACAGCATCGAGGCGATGATGCAGGACGGCAAGGCGCTGCAGGCCGGCACCAGCCACTTCCTCGGCACCACCTTCTCCAGCGCGCAGGGTATCAAGTATCAGAATGCCGAAGGCGTGCAGGAGCTGGCGCAGACGACCAGCTGGGGCGTGTCGACGCGCATGATCGGCGGCGTGATCATGGTGCATGGCGACGATGACGGCCTGCGCGTACCGCCGCGCATCGCGCCGTGGCAGATCGTGATCGTGCCGATGCTGCGCGACACAGACGAGGACGCCGCGCTGATCGATTATTGCAAGGGGCTGCAGGCCGAGCTGGCCAAGCAGAGCGCGCTGGGCGAGCCGGTGCGCGCGCTGCTCGACCTCAAGGCGGTCAAGGCGGCGACCAAGCGCTGGGGCTGGGTCAAGAAGGGTGCGCCGGTGGTGATCGAGGTCGGCGGGCGTGACATGGCGGGCGGCAATGTCTCCGTCATCCGCCGCGACCGGCTGTATCGCGAGGACGGCAAGCTCGACAGCGCGGTGGTCGCGAAGGACGCGTTCGTCGCGGGTGCGGCGGCGCTGCTGGAGGAAATCCAGTCCGGGCTGCACGCCGATGCGCGCGCGCGGCTGGATGCGAACATCGTGCGGGGCGTCGAGAGCTTCGACGCGCTCAAAGCGCATTTCGAGGGGTCTGGGAAGTATCCGGGCTGGGTCGAGGTGCAGTGGAGCAAGCCCGAGGGCGCGGAGCTGGATGCGGTGGTCGAGCGGATCAAGGCGCTCAAGCTGACCTTCCGTAACGTGCCGCTGGGCGCGGCTCCGGCGGACGGGGCATGCGTGTTCACCGGCAAGCCTGCGGTGGAGCGGATCCTGGTCGCGCGGGCATATTGAGGCAGAAATGACTGCCCCCGCCGGAGCGGGGGCAGTTGAAGCTTATTCGGCGCCGGTGCCGGGCTCGGTCGTCTTCGGCGGCTTGCCGTCTTCCATCCGACCTTCATTGCGCAGGTCGCGGCCTTCCTGAGCTGCCTTCTGGCCCTCGGGCGAATCGCGATGCTCGTTGAGCTCTTCCTTGACGTAGCCGGCGGCTTCCTTTGCTTTTCCTTCGATGCTCATTGTCGGTCTCCTGATTGCCAAGTTACTGACATTAAGCGCTTCAAGCGCCGAAAAGGTCCGTGGTCAGGGAAGGCGTCGGTCACGCGTCACCGGGCGGGCCGCGATGCCGAACTGCGGCGCGAGCAACCGTAGCGCATGTTCGGCGAGTGCGCGGGCGGTGGTGATCTTGCCGCCGAACACCGACAGGATCGGGGCGCTCTGCGTGTCGAGGTCGAGGTGGTAGTCGCGGGTCACCGTCCGTGCCTCGTCCGCGCCATTGTCGTAGAGCGCACGGATGCCGGACCAGGTGCCGGTCACCTTTGTGGGAGCGATCTGGCGCTGGAAATAGCGGTTCGCAGCGGCGCAGAGATAGGCGATCTCCTCCGGGTCGATGCCCGCATCGCCGGGATGCGCGACGGGCACATCGGTAGTGCCGATCATCGTTTCCCCCCGCCACGGCGCGGCGAAGACCACGCGGCGGTCGGGCTGTTGCAGGATATAGGCATGGTCACCCTCCCACAGCGCCGGGACGGTGATATGGCTGCCCTTGATCAGGCGCAGGCCGCTGGTCGTGGCGACGCCGAGCGTGTCGAGCAAGTCGCGAACCCATGGGCCGGCGGCGTTGACGATCGCGCGGGCGTTGAACGTCCGCCCGTCCGAGAGCGCGGCAGTCCAGCCCTCGGCGTCGCGTTGCGCGCTGGTCACCGTAACGCCGGTGACGATCTCCGCCCCGTTCGCAGCCGCATCCTTGGCATTGGCGCGGACCAGAGCGGCGTCGTCGACCTGCGCGTCCCAATAGAGGAATCCGTCGCTGTCCGGGGTCAGCGGGGCGAGGCGAGGGTCGTCGCGGCGCAACGACCGGGAGCGCGGGAGCGAGGAGCCGAGGCCGAGCAGGTCGTAGAGATACAGCCCCGCCCGCACCATCCAGCGTGGGCGCACGGCATGGGCATGCGGCAGGACGAACGCCATCGGGCGGATCAGATGCGGCGCCGTCGCCAGCATCCGCTCGCGCTCGATCAGCGCCTCGCGCACCAGGCGGAACTCATAGGTTTCGAGATAGCGCAGCCCGCCATGGATCAACTTGCTCGACGCGGAGGACGTATGCGCGGCGAGGTTGTCGCGTTCGACCAGCAGTACGCGCAGCCCGAGCAACGCGGCCTCGCGCGCAATGGCACAGCCGTTGATGCCGCCGCCGATGATGAGGAGGTCATGGGTCACCCCGCCAGCCTAATCGCTCGCGTGCGGCGGGGCGACCGGTTTCGACGGTTGACCCACGCTGCTGGAGCAGAGACGATGGCGGCATGGGATTTGGCCTGTCGATCCTGCTCGCCCTCGCCCCCGTGCAGGTGCCCGACGACCTGCGCGCGCAGGAACGGGCGATCCGCGCGCGGATGGCGGACAATCCGGATTACGAATGTTTGAGCCTCGACCGGGTGACTTGTGCCGTCGAACTGGCCGAGGTGCTGGAGAAGCAGGGGCGCGCGGGCGAGGGGATCGAGGAAATCGCCAAAGCGATGGCCGCGCTGCAGGAAGAGGGTGCGATGGGCAATGAGGCGCGCGGGGTGCTGCGCTTTGGTGCCGATGCGATGGCCGCGATCCGCGAACGCCAGTCGGGGCCGAGCGACGCGCTGGTGCGGGAGCGCTGGGCGATTGCGGTGGACCGACAACGGCGGACGATCGCGGTCGACGGCGGCGGCGCAGAGATGATGACCGCGCGCGGCGGGACGAGCTATCTCGATACGACCGCAGAAATGCTGCTGGCGCTGGGGCGGGGGAGCGAGGCGGTGGAACTGGCGCGGGCGAGCTATCGCACCGCGACGGCGTTCCGGTTCGCGCGCGGCGCAGGCGACATGCAAGCGCAGGATATAGCGCGGTTCAGGATGCAGCGCAGCCGGGCGTTGGCGTTCGTTCGGGCGAGCTTTGTCGCGGCGCAGGAGCCATTCGTGCCCGAGCGGGAATGGCGCGCCGCCGATGCTGCGCTGGCCGCTGGCGAGGCGCTCGCGGCGGAAGCCGCGTACCGCGCGCTGCTGGCGCGGATGGGAACCCCGCTGATTGCCACGGCGCAGCAGGTGCGTGCGATCCGTGGACTTGTCGGCGCACTCAGCGCCCAGGGCGGGGCCAAGCTGGCCGAGGGCATTGCGATGCAGCGCGCGCTGCTAGACCGGCTGGTGGTGCAGAGCTGGCGCGGCGACGCGGGGCTGGTGGCGCTGGGCGCGGAGCATCAGGCCGCACTGCGGGCGGCAGGGCGGGTGCAGGCCGCCACGCGGGTGCGCGGCCTGCTTGCCCGTTACCGGGCGGGCGGGCCGCCGCCGCGCTTCTGACGCCTATTCGACGTCGAAAAACTCGACGATGCCCGACGCCAGGTGGTATTCCGCGCCCACGATCTTGAGCTTCCCGTCGCGCCGCGGTGCCGCGATCAGGCGCTGGCTTGGCGCGCGCAGGTCGTGCACGACGTGGCGGACATTCTCGCGGATCGAATTTTCGACCAGATCGCCCGGGGCATTGTGCGCGGTATGGACCGCCGGGACGATCGGTTCGACCATTGCGCCGAGGCTGCCGGGCAATTTCGCGTTCTTGTCCACCACCTCGATCGCGGCCTTGACCGCGCCGCACGATGAATGGCCGAGCACGACGATCAGCGGCACGCCGAGATGGACGATCGAATATTCGATGCTGCCCATCGCCTGGGCGTTGGCGACGGTGCTGCCCGCATTGCGCACGACGAACAGCTGGCCGACGCCGGTCTCGAAAATCTGTTCGGGCGCGGCGCGGCTGTCGGAGCAGCAGACGATCGTCGCAAAGGGCCGCTGCCCGGCAAGGAACGCGCGGCGCTGGCCGTCATTGAGGCCGTAGTTGAACGCGCGGCCCATGGTGAAGGCCTGATTGCCCTTTTTGAGCGTCGCGAGCGCGGTTTCCGGGGTGACTGTCGACGCGGCATGTCCGCCCTCGGACGCGATCAGCGGGCGGGTGGCAAGCGCAGCACCGCCGGCGGCGACAGCGGCGAACAAATGGCGGCGATTGAGGCGCATCGGCATGGCTCCCGGGGGCGGAAAGGGACTGATCCGATCATAGGAGCGCCGCGCCTGCGCAGGTCGCGGCGGGCGGGTATTTTCTGCGACGCATTTGGTTTTGCGGCGGCGAAGGACTATGTTGGCCGCCAATGGCAAAACAGAAAAACGCAAAGTCGAAGCCCGTTCCGGGCCTGCCGACCCGCCAACAGATCATCGATTTCATCACTTCGTCGGAGCAAGCGGCAGGCAAGCGTGAAATCGCGCGCGCCTTTGGCCTGTCGGCGCAGGAAAAGATCGCGCTCAAGGCGCTGCTCAAGGACATGAGCGACGAGGGGCTGATCGACGTCGCCCCCGGTCGTGCCTTTCACAAGATGGGCGGCGTGCCCAAGGTGACGGTGCTGCGCATCGTCGAGGCCGATGGCGACACGGTCTGGGCCGTGCCCGAGCGCTGGGAGGCGGAGGGCATTCCGGTGCCGCGGCTGCGCGTGCGGGAGAAGCGCGGGCCGGGTGGCGCGCTGGGTGTCGGCGACCGCATCCTTGCGCGCACCGAAGAGGCCGGAAAGGGCTGGATCGCCCACCCGATGAAGAAGCTCGCCAAGGGTGACGCAGCGGTGCTGGGCGTCGTCCATGAAGAGGGCGGGCGGCTGTATCTGCAGGGGCTCGACAAGAAGGAGCGCACCAGCCCCGTCATCTCCGACCGCAACGGTGCCGAGCCGGGCGACCTGGTGATGGCGGAGGTTACGGGCAAGGGGCCGCGGCTGTTCGCCAAGGTCAGCGAAATCCTCGGCGACCCTTTCGCGCCGCGCAGCTTCTCACTGATCGCGATCCACAAGCATGAAATCCCGCACATCTTCTCCGAAGAGTTGCTGGCCGAGGCGGAGCGCGTGGCGAAGCAGCCATTGGGTGAGGGGCGCGAAGACCTGCGCGACCTGCCGATCGTCGCGATCGATCCCGCAGATGCGCGCGACCATGACGATGCGGTCTGGGCGACGCCGGACGATGATCCGACCAACGAAGGCGGGTGGAAGGCGATCGTCGCGATTGCCGATGTCAGCTTCTATGTTCGCCCCGGTTCTTTGCTCGACCGTGAGGCGCGCAAACGCGGCAACAGCGTCTATTTCCCCGACCGGGTGGTGCCGATGTTGCCGGAAGTGCTGTCGGCGGATGTGTGTTCGCTGAAGGAAGGCGTCGAGCGCGCGGCGCTCGCCTGCCATATGCGGATTTCCGCCGATGGTGAGATCAAGGACTGGCGGTTCAGCCGCGCGGTGGTGAAGCTGGCGGCGAACATTGCGTATGAGGATGCGCAGGCGGCGATTGATGGCGCGGACTCCCCGCCCGCAGAGCGGGAGGGGTCGGGGGAGGGCCTGTCACCTTCACCGGAATCCGATTTGGACATGCCCTCCCCTAACCCCTCCCGCAAGCGGGAGGGGGATTTGCTCCCCGCGCTCCTCCCCCTGTGGGACTGCTGGGCCGCGCTCAACAAGGCGCGGGCGAAGCGCGAGCCGCTCGACCTCGACCTGCCCGAACGGCGGATCGTGCTCGACGAAAAGGGGCGCATCCTGTCGGTTGCGCCGCGTGAGCGGCTGGACGCGCACAAGCTGATCGAGGATTATATGATCGCCGCGAACGTCGCGGCGGCCAAGGCGCTGGAGAAGAAGAAGGCGCCGGTGATGTACCGCATCCACGAGCCGCCGAGCCGCGAAAAGCTGGTTGCGCTCAAGGAGTATCTCAAGACGCTCGATGTCGAATTCGCGCTTGGGCAGGTGATCCGGCCCAAGACATTCAACCATGTCATCGCGCGGACCAAGGAGGCGGATTTTCACGCCGAGGTGATGACCCAGGTGCTGCGCACGCAGACCCAGGCCTATTATGGTCCGCAAAATGCCGGGCATTTCGGGCTGGCGCTGGGCAGCTATGCGCACTTCACCTCGCCGATCCGCCGCTATGCCGATCTCATCGTCCACCGCGCGCTGACCGAGGCGTTCAAGCTCGGGCCGGGCGGCGAGTTGCCGGCGGACAAGGACATGGAGCGGACCGGCGAGCTGATCAGCAAGCTCGAGCGCCGTGCGATGGAGGCGGAGCGCGACACGATCGACCGCTATGTCGCCGCATATCTGGCGAGCCATGTCGGCGAGGTGCTCGATGCGCGGATCACCGGGGTGCAGTCGTTCGGGTTCTTCGCGACGGTCGATGGGATCGGCGGCGACGGGTTGGTCCCGGCGCGCGATTTGGGCCGCGAATATTTCCGCTATGACGAGGCCGGGCAACGGCTGGTCGGTGAGGAAACCGGCGCGGAGTTCGCGCTTGGCCAGCGGCTGCAATTGAAGCTGGTCGAGGCGAACCCGGTGTCGGGGGCGCTGCGCTTCGAACTGCCCGACGGCAAGGGCAGCGGGTCGGGCCCGCGTCCGGACCGCGAGCGCCGCAAGTCCGGCCCGCCGCGCCCGCTCAAGCGGCGCGGGCGTCCGGCGAATATCAAGCATCAGGGGCGCAAGCGCTAACCCCTCTTTTCGTCACCCCGGACTTGTTCCGAGGTCCACGGTGCGGCAAGCGCAGCGCTGTTAGGGCGAGCGTCGGACGCGCGTCTGGGTGGACCCCGCCACAAGGCCGGGTTGACGAAGGGAGTAGCTAATGGCGGTCGTTGAATCGGTTCCGATCACCAAATTCGCGCGCGGGCGGCGGCGTATCGTCGATCACTTCTGCGCCGAGCACGCGATCACACCGCTCAGCACGATCCTCTACACCCCGCCTGCCGACTTGAAGCCGGTGTTCGACAAGCTGATCGCGCAACGCGTGATCCGGCGCGAGGGACAGGGCTATTACTGGCTCGACCTGCGCGTGCATGACGCGGTGATCGCGCACCACCGCCGCAAGCGCGCGCCGGTGCTGATTGCCGTGTCGGTCGTGCTGGCGCTGGTGCTGATGCTCGGCTTTTACGTGGGTTAGGACATAAATCTGCGACCGCTACTCGCGTAGAAAACCAAGGGGATGGCCCGGCGAGAGGAAAAAATCCGGTTCAGCGAAAACCACACCCAAAAAATATCGGCAGGCTTGCCACTCGGCTTCGAAATATACGACGCCCGATTCTTTGCCCTTTTCCATGTAGAATACGCGCCATCCTGTATCGCTATCGCGTAAAAAAAGCGCGTCATCTTTAAACCCGTCATCATAAACGCTCACCCGATCCCAATCGACGTGGAGGCGGTTGAGCAGCGTGGTGAGATGGCGACGGTTTTGGAGCATGGTGCGCCCATCTTGTGATATTGCCAAGCTTTAGGCCACGGTGAACGTCAGCCCCGCATTAGCCTCCAGCCGCGCCTTGAGCGGCTCGGCCATCAGCGCGCCGGGAGTCCATACCCCGCCCTCGCCGGCAACGTCGCGGATCAGGCACAAAGCCGCTTCGGCGATCATCTTCGATGTCGAGCCATAGCCGGGGTCGCGGTCGCCGGTGACGGTGCAGGTCAGCGACTCCCCGGTCGGCATCTCCGCGATGAAGTCGATTTCGTAGAAGCCCGCCTCGCGCTCCGCCTTCGACGGACCCTCGCCGGGGGCGGGGCCCTTGTCGGCGTTCATCGGGTTCATCTTGGCAATCGCCTCCGCCGCCGCCTTGCCGATATCGCCAAGGCCCGGCGCGACCATCATCTCGTCATAGCGGAAGTCGGTGCCATAGGGGTGGCCGGCGAGGAAGTTGGTGCGGTGGACATTCTTGGTGTTGATCACCGCCATCACGAACGGCGCGACCCAGCCGCCGACAGCATCGTCATATTCGGGCATCATCCCCTTGGGCTGGTCCGGTCCGGTGAAGCCCGGGGTGAGTGCGAAGGGGTCGAGCAGGACCTTGAATACCGCCGGGTTCTTGGCCGCCGCCGCTGCGGTCGCCTTGCCGCTGGCGAAGGTGCCGCCGGAGAAAGTGCCCTGCATTTTGCGCACGCGACCCTTCACGCGCGGGGCGGGGCGGCCCCATTTGGCGATCGCCGCCTGCTCTGCGGTCCAAACGCCCAGGTCGAAGGGGATCGAATCGAAGCCGCACGAGAGGACGATGCGCGCTCCGCTCGCCTTTGCCGTATCCTGATGGCGCGCGATCACGTCGTGCATCCAGTTGGGCTCGCCGCACAGATCGACATAGGCGGTGCCGGTCTCGACGCAGGCGGCGACGAGGTCGTTGCCGTAAAGCTGGTAGGGGCCGACGGTGGTGAGGACGACGGTCGCCCGCGCGGTCAGCGCGCGCAGCGCGGCGGGATCGTCGGCATTGGCGGTGAGCAGCGGCGTGTCAGCGGGCGCGCCAATCTCGTCGCGGACCGCCTGAAGCTTGGTCAGCGACCGTCCCGCCATCGCCCATTTGAGCGAACCATCATTGTAACACTGCGCCAGATATTCGGCGACAAGCCGCCCGGTGAAGCCGGTTGCGCCATAGACGATCAGATCGAATTCGCGGGTCATGCTTTCCTCTCGGCTTTCTGCTCTCAGCTTTTGGCCGAGCGTACCGCACTTTCCAAAAATTGAAAGGCCGGGTCAGCGCTGGCGCCGCGCTGCCGCATGGGTTTCAGCAAGCGACAGCAGCACGTCCAGATCTTCGCGGCTGATATCGAAACTGTCGGGCAAGTCGGCGAGTGCGCGGTCGATATCGTCGAGGTGCAGTCCGGCGGCGGCTGGCGGCATCGCGAGTGGCGCAGGCCGGTGGGGATAGCTGTGTGTCGACACGCGGTGGAACACCATCGCCAGCATAACCAGTGCGACAGAATTGAGCGCTACCGGGGAGAGGGCGAAGGCATAGCCCGCCGCATGGATGCTATCGCCACCAATTACCGCAGTCAGCGCGGCGGCACCACCCGGCGGGTGGAGGCAGCGACACGGCGACATGGCAAGGATGGCCAGCCCGACAGCAAGTCCCGCCGCGATCATGGGGTCGGCAACGTGCCGATACACAGCGATTCCGACCAGCGCAGAAATGGTGTTGCCGCCTACCACCGGCCAGGGCTGGGCCAGCGGACTGGCCGGCACGGCAAATATCAGCACGGCGGATGCCCCCATCGGTGCGACGATTAGCGGCAGGTCGGATGCGGTCAGTCCCAGTCCCGCACCGATGAACATGGTCAGCGCGATGCAGATCGTCGCACCGAGGCAGGCGACCATCCGGTCGATTGGTCGCGCTCCGGCGAGGATTGGCCGGAACAGGCGAAATTGCATGCCGCTGTTTATCGCCAAGCCATTGCGAGGGCGAGCAGGGGATTCCTCTGCGGCGAAAGCTCCAGCTATCTTCGGCCTTGAAACCAGCCGTGCGCTTCCCGACTATCTAGGGCGCTTTAACGGAGATCCGCAAACCATGTCGCCCAACGGCGCTGCCGACCTTGGCCAGTTTCGCGTCCAGCGTCATTTCGCCGAACATCGCGCGATCTCGCCCGGGACTGCGATCGAATATGCGCCGGGTCAAGTCGAGCGGGCAGCATTCGACCGGTTGCGAGACGCGGGCGTGATCCGGGAGGCGCATCCGGCGCATTACTGGTTCGACCTTGACCGCATGGGGCAGGACCGCAGCGGCGCGCGCAACCCAAAGCTGAGGGTCGCGATCGCGCTCGGCAGCGTGCTTGCCTTCGCGGCCTGGTATCTCTCGCGTTAGGCGGTTTCGCTGAATTGCAGGCTGGCAAGGCGCGCATAGAGCCCGCCCTTGGCCACCAGTTCGCCATGCGTCCCGGTCTCGACGATGCGCCCGTCATCCATCACGATGATCCGCTGCGCCGCGCGGACCGTGGCGAGGCGGTGGGCGATGACGAGGGTGGTACGTCCCTGCATCAGATGATCCAGCGCGTCCTGCACCAGACGCTCGCTCTCCGCATCGAGCGCGCTCGTCGCCTCGTCGAGCAGCAGGATCGGCGCATCGCGCAGCAGCGCGCGGGCGATGGCGATGCGCTGGCGCTGCCCACCCGATAAGCGCGCGCCATCTTCGCCGAGGAAGGTGTCGAGCCCCTGCGGCAGCTCGCGCAGGAACTCGGCGGCATTGGCGGCCTCGGCGGCCTGCCAGATCTGCTCTTCGGTCGCGTCCCAGCGGCCATAGCGGAGGTTGTCGCGCGCGCTGGCGGCGAAGATCACCGTCTCCTGCGGCACCATCGCCATGCGCGCGCGGACTGCGCCGGGATCGGCCTTGGGCAACGGCACGCCATCGACGCGCACTTCGCCCGCCTCGGGATCGTAGAAGCGCTGGACCAGCTGGAACAGCGTCGACTTGCCCGCGCCCGACGGTCCGACCACCGCTACCGTCTCACCCGGCGCAACCGACAGGGTGAAGTCGTTCAGCGCCGAAACCTCGGGCCGCGTCGGGTAGCGGAAGGTGACGTGATCGAAGTCGATCGCACCCTGCGCCGGCTGGGGCAGCGCCACCGGATTGGCGGGTGCGGCGATCTCCGGCTCCTCCGACAGCAGCTCGGCAAGGCGCCCCGCAGCACCCGAAGCACGCAACAGATCACCATAGACTTCGGTCAGCGCGCCGAACGCACCGGTGACAAGGCCCGCAGTGATGACGAAGGCAGTGATCGACCCGCCCGAAATGCGCCCCTGCGCGACGCCATAGACCGCGTCCCACATGATGAGGGTAATCGCGGTGAACAAAGCGAAGATGACCAGCGCGGTCATCAGCGCGCGGGTCGCAAACCGCTTGCGCGCGGTCGAAAAGCCGCGATCGACCGCGCCCTGGAAGCGGGCGCTCTCGCGGTCCTCCTGCCCGAATGCCTGCACGATCCGCATCGCGCCCAGCGTTTCCGAGGCGATCGACCCGATATCGGCGACGCGATCCTGGCTGGTGCGCGAAAAGCGGCGCACGCGCCCGCCCAGCCACATGATCGGCAGCACGATCACCGGGATGCCGACCAGCAGATAGGCCGCAATCTTGGGCGCCAGCACGAACAGGTACAGCGTCCCGCCGATCGCGATCAGCAGGTTGCGGAGCGCAACCGATACCGTGGTGCCGACGATCTGCTCGACCACCGCAGTATCGGCGGTCAGGCGGCTGGCGATTTCCGACGGACGATTCTCTTCAAACCAGCGCGGGGGCAGGCGCAGCAGGTTGCGGTGCACCGCGGCGCGCATGTCGGCAACGGTCCGCTCACCCAGCCAGGAGACGAAGTAAAAGCGCATTGCGGTGGCAAAGGCGAGCACTACCACGACCAGCAACAGCCCCTGGAAATAACCGCCGATCTGCGCCGGATCGGCGTCCGCGCCAAAGCCCTTGTCCACCACTTCCTTGAAGGTCCGCGGGATCCACAAGGTCGCGCCAGCGGCGAGCAGCAGCGCGAAAATCGCCAGCGTCAGTTGCAGCGGATAGCGGCGCGTATAGCCCCACACGATCGTCAAGCTCGACAACTTGCGCTGCGGCTGGGCGGGGACAGGGGCGGGCGGCTGCTGGATATCGGCCATAGCCGCCGCCTAGCGTGAAGCGAGAGGCAAGGGAACAGGCTTGGCGGATCGAAAATCCGGTACGTCGCGTTTGCACTGCAGCATGAGCCCGCTATAAAGTCTAGGAGACCGTTGTCATTGCCCCGCCCGGGGCGGGGATGTTGATTGCCGATGCTGTATAACGCCTATGAACTTCAGCGCTCGATGCTGGCCGGTGCGAGCGCGCTGGCGAATTTCAGCGCAGGCCTGCTCAATAATCCGGCCAATCCCTTTGCCTATTTCGGCGGCGGCCCGATCCTTGCCTCCGCGCTCGAAGTGTTCGCCCATGCCTCGGCGCCGCGCGGCAAGCCCGAATTTGGGCTGGATGTCACCGAGATCAACGGCAAGCAGGTGGCGGTGCATGAGGAAATCGTGCTGCGCAAACCGTTCGGCCAGCTCAAGCGCTTCGTGCGCGAAGGCGTCGAGGGCGGACCCAAGCTGCTGATCGTCGCGCCGATGAGCGGGCATTTCGCGACGCTGCTGCGCGGCACGGTGCAGCGGATGCTCCCCGTGGCCGATGTCTACATCACCGACTGGCGCGACGCGCGACAGGTGCCGCTCAGCGACGGGCGCTTCGATCTCGACGACTATGTCGATTACGTGATCGAATTTCTCGCGACGATCGGGGCGGAGGGCGATGCCCGGCCGCACGTGCTCGCCGTCTGCCAGCCATCGGTGCCGGTCTATGCCGCCGTCGCGCTGATGAATGCCGACAAGCATCCCAATACGCCGCGCACGCTGACCCTGATGGGCGGGCCGATCGATACGCGTGAGGCGCCGACCGCGGTCAACACGCTGGCGACCGAACGGCCGCACAGCTGGTTCAAGCAGAATGTGATCGCGACCGTCCCCGGCACCTATCCGGGGGCCGGGCGCACCGTCTATCCGGGCTTTCTCCAGCTCGCCGGGTTCATGACCATGAACCTGGGCAACCACATGAATTCGCACTGGGAGATGTTCAAGCACCTGGTGAAGGGCGATGGCGAAAGCGCGGATTCGACGATGCGCTTCTACGACGAATATCGCTCGGTGTGTGACATGACGTCGGAATTCTACCTCCAGACGATCGATGTCGTGTTCCAGTCACATGCCCTGCCCAAGGGCGAGATGATGCACCGTGGCCGCCGGGTCGATCCGGCGGCGATCACCGACACCGCGCTGTTGGCGATCGAGGGCGAGAAGGACGATATCTCAGGCCTCGGCCAGACCAAGGCGGCGCTGACCATCGCCACCAAGCTGCCCGCCAAGATGAAGAAATATCATATGGCCGAGGATGTCGGCCATTACGGCATCTTCAACGGGAGCAAATGGCGCAACCGCATCGCGCCGGTACTGGAAGATTGGATCGCAGCGCACAGCTGAGCGGGGCGGTCAGAGGCGCATCCCGAGCCAGATGACCGTCTCTGTCGCGCTGGCGACGGCGCGGTCGATGACGCGTTCAAGCAGCGTCGGCGCGCCCAGCCGGGTGGCGGAACGGTCGTGATGCTCCTGCTCCTCGGCGATGATTGCGCGGATCGTTGCACATGCGGCGGCATCCTTGCCGTTGAGTGCAGCGAGCTGGAGCGTCAAATGGTGCAGCACCACGCGCTCGATCGCTACGGTGGTCGCAGCGATAGCGTGGCGACCCATAAGGCCGGTCACGATCCCGGCTGCGATGCCGCCAAGGGCGCACAGGTGGTAGCTGCGGCAACGGGCGCGTCCACGCGTGGCGAGTTCGGCTGCGAATAGCGTGCGGTGTCGGCGCTCATGGGCGAGGAAATCGGTAAGTTCAGCGACCATCTCAGGTGCGCGCCAACGCGCAATCCAGCGTTGGGTCGCATACACCGCAATCGCGCCCTGCTCGCCCGCATGATTGACCTTCATGATCCGGTCGCCGAGCGTTTCGGAACCGTGCAGCGTTGCCGTAAGGCTCGGCTCAGTCATAGCCGAGCATCAGGAACTCATAGACCACGAACGCGATGAGCGCCCATAACGCGATCACGATGGCGATCCCCCATTTGCTGACCGGGCGCTCTGCTGCGGCGGCAGCGGTCGCGCGGTGTTCGGCCATCAAGCCAGCGGGGACCAGTTTTTCAAACAGCCAGATGCCCGCCGGGATCAGGATCGCGTCATCCACCAGCCCCAGCACCGGGATAAAATCGGGGATCAGGTCGATCGGCGAGAGCGCGTAGGCAGCGACCAGCAGCCCGACCAGCTTGGCGAACACCGGCGTGCGCGGATCGCGCACGGCCAGCCACACGGCATGCGCCTCGACCCGGATGCGGTGCGTGAAGGACTGTCGGTTGGCCATGCGCCTGCGATGTGCCACCGCCCGCGCGGCGTCAAGCGGCACAGATTTTGGCACTACACCATCGGCACGAAAAAGCCGGCGGATCGCTCCGCCGGCTTCTTCCAACTCTACGCGCGAAAGCGGCTTACAAAACCTCGAACAGCCCCGCCGCGCCCATGCCGCCGCCGACGCACATCGTCACCACGACGTACTTCGCACCGCGGCGCTTGCCTTCGATCAGCGCGTGGCCGGTGCAGCGCGCGCCGGTCATGCCATAGGGGTGGCCGATCGAGATCGAGCCGCCGTTGACGTTGAGCAGTTCGTCCGGAATGCCGAGCTTGTCGCGGCAATACAGCACCTGCACCGCGAACGCCTCATTCAGCTCCCACAGGCCGATATCGTCCATCTTCAGGTTGAAGCGGTCGAGCAATGCCGGGATCGCATAGACCGGGCCGATGCCCATCTCGTCGGGCTTGGTGCCCGCAACCGCCATGCCGACGTAGCGGCCGAGCGGGGTCAGGCCGCGCTTCTCGGCGAGCTTTTCCTCCATCAGCACGCTGGCCGAGGAGCCGTCCGACAGCTGGCTGGCATTGCCGGCGGTGACGGTGCCGTTGGGAACGACCGGCTGGAGCGACTGCAGGCCCTCCAGCGTGGTCTCGGGGCGGTTGCCCTCGTCCTTGGTCAGCGTCACTTCCTTCTGGGTGACTTCCTTCGTCTCCTTGTTGACGATGTTCATCGTCGCGGTGACCGGGATGATCTCGTCATCGAACTTGCCCGCGGCCTGGGCGGCGGCGGTGCGCTGCTGCGACTGGAAGCCATATTCGTCCTGAACTTCGCGGCTGACGCCATAGCGCGCGGCGACCACTTCGGCGGTCTGCAGCATCGGCATGTACACGTCATTGTGCATCGCCAGCAGCTCGGGATCCATCGCAACGCGCATCTGCGGCGTCTGCACCAGGCTGATGCTCTCCACGCCGCCGCCGATGGTGATGTCCATGTTATCGACCACGATCTGCTTGGCGGCGGTGGCGATCGCCATCAGGCCGCTGGCGCACTGGCGGTCGACCGACATGCCCGACACGCTGGTGGGCAGGCCGGCGCGCAGCAGCGCCTGGCGCGCGATGTTACCGGCCTGATGCCCCTGCTGCAGCGCGGCACCGAGGATCACGTCCTGAACTTCGGCGCCATCGATTCCGGCGCGCGCGACCGCGGCCTCGATCGACTTGGCGGCCAGCGTCTGGGACGGAAGCGCGTTGAACGCCCCGCGATAGGCGCGGCCGATCGGGGTGCGGGCAGTGGAAACGATGACGGCAGAACGCATGCTCTTCTTCCTTCTTCTCCCCTCCCGCTGGCGGGAGGGGGCGGGGGAGGGCATGTCGCCCCCCTGTTGACACCTGAGGTTCGGGACAGACCCTCCCCTAACCCCTCCCGCAAGCGGGAGGGGGACTTAGACAAAAAGCTGACTGATCCATTCGGCGATCAATGCGGGCTTGTCCTGCCCCTCGATCTCGATGGTGAATTCGACGGTCTGCTGCCACTGGCCCGGGCGTTTCTCGACCAGTTCGAGCGTCTTGAAGCGCCCGCGTACCCGGCTGCCAGAGCGTACCGGGGTCAGGAACCGCACCTTGTTGCCGCCATAGTTGACGCCCATTTTCAGCCCCTCGATCCGGGGCTGCGGCGTCTTCTGGCTGAGCAGCGGCATCAGCGACAGGGTCAGAAACCCGTGCGCGATCGTGCCGCCGAACGGGGTCATCGCGGCCTTGGCCGGATCGACATGGATGAACTGATGATCGCCGGTCGCGTCGGCGAACTTGTCGATCATCTCCTGCGACACGGTGACCCAGTCCGACACGCGCGCGTCGCCCGCCTGCGCCGCAAGCTGCTGGATCGTGACGCTATCCTGCGTGTCGGTATCGGCCATGACAAATCCCTGCGCCAAGCTGGTTCCCGCATCTAGGGGCAAGCGCGGCGTGGGGCAAGACCGCCTACTTCAATTCTGAAAACTTCCGCGCAATCCCCGGCTAACAGTATGATTCGACCAAACCCAATCTTCGAAAGTGACGTTGCGGCAAGGCGGGGGTTCGACGCCGCGCGCGCCGCACGGAGGTTCCGAAACGCACTTGACGACCCAATGCTGGTGCTGGCCTAATCACTTTGGGGAACAGGGGGGTAAGATTCATGAAAATTGCGACTCGCGCCGCCGTGGCGCTGTTGACGGCTGCCGTGTTGTCCGGACCGGCAACCGCCCAGATTCCCACCACCCCAGCCGCGGCGATGATCCGCATCGACGACTCGCTTCCGAAGGATGCCAAGGCGTTTCTCCGCGCGCTCGCCCCCCAATCCGGGGACGTGCGCCTGTCGGAGGCGCGGGCGGTGCTCCACCTTGGCGACCGCTATTATTTCCTGCCTGCCGAGGATGCGAAGCGTGTCCTGACGCAGGTCTGGGGCAATCACCCGGACTCGGTGTCCGATGTGCTCGGCATGGTCATGGAACGTGGCAAGACGCCGTTCGACGATGCGTGGGGCGCGGTCATCACCTATCGCGACACCGGTTACGTGTCGGATTCGGATGCGGCCAGCCAGGATTACGACGCGGTGCTGCAATCGCTGCGCGAAGGTGAGGCGGCGGACAATGCCCAGCGCACTCAGGCGGGTCTGCCGACCCTCACCCTCGTCGGATGGGCGCAGTCGCCATCCTATGATCCGGGCCACCACTCGCTGATCTGGGCGCGCGAGCTCGCCTCCAATGACAGCAAGGTCAACAGCCTCAACTATGACGTCCGCCTGCTCGGGCGGTCGGGCGTGCTGAGCCTGAACATGGTGGCGACCATGCCAATGCTGACACAGGTCCGCGCGGCGGCTGCTGCCTTCGGGAGGGCCGCCGAGTTCGAACCGGGCGCGCGCTATGCCGATTTCGATGCCACCACCGATCAGGCGGCGGGCTATGGCCTGGCCGGCCTCGTCGGCGGGGGCGCGGCGGCGGCCGTTGCCAAGAAGGCCGGCCTGCTCGCCGTCCTTGCCAAATTCTGGAAACTGATCCTCTTCGGCCTTCTGGCCGTCGGCGGGGCAGTCATGGGCTTTGTCCGCAAGCTGACCGGTCGCGACGTCGACAAGGATGCGGTCGAGGAATGAGGCAGTCGGGGGGCGACTCAGCGCTCCCCCGCCTCCTTGTCGACGCGCATCACCGGCTGCACCTCGGGATAGGGCAGGATCAGCTTGCCGCTCGGATCAGCAGTGTAGGTCGTCTGCGTCGGATAGGGGATCGAGATGCCTTCGGCAGCAAAGCGGCGCAGGATCCCGATGATCACCTTATCGCGCACCTTGTGCGCAGTCGGCCAGTCGTCGCCCGGAATGTCGAACCACAAGGCAAAATCGACCGAGCTCGCGCCCAGCGTCTCGAAACTCGCCCGCGCCACGATCCCGCCAGCCTCTTCAACGATACCGGTCAGCATGGCGGGCAACGCCTCCAGCTGTTCAGGCGGCGTTTCATAGGCGACGCCCACCGGCAGCTTGATGCGGACATGCTCGCGGTTGGAAATATTGTGGATTTCCTTGTCGAGCAGCTGCTTGTTGGCGATCACCCGCACCTCGCCGTCGAACGAGCGCACGCGCGTCGACTTGAGGCCGATTTCCTCCACCACGCCGACGGTCTGGTCGTACATGACCTTGTCCCCTCGGCGGAACGGCTTGTCGAAGATGATCGCCAGCGCCGCGAACAAATCGGCAAAGATGCCCTGCGCCGCCAGGCCGATGGCGATTCCGCCGACGCCCAGACCCGCAACCAGACCGGTGACGTTGACGCCCAGATTGTCGAGCACCACGACCAGCGCGATCGCGAAGAGCGCGACCGTGACGAGCAGGCGGATCAGGCCCAGCGCCGACAATAGCGCCTCACCATGGTAATTCTCGGACTCGGTCTTTTTCTCGATGGCGCCGAGGATGAGCTCCCGCGCCCAAATCGCACCCTGGAACACCACCGCCACGGTGAACAGGAAGGCGATTGTCTGCTCCAGCATCGCTGGCGGCGCGGCATAGTTGGAGACCAGCCGGACCGCGAGCATCACGATGAAAAAGCTGCCGGTGCGCGAAACCGCGCGCCCGACAATCGTGCCCCATCCCATTGGTCCGTCAGCACGCTGGCACAGTTTCGTGCCCCAGCTACGCAACCAATAGAGCAACAGGACAACGCCGACCGCGATGCCGGTTGCGATCAGTATTTGCAGCCAATGCGACTGCACCCACAGGCTGGCGTCGGTGAAGAAGGCGCGGGTCTGCACCTCCAGCGCTTCGCTGGAATTAGCGGCGGCGTCCTGCGCAGCAGCAGAGGTATTGGCAACAGTCATTGAAATCCTTCAGGCGGCCTTGGCGGTGATGCCGCCGGTCTCGAGAAAGGCGATCAGCCCCCGCTCGGCGCGCGACAGGTAGCGCGTCGTGCGCGGCAGCGCGAGGGTCTCGCGAAACGCGGCCTGCGCATCGCGGTCCTTGGCGAGTTCGATCAGGTCGGGGTGGACATAGGATTTGCGGGCGATGCTCGGCGTGTTGCCCAGCGCGGCGGTCACCGGCTCCAGCAGCGTCTTCATCCCGACATGGCCGGGCGCTGTCGCCAGCGTCTCGAACGCGATCACGCTCGCCCCCCAGGTGCGGAAATGCTTGGCGGTGAAATCATCGCCCATCGCGTCGCGGATATAGGCGTTTACGTCGCTCGACGTAACCGGATGCGCTTCGCCTGCATCGTCGAGCCAGCCGAACAGATGCTGGCCGGGCAGATCCTGGCACTTCTTGACGAAGCCGATCAGGCTGCCGTCGGTGATGCGCAGCACGCGGATGCGGCCCGACTTGGCGCGATATTGCAGCTTCAGGCTGCGCCCCTCCAGCTTGGCATGGCGGCGGCGCAGCGTGGTTGCGCCAAAGCTCTTGTTCGCCTTGGCATAACCCTCATTCCCGACGCGGACATGGCCCAGGTCGAGCAGGCGCACGACGGCGGCGACCGCGCGGTCGCGGGTCAGCGCGCGCTTGCGGAGGTCGATCTCGATCTTGGCGCGCAGGCGCGACAGGCGATGGCCGAAACTGGCGCAGCGGTCATACTTCGCCGCCTCCTGCGCCGCACGGAACTCCGGGTGGTAGCGATATTGCTTGCGCCCCCGGGCATCGATGCCGGTCGCCTGCAGATGCCCGTCGGCATGTGGACAATACCAGGCGTCGATATAAGCCGGGGGCAGGGCGATCGCGTTCAACCGGTCGATCTCGTCGCGGTCGGTGATGCGGTTGCCATCCGCATCCCAATAGCCCCAACCGCCGCGCACCGCCCGGCGCGCAATACCGGGTTGCCGATCATCGCAATAGCGCAGCTTTCCGCTCATTTCGCCCTCGTCATGGCGGATCAATGCGCATCCCGCCGCATCGTTCCGGAACTGCGTCGCGGCTGACCTGTTGAGGGGGCAACCCCCATGAGGAGAAACGAAGATGACCGAGCTTTCCCAGGCACGCGTACTGATGATCGCAACCGACGGTTTCGAAACGTCCGAACTGATGAAGCCGCGTCAGGCGCTGCTCGACGCGGGCGTTCAGGTGACGCTGGCGTCGCTGAAGATGGACCCGATCACCGGCGAGAGCGGCGGTGAGAAGGGCGAGAGCATTACGCCTGACACGCTGGTCAGCGACATCGATAGCGAAGACTTCGACGCGCTGGTCCTGCCCGGCGGCGTCCACAATCCCGATACACTGCGGATGGACGACACCACGATCAGCCTGATCCAGGAGTTTTTCGACGACGGCAAGACCGTCGCCGCGATCTGTCACGCGCCGTGGCTGCTGATCGAAGCGGATATCGTCGATGGCAAGCGCGCGACCAGTTGGCCCAGCCTGCGCACCGATCTGGAAAATGCCGGCGCGACGGTTGAAGATGAAGAAGTGGTCGTGGACGGCAATCTGATCACCAGCCGCAACCCCGACGACATCCCCGCCTTCATCGATGCGATCAAGGCGGCGCTGACGAAAGAGACAGCGGACGCCTGACCCTTCAAAGCCCCTCCCACGCGCGGGAGGGGCTTTTTAACATTCCGCGCGCATATCCTCCGGCAAACCGCCGGAGCCATCCTCATGCGCCTGTTCACGCTCGCCGCCGCCCTGCTCGCCACCACCGCCCCCGCGCTGCCGCAGGGACAGGAGGCGCCCTTCACCATCGAAGAAACGGGCCAGTCCTTCGCCAGCCTCCAGGAAGCGGTCACCGCGATCGGCGAACGCCGCGGCACGATCCGCATCGCGCCGGGCCGCTATGGCGAATGCGCGGTGCAAGAGGCGGGCGACATCACCTATGTCGCACAGGTGCCCGGCAAGGCGGTGTTCGACCGCGCGATCTGTGAGGGCAAGGCGACGCTGGTGCTGCGCGGGCGCGGTGCGAAGGTGGACGGTATCGTGTTCATGCGCACGCTGGTCGAGGACGGGAATGGCGCCGGCATCCGGCTGGAAACCGGCAATCTCCACGTCACCAACGCCATGTTCATCGACGGCCAGTGCGGCATCCTCACCGCCAGCGATCCGCGCGGGACGATCACCATCGAACGCTCGACCTTTGCTGGCCTGGGCAAGGACCCGACCGGCAATGGCGCGCATGCCATCTATGTCGGCAATTACGGCAGCGTGCGCGTGTTCGAATCGCGTTTCGAACGCGGCACGGGGGGGCATTATGTGAAGGTGCGCGCGCCGCGCGTCGAAATCCTCAACTCCAGTTTCGACGACAGCTTGGGCCGCAACACCAATTACGCGATCGACCTGTCCAACGGCGCATCGGGCCGGATCGCGGGCAACGCGTTCGAACAAGGGCCAGCCAAGGACAATTACGGCACAATCATCGCCGTTGCGCCGGAAGGGGCGAAGCACAGCTCTGCGGGACTTGTGATCGAAGGCAACAAGGCGTGGCTGTCGCCGGGGTTCAAGGAGAGCACGACATTCGTCGGCAACTGGTCGCGCGACGCGGTGACGGTGCGCGACAACGATCTGGCCGACCGGATCGCGGTGATGGCGCGACGCTAAGGGTTACCCCCGACAGACGATCCGGAACGCCGGATCCTTGGCCGGATTGGCGATCTTCTGACGCGGGCGTTTGCCGATCGGGAACACGCGCTCGCGCACGACCCGGCCGCGCGCCAGCAGGCGCTGGCCGCGCAATTCGGTAACCCCTGCGGCGCAGTCCATCGCTGCCGTGCCGATGATCGTACCCTCCACTCCGAGCGATGTCGTGCGGGTGCGGAACACACGCCATTTGCCTTCGCGTTTGATGCTCGCAGTGTCGATCGCAAAGGCGACGTTCGCCGCGCCCGGCACCGGCTTCCACGTCTGTGCGTTGGCGGGTAGCGCTAGGGCGATCAGGCCGAGCGTAATGGTGGCGCGGATCATTTGAGCGGCTTTCCGTCGCAGACGAAGTCGACGAGCTTGCGTGTGAACGGATGGTCGGGATCGGCCCGTTCGCGATTTTCAGGTGCGACGTCGGTTGTCTTGTCCGAATTCGCTTCGGTCAGGCGGATGATCATTGCCTGGCGCTTCACGCAGGATACCGACACGTCGATATAGATGTCGCGCGTGGCCGGGGTTTCGGCGGTATCGAGCAGGCGGATGACCTTCTCACCGCCCTCGTCCTTGACGCTGGTCGGATCGACGAACACCGGCCCTTGGCCCTTTTCCTGGAACCGGATCCATGGCGCCCCCGGCTCGCGGTCGAGGCACAGCCCGGCCGCGAACAACGGGAGCGCCATGCAGATCATGCAGCCAGCTTCCGCAGCACATACTGCAGGATGCCGCCGTTGAGGAAATATTCCAGTTCGTTGACGGTATCGATGCGGCAGCGGGTCAGGAAGGTTTCGGTGCTGCCGTCGGCGCGGGTCAGCTTGACCTCGACATCCTCACGCGGGCGCAGGCCCGAAACGCCGGTGATGGTGAAGGTTTCGTCGCCCTTGAGGCCGAGCGTTTCGCGGGTCACACCCTCGGCGAACTGCAGCGGCAGGACGCCCATGCCGACCAGGTTCGAGCGGTGGATACGCTCAAAGCTCTCGACGATAACTGCCCGGACTCCAAGGAGATTTGTGCCCTTCGCCGCCCAGTCGCGCGACGAACCGGTGCCATATTCCTTGCCGCCGATGACGACCAGGGGGGTGCCGTCGGCTTTGTGGCGCATCGCGGCGTCGTAGATTGGCATGACTTCGCCGTGATAGTGGGTCATGCCGCCTTCGATGCCGTCAAGCATCTGATTTTTAATGCGGATATTGGCGAAGGTGCCGCGCATCATGACTTCGTGGTGGCCACGACGCGCGCCGTAGCTGTTGAAGTCGGCCTTGCTAACCTGATGTTCTTGCAGCCATTTTCCGGCCGGGCTGTCCGCCTTGATCGAGCCGGCGGGGGAGATGTGGTCGGTGGTGATCGAATCGCCGAAGATCGCCAGCGGCTTGGCTTCGATGATGTCGGTCACCGGCTTCGGGTCCATCGTAAGTCCCTCGAAATACGGGGGATTTGCGACATAGGTTGACCCGGCGCGCCAGCTGTAGGTGGCGGAGCCGGTGACGTCGATGGCCTGCCAGCGTTCGTCGCCGGAAAACACGGTCGAATATCTCGAAACGAACATGTCGCGGGTTAGCGCGCCGTCCATCACCGCGCGGATTTCGTCATTGGTGGGCCAGATGTCCTTCAAGTAGACAGCCGCGCCGTCCGAGCCGGTTCCGATCGGGGTCGTGATGAAATCCTGAACCACGGTGCCCTTGAGCGCATAGGCGACGACCAGCGGGGGCGAGGCGAGGAAGTTGGCGCGCACGTCGGGCGACACGCGGCCTTCGAAGTTGCGGTTGCCCGACAGGACCGACGCGGCGACGATGTCGTTGCCGTTGATCGCGGCCGAAATCGGCTCGGCCAGCGGACCCGAATTGCCGATGCAGGTGGTGCAGCCATAGCCGACCAGGTTGAAACCGACCTGGTTCAGATAATCCTGCAGCCCCGCCTTGATCAGATAGTCGGTCACGACCTGCGACCCCGGGGCGAGCGAGGTCTTGACCCACGGCTTGGGGCTGAGGCCCTTTTCGACCGCCTTCTTGGCGACGAGGCCGGCGGCGATCAGCACGCTGGGGTTCGAGGTGTTGGTGCAGCTGGTGATCGCGGCGATCACGACGTCGCCGTCGCCGATGTCATGGTCGCGACCCGCGACCGGCACGCGGACGGCCTCGTCCTTCTTGTAGACCGAGGTCAGGTCGGCGTTGAAGACGTCATCGACGCTGCCCAGCAGCACCTTGTCCTGCGGACGCTTCGGCCCGGCGAGCGACGGCTGGACGCTGCTAAGATCGAGTTCGAGCACGTCGGTGAACACCGGCTCTGCATTCGGGTCGAGCCAGAAGCCCTGTGCCTTGGCGTAGGCTTCGACCAGCGCGACATTCTCTTCCGAGCGGCCGGTGAGGCGCATGTAATCGAGCGTCTTGTCGTCGATGCCGAAGAAGCCGCAGGTCGCGCCATATTCGGGCGCCATGTTGGCGAGCGTCGCGCGGTCCGCGAGGCTGAGCGAGGCGAGGCCCGGGCCGAAATATTCGACGAAGCGGCCGACCACGCCGCGCGCGCGCAGCATCTGGGTGCAGGTCAGCACGAGGTCGGTCGCGGTGATCCCCTCGGCCAGTTCGCCGGTGAACTTGAAGCCGACGACTTCGGGGATCAGCATCGACACCGGCTGGCCGAGCATCGCGGCCTCCGCCTCGATCCCGCCGACGCCCCAGCCGAGCACGCCCAGGCCGTTGATCATCGTGGTGTGGCTGTCGGTGCCGACGCAGGTGTCGGGATAGGCGACCAGATCGCCGTCCGGCGTGGTCGACGACCACACCGCCTGCGCGATATTTTCAAGGTTCACCTGATGGCAGATGCCGGTGCCGGGGGGGACGACCTTGAAATTGTCGAGGCTCTTGCTGCCCCATTTCAGGAAGTCATAGCGCTCCATGTTGCGCTGATATTCCAGCTCGACGTTATCCTCGAACGCCTGGGGCGTGCCGAATTCGTCGACCATGACCGAATGGTCGATGACGAGGTGGACGGGCACCTGCGGATTGATCTTCGACGCGTCCGCGCCGAGTGCGTTCATCGCGTCGCGCATCGCGGCCAGATCGACCACGCAGGGCACGCCGGTGAAATCCTGCATCAGCACGCGCGCGGGGCGATACTGGATCTCACGCTCCGGCGCCTTCGGGTTGTTCTGCCAGTCGACGATCGCCTGGGCATCCTCCGTGCTGACGGTCACGCCGTCTTCGAAGCGGAGCATGTTTTCCAGCAGCACCTTCATGCTGAACGGCAGACGGCTGACATCGCCCAGCTTCTCGGCCGCCTTGGCAAAGCTGAAATAGGTGTAGCTCTTGCCACCCACGGTAAGCGTGTCACGCGTCCCGAGGCTGTCCTGACCGATGGCTGTCATGTGCGGGTCCCTTTCCCTGTCGTGTTGACGCCGGGCGTCACGGGGAGGCGGCAAATGCCGCGCGAGCGCGCCGGTGTGCGAATGCGAAGATTCGCGTGGCCGATAGCAGGCAGGGGGCGTGGGGGGAAGGGGAGGGGAAACTTCACCGTTTAAGCCGGAGTGGATGCACTCCCACGCAGCTCAGGCGGACCCAATAGACGGCGGTATAGCTTTGAACTAGCTTGCTCAGGAAAGTACTTTTGGTTTGGTCGAGAAGTTACTGCGGTTGGAGCGGTTCCATAATGGCGAGCAAGAGAGTTGAGCACCGTTTTGGCGGCGTTTGGACAGAAATCAAGCTGAAGGCTCTTACAGAGTATCTCGATTTTTATCAGAAAGCGTTGCGAAATCAGTCATTCGAGACGTGGTATATTGACGCCTTCGCTGGAACAGGAGATCGCCATGCTGAACTTCAGCGAGGTGGGATATTCGAAGGTCAGCCTATCGAGCATTTCGAACGGAATCTGGATGGAAGTGCCAAGAAAGCACTCGGAATAGATCCGCCCTTTGCGCATTATTGGTTTGCCGAGCAGCACCGGCGACGTAGCCAACAGTTGCTAGCGCTTCGGAATGAGTTTGCACTGGATATCCAAGTGACCCACGGGGAGGCCAATGCGGAACTTTGCAAGCTATTTTCACGCCGGCCATGGTCAGGAGGGCCGAACGCTCAGAGACAGCGTGCTGTCGTTTTTCTCGATCCATACGGAATGAGCGTAGATTGGGACACGTTACGAATGCTCGCAGAGACGAAGCGTGTTGATGTTTGGTATCTTTTTCCCCGCAAGGCCGTCGTGCAGCAGTTGGCACATGACATAAGGGGTGTGGATGAGAGCAAACGAGCCAAGCTAGCGCAGATTTTTGGTGGAGATCAGTGGGAGGAGCAATTTTACAAAGCTAGGCCAGCGCAAACATCGCTCTTCGATCCCGTGCCCGATCAAACGAAAGGGCGGGCAGCTTCAGCTTCTGAAATCGCTGCCTTTGCGAAGCAGAGGCTTGGAAGCTTGTTCTGCTACGTGTCTGATCCGCTCCCGCTGATCGTGAAGGGTAGCGACTTCTTTGAGCTGTACTGCTTATCCAACAATCCGCGCGCTATCGATCTCATTAAGCGGGGCGTCAATCACGTCATGCGGAAATATACGCCGGCATCTCATCGTAGGTCCGGCCACCCAACAGGCGGCCTGTAGCCTTCTTGTTGGTGCCGCCCCATTGCTTGAAGAAAAAGGCGGTGTCGAACCGGCGGCACAGGCGCTCAATCGCCCAAACCCAATCTTCATTCATTGGGCGAGCCGCCGGCCCCGACTCACCGCCGACGATCGCCCACGCAATCCCATCAAGGTTAGGCGAGCCAATCGGGCCGATCAGCGGCTCAAATGAAATGAACCGAATTGCTGCGGGCGTACGTTGAAGGTGTTCGATCCGACCAACCACGTCGCCACTCTCTACGCTCGTTCCCAGCCAAGCATTTGGAAGCACGTCGAAGCCGGGCTTGGACAGGACTTCACGCATTCGGTCCGGACGCTTCGTGAGCAACTGGTAGTCATGACGGGGCGTCGACCGCATCACGTCCCACACCTTACGAATGAACTCTTCGGGCACCTCATCGTGAAACAGGTCCGACATCGAGTTGACGAAAACCTTGCGAGGCGACCGCCACTTGAGAGGGACTTCAAGCGATGTCTCGTCACAACGGACTTTTCCGGTCCACTTTGCTCGCCCGCCGGACTTTCGAGTTAGGCCTGAATACTTCTGAACTCCCATCGCTTCCAGCCGCGCCGCCATACGCATCGCGTAGCAGTTCGTGCAGCCTGCGGACGCGAGCGAACACCCGGCGACGGGGTTCCACGTAGCATCTGTCCATTCGATAGGAGAGTTCTCAGACATGGTTAGAAAATATAAATGAATCATAGCGTTAGGCAAGGGTCGCTAAGTGATTCCAATGGTTCGAAATTCCAAAATACTTAGCTGGGAGGAATGACTGGTGTACGCACAGGTATCCCCTGCCTCGGGCCCCCTCCACCAGCCTGCGGCTGGTCCCCCTCCCCGTTCCGGGGAGGATCTCTGTTCCCAAAATGTTCTTTCCTACAAGCCCCGTCGCGTATAACTGGTTCCCCCTCAACGTGACGGACGGGGTGGGGGATGATCAAGCGACCTTATATGCGCTGGACGCAGGATACCGAGACGGCGTTTCTGCTGGCGCTGCGACAGACCGGGACGGCGCGGGCGGCGGCGGATGCGATTGGGCGGTGCGCCCAGTCGGCCTATACGCGGCGGCGGCGGCAGCCGGAGTTTCGCGAACGCTGGGACGCGATGGTGGCGGAGTGGCAGGCGCAGTGGATCGAGCAGCGCGGCACGAAGGTCGCGGAGACTGCGCCGCGCGAACGCTGGGACGGGTGGTCGGACGTGCGGCGGCGGGCGTTTCTGCGCGCGCTGGCCGAGACGGGCGGGATTGCCGAAGCTGCGGAACGGGTGGGGATGTCGCGCAGTGCGGTGACGCGGCTGAAGACGCGCTCACCCGAATTTGCAGCGGCGTGCGAGGCGGCGCTGGCGCGGGCGCTGCCGTGCCTGGAGCAGGTGGCGTGGGAGCGCGCCGTCGAGGGCTGGGACGAGCCGATCGTCCATGGCGGCAAGGTGACGGGGACGCGGCGGCGCTATTCGGAGACACTGCTGCGCACGCTGCTGGTCCGCGAACAGGCGGCGCGGCAGGCGGAGCGGGTGGTGGCGGCGAAGGCGCGGACCGTGCCTGAGTTTGCGACGCGGGACGAGACCGACACGGCATTGCTGAAGGCGCTGGACCGGATCGCTCAGGCGCGGCGGCGTGAGGCGGTGGTGCGGGCCGATGCGTGGCAGGAGTATGAGCGCGCGGTGATCGCGGGGGAGCGGCCGGGGCTGGTGCCGTGAGCGCGGCTGACAGCGCCCGGCACCTTAATTGCCGTCGGCGTCCACCATGAACTGCACCGGTTTGCCCCGTGTGGTCGGTTCCCATCCCGCCGCCAGCGCGGCGCGGATGCAGCGCGTGATTGTCGCGTCGTCGAGCTGGAGACGACCGGGCGGCAAGCCCTTCATCAGCCGCTTGGGCGGGGGGAATTCCACCAGCGCCTCGCGTCTGGAATCGCGCTGTTGCAGGGAGAGGGTCATGCCCCGCCACCCTTCGTCATCGGACAGATGCGGTTCGCGTTGCAGGTGCCAATCGTAGAGGATGCCATCGACCTGGACAGCGCCGCCCTTGCTTTGAGATTTCGACATAGGCGCGGCCCTTAGCATGACCGATCCGGTCGGGCCTAGTCGAACGTCGGCCCGTGGTGCGGGTTGGAGTGCGGATCGCTGCTGTTGCTGCTGCCGGTTGCCGCCGAGGGCGAAAGCTGATTTGAGGCTTGGCCAGAGGGGCATCGACGCCGTTTGCGCGGCGCGACGCGCGGGCAAGGGTAGAGCGGCAGGGATTTGGATCTTCAATGAATTATCGCCATTCCTTCCACGCCGGCAACAGCGCCGATGTGGTGAAACACAGCCTGTTGATCGCTCTGGTCCGCGCGTTGCAGCTGAAAGAGGGCGCACTGACGCTGATCGACACCCATGCAGGGTGCGGGCTCTATGACTTGGGCGGTGAGGAGGCGCAGCGCACCGGGGAGGCGGCGCAGGGGGTGGTGCGGGTGTTTGCCGACGCGAACCCGTTGCTGGACGATTATCGCGCGGCGGTGCGGGCGGTGAATGTCGGGGCGGAGCCGCAGCTCTATCCCGGATCGCCGCGGGTGCTAGCGCAACTGCTGCGCCCGCAGGACGTGCTGATCCTCAACGAAAAACATCCCGAGGACGCGTATGCGCTGCGCGGGGCGATGCGGGGCACGCCGGCTGCAGTGCATGAGCGCGATGCGTACGAGCTGTGGCTGGCGATGCTGCCGACGCGCACGCCGCGCGGGGTGGTGGTGGTCGATCCACCGTACGAGCAGACCGACGAGCGCGCCCGGATCACGGCCACGCTCGCCGCAGCGCACCGCAAATGGGCGCATGGCGTGACGGTGATCTGGTATCCGCTGAAAGACCGCGCGACGCATCAGCAGTGGAAGACCAGGCTGCGGAACCTGCGCATCCCGAAATTCCTGGTCGTCGAGCATTGGTTATATGATGCCGATCAGCCCGGCATCTATAATGGCGCGGGCCTGTTTATCGTCAATCCGCCCTATGCCTTTACGCAAGCGCTGCCGCCGGTGTTGGAAGCGCTCCGCGCCACGCTTGCGCCGGACGGGCATCGCGGCGTGATCTCGGCCGGCTGGCTGGACGGTTGAGGATTCGTGCCGGTCCTCCCCTGGCGGGGAGGATCGATTCCACGCGGTCGGATCAGAACGTGTCCCACGGATCGCCGCCCGCGACGGCCAGCCGGGGGGCCGGGGCCGGGGCTGGCGCGGCCGGACGCGGCGTCTTGCGGGCCGGCTGGCGTGCCGGGGCTGTGGCGGTCGCGCGGGGCGTGTTGGTGCCGCCGACGTTGAACTGGCCGGCCTGTCCGGCGAGCATTTCCACTTCGCGCGACAGGTTCCGGGCGGCGGCGGAGGTTTCCTCGACCATCGCGGCATTCTGTTGCGTCGACTGGTCCATCGAGGAGATGGCGACGCTGATCTGGCGGATCGCGGTCGCCTGTGCCTCGTTCGCGCTGGCCATGTCGGCGAGGAGGACATGGACTTCGCCGACATCGCCCGAGATGTTGGCGAAGGCGGAGTCGACGTTGCGGACCATGTCGACGGCGGTGCCGATATCGGCCTGGGTCGTGGTCAATTGTTCGCGGGCGCGGCCGGCCTCTTCCTCGGCGCGCATGGCGAGGGCGGAGACGAGGTCGGCGACGACGGCAAAGCCGCGACCGGCTTCGCCCGCGCGGCCGGCTTCGACCGCGGCGTTCATGGCGAGGACGCGGGTCTGGAAGGCGATCTTGTCGAGGCCCTCGATCACCGTGTCGATGCCCTTGGCGCTGTCGCTGACGCGGGTCATTGCCTGGACCGCTTCTTCGGTGGTGGTGCGGCCGGTGGCGACGCTCTGAATCGCGCCATCGGCGCGGGTGACGGTGCGCTCGGCGGCTTCGGCATTGGACTGCAGGCGCTCGCGCATCTGCGACACGGCGGCGGAGGTCTGTTCGAGGCTGGCGGCATTGGCTTCGGTGCGGCGGGCGAGATCCTCGGACGCGTGGGCGATTTCGGTCGAGCCGGTGGTAATGCTGCGCGTGCTGTCCATGACCGAGCCGATCAGGTTGCGCAGCGACGCCAGCGCGGCGTTGAAATTGTTCTTGAGTTCGGCATAGGCCGGCGGGAATTCGGTGCGGATATCGGCGGTGAAATCGCCCTGGGTCAGCGATTGCAGGCTGGAGCGCAGCGTGGTCACGACCTCGGCCTGCTCGGCGGCGCTTTCGATCTGGGCTCTGGCAGTGTCGCGGAAGGTGAACATCGCGCGGGTCATGCGGCCGACGCAATCCTGATAGTCGGTATAGGCGATCGGACTGTCGAGATCGCCGGCTGCCAGCGCCTCCATGCGCACGACGGTGTTGACATAGGGATCGCAGATCGCCTTGCGGAACTGCAGGCTGAGCGCACCGGCGACGATGGCGCAGACGGCGTTGATCGCGGCGGCGACCCAATCGCCTTTGGCTAGTTCGATCAGGCCGGTGAACAGGATCAGGCCGACCAGTGTTCCGAACGCCACCAGTGTCTTTTGGCGGATTGGCGCAATCGCCTCGAACCAGTGCATCATCGTTGGGCCTTTCGCGTCATTCTGCATATGAATCGAATGATCTATAGCCGGGGAGTGCTGCCGCTGGTCTCCGGGGTGGAACCTTGTTGGTGTCGCATACATCCGGACCTCTCGGTTGCGTGCCAAATTATCTTTTATTATCAATATCTTGGGTGAGTTTTGGTAGGAGTTCGGTGGTGTTGGCCCGCAGGTCCGAATTTACCATTTGTTGAAGCCTTTGACCTCTTCTGGAGGGTCTGGCCGGCATGGCGGAGGGCGTCGCGCCCATTTCCCATTTCCCGCGCGCGTCGCATCGCCTAACGCTCACGGCATGACTTTTACCGCGAAAATCCTGCTGCTGGGCTCCGGGGAACTGGGGCGTGAGTTTGTTATCTCTGCCAAGCGTCTGGGGGCGCAGGTGATTGCGTGCGACGCCTATCCCGATGCGCCGGCGATGCAGGTGGCGGACGGGTGCGAGGTATTCTCGATGCTCGACGGCGATGCGCTGCGCGCGGCGATCGAGCGGCATGCGCCCGACCTGGTGGTGCCCGAGATCGAGGCGATCCGGACGGAGGTGCTGGCGGAGGTCGAGGCGGCGGGGGTGAGCGTGGTGCCGTCGGCCCGCGCGACGATGATGACGATGAACCGCGACGCGATTCGCGAGGTGGCGGCGGTCGAATTGGGGCTGCGCACGTCGCGCTATCGCTATGCCGAGAGTTTGGAGGAGGTGCTGGCGGGGGCGGCGCATACGGGGCTGCCGTGCGTGATCAAGCCGGTGATGTCCTCGTCGGGCAAGGGGCAGACGACGGTGCGCGAGGCGGAGGGCCTTGAGGCGGCGTGGGACTATGCGGTCGCCAATATGCGCGGCGACCGGCGGCGGGTGATCGTCGAGGAGTTTGTCGATTTCGATTACGAGATCACGCTGCTGACGGTGCGGACGCGTGAGGGCGTCGTGTTCTGTCCGCCGATCGGGCACCGGCAGGAGCGGGGCGACTATCAGGAAAGCTGGCAACCGGCGGCGATGACGCCGGGCGCGATCGCGGCGGCGCAGGAGATGGCGCGCAAGGTGGTCGACGATCTGGGCGGATACGGGCTGTTCGGGGTCGAGTTCTTTGTGAAGGGCGAAGAGGTGATCTTCAGCGAGCTGTCGCCGCGGCCGCATGACACGGGGCTGGTGACGCTGATTTCGCAGAATTTGACCGAGTTCGACCTGCATGCGCGCGCGGTGATGGGGCTGCCGGTGCCGGAGGTGGTGCTGCGCGGGGCGGCGGCTTCGGCGGTGATCCTGGCGGATCGGGACAGCGAAGGGCCGGGGTACGCGGGACTGGCGGAGGCTTTGGCGACGCCGGGCGGCGAGGTGGATGTGCAAATTTTCGGGAAGCCGACGACCCGGCCCTATCGGCGGATGGGGGTGGCGCTGGCGCTGGCGGGGGATGTGGATAGCGCGCGGCGCGTGGCGGTAGAGGCAGCGGGAAAAGTGCGGATCGTCTATCGCTAGAGGTCGCGCGGGTTAAACGGGCGGGTGGCGAGGGTTTGGTGGAGGAAGGCGAGGATTGCGGCGCGGTCGCTGCGCGCGTGGCTGTTGCCGACCCACAGAATGAAGCCGCCGACTGCCAGCATGAAGACGGGCACGACCACGAACATCAGGGCGTGAAGTCCGACCCCCTCGGCGAACGAGGCGGCGAGCATGGTGAGGCCGATCACCAGAAACAGCGACACGAAGCCGAACCAGCAGCCGAAGAACACGAATACGCTGCGCGGCCCACCGATCCGGCCGCGGATCCGGGTGCCACCGGCATGGGGCTGCATGGTCGCGACGAGGCGGGTCTTCATGTCGTTGCGGAAATTGGGGCGGTGGACCCAGAGGGTCATGTCATGCTCGGTCCCCGTGCCGAGCACGCATTGCGGGGAGTCGGGTGTCTTGTCCTCCATCGCCGCCTTCAGCCGGGTCGCGGCGTTGACCGGGGCGTGAGGCGAGATGAGGTCGATCCGCGCCATTGCCGAACTCAGGGCGCGACGATGGTGAAGCCGGGGAGCGGGGCGGGTTCCGCATGCTTGTGGTACATGTCGATATAGACCGACAGGGGCGCGGCACCGGCGCACTGGACCGTGTAGAGGTCGAGGATGTTGTGATAGGGGCCGATCCCGGTGCTGCCCTGACGTTCGAATGCGGGGGCATTGCCGTCGGCGCAACGCAGGCGGGCGAGATAGCCGCGCTCGCCCTCCGGCCCCTTGGCGCGGACCGGATTGTTTTCGCTGCCCAGGGGGTGCGCCTGTGCGGCGGTGATCGCGGTGCGCAGCTTCTTGCCCTTGAGGCCGTCGAAATATTGGGCCAGCGCGGGCTGCGCACCGATCAGGGCGATTGTGGCGGCGGTCAGCGCGATGTTCGTGAGCTTCATCCGATGTCCCCGACGCGGTTCGGGCGTGAGACTATCGTGCGGCGGCGCGATCTCAAGCGGTTGATGGCGCGTCGACGATCCAGTCCCAATGGCAGCGGCTGTTCGGGGTCAGTTTGAGCGCGGCGTTCATCGTCTCGACCGCGCCGGGGGCAAGGACTGTGACGAAAGCGCCCTGATCGACCCAGAGAGCGGCAAAGCGCCGATCGGGCGGCATGTGCCCGGAAATCGCGGGATGGAGGCCGGTCGGGAAATATTTGAAGTGATGTTCTTCGGTGAAGGTCAGCGGCGCGCCGTTGATCGTCATCGTCGCGCTGGTCCGGACGGTGCGCGCGTCGGGGTCTGTGATCTCCTGAGTGACCTGAAGGTCGACGATTACGAGCGCGCCGGCGGACAGGCGCTCGAGGTCGCGGATCATCGCTTCGATGACCTCAGCCGGAGTTTCGACCTGGATGTCGTGGAGGACGAGATTGCCGAGGTGCGGCGCAGGGTCGAAGCCGGGGTGGTAGTATTCGGCCTCCAATAGCGCGAGCAGGATCAAGTCGGGCTGAATCGACCAGTCCATTTCCGCTGCCCCGGCGTAGAGCAGTGCGGGGTCGGGCGGGGTCGGAGCGAAGACGCCCGCCTGTGCCATCACCTTGACCGCGCGGCGGACCTGGGCCTGTTTGTTGGCCGAGAGTTCGGGAGGCGGCCCCTTATGGTGGACGGGCTTTTCCGGCGCGCGGGACTTGCCCGACCGCGATCGGCCAGTGCGCTGCTGTGGGCGATAGCCCAGCAGTTGCGCGCCGACCGCGACGATTCCAACCGCGCCGAACGCGATGCTGAGCCAGCCGATCCAGACAAGCCTGACCCCCGCCAGCATCATCGCGAGTGGAATCGCGACGAACAAGATGCTGAAGGCGAATGGCAGCAGCAGTGCCGCCGTTTCCGGATCAGGCCTTTTCAAGCAGCCCCTCCTTGGCGATCTTGTCGCGCCAAACCAACGGCGCAAGCTGGTGGACGTTGTTGCCCTCGGCATCGACCGCGACCGTCACCGGGAAGTCCTGCACTTCGAATTCGTAGATCGCTTCCATGCCGAGGTCTTCGAAGCCGACGACCTTGCTGCCCTTGATCGCGCGGGCGACGAGGTAGGCAGCGCCGCCGACGGCCATCAGGTATGCGCTCTTGGCGTCGCGGATTGCGTCGGTGGCGGCGGGGCCGCGTTCGGCCTTGCCGACCATCGCGAGCAGGCCCTGGTCGAGCATCATGCGGGTGAATTTGTCCATGCGCGTCGCGGTGGTGGGGCCGGCGGGGCCGACGACTTCTTCACCGACCGGATCGACCGGGCCGACATAATAGATGACGCGGCCCTTGAATTCGACGGGCAGGGGTTCGCCCGCCGCGAGCATGTCGGCGATGCGCTTGTGCGCGGCGTCGCGGCCGGTGAGCATCTTGCCGTTGAGGAGGAGGCGGTCGCCTTGCTTCCAGCTTTGCACGACTTCTGGCGTCAGCGCATCGAGATCGACGCGGATCGCGGCCTTGTCGGGGGTCCAGTTGACGTTGGGCCATTCGTCGAGCTTGGGCGCTTCGAGATAGGCCGGGCCGGAGCCGTCGAGGGTGAAGTGCGCGTGGCGGGTCGCGGCGCAGTTGGGGATCATCGCGACCGGCTTGCCCGCGGCGTGGCAGGGGGCGTCCATGATCTTGACGTCGAGGATGGTGGCGAGGCCGCCCAGCCCCTGTGCGCCGATGCCGAGTGCGTTGACCTTGTCGAAAATCTCGATGCGCAGCGCCTCGAGGTCGTTCTGGGGCCCGCGTTGCTTTAGGCTGGCCATGTCGATCTGTTCCATCAGCGCCTTTTTGGCGAGCAGGACGCAATGTTCCGCCGTGCCGCCGATGCCGATGCCGAGCATGCCGGGCGGGCACCAGCCGGCGCCCATCTGGGGCAGCATTTCGAGCACCCAGTCGACGATCGAGTCGCTGGGGTTCATCATCTTGAACTTGGACTTGTTCTCGCTCCCGCCGCCCTTGGCCGCGACGTCGACATGCACCTTGTCGCCCGCGACCAGCTCGACATGCAGGACGCAGGGGGTGTTGTCGCGGGTGTTGCGGCGGGTGAAGGCGGGGTCGGCGAGGACCGAGGCTCGCAGCTTGTTTTCGGGGTGAAGATAGGCGCGGCGCACGCCTTCATCGACCACGTCCTGAAGGCTGCGGCTGGCGTCGTCGAGGCGGCAGTCCATGCCCCATTTGACGAAGACGTTGACGATGCCGGTGTCCTGACAGATCGGGCGATGCCCCTCTGCGCACATGCGGCTGTTGGTCAGGATCTGGGCGATCGCGTCCTTGGCGGCGGGGGACTGTTCGGCCTCATAGGCGACGCCCAGAGCGCGGATATAGTCCATCGGGTGATAGTAGCTGATGAACTGAAGCGCGTCGGCGACGCTGTCGATGAGGTCGTCGGTCTTGATCGTAGCCATTGCCTGTCCCTGTCCACTTTTGTCGGTTCCTTTAGCGGATGACAGGCGGGTTTCCAGCCGCTAACCGCCACGCCGTGTTCCGGGGGCTGATCCTTTCGCATCGCTGGTGGGCGGCCGCGCTGATCGTGCTGGCGCTGGCGATGAAGCTTGCCGTGCCGGCGGGGTTCATGCCGGTCGAGCAGGCGGGCAAGATCGTCGTGATGGTTTGTACCGGCATGGGCCAGCAGCAGGTCGAAATCGACGTGCCAGGGATGCCGGTGAAAGAGGATGGCGCGACGCGGGCGGCGGGGCAGCCGTGCGCCTTTGCCGGGCTGGGGCTGGACATGATGCCGGGGGTGGACCCGGTGCTGCTGGCCGGGGCGCTGGCGTTTATCCTGGCGCTTGGCTTTGTTGGCGTTGCGGTGGTGCGCGTCGATCGGGCGCGGCAATATTGGCCGCCGCTGCGCGGGCCGCCGCTGATTTCCTGATCCCTTCGTAACCTCACACGAACCAGCGCGCGGGACGACGATCCTGCGCGCCGATCAGGAATGCCCATATCATGAAGACTGAATTTGCGGTCGCGCTGCTTGCGGCCACTTGCCTTGCGACTCCGGCGCTTGCCAATGACAGCGACCAGGTGCCGGTGATCATCGTCACCGCCAAGGCCAATCCCGAAGACCCGCCCGTCGTGGCCGAGGCGCGCGCGCGGCTGGCGCGGACGCCGGGGTCGGTGTCGGTGGTGGCGGCCGAAGCCTATGAGGACCGGTTCGCGGTCGGGACGCCGGACATCCTGCGCGACGTGCCGGGTGTGTTGGCGCAGAAGCGCTATGGCGAGGAAGGGCGGTTGTCGATCCGCGGATCGGGGCTCGACCAGAGCTTTCACCAGCGCGGCGTGATGCTGGCGCAGGACGGCGTGCCGTTCGCCGATGCCGACGGCTTTTCGGACTTTCAGAAGATCGACCCGCTGGGGGCGCGCCTTGTCGAAGTCTATAAGGGCGGTAATGCGCTGCGGTTCGGTGGGGCGCAGCTGGGCGGGGCGATCAACTTCGTGACGCCCAATGGCAAGACCGCGCAGTCGCAGGTGCTGATCCGCGTCGAGGCCGGGACCGACGACAGCGTGCGCGGGGTCGCGCAGGTTGCGGGGAGGTCTGACGCGTTCGATTTCTATGCCGGGGTCAATGCGTTCCACACCGATGGCTATCGCGTGCAGGGGTATCAGGACCAGATCCGCGGCACGCTCAACCTTGGCTACAGCTTTGGTGACGGGAATGAGGTGCGCGCGATCCTCTATGCCGCCGATGTCTATCAGGGTGTGCCGGGGACGGTGACGCTGGATCAGGCGCTGACCAATCCGCGTGCGCCGGGGACGACGGCGGTGTTGCAGAATCAGCGGCGCAATCAGGGGGTGTTTCGCGGGACGCTGCAGACGCGGCTGCGGCTGACGGACTCGTTGGTGTTCGAGGGCGGGGTCTATGCGACGCAGACCGACCTGTATCACCCGGTCGGCATCTTCATTGTGCAGGACACCGATACGCAGGGCGCGTTCGGGCGGTTCGACTGGAAGGGCGAGCTGGGCGGGATGAAGGCCGACCTGTTCTTTGGCGCATTCTACCGCGAGGGCGGGACCGAGCAGGATCTGTTCGTCAATGCGGCGAGCGCGCAGGGGGCGCGGATCGGCGATGCGCGGCAGATGGCCAATGCACTCGACCTGTTCGCCGAGGGGCGGCTGTTCGTGACCGAGGGGCTTGCGCTGGTCGGCGGGGCGAGCTGGGGCCATGCCGGGCGCGATTATCTGAACCGGTTGAACGGGCGCACGGCCGAGCAGGATTATGAATGGTTCGCGCCGCGCATTGGGCTGCTCTACGAGACTGGCGATGCGCAGGTGTATGCGAACGTCACCCGCTCGGTCGAGCCGCCGCATTTCGGGGCGCTGGCGCAGACCAATTTGCTGGGATCGGTGTTCTCGCCGCTCGACCCGCAGCGCGCCTGGACCGCAGAGATCGGGACGCGTGGGCGCAACCGCGCGGTGGCGTGGGATGTCACCGCTTATCGGGCGTGGGTGAAGGGGGAGTTGCTGAGCTTCCTGACCTCGCCGACGATTCCTTCGACGATCTTCAACGCCGACAAGACGGTGCATCAGGGGATCGAGGCGAGCCTGGATTGGTGGATCCTGGATGGGTCGGTGGGGAAGCTGCGGCTGCGGCAGACCTATGCCTTGTCCGACTTCCGGTTCGATGGCGATGCGGTGTACGGCGACAACCGGCTGCCGATCGCGCCGGTGCATGCGTACCGGGCGTCGCTGCGCTACGAGGGCGGGAGCGGGTTGTTCGTTGAGCCGAACCTCGACTGGCGGCCGCAATCGACTTGGGCGGATTATCGCAACACGATGCGGGTGCCGGGCTATGCGCTGCTGGGCGTCGGGGCCGGGTTCGAGCTGGGCGGGGTGACGCTGTTTGCCGATGCCCGGAACCTGACCGACAAGCATTATGTGTCGGATCAGTCGGCGGCGATCACCGCGACGGCGGCGAGTGCGATCTTTCACCCCGGTGAGGGGCGGAGCGTGATGGTCGGGTTGCGGACGCGATTTTGAGGTGTGACTGACAAATCCTCCCCCGCAAGGGGGAGGTGGGGCGCGAAGCGCCTCGGAGGGGGAGGACGCACGACGGCTGTTTGGTCGTCCTCCCCCTCCGTCAGCCTTCGGCTGCCACCTCCCCCTGGCGGGGGAGGATTGCGTTGCTCGCCGGACACCCGCCATCCCGGACTCCACTCACGCTGCCGGTGCCGAGGATGATCTTGGCGCGGCGGGAGAAGGTTAGGGCTTGCCAGCGGCCGGCATTGCCGGTGGCGGTGCGGCTGCGCAGATAGGTGAGGTGGAGCAGTTCGAACTGTTCGTCGTCGATCTGTCCGGCGTCGATCAGGCAGGTCCATTGCTGGATATTCCACGCATAGTCGCGGCTGACGCCGTCCTGATCGACCGCTTCGCTGAGGCCCTGATACCAGGCGAGCATTGCTTTGAGCCGGGCGGGGCGGTCGGCGGGGGTGAGGTTCGCGAGTTTACGGCGGAGGCGGGCGGCGTCTTCGTCTCCGGGCAGGGTCTTTTGCTGGACGCGGGTGTCGATCGCCCATTTGACCTTTCGCGCAGTGATCGGGCCGGTCGGCCAGAGGCGATAGAGTTCGGCGCGGACTTCGAGGAGCAGGGCGACATAGGTGTCGGTCTGGACCTGAAGCATCGCGTCATGGTCGAAGATGGCGGTGAGCTCGGCGATGGCGGTCGGGTTGAGTTTGCCGTCCTCGCCGTGCGCGGCGAGGATGCCGTCGCGGCACTTCTGGCGGACGGGGGTCTTGAGGCAGTCCTTGGAGAAGAACAGCTTGCCGTAAGTTGGAGCGAGTTCCTTCAACGTGCGTTTGAAGCGGCGGCGGCTGTGGAAGCTGTCGCGCCAGGCGGTGAGGACCGGTTGCAGGCTGCCGGTGCCGTAATTCCATTGCGACATGCCGACCGAGACCAGCATCGAATCGAAATTGCCGACCGGCATCGCCCAGCAGCCCATGGTTTCGGGGATCGATGTTTCGCGCATTCGGGCGAAGATCGCGGTGCGGTCGAGGCCGATATCGGCGAGTTGGGTCGCGGCCTGCGGGGCGATGGTGATGTGGGGGGTGTCGGCGACTTCGCGGCAGGGGGGACGGTCCTGCGCGGCGGCGGGGAGGGCCCATCCCAGAACCAGCGCGGCGGTGATCCACTTCATTCGCCTTCCCCCTCGTCATTCCCGCGAAGGCGGGAATCCATTGTGGCTGCCGCAAAGCTTTACACAAGGTCAGCCTGAATGGATCCCCGCCTTCGCGGGGATGACACAAGGGGGCTGTTACAGCACGTAGCGGCTGAGGTCGGTGTTGCGGGCGATGCTCGCCAGCTGGCTGTCGACATAGGCGGCGTCCACCACGAGGGCAGTGCCGCTGCGATCCTCGGCGTCGAAGCTGACTTCTTCAAGCAGCTTCTCCATCACCGTCTGGAGGCGGCGGGCGCCGATATTTTCGATCTCGCCATTCACCTCCGCCGCGATGCGGGCGACGGCGCGGATGCCGTCTTCGGTGAAGCTCACATCGACGCCCTCGGTGCCGATCAGCGCGCGATATTGTTCGGGCAGCGATGCCTTGGTGTCCGAGAGGATCGCGACGAAATCATCCTCGGTCAGGCCCTTGAGTTCGACGCGGATCGGCAGGCGGCCCTGCAGTTCGGGCAGCAGGTCGCTGGGCTTGGCGACGTGGAACGCGCCGGACGCGATGAACAGGATGTGGTCGGTCTTCATCGGGCCGTATTTGGTCGCGACGGTGGTGCCCTCGATCAGCGGCAACAGGTCGCGCTGGACGCCCTCACGGCTTACGCTGCCACCGCGCACGTCGCTGACCGCGATCTTGTCGATTTCGTCGAGGAAGACGATGCCGTTCGCTTCGGCGTCGGCGAGCGCGACGCGGGCGACATCGTCCTGATCGAGGCGCTTGTCGGCTTCTTCCTCTACCAGCTTGGCCCAGGCGGCGTGGACGTTCATCTTGCGGCGCTTCAATTGCGGACCGCCCAGGCCCTTCATCATTTCGCCCAGGTTGATCATCTGCGGTCCCGCGCCGGGGATGTCGAACGGCATGCCGCCCGAGGCTTCGACCTCGATCTCGATCTCGGTATTGTCGAGATGGCCGGAGTTGAGGCGTTCGCGGAAGGCTTCGCGGGTCGCCTGGCTGCTGTCCTTGCCGGTCAGTGCGTCGAGCAGGCGGGTCATCGCCGCAGCCTCGGCCTTGTCCTTCACCGCCGTGCGACGGCGTTCCTTTTCCAGCCGGATCGCTTCCTCGACCAGATCGCGGGCGATCTGTTCGACGTCGCGGCCGACATAGCCGACTTCGGTGAACTTGGTCGCTTCGACCTTCACGAACGGGGCGTCGGCGAGCTTGGCCAGGCGGCGGCTGATCTCGGTCTTGCCGCAGCCGGTCGGGCCGATCATCAGGATATTCTTGGGCGTCACCTCGTCGCGCAGATCGGCGCGCAGCTGTTGGCGGCGCCAGCGGTTGCGCAGTGCGACGGCGACCGCGCGCTTGGCATCGCGCTGGCCGATGATGTGTGCGTCGAGCGCGGCGACGATCGCTTTGGGAGTCAATTGGTCGTTCATGGGGAAATTCGGGTCTTTCAACTTGGTTCGGTGGGAGCGCCGGGGCGGGCGGCGAGCGCCTGGGCGATCGGCTGGTCGATCCAGTCGATCATGATGCGCGGATAGGCGCGCGGCTGGCGGGTCATGCGGTCGAGTTCCTTGACCTCGTCCGGGGTCAGCGCGACGTTCACCGCGCCGAGATTATCATCGAGCTGGTGCATTTTGCTCGCGCCGAGCAGGATGCTCGACACCGGCTCGCGGTGCAGCAACCAGGACAGGGCGACCTGTGCCACGGTCGCGCCATGGCTGGCGGCGATGTCGCGGAGCCGGTCGATCACGGCAAAGCCCTTGTCCTTGTCGAACGGGATGCCTTCATATCCGGTCAGGCGGTCATCGACGTCGCCGGGATTGTCGCGGGTATATTTGCCCGACAGGAAGCCGCCGGCGAGCGGGCTCCACGCGGTGATGCCGAGGCCGTAATGCGCGGCGAGCGGGAAGAACTCGGATTCGATGTCGCGGCCGACCAGCGAATACATCAGCTGGCCATGGGTGAAGGGCGCCCAGCCATTGGCGCGCTGAAGTTCCATCGCCGCCGCGACCTTCCATGCCGGCCAGTTGGAGAAACCGAGATAGCGCGCCTTGCCCGCGCGAACGATGCTGTCGAGCGTCTGCAGCGTTTCTTCGAGCGGGGTGTTCCGGTCGTCGCGATGGACGATGTAGACATCGACATGATCGGTGCCGAGCCGCTTCAGGCTCTGGTCGATCGACCAGTTGAGGTGCGCCGCCGACAGGCCGGAACGGTTGAGCGGGGCACCCGCGCGCCAGCCGGCCTTGGTCGCGATCACCACTTCATCGCGGCGCGGGGCGAGGATCTGGCCGAGCACCTGTTCGGATTCGCTTTCCGAATAGATGTCGGCGGTGTCGAAGAAGTTGATCCCGGCATCGAGCGCGCGGCCGATCAGCGCGGCGGCGTCGGCGCGGCCGGTCTTGGCGATGGCGGGGATGCCGCCACCCAGCGTGAAGGTCATCGTGCCGAACGAAAGGCGCGAAACGATGAGGCCGGTATTGCCGAGACGCGAATAGAGCATGGTCTTCCTCTCCCCCGTGGTCGTCAGGCCGTGGCGTCGAGGCTTTCGACGGTCAGCCGATCATTGGTATAGACGCACAGCTCGGCGGCGATGGCCATGGCCTTGCGGCACATGGTTTCGGCATCGGGCTCATATTCGGCGAGCGCGCGGGCGGCGGCGAGAGCGAAGTTTCCGCCCGATCCGATCGCGGCGACGGTTCCATGCGGGCCGGCTTCGGGTTCCAGCACGTCGCCATTGCCGGTGACGATCAGCGTCGTCGACTTGTCCGCGACGATCAGCATCGCTTCGAGGTTGCGGAGATATTTGTCGGTGCGCCAGTCCTTGGCCAGTTCGACCGCGGCGCGGAGCAGCTGGCCCTGATGGCGTTCGAGCTTGCTTTCCAGCCGTTCGAACAAGGTGAAGGCATCGGCGGTGGCGCCGGCGAAGCCGGCGATGACGCTGCCGTCACCCAGCGGGCGCACCTTGCGGGCATTGGGTTTCATCACGGTCGAACCCTGCGAGACCTGGCCGTCGCCGGCGATGACCACGCGGCCGTTCTTGCGCACGGAAAGGATTGTTGTGCCGTGCCACTGTATCTTGTCGCTCATGCGCCGGGATATGGGGAGGGGGTCTCGGCCTTGCCAAGACCCCCGGCGGAAACTGACGAAGTTACGCGGAACGACCGCGATTCTGTCAGCTTCTACTTCTCCACACCCTTGATCTTCCCCCACTGGCGCGCGGCGGTGTAGCCGAGATAGCCGGTGCCGAAGAGCGCGTAGAGCGATTCCGGGATGCCGGTGAGATAGGCGTTCATGGCGGCGGCGATGCCCTTGGCCATGTCGGGCTGGACCGCGCCGATCAGGCCCATCGGGATCGCCCAGAGCAGCAGCGCGTACATGACGTAGAGGAAGCTGGGTCGGGCGCGGCTGGTCCAGGGATCGGGGGATTGCGCTTCGGCGACGATGGCGGAGAGTTGGGTGCGGACCGCCTCCATCTCCTGCGTGCCTTGCAGCTTGAGCAGTTCGAGCTTGGCGGCGTCGCGCGCCTTGGGGTCGGGTATGATCTTGTCGATCAGGCCGGCGATGGGGCCGATCAGGCTGGCAATGACACTCATGATGGGTCTCCTGACAATGCTGACGAAATTGCAGGCTTACGAACCGATGCGGTTCGCGAGCCAGCCGTAGAGAAAGGCTTCGTTGGCGGGGCGACTTTCGGCGAGCGCGATGTAGCGTTCGCCCTGCAGCGCCTCGACCGCCTTGAGCAGCACGCGCTCGCCGGGCGGGCCGCGCGTGTCGAGAAAGGCGGCGAGCGCGGCGAGGGTGATGGGGCCGATCTGGCCGTCGACACCCATGTCGGGATAGTCGCGGCCGTTGCGGTTGAGGCCGTTGAGTGCGCGTTGCAGGAAGCGCGCGGCGACCGCTGGGCCCATGTTGACGCCGGTGTCGAACAGCTCGGCGGCGAGGGCGGGCGCGCGTTCCGCCACTTGGTCGAAGCGCGGGCGGAGCCAGTAGAGGCGGCGGTAGATCGCAGCGGCTTCGCTGCGCGGGAAGACGCGCATGTCGCCGGCATAGCCATGCGCGCGGGCGACCCGTTCGGTGACTCCCCAGCGCGTTGGGCCGCCGCGGTCGGCGGGGTGGTCGCTATAGCCGCCCTCGTGGGCGATGACGTCGTCGATAAGCTGGTCGATGGTCATGTTTTGTTCCTCCTTCGCCGACTCGTGATAACCTATATGGTTCGTTGTAGGAAAGGGGTGTTTGCGCACAAAGACACGAAGCCACGAAGTGAAGAAGGTGAGGCCGCTTCGCGGCTTTGGCTCCTTGCGCGGTTGCGTTCAAAACGGGCTTTGTGGCTTCGTGGCTTTGTGCGAACGAAAACCATGGCCAAGACACGACCCGATCAGCTGCTTGTCGAACGCGGGCTTGCCGAGAGCCGGACGCGGGCGCAGGCGTTGATTCTGGCGGGGCTGGTGTTCAGCGGCGACAAGCGCGTCGACAAGCCGGGGCAGCCGATCGCGCCCGATGCGCCGCTGACGGTCAAGGGCCGCGATCATCCCTGGGTGTCGCGCGGTGGGGTGAAGCTGGCGCATGGGCTCGACCATTTCGGGATCGACCCGGCGGGCATGGTGGCGATCGATGTCGGATCGTCGACCGGGGGCTTTACCGATGTGCTGCTGAGCCGGGGCGCGACCCGCGTCTATGCGGTGGACAGCGGGACCAACCAGCTGGCGTGGAAGCTGCGCCAGGATGAACGGGTTGTGGTGCATGAGCAGACCAGCGCGCGGGTGCTGACGGCGGCGCATATCCCGGAGCCGATCGACATCGTGGTGTGCGATGCGAGCTTCATCGCGCTGTCCAAGGTGCTGGAGCGGCCCTTCGCGTTCGTGCGCGAAGGGGCGTGGGTGGTCGCGCTGATCAAGCCGCAGTTCGAGGCGGGGCGCGGCGAGGTCGGCAAGGGCGGCGTGGTGCGCGATGCCGCGGTGCATGAGCGGGTGTGCGCCGAAGTGGTCGGCTGGCTGGAAGGGCTGGGCTGGAGCGTCGCGGGGGTGACGACCAGCCCGATCACCGGGCCGGAGGGGAATGTCGAATTTCTGGTCGCGGCGCGGGCCGGGGCGGCGGGGGAACTGGCCTGAATCCCGTTTTGGGTAAGTGCAAACTCGTATGACGATTCTGTGACTCGACAGCGCGGGTAACCGGGCGCAGCATGCTGCATCCTTGGGGGAGGAAGTCATGCGGATGTCGTTGCTGCACACGGCCACTGAAATGTTTCGCGAGGTGCCCGCTGAGGCCGTCGCGCCCGAGCCGGCGGTCCGTTGGTGCGCCTATGTCGAGGCGATCGGGGCGTGCGCGGTGCTGGTGATCGTCGGGCTGGTGCTGGTCTGAGGCACGGGGCGGCTTTCGGCCCCTCGTCGTCCCGGCCTTGAGCCGGGAGCGGGCTGCCTTGGTCAGGGTCGAAGAAGAAGCCCAGGCCCGGGTCAAGCCCGGGCAGACGAAGTGGCAATAAGCGCTGCGTTTAGAGTAGCTTCGCCCGTTCCGCCGCGCGCACCGCCGTGCGGCCGACGGGGGGCGGCTTGGCCGGGTCGGGCCATGACGGGGCGGTGGTCCAGCCGAGATGGGGGAGGCTGACGCTGCGCTTGCCCGACAGGTCGGTGCGCGCGACGATCAGGCCCTTTTCCTCGATATGCGCCATCATGCGCTTGGCGCGGCCCATCGAGCTGGTGCCGTAGAGCGCGGCGATGCGCGCGTCCGACGGGCACGGCTCGCCGGTGCGTGCGGCCTTGGCGATGCCGAGGAAGGGGGCGAGCATTTCCTCGGGCAGTGAGGCGGCGAGGGTGAGGGCGTCGTCCCAGCCGGTGCGGTCGGTGATGCCGACGCGGGCGAGCGCGAGCGCGGAACGGAAATCGGGCAGGTCGAGGCCGGGATCGACGCCGCGCATCCGGCAGCGGACGCCATAATCCTGGAAGATCGTTGCGAGCGGGGCGCGGCTGTCCTCCGCGCCGATCTCGGCGAGGATCGCGCGGCGGATCTCTTCCTGTTCGCCTTCTTCCAGCACCGGCATGTCGGGGACCGGGGCGGGCGCGGGGGTGGCGACGGCGCGCATCAGGTCTGCCATCGGCACGGGCGCTGGCGGCGGCGGGGGTGGCAGTTCGTCCTCGCTCGGCGGGGCGAAGAGCATGTCGCGCATGTCCTGCGTCGGTGCGGTGGGGAGCGGGGTGAGCTTGGGGCTGACCGCCTTCGACCCGGTCTGGACCGCGCCGATCCGCACGCTGATCGGGCGGCGGGTGATGGCGGGGCCGAGCGCGAGGAATTCGCCGCGCGCGAGGTCGCGGATCGTGTCGGCCTGTTTGCGGTCCATGCCGAGCAGGTCGGCGGCGCGGGCCATGTCGATGTCGAGAAAGGTGCGGCCCATCAGAAAGTTCGATGCTTCGGCGGCGACGTTCTTGGCGAGCTTGGCGAGGCGCTGGGTGGCGATGACGCCGGCGAGGCCGCGCTTGCGACCGCGGCACATGAGGTTGGTCATCGCGGCGAGCGAAGTGCGGCGGGCTTCCTCGGTCACTTCGCCCGCGGCGGCAGGGGCGAAGAGCTGGGCTTCGTCGACGACGGTGAGGACCGGGTACCAATGCTCGCGCGGGGCATCGAACAGCGCGGAGAGGAAGGCGGCGGCGGCGCGCATCTGACCGTCGATCTCGAGCCCTTCGAGGTTGAGGACGACGCTCGCGCGGTGTTCGCGGACGCGCAGGGCGAGGCGGGCGAGTTCGGTGAGGCTGTATTCGGCGGCGTCGACCGCGATATGGCCGAAGGCTTCGGAGAGGCTGACGAAATCGCCCTCGGGGTCGACCACGACTTGCTGGACGTAGCCGGCGCTGCCCTCAAGCAGGCGGCGCAGCAGGTGCGACTTGCCCGAGCCCGAATTGCCCTGAACGAGCAAGCGGGTGGCGAGCAACTCCTCCAGATCGACGGCAACCGGGTTGCCGCCGCTGTCGAGTCCCATGTCGATACGGGCGGTCATCGCTGGGGGCTTTGGCGTATGGCGGGGGGTGGGGGCAAGGGGGTTGCGGTGGAAGCGCGCAATGAATCCTCCCCCGCCAGGGGGAGGTGGCAGGCGTAGCCTGACGGAGGGGGAGGAAGGGTTGTCGCTTGAGCGGTGAGGACGCAGCCGTCCTCCCCCTCCGTCGCCTTCGGCGCCACCTCCCCCTGGCGGGGGAGGATTGATTAGTTCTTCAGCTTCTCAGCCAGGAAGGCGAGAATGTCGGTTTCGGTTGCGGCTTTGGCGGTGACGTTGGCCTCAACCGACTGGCGCGATTTGGTGGGGGTATCGTAGCTGTGGGTGGCGCCTTCGAACATGCGCAGGGCAATGTCGTGGCCGTTGCCCTTGCTGCGCGCGACGAAACTTTCGCAGAGCTTGGGCGAGACTTCTTCGTCGGCTGTGCCCATGAACACGCGGACGGGGTGGTAGGGTTTGTAGCCGTCCTTGTCGAAGCGCTTCTTGAGACCGCAGCCGGGGTAGAGCGCGACGCCGGCGGCGAAGCCGATCTTGCGCATGTCGCCGGGCTTGTCGTCGGCCATCGCGGCGAGCGTGGCGCTGGCGCCGTTGGACCAGCCGAGCAGGGCGACGCGGTTGGGCACGACATCGGGGCGCGACTGGAGGTAGCGGAGCGCGCCATAGGCGTGGAGCGGGCGGAAATTGACTTCGTCGACCGCTTCGGGGCGGTCCTTGTAGGTCCCAGCCTCAAACCCCGCCGGAAAGCCGACCGCGCCGAAATCATCGACCATCAGCGCGACATAGCCGTTCTGCGCGAGCAACTGGCCCCATGCCTTGTGCCGTGAAGCAAGGGTGGTGGCGTCGTAGCGGCCCTTGGCGAGCGACGAATAGGCGCCGCCGCGACCGTGCATCATCACCACGGCGGGTGCCTTGGCGGGGGCGTTGGCGGGTTTGAACAGGTAGCCCTTGACCTGGGTCTTGCCGTCGCGGCTGAGGAAGCTGACTTCCTCGACCTGTACCTGCTGGGCGGCGGCGGGGGCGGCGATGATCAGGGCGATGGGGGCTACAGACAAGCGCATCCTATTTCCTCGCTGGCAGGGTGATGGTTTTCGCGACGCCGTCGCGGCGGGGGTCGGCGCCGCCGTCGAACTTGCCGTCGCGGATCATGACGCCGTGGAGGCCCGAATCCTCGCCGGTGCCGCCGCGCACGGTAACGCCGCGTTCGGCCATTCCTGCGCGCAGTTCGGGCGCGAACTTGTCAGCCTCGCCGTTGAAGCTGCCGCCGCGTGCGACGAGGTTGGGGAGCGCGATGGCGTCGGCGACGGGGAGTTTCCAGTCGATCATGCCGACCAAAGCCTTGGACACATAGCCGAGGATCGCATTGCCGCCGGGCGAGCCGATCGCGCCGGCAAGGCTGCGGTCGGGGTTGAGGATCACCGTCGGCACCATCGACGAGCGCGGGCGCTTGCCCGGCGCAATCACGTTCGGACCACTCGGTACGAAGGAGAAGTCGGTCATCTGGTTGTTGAGGAAGAAGCCGTCGACCATGCGCCCGGTGCCGAAGAAGCTTTCGACCGTGGTGGTCACCGACACCGCGTTGCCGTCGCCGTCGATGACGATGAAGTGCGAGGTGCCGGCGACTTCATTGGTCGCGTCGATGCGCGCGGCGATGGCACCGGGCGGCGTGCCCGCGCTGGGCGCGGGGCCGGCGCGATCGCCGATCAGCGCGGCGCGGCTGGCGACATAGCCGGGGTCCAGCATGCCCTTGACCGGCACCGTCGCGACATCGCCGACATAGGCGTCGCGGTCGGCATACATCAGGCGGCTGGCTTCGGCATACTTGACCCAGGCGACGGGATCATTGGGGCCGCGTGCGCCGATATCGGTGCGCTCGATCATCGCCATCAGCTGCAACAGCCCGACGCCGGAGGAGGGCGGGGGTGGGGCGCAGAGGATGTAGCTGCGATAGGGGTTGCACAGCCCATCGCGCACCACCGGCTTGTAGCCGGCGAGATCCGCCTCGGTCATGCTGCTGGCGAGATCGACTTCGCGGACGCGGGCGACGATGCGGCGGGCGGTTTCGCCCTTGTACATCGCGTCCGGGCCTTGAGCCGCTAGGCGGCGGAGGAAGGCGGCGTAGGCGGGGTTGCGCAGCGTGTCGCCGGCCTTGATCTTGCTGCCATCGGCGTTGCGGAAATAGGCGAGCGAGTCCGGGGTGTTGGCCTGGGGTCCGCCGGAGTTGACGAAGCGGCCGAGCCGGGCGGTGACGGTGAAGCCGTTGGCGGCGGTCTGTTCGGCGTCCGCGAACAGCTCGCGCCATTTGAGCTTGCCGTGCTTCTCCTGCGCGAGTGCCATCATGCGCACGACGCCGGGGACGCCGGTGGCGCGGCCCGAAAGGACCGCGGTGCGGAAGCCGAGCGGCTTGCCGTCCGGGCCCATCAGCATGTCGGGGGTGGCGCCCGCCGGGGCGGTTTCGCGGCCGTCATAGACGGTAACGGCGCGCGTCTTGGCGTCGTAGCGGACCATGAACGCGCCGCCGCCAAGCCCGCTGCTCTGCGGTTCGACGAGGCTAAGCATTGCCTGCACCGCGACCGCGGCGTCGACCGCGCTGCCGCCCTTGCGCAGGACGTTTAGGCCAGCCTCGACCGCCAGCGGGTGCGCGGCGGCAACGAAGGCCTGACGTTCGGGCGCGGTGACGGGGGCGGGGGCGGCGGTTTCGACTGCGCCGCGCGGGGCGCAGGCGGTGAGGCCCGTCGCGGCGAGCGCGAGCAGGAAGTGGGCGCGGGTCAGCTTCATGGTTCGATGGCCTTTGCGCCGGGGCGGCGGGGGTCGGCGGCGCCGAGGAAGAGATTGTCGGTGATCATGATCGAGTGCGCGCTTCCCATGGTTTCGTCCGAGGTGATGCGATGCCCCTTTGCCTTGAGCGCCGCAACCGTGTCGGGATTGAACCCGGGTTCAACGCGTAGCGACGCGGTGGTTCCCTGATAGATGCGCGGGCGGTGCGTCGCCTCGTCGATGTTGAGGCCATAGTCGATCGCGTTGACGATGACCTGAACCACGGTGGTCGGGATCGTGCTGCCGCCCGGCGTGCCGGTGACGAGCCAGGGCTTGTCGCCCTTGAAGATGATCGTCGGCATCATCGTGGACAGCATGCGCTTGCCCGGTGCCATCGCGTTGAGCGGGGGCGGGGTGCCGGTGCGCTGCGCCTCCCATGCCTGTTCATGGCTGAAATTGTTCATCTGGTTGTTGAGGAGGATGCCGGTGCGCGCGATCATCACGCCCGATCCGAAGTCGGAGCCAAGCGTGGTGGTGAGCGAGACGGCGTTGCCATCGGCATCCGCGACCGAGAGATGGGTGGTCGAGGGGCTTTCATATTTCAGCGGGTCGCCATGCGGGGCATCGGGGCCGCGGATGACCTTGTCGGTCGAGATCAGCTTCGCGCGTTCGGCGGCATAGGCTTTCGAGACGAAGCCCTTGACCGGGGCGGTGACGAAGGCCGGGTCGCCGAGCACGCGGTAGCGGTCGGCGTAAGCGAGCTTCATCGTTTCGGCGAGGAGGTGGAGCGAGGCGGCGCTGCCTTGCCCCGCGGCTTTCATGTCGAACTGCTCGAGGATGTTGAGCATGTTGAGCAGGGTCGCGCCGCCCGCGCTGGCAGGCGGCGGGGTGTAGATGGTGTGGCCGCGATAGGTGCCGACCAACGGATCGCGCTCGACCGGCTGGTAGGCGGCGAGGTCCTCCATCGTGATCAGGCCGCCATTGGCCTTCATGTCCGCGACGATGCGGCGGGCGATTTCGCCGGTGTAGAAGGCCTTTGCGCCGCCCTTCTGGATCTCGCCCAGCGTCCAGGCGAGGTCAGGCTGTTTCAGCACCTCGTCCTTGGCGTAGAGGCTGCCATCGGGCTTGTAGAAGGTGGCCTTGCCAGAGACGCTGTTGCCGAGACGCTCGCGGCCCCAGCCGAAGACGAAGGCTTCGTCGGCGGTGAGCCTGACGCCGTCGCGGGCGAGGCGGAGCGCGGGTTCGACGACCTTGGCCCAGGGGAGCTTGCCCCATTTGCGGTGCGCGTGTTCGAGGCCGGCGACGCTGCCGGGGACCGAGGGGGCGAGATAGCCGTATGAGGCGATGCCGCGCTCTTCGCCCTTGTTGTCGACGAACATCGCCGCAGTGGCGGCGCGCGGGGCGGTGCCGCGGAAATCGATCACGCGGACCTGTTTCGACTTCGCATCATAGACGGTGATGAAGCCGTCGCCGCCAACATTGCCCGCGCGCGGCAGGGTGACCGCGAGCGCAAAGGCGACCGCGACTGCCGCGTCCACCGCATTGCCGCCGTCGCGCAGGATCTGGGCGCCGACCGCGCTCGCCATCTCATTCTGGCTGACCACCATCCCGCGCGTGCCGACGACGGGGGAGTGGATCGAGGGGTATTCGAGGAGGTGGCGGCTTTGCGCCAGCGTGGGCGCGGGGAGGGCGAGGCCGAAGGCGGCGAGGGTGAGGGTGAATTTACGCAGGAACATGGCTGGGGTCCGTTTCATCGAGCAGCGGTCAATCTTTCGTCATCCCCGCGAAAGCGGGGAGCCATCTCCTGACCGCGCCGTCGATTGGACAGTGCGGGAGATGGGCCCCCGCTTTCGCGGGGGTGACGAGCGCGGGCCTCACTCATTGTCGCTCGCCTGGTAGACGGCGACGTCCATTTCGCCCTCCCAGCGGGCGACGGCGGTGGCGATCGAGAGGTCGGAGGTGACGTTCGGCACGGTGCGGATCATGTCGAGGATGCGGTCAAACGGGAGGATGAAGCCGACGACGATTGCGGTCTGTTCGGGCGTGATGCCGATCGCGTGGAGCACGGCGGCGAGCACGAACAGCGAGCCTGACGGGACCGGGGCGACGCCCATGGCGACGATGGTCGTGGTGGCGGCGATGACCAGATAATCGGCCATGCTGAGATCGATGCCGAATGCCTGTGCCGAAAACAGCGTGAGCATCGCGACATACATCGCCGCGCCGTCCATGCCGATCGTTGCGCCGAGCGGGAGGACGGTCGAGGCGACCGGAGGCGAGACGCCGAGGTTACGCTCGGCGACGCGGATCGCGACGGGCAGGGTGGCGCTGCTGGACGAGGTCGAGAAGCCGACCATGATCGCGTCGGCAATGCCGCGGAAGAAGGGAAGCGGCGAGAGCCATGCCATCAGTCGCACGACGATCAGCCCGTGGATGAGCAGCGTGACGATTGCCGAGCCGACCACGACGCACAGGCCGAGTTTCAGCACCGCGATGAAGCTGGACGGGCCGGTCGTGCCCATCACCACGGCGATTAGCGCGAACACGCCGAACGGCGCGGTCTCCATCACGAAGCCGACGATCTTGAGCATCACTTCGGAGCCGGCATTGAGCAGCTGGCGCACCGGCTCCGCGCCCTTGCCGGCTGCGATCACGCCCGCGCCGACGAGGATCGCGAAGAAGATCACCGCCAGCGTCTTGCCCTGCGCCATCGCGCCGATTGGATTGTCGGGGATGATCTCCATGAACATCTGCGCGGTGTCGGGCGGGGTGCCCATCGCCTTGGGGATGGCGCCGGCGAAGCTCGCGCCGAGGCCGGGGGCGATGAGCGTCGCGACGATCAGACCGGTGGTGACGGCGAGTGCGGTGGTGAAGACATACATCGCCAGCGTCTTGACGCCAATGCTGCCGAGGCGCTTGGGGTCGGCGAGTGCGGCGACGCCCGAGGCGATGGTCAGGAACACGAGCGGCACGACCAGCATGCGGATCAGACGGACGAACGCGGTGCCGATCCAGCCGATCGACGTCGCGCCCTCACCCCAGACAAGGCCCGCCGCTGCGCCGAGGACGAGCGCGGCGAGGATGCGCTTCCACAGCGCGACGCCAAACCACCAGGCGAAGGCACGCTTGATCGGTCCGCGGCGTTCGGCGGGTTCGGGCATGGTGATGTCGGTCATGCGGGGCAGGTCCATTCGGGTTGGCGCGGTTTGGGTAGCGGACGACCGGCGAGGGTGCCGGTGAGCTGACCCTTGTCCACCGCGAACCGGCCGTTGACCAGCACGTAGCGGACTCCGGTGCTGGGTAAGTCGGGTCGGTCATAGGTGGCGCGTTCGGCGTAGCTGGCGGGATCGAGGATCGCGATGTCGGCGAACTTGCCCGGCGCGAGGATGCCGCGATCGGGCAAGCCGAGGATCTGCGCGGTTTGTCCGGACGAGCGCTGGACGAAGCGTTCGGGGGTCATCAGCTTTTTCTCTCGCACGAACATGCGCCAGCCGCGCGCGAAGCTGCCCATGCGGCGCGGGTGGCCGTTGGTGGCGTCGGAGCTGCCGACGACCCAGCTCTGGCGCGCGAAGGCGTCGATGTCGGGCTGGGTCATGTTGAAGCTGGCGATGCTGGTGCCGGGATCGGCGATCAGGATGCGGGCGGCGGCGTCGAGCGGGTCGAGCTGCCATGCTGTGGCGAGCGCATCGAGGCGCTGGCCCTTGTGTGGGCCGCTGACCATCAGGATGGCGTGCGCGCCGCCGCGGACGCGGAGTTGTTCGGCCATGTCCTTGCGGAGTTGCGGATCGAGCGCCTTGAGGTTGGCGACCATCGCGGGCGCGCCGCCATCCTGCGCGCGGCGCGGGACGAGCGCGGCGGCGAGCGACGTGCTGGAGGCCTCCCACGGATATTGGTCGGCGGTGATGGTGACGCCGGATTTCTGCGCGGCGGCGATGTGCGCGATGACCTTGGGGGCCATGCCCTGAACGTCGGCGCCGAGTGCCTTGATATGGGCGATGTGGAGGGGCAGCTTGCCTTCGCGGGCGATGGCGATGGCTTCGTCGATCGCGGGGATCAGGCCGATGTTGGCGCTGCCCTCGTCGCGGAGATGGGTTTCGTAGATGCCGTTATGGCGGCCCGCGACGGCGGCGAGCGCGGCGACTTCGTCGGTCTTCGCGAAGCTCTGCGGGGCGTAATAGAGGCCGGCGGACAGGCCGAGCGCGCCGTTGCACATGGCGCGGGTGACGTGCGCCTTCATCGTGTCCAGCTCGGCGGCGGTAGGCGCGCGGTCGCGGTTGCCGACGACCTTTAACCGGATCGTGCCGAAGCCGGTGAAGCTGGCGATATTGGGGCCAGTGGGGTTGGCCGAGATGCGCGCGAACAGGCCGGCGATGTCAGCCTCGCCGCCGCCGTCATTGCCGATGGCGATGCTGGTGACGCCTTGCAGCAGATGGTTGGCGAGTTGGCGCTTGGCCGCGTCGGGCGAGCGGGCGTCGGGGCCGCTATGGGTGTGCGGGTCGATAAAGCCGGGGGTGACGGTGAGGCCCCGGGCGTCGAGGGTGCGCCGCGCGGTGATGCCGCGCGGACGCTGCCCCACATAGAGGATGCGGTCGCCATCCACGCCGATCTCCGCCACCCGCGCCGGGGTGCCGGTGCCGTCGATGACCTGGCCATTGGTGATGACCAGGTCGATCGTGCGGGGTGCGGGAACCCGGTCCTGTCCCGCCCCGAGGGGCAGGAGCAGGAGCGGGGCCGCCATGACGCGGACGGCGCGTCGCATCAGAACCGCTTGCTGACCGAGAAATAGATCTGGCGGCCGCGGTTGCCGTAGAGATCGCCGATATAGCCGTTGCTGTTATCGGCAAGTGGGGCGAGCGTGTTGAACAAATTGCGTGCACCCACGCGCAGGCGGAGACTGTCCATCGGTCCGCCATCGACCTCATATTGTGCGTAGAGGCTGTGCGTCATGTAATCGTCGACGCGGAAGCGGGTGCCGTCGGCGAGCGAGGCCGAGGTGTCGGTCACCTCACCGACATAGCTGCCATAATAGCCGATGCCGAAGCCGTTATAGCGCCAGGTGACGCTGGCCGAAGCGCGCCATTTCGGGCGGCCATTCTGTTCGACGATGTCCTGCGCGCCGGCAATCGCGATGGTGTCATCGATCGTGCCGGCCGCCTGCGCATCGATCAGCGCCTGGGCCGCGGGGGTTGGCGTCTGATAGAATTCGAGCAGGCGGGCGGCGTTGATCCGCGCGCTGAAGTCGCCGATGCCGGTGTCCTTGACCTGATAATAGACGCCAAGGTCATAGCCGCGCACCGCACGCGGGGCGAGGTTGGTGTAATTGTCGATCACCTGGATCACGCGACCGACCGGCGCGATGCCGGTGCCGGCGAAGTCGAGGATTTCCTGTGGTGTGGGATCGGCGCGCTGGACATTGGGGTTCGACGACCCCTGCAGCCGCAGCAGATAATCGAGGATCAGCGCATTGCCGTCGCCGAACAGGCCGATGACGTTGTCCTGCCGGATTTCCCAATAATCGGCGGTGAAGGTCAGGCGACCGGCCTTGCCCATGTTGAGCTGGAAGGTGCCGCCCAGCGACAGGTTATCCGATTCCTCAGGCGTCAGGCTCTGGCTGCCCGAACGGTTGCTCACCACGCCCTGGCTGCGTGTGCAGGCGTCGAAATTGGCGATGCGTCCGGCGCGGAAATCCGCCTCGCACTTGACCCAGTCGGTGCGGGTGTTCGAGCGCTGGATGCCGTTTTCGAACAGCTGGGGCAGGTTCGGCGCGCGGAAGCCCTGCGACCAGCTGCCGCGCAGCTGAAGGTTGGCGAAGGGATACCAGGATGCCGCGATCTTGGGCTTCGCGACGGTGCTGAACCCCTGATAGGATTCGACACGGCCGGCGAGCTGCAGGTCGAGCGAATGGATCAGCGGCACGTTCATTGACGGCGCGACCAAAGGCACCGCGAATTCGAGGAAGCCCGAGATGGTGTCGCGCGCGCCGCTGCTGTCCGGGGTCGGGCTGGCGCCCATCGTGTCGCTGCCGTTCGAGCTGCCGTCGAGCGCGACGAAGCGGATCGTGCCGTCAAGCCGGTCGTCGCGGTCATCGGCAAAGGTTTCGTGACGGAACTCGACGCCCGCCGCCATGCCGACGCGGCCGCCGGGCAGGGTGAACAGGTCGTTCTTGCTCACCTTGAAATCGCCCATCGCCAGCTCGGTCGTGCTGACGCGGCCGATATCGACCATGAACCCGTCGATGACGCTTTGCGGGTTCGGGGTGCTGTCATAGCGACCGGGATTGAGCGGATCGCCGCCGTTGAACGGGTTATAGGCGCTGGCGTCGGTGCGGCTGAGGGCTTCCTGGAATTTGGTCAGGCTGACGGTGCGCATGCTGTCGGCGGTGCGGGCGCGCGAATAGAGCGCGGCGCTGTCGAAATCGAAGCCGAGCACTTCGCCGCGGAAACCGGCCAGGAAGCGGGTAGTGTCGTTGCGGACATTGACGACCAGCGGGCCGGCATCGACCGGGCGATAGTCGATCAGCTCGATCGGCACGCCAGTGGTGGCAACGCCGGACAGGCCGGGAATGCGGAACGCGCTGCCGGTCGGACCGAACGGATTGTAATAGCCGTTAGCCGGAATGATCAGCCGCTGGCTGGCGAGCGCGGTATCCTGTTCGCGCTGCGACTGGAAATCGGCGCGATACCAGCCGGCTTCGGCGAAGAATTCCAGGCCGCTGTCGAATTCATGGTTGAAGAAGCCGAACATGTTGATGCGGTCGTTGCGCCCCATGATCGTGCGGACATCGTTGATGTCGTACTTCAGATTGTTGTCGGTCGAGGCGGTCGACAGCGAGCTGTTGTCCCAGCAGGTGCCCGCATAGGGGGTCGCGGCGATGCAGCCGTCATTGGTGTTCGGCTGAATATGGAAAATCCCGCTGCTGGTCAGCGACGTGCCGTTGACCGAGGCGGTGGTGGTCGATGCAACGAAGCTGTTGGTCAGCCGCTGAAACTCGCCCCAGATGCTGTCGACCGAGGTGTTGTCGAAGTCGCTATCGCCGGCGAACGGCGTTCCGGCAACCAGCGGGCGCAGGTCGGCCGAGCGCGAGTTGCGGCGGTCGCGGGCGTAGAGCGGGTCGCGGTGGTTGTACGAGCCGAACACCGAGATGTTCGACTTGCCGCCATTGAAGCGATGCCCGAACTCGAATGCGAACTCCGCCTCGACCTGACCCGAATCCTCGGTGAAGCCGATTTCGGCGGTGGTGCGCAGACCGCGGAAATTGTCCTTGAGCACGGTGTTGATCACACCGGCGACTGCATCGGAACCGTAAATGGCGGCAGCGCCGTCGAGCAGCACTTCGACGCGGCGTACGCCGAGCACGGGGATGGTGTTCGTGTTGACGCTCTGTACCGGCACCAGGTTTTCGCTTTGCGTGCCGGGGTGAAGGACCATGCGGCGGCCGTTGAGCAGGACCAGGGTGTTTCCGGTGCCGAGCGCGCGCAGGTTGATCGAGGCGGTGTCGCCGCGCGCATCGTTGATGCCGCCCGCGTCGCGGCTTTCGTTGAAGGCGACGTCGCCGGCCTGGGGGATCGAGCGGAACAGGTCGTCACCGCTGGTGGCGGCGGTGGCGGCAATGTCGTCCTCGCTCAGCACCACGGTGGGCAGCGCGCCGGCGACGTCCGCGCCCTTGATCTGCGAACCGATGACGACGACTTCCTCGGTCGTGTCGTCCTGAACATCGGCGGCGGTCTGCGGTGCATCCTGCGCGATTGCGGCGGTGGCGGTGGCGAGGAGCGAGATGCTGCCCAACAGCCCTGCGATCCGGATCGTGGTCTTCATGGTCGTGTCTTCCCTGTTCCCTGTTGTTATTTGCCCTGGCGTCTGGTGCGCCTTCAGCCCCTCTCTTCGATGATCTCCGCGACGCGTTCTGCGCTGCCGGCGGCATAGGTCCAGCCCAATGCGCCATGCCCGGTCGCGGCGATCACGCCCGGCGCGATGGTCCGGGTGATCGGCAGCGAGTTCGGGGTCATCGGTCGCAGGCCGGCCCAGCTCGACTCTATTTGGTCATAATCGGCAGCCTGAGGCAACGCCGCACGCGCGCTGTCGACCAGCACGCGCAGCCGCGCCGGTTCGACCCGCGTGTCGCGCTTGCCCAGTTCGGCCAGGCCCGCGATGCGCATGCGGTTGCCGATGCGGGCGAAGACGACGCGATTGGCGACATCGGTGATGCTGGCGCTGGGGGCGGCGGGGCCGGGGGGCAGAGTGATCGAATAGCCCTTCATCGGCTGAATCGGCAGGCGCACGCCGAGCTGGCGGGCGAGCGCGACCGAGCCGGTTCCGGCGGCGAGGATGATCCGGTCGGCGCCCACGCGTGCGCCATCGCTGGTGACGATCGCCGGGCCAGCGCCGTTGGCAATGATCCGGGCGACGCCGGTGCCCATCATCGAGCTGCCCCCCGCGCGCAGCAGCGCGTCGTGCGCGCTGACGCAGAAGCGGTGGGGGTCGCCGACCTCTTCGTCGCTGGTGTGCAGCGCGCCGACCATCGCTTCGCGGATCGGAGCGAGCATCGGTTCGGCTGCAACCGCGCCGTCAGGGTCGAGGATCGACTGGCTGACACCATGCGCGGCCTTGAGCGCGGCCATGTCCTGCGCTGCGGCAAAGGACGCCTGGCTGCGATAGATATGGATCTTGCCCGGAGCGCCATGGCCGAAGTCGAGCGCGTGGCGTGCGGCCAGCCCGGCCAGTGCGGTGCGCGAGCGGGCGGCAAGGTCGAGGCCGGCGATGGTGTTGCTGCGGAAGCGCGTGGCCGTGCCGTTGCGCAGAAAGGCGAGCGCCCAGCTGATGAAGTCGGGATCGAGCCGCAGGTGGAAGCGCAGCGCCCGATCCAGGCCGAGCAGCACGCGCGGAATCTGGGCCAGTGTCGAGGGGCTGGCGAGCGCGTCGGTATAGCCATAGCTGAGCTGCGCGCCATTGGCGAAGGAGGTGCCAAGCCCCGGCCCCCCCGCGGAATCGATCACCGTGACCCGGTGACCGCGCTCGGTCAGGGTCAGCGCCGTCGCCATGCCGACCACGCCCGCGCCCAGCACAATGACTTCGCGCGAGACGGTCATGCCGCCAATTCCGGGTTCCGGTCGATCAGAATGCGTCTCCCCCTGCCGAGCTGACTGGACGGACATTCCAATCGCGCGGTGGAAAGCGACATTAAAGTTCAACGCGCCGACGAAAAGCGCGGAATATCTGCTGTAGGTATAACCTGTGTTTATGGTTTGGCGCGGTTATCCTCGAGCACCTGTTGAAAGGTGCGCAGGAAGGCGTGGGCGGCGCGCGATGGCTGGCGTTCCTCCAGCGTCACCCACGAGATGGTGAAACGCAGCGGCGGGTCGGTCGGTAGCCAGGTGAAGCCCGGCGCGCGCCAGGCGCGGGCGGTGAATTCGTCGATCACCGTCACGCCGCGCTCGAGCTGCGCCAGACGCGCGGCGATGAAAAAGGTCTGCACCGACACGGTTTCGCGAAAGGCGATGCCGCGCGCACGGGCGGCTTCGGTGAGGACCGCGCCGATCGGGCCGGCTGCGGCGACGCCGATGACGTCGCGGTCGGCGAGCTGTTCGAGCGGGAAGCGATCGCCGGGGTCGGGGAACATGCCCTCGGGATATTGCACCACCAGTTCGCCCTCCGCCATCGCCGCGCGCGCCAGGCGGGGGTGGGGCGGGGGCGTGTAGGCGATGGCGATGTCCAGTTCGCGCTCGATGAGCGAGCGGAGCAGATCGTCATGGTGGTGGGTATGCACTTCGAACGTCACACGCGGCCAGTCGCGGCGGAACAGCGCCATCGCCTGGGGCACCATGTCGAGCGCGAGGCTGGGGACGATGCCGAGCCGGACATGCCCGCCACCGGAGTGCGACAGGTTGCGCGCGGTCTGTTGCAAGGTGCCGAGCCGGTCGAACAGGTCGCCGGCCTCTCGCATCAGCGCGTGCGCCTCATCGGTCGGGATCAGGCGGCCGCGCGACAGCTGGAACAGGCGAAAGCCCAGGCTGTCCTCGGCATGGTGCAGTGTCTTGGACACCGAGGGCTGCGACACGCCGAGCGCGCGCGCGGCGGCGCTGATCGAGCCGTGCTGATAGACGGCGTGCACGATCTCAAGCTGACGCAGGCGCATCAGGCCCGGTCAGACATAATGGGGTTCGGGGTTTTCGTGCAGCGCATCGTAATGGACCAGCACCGGTTCGGGGCCGAGCGGCACCGGCTGGCCATCGCGGAACGCCCATTCGCCGCGGTCGCAATCGGCCGCGCGGACATAGCCGTTGATGTAGAAGCGGCGCTGGTGGTCGGCCGTGTTGCGGCCCGATCCATGGACCAGATAGGGGCTCCACATCGCGATGTCGCCGGGCTCCATTTCGAGATCGATGACATCGGCCGGGTCGATCCCGGCGTTGCGCAGCGCGTCGTCGGTCATCTCGTTCCCCAGCACCTCGGTCGAGGTGTCGAGGTCGAGCGCACCGGCGCGGTGGCTGTTGGGAATCATCCGCATCGCGCCGCTGGCCCGCGTGTGCGGATCGATGGCGAGGCCGGTCTGGATGTAGGAGCCGCCGAGGTTGCGATAGGCTTCGTCGGGCTTGCGGAAGCGCGAATCCTGATGCCAGGCGAAATCGCCCAGCGACCCGGGTGCCTTCCAGTGCAGCTGGTTGATAATCTGCTTGAGGTCGCCGCCGATCAGCGGGGCGAGCAGTTCCACCCAGCGCGGGTCGAGCCGGACGGCGTTGAGCACGTCATTGTGATAAGACGGCCATTGCACCATCGGCACGACCGGGGCGCCGTCGGCATCGGCCCGGACATTGTAGAATAAATTGCCGTGCCGGAAGGCGCGGCCATGCGCGACGCCCTCGGCATGGACGGCGTCGACCGCAGCGGCGATGCGTGCAATCTCATCGGGTGAAAAGACGCCACGAACAACGGCATAGCCATTGGTCCGATATTGGGCGACGTGATCCATACAGGCCTCCGCACACGCGTTACGCGTGTAAGGCTTTCACTGGATCGGGAGTGCGTCAACCCCGTGACGGCACGGGTTTGTGGGCACCGGTGTAAGCTTAATTCCTCCCCTGAGCTTGCTTAGGGGAGGGGGACCGCCCGCGCAGCGGGTGGTGGAGGGGCGGCCGCGCAGACGGCCGTGAGCATCTCGGCAAAATTCCGCCGTCTTCGCGGCGGCCCCTCCGTCATCGCTACGCGATGCCACCTCCCCTGCGGTGCAGGGGAGGAATGGGACAGTCAGCCAGCAGGTCGTGAGTCGGGATCGGTGGCGTTCGCGTCGAGCATGTCGGCGGCGGCGTTGAGCTGCGCAGCCTCGTCTGGCGACACGCCGGTGGCGTCGTCGGTGCCGTTGCAGGCGGCAAGCAGAATGAGTGGCAGCAGGATGATGGCGCGCATGATTCCCCCCGGAAATGCGCGGGGCCGTCAGCGCGACGGCCCCGGCAAAGGATCAGTTGTTCTTGTCGAGTTCGTCCTCGGCCGCATCGGCGGCGTTGCCGACGCGGTCGGCGCCTTCACCGATCGCGGCACCCGCACGGTCGGCGGTGTTTTCGGCGGTGCTGAGCGCGCCATCGGTCGCGGCTTCGACGTCGTCGGCGGCTTCGCCCATCGTCGCGTTGGCATCGGCGCCGATCGCCTCGGCAGCTTCAGCGGTTTCGTTCTGCGCCTTGTCGCTGCAGGCGGCGAGGCCGAGTGCGGCAACGGCGGCGAGCGGAAGAAGGGCCTTTTTCATGTTGTTCCTCTCTGAAACGATGGTCGTTCGGGGCAGGACGCCTGAATCGAGACTAGGTTCCGTTCGGCGCGAGGGCAATCACGGCATTTGATGGCCAAAAAGCTTGCCTCAGCAGCGTCATGCGCCTAAATCCAACCGGTAGTCGGCCGCCCGTGGAGGGCGGCCCTTATTGTTTCTGGAGACTTTGACGTGGCTCAGCCGCTCATGCCGCATGCGACCGCTTCCTGGCTGGTCGACAATACCGCGCTCAGCTTTGAGCAGATCGCCGATTTTTGCGGCCTGCACATTCTGGAGGTGCAGGCGATCGCGGACGACACCGCTTCGACCAAGCTTACCGGCCGTGATCCGGTGCGTGCGCACGAGCTGACGATGGAGGAAATCGAGAAGGGCCAGAACGACCCCGATTACCGCCTGAAGATGAGCAAGGGTCCCGAGCAGATCCGCCGCACCAAGGGGCCGCGCTACACGCCGGTGTCCAAGCGCGCGGACAAGCCCGATGGCATTGCGTGGATCATCCGCAACCATCCCGAGATTTCGGACGGCGCGATTGGCAAGCTGATCGGCACCACCCGCACCACCATCGCGGCGATCCGCGATCGTTCGCACTGGAACATCGCCAATATCGTCCCCAAGGACCCGGTGACGCTGGGCCTGACCAGCCAGCGCGAGCTGGATTCAGCAGTGGCCAAGGCGGCGAAGGCGGCAGGCATCGAGGCGCCGGTCGACACGCGGCTGGAGGGTGACCGTGAGGCGCTGCTCGAGCAGCTGCGCGCCGAGCGCGACGCGGCGTCGCGCGATACCGCGCCGGGCGTGGAATATGACCGGGATACGCTGTTCAAGAGCTGATCGGCTGCTTTTTCGTTTTTACGGTATCGTGACGGCGCGTGGACTCGACAAGCGGGTCCCGCGCCGTCACTGTTTCCGGTATGGCTGAACCGGCGATCTCCCCCGACATCTCGCTGACCCAGGACGAGAGCTTTGTCGCGACCAGTCATCGCGGGCTGACCTATCCTTTGGGCGAGCGCACGCCGGCGGTGGGGGAGGCGATTGCGGTCGCGCCCGGCGTGCATTGGGTGCGCATCCCGATGGCGGGGCCGCTCGATCATATCAATTGCTGGCTGGTCGCCGATGGCGATGCGACGACGATCGTCGATAGCGGGCTGAACGTGCCGCCATCGGTCGATGCTTGGCGTGCGCTGTTCGATGCAGAGCCGCTGGCGTCCGCGCCGCCGGGGCGGGTGATCTGCACGCATTTCCATCCTGACCATATTGGCCTTGCCGGATGGCTGGGGCGCAAGTTCGACGCCGCGATCTGGATGACGCGCGGCGAGTGGCTGATGGGGCGGCTGTTGACCGCCGATGTGCGCGATGCGGTGCCCGACGAGCAGATCGCCTTCTGGCGCGCGGCGGGGTGGGACGAGGAACAGGTTGCGGCGGCGAGTGCCAAGGGATTTGGCCAGTTTCGCCGGATGGTTGCGCCGATGCCGCTGGGCTATCGCCGGATCGTCGATGGTGAGGACATCGCGATCGGCGATGCGATGTGGCGCGTGGTGGTGGGATCGGGGCATTGCCCGGAACATGCGTGCCTGTGGAACGCGCGCGACGGCGTGCTGATCGCGGGGGATCAGGTGCTGCCGCGGATCAGCTCCAACGTCTCGCTGGGCGTGAGCGAGCCCGAGGCCGATCCGCTGGGCGAATGGCTGGCGTCGATCGAGAAACTGCTGCAACTGCCCGACGACCTGCTGGTGCTCCCGGCGCATGGCGCGCCGTTTACCGGGCTGCATGTCCGGCTGGCGGCACTGCGCGACGAGCATCGCAAGCGGCTGGATATTCTCGCCGAGCATCTGGTCGAGCCGCGCCGTGCGGTCGATTGCTTCGGGCGGATGTTCCGGCGGTCGATTACCGGCGACATGCTGGGCCTCGCGACCGGAGAGACGCTGGCGCATCTGCGGCGGCTGGAGGTCGAGGGGCGGGCCGTGCGCGAGGTGCGCGACGGCGCGTGGTGGTATCGCGGGACCGTTTAAGTTCGGCTGCGCCGAAGCCGCACCGGCCCGCTCCCCCACCCGGCCACCCAACGACAGTGTATTCTATGGGTGGCCGGGTGGGGGAGCGGGCCGGTGCCGCACGTTTCAGTGTAACTGAAACCCGAGCTAAGCTAGCGTCACGTCGCCGGGTGGCCTGATTCTGGAGAGCGATGCAATGTGCGACGATCTGACCAACGCCGACAATGAGCAGCTGATCAAGGGCATGAGCCGGCGCGAATTTGGCGCGGCGGCGGGCGCTGCGGGACTGATGGCGCTGTTGCCGACCCCCGCCAATGCGATGGGCATCCAGTCGACCGATGTGACGTTCAAGACCCCGGACGGGACCGCCGATGGCTATTATGCAGCGCCCAACAAGGGCAGGCATCCGGCGGTGCTGGTGTGGCCCGACGTGATGGGGCTGCGCCCCGCATTCCGCCAGATGGGCGAGCGGCTGGCGCAATCGGGCTTTGCTGTGCTGACGATCAATCCGTTCTACCGGTCGGTGAAGGGGCGGTTTCTGCAGCCGGGCGAAAGCTACGCGACGCCGAGCGTGCGCGAGAAGATCGGGCCGTGGCGGGCGCTGTTGACCCCCGATGCCGTGGTGCGCGACGCGACCGCCGCAGTGGCGTGGCTCGACGGGCAGCGCGCGGTGGACAAGAAGCGCGGGGTCGGCACCACCGGATATTGCATGGGCGGGCCGTTCACGATGCGCACCGCAGCCGCGCTGCCCGGGCGGGTCAAGGCGGGCGGGTCGTTCCATGGCGGGGGCCTTGCCACCGACAAGCCGGACAGCCCGCATCTGCTGGTGCCAAAGATGAAGGCGCGGTTCCTGTTCGCGGTCGCCGAGAATGACGACAAGCGCAACCCGAACGAGAAGGAACTGGTGCGCGCGGCCTATGCCAGTGCCGGGCTGGCCGCCGAGGTCGAGGTCTATCCCGCGAACCATGGATGGTGCCCGCCCGACAGCCAGGTGTACGATCAGGTGCAGGCGGAAAAGGCGTGGGCGCGGTTGCTGGAGACGTTCAAGGCGCTTTGAGGTGCGCCTGATCCTCCCCCTGGCGGGGGAGGATTGTTTCGGGCTTGACCCGCCGCGCGATTTAGTTCCTATTTTGTTCTCATTCGACTCGGAGGGAAGACGATGACGCTGACGCTCTATACCAACCCGATGTCGCGCGGACGGATCGCGCGCTGGGCGCTCGAGGAAGCGGGTGCCGAATATGATACGGTCGTGATCGAATATGGCCCGCGCTCGCCCGAATTTCTGGCGGTGAACGCGATGGGGAAGGTGCCGGCGATCGTGCATGATGGCGTGGTGGTCACCGAATGCGCCGCAATCTGCGCCTATCTGGCCGACGCGTTCCCGGCGGCCAAGCTGGCGCCGCCGGTTGATGCGCGCGGAGCCTATTATCGCTGGCTGTTCTTTGCGGCGGGGCCGCTGGAACAGGCGGTGATTAGCCGGTCGATGGGCTGGGATGTTGGCGACGATCCGCAGAAACAAGGCATGCTCGGCTTTGGCAATTATGACCGTACGATCGATACGCTGGATGCGGCGGTGAGCGCGGCGGGCGGCGGCTGGCTGGCGGCGGATCACTTCACGGCGGCGGACCTGTATGTCGGGGCGCATCTGACCTGGGGTCTGCGGTTCGGGTCGATCCCGAAGCGCGACTCCTTCGCGGCGTTCGTCGAACGGGTGCAGGCGCGCGAAGCGGCGCAGCGGGCCAATGCGCTCGACGACGCGCTGATGCCGGCACCGGCGGAGGGGTGATCCAATTCCTCCCCTGAGCTTGTCTCAGGGGAGGGGGACCGCTCGCGAAGCGAGTGGTGGAGGGGCGGCCGCGCAGACGGCCGTAAACAGCTCGGCAAAATTCCGCCGTCTACGGGGCGGCTTGCTTCGCAAGCCGGCTCCGCTGCTGCGATATGCCCCCGGCATATCGCTGATCGCAGCTACACCCCCTCCGTCAGCGCTGCGCGCTGCCACCTCCCCCAGCAAGCTGGGGGAGGAATTGATTACCCCACCACGCGCGACCCAAGCCGTGCAGCCAGATATTCGAGGTTGGCGATGCGGCGCCACACGGCGCTGTCGTTGATCGCGGACGGGTTGAAGAAGCGGCGCATCGCGGGGAAATCAAGGTCGATCACCCGGCCCATATAGTCGGGCGTCAGCGCGCCACCATGCTCGTCACCCATCGCGCCGAGGCGGCGGCGCAGCGCATAGGTGTGGCGACGGAGCCAGACCGGGCGGATGCGGGTGAGCCATTCGGTGCGGCGATGCGCGAGATTCGGCGGCCCGGTAAAGTCATGGCCATAGGCCGAGGGCTGGGCGGCGAGCACCGGGTCGATCGCGTTCAACAACGCCGCCTCGAACCGCCCGGCATATTTGAGCGGCATCGGCAGCGTCATCGCCTCGGCCACCACGCGATGATCGAGGAAGGGCATCAGATAGGGGCTAAACCGGGCTTCGAGGCTGATCTCGCGCCCGAACAGCGCGCGGCAACGGATGCGCGGGTAGATCTGCTCGACGCGGTTGCGCGCGAGCCGCCCGGTCGCATCGGGCGGGGCGAGCGATGCGGCGATCTTGTCCGCAATCGCGTCGATGAACCCGCGCGGGTCGAAGCGGTCGGTGGCGTCGGCCGGGGTGAAGCGCGCGAAGAAGGTCTGCGCAATGTCGTGCGCGGTGAAGCGGCGGTCGGGGAGGTAGAAGAAGTTGCGGTAGATCTCGCCGCACCCGCCCGACACGGCGAGCGCGCCATCGGCGTGGCGGGCAAGCTGCGCCGCGCCGTTGGTGCCATTGTCGAAGATGTTGCCGAAGGTCGGCAGCCCGTCGAACTGGCGGTAGTTGCGGTCGACCAGTTCGGCAAAGGCATCGGGCGGAACGACGCCGTCTTCCTTGTCGAGCCATTCGATTGGGAAGCCGAGCTCGGCGCCGATGTGCTGGGCGATCACGACATCTTCGTCGCCCGGTACGCCATAGACATAGATATGCGGGTCGCAACCACGGGCGCGCAACGCGGCGAGGACAAGGCGCGAGTCGAGCCCGCCCGACAGCGGCGCGCGGACATTGCCGCCGAGCGCATCGACATGCGCGCCGACAATGGTGAGCAGCCGTTCTCGGTGGCGGGCGATGCGGTCGGGCAGGGGCTCGTTGCTGGGCGCGGCGGGCAGCGGCTTGGCGATGCCATGACGGACGGTGCCGGTCGCGGTCAGCTCGACGACGGCGTTGGGCGAGAGGGTTTTGAGCTGATCGAACACCGTGTCGTCGCCGACCGGCATGACGTTGAAGACGAGCTCATACACCCCCTGCGCGTCGAAGCTGAGTCGGGGGAGGGCGCGGGCGGCGGCGAGGAACGTCGTGGCGAAGACGCGGTCGTCGGTATCGTGGAACAGCTGGTAGGCCGAGAAATAATCGCCGAACAGGAAGCTGCGGCCGCCGCGGCGGACGAGTGCGACGAACTGGCCACCGAGCCGGTCCCAGTCGAGCGCGAGCGGGTCCATGGCGAGCAGGGCGGCGAGCGCGGATTCGCCCATCTTGCGATCGGCGACCAGCGTCCCCGCGACCGCGACGAGATCGTCACCGTGTTGAAGCAGCGACGGCGGCCCGGCGATGATGTGGCCGGCGTGGAGCAGGGTCCAGCCGGGGAGCGACGTTTCGACAGGCGCGGGGAAGCCCTGTTCCGAGAGCACCGCGCGCGCCTCGGCCAGCGCTCTATCAGCGAAGCGCGGGTCGTCGTTCCGGACAAGAAACAGGCTGGCCATGGTCGCGTCCTAACCGATCATGCCGCCGCGGGCGCGGGCGAAGTGCCGCGCGGCTTGCCCATCGGGCGGATGCCTTCCTCGGCACGCTTGCGCGCGAGATAGGTGTCGAGCCCGATCTGGGCGCCGACCAGCATATAGACGAACGGGTTGAGCGCGATACCGACGAACAGCGAGCCGAACAGATAGATGATGTGCCCATGCTGAAGCGCGGTGGCGAGCGGGGCGATCCAGGCCTTGTCCGGGGGCACGTCGCGATAGCGGCGGCGCAGCACCTCCATCCGCAAAATGCCGCCCAAATGGATCATCAGCCACAGGATGAAGCCGGGCCAGCCTTGTTCGCCGAGCATTTCGAAAAAGGCCGAGTGATAGGCGCGCGACTTGTCGATTTCGGGCGTACGCACCACGGTGCGGTTGGCGCCTTCACCGACGATCTCGACCTTGTCGTACTTGATTTCGTTCTGGCGATAGGCTTCGAACCCGCCGCCCATCGGGTGGGTCTTCACATACTCCCATGTCCATTTCCAAACCTCGATCCGGGTCGAGGCGCTGGCGTCGGCCTGATAGGTCGAGATCGTCCCCATCCGCTCCGTAAAGCTCGCCGGGAGGAACGGGACCGACGCGACGGCGAGGAAGCCGGCGCCCGCGACATAGAGGATGCGGCGCTTGACGTCGCGCAGCATCAGCACCGCGAGCAGGCCCGCGCAGACCAGGCCGGTGCGGGCCTGAGTCCCGACCGGCATCAACAGGCACGCGAAGATCAGGGCATAGCCGAACGCCTTTACCCGCCAGTCGGGCGGGAAGATCGTGCCATATTTGGTGAACCACAGGATCAGCGGGATCAGGCAGATCGACACGGCGGAGATGATGCTGCCTTCGAACAGGCCGCTATTATTGTCGACGATCAGCTTGAGCTGGCCATAGCCGCCACCGCCCAGCGCGGTCTTGACCCCGCCCGCGATGATGATCGTCGCGACCGAGAGCAGCATGAACAGCAACAGCGCCTCGATCCGCAGCCTTGTGCGCAGGGTGAGGGGGAGGAAGATGGCAAAGGCCAAGGCCTTCCACACCCAGTCCCATTTATACGCCGCGTCGATCGGGAAATCGGCGTTGATCGTGGTGTAATAGCACCAGCCGAGCAAGGCGAGCATCAGCCCCTGACGCGGGGCGACGCGCATGTCGCGCTTGTCGTCCATCGCCGCCCAGGACAGCACCGCAAAGCCCACCGCCATCGCCGAAATCGGGAAGGCGTTGAGCAGGAAATAGCTCATCCGCTGGGGCGAGACGATGTCGATATAGACATAGGCGAGCACGAACAGGAACGGCCGGCGCAGGCCGAGCGCGAAGATGGCTCCCAGAAAGGCGATGAAGGCGAGATCACGCACCGGGGCGTTTCCAGCCGCGCTTGGGCGGCGGCGGCTTGCCGTCGAGGCTGTCGTCATCGACGGCGGGGCTGTTCACCAGACGCCAGGCGACGACGAGCAACAGCCCGTGGGTTAGCGCGAGAACCAGCGTGTCGATCATCGTGGGGCGGGGATAACCAACTTCGGTTGACGGGCCGTTAAGTGATCGCGTGGCAAGGACTGGCCATGCGGATCCTGCACGTCCTTGATCATTCGCTGCCGTTGCACAGCGGCTATACCTTTCGCACGCGCGCGATCCTGAAGGCGCAGATGGAGCGCGGCTGGACTGTCGCCGGGGTGACGGGGCCGCGCTACCACACCGGCGATTCGCCGTTCGAGACGCTCGACGGGATCGACTTTCACCGCACCAAACAGATGCGGCGCCTGCCGCCGGTCGTCGGCGAGCTGGCGGAGATCGCGGCGTTCGCTCGGCGGATCGGCGAGGTGGTCGAGCGGTTTCGGCCCGATATCCTGCACGCGCATTCGCCGGTAATCGATCCGCTGGCGGCGATGCGTGCGGCGAAACGCTATGGCTTGCCGTTGCTCTACGAAATTCGCGCATTTTGGGAGGATGCGGCGGTCGGCAATGGCACCGGGAGCGAGGGGTCGGCCAAGTATCGCGCGATCCGGGGGCTGGAGACCTGGGCCGCGCGGCGCGTCGATGCGGTCGCGGTGATTTGCGAAGGGCTGAAGCGCGACCTGATCGCGCGCGGAATCGACGCGGGCAAGATCATGGTGTCGCCCAATGGCGTCGACCTGCATCTGTTCGGCGATCCGGTGCCGCGCGATGCGACGCTGGCGGCGCAGCTGGGGCTGGAGGGCGCCGATACCATCGGGTTCATCGGCAGCTTCTATGACTATGAGGGGCTGGACGATCTGATCGCGGCGATGCCGGCATTGCTGGCGCAGCGGCCCGGGGCGCGGCTGGTGATGGTCGGCGGCGGGCCGATGGAGCAGGCACTGCGCGCACAGGCGGCGACGTCGAGCGCAGCGCATGCGATCCATTTCGTCGGGCGCGTGCCGCATGAGCAGGTCGAGCGCTATTACTCGCTGATCGACCTGCTGGTGTACCCCCGCAAGCATATGCGGCTGACCGATCTGGTGACGCCGTTGAAGCCGATCGAGGCGATGGCGCAGCACCGGCTGGTCGCGGCGTCCGATGTCGGCGGGCATCGCGAGCTGATCCGCCATGGCGATACCGGGACGTTGTTCCCGCCCGATGACCCGGCGGCGCTGGCGGATGCGGTGGCGGGGGTGTTCGTCGATCGCTCCGGCTGGGACGCGCAAAAAATGCGGGCGCGGCGCTGGGTCGAGACCGAGCGTAACTGGTCGTCAAACATTTCACGCTACGAACCTGTTTACCAAAGATTGATCGACGCCCGATCACGGGAATCCAAATGGTTGCGTACGCCCTCGTTCAACGTCTGACCCCCAATGTGGCGCTCGCGCTCGCCGGTGGCGCGGGCGCGTGCGCGGTGCTGGCGAGCCTGGTGCTGCCCGGCGCGCTGCTCGAGGACATGGTGCTGGCGAGCGGCATCGCGGCGTTCGTGCCGGCCGCCGAACCGCCGCTTGGCACGACGGCGCGGCTGTGCATCGGGCTGTTCAGCGGCGGACTGATCGCGCTGATCGCGTGGATGGGGCTGTCGGCACTGATCGCATGGATCGATTCGCGCATCGCTGACGGACCGGAGGGAGAGCGTCGCCCGACCGTGCGCCGCGCCGATGCCCATCCCGACGCGCGTCCGCGGGTGCCGCTGCGCGCGAGCGATCTCGACATGCCGGCGCTTGAGCCGGTTCCGGCGGCAGCGCCGGAGGTCAGCGTGGCCGATATCCTCGACCTGTCCGATGCGGCACTGCCCGAAGAGCCGGTGATCGCGATGGGGCCGCCGTCCGAGGGGCGGTCGCTGCACGCGCCACTGCCCGAGGTGCAGGAGCTGCCGGCCGATCTCGACCAGCCGCTCGCGGCGTTCGATCCTTATGCCATTCCCGCCGTGCCGATGGTGCCGCCGCCGCCGGTCCGCCCGCTGCGCCGTCGTGCCGCCCGCGCGCCGATTTTTGATGCGGGCGAGCGGTTCGAGACGTTCGAACTGACCCCGCCCGTGCGCCCGGCACCGGAGCCGGTCGCGCAGGTGCCGGAGGCAGCGACGCCGATCGCCGCGCCGCAGACCGAGGCGAGCGTGCAGGCATTGCTGGACCGACTGGAGCGCGGGCTCACCAAGTTCGCGCCGCCCCCGCCGGAACCCGCACCCGATCCCAAGCGCAAGCTGGAGGACACGCTGTCCGAACTGCGCCGGATGGCGATGCGGGCTTAGTGATCGTCTAATCCTCCCCCGCAAGGGGGAGGTGTCAGCGTAGCTGACGGAGGGGGAGGAAGGGTTGAGCTGGCGGCTCAAATGCGCAGCCGTCCTCCCCCTCCGTCGCCTTCGGCGCCACCTCCCCCTGGCGGGGGAGGATTGAGTTAGCGCTCCTCCACCGTCAGCACACAGATCTTGAGCTCTACGCGGTCGCCGGCGCGACTGCGCGATTCGACCGTCAGGTCCGCGACCAGATGGCCGCGCAGCGCGAGCTCGGCTTCGGGCAGCTCGGCGATCCACGCGTCCAGCGCGGGTGAAGGCGTTGCAGTGAGCAGCAGCTCATGCCGCGCCCCGGCAAAGGTCGCGCTGGCCCAGCGGGTCCAGCCTGCCGACACGATCGACAGGTCGATGCCGCACAGTGCGGCATGGCGGGGCAAAGCGCGTTCGAGCAGCACGCCGGCATCGGGACCGCTGCTCATCGGCCTGCCTCCTGCGTCGAGGCGGGGCGGGCCAGTTGCGCCTCGATCCGCGCGCACAGTTCCGGCCCCGGATCGCGGCCGTTGCGCAGATCGTCGACCAGTCGCGGATCATTGACCGCCAGCCGCCCAAATTTGGTGCGCGGCATGCCTGTTTGCCGCAGATATCGCTCAATTTTTCCCAGAATCGCCATCGCCCTTCCTCACGCTACGGGGCCGCCCCCGACTCATGTGTTCATTAAATGTTCTCATTTCCAACTTGTCTAGGAAAAATCCTGCGGCTATGAATGCGATCATGGAATCGGACGAACAGCGGCGGGCATTGGCGCAGGCGGCGGTGGCGCGCGGGGCGTCGCTGGCGGAGCTGTCGCGGCTGATCGGGCGCAACGCCGCCTATCTGCAGCAGTTCGTGACGCGGGGCAGCCCGCGCCTGTTGGCCGAGGGGGACCGGCGGCGGCTGGCGCGTTATCTGGGTTTGAGCGATGCGGCGTTGGGCGGGCCGGCGGTCGAGGGGCTGGTGGCGGTGGCGCGGGTCGATGCCGGGGCGGCGGCGGGACGCGGGCGGGTGGTGGAGAGCGAGCGGGCGAGCCCGTTATTGCTCGACCCGGCGTTGCTGCGGCGGTTGGGCGTGCGCGCCGACATGGCGTCGACGATCCGCGTCGAGGGCGCGTCGATGGAGCCGACGCTGTGCGATGGCGACGAGATCCTGGTCGACGGCGCGCGGCGGGTGCCGGGGCCGCGCGCGGCGATCCATGTGTTTCGCCGTGACGGGATGCTCTCGGTCAAGCGGATACGGGCAATGGGCGGCGAGGTCGAACTGGTTAGCGACAACCCGGATTACGGGCGTGAAATCGTGCCGGTGCGCGCGATCGACGTGGTCGGGCGCGTGGTATGGATGCACCGCGCGCTGGTGTGACGGTCGCGGGTTAGCGGCTGCCGCGCACCCGGTCGATCAGGGCGACGATGATGAGCAGCGCAATGCCGATGCCAAGACCGGCGAGGAAGCCGATCGAGGGCTGTCCCTGACGCACGCCGATCACGGTGCCTACGATCAGCGACAGGGCGAGGAGCGCGCCGCCGGCAATCGGGGCGGGTTTGGATGAGCGGTTCATGCCCGCGCCATGCCACGTCCCGTGACGGGACGCCACTGTCCCGTCACGGCACGCTCGGCACGTGCAAAAGCGCTATGGTTTCCAGCGATTTACCCTCGAAACCCGCAGTGCTGCACGCCTTCGCCGAAGCTGGCACGCGCGGTGCGTGCGTGCGCGCGAGACTGTGCAAGGATTATCGATGTCGCCCATCCCCTATCTCGCCGACCGTGCCCATGTGACCGACGCCGCCGACCTGATCCGGGCATTCGGTGACGATGCCGGTCTGGAAGCGGCCGCACGCGCGGACAAGTTTCGGGACCTGGGCAACCACATCAATTTCTGCCGCTGGCGCCAGATCGAGCGGCTGATCGTGCTGATGAGCGTCAACCGTGCGGTTGGCACCGTCCATTGAGATAAAGGTCCCCCGCATCGGGCAGTGACGCAACCGGCGCACCCCACCGACGTTGTGCGCGGATGGGGGATCGATGACGTTACCGCAAATCCTGTCGATTACCGTGCTCGTGGGCATGATGGCGCTCTTTCTGTGGGGGCGCTTTCGCTATGACGTGGTCGCGGTCATGGCGCTGCTGGCGGCGGTGGCGGCTGGCATCGTCGCGCCGGAGAATGCGTTTTCGGGATTTTCCGACGACATTGTGATCATCGTCGGATCGGCGCTGGTGCTGTCGGGCGCAGTGCAGCGGTCGGGCGTGGTCGAGCGGGTGATGCGTCTGTTGCAGAAGCGGGTGACGCGGGTGCGGTCGCAACTGCTGCTGCTGTCTGCCAGCGTCGGGCTTGGTTCGGCGCTGGTCAAGAATATCGGCGCGCTGGCGATGCTGATGCCTGCGGCGTTCCAGATGGCGAAGAAATCGAACAGCTCGCCCAGCGTGTTCCTGATGCCGATGGCGTTCGCGTCGTTGCTCGGCGGACTGATCACCCTGATCGGCACATCGCCCAACATCATCGTCAGCCGCGTGCGGGAGGAAATGACCGGGCAGCCGTTCGGGATGTTCGATTACGCGCCGGTCGGGCTGGGGCTGACCTTGGTCGGGCTGATCTTCCTGCGCTTTGGCTATCGCCTGTTGCCGGCGGACCGCCGCGCCGCGCCGACCATGGGCGAGGCACTCGACATCCACGATTATGCGACCGAGGCCAAGATCGTCGAGCAATCGGCGGCCAAGGACGAGCGGGTGTCGGCGTTCCTCGAGCGGCACGATCATGAGGTCGCGATCACCATGTTCCTGCGCAACGGCGTGCGCGCGACGCCCTGGCCGGACATGCTGCTGCGCGAGGGTGACATCCTGATCCTGGGCGGTACCCCGGACAGCCTGGAACGGGCGATTGCGCGCGACCGGCTCGATTTCGTCGGCACCAGCGAAACACCGGAATCGGGCGAAGGGGACGAGATCGGGGTGATCGAAGCGGTGGTTGGCCCCGGGTCACCGCTGGTCGGCGGAACGGCGGGATCGCTGATGCTGCGCCAGCGCTATGGGATCAACCTGATCGCGGTGTCGCGGCGGGGGGAGCGGATTGTCCGGCGCATGCCCAATGTCGTGTTCCGCGCGGGCGATGTGATCGTGCTGCAGGGGCCGCTGGGCGCACTTCCGGGGACGCTGACCGAACTCGGCGCGCTGCCGCTGGCCGAACGCGAGCTGCGGCTGGGCAGCGTGCGCAAGGGGCTGTTGCCGATCGCGGTGCTGGCGGTGGCGATGGCGGCGACCGCGGCCGGGGCGGTTCCGGTGACGATCGCGTTCTTTGCGGCGGCGGCGGCGGTGGTGCTGCTCGGCGCGCTGCCGCTGCGCGAGGCGTATGATCATGTGGAGTGGCCGATCCTGATCATGCTTGGTGCGCTGATCCCGGTGAGCGATACGCTGCGCAGCACCGGGGTGACCGAGATTATCGGCACCTGGCTGTCCGCGACGGCGTCGGGCCTGCCGCCATGGGGCGCGGTGGCGCTGATCATGGCGGCGGCGATGGCGGTGACGCCGTTCCTCAACAATGCCGCAACCGTGCTGGTGATGGCACCGATCGCCGCCACGTTCGCGGGCGACCTGGGGCTGCGGCCCGAGGCGTTCCTGATGGCGACGGCGGTTGGCGCGGGATGCGATTTCCTGACCCCGATCGGGCATCAGTGCAACACGCTGGTGATGGGGCCGGGCGGCTATCGGTTCAGCGACTATGCGCGGCTGGGTGCGCCATTGTCGCTGATCGTGCTGGTGGTGGGAACGCCGCTGATCCTGTGGTTCTGGCCCGTTGCGTAAGGGCGGGGCGCTTCCTACCTGCCCACTATCGACCACGACAGGAGTAGCCGATGCGAACCCCCGAAGCCGTTGCCGGAATGCTGTGCCCCGTGTGCAAGACGGGGCTCCATATGAGCGACCGGCAGGGGATCGAGATCGATTACTGCCCGCAATGCCGCGGCATCTGGCTGGATCGCGGCGAGCTCGACAAGATCATCGAGCGGAGCGGCGCGGGCGAGGCGCCGACGGCCCCACAGGCGCCGCAACCGCCGATGCCGCCGCAGCCGCCGATGCCGCCGCAGGGCAACCCATGGCCGCAGCAGGGTGGCGGCTATCCGCAGCAGCAGGGCTATGGCGGCGGATATGGCCATCAGGGCCACGACCCGCGCTACTACAAGCACAAGCGCAAGAAGAGCTTTCTGGAAGAGCTGTTCGATTGAACCAATTCCTCCCCCAGCTCGCTGGGGGAGGGGGACCGCTCGCGCAGCGAGTGGTGGAGGGGCGGCCGCGTAGACGGCCGTTGCCGGCTCGTCAAAACTCCGCCCTCTGCGAGGGCGGCCCCTCCGTCAGCGCTTCGCGCTGCCACCTCCCCTGAGCGCGCTCAGGGGAGGAATTGGTTCACGCCAGCGCGCCGACCATCGCCTTTACTTCCATGAATTCGGCGAGGCCGTATTTGCCGTGCTCGCGGCCGTTGCCGCTCTGTTTGTAGCCGCCGAAGGGCAGGTCGGGGTTGGGCTGGCCGCCATTGATATAGACCATGCCGGCGCGCAGGCGCGGGGTGACGCGCTTGACCGCTTCGGGGCTGCCGAACACCACCGCCGACAGGCCGTAATCGGTATCGTTGGCGATGCGGACGGCCTCTTCCTCGCTGTCATAGGGGATGATCGTGACGACGGGGCCGAAGATTTCCTCGCGCGCGATCGTCATGTCGTTGCGCACGCCCGAAAACAGCGTCGGCTTGACGAAATAGCCCGTGTCGATGCCGTCGGGACGGCCCGGGCCGCCGGTCTCCAGCGTCGCGCCTTCCTCCAGCCCCTTGCGGATCAGGCCCTGAATCTTCTCCCACTGGGTCTTGTTGACGACCGGGCCGATATGGCGCCCCTCTTCGGCGGGATTGCCGCAGGTCGTCGCCTTCATCACCTCGGCAGCGGCGGCGGCGGCTTCCTTTTCCAGCGCGGCGGGGACGAGCAGGCGAGCAGGCGCAATGCAGCTCTGGCCGGAGTTGAGCAGGACGCTGAACAACGTGCCCTTCACCGCCGCCGCGACATCCGCGCCCTCCAGCATCAGCGAGGGCGACTTGCCGCCCAGTTCCTGATGCACGCGCTTGACCGTGTCGGCGGCGTTCTTGGCAACCGCGATGCCGGCGCGGGTCGATCCGGTGAAGCTCACCATGTCGACGCCCTTGTGCTTGCTGAGCGCGGTGCCGACGCCGGGGCCGTCGCCATTGACGAGGTTGAACACGCCCGCCGGCACGCCTGCGGCGTCCATCACCTCGGCAAAGATCGCGGCGCAGCTCGGCGCTTCCTCGCTGGGTTTCAGGATCATGGTGCAGCCGGCGGCGAGCGCGGGGGCGACCTTGGACACGATCTGGTTGAGCGGCCAGTTCCACGGGGTGATCATGGCGACGACGCCGATCGGCTCATGGACGACCAGGCTGTTGCCGACCGCTTCCTCGAACTCGAACTCCTTGAGCGCGCGCGCGGCGGACATCAAATGGCCGATGCCGGAGCCGACCTGCGCGGTCTTGGCGAGGCTGAGCGGCGCGCCCATTTCGGCGCTGATCGCCTGCGCCATGTCGTCCATCCGCGCCTTATATTCGGCGATGACCCGATCGATCAGCGCGAGGCGATCCTCGACGCTGGTGCGGGAAAAGGTTTCGAACGCGGCGCGCGCAGCGGCAACGGCCTTGTCGACATCGGCCTGAGACCCCAAAGTGATTTCGGTGGTGGCAGATTCGGTAGCGGGATCAATGACTTGGTGGCGGGTTCCGCCCTCGCTTTCGATCCATTGGCCGCCGATATAGTGTTTGAGATAGCTGCGCATCCTGGTCTCCGAAAAATTTGAGGTTCGGGTATGGAGGCTTATGTGGCGAGCGGGGGCACGGGTTGCAACCTGAAACTGGAGATGAGGCGATGGCGCGGCAGGCAGTGATCCGGTCGACCGGCGGACCCGAGGTGATCGAATGGGTCGAGGTCGATCTGCCGCCGCCCGGCCCCGGGGAAGCCCGCGTGCGGAACGAAGCGGTGGGGCTGAACTTCATCGATACCTATCACCGCTCGGGCCTGTATCCGGTGCCGTTGCCGAGTGGCCTGGGCAGCGAGGCGGCCGGGGTGGTCGAAGCGGTGGGCGAAGGAGTGACGGCGTTTGCGGTCGGTGATCGCGTGACGACCTATGGCCCCGCGCTTGGCGCTTACGCCAGCGCGCGCTACGTCGCAGCGGACGCGTTGCTGCCGATCCCCGATGGCATCGGGTTCGACGTTGCGGCGGCGGTGACGTTGAAGGGCTGCACGGCCGAATACCTGATCGAACGCTGCGCGCGGGTGCAGCCGGGGCAGACGGTGCTGGTTCATGCCGCGGCGGGGGCGACGGGGCAGCTGATCGTGCAGTGGCTGAAGCATATCGGCGCGACTGTGATCGGCACGGTCGGATCGGCGGACAAGGCCGAGCGCGCACGGACGATCGGGGCGGATCATGTAATCGAATACAAGCGCGAAGACATCGCCGCGCGGGTGCGGGAGATTACCGGGGGCGAAGGCGTGCCGGTGGTGCTGGACGGGGTCGGCGGGTCGACCTGGGAGGCGTCGCTCAAGTCCACCGCGCGGCGCGGGATGATCGTCAGCTTCGGCAATGCCGGTGGGCCGGTGACGGGGGTCAATCTGGGGACGCTGAGCCAGCATGGCTCGCTGTTCGTGACGCGCCCGACGCTGTATCACTATTATGCGACGCCGGAGGAGCGTGCGGCGGGCGTGGCGCGGGTGTTCGACCTGGTCGCGCGCGGCGTGCTGCAGGTCGAGATCGGGCGGCGCTACGCCCTTGAGCAGGCGGCCGAAGCGCATCGCGCCATCGCCGCCGGGGAGACGATGGGCGCGACGCTGTTGATCCCGTGACCGTCAGCCTTCGCCGGGATAGGGCTTTGCCTTGAGCAGCCCGGCGAGGTGTGCGGCGTTGCCCGCGACCATCGCGGCGGTTTCCTTGACCTTCTTGGGCGTCTTGTCGAGATCCTGAAAGTCGGTCGAGCCCATCGCTTCGCCGACCCAGTAACAGGCGGCGACGGCGGGGATGGTGTATCCGACATCGTTCAATGCCTGAAACAGCTGGGCGGAGCTGAAATGCGCGCCATCCTCATTGCCGACGATCGCGGCGATAGCGACCTTGGAATAGCTCGGCATCCGGCCCTGGTCGTCGGTTTCGGAGATGAAAGCGTCCATCCGTTCGAGCACGCGCTTGGCGATGCTCGAAATCTGACCCATCCAGATTGGGCCGCCGAAAATCAGGATATCGGCGGCGAGGATCTTTTCGCGCAGCGCGGGCCATTGGTCGCCCGCGCCCTCGTCCGACGTCACCCCGGGCTTGATATCGAGCGCGGCGACGCGGACGGTTTCGGTGATGGTGACGTCGTGCTTGGCGAAGGCGTCGGCAAGGACCGCGATCATCGCATCGGTGGAGGAGCGCTCGGACTCATCGGCCTTGAGCGTGCAGTTTAGGGCTAGGGCGTTCAGCATCCCCGCACGACGCGCGGGGATGCTGAAGCGTTCCGTCAGTCGCGCTTTTCGCGGCTGAGGCGAGTGATGAAGGCTGCGCTGCGCAGCGCCTGGAGCGGGATCGAGGTGAGGTCGACCCATTCGCCCTCGGCATGCGCGTTTCCGCCCGTGACGCCGAGGCCGGCGAGGGTATCGACGTCCGCCGCGACGAACGCGCTGTCGGCGGCACCCCGGCGGGCGGGGTCCATTTCGGCCATTTCGGGGAGCTTCAAGTCGCGGTTGACGGCGTTGAGCTTGGTGAGCAGCGCGCGGTTGCCTTCGGTCGGGGCCATCGGCGGATAGCCCTCCTGAAAGTCGAGGCTGGCGGTCGTGCCGGGCAGGTTTTGCGCGACGATCGCCTGCATCGCGGCGCGGGTCTTTGTCTCCTGCTCCGGTGTGAGCGCGCGCAGATCGCCGCGCGCCACCGCCTCGGCAGCGACGATGTTGGTCTTGCCGCCCGCGCTGACCTGATAATTATTGTCGGCGAGCGTCGCGGGGGTGCCCGCCGCCATCACACCGACGTTGAAGGTCAGATTCTGCTCGGGCAGCGTGCGGCGGAATGCGTCGAGGATGCGGGCGAGTTCATAGGCCGCGCCATAGCCGAGCGATGCGCCGAACACGCCGCTGCTGTGGCCGGTCTTGCCGGTGGTGCGCAGCGTCCAGTTGGTCGAGCTGCGGCGGGCGACGGTGCCGGTATCCTTGCCATCCTCCCGCGCGAGATTTTCATATTCGAGCGCGACATCGGCCCATTTGCCCGCGGCGATCAGGTCGCGCCGGGCAATGGCAAGCGGGGCGCCGGTGCGTTCTTCATCGCCGGTCAGCACGATCTTGATGTCCGCGTGTTTGAGCGTGCCCGCCGCCTGCATCGCGCGCATCGCGGCGATGATGACGACGATCCCGCCCTTGTCATCGCCGATGCCGGGGCCGGTGGCGCGGTCGCCGTCGCGGACGAATTTCTGGAACGGGCTTTCGGGCTCAAACACGGTGTCGAGATGCGCGATGAGCAGGATGCGCTTGCCCTTGCCATTGCCCTTATGCGTCGCGACGAGGTGCCCGGCGCGGCCGGTTTCCTTCATGTCGATCCACTCGACCGCAAAACCGAGCGGTTCGAGTTCGGCGCGGACCATCTGGCCCACCTTGGTCACGCCGTCGATGTTGAGCGAGCCGCTATTCTGGTTGACCAGTTTTTCGAGCAGCGCGACGTGGCGGTCGGACTCGGCGGCGATGGTGGTCGCCATCTTGCTCTCGGCGGGGGTCTGGGCGGCGGCGGGGAGGGCGGCAACCAGCAGGGCGAGCGGGGCGAGGGTGCGGAACATCGTGTTGTTAAAGCCGCTGTGGCCCCGCTCGGCAAGGGCACGCGATTGCTTCACTTCGGATGCGATTGCATCCAAAAAGGATGTCACGCCGAGGTCTCCGCGCTAGATCGGGTGCGGGGGTGCCGATGTTCCGATGGTTTGGGCCAAAGCTGCCGATCGACCGCGACGAGTTCGAATGGCTGCTCGCTGTCTTCGCCTGGCTGATCCAGACGGTCGATCGCGACAAGGCCTATCGCGACGCGGTGCTGATCCTGCCGACGCGCGACTTCTTCCCGCCCAGCGCGGCGCAGGGGCACGATCGGGCGATCGAGCTGTTCGAACAGGTGCGGGCGCATGCGGGCATGGCGGAGTGGGAGTGCGTGCTGGTGCCGGGCGAGGAAGAGCGCGAGACGCGAATCGCGCCGGGCCATGCGCTCAAGCATGAGTACAGCCCGCCGGGCGGGACTTTCGGCCATGACGGCAATTGCGTCGTCATCACCTACAACCCATCGGCACTGGCGCGACCGGCCGATCTGGTCGCGACCTTTGCGCACGAGCTGTCGCATTATCTGATTCATGCCGATGGCAGCATGCCGCCGGGCGGTGCGGCGCTGGAGGAGCATGCCACCGATGTCGCGGCGGTGTTCCTGGGCTTTGGCGTGTTCATGGCCAATGGCGCAAAGACGTTCGGGCAGTTCCAGACCGGCGAGGAACAGGGCTGGGAAATGCGGCGGCAGGGCTATCTGAGCGAGGAGGCGCTGACGGCCGCGCTGGCGATCTTTGTGCGGATGGCGGGGGCTGACGCGGCGGATGCGGAGGCAGCGCTGAAGGACTATCTGCGTAGTGTGTTCCGCAAGACGCTGGCGGTGATCGACCACGACTATCCGACGCTGGTCAAGACGCTGGAGACGGCAGATCTGAGCGACTGGAGTCGGTAGCGGTACCGACCTGCTTTCGTCATCCCCGCGAACGCGGGGACCCATCTCCCGCACTGCCCACAACCGCTCGGGTGCGATGGACCGTGACGGCAGGAGATGGGCCCCCGCGTTCGCGGGGGTGACGATCAGTTAATCCCCAATGCGGCCTTGATGTCGGCCCAGGCGACATATTTGAAGTTCTGCGCCTTGGGCGGGTTGTAGCCGTCTTGTGCCACGAACAGGCCGCCTGGATAGGTGGGACCGAAATCGCCAGGGGCGAAGTCGATCCCGTCGGTTTCTTCCGTCGCGCCGATGGTGCTGCCCGCAGCGATCCGGAAGCGACCGACATAGGAATCGTCGGACAGGCGATAGACGCTGTAGGCGTGGTCGCCCTGGCTGGAGACGATCACGTAACCGCCATTGCCGGTGCCTTCGGGGGCGAGGGTCACGCCCTCGACATCGACCACCAGCTTTTGCCCATCGGCCGGGGCGATCAGCGTACCGGCGACCGGGCCATCGGCGCGGGCGTCAAAGCGCCACAGGCCGACATTTTCTTCGCCGACATAGAGCCGCTGGGTGCGGTCGTCGGCGGCGCAGCCTTCCGATTGCGTTCCGAGCTTCATCGTGCGGACGATCGTGCCGGTGGGGGCAGCTCCCGTCAGGTCGAGCGCGACCTGACGGATCGTGCCGTCCTTGATCACGTTGAACGCATGCAGCGTGTTGCCGACCGCCATCAGGCACAGGCCATAGGCCTCGCCCGCGCCGACGGGGACGATGCCGAGCGGGATCAGCTTGGCGGTCGCGGTGTCGAGCCGGAACAGGGCGAGCTTGGCGTTCTTGCGATCGTTGCGATCGCTCGCCGCGACGATGATGCCCGCTGCCCCCATGTCCTTGAGGTCGACATTGTTGACCTGCCCCGCGTCGATGAAGAAGCGGTCCTTGCCGCTCAGGTCATAGACGTGGAGGCCAGCCTTCTTGTCCGTCCCGACGATCAGGCTGGCGGCTGGGTCCGCCGGATTGCGCCAGATCGCGGGATCGTCCGCCGCATCGGCATTGGCGGTGCCGACCGCATCGGTTTCACCGCGCGCCTGCACGCTGGCGGCGGGGGTGGTGGGGACCACCGGGACCTGTCGCCCGGTGGAAGCACAGCCTGCTGCCACGAGGGGCAGCAGGCACAGGGTCAGTTGCTTGATCATCAGAGGGCGAGACGTGCCATGACCTGGAACACCGGACCAGCGGTTTCGCTTTCGAGCTCATACTCGTCGAAATTGCGGTCGATCTGGTCCTGCGTGGTGTTGAACTTGTTGAACACCTCAGCCTTTGCCCCATCGAGCAGGTTCGATCCGACCGCGCGGATCGTGAACCGCTTGCCGAAGCGCTTCTCGACGAAGATTTCGAGATCCGCGCCATAGGTGGTGCGAACCTCTTCGGCGACGAAGCGGTCATAGGCCGCGCCCTGCTTGCGATAGGTCGCGCCGAACGCCGCGCCAAAGCTGGGGATGTCCTGGATGAAGCCGAAGTTATAGACGATGTTCGACTGGCCGTTGAAGCGGCGTTCGCCCAGTTCGTCGGTGATATCGCTTTCGAGCAGCGACAAATTGCCGAAGATGCCGGTGTCGGGCAGGCCAAGGAAGCCGAGGCTGGTCGAAAGGTCAAACTCGACGCCATAGACCTTGCCGTCGCCGGTGTTGCGCGGCTGATAGACCCAGGTGCGGTCACCCGTGGGGTCATCGGCAGCGCCCGGGACGCCGGTGTTCGCCAGTTCGATCAGGTCGCTGATGCTGCGGTAGAAGACGTTGACGCCGATCACGCCCGTGCGGCCGAGGCGGTGCTCATAGCCGAGATCCGCGCCCCAGGCCGATTCCGGCTTGAGCAGCGGGTTGCCGAGGAAGTCGTTGTCGCCCAGTTCTTCCTCAAGCAACACCGGCGACGCATCGTCGAAGCGCGGGCGACGCACGGTGCGCGCGCCCGAGATGGTGACGCGGCCGTCGCCCAGCTCAATCTTGGCCGAGGCGCTGGGGAGGATGTGGTCGTAATCGGTATCGACGCTGACCCCGCCCGGCGTCAGGTCGCGGATCGCGACGTTGGTGTTTTCCCAGCGGACGCCGACTTCCCACTTCACCGCGCCCGACTTGCCTTCGACCAGTGCGAACAGGTCCTTGCGCTGTTCCTCGATCGTGCTGAAGCCGCCGACGATCGGGGTGAATCCGGTGAAGTCACGGACGAAGCTCTCCGGGCTGCCGTCGAACTGGCTGTAGCCGGTGTGCAGCGAGGTCGCCATGTTGAAGCGCTGACGCGTCGCCTCGACGATGCGGGTGTCGCGGTCCTTGTCCTGATAATAGCCGCCGAACACGACATCGATGTCTTCGCCAGCCGGAACCTTGTGCTCCAGCCCGAACGACAGTTCCCGGTCGATGATGCGCGTGTCGAAGCGGTCGCCGGTGAAACGCGGGGCCGAACGGTCGAACTCGATCTCGTTCTCGGTTTCCCACTGATTGTCGATGAACTTGGCGAAGCCCGCCTTCAGCTTGGTCTCGCCCGCCGCCCATTCGTGGCTCAGCTTGGCGGCGAGGCTGTAGTTATACTGAAGGATGTTGTTGATGTTCGAATTGTCGGCCAGCAGATTGCCGCCCGCGCCGTTGCGGACCGAGCCGCGCGAGCCGGTTTCGGTGCTGTAGTCGAACGACCGCTCGGTCTCGAGCCGGTCGGTATGGACCCAGAAGCCCGACAGTTCGAAATCGGTGGTTGCGGTGTCGATCGAATAGCTTGCATTGAGTGCATAGTCGGTGCCGTTGCGGACGTCCGACTGGTCCTGGCGATTGTCGAACTCGTTGGTGGCGTAGTTCGCGTCATTCTCCGGCGAGTCGGTGTAGCGCAGGCTGAACTTTTTCTTGGGGTTATAGCGGCCCTGAAGGTTCGCGCCGATCAGCAGGCGGCCCGGGCCGACTTCGGTGCCGAGTACCGCGCCGATGCTCGGCTTGACCTTGCCGTCGTCGAAATAGAGCGCGCCGCCGCGGATATAGCCGCCGTCGAGCTGATAGCCGTCACGCAGCACGATGTTGAGCGTGCCCGCGACTGCATCGCCGGTGCGGCGGGCGGAGGAGGAGCGGACGATCTCGACCTGCTTGACCAGCTCGGCCGGGATGCGGTCGAGGAAGAAGCTGCGGTCGGCATTGGTGCCGGGCACCTTTTCGCCGTTGATCAGGATCTGGGTATAGCCGGGGTCGAGGCCGCGCAGGCGGGCGCCGTCGCTCTCGATCACGTCCGAGAGGAAGGTGACGCTGGGGACGCGCTTGAGGGCATCGCCTGCGGTCAGCGGTTCGAAGCGCTGGAAGAAGTCCTGGTCATAGACCAGCTCGGGCTCGGCGCCTTCGCTGCGGTTGCGGTAGGCGATGGTGCCCTTGACCACGATTTCCTCGGCGGTCTGGATGTCATCGCCAGCGGCGGGCGCGGGCTCGGTCTGCGCGGCGGCGGGTGTCGCGGTGGCGAGCGCGATCGTGGCGATGCTGGCGCCGGCCAGCGAAGTGAGAATCAGTTTCATTGCGTCCCCCGATGATGAGTCGAGGGGCGCTTAGGTGTGGCGCGTGTCAGTTCGGCGCGATTTACGTTTCAGTTCGGCTGCGTAACGGTGACAAAATAATGACGTTGCACGAACGTCACGATGGGTCAGACAAGAAAACGCCCGGGCCTTTCGACCCGGGCGTCTCGCTGTCCGGCGCCGCCTCCCCCGAAGCGGCGACGAAAGGATCGTCCGTCAGGACGAATAGTACATGTCGTATTCGACCGGCGACGGGGTCATTTCCCAACGCGCAACGTCGCCGCGCTTCAGTTCGATATAGGCTTCGATCTGATCCTTGGTGAACACGTCGCCCTTGAGCAGGAAGTCCATGTCCGCCTCGAGGCTGTCGAGCGCTTCGCGCAGCGAGCCGCACACGGTCGGGACCTGGCTCAGCTCTTCCGGCGGCAGATCATAGAGGTTCTTGTCCATCGGGTCGCCCGGATGGATCTTGTTCTGGATGCCGTCGAGGCCGGCCATGAGCAGCGCGGCGTAGCAGAGATACGGATTGGCCAGTGCGTCGGGGAAGCGGAATTCGACGCGCTTCGCCTTGGCCCCCGCACCGTACGGGATGCGGCACGAGGCCGAGCGGTTGCGGCTCGAATAAGCGAGCAGCACCGGGGCTTCGTAACCCGGGACCAGACGCTTGTAGCTGTTGGTCGACGGGTTGGTGAAGGCGTTGAGCGCCTTGGCGTGCTTGATCACGCCGCCGATGAAGTAGAGGCACATTTCCGACAGGCCGGCATAGCCATTGCCCGCGAACAGCGGCGTGCCCTTGTCCCAGATCGAGATGTGGGTGTGCATGCCCGAGCCGTTATCTTCCTTGATCGGCTTGGGCATGAAGGTCGCGGTCTTGCCATAGGCATGGGCGACCTGATGCACGACATATTTGTAGATCTGCATGCGGTCGGCGGTCTGCACCAGCGTGCCGAAGGTCAGGCCCAGCTCATGCTGTGCTGCAGCGACTTCGTGGTGATGCTTGTCGCAGGGCAGGCCCATTTCGAGCATGGTCGAGACCATCTCGCCACGGATGTCGACCGCGCTGTCGACCGGCGCGACGGGGAAGTAACCACCCTTGGCGCGCGGACGGTGGCCGAGGTTGCCGCTTTCATATTCCTTGCCCGAGTTGCCGGGCAGTTCGATGTCGTCGATCGCGTAATAGCTGGTCGAATAGCTGTTTTCGAAGCGGACGTCGTCGAACATGAAGAATTCGGCTTCCGGGCCGACATAGACGGTGTCGCCGATGCCGAGCGACTGGAGATATGCCTCCGACCGCTTCGCGGTGGAGCGCGGGTCGCGGGCATAAAGCTCACCGGTCGAGGGTTCGACGATGTCGCACACCAGGATCAGCATCGGGGTGGCCGAGAACGGGTCGGTCCAGACGGCGTCCAGATCGGGCTTGAGGATCATGTCGGATTCGTTGATCGCCTTCCAGCCTTCGATCGACGAACCGTCGAACATCAGGCCGTCGGTCAGCTCATCTTCGCCCAGCACGCTGGCGACCATGGTGAGGTGCTGCCACTTGCCCTTGGGGTCGGTGAAACGCAGGTCGATCCATTCGATCTCCTGATCCTTGACCATCTTCAGAATGTCGGCGGCGGTGTTAGCCATTGGAACCAAGCCCTTTCTGTTATTGTCCTGCCCTGCCCCGGGGAGCGCCCGGGGCGGAGAATCATATTGCGCTGCGGTGCAGCTTCGTGAAATTTTTGCAATGCGTCAATTCTACGCGCTGCGGTCGTCCTTATTCGAGTTTCGGGACCCTTAAACCGAGGTCATTTTCGCCCAGCCATGAGACCGGGGGCCGGACTTCAGGCGTCCCATCGGCGACATAGCGAAGCCGGTGTTCGGCACCGCCGATCGCCAGCAACAGCGCCTGCATACTGTCGATCCCGACCGCGTAATCCCGCTTCGTTTCGCCGTCCGGAAATTCAATCGTGTAGAAGCATCGCCATGGCGGGTCTGTTGGGTCGGCATCATAGCGCGGATCGGGATATGCCGCGGGTTGGTGAAACGAAACGACCACCGCTCCGTCATCGCGGTCGAAGGTGCGTCCGGCGATGACGGGGCCAACATCAGATCGCATTCTCGTCGCGCTCGCCGGTGCGGATGCGCAGTGCGGTTTCGATCGCGGTGACGAAGATCTTGCCGTCGCCGATGCGGCCGGTTTGCGCGGCATTGGCGATCGCCTCGACCACGCGCTCGGCAAGGGCGTCCTCGACCACCACTTCCAGCTTCACCTTGGGCAGGAAGTCGACGACATATTCCGCGCCGCGATACAGCTCGGTATGCCCTTTCTGGCGGCCAAAGCCCTTGGCTTCGGTCACGGTGATGCCCGACACGCCCACTTCGTGAAGCGCCTCCTTCACCTCATCCAGCTTGAACGGCTTGATGATGGCTTCGATCTTTTTCACGGTTTTTTCCCTCTGTGACGGCGGCGCGACTCCGACCGGCCCGGTTCCGCGGTCAGGGTGACGGCGGATTGGATCGCGATCAAGTGGAACGCCCCTGACGCGCGACATTGCATAGGCCGTGCCAGTTTGACGGCGCGCGCAAATGCTTGGGCGCGCGCGGGCGCGGGTTAACAACTGCCTAACAAATGGGCAGCGGCGCGCGGTGATTGCGCGATTGCGGTGCAACCTTGCGCGGGGTCGGCGCGGGTGTAATGTCCATATATCACACCAGTTCCTAGGATTTCCCCCCAATGCGCGCTCCTTTCCTCCTCGCCGCCCTCCTTGCCGGCGTATCCGCCATGCCCACCGCCGCGCAGCAGCAACCCGCTCCTGCGGCGCAGCCGGGCGAGGGGGCGGAAGATGCGCGGCTGAAGGCGCTGTTCCATGCCAGCGACGAGGCGTCGCTCAAGCGCCAGCCGCTGATGGCGCTGTTCCGCGGCGACATGCGCTATGCCGACCAGCTCGGCACCTATTACACCGATGCGTTCATCGCGGCGGAGAAGGCGGCGAATGCGGCGGACCTGGCAGCGCTGCGCACGATCGACCGCGCGAAGCTGACCAAGGTCAACCAGATCGCGTACGACGTGTTCGAGGCCGATCAGCTGCGCGCGCAGAAGGGGTTCGACGACAAGATTTTGGCCGTGTCCAAATACCTGCCGATCGACCATTTTACCGGCTTTCAGGCATTCTACCCCGATTTCGCGTCGGGGCAGGGCGCGGCTCCGTTCAAGACGGTTGCGGATTACGAGAATAACCTCAAGCGCAACGCCCAATATGCCGCGACCTATGACCGGGTGATCGGCCTGTTCCGCGAGGGTGTGAAGCGCAAGGTCGTCCAGCCCAAACTGGTCGTCACCAACATGATCGGCCAGTTCGACAATCTGATCGCGCAGGGGGTGGAGGAATCGGTCTTCTACGGCCCGGTGAAGAAATTCCCCGAAGGAATTTCGGCGGCGGATCAGGCGCGGCTCAAGGCCGCCTATGCCGCGCAGATCCGCGACGTGATCCTGCCCGCGCACAAGAAGATCCGCGATTTCCTCGCCACCGAATATCTGCCCGCCGCGCGCGACAGCGTGGGCACGTCGGCGCTGCCGGGCGGGGCGGCGGTCTATGCCTATGCGATCGAGAGCAACACGACGCTGCCGCTGACCGCCGATTATGTGCATGATCTGGGGCTAGCGGAGGTCAAGCGCATCCTGGCGGAGATGGAGGCGCAGAAGGCGAAGGTCGGGTTTTCGGGCAGTTTGCAGGACTTCTTCACCCATCTGCGCACCGAAAAGCGCTTTCAGCCCGAAAGTGCCGACGCGCTGCGGATCGGGTTCGAGGCGATCGGCAAGCGGGTGGATGCGCGGATCGGCGAGCAATTCTCGCTGATCCCCAAGACCCCGCTCGAGATCCGGCCGGTGCCCGCCTATCGCGAAAAGACCGACGCGGCGGGCAGCTATTCGTCGGGCACGCCCGATGGGTCGCGGCCGGGCGTGTTCTACTTCAACACCTATGATCTGCCGACGCGCTACACCTGGGGGATGGAGACATTGTACCTGCATGAGGGTGCGCCGGGGCATCATTTCCAGATCAGCCTGGCGCAGGAGAATGCGGCGCTACCCGCCTTCATGCGCTTTGGTGGGAATACCGCCTATGTCGAGGGCTGGGCGCTCTATGCCGAGACGCTGCACGATGAACTGGGCGTCGCGGTCGAGCCGTATCAGCGCATGGGTGGCCTGAATGACGAGATGCTGCGCGCGATGCGGCTGGTGGTCGATAGCGGGCTGCATGCGAAGGGGTGGAGTCGCGACCGGGCGATCGATTACATGGTCACCAACTCGCCGATGTCGCGGACCGACGCGGTGGCCGAGGTCGAGCGCTATATCGCGATGCCGGGCCAGGCGCTGGCGTACAAGATCGGGCAGCTGACGATCCTGAAAGCGAAGGCGAAAGCCAAGGCGGCGTTGGGCGCGAAGTTCGATCCGCGCGGGTTCCATGCCGCAGTGCTGGACACCGGCGCGCTGCCGATGCCGGTGCTGGAGAAGAAGATCGACGATTGGGTGGCGGGGGCGAAGTAGGGGGGCGTTTGCCTCTGAGGCAATCCGACGCCCTTCGACAGGCTCAGGGCAAACGGGGGGTGGTCATCAGGGCCGTGTCGCCTTCCACGCCGCCTCGACCATCAGCCGTGCCGCCTCGGTGCGTTTGCGGGCGAGGGCGAGGTCGCTGAGGTTCGCGCGCGCCGCGTCGCCGGTGAAGCGGGCTGAGGTGCGGGCGGCGAGGGCAAGGCGGGCGGGGGTGAGGGCGGCGCCGGGGCGGCCGGACTGGAGCAGGGCGCGGGCGAAGGGTTCGGCGACATCGAGCAGTTGCGGACTGTCCGTGCCGTAGATGCGGGACGTGGCGGCGATGCGCTCGGCGAACAGGCGGGCGCCTTCGTCCTTGCCCTGCATCGTCAGATTTGCGGCGAGCGCGCGCAAGGCTTCGGTGCGATATTCGCCTTCCCAGGGAATCATGTCGTTCGCCTCGATCTTCGCGAGCAGCAGGCGGCGGATCGGTTCGGCTTGCGCGGCGCGGTTCTGGCGTTCGAGCAGATGGGCGAGGCGGGCGCGGGCATAGACATTGGGGTCGTCGAATGCGGCGGCGATGTTCATCTTGTCGTCGCTGTCGCCGAGCGCCAGCGCCTCGCGCACATCGGCCTCGGCTTCGGTCAGCGCGCCCGATGCCTCGAGCGCGTCGGCGCGGGCGAGCAGGTAGAACATGCGTCGCCATTCATTGACGTCCTTCGCCGCGCGAACGCGGGCGATGCCATCGGCGGTGAAGGCGAGTGCGTCGGCGACCAGTCCGCGTGCGAGCAGGGTGCGGGTGATCCCGGCGAACGCCTCACGCGAGTCGTCGCCCTCGAAATTGTCGTAACGCAGCGAGAGCGCCCAGATGCGGCGGTAGAGGAGTTCGGCCTCGGCCATGCGGTTCTGGGCCTCCACCGCGCCGGCGAGTTCGATGACATAGCCGAGCGCGCCATTCGATTCCCGTCCCCAGCGCTTTTCGGCACCGGCAAGCAGGCTGGCGAGGATCGGCTCGGCCTTGGCCGGGTCGCCGGTTTCGACATAGAGGTTGGCGAGGACCGATCCGGCATTTTGCAGCGCAAGGTCGTCGAATTTGAGCAGGCGGAGATACACCGGATAGACGCGCTCATAGATCGCGATGGTTGCGGCATTGCCGCTGCCGGTCTGGCCGGCGACCTCGATCAGCCGGTCCGCGGCGCGGCGGGAGAGGGGCGCACCGGGGCTGTCGCCCACGATCTGTTGCACCGCGCGGATCCCCGCATCCACCTCTCCCATTGCGAACATCAATGCGAGTTCGGCGTCGGCGGGCGGGGTGCCGGGCTTGCGCGCCCTGGCAAAGGCGGCGCGGGCTCCGGCGAAATCTCCGGCGGTGCGCAGGATCTGACCCTGCACGCGATAGAGGTCGCGGACGGACTCGGGCGCGCGGGCGGCGGGGCGGTCGAAGGCGGCGATGGCGAAGGCGACGAGGCGGGCGGCGCGGGGCTTGTCCTGCCCGCCCCAGTTTCGAACGCTGACTGCGCGCTGCGCCATGTCTTTTGCAAAGGCGGTCTCGAATGCCGGGTCGGATGCGGCGAGGAAGGGGGCGATGAAGGCGCGCGCGGGGGCTTCTTCTCCGGCGAGGACGAGGCCGTAGGTCATGAAGAAGATGTCGGTGATGTCATCGGGTTCGACCGGGCCGGTTTCGCTGGTCCGCTCGGCCGCGCCCTTCATGCGATAGGCGGCGGTGAGCCAGGCCCAGCGCGCGAAGGTCGCGAAGTCGCGCGCCTTCATCGCGGCGGTGCGGGCTTCGAGCCAGCGGGAGTAGACGTTCGACCGGTCATCGCCGTCGAGCTTTGCGACATCGTCGGCGGGGCCGGCGAGGGTGAGCGCTTCGCGGACCAGCGGCGCGGCGTCGGCACGGCGGCCGGCGATGAGGTGTTCGGCGGCCTGGATCAGCAGGGTGTCGGCGCGGGCCTGGGCCTCGGGCTGGAGGGCAGGGGGCTGCGCGGGCGCGGCCTCCTGCGCAAGTGCGGGCGCGGCGAGCAGCAGGCCGAGGGCCAGAACGATAATGCGCATGGCGATCCTCCCGCGCGGGGTTGTGGCAGCGGGGGGCGGGGGCGGCAATGGTCGAAATCTGGCGGGGGTGGGATTGAAAATTCCTCTCCTGAGCTTGTCTCAGGGGAGGGGGACCGCTCGCGCAGAGAGTGGTGGAGGGGCGGCCGCGCAGACGGCCGTGAACAGTTCGGCAAAATTCCGCCCTCTTCGGGGCGGCCCCTCCGTCAGCGCTGCGCGCTGCCACCTCCCCTGCGGAGCAGGGGAGGAATTTCGGGACTTAGATCGCCATTCCCGCTGCCCAGCCGCTCGACCAAGCCCATTGGAAATTATAGCCGCCGAGCCAGCCGGTGACGTCGACCGCTTCGCCGATCGCGTAGAGGCCGGGGACGGTGCGGGCCTCCATCGTTTGCGAGGACAGGTCGGCGGTGCTGATGCCGCCGATGGTGACTTCGGCCTTGGCATAGCCTTCGGTGCCGTTGGGGTGGAAGGGCCAGGCCGACAGGCTGCGCTCGGCTTGCGCGAGGTGCTTGTCGGCGGCGTTGTGGAGTTCGCCGTCGAGGCCCAGTTGATCGGCGAGCGTGTCGGCGAGGCGGTTGGGCAGGGCGTCTCCGAGCAGCTTGCGCAGGGTCGTGCGGGGCGCGGTGCGCTTGGCTTGCGTCAGCCAGCCGGGTGCGCGGTCGGGCAGGAAGTCGATTTCGACCGGAGCGCCGTGGCGCCAATAGGAGCTGATCTGGAGGATCGCCGGGCCGGACAGGCCGCGATGGGTGAAGAGAGCTGCTTCACGGAAGCTGGTTTTTCCTGCGCGCGCGGCCACCGGCGCGGCGACGCCGGACAGTTCGCGGAACAGCACTTCGTCGCCGCCGAGCGTGAACGGGACGAGTGCAGGGCGGGGTTCGACCACCTTGAGGCCGAACTTGCGGGCGAGGCCATAGGCGAAGTCGGTTGCGCCCATCTTTGGGATCGACGGGCCGCCGGTGGCGATGACGAGTGCGGGGGCGGTGGCGGTGCGGTCGCCGATTGTGACGCGGTACTGGCCGTCGGCGTGGCTGACGTCGCTGATCGGCTGGCCGAGCGCGATTTCGACTGCGCCGCGGTCGCATTCTTCGAGCAGCATCGCGACGATCTGTTTCGCGCTGCCGTCGCAGAACAGCTGGCCGAGGGTCTTTTCGTGCCAGGCGATGCCGTGCCGGTCGACCAGCGCGATAAAGTCATGCTGGGTGTAGCGGCGCAGCGCGGACTTGGCGAAATGCGGGTTGGCGGAGAGGTAGCGGTCGGGCGCGATGCCGAGATTGGTGAAGTTGCAGCGCCCGCCGCCGGAGATCAGGATCTTTTTGCCCACCTGATCGGCATGGTCGATCAGCAGCACGCGGCGCCCGCGCTGGCCGGCGGTGAGCGCGCACATCAGGCCGGCTGCGCCTGCGCCGAGGATGATGGCGTCGTAGGGGGACGGGGTGGACAGGGCGGCGCTTTCCAACATTGGTCATCCCGGCCCTTCGACGACGCTTGCGGCGGCGACAACAAAAAACATGCCGGGGTCCACCGGGCGGCAGGCGCGAAGCGAGAGGCTCAAGCGCCGGATGTGCGGCACAGTGGACCCCGGCACAAGGCCGGGGTGACGATTTGAGATCGGGAGAGCGGAAGCGCTAGCGCAGTTTCGCGATCGACAGGCCGTCTTCCTTGGCGCGGTCCTTGACCGATTCCTCGCTGCGGGTCAGCGCCTTGGCGATGGCTTTCAGCGCCATGCCCTTTTTCGCCAGCGTGTGCAGCTTCTGGATCTCGTCCTGCCGCCACGGTTGGCGGTGACGTTCGAACTTGCCCTCGGCCATGTCAGGCGTAGGGCGGGTTGTGGCGGCCAGTGGGCGACTGGGTGAAGATTTCGCAGCCGTCCTCGGTGATGCCGATCGAATGTTCGAACTGCGCCGAGAGCGAGCGGTCGCGCGTCACCGCCGTCCAGCCATCGTCGAGCAGCTTCACGTCCGGACGGCCGATGTTGATCATCGGTTCGATGGTGAAGAACATGCCGGGCTTGAGCTCAGGCCCGGTGCCGGGGCGGCCGACATGGACCACTTCGGGGGCGTCATGGAAGACGCGGCCGAGACCGTGGCCGCAGAAATCGCGGACGACGCCATAGCGGTGCTTTTCGGCATGGCGCTGAATGGCGTGGCCGATATCGCCCATGGTGTTGCCGGGCTTGGCCATTTCGATGCCGATCATCAGGCACTCATAGGTGACGTCGACCAGCCGCTTGGCCTTCAACGGCACATCGCCGACCAGGTACATGCGGCTGGTGTCGCCGTGCCAGCCGTCGAGCAAAGGCGTCACGTCGATATTGACGATATCGCCGTCCTTCAGCGCCTTGTTGCCCGGAATGCCGTGGCAGACGACATGGTTGATGCTGATGCAGCAGCTGTGCGTATAGCCGCGATAGCCGAGCGTCGCGGGGACCGCGCCGCCATCCAGCATCATGCGGCGGACGATATCGTCCAGCTCCGCCGTGGTCACGCCGGGCACGACATGCGGGACGAGCGCGTCGAGGATCTCGGCGGCGAGGCGGCCAGCGGCGCGCATCCCGGCGAAGCCCTCGGGCCCATAGAGTTTGATCGCCCCGTCGCGGGCGAAATTGGTGTCGGCGGTTACGGCAACATACTCAGTCATCGCCGCCATATAGGGCAAAGACAGGCGCTTTGCGAGGTGCCACGCGCACGCTATGGCGGCTTTATGAGCGAGCGCATCTGGACCGCCGGGCTGGTCATCATCGGGGACGAGATCCTGTCGGGTCGGACCCAGGACAAGAATGTCGCGCAGATCGCGATCTGGCTGAATGTGCAGGGCATCCGCCTGTCCGAAGTGCGCGTCGTGCCCGATGTGCAGGAGCGGATCGTCGCGGCGGTGGATGCGATCCGCACCGGCTATGACTATTGCTTCACCACCGGCGGGATCGGGCCGACGCATGACGACATCACGGTCGATGCGATTGCGGCGGCGCTGGGCGTGCCGGTGGTCATCCACCCGGAGGCGCGCGCGACGCTGGAAAGCTATTACGAGACGCGCGGCGGGCTGACCGAGGCGCGGTTGCGGATGGCGCGCGTGCCGGAGGGGGCGGACCTGATCCCCAATCGCATGTCGGGTGCGCCGGGCATCCGGGTCGGCAATGTCTTCATCATGGCCGGGGTGCCGCATATCACGGCGGGCATGCTCGACGCGCTTACGGGCACGCTGGAGGGCGGCAAGCCGGTGGTGAGCGGGACGATTGGCTGCTGGGTCGCCGAGAGCGAGGTCGCCGAAGTGCTGCGCGCGACCGAGAAGGCACATGCGGGCGTGGCAATCGGCAGCTACCCGTTCTTCCGCGAAGGGCGGGTGGGCGCGAATTTCGTCGTGCGCGCCACGGAGATGGCGGCGGTTGAGGCGTGCCTCGCCGACCTGACCGCGCAGCTGGAGGCGACTGGGCGCGACGTAACGGCGGGCGGGATATGATCCCTGATCGAAGAGGTGCGGACATTGCTGTACGCAGTCGTCCGTCTGAATCTGATACTTTTCCTCCCGATCTGGCGGCACTAGACAAGAACGATGAAACGGATCTGGCCGTTGGCAACCGCCCTGACCTTGTGGTCCGTGCTGCCCGTTTTGCCGGCGAATGCACAGCAGGCCGACTTGGCCGCGTGGCAGGCAGCGGCGGAGCGCGCACGGGCTGCCTACGAGTCCCGCGACTTCAGGCGTGCCGCCGCGCTGTACACGCAGATGCCCAAAAAATGCCCCGCTACACCTGAAGAGTGCCGCAAGGTAGCCGAGCTCGGCTGGCTTTCCAGCGCGGGTGTGGCGGACGCGTTGCTGCGCGAAGGCGATTTTCGAGGTGCGCAACGCGTATATGAGCGCCTTGCAGCTGATTGCCCTTCAAGCTTGCACGCGTGTCGAACGCGCGAAATCTATCTCGATCTGGCCAGCGCCGCGGAACGCGCCGGCGACTTTGGGATGGCGCGGTCCGCACGGATGGTCCATGCGGGTGGCGAGGAACCTGTGGTCGGCGACTATGGAGCCGACGACCTTGAGGACATGGTTCGCAAGGCGACCGGGCTGCGCCGTCCGCTCGATCCTGGATTTGACGTGAAAAAAGCGGAGCGGGTCCTGCTCAAGTTGATTGAGTCTGCAGGGGCCGCAGGTTTCGTTGTGCTTGCAGATGGCGAGCAGCTCAGCGCTTGGAGTCTTCGCCGGGGCTTGATGAACCTGTATCTCGCAACTGGACGCGCCGAACAGGCAGTTGCTGTGATGCCGGGAGGGACCGGTGGCGATTCAACCCTGATCTGCGATGATCTCGAACGCTGGGGGCAATTCGCGGCTGCCGAGCCACTCCGTCGCAGCGAACTGGTTCGACACCGCGCCTATGCCGCCGCCTCGACGGTCCCGGGCGTTCACTATGCGCTGGCGCTTGAATTGGACGCGCTGGCACGAAACCTCCACGCGCAACGGCGATATGAAGAGGCAGCTCGTCTCTATCTTGAAGCCCTTCCGACCCACCGGGCCGTCGTCAATGGAAGCGATCCCGACTTGCGGCGCAGAATCGATATCGCAGCTCGCAGCTTTGGCGCATACCGAAACGGTTGGCCCGAAGCGCGAAGACTCTATCTGGAAGGCATGCGCGCGCATCTGCGCCGCCAAGCGTATTTGAGTACGGCGACTCCCGCCGAGAATGTCGACCGCCGGGAGGCGGTTCCGATGTTCCGCAGGATGATCCGCAATAGCTGGAACCTTTCGCGTTAACTCGACCCGTCGGCGATATTCGACGAACGCCCCTTGCCCTCGCCCGCTGTGCGGTTAGGCTAACACAGTTCGCGAGTCAGAGGGGATTTCCATGGCGATGAAACAATGGGTGACAGCGCTTGCGCTGGCCGGGGCGGCGATGCCGCTGGGGCTGGCCGCCGCGCCTGCCGCCGCGCAGACCGCGCCGGCGAAGCTCAAGGTCGAGATGCAATATTACACGCTGCCCAACGGGCTGCGCGTGGTGCTGGCCAAGGATACGCTGAGCCCGACGGTGACGGTCGGCGTCTATTACGGTATCGGATTTCGCATCGAACCGCGCGAGCGGACCGGTTTTGCGCATCTGTTCGAACATCTGCTGTTCCAGGGATCGAAGAACGCGCCCAAGGGCGTGCATATCAGCACGATCAGCAATGCCGGCGGCATCCTGAACGGATCGACCCGCTACGACTTCACCAACTATTTCGAAGTGGTGCCATCGAACGCGCTGGAGCGGATGCTGTGGCTCGAGGCGGATCGCATGTCCGCGCCGGTGATCAATGAGGAGGTGCTGAAGAACCAGCAGGGCGTCGTCGGCAACGAGGTCAAGGTCAACGTCCTCAACCAGCCCTACAGCACCTGGCCGTGGATCGACCTGCCGATGCTGGCGAATACCAATTGGTATAACAGCCATAACTTTTACGGCGAGCTGAAGGAGATCGAGGCGGCGACGGTCGAGGATGCCAAGCAGTTCTTCGACAGCTTCTACAAGCCGTCCAACGCCGTGCTCGTCGTGGCGGGCGACATCGATTATGCCGCGACCAAGGCGATGGTCGAGAAATATTATGGCTGGATGCCCAAGGCGCCGCCGGTCACGCTGCCCGACATCAGCGAACCGCGCCAGACGGAGGAGAAATTCCGCGCGCGCACCGACAAGCTCGCGCCCAAGCCCGGCTGGGCAGCCGGCTATCATGTCCCCGCACGCGGGACGCCCGAATGGTTTGCCATGGGCCTGATCGACCAGATGCTGGTCAAGGGCAATGACAGCCGCCTGTATCGCAAGCTGGTCGCCGAGACCGGGATTGCGGGCGAGGTTGGCGGGGGTATCAACTTCCCGCTGGGCAACATGTTCAACTATCAGGGGCCGATGCTGTGGAGCTTCAACTTCACGCATGACGCCAATCGCAGCCGCGACGAGATCAAGGCGGCGGTGGATGCAGTGATCGAGGAGCTGCGCACCAAGAAGGTGACTCCTGAGGAACTGGCGCGGGCGCGGACGAAGATGCGCTCGTCGCTCTACTCGACGATCGACGGGACGGGGCGGATCGGCCTGATCGACCTGCTCGCCGTCTATGCGTTGTTCGACAATGACCCGAACAAGGTCAACACGCTGGAAGACGGGTTCGCCAAGGTGACGCCCGAGCTGATCCAGAAGACGGCGCAGGAATATCTGCGCCCGACCAACCGCTCGATCTATGTCATCGACCCCGGCGCGGCCCAGCCCGCCGCGCCCGCCGCTCAGCAAGGAGGCAAGTGAGATGCGCCGCATGATCGCCAGCCTGACGGCTGCCGCCCTGCTCGCCGCGCCAATGGGCGTCGCCGCGCAGGAGCTTCCCACCACCCCGCCGCCGATCCCGGCGCCCAAGCCGTTCAACGTGCCGGCGAGCGAGACCTATGTCCTGGCCAACGGGATGAAGGTGACGTTGATCCCCTATGGTGTGGTGCCCAAGGCGGTGGTGTCGCTGCAGACCTATACCGGGTCGATCAATGAGGGGCCGGACACCTGGCTCGCCGGGCTGACGCTCGACATGATGCGTGAGGGCGCGGCGGGAATGACCGCGGCGCAGATCGCGCAAAAGGCCGCCGAGATGGGTGGCGGGATCGGGACCGGGTCGGGCGCGACCTCATCGGGCGTGTCGATCAATGTCTTGTCGGAGCGCACGGTGGACGCGATCGGACTGGTAGCCGATGTCGCGCAGCGGCCGAGCTTTCCCGCGACCGAGCTGGCGCGGGTCAAGGCGAACTGGAACCGCCGCCTTGCCATCGGGCTGACCCAGCCGGGCGTGCTGGCCAATGCGGCGGTGACGCGCGCTTATTACGGCACCGACCACCCCTATGGCCGGGTGCTGCCTACTCCCGCGCAGTTCAACGCCTATGACGCGGCCAAGCTCAAGGCGTGGCATGCCGCGAATTTCGGGGCGAAGCGGTCGCACCTCTACATCGCCGGGCGCTTCGACGCGGCGGCGGTGAAGGCGGCGGTGGAGAAGGCGTTCGGGAGCTGGGCCGCAGGGCCGGAGCGGGCGCTGATCCCGGTCAATCCCAAGGCGGGGCCGCAAGTGCTGCTGATCGACCGGCCGGGTTCGCCGCAATCGACGATCAACCTGGTCTTTCCCGCGCCCGACGCGGGGACGCCGGGCGATATCCCGACGCGGGTGATGAATGCGTTGCTGGGCGGATCGTTCAGCTCGCGCATTACGCGCAATATCCGCGAGAATAAGGGCTATACCTATTCGCCGGGTTCGGGTGTGTCGTTGCTGCCGACCAACGCGCTGTGGACGTTCAACGCCGACGTGACGACGACCGCCACCGGACCGTCGCTGACCGAGGTGTTCAAGGAAATCCGCGAGCTGCAGACGACCCCGCCGGGCGATGAGGAAGCGAACGGCATGCGCCAATATATGGCCGGGCTGTTCGCGATCCAGAACTCGACGCCTGGTGCGCTGGTCAACACGCTGGCGACGCGCGACGCGCTGGGCCTGCCGCGCGACTGGCTGGACAAGTATGTCCCGTTGACGCTGGGCGTGACCAATGCGCAGATCAGCGAAGCGGCGAAACGTTTGCCGCTCGACAAGCTGACCCTGGTCGTTGTCGGCGACCTGAAGGTCGTCACGCCGCAGCTTCAGGCTTTGCCGGAATTAAAGGGCATCGAATTCAAGACGGTGACCGTTCCCTGAACAAATGTTCAGGTTATTGGGCAACTAGTCACGGGGGCGGCGCAAGTCGTCCCCGTTTTCATTTGAGTAGAGCGGAATCGTCAACTGGGCGATGGCGCGTAACAACTCGCCGCAATTTTGAGCAATAGGTGCGACGAATCGCGGGTTCCACTTGTTGACCCCCCGTTATGACCCACACAGCACATCATGCGCGACCCGCGCTTCGCCGAGCAGTGGCGCTGCTTTTCGCCGCCGCCGCTCTCCCCGCAACCGCGCTGGCACAGGAGACGGTGACCCCGCCGACCGTGCTGGTGCCGACCGCGCCGGCTCCGGCGCCGGTACCTCAGCCGGTCACGCCGCCGCCGGCCCAGGTGCCGACTGCGCAGACCCCGCCCTCGGGCGCGTCCAGCGTGCCGGTCGCGCCCGGCGTGCTCGAACAGGCACGGCAGGAGGATCGCGAGCGCGCTGCGGCGCGTCAGGCCGAAGTGCGCCAGGCGCGTGCGACCCGCACGGTCGAAGCGCCGCAGCGTGCCGCCCCGGCAGCCGAACCGGTCGCCGCAGCGCCGGTCGCTGCACCCGCGACCAGCCCTGCTCCGGTGGAGCCGGTTGCGCAGGACGTGCCGGCGGTCGTCGACCCTGTCACTGAGACGCCGCCTGCGCCGGTCGACACCGCGCCCGGTGAGGGCGGGACCATGTGGCTGATTCTCGCTGCCCTGGGTGGTGTGGCCGCATTGATCGCCGGCGCGATGCTGCTGCGTCGCCGCCGCGCGGACGAGCCTTACATCGCTGAGGAGGTTGCCGTTGCGGCGCCCATCGAGCCGATGCGTGAGCCGGTCGCTGAGCGTCCGATGCCCGATCGCGTGGTCGAGCGCCCGGTCGCTGACCCGGTCGCCGCTGCTCCGGCATTTATCGCACCGCGTCATGAGCCCGAGTTGGGCGAACGGATCGTGCCCACGGCCAAGCCGATCGCACCCAAGCCCGCCGTGACCAAGCCGGCGCTGGAGAATGCCGCGCTGAGCGACGCCGATCCGGCGGACGTTGCCGCTATGCTTGGCGGTGCCAAGCCGACCGGCGAGCGCCCGCAGCTGGAACTGGCGATGCGTCCGATCCGCGCGGGGATGAGCCGTCGCGGTGCGACGGTCGGGTTCGAGCTGACCGTCGCCAATGCGGGCGGTGCTCCGGCCGAGGATGTGCGGATCGGCGCGTTCATGCTGGGCGAGCACAGCGCTCAGTCGAGCGACATCGAGCGGATGCTGACCAACCCGCCGCAGGATTCGCGGATCGACGCCGAGACGATCGCGCCGGGCGATGGCACGACGCTGGAAGCCATGCTGACCATGCCGCGCGACAAGGTCGATGCGATTGCCGGTGACGACGATGGCTTCACCCCGGTGCTGGTCGCCGACGCGCGCTATCGCCTGCCCGACGGGCGGGAAGGGCGCACTGCCGCTGCCTTCCGCATCGGCCGCGTCAATGGCGGCACGCAGTTGGAGCCGATCGCGATCCAGGACGATCCGTCCATGTATGCCGATATCGAGGCTGAACTGGTCGGCGTTCCGGCCAAGATCTGACGACGTAACCATAGACCCGCCCCGGTTTGCGCCGGGGCGGGTCGCTTTTCAGGCGGGCCTGCGCATTTTTTGGTGCGCGGGCCCGCCTTCTCCATGCTAGGCGCGGCGGGTGACTGCGACGACCCTCCGCGCGACCAGCGCGCTGACCATGATCCTGGTGCTGATGAGCCCGGCCGTTGCCCAAGAGGCGCAACGGCCGACTGTGATTACGCCGCCGATCGGCAATTTCGACATCAACCCCAACCCCACGCCCCGCGCGACGCCCACGCCGACCCCGGCACCCGCGCCGCAGCCGACGGTGACGCCGGTGCCGATCCCGCCGCGCGCGACGCCGTCGCCGCGTCCGACCGCCAGCCAGCCTGCCGCCCGTGCGACATCGGAAGCAACGGCTCAACCGACACCACAGCCCAGCCCGACGCGGTTCGGGCCATCCGACTTTACGCCGGTGGCGACGCCGCAGGCGGGGACGGTTCCGGTGGAGGCGGGCCCAAGTCCGGTGGCGGAGGCGGGCAGCGACGCGCCGCCGGTCTGGCTATGGCCTGCGCTGGCTGCGGCGGCTGCACTGGTCGTGGGGCTTGGCGCTGGCCTGGCGATCGCCGGGCGACGCCGCCGTCGTCGTGAAGACGACGCGGAGGCCGAGATCGCCGAGACGCCGGTGATCGCGTCGCCGCCCACGCCTGGGCCGCCGGCGCGCGCCGGGGTGGTCACTCCGACGCCTCCGCCGCGTCCCGCGCCGCAACCGGCTTCACCTGCGTCCGCCGCGCCGCAGCCTGTCGCCGCAGGGGCGGTCGCGCCGGTGCCGCCGCCGCCGGGACCGCTGGTAACGGAGATTCGCCCACTGCGCGCCGCGATCCGCGACGGCTTGGTGAGTATCGATTTCGAGCTCTACATTCAGAATCGCGGGGTTGAGACCGCGGATAATGTCCGCGCGGTGCTCGGCCTGTTCGCCGCCAATCCCGATCAGGACGCGCAGATCGCAGGCTTCCACGCTGCGGCGCGGATGGCTCCGGGATCGGAACCGTTCAGCATCGCACCCGGCGGCATCCATATGCTCAAGGGTCAGGTGACCCAGGCGGGCGAACAGATGCGCGTGGTCAATGTTCAGGGCAAGCCGATGTTCGTGCCGATCCTGCCGGTCGCACTCAAATGGTATGCCGGCCTGTCGATCCGCACGCTGCGCGATTCGTTCATGGTCGGGACCGTCCCCGCGCAGGGGAGCGACCGGCTGGGGCCGCTGTGGGTCGAGCGTGCGGCGGAGGGCTTCGGTCGGCTGGCGGCGAAGCGGTATGTGCCGAAGGACGTTGGCGGAACCTAACGCAGGACCAGCATGAGCAGGACGAGGATCGCCGCACCGGCGATCAACAGGACGGCCATCATCCGGCTGAGATTGCCAAGGCCGCGCCATGAAATCGCTTCGTCGAGCAGCGGGCTGTCCGGCGTGATCGTCGCCGGATCGACGCCGGTTTCGTGGGTCAGGGCGGTGACGAACCGGTCCCATGTGTCGGGGGCGTTCGCGACCTCGGCGGGGAGGCTGTTCTGGAGCGAGCGGAACACATCGCCTGCCGTCTGCCAGGTCGGTGCGTCGGCATAGTCGAGCGTGACGCCGAAGGTCATCTCGATCTCGTCGATTGCGGCGATCTCGTCACCGTCGCCGCCAAGGCCGACGCTGGCGGGCTTGTCCTCATCCATCGGCGGGCAGGGCTAACAGCTTGCAGGCGTGCCGCCAAGCAAGGGGGTGGCTCAATTCCTCCCCTGAGCTTGTCTCAGGGGAGGGGGACCGCCCGCGCAGCGGGTGGTGGAGGGGCGGCTGCGAAGACAGCCGTGAACAGCTCGGCAAAATTCCGCCCTCTTCGGGGCGGCCCCTCCGTCAGCGCTTCGCGCTGCCACCTCCCCTGCGCAGCAGGGGAGCAATTTGTGTCGCTCCCAACGAAAAGGGGCGGCCCGTTGCCGGACCGCCCCCTTCATAAGCCGCAGGTGCAGCCGCGAGATTACTTGATCTCGACGGTCGCGCCGGCTTCTTCGAGCTGCTTCTTGAGCTTCTCGGCTTCGTCCTTCGACACGCCTTCCTTGACGGCCTTCGGCGCGCCCTCGACAAGGGCCTTTGCTTCGGTCAGGCCAAGCGCGGTGATGGCGCGGACTTCCTTAATGACGTTGATCTTCTTGCCACCGTCGCCGGTGAGGATCACGTCGAACTCGGTCTGCTCTTCAGCAGCGGGGGCAGCGGCGCCACCGGCGCCACCAGCAGCGGCAACCGCGACAGGAGCAGCGGCGCTGACGCCCCACTTCTCTTCGAGGAGCTTCGAGAGCTCAGCGGCTTCGAGGACGGTCAGTTCCGACAGCTGGTCAACAAGAGCGTTCAGGTCAGCCATTTGATATTCCCTTCAAAAATTCAGATTGGTTCGAAAAATCGCAAATGAACGTCGGCTCAGGCCGCGTCCTTCTCCGCATAGGCATTGAACACGCGGGCGAGCTGCGCCGCGGGTGCCTGGGTGATCGACGCGAGCTTGGCTGCCGGGGCCTGAAGCAGGCCGACAATCTTGCCGCGCAGTTCGTCGAGCGAAGGCAGCGATGCGAGTGCCTTCACGCCTTCTGCGTCGAGCAGCATGCTTCCCATTGCGCCGCCGACGATTTCGAGCTTGTCGTTCGTCTTGGCGAAATCCGACACCACCTTGGCGGCGGCGACCGGATCGGTCGAATAGGACAGCGCCGTCGGACCCGTCAGCAGGTCCGCGAGCACCGCATAATCGGTGCCCTCGATCGCGATCTTGGCAAGGCGGTTCTTTGCGACCTTGTAGCTCGCACCGGCTGCACGCGCCTTGTTCCGGAGGTCCGTCGACTGCTTGACGGTCATCCCGAGGTTGCGGGTGACGACCACCACTGCAACCTCGTTGAAGGTGCTGTTCAGCTCGGCAACGGCCTGGGTCTTCTGAGAACGATCCATGCCTGTCTCCTCACTATGCCCCGGTCGAAACCGGAGCGGTTACGCCAGAAACCGGGCGGCTGCCCGGTTCCCATTGTCCGTGGGGGCATGATCGTCAGGGCCGGAAGGGTCCGGCGGGCTGACCCGGACGCTCCGCGATGCGGGTGCGGCCGGTGAAAAATCTCTGTCCCCGTCTTGGCGGGAAATTAAGTGTGGCCAGTTGCCGCACACCCACTGTCTCGGACGGAACGCGCACCGGTTTCCCAGTGACGCGAAGGCGCGCTCATAGCGGGTGGGGGGCAGGAGTCAAGGGTGGGGGCAATCCAATCCTCCCCCGCAAGGGGGAGGTGTCAGCGCAGCTGACGGAGGGGGAGGACGGCGATGCCCTTAAGGCTCAAGCCGCTGTGCTTCCTCCCCCTCCGTCGCCTTCGGCGCCACCTCCCCCTGGCGGGGGAGGATTAACAGTGTCACTCCGCCGGCGCAGCCTGATTGCCCGACGTGCCGCCGCTGCGATCGACGCGGGCGGTCATGCCGGTGGCTTCCGCGTCGTCCTGGATCTGCGCTTCATCGGGCTGGGCCGGTTCGGCGACCGGGGCCGGGGCAGCCATGTTGTCGCTCACCATCGGCGCGGGCTCCGCCAGATTCTCTTCGGGCAGGTCCTCGGTCAGCTCCATCGCATTGACCGTGTTCTCGGCGGGAGCGGTTTCCTCCGACGCGCCTGAGCAGGCGGCGAGCGCGGCTGCGGCGACGAGGGCGGTGGCGAGCTGGAGCGTGCGGCGATAGTTCATGTCTGTCTCCCGGTGTTGTTCAGCGCGCGGACTGGGCCTGGGTGGCCGAGCGCGCCTCGATCTTGGATGCGAGCGTCTTGTCCCAATTATAGGGATCGCCGCGGAAGTTCATCGTGCCATTGGCGCTGCCATAGGCGGTCCAGTAGAGCAGATAGACCGCGACCTGTTTTTGCAGTGGCACGCGCGTGGTCTTGCCGCCGGCGAGGGTCTCGGCAACCTTTTCCGGCGTCCAGACCGGGTCGCCGGCGATCAGCAGATTGGCAAGATCGGCGGGGCGTTCCAGCCGGATGCAGCCATGGCTGGCGAGCCGGTCGAAGCGCGAAAATGTCCCCTTGGTCGGCGTGTCGTGGAGATAGACCGCGAAGGGGTTGTTGAAGTCGAATTTGAACTTGCCCAGCGCCGAGTGCGACGGCTGTTGCTGCAAGCGGCGGTTGGCGCCGGTGCCGATGATCTTGAACCCGTTGCGGGCCAGATAGGCTTCGCCCTTGGGAAACAGTTCGCGCGCGGCGATGCCGGCGGGGACGTTCCAGGGCGGGTTGATAACCACCGAATGGATGTTGGACACCAGCATCGGCGTCTCGCCGCCGCCGGGCTTGCCGGTCACACCGCGCATCGACATCACCGGGCGATCGCCTTCGAACACCGCGACGCTGGCCGAGGCGATGTTCACCTGGACCCGGTCGGTCGGCATCGATTTGGGCATCCAGCGCCAGCGTTCCATGTTCGCCATGATCTGACGCACGCGCGCCTCGACCGGTACATTGAGCGCGGCCAGCGTGCCTGTGGAAACGGTGCCGGTGGGGTTAAGGCCGTAGCGGCGCTGGGCGCGGATCACGGCCTCTTTCAGCTCGGCGTCGAACGTCGTGCCGAGCCGGGCGACGCCGTCATCCTCGACCGCGAGCCGGGCGCGCAGTGCGGCGACGCGCGGGCCGGTCGAACCGACGACCATGTCGGGGCCAGCGGGGATCGCGCTCCAGCCGCCCGCCGCCTCGATCAGGCGATAGCGGGCGAGGCCGGTGCGCAGCGTTTCATAGCCTTCGTACGGCGGGGCGAGGTCCGCCAGCCATTGGGCAAGGCGGTTCTCCGCCAGCGCGCGGGTGAATTCGGGGAGGGGATCCCAAGCCGCCGGGCGTAGCGCCCAATCCTGCTGGAAGTCGGCGGTGTCGAGTCGCCCGATATGGATCGCGCGGGCATAATCCAGCGCGGCGCGGACGAGGCCGGTGTCGTCGGCGGGCAGCACCTCTGCCGCCTGCGTCGAATAGCGCAGGCCGTGCGCGATACGGCCCTGCACGATGATGCGGCGCAGCTGCTCAGCCTGCGCCGGGGTCACCGTCGGAAGCGGAAGCGGCGTGGGAAGCGGCTGGACCTGAAGCGGTGCACCGGTCGGCGTTGCGCTGGGGCTGGGCGACGGGGCAGCCGTTTGCGCCAGCGCGGGCATGGCGGCTGCGAGCGTCAGGGAGGCCGCGACCAGATGCGGCCCGGTTCGTACGAACATCGAAAACTGCTTCCTTATCACCGGTGCATGCGATGATAGGGCGGGCGTCGGCGCTTGTCACCCGCCGACGCATGCCTGATCTCATGCTTCTGTTCAGACCGACGCGTTCAGCTTCGTCCCGACGACGCCAATGACGATCAGCGCCATGAATGCAGCCTGGACCAGCGATACCTTGTCGCCGAACAGGATCACGCCGCCGATGATGACCCCGACCGCGCCGAGCCCGGTCCAGATCGCATAGGCGGTGCCCGCCGGAATGTCGCGCATCGCCAGCGCGAGCAGCGCCATGTTGAGGAAGCTGAGCGCGATCGGCACGGCCGCCGCCTGCCAGGTGCCGGTCGTTGCGGCCCATTTGAGGCTTAGCGCCCAGATGATTTCGGTGACCACGGCAATGCCGAGGATGATCCACGCCATGCGGGAGTCTCCATGCGTGCGGGCTCGGGATAAGCGGGCGCGCAGGCCGGAAACCCGTAAGAGGCGGCGCGCCGTACCGGGCGGACCCGGTGTTGGGCGCGCGTCTTACCCCCCGGGGGGCGGGGGTCAAGCCCTGACGAGGCGCACCAGCGCCTCGTCGAGCGCGGAGAGGAAGCGCGAGCGGTCCTGCTTGCCGAACGGGGCGGGGCCGCCGATCTGGTCGCCGCCGGCGCGCAGGTCGGCCATGATCGCGCGGGTGGCGATGGCCGCGCCGATCGAGCTGGTGGTGAAGGGCTTGCCCGTGGGCGAGAGGACCACCGCGCCCGCCTTGAGACAGCGGTCGGCGAGCAGGATGTCGGCGGTGATCACGACCGTCTTTGGTCCGGCGCGTTCCGCGATCCAATCGTCCGCCGCGTCGAAGCCGTCCGACACGATCTCCCGCGCGATGAGGGGGTGATCGGGGATGCGGATGAAGCTGTTGGCGACAATCGTCACCGGCACTTCGCGCCGCCATGCGACCTTGTAGATCTCGTCCTTGACCGGACAGGCGTCGGCGTCGACCAGAATGTGGAGGGGGGAGGTCATGCCCTTGCCCCCACGTCGTCACCCCGGCCTTGGGCCGGGGTCCACTCTTCAGCTTGACCCAACGCTTGCGGCACTCGCCCCGCATCAGCCGCGAGCGGCAGGGGCGGCTGACGAGTGAACCCCTGCACAAGGCCGGGGTGACAAGCGTTTGTGGAAATCACTTCTTCGGCGGTTTGCCGCGATGGGGCTTCGGTGCGCGGCCCGGACCCGGACCACCGGCAGGGCGGGCGCGGTGCATCGGGCGGCTGTGATCGCGCGGTCGGCCCTGACGCGGTTCGTGGTCGCCGCGCGTGCCCGGAGGCGGCGGGCCGTCGGCGCGCTCGATCAACACGTCCTCGTCCGGACCCGCCGACTTCGCAACTTCGCGCATGAAGCGGTCTGCGATCGCGCTCGGAACCTGGAAACGGGTTTCACCGGCGCCGATGCGGATCGCGCCGATCTCGCTCTTGGTCACATGGCCGCGACGGCAGATCAGCGGCAGGATCCAGCGCGGATCGGCATTCTGGCGGCGGCCGACATTCATGCTGAACCACACCGTGTCGTCAAAGCCGGGACGATGGACCGGACCACGCTGATCGGACGGGCCACGGTCGATCAGTTCCTCGGGCGCGGGCATCGACGCGCGGTGGGCGCGGACAAGAGCGGCGGCGATATCCTCCGCCGTCATCTTTTCCATCAGCTCGGCGGCGAGGGCGCGATCATCCTCATCCGGCTCGACCGGGGCGGTGATCTTTTCGATCAGCCGGTCGCGATCCTTGGCCTTGATATCCTCGACGCTGGGGACGGGCAGCCACTCGGCGTTGATCTTCGCCTGCTTGAGCGTCATTTCGACGCGGCGGCGGCGCGGATAGGGGACGATGAGCACGGCGGTGCCCTTCTTCCCCGCGCGCCCGGTGCGACCCGAACGGTGCTGCAACGCCTCGGCATCGCGGGGCAGTTCGACATGGACGACCAGGCTGAGCGTGGGCAAGTCGATGCCGCGCGCGGCGACGTCGGTGGCGACGCAGACGCGGGCGCGGCGGTCGCGCAGCGCCTGAAGCGCGTGGTTGCGTTCCGACTGGCTATGCTCGCCCGACAGCGCGACGGCGGAAAAGCCGCGCTCGACCAGATTGGCGTGGAGGTGGCGGACATTGTCGCGCGTGGCGCAGAACAGCATCGCCGTCTCCGCCTCATGGAAGCGCAGCAGGTTGATCACGGCATGTTCGATGTCGGATGGCGCGACGGTGATCGCCTGATAGGCGATGTCGCCATGGCCGCGATCCTCACCCACGGTCGAGATGCGGTGCGCGTCGCGCTGATAGCGCTTGGCGAGCGCGACGATCGGCTTGGCGAGCGTGGCAGAGAACAGGAAGGTGCGGCGCTCGGTCGGGGTCGCGTCGAGCAGCGCCTCCAGCTCCTCGCGAAAGCCCATGTCGAGCATCTCGTCGGCTTCGTCGAGCACCGCGACCTTGAGCGCGGACAGGTCGAGCGCGCCGCGTTCGAGATGGTCGCGCAGGCGGCCCGGCGTGCCGACGACGATATGCGTGCCGTGCGACAGCGCGCGGCGTTCGCGTGAGGCGTCCATGCCGCCGACACAGGTCGCGACCCGCGCGCCCGCCGCAGCATAGAGCCAGCCCAGTTCCTTCGCGACCTGAAGCGCCAGTTCGCGCGTCGGGGCGATCACCAGCGCGAGCGGGAGGCGCGGCGCGGGAAGCGCGCCGTCGACCAGCAGGTCTTCGGCCATGGCGAGGCCAAAGGCGACGGTCTTGCCCGACCCGGTCTGGGCCGAGACGAGCAGGTCACGGCCGCGCGCATCGTCCTGCGTCACTTGGGCCTGAACGGGGGTCAGCGCTTCGTAACCGCGCTGTGTCAGCGCCTCGGCGAGGCGGGTGGGGAGGTGCGAAAAGGGCATCAAGCTCACAAATTGCCGCGCGCCCCGCGGGCAGCGCGTTGGAATCGGTCGGGTCGCGGGGGATTTGCGCGGCCCTTAGCGCATTTTTGCGGACTTGGCGAGGGGGCGTTGTTCAGGCGCCGATTACTGCACCACGACGGTGTAGCGCACCATCTTTGCGTTCTTCTGTCCACCGGCAAAGGGCTGGCCATAGCTGAACGCGATGGCATGGCGGCCTTTTACGGTCGTGCGCAGGGTGAAGACCTGGGTTTCGGTCCCCCCCGGCGTGCCGCCATCGCGGGTGACCGGTTCTCCAACCTGCTCGATCCCCGCGACGGGGACAAGCGCCCAGCCATAGCCGGTGCCGAGTTGCGCGGGCAGGCGTACCTCGAACGTCGCGCCCAGCGGGACGGTGCGCGTGGCACCGTCCTCGCCTTGCGTCAGCACGACCGCTTCATCCGGAAGCGCCCCGCCCGCCGCGCAGGCGGGGGTGGCGAGCGCCAGCGCCAGCGGCGCGAGCAACCCGGGTGCGGGAAGCGACCAACGGGTGAAGCGGGTCATGCTGCATTCCTTCCATCCTTAGCCGATCGGTCGCAGGATCAGCCGGTTCCGATCGATCAGCCGGAGCAAATCAGGGTTCAGCACCAGATCCTGCCGGGCCGGGCGAACCCATGCGGCGGCATAGCCGATGCTGTTTGCACCATATTTGATCCACATATAGCCATTCTCGCCCCAGCCGGTTCCCCAGGAGTTGCGGATCCGCCAGGCGCCCTTGGCATCGTCCCAACCGACGATGACCACGCCGTGGTTAATCCAGCCTGTATCATTCTGGTTGAACACGCCCGCAGTATAGGCCTGGAACGCCGGGGTGACGCGCACGGCGACCGCCAGCGGACCATGGGTGACCAGCGCGGATTTGAGCTGGGCCACCGTCGGCACTTCCGCCTTGACCGTGACGAAGCCCCACGCCGCCGCCTTGTAGGTGCCGGCAGGTGCGGGTGTGCACACGCCGTTGCTGGCGGTATACGGGGTCTGCGCTTCGGTCCGCACCTTGGATCCGAGCATCCAGGTGAACACCGGGTCCCACCAGCCCCCCGCGCAACTGCCGGCACCCGCGCACGACACGATATGCTGTTCGGAGGTGTCGATCACCGCATTGAAGCGCAGGCGATAGGTGCCTTCATAGGCGCCCATTGCGGTGAACGCCCAGCAGCTGCCGCAGCCGCCCTGGTTGCGGATCGCGGGCATCCTGCTTTCATAGCTGCAGCTCGCCGAACCGGCGGTGCAGGGCAGCGGGGCCAGCGTGAACTTCTTCGCGATCATGTACTTGCGGTCGAGGTCGAGCGCTTCGATCGCAAATTTGTTCTGGCTCACCATCTTGGCTTCCAGCTCGGCGGGCTGAGGAAGTTTCAGGCCGGTCAACTGCTCGATCGATCGATCCAGCGCGGTGGTATAGCCGATGTTGAAGGTCCAGCGTTCGGCAACAGCGGTCTGCCGCAACTGGGTGATCTGCGTCCTGATCTGTGGTGACGCCTTGAGCAGGCGCTGGTTGTAGATCGGGGCTTCCTTGATCTGCGCGGAAAGTGGCGCCTTCTTGAGCGATGGCGACTGCTGTGCGGCACCGGCGAAAAACGGCGTCGCCGCTATAGCGGCAAACGCGACGGCGCCTGCGATGATTGGGACGGCTTGCTTGAACGAGTTCATGTGGCACCTCCGAAACGGGGTTCACGCGAACGCAACAACTGGCTCTGGTCGGGACAAGGCTTGCGACTCCGGCCGCGAGCAGGCGCATAGTGACAGCACCGCCCCGGGGAGTCGAGGGCGAGAAAGCACCAATTCCGTGTTCATCACGATTGGCGCATGCAACAAAAAACCCCGGGGTTGCCCCCGGGGTTCTTCGTGTTTCGCATGGGGTGCGAAGATCAGATCGCCGAAACCTCGGCGACATCGACCTTCACGCCCGGGCCCATCGAGGACGAGACTGCGACCTTGCGCAGATACTTGCCCTTGGCGCCCGACGGCTTGGCCTTGATCACCGCGTCGACCAGCGCGTCGAAGTTCGAGCGCAGGTCGGCGGCCGAGAACGACGCCTTGCCGATGCCCGAATGGATGATACCGGCCTTTTCGACGCGATATTCGACCTGGCCGCCCTTGGCAGCCTTGACCGCTTCGGCGACGTTCATGGTGACCGTGCCGAGCTTCGGGTTCGGCATCAGGCCCTTCGGACCCAGCACCTTGCCGAGGCGGCCGACCAGACCCATCATGTCCGGGGTCGCGATGCAGCGATCGAACTCGATCTTGCCGCCCTGAACGATCTCAAGCAGGTCTTCGGCGCCGACGACGTCCGCACCCGCTTCACGGGCCTCGTCCGCCTTCGCGCCCTTGGCGAACACGCCGACGCGAACGGTCTTGCCGGTGCCGGCGGGCAGGGTGACGACGCCACGGACCATCTGGTCGGCGTGACGCGGATCGACGCCCAGGTTCAGCGCGACTTCGATGGTCTCGTCGAACTTGGCGGTCGCATTCTTCTGCGCCAGCGCGATGGCTTCATCGACGCCGTACAGCTTTTCGCGGTCGACGGTGCCGGCCAGAGCCTTCTGCTTCTTGGTCTGCTTAGCCATGGGTTCAGCCCTCCACCACTTCGAGGCCCATCGCGCGGGCGGAGCCTTCGATGATGCGCGTTGCGGCATCGAGATCGTTGGCGTTGAGATCCTTCATCTTCGCGGTCGCGATTTCGGCGAGCTGCGAGCGCTTGATCTTGCCGGCCGAGATCTTGCCCGGCTCCTTCGAGCCCGACTTGAGGTTCGCGGCCTTCTTGATGAGGTAGGTTGCTGGCGGCTGCTTCGTTTCGAAGCTGAAGCTGCGGTCGGCGTAAACGGTGATGACGGTGGGAAGGGGCGTGCCCTTTTCCTGCTCGCCGGTCGCCGCGTTGAACGCCTTGCAGAACTCCATGATGTTGACGCCGCGCTGACCCAGCGCCGGACCGATCGGCGGCGAGGGGTTGGCGGAGCCCGCAGGCACCTGGAGCTTGATATAGCCCGTGATTTTCTTTGCCATGTGTCTCACTCTGTCGCTGGACGCGGCTTGTGGCCACGCCCGGTTCAAGTTTAGCGGTCCAGACGCCCCGGACGTGTCGTCCGGTGCTCCCGCAATTCCAACGGTAGCCGGTGGAAGCGCGCGCCCTTAGCGAGAAAGCGGGCGGAAGGCAAGCGCGCGGTTTTTCGCTTGCAATGTTGGAATTGACATGTTCTACATGTGTTCCGGTCCGTATTTGGTCGCAACCGGCTCTTGTGCGATTTCCAAAGCGTCGCTAAAGCGCGGCACCGCACAGGGGTGTAGCTCAGCTGGTTAGAGCGTCGGTCTCCAAAACCGAAGGCCCTCGGTTCGAATCCGAGCTCCCCTGCCAACTCTTCCGGGCGCACCCGGAGCCCTTGCAGAGGTTTCGCCCCGCATGTTCCGCGCGCTCTACAACTGGACGCTGAAGCTTGCCGCGCACCGGCACTCCGACCGGTATCTCGCCGCGGTGTCGTTTGCGGAAAGCAGCTTCTTCCCGATTCCGCCCGATGTGATGCTGATCCCGATGATGCTGGCGCAACGCCAGCGCGCCTATTGGATCGCGACCATCTGTACCATCGCGTCGGTGCTGGGCGGGATTGCCGGCTATGCGATCGGGTATTTCCTGTTCGACACGATCGGGCAGTGGATCATCGACCTGTATCACCTGGGCAGCAAGGTCGAGAGCGTCCGCGCGCTGTATGACGAATGGGGCGCGGTGGTCACGCTGACCGCGGGCATCACGCCGCTGCCGTTCAAGCTGATCACCATCGCCAACGGCTTTTTCCACTATAATTTCCCGCTGTTCGTGATCCTGGCGATCGTCGGGCGCGGTTTTCGCTTCTACCTGCTCGCCTTCCTCGTCCATCGTTGGGGCGAGCCGGTGCAGGCATTTATCGAGGAGCGGCTGACCCTGCTCGGCTGGCTGGCGATGGTGCTGCTGATTGGCGGGTTCGGCGTCATCACGCTGATCTGAACGGGCGGGCGACGGCGGCGTCCCAAGCCCCTTGCCCCCCTGTCGCACAGTCGCTAGATAGCGTCCCCAATCCGACATCGTGATGGGGTTCGCCGGGTTCCTTGCTGAAGGAGCCGGGCGGAGAAACCTGTCCCGAAGCCGGGCAAATTATTCGCGAGGCAAAAGTGGCGAAGACCAATCCGCTGGAATTCATGCGCCAGGTGCAGGCCGAGACCAAGAAGGTCGTATGGCCGACCCGCAAGGAAACCATCATGACCGCGGTCATGGTGTTCATCATGGCGACGCTGCTTGGCCTCTTTTTCTTTGGCGTCGACCGTCTGTTCGGCGCGATCGTGAACTTCCTCCTCGGCCTTGCGGGCTGAGCGGCCAGATAACGGGAAAATCCATGGCGGCGCGCTGGTACATCATTCACGCCTATTCGGGCTTTGAGAACAAGGTTCGGGACCAGATCCTGTCCGACGCGACGCGGCTTGGCCTCGACGCGCTGGTCGAATCGGTCGAGGTGCCGGTCGAGACGGTGACGGAAGTGCGCCGCGGCAAGAAGATTCAGTCGGAGCGGAAATTCTTCCCCGGCTATGTCCTCGCCAAGCTGAGCATGAACGACGACGTCTATCACCTGGTGAAGAACACGCCGAAGGTGACGGGCTTCCTGGGCAGCAGCGGCAAGCCGCAGCCGATCAGCGAGGCCGAGGCCGCGCGCATCCTGAACACCAAGGAAGAAGCCGCCGCCGCGCCCAAGCAGCAGATCAAGGTCGATTACGAGATCGGCGATTCGGTCAAGGTGCTGGACGGCCCGTTCGCGAGCTTCAACGGCGTGGTCGAGGAACTGGATTTCGACAAGTCGAAGGTGAAGGTCAGCGTTTCGATCTTTGGGCGTGCGACGCCGGTCGAGCTGGACTTCGATCAGGTGGAGCGGTCGAAGTAAGGCTTCGGACCGGTTGTGGGTTACGGGAAAGCCGGGGTGGAAACGCCCCGGCTTTTTTGTGTTATCCTTTGTAATCAGGTCCGCTCGTTTTAGATGATCTTGCACGAGACTTTTTCTGTTTCTCGATTTCTGCCTGAGCAGATGAGTTTGCATCAGCGATTAGTCGGTTGACTAACTCAACCCCACTGTCCTTGGATCCTGTTCTGATTACGCGGATCAGGTAGCTGATAAGCCATAGGAAATGCAGCTTTCCGAGGATCGGGATGCCCTTGTAGTCACTGGGAACCATTTCTTCGTCGCTAATATAGCGGTAAGCAGCGTTCATAACGTCGCTTAGCTCATTGTTGGCAAATGAGATGTCTCGCCCACTGTGCGCGCAGGCGTTTCGCATTTCCCGTACCAAGTCGCACATTCTAGCAGTCTCTCGGTCGATATACCCTATCGCTTGGGATAATTTGATCTTCGCTGAGAAAGTGCCGAGAATCGCATCCGGGCCGAATATCCTCGCATTCTCGTCGGCATTGAGGTCCACCATGGATGACTTGATTCGGCGCACCAGCATGTCCTCAACTGCCGTGGTTAGCAGGATGACGGCGCCGCGATCGGTCTCATTCATCACCGTTACACCCAGCTCCTCGGCATTTTCAGTCGAGCGAACTTTGCAAAATGCCTTGAGGCTTTTCAGTGCCGCATCACGGCTCGGGTGCATTTGCTTTCGCGTGCTGCCTTTTGGTCCGGACATCTAGTCAGTTGCCTCATGTTGCGGATGACTTCGTTGATGCTTCACTATCCACAAGCCCCGCTGTGCCCAAGGGACAGATTCCCTCGACTTGAACGCAACGAAAAGGCGGCAGGGTTTCCCCTGCCGCCCGCTTCACTTCTTATTCTTTTGCTCGCCACCCTTGAGAGCGGCGATAACTGCGGCAAGCCCGAATAGGATCTCCGCAAAACAGTGCATTTCCATCGTCGTAACTTTCGGCGATGGGGACGCGCCCCCAGCTCAATGGGGAATCGTTGCAACGAGCGATTCGGTTTTTGAGAGGCCGACCCTCTGTTTTTCGAGTTCGCTGTTTTCGGGTTCGCTGTTTTCGGGTTCGCTGTTTTCGGGTTCGCTGTTTTCGGGTTCGCTGTTTTCGGGTTCGCTGTTTTCGGGTTCGCTGTTTTCGGGTTCGCTGTTTTCGGGTTCGCTGTTTTCGCTTGAAGGCGTGGCCACGCCTTCAAGCTCTTGATCTGGTGACCAAGCATTCCGAATTCAAGACGTAGTGCGATCCTCGCGATCTCGCCGATGAGTGCGCGAACTGTGTGTCGGCAAATGCCACTCCCATCCGATCCCCGATCCGGCACCCGCAGAATTCGCCCAATACCCCATCACCCCTTCCTCTTCCGCCACCCCTTGACCTGATCGAGCGCCGGTAGCTTCGGGAAGGGCTCCTCATGCGGGCTTTCGCTGGTCGCCGCTGTCGCGGAGCGGCGTTCGGCTTCGGTGCTGTCGAAGGCGTCGCGGGCGCGTTGCAGGCGGGCTTCGTACACGGCGGACAGGCGATAGCTGTGGGCTTCGCGGCTTTCGCCGCGGCGGCGCTTATCCGCCCTGCTCGCCACCGTCGATGAAGTTCCCGAGAGCGGGTTTTGGCTGCGCGCCAGCAATTGCGGATGGCGCTTCCAACTTGTCCGCGATCCGGCTGAGCGCGCGCTGCATTCGATGCAGGGTCAGCGCGATCGATCCGAACAGGACGAGATACGTGACCATGGCTACGTAATAGGCGACATATTCGAACGACATCATTCTTCCCCCAGCAAACCCTGATCTCCGTCGGTGTGGACGCCTCCTTCGGATGCGGCAATGGCATTTTGCGCGGGTCCCCGGAGTGCAGTCGACCGCATTGCACGCGCGAGGGTATCCGCCGGTTTGCGCTCTGGGGTCCATTCGCTTCATACGTCGCGGACAGGCGGTCGCTGTGGGCTTCGCGGCTTTCGCCGCGGCGGCGCTTGATGTGCAGGGGGGCATCCTGGAGGCGGGGCTCTGGCGGCGGCGGGCGGGGGCCAGACCCATGAAGGCCGCTTTCAAACGATCAGAGATGGAGTAGAAGACGGACGAGCCATTCCCGTTGTTTCAGTCGCGGCATTCCGACTTATGGTATGGAGAAACCGATGAAATTCACAGCAATTGTCGCTGCGGCAGTCGCGTCGCTGATAGGCGTCCAGGCAAATGCGCAATCCGTGCCCTCGCCAACCGAAGTGGCGGCGCGTTGGAAGGCGTATCTGACCGATACTAGCTTCACCTACTATCGGGGGCCGACGCTCACGCGCGAGGGATCAAATATCACCGTGTGGAAAGTATCGGTCCCGACGCCATCAATGAGCAAGATTGGCGTTCCGGCGATCTATGAGAAAGCCACCTACGACTGCACAGGTAAGCGCAAGAAAATCGTCGAGGCCCACCAATTAAAGGTTGATGGGTCAGCGCATTCGAATACCGGCAGCGGCGCAAAGCTGAATAACTGGGCGCCAGTCCTGAGCGCCTCCGATGTCGCATTGCAGACTGCGGTTTGCGCCAATTAAGCTAGAGGACGGCTTTCGGGATGAGGAAACCGCCAGCTGATTGGCCGACATTGAGCCGCAAAGCTGCGCCTGCCTCATCACCTCCTGCTCCTTCGGTGCCCAATCGCCACCCACTGATCGAGGTCGTTTCACCCCTTTCCCTTCCGCCACCCCTTGACCTGATCTAGCGCCGGTAGCGTCGGGAAGGGCTGCTCATGCGGGCTTTCGCTGGTCGCCGCCGTTGCGGAGCGGCGGGCGGCTTCGGCGACGTCGAAGGCGTCGCGGGCGCGTTGCAGGCGGGCTTCGTACATCGCGGACAGGCGGTAGCTGTGCGCTTCGCGGCTTTCGCCGCGGCGGCGCTTGATGTGCGGGGGGTCTTCCTGGAGGCGGACGCTCTGGTGGTGGAGGCGCAGGAGCATCAGCGCCTCGTCCGCGGTCATGCTGGGGATTGGCGGGGGATCGTTGTGGCGCCAGGCATCGTCGGCGTAGCTCGACGGCAGGGCGGCGGCCATCAGCGCCATCTCGACCCGCTCATAGCCGGTTTCGAGCGCCAGCTGCATTTCGCGGGCGAAGGCGGGGCTTTGGCGACGGCGGGCGTAGAAGGCGGAGTGGCTGAAGCCGGCGGCTGCGGCGGAGAGGCGGACATTGGCGGTGGCGCTGAGCGCGGAGAGGAATGCCTGTTCGGCGGCGCGGTCGAGCGCGCGGCGGGGAAGGGTGCGCAGTTGCATGCGGCCCGATGCGGTGCGGATCGCGCGGGGCTCGGCGGTGTCGGGCTGGTCGGATGCGGGCTGGTTGAGGCGGGCATGGGCGATGGCGAGCGCGGCGTCCCATTCGGCGGCGAAGGCGGCGTCGCGGGCCCGGCGCTTGGTCATGGTGGAGCGGTGGAAGCCGAGGCTGCGCGCTGCCTCCCGCGCGTTGCCGCTGCGGCGGAGCGCGGCGAGGAAGGCGGCGTTCTCCTTTGCCTGACGCCGGTTGAAGGGGCGGGTTCCGGTCACCGGTGAGTGTTCCGAAACCAAATCCAACATTGCAAGGGGGGAGTGGGGGCCGTCGCAATTCCCCTCCCTGAAAGGGAGGGGCTAGGGGTGGGTTTAGTGGCAAGCGAGGCTCGATGCCTCGGTTGCCGCTGTTTTGCCGCGCGGTCTGTTTGAGTCTTTGCTGCGCGCAGACGCGCGCACCCACCCCCGACCCCTCCCTTTCAGGGAGGGGAGGGGGTTACGCCACGCGCATGGCGTCTTGCATGCTGTCGCGGGTGGCGAGGGTGCGGGCTTCGGTGACGGGGAGGGGGCGGCCGAAATAATAGCCCTGGACCTTGGTGCAGCCGAGTGCCTGGATCAGGCGGTGTTCGTCCTCGGTCTCCACGCCTTCCGCCGTAGTTGCCATGCCGAGGCTCTGGGCGAGCGCGACGACGGCGCGGATGATCGCGACCGCCTCTTTCTGGCCCTTGGAGGCGCCCTGGACGAAGCTGCGGTCGATCTTGATCGAGCTGAAGCGGGTGCGGGACAGGTAGCCGAGCGAGGAATAGCCGGTGCCGAAATCGTCGAGGCTGAGGCGCACGCCCATGTCGAGGATTGCCTCCAGCGTCTGAACCGCGGCGGTGCCTTCGCGCATGAACACGCTTTCGGTGACTTCGAGTTCAAGGCGGCTGGGGTGGAGGCCGCTCTCCTTGAGCGCGCGGCCGACGAACGCGGCGAAGCCGGCATTGTGCAGCTGTTCGGGGCTGACATTGACCGCGACGCGGATCGGGTCGTCCCACTTGGCCGCCTCGATACAGGCGGCGCGCAGCACCCATTCGCCGATCGCGGCGATCAGGCGCGCTTCTTCGGCAAGCGGCACGAATTTGGCGGGGGAGATCGGGCCAAGCTCGGGATGCGTCCAGCGCAGCAGCGCCTCAAACCCCATCAGCGCGCCGGTGCCGGCCTGGACCACCGGCTGATAGAGCAGATGGAACTGATCGTTTTCGAGCGCGGCGCGCAGGGCGATTTCGAGGACGCGGCGCTCCTCCGCCTCGACATGCAGCTGCGGCTCATAGGCGTGGAGCTGGCCACCGCCAGCGTCCTTGGACCGGTAGAGCGCCAGATCGGCCGAGCGGATCAGCATCTCCGCCGTGCGACCGTCGCGCGGGCCGAAGGCGAGGCCGACGCTGGCGCCGATATAGAGGGTGTGGTTGTCGACGTCATAGGGCGCAGAGAGCACGTCGATGATCGTGCGGGCGAGCTGTTCGACCGCAACCGAATCATTGGCGTCGCGCACGACCACGGCGAATTCGTCACCGCCCAGCCGCCCGATCATCTCGTTCGGGGTCATCAGCTGCTTGAGGCGTTCGGACACGCGCATCAGCAGCCGGTCACCGACCGGGTGGCCAAGCGTGTCGTTGACCGCCTTGAACCGGTCGAGGTCGATCATCATGAAGGCGCAGCGCGCGCTCCACTTGTCCGCTTCGGCCATGGCGGTGGCGAGCGCTTCGTTGATCAGCAGGCGATTGGGCAGGCCGGTGAGCGTGTCGTAGCGCGCCATCTTGCTGATCTTGTTCGCGGATTCGCGCGCTTCGGTGACGTCGGAGCCGACGCCGCGGAAGCCGATAAAGCTGCCGTCTTCGCTGAAGCGCGGCGAGCCGGTGAGTTCCCACCAGCGCTCTTCGCCATCGACGATGACGGGGAGGAGGATGTCGCGGAACGGCTCACGTTTCTTGAGCGATTCGGCGAGGTCGCGCAGGCCTTGCGCGAAATTGCCGCTTTCCCAGGCCGAACCGGCGAGCACCTGAAGGAAGGGCATGCCGTTGATCGCCTTGGGATCGACGCCGAGCGAGACGGCGAAGCGCGGATTGGCGCGGTGGACGCGGCGCTGGGAATCGGTTTCCCACAGCCAGTCGGCGCTGTGATCCTCGAACTCGCGCAGCAACAGGCTGACCGTATCGTCGCGTTCGGCGAGCGCAATCTCGCCCGCGCGGATCACGACCAGCGCCTTGCCGCGCGCAAAACAGGCGATGACCAGCAGCGATGTGAAGAGCAACGCCGCCGCACCAAGCGCGGGCGATTGGGTGAGGGCGAGCGCGGTGGCATTGGCGGTGCCGAGCACGACGAGGAAACAGATCGTAGCGAGCGGGAGCGCGGCCATCGCGACCGACGAGGCGACCATCAGGATCGACAGCACGACCCACATGCCATTGGCCGCTTGCGCATTGCCATAGGCGCCGAAGAGCAGCGGCGCGATCGACCAGACGGCGCCGAGCGCGATGCCGTCGAGCACCGTGTCGCGCACGTCGCTCAGCGTGGCGGTGCGTTCGGTGCGGTGGCGCACGGCGAGGCGGCGGAAGGCGACGGCGGTCCCGACCGCCGCGACCAGCGCGCCCCAGCTGGCAAGCTGCCACAGCGGAACCAGGCTCGCGTAATTGAGGAAGATCAGCGTCGCGCCGAGGACGTTGGCGGCGAGCATGAACAGGGCGAGCTGGCTGCCCGCGTTCATCTGAGCCGCACGGATCGGCCCCCAGTCGGTGGTATCCGCCGGATCATAAAGGCCGAGCAGCGCGCGCATGTCGATACGCGGCCGTGCGAACTGGGATGTGGTCTGGCTCGTCACCCGCGCAGATTTAGCGGGGTGAGGTTAGCGATCGGTTAGAGACGGAAGGGGAGAGGCAAATATTTCCGGCGGGTGGGGCCGGGGCCGGCTCACGCGAGCCTGTCGTCACCCCCGCTTTCGCGGGGGTGACGGAACGAGATTACGCCGCGATGCTGTAGGGCTTGATCTCGCCGTTGAGATATTGATTGCGCGCCTTGGCACGGCTGAGCTTGCCCGAGCTGGTGCGGGGCAGGGTCCGCGGCGGGATCAGTTCGATCACGCAGTTCATGCCGGTGACCGCGCGGACACGCTCACGGATTTCCTCGCGCAGCTTCTGGCGCTCTTCATCGTCGCTGGTACGGCACTGGACCAGCACGGCGGGGGTTTCCTCTCCGCCCGGCGTGGTGATCGCGAACGCCGCGACGTCGCCCTGCTTGAATGCGGGGAGCTGCTCCACCGCCCATTCGATGTCCTGTGGCCAATGGTTGCGGCCGTTGACGATGATCATGTCCTTGGCGCGACCCACGATGTAGATATAGCCTTCGGACAGATAGCCCATGTCGCCGGTGTCGAGCCAACCGTCCTTCATGCAGGCCGCCGTCGATTCGGGGTCACGGAAATAGCCAACCATGACGCTGGGGCCACGGCACCACACCTTGCCGATCGCGCGGTCGGGCAGCGGGGTGCCGTCCTCCTCGCGGATCTCGATCTCCATGTCCTTGACCGCCTTGCCGCAGTTGACGATCGCGCGGAAGCGCTGGGGACGATCGCCGCCGTTGACGCCGCCCGACAGCTGGGTTTCCTCGACCAGTTCGACCAATATGCCCTCGCCCGGGGGCATGATCGACACGGCGAGCGTCGCTTCGGCAAGGCCGTAGCTGGGCAAGAAGGCGCTGGCCTGGAAGCCGGCATCGGCAAAGGCGTCGACGAAAGCCTGCATGACGTCGGGACGGATCATGTCCGCGCCATTGCCCGCGACGCGCCAGCGCGACAGGTCGAAGCGCTCCGATGCCTTGGTCTGGCTCGACATGCGGCGTGCGCAGATGTCGTAGCCGAAGGTCGGCGAATAGGAGAGGGTCGTGCCCTGGTTCCGGCTAATGAGGTCGAGCCAGGCGAGCGGGCGACGGGCGAAATCCTCTGTCTTGAGATAATCGGTCGAGACCTGATTGGCGACGACCGAGAGGAAGCAGCCGACCAGGCCCATGTCATGATACCAAGGCAGCCACGACACGCAGCGGTCGCTGTCCTGCAGCTTCATCCCATGGCTGTGCGCCGACAGATTGTTGAGCAGCGCATGGTGGGTGATCGCGACGCCATGCGGGAAGCGGGTCGATCCGCTGCTATACTGAAGATAGGCGATGTCATCGGTGCTGGCGGTGGGCAGCTCCGCCTCGGGCGCTTCGCGGGTGGCGAAGCTTTCCCAGTCGATGCCCTGAACGCCCTTGAGCCGCGCGGCTTCGCCAGCCATCGCCGAGAGCTCGGCGGGGTAGAACAGCATCGAGGGATCGCAGCTTTCGAGCTGGACCGAGAGCTGGTCGATATAATGCTGGCTGCCACCGAAGCTGGTCGGGAGCGGCAGCGGCACCGGCCAGGCACCGGCGTAGATGACGCCGAAGAAGAGCGAGGCGAAATCGGTGCCGGTTTCGGCAATCAGCGCGATCCGGTCCTGCGGCTTGACGCCAGCGGCGATCAGGCGGCGTGCCTGCGCCAGCGCGTCTTCCCGCATCTCACGGAACGGATAGGGCCGCGTCAGCGTGCCACGCGCGTCGTGAAAGTTCAGCCCGCGGCTGCCCTGCGCGGCATAGTCCAGCGCATCACCCAGCGTTGCGAAATCCGCCAGGCGGCGGGGAAGCGTGCAATCGGTGGGGGTGGGTGCCAGCTCCACGCCCGTGGTTTCGACCTGATCCTTGACGTCCAAAGCCATATCCTAAAATCCGTGCCCCCTGATCGTGTCAGGCCACCCGCCCGTCATCGACGATAGGCCCCACATCAGAAATGCGGGCGGCTCTGCTACGCACTGTCGTTCAAATTCGGTTGTCAGTGTGGCACAAAGAAGGCGTATGCGCCCCACTCGCCGCCCTGTCCCGCCTTTGGACCGCTCCGCGCTGGACCGGCTGGCGCTGCGTTATGTCGAGCGGTTTGCGACCACGCGGGGGAAACTGGCCGCCTATCTGACCCGCAAGATCCGCGAGCGCGGGTTCGACGGCACCCCGCCGGACCCGGCAGAGATCGCCGAACGCTTCGCTGACCTCGGCTATGTCAACGACCGCCTCTATGCCGAGAGCAAGGCGGCGGCGATGGCGCGCCGGGGCCTGGGCGCGCGGCGGGTGGGGGAAGCGCTGCGCCATGCCGGTGTCCAGAGCGAGGATGCCGAGGCGGTCGCGCCGCAGGTCGAAGCGCGGGCGGGGCAGAGCGCGATCGACTTTGCCCGGCGCAAGCGAATCGGTCCCTTTGCCGCCGAACCCGCCGATCGCGAGCGGATCGCCAAGCAGGTGGCGGCGATGGTGCGCGCGGGGCACTCCCCGGCGCTGGCCTGGCAACTGGCGCGGATGAACCCCGGCGACGACCCGGATTTCCTGCTCGACGACCGTTAACCACAAAGGATTCGCACCTTCGCGAAATGCTGTGTTAACATCGTCGGTCAGGGGGAAATAGGGTAATGCGAGCCGACCTGCAGCGCGTGCCGATTCTGGAGGGGGAAGCGGAAGAGCCGGCGGTGACGCCCGTGCTCGTCCGAGACCCCGAAGATGAAACCTATTGGGGCACCGTCAAATGGTTCGACGTTACGCGCGGCTTCGGGTTCATCGTCGCCGATGATACCGATGCCGGCGATATCCTGATCCACTTTTCGGTCCTTCAGCCGCATGGCCGCCGCAGCCTTCCCGAAGGCGCGCGGGTCGAATGTTCGGTGGTGCAGCGCGACCGCGGGCTGCAGGCGCGCGAGATCCTGCAGCTCGACCTGACCGACGCGGTCGAGCCGGTGCGGATGCGGCCGGGTGCGGGCGACCGGATCGACCGGGTAAAGCTGATCGAACAGGCCGGGCCGTTCGAGCCGGTGACCGTCAAATGGTTCAACCGGCTCAAGGGCTATGGCTTTCTGGTGCGCGATGGCGAAACCGCCGATATATTCGTGCATATGGAAACCCTGCGCCGTGCGGAGATTTATGACATCGAACCCGATCAGCCGTTGCGTGCCCGCATCGTCGAAGGCGAAAAAGGGCCGCTCGCTGTCGTTGTGGAGCCGGCCTGACCGCGCATTGATGCTCGCGCTCGGCGCGGCGCTGCTGCTGCCCGGCTGCACCGCACAGGATGGCGACGCAGCAACGCAGGCCACAGCCAAGCAGGCAACGGTCACGGTTGAATCCGGGACGAATCGCCATGTGTTCAAGGTCGATGTCGCGCGCACGCCGGAGGAGCAGAAACGGGGACTCATGTTCCGCACCAACATCCCTGCCGATGGCGGCATGTTGTTCGCGCCCTATCCCCCGGAAGGCGGCGCCCCGCGTGAGGCAAGTTTCTGGATGAAGGATACGCCGAGCCCGCTCGACATCATCTTCATCCGCGCCGACGGCACGATCGCGAGCATCGCCGAAAACACAATTCCCTTTTCGGGGGATTCGGTGCGGTCGGGCGAACCGGTCGCGGCGGTGCTGGAGATCAATGGCGGCCGCGCGGCAGAGCTGGGGATTTCGCCCGGGGACAAGGTGCGGTGGTGACACCGCCGCGTGCAAACGCCGTTGCCCAGCCGCGCTCTGCGGCGTAAAGCGCGGCCTATGGGAATCTTCGCGAACATCTTCACTTGGTGGAACGGATCCACCTTTGGCACCTGGGTCGGGCTGCGCGGCAAGGATCAGGTTGGCGAGGACGCGCTCGGCAACCTCTATTATCAGGGCGGCGCGGACATGCATGGCCGCACGCGCCGCTGGGTGATGTACAAGGGTTCGAATGATTCGAGCCGGGTGCCGCCGGAGTGGTTCAGCTGGCTGCACCACCAGATCGACGATGTGCCCGATCGCGCGCTGCCGCCGGTGCGCAAGTGGGAACAGCCCGCCGTGCCGAACATGACCGGCAGTGCACTCGCCTATCGCCCGCCCGGCGCGCTCGAAAAGGGCGGCCAGCGCGTCGGTGCGACCGGCGACTACGAAGCCTGGACCCCCGGCGCCTGATGCGCCGGTGTCGGATGGCTGCGCTGCTGCTGGCGCCGGTCGCGCTTGCGGCATGCGGGGGCAAGCCGGCTGACAACACGGCCGATGCCGCCGACACGGTCGAGGTGCAGCCCAAGGCCGCCGGTGCCAGTGCCGAGGCCGAGATCGTCGCGGTCGATGCCGGGCCGACCGCATCGGTGACCGGCGTGACGCCGATGGCCGAGCGGGTGGCGGTGCTCGGCCTGCTCAACAAGCGCAATGGCGTCGCACGCGAGCTGACGCTGAAGCCCGGACAGGCGATGCGCGCGGGCGATGTCATCGTGCGGCTGCGCGCGTGCGAAAAGACCGCGCCGTGGGAGACCGACCAGCTGACCGGTGCGTTCGCTCAGGTCGATGTCCGCGGCACCGATGGCAAGACTGCGCGTGTCTTTTCCGGATGGCTCTACAAGGAGCGCCCGGCGCTCAATGTGGTGCAGCACCCGATCTATGACGTCTGGGTCAAGAGCTGTGCGATGACCTTCCCCGATACCGGGGGCGAGGTCGTGGGCGGCGGCGCAGCGGATGCGCCGAAGCGGTCGAGCGCGCCGAAATCGGCGGAGACGGAAGGGGCGGCACCCGCTCCCGCAGCGAGTCCCGCTGCACCTTCGCCAAGCGAGTCCGACAGTAACGAGAGATAATGGTCGCGCGGGATTTCCACCGCGCCCAATGACGCCAGATGCTCGGTCATGAACTGGCAGTCGAGCAGGGTGAAGCCGCCGACGCGCAGCCGTGCCACCAGTGCCGCAATCGCGACCTTCGACGCGTCGCGCGCGCGGCTGACCATGCTCTCCCCGAAAAACGCGCGGCCGAGTGCAAGGCCATAAAGCCCGCCGGCCAGCCGGTCACCGTCCCAGCATTCGATCGAATGGGCAAAGCCGCGCCGGTGGAGGGCGACAAAGACGCGCTCGATCGCCGGGTTGATCCAGGTGTCGGGCCGGTCGGGCGCGCCCTCCGCACAGAGCGCGATCACCGCTTCGAACGCGGTATCGGCGGTGATGCGGAAGCGGTCGGTAGCAAGGGTCTTGCGCAGCGAGCGGGACAGATGAAAGCCATTGAGCGGGAGGATCGCGCGCTGGCGCGGCTCGACCCAGAAGACGCTGGGATCGTCGCGATGCTCGGACATCGGGAACACGCCCATCGCATAGGCGCGCAGCACCAGATCGGGGTCGAGATCACTGGCGCGGGCGGTGTGCCGCGTCATTTGGTCCCCTTGCGCGGCGTGGCGAGGCGCTTTTCGATCGCCTGCCACAGCGCATCCGCGGCGCGCGCGCCGGGGCTGCGTGGGGCGAAGGTGCCGAGCGGGGCGCGACGTGTGGCCATCGTTTCGATCAGGCTGGCCATCGGGATGACGGGCCAGTCGGGGTTGCGCTCCAGCGCCTCGGCATGCAGGCGGCGGCGGCGGTCGACCATCGAATGGACCGGCATCAGCGGCACCTTCGCCTTGCCGCCGAGATGGCGCTCGACCTCGGCCAATGCCCGTTCGGAGAGCGGGGAGGGGATGACCGGGACGATGATGAGATCGGCGGCGCGCATCACCTGTTCGCTGGTTTCGGTGAGACCGGGCGGGCAGTCGAGGAGGACGCGGTCATAATCGCCGGACAGCTGGCCTAGCAATTTGGCCAGGCGCTTTTTCTTGTCGAGCTCGTGGAACAGCAGGTCGAGCCCGCGGAGCGAGGCGTCGGCGCCGAGCAGGTCGAGCCGTTCGATGTCGGTCGGCTGGATCAGCCGGGCCGGCTCGACATCCTTGCTGAACACCGATTGCGCCGTCGCCTTGCCCTGACCACCGCCGAGCAGGAAGGTCGAGGCAGCCTGGGGGTCGAGGTCCCACAAGAGCGTGCGGCGGGCGGAGCGGGTGGCGGCACACCAGGCAAGGTTCACCGCCAGCGAAGTTTTGCCGACGCCGCCCTTCAGGCTGTATACCGCGATCGTCGCCACCCGGTCCGCTCCCTGATCCAGTTCATCGGCAAGGTGGCGCAGCGGCGGGGGGAGCGCAACCGACAGGGCCGGACGCGCACAAAAAAAGGGCCGACTGCCGCCGGCCCTTTTATTGAATGGATCGACGCCCCGCTTAGCCCTTGCAGGTGAGCGTGCCCTTGCCCGGAATTTCGACCGTTGCGGCGGTCGGCGAACCGGTCAGCTTCCAGCCGCCCTCGGCGGTGAAGGGCTGGCCCGCTTCCGGAGCGGTCAGGCGGGTCTTGGTTCCGCCCTTTTCCGTGGCGACGGTGACCAGCTTGTCCTGGTTGAAGAATTCGACGAACACGAGCGCGTTGCCCGGCTGGCAGCGCATCGACACGGTCGCCTTGATCGACGGCGGCAGTTCGACGGCCGGCGCGTTCTTGAGCGCAGTTTCCATCGGATCGGGCGCGCGTTCGCTGATCACTTCGGGTTCGGGATTACAGGCGGAGAGCGCGAGCAGCGCGACCGCAGCGGCGGGGAGGAGACGCATGTTCATAGCGGAACTTTCCTTTGCGCACGCAGCATCGGGGGTCAAGATATAACGAATAACAGTGGTGCGAGGCATATTGCATTGCGTCGATACAATATCCTGTCTCATTCGTGAAATTCGTCCAGATCCGGGATTCGGCCAAAGGCGATCTTGGTCCCGACGCGGTCCGCCCGGCTGCCGTCCATCGGCCCAACCGAGACGGCGTGGCGGCCGAATTTCTCGTTGATCCGGTCCATCGCCCTGCTGAGCGACAAGGTGCGGGTTTCGCGGGCCAGCGGGTCATCGGGGTCGAGCGCGCCGAACAGCGATTCCTGCGCCGCGCCGACCGGGGCGGTCTCTGCCAGCGTGACGCCGATCATCCGGATGGCAAAGCCCCCGGGGCGGGTGCGGCCGGCGGCGGCGAGGCGGGGGAAGATTGCGTCGAGGGCGGCGAGGATCGCGAAACTGTCCTGTGTCGCGGGCAGCTTCAGCGAGGTGCGCCAGACCGATTTGTCATCCTCGAACTTCGCGTGGAGCACGAGCAGGCGGCTGACATAGTCCTTGCGCCGCAGCCGGGCGGCGCATTTGAGGGCGAGGCGGCGGGCGGTGAGGCGGACGGGTTCGAGGCCGCGCTTGCGGGGGCTGAGGACGTGGCTGTGGCCGATGGTGCGGTTCTGCGTTGGCTTTTCGGGCAGGTCGAAGCCGTGGAGCAGATACCAGAGCCGGTCGCCATTGACCCCGCCCCAGGCCGTTCCGGCGTCGCGCGGGCGGCGTTCGCACAGCTGGCCGATGTCGTTGATACCCTGTTGCGCCAGGCGTTTCTCCATCTTCGCGCCGATCCCGGCAATGTCGCGCAGCTTGAGCGAGAACAGCCGGTCGGGCAGCATCTCCTGTGTCAACACAGTCAGCCCGTCGGGCTTTTCCATATCGCTGGCGAGCTTCGCCAGCAGCCGGTTGGGGGCAATGCCGACCGAACTGGTGAGGCATTCGCCGACATTGGCGATGATCCCCGCCTTGATCCGCCGAGCCAGCGCCATCGCCTGTTCGGGGCTGTTCTCGTTATCGAGCAGACGGCAGGCGACTTCGTCGATCGAGCAGACCGCAGTGACCGGGATGTGCCGCCAGATTTCGGCGACGATCGCCTCATGAAACTCGACATATTTCTCATGCTGCCCAGGCGTGACGATGAGGTCGCGGCACAGGCGCTTGGCCTCCCACACCGGGGTGCCGGTGCGGATGCCGTATTTCTTGGCCTGAACCGATGCGGCGATGGCGACGGTGGTGTCGCTGGCGACGGGTGCGACGATGATCGGCTTGCCCCGCAGATCGGGGTTCAACTGCTGCTCGACCGCCGCGAAATAGCTGTTCAGATCGAGATACAGCCAGCGCAGCGGACGGGGCGGAAGATCGAGGAACGCCGGGTCGGCCATGAGCGGAACAATAACGGAACGTGGGGGCAGAGTCACGCGGTGCGCGGCGGACGGTGCCTGACAGTTCTGGGTGGGGAAGCTGACAAAAAAACGGTGTTGTCATGCGCGGATGACAGGCGCGCGTGACGCGGCGGCCGGGTGTGCGGGCGCGGAGGAAGGGGTGCGGCATGGCGGCGTCCCGGTGGTGACGAGGGACGGATTAGATATGCCGGTTCACGGGTTGTAGGAAAGGGGCTGCACGGGCGCGCGACGCTTTCGCATCGCGCGCCCGCGAAAATCACGACAGCAAGGGGCCGTCGGTCGTACCCGGGCCACCGGCCTGGGTCAGTTCGTCGACCGCATATTCGGTGCAGACCGGATCGGCCCAGGCGCGCGGGGCGTCGCTGGCTGGGGTGTCGATGGTCGGGACGGCAGAGTTGATCATGGTCGATTCCTTTCGGGGAGTGAATGCCTGCGTTCAGGAATCCTTGTCGCTCTAAATCCTGACCAAATGGTTCAGGAGAAGAGACCGGCTTCGGCTAGGCCGCTAGCGCCGGCCTGAGTCAGTTCATTAACCGCATATTCGGTGCAGGCTGGGTCGGACCAAGAAGCGCGGGCGTCGCTGGCGACGGGTTCGGTGGTGCGGTTTGCGAGATCGGACATGTTTGCTCCTAACTGCATTAGTCTAGTGGTGGCTCTTACGTAACTGCGCGCGGCCTGCAAACGCTTGAGATCAAGCGGGCCGGATTACGCCATGTGGCCCGCCAAGATATCCCTAATGCCGCACCGCCCGCGTCAACTCAGCCGCCAGAACGGCCAGAAGGGCGATCCTGCGGTCAGCGCGTCGACCGGATATTCGGTGCACACCGGATCGGTCCAGGGCGGCCGGCTTGGGACGGCCGGCGCATGGGATGCGGTACTGGGTTGGGCCACGATCATCTTTCCCCTTCATCACCGTCAAGGATCGAACGCCGCGACACCGGCGGCGGCAGCGGGATTACGACCCGGTATTGCTGTCGCCGGCCCCGCCATTGAAATTGCCTGTCAGCGCCTCAACGGCATATTCGGCGCAGACCGGGTCGGTCCAGGCCCGCGGGGCGGGCGGCAGGTCCGGCGTGATATGGGGCATAACAGACTTTCCTATATTGATCATTAATTCGTCCTATATGAAGCGGCCCGCAGGTCAACCAATCATGCGCGCTGGTCAATCGTTGCGGCGCTGCGCCTTGCGGATGAAGTGCGCGACTGAGGTGCCGCGCAACAGCTTGATGCGTTGTTCGTAACGCTGATCGTCCGTGACGCGGCCGGTGCCGGTGTCGGCTGCGGCAAGTGCGCGGAGGGCGGGCAGTGCGAGCAAGCTTTCCGCAACCGGATTGGCGCGGTCAAGTTCGGTGGCGAGCGTGCCGCGCGCCTGTTCGAGCCGGGTCGGCCAGTCGGCGCCTTGCAGCCCTTTGCCCGCTTGCGTGCGGATTTCGGGCGGGATGCGGTCGCCAAACGCGCGATGATAGATCCAGCGCGTCTGGCCATCGCGCAGCAGCAGATGCGGCGGAGTGGCGAGGGCAAGGTCGATCAGGCGGCGGTTGCCGGTCGGATCGCGTTGATCGACGCCGAAACGGGCAAGCTGGCCCTTTCCGGTCAGCCCCATCACATCGGTTTGACGCAGCAGGCGGGCGGTGCTGTCGCGCGGAGTGCGCGACGCGGGAAAATGCAGCCCGTGGCCAAGCAGTTCGAGATGCGCGCGATAGTCCGGGTCCTCGACCAGGGCGGGGTTGAGCGCGGCGTAGGCGAGCACGTCGCGCGGCGGGCTTTTGCCGCCGAACAGGCGGCGGACCGCGTCGAGCAGGTGCGGGGGGAGCAGTGGGCCGATCACGGAGGAGGCGATGCGCTGCGGCTTCCACCCGCTGCGGTGGAGCGCGATCCCTTCGCGGATGAGCGTGGGCCAGGCACCGGTGGTGGCGAGGAGGGACAGCCGCTCGACCCCCTGTCGGCTGATCGTGGCGTTGCCCATGATGCCGACCAGCATCACGCGCTCACGCCGGTGCTGCATCTGGCGGCAGATTTCGGTCATCCACACCTGGTTGCACAGGTTAAACGGGGGATATTCCGCGGCGTGGAACTGGGCGTCCATGTCGTCGCCGATCTGGCGGTCGGCGGCGTCGACGCGGACATGATCGATATTGGCGTGGCGCGCGGCGAGCAGGGCTGCGAGCGGGCCTTCGTCGAGCGTGCGCTCGCCCCAATGGTCCAGCCGTGCTCCGGCGAGCGGGACATGCGTATAGGCCGAAAGGCGTTGGCCCCGTTGCGCGAGGTGGAGCGCGGCGGACGCGGTGACGGCGCTGCTGTCCATGCCGCCGCTGAGATGGCTGCCGATGGACTCGTCACTGCGCAGGCAGGCGGCGACGGCGGTGTCGAGGGTGGTGCGCAGCGCCTCAACATAATCGTCGTCGCTGCGCAGGCCGAGATCGCGGGGGGTGTCCCAATCGTACCAGTCGATGGCCTCGATCCGGCCATCGGGGTGGAATGTGACGCGCTGGCCCGGCTCGACGCGGCTGATTTCGGCGAAGAAGCTGCGCGGGCCGCGGCGGGGGGCGAGCGCGATACAGTCCAGCAGGGTGAACGGATCGGGCGCGACCGGGATGTCGGGCAGGGCGTGGAGCCCCTTGGCCATGGTGGCGAAGGCGATGCGGCGGTCGCTGTAATGGTAGAAGAGCGGGCGGTTGCCGAGCAGGTCGCGAACGAGGTGCAGGCGGTGCTCGGCTGCATCCCACAGCGCGAAGGCGAAGTCGCCGACGAGGCGGTCGGGGGTGGCGGTTTCCCACTTCTCCCAAGCGGCGAGCAGCAGGTCGGCATCGGCGAGGGTGGCGAGACGGGGGGTGAGGTCGAGCGCCGCAGCCAGCTCTGCGCGATTGTCGAGCCGCAGGTCGGCGACGAGGTGGAAGCGGTCGCGTGCGACGAGCGGCTGGCGGTCGAAGCGGTCTTCGGGGAGCAGCCGGGCAAGGCCGATGCCGAGCGCAATCGCGCCATCGTCCCACGCGGCGCTGCGGTCGCTGCCATAGGGAGCGAGCGCGCGACGCATCTGTGCGACATGCTGCGCGGCATCGGGCCGCCCGTCCCGGTTCCAGATGCCACAGATCGCGGTCATGCGCTGGCGTCCAGGCTGAGGATGAGGTCGATGAGCGCGTCGAACTGCGCGAAATCGGTCGGGCGGGCGACGCGATGGACCGGGATTTGCGCGGCGATGGCGGCGGCGTGCCGCAATATCGCGCCGCCCCGGCCGGCGGCGCTCGCGACCTCGCCATAATGGGTCAGGTTGGAGAGGACGGCGGTCGCTTCGCCGCGGGTGAACCGGCGCGCTTCGGGGGCGGCAAGGTCGGGGGTCGGCGCGAGGACGAGCAGCAGGTCGAGCGGCCGGGGGGCGTCGAGGAACTTGTCGCCGAGATCGACATGAAATTTGTCGAATCCGTCCTTGACCCGGGCGTCCTGGTGGGTCGGGATCGCGAGCTGTGTCGCGCTGGCGGCCCAGAGCTTGGCGGAGGGGTAGGCCGGGTAGGCAAGGCGGGTGGCAGGGTCGACCAGCAGCTGATCGTCGCTGAGCAGCCGCGCGCCGCGCTGAACCAGCGCATGGACCGTGGTCGACTTGCCGGCCCCGCTATGCCCGGCAATGCCGATGGTGCGACCGTCGAGCAGAACCGCGCCGGCATGGAGCGGCGGGCGGCCGCGCTGGTGCGCCAGCATCGTGAAGGCCGGGCCGAACAGATAGGTGTGGATTTCCGCCGCGCTGAACCCGTCGCTGTCGGCGATGGTGATGCTGTGGCCGTCGCGGATGCGCAGCCGCGGCCCATCGGGCGGGGCGAGGTCGATCAGGTCAGGGCCGTGGATGGTGAACGGACCTATGGCGCGCGCCTCGGCGGAGGCGGCGTCGAACGCGGTGAAATCGATCGTGATCGGATCGGGTGCCTCTGCCGCGTCATCGGGCGCGAGATAGGGAAGCGGGCGCGGGGAGCGGACACTCCACCCCGCAACGCGATAGCGGTGCAGCGTCATGGATGGCGGTTTCGGGCGGCGGTGCCATGCGGCGCGGTCATGCGTCGCGGACCTCGATCAGTCCCTTGTCAGCGAGATGCGCGAGAAAGGTCAGGACGCTGGACCGGATCGTTTCGATCGTGGCGTCGTAATCCTTGGCGAGATCGGCGCACAGGGCGTCGACCTGACGCGGCTGCGCGATCCGGGTCCAGATGTCCGTCCCGATGGCGTCGAACTCGAAATAACGGCCCGACTGAACGTCCATCAGCACGGCGTTCCGATCGAGCGCGGCGGCGAAAACCGCGGGATTGACGACGACGCTTTGGTCGAGATGGATGTTCAAGTGAGTTTCCTGTGAAGCTGCATGGAGCCTGTGCCGGTCGAGCGGCGGATAGAAACGCTGGCTGCGATACGCAACCGGCGTTTGTCGGGGGAGGGGCGACATGCGCCCGAAATGGCGGGGCCGACCCGTGGGATCAGGCGAGGAGGTCGCGCAGCGCGCGCCAGGCGGGAAGCTTTGCCGTGAGGCCGATGGTGTGCAGCGGGCTGGAGGAGGGGAGTGCGAGGATTTGCCAGCGCGATGCCTGCGTGCCGAGCTGGCGCAGGCCGAGGCGGTGGGCGGTGGTGCCGTTGAAGGCGATGGCGATGAGGTCGGGGAGGCTGGCGGCGAGGGTGGCGAGATCATTGGGCCGCACGGCCGCGATCGCCGCGTCGGTGCTGCCTGGCCGGGTGGCGCTGGCGACGGCGTCCCACAAGCCGATACGGGCTTCGCGCAGGGCGACGAGACGGGCGTCATAGGTAAGGGCGGGAAGGTCGGGGCGGTCGATGACGGCGGCGAGCAGGCGCCAGAACTGGTTCTGGGGGTGGGCATAATATTGGCGCGCGGCGAGGCTGCGATCGCCGGGCAGGCTGCCGCAGATCAGCACGCGGGTGCGGGCGTCGGTGACGGGCGGGAAACTGGCCTTGCGGATCATGCGGCGGGGGTGATGTCGGTGTGGATGAAGTCGTCGCCCTTGAACAGCAAGGGCTGGCCGGTGGATTTGGCGAGGGCATAGGCGAAACAGTCGCCGAAATTGAGGCGGGCGGGGTGGCGGGAGGCCTGCCCGAACCGGGCATAGGCTTCGCGCGCGATACGGCCCTGTTCGATCGTGACCGGCTCAACGCTGATGCCGAAGCGTTGCACGATGCGGTCGACGAGATCTGCCTTTTCGGGATGCCGACGGAGGACGACGACGGAGAGTTCGATCCAGCTTCCGGCGGAGATGCGCGGCGTGTCGGCCGATCCCAGCCGCGTCATGAAAGCCTCGGCTTCAGGCTCGAGCAGCGCAATAGCCATGATCGCCGAGGTATCGACGATCATCGTGGCAAGCCGTCCTCGTCATAGATGTCGTCCATCCATTCCTTGGAGGTCTTGCCGCGCATTTCAGGGGGCATGCTGTCGCGAAATTCGCGCGCAATTTCCCGCACGGCAGCGATCTTTTCCTCGACCTCGGCCTCGCGCTTGCGGGCTTTCTCTTCAAGTGCTTCCTTGATGGTCTCGGTCACGGTCTTGCCGAGTTGTCGGGCGAGGTCGCGCGCCAGTTCGACGGTTTCCGCGTCCTTGATGTTGAGTTGTGTGCCCATATCTACCTCCGGCCTGTTGCCTTCTACCATGACGTTGGCGTGGCGACCAGCGGAAGGGCTATGCAAGCCTGCAGCGGTGGCCGCATAGTTTCGCTTGCTTGCGGCGCCGCGGGGGCAGTGCCTATGTTCCGGCCATGAAAGTTGCACAAGATACCATCGCGCTGATCGGCAACACCCCGCTCGTCCGGCTGAAAGGGCCGAGCGAGGCCGCCGGGTGCGACATTTTCGGCAAGTGCGAATTCGCCAACCCCGGCGCGAGCGTGAAGGATCGCGCGGCGCTGTTCATCGTCGAGGATGCCGAGGCGCGCGGGCTGATCCAGCCAGGCGGGACGATCGTCGAGGGCACGGCGGGGAATACCGGGATCGGGCTGGCGCTGGTCGCCAATGCCAAGGGTTACAAGACGATCATCGTCATGCCCGAGACGCAGAGCCGCGAGAAGATGGACACGCTGCGCGCGCTGGGCGCCGAGCTGGTGCTGGTGCCGGCCGCGCCCTATTCGAACCCGGGGCATTTCGTGCACACCAGCCGCCGCATCGCGGAGGAGACGCCGAACGCGATCTGGGCGAACCAGTTCGACAATATCGCCAACCGCCGCGCGCATATCGTCGGGACGGCGGAAGAGATCTGGACCCAGATGGAGGGGCGGATCGACGGCTTTACCTGCGCCGCCGGGACCGGCGGGACGATTGCGGGCGTGGGGCTGGGCCTCAAGGAAAAGGACGAGAAGGTCCGCATCGCGCTGTCGGATCCGCACGGTGCGGCGCTGTTCAACTATTATGCGCATGGCGAGCTGAAGGCCGAAGGGTCGTCGGTGGCCGAGGGGATCGGGCAGGGGCGGATCACCGCGAACCTGGAAGGCGCGCCGATCGACACGCAGTTCCGCATCGGTGACGATGAGGGGATGGAATGGGTGCGCCGATTGCTGGCCGAGGAAGGGTTGTGCTTGGGGCTGTCGTCGGGGATCAATGTTGCAGGCGCAGTGGCGCTGGGGCGCGAATTGGGGCCGGGCGCGCGGGTCGCGACGATCCTGTGCGATACCGGCTTCCGCTATCTGTCGACGCTGTACAATCCGGAATGGCTGGCGGCGAAGGGGCTGGCTGTCCCCGAGTGGCTCGATCGCGGGTAAAGCAACGGACAAAAAGGGGGTTCGACAATCGGCTGTTAAGGCGTTACATTTATGCCACAGCTTATGAAGTCGATGCCCAGCGATCCACATTCCAGTATGCAGCGGGTCCGCGTCGGACTGACCGGGCTTGCCACCGTGCTGCTGCTGATCGGCGTGGCGAGCGCGATCTTTTCGTCCGCGCGCGAAGAGGCGCCGGTGATGGCCGAGGGCGCGCCCAAGCCGGACGTGGTCGCCAACATGACCGAGGGCATGGTGACCAACAGCGCGGCCGAGCCCAAGGACGAACCGATCGCCGAACTCGGCATCGCACCGCGCACCGCAGAATCCCCCGAGCCCGATCTCACGCCAGCCCCCGCGACCGGGGAATGAGCGCCGCGCACCCGCGACTCCGCGGCAGGCCGCGGGAATTTCCGGGAATTGCCGCCACTGTCCCCCTGTCTGGCCCCAGGGCCGACGGATCATGGCATTTTGCCCCACCAGCCCTGTGGAACATAAGGTGCTCACTTAACGAATGAAGTGAAAACAGCGGTAACCCAAGGCATAAAGTGGGGCAAATTACCGCGAAATCCCGAGTTCAGGCATTGAAAACCCGGACCGCTTGCGATAGGCCAGCGGTTAACAGGGTAACCTTTATCGTCGGCCATCATGGGTCCGGGGCGTGCGATGGCGCGCCGCGACAGGCGGAAAGGCGTGCCCGGGAGGCAAGGGGCAAGGGTGGCGCGCAGCGGCTACAGAGGGGTCGGCTTACAGCTGGTGGACGACAAGGGTCGTGTCGCCATCCCCGCGGCCCTGCGCGCGACGCTCGAGAAAAACAGCGGCCACCCGATCGACAGCAAGGAAGCTCGCGTCGCGATCCTGTCGACATCCGAAACCGACCAATGCCTGGTCGCCTATGACGAGCCCTATTTTGACTCGCTGGTGCAGCGGCTCGATGCGCGCGCCACCGAATTTGCCGGCGATCGCGGTCAGGCCGATGCGAACATCTGGCGTAACGGCGTCGGGACGAGCGAGAATATCGCGTTCGATCCGTCGGGCCGGTTCGTGCTGCCCGGGATGCTGGGGCACCTGGGCGGCATCGCCAAGGGCAGCTACGCCTTTTTCATGGGCGTCGGCGCGATGATCGAGCTGTGGAACCCGCGCACCCTGCTCGACCACCCGACCATCTCCGACCAGATCAAGGCGGCGTGCCGCTATTGCCTGGACGAGAAGGGGGTGGTGCTGTGACCGCCACCTTCGCCAGCGATGCCGTTAACCAGGATCGTCCACATATTCCGGTAATGTTGGCGCAGGTGCTCGACGCACTCGCGATCCAGCCCGGCGAGCGCCATGTCGATGGGACATTCGGTGCCGGTGGTTACACATCCGCGTTCCTCGAGCGGGGCGCCGAGGTGGCCGCTTTCGACCGCGACCCAAGCGCGATCGAAAGCGGCCAAACCCTTGTGAACGCGAGTGAAAATCGCCTCATCCTGATCCAGTCGCCTTTTTCCGCGATGGACCGGGAGCTGGAGGCACGCGGGCTGGCGCCGGTCGATGGCGTGACGCTCGATATCGGCGTGTCGTCGATGCAGCTCGACCAGGCCGAGCGGGGATTCAGCTTTCAGGCGGACGGTCCGCTCGACATGCGGATGGACCAGTCGGGCATGACTGCGGCCGAACTCGTTAACGAAATCAGCGAGTCTGATTTAACCACGATACTGAGGAATTACGGGGAAGAAAAACAGGCCCGACGTGTGGCACAAGCGATTGTGAAGGCACGGCCTCTCGCGCGCACGGGGGACCTGGCCAATGTGGTGCGGCGGGCCCTTGGGTATCGTCCGCATGAGAAGAAGGACCCGGCCACCCGGACCTTCCAGGCGATCCGGATTCACCTCAACCGCGAGCTCGACGAGCTTGAGGAAGGGCTGGTTGCGGCCGAGCGGGCGCTGAAGCCCGGCGGGCGGCTGGCGGTGGTGACGTTCCACAGCCTGGAAGACCGGATGGTCAAGAAATTCCTGCGCGAACGCAGCGGGAGCGAGCCGACGGGATCGCGGCATCGCCCGATGGTCGCGGCGGAACAGGCGCCGAGCTTCGAACCGCCCGCAAAGGCGATCCGGGCTGGCGAGGATGAGATTGCGGTGAACCCGCGTGCCCGGTCGGCGACGTTGCGCGTCGCGCGGCGCACGGCGGCACCGGCGTGGCGTTGAGGAGGCGGTAATGGCGGTCAAGGCGTTGAGCGGCTTTGGATGGTTTCTGACCGGCGTGATCGTCACGCCGGCCTGTTACCTGGTGTCGTCGCAGGTTGCGGCCGAGCGGTCGAAGGTCGAAGCGGTCGAGCGTGCCATCGCCAAGGCGCACAAGGACATCCGCGGCCTTGAGACCGAGTTCGACACGCGCGCCAATCTGGCCCAGCTCGAGCGCTGGAATGGCGAGGTGATGCGCTATACCGCGCCGACGCCGCGCCAGTTCCTCGCAAGCGATACCGAACTCGCGGCGCTGCGCCCGATGGAAGGTGACGGCACCGCCGAGCGCTATGCCGCGATGGTCGTTCCGCAGGGCCTGCCCGAAGTGGTGAGCGGCCCGACGGTGGCGAGCGATGCGGTCGCGGCGGTCAAGCCAGTGTTCGAGAAGGCGGCGGCCGCGAAGACCCCGTCGGCTCCGGTTGCGGTCGCTGCGGCAACCGCTGTCAAGGCAAAGCGGGCGGCTGCGCCGGCGCCGGTCGTCGCAAAGGACGCGGCGGTGGCGTCGCTGGACAGCAAGCTGCTCAAGGATTCGAGCTTTGGCGACCTGATGCAGGGCGTCCGCGCGGAGGCGCGCAAATTGCGGTGACGGTCCTGGTCGCCCCAGCGCCGCGGATCCGCCCACGCGATGGCAGCCGGTCGTCGCCGATCGCGGTCGCGCATGTGCGGCTGATGATCCTGACCCTGTTGTTCGCGGCGGCATTTGCGGTGATCGTCGGGCGGCTGGCGCTGCTCGCAGTCTTTGCCGAGCCGCAGCGGGCGCCGAGCGTCAACGCGATGCTGGTCCCGTTGCGCGGCGATCTGGTCGACCGCAATGGTGCGCCGCTTGCCCGCACGATCGACGCCTGGTCGATCGGCGTGCGGCCCGACCGGGTGATCGGCGACAAGGTGGCGTTGGCGCAGATGCTGGCGGCGACGCTGCCGGGCAAGAGCGCGGCGGACTATGCCAAGCTGCTCAACAGCAAGGCGAGCTTCACCTATCTCCAGCGGCGCGCGGTGCCGGAATTGGTCGCTGCGGTACACGCGCTGGGTGAGCCGGGGATCGAGTTCGCGCGCGAGCCGCAGCGGCTGTATCCGCAGGCGACGCTGGCGGCGCACGCGCTGGGCTTTGTCGATTTCAACGGCAAGGGCGTGAGCGGGATGGAGCATATCCTGGACCGCCAGCTCACCGATCCGGCGCTGCGCGGAAAACCGGTGGCGCTGTCGATCGACCTGCGCGCGCAGGCGGCGCTGGACAGCGAGCTGGGCGCGGCGATGGCGAGTTTCCAGGCGCAGGGCGCGGCTGGCGTGATTCTGGACGTGGCGACGGGCGAAGTGGTGGCGATGACATCGCTGCCGACGTTCAACCCGAACAATGTGAAGGGCGCGAACCCCGAGCATTTCCGCAACAATGTGACGCAGAGCGTTTATGAGCTGGGCTCGACGTTCAAGCCGCTGACCATGGCGTTCGCGATCGAGACGGGCGTCGCGCCGTCGATGTCCAAACGCTACGACGCGACCGAGCCGTTGCAGGTCGGAGGCTTTCGCATCCGCGACGATCATGCGCAAAAACGCTGGCTGAACATCCCCGAGACGCTGATCCATTCGTCCAACATCGCGACGGCACGGATCGCCGACGAGCTGGGCAAGGAGCGGATGGAGGCGATGTTCCGCGGTCTTGGCTTCGATACCAAGGCGCCGATCGAGCTGGGCGGCGTGGCCGGGCCGTTGTGGCCGAAATACTGGGCGCGGACCACGGTGATGACCACCGCCTATGGCCATGGCATCGCGGTGACGCCGCTGCATCTGGCCAGCGCCTATGCCGCGATGATCAATGGCGGGGTGTGGCGCCCGGCGACGCTGCGCAAGATCGAGCCGGGCAAGGCCCCGGCAGGCCGTCGTGTGATTTCCGAGGCGACCAGCGCGCGGATGCGCCAGCTGATGCGCCTGATCGTCACGCACGGAACCGGCAGCAAGGCGGATGCGCCGGGCTATCGCGTCGGGGGCAAGACCGGCACTGCCGAAGTGCCTGGACGTGGCGGATATCAGCGCAACAAGAATGTATCGACCTTTGCAGCGGCTTTCCCGATGGACGCACCGCGCTATGTGGTGCTGGTGATGCTCGATTCGCCGATCGGTAATGCGCAATCTGCGGGCCAGTCCACCGCCGGGTGGACCGCGGCCCCCGTCGTCAACCGCGTGGTGATGCGCACCGGCGCGATGCTGGGCGTCGTTCCTGACGAGCGGCGGGACGTGGATGTATCCGACCTCACGCCGTTGCTGTGGAAGGCGGAGGCCAAGGGCAAGCCCGCCGCCGTCGCCGCGCTGGGCGCGGGGGTGGACGAGTGAAGCTCGCCGAACTCACCGGCGGAGACGAGCAGAGCATCGTCACCGGCTTCGCCATCGATCACCGCAAGGTCGCGCCGGGCACCGTGTTCGGCGCGTTTCGCGGCACGCGGTTCAATGGCGAGGATTATATTGCCGAGGCGGTGGCGCGCGGGGCAATCGCGGTGGTCGCGCGGCCCGAAGTGACGGTCGCGGGTGCGGCGCATATCGCCAGCGATCACCCGCGCACCGAATTTGCGCGGATCGCGGCGCGGTTCTTTGCGCCCTTCCCCGAGACTTCGGTGGCGGTCACCGGGACCAACGGCAAGACGTCGACGGTCGAGATGGTGCGGCAATTGTGGCTGATGGCGGGGCATCATGCCGCGTCGATCGGCACGCTGGGCGTGACCACGGCGGGCGAGATGGTGTCGACCGGACTGACCACGCCGGACGTGGTGACGTTCCTGTCCAATGTCGCGGGGCTGGCGCGCGAGGGCGTGACGCATCTGGCGTTCGAGGCATCGAGCCATGGCCTGTCGCAGTACCGCACCGAGGGGCTGCCGGTGCGCGCGGCGGCGTTCACGAACTTGAGCCGCGACCACCTCGATTACCACAAGGACATGGCGGATTATCTGACCGCCAAGCTGCGGCTGTTCGCCGATGTGCTCGATCCCGATGGCACGGCGGTGGTGTGGGCCGACGATCCGCATAGCGAGCGGGTGATCGACATTGCGCGGATGCGCGGCAACCGGATCATTACCGTTGGCGAGCATGGCGACACGATCCGACTGGTGTCGCGCGCGCCGACTCTGCTCGACCAGAAACTGGAGATCGCGTTCGGGGGCGAGACCTATCGCGTCGGGCTGCCGCTGATCGGTGGCTATCAGGCGGCGAATGCGCTGCTTGCGGCGGGGCTGGTGATCGCGACCGGGGGCGATCCGGCGCAGACCTTTGCCAATCTTGCGCGGTTGCAGCCGGTGCGGGGCCGGCTGGAGCGGGCGGCGATCAGCAGGACCGGGGCACCGGTCTATGTCGACTATGCGCACACGCCCGATGCGATCGAGGCGGCGATCGCGGCGCTGAAGCCGCATGCGGCGGGGCGGCTGATCCTGGTGTTCGGCGCGGGCGGCGACCGCGATCCGGGCAAGCGCGAGCCGATGGGGCAGGCAGCGGTGGCGGGCGCGGACCTGGTGTTCGTGACCGACGACAATCCGCGCGGCGAGGATGCAGCCACGATCCGGCGCGCGGTGATGAAGGGCTGTCCCGAGGCGACCGAGATCGGCGACCGGCGCGCGGCGATCGGGGCGGCGGTTGCGGCGGCGGGCCCGGAAGATATCGTGCTGATCGCCGGCAAGGGGCATGAGCAGGGGCAGATCGTCGGCGACATGGTGCTGCCGTTCGACGATGTCAGCGTGGCGCGCGAGGCGGCGGCGTGAGGGGGGAGCTCTGCAAGTTCCCCTCCCGCTTGCGGGAGGGGTTAGGGGAGGGCCTGTCTTTTGGCGGCACCCCGATTGGACAGGCCCTCCCCCGGCCCCTCCCGCAAGCGGGAGGGGAGAAGTGACGGCTACGCTGTGGACCTCGGCCGAAATCGCATCCGCGACGGGCGGAACGGCTTCGGCAGAGTTCGCCGTCGACGCGGTTGCGTTCGACAGCCGGGAGGTGGGACCGGGCGCGCTGTTCTTTGCGCTGACCGGCGAGACGACCGACGGGCACAAGTTTCTGGATCAGGCCTTTGCCAGCGGTGCGGCGGGGGCGGTGGTGTCGCGGGCGACGGCGCATCCGCATGTCCTGACCGATGACACGATGGCGGCGCTGGAGGATCTGGCGCGGGCGAGCCGGGCGCGCATGAGCGGGGTGGTGATCGGCGTCACCGGATCGGTCGGCAAGACCGGGACCAAGGAAGCGCTGTTCGAGTGCCTCGACCGGCCCGAGCCGGGGCAGGCGCACCGCTCGGTCAAAAGCTATAACAACCATACCGGCGTACCCCTGTCGCTGGCGCGGATGCCGCGCGACACGCGCTTTGGCGTGTTCGAGATGGGGATGAACCATGCCGGCGAGCTGGCCGCGCTGACCCGGATCGTGCGGCCGCACATCGCCATCGTCACCACCATCGCCCCGGCGCACACCGAATTCTTCGACAGCGTCGAGGGGATTGCCGATGCGAAGGGCGAGATTTTCCAGGGGCTGGAGCCGGGCGGGACGGCGATCGTGCCGTTCGACAGCCCCTATCGCGACCGGCTGATCGCGGCGGCACAGCCGCATGCGGCGCGGATCATCACCTTCGGCCTCGGCAAGGGCGCCGATGTGCGCGCGGTCGAGATCGTGCATGGCCAGCCCGGCGGGACGTTCGTCACCGCGCAGATCGGCGCGGACAAGACGCTGAGCTTCACCCTGTCGCAGCCGGGCGACCATTGGGTTGCCAATGCGATGGCGGTACTGGCGGCGGTCGACGCGGCGGGCGGCGATCTGGAGCAGGCCGGGCTGGCGCTGGGCGAGATGGGCGGACTTGCCGGGCGTGGCGCGCGGTTTGGCGCGAAGGTCGACGGCGGCGAAGCGCTGGTGATCGACGAGAGCTATAACGCCAACCCGGCGTCGATGCGCGCGACGCTGGCGGTGCTGGCGGCCACCCCGGCGACGCGGCGGATCGCGGTGCTGGGCGAGATGCGCGAGCTGGGCGAGCAATCCGGCGACTTCCACGCCGATCTGGCCGAGCCGGTGACAGCGGCGGGCGTCGAAGCGGTGCTGCTGGTCGGTGAAGGGATGCAGCCGCTTGCTGCAGCGCTTGAGGGGCGGGTCGAATTGGTCCATGTGCCCGACGCCGCTGCGGCGCGCGTGTCGCTGGAGGCGATGCTGCGCGCCGGGGATGCGGTGCTCATCAAGGGTTCGAACGGGGTCGGGCTGTCGCGGGTCGTCGCGGCGCTGGCGGGAAGGGGCTAATGCTATACGAACTTGCCGAATGGCTGGGTTTTCCGGGCATTTTGAACCTGTTCCGCTATCTGTCGTTCCGCACCGGGGCGGCTGTCGCGACCGCGCTGTTCATCGGCCTGATCCTGGGGCCACGCTTCATCGGCTGGCTGCGCGTGCGGCAGGGCAAGGGGCAGCCGATCCGCGCCGATGGGCCGCAGAGCCACCTCGCCAAGCGCGGCACGCCGACGATGGGCGGGCTGATGATCCTGACCAGCCTGACGCTCGCGCTGCTGCTGTGGATGGATCTCACCAATCCCTATATCTGGGCGTGCATCTTCGTGACGCTCGGTTTCGGGATGATCGGGTTCCTCGACGACTATGACAAGGTGCGCAAGGCGAGCACGGCGGGTGTTTCGGGCAAGGTCCGGCTGCTCGGCGAATTCGCGATCGCGGGCATCGCTGCGTGGGTGATCACGCTGCAGAACGGGACGATGCTGTACGTGCCGTTCTTCAGCCAGTTCAGCGTCGACCTTGGCTATTTCTACATCGTGTTTGCCGCGTTCACGATCGTGGCGTTCGGCAATGCGGTGAACCTGACCGACGGGCTGGATGGGCTGGCCACCATGCCGGTGATCATCGCGAGCATGGCGTTCATGCTGATCGCCTATGTCGTGGGCAACAAGGTGTTCGCGACGTATCTTGGCATCCCGCATGTCGCGGGGGCGGGTGACCTCGCCATTTTCTGTGGCGCGATTGTCGGCGCGGGGCTGGCGTTCCTGTGGTTCAATGCGCCGCCGGCGGCGGTGTTCATGGGCGATACCGGGAGCCTGGCACTGGGCGGGGCGCTGGGCGCGATTGCGGTGACGACGCATCATGAGCTGGTGCTGGGGATCATCGGCGGTCTGTTCGTGGTCGAGGCGCTGAGTGTCATCATCCAAGTGTTCTGGTACAAGCGCACCGGCAAGCGCGTGTTCCGCATGGCACCGATCCACCATCATTTCGAACAGCTTGGCTGGAGCGAGCCGACGGTCGTGATCCGCTTTTGGATCATCGCCTTTGTCCTCGCGCTGGCGGGGCTCGCGACGCTGAAACTGCGGTGATCGTTTCCGCCGCCTGGCGCGGGAAACGCTTTGCGGTACTCGGGCTGGCGCGGTCGGGGGCGGCGACCGTGCGTGCGCTGCTGGCTGGCGGGGCGGAAGTGCTGGCGTGGGACGATGCCAAGGACAAGCGCGACGCAGTGATTGCCGACGCCCGTGATCTGCTGGACGAGCAGCTGTTCGTCGATGACTTCACCGATTGGCAGGAGATCGAAGCGGATGGCTTCGTCTTTTCTCCGGGTGTTCCTCTCAATCGCCATCCCTTGGCGATCGTTGCGCGCGATGCCGGCGTGCCGATTATCGGCGATATCGAGCTGTTTGCGCAGGCGCGGGGCGAGCTTCCGGCGCACAAGGTCGTCGGGATCACCGGGACCAATGGCAAATCGACCACGACCGCGCTGATCCACCATATCCTTGACACAGCGGGCGTTCCGGCGCGGCTGGGCGGGAATATCGGGTTGCCGATCCTGGGGCAGGAGCCGTTGCCGGAGGGTGGCGTCTATGTGCTCGAGCTGTCGAGCTATCAGATCGACCTGACCCAGAGCCTCGATTGCGAGGTCGCGGTGCTGCTCAACATCACGCCGGATCATCTCGATCGCTATGCCGGGTTCGATGCCTATGCGGCGTCGAAGGGGCGGCTGTTTGCGATGCAGTCCAAGGGGCATGCCGCGATCATCGGGATCGGGGACGAAGCGTCGCAGGGCGTGGCGAAGCAGGTCGCGCGCTCCGGGCGGGCCGAGGACGTGACCAAGATCGCGCCGGGCTTCTGCATGGACCAGTCGCGCTGGCCGGCATTGCAGGGGCCGCATAATGCGCAGAACGCGCTCGCCGCCATCGCCGCGTGCGAGGCGCTGGGGGTGGATCAGGCGAGCATTGGCCGTGGCCTTGAGAGCCTTCCCGGCCTGCCGCACCGGATGGAGCGGGTCGCGACCAGGAACGGCGTGCTGTTCGTCAATGACAGCAAGGCGACCAATGCGGAATCGACCGCACCGGCGCTCGCCGCCTATCCACGCGTCCACTGGATTTTGGGTGGCAAGGCCAAGACCGCCGATCTTGACGCCTGCCGTTCGGGTTTCCCCCATATTGTCCGCGCCTATACCATCGGCGAAGCGACGGAGATGTTTGCGGAAATCCTGAAGGGCGAGATGCCGGTCGAACGCTCGGGCACGTTGGCGCAGGCGGTGCGTGCGGCGGCGGCGAATGCGGTGGCGGGGGAGACGGTGTTGCTGTCCCCGGCGTGCGCGTCGTTCGACCAGTTCCGCGATTATGAGGATCGCGGCGACCAGTTCCGCGCGGCGGTGGAGGCTTTGTCATGAGCGAGGTGATCCGCGCGACCACCAAGCGCAAGCCGCTGCGGGAACGGTTCGAGGACCAGCTGAGCCGGGGCAGCAAGACGCCGCTGGGCCTGTGGTTCTGGGAAATCGACCGCATCCTGTTGCTGCTCGCGTTCCTGCTGATCGGCATCGGACTGGTCGCGGTGGCGGCGGCGTCACCGGCATCGGCCGAGCGCTATTCGGATACGACCAAGCAGTTCGCGTCGATGCATTATTTCTGGCGACAGGCGCTGTGGATCGGGCTGTCGATCCCGGTGCTGCTGATCGTGTCGATGCTGCCGGTCGGGCTGGCGCGGCGCGGCGCGATTCTGGGCACCGCGATCTGTGTGCTGCTGGTCGGGCTTGCCGCCTTCTTTGGCACCGAGGTCAATGGCGCGCGGCGCTGGGTCGGCTTTGGCATTGCGTCGTTCCAGCCTTCGGAGTTTCTCAAGCCGCTCTATATCGTCACCACCGCGTGGCTGTTGTCGCTGCGCGCGAAGGATCCGAGCCTGCCGGTGATCCCGGTGACGGGCGTGCTGACCATCGTCATCGCCGCATTGCTGATGAAGCAGCCCGATTTCGGGCAGACGATGATCTTTGCCGCGGTGTGGGTCGTGCTGTTGATGCTGGCAGGGATCTCGACGCGCGCGATCGGGTTCCTCGGCGGCGCGGGCGTGGCCGGAGTGGTAGCGGCCTATCTGTTCTACGACACCGCGCGCACGCGCATCGACAGCTTCCTGTTCCCCGATCCGGAAAAGGCGCAGGCGGAGCATTACCAGACCGATATGGCGCATGCGGTGCTGACCGGAGGCGGCGCGACCGGCACCGGGCCGGGCGGCGGAACGGTCAAGTTCAAGCTGCCCGAGGCGCATACCGACTATATCTTCTCGGTCGTGGGCGAGGAGTTCGGACTGATCGCGTGCATCGTCATCGCGCTGATCTACCTCGCCATCGTCGTGCGGGTGCTGATCAAGCTGCTGGACGAGGAGGACTCGTTCCGGTTGCTCGCGGCGGCGGGGCTGGCGGCCCAATTCGGGATTCAGGCGGTGATCAACATGGCGGTCAACACCGGCCTTGCCCCCTCCAAGGGGATGACCTTGCCCTTCATTTCTTATGGCGGATCGTCGATGGTGGCATTGTCGATCGGGATGGGACTGCTGCTCGCTTTCACGCGGCGGAACCCGTATCTGAAGCGCTCAAGCTATACGGTTCGAGGGAAGAGTTGATGACATCGGGACGGCAATACGTCCTTGCCGCCGGGGGTACCGGCGGACATATGGTTCCCGCCGCAGCGCTGGCGGCGGAGCTGATGCGGCGCGGGCACAGGGTTGCGCTGATTTCCGACGAGCGCGGGGTGCGCTTCCCCGATCTGTTCGACGGGATCGAGACGCATGTCGTTCCGGCATCGCGCTTTGCCGGCGGGCCGATCGGGTGGCTGAAGGCGCTCCGCACCATGGCCAAGGGGCGGGCGCAGGCGCGGAAACTGTATCGTCAGTTGCGCCCGGCGGCGGTGGTGGCGTTTGGCGGCTATGCGTCGATGCCTGCGCTGTCGGCGGCGTTCGCGGCGAAGGTGCCGACGGTGATCCATGAGCAGAATGCCGTGCTGGGCCGGGTCAACCGGCTGGTCGCGGGCAAGGTGGGGGCGATCGCCACCAGCTATGCCGAGGTGGCGCGGTTGAAGCCTGCCTATGCCAACAAGATCCATCTGACCGGCAATCCGGTGCGGGAGGCGGTGCTGGAGCTGCGGCTGCGGCCCTATCCGCCGCTGGAGGAGGATGGGATTTTCCGGGTGCTGGTGACCGGCGGAAGCCAGGGCGCATCGGTGCTGAGCCAGGTGGTGCCCGACGGCCTCGCGCTGCTGCCTGTCCATTTCCGCCGCCGGTTGCAGGTGACGCATCAGGCGCGGGTCGAGGATATTGACGAGGTGCGCCGCAAATATGCCGATCATGGCATTCCGGCGGAGATCGCGACGTACCTGCCCGACCTGCCCGAGCGGCTGGCATGGGCGCATATCGTGATCGCGCGCGCGGGTGCGTCGACGATTGCCGAGCTGACTGCGGCGGGGCGTCCGGCGATCCTGGTGCCGCTGCCGAGTGCGACCGACGATCACCAGACGGCGAACGCGCGCGAGATTAGCGCGGCCGGTGGCGCGCGGGCCATTCCGCAACGCGCGTTCACCGCGCAGGAACTGGCCAAGCAGATCCAGAAGCTGGGGCTGGACCCCGAGGGGCTGGCGCATGCCGCAGCGTGCGCGCGCAGCGTCGGGCGGCCCGATGCGGTGCGCGATCTGGCCGATCTGGTGGAATCGATCGACGCCGACTGGGCGTCGGCGGGAATGGGACGGGCCGAGCCGGTGAAAATCGCGCAGGGCGGGGAGGCGTTTGCGTGAAGGGTGTCGCCAAGGATATCGGCACGATCCATTTCGTCGGCATCGGCGGGATCGGCATGTCGGGCATTGCCGAGGTGATGCATAATCTGGGTTACAAGGTGCAGGGCAGCGACAGTGCCGAGGGCTATGTTGTCGAGGGCCTGCGCAAGCGCGGCATTGCGATCACGATCGGGCAGAGCGCGGATAATCTGGGCGACGCGGCGGTTGTCGTGACCTCGACCGCGATCAAGCGCGACAACCCCGAAGTGCAGGCCGCCTATGCCGCGCGTATCCCCGTGGTGCGGCGCGCGGAGATGCTGGCCGAGCTGATGCGGCTCAAGTCCACCGTTGCGGTTGCGGGGACGCATGGCAAGACGACGACGACCAGCATGATCGCGGCGCTGCTGGATGCAGGCGGGATCGACCCGACCGTCATCAATGGCGGCATCATCAACCAGTACGGCTCCAACGCGCGGCTGGGCGACAGCGAGTGGATGGTGGTCGAAGCCGATGAGAGCGACGGCAGCTTCTTGCGGCTCGATGGCACGATCGCGGTGGTGACCAATATCGATCCCGAGCATCTCGATCATTATGGCAGCTTCGAGCGGGCCAAGGACGCTTATGTCGAGTTCGTCGAGAACGTCCCCTTCTATGGCGCAGCGCTGCTGTGCCTCGACCATCCCGAGGTGCAGGCGATCATCCCGCGCGTGCGCGACCGGCGGATCGTGACCTATGGCTTTGCGGCGTCGGCGGACGTGCGCGGGGTCAACGTCCAGCCCTATCCGGGCGGCAACAAGTTCGAGGCGATCATTCGGCACCGCGACGGGACGACGCGGTCGATCGAGGGGATCGAGCTGCCGATGCCGGGGCGCCACAATGTCCAGAACGCGCTCGCCGCGATTGGCGTGGCGCTGGAAATGGGGATCGACGACGCGACGATCCAGAACGGCTTTGCCAAGTTCGGCGGGGTCAAAAGGCGTTTTACCAAGGTCGGCGAGATCGCGTTCGAGGGTCAGATTCCGGCGATCGTGATCGATGATTATGGCCACCACCCGGTCGAGATCCGCGCGGTGCTGTCGGCGGCGCGGGAGAGCGCGCAGGGGCGGGTGATCGCGGTGGTGCAGCCGCATCGCTATTCGCGGCTCGGCAATCTGATGGATGACTTTGCGCAGGCGTTCAACGACGCCGACATGGTGCTGGTGACGCCGGTCTATGCCGCGGGCGAAGCGCCGGTCGAAGGCGTGAGCGGCGAGGCTCTGGTCGAGCGGACGCTTGCGCGCGGTCACCGGCTGGCGGAGAGCGTCGCCGATGCCGATGCGCTGGCGGCGCGGATTGCGGAGGTGGCGCTGCCGGGCGATCTGATCGTGTGCCTGGGTGCGGGCGATATCACCAAATGGGCCGCTGGCCTGGCCGAAGCGGTCGACGCCAAGCGGAGCGTGGCGGCATGAGCGACTGGTTCACCCTCGCGACCGATATGCAGCGCGAAATCCTGCGCGCGCAACAGGCGCAGATGGATGCGGCGAAGACGATGCTCGATGCGGGCACGGATGTCGCGAAGCTGCAGGAGGCGGGGGCCAAGGCCGCCGAGGCGAACTTGTCCTATTGGAAGCAATGGACGAAATTGTGGGGGATGAAGTGAGCGCAACGCTTCTCCCCAAGGTGCGGGGGAAGCTGACCCCCGACGCGCCGCTCGCCCCGCTCGTCTGGTTCAAGAGTGGCGGGACGGCGGAATGGCTGTTCGAGCCGGCGGATGTTGAAGATCTGGCCGAGTTTTTGCGCGAGCTGGACCCGGCGGTGCCGGTGATGGCGCTGGGGCTGGGGTCGAATTTGATCGTGCGCGATGGCGGGGTGCCGGGCGTGGTGGTGCGGCTGGGCAAGGCGTTTGCGAAGGTTCAGGCCGAGGGCCAGACGCTGACCTGTGGCGGCGGGGCGAGCGGGATTCTGGTTTCTTCGACCGCGCGTGACGCGGGGATCGCTGGCGTCGAGTTTCTGCGGTCGATCCCCGGAACCGTGGGCGGGTTCGTGCGGATGAATGGTGGCGCTTATGGGCGCGAGACCAAGGACGTGCTGGTCGATTGCGAAGTCGTGCTGCGGTCGGGCGAGCGGGTGACGTTGCCGGTTGGGGAGCTGGGCTATACCTATCGCCACTCCGAACTGCCCGAGGGGGCGATCGTGGTGAGCGCGACCTTTCGTGGTGAGCCGGGTGAGCCGGCCGCCATCCAGGCCGAGATGGACCGCATCGCCGCTGCGCGTGAGGCGTCGCAGCCGTTGCGGAGTAAGACCGGCGGATCGACCTTCAAGAACCCCGAGGGCGACAAGGCGTGGAGGCTGGTCGACGCGGCGGGCTGTCGCGGGCTGACGCGCGGCGGGGCGCAGGTGAGCGAGAAGCATACCAACTTCCTGATCAACACCGGCGACGCGACCAGCGCGGATATCGAAGGGCTGGGGGATGAGGTTCGCGCGCGGGTCAAGGCGGCGAGCGGGGTTAAGTTGGAATGGGAAATTCAGCGCGTGGGAGTGGCGAAGTGACGAGCATGCCGTCGCCCCGGCGCAGGCCGGGGCCGCCAAGTTTTGAAGTTCAAGCACCGCCACAGGGCGGCCCCGGCCTGCGCCGGGGCGACGGAGTAGTATCGTGAGTGTTACCCCTCTCCACGTCGCAGTCCTGATGGGTGGCTGGTCGGCCGAGCGGCCGGTGTCGTTGATGTCGGGTGCGGGGATTGCCGAAGCGCTGGAATCGCTCGGCCATACTGTCACGCGGATCGACATGGATCGCGACGTGGCGGCCAAGCTCGCGGCGGCGAAGCCCGATGTCGTGTTCAACGCGCTGCACGGAACCCCCGGCGAGGACGGGACGGTGCAGGGGATGCTCGACCTGATGGGGCTGCGTTATACGCACTCTGGCATGGTCACGTCGGTGATCGCGATCGACAAGGTGCTGACCAAACAGGCGCTCGTCCCCCATGGCATTCCGATGCCGGGTGGGCAGATCGTGTCGACTGCCTCGCTCTACGAAGCTGATCCTATGCCGCGGCCTTATGTGCTGAAGCCGGTCAACGAAGGATCGTCGGTCGGCGTGGCGATCGTCACGGCCGAGGGTAATTACGGCAACCCGATCTCGCCCGAGGCCGCAGGGCCGTGGCAGAAGTTCGGCGAACTGCTTGCCGAGCCGTTCATTCGCGGGCGCGAACTGACCACGGCGGTGCTGGGCGACACGGCGTTGTTGGTGACCGAGCTGAAGCCCAAGAGCGGGTTTTACGATTTCGACGCCAAATATACCGACGGCATGACCGACCATATCTGTCCGGCGGAGATTCCGGACGAGATTACGCAGGCATGCAAGCGGCTGGCGCTTGAGGCGCATCGGCTGCTGGGGTGCAAGGGTGCGTCGCGGTCGGACTTCCGCTGGGATGACACCCAGGGGCTGGACGGGCTGTTCCTTCTGGAGGTCAATACCCAGCCGGGGATGACGCCGCTGAGCCTGGTGCCGGAGCAGGCCAAGGCGCTGGGGATGAGCTATCCGCAGCTGGTGCAGGCGATCGTTGACGAAGCGCTCAAGGACGGGGCCGGATGAGCCGCAAGCCCACGCCCAAGCGCCCCACGGTCAAGCCCAAGCGCCGCGCGCAATCGAAGCGCAAGCAGCCGCATCTGCTCGACCGGATGGTCGCGGCGATGCCGGTGAGCGAGGCGACGCTGCACCGGATCATCGCGTGGAGCATCACGGGCATTGCCGTCGCGTCGCTGATCGGCGTGGCGACGCTGTTCGGCGTGCCCGGCGCGGTCGGGACGGCGCTGGCCGAAGGTGTGGGGCAGGCGGGCTTTCGCGTGCAGCAGGTCGAGGTGACCGGGATCAAGCGCGCCGACAAGATGACGGTGTATAACTACGCGCTGGACGAGAAGAGCCGCGCGATGCCGCTGGTCGATCTGGACGAGGTGCGCGCGCGGTTGATGACGATCGGCTGGGTCGCCGATGCGCGGGTGTCGCGTCGCCTGCCCGATACGCTGGTGGTCGATATCGTCGAGCGCAAGGCGGCGGCGGTGTGGCAGCATCAGGGGCAATTGATGCTGATCGATGCCGAGGGTGTCTTGCTGGAGCCGGTGTCGGCCGAGGCGATGCCGGATCTGCCGCTGGTGATCGGCGATGGCGCCTATGCGCAGCAGCCCGCCTATCAGCGGCTGCTGGCGGCGGCACCCGCGCTGCGCCCTTTGGTCAAGGCAGCGACGTGGATCGGCAATCGCCGCTGGGACCTCTCCTTCAACACCGGCGAGCGGCTGGCGCTGCCCGAGGGGGAAGAGGCTGCGGCCAAGGCTTTGGTCAAGTTCGCCGAGCTGGACGGGGCGGATCGTTTGCTGGGGCGCGGGTATCTGCGCTTCGACCTGCGCGATCCGACGCGGCTGGTGGTGCGGATGCCGGGGCAGGTGGTCCGCAAAGAGATTGAATCGGCGGCAGAAACTGCCAGTGTGAATGTGCAGGGGGAATAAGACATGGCCAAGACCGCGCCCGAGGGACTGATTACCGCACTCGATATCGGGTCGTCGAAGGTGTCGGCGCTGATCGCGCAGAAGGGCGATGGCGGCGAACTGGTCGTGCTCGGCACCGGCCAGCGCGAGAGCCGGGGCGTGCAGCGCGGCTATATTGCCGACATGGCTGCGACCGAAGTTGCGGTGCGCGAGGCGGTCGAGCAGGCCGAGCGGATCGCGGGCACCAATATCGAGGATGTGTGGGTCAGCTTCTCGGCCGGCGGGCTGGAGTCCAATATCCTGCGGCTTGAGGTCGATCTGGGCGGGCATCGCGTCGAACAGTCGGACATCGACGATCTGTTGCGCGCCGGCCGTGAGGCGATCAATCCGGGCGGGCGGATGGTGCTGCATGCACAGCCGACGCGCTACACGCTCGATGGGCTGGCGGGCGTCAAGCAGCCGCGCGGGCTGCATGCCGAGCGGCTGGGCGTCGATATCCATGTCGTGTCGACCGAGGGCGCGCCGGTGCGCAACCTCGATCTGTGCGTGCGATCGGCGCACCTGGAGGTCCGCTCGATCATCGCCGCGCCGGTCGCGACGGGGCTTGCCTGCCTGTCCGAGGAAGAGCGCGAGCTGGGCGTGGCTTTGGTCGAGATCGGCGCGGGCGTGACCAATGTGTCGGTGTACAAGGACGGCGTGCTGACCGGCCTGTCGTCGATCCAGCAGGGGTCGGCGGACATTACCGACGATATCGCCAGCGCGTTCGGGACGCGGCGCGGCCAGGCGGAGCGGATGAAGTGCTTCTATGGCAGCGCCAACATGACGCCGCGCGACAATCACGACATGATCGACATCGCACCCGCCAGCCTTGAGGAAGAGGGCGATGGCGCGCGGATCACGCGGGCGCAGCTGATCGCTGTGATCCGCCTGCGGCTCGACCGGCTGATGGCGGAGATCACCCGCGAGCTGGCGCGGCTCAATTTCGAGGATCCGGTGGGGCGGCAGATCGTGCTGACCGGCGGCGGGGCGGAGCTGAAGGGCGTTGCGGATTATGCGCAGCAGGCGCTGGGCCGGTCGGTCCGCGTCGGGCGACCGCGCGGCCTGTCGGCGCTGCCCGAGGCGCATGCCGGACCGGCCTTTGCGACGCTGGCGGGGCTGGCGACCTTTGCGGCGGCCGATCCGGTTGATCTTCGCACGCTGGAGCCGTCGCGCGGGCAATTGGTCATCCGGAGCAACCCGAAAGCGCTGATCCAGCGCATGATCGCGGCGTTTCGAGCCAATTATTGACATTTCCTGTGGGCGATCGGCGGATATCGCTGGAATGGCCCACAGCGATGGTGCAGAAACAACGTTACAAACAGGTGTCGCTTGGGGTGCGCGCCTGAGGAGACACAAAGAAGATGAGCATCGACTTCCTTCCGCCCGACCTGGATGAACTGACGCCGCGCATTACGGTGATCGGTGTCGGCGGCGCGGGCGGCAACGCGATCGCGAACATGATCCGCGCCGAAGTTCAGGGCGTCGAGTTCCTGGTCGCCAACACCGACGCGCAGGCGCTGAAACAGTCGAGCGCGGGGCAGCGCATCCAGCTGGGTGCCAAGATCACGCAGGGTCTGGGCGCGGGCAGTCGGCCGGAAATCGGCCGCGCCGCCGCCGAAGAGACGATCGAGCATGTGCAGGAGGCGCTGAAGGGCGCGCATATGTGCTTTATCGCGGCCGGCATGGGCGGCGGCACCGGCACCGGTGCGGCCCCGGTGATCGCCAAGGCGGCGCGCGACATGGGCATCCTGACCGTCGGCGTGGTGACCAAGCCGTTCGCGTTCGAAGGCAAGAAGCGCGCAATGTCGGCGGAAGCGGGCATCGAGGAGCTGCAGAAGTTCGTCGACACGCTGATCGTCATCCCCAACCAGAATCTGTTCCTGGTCGCTAACGCCAACACGACGTTCAAGGAAGCGTTCGAGATGGCGGACGAGGTGCTGCAGCAGGGCGTGCGCGGCATCACCGACCTGATGGTCATGCCGGGCCTGATCAACCTCGACTTTGCCGACGTCCGCGCCGTCATGAGCGAGATGGGCAAGGCGATGATGGGCACCGGCGAGTCGAGCGGCGACAACCGCGCGATCGAGGCGGCGCAGCAGGCGATTGCCAATCCGCTGCTCGACGGCGTGTCGCTCGATGGCGCGAAGGGCGTCATCGTGTCGATCACCGGCGGCGAGGATATGCGCCTGCTCGAAGTCGACGAGGCCGCGAACCATATCCGCGAGCTGGTCGACGACAATGCCAACATCATCTGGGGTTCGGCGTTCAACCCCGAGTTGGAAGGCAAGATCCGCGTGTCGGTCGTCGCGACCGGCATCGAGGCGGATATGTCGGCCAAGCCGGCGGCACCCGCCGCGCCGGAGACGAGCCGCAGCTTCTCATTCGGTACCGTGCGTCGTCCGATGGGTGCCGCAGCCCCGGCGGCGGAAGCGCCCGCAGCCGCCGCGCCCGAGCCACAGCCCGAACCCGTCGAGCAGGTCGCGCCCGAGCCGGAAGCGCCTGTAACGGCGCCAGTCGCGGCGGATGAGGACGAATTCACGTTGGAAGCGCCGACCGCGCTGCCCGCCGGCGAAACGGACGAGCTGGTGCTGGGGTCCGACGCGGTGGTGCCCGAGGCACCGGCTGCGCAGGAACCGCCGCGCGAGCCGACGATCCGTCGCCGCTGGCTGACCGGTGGCGATGACGAGGAAGTTGCCGCACCCGCGCCAGCGCCCGCCGAACCGCCCAAGGCCAAGACCGGCGGCACGCTGTTCGAACGCATGGCAGCGGCGCGCAACGGGTCGAAGGATGATGACGACAAGGATCCGCTGGACATTCCGCGCTTCCTTAACCGCCAGAACAACCAGTAATCGGACGGGGCTCCGCGCATGCGGTGTCCGGAGCCCCGTCATCCCATCGCGCATGTGCCCCGGCCTGTCCCCGGCATCGCGCAACGACAGCTGATATTCAGACCCCGGATGGTGTAGCCTGCGGACTCCCATGACACGCGCAGCCCAATCCATCCGCCTCTCCTTGCTCCTGAGCGCCACGCTCGGCCTGGTGGCCCCTGCGGTCGCGTCGAATGCGGTCGCACAGGAAGTTGCGCCACCGCCGACGCCCAATGCCGATCGGCTGGCGGAGCAGATGCGCATCCTCGCTACCGACCCGCGCAACGTGCCCGCGTTATTGGCAGCGGGCGAGCTGAGCGCACGACTGAACGATCCGGCGGCGGCGGCAGGGTTCTTTGCCCGCGCACAGGCGCTGGCACCCGGCAATCCGCGCGTTGCGGCGGGACAGGCGATGGTGATGGTGCGGGCCGAGCGGCCGGGCGAGGCGTTGCGGCTGTTCGCACTGGCCGAGCGCGGTGGGGTGGCGATGGCGCCCTATGCTTCGGACCGCGGGCTTGCCTATGACCTGCTCGGCGCGCAGCCGCATGCCGAGCGTGAGCATCGCATTGCGATGGCGCAGGGGGCGGATGATGAAACGGCCCGCCGTTTCGCCTATTCGCTGGGGATCAGCGGGCGCACCGATGAGGCGATGAAAGTCCTCGATCCGCTGCTGCGCCGGAGCGACCGCGCAGCGTGGCGCGCGCGCGCGTTTATTCTGGCGATGAATGGCGATGCCGCCGGAGCCGACCGGATTGCGGCGAGCATGATGGGCGGCGTCGGGACGGCATTGGCACCGTTCTTCCGGCGTCTGCCGTCGCTTAGCCCGGCCGACAAGGCATTTGCGGTGCATTTCGGCGAGCTGCGCCGTACCCCTTCGCGCATCGCCGACGCGCAGGCTGCGCCGCCCTTTCCCGCGATCGCGCCGGTCCAGGTGGCGGCCGCGCCGCCCCCGCCCCCGCAACCGCGCGCACGTGTATCCGGCTCGCAGTCGGTAGCGGGCAGTTCGGAACGCGGCTTGAGCGCGCGCGAGCGGCGGACTCAGGAAGCGGCTGCCGCGCGCCAGGCGGCGGCGGATGCCGAGGCGAAGCGGATTGCCGATGCCCGCGCGGCCGAGGCGGCAGAGGCGCAGCGCCGCGCCGAGGCCGTACGGCTTGCCGAGCAGCAACGGCTGGAGATGGAACGCGTCGCCGAGGCGCAGCGTCAGGCCGAAGCGCGGCGGCTGGCGGACGCCGAACGTGCGGCCCAGGCGCAGCGTGAGGCGGATGCCCGAGCGGCGCAGGAACGCGCAACGCGGGAGGCCGATGCGCGGCGAGCGGCCGAAGCCGCGACCGCATCCGCTGCTGCTCCGCCGCCGCCGGCTGCGCCGGTCGAGGTGGCCCGCGCGCCCGTCGCCGAGGTCGCGCCCCAGCCGGCCCCGCGCCAACCAGCGGCGCGCGTGGGGAGCGAGGACAATGTCATCGCCCGGATCATGGCGGGGATCACCATTCCCGCGTCGGAGCTGGGCGTGGACCCGCTACCCGGGCGGGCTCCCGAGCCGGAGCCGGTTGCTGCGACGGCCGCTGCACCTGCGCCGGTGGTCGAGGCGGCCAAGCCGAAGCCCGAGCCGGTGGCCAAGCCGGCTGTAGCCGCAAAGCCGGATGCCAAGGCCAAGCCCGGCACTGCCGCCAAGGTGGAGGCCAAGGCCAAGCCGAAGATCGACCCCGCCAAGGCAGAGCCGGCCCGTCATTGGGTGCAGGTCGCGGGCGGGGCGGACTTGAAGGCGCTGCCCCGGGCGTGGAAGGCTGCGGTTGCCGATGCTCCGGCCGAGTTCCGGGGCAAACAGGCGTGGACGACGCCGCTACGCTTTACCAACCGCTTGCTGGCCGGGCCGTTCAAGACGTCGGCGGCCGCACAGGAGTTTGTCAACGCGATCCGCAAGAAGGGCGTCGAGTCCTTTGCGTGGACCAGCGAGGCGGGACAGAAGATCGAGAAGCTGCCGGTAAATTGATCTATGCGGGCGCCATGTCGATTCGCCTGACGTTTGCCGCATGACCAGCCTTGCCCGCTATGCCAGCGATCCCGCGCACAGCCGTGGGCGGTTGCACGACGAAGGGCAGGGGACCGCGCGCGGGCCGCGCGATGCGTTTCAGCGCGATCGCGACCGGATCGTGCATTCGATCAGCTTTCGTCGCCTGCGCCACAAGACCCAAGTGTTCATGGCGCCCGATGGCGACCATTTCCGCGTTCGGCTGACCCACAGCCTGGAGGTGGCGCAGATCGGGCGGACGGTGGCGCGGACATTGGGACTGAACGAGGATCTGACCGAAGCAATGTGTCTGGCGCATGACATCGGCCACCCGCCATTCGGCCATGCCGGCGAACGTGCTCTGGAAACGGCGCTGAGCGCGCGCGGCGGGTTCGACCATAATGGCAACACGCTGCGTGCGCTGATGGTGGTCGATTGCCCTTATCCCGGGTGGGACGGGCTGAACCTGAGCTGGGAGACGCTGGAAGGGCTGGCCAAGCATAATGGGCCGGTGACGGCACCGGGCTGGGCGTTGGCAGCGGCGGATGCGGCATTTCCGCTGGAGCTGGCGCAGCATAGCTCGCTCGAGGCGCAGGTCGCGGCGATTGCGGACGACATCGCCTATGACAATCACGACATCGACGACGGGCTGCGCGCCGGGCTGCTGACGCTGGATCAGTTGCTGGCGGTCCCGCTGGTCGCGCGGGGATGGGATGCTGTGCAGGCACGGTTCCCGGACGCGTCGCCCAAGCGGCTGATGCGCGAGCTGGTGCGGGCGCAGATCGGGGTGATGGTCAACGATTTGCTCGACGAGACGCGGCGGCGGATTGCCGAGGCGGGCATCGAAACGGCGCGGGATGTGCGCGCGGCGGGGCGGGCGCTGTGCGGCTTTTCCGATGCGATGCGCGAGGAGGAGCGGGCGCTCAAGCGCTTCATGTACGCCAATCTCTATCACCATCCGCACCAGCTGGCGGCGGCGGACATGGCGCACGACGTGGTCGCTGGGCTGTATGCCGCCTACGCGGCGGACCCGGCGCTGATGCCGGAGGACTGGCGTCAGACGCTGCCGACGGACGAGCCGTGGCGCAGCCGGCATATCGCCGATTTCATCGCGGGGATGACCGACCGCTATGCGATTTCGCGCTATCGCGAGGTGGTGGGGCCGATCGAATTGCCGGAGGGGTTTTAGACGACCATATTCCTCCCCTGCCCCGCAGGGGAGGTGGCGCCGAAGGCGCCGGAGGGGCCGCCCCGCAGAGGGCGGAATTTTGCCGAGCTGGTCACGGCCGTCTGCGCGGCCGCCCCTCCACCACCCGCTGCGCGGGCGGTCCCCCTCCCCTGAGCGGGCTCAGGGGAGGAATGGAAGGTTCAGCGCGAAGCCGTCTGGACGGTGGTCGCGAGCGGCTTGGCGATGCGGAACGACACCGGGGTGCCGCCGACGCGGCCGGTGACCTGCTTGCCGCGGACGACGAGCGTGTAGGACGAGCCGCCGGGGAATGCCTTGCCTTCGAGCACGGTGGCGTCGCCATCCTGCTTGCTGGTGTAGACATAGGTGACGCCGTCACGCTTGAAGCTACGCTCGCTCGCATAGGCGGCGACCGGGAGGCTGAGGAGGACGGCGGCGCTGATGAAGGTCTTGATCACGATCTTTCTCCCTTGAAGATTTGAAGGGCCAGATCGGCATCCAATATTGTTCTGTTCTTGCCCCCATTGATATGCTGCGGTGCAGCAATGCCAAGCGCGAAGGATGCAAGTGCGATTGCGCGGGACGCATCGAGGGCGGAGCGGGCGATTTGTGCGACAAATTGCGCCGCTGGCATAGATTTGCGACAAAGCGGGGGTAGCGTTCGATGGTCACTCTTCGGGATATTGCCCATGTCGGACGCAAGCATTGCCCTCAACCGGTTCGGATTAGGCGGAAGGGCGGATGCGTCAGCACCCGCCGACCCGCGCCGCGCCCTGATCGACCAGATGGCGCGGTTCGATGCGCGGCCGGCGGCGATTGCGGCGTTGCCCGGAACGCCGGTGATTGCGGCTGCAGTCGCCGATTATCTCGAAGAGCTGCGCATGGTGCAGCGGGAATTGCGGCAGGAGCGCCGCGCGGGCGATGCGATGCCCGAGGGGGAGGCGGCCGACCCGGCGCGACAGGTGCGTCAGGCGGGGCGGCAACAGGGGCGCGACTTCTACATGACCGCCGCTGGTGCCCGCGCGCAAGTGGCGGTGGCGAGTGATACGCCGTTCGTCGAGCGACTCGTTCATTTCTGGTCGAACCATTTTGCCGTGTCGGCGGACAAGCAGACGATGGTGGGCCTGGCCGGTGCGTTCGAGTTCGACGCGATCCGCCCGCATGTGCTGGGCAAGTTTCGCGACATGTTGCACGCGGTTGAGCGGCATCCGGCGATGCTGCTGTACCTCGATCAGGCGCAGTCCGTCGGGCCGGGCAGCATTGCCGGGCAGGCGGCCGCGCGGCGCGGCGGGCCGCAGCGCGTGGGCCTCAACGAAAATCTGGCGCGCGAAATTCTGGAGCTGCACACGCTGGGCGTGCGCACCGGCTATACGCAGGCCGACGTGACCGAATTCGCCCGCGCGATGACCGGGTGGAGCGTCGCGGGGATCACGCGCGGCCCGGCGGCGCGCTTTGCCGGGCTCGAGGGCAAGCCGGGGAGCTTCGTCTTTGCCGGGCGGATCCATGAGCCGGGGACGCGAACGATCCTGGGCAAAAGCTATGCCCAGCAGGGCGAGCGGCAGGCGGCGGCGGTGCTCGATGATCTGGCCGTGCATCCGGCGACGGCGAAGCATATCGCAGTCAAGCTGGCGCGGCATTTCGCCGGAGATGAACCGCCCGCGTCGCTGGTCGGAAAGCTGGAGGCGGCGTTCCTGAAATCCGGCGGCGATTTGCCGACGCTGTACCGCGTGCTGATCGAGGCACCTGAGACGTGGGTGGCGCAGCCGGTCAAGTTCCGCACGCCATGGGAATGGTCGGTCGCAGCGATGCGCGCGCTCGGCACGCGCGAAATTCCGGGCGAGGCGGTGCTGGGGCTGATGAACCAGCTGGGCCAGCCGGTGTGGCGGCCGGGCTCTCCGGCGGGGTTTGACGATATTGCGGCGAGCTGGGCCGGGCCGGATGCGGTGATGCGCCGGGTCGAGGCGGCGGAGCGGATGGCGGCGCGCACCCGCGACACGATCGATGCGCGGGCGCGGGCGGCGGTGCTGTTCCCCGGCGCGCTGAGTGCCACCACGAGCCAGGCGATCGCGCGCGCCGAAAGCGCGTCTCAGGGCGTGGCGCTGATGCTCGTCGCCCCCGAATTCATGCGGAGATAATGTGATGATCAACCGCCGCAATCTTGTCCTGACCGGCGCTGCGGGCGCGCTGTCGCTGGGCTTTGCACCTCGCCTTGCCTTTGCGCAGGCGGCAAGCGACCGCCGGTTCGTGTTCATCATCCAGCGCGGGGCAGCCGATGGCCTTGGCACGCTTGCACCCGTCGGCGATCCGGCCTTTGCCGCACAGCGCGGGGTGCTCGCGCAGGATTTCGCCAATGCGGCGAAGCTGGATGCGATGTTCGCGCTGCATCCGAACCTGAAGAACGTCGCGCAGATGTATGCGGCGAAGGAGGCGATGTTCGTCCACGCCGTTGCCTCGCCCTATCGCGACCGATCGCATTTCGACGCGCAGAATGTGCTCGAGACGGGTGGCGTGGCGGCCTATCAGCTCAAGGACGGGTGGATGAACCGCCTGTTGTCCGTGCTGCCCGATGACGAGCGCAAGGGCATCGCGATTGCGGCGACGATCCCGATGGCGTTGCGCGGCAAGGTCGAGGTGGCGTCCTATGCGCCGTCGGTCCTGCCCGATGCATCGGACGATCTGCTCGGGCGCGTCGCGATGTTGTATGCGCAGGATCCGCAGCTCCACGCGATCTGGGAACAGGCGACGGCGACGCGGACGCTGACCGGCGATCTGGCGGCGAACAATGGGCGCAATGCTGCCGCGACCGGTGCGCTTGCCGCGCGGCTGCTGGCGGCCGACAATGGTGCGCGGATCGCGATGATCGAGACCGGCGGCTGGGACACGCATGCCGGGCAGCGCGGACGGCTGGGCGCGCAGTTGAATGGGCTCGACCAGATGATTGCCGCGCTGAAGACCGGCCTTGGGCCGCTGTGGGGCAAGACGATGGTGCTGGTCGCGACCGAGTTCGGGCGGACAGTGAAGGTCAATGGCACGCAGGGCACGGATCATGGCACCGGATCGGTCGCCTGGCTGCTGGGCGGCGCGGTAAAGGGCGGGCGCGTGGTCGCCGACTGGCCGGGGCTGAGCGATGCGGCTTTGTATGAAGGGCGCGACCTGCGCCCCACGGCGGGGCTGGATGCGGTGATCGGCAGCGCTGCTGCGGCGCATTTCGGGGTCGACCCGGCGCGGGCGATGCCGGCGCTGTTCCCGGGGCAGAAGAGCGCGCGGATGCTGGACGGGTTGGTGCGGGTTTAAGGCCTAGCCCGGCTTGCGCGCCATCCCCACCAGCGCGGTCGAGGTGATCCCTTCGGCGGGCAGGTTGGCAGCGAGGGCGGCGGCTTCTTCGGCGAACGCGGTGCGTTGGGCGTCGTCGAGCAGCTGCCAGACCGGCGACCAGCCATAAGCGAGCTTGGCGTGTTCGCGGAACCAGTCGACCGGTGGGGCGGGCCAGGCGTAGCTGACGCGATGGACCGCATCGGGCTGTAATCCGGCCTCCACAAATGCCGCATCGAGCAGTTCGGGTGCGTTGAACAGGCGCGCCATCGGCAGCGGTACCGGCTGCTCGGGGAACATGCGCTGGGCAGCCTGGGCAAAGAGCTGGGCCGGGCCGGCACCGCCGGCATTTTCCCAAACCGCGACCACGGCAAGGCCGTCGGGGCGCAGTACGCGCGCTATTTCGGCGAAGCCCGCAGCGGGATCGGGGAACATGAAGACGCCGAAGATCGAGAAGGCGGCATCGAAACTGTCGGCCGGGAAGTCGAGCCGCTGGCCGTCCATCACCAGTGCGCGCTCGCCCGGGCTGATGTCCGCAGCGCGGGCCTGAGCGATCTCGACCATGCCGGGCGAAAAGTCGATCCCGACCGCATCCGCGCCGTCGCGCAGCGCTGCAACCAGCAGTGCGCCCGCTCCCGTTGCCACATCCAGGACGCGTGCACCGGTAGGTAGTGCGGCCAGCTCCCATGCGGCGTGCGCATAGCGTCCGGTCATCCGGTCGGCTTCAGCGGCGTAATTGGTGGAGACCGAGTCCCAATGGGCGGGATCATGGATTGCGGGGGCTTTGGCGGACATGGTCGCTGCATAATGATACAATGTTACATTCGTCAAGCGGCTTGCACGCACGGCTGTTTCGCCGCACGCCAGCGTCGATGGGCTATCTCTCGCTGTTCCTGCTGGCGTTCGGGGTCAATTTGCTTCCCGCCTTCGGGCCGCCAACCTGGTCGATCATCGTGCTGTACGGGATCAATGGCGACCAGCCGCTTTGGGCGCTGGTGCTGATCGGTGCGATGGGCGCGGCGTTGGGGCGGCTTGTGCTGGCGGTCGGGGCGCGGCATTTCGGGAAATGGCTGCCGCAGCGGATGCAGCGCAATATCGCCGCAGCCCGGACGGCGGTGGAGCGGCGCAAGCATAACGTGCTGATCCTGCTGGCGCTGTTCGTGATCTCGCCGCTGCCATCGGCGCAATTGTTCATGGCGGTTGGGCTGGCGCGGGTGCCGCTGCTTGGCTTTACTGCGGCATTCTTTACCGGCCGGCTGTTTACCTACGCCTTTTACGGCTGGACCGCGCGCAAGGTGCGTGAGACGGATTTCGGCGAGGTGATGTTTGCCAACCTCACCAGCCCCTGGGGGATTGCATTGCAGGTGGCGATGCTGGGCGTGCTGGTCGCGCTGGTGAGCATCGATTGGGCGCGGTGGCTGAAGGTCGATCGCGACGATCCGCCGAAGGACTGAAGCGCGCGCAACCCAGTCCAAACGAAATCTTTCAGACACTTGCCTTTCCGCAGTGCAGCAAAGCACCTATCTCACCGCGCATGGCCAGGTCCGATCCGCCCCCAGCGCCCGAGCGCCTCGACCGTGCCGGGTTGGTCCAAGGATTGGGCGCCTATGCCATCTGGGGCGTGCTTCCGCTGTTCTTCTTTGCCCTGAAAGGGGTCGGCGCGGGCGAGGTGGTTGCCGGGCGTGTATTATGGTCGCTCGGGCTGCTCGCGATCGTCATCCTTGCGTTGGGGCGCACCTCGGCGATCATGGCAGCGATGCGCAACCGCCGGGCGATGCTGTTGCTGAGCGCCAGCGCGGCGCTGATTTCAGTGAACTGGCTGGTCTATATCTGGGCGGTGCAGAACGGGCATGTGCTTGAGGGAAGCCTGGGCTATTTCCTCAATCCGCTGGTCAATGTGCTGCTGGGCATCGTGCTGCTGCGCGAGAAGCTCGGGCGGGCGCAGATGGTGGCGGTCGGGCTGGCCGGGGTCGGGGTCGCGGTGCTGGCGGTGGGTGCGGGGCAGGGCATCTGGATCAGCCTGACGCTCGCCTTTTCGTTCGGCTTCTATGGGCTGGTGCGCAAGGTTGCCCCGGTCGGCGCGCTGGAGGGGCTGACGCTGGAGACCGCGATCCTCGCGCCGCTCGGCCTTGCCTATCTGTTCTGGCTGTCGACGCATGGCGGGCTGGAGTTCGGCAATGACGCGGTGGCGACGACGTTGCTGGTGCTGTCGGGCGTGGTGACGGCGGTGCCGTTGCTGCTGTTCGCTGGAGCGGCGCGGCGGTTGCCCTATTCGACGCTGGGGCTGCTGCAATATCTCGCTCCGACGATGCAGTTCTTGCTGGCGATCACCTATTTCGGGGAGCGGGTGACGACTGCGCACCTGATCTGTTTCGCGCTGATCTGGACCGGCCTTGCGATTTACGCCGCCGATGGATTGCTTGCCGCGCGGAGACGCCGCGTCATTGCGTGACGAACCGCGCGCGCTGCGCTAGAGGGTCCGCCTCCTGAAACCATCGGACCTGCACATGACGCTCTATCCCCGTTTCGCTGCCCATCTCGACGCCGCGCTGGATGCCCTGGTCGCATCCGGCGATCTGCCGGCTGGGCTGGAGCGACGTGCGGTGACGGTGGAGCCGCCGCGCGACGTGACGCACGGCGACCTCGCCACCAACGCCGCGATGGTGCTGGCCAAGCCAGCGGGCACCAATCCGCGCGCGCTGGCCGAGAAGATCGCGGCCGAGCTGGAGAAGATCGACGCGGTGTCTTCGGTGTCGGTGGCAGGGCCGGGCTTCATCAATATGAGCCTGACCGATGGCACCTGGCGCGACGAGCTGAGTGCGATCCACGCGGCGGGCGAGGCGTATGGCCGGTCGCAGGGTGGCGCGGGCGTGACCGTGAACATCGAATATGTCTCCGCCAACCCGACTGGCCCGATGCATATGGGCCATTGCCGGGGCGCGGTGGTGGGCGATGCGCTCGCCAGCCTGCTCGAAGCGGTGGGTCACAAAGTCATCCGCGAATATTATGTCAACGATGCGGGCGGGCAGGTCGATGTCCTCGCGCGGTCGGCGCACCTGCGGTACCGCGAAGCGCTGGGCGAGACGATCGAGATCCCCGAGGGGCTGTATCCGGGCGACTATCTCATGCCGGTTGGCGAGCGGCTGGCGCGCGAGCATGGCGACGCGTTTGTCGGCAAGGACGAGAGCGAATGGCTGGCGCTGTTCCGCAAGGAAGCCGTCGCCGACATGCTGGTGATGATCCGCAGCGACCTCGCGTTGCTCGGCATCCACCACAATCTGTTCTCGTCTGAGGCCGAGTTGCAGGCGGCGGGTAAGCCCGAAGAGGCTGAAGCGTGGTTGCGTGCCCGCGACCTGATCTATGACGGTGTGCTGGAAGCGCCCAAGGGCGAGCTGCCCGATGATTGGGAGCCGGTCGAGCTGCCGCTGTTCCGTTCGACCAAGTTCGGTGATGATCAGGATCGTCCGATCAAGAAGTCGAACGGGCAATGGACCTATTTCGGCGCGGACATGGCGTATCATTTCCAGAAGGCGCAATCGGCCGACCAGCTGATCGACATCTGGGGCGCGGATCACGCCGGCACGGTCAAGCGGATCGTCGCCGCCGTCACCGCGCTGACCGAGGGCAAGACGCGGTTCGACGTCAAGCTGGTGCAGATGGTGCGCCTGCTGCGCGCGGGCGAGCCGGTGAAGATGTCCAAGCGTTCGGGCAATTTCGTCACGCTGGCGGACGTGGTGCAGGAAGTGGGCAAGGACGTGGTCCGCTTCACCATGCTGACGCGCAAGGCCGATGCGCAGATGGATTTCGACTTTGCCAAGGTGGTCGAGGCGTCGAAGGACAACCCGGTTTTCTATGTCCAATATGCCCATGCGCGGGTCGCTTCGCTGCATCGGCGCGCTGACGATGCCGGGCTGGACCTGTCGGGCGATGCCGACCTGTCCCTGCTTGATACACGCGAACTGGCGCTGGTGAAGCTTGCCGCGCAGTATCCGCGGGTGGTCGAGGGTGCGGCGGCGGCGCGGGAGCCGCATCGGATTGCCTTTTATCTCTATGACTTGGCCGCCGAGTTCCACGCCTGGTGGAATATGGGCAATGACGATCCCTCGCGCCGCTTCATCCTGCCCGACAATGTGCCGCTGACTCGCGCGCGCCTTTCCCTCGCCGACGCAATCGGGCAGGTTATTCGTAACGGTCTCAACATCATGGGGGTCGAGGCGGTTCAGGAGCTGAGCTGAATGAACGCAGGCGAGGATTATAATGACGACCGGCTGCCGTGGCTGGAGACGGTCGAGGATGATTATCGCGAGGGGCCATCGGTCCTGCGCATCATCCTGCTGGTGCTGGTCGGGCTGGCGATCATCGCCGCCGCGATCTTTGGCTGGTGGTGGTATCAGCGCACGGTGACGGGGGAAGGGACCGGCGCGCTGATCAACGCGCAGGACGGCGATTACAAGGTCAAGCCGGACGAGCCCGGGGGCATGAAGGTCGAGGGCGAGGGCGACACCGTCTTTGCCGCGAGCGAAGGCGCGACCACCAACGGGTCGGTCGATGTCTTGGCGGTGCCGGAAACGCCAGTGGACGGCAAGGCAGCGCCCAAGGCAAGCCCGGCCCCGGTCAAGGGTGCGAGCCGCGTCGTGGCGCCGATCCCGACTGGCGCGGTGCCTAAGGCCGCCGCGCCGGCCCAGGCAGCGCCGGGGCCGTCGGCGGGCAGCGCGACCATCCAGCTCGGCTCCTTCCCGACCGAGGCAGAGGCGAACGCCGCCTGGGCGCGGCTGTCGAAGCGCTTTTCCTACCTTGCGCCGCTGGGCAAGGGGATCGCCAAGGCGGATGTGAACGGCAAGACCTTCTACCGGCTGCGCGTCAATGCGGGCAGCAACGGGCAGGCGCGCGAACTGTGCGGCAAGCTGAAGGCTGCAGGCGAGGCGTGTTTCCTGGCGGCGGGGTGATCCAATTCCTCCCCTGAGCTGGCTCAGGGGAGGGGGACCGCCCGCGCAGCGGGTGGTGGAGGGGCCGCCCCGCAGAGGGCGGAATTTTGCCGAGCTGTTCACGGCCGTCTGCGCGGCCGCCCCTCCGTCATTGCTGCGCAATGCCACCTCCCCTGCGGGGCAGGGGAGGAATTGGGCTGGAAAATCCTGCTCGCCCCTGTTCTAACCGCGCCATGAAGCCCGTTATCTTTGGCCTGTCCGGCCCTGTCCTTACCGCCGACGAAGCCGCGTTTTTCAGCGAGGCGGACCCGCTTGGCTATATCCTGTTCGGGCGCAACTGCGTCGACCGCGCCCAGATGCGCGCGCTGACCGACAGCTTGCGCGCGCTGTCGGGCCGCGACGACGTGCCGATTTTGATCGATCAGGAGGGTGGGCGCGTCGCACGGATGCAGCCGCCGGAATGGCCGGCCTTTCCCGCCGGTCCCGCCTTCGATGCGCTGTACGAGGTCGCGCCGTCTTCGGCGATCGAGGCGGCGCGGGCGAACGGGCAGGCGCTGGCGCTGATGCTGGCCGAGGTCGGGGTCAATGTGAACTGCGCGCCGCTGCTCGACGTGCGCATGCCGGAGACGACCCCGGCGGTGGGCGGGCGGACGTTCGGGAGCGATCCGATGCGGGTGGCGGCGCTGGGCCGTGCGATGCTCGACGGGATGGCGAAGGGCGGCGTGGTCGGCGTGGTCAAGCATATGCCGGGCCATGGTCGCGGCGTGGTGGACAGCCATTATGAGCTGCCGGTGGTCGATGCCGACGATGCGGCGTTGGAGCGGGATATCGCTCCGTTCCGCACGCTCAAGGATGCGCCGATGGCCATGACCTGCCATGTCGTGTTCAAGGCGTGGGATGCGGACAACCCCGCGACACTCTCGCCGACCGTGATCCGCGACGTGATCCGCGGGCGGATCGGGTTCGACGGTCTGCTGATGACCGACGATATCGACATGAAGGCGCTGAGCGGATCGGCGGGCGAGAAGGCCGCGCAGGCGATTGCGGCGGGATGCGATGTCGCGCTCGATTGTTGGGCGCGGATGGGCGAGATGGAGGAAATTGTCGGGCGGCTGAGCGATGCGCCGCCGGTGACGCTCGCGCGGCTGGAGCGGGCGATGGCGAGTGTGCGGCCCGAGCCGGGCGCGATCGACGACCTGATCGCCAAGCGGGAGGCGTTGCTTGGGGTGGTGTGACGCCCTTATTCCTCCCCTGCGCAGCAGGGGAGGTGGCGGCGCGCAGCGCCGACGGAGGGGCCGCCCCGCAGAGGGCGGAATTTTGCCGAGCTGTTCATGGCCGTCTGCGCGGCCGCCCCTCCACCACCCGCTTCGCGGGCGGTCCCCCTCCCCTGCGGGGCAGGGGAGGAATTGGTTGTGACCGACCCTGCGCCCCTCACCATCGACATCGACGGCTGGGAAGGGCCGCTCGACCTGTTGCTGGCGCTCGCGCGGAGCCAGAAGGTCGATCTGCGCCAGCTTTCGATCCTGCAGCTGGTCGACCAGTATCTGACCTATGTGAACGAGGCGCGCGAGCTGAAGCTGGAGCTGGCCGCCGATTATCTGGTGATGGCGGCGTGGCTGGCCTATCTCAAATCGGCGCTGCTGCTGCCGCGCGATCCGGAGATCGAGCCGAGCCCTGAGGAAATGGCGCTGCGGCTGCAATTGCGGCTGGAGCGGCTGAGCGCGATGCGCGAGGCGGGGGCGCGGTTGGTGGCGCGCGACCGGCTGGGGCGTGACGTGTTCACGCGCGGCGCGCCGGAGGGGCTGAAGACCGTGCGCAAATCGCGCTGGCAGGCGGAAATCTATGACCTGATTTCTGCCTATGGGCAGATCAGCGCGCGCACGCGCCCGGTGATGCATATCGTGGCGGTGCGACCGGTGATGACGCTGGAGGATGCGATCCACCGCGTGTCCGAGCTGATCGGGCAGCGGATCGACTGGAGCACGATCGAGAGTTTCCTGCCCGAAGATGCCAGCGGCTCCTACCGCAAGTCGGCGCTAGCGAGCTCTTTCGTTGCGGCGCTGGAGCTGGCCAAACAGGGTCGGGTCGAGATTCGCCAAAAATCGGCGTTTGCGCCGCTCTATCTGCGCGGGATCGAGGCATGACCCCGCCCGACGAGACGATGCGCGCGGTGGAAGCGGTGTTGTTTGCGGCGGAGGGGCCGCTGACGCTGAGCGACCTGCGCGCCTATGTCGGGGACGAGGCAGATATCGCTGCGGCGCTGGCGGCGCTGACCGAACATTATGCGGGGCGCGGGGTCGAGCTGGTCGAGCGCGGCGGGCGCTGGCATTTCCAGACCGCGCCGGACCTGGCCAATTTCCTGCGCCGCGACCGCGAGGACAGCCGCAAGCTTTCCCGCGCGGGAATCGAGACGCTGGCGATCATCGCCTATCACGAGCCGGTGACGCGCGCGGAGATCGAGGCGATCCGGGGCGTGCAGATCAGCAAAGGCACGCTCGACGTGCTGATGGAGGCGGGGTGGATCCGCCCGGCGGGTCGGCGCGAAGTTCCGGGACGGCCGCTGATGTATGCGACGACGCCCGAATTTCTCAGCCATTTCGGGCTGGCGAGCCGCCGCGACCTGCCCGGAATCGACGATCTGCGCGCCGCCGGGCTGCTCGATCCGGTCGATCTGGCGTTCGAGGCGGCACATTCGGAGGGCGCGGGCCCGGAAGCGGTGGAAACTGCCGACGAAGACGACTAGATAGCCGGGGAATCAACGGAGAGTTCCGATGGGTAGCATGAGTCTGGTTCACTGGCTGATCGTCGGTGTCCTCGTAATTCTTCTGTTCGGCGGCAGCCGCTTCTCGAACATGATGGGTGACGTCGCCAAGGGCATCAAGCAGTTCAAGAAGGGCATGGCGGACGACGACGAGACGCCGGCCAAGCCCGCCGAAATCGAGGCGAAGCGCGTCAACGACCCGCAGCCTCAGCCCCAGGCATCGACCGAAGCGCGTCCGGCGCAGGACGAGCGCTGAATTATCCGCTGCGGCCTTGCGCCGCAGCCTTGCGGGTCGGCTGATCGATGCTCGATTTCAACGCACCCGAATTTCTGGTGGTGGGCATCGTCGCCCTGCTGGTGATCGGGCCGAAGGATTTGCCAAAGGCGATGCGCTTTGTCGGCCAGTGGGTCGGCAAGGCACGTCGCGTCGCGAGCCAGTTCCGCAGCGGATTCGACAATATGGTCCGCGAGGCCGAACTGGCCGAGATGGAAAAGAAGTGGGCTGAGGAAAATGCGCGGATCATGCGCGAGCATCCGCCCGAGAAGATGCTGCCCGCGCCGGTCTATGATCCCAATCCGCAAGGGGCGGAACCGGCGAGCGTGGGCGGGTCGGACGAGGATGCCGCACCCGTGATGACCGAGGCCCCGGCGTTACGCGCTGATCCGGCCGACGCGGTGCCGGATGCGCCGGCAACGCCGACACGCAAGCCGCGCGCCCCGCGCAAGAAGAAGGCGGAGTCGTGAGCGACACCGATGAACTCGCCAATAGCGAAGCGCCGCTGCTCGACCATCTGATCGAGCTGCGTCGGCGGCTGCTCTATTGCGTGGTGGCGCTGGTGGTAGCGTTCGGCCTGTGCTTTTATTTCGTCAAGCCGATCTACGCCTTTCTCGTTTATCCGCTGGCGCAGGCGGGACAGGACAAGTTGATCTTCACCAGCATTCTGGGCGGATTTTTCGTCGAGCTGAAGGTCGCGTTTTTCGCCGCAGTGATGGTGGCATTCCCCGTGGTGGCGGGGCAGTTGTGGCAGTTTGTCGCGCCCGGGCTGTATCGCAAGGAAAAGAAGGCGTTGCTCCCTTTCCTGCTAGCGACGCCGGTTCTGTTTACCGCCGGGGCGGCGCTGGCTTATTGGGTGACGATCCCGACCGCATTGCATTTCCTGCTCGGCTATCAGGGCGCATTGGGTGGCGGGGTGGAACAGATCGCGCTGCCGGATGCCGAAAAATATCTCGGCTTCATCATGCAGTTCCTCTTCGCCTTTGGCGTCTCATTCCTCTTGCCGGTTTTGTTGATGCTGCTGGAGCGAGCCGGGATTGTCACTTTCGAGCAGCTCAAGGGTGCTTGGCGATATTCGATCGTCGGTGCTTTCGCGATCGCCGCAGTGCTAACCCCCCCGGATGTTGGTTCACAGCTGTTGCTGGCGATTCCGCTGTGCGGCCTGTATTTCCTGTCGCTGGTGGCGATCTGGATCACGCACAAGCGGCGTGAAAAGGAAGCGGCGGCCGAAGCCGCCGCCGAGGGATAACGTAAACTTCGGCTTATTTGGCGTCTTCGGCGGTCTTGGCGACGGTATCGCCGGCCGACTCCACGTCGCGGCCCAGGCCTTCGACCGTGTTGCAGGCGGACAGGGCAAGACCGCCCGCGAGCATCGCTATCGTCAGAATCTTGCGCATTACGCTTCTCCACTGTGCAGTTGTGTGAGGGGGAAATGCCCGGCGCGCGACATCGTTCCGCCTGGGATTCTAACGCTTTAGGGGGTGTCGCTTGGACGAATAAGGCCCGGAAGCGTCACCGGGGGGGGGGAGGGGGTTGACGCTTCCGGGCCTGTGTCGTGGATAGCGAGAGCGGGGGGGCAAAAGGTCACTATCCGAAGTAAAAAACACCCAACCCGATCCGGGGTTCCAACGGGCAACAACTTTTTTTCGGTTTTTCTTTGGCCGCGGTGATTCCGTTCGAACCGGTCGAATGCATGTCGAACGCGCGGTCAGGTCCGGCCGGTAATCGCGATCGCAAGTTCGAAGGCGCCAATCAGCGGATCATGATGCAATTGCGACCGCAGCTGGCGCACGAGCCCGCCGATCACGCGCCCATAGCGATGCTCGTACAGGGCCGCAAATTCGGCCGAGTCGGCCAGCGCCGGCGAACTGATACGCAGCGTTGTGCTTTCAGGCCTGGCCGGGTCGCTCTGGGTCGAAATATTGATCTGGGCACCCGGCGACGCGAGCATCGCCAGTTCGACGATCTCGGTAATCAGGAACGAGACCGCGACCGCCGCGTCCTGCGACACCAGCAGCGGCTCGATATTGAGCATGATCCCTACCGCGTTGCGCTCGGGCGCGGTTGCGCGGATGTTCGAGGCGAGCTCGCCGATCACGGCGCGGATCTCGATCCCGCGCGTATCCTCGAATCCGGCATAATGGTGGCGATGCACCACCGCGAGCGCATCGACGCGGCGCTGGATCGAGGCATAGGCTTCGAGCGCGCCCGGCTCGGCGGCGACGCGGGCGTGGAAGTTGATCAGGCTGGCGATCACCTGCAGGTTGTTCTTCACCCGGTGATGCACTTCGCGCGTCAATTTGGTCTGGCGCGACAGGCCTTCGGCAAGATCGCGCTCGTGCAGCTGCACGGTCTGGCTCAACTGGCGGAAGGTGTCGCCGAGCGCGCGAATTTCCTGGGCCGGGATGTCGCTGCCCGCGATGGGATCGATCACCTCGCCCGGTTGATACGCGCCGACCGTGGTGCGCAATTGGCGCAACGGGCGAATCAGCAGCCGATCGACCACGAACCAGGCGATGGCAGCGGCAAGGAACCACATCAGAAAGGGCGACAAGGCCGCGATGATGGCCGAGGACGTGACCGGCGCGCTCGGCACCGTCATCTGCAGCTGCAAATCCTCGATATCCAGATCGATGATCTGGCTTTCGGTTCGCGCCAGCAGTGTCTGCGCGCTGAACTCACGCAGGACCAGGGTGCGATCCGGGCTGATCAGTTCCATCCCGTAATCGCCCGCCATGCCCGTCGGTGTGGCCGACTTGGCGAGGAAATCGGTGGGGAAAAACGCACGGGCGATATGGCCTGCCGGTCCGGTCACCTCGATCTGCGCGCCGGTTCCGGGCAGCAACCGGATGGGCGAGGCATCTTCGGATGCCGCCGGCGACATGGCTGAGGGGATGGGTTGGCCGCAGATCAGCCGCAAGGACGGATCGAGTACGGCATAGCGCACGCCCTGATCTGCCTGGGGTTCGAACAGGCCGGCCAGCCGTCCGCAATTGGGTGCCTGGTCCGGTCCCGCAGGAAGGGCGCCGCGCACCTCGCGCAGCTCCCACGCAAGCTCGCCGCGCAGCGAGCGGGCGGCCTCGTTCGTGGCGATGCGCAGACGCGCGCGCACCTCCTGATCGGCGATCCGTGTGGTTTGCAGCGACGCAAGAAATGCGATGAGCGCGAGCGGCAGGAGCGCCGCGCTCAGGATCAGAAAGACCTTGGCCCCGGTCGGCATGCGGGCGAGGGCGACCATGAGGCCAGCACTGCCCTGGCGCTTCAGCTCATCCACCGCCGTGCACGCGCAGTTCAGTCGAGCTTGCGCAGCAAGTCGAGCAGGTCGTCGGGAATATCCTCACCCGCGGCATCCTGATAGACGCGCCGCAGCGCATCGCCGATGTTGCGATCGGACTGCGGCGCCGCGCCGCTCTTTGGCGGCGGCTGGTCCGCGCCGTTTGACGGCGTCGCCTTGTTTTTGTCGTCGGCCGGAAACACCTCGTCCCCCTGATTGCCCGGGATACGGGCGGATGCACAAAATTTGCGACGGCTGCAAGCCACCGGCCACACGACGCAGGGTCGAACAGCTGGAATGAAACCAATCCCAAGCTCGTTTGTTCCACAGGCGATGCGAAATCCGGGGAGGGGCTTCCTTTGGATCAGCATACGCCTTGTAATGCACCGATACCATGGCCAAACAGCCGGTATCGCCGAAGGAGAATATGTTCCCATGTCGTTAGGACAGCAGCTCGCGCCTCACCTGCCTTTTCTGCGCCGCTATGGCCGCGCGCTCACCGGCAGCCAGACCGAGGGCGATCGTTATGTGCGTGCCACGCTTGAGGCAATCGTTGCGGCACCAGAGGAGTTTCCGCGCAGCGTCGATCCGCGGCTGGGGCTGTATCGCACCTTTCAGGCGATCTGGGGTTCGACCCACCTCGACGCCGACCGCGACCCCGGCGATGTCGGCAATCCAACCGAGAATGAGGCGATTGCCCGTGCCCGGCTCGCGCGGCTTGCGCCGCGGTCGCGTCAGGCGCTGCTGCTGACGGCGATGGAAGGCTTCACCAGCGAGGACGCGGCATATCTGCTGGATGAATCGGCGGACGCGGTCGAGGACCTGGTGTCGCATGCCTTGTCCGAAATCGAACGCCAGACCCGCGCGCGCGTGCTGATCATCGAGGATGAGCCACTTATCGCGATGGATCTGGAAACCATCGTCCGCGATCAGGGGCATGACGTGACCGGTGTGGCGGTCACCCGTGACGAAGCGGTCGCGCTGGCGATGGAGGATCGCCCTGGGCTGGTGCTGGCCGATATCCAGCTGGCAGACGACAGTTCGGGCATCGACGCGGTGAAGGATATTCTGGCGCAGTTCGATGTCCCGGTCATCTTCATCACCGCGTTCCCCGAGCGGCTGCTGACCGGTGAATGGCCCGAGCCAACCTTCCTGATCACCAAGCCGTTCCAGCGTTCGACGGTGAAGGCCGCGATCAGCCAGGCGCTGTTTTTCGATCAGGCGACCGTCCCGGCGACCTGAAAGTTCCATTTCTTACGGACCTAAAACGGTTTTGGGGGGTTGTGCGGTCATGGCTGACCAAAACGACCCCCTTCATATCGAGACAGATCGCGTGCGTGCCGGGGCGACCCCGCACATGACGCGGTATATTCTGGCAATCTCGCTGACATTGATCATTGTGATCTTTGCGATTTTCCTGCTGATCTGATGGATCAGCGTGGTGGATGTGCGCGGCGCGCCAATCTCCTGCGGTGCGGCACTATGCTGCGCAAGACGAACGGATTCTAATGAGCGACACCGACGAATACGCGCCAGTGGAGCATGTTGCGCTCTCTGATCCCGAGTTCAAGAAACAGCTCGCGGTCGTGATCCCGCATCTGCGCGCGTTCGGCCGTTCGTTGTCGGGCAGCCGCGATCTCGCCGATGACCTGGTCCAGGAAACGCTGATGAAGGCGTGGGCTGCGCGCCAGCGCTTTCAGGCTGGAACGAATATGCGCGCATGGACCTTCATCATCCTGCGCAACCTGTATCTCAGCCAGATGCGCCGCGCGCGCTTCAAGGGCGAGTGGGACGATCTGGTTGCTGACCGCATTCTGGCGGCACCAGCCAGCCAGGACCGCCATGTCGAGCTGGCCGACATGCAGCGCGCGTTGCTGCACCTCCCGCAGCCGCAGCGCGAGGCGCTGATTCTGGTCGGAGCTGGCGGCTTTGCCTATGAGGAAGCCGCCGAAATTTGCGGTGTGGCGGTTGGAACGATCAAGAGCCGCGTCGCGCGCGGACGCGTTGCGCTGGAGGCGTTGATGAGCGGCGGCGATCTTCCATCGCGGGCGGACAGCGTCAGCGACGGGCGCAGCGCACTCGATACCATCATGGATGAGGTCGACGAACTCAGTCGGGAATGATGCGACTGCGAGGCCGCTCAGCCGTGACTATTGCGTCCGTCGGGCCCTTTGACCGCGCTCAGCTGGCTCAGCAGCTCCTGCATGTCGGACGGCACGTCTCGATCATCGGCGTAGGTTTCGCGTAGCGCGAAGCCGATCGGATCGGTCGCCCGTGGCGCTTCCACCCAATAGCCGCTATCGCGTTGCCCTGCGGGCGATCGAGGTGCTTTGGAACCCATGCGATACAGAACGTCTTCTTTTGCATTTTGTTGCTTGACAGATCAGAAACTATCTGATCGCCAGCCGAAACGATAATTGGATGGCCGAACCGGACCCCGCGATCGGCGGCGCGATCGCGCGCGCCTCGAACAATGCACCGTTCCTGGCTCACCTGATCGAACGTGAGCACGCGCTGATTGCCGACATTGCGAATGCAGTCCGCGATCCGCTGGGCGCGACCCGGATCGACGATCCCGCCATGCCGCTGTCCCGCCGATTGCGGATCGAGCGGCGGCGGCTGGCGCTGGCGGCGGCGATCGGCGATCTATCGGGGCAGCTCGACTTCGTCACGGTCACGCGTGCGCTGTCGGATTTTGCAGACTATGCGCTGGACGCCGCGATCAGCGGAGCCATCGTCGAGCGCGTGCCGGGGGCGGAGCCGCGTGGGCTCGCGGCGATTGCGCTGGGCAAACAGGGGAGCCATGAGCTCAACTACTCCTCCGACATCGACCCGATCCTCATCTTCGATCCTGCGACACTGCCGCATCGCGAGCGGGATGCGGTGGAGGAGGCGGCGGTGCGGATCGGGCGACGCGTAGTCGAGATTTTGCAGGCGCGCGATGCCGATGGCTATGTGCTGCGCATCGACCTGCGGCTGCGGCCGTCGCCCGAGGTGACGCCGATCGTGCTCCCGGCCGAGGCGGCGATCAGCTATTATGAATCACAGGCGCTGCCGTGGGAGCGGGCGGCATTCATCCGCGCCCGCGCGGCGGCGGGGGATTGCACGCTGGGGCAGGGGTTTCTCGATACGATCCGTCCGTTCGTGTGGCGGCGCGCGCTCGATTACGGCACGATCCGCGAGATCCGCGGCATTTCGCGCCGCATTCGCGATCACCATGCACAGGGCCAGGCGTTCGGGCCGGGGTTCGACCTCAAGCGCGGGCGCGGTGGCATTCGCGAGGTCGAGTTTTTCGCGCAGATCCACCAGCTGATTCATGGCGGGCGCGATCCGGCGCTGCGGGCACCCGCGACGCTGGATGCGCTTGCCGCGCTGGCGGCGGCGGGGCGGATCGATGCGGAGGCGGCCGCGCAGCTAAGCGACGCCTATATCCTGTTCCGCACGATCGAGCATCGCGTGCAGATGATCGACGATCGCCAGACCCATGCCCTGCCGCATGGCGAAGCGCTGGATGCCGTCGCACGGCTGCACGGGCTCGACCGCGGCGGCGACCTGCTCGATCTGTTGCGTCCGCATGTCGAGGCGGTGGGGCGGATCTACGACGCGTTGGACAGCGACGATGGCGGACGCGGCACGCCCGGTGCAGTCGTGGCCGAAACGGGGCTGGCCGAAGCCGGATTTGCCGATCCCGCAAGCGCGACCCGACTGATCGAGGGGTGGCGCAGCGGACGCTATGGCGCATTGCGCAGTGCGCCGGCGCAGGCGGCGATGGAGGCGGCGCTGCCGCCGCTGATCGCGGCCATCGGCCAGTCCCCCGATCCGGGTGCGGCGCTGGCGCGGCTCGACACGATCCTGTCGCGGCTGCCGACCGCGCTCAACCTGTTCCATCTGCTCGAGGCGCGCCCGACGCTGGCACAATTGCTCGCGACGATCCTCAGCCATGCGCCGACACTGGCGGATGCGCTCGCGCGCCGGGTCGAGCTGCTCGATGGCCTGATCGATGCGAGTGCGCTGGCACCGGTCGGGTCGGTGGCGGAGCTGGCGCGGGGCATGGCGCGGCGCGAGGCGGGGGACGATTATCAGCGGCTGCTCGACCATGTCCGCCAGATCGTGGGCGAGAAGCGCTTTGCGCTGGGCGCGCAGATCGTTGCGGGGGCGAGCGATCCGCTCGATGTCTCGGCGGGCTATGCGCGGGTGGCCGAGGCGGCGCTGGCGGTGCTGGCCGAGGCGACGGTCGCGGAGTTCGCGGTGCGGCATGGGCACGTGCCGGAAAGCGAGCTGGTGATCCTTGCGCTCGGGCGGTTCGGCGGGGGCGCGCTGACCCATGCCAGCGACCTTGACCTCATCTTCCTGTTCACGGGCGATCACCTCGCCGAATCCAATGGCGAAAAGCCGCTGGGCGCGGTGACCTATTATAACCGCCTCGCCCAGCGGGTGATTGCGGCACTGTCGGTCGCGACGGCGTCGGGCGCGCTGTACGAGGTCGATACGCGGTTGCGTCCGTCGGGCGCGCAGGGGCCGCTGGTGGTCTCGCTCGACGGTTTTGCCCGCTACCAGCGCGAGGAGGCGTGGACCTGGGAGCATATGGCGCTGACACGTGCGCGCATGGTGTTCGGGTCGGCAGCTGGGCGCGGCGCGGTGGCGGAGGTGATTGCCGACGTGCTTGCGGGTAATCGGCCGCGGCGGGACATTGCGGCGGAGGCGGCGAAAATGCGCACCGACATGGCCGCGCACAAGCCGCCGCAGGGGCCACTCGACGCAAAGCTGTTGCCTGGCGGTCTGGTCGACCTGGAATTTGCGGTCCACACGCTTCAGCTGGTGCACCGCACGGCGTTCATGCCGGGACTGCGGGAAGCCGCGGATGCATTGTCCGCCGCAGGGCTGTTGTCGCCCACGATCGGTCCAGCGCATGACTTCCTCACGCGCTTGCTGGTGACGATGCGGCTGGTTGCACCCGATGCCCAGCCTCCGGGGGAGGCGACCCGCGCGATGGTGGCGCATGCGGTGGGCGCGGCGGAATGGCAGGATGTGGTTGCGTCGCTCGAACGGCATCGGCAGGAGGTCGCCGGGGCCTGGGTCACGGCGGCGCAGGGGCAAGGGAGCTGATGATGCGGATTGAGGAAGGTGACAAGATTCCGGCGGTCGAGCTGATCGATCTCGACGGCAATGGCTTTCGGCTGGACGGGATGATCGGGGCGCCGCTGGTGCTCTATTTCTACCCCAAGGACGACACCGCCGGCTGCACCCGCGAAGCGCAGGATTTCAGCGCGTTCAAAAGCCAGTTCGACGCGCTGGGCGTGCGGCTGCTCGGCGTTTCGCGCGATAACACGATCAAGCACCAGAAGTTCGTCACCAAATATGACCTGACCGTCCCGCTGGCCACCGACCCCGATGGCAAGGCGCTGGAGGCGTTCGGATCGTGGGTCGAGAAATCGATGTACGGCAAGAAATATATGGGCATCGACCGGTCGACCTTCCTGTTCGACGCCGATGGCGCGCTGGTCCGCGCATGGCGCAAGGTGCGCGTGCCTGGCCATGTGATCGAAGTGCTGGAGGCTGCCAAGGAGCTGGGTTCGGCGTGAACAAGCGCTCTTTACAGAGCGACGGTGCCGGCCCGCTCCCCCACCCGGTCACCCACAAGGTATCTTCAATGGGTGGCCGGGTGGGGGAGCGGGCCGGTGCCGGTTCAGCGCAGCTGAACACAAAACCAAGCGTCGCCGGGGCGGCGCGGGCGGTGCTCGCCGCCGCCGATCCGATGGCAAAGGTCGCGGCGGCACGACAGGCGGCGCGCGACTGGCGGCTCGGGCGGCTCGACTTCGCGTTCGACGCGGCGATGCCGGACGAACCGGCGCGCCCCGATGCGCCCGAATTGTTGCCGCCCAACCGCATGCCCAAGCGCGGCAAGGGAGGGTCCGAGCGGGGGCGCGTGGCGCTGATCCATGCGCTGGCACATATCGAGTTCGTCGCGATCGACCTGGCGTTCGACCTGATCGGGCGTTTCGGCGGGCAGTTTCCTCGCCCCTTTACGGATGACTGGATGAAGGTCGGCGCGGATGAGGCGATGCACTTCGCCCTGCTCGACCGGCGGCTCAAACAGTTGGGCAGCCATTATGGGGCGATGCCCGCCCACGCCGGGCTGTGGGAGGCGGCGGTGGCGACTGCGGGCGACGCGGCCGCGCGGCTGGCGGTGGTGCCGATGGTGCTGGAGGCGCGCGGGCTCGACGTAACCCCGACCACCATCGAGCGGTTCGAAGCCGTCGGCGACCACGCTACCGCCGCGATCCTGGGACGGATTTTCCGGGACGAGATCGTGCATGTTCGCGCGGGCACGCGTTGGTTCGAATCGCTCTGCGCGGCGCGACGAATCGATTCGCGGTTGGAATGGCGCAGGCTGCTGAATCGTTATTTTCGCGGAACGGTTAAGCCTCCGTTCAACGACTCGGCGCGCGAGACAGCCGGTCTAACGCGCGACTATTACGAAAGCCTTGCCGGATCCGGCCCGATCAGTCTCTAACCCAATTCGTCGGATGCGGAGGGGCTGCTTCCTGACGTGATAGCTTAACGAAGGCGTGTGCCACTGAATTGGCGCGTGTCTGTGGTTGCCGGGGACTCATGGTCAGCACTACACTCAACGCGAATTTGGTAACGCGGTTCCGCGATCTTTTCACGACCCGTGACTTCATCTTTCATGACGGCCGCGACCTGAAGCGGTTTAGCGTGGCAGGGCGGACCCAGGCGATCCTTGCCGGCGTCGCTGCGATCACTGTCACCTTCTCTGCCTATGGTGTCTCGCAGGCCGCGTTCGGCGCGATCATGGCGACCGGCGTGGCCGGTACCGCCGCGACGCCCGAAGCGCGGATGGAAAAGATGCGCGCCGAGATGAACCGGCTCGAGGCCGATGTCGCCGCCGTCAAGGAAGCCGCCAAAGTTCACGCCGCGCGCGTCGAGCAGCGTCAGAAGATCATTGCCGGCGTGCTGAGCGGCAAGGGCTCGCCCGCCGATGTCGGCATGCCGATCGAGAATGTTTCGATCGATGCCGATAGCGCGATGGCGCGTGAAGTGCTCGCCCCGCTCCGTCAGGTCGAGGCGCGGCAGGCCCAACTGGCCGCCAAGGCGCAGCGCACTGCGCAAATCCGCCTCCATCTGACCCAGCAGCAGCTGCGCAAGATGGGCATTCAGCCCGAGCGCTTCGTCGCTGGCGGCATGGGTGGGCCGTATGAGGCGGCGCCCGAGGGTGCTGCAGCGGCGGGCGAGGCGAGCGCGGATGCGCAGTTCCGCTCGCTGTTCCAGACGTGGCAGAAGCTCGACATACTCGAACAGTCGGTGATCGCGATCCCGTCGCTCCAGCCGGTCGAGAATATGCGCCTGACCAGCAGCTTCGGCGTCCGTTCCGACCCGTTCCACGGCACGGCGGCGATGCATGCCGGCATCGACATTCCCGGCCCGGTCGGCACGCCGATCTATGCCACCGCCGATGGCGTGACGGGCCGCACCGGTCGCTTTGGCGGCTATGGCAACCTGATCACCATCAACCATGGCAAGGGCATCGAGACCCGCTATGGCCACCTGTCCAAAATTCTGGTTGCGCCGAACAGCCGTGTGCGTCGCGGCCAGCTGATCGGCCTGATGGGGTCGACCGGCCGTTCCACCGGCAGCCACCTTCACTATGAAGTGCGCGTCGACGGCAAGGCGCTGAACCCGATGCCGTTCATGCAGAACACCAGCGTGATCGAACAGGTCGAGCAGAGCGCCGCACGGCTGCAGCTGACCGCCGTCGGCGGCAACTGATCCAAACGAGATAACAGGAGAGGGACGGGGGCCGCACCGGGATACCGGGCGGCCCTTTTCCGTTTGTGCTCAGCTTTCGGTGTAGCGGATCAGCAGCGTGTCATGGGTGCTGAGCCACGCAGCGAGGCGGTCGGCGGCGTCGGATGGCGCATCCGCGTAGAGACTGACGATGTCTGCGGCCGCCTGAGCGGCGGTCCCGGCATCGAGTGGGGTATCGGAGACAAAGGCAAGGCGACCCGCGCCGATGGCGCAAAGCCGGAGAGCGAACCGGGTTTCCAGATGCTGCGCCAATGCCAGATTCTGCATCGGATTGAGGTCGCCAACGAAATAGCCGTTGGGCCACGCCGCCACCGTTTCTGCCGCCGTGGCGACGGGGACTAGCTGCGCGAGGAACTGTTTTTCGTGCTGCCAGCCCAGCGCCGCGCCGGGATCGGCGTTGATCGTGAGCGGGTCGTTGGCGTCGCCCGGCGTGGTCCATGGCAACAATCCTGCCAAGTCGGCGAAGGTCACATCACGCGCCCGCGCCAACAGGTTGGCGAGACGGATCGGAAACTGGTCGCGGCGCAAGAGATAGCCGCGATCTTCGTCCGGCTCGGCCAATCCTTCGATACGGTCCAGGTCATGCTTTTCGATTGCATGTCCCGATGTGTAGGCGCTCTGATGGATGTCATCGAGCGTCCCGAGCACGCGGACATCGGGGTGTTCGCGCTGGAACGTGCGCAGCAGGGCGATCCAGGCCGCGAAGTCGGGTACGTTGTGCACGACAAAGCCGTCGCACAACAGCGCGGTGAACAGCTGGGGTGGCGCGTCGTCGAACCCCGTGATCTCGACCGCTTCGGGCCGCTTGCGAAAGCCGAACATGCGTTGAGGGTGCGCGCGCCGTTGCGCCTGGTCAAGCCGTCCTGCGAAGGGCGGTTGCGGCCATCGCCGCGCACGCCTATCTGCGCTGTATGGCAACTGCGCTTTCCGAAGAGATCGGCCTCACCGCCTCTGCCGCCGCACGCGTTGCCGCGATTGCGGCGAAGCAGGGCAAGCCTGCAACGTTGCGTTTGTCGGTCGAGGGCGGCGGGTGTTCGGGGTTTCAGTACAAGTTCGAACTGGCCGATGCGCCAGCGGACGACGATGCAATCGCGCAAACCGATGGCGTGACGCTGCTGGTCGATCCGATCAGCCTGGATCTGGTGCGCGGCGCCAGCGTGGATTTCGTCGAATCGCTCGGCGGTGCGGCATTCCGGGTGACCAATCCCAACGCTGCGTCCGGATGCGGCTGCGGCACCAGCTTCGCCGTCTGATCGCGCCTTGAAGATCGTCAGCTACAATGTGAACGGGATAAAGGCGCGGCTGCCGCGCCTGATCGAATATCTGACCGAGCAGCAGCCGGATGTAGTGTGCCTGCAGGAGCTGAAATCAGCGGACGAGGGCTTTCCTGAAGCGGACATCCGCGCCGCCGGCTATGGCGCGGTGTGGCATGGGCAGAAGGGGTTCAACGGTGTCGCGATCCTGGCCAAGGGCGCGGATCCGGTCGAGCGCAAGCGCGGCCTGGCGGGTGAGCCCGAGGACGAGCATAGCCGCTATATCGAAGCCGAGGTGAACGGCGTGGTTATCGCGTCGATCTACCTGCCCAATGGCAACCCGGTGCCGGGACCGAAATTCGATTACAAGCTGCGCTGGATCGAGCGACTGTCGGCGCATGCGCGCGATTTGCTGGCGGAGGAGCGCCCAGTGGTGCTGGCGGGCGATTACAATGTCATCCCGAACGATGACGACGTCTATTCGGTCAGGGCGATGGCCGACGATGCGCTGATGCAGCCGGAGTCGCGGCAGGGCTATCGCGCGTTGCTGGCGCAGGGCTGGACCGACGCGTTGCGCACCCGCTTTCCGGCGGGACGGGTGTGGACCTTCTGGGACTATCAGGCGGGCGCATGGCAGCGCGATGCCGGGTTCCGCATCGACCATCTTTTGCTCAGCCCGATTGCCGCGGATCGCTTTGGCGATGCCGGCGTCGACAAGGACTATCGCGGCCGCGAAAAGGCCAGCGATCACGCGCCGACCTGGGCGAAACTGCGCAGCTAAGGCCGCGCTGAACATTGGTGGGATTTCCTGACAATCGGTGAATAATTTCCAGATCGTTGCTCTTGCAACGAGCTAAGTCTTTGTTTTGCCTACATCCAAGTGTTTGGCATGACTAATGCACTAACACAGCTGCGGGTAGAGCAGAGCAGCCAGCCGGCCCGCAAAGCCCCCAAGCTTTCCCGAGGAGACCTATCATGCGCAAGTTCATCACCGCCGCCGCAGCCAGCCTGATCATCGCCACCGCCGCGCCCGCCATGGCCCGCGACACCGCCCCGTCGGCGTCAACGCAATCGGACGAAGCATCGACCCCGAAGGCGGACACCAAGCGCTATTGCGTCGCGACGAAGACCACCGGTTCGCGCCTGGCGAAAAAGCTCTGCAAGACCCGCGCGGAATGGATGTCCGACGACAATTTCGATCCCCTCGCCCCGGAACGGTAACGAGGGCGCGGCCCGCGGCGCCCCCCTATCGCCGCGGGCCGCATTTCCTGAAAATTGGATTCAGCTGCGCTGAAACAAACTCAAACGCGCTTTAGCCAAGTTGCTTGGCATAAATCTGGTAAACCCGGTTGACCCGGCTCTCGATCGTCTCGGCGATGGCGTTCATGCCCTGATTATCGTCGAGCACCCAGCCGATCTCGCCGCGCGACGCGCCGAAATCAGCAACGGCATCGCGGCGGATATATTCGATCATCATGAAGGCGAGCTGGCTCGCCATGCGCGACCCCTGCAGCTTTTTGAGTACGCCCATCAGCGGGACGCGCATAGTCCGCGCCTTCCCCCGGCGGAGCCACCAGAGCAGCTTTGCCCAGCCAAGCGGGAAGAGGTTACCCTGGAGCGGTGCGATCGCTTCATTGAGATCGGGCAGCGTGATCATGAACGCAACCGGTTCGCCGTCCAGCTCGGCAATGCGGATCAGCTTTTCGAACACGATCGGCTTCAGCTTTTTCCCGACATCGTCGATCTCGGGCTGAGTCAGCGGCACGAAGCCCCAATTGTCCGACCATGCATCGTTGAGGATGCCCAGGATGATCGCCGCCTCTTCCGCAAAGCGCGATTTGTCGACGGTGCGGATGCGGATGCGATCATTCTTCTCGCCCAGCGCGATGATGCGTTGGACCAAAGGCGGAAATTCGTGGGTGATGTCGAGCTCATAGGTTTTGAGCTGCTTGACGGGAGCGAAGCCGGCATCCTCGATGTAATTGCGATAGGCCGGCTTGTGATGGCCCATCATCACCGTTGGTGGATGGTCATGACCCTGGACCAACAGCCCAGGCTCTTCCCAGATCGACAGAGACACGGGACCGACCACGCGGGTCATCCCCTTTTTGCGCAGCCAGTCCTGCGCGGTGTTGATCAGCGCGCGCGCGACCGTCGCGTCTTCCGCTTCGAACAGGCCGAAAAAGCCGGTGCCGGGGCCAAAGCCCTGTTCGGCCGGCATTTCCAGCGCCAGCCGGTCGATATGCGCGGCAATCCGTCCCACCGGGCGTCCGTCGCGTTCGGCCAGGAACAGCTGCGCCTCGGCATGGCTGAACCAGCCATTCTTCTTCGGATTAATCGACCCCGCGACCTCGCTGCGTAGCGGCGGGACCCAATTGGGGTCGCCGCGATTGAGGCGATAGGCGAGCTCGATGAAATCGCGCGTGTCGGCCTTGCTGGTAACCGGACGGATGGCGAGCGGGGCATTGGCCACGAAAGGGCACCTTATCGTTGATCTTGGTTAAAGCAGTCACGCCAACATCGGCACAAGTCAACCGCATGCACGCGTGCCACCGGGAGACTGTTGAAATGCCACGCAATAGCCACGATCTGCTGGCAATGCCCGATGCTATGAACACCCTTGCCCTTGATGCGGCCGTGCAGGACCGCGTGGCTGACGCGCCCGCCGCGCCGGCGAAGATCCGCCTGTCGGGCATGGCCGATGACAAGGCGATGCTGCGCGCGGCGGCCGAACTGACGCGCGATTTGCAGACGCCGAACCCGCGGATCTATTGGACCGATTTTCTGGGGTCGGCGGCGCTTGGCTATGCCGCGCTGGCGGGCGCGATCCTTGCCCCGTCGCTGGGCTGGGCGCTGGCGAGCGGGGTGCTCGCGGTGCTGGCGCTGTATCGCGCGAGCCTGTTCATCCATGAGATCACGCACCTCAAACATTCGCTGCTGCCGGGGTTCCGCGTGGGCTGGAACCTGCTGCTCGGCATTCCGATGATGCTGCCGAGCTTCATGTATGAGGGCATTCACACCATCCACCATACGCGCACCCGCTATGGCACCGTGGAAGATCCCGAATATCTGCCGCTCGCTCTGATGAAGCCGTGGACGCTGCCGGTGTTCCTGCTGGTTTCGACGCTGATGCCGGTCGGGTTGCTGCTGCGCTTTGGCGTGCTGGGGCCACTGTCGCTGCTGTCCAAGAAGCTGCGGCGCACCGTCGTCGGCCGCTATTCGGGCCTGCAGATCAATCCGAAGTTCGAGCGTAAATCGCCAGAGGGTGAGTTTGCCCGCCAGTGGCGCTGGCAGGAGATCGGCGCGAGCCTGGTTGCGGTGACGCTGATCGCCACGGTCGCCACAGGCGTGCTGCCGCTCAAGGCGTTCCTGACCTATATGGTCGTGATCTCGGGCGTCGCGGTGCTCAATCAGGTCCGCACTTTGGTCGCGCATCTGTGGGAGAATGAGGGCGAGCCGCTGACGGTGACCGCGCAATATCTCGACAGCGTCAACGTTCCGGGCGGCTTCCTGCCGTATCTGTGGGCTCCGGTCGGCCTGCGCTTCCACGCGCTCCACCATCTGCTCCCGAGCCTGCCCTATCATGCGCTGGGCGAGGCGCATCGGCGGCTGTCGGAAGCGCTGGGGGCGGAGTCGACCTATCAGGGAGCGAACTACCCCACGCTGCGCGGCCTGATGGCGCGGCTGGCGGCGAGCACGATGAAGGTGCGGGCGGGCTGACCCAGCATTGAAGACCGTTCAGATCATCGACGACGCCGACAACGCCACCTTCAGCCTCTTCCAAGCGACCGAGGAGGAGTTCGCGCTGATATTTCCGCGCGATCAGGACATGGAGCTGATCAATGACTTCCTCGACCGGGTCGGCGAGGCGGCAGCGGGCCGAGCGCTGAACGCCATTTGGTCTCGTCCGGTGCTGAAGCGCAATGCGGGCGGCATCCACGGAACCTTGTTTTTCGGTCGGTGGGAGCATGTGCCGGTTACCAAGCGTGAGGTCGATTGGGCCGACGGTGCGATCAATCAGGCGCAGCGGGATTTGTTCTCACGCAATCGCTGACAAGCGACGGCTATTCCTCGCTCTTGAGCAGTACCGCTTCGCCGATCATCGCGAACAGCAGGAAAGGAGCCCAGGCGGCGAGGAAGGGCGGGTAGGCGCCGAGATTGCCCATCGCCAGCGCGAAATTGTCGGCGACGAAGTAGAGAAAGCCGAGGCCCATTCCCATCACCGCGCGCACGAACAGCTTGCCCGAGCGCGCGATACCGAAGGCGGCGACGGCGGCGAGCAGCGGCATCAGCACGGCCGAGAGCGGACCGGATAGCTTGTGCCACAATGCGCCCTCCAGCGCCTTGGTCGGGCGGCCGGCAGCGCGCAGGTCGTCGATCGCTTCGGACAGCGCGCCGAACGACATGCTTTCGGCGTCGACATTGGACAGCGTGAACTGATCGGGGCGGACGCCCTGGGCGACCACGACGCTGCCCAGCGGGGTCAGCTTGCCGGTTGCGACATCGAACCGCTCGGCCCCAGCGACGCGCCAACCATCGCCCTCGCGCCGCCCGGTTTTGGCGCGCACCAGTGATTTCAGCGCGGCGCCGTCGCGTTCATAGACGGTGACGCCCCCGAGGATCGCGGCATCGCCGCGGCCCTTGATCTGTTGGGCATGGATCAGATGGCTTCCATCGCGCACCCACACGTTGGAACGGTCGCCACGATCGATCGGCAGCGGGCCATATTCGACCTTCTTCCAGGCCGCCAGCGTCGTGCTGGCGCGCGAGACAATGCGGTCGTTGAAGTTGAACGAGATGATGGCGACGCCCAGCCCCGCGATCATCAGCGGTGCGAGCACCTGATGCGCCGAAAGGCCCGACGCCTTCAACGCGATGATCTCGCTATTCTGGTTCATCGTGCTGAAGGTGATGATCGTGCCGAGCAGCACCGAGAAGGGCAGGAAGGTCGCGATGATCTGCGGCACGCGCAGGCTGACATAGCGCCACACCTGCGCATCGCCATTGCCGGGATAGGCGAGGATCCGCCCGGATTCGCTGAGCAGATCCAGCGTCTGCAGGATCAGCACCAGCCCGATCAGAAAGGCGAAGGTGTTGATGAGGAACGACCGCGCCATGTAGAGCGACACGGTCCGTGACGGGAAAAAATCGGTGAGTGCGTGGATCATGCCGCCGCCTTCCGCTTGCGGCGGCCGGGTAGATATTTCGCGACCGACTTCCACGCCTTGGCAAAGAACTTCTCAAGTGCGCCGATCGGTTGCCCGCCGGGGACGAAGGCGATCGTGTAATACATCCAGAACACCAGCGCGGCGAAGATCAGGAACGGCCCCCATAACGCGATCAGCGGGTCGATCCGCCCCAGGCTGCCGATCGATTGGGCATATTCGTTGACCTTGTGATAGGTGACGATCATCACGATCGACAGAAAGACGCCGAGCGCGGACGTCGATCGCTTGGGCGGGACACCCAGCGCCAGGGCGAGGAAGGGCAGCAGCAGCATCGTCGCAACCTCCACCACGCGGAAGTGGAAGGTCGACCGGCTGGCGTCGCGCTCCTGCTCGCTGGCCGTGGGGTCGCTGCCGATCTTGGCAAGCTGAGGCAGGGTCAGCTCCAGCTTGTTCTCGCCACGCTGGCGAAACTGTTCGAATTTCGGCAGATCGATCGGCAGGTCGTGCGCGTCGAACGTCAGGACGCGTGGTACCTGAAATTTGGGCGACTGGTGGATCAGCGTGCCCTTGGTCAGGCGGAAGATGATGACGTCGGGATCGTCGGTGCGCAGGAACTGGCCCTTTTCGGCGGTCGCGGACACGATGTCGCCGCCGGGGGCACGGGCGCTGACGAAGATGCCGGATAGGTCGCGCCCCTCATTCTTGCTCTCCTCGATCCGCAGCGTCATGCGGTCGCCGAGATTGGTGAACTCACCCACCTTGATCGACGCGCCGAGCGCGCCGGTGCGCAGCTCGAACCGCAGCCCTTCATAATTGTAGCGAGAAAGCGGCTGAATATAGCCGACAATCGCAAGGTTCAGCGCGGCGAGCGCGATGGCATACATGAACGGCACGCGCAGCATCCGGCCATAGCTCATGCCCACCGCACGCAGCACGTCGAGCTCGGACGTCGTGGCGAGGCGGCGGAAGGCCAGGAGGATGCCGAGCATCAGCCCGATCGGAATACCAAGGCCGAGATATTCGGGAAGCAGATTGGCGAGCATCTGCCACACCACGCTGACCGGCCCGCCCTCGCTCGCCACAAAGTCGAACAGGCGCAGCATCCGGTCGAGCACCAGCAGCATCGCCGAGATCAGCAGCGTGGAGATCAACGGGACCGCGATCAGGCGCGCCATGTACCGGTCGAGTGCGGTCATCGAATTGGGTTCGCGCCTTCAAACTGATCACATGTCGGCCGCGCCGACGGGAATAGGCCTGCTATATCGAAGGTTGCAGGTAAATCTAGCCTGTGGCCGCGTCGGTATGCCCTTGGACCGCGATCGCGTCCGCCAGCGCCTGCTCCAGGCCCGCAAGGGTAAAGGGCTTGCGGAGCACGGGACGGCCGGCGAACCGATCCTCATCCCCCTCACCAGCATAGCCCGTGACATAGAGGATGGCGACGGATCGCAGCTGCGGCTGGAGCGCGGCGACCATTTCCGGTCCGGTCTGGCCCGGCATCAGCACATCGCTCATCACCAGGTCGAGCGCGCGCAGCCCCGCGACGATGCGCGGCGCGGTCAGCGGGTCGCTGCACGCGACGGGCCGGTGCCCGAGCTCCTCCAGCGCAGCCAGCGTGGCGGTGAGGACGCGCGGATCATCCTCGACCACCAGAATGTCGAGCGCGCGATGCGGCCCGGCCCGCGGCCCCACCCGGTCGGCCAGCGGAGCGGAGCTTGTGGTACCGGCATGGCAGGGGAGGAACATGGTCACCGTCGTACCCGCACCCACGGTCGATTCGATCCGCACCTCGCCCCCCGACTGCCGGACAAAGCCGAAAATCTGGCTGAGGCCGAGGCCGGTGCCCTTGCCGACCGGCTTGGTGGTGAAGAATGGCTCGAACACGCGGTCCATCACTTCGCAGGTCATGCCCGTGCCGGTATCGCTGACCGCGATGCGGACATAGTCCCCCGGCGCGCATTCGCCGGCATCGTCGCCGTCAAGCGCGACATGGCCCGAGGAGATCGTGATCGTGCCGCGTCCGTCCATCGCGTCGCGCGCGTTGACTGCCAGATTGAGCAGTGCATTTTCGAGCTGCACCCGGTCGGCCCAGACCTTCCACTGCCTCCCTTCGCTCTGCGTTTCGACGGTGATGCCTTCACCCAACGTCCGATCGAGCAGGACCGACATGCCTTCGATCAGCTCGGTCGGCTCGATCGCTTCGGGCGCCAACGCCTCCGATCGGGCGAAGCCGAGCAGCTGCCGGGTCAATGCGGCGGCGCGGTTGGCGCCTTCCGCAGCATTGTCGATATGGCGCAGCGCTGCGTCCGCGCCGTCGGGCAGGTTGCGTCGGGCGAGTTCGATTCCGCCCAGGACGACAGCCAGCATATTGTTGAAATCATGCGCGATCCCGCCGGTCAGTTGGCCCACCGCCTCCATTTTCTGGACCTGGCGCAGCTTTTCCTCGGCAGCCGCCCGTTCGCGCGCCTCCGCCTTCAACCCGGCGGTCGCGGCGGTGACGGCAGCCTGAAGCTCTTCCGATCGTGCGCGCTGCGCCTCGGCCTCGGCGGCGGCGGCGGCGCGGTCGCGGATTGCACGGACGTTGAGCCAGCCGAGCGCGATCGCGCCGGCCGCCAGCAATGCGCCGAACAGGACAAGGTTGCGGGTCTCATCGGCAGCGCCGGCGGCGGTCATCCGCGCCTCTTCGGCCCGGGCGCTCAGCAACAGGCGCTCGGCATCGAAAATCGCGCGTGTTTGCAGCGATAACGCGGCAAGATGCGGCGAGCGGCGCGCCTCATTGTAATAGGCATAGGCTGCAGCGTCGCGGCCGCGATCGGTGCTCCGGGCAATTTGTGCGAGTTCGAGTCCGCGCGCCGCATAAGCAGCGCGGAGGCGCGCGGCGCGATCGACCTGCGTCCCATTGCCGCGCACCCGTCGCTCCAGCAGACTGAGCTGGCCGCTCGCGCGCTGCCATTCGGCGACGAAATCACGTCCCACCGCGCGCTCGCCGGCGACGACATACCGGCCCAGCGTCGCCTCTGCGCGCGCCATGCTGGCGGCGAAGCTCTGCGACAGGACCATTACTTCGTAGCTTTGCGACTGGCGGGCCAGCGCGGCTTGATGCTGGGCGTCGGCGTCGCGCTGGTTGACCACGAGCAGCACGAGCACGCTGCAGCCGAGCAGCGCGACCACGATCATCAACGCGACCCGCCAGTCCAGCGCGGGCAAGCGGCGGATCAGACGGGAATAGCGGGTCTCGCTCATGCGCGACTGTCTAGGCCCGGGCGGCGACCGGCACCAGCGGTCAGGCGATGACGCCGACCGCCTGGCCCGCAGCCTTGAACATGCCCAGGATGCGCTGGATCTGCTCGGGTGTATGCTCGGCGCACAGCGAACAGCGCAGCAGGAAGGTGCCGGCCGGGGTCGCGGGGGGACGCGCGAGGTTCACGTAGAGGCCGTTTTCCAGCAGCGTCTGCCACATCGCCGCGCCCTGCACCTGATCGGTCAGGATCACCGCGATGATCGCGCTGTCGGCCTGTTCGGTGCCGAGCTTGAAGCCCATTTCCTTGAGGCCTGCGTGGAGCGTGCGGGCATTGTCCCACAGCTGTTCACGCTTCTTGGTCGCGGTCATCAGCTTGCGGATCGAGGTCGCGGCGGTGGCGACGACGCTGGGCGGAAGCGACGCGGTGAAGATGTACGGGCGGCAGGTGAGGCGGATCGCCTCGAACTTCGGGTGGTTCGACACACAGAAGCCGCCGACGGTGCCGACCGACTTGCTGAAGGTGCCGACGATGAAATCGACATCGTCCTCGCAGCCCAGCGCCTCATACACGCCGCGGCCATTGGGGCCGTAGAAACCCATCGAATGCGCTTCGTCGGACAGGACCATCGCGCCATGCTTCTTGGCGACGGCGACCATTTCCTTGAGCGGGGCAATGTCGCCGAGCATCGAATAGACGCCCTCAAGCACCACCAGCTTGCCGGCCTCAGGCGGCAGGCGGCCGAGGCGCTTGTCGAGATCCTCGACGCTGTTGTGGCGGAAGCGGACGATTTCGGCGACGCCCTGCTTGCACCCGTCATAGATCGAGGCGTGGCTGTCGGCGTCGAGGATGATGTAGTCACCCTTGCCCGCAAGCGTCGAGATCATGCCGAGATTGGCCATATAGCCGGTCGAGAACACGATCGCGCCGGTCGTGCCGTAAAAGTCGCGCAGCGCTTGTTCGACCTCCATATGGTCGCGGAAGGTGCCGTTGAGCATGCGGCTGCCGTTGGTGCCGCTGCCGAACTGGTCCAGCGCCGCTTTGCCCGCTGCGATCACGTCGGGGTCGAAGGTCATGCCCATGTAATTGTAGGTGCCGAGCAGGATCGTGTCCTTGCCCTTGATCACCGCCTCGGTCGGCGATTTCACCTGTTCCATTACCACCGCATAGGGATCGGTGAAGCCAGCATCGAGCAGCGCCTTGCGCTCCGCGATGATGGCGTCGAACTTGCTCATCAGATCGGGCTTGTGGCCGGTCATCGGAACGGGTGCGTCGGAGGTGGCGATAGCGTCGGTCATCTCAATAGTTCCCAAACCCGTTCAGGCTGAGCTTGTCGAAGCCCTGTTCTTCCTTCTTGTTTCGGGGAAGAGCAGGACGGCCCTTCGACAAGCTCAGGGCGAGCGGTATTTTCAATTCACGCCTTCAGCTTCTGGACCGCATCGACCAGCTGGCCGACGGTTTCGATCTCCGCCTGCATGTTCATGGTGATGATGATGTCGAATTCATCCTCGATCGCCGCTACGAAATCCATCACCGTCAGGCTGTCCCATTCGAGATCGCCGGCAAAGGTGGTGGAGTCGGTCAGCGCGACACCCTTTTTGTTGAAGGGTTCGATCTGGGCCGAGATGGTTGCGAAGATGTCGTTACGGTCGCTCATGCGCGGTCCTTACTGGTGTGGGCTGGCACTGCCAAGCGATTGCGGCGGAATTGCGGGGAGAGCGGGGCGTGCCTGACACCCCGTGGAGGGGAAGCTGACAATTTTGCGGGGTTGTCATGCGCGTGTCAGGCAGTCCGAGCGACGCGATGACGGGAGGGGGCGGACCGGAACCATGGGCCGACCCAAGCAGCGAAAATCCAACATTTCAAGGCTGGTTGCAGTGCCTAAAGCAATCCGTTCGACCGATACCAGTCGGCGGTCTGGACCAGGCCGTCGAGCGTGGCGATCTGTGGCGTCCACAGGCTTGCAGGCGGGCGGTGGTGCGGGGTTGCCGTCCAGTCGGGGTGGCTCAGATAGGCGGCGCGGTCGGGGGTGAGTTTAGCATTCGCCTCGCGCAGGAAGCGGTCGGCATGGCCGACGAAGTGGAGCAGCGCGTGGGGGACGTGGATCGGGATCGGGCGCTTGCCGACCGCGCCGCCGACCAGACGGGCGAATTCGGCATGGCTGTAGCCGCCATCGACCCCGTCATCGCATTCATAGATGTGGCGGCCCGTGTCGCTCTCGGCCATCGCCACCAGCAGCCGGGCGAGGTCGTGGACATGGACCAGTGACACGCGGCCTGCGGGAGGCAGCACCACGAAGCCGAACTTCGCCATGCGGAAGACGTCGCGCATCTCCATGTCGCCGGGGCCATAGACGCCGGGCGGGCGGACCATCGTCCAATCGAGGCCGGATTTGCGCACTTCGTCCTCGGCGCGCTCTTTTGATCGGCCATATTCGGACAGTTGCGGCTCGCGCGCCGAGAGCGAGGAGACGTGGACGAAGCGGCGCACGCCCATCGATGCGGCGGCGGCGGCCATGCGCGCAGTGCCGTGGACATTGCCGTTGATGAAGCCCGCGGGGCTGAGCGCGTTCACCACCCCGGCGATGTGGATCACCGCGTCGGCACCGCTGGCGAGCCGGGCGAGCGCATCTTCGCTGTCGAGATTGCCGGCGACCCAGGTGACGCCCTCGCGCGGCGGCTGCGCGCGGCGGGTGAGCGCGCGGACGCGGTGGCCGCTGGCGAGGGCGTGGTCGACGGTCGCCTTGCCGACGAAGCCGGTGGCGCCAGTGAGGGCGAGGGTTTTCATGTTGGTTCACGCGAAGGCGCGAAGGCGCGAAGAAGATCGGAAGAAGTTGGTTTCACGCGGAGGCGCGGAGACGCGGAGACTGCATGCTGGGTTGCGGCGTTAGCCGCCCTCGCGAAAGAAAAATGGTCGGCGAACGTGTGAATTGGAGGGCCGCTGGCGCGGCGGGGGTTCAATCTCCGCGTCTCCGCGCCTCCGCGTGAACCAGTTTTCTTCGCGCCTTCGCGCCTTCGCGTGAACCAAATCACAGCAGCACCATATGGTTGCGGTGGACCAGCGCCGCGCGGGGGGCGTAGCCGAGGATCTCGCCCTGATCGTCGCTGCGGGTGCCGAGGATCGCCTGCGCTTCGCCCGCGTCATATTCGGCGAGTCCGCGTGCGATCGGGCCGTTGGGGCCCTCGATCGTGACGAGGTCGCCGCGAAAGAACATGCCGCGCACGCTGGTCGCGCCGATCGCGAGCAGGCTGCGGCCTTCGGAGAGGGCGGCGGCGGCGCCGGCGTCGATTGCGATGCTGCCCTTGGCGGTGAGGCGTCCGGCGAGCCAGGCTTTTCGGGCGCGGGTGCGTTTTTCGGGGAGGAAGATGGTGTGGCGGGCGTCGGCGGACAGCGGGCGGTCGATGCGGCCGCTGGCGATGGCGAGGCTGACCCCGGCGCTCGCCGCGATCCGCGCCGCCTCGATCTTCGACACCATGCCGCCCGATCCCATGCCAGACGCGGAGCCGCGATCGGCCATCCCCTCGATCCGTGCGTCGATCTGGGTGACCTGTGCGATATGCTCGGCACCCGGGAGGGCGGGGTTGCGGTCGTAGAGGCCGTCGATGTCGCTGAGCAGGACGACGCCATTCGCGTCGGCGGCTTGCGCGACGCGGGCGGCGAGGCGGTCATTGTCGCCGAAGCGGATTTCGGCGGTCGCGACGCTGTCATTTTCGTTGATGATCGGCACCACGCCGAGGCTGAGCAGGCGGCCCAGCGTCGCGGCGGCGTTGAGGTAGCGGCGGCGATCCTCGAGGTCGTCGAGCGTGACCAGCATCTGCGCGGCGGTGAGGCCGTTGGCGGCCAGCACTTCGGCCCAGACCTGGCTGAGCGCGATCTGGCCGGTCGCGGCGGCGGCCTGTGCATCCTCAAGGCTGGCGCGGCCGCCCTTGGGCAGGCTGAGGCGGCGCGCACCGAGCGCGATGGCGCCGGAGGAGACGACCGCAACCTGCTGCCCCGCCTGCACGCGTTCGGCGATGTCGGCGGCAATCCCCTCAAGCCAGCCGCGCCGCACGCCGCCGTCCGGGTCGACGAGCAGCGCCGATCCGATCTTGACGACGAGGCGCGGGCAGGAGGCGGGCGGGAAGAGGTTCATCGCCCGCCGCATACAGGCGAGGCGGGCGATTTGGGAAGTGGGGAAGTGTAAGTGCGACCTCACGCCGTTCGTGCTGAGCTTGCCGAAGCACCGCTCCTGCGCTCAGTGAAGGCCGGCTGTGGCGCTTCGGCAAGTTCAGGGCGAACGGGCAAGCGGACAGGCCGCTAACGACCCCAAACCGGTCGTCAGGACCCGTCTGCCCGTTCTCTCGGTTCAGGTCCGTAAGTGTGGCGAACATACGCCAGATTGATCTTGATAATGATCAACCCGAAAACCCAAAAGGCGGGGGCAAAAAGGGCAAAACCGGCGAAGGTCCAAATATCGGCCGCAAGTCCCCAGCCGAGCGAACCCAGCCAATCCACCAACCCTGCCAGCGCGAGCCCGAGAAACACGATCCCCCATCCTGCCGCCGATATGTCGAGCCTTGACTTCATTCGGCGATACATCGCGTGCAGATAGCGACTTTGCGTATCGCGGTATCGGGGGTCCTGCTGCATATGGTTACACTAATAGCAGCGTGTCAGCTTCCCACCCAATTTAAGCCGTTCAGCCATCGCGCCAAAGGCGGTCGTCATGGGTTCACGGCCTAGAAGCGCGTCTTCAGCCAGGCATCGACGATCGGCGTTGCCGGATAGTCGGGCTGCCCCAGCTTTCGATTGATCTCCGCATGGCCGACCAGCCCGCGCCCCTCGATCCGCGTGACCTGGGCCGGGGTGCCGGCCTTGCGCAGCGCGGCGCCGAGGCCTTCGGACTGGCGCTTGCCGTCGTCGCGGTCGACATGGAGGATCAGGAAAGCAGGGGCGTTCGGCCCGGCGGCGTGGAGGGTGGGGGACAGCGCCTTTTGCCGCGCCGGATCGCTGCCGAAGGCTTGCGCATAGGTATCCTGCATGAACCGCCCGCCGTCGGCGATCTGGGCGGGAACGTCATAGGCCGCGCCGTCGAGCGGGATGACGCCGCGAATGTCGCTGAGCGCAAATCCGGCGGCGCGGGCATAGCCGGGGTCGGTGCCAACCAGAGCGACGAGGTGCGCGCCGGCGCTGTGGCCCATCAGCACCATTCTGGCCGGATCGATGTTGAGTTTGGTCGCGTTGCTGCGCAGCCAGGCGAAGGCGGCGGCGACGTCGGCGGCCTGATCCTCGACCTTTGCGGCGGGGACGAGGCGGTAGTTGACCGAGGCGACGGCATAACCCTGATCGAGGAAATGCGTCACCTTGTCCGCGCCGGTCGCGTTGCGCTTGTCGCCGCGCTTCCACCCGCCGCCATGGACGAAGATCACGATCGGCGCGGGTTTCGCTTTGTCCTTTGCTGGCCAGAAATCGAGCTTTTGCAGGGGGTCGGTGCCGAAGCTGTGTTCGACTATGCCGGCGGCGGGAGCCTCGGCACCGCGGGCGGCGGCGCGTTCGGCCATCCGCTCCGCCAGCCGCTCGCGCAATCGCTGCGCTTCCGCCACCGGAACCGCGACCAGTGCCAGCCCGGCAACACCCAGAATCACTCGGATCATGTCATCCTCCAGCTGATGTTGCGCGGATGCCTGTCAGATCGTTGCTGAACCGAAACTGTCCGGGCGGGGCTACCGGCCGCCGAAGGTGTAGCTGAGCGCGAGGCCGACCGAAGGCTGGCTGCGCGACCCAGCGGCGCGGACGTAGGGCGAGCGCCCGGCGTCGCCGACCAGATGGTCGTAGCGGGCATAGGCGGCGATGCCAATGCGCTTGTTGAGCTGGCGCAGATAACCTGCGGCGAGGCCGATGCCCTCGATCCCGCCATCGGGGCGGAACTGGGCGAGGCCGGATGCCGCGCTGTCCGCTGCGGTGATGCCGTACCAGGCGCGGTGATATTTGGCGTCGGCCAAGGTCACGCGCGGCCCGATCGAGACCAGCCATTTGTCGCCGTCACGTGCGATGTAATCGGCGCTGAGCTCACCCACCAGGCCATCATGGCCGCTTACCGCCTGGCGCGCCTCCGCCCGCACGCGGATGTTCTTCGCGACATAGGTCTGAGCAAAGCCGCCGATTTCGAAGCTGAAGCCGACCTCATGGAGCGGAACGCCGATATCCGTCGCCTTGCGCTTGCCCTTGAAGCCAAGCGCTGGGCCGAATTCGACGCCGCCGGCTTTAACGACCGGAAAGCCGAAGCTCTCATCCGGCGCTTCGAACTCGAACGGGTCATTGCCGCGTGCGCGGGAGACTTCCAAGAAGGGGCCGAACGAGAGGTCCTTGGCGCCGGGGGTTTTGGGCGACAGCTGCGGCCCGAGATAGATGCGGGTGCGCAGCGGCTCGCGCTTCTGTTCCTGCTCCTGCGCGGTGGCGGGCAGGGCGATGGCGATCAGGGCGAGCGGGGCGACGCGATAAAGCATGGCGCACAATCTAGGCGATTGCGGCACGAGCGCCAGTCAGTCGCGCGCGAAAATCGCGTCGTGCGGGAGGCGCGCGATTCAGATCGGCGACCACTCCACTTCTTCCGCGCCGTCATCGTCGTCGCTGACGCGGGCGTGGTCGGGGCCGATCGCTTCGAGCAGCTTGTCGAGCGCCCAGTCGACGCCGATGCCCGCCGCGCCCGAGATCGCGATGACCTCAGCCCCGCTGGCTTCTTCCAGTTCGGCGGAGAGGGCGGCGATCAGCTCGTCGTCGAGCATGTCGATCTTGTTGAGCGCGACGATGATCTGCTTGTCGAGCAGGCCGGCGCCATAAGCTTCGAGCTCGTCGCGGACGATGCGGTAGCTGGTGGCGACGTCCTTGTCATTGGCGTCGACCAGATGCAGCAGCACCTTGCATCGCTCGATATGGCCGAGGAAGCGGTCGCCGATACCGGCGCCTTCTGCTGCGCCCTCGATCAGGCCTGGGATGTCGGCGATGACGAACTCGTTGCCCTTGTGCCGCACCACGCCGAGCTGCGGGCGGGTGGTGGTGAAGGCATAGGCGCCGACCTTGGCCTGGGCGTTGGTGACGGCGTTGATGAAGGTGGACTTGCCGGCGTTGGGCAGGCCGACAAGGCCCGCATCGGCGAGCAGCTTGAGCCGCAGCCACACGAACATTTCCTCGCCCGGCCAGCCGGTGCCGTGCTGGCGCGGGGTGCGGTTGGTGCTGGTCTTGTAGCTGGCATTGCCGCGCCCGCCATCGCCGCCCTTGAGGAAGACGATGCGCTGCCCCGGCTCGGTCAGGTCGGCGAGCAGGGTGCGTTCTTCGTCATCGGCCAGGATCTGGGTGCCGACGGGCAGCTTGATCACCAGATCCTCGCCACCCGCGCCGGTCTTGTTGCTGCCCGATCCGCCGTGCCCGCGTTCGGCCCGGAAATGCTGGGTGTAGCGAAAGTCGATCAGCGTGTTGAGGCCGGGCACGGCTTCAAAGATGATGTCGCCGCCCTTGCCGCCATCGCCGCCGTCCGGGCCGCCATATTCGATATATTTCTCTCGCCGGAAGCCGACAGCGCCGCCGCCGCCCCAGCCGGATTTGATATAGATTTTGGCCTGGTCGAGAAAATGCATGATTAAATGTCCTGGCCCCACATCTTGCGAAAGCGGGGCGATCCGGTGAGCTGGCGCAGGGCGATTTCGCGCGCCGCGCCGCGGGGGAGGTCGAGTGAACGGGCCAGTTGTTCGCCGAGCAGCGCGTCGCCCATGGCCATGAGAACCAGCGCGAGCGTGTCTTCGCGCAGTTCGGTCGCGGTGTCCTGACCCTCGGCTGCGGCGATTTGATCGACCAGGCCGTGGATGACTTCGAGGATCGGGTCGAGCGCATCTTCATTGCCGGACAGGATCATCCAGCTGGCGAGAGCGCCCGCGCCCGATTTGTCGAACGCATCGAAGGCGAGATCGACGACTTCGCGCGGCTTGTCTTCGGTCGGCGCGGTGCCGTTGGCACGGGCCTCCTGAATCAGGCGGACGATGCGCGCGCAGACGGTCTCCGCAAGACTGCGGGCAAGCGCGCGCTGCAAGCCCGCCGCCGAACCGAAATGGTGGAGGAGATTGGCGTGGGTCCGCCCGATCCGCGCGGCGACGGCCTTGAGGGTGACGGCTTGGGGCCCAGCCTCGATCAGGATCGCACGTGCGGCCTCAAGCGCGGCGTCGCGTGATTCTTCCGGGCTGAGCCGACGGCGTTCGGAGATGGGTGTTATTGACATTCGTGTAAGTAAGCGTTAGTTCCTTACCCAAGCCTTGGAGCAAAATCATGTCGAACGCAAAGACTCCCTCTGACCTGACCATCACCCCGCGCGACCGCCGGTTTGGGCGCGGCCAGCAGCAGAACCGCCTGTGGCTGGGCGGGGACGTGACCGCGACGGCGTTCTATAACGCGCTGTCGGTCACCTTCCCCAAGGGTGAAGCCTATTTCATCGAGAGCGTGAAGGCGTTCCGCGACGGCGTCGACGAGAAGCTGGCGCGCGAGATCAAGGCGTTCACGGTGCAGGAGGTCGTCCATAGCCGCGAGCATGTCGCGTTCAACAAGCGCGTGCTGGATCATGGCTATGACATCAGCCGACTGGACGCGCGTGTCGATCAGGTGCTGGAGATCGCACGGTCGCGGCCCAAGATCGTCCAGCTCGCCGCGACCATGGCGCTGGAACATTATACCGCGATCCTCGCGTCGGAATTGATCAAGAATCCGAAGCATCTCGCCGGCGCGGACAAGGAGAATGCCGATCTGTGGCGCTGGCATGCGCTGGAGGAGATCGAGCATAAGGGCGTCGCCTATGACACCTATCTCCACGCGACGCGCGGCATGAGCCGGTGGAAGCGGTGGAAGATCAAGTCGCTGACGATGCTGTTGATCACGGTGACCTTCTGGAAGCACCGGATCGAAGGAACGCTGGACCTGATGGCGCAGGATGGCGTCACCGGGTGGCGCGCCAAGGCGATGGTGGCGAAGTATCTGCTGGTCTCGCCGGGCATTGTCACGCGGATGATTCCGGCGTGGCTGAGCTACTTCATGCCCGGGTTCCACCCGTGGAATCATGATGATCGTGCGCTGATCCAGAAGGTGGAAAGCGACTATGAGGCGGCCGTCATGCCGCGCGGAACCGTCGCCGCCTGAACATTCGGTTGCAGATTGGGCGTAAACGCCAGTCTCGTGCGGCCCCGGCCCGTTCCCCATTCGCCTTCGGTTGAGGCAGGGTGGGGCGGTCCGGGGCCGCATTTTTCAGCGCAGCCCGACCCCATTTTTAATTACTGAACGGAAAATATCGGAAATTATCCGTTCCGGGGTTGAAACCGCTTTTCCCGCTCCCCAATTGCTGCAGCGCAATAAGGGGAAATACGACTATGCGTGTCCTGGCAGGCTTTGTGGCACTGGCGGCTTTGAGTGCTTGTGGTGGCGGACAGCCGCCCGCCGCGCCGCCCCCGCCCGAAGTGATGGTCGCGACGCCGCTCCAGCGCGAAGTGGTCGACTGGGACGATTATACGGGCCGCTTCGTCGCGCCCGAGGATGTCGAGCTGCGCGCGCGCGTCAACGGTGTCATCACCGCCGTCCATTTCCGCGACGGCCAGGATGTCCGCAAGGGACAAGCGCTCTTCACGATCGACCCGCGCCCCTATCGCGCCCAGCTGATGCAGGCGCAGGCGCAGATCGCGCGGGCACAGGCGGCGCTCAACAATGCCCGTCAGGTCACCGCACGCAGCCGCGCGCTGGCGAGTGCGCAGGCGGTGAGCGCCGAGGAGCTGGAGGCGAATGTCGCGGCCGAGCGCAGCGCCGCCGCCGATCTGGCCGCGGGCCGCGCATCGGCATCGCAGGCAATGCTCAACCTTGGCTTCACCACCGTGCGCGCGCCGTTCAGTGGCCGCATTTCCGACCGCAAGGTCAGCATTGGCGACTTCGTGGCGGAGGGGCAGACGGTGCTGACCCGCGTCGTTTCGCTCAACCCGATCTGGTTCGAGTTCGAGGGCGCCGAAGCCTTTTACCTCAAGAACCTGCGTCAGGATCAGCGCGGCGAGCGTGGATCGTCGCGCACCACCGCCAACCCGGTGCAGATCCAGCTGGCCGACGAAAATGAGTATCGCTGGAACGGCCGCATGGCGTTCCTCGACAATGCGGTCGATCCCAATTCGGGCACGATCCGCGCGCATGCCGTGGTTCCCAACCCAACCGGCTTCCTGACGCCCGGCATGTTCGGTCGCGCGCGCCTGCTTGGATCGGGCAGCTATCGTGCGATGCTGATCCCCGATGAAGCGATCGTCACCGACCAGACCCGGCGTCTCGTCTATGTCGTGAGCAAGGACAACAAGGCGACCCCGCGCGTCATCGAGATCGGCGCCAAGGCCGAAGGGCTGCGCATCGTCCGCGACGGCCTTGCGCCCACCGACCGCGTCGTCCTGACCGGTGTCGGCCGGCTTCAGCCCGGTGCTCCGGTGACGCCCAAGGCAGGCAAGATCACGCCCGACGCGACCAAGCAGGCCGCACCAACGCGTCCCATCGATCCGCCGGCTTCGGGCCAGGCGACCGTCCAGTAAGGGGCGCAAGCCATGAAATTCCCGCATTTCTTCATTGAGCGGCCGATCTTTGCCGCCGTCATGTCGATCCTGATCGTGATCGTCGGTGCCATTGCCTATCCGTCGCTGCCGATCGCGCAATATCCCAACATTGCCCCGCCGACAGTGGTCGTCACCGCCGCCTATCCCGGCGCGAGCGCCGAAACCGTCGCCGAAACCGTTGCCGCGCCGATCGAGCAGGCGATCAACGGCGTCGACAACATGCTTTACATGACGTCGTCATCGACCGGGAACGGTCAGACCCAGATCACGGTCGCGTTCAAACAGGGCACCAATGTCGATCAGGCGCAGGTGCTGGTCCAGAACAAGGTCGCGACCGCCGAGCCGCGCCTGCCCGAGGATGTCCGGCGCATCGGCGTGACGGTGAACAAGAGTTCGCCCGACTTCCTGATGGTCGCGTTCTTCACGTCGCCCGATGAGAGCCTGGATATCCAGTATATCTCCAACTACGTCACGCTGCAGGTTCAGGACCGCATCGCGCGCATCCCGGGCGTGGGTCAGGCGCAAGCGTTTGGCGGGCGCGACTATAATATGCGCGTGTGGATCGACCCCGGCCTGGCCGCCGCGCGCGACATGACCGTGGACGAGGTGGTCAACGCGATCCGCAGCCAGAACGTCCAGGTCGCTGCCGGCACCATCGGTGCGCCGCCCTATGGCAATGCGAGCCCGGCATTCGAGCTGGGCGTGCAGACCAAGGGCCGTTTGACCACGCCCGACGAGTTCGGTGCGATCGTTATCAAGCGTGACACCACCGGCCGCCTGACCCATTTGCGCGAAGTCGCACGGGTCGAGCTGGGTGCGCAGGATTACAACTTCAACGGCTATCTCAACGACAAGCGCGCGGTCGGCATGGGCATTTTCCAGCTGCCCGGATCGAACGCACTGGCGACCGCCGATGCGGTGAAGGCCGAACTCGACAGCCTGGCCAAGGACTTCCCCCCGGGGATGACCTATTCGATCGACTATAACCCGACCGAATATATCGCCGAGTCGATCACCGCGGTCGAGCACACGCTGATCGAGGCGCTGGTGCTGGTGGTGCTGGTCGTCATCATCTTCCTCCAGAGCTGGCGTGCGGCGGTGGTGCCGATCGTCGCGATCCCGATCTCGCTGGTCGGCGCGTTCGCGGTGCTGTTGGCATTCGGCTATTCGCTCAACACGCTGTCGCTGTTCGGCCTGGTCCTAGCCATCGGAATCGTCGTCGACGACGCGATCGTGGTGGTCGAGAATGTCGAGCGATTGATGGAAGAGGAGGGGCTGTCCCCCAAGGAAGCCGCGCACAAGACGATGGACGAAGTGTCGGGCGCGATCATCGCGATCAGCCTGGTGCTGGTCGGCGTGTTCGTGCCGACGATGTTCATCCCGGGCATTTCCGGCGCCTTTTACCAGCAGTTTGCGATCACCATTGCCTCGGCGACGTTGATCTCGGCATTTGTGTCGCTCACGCTCTCGCCGGCGCTGTGCGCGCTGGTGCTGAAGCACAAGGGGCATCACAGCGAGATTGCGCCCGGCTGGCGTGGTCTCCCCGCGCGGGCGGGGGCGGCGTTCAACCGTGGCTTCAACCGGCTGTCCGAGAATTACGGCAAGCTGACCGCGAAGCTGGTGCGCATGCTGATGGTGGTCGGCGTGGTTTATGTCGCACTGATCCTTGTCGCGGGGTGGCGCTTTACGTCGACCCCGTCGGGCTTCATCCCGCCGCAGGATCAGGGCTATCTGATCGGCGCGGTGCAGTTGCCGCCGGGTTCGTCGCTGAACCGCACCGATGCGGTGGTGCAGCAGGCGATCACCGAGGCGCGGAAGCTTCCCGGCGTCAAATATGTCGTCGGCTTTGCCGGACTGGATGGCGCGAGCTTCTCGACCGCGCCGAACACCGGCGTGCTGTTCTTCGGCCTTGCCCCGCATGCCGAGCGCGACGCGACCGCAGACGAGATTCAGGGCGCGCTCTATGGTGCGCTCGCCCCGATCAAGGGTGGCGACATCCTCGTCATCGCGCCGCCCCCGGTTCCGGGCATCGGCACCGGTGGCGGGTTCAAGATGATGATCCAGGACCGTGAGGGGCTGGGCTATAACGCGCTGGCGCAGTCGGCATTCGGCATGATGATGGGCGCGAACCAGCAGGAGAGCGTCGCGGGTGCCTTCACCCTGTTCAACACCGGCACCCCGCGGCTGACCGCGGATGTCGATCGCGAGCGGGCGGAGCGGATGGGCGTGCCGGTGTCCAACGTCTTCTCGACGCTGGGTGCCTATCTCGGTTCGTCCTATGTCAACGACTTCAACTATCTGGGTCGCACCTTCCGCGTGACGGCACAGGCCGATGCACCCTATCGCGACGATGCCACCGACATTCAGGGTCTCAAGACCCGCTCGGCGTCGGGCGAGATGGTGCCGATGAGTTCGGTGATGACGTTGAAGAACGACAGCGGGCCGTATCGCGTGGTGCGCCACAACCTCTATCCGGCGGCCGAACTGCAGGGCGATTCCAAGCCCGGTTACTCGACCGGCCAGACGCTCGATGCGATGGAGGCACTCGCGGCACAGACGCTGCCGCAGGGGATGAGCTTCGAATGGACCGAGCTGGCGCTGGAGCAGAAATCGGCGGGCAATACCGGCGTGATCGCCTTTGGCCTGGCGGTGGTGTTCGTCTTCCTGCTGCTCGCCGCGCTCTATGAGAGCCTGGTGCTGCCGCTGGCGGTGATCCTGATCGTGCCGATGTGCCTGCTCGCCGCGATCCTTGGGGTCAACGTGATGGGGATGGACAACAACATCCTGACGCAGATCGGTCTGGTGGTGCTGATCGGGCTGGCGGCGAAAAACGCGATCCTGATCGTCGAATTCGCCCGGCAGAACGAGGATGCGGGCATGGACATGTTCGAGGCCGCCAAGCACGCCGCGCACCAGCGTATGCGGCCGATCGTGATGACGTCGATCGCCTTCATCCTCGGCGTGCTGCCGCTGGTGATCGCGAGCGGGGCGGCGGCGGAGCTGCGCCAGGCGCTGGGTGTCGCGGTGTTCTTTGGCATGATCGGCGTGACGATCTTTGGCCTGATCTTCACCCCGGCCTTCTATGTCATCAGCCGCAAATTCGGCATCTGGGCGAACGCGCAGCGCGCGCGCCTGGGCCGCAAACCCCATGACCCCGTGACGGAGCCTGCAGCATGAAGCGCCTTTTCATCATGAGCGCGAGCGCGGCGTTGCTGGCGGGCTGTTCGGTCGGCCCGACCTACCAGCGGCCGGAAACCCCGCCGGCTGCGGCGGCGGCGTTCGTCGATCCCGGCATGACCAAGGTTTCGCCGGGCGCGGTCGAGGGCGAATGGTGGCGGCTGTTCAAGGATCCGGTGCTCGACCGGCTGGTGGTCGAGGCGCTGACCTACAACACCGACATCCGCCAGGCGTCGGCGAACCTGAAGCGCGCACGCGCGATCCTGTCGGAATCGCGTGGGGCACGACTGCCGGGGACGAGCGTGAGTTCGGGCTATACCCGCTCGCGCACCAGCGCGGAGAGTGCGCAGGGTGCGCTGCCCGCTGGCGTGGACGGGGTCGAGGGCGACTTCTTCCGGGTCGGGCTGGACGCGTCCTATGAGGTCGACCTGTTCGGTCGGGTGAGCCGATCGATCGAGGCCGCGCGCGGCGATGTCGATGCGGCGCAGGCGGCGCTCGACGGCGCGCGCGTGGCGATCGCTGCGGAAACGGCACGGACCTATGCTGCGGCGTGCGGCTTTGCCGCGCAGGCGGCGGTGGCGCGCGAGACGGTGCAGTTGCAGAGCCGCACGCTCGACCTGACCCAGCGGCTGGTCGATGCGGGGCGCGGCACGATCCGCGATGTCGATCAGGCGCGCGTGCTTGCCGAGAATGCCCGCGCGCAGGTGCCGGCGTTCGAGGCGGAGCGGCGCGCGGCGTTGTATGCGCTCGCCACGCTGACCGGAAAGCCGCCGGCGGAGCTGGACGGGCAGGCCGATGCGTGCGCGACGCCTCCCGGCGTGTCGGCGCTGATCCCGGTCGGCGACGGCCAGGCGTTGCTCGCGCGTCGCCCGGATGTGCGCCAGGCCGAGCGCCAGCTGGCGGCGGATACCGCGCGGGTGGGGGTGGCGACCGCCGCGCTCTATCCGTCGATCACGCTGGGCGGATCGGTGTCGCTGGGCGCGCAGAATATCGAGGATCTGGGCAAGAGCTCGTCGTTCAACTTCTCGCTCGGGCCGTTGCTGAGCTGGAATTTCCCCAATCTGACTGCGGCGCGTTCGCGCGTGCGTCAGGCCGAGGCGGGGGCGGAGGGTTCGCTCGCGGCGTTCGACGGCACGGTGCTGACCGCGCTGCGCGAAGTCGAGCAGGCGCTGGCACGCTATTCGGGCGAGATCGAGCGCAACGTCGCGCTGCGCCGCGCCGATGCGTCGGCGACCAACGCCGCGCGGATCGCAATCCTGCGCTTCGAGGCCGGGCGCGACAGCCTGCTCCAGCGCATCGACGCCGAACGCGAGCGGGCAGGGGCGCGTGCGGCGCTCGCCCAGTCCAACGCGGCGCTGGCGGAGGCGCAGGTGGCGCTGTTCAAGGCGCTCGGCGGCGGCTGGGAAACCGCGCCGGACGTGGTGCGGCGCGAGGCGGCTGCCACTAACTGAGATCCAGAGTTTCGGGCGGAGCCGTGTTGCGTAGCTGGCTCCGTCTGATCATTTTTAGGATTACAGGCTGGCAGGAAGTTGTGAACGGTCCGGTTCGCGCTATGCTTGCCCTATGTCCGCGCCGATATCATTCATAGTCGAGGCCGGGGACATAGCCATTGGCGCGGTCACGTTCACGGGGCGAGATGACGGTATGGCGGTAGCCAGCGGCGTCTTTCGGCCGAACGGTGTCTATGACCCTCGCCAGCATGCCACAGAGCTGGATGGCGTAAGCCTTGATCCTGCAAATCCGCTTGCGCTGAGAGAGCCAGACGGGACGTTGCTCGCTTGCGAGCTGGTGGCCCTGGTCGATTGGTCAACGGAAGCTGGCGAAGAGTTTGGCCGAGAAATTGTAGCTTACGGTTCGAGCGACAGAAATTCTGGAGCGACAGCTGGGTCGCCGAGCGCTTAATCTGGATTGCCCAACGGCCGTTTGCCCTGAGCTTGTCGAAGGGCAGTGCCCGTCGTCACTGAGCGCGGGAACGGTGCTTCGACAAGCTCAGCACAAACGGCAGAATGAGTCGGATTTAACGCGGGTTGCTCTAATCTTCCATCTGCAGATACTGACGTTACCCGCGTAGGAGAGGCAGTCTCGGTGAGACTTCTCCGCCCCACCCCAACCCAGTGGCGGGTCGCCCAGTCCCCCGGACTGGGCTTGGACTGCCGGGGGCAGTCCAACCCGCCACTCCTGAAGGGGAGGGGCTTTTAGAGCTTAGGCCGCCATTCGGTCGCACGGGTCGGTGCAGTCCGAGTCCGACAGGCGCTGTTCGAACTCCACCGTCACATCCTCGCCGCCGCGGCCCAGCGAGTGGCGGGGCTGGGTGCGGCCGGTGGGGCGGAAGCCGAGCTTGCGCAGGACGCGGCCCGACGCCGGGTTGTCGGCGAAGTGGCCGGCGGTGAGCGTGGGGACGCGCAGCGTGCGGGCGATGTCGATCACCGCGCGGCCAGCCTCGGTCGCATAGCCGCGGCCCCATGCCTCGGGGGCGATCCAATAGCCGAGCTCGACGCTGCCGCTCTCCATGCGGTCGAGGCCGATGCAGCCGACGATACGGGTGGTCGCGTCTTCCAGCGCGCAGATCAGGAAGACGGGCAGGTCGCTCGCCTTGCGCTCGATCATCAGAAATTCTTCGGCATCGCTCACCGCATAGGGCCAGGGGGCGCGGCTGAGGTTGCGGACAACCTCGTGATGGCCGATCGCGCGCGCCAGTTCGGGCGCATCCTCGATCCAGCCGGGCCGCAGCATCAGCCGCTGTGTACGTGCGAACATCTTACTCTCCTCGCGGACCAGCCGATGCCCCGGCATGATGACCGGAGCGCGACAGTTGGGGTGGGGAGGGAGCAATAAAAAAGGGAGACCGGGGTGACCCGTCTCCCTTTTGCGGTCTCCTGTTGGAGACCCGGGTCACCCTGGCGGGCAACCCGAACGGTGCCCAGCTTATTCGGCCGCAGCCGCAATCATTTCTACCGAGCAGAATTTGCGACCGAGCTTGCCGTCGTGGAATCGCACGCGGCCGTCGGTAAGCGCAAACAGGGTGTGGTCCTTGCCGATGCCGACATTGACGCCCGGATAGTATTTCGTGCCGCGCTGGCGCACGAGGATGTTGCCCGCAATGGCGACTTCGCCACCGAACTTCTTCACGCCGAGACGCTTGGACTGCGAGTCGCGACCGTTGCGCGAAGAGCCGCCTGCCTTCTTATGTGCCATTTCGGATTACTCCTTACGCTTCCGCGGCCGCCGGGGCATCGCCCTCGGTCGCCTTGGCCTTAGCGGCCTTCTTCTTGGTCTCCTGCGCACCGATGGCGGTGATCTTCAGGATCGTGTGGTTCTGGCGATGGCCGTTCTTGCGGCGATAGTTATGCCGACGGCGCTTCTTGAAGATGATGACCTTCTCGCCCTTCTGCTGGGCGACGATCTCGGCCGAAACGGTCAGGCCGTCGGTCGACTTCAGATCCGAACCTTCGCCAGCGAGCAGCACGTCACCCAGGGTGATCGTCGAACCGGCTTCGCCGTCGAGCTTCTCGACGACGATCTTGTCTCCTGCGGCAACGCGATACTGCTTGCCGCCCGTGCGCACGATAGCGAACATGGGCCTCATCTCAATTTCAAAAGCATGTGCCCGCGCAGGACAAGCCCGGCGGGAGGAACGGCGCGGTTATGGGATTCGGCCGGGGAAGTCAACCTTGTTTGCGCCTTTGTCCGGGCGCTGCCCGGAGTGCGGTGCCAGCCCGCTTCCCCACCCGGCCACCCATCAAAGATACCCTGAAGTGGGTGGCCGGGTGGGGGAGCGGGCTGGCACCGCATATGCGCCGTCTGGCGCATCAAAAGCTAATGCCGGTGCTCGCGCTTCAGCTGGTACCGCCCGCCACTCAGCTCATCGAACAGCCCATCGATCGCCGGGTGATCGACCGGTTCTTCGCTGTCATCCGCAACCAGATTCTGCTGGCTGACATAGGCGACATAGCTCGACTCGGCGTTTTCGGCGAGCAGATGGTAGAAGGGCTGGTCCTTGCGCGGGCGGACATCCTCCGGGATCGCTTCATACCATTCGTCGGTATTGGCGAAGACCGGGTCGATGTCGAAGATCACCCCGCGAAAATCGAACAACCGGTGCCGCACCACTTCGCCCAGGTTAAAGCGCGCATGCGCGACAGGAGGGAAGGGGACACCGGCAATCGCCAGATCGAGCGGGTCGGAGGCGCGAGTCATACATGTAATCTAGTGCGCTTTCGCGTATGCACAAGAAGAGTGCGGCAAGGCGCTTGCAAGCCCGCGAACCTTGGTCTAGAGGCCCGCGCTCGACCGGACGGAGCGGCATGCATTTGCCCTGCGGACCCCTCGCGGAGAGGTGGCAGAGTGGTCGATCGCGCCGCACTCGAAATGCGGTTTACGGGGAACCGTAACGTGGGTTCGAATCCCACCCTCTCCGCCACTTATCCATTCGATTCAGGTAGTTGGCGCAGCTGGAGCACACCTGCGTGCGCATGCAAAATGGGCCGCGTCATCCCCCCGGAAGACGCGGCCCGCTTTTGCCCCACGCAACGAACGTGTGTCAGGCGACGGCGCTGACCGCGCCAGCCGCTTCCTCGGGCTCGCGCAGCACATAGCCGCGGCCCCAGACGGTCTCGATGTAATTTTCGCCTTCGCACGCCATGCTGAGCTTCTTGCGCAGCTTGCAGATGAAGACGTCGATGATCTTGAGTTCAGGCTCGTCCATCCCGCCATAGAGATGGTTGAGGAACATTTCCTTGGTCAGCGTCGTGCCCTTGCGGAGCGAGAGCAGCTCCAGCATCGCATATTCCTTGCCGGTCAGGTGCACGCGGGCGCCATCGACTTCGACGGTCTTGGCGTCCAGGTTCACGGCGAGCTTGCCGGTGCGGATGACCGACTGGCTGTGACCCTTGCTGCGGCGCACCACGGCGTGGATGCGGGCGATCAGCTCTTCGCGATGGAAAGGCTTGGTAACATAATCGTCGGCGCCGAAGCCGAACGAGCGGACCTTGCTGTCCATTTCGTTGATGCCCGACAGGATCAGGACCGGGGTCTGGACCCGCGCGACGCGCAGCTTTTTCAGCACGTCATAGCCGTGCATGTCGGGCAGGTTCAGGTCGAGCAGGATGATGTCGTAATCATACAGCTTGCCCAGATCGAGGCCTTCCTCGCCCAAATCGGTCGTGTAGACATTGAACCCTTCGGTCGCGAGCATCAGCTCGATGGCCTTGGCGGTCGTCGGCTCGTCTTCGATCAGCAGCACGCGCATCGGCTGATTTCCCCTGTGCCGGTTGCAGGCCCCCTGTGGCACACAACGCGACTGATTCATTAACCTAAGCTGGTATGAAGGCAAAAGGTTAATTTTGCCCTAACCGGCCTGACTCCGCGAGTCGCGGCGGATCGGGGTGGCGCGGAGATGGGGTCGCAGTCGAGGCGATTTCAACGAAATCCTGTCAAGATCAACGTTGCGTGATATAGCCCAAGGTTATAGCCTTGGCTGATATTTTGCATTTGCTAACAACGAATATGCGTGATTAATTTCGTGGTTTCCGGCGAAGCCGACACAAAAATGCGCGCCGGATCAAAAAGGGGGTTGGGGTATGAAGTTCAAGACCGCATTGTTCGTGACGGCGTGCTGCATCACGGGTCCGGCATTCGCGCAGGATGCGCCGACATCGTCGGAAGACCGGCAGGAAAGCAGCGAGCGCGAGGTGTTGATCACCGGTTCGCGGATCAAGCAGGACCCGAACAAGAGCGCGCTGCCGCTGCAGATCGTGACGCAGGAAGAGATTGCGCGCAACGGCATCACCAGCCCCGAGCAGCTGATCGCATTCCTTCCGACCAATGGGTCGGGCGCGGACAATCTGGCGTCCAACGCCGACGTGACCACCGGCGCGCAGCGCGGCACCAACGGTCTGTCGGCCGCGAACCTGCGCGGTCAGGGATCGGCGGCGACGCTGGTGCTGCTGAACGGTCGCCGTGTTGCGGCGCACGGCCTGTCGGGCTCGGCGGTTGACGTCAACCAGATCCCGTTTGCCGCGATCGAGCGCGTCGAAGTGCTCAAGGACGGCGCGTCGGCGATCTATGGCACCGACGCGGTCGGCGGCGTGATCAACTTCATCACCAAGAAGACGTTCGAGGGCGTTTCGGTCAGCGGCTATGTCGACGTGCCGGAAGCGGGCGGCGGCGAAATCTACCGCGTCGGCGGCGTGGCCGGTTATGGCAATCTGAACGAAGACGGCTTCAACATCATGGCGGCGGTTTCGTACCGCTGGAACAAGATCCTGCGCGGCGAGGACCGCGATTTCGTCAACGGCAACCAGCCCGAACGCGGCCTGTCGATCGACACGCGCGGCACGCCGATCGCGACCGTGTTCAACATCGGTCCCAACGCAAACCAGAATGCGAGCGGCACGCTGCTCGGGACTGCGGCGGGCTTCCCGACGCTTGCGATCACGGGGCCCAACGGCGCGAACATCGTCGGCGGCGGTATCAATATCCTCGATCTGCCGGGCGGCGGGGGCTGCAGCTCGATGGACGGCGGCATGGCCTATGACGAGCAGCTGTGGAATACCCCGGCGGCGGTCTATGCCTGCGCCTGGGACACGGGCCGCGCGGCGGTGATCCAGCAGCCGATCGAAACGCTGACCTATTATGGCCGCGGCGTCGTTCGCATCGGCGGTTCGCACGAGCTGTCGGTCGAGGTGACGGGTTCCGACGCGCATTCCGCCAAGAGCTTCAGCAACGCGCAGCTTTCGGCCAACACGACTAACCTCAACATCGCCTATCCGCGCAACCCGACGACGGCGGCGACCTATGACGCGGTGGTCAATGCGATCCGCGGGATCATCACCGACCCGACCCAGCTGGCCAATTTCAACGCCCGCGCGGCCGCACAGTTGCCGATTTCCTATCGCTGGCGCTGCGCCGCGTGCGGGCCGCGCGAATATGTGACGGACACCAAGACCTTCCGTGCGGCGCTGGGCCTTGAAGGTCCGTTGTTCGACGGGTGGGATTACCGCGCCGGTGCCAGCTATGCGAAGAGCGAAAGCTCCTCGGTGCTGGGCAGCGGATATTATTATCGCGGCACCAACGCCAATGGCTCCTACGATCCGAATGCACCGCAGGTTGCGGGCGCACCGGCCGGGTTCCGCGGTCTGGTCGGCGTGATGAACAGCGGCCTGATCAACCCCTTCAGCCTGACCCAGACCGCGGCGGGCCTGGCCGCGTTGGAATCGGTCTCGGCGCGCGGGGCGACGCTCTATGGCGGGCAATATGAGGTGAAGCAGTTCGACGCGTCGGTGTCCGGCTCGCTCTTCCCGATCTGGGGTGGCGATGTGCGGATGGCCGCAGGTGTCGACTATCGCCGTGAAACCTACTCGTTCAACGGATCTGCTGCGGCGGCCGCGACTGCGCCGGTGATCTTCCTGGCCGCATTCGACAACGTCAACGCGCTGACGCCCAAGAGCCGCGACGTGAAGGCTGCCTATGCCGAAGTGCTGGTGCCGATCATCGAGCAGCTCGAGGTGACCGGCGCGCTGCGTGTCGACGACTATACCGGCTTTGGCACGACCACCAATCCGAAGGTCTCGGTCAGGTTCACGCCGTTCGACCAGCTGATGTTCCGCGGGTCGTACAACACCAGCTTCCGCGTTCCGACGTTCAACCAGATCTTCAACGGCGTCACCCTGTCGCCCTATTCGGGCAGCGATCTTGCCGACCCGGTGCGTTGCCCGGGCGGCGTTCCGACCAGCGCGTTTGGCAGCGGCCAGCCGTGCGCGCAGATCCGCCCGGAAATCGCCACCGGCGGTCTGCCCACGCTGCAGCCGGAGTCGGCCAAGCAGTTCAGCGTCGGCGGTGTGCTGACCCCGTTCCGCGGGTTCAGCCTGGCGGTCGACTGGTGGTCGATCGCGGTCGACGACACGATCCAGCTGCTGACCCTGCGTCAGCTGATCGAAAACGCGTCGCTGTTCCCCGAGCGCTTCATCCGCGACCCGGTGACGCAAGACGTGATCGGGATCGACCAGCGCTGGATCAACGCAGGTTCGCGTCGCACTCAGGGCATCGAGTTCGCTGCGCGCGGCCAGTTCGATGCGATCGGCGGTACGGTTTCGGCGGGTCTGGACGGCACGTTGCTGATCAAGAAGCGTGAGAAGCTGACGCCGTCTTCGGCCTATGGCCCGAGCCTGATCGGGGTGTTCACCTATGCGGGCGACCTCGGCAACGAGTGGAAGCACAATGCCTATATCGGCTACCGCACAGAGGATGTGAGCTTCACGCTGAGCCAGATCTTCCGCTCGGGCTACAAGAACCAGGCGCTGCCGGGCATCGCTGCGGGCACGGTGACGCGCCCGGGCTACAATGCGTTCGTCGATGATTACATCATCTACAATGCGTCGATCACGTTCACCGGGTTCAAGGGCTATACCTTCACCATGGGCGTGAAGAACCTGTTCGACACCGATCCGCCGTTCGCGATCACCTATGACGGCAATACCGGTGCCGGCAGCTCGTGGGAGCCGCGCGTTGCCGATCCCCGCGGGCGTTCGTTCACGATCTCGGCGGAGGCCAGGTTCTAAGCCGGGGGTCATCCACCCAAGCAAGGGGGCCGGTTCGCAGCGATGCGGGCCGGCCTTTTTTATACCCGGCTGCAGAGGTTGCGGAAGCGCTGCGACAGGAAGTCGATCACCAGTTCGACCCGCGCCGGGCGCAGGGTGCTGGGTGGCGTCAGCAGGTGGAGCGCGACGTTCATCGGCGACCAGTCGGCGAGGATCTCGACCAGTCGACCGTCGGCCAGTTCGCGGTCGATGATGAAGTCGGGCAGGCGCGCAATGCCGAGGCCCGCGAGCAGGGCCGGCATCATCGCATCGCCATTGTCGGTGGTCAGCGGCCCGGCCGGGCGCACGGCGGCTTCCTCACCATCCGCCTTGCGAAACTGCCAGGCGCCGATCGCATTGGCATAGAGGAAGCAGGCATGATGGGCGAGGTCGGCTGGGTGGCGCGGCGTGCCGTGCTGCGCAAGATAGGCCGGGGCGGCGACCACGCGCGCCTTGATCGGGGACAGTCGGCGCGCGCGCAGCGAAGAGTCGGGCAGATCGGCGATACGCAGCGCGATGTCGAAGCCATCGGCGACGATGTCGACGCGCGCGTCGGACAGGCGCAGGTCGATCTGGATACCGGGATATTCGGCGATCAGATCGGCGATGGCGTCGGCGACGAAGCGGATGCCGAAGGTGATCGGCGCGGCGATGCGGACCAGGCCCGACGGCGCCTTGGCGGAATCGATCGCAGCCTCTTCCGCCGCCTGCGCTTCGGCGAGAATGCGACCGGCGCGCTCGGCCAGCGCGGTGCCGCTGTCGGTCAGGGTCAGGCGGCGCGAGGTGCGGTGGAACAGCGCGGTACCCAGCTGCGCCTCAAGCCGGGCGATCGCCTTGGACACCGTGGCCTTGCTGACCCCGATCGCGGAGGCTGCCCCGCTGAATGAGCGATGCTCGACCACGCATGCAAAGATTGCCCAGGCTTCAAAATCGGGAAGGCGCATTTTTTGTAGCTCCGCGTTTCGGCACCGGCCCGCTCCCCCACCCGGCCACCCATAAGATACGCTGCCGTTGGGTGGCCGGGTGGGGGAGCGGGCCGGTGCCGCACCATAAATGACGAAACGATCCGTTTCAAACGTTTCCATTTACGCGCCGAACTCCCGAACTATCTTGAACCTCAAGCAAGGAGGTTCCGATGATCGACAAACGTTCGTTCGACAGCCTAGGCCATGCCGATCACGGGTGGCTCAACGCACGCCATCATTTCAGCTTCGCCAATTACTATGATCCCGCCCGCATGGGCTGGGGCGCGATCCGCGTGTGGAACGATGACGAGATCGCTCCGAACAGCGGTTTTCCGCCGCACCCGCACAAAGACATGGAGATCATCACCTATGTCCGCACCGGTGCGATCACGCATCAGGATTCGATGGGCAATACCGGCAAGACCGGTGCCGGGGACGTCCAGGTGATGAGCGCGGGCACCGGGGTGCGGCACGCCGAATATAATCTGGAGTCCGAAACCACGACGCTGTTCCAGATCTGGATCATGCCGCGTGCCGGCGGCGGCGCGCCGAGCTGGGGCGCCAAGCCCTTTCCCAAGGGTGAGCGCTCGGGCAAGTTCGTGACGCTCGCCAGCGGTTTTGCCGAGGACAGCGAAGCGTTGCCGATCCGCGCTGATGCCCGGGTGCTCGGCGCGACGATCAAGGCCGGTGAAAGCGTGACGCACAGCGTGGGGCAGGGGCGCCATGCCTATCTCGTCCCTGCGGTCGGCAAGATCGAAATCGATGGCAAGCCCTTCGATGCCCGCGACGGCGCCGCGTTGAGCGGTGGCCAGACCGTGACGATCACCGCGATCGAGGACGCCGAGATCGTCCTGGTCGATTCAGACTAACGACCCCCCGGAGCGGTCCGCAAGCCCCCCCTCCCAAGGCGGGCCGCTCCACCCCTTTTTCTAGAAACTCCCCTCCCGCTTGCGGGAGGGGCTCGGGGAGGGCGTGTCAGCCCCCTCCCGAACATTCCCTCCCCCGACCCCTCCCGCAAGCGGGAGGGGGGACTTTCAGGAGAACTTAAATGACCAAGGTCCTGGTGCTTTATTACTCGTCCTATGGCCATATCGAAGCGATGGCCGAAGCGGTTGCCGAGGGCGCACGCTCGGCCGGAGCGACCGTCGATATCCGCCGCGTGCCCGAGACCGCGCCCGAGGCGGTGGTCAAGGCCGCCGGCTTCAAGGCCGACAGCGCGCATCCGCTGATCGAGGGGCCCAATGCGCTGACCGAATATGACGCGATCATCGTCGGCTCGCCGACCCGCTTCGGCCGCATGGCGAGCCAGATGGCATCGTTCTGGGATACCGCTGGTGGCGTCTGGTATCAGGGCGCGCTGCACGGCAAGGTCGGCGGTGCATTCACGTCGAGCGCGACCCAGCATGGCGGCAACGAGACCACGTTGTTCAGCATCATCACCAATTTGCTGCACTTCGGCCTGACCATTGTCGGCCTCGATTACGGTCATGCCGACCAGCAGAAGATCGACGAAGTGCTCGGCGGCGCGCCCTATGGCGCGACCACGGTCGCGGGTGGCGACGGCAGCCGCATGCCGAGCGAGATCGACCTGGCTGGCGCGCGCTATCAGGGCCGCCGCATTGCCGAAGTCGCGACCAAGCTGATCGCCTGACATGACGCGCGCCGTGCAACCCGCTTTGTTCGTGTCGCACGGCTCGCCGATGATCCTGTTCGAACCCAGCCCGGCGCGGGATTTCCTCGCCGGGCTGGCGTCGCATGTGGCGCGCCCCGATGCGATCCTGATGATCTCCGCCCATCACGACATGGCGGAGGCGGTAGTGGCGTCGGGCAGCGATCTGCCGACGATCCATGATTTCGGCGGCTTTCCGCAGAAATTGTTCGACCTGCGCTATCCGGCCAAGGGCGATCCCGCGCTGGCGGAAGCGGTGGCGCAGCTGGTCGCGAAGGCCGGGCATCCGGTGTTCCTCGACCCCGCGCGCGGGCTCGATCACGGCGCTTGGGTGCCGCTGATGCTGGGCTGGCCCGATGCCGATGTCCCGGTGGTCCAGCTGTCGATCAGCAGCGCGCATCCGCCGCATTGGCATCACCGTATCGGCCAGGTGATCGCACCGCTGCGCCAGCGCAATGTGCTGATCATCGGATCGGGCAGCCTCACGCACAATCTGCGTGCGATCTTTGTCGAGGGGCGCAACCACGATGCGCCGGTGCCGGATTGGGTATCGGGGTTCGCCAACTGGGTAAAGGAGCGGTTCGACGCCGGGGACACCGACGCGGTGCTCCACGCGGTCGAGCGCGGCCCGCACGGTCGGGCGAACCATCCCACGATGGACCATATCCTGCCGCTGTTCACCGCGATGGGCGCGGGCGGCGAGCCGGCGCAGCGACTGCATCACAGCTATACCTATGGCGTGTTGGCGATGGATGCCTATCGCTTCGGCTAGATCGGATCGAGATTGCGCGATGCGTCGCCCCAATCCTCCCCCGCCAGGGGGAGGTGGCACGCGCAGCGTGACGGAGGGGGCGGAAGCACGCCGGCAGGAGGCTCAAGCGGACAGCCGTCCTCCCCCTCCGTCGCCTTCGGCGCCACCCCCCCCCTGGCGGGGGAGGATTGTGCAACCGCGATAGGACCTACGGGCTGGCGTCCGGCGCATAGCAGTGGCAAGGCGTGGCGATGATCCAGGATCACGTACTTTTCATCGATGGCGAGGCGATCATCATCGACAAGCCCGCCGGGCTTCCGGTCGATCCGCCGCGCGACGGCTCGATCAGCCTCGAAAACCACCTCGCCAACCTGACCTTCGGCTTCAAGCGCTGGCCGACGCCGGTCCACCGGCTCGATCGCGACACCAGCGGGTGCCTGTTGCTCGCGCGCAATCCCAAGGCGCATGCGCGGTTCCAGCAGGCGTTCGAGGCGGGGCAGGTGACCAAACGCTACCTCGCGGTGATCGACGGAATTCCCGATGCGCCATCGGGGATGATCGATCTGCCGCTGATCAAGGTGTCGAGCGCCGAGCGCGGCTGGCGGATGACTGGCAGCCCGAACGGCAAGTCTGCGCGGACGCGCTGGCGGATGCTGGCGCAGAAGGACGGGCGGGCGTTCATCGCATTCTATCCCGAAACCGGGCGCACGCATCAGATCCGCGTCCATGCCGCCGAGGGGCTGGGCTTTCCGATCACCGGCGACCCGGTCTACGGTGTGGCGAACGGACGCAAGATGATGCTCCACGCCGCGCAGCTGACCGTGCCGCGTCCGGGCAAGCCCGACATTCATGCCGAGGCACCGACCCCGGATTCGTTCCGTGCGTTCGGCTTTGCGGGCGGGCAACCGCAGGACGATCTGGGCGACGATGCCGGCTGAACTGCCCGAGGCGGCGATCGTCGAGGAAAAGTTCCTCGCCGCGTCGGGGCCGGGCGGGCAGAATGTCAACAAGGTCGCGACCGCGGTGCAGCTGCGCGTCAACGTGTTTGCGCTGGGCCTGCCGCCCTATGCCTATGCCAGGTTCAAGGAGCTGGCGGGCAGCCGGATGACTTCGGGCGGCGAGCTGGTGGTGACCGCACGCAAGTTCCGCACCCAGGATGCCAATCGCGAGGATGCGCGCGCGCGGGTGATCGAGCTGATCGAAAAGGCGCTGGAGCGGCAGGCGCGGCGGATCAAGACCAAGCCGGGCAAGGCGGCCAAGGCGCGGCGGGTGGACGAGAAAAAGGGCCGCGCGGCGATCAAGGCGGGGCGGGGCAGGGTGCAGATCGATTGATGTCGCCGCGCAACGATCGCGCTTCCTGCGCGTTTGCGCGTCATGAACCGATCGATCTGGCTTGTGCCCCTCATCCTCTTCAGCGCCTGTTCGCAGGAGCCGACGCTGGAGGATGTGACGCAAAACAATATGCAGACGGCCGATCGCCCAACTCCGCCCGATCCGGTCGCGACAACCCCGGCCGAAACCGCGAGCGACGGGGCGAGCGCTGAAATCCCCAAGGCCTTTCATGGCAACTGGAGCGCGAATGTCGCGGACTGCGGCAAGGGTAGCGACGTCACCCGGCTGACGATCGCGCCGACCGAGTTGCGCTTTTACGAAAGCACTGCGGACATCATCGGGGTCGTCGCGACCGGGCCGGAAATCAGGGTGACCGCGCGCTATGCCGGCGAGGGTGAAACCTGGGACCAGACGCGCGTCTTTGCCCTGTCGGCTGACGGCAACGTGCTGACGTCAGAGGGGATGACGCGGGCGCGCTGTCGCTAGTCTCGGCGAAGCAAGACGGCGCTTCCAATCGAGCGACGCTGAACCATGTCTTGCCCCTTGCATCACGGCAACGCCCGCGCCACCTGCGGCATATGTACAGCTTCGACATTGCCGCCGGGTCCAAGGCCGAACTTTATCGCGATCTCCACGCCGCGCTCGATGCGCTCACGGCGGGGGAACCTGACGCGATTGCCAATATGGCGAATGCTGCCTCGCTGATCGGGCAGTATTTGCCCGACCTCAACTGGGCCGGTTTCTACCGCAATGTCGGCGGCGAGCTGGTGCTCGGGCCGTTTCAGGGCAAGGCGGCGTGTATCCGCATTCCGTTCGGCCGGGGCGTGTGTGGCGCGGCGGCGGCGACGCGCGAGACGCAGCTGGTCGCGGATGTCCACGCCTTTCCCGGCCACATCGCGTGCGATGCGGCGAGCAATGCCGAGCTGGTCGTGCCGATCGTGCATGACGGCGAGCTGTTCGGCGTGCTCGACCTCGACAGCCCGGTCACCGGCCGCTTCGATGCCGAGGATGCGGCGGGGTGTGAGGCGCTGATGGCGCTGCTGGCCCCGCGACTCGCGGCTTAGATTTTTCAGCTTCGCTGAAGCGGCACCGGCCCGCTCCCCCACCCGGCCACCCAACGGCATCGTATTTTATGGGTGGCCGGGTGGGGGAGCGGGCCGGTGCAGCGACCGCTGAAAGCGACCTGAGCGCTGCCCCGCATTGGGACTTTCTTAACCAAGGTGCGCGGTGGGATCGGCGCGTTGTCAGTGTTAAAACGCTGTAAAGAGGCGCGGTCCTTCTTCCCTGCTTGAATGGTCGCGCCTCGCCAGAACAGCGAGTGTGCCAATGCGTGTCCTGACCCTCACGACCTTGTCGATTGCCGCGATTGCGGTTGCGACCCCTGCCCAGGCCCAGCGGGTGTGGCGCGATGGGCAGTGGGTCCAGCGCGAGCGCGAGCCGGTGCGCTATCCGTCGCGGTCGGTGCCTCCGACGCGGATCGATCCGCCGCGCGCGACCCACGGCGGTGGCCGCTGGGGCCCGATGGTCGGCGGGCGCTGGCACGCGGGGATGCGCGCGCCCGGCGGGTGGAGCGCCTATCGTCGGCCGGTGCGCGGCTGGATGCTGCCAAGCTATTGGGTCGGTGGTGGCTTCTGGATCAGCGACTGGTCGAGCTGGGGTCTGAGCCGCCCGGCGCCGGGCTATGGCTGGCTGCGTTACTATGACGATGCCGTGCTGGCCGACCGCGATGGCCGGGTGTGGGATTCGGTCAGCGGGATCGACTGGAATGGCGGCGGAGGCGGCGGATCGGCCACGGCCTATGCCGGTGGCGGCTATGCGGCGGCGGCTGCTGCCGGCGGCGGCGGCGGTGGCGGCTACGGCGCACGCTACGACGCGCCCGGTTACGATGATGACGGTTATGCGGACGATCGCCGCGAGCGGCGGCCAATGCCTGCACAGCCATACCCGGGGGGGTATGCCCCGCCGTCCTGCGCCAGCCCATGTGGCGCGCAGGGCGGCGGCTATGCCCGCGGCTATTATGGCGGAAGCGGCTATTACATGGCCGGGCCCACGGTGACGACGATCGTCATCCAGTCCGGCGCGACCACCACGACCACGGTCACCGAAGAGGTGATCGAGGAGGTCGAGGAAGTCCGCACTTATCGCGCGCCGGTGAAGACCGTGCGGCGCTATCCGAGCAAGACGGTGCGCCGGTCGACCAAGGATTGCTGTCGGTAGTTTCCCTCGCCCCGGCGCAGGCCGGGGCGATGCTTTGGGTCAGTTCCGTGGCGGGCGGGTGCCGAACGTCACGATGCTCTCGCTGCCATCCGCGGCGACCGACGACACGCCGATGAAGTGATCGTCGACCACCACGTCCTTCAGCACTGTCTCGGTCCGCCCGGCGACGCCGCGCACCTCGCTCCAGTTCTGCGTGTCGTTGCGGCGCCAATAGACCTTGTAGCCGCGCGCGCCGGGGACAGCGTTCCAGCGCACCTTGGTATCCGCGCTCACTGCGCCGTCGAGCACGACGCCCGATGGGGCCGACGGCGCATTGGCGAGACGGCGGATCGTGGCGATGTTGAGCGCGGTGACCTTCGCCAGGTAGGGGAAGTCCATCTTGTCGACCGTGTCGCCAAAGACCCGGCCCTTTTCGGTCCGCAGGTCCTGATGCTGCTGGTCGTAATTCTCGGCCGCGACCGAGAAGCGGACGGCGGGGTAGCCGAGACGCAGGAAGGGTTCGTGATCGCCGCCGCGCCCGAAGCGGTCGGGGCGGCGGACGACGAACACGTCGAGTGCGTCCTTGTCCGACTCGCGCATCCCATCCGCGACCTTGTCGATCGCCTTGGCGAGCGCGCGGCTGGGGCCATCATCCTCGCCGCCATCGCCGCGCCGGCCGATCTGGCCGGGCAGGTCCTCCGACGCGCGGATGCCTTCGGAAAAGACGCGGACGCGATCGGCGACGCGGACGCCGTTCTGGCCGACGGTGTTGCCGACAATGTCGTTGTTGAGGACGGCGATGACTTCCCAGCCGCGCTCCTTCGCGGTTTCGGCGAGCAACGTGCCGCCCCACAACCCCTGTTCCTCACCCGACAGCAGCGCATAGACGATTGTCGCCTTGAGCTTGTGCTTGGAGAGGATGCGTGCCGCCTCGATCACCAATGCGGTGCCGGAGGCGTCGTCATTCGCGCCGGGGGCGTCGCTGGTGAAGTCCATCACGTCGCTGACGCGCGAATCGATATGGCCCTGGACGATCACGACGCGCTTGGGGTCTTCGCCCTGCTGGAAGCCGAGCACGTTGACGACCTCGACCCCGTTCGGCGCGCGCGGGCCGGTGAAGGTGCGGCCGATCCGCGCGACCTTGATGCAATCGCCGCACGCCGCGCCGATCCGGTCGAGCTCCTCCGCGCCCCATTTCCGCGCCGCGCCGATGCCGCGCACCGGATCGTCGGGGGAGGAGAGGGTGTGGCGCGTGCCGAAGCTCACCAGCTTTTCGACATCGGCCTTGAGCCGCTCGGCGCTGGGCGCTTCGACGGGCTTTTGCTGGGCGGCGGCGGGGGCTGCGATCAGCAGCGCGGGGAGAAGGAGGGTTCGCATAGGGCCTTAGCTTAGCCGGTCGATCGCCTCGCGGTCGAGGCTTCCCGGGATGATCATCAATGGCACCGGCAGAACCGCCATGTCGCCGCTGGTGAAATGGGTGACGATCGGGCCGGGTTTGCCGCCGACCGCAGCGCCGAGGACGAGCGCGGCGATCTCTGGATTCGCTTCGATCATGTCGCGAATGACTTTGGGGCCGTCGCCTTCGACCACGGTGATGGTCGGTTTGAGCCCCGATTCCTGGATCAGCGTGCCGGCCGCGCCCGCGACCAAAGCTTCGGCGCGTTGTCGCCCCTCTTCCTCGATCGTCGCCATGACGCCGCCCCACTGGACGAAGTCAGGCTTGGGAATCAGCGCCAAAATCTCGACCCCGCCGCCGGTCTTGACCGCACGGCGTGCGGCGAAGCGGAGCGCGATCTGCGCCTCGGGGCTTTCGTCAATCACGACCAGATAGGTGCGCATGAAACTACTTCCCCCCTCCGTAGGTGACAGGTGGTGACGCGTCGCGGCCTCGAGCGCAAGGGGCGGGGTTGACCCAAGCCGTTCATCGCGCAAGGAGGGCGCGACAACCACCTCACATCACGACAGGATCCTCCCCACCCATGTCGATCGAAATCAAGATGCCCGCTTTGTCTCCGACGATGGAGGAGGGCACGCTCGCCAAATGGCTGGTCAAGGAAGGCGACACGGTCAAGGCCGGCGACCTGATGGCCGAGATCGAAACCGACAAGGCGACGATGGAGTTCGAGGCGGTCGACGAAGGCGTGATCGCCAAGATCGTCATTGCCGAGGGCACTGACGGGGTGAAGGTCGGCACCGTCATCGCCGTGCTGGCGGGCGAGGGCGAGGATGCCGCGTCGGTGTCTGCACCAAAGGCTGAGGCGCCCAAGGCGGAAGCGCCCAAGGCTGAGGCTGCTCCGGCGCCTGCCGCTGCGCCTGCACCTGCGCCTACTGTCGCCCCCAAGGCTGACGGCGAGCGCGTCAAGGCGAGCCCGCTGGCGCGCCGCATCGCCGCGGAAAAGGGCGTGGACCTGTCTGGCGTCGCGGGCTCCGGCCCGAACGGCCGCATCGTCAAGGCCGACGTCGCAGAAGCGAAGCCCGGTGCTGCGCCCGCGCCCAAGGCGGCCGAAGCGCCTGCCGCCGCTGCTGCGCCGACCGCATCGGCACCGGCCGCTGCCCCGGCATCGGTGTGGTATGACGAGAGCATCCCGCACGAGGTCGAAAAGCTCAGCAATATCCGCAAGACGATCGCGCGCCGCCTGACCGAGGCGAAGCAGACGATCCCGCACATCTATCTGACCGTCGACATTCAGCTCGACGCGCTGCTCAAGCTGCGCGGCCAGCTCAACAAGAGCCTCGAAGGGCGCGGGGTGAAGCTGTCGGTCAACGACATGCTGATCAAGGCGCTCGCGGTCGCGCTAAGCCAAGTGCCCAAGTGCAACGTGACCTATGCGGGCGACAAGCTGGTCAAATACAGCCGCGCCGACATCTCGGTCGCGGTGTCCACGCCGACCGGTCTGATCACTCCGATCATCCGTGACGCGGCGAATATCGGCCTCGCGTCGATCTCGAACCAGATGAAGGAGCTGGCCGACCGGGCGAAGGAGGGCAAGCTCCAGCCGCACGAATATCAGGGCGGCACCGCCAGCATCTCGAACATGGGCATGTTCGGGATCAAGCAGTTCGACGCCGTCATCAACCCGCCCCAGGCGATGATCCTGGCGGTCGGCGCGGGCGAGAAGCGTCCGTACATCGTCGACGACGCGCTGGGCGTGGCGACGGTGATGTCGGCGACCGGCAGCTTCGACCACCGCGCGGTGGACGGGGCCGATGGCGCCGAGCTGATGAAGGTGCTCAAGGCGCTGATTGAATCGCCCATGGGCCTGCTGGCCTGAGCGCCCCGTCATGCGTGTCCTGATCGAAGCATTGCACATTGCCGCGGGAATCGCGGTTGCGCTGCTGATCGGGGCGCTGGCGAGTTGGGCCTATCCGCTCGCGCAGGGGGATGTGTGGCTGGTCACGGGGGTCGCGATCCTGTGCATCGTCGTGATGGGCGTGGGGCCGATGCGCCGCGCAATGTGGCTGCAGCGCAACCCGCAGGGCGGGGAGGGCGGCGACGATGCCTGACCGGGAGCCCCCCGCGATCGAACCTTCGATCCGCGTCAGCACTATGCCGGCAGACGCCAATGCCTATGGCGATATTTTTGGCGGCTGGCTGGTGAGCCAGATGGACCTTGCCGCCGGCCTCGTCGCCGCGCGCCGGGCCAAGGGCCGCGCGGTCACGGTCGCGATGGACTCGATGCAATTCCACGCACCCGTCGCGGTCGGTGATGAAGTCTCGGTCTATGCCCAGATCGTGAAGATCGGGCGCAGCTCGATGCTGATCGAGGTCGAAGCCTGGCGCCGCTGTCGCCACGGTGAGGAGCGCGAGCTGGTGACGCAGGCGAACTTCACCTTTGTCGCGGTCGGCGAGGACCGCAAGCCGCGGCCGGTGGACGGTTAGTCCGCGCGACCCCATTTCCTTTCAACCCTCTCTTCCCCAGGGGCAAAACCATGGCTGAATCCTATGACGTGATCGTGCTCGGCTCCGGACCCGGCGGCTATGTCGCCGCGATCCGCGCGAGCCAGCTCGGTCTCAAGACCGCGATCGTCGAGCGCGAACTGCTCGGCGGCATCTGCCTCAACTGGGGGTGCATCCCGACCAAAGCGCTGCTGCGCTCGGCGGAGATTTTCCACTTCATGCAGCATGCCAAGGACTATGGTCTGGCCGCCGAAAAGATCAGTGCCGACCTGGATGCGGTGGTCAAGCGCTCGCGCGGGGTGGCCAAGCAGCTCAATCAGGGCGTCACGCACCTGATGAAGAAGAACAAGATCGCTGTGCACATGGGCACCGGCAAGCTGACCGGTAAGGGCAAGCTCAGCGTCACCGGCGCGGACGGCAAGGTGACCGAGCTGGCCGCCAAGAACATCATCCTCGCCACCGGCGCGCGCGCGCGCGACCTGCCGAACCTGCCCGCCGATGGTGAGCGGGTGTGGACCTATCGCCACGCGATGACGCCGAAGGAAATGCCGAAGAAGCTGCTGGTGATCGGATCGGGCGCGATCGGGATCGAATTCGCCAGCTTCTATAACGACATGGGTGCGGACGTGACGGTGGTCGAGATGCTCGACCGCATCGTGCCGGTCGAGGACAAGGACATCTCCGCGCATCTGGAGAAGGCGCTCAAGAAGCAGGGCATGACCATCATGACCAGCGCCAAGATCGACAAGATCGCCGCAGACAAGAGCGGCGTGAAGGCGACGATCACCGACAAGGACGGCAAGGCGGTCGATGGCGAATTCAGCCATGTCATCGTTGCGATCGGCATCGTGCCGAACACGGCGGACATCGGCCTCAAGGAACTGGGCGTTGAGGTGGACGATCGCGGCTTCCTCAAGACCGACGGCGCGTGCCGCACCAATGTCGAAGGGCTGTGGGCGATCGGCGACATCACCGCGCCGCCGTGGCTGGCGCACAAGGCGAGCCATGAGGGCGTGATCGCGGCCGAGGCGATTGCGGGCAAGCATCCGCACGCGATGGACCCGCGCAACATCCCCGGCTGCACCTATTGCCACCCGCAGATCGCCAGCGTCGGCCTGACCGAGGCGAAGGCGAAGGAAGCGGGTTACGAGGTCAAGGTCGGCAATTTCCCCTTCATCGGCAACGGCAAGGCGATCGCGCTGGGCGAGCCGGACGGGTTTGTGAAGACGGTGTTCGACGCCAAAACCGGCGAACTGCTCGGCGCGCACATGATCGGCGCGGAAGTGACCGAGATGATCCAGGGCTATACCATCGGCAAGACGCTGGAGACGACCGAGGCGGAGCTGATGGAAACGGTGTTCCCGCACCCGACGATCAGCGAGTCCATGCATGAAAGCGTGCTTGCGGCTTACGGGCGGGTGATCCACATCTAGACTCAAGCATGACGAGGCGCCGTCGGCCCGCGACACATTTCGTCGAGGCAAGAAGCTCTTCGATAAATCGGCAGTATTAATTTCCGTTATTCTTTGCTAACAGCCCCTTATAGGATCGGGGGGGCGGTTCATGATGAATGTTCGGCTGTTCGTCGCAAGGCCATTGCTGATTTTTGTGGTCGGGGTGCTGGGAGGCTGTGCGTCATTTGATGGTGCTATAGAGCCCAGTATCCCCACCTCCACCAAAATCCATGACATTTCAACGGGTTCATATTCTGCGGCCGCGGCGTACTCAAAACTCGACGAGCTGAATACGGACGACAAGAAGAAGCTGTTTCGAAACAACTTCATTCAACTTCACTTGCGCGCGCATGATGCGCGGTTCGAGGACTACAAGCGCGCGCTCTCGCGCGAGATGCGGGGCTCCAGTTTCGGTCTCGACATGGGTGTGATGGCGCTCACCGGCGTCGGATCGCTGGTAAGCGGGAGCGCGGCGAATATCCTGTCGGCCGGCGCTGCAGGACTCACCGGAACCCGCGCGGCGCTATTTCGCGAAGTCTATTTTCAGCAGTCCCTGCCGGCTTTGCTCATGAAAATGGACGCTAAACGCCTCAAGGCGAAGACAGCGATCCTCGAAAAGGCGACGCTGAAGTCGATCCATGAGTACCCGCTCTGGGCTGCGATGAGCGATCTCGACAATTATGAACGTACCGGAAGTCTCAACGATGCAATCGCGGAGGCGCTCGGCGCGGCGACGACAGATGCGTCCGCAGAAAAGGCGGAAGCGGTCCGGGAATATGAAAATCTGATCGAAACCTGCACCGTAGAGGCGGGCGCGCTGCCCGTGTGGACCAAGATTGCGACGGCGCTCAACGCGTTGGACGCGCAGACCGACAAGCCAGTGCTTGACACTGTGAGCGATATCACCGCGACCGAGAAGGGAGGCAATTTCGATGCGCAAAAGCAAGCCATCTTGACCAAGATTGGCACCTCCTATTGTTCCAAGACAGCGGCGGAGGGGCTGGAATCGCAACTTAGGCTCAAATCAAGGCTCACGCTGCCATGATCCGGAACGGTAAATTCATGGGGAGCTATTCGCTCGCCGAACTCACTACGCAACTTGACGGATACGAGATCCTTTGGGGTGCCCTGGTCGATCTGGGCAATCATGAGGGGTCGACCGTCGGAACGTTCGACAGCGACAAATCCGGAGCTCCGACATTGGTGCTCCGTCCCGGCGGCGCGCAACCTAGGGCCGGAGAGACCGTCGTCTGCACGGGTACGGTTCGCGTCCTGGGGCAGTCGCAGCAGGTCACGGCGTATCACAAATAGCGGACGTGCGGCGTATGGCGTAACGCTTGGTCGCGTCAGCTGGTGCCGATCGTGATATGATCGCCTTTGCGATCAACCCGGCGAGCGCGCAGATTGCGTTCGATCGCGCAGGGGATGAGCACCGGCGCAGCGTGAGCTGTTTGAAGGAGACGAGAATGACGCGTGGGTGCTGGGCTCTGGCGGTAACAGCGATGGCTGTGACGCCGGCACATGCCGAAACCGTGGTGCTTACCGCCGACCGGATGATCGACGTGGTCAGCGGCAAGGTGGTCGAGCATCCCGCGATCTTCATCACCGATGGGCGCATCACCAGCATCGCCGACGCGCGTGTCGTGCGCTGGGGCAGCGACGTTCGGCATATCAATCTGAGCGGCAAGACGGTGCTGCCCGGGCTGATCGACATGCATGTCCATCTCGACAGCAATCCCGTTTATGGGGGCTATACCGGCCTGCAGTTCACCGACAGCTTCTGGGCGATCCAGGGGACAGCGAATGCGCGGGCGATGTTGCGCGCGGGCTTTACGACGATCCGCAATGTCGGGTCCGAAAATTATGCTGACGTGGGCTACAAGCAGGCGATTGCCGAAGGGCTGATCGCCGGGCCGCGCATCGTGCCGGCGGCCCATTCGCTGGGCGCAACGGGCGGGCATTGCGACAGCACTTATTTGCCCCCCTCGTTCAAGCAAAAGGGCGTCGCGGTCGGGGACGGAGCGCAGGAGCTGCGCCGGATCGTGCGCGAGCAGCGCAAATATGGCGCGGAGGTGATCAAGATCTGCGCGACCGGCGGGGTCTTTTCGCGCAACACCGAACCGGGACAGCAGCAGCTGTCGGAGGACGAGATGCGCGCCATCGCGGATGAGGCGCATCAGTGGGGCCTGAAGGTCGCGGCGCACGCGCATGGCGCGGCGGGGATCAAGGCGGCGATCCGCGCCGGCATCGACACGATCGAGCATGCCAGCCTGGTCGATGACGAAGGGATCAAGCTGGCGGCGGCGCGCAAGCAGCCGGTGTGGTTCTCGATGGATATCTACAACACCGATTACACCCAGGCGGAGGGCAAGAAGAACGGCGTGCTGGAGGATAACCTCCGCAAGGATCGTGAGATCGCCCAGATCCAGCGCGACAATTTCCGCAAGGCGCATGCAGCGGGCGTCAAGATGGTGTTCGGCAGCGATGCGGGCGTGATGCCGCATGGAACCGCTGCGGGTCAGTTCCGCATCATGGTTCAGTACGGCATGACCCCGATCGAGGCGATCCGCGCCGCGACGCTCAATGCCGCCGAGGCACTTGGCCGGACCAAGGATGTCGGTGCGATCGAAGTGGGCCGCTATGGCGACCTGATCGCGGTCGAGGGCGATCCGTTGAAGGACGTCGATGTGCTGACCAGGGTCACTGATGTGATCAAGGGCGGCGAACGCGTCACGGACTGAGCGACAAAAAGGCCGGGTCCACGGCGGGAGGAACCGTGGACCCGGCGATGGTGCGCTCAGGCGGGGGCGAGCGCGTCGGCAGTGGCGGTAGCGGGGACCAGGTTGAGGCCGATCGGGCCCTCGCCGGAATAGGTCATGCTGCCCTCCAGCGCCGCGCCGGTGCCGGTGACGTTGACCGCCACGACGCCCTGCGTGCCGCGGCACCCGATCACCCAGGTGCCGCCCGGATGCCAGGGGGCGCTGTCACCGCCCCATTGGTTGAGCACGCTATAGGTGTTCGCCATGGTCTGCGTGCCTTTGAACCCGATCGGGCCTTCGCCAGAATAGGTCATGGTTCCGATCAGGGTCTTGCCATTATCGGGGCTGGTCACGTCGATCGCGGCCACCGGCTGGGCCGGGCGACAGCCAAGGATCCACAGCCCGCCCTGATGCCATGGTGCGCTGTTGCCGCCCCATTGGTTGGTCGCGTCGAACGCCGTGCCATCGGACATCGCGCCCTTGACGCCGATCGGGCCTTCCCCGGCATAGGTCATCGAGCCGCCGAGAGTCTGGCCCCCGTCGCTGGACGTGAGGTCGAACGCGACGGCATTCTGGCCGTTGCGCGCGCCGAGCAGGAACAGACCGGCGTCGTGCCATGGTGCGTCATCGCCGCCCCACTGGTTTTCGACCTGATAGCAATTGGTGGTGACCAGCGTCGCGCGGACGCCGATCGGCCCTTCGCCCTCATAGGTCATCGATCCGGTGAAGCTGCGCCCGCCATCGCCCGAGCTGATCGCCAGCGCGATCGGGTTCTGGTCGGCGCGGTTGCCGATGCTGAGCAAACCGCCATCGTGCCAGGGCGCGCTGTCGCCGCCCCATTGGTTCTGAATCGCATAGATCGTCACGCTGCTCTCTCCTGAACGTCCGCCCGCAACCCGGACGCGCCAGGGCGGGCCGGATCGGGGCAGTGCTGTGGCCGATACGCTGGGACCGATCGCCGGAGTCGGCGATGGTCGAGCTTAGCCCGGCCCGCGTTCGGGCGCTGGAGAGTGAGCGCCATTACGGATGCAGCTGTCGCAGCGAATCGCGACCGCATGCAACAAGGGCGCGCTCCGCAAGGAACGCGCCCTGAAATGTTGGACGCGGATCACTGCCCGCGCCGAAACGCCTGTGTCAGTTCGATCCCATGACCGACGCGACCGTGACCGGTGCGGATGCGCCCGGCTGCACCGGTTCGGCACGGACCGGTGCGGCGGTGATCGCGCTCAGATGCTTGAGCCGCCCATCGATATGACCGCCATTTTCGATCGTGATATTTTCATATTCGACATCGCCGGTGATGCGCGCGGTACGCTCGACCGTCAGCAGCTTGGCGCGGACCGTACCTTCGATCGCACCGGCCAGACGCGCGCTTTCGGCGGTGACACTGCCGAAAATCTGGCTGTCGGCGCCCTGCGCGAGCGTGCCGCAATCGACATCGCCCTCGACCCGGCCCTCGATGTGCAGCTCGCTGCTGGCCTTGATGCTTCCGGTGATGACGATGTCCGGCCCGATAACCGAAAACATGCCGCGCTTCGACGCGCCATTGCTCTGCGCCGGCGGTGCAGGCGGCATGGCAGGACGGTCATCGCGCGAACGGCTGTTATTAAACATGGTTACTCCCCACTTCCCCGGAAATTGAGTCGCTGTTCAATACCATAGCGAAACCCGCCTCGCAGCACGGCTGGTCCCGGATTTCGTCCCGTTGGGGGATTATCGTTTGCATTCGGGACCGCGAGCGGTCTCGCGGCGATCCAGGTTGCCGCGATCATGCAGGCGGCGCCCAGCGCCACCATCGGTGCGCCGAGCCCGAGATAGCCGGTGATCGCGGCGAACGATCCGATCTGGACCAACGCGGCGAGAGCGAAGGCGGAGCGGGTACCGCGCGCGATGGCGAACGCCAGAATCAGCATGTCGGCGAGCAGGAAATAGCGCTCATGCATGCGCGGGAGCAGCCCGGCGGTGAGCAGCGCGGCGAGTGCAGCCATGCCAACCAGCCCGGCGGCGTCGAAGCGGACGATCTGCATCTTGGCGACGAACCACGCGCTTGCACCGAGCGCTGCGGCGAGCGCGAGGCCGAACAGGCGGGGGGCAAAGTCCGGCGCGATCATGCCGGCGAGCGACCAGATATTCGGCGCATTGCGCGCGATGTCGTTGCTGAACGTGCCCGCCTGCCGGAAATAGATCGTGGCGAGGTCGGCGGGCGGCCAGCCGGCGAGCAGGGCAGGGGCCATCAAAGCGAGCAGCGCGGCGGGAGCGGCGAGCCACTCGAGCAGCGGCACCCGCCGCTGGATCGCGATGGCGAGGAAGAAGGGGGCGACCAGCACCGCCTGCGCCTTGAACGCGACCGCGACTCCGCACCAGGCGAACATCGCGATGTGCCGCCGCTCAACCGCCATGGCGACCGCCATCAGACACGCGGCGACATAGATGGCGTCGCACTGGCCCATCAGCAGCGCATTGAAGGCGACCGAGGGGAGGGCGACGACCAACGCGGCCCAGTGCGCCCGCTGCGCCACACCGAGCGCGCCGAGCAGGCGGTGCATCGCGAGGGCCAGCGCGACTGTCCCGGCGACCGAGAGCAGTTTGATCACGCTCATCGGATCGAGCCAGTTGGCAAGCGGGCTGACCAGCGCGAGCAGATAGAGATAGCTCGGCATGTAATTGGAGAAGGGGCGCGCAAAGGCGTCGGCGACGCCATTGGCGCGGATCGTCTCCAGCCACGGGATCAGATAGGCCGTCATGTCCGGGGTGAAGAGCGGCCACAGTGCCCAGGCCTGCACCGCCGCGACCAGCGCGACGAGCAGCGGGGAGGGGGCCGGCAATCCCGGACGCATGGCGGCAGACGACATGGCATCGCGAATAGGGCGATGCGTTGAAGATCGGGTTAAGCCCGCGCGTGCATGGCCGGTGGACAAGATGCTGTCGCCGTTGCAGAAACCGCACGCCGATGCTCCGTTCCCTGTCCTCCGCCGCCCGTCTTCGCCTGCTTGCGCTGCTCCTCGCGGTGGTGGCGCTGGGACTGATCGCTTTGGGCGGACGGTGCATGCTGCCGACGATGGTCAGCTGTTCGGCATCCACCATCTTTGGCGGGCCCAAGCTGGACGTGCCCTACAAGAGCACGCGGCGCGAGGTGGTGGCGCTGATGCTCGAGATGGGGGAGGTGAAGGCCGGCGACACGGTGATCGACCTTGGTACTGGCGACGGGCGTATCCTGATCGCGGCGGCCAAAGAGCGCGGTGCGCAGGGGCTGGGCGTCGATCTCGATCCGGTGCTGATCCGCAAGGCGCGCGATGCGGCCGAAGATGCCGGCGTTGCGGACCGCGTGCGATTCGAGGCGGCGGATCTGTTCAAGACCGACCTCAGCTCCGCCGATGTGGTCACCATGTATCTGCTGCCCGAAGTGAATCTGCGCCTGCGTCCGCAATTGTTCGCGCAGCTGAAGCCCGGCACCCGCGTCGTCAGCCACGCGTTCGACATGGGCGACTGGAAGCCGGAGGCGAAGCGGAAGGCGGGCGGCTCGACCGTATATATGTGGCGTATCCCCGAACGGCCGCCCGCCAGCGCCGAAACACCCCGTTGACCGGTGGGGGGCACGCGTATATAGGCCGCGCGCTCGCAGGGATTCCGTCCCGCGAGCTTTATTGAGCTGAACGTTGTTGGAGACGCCAGGGCCCGGAGGCCGCGCTAAGGCCGCCAGGGTCCTTTCGTATTTTCCGGTCACACGGCTCCAGCAAAGTAACCATTGGAAGGTGAAGGGCTTCATGCCGACGATTAACCAGCTGGTCCGCAAGGGCCGCGTTTTGCAGAAGACCAAGTCGAAGGTCCCTGCGATGGAGCAGAACCCGCAGAAGCGTGGCGTTTGCACCCGTGTCTATACCACGACCCCGAAGAAGCCGAACTCGGCATTGCGCAAGGTGGCCAAGGTTCGCCTGACCAACCAGCGCGAAGTGATTTCGTACATCCCGGGTGAGGGCCACAATCTTCAGGAGCACTCGGTGGTCCTGATCCGCGGCGGTCGCGTTCGCGATCTTCCCGGCGTCCGCTATCACGTCCTGCGCGGCGTTCTCGATACCCAGGGTGTCAAGGATCGCAAGCAGAGCCGTTCGAAGTACGGCGCGAAGCGTCCGAAGTAAGCCAAAGTAAGCCCCGGACAGGTTCCGGAACCGGCTGAAGTTTTAGAAGGAAATTCAAGATGGCTCGTCGTCGTCGTCCCGAAAAGCGGGAAATCCTGCCCGATCCCGTGTACGGGGATCAGGTTCTGTCGAAGTTCATGAACAGCGTGATGCTGGACGGCAAGAAGGCCGTCGCTGAAGGCATCGTCTATTCGGCGCTTCAGGTTGTCGAGCAGCGGGCGAAGAAGGACCCGATCGGCGTCTTTCACGAAGCGCTGAACAACATCAAGCCGGGCATCGAAGTGCGCAGCCGCCGTGTCGGCGGTGCGACCTATCAGGTCCCCGTCGAGGTGCGCCCCGAGCGCGCTCAGGCGCTGGCGATCCGCTGGCTGATCACGTCTGCGCGCAACCGCAGCGAAAACACGATGTCGGCACGCCTGTCGGGTGAGCTGCTGGACGCTTCGAACAATCGCGGCAACGCGGTGAAGAAGCGCGAAGATACGCACCGCATGGCGGAAGCGAACCGCGCGTTCAGCCACTACCGCTGGTAAAGACGGCGTTGCCGGTCTTTTTCCGGTAACATTCTTACCTATATCCCGGGGAGTCGCTTCTGGCGGCTCCCCATACCCTTAAGGAACCACGATCATGGCCCGCAGCCATCCGCTCGATCGCTATCGCAACATCGGCATCATGGCGCACATCGACGCCGGCAAGACGACGACGACTGAGCGCATCCTCTATTACACCGGCAAGTCCTACAAGATCGGCGAAGTGCATGAAGGCACCGCGACGATGGACTGGATGGAGCAGGAGCAGGAGCGCGGGATCACGATCACGTCGGCGGCGACCACCTGCAAGTGGAAGGCCGAGGACGGCAATGGCCCCGAGCATCTGATCAACATCATCGACACGCCGGGCCACGTCGACTTCACCATTGAGGTCGAGCGTTCGCTGCGGGTGCTCGACGGCGCGGTTGCGTGCTTTGACGGCGTTGCCGGCGTTGAGCCGCAGTCGGAAACCGTGTGGCGTCAGGCGGACAAGTACAAGGTTCCGCGGATGTGCTTCGTCAACAAGCTCGACCGCACCGGCGCCGATTTCTACTTCTGCGTCGACACGATCGTCGATCGCCTCGGCGCGCGTCCGGCGGTCCTGTATCTGCCGATCGGCATGGAAGGCGGCTTCAAGGGCCTGGTCGATCTGGTCAACAACCGTGCGATCGTCTGGCTCGAAGAGTCGCTGGGCGCCAAGTTCGAATATCAGGACATCCCGGATGACCTGAAGGAAAAGGCCGCCAAATATCGCAGCGAGCTGATCGAAATGGCGGTCGAGCAGGACGACGAGGCGATGGAAGCCTATCTGGAGGGCAATGAGCCCGACGTCGCGACGCTCAAGAAGCTGATCCGCAAGGGCACGCTGGACATGGCATTCGTGCCGATCCTGTGCGGCTCTGCGTTCAAGAACAAGGGCGTTCAGCCGCTGCTCGACGCAGTGGTCGATTACCTGCCCTCGCCGCTCGACATTCCCGACGTTCAGGGCGTGAAGCTCGACGGCGAGACCCCGGATTCGCGTCCGGCGGATGACAATGCGCCGTTCTCGGGCCTGGCGTTCAAGATTATGAACGACCCGTTCGTCGGCTCGCTGACCTTCACCCGCATCTATTCGGGCACGCTGAGCAAGGGTTCGTACCTGAACTCGGTGAAGGACAAGAAGGAAAAGATCGGCCGTATGCTCCTCATGCATGCGAACTCGCGTGAGGACATTGATGAGGCGCGTGCGGGCGACATCGTCGCGATCGCGGGTCTGAAGGAAACGACGACCGGCGACACGCTGTGCGACGCGGCCAACCCGATCATCCTCGAGCGGATGGAATTCCCCGAGCCGGTGATCGAGCTGTCGGTGGAGCCGAAGACCAAGGCCGACCAGGAAAAGATGGGCCTCGCGCTCAACCGCCTGGCTGCCGAGGATCCCTCGTTCCGCGTTTCGACCGACCATGAATCGGGCCAGACCATCATCAAGGGCATGGGCGAGCTCCATCTCGAGATCCTGGTCGACCGCATGAAGCGCGAGTTCAAGGTCGAGGCGAATGTCGGCGCGCCGCAGGTGGCGTATCGCGAATATCTCAAGAAGCCGGTCGACATCGACTATACCCACAAGAAGCAGTCGGGCGGCACCGGCCAGTTCGGCCGCGTCAAGGTCAAGCTGACCCCGGGTGAGCGCGGTTCGGGCTTCGTCTTCAAGGACGAGATCAAGGGCGGTAACATTCCGAAGGAATATATCCCGGCGATCGAAAAGGGCTTCCGCGAGACCGCACTGACCGGTTCGCTGGTCGGCTTCCCGATCATCGACTTCGAAGTGCTGCTGTATGACGGCGCGTATCACGACGTCGACTCGTCGGCGCTGGCGTTCGAAATCTGTGCCCGCGCCGCGATGCGCGAAGCGGCGCAGAAGTCGGGCATCACGCTGCTCGAGCCGGTGATGAAGGTTGAGGTCGTGACCCCCGAGGACTATCTTGGTGACGTCATCGGCGACATCAACAGCCGTCGTGGCCAGATCCAGGGCACCGACAGCCGTGGCAATGCGCAGACTGTCGACGCGATGGTCCCGCTGGCCAACATGTTCGGCTATGTGAACCAGCTCCGCTCGTTCACGCAGGGACGCGCGCAGTACAGCATGCAGTTCTCGCATTACGACGAAGTGCCGCCGAACGTGGCCGAGGAAGTGAAGGCGAAGCTGGCCTAAGGCTGGCGTTCAACGAAATTGATCGCTATGGGGCCGCGTTCTCGTGAGTCCCATGGCGGTCCGGGAAATTGACTCAGAAGGTAGGAAATAATGGCGAAGGCAAAATTTGAGCGGACCAAACCGCACCTCAACATCGGCACCATCGGTCACGTCGATCACGGCAAGACCTCGCTGACCGCCGCGATCACGAAGATTCTGGCAGAGAACGTCGCAGGTAACGCTGCGGTCGATTTCGCCAACATCGACAAGGCTCCGGAAGAGCGCGAGCGCGGCATCACCATCTCGACCGCGCACGTCGAGTATGAGACCGAAACGCGCCACTACGCGCACGTCGACTGCCCCGGCCACGCCGACTATGTGAAGAACATGATCACCGGCGCGGCGCAGATGGACGGCGCGATCCTGGTCGTGTCGGCCACCGACGGCCCGATGCCGCAGACCAAGGAGCACATCCTGCTCGCCAAGCAGGTCGGCGTTCCGACCATGGTCGTCTTCCTCAACAAGGTCGACCTGGTCGACGACGAGGAAATCCTTGAGCTGGTCGAAATGGAAATCCGTGAAGAGCTCAGCAAGCGCGAGTTCGACGGCGACAACATTCCGATCATCCGTGGTTCGGCAACCTGCGCCCTGTCGGGTTCGAACGACACGCTGGGCAAGGACGCGATCCTCGCGCTCATGGCCGCTGTCGACGAGTCGATCCCGCAGCCGGAGCGTCCGCTGGACAAGCCGTTCATGATGCCGATCGAAGACGTGTTCTCGATCTCGGGTCGCGGGACCGTGGTGACCGGCCGCGTCGAGACCGGCGTTGTGAAGGTTGGCGAGGAAGTCGAGATCGTCGGCATCCAGCCGACCGTCCGCAAGACCACCGTGACCGGCGTCGAAATGTTCCGCAAGCTGCTCGACCAGGGCCAGGCCGGCGACAACATCGGTGCGCTGATCCGCGGCGTTGCACGTGACGAAGTCGAGCGCGGCCAGGTTCTGGCCAAGCCGGGTTCGATCACCCCGCACACCGACTTCCAGTCGTCGGTGTACGTCCTGTCGAAGGACGAGGGTGGCCGTCACACGCCGTTCTTCGCGAACTATCGCCCGCAGTTCTACTTCCGCACCACCGACGTCACCGGCACGATCGAGCTGCCCGAGGGCACCGAGATGGTCATGCCGGGCGACGAAGTCGCGCTGGGCGTGAAGCTGATCGCGCCGATCGCAATGGACATCGGCCAGCGCTTCACGATCCGCGAAGGCGGCCGCACCGTCGGTGCAGGCGTCGTCGCTTCGATCGACAAGTAATCGACGCCCTGCGGGGCTGAGAATGAAGAGCCCGGCTTCCCCCAGGGGAGGCCGGGCTTTTTGTTTGTCGGTTGCGCCGGAAGCGATATCGTCGGCAGATGATTTGGAACATCGTCGACAACCGCACGCGCAAATACCGCTGGAAGACGATCAATGCGATCGTCGAGGCGGTGGAGCACGACAATAGCTGCAAGGACTCAGACCAGGCCCCCGAACAGGATTCGGCGACCTATGTCCTCTATGGCGCCCTGGAGGCGGTTTCCGTGAGTGAGGCGGTGGCGTGGGCGATGGGCCAGCGCGGTCCCGTGACGCTCTTCTTGTACGATGAGGGAGGCGGGTTTTCGGACGAGGAGCATTTTACAGAGATGGGCGCCCGCCTTGCCGAAGATGGGCAGGGCGCACCCGTTTGAAGACCGGGGTGACGAAGCGGGGGCGGGGGAGGGCGAAATTTCTCCTCCGCACCCCTTGCCAACTCCCCGCTTCCGCTGTAGTGGCCCGCCTTCGTTTTAGCGTATGAACCAGCAAGAGGCGTGTTTCACGCGCCCCGCTCTTTCGCATTGGTAGGGACATGGACAACAATATCCGCATCCGCCTGAAGGCGTTCGACCACCGCGTGCTCGATCAGGCCGCAAGCGACATCGCCGACACCGCGCGCCGCACCGGCGCGATGATCCGTGGCCCGATCCCGCTCCCGACCCATATCGACAAGTTCACGGTCAACCGTGGCCCGCACATCGACAAGAAGTCGCGTGAGCAGTTCGAGACACGCACCTACAAGCGCCTGCTCGACATCGTTCAGCCCACCGCCCAGACCGTTGACGCGCTGATGAAGCTCGACCTGGCCGCTGGCGTTGACGTGGAGATCAAGCTGGCCTAAAGGCCGCGCTCTCCCAACGAGATTCGCGATTCCACTGGAGTCGCGCAGGGCTGGCCGGATCGATCCCGATCCGATGAACCGCCCCGGAGCGAAAGCTCTAAACGACATAGGGATACCGCCGGACTTCGGTCCGGGCTGCGTCCCCCGTCTTTCCTGCCTTCGGGTCGGAATTCAGCCCGGACGGGGGCTCGCATCATATCTACGGGCTGAGGCATGCACCCTTCGGAATGGTCCGCGGGGTGCCTCTGTATTGAGGAGCAACAGATCATGCGCACTGGCGTGATCGCGAAGAAACTGGGGATGACCCGCCTGTTCAAGGACGACGGCCGCCACGTGCCGGTCACCGTCCTGAGCCTCGAAGGCGTTCAGGTCGTCGCCCGTCGCGAAATGGACAAGGACGGCTACACCGCCGTGCAGCTGGGCGCGGGCAGCGCCAAGGCGAAGAACGTCGCCAAGCCGCAGCGCGGCCAGTTCGGCAAGGCCGAGGTGGAGCCCAAGGCAATCCTCGCGGAGTTCCGCGTGGATGCGGACGGTCTGCTTGACGTGGGCGCCGAGATTTCGGCCGACCATTATGTCGCGGGCCAGTTCGTCGACATTCAGGGTCGTACGCAGGGCAAGGGCTTTGCGGGCGGCATGAAGCGCTGGGGCTTCGGCGGTATGCGTGCAACGCACGGCGTGTCGATCAGCCACCGCGCACTGGGTTCGACCGGTAACCGCCAGGATCCGGGCAAGGTCTTCAAGAACAAGAAGATGGCCGGCCACATGGGCGACAAGAACCGCACGCAGCAGAATCTCGAAATCGTCGGCACCGACGTCGAGCGCGGCCTGATCTTCGTCAAGGGCTCGGTCCCTGGCTCGAAGGGTGGCTGGCTGTTCGTCAAGGATGCGGTGAAGGTCGCGCGTCACGCCGACGCGCCGTTCCCCGCCGGCATCAAGACTGCCGCCAACAGCAACGACACCGCCGCAGCGGACACCCCGGCCGATACGGTCGAGGCGCCTGAGGCGACCGAAGGCCAGGAGGGCTGAACGTGAAGGTCAAGGTTCAAACCCTCGACGCCAAGGAATCGGGCGACATCGAGCTCAATGATGCCGTGTTCGGCGTTGAGCCGCGCGCCGACATCCTGCACCGCGTCGTCACCTGGCAGCTGTGGAACCGCCGCGGCACCGCCCGTCCGACGCGCGAGCGTTCGGAAGTCTCGCGCACCGGCAAGAAGTTCGGTCGCCAGAAGGGTGGCGGCACGGCCCGTCACGGCGATCGCGCTGCTCCGATCTTCATCGGCGGTGGTAAGGCCCATGGCGCCCGTCTGCGCGACTTCAACATCTCGCTGAACAAGAAGGTTCGCGCGCTGGGTCTGAAGATGGCGCTGTCGAGCCACGCCAAGGCCGGTTCGCTGATCGTCCTCGACGGGTTCGAGGCGAGCAAGACGTCGGCGCTGAAGGATCAGTTCGCTGGTCTGAAGGTCGGCCGCAAGACGCTGGTGATCGACGCGGATGCCGGCAACGGCTTCCTCGCCGCGCGCAACCTGACGGACGTCAACGTCCTGCCGGCGGTTGGTGCCAACGTCTATGACATCCTGAAGCACGACACGCTGGTCCTGACCCGCGCTGCCGTCGAAAAGCTGGAGGCGCGCTTCAATGGCTAAGAAGGAGCAGATCGACATCCGTCATTATGACGTGATCGTCGCGCCGCACATCACCGAGAAGTCGACGCTGGTTTCTGAAGCCAATGCCGTCGTCTTCAAGGTCGCGAACGATGCGACCAAGCCGCAGATCAAGGCGGCGGTCGAGGCGATCTTCGGCGTCGGTGTCACCGCGGTGAACACCATCGTCCAGAAGGGCAAGACGAAGCGCTGGAAGGGTAAGCCCTACACGCGCAGCGACATCAAGAAGGCGATCGTCACGCTGAAGGACGGCGATTCGATCGACGTCACGCAGGGGGTCAACTGACATGGCTCTGAAGAATTATAACCCGACCTCGCCGGCGCGGCGTGGCCTGATCCTGGTGGACCGTTCGGGTCTGCACAAGGGCGGCCCCGTCAAGGCGCTGACCGAAGGCAAGCGCAAGACCGGTGGCCGCAACAACAAGGGCCATGTGACCTCGCGCGGCATCGCGGGCGGCCACAAGCAGCGTTACCGCATCATCGACTTCAAGCGTCGTACGTGGGACGTCGAAGGGACCGTGGAGCGGATCGAATATGATCCCAACCGCACCGCCTTCATCGCGCTGATCAACTATGGCACCGCCGAAACGCCGGACTATGCCTATATCATCGCTCCCCAGCGCCTTGGCGTTGGCGACAAGGTGATCGCGGGCAAGAAGACCGACGTGAAGCCGGGCAACGCCATGGAGCTGGGTCAGATGCCGGTCGGCACCATCGTCCACAATGTGGAGATGAAGCCGGGCAAGGGCGGTCAGATCGCACGTTCGGCTGGCACCTATGTGCAGGTCGTCGGTCGTGACCGCGGCATGGTGATCGTTCGCCTGAACTCGGGCGAGCAGCGCTACATCCGTGCGGACTGCATGGGCACCGTTGGCGCCGTGTCGAACCCCGACAATGGCAACACCAACCTCGCCAAGGCTGGCCGCAACCGCTGGAAGGGCATCCGCCCGCTGACCCGCGGTGTTGCCAAGAACCCGGTCGACCACCCGCATGGCGGTGGTGAAGGCCGGACCTCGGGCGGCCGTCATCCGGTCACCCCGTGGGGCAAGCCGACCAAGGGTGCGCGCACCCGTCACAACAAGGCGACGGACAAGTTCATCATCCGCAGCCGCCACGCGAAGAAGAAGGGCTAACCTATGGCTCGCTCCGTTTGGAAGGGTCCGTTCGTGGACCTCCACCTCCTGAAGAAGGCGGAAGTCGCTCAGGAGAGCTCGGGCCGTAGCGGTCCGATCAAGACCTGGTCGCGTCGTTCGACCATCCTGCCGCAGTTCGTCGGCCTGACCTTCAGCGTCTACAACGGCCGCAAGTTCGTGCCGGTGTCGGTCAACGAAGACATGGTCGGCATGAAGCTCGGCGAGTTCGCCCCGACCCGGTTCTTCCCGGGCCACGCGGCCGACAAGAAGGGTAAGCGCTAACATGTCGAAGCCCAAGGCTCCCCGTCGCGTCGGCGACAATGAGGCGCTGTCGGTTGGCACGCAGATCCGTGGTTCGGCGCAGAAGCTGAACCTGGTTGCTGGCCTGATCCGCGGCAAGCGTGCCGGTGACGCACTCAACATCCTCTCCTTCAGCACGAAGGCGATGGCGGTTGACGCGCGCAAGGTGCTGGCTTCGGCCATCGCCAATGCCGAGAACAACCACAATCTCGACGTCGACGCACTCGTCGTCGCCGAGGCGTCGGTCGGCAAGTCGATCACCATGAAGCGGTTCCACACCCGTGGTCGCGGCAAGTCGACGCGCATCCTGAAGCCGTTCAGCCGTCTGCGCATCGTGGTGCGCGAAGTGCAGGAAGAAGCATAATGGGTCACAAGAGCAACCCGATCGGTCTGCGCCTGCAGATCAACCGCACCTGGGACAGCCGCTGGTTCGCAGAAGGCGCCGATTACGGCCGCCTGCTGCTTGAAGACCTCAAGATGCGCCAGTTCATCATGAAGACGCTGCCGCAGGCCGCGATCTCCAAGGTGGTGATCGAGCGTCCGGCCAAGCTGTGCCGCGTCAGCATCTTCGCTGCACGTCCCGGCGTGATCATCGGCAAGAAGGGCACGGACATCGAAAAGCTTCGCAAGAAGCTCGCGTCGATGACCAGCTCGGACGTGTCGCTGAACATCGTCGAAATCCGCAAGCCGGAAGTCGATGCAAAGCTCGTCGCGCAGGGCATCGCCGATCAGCTGGAGCGCCGCATCGCGTTCCGTCGCGCCATGAAGCGCGCCGTTCAGTCGGCGATGCGTCTGGGCGCGGAAGGCATCCGGATCAACTGTGGTGGCCGTCTGGGCGGCGCGGAAATCGCGCGTTCGGAATGGTATCGTGAAGGCCGCGTTCCGCTGCACACGCTGCGCGCGAATGTCGATCACGCCACCGCCGAAGCGCACACCGCCTATGGCGTGTGCGGCGTCAAGGTCTGGATCTTCAAGGGCGAGATCCTGGGCCATGATCCGATGGCGACCGATCGCCTGAACATGGAATCGCAGACGTCGGGCGTTCGCCCTGCGCGCGATGACCGTCGCTAAGGGTTAGAGACAATGTTGCAACCGAAGCGCACCAAGTTCCGCAAGGCCTTCAAGGGCCGGATCAAGGGTGAGACCAAGGGCGGCGCGACGCTGAACTTCGGGTCGTACGGCCTGAAGGCGATGGAGCCGGAGCGGATCACCGCACGTCAGATCGAGGCGGCTCGCCGTGCGATCACGCGCCACATCAAGCGTCAGGGCCGTTTGTGGATCCGCATTTTCCCGGATCTGCCGGTGTCGAGCAAGCCTGCCGAAGTCCGCATGGGCTCGGGCAAGGGTGCCCCTGAGTATTGGGCAGCGCGCGTTGCGCCTGGCCGCATCCTGTTCGAGCTGGACGGCGTTCCCGGCCCGCTCGCTGCAGAAGCGTTCGAGCGTGCGGCGATGAAGCTGCCGATCAAGACCAAGGTCGTGGCCCGCCTCGGCGACACGTCGCACCTGGAGGGTTAAGAGATGACCAAGGCAAGTGATCTGCGCGCCAAGAGCGACGATCAGCTGGGCGACGAGCTGGGCAACCTGAAGCGCGAGGCATTCAACCTGCGCTTCCAGGCGGCGACCAGCCAGCTCGAAAAGCCGAGCCGCGTGAAGGAAGTCCGCAAGGACATCGCCCGCATCAAGACGCTGCAGAACGAGCGTTCGCGCTCGGCTGCGAAGTAAGAGGACAACGAACATGCCGAAGCGCGTGCTGACCGGGCAGATCGTGTCCGACAAGGGCGACAAGACGGTGGTCGTGAACGTGGAGCGCAAGGTCAAGCACCCGCTCTACGGCAAGATCATCCGGCGCTCGAAGAAGTATCACGCCCATGACGAGGCGAACGAGTATAAGGCGGGCGAGACCGTGCGGATTGAAGAGACCGCGCCGATCAGCAAGCTGAAGACCTGGAAGGTGATCGAGCGGGTGAACACCCACGCGACCCCCGAGCGGGCCGACATCGCTTAAGATCCGTCAGGGTCTCAAGAGTTCAACTGGAACCCCCGGGACGTGTCCCGGTAGGCCAAGAGAGAAGGAACCGGATCAATGATCCAGATGCAGTCCAATCTCGACGTCGCAGATAACAGCGGCGCGAAGCGGGTGCAGTGCATCAAGGTGCTGGGCGGGTCGAAGCGTCGCTTCGCCGGCGTCGGCGACGTCATCGTCGTCAGCATCAAGGAAGCACAGCCCCGCGGCAAGGTGAAGAAGGGTGACGTGCATCGTGCCGTCATCGTCCGCACCGCCAAGGACGTCCGCCGCGCCGATGGCTCGGTGATCCGCTTCGACGGTAATGCTGCCGTCCTGGTCAACAAGAACGAGGAGCCGATCGGCACCCGTATCTTTGGCCCGGTGGTCCGCGAGCTTCGCTCGAAGGGCTTCATGAAGATCATTTCGCTCGCCCCTGAGGTGCTGTGATGGCTGCTGCCAAGATCAAGAAGGGCGACCAGGTCATCGTCCTGTCCGGCAAGGACAAGGGCAAGACCGGTGAAGTCGTCAAGTCGATGCCGAAGGCCGACAAGGTCGTCGTTTCGGGCGTGAACATCGCCGTGCGCCACACCAAGCCGAGCCAGGGCGACCCGCAGGGTGGCCTGAAGCGCGCCGAGGCTCCGCTGCACGTGTCGAAGGTTGCGCATGTGACCAAGGACGGCAAGGCGACCCGCGTACGCTTCGAAGAGCGTGACGGCAAGAAGGTCCGCGTTGCGGTCAAGACCGGGGATGTCATCTGATGGCTGATACCTACACCCCCCGCATGAAGTCGAAGTACGACGCGGAAATCGCCAAGGCGATGACCGAGAAGTTCGGCTACAAGAATGCGATGGAAGTGCCGAAGATCTCGAAGATCGTGCTCAACATGGGCGTCGGCGAAGCGACCCAGGACAAGAAGAAGGTCGAGCAGGCAGCGTCCGAAATGGAGCTGATCGCTGGCCAGAAGCCTGTCGTGACCAAGGCCAAGAAGTCGATCGCGCAGTTCAAGCTGCGTGAAGGCATGGCGATCGGTTGCAAGGTGACGCTGCGTCGTGAGCGCATGTATGAGTTCCTCGACCGCTTCATCACCATCGCGCTGCCGCGCGTTCGCGATTTCCGCGGCCTGAACGACAAGTCGTTCGACGGCCGTGGCAACTATGCCTGCGGCATCAAGGAACAGATCGTGTTCCCCGAGATCAACTATGACCGCATCGACAAGGTGCGCGGCATGGACGTGATCGTGACCACCACCGCCAAGACGGACGAAGAAGCCCGCGAGCTTCTCCGTCTCTTCGGTTTCCCGTTCCCCATCGAGGCGGACGGCGAAGCGAAGCAGGCAGCGTAAGGGAAAGAGAACTTAAGTCATGGCGAAACTGAGTTCCGTGCTCAAGAACGAGCGTCGCAAGCAGCTGGTGAAGAAATATGCCGGCCGCTATGCGAAGCTGAAGGCGATTGCGAACGACAAGTCGCTCGATGAGACCGAGCGTCTGATCGCGCGTTTGAAGATGGCCGAGATTCCCCGCAACGGGAACCCGACCCGCATCCGCAACCGGTGCGAGCTGACCGGTCGTCCGCGCGGTTACTACCGCAAGTTCCGTCTCGCACGTGTCATGCTGCGTGATCTGGCCAACAAGGGCCTGATCCCGGGTGTCACGAAGTCGAGCTGGTAAGGATCACGAAGATGGCATTGACCGATCCTCTGGGTGATATGCTCACCCGCATCCGCAACGGCCAGCGCGCCCGCAAGGACTCTGTCCTGACGCCGGCGAGCAAGCTGCGTGCGCGTGTCCTCGACGTGCTCCAGCGCGAGGGCTATATCCGTGGCTACAGCGAAGAGCAGATGGGCCCCGCAGCCGGCATCCGCATCGAGCTGAAATATTTCGAGGGCCAGCCCGCGATCAAGTCGATCGCGCGCGTCTCGAAGCCGGGCCGCCGCGTCTATTCGGGTTCGAAGGAACTGCCGAAGGTGCGCAACGGCCTGGGCATCACCATCGTTTCGACGCCGCGTGGCGTTCTGTCGGACGCCGAAGCGCGCGAGCAGAATGTCGGTGGCGAAGTGCTCGCGGAGGTGTTCTGATGAGCCGCACCGGTAAAAAGCCGATCCCCGTTCCCGCCGGCGTCAGCGCCAGCGTCGAGGGCGGTGTCGTCAGCGTCAAGGGCCCCAAGGGCACCCTGACCATGCCTGCGTCGGACGACATCTCGTACGAGGTGGGCGAGGGCACCATCACGGTTAAGCCCGCCAACGACACCAAGCGCGCCAAGGCGTTCTGGGGCATGCAGCGTACGCTGGTCCAGAACCTGGTGACCGGCGTGACCGAGGGCTTCACCAAGAAGCTGCTGATCACCGGCGTCGGTTATCGTGCGAACGCACAGGGCCGCAAGCTGAAGCTGCAGCTCGGCTATTCGCATGACGTCGATCTCGACGTGCCGGAAGGTGTGGAGGTCAAGACTCCCGACCAGACGACCGTCGAAATCTCGGGCAACGACAAGCAGGCCGTCGGCCAGTTTGCCGCGGAAATTCGTCGCTGGCGTAAGCCTGAGCCCTACAAGGGCAAGGGCATCAAGTACGAGGGCGAGTTCATCTTCCGCAAGGAAGGGAAGAAGAAGTAATGAGCAAGGGTCTCTCTCTCTTCGAGAAGCGGCGTCGCCGCAACCGCACCGCGCTCCGCGCGCGTTCGGGCGGCCGTCCGCGGCTGTCGGTGCATCGCTCGGGCAAGCACATTTATGTGCAGGTGATCGACGACGCCCAGGGCAAGACCCTGGCCGCCGCCTCGACGCTGGACAAGGATGTCCGTGGCACGAACGGCGGCAACGTCGATGCGGCCAAGGCGGTCGGTGCGCGCATCGCGGAAATCGCCAAGCAGGCCGGCGTGACGCAGGTCGTGTTCGACCGTGGCGGTTTCCTGTTCCACGGACGCGTCAAGGCGCTGGCGGATGCCGCGCGTGAAGGCGGATTGGAGTTCTAAGATGGCTGACGAACAGAACCAGACGCCCGTCGAGGGCGCAGCAGCCGAAGCCGGCACCGAGAACCGTCGTGGCCGTGGTGGCCGTGGTGGCGACAATCGTGGCGGTGGTGGTCGTAGCCGTGACGGCCGTGGTCGCCGCGACGATCGCACCCCGCGCGACGAGCAGGGCGAAGAGCTGATCGAAAAGCTGGTCCACATCAACCGCGTCAGCAAGACCGTGAAGGGCGGCAAGCGCTTCGGCTTTGCAGCGCTGGTCGTTGTCGGCGACGGCAAGGGCCGGGTCGGTTTCGGTCATGGCAAGGCGCGCGAAGTGCCGGAAGCCATCAGCAAGGCGACCGCCGCTGCCAAGAAGAAGATGGTCCGCGTGCCGCTGCGCGAGGGCCGGACGCTGCATCACGACGGCAAGGGCCATTTCGGCGCTGGCCAGGTGACCCTCCGCTCGGCACCTGCCGGTACCGGCATCATTGCCGGCGGTCCGATGCGCGCCGTGTTCGAAAGCCTGGGCGTTGCCGACGTGGTGACCAAGTCGGTCGGTACGTCCAACCCCTACAACATGATCCGCGCGACCTTTGAGGCACTGGGCGACCAGTATTCCCCGAAGGCAGTGGCCCAGCGTCGCGGCAAGAAGATTGCCGACCTGCTTGGCCGTGGCGGTTCGCAGACCGCCGAGGCTGATGCCGCGGCGATCGTGGAGTAAGCGACATGGCAACGATCAAGGTGAAGCAGATCGGTTCGCCGATCCGTCGGACCAAGGACCAGCGCGCAACGCTGATCGGTCTGGGCCTCAACAAGATGCACCGGGTCAGCGAACTGGAGGACACTCCCGAAGTTCGCGGCATGATCCGGAAGCTGCCCCACATGGTGGAGATCGTCGAGGGCTGAGCCCCCGGCATCTTTTCCAGGTGACAATATGAGGGGAGGGGGCTATCGGCCCCCTTTCCGATTTTCCCGGCCCCGTCGGGAATTTGACCAGCGCGACTAAAGCGAAAGCGAGTGCACGACATGAATCTCAACGAAATCCGCGATAATGATGGTGCCCGCAAGGGCCGGATGCGCGTCGGACGCGGCATCGGTTCGGGCAAGGGCAAGACCGCAGGCCGCGGCCAGAAGGGCGCCAAGGCGCGTTCGGGCGTCGCGATCAACGGCTTTGAGGGCGGTCAGATGCCGCTCCACATGCGGATCCCGAAGCGCGGCTTCAACAACCCGCGCGGCAAGGATTATGCCGAGGTCAATCTGGGCATGGTCCAGAAGCTGATCGATGCCGGCAAGCTGACCACGACCGAGATCGACCACGCTGCGCTGCAGGCCGTCGGCCTCGCCCGTGGCGGGAAGAACGGCGTCCGTCTGCTCGCCAAGGGTGAGCTGACGGCGAAGCTGAGCTTCACCGTTGCCGGCGCGTCGAAGGGCGCGATCGAGGCGGTCGAGAAGGCTGGCGGCACCGTCACCATCCCGACGATCGTCCCCGCTGCTGACAAGCATGCTGCCAAGCATCGCGTGAAGCAGAAGGAAATCGCCGCGAAGAAGGCCGGTAAGGCCTGACTTTAGCTGTGGACGGGGCGATGTATGTGCATTGCCCTGCTCCGACAGTAACCTATATGGGCGGCGGGGGAGCGGCAAACGCTTCTCCGCCGCTTTGGTTTCCGGGATAGAATTTCAATGGCATCCGCAGCCGATTCAATGGCATCCGGCCTCAACCTGTCCAAGTTCGGACAGGCCACCGAACTCAAGAAGCGCCTGTGGTTCACGCTTGGTGCGTTGATCATCTTCCGGATGCTCAGCTTCGTGCCGCTGCCCGGCGTCGATCCGACGCAGCTCGGCCTGCTGGCCGACCGCACCCAGGGCGGCGTGCTCGACTTCTTCAACACCTTTTCGGGCGGTGCGCTGGAGCGCATGTCGGTGATCGCGCTGGGTGTCATGCCCTATATTACCGCGTCGATCGTCGTGCAGCTCGCGACGTCGCTGTCGCCAACGCTCGCCGCGATCAAGAAGGACGGGGAGAGCGGGCGCAAGCGGCTCAACCAGTATACCCGCTACGGCACCGTCGCGCTGACCGCGATCCAGGGCTATTTCATCGCCGTCGGCCTCGAGACGCTCGGCGCGAGCCAGGGGCTGGCGCCGGTGGTCGAGCCGGGCATGCTGTTCCGCATCGCGGCAGTGATCTCGCTGATCGGTGGCACCATGTTCCTGATGTGGCTTGGTGAGCAGATCACCAGCCGTGGTGTCGGCAACGGTATCTCGCTGATCATCATGGCGGGCATCGTCGCGCATCTGCCCACAACGCTGGTGCAGCTGTTCGAAGGCGGCCGTTCGGGCTCGATGAACCCGGTAACGCTGCTGGCGATCCTCGCGGCGGTGGCGGGCCTGATCCTGTTCATCTGCTTCATGGAGCGCGCCCAGCGCCGCATTCTGATCCAGTATCCCAAGCGCCAGACCCAGCGCGGCGTGCAGAGCGAGCGCAGCCACCTGCCGCTCAAGATCAACACGGCCGGCGTCATCCCGCCGATCTTCGCCAGCTCGCTGCTGCTGATGCCGCTGACGATCAGCCAGTTTGCCGGTCAGTCGCAGGCGGGTGAAAGCTGGGGCGGCGATCTGATCATCACGCTCAACCAGTATCTGCAGCATGGCAGCCTGGTGTACATGCTGCTCTACGGTGCCGGCATCATCTTCTTCTCGTTCTTCTACACCGCGGTTGTGTTCAACCCGGAGGAGACGGCGGAGAATCTTAAGAAATATGGCGGCTTCATCCCCGGCATCCGCCCGGGCAAGAACACCGAAGCCTATTTCGACTATGTGCTCACGCGCATCACCGTGATCGGTGCGGCGTACCTGACCGTCATCTGCCTGTTGCCGGAATATCTTGTGTCGGCGCTCGCGATCCCCTTCTATCTGGGCGGGACCAGCCTGCTCATCGTCGTGAACGTGACGATGGACACGGTCACGCAGATCCAGTCGCATTTGCTGGCGCACCAGTATGGCGACCTGATCAAGAAGGCGAAGCTGAAAGGCGGCCGCCTGCGTTAAGCAGGGGCATGGAAGGGGAAGCCAGTTGAACATCATCCTGTTGGGGCCTCCGGGCGCAGGCAAGGGGACCCAGGCGTCGCGTCTGGAAAGCGAGCGCGGCATGGTGCAGCTGTCGACCGGCGACATGCTGCGCGCGGCGGTCAAGGCGGGCACGCCGGTCGGGCTGCAGGCGAAAGCGGTGATGGAGGCAGGCGAGCTTGTCTCCGACGCGATCGTCAGCGGCATCATCGGGGAGAGCCTGGACGCGCTGGGCGACAAGGGCGCGATCTTCGACGGCTATCCCCGCACTGCCGCACAGGCGGAATCGCTGGATAGCCTGCTCGCCGAACGCGGTCGCAACCTCGACCATGTGATCGAGCTGGTCGTCGATGAAGACGCGCTGGTGGCGCGGATCACCGGTCGCTTCACCTGCGCCAATTGCGGTGCGGGCTATCACGATAGCTTCAAGCAGCCGGCGGTTGCGGGTGTGTGCGATGTGTGCGGAAGCACCGAGTTCAAGCGGCGTCCCGACGATAATGAAGAGACCGTGCGCACGCGCATGGCCGAGTATCGGGCCAAGACTGCGCCGATCCTGCCGATCTATGAGGCGCGCGGGCTGGTCCAGCGGGTCGATGGCATGGCGGACATCGCCGAGGTGACTGCGGCGATCGCGGCGATCCTCGACGGGCGCAGCTGAAGCCGCGCGGCGCGGTGGGAACGTCCCCTGCGCTGATCGATTGACCGGGGAGCGCCCTTGTCGCGGGTCCCCGGCGAAACATATTCTTCGCATCCGGCACGCGACGTGGTCGCGAGCGTTTGGGTGCCCGTTAGCTTATTGGAACGAGCCATGTCTTACAAAGAACCGTCATTTCAGGATCGCACTGCCGCCGCCGCCAAGGCAAAGCAGAAGGCGCTGGATCTGTTGCGCGCCAAGCCGGCGGTAGATCCGGCTGAGCTTGAAGCGCGGCGCAAGGCGCAGGAAGAACGCGACCAGGCGCTGGCAGCGGAGCGGGCAGCCAAGGCGGAGGCGCTGGCAGCGGCCAAGGCCGAGAAGCTGGCGAAGAAGCAGGCTGAGGCCGATCGGAAAGCCGCGGAGCGGGCTGAGGCCGATGCGGCTGCAGCGCTCAAGGAGGCGCGGCTCAAGCCGCCCAGCGCGGCGGAGATGAAAGCGGCGCGGGATGCGCGCTATGCGGCGCGAAAGGCGCGGAAATAGTCCCAACGAAAAGGGCCGCTCTCCTTTCGGACAGCGGCCCTTTCCTTATTCGTTGAGCCTGTTCAGCGGCGCGCGCGGCGCTTGAACTGGTCGAGGCTGACGACGTTGGTCGGACGCTCGATCGCGATGCCCGAATAGAGCGTCGCCATCGGTTCGTCGGTGACGACATGGACACTGTCCGAGCCGAAGCCGTTGAACGCGGTGCGCATCGCCGAGCCATAGGCGCCCAGCATGCCCACCTCGATATAGTCACCCGCCTGAATGTCCGACGGCAGCTCGAACGGGCCGGCCATGTGATCGAGATCGTCACAAGTCGGGCCGTAGAAGCTGTATTCGGTCATCTCGGTCGCTTCATCGGCATCGTCGCGCAGGACGCGGACCGGGAAGCGCCAGCCGACATGGGCCGCGTCGAACAGCGCGCCATAGGCGCCGTCGTTGATGTACAGCTCATCCCCGCGGCGCTTTTCGACGCGGACGATCAGCGAGCTATACTCGGCGCACAGCGCACGACCGGGTTCGCACCACAATTCGGCGCTGTACGAGATCGGCAGATTCTCGAACGCATTGTGGATCACCCCGAAATAGGTTTCGAGCGGGGGCGGTTCCATGCCCGGATAGCTGGACGGGAAGCCGCCGCCGACATCGACGATGTCGACCGTGACCGACGAGGCGACGATCGCCGCGCGGACGCGCTCCATTGCCTCTGCATAGGCAGCCGGCGTCATCGCCTGCGAACCGACATGGAAGCAGATGCCCAGCGCGTCGGCGGCCTGACGGGTCGCAACCAGCAGGTCGGCGACATCCTCGGGCTCCGCACCGAACTTCGCCGCGAGGCTCAGCTTCGAATGGTCGGACGACACGCGGATGCGGACACACAGGTTCAGATCCTGCGCACCACGGGTGGCGCGGACGATCTTCTCCAGCTCGTCCATCGTGTCGAGGCTGAAGGTGCGGACGCCGTGAACGAAATAGGCTTCCTCGATCGCTTCCTCGGCCTTGACCGGGTGCATGAAGCACAGGGTCGCCTTGGGCAGGGCACGGCGCGCCATGCGCACTTCGCCGATCGACGCGACGTCATAATGCGTCACACCGCTGTCCCAGAGGATCTGGAGCAATTCAGGAGACGGATTCGCCTTGACCGCGTAGAGCACCGTTCCCGGAAACTTCTCGACAAAGAAGCGGGCGGCGCGCTTTGCAGCGTGCGGACGAACGAGCGTTACCGGCTCGACGGGACGAAGGGCTTTCGCTAGCCCCAGCGCGCTATGATGCTTGTGCAACTCAAGGGACCTCCAATTGCCTTGCGGCAGACGATAAAAACACTGCCTTGCGGTGGAAGTCCCATGGGGCAGCGGAGGGGTCATTTAGGGTCGGGGGTCCCCCCTGTAAAGTAGTTTCGGGACTATCGTATTGATGCGGGGTGAGATGTGACGATTTTGCGACAGCCGACCCGGGCAGGGGTGCGCGACGCGGCAGCCAAGGTGGCGGCGATCCTGCCGCCAACGCCCTTGTTTGTGGCCGAAATTCGCGGCGTGCCGGTGATGTTCAAAGCCGAATCGCTCCAGCCGATCGGCGCGTTCAAGATCCGTGGTGCCTGGCACCGGCTGACTGCGATCGACCCGGACGTCCGCGCCAGGGGCGTGGTCGGATTTTCGTCGGGCAACCATGCCCAGGGCGTTGCCTGGGCCGCGAAGCGACTCGGGGTTCCGGCGGTGATCGTGATGCCGAGCGACGCCCCGGCGCTGAAGCGGGAGGCGACGCTGGCGCTGGGTGCCGAGGTGGTCAGCTATGACCGGATGACCGAGAATCGCGACAAGATCGCCGCGCACCTCGCCCATGCTCGTGGCGCCACGCTGGTCCCGCCGTTCGACGACCCATGGGTGATCGAGGGGCAGGGGAGCCTGGGGATAGAGGTCCTGACGCAAGCGGCCGAGATGAAGCTGCCCGATCCGGCGCGGGTCGTGGTGCCGTGCGGCGGCGGGGGGCTGGCCGCCGGGGTCACGCTGGCGCTGCCCGAGGCACAGGTCACCGTGGTCGAGCCCGAGGGCTGGGACGATATGTGCCGCAGCCTGGAGGCGGGGTGGATCGAGCCGGTCGGCGACAACCCGCCGCCAACGGCCTGTGATTCGCTGCAGACGCTGCGCGTCTCCCCGCTGACCTTCGACGTCCTGTCGCGGCGCGGGGCTACGGGCGTGCGGGTGACCGAGGCGGAAGTGCGGGCGGCACAGCGCTGGGCGGCGCGGCGGCTGCGGCTGGTGATCGAACCGGGTGGTTCGGTAGCGCTGGCGGCGCTGCTGGCCGGGAAGGTCGAGGCGCGGCCCGACCTGCTGGTGGTGCTGAGCGGCGGCAATGCCGATCCGGCAGCCTATGCCCGGGTGCTGAGCGGGGATGACTGACGGCGGGGCGGGGGTGTTCCGACGAAGCTGACGAAAAATGCCGGTTTTTGGGCTGAGTGGACAGGTTTGCGACCGCCTGACACCTGCGACGCGACTGTGACGCGTCACTGGCGCGACGCGCGGGCGATACGCGCGCGACGACGACGCGACACTGGCGCGACGCGCGGGCGATACGCGCGCGACGACGACGCGACACCTGCGCGACTGGTGTCAGGCGCGGGGGCTTTGGGAGGGGGATGCGGCGGGTTGGGGTTCACCGATCAGTTTAGATCAGGGAATTTCCAACATTGGAAGGGGGCGGTTTGCCGTCTTGTCCGGGTCGTTTACCCATCGCCGTCGTGCCCATCCATCGTAACGTTTGGCTTTATTTCAGTATGCTCGCGACCGAGGCTTTTAGCTCTTTTCTATAACAAGGGCGGGTTGTGCTTTGCGAGCGCCCCCCGGCCGGCGCCTGTGTGCAGCTGGTCGTTCCGGCCATTCAACCGTAGAGGGCGCCTTGATCACCTATTTCTCGAACCTGAAAATGGCGCGCAAGATCGTGCTGTCGTTCACGCTTGCGATCCTGATGGTGTGCGCCTCTGGCGGCGTCATTGCCATGTCGCTGGGCGCGATGCGGAGTAGCGCGGACGAGAATGTGAACAGCCTGCGGGTCAAGGAACTGGTTTCGACCATGCTTGAGAGCGTGATCCAGCAGGAGAATGCGCTGCGCGGCTATGCCATGCTCGGGCGTGGCGAACTGCTCGATGAATATAGGGCCAATCAAGGCGCGTTTGAGGCCGCCGCAAAGGAGTTTGACGAACGCGTCAAACTGCCCGAGCAGCGTGAGCGCTTCGCCAAGCTGCGGGCCGAAGTGAAGGACCTCAACGACCGCCGCTTTGCCGAGCTGATCACCCTGGCCGCCAACCCGGAAACGCGGATGCGGGCGCAGGAGATTTCGGGGCGCAAGCAGTTGCCGGTCGTTCGTGAGCTGGCTGCCGAGATGCTGATGCGTCAGGGCGAGGTGATCGCCGAGCGGCACGCCGCGCAGGATCGCATGTCCACGATCGCGAATATCGCGGTTTGGGGCGGCGCCGCGCTCACCGCGCTGGTCGCGATGCTGATGGGGTGGCTGCTGACCCGCACGATTGCGACGCCGCTGCGCGAACTGACCGATGTCACCACCACGCTGGCGCAGGGCGGTGAGCAGACCGTGCCCTTCCGCGACCGTGGCGACGAACTGGGCGACATCGCCGGGGCGGTGGAGCAGTTCCGCATGGCCGCCGTTCATCGTGCCGAGGCCGATGCGCGCGTTGCCGCCGAGCAGCAGATCGTCACCACATCGCTGCGCGACAGCCTGTCGGCGATGACCAAGGGTGACCTGACGGCATCGATCAAGGCCGATTTTCCGGCCGGCTATCAGGAGCTGAAGACCAATTTCAACGCGGCACTGGCGTCGTTGCGCGAGCTGATCGGCTCTGTGTCCCAAACTACGCATGCGATTCGGACCGGGTCCGATGAAATCACCCATGCGTCGGAGGATCTGGCGCGGCGCACCGAAGCCAATGCCGCGAGCCTGGAGGAAACCTCTGCCGCCGTGTCGCAGATGGACGATCGGCTGAAGGCCACCGCCGCCGCCGCAACCCGGACGGTCGAGCGTGCCGATGGCGCGATCGCCACCGTGAGCAGCGGGCGTTCGGTCGCGGACGAGGCGGTGCAGGCGATGACCCGCGTGTCGGATTCGGCCAAGGGGATCGACAGCGTAATTGAAGGCCTCGACAAGATCGCATTCCAGACCCGCGTTCTGGCGATGAACGCCGCGGTCGAAGCTGGGCGTGCCGGTGAAGCCGGGCGCGGGTTCGCGGTCGTAGCCGATCTGGTCTCGGCGCTGGCGATGCGGGCCGAGGAAGAGGCCGGACGCGCGCGCGACCAGCTGACCGCCACCCAGACCGATATCGGTGCAGCGGTCGAGATGGTCCAAAAGGTGGACGCGGCACTGGTCGATATCTCGGGCGATGTGAGCGAGGTCCACACGCTGCTCGGCGATATCGCGAGCGACAACCAGGCGCAGTCCAGCGCGATCACCCAGATCGCCGCCGCGATCGGCGCAATGGACCATTCAACTCAGCAAAATGCCGCGATGGTCGAGCAAACGTCGGCCGCAGCGCGCAACCTGACCGGTGAAGTTGCGGCGCTCACCGAACAGGCCGCCCGGTTCACGGTCGAGGAGAGGCGGGCCGCTAGCAGCGCATCTGTTCGGCATATGTCACGGATCGCGGCGTAGCATCGTACGTATCACGAAACCGCAATCAGGGGCACCGGCGTGTTCGGCGCCCCTGACGCGCAGTCGTGGTCCGCGCGCTATCGGAGCGGCTAGTGCATTCACCAAGCGCTGACCCGCAGCCCGCTACCACCCATTCCGCTCCAGCATCGGCTTCATGATTGCATTCAATCCGGCGGCCAGCACCGCAAGGCCGGCGCGGCGCCCGGGGGAGAGGTGGCGCGCGTCTACCGCCATATATTCGATCACCCCACGCGCGCCGCGGTTGCGCTTGAACTCGCCCGCTCCGGCCGAACCGTGAAAGCGCAGACCCGCGTTCATCGCGGCTTCGGTGGCCATATAGCTGGCGATCCGATACAGTCCCTCGGTGTGGGGGCGCGTCATGTCGTAGCCCATCAGCGGCACCGTCCCAACACCGGCCGCGATGCGCAGCGCCGAGAATGCCATGATCTGACCCTGAGCATCGCGCGCGACGAGGTAGGCCAGCAGGCCGATTGCGGACGATAGCTGGACAAATTCGGGCGTGAAGATCGGATTGATCGCCGAGTAACGCCCGACATAGAGCTGGTGATACAGATCAGCGATCCGCGCGCAGTCGCGTTCGCTGAGATTGTCGGCGCGTCCGGTCTGCAATCCCGACCGGCGCAGCGCCTTGGCATCGGCGCGCGTCTGGCCGCGGGGGAGCCATTGCGTCGCCAGATCATCTGTCACCCAGACTTGCCGCGCGGGGAGCAGGGTCCAGCCATCCTGTCTGACGGCGTCCAGCAATGCCGGGCAGGTCCAGGGATCAAGCGAACGGATGATCAGAAAGTGATCGGGAAAGCGCGCCGACAGCAGCGTGCGCATCTGGGCAAGGCCGCCGCCTTCCCATGCCCCGTGCAGATTGGTCGAGAGCAGCCAATTGTCGAGATGCACCGCGCGGTTGAGCCGTGTTGTTCGCAACAAGCCGCTCAGCGTTCGCAGCACGGCCTCGGCTGCAAACCGCGCACGCCCGAGGCCGAGCAGCGCGATCTCATCACGGGCATAGAGGACATAGGCGCTGTGCGGGCTGCTGACATAGGAGAGGCCCAGCGTTCCATCGTCGACGGTCACCGGCAGATCGAGGGGGCCGGAGCGCAGCAGGAGCATCTGGCTGGCGGCGTTGCTGACGAGTTTGCGAGTGCCGTCCGTGGCAAGGCGCGCGACATAGGACGCGGCCAATGTGCCCGGCGCATGCGTAAGAAGCGTGCCCCCCTCAAGCAATTCAGGGGCGTGGCTGGCTGGCGGGATAAAGAGCACCGGTGCGCCGCGCTTCTTTACCAGCGATGGCGGCGCAGGATGTGGATTGCGCGGCGTTCAGACCGCTGCCGAATATCTCGCGATGCCATCCAGCCCGGATAGCGGCCCATCGTGACGCGGCTGTGAAAGCCTGGCGGGGGGCAGTTTACCCCCGCATCCGCCCATCGGGCATCAGCTTCACCGTCCGGCCGGTGCGGGCCGAGGCGTATATTGCCTCGATCAGCCGCAGGTCGCGCAGGCCCATCTCGCCGCCGGTGAGGATCGGGGACCCATCCCGGATGGCATTGGTGAAATGGTTGAGCTGGCCGGCGAACTGGGTGGTCGGATCGCCGGGGGTGAAGTCGCGGGCATTGCGGCCCTCGATCCGCATCTTGTGCCCGGCATAGGCGGTGGCGGGGTCCATGATGAGGGTGCCGTCGGTGCCGCGCACCTGGGCGAAATTGGCTCCGGCACTGTCATAGGCGGTGGCGAGTTGGGCGACTGCGCCCGAGGGGAAGGTCAGCTGCGTCGCGACATGCGCGAAGATTTCGGTGAAGCGCGGGTCGCCCTTGGGCTGAAAGGTCGTGGCGCTGATGCTGTCGGGCATCTCGCCGCTGAGATAGAGCGCGGATTGGAGGCCATAGATGCCGTAATCCTCGAGCGGGCCGCCGCCGGCCAGCGCGCGGTTGAAGCGCCAGTTCTGGGCCGGGGTCGTCGGGCCGGCGCGGTAGGACTGGTCGGTGCGGATCAGGCGGATGGTGCCGACGGCCTTCTCGCGCATCAGCCGCATCGCTTCGATATTGTATGGCTCGAAATGGCAGCGATAGGCGATCATCAGCTTGCGATTGGCGCGGCGGGCGGCGGCGATCATCGCTTCGCACTCGGCGCTGGAGAGCGCCATCGGCTTTTCGCACAGGACGTGCTTGCCCGCGGCAAAGGCGCGGATCGTGAAGTCGGCGTGGAAGGCGGTGGGGAGGATGATGTAGACCGCCTGGATGCGGTCGTCGGCCGCGATCTTGTCGAAATCCGCATAGGAATAGCGCGCGTCTGGGGGAACGCCGTACGCGTCGCCGACTTGGGCGAGCTTTTCGGGATTGCCGGAAACGAGCGCGGTGATGTGCATGCGCTCGGCCTGATCGATGCGCGGCATGATCTGGTTGAGGGCATAGCCGCCCAGCCCGACGATGGCGACGCCGACGCTGTCCTCACGCCTGCGGCGTGGCGGGGTGGCGGGGAGGCGCACGCCCGGGGGCAGGGGCAGGCCCTTGAGCTGGGCGGCGGTGCTGGATTGGAGGGGCGTCGCGACGCTGGCGGACGCGGTCAACGTGGCGGCGAGGGCACCGGTGCTCTCAATGAAGCTGCGTCGTGAGATGGGGGTGTGGGGCATCGCCGTCCTCTCCGAATGATCGTTCGGAGAGGTGATAGCGTTACCATTGCTGGGTCGGCAATCGGGGATCGCCAACAATCCTCCCCCGCAAGGGGGAGGTGGCGCCAAAGGCGACGGAGGGGGAGGAAGCACGACATTCGAGGGGACACAGCCGTCCTCCCCCTCCGTCATGCTGCGCATGCCACCTCCCCCTGGCGGGGGAGGATTTTTATGGCTCAGCCGACGAAGGCGCGTTCGATGACGTAGTGGCCGGGCTTGCTGTTCGAGCCTTCCTCGAAGCCCATGCCGTCGAGCATCGCGGAGAGATCCTTGATCATCTCCATGCTGCCGCACAGCATGATGCGGTCGGTTTCGGGGTCGAGGCGCTTCTCGCCCGCCATGTTGGGGCCCGTGAACAGCGCGCCGTTTTCGATCAGCGTGCCGATGCGGTCGCTGGTCGGGAACGGCTCGCGCGTCACGGTGGGCAGGTAGCTGAACTGGACCAGCGCCTGATCCTGCACCAGCGGATCGCCGGCGAGCTGCGCCTCCAGCTCTTCGCGGAAGGCGAGGTCGCTGACGCGGCGGACCGAGTGGACCAGCTGGACCTGATCGAACATCTCGTACACGTCGGGATCGCGCGCGAGGCTCAAGAACGGGGCGAGGCCGGTGCCGGTCGAGAGGAAGAACAGCCGCTTGCCGGGCAGCAGCGCGTCGGTGACGAGCGTGCCCGTCGGCTTGCGGCCGAGGAACAACTGGTCGCCGGGCTGGATCAGCTGGAGCTTCGACGTCAGCGGGCCATCTGGCACCTTGATCGAGAGGAATTCCAGCTCTTCGGCCCAGGCGGGGCTGGCGATCGAATAGGCGCGCAGCAACGGGCGGCCTTCGCCGGGCAGGCCGAGCATCACGAATTCGCCCGAGCGGAAGCGGAAGCTTTGCGGGCGCGTGATCGTGAAGCTGAACAGATGCTCGTTCCAGTGACGGACGCTGAGCACGGTCTCCACGGTGAGCGCGGCGGACGGGGCGAGGGGGATGGCGTTACGGTCAGACATTGCGGGCTCGGCTAGATGCCAGCGGTGCGCGGCGCAACCTTTTCTGGCTAGGGCGGGGAAAGGCTAAACTTTCAGCGCCCTTGGCAGGCGGGGTTTTGCGAGTCAATCGCATTAACCACCCTGCGACTCGACGGGCGCGGGAAAGAACGGCAGAAAGCGGGCATGCGCCCCGAATTATCGACCGCCGCCAACATGACCCTGTCGCTGCTGCTGATCGCGGCGGTGGTGCTGGTGTGGGGCGGGGTGACGATGATCCGCAAGAGGGACCGCACCAAGGGGGTGCTGATGATCATGTGCGCGGTGGTGCTGGTCGGGAACGTGCTGATCTGGATGGTGTAGTGCTCACCCCTGCTGGGTTATGCGCAGCGCCCAGCGGTCGTAGCCGAGTTCCTCGACCCGGGTAAGCAGCGTCTGGAGCAGCGCCGGGTCTGGGCGGGGATCGCGGGCGAGGAGCCAGAGATAGCGGCCCGACGGTTCGCCGACGATCGACCAATCATAGTCGTCGCCATGGTCGAGCACCCAATAATCGCCGGTGTAGAGCGGGCCGAAGAACGAGACCTTGAGCTTGGCGTTGGAGTCTTCATCGACGACGATCGCGGTGCCTTCGCTGACGTCCCGGTCAGTTTCGCCCGCGCGGATGCCGCTGTTCACGATGCTGACCTTGCCGTTCGGTTCCAGGCCATAGTCGGCGGTGACCGAATCCATGCCCTTTTGAAAGCGGTTCTCGTGCCGCGCGAGTTCGTACCAGGTGCCGGTGTAGCGGGTGAGGTCGACCGGTTTGGCCGGTTGCGGCACGGTCGGGTTGATCACCGGCGGGCGCGTGGCGCGGGAGTAGAGGAACAGGCCACCGATGGTGGCAGCGGCGACGCCGGCGGCGATCTTGATCGCGGTGGATTGCTTCATGGGGCGATCATGCTTCGGTCGCGTTCAAAAGGATAGAGGCCCCGGGCGGTCAGCGCTCAGTGAGGAGGCGCAGACCGACCGCGCTGATTTCATCCTGCCACGCAAGCCGAGCGCGCCATGTCGCGGGAATGGCCCCGGCCCCGTAGATTGCGCCAGCCAGCTGTCCGGTGATCGCCGCGACGGTATCGGCGTCATCCCCAAGATTCGCGGCGAGCAGGACCGCCTCGTCGAACCCATCGGAGTTGCCGACACACCATAACGCCGCCTCGAGGCTGTGAACGACGTAGCCGCTCGAGCTGATCTGTGATCGTGCCTTTTCCTGCCAAGCGCCGCCGAATATCTCCGCCACGGCACGGGGCGCATCGACCTGTTGCGGCGCGAGTAGCTCGGCCTTCGGTTCGCCACGGATTGCCCGGACGAGCAGCGCGGCGAAGCCTTCGCATGCGGCGAGGCATTCATCCGCGCCGTGGGTAAGGCGACTCTGGTCTCGGGCGACCTGAGCGACCAGCGCGGCGTCACGATCCCAGCCCCACAGCGCGACCGGTGAAAGTCGCATGAGCGATCCATTTCCGGCGCTGCGTGAATGGGTCGGCCCGGAAAATGGGTCGCCAGTTTCTTCAGCGACCTCGATCGCGGTCCGCGTCGTGATGCCGATGTCGAAACAGGTTCCGGTGCAGCTATGTGCGCCCCAGCGGTACCAATCCACAAAGCGATTCATGCACGCCTGGGGATAGAACACGTCATGCCCGGCAAGCGTCTCCGCCAACGCAAGCGCCATCGCGGTATCGTCGGTCCATTGGCCGGGTTCGAGCGAAAACGGGCCGCCGCCAACCATGTCGGTCAGCGGCGGCCGGGAATCGCGTGCGGAGAATTCAAGAGTCGTGCCCAGCGCGTCGCCAACAGCAAGTCCAAGCAAGGCGCCCAGGCCATTGTCGATCGTCGCTGGGTCCGGCCCGCTCACCGGATCGGCGAATTGGGGTCGAGGCGCATGTCGAGATAATTGTCCACGCTGCGCATCAGCTGGTCCATTTCATGTTCGAAGAAATGGTTGGCGTGCGGAATCGTGTCGTGGTGGATCGTGATGTGCTTTTGCGTGCGCAGCTTGTCGACCAGCTTTTGCACCGCGTTCGGCGTCACCACTTCGTCGCCCTCACCCTGGATGATGATGCCCGAGCTGGGGCAGGGGGCGAGGAAGGTGAAGTCGTACATGTTCGCGGGCGGCGCGACCGAGATGAAGCCCCGGATTTCAGGGCGGCGCATCAGCAGCTGCATGCCGATCCATGCGCCGAAGCTGACGCCCGCGATCCAGGTGGTCGAGGCTTCGGGGTGGAAGCTCTGCACCCAGTCGAGCGCGGAGGCCGCGTCGCTCAGTTCGCCGATGCCGTTGTCGAACGTGCCCTGGCTCTTGCCGACGCCCCGGAAGTTGAAGCGCAGCGTCGCGAAGCCGCGGCGCTGGAACGTCTTGTACAGCTCCTGCACGATGCGGTTGTTCATCGTGCCGCCCGCATTGGGATGCGGGTGAAGGATCATCGCGACCGGTGCGCGGGGACGGGGGGCGGGGGCGAAACGCCCTTCGAGGCGGCCTTCGGGACCGGGAATGATGACTTCGGGCAAAGTGGACCTGCTCTATGATGGGCGCGCGGTAGCGCGGAAACGGGTGCAGGCTATATAGACTTCACGCCCCGACAAGCAATTGGAACGATTCTCCTGACCGACCGCATCTATCTGGACCACGCAGCGACCACGCCGATGCTGCCCCAGGCACAGGCCGCAGTGATCGCGGGCATGGCGCATTGGGCCAACCCATCGTCGCCGCATGCCGAGGGACGCGCGGCGCGTGCGGCGCTGGAAGGCGCGCGGCGTGCGGTGGCGGGCGCCTATGGCTGGCCGCACGAGCTGATCTTCACCAGCGGGGCGAGCGAGGCGCTGCACATCGCGCTGCGGCGGAGCATGGCGCGGGCGACGCTGATCACGGCGGTCGAGCATGATGCGGTGCTGCGGCTGGCGGAGGGGGCGCGGACGCTGCCGGTCGATGCGAATGGCACCATCGATCGCGAGGCGCTGAAGGCTGTAGTCGGGGCGGACACGGCTTTGTGCGTGCAATGGGCGAACAGCGAAACCGGCGTGCGTCAGCCGATCGCAGAGATTGCCGACATCGTCCATGCGGCGGGCGGCATGTTGATCGTCGATGCGGCGCAGATGCCGGCCGGGGTCGATCCCGCGATCAAGCAGGCCGATCTGGTGGTGGTGTCGGCGCACAAGCGCGGCGGGCCGCCGGGCATGGGGGCGCTGCTGGTGCGCGATTTCGCCAAGCTGATCCCGACCGGGGGGCAGGAAAAGGGCTATCGCGCGGGGACCGAGAATTTGCCCGGCGCTTTGGGCTACGCCGCCGCGCTGGCGGTGCCGGAGGATTTGGGCGCGATGGCGCGACTGCGCGCGCGGCTGGAGGCGGCGTTGCCGGGTGTAGAGGTGGTCGGGGCGGCAAGTCCGCGCAGCCCGTTGATCGGCGCGTATCGCATGCCGGGCGTGTCGTCGGCGGCGCAGCTGATCCGCTTCGATCTCGCCGGGATTTCGGTGTCGGCGGGCAGCGCGTGTGCGTCGGGCAGTCTGCGCCCCAGCCATGTGCTGACCGCGATGGGCTGGGACGAGCCGGCGCTGCGTGAGGTGGTGCGGGTGAGTTTTGGGCGCGGGACGAGCGAGGCTGACGTCGATGCGTTCGCGGCATTGTGGCGCACGATCGCCGAGGAAGCGCGGGCGCGGGCGGCATGATCTATCTCGATTATCAGGCGACGACGCCACTGGCGCCCGAGGCGCTGGCCGCAATGGCACCGTGGATGACCGAGAATTTCGCCAATCCGCATTCGGCCCATGCCGCCGGGCGCAAGGCGAAGGCGGCGGTCGAGGTGGCGCGGGAACAGGTCGCGGGCCTGATGCCCGCTGGCGGGACGGTGAGCTTCACCTCAGGCGCGACCGAGGCGCTGAACTGGGCGATCAAGGGCACGACCGGCGGGATCGTGACGATCGCGACCGAACATGCGGCGGTGCTGGACACGGTGGCGGCAGAGGCGCGGCGCGGGCGTGATGTGACGGTACTGCCGGTCGGGCCGGAGGGGCTGGTCGACCTCAATGCCGCGCGCGACGCGATCGGGCCGGGGACCGGGCTGGTCGCGGCAATGCTGGTCAATAACGAGATCGGGGTGGTCCAGCCGGTCGAGGCACTGGCGGAACTGGCCAGGGCGGCGGGCGCGCTGATGCTGACCGACGCGGTGCAGGGCTTTGGGCGGGTGGCGATCCCCGACGGCGCCGATCTGGTCGCGGTGTCGGCGCACAAGGTGCATGGGCCGAAGGGCGTCGGCGCTTTGTGGGTGCGCGATGGCGTGACGTTGGAGCCGTTGCTGCACGGTGGCGGGCAGGAGCCGGGGGGGCGGTCGGGGACCTTGTCGCCGGCCCTGTGTGCCGGGTTTGGGGCGGCGGCGGCGCTGGCCAAGCAGCGGTTTGGGGCGGATCGGGCGCATGCGGCGCAGTTGTTCCGCGCGGGGTTTCAGGCGCTGGGCAGCGCGGGCTGGACGCTCAACGGGTCTAGGGATGAGCGCTATCCCGGCAATCTCAACCTGCGCTATCCGGGGCTGGACGTGGCGCGGCTGATGTCGGAACTGCGCGACATCGCGTTTTCGGCCGGGTCGGCCTGTGCCAGCGGATCGGGTCGGCCGAGCCATGTGTTGCAGGCTTTGGGCCTGGCCGATGCCGAGGCGCGGTCGAGCATCAGGCTGGGCTTTGGCCGCTACACCAATGAGGAGGAACTGTTGGACGCCATCCAGCGCATTGACGCCGCCGCCCGCGCGCAGCGGATCGCCGCATGATCAAGGTGCGGTTCCTGACGCCCGATGGGGCTGTCGCCGCCGAGGCCGAGGCGGCTGCGGGCGACCGGCTGCTTGAGGTCGGCCAGGCGCGGGGCATGCCGCTGGAGGGGACGTGCGAGGGGCAGATGGCGTGCTCCACCTGTCACGTCATCGTCGCTACGGAGGATTTCGCGCGGCTGCCGCGTGCGAGCGAGGAGGAAGAGGATATGCTCGACCTGGCCGTCGGGGCGACACGGACCAGCCGATTGTCGTGCCAGATCGTATTGACGCCGGAGCTGGACGGGCTGACGGTCAGCCTGCCTTCAGAACATCGTGATATGCAGGGACGATGACCATGACGACTCGCCGCACCGTGATTGCGGGCGCCAGCGCGCTCGCTGCCTTGCCTGCCTTTGCGCAAAAGGTCGGGCCGTTCGACCGCATCCGTGCCGAGACCGGCGGGCGGCTGGGCGTTGCGGTCTATGACAGTGGCACCGGGCGACGCTTTTCGGACGGGGCGGAGGCGCGCTTTGCGATGTGCTCGACGTTCAAGGTGCCGCTGGTGGCCGCAGTGCTGGCGCGGGTCGATCGCGGCGAGCTGAACCTCGCGAACGAGATCCGGTTCGGTGAGGCCGATCTGCTCGACTATGCGCCGGTGGTGAAGGCGAACCTGGCCAAGGGCGCGCTGTCGATCGACGCTTTGTGCGAAGCCGCCGTGGTGATGAGCGACAATAGCGCCGCCAACCTGTTGTTCGGGCAGGTTTCGGGGCCGCGCGGGCTGACCAAGTTCATCCGCGACGCGGGTGATCAGCTCACCCGGTCGGACCGCGACGAGCCGTCGCTCAACAATGTCCGCAACGGCGAGGTGCGCGACACGACCACGCCCGATGCGATGCTGTGGCTGATGAACCGGTTGCTGCTGGGCGATGTGCTGTCGGCGGCGTCGCGGGCGAAGCTGACCGGCTGGATGGAGGCGTCGCCCACCGGCAAGGCGCGGCTGCGCGCCGGGCTGCCCAAGGACTGGCGCGTCGGCGACAAGACCGGGACGAGTGGTGAGGGTTACTTCAACACGATCGCGATCGCGGTGCCGCCGGGGCGCAAGCCGATCCTGATCGCCTGCTACCTCGACGCGCCGGGGCTGGACACGGCGAAGGCGAATGCCGCGCATGCGAAGGTGGGGGAGCTGGTCGGGGCGTTGTTCGCCTGACCGCTCACCATAATTGCGGCTTGGCGACCATCAGCCAGAAGACCGCGGTGAGGCCGAGGAAGGCGGGCCAGCCGAGGATGAACCATAGCCGCATCGCGCGGTGATACTCGGCACCGAGCGGCTGGCCGCTGGCGAGTGCGGCGCGGGCGAGGTTGCGGGCGCGGATTTGCAGGCCGACGACGGGCACCCAGCAGGCGAAGGCGAGCAGGTAGAGCGCGACGCTGGCCAGCACCCAGCTTTCGGTCAGCGAGATGCCGAGCAGGTGCAGCAGGATCAGGCCGCTGACCGGCTGAACCACGCCGCTGGTGCCCGTGAAGATCCAGTCGGCGCGGACCACCATATTGCCGACGCTGGCGATCGTCGCGGGATCGCCGCTGCGGTGTGCGTTCCACAGATACCAGGCCGTCCCCGCGCCGAAGCCGAACAGGACGGTGGAGCTCAGGATATGCACCCATTTGACCAGCAGATAGGTCATCGCCGGTCTCCGATCGCGCCATGGACGAGGATCAGCAGCAGGATCGGGAGGTTCTTGAGCAGCGGCCCGAGCGGATCGGCCCAGAGCGTGGGCAGGCCGAGGGTGAGGACCAGCGTGTAGCCGGTCACGACCGCGAGCTGGACGGCGGTCGCGGTGCGCGCGGTGCGGTCGCGCAGAACGATTGCGGCGATGGCGAGGTCGAGCAGGCCGGTGCCGATCTGGAGCGGGAGTGCTGCACCCTCCGGTGCTCCGATCGCGGCGAGCCATTCGAGCGTCTGCGCGCGTCCTGCAAACAGGCCGAGCAGCGCGGAGGCGAGCCAGAGCAAGGCGAGGCCCCAGCGGATCGCGGGGGCGAGGAAGAACAAGCGCGCGTGCCAGCGGTCCTGCACCCCGGCGGCGCGGTCGCGCAGCGCCTGCGCCACGCTGCGCGGGCGGAAGCCGACTGCCTGGGCAAAGGCAGCGCCGTCGGCGGCGTTGCCGGCGACGAGTTGGGCGAGGCTGTTGGTCGATACCGGGCCGGACCCGGTAAGGTCGCCGATCCGGCCGAGCGCGCGCATCACCGGCATCGGCACACGGACGAAGCGGCTGGGGCCGAGGCCGAGCCAGGTGCGGTAGCGCGTCATGAGCTCGCGCAGGGTGAGCGTTTCCGGTCCGGCGGGCTCGAAGCTCTGGCCGACGAACCACAAATCCTCGCACGCCAGGCGGGCCGAGCGGGCGAGATCATCGGCATGGATCGGGGAGAAGGCGAAGTCGCCGTCCCCCGCGAGCGGCTGTGCGAAGGGCAGGGCGGCGAGGCCGCGCAGCAGCGAGGTGCCGCCATAGCTGCCCTCCGCGATCACCAGCGAGGGGCGGAAGATCGTCCAGCGCAGGCCCGAGTCGCGCAACGCCGCTTCGCCCGCCAGCTTGGTCGCGGCATAGTCGGTCGCGACATCGGGCCGCGCGCTGACGGCGGAGATGAGGATGACGCGGCGGACTTCCGCGCGCTTGCACGCGGCGTGGAGCGCGCGCGGCATGTCGACATGCACCGCCTGCATCTCCGGCCCGCGCAGCACGCCCGCCGCATTGACCACGCAGTCGATACCGGAAAGATGCGCGCGCCACCCCTCAGGATCGGTAGCGCGGGCGAGGTCGAGTCCGACCCACTCCGCGCCCGGCTCGGCCTCGCGCAGCCGCGCGACATCGCGAGCGACCGCGCGCACCTGATGCCCGCTCGCCAGCAATTCGGACAGGATATGCCGGCCGATGAACCCCCCGGCGCCCAGCAACAAAATGCGCATCGTGCAGCGGCTTAGCAGCGCCCTGATGGCGAGTCACCGCTCTCTCGCTTGGTCGCTGGCGCGCCACCTTAGCAAAGCGGGATCACTGCTTGCGAAGCCAGTGGATGGCGAACAGTTCGCGACTGAAGCTCACGGACGTATGTCTCAAGCCCGCCGGTCCGCCGCGGCTATCCTGCAATGTCATCATTGCCGCGTTGATCGCCTTTGGTTCGCTTGCCTTGAGCTTGCCGACGACCTCACACACCGTCGATCCGCAGACGATCTGGATCAGCTCGACGTCGCCTGAGCGGAACAGCGTGGCATAATATGCGCGTAGCGCAGCTTCGGACGGTTCTGCCCAAGCAACGGCACGCCCTTCCCCGCGAAGCCGCTTCGCTAGCGCGCGCGGTTCGGTGTCGGAGTAGGGGTAAAGCCTTTCAAGGAGCGGATCGCGGACGGGGGGCTCCGACTGCGTTGTTGGTTGTAGAAGCACTGCCGCAGCGATTGCGGCGGAGAACAGAACGGTCATGGCCAAGGCTCCCTTGCGAATGAGGCGGGGGCGTTGGCTTTGCAAGGTCGGCCCGGTCAGAGGTAGACCGACTTTCTCGTCAACGAATTTTTCGTCGCGCAGCAACCGGGCGAGCTCGCGGCTGCTGCTGGCACCGGTCTTGCGGCGTGCGCGGCGCAAATGCTCGTTGACCGAAGAAAGAGAGCGTCGTGTGCGTTGCGCGATGCTCTTCGCGGTGTGTCCTTCGCCTAGCAGTCGCAGGATTTCGCGCTCGCCGTCGCTCAGTCTGTTCAGAACTGTCTCGTTTGCGTCCGACACATCGCCTCCCATAACCTCCCCTGTAGCGAACCCGAGCGGTGACCAAGGCCAATAAAATTGGTGGTCCTGGGTTTCGGTTTTCGCAGCTACAGTCCAGCTTTAGCGAGCAGTTTCGACTTCAGCCGGACAATATGGTCTCGAGCGACGGCATTGCATTCACGCGCGCCTGCGCCTATCTGCGCCGCGGGAGTCGGGCGGACGATACCGTCGCCAACCCGGTCAGATCCGGAAGGAAGCAGCCGTAACGATTTTCGTGTCGGGTCGTCCCGGCTCCCACCTTCCCCACATGACGCGCGCCGCATGACCCGCTAGGGTCCTTCGCAATGTCCGATTCATTCCTTGGCCTCGACGAACCGCCTCAGCCGCGCGACAGCGTGTATCGCGTGCTTGCGCGCAAATACCGGCCGCAGACCTTTGCCCAGCTGATCGGGCAGGATGCGATGGTGCAGACGCTGGGGAACGCGATCAAACGCGACCGGCTGGCGCATGCGTTCCTGCTGACCGGCGTGCGCGGGGTCGGCAAGACGTCGACCGCGCGACTGATCGCCAAGGCGCTGAACTGCATCGGTCCGGACGGTCAGGGCGGGCCGACGATCGATCCGTGCGGGGTGTGCGAGCCGTGCCGCGCGATTGCCGAGGGGCGGCATATCGATGTGATCGAGATGGACGCCGCCAGCCATACCGGTGTCGACGATGTGCGTGAGATCATCGATGCGTCGCGCTATTCGGCGGTGAGTGCGCGGTACAAGATCTACATTATCGACGAAGTCCACATGCTGTCGAAAAACGCGTTCAACGCGTTGCTCAAGACGCTGGAAGAGCCGCCTGGGCATGTGAAATTCCTGTTCGCGACGACCGAGGTGCAGAAGGTGCCGGTGACGGTGCTGTCGCGCTGTCAGCGGTTCGACCTGCGGCGCATCCCGGCGGACAAGCTCGCCGCGCATTTCGGCGAGGTGGTGGAGAAGGAAGGTGCCCAGGCCGAGCCCGAGGCGCTGGCGATGATCGCGCGCGCGGCGGAAGGGTCGGCGCGCGATGGCCTGTCGATCCTCGATCAGGCGATTGCGCATGCCGGGATGGAGGGCGGGGCGGTCACTGCCGATGCGGTGCGCGACATGCTCGGCCTGTCCGACCGCAATGCGATCCGCGACCTGTTCGCCCTTGTGATCGCGGGCGACGCAGCGGGCGCGCTGGCGGCGCTGCGCGGGCAATATGATCTGGGCGTCGATCCGCAGGCGGTGCTGAAGTCGCTGCTGGAGATGGTGCATCGCGTGACGCTGGCGAAGCTCGGCAATGCGGTGATCCCGGGACAGGCGACCGAGGAGAGCGCGGCGCTGGCCGAATGGGCGGGGAAGCTCGGCTTCCCGGCGCTGCATCGGCTGTGGCAGCTGCTGCTCAAGGGGCATGACGAGGTGATCCGCGCCGCGCTGCCGATCGAAGCGTGCGAGATGACGCTGCTGCGGGTGATCCACGCTTCGACCCTGCCCGATCCGGGCGAGCTGGCCCGCAAGATTGCCGAGGGCGCGCCGATGGGTGGCCCAGCTCCGGCTGCCACGCCTTCAGCCCCCGCCGAGGCACCCGCGCCGCGGAGCATGGCCGAACTGGTCGAACGACTGGCGGCGGCGCATGAGGAGCATCTTGCCGCGCGCGTGCGGAACCTTGTCCGCCCGATCCGGTTGGAGGAACCGGTGGTTGAGGTCAGCAGCCATGGGTTGCCCGCCGATCTGGTGCATGATTTCGAGAGCACGCTGCGGCGCGTGCTGGGCAAGCGCTGGTCGCTGCGTGTCACCGATGCGCCGGGCCAGAAGACGTTGAACGAGGAGCGCGCGGAGCGCGAGGCGGCGGAGCGCGATGCGGTGCTGGCCTCGCCCGTGGTTGCCGCCGCGCTCGAAGCCTTTCCCGATGCCGAGCTGATCGGCTGGACCCGCGAAAACAGGAGGTTTGGGTGAAGAGTATCGAAGACATCATGGCAATGGCGCAGAACGTCCAGAACGAGCTGACCAAGGCGCAGGCGAACCTTGACGGGATCGAGGTCGAGGGCGCGTCGGGCGGCGGGCTGGTCAAGGTCAAGGCGAGCGCCAAGGGCCGGATCATTGGTGTGACCATCGACGAATCGCTGCTCGCCCCGTCGGAAAAGCAGATGCTGGAAGACCTGGTGGCCGCCGCGCTCAACGATGCGCGGGCCAAGGCGGATGCGGCGGCGTCGGCGGAAATGTCGAAGCTTTCCAGCGGCATCCCGCTGCCTCCGGGGTTCAAGCTGCCGTTCTGAGGTTTGTGGGGGAGCGGGCTGCACCGTAACCTCTTCAAATAACACCTGAACATTTCACAACGGGAACAATGGCTTTTGCCCCGGCGTTGGGCCGCCAATGTTCCTGTTGGGAGATGAGAGATGGCTGAAGAACGGATTGTCGAACGCACCGATGGCGTGACTGCCGAGCGCGTGACCGAGCGTAATGGCGGCGGCACGACCACGGTGATCGAACGGCGCGGCGGTGGCGGCGGGCTGATCCTGGGGATCATCGCGCTGGTGATCGTGGTCGTCGGCGCGTTCTACTTCCTGAGCAACAATTCCGAGACGCGCAAGGACGCGGCGATCACCGAAGCGGCTCAGGCCGTGGGCGAAACCGCCGAGAAGGCCGGCGACGCGATCGACGAGGCGGTTCCTGCCGAAAAGAAATAAGACCCAATCGCCCTTCTTCCGTGTAGGAGGGGCGCAGGGAGGGCATGGCGGGTCGACAGACGTTTGCCACTTCGGCGATCCGTCATGCCCTCTCCCTGAAGGCGTTTTGGGCGTCCAGATGCGCGCGCCACGCCCAATCCCTCCCGTTCAGGGAGGGGCGTTCAGCGCACGCAGGCGTCCAGACCGTCGCGCTGGACGACGCCGATACGCGCCGCGATCGAATTGCCATAGCGGCGGGTAAAGCCCTTGGGGGCGGTGGCCGCGCGCTTCTTGGGCAAAGGCAGGACGGCGGCGATACGCGCTGCCTCGGCGCGGGTCAGGTTGCCCGCGCCTTTCTTGAAATAGCGGCGCGCACCCGCTTCGGCGCCATAGGTGCCGATGCCGGTCTCGGCGACGTTCAGATACACTTCCATGATTCGCCGCTTGCCCCAGATCTGTTCGATCAGGACGGTGAACCACGCCTCCAGCGCTTTGCGGAAATAACCGCCGCCCTGCCACAGGAACACGTTTTTCGCCGTCTGCTGGCTGATCGTCGATCCCCCGCGCAGCACCTTTCCACCCTGGGCGTTGCGCAGCATGGCGGCGGCGATCGAGTCATAGTCGAAGCCCGCATGGCTGCAAAAGCTGCTGTCCTCCGCTGCGATCGCGGCGCGGGCCATGTCCGCGTCGATGCGCGAGAGCGGCACCCATTTCTTGGTCACGCCATGGCCGGTGAAGATGTCGCCCATCATCGTCAGCGTGAAGGGCGGGGGGACGAAGCGGTAGAGCGTGACCATCCCCACCGACACCAGCACGAACGCCAGCGCACCCTTGAACAGCCAGCCGAGGATGCGGCGGCCGATCGGTTTGCGGGGTTTGGCGGGCTTCACGGGCTGAATGCCGATTCCGTCGAGATGGCCAAGGTCGGGGAGTGGGCGCGGGCCGAGCGGAGGGCCCGGGCGCGGCGAACCCGGCGCCGATCCGCCCGTTCCGCTATCGTCCTGCGACACCCGTCCCCCGGTCGATCGCTCAGCCGACCGTCAGCAACCGGCGGTCACCCGCCAGGCGCATCATCGCCTTTTGCAGCTTTTCGAACGCGCGCACCTCGATCTGGCGGACGCGCTCGCGGCTGACGCCATAGACCTGCGAAAGCTCTTCCAGCGTCTTGGGATCGTCGGTCAGGCGACGTTCGGTCAGGATGTGCTGCTCACGCTCGTTGAGCTCGTCCATCGCCTCGATCAGCATGGAGTGGCGGACATCCGCTTCCTGCGCTTCGGCGACGACTTCGTCCTGCAGGGCGCTGTCGTCCTGCAGCCAGTCCTGCCACTGGCTTTCGCCATCCTCGCGCATCGGCACGTTGAGCGACGTGTCGCCGCCCATCGCCATGCGGCGGTTCATCGACGTGACCTCTTCCTCGGTCACGCCGAGATCGGTGGCGATCTTCGCCAGATCCTCGGGCTTGAGGTCGCCATCCTCGAACGCGTCGAGCTTGGCCTTCATCCGGCGCAGGTTGAAGAACAGCTTCTTCTGCGCGGCGGTGGTGCCCATCTTCACGAGGCTCCACGAACGCAGGATGAATTCCTGGATCGAGGCGCGGATCCACCACATCGCATAGGTGGCGAGGCGGAAGCCGCGATCGGGCTCGAACTTCTTCACGCCCTGCATCAGGCCGATATTGCCTTCGGAAATCAGTTCGCTGACCGGCAGGCCATAGCCGCGATAGCCCATCGCGATCTTCGCCACGAGGCGCAGATGCGAGGTGACCAGCTGCGCGGCCGCTTCGGGGTCGCCATGCTCCTGAAAGCGCTTCGCGAGCATATATTCCTGCTCGGGCGCGAGGATCGGAAACTTCTTGATCTCCGCCAGATAGCGGTTGAGGCTTGCCTCACCACCTAGGGCGGGGATCGTCGCCGGGACGTTGCTTCCGCGGGCCATGGTCACTTACTCCCTTTGTCTGGGCTTCCCCCCTTTATAGGCGGGGATGCCGGTCGACCCTCCTTTTGGACGAGTCAGATACTTATACGATGAGCTTATCCATCAGTTCCTGCATGTCCGCAGGCATTTCGCTATCGAACGCCAAAGCGTTACTACTGATAGGATGGATGAACCCCAGCCGGGCGGCATGCAAGGCCTGACGGCGGAAACCCATAGTTTCCAATACCTCCCGGTGTTCTTTCTTCGTTCTACCATAAACCGGGTCGCCGATCAACGGGTGACCGAGCGACGCCATGTGCACGCGCACCTGGTGCGTGCGGCCGGTTTCGAGCCGGCATTCGACCAGTGCTGCCTCATACAGCGGCGTAAGCAGCGTCCAGTGGGTGACCGCGCGCTTGCCACCCGGCTGGATGGCGATCTTCTTGCGGTTTTGCGGCGAGCGCGCAAGTGGTGCATCTACGGATCCGCCTGACGTTTTCGGTCGGCCCGAGACGATCGCCCGATAGCGGCGGTCGATCGAATGATCCTTGAACTGGCGGGCAAGGCCGACATGCGCGCGGTCGGTCTTCGCCGCGACCATCAGGCCGGACGTGTCCTTGTCGATGCGGTGCACGATGCCCGGGCGCGCGACCCCGCCGATGCCCGACAGGCTGCCCTGGCAATGGTGGAGCAGCGCGTTCACAAGGGTGCCGTCGAAATTGCCCGCAGCGGGGTGGACGACCAGCCCCGCCTGCTTGTCGATCACGATCAGATGCTCATCCTCGAACACCACGTTGAGCGCGATGTCCTGCGCCTCGTTATGCGCGGGTTCGGGGTCGGGGACGTTGAGCGTGAACAGCGCGCCGCCGGGCGCCTTTTTCTTGGGATCGCGGATCAGGCCATCGGGGCCGGTGACGTTGCCGGTCGAGATCAGCGCCTTGATCCGCTCACGCGACAGCGTGGGGAGCGCATCCGCCAAAGCCCGGTCGAGCCGCCAGCCATCTGCTGCATCCGCGATCCGCGCTTCGAGTGTGGCTACCCCCCGGTTCATTGCTGTAGAGAAATGGGAATGGGATTGCGGATTTCAAGCTGTGTTATCGCACTACTCCACCAGGCGGCGGCGGAGGCCGCGCCGCTGGAGGCGTGCGGGCTGTTGTTCGGGGCCGATGGGGTCGAGCGGGCCAGCGTCGAGGCCAATGTTTCGGACGATCCGACGCGGCGGTTCGAGATCGATCCGAGCGCGCTGATTGCGGCGCTGAAGGCCGAGCGTGGGGGCGGGGAGCGGGTGATCGGGTACTGGCACTCGCACCCGTCCGGGGATGCGACACCGTCCGCGACCGATGCAGCAATGGCGGCGGCGGACGGGAAGATCTGGGTCATCGTCGCGGGGGATGCGGTCACCGCATGGCGTGCGGGGGATGCTGGACTGCATGGACGGTTCGAGCAGGCGTTGGTGGAGCTGTGCTGACCGTTGTGCCTGCACATCGGGCGTGCTTGGCTGTGTTCGAGTCGCAGGGGAGAGCAGGAATGCAACGGAATTTGACGATGGCGGCGATATTGCTCGTGGCCGCTGCGCCGGCCGCGCAGGCGCAGGACGTGCACCAGGAAATCGTCCAGCGCCTCGACCGGATCGAGCGGTTGCTGCGCGCCGGATCGGGCGGCGGCGGTGGCGGATCTGGCGAAGGGGTTCGGATGGTGGTGAATTTCGAATGCCGCCCGGACAGCAATTGCATCGGCATCGCCAAGGCCCAATGCGTTCGCGCAGGATTCAGCACTGGGGTCGTCTCGCGCGCCGGGCCACCCGAATATGGGTTTGTAAAGGCGACCGAGGTGACCTGCGTGCGGTGATGCCGCCGGGGCTGGCGGACTGCGTGGTGCCCGATCGGCACGCGCCGCAGCCCGCCCGCCAACGGCGTTCAGGCGTGCTCGGCCGCCGCCGCCTTTACCATCGCGGTGAGTTGCGCGAGCGTCGCGTCGAAGCGGCCTTCGGCCTCGGCATTGCGGAGCGGCTTTACGCGCTCCACCAGGATTTCCTTTGGCGTCGGATTTTGCCCGAACAGCGCCATCACTTCGTCTGCGAAGTCGTCGAGCGGCTGATACGCGGGACGTTCGCGCTGGCCGGGGGTGAGGTCGGTCTGGACAGCGGGCGGGGCGAGTTCGATCACTTCCACCGATCCCGCCAGCGCGTCGCGGAGCGAGAGGGTGTAGCTGTGGACCGCCGCCTTGGTCGCGCTGTAGGTCGCGGCGATAACCAGCGGCACGAAGGCAAGGCCGGAGGTGACGTTGACGATTGCCGCGTCGTCCTGCGCCTTCAGACGATCGACCAGCGCGTTGGTCAGACGGATCGGGCCGAGCAAATTGGTGGTGATCGTCGCCTCGGCATCGGTGAGGTCGCGGCTGGCGGACAGATCCTCGTAGCGCATGACCCCGGCGTTGTTGATCACGACATTGAGCGCCGGGTGGGCGGCGATCAGCTCGGCGGCGAAGGTCTCGATCGCTTCGGCGCTGTCGATGTCGAGCGTCATGGCGTGCATGTTCGCGCGACCGGCGATGGCGGCGGCGAGCGCGTCACGGCGGCGGCCGGCGACGATCACGGTGTTGCCCGCATCGTGCAGGCGATGTGCAAGCGCCTCGCCAATGCCCGATCCGCCGCCGGTGATGAGGATGGTGTTGCCGGACTGTTTCATCTGCGTCTCCATGGGATGTGGTGACGGGGATTTAGGGGCACGCTATCGTATCGAAAGAAGGCACCCGAAAGATTTATACTTACCAAAAAGAGAGTGTGAGGATGGGCAATGGCGAATGGCATGCGAGCGATCCGCGGGTCGATGCGCTGGTTTATGAGCTGATCGGAGCGGTCGCGGACAAATGGACGATGCTGCTGCTCGAAACGCTCGATGAAGGCGGCGAGATGCGGTTCACGCAGCTGTCGAAGGCGATTCCGGGGATCAGCCAGAAGATGCTGACTCAGACGCTGCGCCGGATGGAACGCGATGGGTTCGTGACACGAACGGTGCATGCAGTGGTGCCGCCGCGCGTCGACTATCGGCTGACCCCGTTGGGCGAGAGTCTGGGCGAGGCGTTTTGCGGGGTGTGGCATTGGGCCGAGGCGAACCTCGACGCGGTGGCCAAGGCGCGGGAGGGGTTTGATCAACGATAATCCTCCCCCGCCAGGGGGAGGTGGCGCCGAAGGCGACGGAGGGGGAGGACGGCTTTGTGATTGAGCCTCTTGCTGCCTCCCTTCCTCCCCCTCCGTCAGCTGCGCTGACACCTCCCCCTTGCGGGGGAGGATTTACGGGCACTCAATCCCCCTTCGGCCCCAGATAGTCCGCGCCATAGACCGCCTTGCGGATATCGGTGTGAAGCGTCCCGTCGAACGGGAAGGTCTGGACGAAGAAGACGACCGCCATGTTGTTGGCAGGATCGACCCAGAACAGCGTGCTCGCCGCGCCATCCCAGAAGAATTCGCCGACCGCGCCGCGATTGCGGTCGGGTGTCGCTGGGCGGGCGGTGCGGACGGCGAAGTTGACGCCGAAGCCGCCGTCGATCTTGCCCATCAGCCACTCGCGTTCCTTGATCGCCGGGTCGAGCATGTCGGTCGCCATCAGGCGGATCGTCGCGGGCTTGAGCAGGCGCGCGCCGTCGAGCTCGCCGCCGTTCAGCAGCATCCGGGCAAAGCGCATATAATCGTCGATCGGCGCGACGATGCCCGCGCCGCCCATCGTCAGCGGCACGCCGGGGAAGTTGCGCTCGCGCATCGCCGCCTCGGGCTGGCGGGTCATGCCGTTCGCGCCCTTCACATAGGTGGCGGCGAAGCGGGGGAGGCGGTCCATCGGCTGGTGCCAACCGGCTTCGCGCATCTTGAGCGGGTCGAAAATGTGCTTCTGGACATAGTCGGTGAACTTCATGCCCGACAGGCGCTCGACCAGCAGCGCCTGGACATCGACCGACACGCTGTAATGCCATTCGGTCCCGGGTTCGGAGAGCAGGGGCACCTTGGCCAGGCGGCGGCCGAATTCGGCCAGCGTATTCTGCGGGTTGAGCGGATCGGCGGCGGCGAACGCCTTGTGCGCTGCGGTCGGGCCGTCGCCATAGGCGAAACCGGCGGTGTGGCGCAGCACGTCGCGGATCGTGATCGGACGGCTCGCGGCGCGCCACAGCGGCTTGCCATCGGGGCCGGTACCGTCCTGAACCTGCATGTTCGCGAAATCGGGGAGGTAGCGCGCGAGCGGATCGTCGAGGCGGAACTTGCCCTGCTCCCACAACTGCATGAGGGCCACGCCCGTCACCGGCTTGGTCATCGAATAGATTTGCACCAGCGTGTCGCGGGCGAAGGGGCGGTTTGCCTCACGATCGGCGACGCCTCGCGTGGCGAAATGCACCTCGCGCCCCTCCTTCCACACCAGCACCGACCCGCCGACCGCGCGGCCATCGCCGACCATTTTCGCCAGCATCGCGTCGATCCGCTTGGTGTCGAGCTTGACCGCGTCGGCGGGGGCAGCGCGGGTCTGGGCGAGCGCGGGGGCCGCTGTCGTGGTGAGTGCTAGTGCCGTCAACGCTGTCATCCAATGCCGCATCCAGAATCTCCCAATCGATTTGCGGCGGACGCTAGCTGCGAATGGTCCGCTTGCGAAGAGGGTGCGCTTGCAGCGGCGGCGCGGCTGGGCCAAAGGGGAGCCATGAACATTTCGCCGACCGATTTTGCCAGCCTGCTCTGCTCGCGCCTGTGCCACGATCTGCTGAGCCCGGTGGGCGCGCTCAACAACGGCCTTGAGCTGCTCGCCGACGAGCATGATCCCGAGATGCGCGCGCGCTGCCTTGAATTGCTGGCGGAAAGCGCGAAGGCGAGTGCGAACAAGCTGAAATTCTTCCGGCTGGCGTTCGGCGCGGCGGGCGGCTTTGGCGACACCGTCGATACGCGTGAGGCGCAGGCAGCGATCGACGGGCTGTTCGGCGACAATCACCGCGTGTCGATCGGCTGGATGGTCGAGGATCCGGTGCTGCCCAAGCAGGTGATCAAGGTGCTGCTCAACCTCGCGCTGATCGGCGGCGATGCGCTGGTGCGCGGCGGGCAGCTGGATATCGGTGCCGAGGCGCGCGACGACATGGTCGAGATCGTGGTGCGCGCGCAGGGGCCGCGCATCGTGCTGGACGGCGAGCTGCGCGGCGCGCTGAGCGGTGACACGGGCGACTCGCCGGTGACCCCGCGCGCGGCGGCGGCGTATCTGGTGCACCAGCTGGTGACTCAGGGCGGGGGCGAGCTGCAGGTGTCGCCGCCCGACGCCGACGTGCTGCTGTTCGGGGCAGCGTTTAAAGTACAGTGATTGGCAAGGTCGCCTGATGAGCCAAGTCCGCGTCGCGGCGCTGTACCAGTTTACCCGGTTCGACGATCCGGCGGCCATCAAGGGTCCGCTGCTCGACCTGTGCGTCGCGCAGGGGGTAAAGGGCACGCTGCTGCTTGCCCGCGAAGGCATCAACGGCACGATCGCGGGGAGCGATGCGGGGATCGACGAAGTGCTGGCGCATGTCCGCGCGCTGCCCGGATGTGCCGGCATCGACGTCAAATTCTCGCACGCCGCCGCGATGCCGTTTCACCGGATGAAGGTGCGGCTGAAGCGCGAGATCGTGACGATGGGCCAGCCGGACATCGATCCGCTGGCGGGGGTCGGGCACTATGTCGCGCCGACCGAGTGGAACGACCTGATCGCCGATCCCGACACGGTACTGATCGACACGCGTAACGATTATGAGGTGGCGATCGGCACGTTCCGTGGCGCGATCGACCCGCAGACGCGCAGCTTCAGCGAGTTCCCCGACTGGTTCCGCGCCAAACGCGCGGAGATCGAGGCGGCGGGGCGGACGCCGAAGATCGCGATGTTCTGCACCGGCGGCATCCGCTGCGAGAAATCCACGGCGTTTGCCAAGGCCGAAGGGGTGGAGCAGGTCTATCACCTCAAGGGCGGCATCCTCGCCTATCTCGAACAGGTGCCGCAGGATCGCAGCCTGTGGGACGGCGAATGTTTCGTGTTCGACGAGCGGGTGGCGGTGAAGCATGGCCTTGCGGTCGGCGACCATGTCCTGTGCCGCGCGTGCCGCATGCCGGTGAGCCCGGAGGGACAAGCGTCGGCGGACTATGTCGAGGGCGTCAGCTGCCCCGCATGTATCGGCACCCGCACCGATGAACAGCGCGCCAGCTATGCCGAGCGACACCGCCAGGCGCTGCTGGCGGAACAGCGCGGCGAGGCGCATGTCGGGGCAGTGTTTCCGACCGACTGACGGTTCGCGCCATTTCGGTTCACTCTCCCCGGCAGCCGCGCCGTTCCTGGTTGACTGTCATACCCAATCTGGCAATGATCGCCCCGCGTACCAGCGTTCTGAATTCGGGGAAGCTCAGTGCGCGGAATCATCGCATTCATTGCCTTCGTATCCGCGACCCTTCTTTTCGCGTGGACGGCAATTGGTGCGCAAACCACCGGGTTGAGCCTGGACTCCGACCGCGGTGTGCCGAGAGATTTGCAGCTTCCCAAGGACTTGAATTTGCCCAAGGGGCTGTCGCTGCCAAAAGGGTTCGATGGCGGGCGGCCGCAATTTCCTGAGCTCGATCTGGAGCAAATGCCGGTTCCCGAAGGGGGAACGCTGATCGAACGCATTCTAAACCGCCTAAAGACCATGCAGCGGACATTCGAACCAGCGCAGGCAATCAACTCGCTTAATGTCCAAATTGTTAAATTGGGGAAGGAGTGTGCGACCGTGCCTGCTGCGTGCAGACGGCGCGACGACCTCCGGGCTGCACAGGCGATTATCCAGCAGGGGGCGAAGGACGCGCCCGGATGCAACGCGGCGGCCGACGCCTTTAAGGCGCATCTGGACGATCTGTTGCCATCCGAGGCGGTCGCGCGCGCATTCGATCTGGAATGTTTGGGCAGTCTGTTGCCGCGAGCGAGCGCAAGCGGCCCCGAACCGCTTCAGCCGCGCATTTTTGACACTGGCGGCGCAATGGGCGGGCCGCAGGGTGCCCTGACGGTGATCGGCCTCATTGAAGTGAAGGGCGAACCTTTTTGCGGCGCGCTGTTGCGGAACGACCGGACGCTGGCGACGGCACGGCACTGCTATGACGATGTCTATCCCTATCTGGCCGCTGGAAAGGTTACCGTGCGTCCGCTGTCGGGTTCCGGCGGACCCTGGAAAATCGGGTTGGAACCGGTGGAAAACAAACCCGGGCCGGAAGGGACCGTCGCGGGCGACTGGATCCGCCTCCGCATTGAGACTGCGGACGCGATCGGCGCTGCAGAGGTCACCATGGTGGCACAGCCCCCGATCGGGCCGGTCACGCTGGTTGGGCATTTTGCGCCATATCGGCATGCCTCGGGCCCGATCGCCATTCCTTCCGAATGGCGGCGTGGGTTGCGCTTCCCACGGGCGGGCCTGTGCGTGACGGTCAGTTCGTCTCAGCGCTGCGTCCAGATCGCGTGTCAGACCGTGAAAGGATTCTCTGGCACGCCGATCTTTCAGATCGACCCTGCCCGGCCCGATGCGCCGCTGCACGTCGTCGGATTGGTCAGTCGGCCCCAGCAACTGGCCGCCGGGTGCGGAATGAACGGCGTTTTCTACACACTGGCGGTTCCGGCGGGTGTGATTCGGTGACCGGACGTTTTTCAGGAGAAAGATCGTGAGACCCATTACCGCTCGCCTGACTACATCGGCGACAGTGACCATCGCGGCGCTGTTCGCAACGCCGGTTGCGGCACAGACGTCGCGCGCGGAAGCTGTGCAGTCGGTTCGCATGTTCACCGCGCCGACCTGTCCGATCACGCCCGCCGACGCACTCGAGACGGAGCGGACGAAGACCCTGGAAAGTGCCGGTATCGTCGCCACGCTGGTGGGTGGGGTCGTCGGCGATCTGGTCGGCTCCGGGCTTAATGCGATCGGTGAGGCGCTGGAGGAAGCGTCGAAGGAAAAGGGGATCGTCGCCGAAGGCACCAGTCATTTCATGCTGGGCCATATCAAACCGGTGGGCCCGAAAGTGAGCACTCCACGTTTCGAGCCAGCAGAATCGACATGCCTGATACTCTACAGCCCCGGACAGGGGCAGCTGTCTGAATTGGGCACGGATCGCAACATCGAGACGCTTCGGACCACGATCGTGTCTGCCACCGGCAAGGATCCGATCGCTGACGGTGACAACGTCGTCTCCAAGGATCTTTTGAATACTCTGGATGGCTTTGGGATCCGCGAGATGCCCGCGCTCTACATCGAAGCGCAGGTGTGGGGGTCGCGGGAGGGCATTGTCGTGCGCCCCGTGCTCGTCTGGTATCGCGAGAAAATGAAAGGGGCACCGGACAAGCTGGCGGCATCCGAACTCCATGTCTCGCTCGCGACGCCCGCCGCGCCGTCGGCAAGCGACATCGGAACGGTCTTCGGGGGCGCCCGGATGATCCTGCCCAAGGTGGAGCCGGGAACGTTGCTAGACTGGAAAACACTGTACGCCAGCACGTCGGTGGTAATGCCAAGTCGGCCGACCACAGGCTATGTCGACGCCCAAGTCACTGCCGCAAGCACGCTGTATACCACCGTCGAGACACGCATAGCGGAGGAGCGCACGGCGGAACGGTCCTTAAAAACTGCGCAACGCAGGGATGCCGCGAAGTCCACCGACGAGACGCGCGAGGCGTTGGCCGCAGCGGAGATCGTCTATCAAGACGCGCAACAGGACCGGATCGCCGCAGAAACGGCGCGGAACGGGTTCAAGGAACAGCGTGCCGGTGCCACCAACGTCAAGCTGCGCTTCGTCGTCATCCGCCAACCCAACCAGTTCGGCCTGGCGTTGGGGAAGGCGCTCAAGGCCCGATCCGCAGCGACTGGTACCGCTGTCGGGACCGCGCTCACTGAAGCGATGACAGCAAAGCCTGCCTGGACGCCGGATGACAGTGCCTATGTTGAGGCGCTCAACGCCGTCTATGCCAAGCAACGCGAATATGACGCCGCAGTCGCGAGCGGCGACAGCGCCGCAATCGCGCTGAAGGCCGATGAACTGCGCCTTACGAAGGCCAAGCTCAACGAAGCGGCGGTCAAATTGAAACGACCGATTCCCTATCCGTCGCTGTTCTGATGGCTCGACCGTCACCCCGGCGCTCACGCCGGGGTGACGGCCTTGCAGAACCTCAGCCCTTCACATTGACCACCTGCCGCAACCGGTGGCGGATGCGGACCAGGTCCTGTTGCGCGTCCATCACCGCGCCGATGTCCTTGTAGGCGGCCGGGCTTTCGTCCAGCACCCCTTCGTCCACCCGCGCCTCGATGCCGCGCATCGCCGCCTTGTGGTCCTCCAGGCTGATCAGCTTCTTCGCTGCCCCACGCGACATCACGCGACCGGCACCGTGCGAGCAGGAGCAGAAGCTCTCCTGATTGCCCAGCCCCTCGACGATGAAGCTGCCCGTGCCCATCGAACCCGGGATGATCCCAAGCTCGCCTTCCCGGGCGCTCACCGCGCCCTTGCGGGTCACCCACACCTGCTCCCCGAAATGCAGCTCCCGGGTCGCGTAATTGTGGTGGCAGTTGATCGCGGCCTTGTCGGTCTTGAAGCCGGGAGCGTGCTTGCGCAGCGCGTCGAGCACGCGGACCATTATCAGCTCACGGTTCGCCATCGCATAATCCTGCGCGAAGTGCATCGCCTCGATATAGTCATCGAACAGCTGCGACCCCTCGGTCAGGAACGCCAGGTCCTTGTCGACCAGATGGAAGTCGAGCGTCTCCTTCACGATCGCTTCCTTCGCGGCATTGATGAAGTACGTCCCGATCCGGTTCCCCGTGCCGCGCGATCCGGAGTGAAGCATCACCCATACGCGCTGCTCTTCATCGAGGCAGACCTCGATAAAGTGGTTCCCCCCGCCCATCGAGGCGAGCTGGTCGCTGGTCTTGCCGTCGACCTTGGGGTTCTTCGCCACGATCTTGCGCCAGCGGTCCTCGAACCGGTCGTACCAGGTGCGCGACACGCTGTTCGGCGTGCTCGCCCAGCCGCCCTTGGCGTGGTTGGCCGACTGGTTCGACTCCATCCCCTTGGGCACGGCGCGCTCGATCTCGGCACGCAGCGCGGCGAGGCTGTCGGGCAGCTGGCTGGCGGTGAGCGACGTGCGCACCGCCATCATCCCGCAACCGATGTCCACGCCCACCGCAGCGGGCACGATCGCGCGCTGCGTCGCGATCACCGAACCGACGGTCGCGCCCATGCCCCAATGGACGTCCGGCATCCCCGCGACATGGCGGAAGATGAACGGCAGCGAGGCGACATTGCGCAGCTGCTGCATCGCGCCGGCCTCGAACGGTCCGGCGCTGTCCCACAGCTTGAGCGGCGCGTGGTGCGTCGGGTGGATAGAAAACTGAGACATCGGAGTATTCCTTCAGAGGGAAGGGACGCCGATTCAGGGGACCAATGAGCAATGGTGCCGATGAAGCTGCGCCCCGGCGGGCACAGCTTGCCCGCAGGTCAGGTCGTCAGGCCGACGACGATTGCGTTGAGGGTTGCGGGTTTGCTCATGAAGCGAGCCATTAACCGATCTGGGCGCAATTCGAAAGGGTCGGAATCTGACGCCAGGGGCGGGGGCGGCGCAGGACATGGTCCAGCGCGGTGCAGCCAATGCCGCAGCGGTGCCGCTCGACCCGCGATAACAGGGTCGCAGTGCGTCCTGCGACCAGCTCCAGCGCCTCGACATAGGGGGCGCTGGTGAGAAACTGGTCGGATGCCCGCACGCCGTTGCCGCGGCGCTCGAACAGATTGGCTTGCTCCGCATCGGATACGAGCCGGTAGACGGTCGATCGGGAAATGCCGAGCAGCCGCGCCAACTCCGCCATCGGCACGAATGCGCGTTCGGTATCGTCGGGCACCGTATCGACCCGCGCGAAGGGGGCCGTGCCCGGTGGCTGTTCGTTGAGATGCGCGACGCTGGCCGAACAGACGAAATGGACCAGCAGCAGCTCGGTGTAGCGCAGCCCGAAATGGTTCGACGTGCCCGCCATGATCAGAAACAGGTCGAGCGCGGCGAGCGTGCAGCCATTGTCGCAGGTCGCAAAACCCAGCGATGCTGCGTCGGTCGCGCCCAGCGCCGCCATCGTCGCGGCGGCACGGCGCAGCCTTCGGCCCAGATCGACGCACCATTCGGCCAGCGCGCGGGGCATCGGTTCGGGCAGCGCAACTCCGCCGCTCGGGCCGATGGCGAGCCAGCCCAGATCGGCCATGCGCTGAACATTGCGCCGCGCCGTTTCAAAGGGAAGATCGAGCGACGCGGCGATGGCGTTGATCGACGGGCCGCGCGCAACCGCCGGGCCGCGCATCTTGCGATCGATCATGTCGCGCGTGACCGAAATCAGGATCGGGATGCACACCATGCGCGCACGGGCAAGTTCGGACGGGAGCCGGTTACCCAGATCGAGGGTTGCGGCAAACACCTCTTCACCAAGCACGCGCGTGACCAGTCGGCAATTGAGACGCATCCGGTCAAGTCGCGTCGACATCGTCATCCCCCTCCGGCAAGAGATGAAGCCTTGCCGACCTCGTGACACTCTTGATCCTATTTTGAGTATAGGCATTTTTGCGGAGTGGGGACTCCGTGCAAATACGGGAGTAACGCGGAAATGCGGCTCGGCGACCGCGTTGGTTGCATCCGTTACTTGGCGCGTCCGGCCCGAGGATATTCGGTCTGCACGGGTTGCGTCCTAACCGCCTGTTAACCGTGCCGGTGCCATGACCGCAGGGACGTGTGGGGGCGGCTGTGGACGATCTGCTACAAGAATTCATTGCCGAGACGCGCGAAACGCTGGAGGCGCTGTCGGGCGAGATCGTCGCCTGGGAGGCGTCGCCGCAGGACCGCGAGCGGCTCGATGCCATTTTCCGCTTCGTCCATACGGTAAAAGGCAGCTGCGGCTTTCTCGATCTGCCACGGCTGGCGCGGCTCAGCCATGCGGCTGAGGATGTGCTGGCCGATGTGCGGGCGGGCGAACGTGTGCCGGACCGTGGACTGGTCAATGCCGTGCTGGGCGTGGTCGACCGGATCGGCGAGATCGTCGAGGCGATCGACGCGGGTGCCGCGCTGGACGATACCGAAGAGGATTTGTTGATCGCCGCGCTGGCGGGCGGGACCGCCGAGGTGGCGCAGCCGACGGCTCCGGTGCCGCAGCGCGCGCAGAGCCGCAGCGTGCGACTCAATGTCGACCTGCTCGATCGCATGATGAGCGGCATGTCCGACATGGTGCTCGCGCGCAACGAACTGTCGCGCCGGCTGCGCAGCGCCGAAGTCGATCCGCAGGTTGAGGCCGCGCTCGAGCGCATGTCGGCCACCGTTGCCGACCTGCGCGACACGGTGACGCGCACGCGGATGCAGAAGATCGATGCGCTGTTTTCCGCATTGCCGCGCATGGTGCGCGATACGGCGGCGGGTCTGGGCAAATCGGTGCTGCTGCATGTCGAGGGCGCCGAGGTCGAGCTCGACCGCGAGATGATCGAGGTGCTGCGCGATCCGCTGGTCCATATCATCCGCAATTCCATCGACCATGGCATCGAGCATCCGGCCGAGCGCCGCGCGGCGGGCAAGCGCGAAAATGGCCGCCTGACCGTCTCCGCGCGCCAATCGGGCAACCAGATCGTGGTCGAAGTGACCGACGACGGACGCGGGATCGATGTCGAGCGGGTGATCCGCAAGCTGGCGGACAATGGCCGCGACGAGCGCGAACTGCGCTCGCTGGGCGAGCGTGCCAGGCTGGCGCTGATCTTCGAACCTGGCCTGTCGACCAAGGACGTGGTTACCGAGATTTCCGGGCGCGGCGTCGGCATGGACGTGGTGCGCGCGGCGATCGAGCAGATTGGCGGGCGGGTCGAGCTGCACAATGATCCGGGCAACGGCCTGCGCATCCTGATCCATGTACCGCTGACCCTGTCGATCATTCCGACGATTGTGGTCGGGGCAGGCGGCCAGTCCTTCGCGATCCCCCGTCAGGCGATCGAGGAGATCGTGAGCGAGCGGAGCGACGCGATCCGCGTCGATCGCATCGGCAGCGCCTGGGTGGTCACGTTGCGCGACCGGCGGCTGCCGATGATCGTGCTCGCCGACCAGCTGGGGCTGAAGCCGGTCCCGACCGGCACGCATCCGATGGTTGCGGTGGTGAGCATGGGCGAGGGCAGCTATGCGCTGCGCGTCGACGATGTGCTCGACAATGAGGAATTGGTGATCAAGCCCGCCGCGCCCGCGATCATGGCGACGGGGATTTATGCCGGGCAGACCTTGCCCGATAGCGGCTGCCCGATGCTGCTGCTCGATTGCGCGGGGCTCGCGCGCGACGCCGGGCTGCACTTTGAACGGGTCCGCGAGGTCGAGGTCGAGGAGGAGAATGCGGCGCTCGACGACGGCGCACTGGCGTTGGTGTTCGCCGACCTGGACGGCGCGCGACGGGCCGTACCGCTGGAGGTTGTCGACCGGATCGAGAAGGTCGGCGCGGGTGCGATCCATCGTAGCGCGGGCCGCCTCCGCCTGACCATGGATGACCGGATCGTGCCAGTCGCGGCGGTCGATGGCGCCGACCTCAAACGCACCGGGTCGATCCTGCGCCTGCGCGACGGGATCAGCGAGATTGCCTATGCCATCGCCGAACCGACCGATATCGTGCCGATGCCGGCGGAGATTGCGCCGGCGATGACGCCGGGTCCCGTGGCGGGCGTGGCGTTGATCGATGGCGAGCCGGTCGAGCTGCTCGATCCGATGTGGCTGTTTGGCGAACATGGTGAGGCCGATGCCGATGGCGCGATCGCGCCGCTCTGCCTGTTGGGCGGTGGTGACACCGGGTGGCTTGGTACCTTCGTCCAGCCGTTGCTGGAGGGCGCGGGCTATCGCGTCGTCAGCACATTGCCGCCGGGTGAGACGGCCCAAGTCGTGCTCACGCTGGACGCAGAGCCGGAAATTGGCGCAGCGGCACCGGTCGTGCGGCTGCGCAGCCGCAAGCGGGGCGGGAACGACGGAACCATCTATCGCTATGATCGCGCGGCGCTGCTCGGCGCCATTGCCGCAGCGGCGCAGGGAGGCATGCGATGAGCGAAGACCTGTTCCTGATCGCGCAGATCGCCGGGCAGTCGGTCGCGATCGACGCCAATCAGGTCGAATCGGTGGTCGATATCGGCAATATCGTCGCGGTTCCGCGGGCGCAGGGCCATGTCCGCGGGCTTGCGGCGCTGCGCAGCCGGGTGGTGACGGTCATCGACACCCGCGCGGCGCTGGGGCTGGAGCCAGGTGAGGGCGCCGGCGGTCGCGCGGTGATCACGCCGGTCGACGGCCATCATTATGCGATGCTGGTCGATGCGCTCGACGATGTCGCGCCGTTCGTGTCGCAGCCGCTTGCCGCCGGGGTTCCGCTGTCGGGCATGTGGGCTCAGGCCGGCCGCGGGCTGATCGAGCGTGACGGCGAACCGATCCTGACCATCGATCTGGCGGCGCTGGTCCCCGGACTGGTTGCGCCGACCACATGATCCGCAATTAACGACCTACTTACGTATTTCTTCCATATTGGCATCAGTTCCGCAGAACCGGGAAGTGTCTCGTATGAAAACCTGCCTCGTCGTCGATGACTCCAAGGTGATCCGAAAGGTCGCCCGGCACATCCTCGAGACGCTCAATTTTGAAGTACGCGAAGCCGGCGACGGACGTGAGGCGCTCGAGGCGTGCCTTGAGGCATCGCCCGATGTGGTGTTGCTTGACTGGAACATGCCCGTGATGAGCGGGATGGATTTCCTGCGCGCGCTCAAGGACAGCGGCATCGCCAGCAAGCCCAAGGTCGTGTTCTGCACCACCGAAAACGGCATGGCCTATATCCGCGCAGCGATCGAGGCGGGTGCCGACGAATATGTGATGAAGCCGTTCGACCGCGAAACGCTGGAGAGCAAGCTCCAGATCGTCGGCGTCGCTTAAGGAACACGTCCCAATGTCTGGCAGCTCCCTGGCGGCCGGCATCCAGCCGGATCCGCGCGACGATGTCGTTCGTATCCTGATCGTCGACGATTCCGCCGTCGCCCGCGCGGTGCTGGCCCGAATGATCGAGGGGATGCGCGGCTTTGCCGTGGTCGGGGCGGTCAGCAACGTGCCGGGCGCGCTCACCTTTCTGGCGTCGAATCGCGCCGATGTGATCCTGCTCGATCTGGAGATGCCGGGCGTGCACGGTCTGACCGGCCTGCCCGACCTGCTGGTCGCGGGGCAGGGGGCGAAGATCCTCGTCGTCTCCTCTGCCGCCGAACGCGGTGCCGCCGCCGCTGTGCAGGCGCTGGCGCTGGGTGCCGCCGACACGCTGGTCAAGCCGGGCGTGGGCAGCTTTGCCGGCAAGTTCGCCGAAACGCTGGAAGAGCGGCTGACGCGCCTCACCGATCGCGCGGGCGAACTGGTCGGGCCGAGCCGTCTGCCACACGTCGTGCCGCAGGAGTTCGATATCGTCGCAGTCGGGGCCTCGACCGGCGGCATCCACGCGCTGAGCCAGATGCTGCGCGCGATCCCGCCGAGCTTCGAGGTCCCGATTCTGGTGACGCAGCATCTGCCCGCGTCGTTCATGAGCTATTTCGCGGCGCAGCTCGCGGTGCTCGCCGGTCGCCCGTGCGAGGTGGCCGAGGATCATATGCGCGTGCGCCCCGGTCGGATGCTGGTCGCGCCCGGCCATGCCCATATTCGCTGCGTCCGCACCAGCGACGGGGTTGCGATCCGCCTGACCGATGAGCGCGCCGTCAGCGGGTGCATGCCGTCGGTCGATCCGATGCTGGAATCGGTCGCCGAAGTTTATGGCAAGCGCGGCCTGGGCGTCATGCTCTCGGGCATGGGACGCGACGGATCGATCGGCGCGCGCCACCTGATCGATGTCGGCGGCGCAATCCTGGCCCAGGATCGCGCCAGCTCGGTCGTGTGGGGCATGCCCGGCGCGGTCGCAGCGAGCGCCAGCGCGGTGCTGCCCCCCGACGAGATCGGCCGCATGGTCGCCAGCCAGCGTCGGCCGCGCTGATGAGCGCGGCCCAGCCCTTTGCTTCGTCCGGCGCGATCAACATCATCGGCGCACTTCTCGAACAGCGCACCGGCCAACAGATCGCCGCCAACCGTGCATGGCGGATCGAGACCGCGCTGAAGACCGTGCTGCGCGCGCATGGCCTCGACAGTGTCGATCAGCTGATCGCGCAGCTGACCACCACCCCCTCCGGGCCGCTTGCCGATGCGGTGGTCGATGCGCTGCTCAACAACGAAACCTCATTCTTTCGTGACACCGGTGTTCTGGAACTGGTGGTCGAGGCGGCGGCCGCGATGGCGACCGAACAGCCGGGGCGCCGGATGCGCATCTGGTCGGCGGGCTGTTCGACCGGGCAGGAGCCCTATTCGCTCGCGATGCTGTTCGAGGAAGCCTATGTCACGCGCGGCCTGTCCTTTCCCGAAATCGTCGCGACCGACGTATCGGCGGCGACGGTCGATCGCGCCCGTGCGGGGCGCTTCTCGCAGTTCGAAATTCAGCGCGGCCTGCCGATCCGGCGGATGATGACCTGGTTCAATCAGGACGGGACCGAATGGGTCGTCCGCCCCGAACTCGCCCGCCGCATCCAGTTCCGTCGTCACAACCTGGCGCAGGACGCCGCGCCGCCCGGCAAGTTCGACCTGATCCTGTGTCGCAACGTTCTGTTCTACTTCCCGCCAGCGATGCGCAGCCGCGCCTACCAGACGCTGCGCAGTGCGATCCGGGACGGCGGGGCGCTGTTGCTGGGTGCGGGAGAAACGGTGATCGGCCAGACCGATGCGTTCGCGCCATGCGGCCGAATACGCGGCCTGTATCGCGCCGATAGCGCACGGTGCGTCCCGCGAGCGACCGCGTTCGGCTGACACCGGGTTTCAACCGGCTTGCGTTTCGGCGCGCATCGCCGCATCCCTGCGAGCCATGCAGGACCGGGCCGAGCTCAACATCATCGACACGCCGTCACCCAATTTCGGCGAGCGGCTGTTACCGATCAGCATGATCGTGCTGCACTATACCGGGATGCGCAGCGCGGAGGAGGCGATCGAGCGGCTGCGCGACCCCGAGTTCGGCGTCTCCAGCCATTATCTGGTGGCCGAGGACGGACAGGTCGTGCGGATGGTGCCGGAGGACAAGCGCGCCTGGCACGCGGGCGGATCGCACTGGCGCGGCGTGACCGATGTCAATTCGGCGTCGGTGGGGATCGAAATCGTCAATCCCGGCCATGAATATGGCTATCGCCCTTATCCCGACGAACAGATCGATGCGGTGATCCGCCTGGTTGCCGACATCAAGGACCGTTACGGCATCACGCGCGGCAATGTCGTCGGCCATTCGGACATCGCGCCCGCACGCAAGCAGGACCCGGGCGAGCTGTTCCCGTGGGGCAAGCTGGCGCGGCTGCGGCTGGCGCTGCCCCGTCCGACCAAGAATCTGATGGACCCGGGCTGGACCGATGGTGGGTTTCTGCTCGCGCTCGAGCGATTCGGTTATGACGTTCGCGATCCGCTGGCGGCGACGGTGGCGTTTCAGCGGCGTTTCCGGCCCGAACTGATCGACGGCACGATCGACGCCGAATGCCGGATGCTGTTGCTCGCGCTGCTGCTGCCCAAACCGCAAGGCGACGACTGATGTTCCGCAACGTGCCCGAAGGGGCGCCGGTGCTGACCGCCGCAGCGATGCGCGCGGCGGAGGAGCGGGCGATCGCCGCCGGATCGAGCGTCGCGGAACTGATGGAGCGCGCCGGGACGGGTGTCGCCGAATGGGTCCACCGGCTGGCGGCGGGCAACGAGGTGCTGATCCTGTGCGGGCCGGGCAATAATGGCGGCGACGGCTATGTCGCGGCGCGTGTTCTGGCCAGCCGGGGCGTGCCGGTGCGAGTGGCGGCGTTGGGGGAGCCGAAGACCGAGGCGGCGGCTGCGGCGCGGGCAGCGTGGGGCGGGGCGGTTGAGGCTCTGTCCGATGCGACCGAGGCTGCGCCGGTGCTGGTCGATGCGCTGTTCGGAACGGGGCTGACCCGCGCGCTCGATCCGGCGCTGGCGGACATCGTCAACGCACTGGTGGTGCAGGCGGTGCTGTCGATCGCCGTGGACCTGCCGAGCGGGGCCGAAACCGATGGTGGCGGGAGCTTCGGGGCGGCGCTTCCTGCGTTCGACGTGACGCTGGCGCTAGGCGCGCTCAAGCCCGCGCATCTGTTGCAGCCCGTCGCACAGCAGTGCGGGGCGGTGCGGCGCGTCGAGATCGGGCTTGGCGAAAGCGAGACGCAGGTGCGCACGCTGGTGAGACCGCGACTCGCAATGCCCGAGCCGCATGCCCACAAATATTCGCGCGGCATGGTCGCGGTGGTGTCCGGCCCGATGCACGGAGCGTCGGAGCTTGCCGCACGTGCAGCTTATCGCGCCGGGGCGGGCTATGTGCTGTTGTTGACCGGTGGCTTGCCGAACCCGCCGCACGCCATCGTCCGCCAGCGCTGGAGTGCCGAAGCTCTGAGCGACCAGCGCATCGGCGCGGTGGTGATCGGTCCCGGTCTGGGGCGCGACGAGCGTGCGCGGGAGAAGCTGGATGCCGCGCTGGCGAGCGACCGGCCGCTGGTGATCGATGGCGATGCATTGCACCTGCTTGACCTCGCCACGCTGAAGGATCGCGCTGCGCCGGTGGTGCTGACCCCGCATGCAGGCGAGTTCGACGCGCTGTTCGGCGCTGGGCAGGGCAGCAAGATCGAGCGCGCGCAGGATGCTGCTGCGCGCTCGGGCGCGGTGGTGGTGTTTAAGGGTGCGGACACGGTGATTGCGCGACCCGATGGCTGGGCGAACATCGCGCCGACGGGCAACCCGTGGCTGTCGGCCGCCGGTACTGGCGACGTTCTCGCGGGGGCTATCGCCGCGATGCTGGCGCAGGAAAGCTGGGACCCGCTTCGCGCCGCGAGCAACGGCGTGTGGCTGCACGGGCAGGCCGCGCGGCTGCTCGACCGATCCTTCCTCGCCGACGAACTGGCGGACGCCTTGCCACAGGCCTATGAGCGTGCGCGATGAGTGAAGACGAAACAATCGTGCGGGTTGCCGCACGCGGGGATGGGGTTACTGCGGACGGGCGCCATGCCGCGCTGGCAGCGCCAGGGGACCGGCTGCGCGCCGATGGCTCGGTCGCGCGCGGGCCGCGCCATGTCGAGCCGCCGTGCCGCCACTTCCCCGAATGCGGCGGGTGCCAGCTCCAGCATCTCGACGATGCTGCCTATGCCGAATTCCTCACCGGGCGGATTGCCGGCGCGCTGGCGCAGCACGGCCTGACCGCCGAGATTCGCGCGCCGATCCTCTCGCCGCCGCGCACCCGCCGCCGCGCGACGCTGCATGCCGAGCGACGCGGGCGGCAGGTGCATCTGGGCTTTACCGAACAGGCGAGCCATCGGCTGATCGACGTGCAGCAGTGCGAAGTGCTCGACCCCTGGCTGTTTTCACTGCTTCAGCCGCTGCGCGGGCTGCTCGCGTCGCATCTGCCGCCGAGCCGTCGCGTCAATGTCCACCTCGCGCTGACTGATCAGGGGCCGGACGTGCTGGTCGACGGGCTGGTGACCGACAGCCTCAAGGCCGTGGAGGCGGTGACCGCGTTCGCGATGCGCCATGCGCTCGGACGGCTCAGCGTCGATGACGGAATGGGGCCTGAGGCGCGCTGGGAGCCCGATCCGGTGACGGTGACGTTCGGCGGCGTCGCGGTGCCGTTCCCGGCCGCGAGCTTCCTGCAGGCAACGCCCGAGGGCGAGGCGGCTTTGGTCGCGGCGGTGCGTGAGGCAGTGGGCGGTGCAAAGACCATCGCCGACCTGTTCGCGGGGCTCGGCACCTTCACCTTCGCGATGGACGCCAAGGCCAAAGTGTATGCCGGCGAAGGCGCGCGCGACGCGATCCTGTCGCTCAAGGCGGCGGCCGGGCGGGGGCTGCGTCAGGTGTTCGCCGAGCATCGCGACCTGTTCCGCCGCCCGCTGACCGCGAAGGAGCTCGACCTGTTCGACGCCGTGATCCTCGATCCGCCGCGCGCGGGGGCGAAGGAGCAGGCGGTCGAGCTGGCGGCGAGCAAGGCGCCGGTGATCGCCTATGTCTCGTGCAACCCCGCGACTTTTGCACGCGATGCCGAGGCTTTGGTCAAGGGCGGCTATCGCCTCGATTGGGTGCAGCCGGTGGGGCAGTTCCGCTGGTCGACGCACGCCGAACTAGCGGCGAAGTTCAGCCGCTAGGGTAGTCGGCGCGCACGAAATACAGCCCGTCTGACGGTGCGTTGAGGCCCAGCCGCGCCCGGTCCTTGGCCTCCAGCGCGGCGCGCAGATCGTCGGCGCTCCATTGCCCGCGCCCGACCATCGACAGGCACCCGACCATCGACCGCACCTGATGATGCAGGAAGGAGCGCGCCGAGGCGTGGATCGCGATCTCGTCGCCCTCGCGCACCACATCCAGCCGGTCGAGCGACTTGAGCGGGCTGGCCGACTGGCAATGGACCGATCGGAAGGTGGTGAAGTCGTGCGTGCCGACCAGGATCTGCGCGGCATCGTGCATCGCATCGGCGTCGAGCTCGGCGGGGACGCGCCATTTCAGCCCCGCATCGAAGGTCAGCGGCGCTCGGCGGTTGGCGATGCGATAGACATAATGGCGCGCGATGCAGGAAAAACGCGCGTGCCAGTCGTCGGGCACGACCTCGCACGCCAGGATCGCAACCGGCACCTTGCGGAGGTGTGCATTGAGCGCCTCCATCAGCCGGAACGGGGCGATGTCCTTCTCGATCTCGGTATGCGCGCGCATGCCGAGCGCATGGACCCCGGCATCGGTGCGCCCGGCGGCATGGACCAGCGAATCCTCCCCGGTAATGCCGTGCAGCGCATCCTCGATCGCGCCCTGCACGCTGGGACCGTGATCCTGATACTGCCAGCCCATGAAGGGGCGGCCGTCATATTCGATGGTCAGCGCAAAGCGGGTCACAGCTGGGTGCCCGGCGGGATCGGGAAGCCGTTGAGCAGTTCGCGGGTGGTGACGACGCTGCGGCCCGCGCGCTGAACGAGGGTGGGGCGGATGGCGCCGCTGGCGCAGGCGATCCAAAAGCCCTCTCCCCCTTGGGGAGAGGGTTGGGAGAGGGGCAGTGCTGCTGGGTCGAGGATCATGCCCCTCTCCCCAACTCTCTCCCCGCAAGCGGAGAGAGGGAGAAGGTCGGCGGCAAGGACTCTGATCCGCTCGCCGGCAAACTCGAACCACGCACCCGGCGGGTTGAACGCGCGGATCTGCCGCTCGACCGCCTCGGTGGGCTGGGCGAAGTCGAGTCGCGACTCCGCCTTGTCGATCTTTGCCGCATAGGTCACGCCGTCCTCCGGCTGCGCCACCGCCGGATGCCCGTCAAAGTCGGCGAGCACCTGCACCATCAGCCGCGCGCCCAGCTCCGCCAGCTCGGCGGTCAGCTCGCCGGCAGTCTTGCCGTCGATCGGGGTACGCCCCTCCAGCCGCACCGGGCCGGTGTCGAGCCCCGCCTCCATCTGCATGATCCCGACGCCTGTCTCCGCATCGCCCGCCAGGATCGCGCGCTGCACCGGCGCCGCGCCGCGCCAGCGGGGCAACAGCGAGCCATGGACGTTGAGGCAGCCGAGGCGCGGGGCCTCCAGCACGCTGACCGGCAGGATCAGGCCATAGGCCGCGACCACCGCGACATCGGCGTTGAGCGCGGCAAAGGCGGCGACGGCGTCGGGGTCTTTCCTGAACGACAGCGGCGTGCGGACTTCGATCCCCAGTTCCGCCGCGCGGGCATGGACGGGGGAGGGGGTCAGCGCCTTGCCGCGCCGCCCGCCGGGACGCGGCGGCTGGCTATACGCCGCGATGACATCATGGCCCGCTTCGACCAGCGCATTGAGGGTCGGCACCGCGAATTCGGGGGTGCCCATGAAGATGATCCGCATGGGGCGGCTCTAGTCGCCACGCGGCCACCCCCGCAACCCGTTTGCCCTGAGCTTGTCGAAGGGCCATCTCCCGAACCACCGACGGCAGGAACAGTGCTTCGACAAGCTCAGCACGAACGGATAGAGGGAATTGCATGGCATCGCCCGAGATCGAAACCCTCACCCAAGCCCTGTCGCGGCTGCCCGGCCTTGGCCCGCGATCGGCGCGGCGGGCGGTGTTGCATCTGCTCAAGAAGCGCGAGACGGCGCTCGACCCGCTGCTGCGCGCGCTGGAGGCGGTGAGTGAGCGGCTCGCGACCTGCTCGACCTGCGGCAATGTCGATACGACCGATCCGTGCGCGGTGTGCGCCGACCCGCGTCGCGACACGCGGCAGCTGTGCGTGGTCGAGGAAGTGGCGGACCTGTGGGCGCTGGAACGCTCGCGCCTGTTCCCCGGTAAATTCCATGTGCTCGGCGGCAAGCTCTCGGCGCTCGACGGGGTGCGGCCCGAGGATCTGGCGATCGACAGCCTGGTCAACCGCATCGCGGCGGGTGGGGTCGATGAGGTCGTGCTGGCGATGAACGCCACGCTGGAGGGCCAGACCACCGCCCACTACATCGCCGAGCGGCTGGAGGGCTATCCAGTGCGGCTGACCCAGCTGGCGCACGGCCTGCCGGTGGGCGGCGAGCTGGATTATCTGGATGAGGGCACATTGGCGCAGGCGCTGCGCGCGCGGCGGCCGGTCGCTTGAACCAAATCTTGCGACCGCACGGCTAAATCACTAAATTGGCGCGATGGCTATTCTCCCTATCGTCGAAGTTCCCGATCCGCGTCTCAAGACCGTCTCCACCCCCGTCGAGAAGGTCGATGATGACCTGCGCGCGCTGATCGCCGACATGTTCGACACGATGTACGACGCGCCCGGCATCGGCCTCGCCGCGATTCAGGTCGGCGTGCCCAAGCGCGTCATCGTCATGGATTTGCAGGAGGAAGAGGACGAGGAAGGCAAGCCGATCAAAGCGCCACGCGTCTTTATCAACCCCGAAATCCTCGATCCCGCCGAGGAAATGAACACCTATACGGAGGGCTGCCTGTCGGTCCCCGACCAGTTCGCCGATGTCGATCGCCCCGCCACGTGCCGGGTGAAGTGGTTGGACGAGCATGGCAACCCGCATGACGAGCAGTTCATCGGCCTGCTCGCGACCTGCATCCAGCATGAGATGGACCATCTCGAGGGGATCGTGTTCCTCGACCACCTCTCGCGGCTCAAGCGCCAGATGTTGATGAAGAAGCTGGAAAAGGCGCGCCGTATGGCGGCTTGAGGTTTATCCGATATCTTCATTTTCGTCGTCCCGGGCTTGACCCGGGACTGGGCTCCTTCTTCCTAGTTCGCGCGAAACAAGGCAGCCCGGCCCCGGGTCAAGCCCGGGGCGACGAGGGGGAACGGCATCCTCTAAATAATCGTCACCCCGGCCTTGTGCCGGGGTTCACTCATCATCCCATCCAAAGCTCGAGCCTCTTGCTTCGCGCTTGCCGCCCGGTGGACCCCGGCACACGGCCGGGGTGACGAGGTTTGGTTAGGTCAGGCGCTCCACCCGCCGTTGGACAGCCCCGCAACCCGCGCCTTCGCCGCGCGATACTCCGCGTCGAGCCGATCCACAAACTCGGCGACCGGCTGAACTGCGCGCACCGCACCGATGCCCTGGCCCGAACCCCAGATATCGCGCCACGCCTTCGCCTTCGAATTACCGCCCGATCCGAAATTCATCTTGCTCGGATCGCTCTCGGGCAGATTGTCGGGGTCCAGCCCCGCCGCCTCGATCGACTGGCGCAGATAGTTGCCGTGCACGCCGGTGAACAGATTTGTATAGACAATATCGGACGCGCCGCCGGCGACGATGCCCTGCTTGTAATCCGCCTCGGCATTCGCCTCCGCCGTCGCGATGAACGGCGATCCGATATAGGCAAGGTCCGCACCCATCGCTTGCGCGGCGAGAATGGCGTTGCCGTTGGCGATCGATCCGGACAGCGCGATCGGGCCGTCGAACCACGCGCGCGTTTCCTGTACGAAGGCGAACGGGCTGAGCTGCCCGGCATGGCCGCCCGCGCCGGTGCAGACGAGGATCAGGCCGTCCGCGCCCTTTTCGATCGCCTTGTGCGCGAAGCGATCGTTGATCACGTCGTGCAGCGCGATGCCGCCCCAGCTTTGCACCGCCTGATTGAGCTGCTCCTGCGCGCCCAATGAGGTGATGACGATCGGCACCTGCCATTTTCCGCAGGTGACCAGATCCGCCTCGAGCCGGTCGTTGGAGCGGTGGACGATCTGGTTGACGGCGTAGGGCGCGGCGGGGCGATCCGGGTTGTCGCGGTTCCACGCGGCCAGTTCCTCGGTGATCTGGTGCAGCCATTCGTCGAGCTGGCTCTGCGGCCGCGCGTTGAGCGCGGGGAACGAGCCGACGATGCCCGCCTTGCACTGGGCAATGACCAGTTCGGGACCGGAGACAATGAAGAGCGGGGACCCGATGACGGGCAGCCGCAGGCGATCGAAGAGAGCGGGCAGGGCCATACCCGTTTCATAGACGAACCGAATTGCCTGTCCAGATGCTTTACGTAAACGGCAAGGGTGGGCGTACCGGGAATTCTAAACGCGCGATCAATTTTCCGTCGCCCCGGACCTGATCCGGGGCTGGGCTGCCTTGTTCAAGCGCAAAGAAGAAGCCCTGTCCCGGGTCAAGCCCGGGACGACGAGGGGGCTCAATCCACCCGTCGCAATCCCGCACGAAACCGCCGCTGTCGCTCGGCATAATTCTGCGCCGAATACAGCAACCCGGCGCGAGTCGTCGCGTCAACCTCACGGATCGCGCGGGCAGGGCTGCCGACGATCAGGCTGCCGGGTGGAAACTCTTTGCCCTCGGTCACCAGCGCGCCGGCGCCGATCAGGCAATCGTCACCGATCACCGCGCGGTTGAGGATGATTGCGCCCATGCCCACCAGCACGCGGTTGCCGATCGTGCAGCCGTGCAGGATCGCGTGATGCCCGATCGTGCAATCCTCCCCGATCGTCAGCGGCGCGCCCGGGTCGGAATGGAGCATTGCCCCCTCCTGCACATTGCTGCGCGCGCCAAGCAGGATCGGCGTATTGTCCGCGCGGATCACGGCGCCGAACCACACGCTTGCGCCCGCTGCCACCCGCGCATCGCCGATGACGTCCGCGCTCGGCGCGACCCAGGCATCGGGATCGATGTCCGGGCACAGGTCTTCGAAAGCATAGATGGGCATGCGGCTCTCCCGGTCGCCAGGCGAATCGGCGTCAGTAAAATCGGACGGGGGCGGAACGTCCGGCGTTTTCAACCGTAGTGCATGTAACTCGGCCGTGCCGGGACGGATATGGGAGACATCGGATGATCAACTTAATTGTACTGCTGATCGTGGGCGGTGTGCTTGGCTGGCTGGCCAGCATCGTGATGCGTACTGACGCCCAACAGGGCATTTTTCTCAATATCGTGGTCGGGATCGTGGGCGCGCTGCTCGCGGGCTTCCTCATCACGCCGATGATCGGTGGCGCGTCGATTACCGACGGCGCGTTCAGCCCGATCTCGCTGCTGATCTCGTTCCTGGGCGCAGTCGTGCTGCTCGGGATCGTGAACCTCGTTCGTCGCGGCTCGGTCCGCTAACGGACACTTCATTCTACCCTTCCCAAGCCCTTACGGGGTGGCCATCCGGCCGCCCCGTATTTTTATGCGGGAAAGGTGGGAAGGCCCGGCACGGGAACCCCGAACAGAAGCGCGATCCCCACTGCACCGCACAAGGCGGCCAGCGTCGAGGACATCGAAAATAGACCCCAGCCGACGGCGGTTACCATCGCCGGATTGGGCCGCGCGGCGCGGCGATTCTGCTCGGCCGAAATAAGAACGAAGCCCGTCAAAAGGCCGTAGATGAACACCGAAAATTCAAGCATGTGATTCTGATCCCGCCCCCGGAAACCGATCGCATGCTATCGGGCATTGGTTAACGCTTCAACGGCGCCGACCACGTATTTGCCGCAGCGCAGCGTTCATTCGTCGCAACGCAACGGAACAAAGTTGAAAGTTGGTTCAGGTTCGCTTGACCGCGCCGACCCCCCGCGACTATCGCCCGGCTGACAGGGGCTAGGAGAGACTCGCGGCGATGAACAAGCTGTACCCGACTGCCGAAGCGGCGCTTGAGGGCCTGCTGCATGACGGCATGACGATTTGCGCGGGCGGCTTCGGCCTGTGCGGCATCCCCGAGCGGCTGATCGACGCGATCCGCGACAGCGGCGTCACCGGCCTGACCATTGCCAGCAACAATGCCGGTATCGACGGCGAAGGGCTGGGCAAGCTGCTGCGCACGCGCCAGGTCGCCAAGATGATCTCGTCTTATGTCGGTGAGAACAAGGAATTCGAACGGCAATATCTGGCGGGCGAGCTCGAAGTCGAATTCTGCCCCCAGGGCACGCTGGCCGAGCGCTGCCGCGCGGGCGGCGCGGGCATTCCCGGCTTTTACACCAAGACCGGCGTCGGCACGAAGGTGGCCGAGGGCAAGGAGGTCAAGGTGTTCGACGGCCAGGAATATATCCTGGAACGCGGCATCCGCGCCGACCTCGCCATCATCAAGGGGTGGAAAGCGGACGAGGCGGGGAACCTGATCTTCCGCAAGACCGCGCGCAACTTCAATCAGCCGATGGCCACCGCCGCCAACATCTGCGTGGCCGAGGTCGAGGAAGTGGTGCCGGTCGGCAGCCTCGACCCCGATGCGATCCATCTGCCGGGCATCTATGTGAAGCGGATGATTATCGGCGCGCCCTACGACAAGAAGATCGAGTTCCGCACGGTCCGTCAGCGGACCAGCGAGGCGGCGTGAGCCGGCTGCGCGCCCTGCTGACGCTCGGCGCAGCGGGGCTGCTGTGCGGCGGATGCGTCGCGGCGGCGATCCCGATCGTCGCGGGCGGATCGATCGCGGGGAAGCGGTTGCTGGACGGCGACAAGCCGGAGGCTGAGCCCGTTGCTACCGCGACGCCGGCCCCCGTCGCGGCCACGCCCGGCGATGCAACCGCGACTTTGGCAACGCCCGAAGCACGCGCGCTGGCGCTGCGGCTTCAGGCATCGGCGGCTGCGTCTTCGCCCGCTGCGCCGGCCTCGGCGGAATCCGCTGCAGCGTCGCTTCAGGCCTATCAGTCGCTCTGGGCCTATGTCGAACGCCAGGTCGCAGTGCGCAAGGCGGGGGAGGCGGTGCGTTCGGTCGTGCTGGCCGAAGGCGCGACGCTCGACGCGCCGCGCTATGTGCCGTGCGAGGCAAAACCGTTCGCGATCCTGTTCGACCTGGATGAAAGCGCGGCTGGCAGTGACCCCGATGCGCGCTTCCGCCGCTGGATCGGCGATGGCAGCGATCAGGTGAGCGCGGTGCCGGGTGCGGTCGAAGGGATCGACGCGCTGCGCCGCGAAGGCGTGCAGGCGATCTTCACCAGCGCGCGGCGACCCTCCGGCAACAACGCGGCGGCGGCGATGCTCGCCAAGCTCGGCTTTGGTGAGTTCGTGCCGGGCAAGACGCTGATCCTGCGCGGTGGGGAGTCGCCGATTTCGGGCGATCAGGTGCGCCGCACCGTCGCCTCCAGCTATTGCGTCGTCGCGATCGTCGGCGATGCGCTGGGCGATTTCAGCGACAGCTTCGACGCGGGGGACGCCGCGCGCAGCCGTGCCGCCGCGACCGAGACGATGGTCGCCCCGCTCTGGGGCGCGGGCTGGTTCCTGCTGCCCAACCCGGTGCGCAGCACCGCGACGACGGGGGAATCGCCATGACCGACCATCCCAACGCCCTCGACGTTTCGCAGGGAGGGGTGCTGACCGACCAATCGCATGAGATCATGCGCGTTTGGGTCACGAATGGAGCCGGTAGCAGCGTGTGGATCGATGCCAGGCTGCTGGAGGATCCTCACGTCTTCGGCTATCTCATGTCCGACACGATACGGCACGCCGCGCGCGCCTATGCCACCACGTGGGGCAAGGATGAGCGAGAGATGCTGGAGCAGATTGTCGCTGGCCTCAGCGAAGAGCTTCGCCATCAAGAAGGCGAGATCACTACAACCCAAGAGGGGAGCCTCGATTAATGCCCTGGACCCGCGACGAAATGGCCGCGCGCGCCGCAAAGGAATTGCAGGACGGTTTCTACGTCAATCTCGGTATCGGCATCCCGACCCTGGTCGCCAACCACATCCCCGAGGGGGTCGAGGTGACGCTGCAGTCGGAGAACGGCATGCTCGGCATCGGCCCGTTCCCGTTCGAGGGTGAGGAAGACCCCGACCTGATCAATGCCGGCAAGCAGACGATCAGCGAGCTGCCCCAGTCGGTCTATTTCAGCAGCGCGGACAGCTTTGCGATGATCCGCGGCGGGCATATCGACCTGACCGTGCTCGGCGCGATGGAGATCAGCCAGACCGGCGATATCGCCAACTGGATGATCCCGGGCAAGATGATCAAGGGCATGGGCGGCGCGATGGACCTGGTCGCCGGGGTCAAGAAGATCATCGTGGTGATGGAGCATAATGCCAAGGACGGCAGCCCCAAGTTCATCCCCGAATGCACGCTGCCGCTGACTGGCAAGAATGTCGTCGATATGATCATCACCGATCTCGCGGTGTTCCAGCGCGTCGACCACGACTCGCCCTTCCGCCTGATCGAACTGGCTCCCGGCGTGACCGAGGACGAGGTCGCGGCAAAGACCACGGCTGAGTATGAGGTTGCACTGGCGGCTGTGTGATGCGCTAGGATAATCCTCCCCCGCCAGGGGGAGGTGGCGCCGAAGGCGACGGAGGGGGAGGACGGCTGTGTCCTGTCGCCTCTTGCTGAGACCCTTCCTCCCCCTCCGTCACGCTGCGCGTGCCACCTCCCCCTGGCGGGGGAGGATTGAGCGTCACCGCCGCCCCGCCTGTCGGAACAGCGCCGCCGCGACCAGCCACAACGTGCCGAAAAACACGGTCACTCCGATCGGAAACCCCGCACCGGCCACCCAGATGTAGAGCATCACCGCGATCTGGACGATCGCAGCGAGGATCGTGGCGACGGCCATGCCGCCCGCGCGGAACCCGGCCAGCACCGATCCCGCAATGGCGGCGAGCGGGGCGAGGAAGAACAGCGTGTTGATGGGGTTATTCTCATTCCCCACGATCCCGACCGCCAGGTTGATCCAGATCGTCAGGAAGCACGCGGCCAGGACGATCCCCATGCCTGCGCGATAGGACCATGCCGGGTTGGCGCGCACGGTCAGTTCGACCGCCATGCCGACACTGGCCAGCATCAGGAACGCGAACAGGAAATCGCCGCTGCTCCAGTTGACCTCATCAGTAAACTGCATCGCCACCGCCGGGAGGAGCAGGAGACCCGCGATCCCGCCCCATCCGATCAAGCGCCATGGATTGCGCCACACGCCACCACTCTTCGCTTGTTCAACCACTTGCTTGCCTCCATGAATTGCCGATACCCGTCCCTGGCCCGGCCCGTGGGTGAGCGGCATGAGCAATATCTGAGGCTTCGCTGAAATCGCCATGGCTGACATGAACCGGGACCCGGCCATCTATCGTTTCGCGAGCTTCGAGCTCGACACCGCCGAGCGCCAGCTGCGCCGCGACGGCGCTGAAGTGCCGCTCAACGCCCGCTATCTCGACGCACTGATCCTGCTGGTGCGTGAGCGCGGACAATTGGTGACCAAGGACCGGTTCATGGACGCGGTGTGGCGCGGCATTCCGGTGACAGACGAGGCGCTGACCCAATGTATCCGCACGCTGCGCCGCACGCTGGGCGATGAGGCAGGCGATCCCCGCTTCATCGCGACGGTGCCCAAGTTCGGCTATCGCTTCGTCGGCGCGGTCGAGGGGGAGGGGGCCGCGCCGTCGCTTCCGCCGGCATTGCCCGTGCCACCTGCGCCGCAGCCACTGCCTGCGCAGTCGTTGATATGGCGGATGGGAACGACCGGCGCGGCGGGGGCGGTTGCGGCGGGAGTCATCGGCGGGCTGACCTATGGCGTGCTCGGTGCGACGCTGGCGGTGTCGGCGCAGAGCGGGGCGCTGTCATTCGTGCTGGTGCTCGCGTGTATCACCATCGCGGTCGCTGCGATCGGCGGCGGAGCGGTCGCGTTCGGCGTCGCAGCGACCGTGCAGCGCCGTGGCGCCAGCTCCCCACTGGTCATTCTAGGTGGCGCGTTTGCGGGTCTGATCGTGGGCGCAGTGGCCAAGCTGCTCGGCATCGACGCCTTCGCCTTGCTGCTTGGTCGCGCGCCCGAAGGGATCACCGGCGCGCCCGAGGGACTGGCGCTGGGCGCCGCAGTCGGACTGGCATTCTGGATCACAACCCGCCGCGCGGGCAGCACAAAACGCCATGCAGGGATCGCCGGAATGGCGCTTGGTGCTGCGGCGGGCCTGATCATCGCGTTGCTCGGCGGGCGGCTGCTCGCCGGGAGCATCGACGTACTCACCCAGACGATGGAGGGCGCACGGCTCGACCTCGGCCGGATCGGCGCGCTGCTCGGCGAAACCGGCTTCGGCCTGCGCAGCCGGATCGTCACGAGCGTGGCGGAGGGCGCATTGTTCGGCGGGTTCACGGCGGCGGGGCTGTGGCGGGGGATGGGTGCCGCACCGGTTGATCAGCCGGAGCGCCAGGACTAGGGACGGGCCCATCGCTGCATAGCAGCACGTTCCGACCCAGCAGCACCGAGGAGGCCGCGCGATGGCCGATGTCCATATGTCCTTCGCCTCGAATGTTCGCCGCGACTGGCTGACCAATCCGGGGCGCGAGATCGTGTCGGGCCTCGTCGTCGCGCTGGCGCTGATTCCGGAGGCGATCGGGTTCGCGTTGATCGCCGGGGTAGACCCCAGCGTCGGCCTTTATGCCAGCTTCTCGATCGCGGTGATCATCGCGATCACTGGCGGGCGGCCGGGTATGATCTCGGCAGCGACAGCGGCGGTGGCGGTGCTCGTCGGACCGCTGGTGCGCGATCATGGCGTTGAATATCTGTTTGCCGCGACGATCCTGATGGGGGTGTTTCAGGGCATCGCCGCGCTGCTACGGCTCGACCTGCTGATGCGCTTCGTCTCGCGCTCGGTCATCACCGGCTTCGTCAACGCGCTCGCGATCCTGATCTTCATGGCGCAGCTGCCGCAGCTGACCGGCGTGGGCTGGGAAAGCTATGCGATGGTCGCGGCGGGGCTGGCGATCATCTACCTGCTCCCGCGCATCACCAGCACGGTACCGTCGCCGCTGGTCGCGATCGTGCTGCTCGCTGCGGTGACGATCGGCATGGGGATCGACGTCAACACGGTGGGCGAGATGGGCAAGCTGCCCGAGGCGCTGCCGATGTTCCATTGGCCACAAGTGCCGCTGACCTGGGAAACGCTGCGCATCATCGCGCCCTTCTCGCTGGCGATGGCCGCCGTGGGCCTGCTCGAATCGCTGCTGACCGCGCAGATCGTCGACGACATGACTGAAACCCGCTCGGACAAGCAGCGCGAGACGCTGGGGCAGGGGATCGCCAATTTCTTCACCGGCATGATCGGGGGCATGGGCGGCTGTGCGATGATCGGCCAGTCGGTGATCAATGTGAAGTCGGGCGGGCGCCGTCGCCTGTCGACCTTTGCTGCCGGCATCTTGCTGCTGATCCTGATCGTCGTGCTCGGCCCGTGGGTCGCGCAGATCCCGATGCCGGCCTTGGTCGCGGTGATGGTGTTCGTATCGGTCAGCACCTTCCGCTGGCAGTCCTTCGCCGACCTGCGCGTCCATCCGTGGCAGTCGAGCGTGGTGATGCTGGCAACCGTCATCATCGTCGTGTGGACGCATGACCTGTCGATGGGCGTGCTCGCGGGCGTGCTGCTGTCGGGCATCTTCTTTGCGGGCAAGGTGCGCCAGCTTGTCACGATCGACACCGCGCTGAGCGCCGATGGGCGAACCCGCAGCTACACGATCGGCGGACAGATCTTCTTCGCTTCGACCGACCGGATCATGGAAACAATCGAGTTCCGCGAGGAGCAGGTGGAGTCTGTGACGATCGACCTCACTGACGCGCATTTCTGGGACATTTCGGCGACCGGGGTGCTGGACAAGATCGTCCTGCGGCTGCGCGGCGAGGGCAAGCAGGTCGAGGTGATCGGCCTCAACGAAGCGAGCGCAACGCTGGTCGAACGCTATGGCGAGCATGACAAGCCATTCGCGTCGCTCGGCGTCGTCGGGCACTGACGGCGGCGCGCTGATGCGCTAAACCGAACGGAGCGGTGGGGGAGAGCCGATGGCGAGTGTCGTAAGCAATCCGGGATCGAGCTGGCTGATCGCCGCCGCCGCTTTGTCTGGAGCGGCTGCCCTGCTGCACTTCGGCTGCATCGTCGGCGGGCCGGACTGGTATCGCTTCTTCGGGGCGGGCGAGGGTATGGCGCGGGCGGCGGCACGGGGCGATTTGCGACCGACGCTGATCACGCTTGGTATCGCGACGGTGTTGGCGGTCTGGGCCGCCTATGCCGCGTCGGGGGCGGGATTGTTCCCGCGGCTGCCCTTGCTGCGGACCGCATTGGTGGCGATCACCGCGATCTACCTGTTCCGCGCGCTCGCCTTTGTGCCGCTGCACTTCTGGAGACCGCAACATAGCGACACCTTCGCGATCTGGTCGTCGGCGATCGTGCTGGTTTACGGCGTCGTCCACCTCGTCGGCATGTTGCGCGCATGGCGGCACCTCGCACCCTGAGCCAAGCCCCACTTCACCTCACAAAATGTCGCCTGCGCTTGCCCGCGCGCAACAAAGGCGTAAGGGGACCGCATCATGGCCAGCAAACCGCTTACGCTTTACGAGAAGATCTGGGCCTCGCACGTTGTCGAACGGCGTGAGGACGGCACCTGCCTCATCTATATCGACCGCCACCTCGTCCATGAGGTGACCAGCCCGCAGGCGTTCGAGGGGCTGCGCGCGGCCGGTCGCCGCGTGCGCCGCCCCGACCTGACGCTCGCGGTGCCGGACCATAACCTTCCCACTACCGCACGGGTCGATGCGGCGGGCAATCGCCTGCCGATCGCCGACCATGAGAGCGCGCAACAGCTTGCCGCGCTCGAGCGCAATGTCGCCGAATTCGGCATCGACTATTTCGGTGCGACCGCGCCGGAACAGGGCATCGTCCATGTCGTCGGCCCGGAACAGGGCTTCACCCTGCCGGGCACGACGCTCGTGTGCGGCGACAGCCATACCTCTGCCCATGGCGCGCTCGGTGCGCTCGCCTTCGGCATCGGGACGAGCGAGGTCGAGCATGTGCTGGCGACCCAGACCCTGCTGCTCAGCCAGTCCAAGACGATGGAAATCCGCGTCGACGGGACGCTCGGCTATGGCGTCAGTGCAAAGGACGTGATCCTCGCGATCATCGGCAAGACGGGGGCGGCGGGCGGCACCGGCTATGTCGTCGAATATACCGGCGATGTGATCCGCGGCTTGTCGGTCGAGGGGCGGCTGACGGTCAGCAACATGTCGATCGAGGGCGGCGCGCGCTCCGGCCTGATCGCGCCCGATGAGACGACCTATGCGTACCTCAAGGGCCGCCCGATGGCACCAAAGGGCGAGCAGTGGGGACAGGCGCTCGCATGGTGGCGCAGCCTGCCGAGCGATCCGGGCGCGGTGTACGACCGCGTGGTGACGCTGGAGGGCAGCGACATCGCCCCCTCGCTCACCTGGGGCACCAGCCCTGAGGATGTCGTGCCGATTACCGGCGTGGTGCCCGATCCCGACGGCTTCGCCGATCCGTCGAAGCGCGTCGCGGCGCAAAAGTCGCTCGACTATATGGGCCTCACTCCCGGCACGCGGATGCAGGACATCGCGGTCGAGAATATCTTCATCGGCAGCTGCACCAACAGCCGGATCGAGGATCTGCGCGCCGCTGCCGCCGTGGTCAACGGGCGCAAGGTCGCCGACGGCGTGCGTCAGGCGCTGATCGTCCCCGGCTCGGGGCTGGTCAAGCGTCAGGCCGAGGCGGAGGGGCTGGACCGCATCTTCACCAGCGCGGGTTTCGAATGGCGCGAGCCGGGCTGTTCGATGTGTCTCGCAATGAACCCCGATAAGGTGCCGCCGGGCGAGAGATGTGCTTCCACTTCCAACCGAAATTTCGTAGGACGACAGGGTCCGGGCGCCCGGACGCATCTCGTTTCGCCGGCGATGGCGGCGGCGGCGGCGGTAACCGGGCGACTGACGGACGTGCGGGACCTGATGGGGGCCCAGGCGGGGGAATGACCGGTGAAGCGCGTATTGGTGGCATTGATCACGGGCACGATCCTCAGCGGCGCTGCTGCGGTCTATTCGACGACCAACGTTACGGTTGGCGAAGCGCGGGCCAGCACACAGGCGGTCGCACCGGTGCGCTGAGCGCGCCGCACGACATCATCGCATCGATCGGGCAGGGAAACGGGCGGCGTGACGGCGCGTCCCGTAACGTCGCGTGCCCGCAACAGATCCGGAGCTGAACATGGACCCCGTCCGCAAGGTCGAAGGGCGCGCCTATCCGTGGGGCGCCAAGAATATCGACACCGACATCATCATCCCCGCCCACTGGCTCAAGACGATCAGCCGCGAAGGCCTTGGCAAGGGCGCGTTCGAAACGGTGCGCGCGCAGCCGGGCAATATCTTCGATGACCCCGCCTATGCCGGATCGCCGATCCTGATCGCGGGCGACAATTTCGGATGCGGGTCGAGCCGCGAACACGCCGCCTGGGCGCTGAAGGACATGGGCATCACCGCCGTCATCGCGCCGAGCTATTCGGACATCTTCTCGGGTAACGCGTTCAAGAACGGCATCGTCGCGGTGGTGCTGCCGCAGGAGGCGATCGACCGGCTGATCGAGGTAGCGAAGACCGATCCCGTGACCATCGACCTCGAAACGATGACCGTCACCACGCCGTTCCAGGATCGCTTCAGCTTCGAGATGGACCCGTTCCGCCGCGATTGCCTGATGCAGGGGCTGGACGAGGTCGGGCTGACACTGGCAAGAGATACCGCAATTTCGAAATATGAGTCGATGGTCGCCGACGCGCGGCCCTGGCTCAAGAGGGAGAGCGGTGATGCGGGCGTTGTTGTCGAAGGAAGTCGGCGGACCTGAAACTCTAACCATGGGTGAGCTGCCGGATCCGGTGGCGAAACCCGGTGAGGTGGTGGTCGCGGTCAAGGCCTGTGCGATCAACTTCCCCGATGTGATCATCATCGAGGACAAATATCAGTTCAAACCCCCGCGCCCGTTCGCGCCGGGCGGCGAAATCGCCGGCGTGGTGGAGTCGGTGGGGGAGGGCGTCACCGACCTCAAGCCCGGCGACCGCGTGCTCGGCTCAACCGGCTGGAACGGCCTCGCCGAAAAGGTCGTGGTCGAACGCCGCCGCCTCTACCCGCTGCCCGACAGCAAGAGTTTTGAACAGGGCGCGGCGCTGCTGATGACTTATGGCACCAGCATCCACGCGCTGCTGGATCGCGGGCATTTGAAGGCCGGTGACACGCTGCTGATCCTCGGCGCGGCGGGCGGCATCGGACTGTCGGCAATCGAGTTGGGCAAAGCATTCGGCGCGCGCGTCGTCGCTGCGGTGTCGAGCGAGGAAAAGGCTGCTGCGGCCAAGGCGGCCGGTGCAGACGAAACAATCGTCTATGGCCGCGCCCCGTTCGACAAGGATGCGTCCAAGGCGCTGGCGGAGCAGTTCAAGGCGGCGGTCGGCCCGGATGGCGCGAACGTGATCTATGACCCCGTCGGTGGCGACTATGCCGAACCCGCGCTCCGCTCGATCGCGTGGGAAGGACGCTACCTTGTCGTCGGTTTCCCGGCGGGCATTCCGAAACTGGCGCTCAACCTGACCCTGCTCAAGAGCTGCGACGTCTGCGGCGTGTTCTGGGGCGCCTTCGCCGCACGCGACCCACAGGCCAACGCCGCGCATGTCGACCACCTGTTCCGCCTGTGGGAAGAAGGGAAAATCAACCCGCACGTCAGCGAGGTGTTCGCGTTCGAGGATGGCGGCAAGGCCATCGCCAAACTCGCCGACCGCGGCGCGATCGGCAAGCTGGTGGTGCGGGTGGCGGACTAGGGGCTGAACCCGAATTGGCTCCAGACCTTAGGGTGTATCGACATTCAATTCCCCTCCCTGAAAGGGAGGGGCGAGGGGTGGGTTTAGCGGCAAGCGAGGCTCGATGCCTCGCTTGCCGCTGTTCTGCCGCACGGTCTGTTTAAGTCTGTTCGGCGCGCAGACGCGCGCACCCACTCCCGACCCCTCCCTTTCAGGGAGGGGAGTGGCGCGTTGAAACTCGCTACCGCCTAACCTCCCGCCACGCTCAGGGCAGGTCGGCGCGCTCCACCACATAGCCATTGGCGATCGCCTCGGCCGCACGGCGCCGTACCTTGTCCGGCGCGGGGATCAGGCCGCGTTCGGTCAGCGGGCCGTTCGGTGCCCACATCGTGGCGTAGAGCTTCAGGAAATCCTGCAGCTCGGGCATCGCGTCGAGGTGCTTCTTCTTCACATAGAGATAGAGGCTGCGCACGCCCGGATACTTGCCGCTGGCGATATCCTGATAGGTCGGCGTCACGCCATCGATCGGCACGCCATGCAGGCGCGACCGGTTCTTTTCGAGATAGGAATAGCCGACCACGCCGACCGCCTGACGATTGCCGGCCAGCCCCTCGACGATCAGATTGTCGTCCTCGCCCTTTTCGACATAGGCGCCGTCCTTGCGCAGGCTGCGACAGGCTGCGTCGAACAGCGCTGGATCGGGATTGGTCTTCAGCTCCTTGGCCGCCGGATTGGCCGCGATGCATCCCGGTTCGAGGATCAGTTCAACAAAGGCTTCGCGCGTCCCGCTCGTCGATGGCGGGCCAAGCACGGTGATCGGCGTCGCGGGCAGGGCGGGATTGACGTCCTTCCACGTCCTGGCGGTGTTGGGCTTGCCCATCGGGTTCGCCGCAAGCGCCAGATAGATGTCCTTGCGCGTCAGCGTCAGCTTGGGCCCATCATTGGACTCGGCCATGGCAATGCCGTCCAGCCCGATCGGCACTTCGATGATGTCCTTGACGCCATTGGCCTGGCAGGTGTCGAATTCCTTGGCGTGCATGCGGCGCGATGCGTTGACGATGTCGGGATACTTCCCGCCCACGCCCTCGCAAAAGCGAACCATGCCGCCGCCGGTACCGGTGGATTCGACCACTGGCGTGCGACGACCGTTATCCTGCTCGACAAAGGCCGTCGCCACCGCCTTGGTAAAGGGCAATACGGTTGACGATCCGACCACCGTCACCGCGCGCATCGATGTTCCATCGCATGAAGCGAGCGTCACAGACGCGAGCGCCAAAGATACGAGCTTAAGCAAACCAAGCCGTTTCAGCATCGCCGTTCCCCCTATCCCACGCGCACAGGGGGAGTGCCAACCAGCCGCCTCCGCCGCGGGCCTTATCGGCGCGTCGCGTTACCCGCGTGTGACACGGGACCGCTTGGAAATGGTGGGCTGAGCGATCTGATCGAGCGGGACGTCAGCCTTTGGGTGCCTGCCGCCGCGCCATGAACGCCAGCCGTTCGAACAGCATCACGTCCTGCTCGTTCTTCAGCAATGCGCCGTGCAGCGGGGGGATCGCCTTGCTCGGGTCGCGCGATTGCAGCACGTCGAGCGGCATATCCTCGTGCAGCAGCAGTTTGAGCCAGTCGAGCAGCTCGCTGGTGCTCGGCTTTTTCTTCAGGCCCGGCACCTCGCGGATATCGTAGAAGATATCCATCGCCTTGCTTACCAGGATCTTCTGGATGCCGGGGAAATGCACGTCGATGATCGCCTGCATCGTGCCGCGATCGGGGAATTTGATATAATGGAAGAAGCAGCGGCGCAGGAACGCGTCGGGCAGCTCCTTTTCGTTGTTCGACGTGATCACCACGATCGGCCGCTCGGCGGCGCGGACCGTCTCGCCGGTCTCGTAAACATGGAATTCCATGCGATCGAGTTCGTGCAGCAGGTCGTTGGGGAATTCGATATCGGCCTTGTCGATCTCGTCGATCAGCAGGACGGGGAGCTGGGGGGAGGTGAATGCCTCCCACAATTTGCCCTTGCGGATATAGTTTGAAATCTCATGCACGCGCGGGTCGCCGAGCTGGCCGTCGCGCAGCCGCGCCACCGCGTCATATTCATACAGGCCCTGATGCGCCTTGGTCGTCGATTTGACGTTCCATTCGATCAGCGGCGCGCCGACCGCCTTGGCGATTTCATAGGCCAGAACCGTCTTGCCGGTGCCTGGCTCACCCTTGACCAGCAGCGGGCGGCGCAGCGTGACGGCGGCGTTGACCGCGACCTTCAGATCGTCGGTTGCGACATAATCCTGCGTGCCTTCAAAGCGCATTTCCGTCCCCGGTCAAATTGGAAGATCGGGTATGGAGTAGCTGCGAAAGGCGGTGACGCGCAAGCGGGGAGTGCGGGTCAGTCCCGTCCGCGGGCCGAAGCGCGCGCTTCGAGCAGATCGATCAGACCGCGATGCTGCGCCAGCGTCTGCTGCGCTCCGAACACCATCGCGCGCTCAACGGGCAGCGTGCCGGCAAGGACATCGATCACCGTCGCCGTCTCGAACGCCGGCGGCAGGTCGCAAGCAGGCGGCTCGATCCCCAGCCGCCTGGCAAGCAGATCGAGGACCGAGCGGATCCCCGGCCAGTCGAGCGCCAGCGCGATCGCGGTGCCGTCGGCACAGCCATTGCGGTCGGACTGGGCCAGCATGTCGAGCGCGTGGCGCTGTGCGGTAACGGCGGCTTCCGACGCGGCTTGTCCCGGCGTGCTCGGCATCGGCCCGGCGGCGGCCACGATTCGGACGAGATAGGCGCGCTCGGCGGCAAATCCGCGCACCGCCTGCGCCAGCCATTCGGCGGCGGCGGGCTGGCGCGACTGGGCCGCTGCCAGTTCGAACAGATCGGGGTGACGGGCGTGGAGCAGGCAGATCTGGTGGGCAAGGTCGCCCAGGTCGCGCAGCATTGCGACGCCGCTCGTCAGGCGCGCCAGATAGGGATGCGTCGCGCTGCCATCGGCGGCGACAAGCGCGATCAGCGTGCCCGACGCACCGCTTAGTCCTGCGCTCCGAACCGTCTCGAGTGGCATATGACCCCGCCAAGCAACTGCGCCGGCCCATCCGGCATCTCTAGAGAGTCGCTTTGCCCGAAAGGTCTATACCGAAGCGCGTAAAGACGTGGTTGATTGTGCGTTAAGGGAGTCTTCGCAGATCGCCCTGTCGAAAAAAGGGCCGGAATGGGTAATTCCGGCCCCTGATTCCAACGATCTGGTGAGGCTCAGCGTCGCGCGGGCGGGGCCGCCGCCGCCGCGTCGTCAGGCAGCCCCCCCAGCTGGTAGACCAGCTTGGTATAGGCATCGAGATAGGCAAGGACGATTACCTGGCCGATTTCGGTGTTCTGATAGCCGCTGCCGCCAGCTGCGGCGAACCCGCCCCACCAGCCGCTTGCCGCGCCACCGCCGAAACCGACATCGGTCTTGCGGGCATAGCCCTCGGTCAGTGCCTTTTCCTCGGTCGTGCGTGCATCGACCATCGACAGGGTGACGCTCGCTTCCTTCTTGCTGACCTTCATGCCGCCCGCGATCGCGCCGACGCCGCCAAGGATGCCGCCGCGACGACCCAGCAGGCCACCGATCGCGCCACCGACCGCGCTGCCGCCCGAATCCTTGTTCGACGAGACAATGTCGGGCTGAAGGAAGTAATCGGCGGTGCGCACCTGGCCCTTGCCGATATTCTGGCCGCCCTGCATCTCGCCCTGTTCCTGCAGCGCGCGTTCCATCGCGCGGCTCTGCATCGCGCGGCCGCGGTTGACGATGGTGAAGCAGCCCGACTGCTGGACGAAGACCTTGAGGATGGCTTCGGGGCTGCCAAGGTTCAGCTCGCGCCACCATTGATTGTCGGGTTCGACGATGGCGATCGTGCCGAGGTTTTTGGTGCAGCGCGGGATTTCGCGCTGCCCGCGTTCCTGATCGCGGCGTCCCGACGATGCGCCCTTGGTCGTGCCATCCTTATAGGTCTTGCCGGACGAGCTGGTTGCGGTCTGCGCGGAAGCGGCGATCGGACCCGCCGCCATTGAGGCGAGCGCGGTGGCAGCGATCAGATTGCGGACGAGACGCATGGACTATTCCTCCCATTCAGGGGCGTTCTGCCCCAAAAAGCCGTGGCAACGGTGCAATATCGCCCGTTCGCCTTCAACTGACACGCTCTGACACGGAGAGCCCCCGGCCCCCGCCGGGGTCATATCGCATCCGTCATGGCTGCGCATCGGGAAAAGTGCTGCGTAACGCGAAGTTGGCTCAGGGCGTCACGACGACCCGGTCGGTCTTGCCATCGGCGACCGTCCATACATCGCCGAAATCCTCATGCTTGAGATCGGCGGGGCGCGCGCCGCCCAGCTGTTGGACGATATCGGGAACGGTATTGCTGTGCCCGACGATCAGCACCGGGCAGGGCGACGCCTTGGCGCGCGCGACCGCGCCGGCGGTATCGGCGGCGTCATAGCTTTGCAGCGCGATGCCCCGGCTGGCGGCGAGCGCGGCGGCGGTCTGACGCGTGCGCTGATACTGCGTCACCAGGATCGCGCATAGCCGCTTGCCCCGAAACCACCGCGCCAGCGCCTCGGCCCGCGTGGCCCCCTGCGGCAGCAGGTCCGGGTCCTTCTCCCCCTTGGGCGTGTCGAAATGCCGGACGACATAGGTCACAACGGAGCCGGACGGGCGGGCCTCAGCCGATGCGGGCGCGGCGAGCAGGGCGAGCGGGAGGAGGGCAAGGATGCGCATCGCGCCATGCTGACGCAGGCGAGGCGGCCGGGCAAGCCCGCTCACCCGCTGGCCAGGCGATAACCGACCGCGGGTTCGTTGACGATCAGCCGCGGGTGCGCCGGATCGACCTCCAGTTTCTGCCGCAGCCCGCGGATCGCGACGCGCAGATAATCGACCTGCCCCTCCTGCGCCGGCCCCCAGGCGGTGCGCAGCAGATGGGCGTGCGACAGCACCCGCCCCGGATGCCGCGCCAGTTCGGCCAGCACCGCATATTCGCGCGGGGCCAGATGCACCTCTGCCCCATGCCGCTGCACGTGACGCTGGAACAGGTCGATCGTCACCCCGTCGCCGACCGCAATCGGCGGCTGGGCATCGACCGGACTCAGCTCCATCAGATTATCGACATAGCGTTGCAGCCGCGCCAGTTCGCCGCCGAGCGCGGACAGGCGGGGATTGTCCGCCGGATGGCTGCGGCGCAGATCGTCCACCGCCTCCCGCATCGCGCGCAACGGCGGGTGGAGATCGTCGCCGATGGTGGAGAGCAGCGTTTCGCGCACCCTGTCGCGCTCGCGGTCGCGGACATGCGCGTTCGCCTCCAGCTCCAGCCGATCGCGCTCAAAGGCGAGGGCGAGCTGGTCGAGCAGGCTGGCGAGCAGCGACAATTGGTCACGGCGCACCGCCGGGCTGCCATCGTCGCGCGCCAGGCCCATCACCGCGATCGTGGTGTCATTCGACCGCACCGGATGAAACTGCCATTCGGTCGGCAGCGCGCGATCGACCCCGCGTCCGGCGCAATCGCCGGACTCGAGCACCAGCGCGGCGACGGAGACGTCATTGGGATTGAGCCGGATCGTCGCCGGGGCTGCGGCGATCGGTATGGGGGCGGTGTCGCCTCCCGCCGATCCGGGAATTGCCAGCACCGCGTTGCAGGCGAACAGGCGGCCAAGTTCGGACACGGCCACAGTGGCAATCTCGTCGCGCCCGGAACAGCCGAGCAGGCGGCGGGCAAAGCCGGCAATGGCGGCGTTACGCCCGGCATGGCCGCGCGCCAGCGCCGCCTGTGCCCGCACCGATGCGGCCAGATGGCTGGCAGCGAGCGCCACGACCAGCAGCACCAGCACCGTCAGCAGCTCATTGGGGCTATCGATGCGGAAGGTGAGGCGGGGCGCGGTGAAGAAGTAATTATAGGCGAGCGCAGCGGCGAGCGCGGCGGCCATCGCGGTACGCCGCCCGCTCCAGATCGCGGCGACCAGCACGGGGGGCAGATACAGCATGTCGATCGCCGCCGTGCCCCAGCGTGGCGCGAGCGCCAGGCCGATCAGCGTCGCCACCGCGATCATCAATGCCGTTTCGATCACGCCGCGCACCGGATTGCCGCGCGCGGCCAAGGGGGAGTCGTTGGTCATGCCGCTGATGTGCGCCGCGTCATCGTCTGCGTCGAGGGGGCGGGGTGCGTCTTTCGGTGTTTCTTAATGCCCGCCGACGGGCGATCACATGGAATCTTCATGCCCCCCCGCCGCACATCGCGGCGATGACACAGGCATCTCATCCCGCGCCCGCCATGGCGGCTGCATCCGATCCCACCCCCGCTGGGGGCGGGCAATCCCATCGTTATTCGCTACCCGCGCTGATGCTCGGCGCGATCGGTGTCGTCTATGGCGATATCGGCACGTCGCCGCTCTATGCGCTCAAGGAAAGCTTCATCGGCGCGCATCCGTTACCGGTGGATGACCTTCACATCCTTGGCGTGATCAGCCTGATCTTCTGGTCGCTGATGCTGATCGTCACCGTCAAATATGTGTTCGTGGCGATGCGCGCGGACAATAAGGGGGAGGGCGGATCGTTCGCGTTGCTGGCGCTGATATCCCGCGCCCTGGGCGCGCATAAACGGACGGCGGGACTGGCACTGCTCGGCGTGCTGGCGGCGGCGCTATTCTATGGCGACGCGATGATCACCCCGGCGATATCGGTGCTGTCGGCGGTGGAGGGGTTGACCGTGGTCGAGGCGCGGCTGGCCCCTCTCGTGTTGCCGGTGGCAGTCGTGATCCTGATCGCGCTGTTCGTCGTCCAGTCGCGCGGGACGGCGCGGATGGGGGTGTTGTTCGGGCCGGTGGTGCTGATCTATTTCGCGGCGCTGGCGGTGCTGGGTATCGTCAATATCGCCCGCGAACCGGGCATCCTGATGGCGCTCAGCCCGCATCGCGCCGCACTGTTCCTGATCGGCGACCCCTGGACCGGGTTTCTGGCGATGGGTTCGGTGTTTCTGGCGGTGACCGGGGCGGAAACGCTCTATGCCGATATGGGCCATTTCGGGCGGCGGGCGATCGGCTGGTCGTGGCTGGGGCTGGTCTATCCGTGCCTCATGCTCAATTATTTCGGACAGGGGGCGTTGCTGCTGACCGATCCGACGGCGGTGGCCAACCCCTTTTACCTGATGGCACCGGAATGGGCGCGGCTGCCGCTGGTGTTCATCGCCACCGCCGCGACGATCATCGCCAGCCAGGCGGTGATTTCGGGAGCATTTTCGGTCACGCAACAGGCGGTACAGCTCGGCTTCCTGCCCCGGCTCAAGATCGTCCACACCAGCGCCCATGCGGCGGGTCAGGTCTATATTCCGGCGGTCAACTGGTCGTTGTTGGTGATGGTCGTGCTGCTGGTGCTGGGCTTTGGCGAATCGACACGACTGGCGGCGGCCTATGGCATTTCCGTGAGCGGGACGATGGTGATCACCACGGCGATGCTGGCGGTGCTGCTGCTCTATGTGTGGAAGTGGAAACGCTGGATCGCGCTGCCGGTCATCGCGCTGTTCGCGGTGGTCGACCTGACCTTCTTTGCCTCCAACATTGCCAAGCTGGCCGATGGCGGCTGGTTCCCGCTGGTGGTGGCGGCGGTGATCTTCACCGTGCTGACCACCTGGGCCAAGGGGCGGGCGATGATGCGTGCGCGACTGGGCGAAGAGGCGGTGCCGCTGGAAGTGTTCATCAAATCGGTCGCGTCGGTCCATCGCGTCGGCGGCACCTCGGTGTTCCTCGCCACCACCGCCGATGCGGTGCCGACCGCGCTGCTCCACAACCTCAAGCATAATCAGGTGGTGCATGAACGCGTGGTGGTGCTGAACGTGATGGTCGAACAGGTGCCGCATATCGCCCCCGACAAACGGCTGGAGGTGCATGAAGCCGGATCGGGCTTCTATCGCGTCATCCTGCATTACGGCTTCATGGATGAGGTCGATGTGCCTGCGGAGCTGGTGCGCAGCGATGCATTCGGCGGGGGGATCGATATGATGCGCACCAGTTTCTTCCTGGGACGGCAAAAGCTGATCGCGACGCGGGAAATGCCGGGCATGGCATTGTGGCGCGAAAAGCTGTTCGCATGGATGGTGCGCAGCTCTGAAAGCGCAATGGAGTATTTCAAGCTGCCAACCAACCGCGTCGTCGAACTGGGCAGTCAGCTGCGAATCTGATTGCGTGGCCCGGCGGGGGATGCGCGCCACGATGCGCATCCCCCTTCGCAAGTGGCGCGACCCCTGCTACGCGCGCGGTCTATGGCAACCGACATTTCCCGTATCCGCAATTTTTCGATCATCGCGCATATCGACCATGGCAAGTCGACCCTGGCCGATCGCCTCATCCAACGCACCGGCGGCCTCACCGCGCGTGAGATGTCCGAGCAGGTGCTCGACAATATGGACATCGAAAAGGAACGCGGCATCACGATCAAGGCGCAGACCGTGCGCCTCGACTGGAAGGCGGCGGACGGCAAGGATTATGTCCTCAACCTGATGGACACGCCGGGCCATGTCGACTTCGCCTATGAGGTCAGCCGGTCGCTCGCCGCGTGCGAGGGCGCGCTGCTCGTCGTCGACGCGGCACAGGGCGTCGAGGCGCAGACGCTCGCCAACGTCTATCAGTCGATCGAGCACGACCATGAAATCGTGCCGGTGATCAACAAGATCGACCTGCCATCCGCCGAACCCGAAAAGGTGCGCAACGAGATCGAGGAGGTGATCGGCATCGACGCCTCGGGCGCGGTGCTCGCCTCGGCCAAGTCGGGTATCGGCATCGACGAAATCCTCAACGCAGTGTGCGAGCGCATCCCCGCGCCCAAGGGTGACCCCGATGCGCCGCTCAAGGCGATGCTGGTCGACAGCTGGTATGACCCGTATCTCGGCGTCGTCATCCTGATCCGCGTGATCGACGGCACGATCAAAAAGGGCCAGCAGATCAAGTTCATGGCCGCCGGGACCACCCATCTGGTCGACCGCGTCGGCGCATTCCGGCCCAAGATCGAACAGCTGCCCGACCTTGGCCCGGGCGAAATCGGCTTCATCACCGCACAGATCAAGGAAGTGGCACAGGCGCGCGTCGGCGACACGCTGACCGACGCCAAGCGCCCCGCAGCCGAAGCACTGCCGGGCTTCAAGGAAGTCCAGTCGGTGGTCTTCTGCGGCCTGTTTCCGGTCGACGCCAACGACTTCGAGAAGCTGCGTGAGAGCATCAGCAAGCTGCGGCTCAACGACGCGTCGTTCAGCTTCGAGATGGAAACCAGCGCCGCGCTCGGCTTCGGCTTCCGCTGCGGCTTCCTCGGCCTGCTGCACCTGGAGATCATCCAGGAGCGGCTGATGCGCGAATATGACCTCGACCTCATCACCACCGCGCCGTCGGTGGTGTATCAGATCGAGCTGACGCATGGCGGCGGGCATATCGAGCTGCACAACCCGGCCGACATGCCCGATCCCAACAAGATCGAAAGCATCGCCGAACCGTGGATCCAAGCGGTGATCTATGTCCCCGACGAATATTTGGGCTCCATCCTGAAACTCTGTCAGGACCGCCGCGGCATCCAGAAGAACCTGACCTATGTCGGCGGGCGCGCGCAGGTGACGTACGAACTGCCGCTCAACGAAGTCGTGTTCGACTTCTACGATCGCCTGAAATCGCTGTCGAAGGGCTATGCCAGCTTCGATTATGAGCAGATCGGCTATCGCGACGGCGACCTGGTCAAGATGGGCATCCTCGTCAACGAAGAGCCGGTCGACGCGCTCAGCATGATCGTCCACCGCTCGACCGCCGAGGCCCGCGGGCGCGGCATGTGCGAGCGGCTCAAGGAACTGATCCCGCGCCATCTGTTCAAGATCCCGATCCAGGCGGCGATCGGCGGCAAGGTGATCGCGCGCGAAACGATCAGCGCGATGCGCAAGGACGTGACCGCCAAATGCTATGGCGGCGACGCCACGCGTAAGCGCAAGCTGCTCGACAAGCAGAAAAAGGGTAAGGCGAAGATGCGCGAATATGGTTCGGTCAGCATCCCGCAGGAAGCCTTCATCGCCGCGCTGCGGATGGGTGAGGAGTAGTGCGGGCTCAGGCTGCCGCCAGACCTCATCGTCACCCCCGCGAAAGCGGGGGCCCATCTCCTGCATGATCGGCACACCAAGCCGGTGCGGATAGCGCACAGTCCGGGAGATGGGCCCCCGCTTTCGCGGGGGTGACGGCTTGGGCCAGATCGCGGTGACGCTTGGCGATCCAGAGCATCGCGCGTGTTATCTGGATCGCTCTACAGCCGTTTGCCCTGAGCTTGTCGAAGGGCCGTAGTCCGTCGTCACTGAGCGCACGAACGGTGCTTCGACAACCCCGGATCAAGTCCGGGGACAAACGGCAGTGTGAGTCGCCTTACTCCCCCGCCTGCTCCAGCCACCCGCCCTTGAACCCGGCGCGCTCCAGCCCGCGACGGATATGCGGGTTCTTGCGCATCGTCTTCCAGATCAGGCCGCTGCGGTGGTTCTCCAGCATCGCCAGGATCGGCCCCTGATCGATCCCCAGATAGTCGCGCGCGAACCAGCCATCCTTGGCATCGACCACGCCATCGCGGCTGCCCGCATCGGTGAAGGTGTAGCTCGGGTTGAACGCGTCCTTGAACCCGTAACGCTGGTACAGCTTGTCGCCATATTTCGCGCGCATCGCCATCAGCGCGGGCAGGGCGATCTCCGGCGCAAACGCGACCGATCCGCCCGCTGCGGTGGGGACGATGGTGCCATCATCGACAATGCGGTAGCTGCTGACGCCACGCGCGGAATAGCCCTGAAACTCGCGCGGCTTGCCATTGACCACGCGCCCATTGGCCGCGCCGCCGGGCCCGTCCGACGCGGTCCAGCCCCAGATCTCGCCCGAATAGCCGGTCCATTTGTTCGGATTGTCGATCCCATAGGCGCGCTGCGCCAGCGTCGCGCGGCGGCTATTCTCGAAATAGTCGATGCCCTTGCCGGCCATGAACGCGTCCTGGATGCCGCGGAAATCGACCCAGACATGGCTGTACTGGTGGCCGAACAGCGGCTCGAACTGCAGATGCTCCTGCCCGTAATAGGTGCCCCAGCTCTTGCCGAGCTTGCCCGACCAGCCGCTGTCCCACGCGTCCTTGCCCACCGGATGCGTCGGCGACCCGAGCGCAAGGATATAGACCAGCATCCCCTCGTCATAGCCGACCCAGTCATGCGTCCCGAAATCGCCGCCCTGGCCGCGCTCGGGATACCATCCCATCGCGATCGCCTTGCCGCCCTTGCTGTTCGCCGAGGGGATCGTGCTGCGCTCCCGCTGGACGAAGGTCCAGTCGACGCGGGCGTAGATCTTCTCGGCCAGATCGCGGATCGCCACTTCGGTCGGATCATCGCGGTCGAAATAGCTTTGCGCGAACAGCACGCCGCCGAGCAGCAGCGTGGTGTCGACCGTCGACAGCTCGGTATTGCGGTAGCGGGTGCCATCCCCGTTCTTCAGGAAGTGATAGAAAAAGCCCTTATGCCCCGCAGTGCCGCTGACCGCCGGGCCCTGCGGCGCGTTCCAGTAGAATTCCATGCACTTACGCGTCCGCTCGGCGGCTGCTGCGCGCGTCACATAGCCGCGCTCGGCCCCGATGCCATAGGCGGTCAGCGCAAAGCCCGTCGCGGCGATGCTGGAAAAGGGGTTGGACGGCCAGCGATCCGGCGCAAGGCAGGTGTCGACGCTGGTCGTATCCCAGAAATAATCAAAGGTGCGGCGCGAGAGATCCTCGGCAAACGCCGCCTGGCCTGCAGCGGGCGCGGGGGCAGGGGCGGTCGCCGCCGGCGGCAGGGTCGAACAGGCAGCTGCAAGCGGCAGCATCGCGAGACCGAGCGAAGGCAGACGAAAGCCCATGGGATACTCCTTTACACACAAAAAAAGGCGCGCGGACGGGGGAATCCGTCCGCGCGCCGTAATCGAGAGACCGGTTAGAAGTTGAAGCCGGTCGAGACCTTCACCGTGCGCGGCGGACCGTCGATGCCGTAGTTGTTCGGATCGCGCAGACCGGTCGTCGAGTTGAACCCGTTATAGTTGCGATCGTTCATCAGGTTGATGATGTCGATGCGGAACCACACGCGGGTCTGATCGGTGATGAAGCCCAGCTTGAACTCCTTCGTCGCCGACAGGTCGAGCTGACGATAGCCCCACTTGTCGCCATTGCCATCCGCTTCGATCGCGACGATGTCCTTGGTCCCCGGCACGCCGACGCCCGGCGTGGTCACGAAGCGCTTGAGCCAGACCGGCGACGCGATCTGGAACTTGGTCGCCAGCGTGATGCCGTACGGAATGTCGACCGTGCCCGCCATCACGAAGCGATGGCTGCGCACGCCCGCCGACGGACGGAACGGATATTCGTCGATGCTGGAGTAATCGAGCGAGAACACTTCACCGAACTGACGATTCTCGTTCGCCTTGGTGTAGGTGTAGGTCGCGTCGATGCTCCACGGCGAAGCTGCCGTGTAACGCTTGATCAGCTTGATGAAGCCGGTGTCGGCGTTGGTCTCAAGACCGTTGTCGCCGATGATGATCGACCCGAACGGCGAAGGCGGGAAGCCGAACGGCGCATCAGGGTTGCCGGTCGCCGGGAAGAACAGCCCGCCCGGACGACGGTTGCCGAGCATATAGACGAAGCCGTCGCGGCTCTCGACGTGCGAATAGCCGATTTCCGCATTCAGCAGCCCGAAATCGCCGCGCAGACCGATGCTGTACTGGTCCGAATAGGGCGTCTTCAGGTCATTCTTGATGAAGCGCAGTTCGCGCCCCGCACCCGCCGGGAGCCCGGCGATGAGCGCCGCGCGGCCAGCTTCGGTCTGATAGACCGGGTTGTAGGGGATGCAGGTCGCGCTCGGCGTGCAGACGTTGACCGTATCGCCCGGGACGATGAAGTTGAACGTGCGGCCCGCAGCCGACCCCTGTGCCAGCTCCTGCTGGATGAAGTCGAACTGGGTGCGGTCATAGGACCGGCCGAACCCGCCGAAAACGGCAAAACGGCCCGCTTCGTCAAGCTTGTAGTTGAAGCCGACGCGCGGCTGGAATGCGCCCGTGAACGCCTTCCGCTCGTTGCCGGTCGAGATGTAGTCGTTGATGTTGTAGTTCGCGCCGGTCAGGTTCGGATAATTGGCCGGCTGGACCGCCGCGACCTGTGCCGCCGAGTGGACATAGTTCAGGAACGCCGGGGTTTCTTCATAATCCCAGCGCAGACCGAGGTTGACCGTCAGGCGATCGGTGACGTCCCAATCGTCCTGAATGTACAGGCCGAGCTGGAAGTTCTTCGAACGCAGCTGCGCATCGGTGAAGCCGCCGGCCAGCGCCTGGAAGCTCATCTGGTACGGCGTCGTCGTGTTCAGCGTGGTCGCACCCAGCGGGGTGAAGTAGCGGAACACCGGGTTGAAGCCGTTGAGCTGCAGCGAGTTGAGCGTCACCCACTTCGCCTTCACGCCCGCCTTGATGGTGTGCCCTTCAAGCCCGGTGTAGGTGAAGTCGTTGGAGATCTGCCAACCCTTCTGCCCCTTGTCCTGGAAGTTGGTGCCGCCACCGGTCTCCAGCACGTTGCCGTCCAGATTCTGGGTCGGGTTGGCGGGGTTGGGGATGCGGATGCGATAGACGTTGCGATTGGCCTGCGTCGCCGGACGCGGGTTCCACGTCACGTCTTCATACGCGACCTTGAAGTCGTTGACCCAGTTTTCGGCGGTATGCTCCCACCGGCCCAGGGCGCGGATTTCCTTGACGCGCGCGAGCGTGCGCGTTTCATAGGCGGCGATACCGCTGTTGAACTGCTCGCCGGTTTCGTCGCGATACTTGCCCGAAAATTCGAACAGGTCGTTGTCGGTCGGGGTGAAGGTGAGCTTGCCGAAATACAGGTTCTCGTTGAACTCTTCGTTATACTCGCCGTAGTTCGCGGCGAGCGCCGCCGGAACCAGCGACTGGCCCGAGCTCAGCGACGAGGGGAAGGTTACCGTCCGCGGGGTCAGGCGACGCTTGCCTTCATAGCTGGCAAAGAAGTGCAGCATGTCCTTGATGATCGGGCCGCCCAGCGTGCCGCCGAACTGCAGATCCCGGGTCCGGATCTTGCCGGTCGCGCCGGGACGCAGCACTTCGTTCGGGGTCGGATCGCGCAGGTCCTGATTGGTGAAGTCGATGAAGCCCGAACCCTCGAACTGGTTCGTGCCCGACTTGGTCACCGCGGTGATCGCAACCGAGCTGACCTGGTCGAACTCGGCCTTGTAGTTCGAGCTGATCACGCGATACTCGGCAATCGCCGACTGCGGGAACGGGTTGCCCTGGGTCGAATCCTGGCCGGTGATACCGTTCTTGAGGACATAGTCCTTCTGGCCGACGCCATCGATGAAGATGTTGACGCTGTTGGAATTCTGCGCACCACCCTGCAGGCGCGACTGGTCGCTGCCGTTGGTGATGAACTGAACGCCCGGCGCCAGATCGGCAAAGGCAAGGAAGTTGCGGTTGTTCTGCGGCAGCTGTTCGATCAGGCGCGGGCTGATCGTCGTGCCCACTTCGCCGCCCTGCATCGAACGGATGCGGCCGCCGGTGACGATGATTTCTTCGCCGCCATCGGCCGACGCCACTTGCGGTGCCGCCAGGTCGAAATCGAACACGGCATTCTGTGCGACCGCAAGGCGGAACTCGTCCGTGCGGCGCACGCCGCTGGGGGTCGTCACTTCAAGCCGGTAGGTGCCGGGCGGGAGCGATGCGAACTGGTAGCTGCCGTCGGCGGCCGGCGTGCTGGTGCGGGTGAAGCCGGTGTCGACATTGACGGCGGTAACCTGGCTGACGCCGCCCTCGGCCGTCACCTTGCCGCGCAGCGACGAGGAGACCTGGGCCTGCGCCGGGACGGCAAGGCCGATGGCCAGCACCGTGCCCGCGCTCGACCATGCGAGTGCAGCAGCAGCGGCGCGCAGGCGCGAACCGCGAACAAGTCCATTAGTTGCGAAATGTGAAGCCTTCACAGCATCCCCCCTGGAGGTTTGACAACGTTTACCCTGAACAGCCGTGTGCGCGTGATGCGCGACTCGGCGGCCCGCCTATTATGTTTTTTGCACCAAAACTGTAACCGGTTTCATGACAGCTGTATAGAAAAAGTTCCGGCCGTGCATTTTGGGCATCACGCCGGATGCGGCGGGGCCCGCCGTCAGAGTCTGACCGTGGTTCGAACCCGTGGCGCGCTGCATAAACCGGGTGTGCGGAGACGCATTTTTCCCCTCCTGAACTCGACGGGGCGCCCGGCCAGTCCGCGGCGCCCCCTTTTTTTTTAGGGCCTCCCCCGGAGCCGATGGGGAACGCGGCGTTAACCCTTTTACCTCGCCTTAACCCGCAACGCTTACGCGGGATGCAAGTGGAAGAGGGGACTTTGCCTTGCGCATTCTGATCGTGGACGATGAAGCAGGGATGCACGAATCCTATCGCCAGTGCTTCAAGGGCACCGGGGTGGGGGCTGCACAGGGTGCCGCGCTCGACGCGATGGCCGCCGAACTGTTCGGCGATGATCAGGTGGACAGCGCTCCGGCGGCCGATCTTCCCGACTTCGAAACCGTCCATTGCATGCAGGGGCTGGATGGCGTCGATGCCGTGGCACAGGCGAAAGCCAGCGGGAATCCATTCCCGGTCGCGTTCATCGACGTGCGCATGCCGCCGGGCATCGATGGCAAGGAAACCGCCAAGCGCATCCGCGCGATCGATCCCGACATCAACATCGTGATCGTCACCGGCTATTCCGACTTCTCCCCGCTCGAAATCAGCCGCGCCGCCGGCCCCGCCGACAAGATCTTCTACATCGCCAAGCCGTTCCAGGTGGAAGAGGTGGTGCAGACCGCGACCGCGCTCGGCAAACGCTGGGAAGTCGATCAGCAGCTCGCCCGCGCCATGACGCTGCTCGAAGAGCAGAAGGCCGAGCTCGCCGCAAATGAGAGCAAGGCCAGCCATCTCGCCAATCACGACAGCCTGACCGACGCGCCCAACCGGCTCGCCTTCATGCGCGCGCTGACCGATCATGTGCGCGGTCCCGATACCTTCGCGATGGCGATGATGGACCTCGACCGGTTCAAGCTGGTCAACGACACGTTCGGGCACCTCGCCGGTGACGAGCTGATCCGCATGGTCTGCACGACGATCGAGGGCGCGGTGCCGCCAGGCGGCTTCGTCGCGCGCCTTGGCGGCGACGAGTTCGCGGTGCTGATGAAGGTGGCGGGCGAGGGTGAGGCAATCGCGGCGGTCGAGCGGCTGCTGCACGCCTGTACCAAAACCTTCACCGTGTTCGGCCATTCGGTGCAGGGATCGGCCTCGGCCGGCCTGGTCATCATCGAACCGGGGATGAAGCACGACCCGATCGACGTGATGCGTCGCGCCGACTTGTCGCTCAACGAAAGCAAGCGCGCCGGTCGCGGCGTGGTGCGCGTGTTCGATGAGAGCATGGACGAATCGATCCGCTTCCGCCGCCAGATCGAAGGCGGGCTGAGCCAGGCCATCGCCAATGGCGAACTGCGCCTCGTCTATCAGCCCATCGTCGCGCGCGACCGGCTGGAGATCGTCGCGTTCGAAGCGCTGCTGCGCTGGAACAGCCCCGAATATGGCCCGATCTCGCCGGGCATGTTCATCCCGATCGCCGAGGAATCGAATCTGATCCACGAGCTGGGCGACTGGGTGCTCGATGAATCGCTCAAGATGCTGGCGAAATGGCCGGGCCAATATGTCTCGGTCAATTTCTCGCCGCGCCAGTTCCGCCGCCAGAATTTCGTCGGCCATGTCGTCGAACGGGTACAGCGCGCCGGGATCGAGCCGCGCCGCGTGCAGATCGAGATCACCGAAACCGCGATCTTCGACAATGCCGAGCGCGCTGCCGATACCCTCTATCGCCTGCGCCAGATGGGCTTCCGCATCGCGCTCGACGATTTCGGCACCGGCTATTCCTCGCTCTATAATATCCGCAAATTCGCGCTCGATTGCCTGAAGATCGATCGCAGCTTCATCGACGGCATGGGCCGCGAGCGGGAGAGCGCGGCAATCGTCCATTCGATCATCCATCTCGGCCGTGCGCTGGGGCTGGAAGTGGTGGCCGAGGGCGTCGAGACCGACGCGCATCTCGCCGCGCTGCGCGTCGCCGGGTGCAGCCATGTCCAGGGCTATTATCTCGCCCGCCCGCTGGAGGCCGATGTCGCAATCCGCGCCGCGCATGAACGGTTCATGGGCGACGAAGAGCCCGTTTCGGAACCGGCCACCGGCACCCACGGGTGACCGCACCGCGATCCATGTTCGACAAGATCCGCTCCCGTATCCCGCGCTCGCTGGGGGCCAAGCTCGTCGCGATCCTCACCGGGGTCGCGCTGCTTGGTGCCGCCAGCATCACCTTGTTGCTCGCGCTCGTCATCACGCCCAGCTTCGACAAGCTGGAGGCGCAGGCGATCGACGGCCATGTCGAACGGACCCGCGCCGCGCTGACCGAATATGCCTCGAAGGTCGAGGCGTCGGTGCGCGACTATGGCGACTGGAACGAAAGCTACGACTATATGGGCGCGCCCAACCGCGCGTTCGAAGAGGACAGTTTCGCGACCTCCGCGATGGTCAATCTCGGCGTCAACGGCATGGCTTATGTCCGCCCGGACGGCGAAGTGGTGATCGCCCGCTGGCTGGACCTTGAGACCGGCAAGGATTCGCCCCAGATGCGCGCGCAGCTGCTCGCCGAAATCCGCCGCATCGATTTCCGCCGCGCGCTGGCCAAGGACAACAGCGCCAGCTTCTACGCCCGGCTCGGCGACCGCATCGCGGCGATCGGCATCGCACAGGTGCGACGCACCGATGGCAGCGGCGATCCGCGCGGCCATGTCGTCATGGCGCGCATGATCACCTCGCAGCAGCTCGGGAACCTGCTTCAGCTGCGTGCCGGCCTTGCGCTCGATGCGCCGGTGTCGGAGCCGCGCGTCGATACGCGGGAACGTGACATCGCGGTCGCGGTACCGGTGCCGGGGGAGGGCGGCGCGAGCATTGCCAGCGCCACCTTCCGCGTGCCGCGCGACCTGTCGAAGCTTGGCCGCAACATGCTCCAGCTTGCCGTTGTCGGCACGACCGCATTGATGCTGCTCGTCATGGCGGTGCTCAGCGTGATGATCGGCCGGCTGGTGCTGCGCCCGCTCAACCGGGTCGAACAGCATATGGGCGTGGTGCGCGGATCGGGGAACCTCGTGCCCCTGACCGAAGCCCCGCGTCGCGACGAAATCGGCAGCCTGGTCGACAGCTTCAACGCGATGCTGGTCCAGCTCAAGGATCTGCGCGAACAGGTCGAGGCGCAGTCATTCAAGCTCGGCCAGTCCGAAAGCGCGGTCGCGGTCATGCACAATGTCCGCAACGCGCTTAATCCGATCAGCACCGTGCTCAGCCAGGGGCTGGGCGAAGCCCCGGCAACCGATCGCGCGTTGCTCGACCGCGCGCTCAGCGAACTGGCCGATGACAGCATCCCGCTGGCACGCCGTCAGAAGCTCGTCGCCTTCGTCGCCGCCGCGCTCTCCAGCGAAGCGCAAGCACGGGAAGCGCGCAAGGAACAGCTCGGCATCGGCCGCGACGCGCTGCACAATGTCCTCGAAATCATCGGGCGGCAGCAGGAACAGGCGCATGAACGCCCGCCACTCGAAACCTGTGACGTCACCGATATCGTCGCGCGCAACGCCACCATCGCGCGCTATTCGGGTGCCAGCTCGATCGCCTTCCACTTCCCCTCGACGCCGCACTGGGTGCTCGCCAACCGCGTGCTGCTCAGCCAGGTGATCGGCAACCTCTTCTCCAACGCCGCCGAGGCGATTGCCGCAACCGGCCGGGAAGGGGGCAGCATCGCCGTGTCGATCCGCGAAATCGGCGACCGCATGGAAATCCGCATCACCGACGATGGCGAGGGCTTCGACCCGGCCAATGCGCCCCAGCTGTTCCAGCGCGGCTATTCGACCCGCGTCAACAAGTCCGGCGGGCTCGGCCTGCACTGGTGCGCGAACACGATGGTCGCGATGGGCGGCAGCCTGACCTTGCTCAGCGAAGGCATCGGGATCGGGGCGAGCGCTGTAATCGAACTCGCCGCCTCGGATCTGGTGCGGGAGGATGTCGCGGCCTGAGGATCGCGACTGGTTTCGTCCCTCGCCATGACTGACGCGCTGCGACAGGGTTGCGCGATGCGCAGTCTCCTCCTTGCACTGGCACTGTTTGCCGCACCCGCTGCCTATGCGTGCAGCGTCGCGCCCGGCTACCGCGTCCCGACCACGCTGGAGCTGGTCGCGCAGGCAGACGCCATCATCGTCGCTCAGCCATTCGACCAGCGGACAGGGGCCGATGGCGAGCCGGAAATCCGGTTCGCATCACTCACCATCCTGAAAGGGGCAACGGGTTGGGAATACGATCGCGATCGGATATCGGTCTATGCGCCCGGGGTGCTGGAACCCGACACTGCGACCGCCCGGCCCAGCGACCCCCGCGAACTCGTCCGCGCCCATCCCGAGGCGTATGAAGGCGGCTGCGTCCGCACGACCTTCCACCCCAGGAAATGGGTATTGCTGTTCCTGAAGCGTGAGGGCGATGACTATCGCGTCATTACCTATCCGTTCGCGCGCACGGCGGAGGACACGGCACTCCCGGACTCGCGCTGGCTCAGGGCAGTGCACGAATATATCGCCATCGCCGCGCTGCCTCCCGCGGCACGGCGCGCGCGCATGAAGGTGCGGCGCGACCGGCTCAGGGCGCGCGGTGACGCGGATTCCCGGGCGATTGCCGCCGATATCGCGCGCGAACTGGCCGGCCCGCGCAAACCGCTGCGCGAACCGCTGCCACCGATCAAATAGTCAGCCCGCCCGCCGCACCGGCGTCACCGCATCCTTCCGCCGCAGATAGGGTGCGACGAGGTTGCGGGCGCGGAAAAACTCCTGGCGCTCGGGGCTCAGCGTGTCGAAATTGCCGATCACGCGGCGGCACTCGGGCGACCGGCACTGGCAGATCATGTGCCAGTTGGACTGCGCCAGCGTGGTCGAATAGTCCCAGCTGATCTCCTCGCCCGACACGATGTCGCGCAGCGCGACGAGGATCACCCCATCGTCGGTAAAGCGCAGCCCGGCATTGGGATCGCAACTATGGTTGACCAGATCGTCGAGCTGCCCCGACGGCCCCATATAATGTTCGGGTGTCACCTGGACGAAACGGTCGTCGCTGCCGCGCATCAGGCTGGGGATGTCGTCGACATGGAAGCGGCGGCCGGTAAAGCGCATCAGCTCGGCCCCCTCGGCAAAGCGACAGGTTGCATAGACCGCCTTGCCCAGATGGTTCTCACCAACCGTGAACAGATTGCGTTGGTGGCGGTAGCGGTCGAGCACCACCAGCCCGCCGCGCGCCCAGCCGAACGAGCGCAGCGGGTTGATCGTGGCAAGGCCGATCATGAACCAGATGCTGGCGTGGCAGGCGAGCTCGACAAAGATGTACGCGAATTCGTCCGGTCCCGACCCGCCCGCGCGCGCTGCGACCAGCAACGTCGCAAGGTCGCCAACGGTCCACAGGCCCCAGGCGGGGGAGCGTTCGGCGCTGCGGTCCTTCAACACGCTGACCCAGGTCGGCCAGAAGCTGACCGGGACGGCGGCGACCACCAGCATATGCGCCCAATAGGCCTCGCGAAACGCGACCCAGATCAGCAACGCGGTCAGGCATGCCGCCATGCAAAAGGCCTCGATCGTCGTCGGCGGTGCCCAGTTCGATCCACGCCACAGCGCGGCGGTGACGACCAGACAGCAGGCGGCGGAGAGGATGAACACCCAGCCCTGCGGCGAGCCCGGATTGACCGCGGCATAGGTCAGCGCTTCGGCAGCGGCCGACGCGCTCCAGATCAGCCAGGAGGCGCGGTTGGGGCGAACGGTCGCGCGGCGCAGGCCTAGCAGATACACGCCATAGGCGGCAAAGCTGGCGCTCATCGCGATCAGAAACCACACATCGCCCGCCATGAAACCCCCTTGCGAAGGGATTCATTTACCTTGTTCCGAGTCCCGCGTCAAAGCGCGACTCGCGCTGACTCCACGAGTCGTTGTGATTCGCGATCGCGCAGGCAAAGGGTTGTGGCGGGGGAGTCAAGCGACGGCGCTTGTGGATTTGTCGCATGGCGACACAGGATCTGCTGCCTATAGATTTGTTTCGTATCCAGAACGGATCAGAAAAATAAAGGCCGCAATCCCAATCGGATAGCGGCCGTTATTTAGGAAGTCAGCCCGGGCAAGTCTAGCGTGAGGGACCATCCATCACGCCGCCAGCCCGGGCCGAAAAAGGGTTACCAGGGGCGCAGATCTTCGCCGCCCTTGTCCCGGAAAAGCAGTGCAAACATGTTTTTTCTCCCATTGTGCGCACGCGGCGCACCCATTTTGGTTAAATGAAAATTCATCCTGAATCAATTGTTAAGGACCATCGGGAAATTACCTAGATCGGTGAAAGCGGCGCGGGGGCTTCCTTAAAACTTCCTTCAGCACTGGCTGTTACGCCGGACGCATGTCTGACCGTTTCGACCCCGCCGGTTTTCGCGGTTCGCCTTTCGAGGCGGGGCGTATCGCCATGAACGATGGCGCTGAGGGCGAAGGGGAGGCGTCCCGGGATCTGTCGTCAGTTGCGGTCGCGCGTGGTGCCGGTGGTGCTGCGTCCACCCGCTGGCGCGCGCTTGCGCTGTGCGAAGTCGCCAACTTTCAGTCGCTTCGGCGCCACCTTGGACGACCGCGCGCCGACACGTTGATCCTCGACCTTGCCGATCGCATGAGCGACCTGGAGCCTGGCGTGCGTAGCATGACGGCGGGGCGGTCGCTGATCGAACTCGGCTTCGAGGCAGAAAGTCCGGTCGCGGCGCGCGCGCTCGTCGAACGGCTCGCGGCATGTTTTGCACGCTCGGTGGATCTCGACGGCGAACGCCATCTGATTCAGCTCGTCTGGGGCATCGCTGTGGCGCCCTTTGGCGATGACGATGAAGTCCGGCTGACCGAAGGGGCCGAGGCCGCACTCGAACAGACGCGTACCGATTCCGGTATCGTTTCGATCGACCTGTCGCAAAGCCATGCCGCATTCGATGGCGCGGCGCTTGTGCGCGAATTGCCGCGCGCCATCGCGGCGGGCCAGTTGTTCCTGCAATATCAGCCCAAGGTGAATGTCCGCCGCGAAGCCGTTACCGGTGCCGAGGCGCTGGTGCGCTGGCATCATCCGGTACGCGGCCTGATCCTGCCGGGCGAGTTCATCAGTGCAGCTGAAGATGGCGGTGAAATCGTCGGCCTGACCTTGTGGACGCTGCGCCAGGTGATTGCCGACCAGCAGGTGATGGTCGCCCATGGCCATGACATGCCCGTGTTCATCAACATCTCGGGCGTGTTGCTGGCGGATGAGGCGTTCGTCGAAGAGGCGTGCCGCATTGTCAGCGAAACCGGTGCCAAAATCGGCTTCGAGATTACCGAGACGGCGGTGATCCGCGACCCGGACAGTGCGATCCGCCACCTGCAGCGCTTTGCCGCGATCGGCATTCCGCTTGCGATCGACGATTATGGTGCGGGCCTGTCCTCGCTCGCCTACCTCAAACAGCTGCCCGCGACCGAGCTCAAGATCGACAAGATGTTCGTGATGCAGCTCACCAGCAGCAATCGCGATCCGCTGATCGTGCGTTCCACCATCGATCTCGCGCACGCGCTGGAGATGGAAGTGACGGCGGAAGGGGTGGAGACCCCGGCGGCGCTCGCGCTGCTCAGCGTCATGGGCTGCGATATGGTCCAGGGCTATCTGATCAGCCGGCCGATCGCACTCGATGCCTTTGTCCGTTATCTCGACGAAGAAGGCTTCAAATCGGTCGCGACGATGCGGCCCAGCTTTGGCCGCAGCGAAAATTTCTGGCGCAAGAGCGGTTGATGCCAAGGGGCCTTGCCCTCTTATTCTGCTGGCTGGCACTCGGGCTCGCCGTCCCTGCGGCCGCGCAGCAGCGTGCCGCCGATACGCTGTTCGCAAGTGCCAAGGGGGCCATGCTCGATGACCCGCAGGCGGCGCTCGCGGCGGCCGAACGGGCGCAGCGCCATGCCGTCGCCATCCCGGAACCGGGTGCACGCGCGACCGCTGAAGCGACTGCCTTGTGGCTGCAAAGCGAGGCGCTGGTCCGCCTGCGCCGGCCTGCCCAGGCCGCCCCGCGCATCTCCCGCGCGCTGCGACTGATCAGTTTGGATCCGTCACCGACAAAATTGCGCGGCGACTTGCTGGTCGCCCGCGCCGGGGTGCAGGAATCGCGGATGCGCTACGCCGAAGCGTTGGCGTCGCTCCAGGAGGCGCACAATATCTTCGCCAAGCTAGGCGAAAAGCGCGCCCAGTCGCTTACGCTGCAACTGATCGCGACGCTCTATAACAAGGCGCAGGATCTGCGCAGCGCCGACAAATATTATAGACAGGCAGCGGAAATATTCACCGGCGATCCGCGCCTGCAACTGTTCCTGCTCAACAATCGCGGCAACGTTCTTTTGCACTTGGAGCAACCGCGCCAGGCGGAAGCGGAATATCGCAAGGCGCTGGCCATTGCCCGCGCGGAGCGGGCGGAAACGTTGATCCCCAATATTCTGGTCAACATCGCCCAGGCGTTGCTCGACCAGAAGCGCTACGGCGAGGCCGATGTCGCGCTGGCCGAAGCGAACCGGATTATTCAGCGCGATCCGGCGCACCAGGGTGAAACGCGCCTGCTGTCGGTCGCGGCCGAATCCGCGCGTCTTCAGGGCAAGCTTGGCAGCGCCCGGGCGCTGATCGAACGCGCGTTCGACGGCGTCGATATCCCCGCGACGACCTTCGCGATGCGCGACGCGCATTTCACCGCCTATTCGCTCTATCGCGCACTGGACCGCGATGCCGACGCGCTGGTCCATCTCGAACGGTTGAAGGCGCTCAACGACGAGGCGGCCGAACTCGCCACCTCGGCCAGCACGGCACTGATGGCGGCGCGGTTCGATTATGCCAATCAGGAACTGCGCATCGCGAACCTTCAGGCGCAGGAATTGCGGCGCGAAGCCGAGTTTCAGCGCACGCTGTTCATCGGCCTTGGCGGCGCATTCGCCGTCATCGTGACGTTGCTGAGCATCGGCCTGTTCACGATCCGCCGCAGCCGCAATCAGGTACGCGACGCCAATGCGGTGCTCGAGCAAACCAACGTCGCGCTCGAAAAGGCGCTGAAGGCCAAGACCGAATTCCTCGCGACGACCAGCCACGAGATCCGCACCCCGCTCAACGGCATCCTCGGCATGACCCAGATCATGCTGCGCGACGCCAGCGTGCCGGCCGAGACGCGCGACCGCATCAATATCGTCCACGGCGCGGGAATGACCATGCGTGCGCTCGTCGACGACATTCTCGACGTCGCAAAGATGGAGACGGGCAATCTGACGGTCGAGCTGACCCCGACCGACTTCCACACGCTGTTGCGCGACGTCACGCGGATGTGGGAGGAGCAGGCGCGCGCCAAGGGGCTCGATTTCATCGTGTCGCATGCCGACACGCCGCGCTGGATCGAAACCGATCCGGGCCGGCTGCGCCAGATCGTGTTCAACCTGCTGTCCAATGCGGTCAAGTTCACCGAGCGGGGAGAATTGGCCGTGGTCGTGGAGGCGGCGGGCGATCGGCTGCGGCTCGCGATCCGCGACACCGGGATCGGCATCCCCGCCGACAAGTTCGACGAGGTGTTCGAATCCTTCAAGCAGGTCGATGCTGGCACGACGCGACAGTTCGGCGGCACCGGGCTTGGCCTTGCGATCGTCCGCAATCTCGCCCGGGCGCTGGGTGGCAGCGTGACGGTGAACAGCGTGGTGGGTGAGGGGGCGACCTTCACCGTCGATCTGCCGCTGCGGCTGGTGGACGCACCCGATTCGGCGGTCGAAGTGGCGAAGGACGGCGAACATCTGGTCGTGCTCGATCGCAACCCGATTGTGCGCGGCATGTTGCGCACGTTGCTGACTCCGCATTTCGCGACGGTCCAATTTGCCGCATCGCCCGACGAAGCCGTGGCGCTCGCGCGGGACATCGATCCCGTGCTGATCCTCGCCGATGAGGCAACGCTGGCCGCTGACGAGAGCGATCCAGTTGAAAAGTTGAAAGAAATTGCCGCCGCAGCACCGACCGGAGCACGCGTCGCTGCGCTGTGGAGCACGCCTGCGCCGGACGTCGAACAGCGGCTGCGCGACACCGGTATCGATCAAATCATCGTTAAGCCTGTGAAAGGACCCGCGCTGGTCGCGGCGCTCACGGCAGGGCGAGGCGAAATTTGTGAGACATCCCGTCGCACGACGCTTGTATCGCAAGCGGCTTAGGGTGATAGCACGCCTATGATTTCCCCGGTCCAGACCGCCGCCGCCCATGGGATGGTCGCGCAATGAACATCCTCTTCATCGAGGACGATCCGATGAATCGCCGCGTGGTGCGCGACATGCTCAATGTCGCCGGTGCCACGATGGCGGAAGCCGAGCACGCGCAAGCCGGGCTCAACATGATCGAGGCCGGGGATTACGACGTGATCCTGGTCGATCTGCGCATGCCTGGCATGGACGGGGTCGAAGCGATCGAACACATTCGTGCGCGCGGCGATGCCAAGGCTGAATTGCCCGTCATCGTGGTGACAGCAGATACCGCCGTCGACCTGCGCGAACGCTGCCTCGCGGCGGGCGCGGACGAGGTGCTGTTCAAGCCGGTGGCGATGGACGCGCTGTTCGACACGATCGGCCGCGTGCTCGCGCTGCGCAGCGGCGATGACATGATTTTGTAAATTCTATCCTCCCCCGCCAGGGGGAGGTGTCGCCGAAGGCGACGGAGGGGGAGGACGGCTGTGTTCTCAACCCTCTTGCTGCGGTGCTTCCGCCCCCTCCGTCAGCGCTGTGCGCTGCCACCTCCCCCTGGCGGGGGAGGATTATTGCTGCCCTCTCAATAGGTCTGCACCGGCATGTTGATCCAGGCATGCTCGCGAAACCATTTGGTGATGATGTATTTGACGCCCTTCACCACCGGCGTGCCTTCATGCAGCGTGCCGGTATTGGGCGATCCATCGGGCTTCATATTGTTCCAGGCGAGCAGCAACCCGCGCTTGGGCGCCACCCGTACCCCCGCCTGCGGGAACCAGGTCGCGCCGCCTTCCTCGACATCGTTGAGGTAGATCATCGCGGTCCAGGTGCGCTGGCCGCCCGATGCCTTCATCGCCGGCCAATAATCCTGTTGTTCGTTGAACCAGTCATAATGCGCCCGGAACTGCTGCCCCGGCGCGTAGCGCTGGCCCTGCATCGTCTCGCCATTTTCGGGCGGAATGCCGAGCAAGGCCGCCATGCGCTCGTCGATCGGCCGAACGTCCGGCGACCAGCGGTCGAGGTCACAGCTCTCGCTGGTGCGGAAATTCGGGTCCTGCGATTGCGACAGCAGCGTCGAGGGGCGGCGATTGGTGTCGATCAGGCGGATCAGCGAATCGCATTCGGCATCGTTGAGGAAGCCGGGATGGTAATAGACCTGCGCGGCATCGACCTTGGCCCGACGCATTGCGGGATTGGCCTCGACCCGCGCGGTCACCGCCTGGCCGAGGCGGGCGCGGCTGATCGATCCGGCGGGGGCTTTGGAACGCGAAAAGATGTTCATGGCCGCAATTTGCCGCGCAGGCCGTGAAACGCAAGAGGCCCGACCGTTGCCGGTCGAGCCTCCCTGCGTGACGCGTGCGTCGCTTACCAGAAGATGTCGTGGATCACGTCAACGACATAGCCGGACCGGACATCGACGAGCAGCGCATCGTTATAATAGCGCACCCAGCGATACGGGCCATAGGCCGGCGGCAGGCGGTAGTAGAACGGATCGTTGATCCAGTAGTTCGGCGAAAACAGCATCGAACCGATGGTCAGGCCGATCGAGAAGCGGCGATAGCCATAATGGTATCCGCGCGGGGCGTAATAGCGCGGCAGGCGATAGACGTGCCGGTTGCTGGAACGATACTGGTTCCAGTTGTAGCGGCGGTCGCCGCGCCAGCTGCGGTTCCAGTTGCGATTGTCGTCCCAGCTGCGCCGATCCGCCCGCGTATCGCGCCAGTCGCCATAGCGGCGCTGGTCCTGACGATAATCGCGGCGGTCGTCCCGGCGATCGTCACGATAGTCGCGGCGGTCGTCGCGCCGGTCATCGCGATAGTCGCGGCGGTCATCGCGACGATCTTCGCGCGACTGCGATCCCATGATCGACCCGCGCAGGTCGCGGCGATCCTCGCGGCGCTCCTGGCGGAAATCCTGACGGTCATCGCGGCGCTCTTCACGAAAATCGCGGCGCTGCTCACGCTGCTGCGGCGCGGGCGCTGCGGCCGGGGCAGGGCGCTGCTGCGGCTGATATTGCGGGCGCGGCGGCGTCGTCATGCGCTGATCGCGCTGGTAGGGCGCGCGCTCCGGGCGCTGCTGCTGCCGCTCGGCGCGATTTTCCTGACGCTGCTGCTGACGCTGCTCGCGCGCCTGCCCGCCACGGCCTTCACGTCCCCGGTCCTGCGCAATCGCAGCAGCGGGGGTCAAAATGGTCGCGCCGATCAGCGCTGCCAGAACAAACTTCTTCATGTTTTCCTCCGCTCCCGACCAAGCGCCGGCCTTCAGACTAAAGCGGGTCTAGACTGATTCGGCTGACACACTTCTGAATTGGACTGTCAGCCAATAGAAAGCTTTCTTCACTCTTGCCCGGTCTCGACCGGGATGCCGCGATCGATAGTAATCTCTTCATCCCCACGTGCGACCCGCGCCGCGCGCCCGATCGCCTCGACCAACCGGGGATAGATCCCGCAGCGGCAAAGATTGGTAATCGCCCCCATGATGTCCTCATCCGAAGGGTTGCGATTCTTGCGCAGCAACGCCGCGGCATTCATCACGATGCCGGGGATACAGTAACCGCACTGCACGACATTCTCGGCGATCAGCGCCTGTTGCACCGGGTGATTGCCCTCAGCCGTCAGCCCCTCGATCGTGGTGACGAACGTCCCCTCGACCCCGCCGATCGTCACCTGGCACGACCGCACCGCCGTCCCGTCGATATCGACCATGCACGCGCCGCACTCGCCGGTGCCACAACCATATTTGGTGCCGGTCAGGTTCGACGCATCGCGCAGCGCCCACAGCAACGGCGTGGCCGGATCGAGCTTGTAGGAAACCGGCTGGTTGTTGACGGTAAAGCGGGTCATGCGCTCGCTTTAGCATGAAGCAGCGCGCTGCGCAGGCAGGTGCACACCGTCTCGTCGCGCTGGTTGAGCATCACATGGCGAAAGGTGACGACCCCCTGTCCCGGCCGCGACCTGGACAGGCGCAGCGCCACCACCTCGGTCTCGGCACGCAGCGTGTCGCCGATGAACACCGGGCTCGGCATCCGCACCTCGTCATAGCCAAGATTGGCGACCAGCGTGCCCAGCGTCGTATCGCCGACCGAAATCCCGACCATCAGCGCAAAGGTGAAAGTGCCATTGACGACGATCCGCCCGAACTCGGTCGCCCCGGCAAATTCGGCATCGAGATGCAGCGGCTGCGGATTATGGGTGAGGGTAGAGATCAGCAGATTATCCGTCTCGGTCACCGTTCGGCGCAACTCATGGACGATCCGGTCGCCCACCTGCCACTCATCGAAATAGCGTCCCGCCATCACCGTCTCCCTCTACCGCCCCACTTAACGCGCGAACCGGGTTTGTCAGTCCCAAATCAAATCATTCCTCCCCTGAGCTTGCTCAGGGGAGGGGGACCGCCGCCGAAGGCGGTGGTGGAGGGGCGGCCGCGCAGACGGCCGTGAGAGGACTGAGGTTCATGAAAGCGGGCTGCCGGCACACGACATCCAAAGTGCTCAGGTTGGCTGGACGCCTTTTTTGAAGCCGGCCGTTATTTCAAGCTGTCAGGTGGTGCGAGAAGACGCGGATTTAAATTGACTAGTCTAGGTTAGCGCGCTGAGCCGCGATCTCGAGCCATTTGGCGATCTCAGACTCAAACCAGTCGTGATTGGCCCAATAATTCACCGGCATAAATGCATCAACGCGGGACAGCAGCGCCCGAGTGTCAGCATCATAAATGTGCAGCTCCCCGTTACCTATATAATCTAGCTGGAACCGCCTTAGATCGGCGATGTTGTGCGCGGCGCGCGCGGACCCGTCGTCCCGAACCAGCAATCCGCTGTTGAGGTCGAACACAAGCCGCTCGCTGTCAAAGTGCAACTCGAACTCGAAGTCGATGAGATTGTCAGGTGAACGGTAGAGCAGCTTCAGCGCTGCTTCCGCGATGTCGGCAGCAACGGGGACCATGCCGCGAAGCGCTGTGAACGGCTCACTGCGACGCAACTCGATATCGAGACGCGGCACGTCGATCGTGCCACTGGTATTTTCCCAAGGTCCATCCATGATTTTTGTCATGAGGCCCGGAGGAATTATTTCGCGAAACCCCGCCAATTCGTAGAGGTGTGCCCGGTAAATCGAGGACCGTGTCGGAATGCCTAAGATTTCCTCAATCGCGCGTTCGGCCAGACCCTGAATGAGGGGCAGCTCTTCATAGAGTTCGCGCACGACGCTGTAGTCGTCAGGATCCAAAATCGGCTGCGCGGCAGCATGCGCAATCGCCTGTCTTCGGGTGCGCAAAATATGTGCACCGACATCATCGATGCCGCGCGCCCTGACCTTGCCCAACGCTTCTTTGGCCTGCCCCTCCAGCTTATCGAGCGCATCAGTGATCCATGCGCCACGCGCAAGGCCATTCGGCAATGCCGCTTCCAGCACGCGGTAGAAGGTCAGAAACGAATAAGCCGAGTGGTCAAGTCCGCGGGCCTCGCGCATGAGGGCCAGTGCCAGCTGACCCTGCGCATCCGGTTCCGGCAGGTCGCGCACAACAAAGTCGGGGGTGAGCACGTATCCCCCCTTTCCTCTGCTGGAGGACAAAAATGGCATGCTCCCGCCGCCGAAACCGCTGACCCTGATCCCGTATCCCTGCGTCCAGGACAGCGCGCTCAGAAACCGCATCATTTGGGTTCGATGCTCGCTGGTCGCGTCACGGTTCACACGCATAGCGACCGCAGGACTTGTATCCTGCGTTGGCGGGATGATCCAAAAATCCTGCCCCAAATAAACGATCTTATGTGTCTTAACCGGCCACGGTATACCGGTCGCCAGCGTTGCTACGATCCAATGTCCTCGCGTTGCTAGATCACCCACAATGATTGACGCGCGATCTGGCAGCTGGAGCTGCCACGGTGGCGGCGCGGGCGTGTCAGCTGGTTTAGTCATGACCAGATGATAGCGGACGGAGCCCGGCGCTACCACTGGACGAACGGCTGCTCAAGGCAATCGCCTTCCAAAGGCCGCTATTCCGCTCTCCCTGAACAGCCAACCTCCTCCCTCCACCACCCGACACCCGCGATCACACCTTGTCCGGCTAAACCGTCCCAAACACCCCCCGCACCGCGTCCACCACCTGCGCCATCCCCTCCCGCGCATCCTCCCCCCGCACCAGCACCAAAGTCCGCACCAGATCGAACCCGATCAGCGCCAGATTGGCCACCCCCGCATGCCGATGCGACGCCGGCACCACCGTCGCGCCAAGCCCCGCCGCGACCATCGCCAGCGCGCGGTCGTCGTTCGGCGTGCGCAGCGCAAAGCTCGGCCGGATGCCGCGCCGGGTGAAGTAGCGACTGGTCTCCGGCAGCGCCTCGCAGCTGCGCCGCACGATCATCGTCTCGCCCGCCAGCGCCTCGCCGGGCAGCGCCGCTTCCCCCGCCAGCCGATGCCCCACGGGCAAAGCCAGCAGATAGGGTTCACTCCGCAAAGCCTCGCCATCGCCCACGGCATCGCCCTGCACCGCGCTCAGCGCCAGATCGACCCGTCCGCGCGCGATATGCTGCGCCAGCACCGTCGCATTGCCCTCGACCAGCTCGACCGCCAGCCCCGGCGCATCGGCGGAAATCCGCGCGACCAACGCCGCCAGCTCGCCACTGGCAATCGTCGTCAGCACTCCCAGCCGCAGCGTCGCGGGCTGCGCGATCCCGCCGACCGCTGCTGCCGCCAGGTTGAACTCGCGCTCGATCCGCCGCGCATGGACCGCGAATTGCGACCCCGCCTCGGTCAGCTCGATCCGCTGGCTCGACCGGCGCAGCAGCTTCGCGCCGACCTCGCGCTCCAGCTTGGCGATCCCCGCCGACAGCGTCGGTTGCGACACCGCCATCTGCGCGGCGGCGGCGGTGAATGTCCCGCTATCGATGACGGCGAGGAAATAGCGCAGCAAATAGCGTTCGATCATAGACACCGTCTATGCTGTCCCGCGCCGCCTTTCAATTTCCCGCAGCGCGCATCGGGCGCTAGGATGGCGGAAAATATCTTCAGGAGAGCGCCATGAGCCTGCCCCAGATGGATTTCGCCCTCGGCGAAACCGCGGACATGATCCGTGAGACCACCGAACGCTTTTCGCGCGAACAGATCGCGCCGCTCGCGGCAAAGATCGACGCCGACGACTGGTTCCCGCGCGATGAGCTCTGGGCGCCGATGGGCGAACTCGGCCTGCACGGCATCACCATCGCGGAGGAAGATGGCGGCCTCGGCCTCGGCTATCTCGAACATGTCATCGCGTGCGAGGAAGTCAGCCGCGCCTCGGCCTCGATCGGCCTCAGCTACGGCGCGCACTCCAACCTGTGCGTCAACCAGATCGGCCGCTGGGCCAATGCCGCGCAGAAGGCGAAATACCTGCCCAAGCTGATCAGCGGCGAACATGTCGGCAGCCTCGCCATGTCCGAAGCCGGCGCGGGCTCGGACGTCGTCAGCATGAAGCTGCGCGCCGAGCACAAGGGCGACCGCTACGTCCTTAACGGCACCAAATTCTGGATCACCAACGCCGCCTATGCCGATGTCCTGGTCGTCTATGCCAAGACCGGCGAGGGCAGCCGCGGCATCACCACCTTCATCATCGAAAAGGGGATGAAGGGGTTCGAGATCGGACAAAAGATCGACAAGATGGGGATGCGCGGATCGCCCACCGCCGAACTCGTCTTCACCGATTGCGAGGTTCCGCAAGAAAACGTCATGGGCCCGCTCAACGGCGGCGTCGGCGTGCTGATGAGCGGCCTCGACTACGAACGCACCGTGCTGGCCGGCATCCAACTCGGCATCATGCAGGCGTGCCTCGACGTCGTCCTGCCCTATCTGCGCGAACGCAAGCAGTTCGGTCAGGCGATCGGCAGCTTCCAGCTGATGCAGGCCAAGGTCGCCGACATGTATGTCGCGCTCAACTCCGCCCGCGCGTACGTCTATGCCGTCGCCAAGGCATGCGATGCGGGCAAGACCACCCGCTTCGACGCCGCCGGCGCGATCCTGCTGGCATCCGAAAACGCCTTCAAGGTCGCGGGCGAAGCCGTTCAGGCGCTGGGCGGCGCGGGCTATACCAAGGACTGGCCGGTCGAACGCTTCCTGCGCGACGCCAAGTTGCTGGACATCGGCGCGGGGACGAATGAAATTCGCCGCATGTTGATCGGACGGGAGCTTGTGGGAGCCGTATGACTGAAATCGCCGCACCATCGGATGAGGTAAGCCGCCGCCAGCGAGGTTTCCTGGGCTTTGTCGAGCGCGCGGGCAATTTGCTGCCCGAACCGACGATGATCTTCGTCTACCTCATCATCGCGCTGATGGCGCTCAGCGCGATCGGCGACTGGGCCGGATGGTCGGCATCGCTCCCCTATACCGGCGACGAAGCGCCGACCGGCGCGACGCTGGAGGGCGGGGTGCTCACCTACACCGCCGCCAGCCTGTTTTCCGAAGCCAATATCGGTCGCCTGCTGGTCGACATGCCGCGCACGATGAGCGGCTTTGCGCCACTCGGCCTGATCCTCGTCATCATGCTCGGCGCGGCGGTGGCGGAGCGGTCGGGCATGTTCTCCGCGCTCATCCGCGCCAGCCTCGCCAACGCCCCGCGCGCGATCCTGACCCCGATCGTGGCGATCATCGGGATGGTGTCGCATCACGCCTCCGACGCTGCCTATGTCGTGTTCATCCCGCTCGCCGCGATCGTCTATGCCGCCGCCGGACGCCACCCCGTCGCAGGGCTGGCCGCCGCCTTTGCCGCAGTATCGGGCGGCTATGCCGGCAACATCACCCCGGGCCAGATCGACGTGCTGCTGTTCGGCTTCACGCAAGAGGCCGCGCGGATCGTCGAGCCGGGCTGGACGATGAACCCGGTCGGCAACTGGTGGTTCATCCTGTCGATCGTCATCGTCTTCACCCCCGCGATCTGGTTCATCACCGACAAGGTGGTCGAACCGCGCCTCGGCAAATGGGGCGGGGAGGCGGACGCCGAGGTCACGGCCGAGCTCGCCCGCTCCGAAGTCACCCCCGACGAACGCCGCGGCCTGCGCCGCGCGGGCCTCGCCGCGCTCGCGGTGATCGCGCTCTACCTCGTCCTCACGCTCGCGCCCGGCTACACCCCGCTGATCAACGAGAAGGCCGAGGGCACCGCCCAGCTTCAGCCCTTTTACGGCGCGCTGATCGCCGGCTTCTTCCTGATGTTCGTCAGCTGCGGCATCGCGTTCGGCAGCGCGACCGGATCGATCAAGTCCGCCGACGACGTCACCCGCATGATGCGCGAAGGCATCGCCAGCCTCGCGCCGTACATCGTGTTCGTGTTCTTCGCCGCGCATTTCGTGGCGATGTTCAACTGGTCCAATGTCGGGCCGATCATCGCGATCAACGGCGCCGAAGCGCTACAGGCCTTCGCGCTCCCCGCGCCGATCCTGCTGGTCAGCGTGCTGCTGCTGTCATCTTTCCTCGACCTGTTCATCGGTTCGGCCAGCGCCAAGTGGAGCGCGCTCGCGCCGGTCGTCGTGCCGATGTTCATGCTGCTCGGCATCAGCCCGGAAATGACCACCGCCGCCTATCGCATGGGTGACAGCTACACCAATATCATGACCCCGTTGATGAGCTATTTCCCGCTGATCCTCGCCTTTGCGCGGCGCTGGGACGGCTCGTTCGGCGTCGGCTCGCTGCTCGCGCTGATGCTGCCTTATGCGTTGACCTTCATGACGCTCGGCATCTCGATGGTGATCGCCTGGGTCGCGCTCGACCTGCCGCTCGGGCCGGGGGCAGGGGTGTTCTACGCCCCGCCCACGGGCCGCTGATGGCCTATTTGCCCACGAACAGAAACGCGACTGCCGCCATGATGCACGCGAACGCGGCAACATGGCGCCAGTGCAGCGCCTCGCCCAGCACTGCGACCATGAAAATGCCGAACACGGTCAGCGCAATCGCCTCCTGCGCGATCTTCAGCTGGCCGGGCGTCCACCCGGCGAGGAACCCGACCCGGTTGGCCGGCACCGCCAGGCAATATTCGAACCCGGCAATCAGCCAAGAGATCAGTATCACCGTCAGCAACGGCTTCTCCAGCCCGCCTTTGCCGAGATGCCAGTACCACGCGATCGTCATGAACACATTCGACGCAATCAGCAGCAGGATCGTCGCCATGAAAACTCCCTTCGCCCCGCTCTGCGCGCTTGCCGCCGGGGGCGCAAGATGAGCGGACCCGTCCTGAAATCGCTCGTCAACGCCGAAGACGAAGGCTTCCGCACCAACGCCGCGCACAACCGCGCGCTTGTCGAAAAGCTCCGCGCCGATGTCGCTACCGCTGCACTGGGCGGCAACGAAAAGTCCCGCGAGCGCCACACGTCACGCGGCAAGCTGCTCCCGCGCGACCGCGTCGAACGCCTGCTCGACCCCGGCGCACCCTTCCTCGAAATCGGCCAGCTCGCCGCCTGCGACATGTATGAAGGCGAGGTGCCCGGCGCCGGCATGATCGCCGGCATCGGCCGCGTCTCGGGCCGCACCTGCATGATCGTCTGCAACGACGCGACGGTGAAGGGCGGCACCTATTACCCGATGACGGTCAAGAAGCACCTCCGCGCGCAGGAGATTGCCGAGGCAAACCGGCTGCCCTGCATCTACCTCGTCGACAGCGGCGGCGCGAACCTGCCCCACCAGGCCGAGGTGTTCCCCGACCGCGACCATTTCGGCCGCATCTTCTTCAACCAGGCGAACATGAGCGCCAAGGGTATCCCCCAGATCGCCTGCGTCATGGGCAGCTGCACCGCGGGCGGCGCCTATGTCCCCGCCATGTCCGACGAAAGCGTGATCGTCCGCGAACAGGGCACGATCTTCCTCGCCGGCCCGCCGCTGGTCAAGGCCGCGACGGGCGAGGAAATCAGCGCCGAGGATCTGGGCGGCGGTGACCTGCACGGGCGCAAATCGGGCGTGGTCGATCATGTCGCCGACAATGACGAACATGCGCTGACCATCGTCCGCGACATCGTCAGCCACCTCCCCGCCGACCGCAAACCCGACATCGCGATCCGCGACCCGCGCCCGCCCAAATTCGACGCCGAAGAGCTCTACGGCATCGTCCCCACCGACGTCCGCGCGCCATACGACGTCCACGAGGTGATCGCCCGACTGGTCGACGGCAGCGAATTCCACGAGTTCAAGGCGCTCTACGGCACCACCCTCGTCTGCGGCTTCGCGCATATCTGGGGCATCCCGGTCGCGATCCTCGCCAATAACGGCGTGCTGTTCAGCGAAAGCGCGGTCAAGGGCGCGCACTTCATCGAACTCGCCTGCCAACGCCGCATCCCTTTGTTGTTCCTCCAGAATATCAGCGGCTTCATGGTCGGCGGAAAATATGAGGCAGAGGGCATCGCCAAACACGGCGCCAAGCTGGTGACGGCAGTCGCCACCGCGAGCGTGCCCAAGATCACTGTCCTGATCGGCGGGTCATTCGGTGCCGGCAACTACGGCATGTGCGGCCGCGCCTATTCCCCCCGCTTCCTGTTCAGCTGGCCCAACAGCCGCATCAGCGTGATGGGCGGCGAACAGGCGGCAAGCGTGCTGGCGACGGTCCACCGCGACGCCGCCAACTGGTCGCCCGAGGAAGCCGAAGCCTTCAAGGCCCCGGTCCGCCAGCGTTACGAAGACGAAGGCAACCCGTGGCACGCGACAGCCCGGCTATGGGACGACGGCATCATCGACCCGGCGCAGACGCGGGATGTTCTGGGGCTGGCGTTCGCGGCGACGCTCAACGCGCCGGTGGAAGAGGGGACACGCTTTGGCGTGTTTCGGATGTGAGGGACGATTATGAAGCGAATTCCACTTGGCTGGCGCAGGCTAATCTACGCACTTTCATTTGCTTGGATGGTCGCATTTTGCATAGTAAATTTTAGCGATCTCCGCTTTAGTTTGATAGTAGGTGGAGCGACGCCGCTCACAACATGCGAAGAGGTGTATTCAGCGGACTCGAAAGAATTGACTGATTGTCGGCATGCCGCTCCAGGTGGCTGGGTGCAAAACACCTTGCGTGTTAAACGTGGTGAGACGACGCTATTTAAGTATTATCAAAATGAGAACCACAAGCCATCGCTGTGGTTTTGGCTCTTTTTTGTTCCAATTTCACTATTTGCGGTGGCATTCGCTGCATTGTGGGTCAGTGAAGGGTTTAAGGGCGGTTCCTCTAACTCGGAGGGGCAAACGAAATGATCCAATCCCTCCTCATCGCCAACCGCGGCGAGATCGCATGCCGCATCATCCGCACCGCGCGCAAACTCGGCATCCGCACGATCGCGGTCTATTCCGACGCCGACGCCAACGCGCTCCACGTCCGCAGCGCCGACGAAGCCGTGCATATCGGCGCCTCCCCCGCGCGCGACTCCTACCTGGTCGGCGAACGCATCATCGCTGCGGCCAAGCAGACCGGCGCACAGGCGATCCACCCCGGCTACGGCTTTCTCTCCGAAAATGCCGAGTTCGCGGAGGCCGTGCAGGCCGCCGGCCTCATGTGGGTCGGCCCCAACCCCGACAGCATCCGCGCGATGGGCCTTAAGGACGCGGCCAAGAAGCTGATGCAGGACGCCCGCGTCCCCGTCACCCCCGGCTATCTCGGCGAAGACCAGTCGCCCGAACGCCTCCAGTCCGAAGCCGACCGCATCGGCTACCCCGTGCTGATCAAGGCGGTCGCGGGCGGCGGGGGCAAGGGGATGCGCCGCGTCGACGCCGCCGCCGACTTCGCCGACGCCCTCGCCAGCTGCCAGCGTGAGGCCGCGTCCTCGTTCGGCAATGCCCATGTATTGCTCGAAAAATACATCCTCGCCCCGCGCCATATCGAGGTGCAGGTGTTCGGCGACAGCCACGGCAACATCGTCCATCTGTTTGAACGCGACTGCTCGCTCCAGCGCCGCCACCAAAAGGTGATCGAGGAAGCCCCCGCACCCGGCATGGACAGCGCCACCCGCGCCGCCGTGTGCGACGCGGCGGTAAAGGCCGCCCGTGCGGTCAACTATGTCGGTGCGGGGACGATCGAGTTCATCGCCGACGCTTCGGACGGTCTCCACGCCGACCGCATCTGGTTCATGGAAATGAACACCCGGCTTCAGGTCGAACACCCGGTGACCGAAGCGATCACCGGCGTCGATCTGGTCGAATGGCAGCTGCGGGTTGCATCGGGCGAACCCCTCCCGCTTCGGCAGGAGGAATTGTCGATCAACGGCCACGCGATCGAAGCGCGGCTCTATGCCGAAGACCCAGCCAAGGGCTTTCTGCCGAGCACGGGCAAGCTCGAAGTCCTCGATTTCCCCACCAATTCGCGCGTCGATACCGGGGTTGAGGCCGGCTCGACCATCTCGCCCTATTACGACCCGATGGTCGCCAAGCTGATCACGCACGGCGACACGCGCGCCGATGCGATCGCGTTGCTCCGCGCCGATCTCTGCTACCTCACCGTCTGGCCGGTGCGGACCAATTCGGGGTTCCTCTATCGTCTGCTCGGCGACGCGGATTTTCAGGCAGCGCGCCTCGACACCGGGCTGATCGAGCGGCGCGGCGAAGCACTACTCATCGACCCGCTGCCCGGCGCGGCGGACCTGACCCACGCGCTCTACTGGCTCGACAGCGACCCATCCGCCGACACCTATCTCATCGCGCGCGGTCTTGAAGGCTTCCGCCTCAACCGCGCCGTCGCGACTCAGCGCGCGGTCAGCGTCAGCGGCACCCGCGTTGCGTTCGAGGCCGATGACGGCGATATTTCCTCGCACTTCTACCGCCACCCGCGCGACGGCGCGGCGCTGCTGGTGTTCGAAGGGGCAACCTTCCGCGTCACCGCCGATCGCACCGAAGGCGGGGCAGGGGGCACCGCCGGCGACGGCGCAATCCTCGCCCCGATGCCCGGCCGCATCGTCTCGGTCGAGGTCAGCGAGGGGCAGGCGGTCACCGCCGGCCAGAAGCTGCTGGTGCTCGAGGCGATGAAGATGGAACAGGCGCTGCTCGCCCCGTTCGACGGCGTCGTCGAAACGCTGACCGCAACCCCCGGCGCGCAGGTTCAGGTCGATGCGCTGCTGGCGAAGGTGGTGAAGGCGGAATAGCCGTTGAAGGTGGTGAAGACCCAATAACCGTCGCCCCGGCGAAGGCCGGGGCCGCCAGAGGGATAGCGATACCCGCAAAACTTGGCGGCCCCGGCCTGCGCCGGGGCGACGGCGGGCGGCGTGACCAGCCGTCTGCAAACCCCCGACATTCCCCACAGCAAAAGATACACTCGCTCCGAGACCCACGGCGCGTTCCCCCGCGACATGTTCGCATCGCCGATTCAACCACCCAGCGCCGAATCACCCCGCCACGCCGAACAACCGGCCCAAACACCCGGCTCTAAACCGCGAAAAACCCGCAGAAAACCGCGCCGTACAGCCTGGCATCTTTCCTACAAGAACCTATTTGGCTAAACTACAGTCTCACAAACCAACCGGAAACGAGAATGTACACACATGTCGCTTAGTCCCGCCAACTGGTATCCACCCGGTCCACCAGCCGCACCATCGCCGCGAAATCCGCCGCGCCCGGCCCGCCCGGCACCTGCGCCATATGCAGGTCGCGCTGGTGCACCGCGACCACCTCGGGCGACACGGTCAGCGGCTTGCCCATCGACAACGTCGCCAGCTGGATCTCGCACGCGCGCTGCAGCGACCAATGCTTGATGAACGCCTCGGGCAGCGTCCGTCCCATCGCGACGATGCCATGGTTGCGCAGCAGCAGCATGCGCTTGTCGCCCAGATTGGCGACCAGCCGCTCGCCCTCATCATCGCGCACCGTCACGCCCTCGAAATCATGATAGGCGATCTGCCCCGCGAAGTTGCAGGCGTAGAAATTGATCGGCTGCAACCCGCCCTCCAGGCTGCTCACCGCCATCCCCGCCGTCGTGTGGGTATGCATGATGCAATGCACGTCGGGCAGGTTGCGGTGGAACACCGCATGCTGGACAAACCCGGCGCGGTTGACGGGGTAGGGGCTGTCGTCGAGCTTGTTGCCGTCAATGTCGATCTTGACCAGGTTCGACGCCTTCACCTCGCTGAAATGCAGTCCGAAGGGGTTGATCAGAAAGCTGTGATCCTCACCCGGCACCTTGAGCGTGATGTGGTTGTAGATCATCTCGGACCAGCCAAGATGGTCGAACACGCGATAGGCGGCGGCGAGCTGCTGCCGCGCCTCCCATTCGGCATCAGTCATGGTGCGGGGTGCGACAGCGGCGGTGGCCATGATCCTCTCCATTTTTCGTGGTTGCGGTATGTATGCCATGACCAAGCGGGGCGCGGCAACTTGCAAGCTGCGCGCGAACCGGCTAGGGGCCGCGACAGTCATCTGGGGAGTAGCCAGCCGTCTTCGGACGGGCCTTCGCGTCAACATACTTGGTCGAGAGACCATGGTGCGAGGGGGACCGGAAACGGTTCGGGCGAGACCAATGGCGCCATAGTTTCCGCCCGGCCGGGCGGGAAGCTGTGGTGTCGTTGGAGTTTCGCACCGCCCGGCCCGGAGACGTTGTTTGGAAGCCTTTCTCACCTCCACCGCCGTCGTCGCGCTCGCCGAAATCGGCGACAAGACGCAATTGCTCGCGATCCTGCTGGCGACGCGGTTCAAGCGGCCCTTGCCGATCGTCGCGGGCATTCTTGTCGCGACCCTCGCCAACCATTTCCTCGCGGCGCTGGTGGGGCAACAGGCGGCGGCGCTGCTGGAGGGGGTCTGGTTCCGCTACCTGATCGCTGCCTCCTTCATCGCGATGGCGGCGTGGACCCTGGTCCCCGACAAGATCGACGATCTGGAGGACAAGCCCGCGCGCTTCGGGCCGTTCCTCACCACCACTATCGCCTTCTTCCTGGTCGAAATGGGCGACAAGACCCAGATCGCGACGGTGGCACTCGGCGCCCGCTTTGCGGAGGTCGGCTGGGTCACGGCGGGCACTACGCTCGGCATGATGCTGGCGAACGTCCCCGCGGTCTATCTGGGCAACGAACTGGTCAAGCGCGTGCCGATGAAGACCGTGCGCATCGTCGCCGCTTTGCTGTTCCTCGCCATCGGCATCTGGGTGCTGGCCCAGACGATAGGGGGTTAATCCAGGAAGCGGATCGTCGGGCCATATTCGTCGCGGACGATCCGCACCTGCACGTCGTAGAGTGCGGACAGCGTCTGCTCGCGCATCACCTCGGGGGCCGGACCGGCGGCGAGAATCCGTCCCTCGCGCACCGCGACCACATCGTCGGCAAAGCGGAAGGCCAGGTCGATGTCGTGGATCGCCATCACCACCGTCCGCCCGGCATCGGCGCGCGCACGCAACCGGCGCATCGCATCGATCGCGTGGCGAGGGTCGAGATCGGCGGTCGGCTCGTCGACGATCAGCAGTTCGGGATCGCCGACGATCGCACGCGCAAGCAGCACGCGCGCCAGCTCCCCCCCCGACAGGTCGGTGGCGGGCCGGTCGCGCAGGCCGAGCAGGTCGCACTCCTCCAGCGCGCGGTCGATCGCGGGCAGCAACGCGGCGGGCAGCCCGCCAAATGCCGGAAGCTGGGGCAGCAGGCCCAGCGCGACCACTCGCTCGACGCTGATCGGCCAGTCCACGCCGACACGCTGGGGCAGATACGCCCGCCGCCGCGCCAGCTCCTGTCGCCGCAGCGCGGGCAGGGGGGTGTCGCCCAGCCGGACGCTGCCGCGCTCCGGCGTCAGCAGCCCCGCCGCGACCTCGAGCAGGCTGGACTTGCCCGCGCCATTGGGGCCGATGACGGCGGTCAGGCGCCCCGCCGCGAACCGCGCGTCGACGCCATCGAGCACCAGCCGCCCGCCGCGCTTCAGGGTAATCGCTTCGAGGGTGAGCGCGGTCATGGCGTCCGGCTCCGCATCCGCAGCACCAGCCACAGGAAGAAGGGCGCGCCGACCAACGCGGTGAACACGCCGAGATGGATCGGGCTGTCGAGCCGGATCAGCCGCGTGGCGATGTCGGCCGCAGTCAGCAGCGCCGCGCCCGCCAGCGCTGCAGGAACCAGCGTCGCGCCCGGGCGATGCCCGACAAACGGCCGCACCAGATGCGGCGCGACCAGCCCGATAAATCCGATCGTCCCGACCACGGCGGTCGCTGCGCCAACACCCAGCCCGGTGCCCGCAAGCGCCAGCAGCCGCGTGCGCCGCACATCGACGCCCAGGCTCTCCGCCTGCAATTCGCCCAGCGCCAGCGCATCGAGCGACCGGGCGGTGGCGAGCAGCGCGCCGCCACCGAGCAGGATCAGCGGCGCGGCCAGCAGGATCTCCTCCCACCCACGATTGGCGAGCGACCCCATCAGCCAGGTCATGATCTCATAAGCCGCATAGGGATTGGGCGCGAGGTTGAGCGCAAGGCTGATGCCAGCGCCCGCAAGGCTCGAAATCGCAGCCCCAGCGAGGATCAGCGCCAACGTCCCCCCACCGCGCGCAAGCAGCAACGCCGCAAACCCCGCCGCCATCGCTCCGGCCAGCCCCGCCAAGGGAGCAGCCAGCGGCGCGACCGCCGCCAGCCCGTAATAGATCGCGATCACCGCACCCAGCGACGCGCCGCCCGAAATGCCGAGCAGCCCAGGCTCGGCCAGCGGATTGCGCAGCAACCCCTGCAACACCGCACCCGACAGCCCGAGGACCGCGCCGGTCAGCACGCCGAGCAGCATGCGCGGCATGCGGATCTCGGTGATGACCACGCCGGTCAGCCGTGCCGCCCCGCTGGTCTCGCCGCCGAGCCATCCGGCATAATCGAGCCCCAACGTGCCGATGCCGAGCGAGATCAGCGCCAGCACCAGCGTCAGCAGGACCAGCACCGGAATCAGCAACCGCCCGCTCATCGCGCCGCCTCAAGCTGATCGCGCAGAACGGCCGCCGCCTCGGCGATCAGCGGCGTGCCGCAGATATAGGCGCGCGGGCTGACGCTGACCTGCCGCCCGGCCCATTGCCTGCGCACCAGCGGCTGCCGCGCGACGCGATCGCGCAGGCTCTGCCCAACCACGCCGCCGACTGGCGCGACCAGGATATCGGGGTTCAGCGCCAGCAACGCCTCGACATCGGTGCCGGCGACGCCCTCCTTCGCCGCATTGCGCGCGCCCGCCGCGTCGAGCACCGCGTCGTACAGCGCGCCCTCGCCGCGCGAGAGGCCATCGCCGCTCCACGACGCGACGCGCAGGTTGAGTGGCGGGCGGCGCGCCAGATCGGCAAGCCGCGCGTCCATCCCCGCGATCAGTGCCTCGCCGCGCTCGACGGTGCCGAACTGCGCGGCAAGCGTACGGACGGTGGCGCGGATCTCGTCGAAACTCTGCGGCTGCGCGACCTCGACCATCGGAAAGCCGAAGCGGCGCAGCGCCGCGCGGGTGGCCGCAGATCCAAAGCTGTCGGCGACGATCAGGTCCGGCTGCTGCCGCACCACATCCTCGATCTCACCGCGATTGACCGCCACGTCGCGCGCCCGCGCTGCCATCAGCGACAGCAACGGATCGCGCGACAGCCAGGTGACCGATGCGATCCGATCGGGCGGCAGCAGCATCAGCACCAGCTGGTCGGTACACTGGTTGATCGACATGACGCGCATTGGCAACGCGGCTTGCGCACGCGGCGGCGGAGCGCTGCCGGTCGAAACCGGCAGCGTCATCACCGCGATCGCCAATGCGATGCCAACGCGTTGCATTACAGCTTTACGCGCACACCGGCGAACGCGCCGATGCCGGGGGTCGCAAAGCTGAACACCTCTTCGTAATCGACGTCGAACAGGTTCTCGACGCGGCCGAACAACTGCACCTTCTCCACCACGTCGAACGCGATGTTCAGGTTCACCAGCGTGTACGGCTTCAGCGACACCCGCACCGGGGTGTAGCTGGGGTCGGTGAAGGCGACATCGGTCATCCGCCCGTTATGCCGCACGGTCAGCGTCGTCGAAAGCCGCTCGTCGCTGGAGATATAGGTCGCGTTGAAGCTGGCGATGTCGCCCGGCCGCCGCACTTCCTCGACGCCGTTTTCTTCGGCATCGAGATGCGTGTAGCTCGCGTCGAACCGTAGCTGTGGGATGGGACGCGCGCTCGCGAACAGTTCGACGCCATGCTGCTTGGACAGGGTCGTGCGATTGGCCGGCGTCGCGACATAGGTCGGGGCGGGGTAGGTCGTGTAGATCTCGCCCTTCAGCGTGGAATCGAAGTAGGTCGCGCCGAACGTGATCGACTCGTCGGCGAAGCTCTGCTCGATCCCGGCTTCCCAGCCTTCCGACTTTTCCGGCTTCAAATTCGGGTTGCCGATATAGCGGCCGTCCGAAAAGCCGTAGAGTTCGTAATAGCCCGGATTCTTGACCCCGGTGCCATAGGCGCCGCGCACGCGCGTGCCGGTGGGCAGGCGATAGCTGCCCTGCACGCGCCAGGTGGTGGCGTCGTCGAAGCGGTTATTGTCGTCGTGCCGCACCGACGCGCCGCCCGCGAAGCCGCCAGCGGTCAGCTCATATTGCGCGACCAGGCCGAGATTGTCGGTGCTGCGCTTGCCGGTAAAGGCGTCGTACGGCGACCCTGTGCCCGGCGTGGTATTGCGGAACTCCTCACGCTCGACATCGACCGCGCCGGTCAGGCGGTGGGTCACCGCGTCGCTGCCGAAGCGCAGGCTGGATACCAGCGAGCCCTTGTAGCGCGTGCCGACATTGCCGAAATCGACCACGTCATTGGCGCGGAACATCGTCCGCTCGGTATCGGCGAACTGGCCCGTGAGGCTTGTGGTCCAGCGCCCGTCGAGCGCGCTGAATTGGGCGCTGAGCAGGCCGTAAAATCCGCGATTGCGGTAATGCACGCCGGGGCTGTCGATCGTGTAGCCGAAGGTCGGGCTGGCCGGGTTGCCGTCGCTATTGTTCGCGTCGGCATCGGTCACCGCATAGCGCAGCACGCCGGTCAGCGTCAGGCTGTCGCTCGGCGTCCAGTTGAACTTGCCGCTCAGCGCGCCGCTTTCCGACCCGACATTGCGGGTGCCGCCGCGTGCGGTCGGGGTGCCATCGGTCAGATAGCCGGTCGCCGAAAGTGCGTAATCGAAATCCCCAGAAACGCCCGCCGCGCGCGCCGCAGCGCTCACCGTGCCGAACGAACCGCCCTCGATCCGCGCGCTGAACCCCGGTGCCTCGCGGCCCGTCAGCGTGAGGTAGTGGATCACGCCGCCGATCGCGTCGGAACCATAGAGCGAGCTTTGCTGACCGCGCAGCACCTCGACCCGCGCTGCGCTGTCCGCGAGGACGCCGCTGAAATCGAATTCACCCTGGAACGGGTCGGATACCTCGATCCCGTCGATCAGCGTGAGGACATGGTTGCCCTCGGTCCCGCGGATGCGGACCTGCGTCAGCCCGCCGATCTGGCGGCTGACCGCGACGCCCGGCACATCGCGCAGCACGTCGGACAGATTGCGCGTCTGACGCTGCTCCAGCGCCTCAGCATCGATCACAGTGACAGACGCGCCGACCTCATCGACGGGGACGGCTTCGCCGGAGCGCGATGCGGTGACGACCACCGTCTCGCTGGCGTCTTCGGCAATGACAGTCTCGCGCGCAAACGCAGGCGATGCCGCAGCGATGGCGAGTGTGGATACGGACAGTAACTTCAACATGGGAAACTTGACCCCCGGCGCCGTGCAACGAGGGCAGGGGCCTGCCGTCCAGTCTGAACGGCTGGTATGCACGCGCCAGCCGGGCGCATGAACGCCTGACGCACGACACCGATGCGGCCCCCGCCGCTTGGTTCGTCGCTCAGACGGAGGACCGTGCCGCGGCCATTCCCTGGACCAAGGCAAGAGCGACCATGCGCCGGCAGGTCTCCTGGCTCGCGGGTCAGGGCTTGATGCACGGCCTTCCCAGACGGATGTCCAGTGGCTGCTCCCCCGAAAGGAGCCGGTGCATCGCGCTCACCGCTTACAGTTGCAGGGACAGCTGCGGATTTGGACGGCCAAGGCCACCCGCACCGCATTCCCGTTTAAGCCCCTTTCGGGGCACCGGCGCGATCATGAAACAGGGGGTCGCCCCCAAGTTCCGAGTGGGTCTTTACGCCCGCGTCTGTGGCTCGGCAAGCTTAATATAAAGAATTCTTTATATCTTGCGGATGACGCTTAGCTGCCCGGTGCGGTGCCGGGGCGGAGGTAGGCGAACATGTGCGCCACATAATCGACCTTGCCCAATTCCACCCCCTGTGCGCGGAGGATCGCGTAGGCAGTCATCAGGTGGAAGTAGAATTGCGGCAGCGCCCAATCGCGCACGAACTGCTCCGCCGTCAGGTCGAACACCATGCCTTGGGGTAGCGCGTGGGCAATCGGTGCCGCCGGATTGATCGCAGGCATGTCGCCGCGAACCTGTTCCAGCAGCGCGAGCGTCTGTGCAATCCGCGCACGGGCATCGGCGATCGTGCCGGGGCGCTCGCCGGCGTTGCGGCCCTCGTCGAGCAATTCGGTGACCGCTGCGGGGAATGCCTCGCCGCGTAGGCGGTACACGCCCTCCTGCGCCTGAACGCAGGCAAAGCGGATCTGGGTTGCGAGCGGGAACATGTCGGGCGCCAGTCGCGCCGCCATGATCGCGTCGGCGCTGCCCTGCGCCTCGGCCTTGCCCAGCCAGCCCGACAAGGCACCCAGCATCTGGACATAGGTCGGAACGATCAGATCGGGCAGGGTCACGCGGGTCTCCTTTTGGCGAGTAACGTCCGATCTAGGCGACGTTCCAGCGATGCGCCACCAATTCCGGCCAACCGCATATACAGTCCGAAAAACAGAACATATAAAGAACACATGCGTGTCGATTCGCTCTCCCTGATTCAACGGCGCATCGCGTTGATCGAACGCGGTGGCCGTGCTGCGACCGAGGCTGCGGGGCATGCGCCGACCGGGCATGACCGGATCGATTGCGCGCTGGGTGGCGGCGTCATGCGCGCGCGGGTGCATGAACTGGTGGCGGAGAGTGCCGCCGAAGCGGGAAGCGGGGCGGGATTTGCCGGCGTGCTGGCGCATCGGCTGGGCGGCGAGATGATCTGGCTGCGCGAACGCGATGCCGAGCTGCGCCAGGGTCAGTTGCACGCCCCCGGTGTCGCCGCGATCGGCATCGATCCGGCGCGGTTGCTGCTGGGGGTGTTGCCCGATGCGGCGGCGGTGCTGCGGGCGGCGGCGGATGCGGTGCGCTGCGCCGGGCTGGGCAGCGTCGTGATCGAGCTGTGGGGCAATCCGCGTGCCTATGACCTCACGGCCAGCCGACGCCTGGCGCTGTTGGCGGAAGCGTCGGGGGTGACTGCGCTGCTGCTGCGGGTGGGCGGCGCGGTGGCGCCGAGTGCCGCACAGACGCGGATCGGGGTGTCGCCGGCGCCGTCGGTGCCGCTGGCCGCCGATGCGCCGGGATATCCGGCCTGGACGGTCGAATTGCAGCGCCAGCGCGGTCGACCGGCAGGCGGCATCTGGCGGGTGGAATGGGATCGGGAACACGGCCAATTACGGGATCAAGATCATGACGCGGCGACGCTATCTGGCGCTGTTCCTTCCCTTTCTGGCGACCGACCGGCTGGTGCGATCGGGGCCGCCGGACTCCGCCGCACGGGATAGCGCACCGCGCGTTGTGGTCGAGCGGCAGCGTGGCGCGATCCGGCTGACCGCGTGCGATCCGGAGGCGATGGCGCTGGGGCTGACGCCCGGCGTGACGCTCGCCGATGCGCGGGCGCGCGTGCCCGACCTGGCGGTGGCGGACGCCGATCCGGTCGCCGACCTGCTGTGGCTGGAGCGGATTGCCGATGCGTGCGACCGGTTCACGCCGCGCGTCGCGATCGAGCCGCCCGACGGGCTGGTGCTCGACATCACCGGCTGCGCGCATCTGTTCGGTGGCGAATATGGGTTGCTGGAGGCGGTCGAGGCGCGGATGCGGCGCTGGACCGGGCATCTGCGCCATGCCCTGGCCGATACGCCCGAAGGCGCGCGGGCGCTGGCGCGGTTTCAGACGGCTCCGGCGGCGAGCGAGGCGGCGGCGTTGCGGCGCCTGCCGGTCGCGGCGCTGGAGCTGGAGAGCGAGACAGAGGCGGCGTTGCGGGGGGCGGGCCTCAAGACCATCGACGACCTGGTCTCCCGTCCCACCGGCCCGCTGGCGGCGCGGTTCGGGGCCGACCTGCCCGATTTGCTGGCGCGTATTCTGGGAAAGTCGGGCAAGCCGATCGCGCCGCGCCACACCGCCCCCGCCTGGCAGTTCGAACGCCGCTTTGCCGAGCCGATTGCGCGCGCCGACGCGGCGTTGACCGTGATCGGCGAACTGGCGGCAGAAGCGGGGCAGGCGATGGAGGCGCGTCGTCAAGGCGGGCGGCGCTTTACCGCACGGCTGTTTCGCAGCGATGGGCATGTCGTCGATCTGGCGATCGATTGCGGACAGCCGTTGCGCGATCCGGCGCGGATCATGCGGCTGTTCACCGAGCGGATCGGCGCACTGTCCGACCCGATCGACCCGGGGTTCGGGTTCGACATGATCCGGCTGTCGGTGCCGCGCGCCGAGCCGCTCGATTTTGCCCAGCTCGAACTGGAGGGCGGGGCGGTCCATGCCGAGGATGTTTCGGCGCTGATCGACCGGCTGAGCGTGCGTGCCGGCAGCGGGCGCATCCGCCGCTTCGTGCCGCGCGATTCACATATTCCCGAACAGGCGGTGCTCGCACTGCCCGCGACCGCGAGCGATCGGCAGGACTGGCCAGCGCCGCCCTCGGGTGAGCCGCCATGCCGCCCAATCCATTTGTTCGACCCGCCCCAGCGCGTCGAGGTGATCGCCGAACTGCCCGATGGCCCACCGCGCAGCTTTCGCTGGCAACGCACATTGCACGAGGTGACCCGCTATGAGGGGCCGGAGCGGATTGCCGCCGAATGGTGGCACCGCGCGCCGGGCGATCCCGGCCTGACCCGCGACTATTATCGGGTCGAGGATATGCGCGGGCGGCGCTTGTGGCTGTTCCGGCACGGCCTGAATGACGAGCGGCCCGCGCCGCTCTGGTATGTCCACGGACTGTTCGCGTGACCGGCTTTGCCGAGCTGGTCGCGGCATCGCATTTCTCGTTCCTGCGCGGGGCGTCGCACCCGGCGGACCTGATTGCGCGCGCGATCGAACTTGGCCTCACCGGCATCGGCATTGCCGACCGCAACACGGTGGCGGGCGTCGTCCGCGCCCAGCTGGCCCTGCGTCACGCGCGGACGGCAGCGCAGGAGGCTGGACTGCCGCCGCCCGCATTGAAGTTCGTTCCCAGCGCGCGGCTGGTGTTCGTGGACGGCACCCCGGATATCGTTGCCTATCCCGCCAACCGGCGCGGCTGGGGGCGGCTGACGCGCTTGCTGACGACCGGCAATCTGCGCGCGCAAAAGGGCGACTGCATCCTGCGGCTGGAGGATCTGATCGCGTTCCACGACGATCTGTTGCTGATCGTCCTGCCCGGGTCGAGCGCGGTGGCGCAGCGGGCGCATCGCGATCCGGTCGCGCATGACAGCGATGCACCGGTGCCGCCGCTCGCGCTGGTTCAGCCCGCGGGGTTGCAGCCGCTGCTGACCCGGCTCGCCCGGATCGCGCCGGAGCGGGTGTGGCTGGGAGCGTGCATGGCCCGGCGCGGGGACGATGCGCGGCGGCTGGCGGGGTTGCAGGTGCTGGCGACAGCGGCGGGCGTGCCGCTGATCGCGACCGCCGATGTGCTCTATGCGACGCCGGATTGCCGCCCGCTGCACGATATCCTGACCTGCATTCAGGCCGGCGTGACGATTACCCAGGCCGGGCGGCGGCTGGAGGCGAATGCCGAACGGCACCTGAAATCGCCCGCGGAGATGGCCCGGCTGTTCGCTGCCTGTCCCGACGCGATTGCGCAGACCGGATTGCTGCTCGGCCGCATCGCGTTCGACCTCGATCAGCTACGCTACGAATATCCGCACGAACCAGTGCCGGAGGGCTGGGAGGCGCAGGACTGGCTGGAGCATATCGTCACCGAAGCGGCCAAGGCGCGCTACGGCGCCGTGTTGCCGGACAAGGTCACGGCGTTGCTGGCCGAAGAGTTCGCGCTGATCCGCGCGCGCAACTATGCCTGCTATTTCCTCACCGTGCACGACCTGGTGAAATTCGCGCGCAGCCAGGAGCCGCCGATCCTGTGCCAGGGGCGCGGCAGCGCCGCCAATTCGATCGTATGCTTCCTGCTCGGCGTCACCTCGGTCGATCCCACCGAATATGACCTGCTCTTCTCGCGCTTCGTGTCGGAGGAGCGCGACGAGCCGCCCGACATCGATGTCGATTTCGAACATGAACGGCGCGAGGAGGTGATCCAGTATATCTATCGCCGCTATGGCCGCCACCGCGCCGCCATCGCTGCGACGGTGATCCATTACCGCCCGCGCAGCGCGGTGCGCGAGGTCGGCAAGGCTCTGGGCCTGAGCGAGGACGTCACCGCGCGGATCGTCAGCACCGTATGGGGCAGCTTCAGCCGCGACCTGCCCGACAAGCGGGTGAGCGAAGCGGGGTTCGATCCGGAAGCGCCCGAAATCCGCCGCCTGGTCGACCTGGCCGGGCAATTGCTCGCCGCCCCGTTCCCACGCCATTTGTCGCAGCATGTCGGCGGCTTCGTGCTGACCCAGGACCGGCTGGATGAGACGGTGCCGCTGCACCATGGCGCGATGGAGGGCCGCACCTTCATCGAATGGGACAAGGACGATATCGACGCGCTGTCGATCATGAAGGTCGATGTGCTCGCGCTCGGCATGCTGACCTGCATCCGCAAGGCGTTCGACCTGATCCGCGCGCAGGGGGAGGGCGATCACACGCTGGAGGTCGATCTCCAGTCCGACGATCCCGCCGTCTATGCCATGCTGCAACGGGGCGACAGTGTCGGTGTGTTTCAGGTCGAAAGCCGGGCGCAGATGAACATGCTCCCGCGCCTGAAACCCCGCAATCTCTATGACCTGACGGTGCAGGTCGCGATCGTACGGCCCGGACCGATCAAGGGGGATATGGTCCACCCTTATCTGCGGCGGCGGTGCGGAGAGGAACGGGCCGAGTTTCCCTCACCCAGGCCGCCGCACGATCCCGATGAACTGCGCACGTTGCTCGGCAAGACCTATGGCGTGCCGATCTTTCAGGAACAGGCGATGAAGCTGGCGATCGTCGCGGCCGGCTTTACCCCGTCCGAGGCGAACCAGCTGCGCCGGGCGATGGCGACCTTCCGCAATGTCGGCACGATCGGGCTGTTCGAAGCGAAGATGGTCGATGGCATGGTCGCCAAGGGCTATACGGCGGACTTTGCCCAGCGTTGCTACAACCAGATCAAGGGGTTCGGCAGCTACGGCTTTCCCGAAAGCCATGCGCTGTCGTTCGCGCGGCTGGTCTATGTGTCGTCCTGGATCAAATGCCATCATCCCGCGGCGTTCGCCTGCGCGTTGCTCAATTCGCAGCCGATGGGCTTTTACGCCCCCGCCCAGATCGTTCGAGACGCGCGCGAACATGGGGTCGAGGTCCGCGCAATCGACGTGAACCATAGCGGGTGGGACAACAGCCTGGAGCGCGATGCAGCAGGGGCGTTGGCGCTGCGACTGGGGTTGCGTCAAATCGACGGTTTCCGCGCCGACTGGGCCGATGCGCTGGTGGCGGCGCGCGCCTCGGGGCGGTTCGACGCGATCGAGCCGCTCGCGCGCCGCGCCGACCTGCCCGCGCGTGCGCTGCGGCTGCTGGCCGATGCCGATGCCTATGGATCGCTCGGCCTGTCGCGGCGCGATGCGCTGTGGGAGGCGCGGCGCACGCCGTCGGGCGAGCTTCCACTGTTCGCCGCCGCGCGCGCGCGCGAACTGGGGACCGAACCGGTGATCGACCTGCCCGCCATGCCGCAAAGCGAGGAAGTGGCGGCGGATTACCAGACGATCCGCCTGTCGCTGAAGGACCATCCGATGACCTTCCTGCGCCCGGTACTGCAGGCGGAAGGAGTGCTGAGCTGTGCCGAAACCAGCGCAGCCAAGGCTGGCCGCCGCGTCCGCACCGGCGGCGTCGTGCTGATCCGTCAGCGCCCCGGCAAGGGCAATGCGATCTTCATCACGATCGAGGACGAAACCGGCGTGACCAACATCCTGCTCTGGGCGCGCCTGTTCGAAATCAATCGCCGCGCGGTGATGAGCGCGCGGCTGATGGTGGTCGAAGGGGAAGTCCAGCGTAGCAAGGAGGGGGTGGTCCATCTGATGGCGTCGCGCGTGTTCGACCGAACCGATCTGCTCCGCCGCCTGGCCGACGAAGCGCCACAGCCGGCGCTGTGCCGCCCCGATGAGGTGGCCCGGCCGGTTCAGAACCGCCATCCGCGCGATGTTCGCATCCTGCCGCGATCGCGCGATTTTCACTGACATTCATATCCGCGATCAGTCGGGCAGCACCGGCCCGCCCTGCTGCCGCGCGCACCACAATTGGCCCGGACCGCCTGCGTTCGGTCCGGGCCAATGCGATCGGGTCAGGCGTTTTCCACGATCTTGAGGTCGACCGAAATGTTCCCGCGCACCGCGTGCGAATAGGGGCATACCGTATCGGCCTCAGCGACCAGCGCCTCCGCCTCAACCGGATCGAGACCCGGCAGTGCGATTTCGAGTGTTACGGCAAGGCCAAAGCCCTTGTCCGCGCGTGGCCCGATACCGACCGTTGCGCTGACACTGGGATCAGCGGGCAGGCGCGCATGCTTGCCCTGGGTACCAACGAACTTCATCGCGCTGAGGAAGCAGGCGGCATAGCCCGCGGCGAAGAGCTGTTCCGGGTTGTTGCCCTGGCCGTTGCCGCCCAGTTCCTTCGGCGTGGCCAGCGCCACTTCGAAGGTACCGTCATCGGTGCGCGCCGTGCCGTCGCGACCGCCGGTTGCCGTGGCGCGGGTCGAATAGAGAATCTTGGTCATGTCAGTTTCCTTTCAATTTGGGATCAACGGGCAAAGCTGCTGCGCAAACGCTGGGCACCCTGGGCAATGGCGGCGCGGGCAGGTTCGCTGCCGGCGAGTGCGTTGAGCATGACAAAGTCATGGATGGTGCCGTTATAGCGCGTGACGACGACCGGCACGCCGGCTTCGATCAGGCGGCGGCCATAGGCCTCACCTTCGTCGCGCAGCAGGTCGTTTTCAGCCACGATGACGGTGGCCTCGGGCAGGTCGGTCAGCTGGTCGAGCGACGCGCGCAGTGGGAAGGCGAGCACATCCTTGCGCCGATCGGAGGGGTAGTTCGCCGCCAGGAAATAATCCATCGCGCGGCGGGTCAGGAACGGCCCGTTGCCGAACGCGCGATAGGATGCGTTGTCGGAGACATCGTCGGTGACCGGATAGAAGAGCAACTGATGGCCGATCTTGGGACCGGCGCGATCCTTGGCCATCATCGTGACCGCGATCGCCATGTTGCCGCCCGCGCTGTCGCCCGCAACGGCCAGCCGCGTCGCATCGATGCCAAGCGCAGCGCCGTGCGCCGCGACATATTCCAGCGCGGCATAGGCCTGTTCGTTGTTGACCGGGTAGCGGACTTCCGGCGCATTATCATATTCGACGAAGACAACCGCCGCGCGTGCCTGCACGGCCAGTTCGCGGATCAGGAGATCGTGCGTCTTGCGATCGCCCATCACCCAGCCACCGCCATGATAATACAGCACCGCAGGCAGCGCGCCTTTGGCATCGGCGGGACGCACGATGCGCACCCGCACCTGTCCGGTGGGTCCGATTTTCCAGATCAGATCCTGCGTCGAGGTTGCGGCGGACGCAGCGACCGTATCGGCCTGCACGCTCGCCAGTACGGCGCGGGCGTCGGCATAGGGCAGTTCGTAGATCGGCTTTCCTGCCGCAGCTGCCTTGGCAAAGGCATTCGCGGACGGCTCCAGCGTCTGCGCGATCGCGGGGGCGAACGACAGGGCCAGCAATGCGGTCGAGGCAAGAGCGGCGAGGCGAGGCATGGTGCGCATGATTGACGTTCCCTTCTATATCGAGCGCGATTAAATCGCGTACGATCTAAATAGCGCATGCGCTCATGCTGTCAACCCTTGCGATTAAATCGTGTGCGATTTATATTCTGGGCATGACAGACACTCCCCGTTCCGCCGACCAAGGCGATCCGCTCGATCAGTTCCTGTGCTTCTCGGTTTATGCCGCCGGGCTGGCGTTCAACCGCGTCTACAAGCCGTTGCTCGACCGGTTCGGCATCACCTATCCGCAATATCTCGCGCTGGTCGCGTTGCGCGGCGGTGAGGACCTGACGGTGAGCGCGCTGGGCGCAAGGCTCCACCTCGAATCGAACACGCTCACGCCGCTGATCAAGCGGCTGGAAGCTGCCGGGCTGGTGACCAGAACGCGCGACAGGCAGGATGAGCGGGTCGTCCGTCTCGCGCTGACCGATGCGGGCCATCGTCTGATCGACGAAGCGCTCGGCTGTATTCCCGTCGCGGTGCTCGAAGCGACGGGAATGCAGCTCGAGGAGTTACAGACGTTGAACGGAAAGCTGGCAGCGCTTGGCGCGGCGCTGCGGACCGCCCCGGCATCATCGGGCGGAGTCGCCGACTGACCGGTTCGATTCAGTTGGGACGCGTTGCCAACGGCACCGATCCGCGCTCTCCCCGGGCCCATGCAGTGTGGAACCCGCGACCTGGCACATGTTCAAGCCGTGTTCGGACTTGGAACGGCGTCAATTTTATACGCCTTGCGCACCAGCGTCGATGTCAGGTCGACGGCGAGTTCGGCGGCTTCCCAATCCTGTAACCGCCCTTCGGCGACAAGGCGGGCGAGAAAGGCGCAATCGACTCGCCGGGCGACATCGTGTCGCGCGGGGATCGAGAAGAAGGCGCGGGTGTCATCGTTGAAGCCGACGGTGTTGTAGAAGCCGGCGGTTTCGGTGGTCATCTCGCGGAAGCGGCGCATCCCTTCGGGGCTGTCATGGAACCACCAGGACGGGCCGAGGCGCAGGCAGGGATAATGGCCCGCCAGCGGGGCCAGTTCGCGCGCGTAGCTGCTCTCGTCCAGCGTGAAGAGGATGACGGTCAGGTCGGGTTCGTTGCCGACGACATCGAGCAGGGGCTTGAGCGCGTGCACATAATCGGTGCGGGTCGGGATGTCGGCACCCTTGTCGCGGCCATGGCTGCGGAACAGCTGGGCATTATGGTTGCGACAGGCGCCGGGATGAATCTGCATCGTCATCCCGTCTTCGACGCTCATCTTCGCCATTTCGGTGAGCATCTGGGCGCGGAACAGCTCGGCGTCGGCGGCATTCCATTGGCCGGTGACGATGCGCGCGAACAGCGCTTCGCACTCGGCACGCGACAGGTTCGCGGTCTGCGCGGTGGCGAAGCCGTGATCGGTCGCGGTCGCTCCGGCAGCGCGGAAATCTGCGCGGCGTTTGGCGTGTGCAGCGAGATAGCCGGTCCAGCTGTGCACATCCTCCCCGGTCAGGTCGGCGAACGCCGCGAGCGCGTCGGCAAAGCTCTCATGCTCGACATCGATCACCGAATCGGGGCGATAGGTGGTGACGACGCGGCCCTGCCACCCGGACTGGCGGATCGCGGCATGGTGATGGAGAGGGTCGTCGGCACCTTCGGTGGTGGCGAGGAAATCGATGCGGAAGCGGTCGAACAGCGCTCGGGGCCGATAGTCGGGCGTGGCGAGCGCAGCGTTGATCGTGTCGTAATAGCTGTCGGCGGTGGTCGCATTCAGCGCGACCTCGAACCCGAACACCTCGGCAAAGACATGGTCGAGCCACATGCGCGAAGGCGTGCCGCGGAACAGGTGGTAATTGGCCGCGAACAACCGCCACGCGTCGCGCGGGTCGGTGGCCGGGACGCCATCCTTGCGTGGCACACGCAGCGCATCGAGGTCGATGCCCTGGCTGTAGAGCATACGGAAAACATAATGATCGGGTGCCAGGAACAACTCGGTCGCGTTGTTCCAAGGCGCGTCGGTCGCGAACCATTCCGGGTCGGTATGGCCGTGCGGCGAGACGATCGGCAAATGGGCGATCTCGGCATAAAGCCCACGCGCGATGGCGCGGGTGCGGGGATCGGCTGGAAACAGGCGATCGGGATCGAGCTGAAGCGTGGCGGCCATGATGCTGGGAAAATCGACTTTCTGTGGCAAAGAGGCTTGATGCCGGCGCAGAATAGCAGCCACTTGGCCTGACCGCCACATTGTATGATGAATGATGTATCTCTTGACGTCCGTTTGCTGAATCCCGGAGTTGCTGGAATGCCCAAGGCGCTGAAAATCGCCCCGTCTGACGATGTCCTGACGATGCTGGAGGATGGCGCGGCGGGCGATCTTGTCGCGTATGACGGCGGCAGCCTGACGCTGGCGGATGCGGTGGAGCGGGGGCACAAGGTGGCGTTGTGCGCGATCGCGTGCGGCGCGCCGGTGCGCAAGTTCGGCTTCCCGATCGGGCGGGCGAGCCGGACGATTGCGGTTGGCGAGCATGTGCATACGCATAACCTGACAACCGCGCTGGGCGGGCAGGGGAGCTATGCCTTTTCGCCCGCAGCCGCCGCGATGCCGGTGCCGGCGGCGCCGGTCGCGACCTTCATGGGCTATCGCCGCGCCGATGGTCGAGTGGGCACGCGCAACGAGATCTGGATCCTGCCGACGGTCGGCTGCGTCGCGCGGACGGCGGAGCGGATTGCCCGTCAAGCCGAGGCGCGGGTCGCGCATCTGGTCGACGGGGTGCATGCCTTTTCGCACCCGCATGGCTGTTCGCAGCTCGGCCATGACCTCGACGGCACGCGGGCGATCCTCGCCAGCCTGGCCTGTCATCCCAATGCCGGTGGTGCGGTGATCATCGGCCTTGGGTGCGAGGAAAATCAGGTCGCCGCACTGATCGATGCCATTCCCGAGGCGCGACGGGGGTCGGTCCGCTTCCTCGTTGCGCAGGCGAGCGCGGATGAAGTGGCCGAAGGCGTGGCGCTGGTCGAGGAGCTGGCGCAGGCGGCGACCGCAGTCCGCAGCCCGGTCGGGCTCGACGCGCTGGTACTGGGCGTCAAATGCGGGGGGTCGGATGGACTGTCTGGGCTGACCGCCAATCCGCTGGTCGGGCGGATGGCCGATCATGTGACCGGGGCGGGGGGCAGCGCGATCCTGACCGAGATCCCGGAGATTTTCGGGGCCGAGCACCTGTTGATGGAGCGCGCCGCCTCGCGGGAGACGTTCGATGCGATCGTCTCATTGGTGAACGGGTTCAAACAGCATTTCATCGACTATGGCGAACCGGTGTCTGAAAACCCTTCCCCCGGAAATGTCGCGGGCGGGATCACCACGCTTGAGGAAAAGTCGCTCGGCGCGGTGCAAAAGGGCGGGACGAGCGCAGTCGCCGATGTGATCGAGTATGGCGCGCGGATCGCGGGGCGCGGCCTGACGCTGCTGGAGGCACCCGGAAACGACGCCGTATCATCCACCGCGCTGGCGGCGGCGGGGGCGACCGCGATCCTGTTCACCACCGGGCGCGGCACGCCGCTCGGATTTCCGGTGCCGACGGTCAAGATCGCGTCGAACCACGACCTTGCTGCGCGCAAGCCCGGCTGGATCGATTTCGATGCCGGAAGCGTGCTCGACGAGGGGATGGACGCGGCGGCCTCGGCGTTGATGGCGCGGATCATTGCCATCGCATCGGGTGAGCCGACTGCAGCCGAGCGCAATGGCGAGCGCGAGATCGCCATCTGGAAACGTGGAGTAACCCTGTGACCGTCCTGTCCCGCGCCGCCCTGTCCAGCCTGCCCGCGACCGTGGAGACGCCAGCGGGGCGTCCGGCGCTGCAAACCGGCATCGTCCATTTCGGCCCCGGCGCGTTTCATCGCGCGCATCAGGCGGCTTATATCGATCGCCTGCTGGCCGATGATCCGCGCTGGGGAATTGCGGCGGTGTCGATGCGGACGCGCGGTACCGTGGACGCATTGGCGGCGCAGGATGGGCTGTACACGCTGGCGATCCGCGACGCGGTGCCGTCGTTGCGGGTGATCGCTGCGCATAGCGCGTTTCTGGGGCCGGAGGATGCGGCGCAGACCGCCGCGCTGCTCGCCGACCCTGCGGTGCGGCTGGTCACCTCGACCGTGACCGAGAAGGGCTATTGCCTCGCCCCCGACGGGACGCTCGACCTGTCCCACCCCGACATCGTCCATGATCTGGCGGGCGAGGGGACGCCGCGGTCGGTAGTCGGCTGGATCGTTCAGGGGCTGGCGGCGCGGCGTGCGGCGGGCGTTGCGCCGTTCACGGTGATGCCGTGCGACAATCTGGCGGACAATGGTCGCAAGCTGCACGCCGCGCTGGTCGATTATGCCGGCCGGGTCGACGCCGAACTGGCGGCGTGGATCAAGGCGGAGGTGGCGGTGCCGTGCACGATGGTCGATTCGATCACGCCGGCCAGCGATGCCAGCTTCCTGTCCGACCTGACCGCGCAACTGGGCGTCGAAGATGCAGCGGCGGTCCAGCGCGAAGCCTTTGCGCAATGGGTGGTCGAGGATCTGGGCATCGATTTTGGTCCCGACCTGAAGGCCGCAGGCGCGATCCTGACCAGCGACGTTGCGGCGTGGGAGCGGGCCAAGCTGCGCATCCTCAACGGCGCGCATTCCAGCATCGCCTATCTCGGCCTGTTGCGCGGGGCGACATCGGTGGCGGAAGCGATGCAGGACGGCGCACTGGCGCGGTTTGCCGACAAGATGGTGCGCGATGAAATCCAGCCCTTTGTTGGTACCGTGCCGGGCCTCGATCTCGATCAGTATCGCGCCGATGTCATGCAGCGGTTCCGCAATCCGGCGATCGTCCACCGGCTGGAGCAGATCGCCATCGATGGGTCGCAGAAGATACCCTACCGGCTGGGGGACTCGCTTGCGGCCAACCGGGCTGCGGGGGTGCTGCCCGGGCATATCGTCACCGCGCTGGCGGGGTGGATCGTGTTCCTGCACGAGCGCGCGCGGGCCAGGACGCCGATTGCCGATCCGCATGCGGCGGCGATTGCGGAACTTGCGGGGGAGCTAGACGCGTCGACGTTCGCCCGCGCGCTTGCGGAACGGGACATCGGCCTGACCCGCCCGATGCTCGGCGATGACGCGCTGATCGCGGCGCTGGAGCAGGCGGTGCGCGACGTCGCCGGCCGCGCTTGGGAGGCAACGCCGCTGGCTGGCTAAGGTCAGCCGTGGCGCACGGATGCCCGAGGCGCGCGGGGTGGTGCTGATGGACACGCCACAGCTATGCAGAAGAAGCGCATGGCGGGAATGGTGACGCGGCCCGGCGGGGTTCTGCATTGCGTCTGGCGGGACGCCAGTCAGTCGGTTAGGACCACTGCATCCTCTGCCCCAGGGCCCGATAGTTTATGCTGCTTCGATCCATAAGCCCTTATCGGTTACGTCGTTTTATGGCCTGGCCCGCTTGTGAACGGCGGGCGATGGGTTTCGCCGTAGTCGCTTTGCCTGTGGCTGAGTTGACCTTGCGGCTGCTGGGCAGCGGGCGATCACGCCGGCTGTTCGAACGCAAGATTGCGGATCGGCGCCGCACAGAGGCGATCGACCCCGTCCGGGCGGATCAGATCGTCCGCTTCGCCGCGCGGCTGACGATCGGAAGCGAACGGAAATGTCTTCGCAGGTCGCTGGTCCTGGCGCATATCCTGCGGGCGAACGGTTATCCGGTGGCCGTGTATATGGGGTGGCGCAAGAATGCGGCGAACATGCTGGAGGGCCACGCCTGGTGCGATCTTATCGAGAGTGCGGGTGCGCCGCAGTCTCGCGAAGGGGACGGCTATATCCAGCTGCGTTGAGTATCGTTCCGGATTCGCAGCATGAGTGGCTTGGGCCTGATCTGGCAGCGGCGGGGTGGAACGGTCGATCCGACAGCATTGGAGCGGATGGCGGAGGCGCTGCGGCGCGACGGCCCCGATGGACGATATCTGGTTCCGGAGGGGGCGCTTGGCTTTGTCTGCACCCAGCGCATTGTCACGCCGCAAGATCGCGCGCTGGTTCAGCCGGTCAGGGCCGATGCGGGGCGATGGGCGCTGCTGTTCGACGGGCGGCTCGATCACCGGGATGACCTGTGCCGGGCGCTGAACATTACCGGCCCGGAAGCCGCGCAGCTGCCGGACGCGGCGCTGGCGATCCGCGCCTGGAGCCGATGGGGATCGGACGGACTCGAGCAATGGTATGGCGATTTCGCCTGCATCATATGGGATCGCGACCAGCGGCGGCTGACCCTGCTCCGCGACCCTTTCGGCCGCCGACCCTTGCACTATCATGCGGATGCGGGACGCGTCGTGGCGAGTTCCATGCCGCGCGGCATTCATGCGGTGCCTGGGATCGCGCGGTCGATCGACATCGACGCGATCACCGACCGCGCCGCTGCGATGTATCTTCACCGGTGGCAGACCTGCTTCACCGGAATCCGCAGCGTCGAGCCCGGTGAGATCGTCGCCTTTGGCAGCGAGACGTCGCAGTCCACCATCTATTACGATCTACGGCGGCGCATCCGCCCGGTCCGGTACGCCTCTGACGACGACTATGTCGACGCGCTGAAGGAAAAGCTGCAGCGCGCAATCGCGAGCGTCACGCGGTCGGACGGCGATATTGCGGTGGCGATGAGCGGCGGCCTGGATTCGACCAGCGTGGCCGTGCTCGCCAGCGCAACGCTGCCCGGATCGCAACCGCGTCTTCCGGTCTATACGTCCGTGCCGGATCCGGACTGGGATGGTTTGCACGAGGCGCATGTCTTCGCCGACGAACGCCATTATGCCGCCGCGGTGGCGGACCACTGCCCGGTGCTAAAGCTCGAGCTGATCGATGCCGCCGGACGCGGCATTTTCGACGTAATCGACGGGGTGCACGCCGCGATGGAGGCACCGCAGCGCAACATCGTGAACATGATCTGGGCCGATATGCTGTTCGGTCGCGCGCGATCACAGGGCGCGCGCACGATCCTCGACGGGGGCATGGGCAATGCCGGCTTCAGCTATGCCGGGGCCGACGCCGCCGCACAGCTGTTCCGCGCCTTCGCGATCCGGGCAGGCGCGCGCCAGATATGGGACGAGGCCGGGCATCGGCCAGTTGCAGCAGCGCGAAGCGCCGCGAGGCTGGCGCAGCGCGAACTTCGCGGGGCGCTACCGTCATCACTCCGCACAAGAATATTGCGGCATCGCGGCGCGGCTCTGATGCCGATGGAGGCTGCGGCGCTTAATCCTCGCTTCCTTGCCGAACGCAATGTCGTGCGTCGCGCGGTAGCGGCGCTCGCTCCGGATATGGACCTGATGACGGAGCGCACGCGCGATCAGTGGTTGGTGACCCTCAAATATCATCATTTCCCCTCTTCCGGCGCGGCTCAGTTCGGATGGTCAGCGCTGCACGATCTTGATCTGCGCGATCCGCTGGCTGATCGGGATCTGCTCGAATGGTGTTTTGGGGTGCCCGACAGCCAGTTCCGTCGGGGGCGGGAAAATCGTTGGCTGGCGCGCCGCGCCATGCAGGGCACGTTGCCCGACGCAGTATTGAACAAGCCTGTCGAAATCGGGCGCCAGTCGGCCGACTGGCATCTGCGCCTGACGCGCGACTTGTCGCGTATCCGGGATGAGGTCGAACGGTTTGCACGCGATCCGTTGCTCGCGGAGTTGTTCGACTTTGCTCGCCTCAGGCGCCATCTTGCCGACTGGCCGAAGCAAACCCCCGTGAGCCTGTCCGATCCAGGCCGTGTTTTGCAGCGTGAAATCCCGATGGTGCTCTCGATCGGGCGTTTCGTGCTTGACAATCCCATGAGCTGACCGATTGGGCGGCGGTGCTCAGGAAGAGGCAGAAATCATATGTCGGATAAGGTTTACAGAGCGTCTGAAGGTGTGATTTTCAGCGAGGTAGAAGGGGAAACCATCCTGCTCGACACCGATAGCGACAAAGCCTTTGGCCTTGACGCCGTCGCAGCCCATATCTGGGGACTGCTGCAAGGGGACGGCAAAACACGCGCGCAGTTGATCGACGCGATCACCCATTCCTATGACGTAGATCGGCAGCTGGCGGGAAATGATCTTGATACCTTGCTCGACCATATGGTCGGCAAGAAGCTTGTGGTTTGCCAGGCGAGCTGAGCGTTCTCTCAGGTCATTTCGCAGGCAAAGGTCGTACGCCGCGGCCGATGTGCAGGATCGCTCAAGAAACCGGGCTTGCAGAGCCGCCGCAATCGTCGAATTCGTTGATTGACGGGTCGGGCGCCGCAGCAACGCCCCGCCAGTTCGCATGTTGCGCGAAAGCCTTAAATTTCGTGCGGATTGAGTTAGGCCGATATATTGCCTTCTTTCTACCAGGCAGTTAACATGCGGCGGTAATGCTCGGGGGGGGGCAATATGAAAAATCAGCAGCGCGTGATTGGATCGAAAGCAGTCTACACCGCGCCTTCCATCAAGGAATATGGCTCGGTCGCCGACCTCGTCGCCAATGTTAGCAGCGGAGACTTTGACGACGGCGTCGGGGTAGCTGCATACGCCTCCTGAAGCATGCTTCGTCCAGGGTATTGGGGCACGCGCCAGCAATGCCCCGCCAGTTCGCAGGTTGCGCGAAAACCATAAAATTGCGTGCGAGTTGAGTAGGCTGACATATTGCTTTCTTTCTACCAGGCATGTACCCAGCAGCGGTAATGCCGGGGGACTCAGGTACTATGAAAAATCAGCAGCACGTGATTGACGCGAAAGCAGTCTACACCGCGCCTTCCATCAAGGAATATGGCTCGGTCGCCGATCTGGTCGCCAACGTTAACTCGGGAAGCTTTGACGACGGCGCTGGGGCAATATACGCGTCCTGAAGCACGTTTCGTCCAGTGAATTGGGCGGGTATGATCGGCACGCCGTCAGCCCGCCTTTCACATCGGTGAACCTTCGCAGCTTTGCCTGCCTCAAAGGGCAGTGAGTGACATCTGCATACGCGCTATTCGGGCATCGGATCGTGAGCCCCTGCCAGTTATGGGGCCTGGGCGCGCCCGATGGCCTTGGTGCCGACGCGCCGACGCTCACGCTCTCTCTCGACAGTCATTTTGTTTCGGGGCCCGAAGAGTTTGGCGGTTGTTCCGTGGCGTATCAGACGCCCCGGGGCGAGGATGGGCGCCTGTCGCTGGAACGGCATGGTGCCAGCGGGTTCACGGTCTTCATCAACGAGGCGGGTGTGACCTGCGCGCGGATTGACCACGACCTGGCCGCCGGGTCGGTCAAGATTCGCGAGGGCGGTCCGATCAATCCCGTTGATGTCACATCCTTCCTTGTCAGCCCGTTCATGCCGCTACGGCTGCGCACGGTGATGAAATCGTTCCCACTGCACGCGGCGGTGATCGCCATGGGCGACAAGGCCGTTGCGATCTGCGGCCCGAGCGGTGCCGGCAAGACCACGCTGGCGCTGTATCTGCGTGAACAATCGCACGCTATCATCGCTGACGATCTGGCGGCGATCGATCTGGCGACCGGACTGGTGCATCACGGCGCCGCCTTTTGCCGCATCGATCCGAAGCATCCAGCTGCCCGCAGGGCCAACGGTGCCCGGCATGCTAATGCGCGGGTGGCCAAGCATTTTCTCGACACCAGCGATCACGCTTTCTGGTCCAGTCCCCGCGCGCTGCCGCTTGCGGCCATTTTCATGCTCGGTAGCTCGGACGACAAGCCCACCACGGTAGAGCTGCTCGGCCAGCCGCACGCGGGACTGGCGCTAGGCAGCAACCTGTCCGGGGAAATGTTTCCGCCGTCGCTGTCCGCGCGGCAGGCTGGTCTTGCTGCAGCCTTCGAAATGGCGGGGCGCGTTCCCGTCTATGCCCTGCGTCGGCCTCACGGACTGGAGCATCTCGCCGCAACCGCAGACCTGATCTGCGCCATCGCCGGAGCGCAGCGATGACGGACCCCGTGCCAGCCCCGCGCTGTGTCTACCATGATGTCACACGCTATGCCGACGCGCGGTCGCTTTTACTTTCCAGCGACTTCGTCCTGCCGCCAATCAGCGGGGCGGAGCTGGCCGGCGGCGACCTGTCCGATCAGCAGATCGGCGCCATCCTGCTTTACCATCGGCACATGGTTGCGCGCATGCGCCGCGCCTATCCGTTCGACCCCGAACGTCGCAAGGTACAGGCGATGGTCCGGCGTTATCAGATGGGCAGCTTTGCCGCCCACCATCAGCACGCCGTGCGTGCAAAGTTCGAGGATATACTGAAGCGCCACCCGGCGGGCATGCCCCTGCCAGTCGAAAGCGCGCTCGGGACGCCCCTGGCACTGGCGGCGTTCAATTCACTGCTTGGCCTCAACTTCCTGGTCGATCAACTGGGGGACGCGTTGGCGGTCGGCTATAAGGCGCTGGTGACCGGGCTGCCGGTTCGGGAAATGCTGCAGGGCTGGCTGTCGTACCGCCCGGTCGTGACTGCTGTGGATCAGGCGCTCGCAACGCACAGCTACACCGCCGACGGGCTGCTCGCCGCGCTGGTCACGTTTGCAGAGGAACATGACCGGTCGCGCGACTTCATCATCATGAGCTGCGCGGTGATCATGATCGCCGGGACGTCGTTGAACCGCAGCCTCGCCTCGATCCTTCGCTTTGCGCTCGACGAACCCGAAATCGCCGATGCCATTCGGGGCGACAGCCCTGATGCAGCGTTCGAGGAATTGATGCGGCTCTATCCACCCCTGCCGACGATCTTCCGTTATCACCCGGACGAATCGGCGCCGGGGTGCAAGGCGTTCAGCACGATCGACCTTGGCGCCGCCAATCGCGACGCTGATCAGTTCGCGCAGCCGGCCGGCTTCGACCCAGGGCGCAAGCGGACCGCTGCACTCACCTTCGGAGTTGGGCCCTATGCCTGTGACGGCGTGCCGATGACACGCATCTTTTTGCGTGAATCGGTTCGCGCGTTGCTGACCCGGGCAAACGGGTTGCAGCTGATCGACCCGGACGGCGACGCCCCCGCGGTCATTCTCTACGACCGCTTCGAATGACCGGGTTTGCGGAGCGACAGAGCTTTGCCGACGTCATCGCGCTGCTGAAGCCACTCACGGACGAGGCATTTGCACCCGGCGCGGTCGCGACCATCCTGGATCTTGCGCGGCGCTTGCCGCCGGTCGCGTGCGGCGGGTTCGAGTTCTCGCTGACGGACGAAACGGCGCCGGTCGACCTGATGCAGTGCCATGTGCTCGACGCCGCGGGGATTGGCCGGCTGGTCGAGCTGATCGCAGCGCGGCCAGATGCCGAAAGCCAGCCCTGGTCGTGGCTGCACGCGCTGATCACCGGCAACCGCAGCGGCATCGCCAGCATCTGGCTGGAATATGACGCGGATGCGCCAGCGCATGCGCCGCCATCGATCTTCCTGGAATTTGACAGCCTGTCGCCGCCGTCGTCCGAACGGGTAGGGGCACTGCTTGCAACAATGCCGCTGACTGATGGTGCGGCCAAATGCGCGGTCCTGGGCGCGCTGGCAGCGGCGCTGCCCGATGGCGCGCATGTCTCGCACATTGGGGCGATGTTCTCGCGCCCCGACACCCCGCTGCGTGTCAATGTCAAGCGGATGCGCTCGTCCGCACTGGCGCCGTTCCTGGCGCAGATCGGACTGGATGTGCCCGCCGAAGCGGCGACGCGGATGCTTGCCGATGCCTATCGCGCCACCCTGTGTCTCGACGTGACCGACCGGCTCTTGCCGCGATTCGGCATCGAATATCTGTTCTCGGCCTGGCCCGCTCGCGAAGAAGGCTGGCGCGATCTCGCCGACACGGTGTGCCCGGGTGCGGTCTCGGCGCGGCAATGGACCGCGCTGCAGCGCTGGGCGCGCACCCTGTCACCGCTTGAGACCGCACGGGATTGGCCGGACCCGTGCATCATCGACGCGATCACGCATCTGCAGCCGGTATCGAGCGTGATCGAATGCGGCCCCAGCCACATCAAAGCGACCTTTACCCGGGGTCTGCCGCCGACGCTCAAAGCCTATGTCGGTTTCCGTCCGTCACTGGTCACCCAGGGCGGCGACATCCTCACTGGTGACGCGCTGCACAAGCCTGCACTGCAAGCGGCGGCGACGCTGGACGAGGTGATCGACCGGGCGCTGGCCTTCCTGTTGCGTGAGCGGACGCAGGATGGACTGTGGCGCGATTTCGATTTCGGCAATCTGGCCAGCGACGAATGGGTCAGTGGCTATGTCGGCGCCCATCTGCTCGAACTCGATCATCTTGCCGCACATGACGCCGCTGCCACCGCATGGTCGATCCTGCGCGATCGCAGGGCGCCGGAGCCGGGTTGGGGCTATCATCGCAAGGCACCGCCCGATGCGGACAGCACCGCCTGGGTCGTGATTCTGGCGGAGCGGCTCGGGCTGCGCGACGATCCGCGCGTGCGTGCCAATCGTGCGTTTCTGGCACGGCATCTCGACTCGCATGGGGCGGCAGTGACCTACTGCGCGCCGCTGCTCGCGGAAATCGGACGGGCACTGCCGGCCACCTCGGCCCATGCGCTATGGCATGGCCGACATGGTGAAGTGACCGCTTCTGCCGCGCTGGCCGGACTGGATGCCGCCGTTGCAAACCTGCTCGCCACGCAAGCCACCGACGGGCGCTGGTCGGCCTTCTGGATCGGATCAGACGCCTATTCGACCGGACTGGCGTGCGAGGCGCTCCGTTCCCGTGCACCCTCAGCTGACGCCGCGTTACACGCCGCCGCGCGCTGGGCCTGCGCGCAGCTCACGCGCTCGGGTGGCGGCGCGTTCGATCGTGCATGGCTTATCCGCGCCGCGCTCGACGATCAGGACGCGCGGAAAGACGGCGTGTTGGTCGACGCGGTCGATGCCTTGGCGCGGGCGCAGCGACCCGACGGCAGTTGGACGGGAAGCTGCGCGATGACGGTGCCCGTTCCCGGCGCCGATTCCGCCACGCCGCAGATCGTCGATGCCTTTGACATTCATGGCAGCTTCACCACCGCCACTGCGCTGGTGGCGCTTCACCGCGCCCGCGCGCACGGATTTGTCTGGAGCGCCGCCTGATGTCGCTCGCCAATGCCCTGCGCTTTCTGGAACAGATGGAGCGCGACAGCGTATTGCGCGGCGAACTCGCGCAAGTTGCGGGGACCACGGACCTGTCGCGCGTCGCAGAATTCGCTTCAGACCACGGCTTTCCCTGCGTCGCCCCCGAATTGCGGCAGGCGTGGCGCAAACGCCGGATGCTCCAGGCAGCGGTCGAGCATGCCGCGCGAATTCAGGCGAACAAGCCCATCGCCTGACGTTCCGAAGGCGGGTCGAACGTCAGCCCGTCCATCCGCGCGGCAAATGCCTCATGACCCAGTTTCCCGGCGACGAAGTTGCGATAAAAGAACTCGGGTCGTTCGCGAAACAGCGGCGACACATGCCGCGCGACCGCAGCGATCGGCCCACCGATCCGTGAGTGAACCTGCTGCTGATAGGCACGGCTGATCGCCTCCGGGCTGTCCTCTCCCGCACAGATTGCGCGTGCGGCCCGCCCCGCCAGGATCCCGCTCTCATAGGCCGCCTCGATCCCCGCGCCGTAAATCGGCTCGGCGAGATTGGCTGCATCACCGGCCAGCATGATCCGTCCGCGTGCAATGTCGGTATGGGATGTATAGATCGGGATGCCATGCCCCATCCGCTGCAGCACGCGCCACCCGCCGGGAAGGCGGCGGGCGAGATAGCGGCCAAGCGCATCGTTGAGGTTCGTCTTCCCGCTCCACGACACGACGCCGCACGATAGCCGGTCGGCCTTTGGAAAAATCCAGCCATAGCCGTCGTGCAGCTCGAACAGGTCGATCGCCGGCATCTCGCCCAACACCGCGACATCCTCCGGCTGTGCCTCGACCTCCAGATCGATCGCAGGGCGCACGACGTGCCCGCAATTCAGCCCGGCCAGCCGCGCAATCCGGCTGAACGCGCCATCGGCCGCGATCAGCACCCGGCCCGATAGCGCGTTGCCGGACCGGTCGCAGATGCGAATGCTGTCCGCGTTCGCCTCCAGCGTCGTGACGTCAAACCGGTCGATCAGGGTAATCGCACCATGGCTCCGCGTGACGGCGCGTCGCACGAGCTCATTGTCAAAGGCTGCACGATCGACGCCCAGCAAATGCGCCGACTGCGAAACTGCTGCAGTTCCGCGATTGGAATATCGCAGCATGCGATATTCTGCATCGGCCGTGGACGCGGGCAGATCGCCGATCCTGCGCAGCAGTCGATACGGGAATATCCCGCCACAGGCTTTGGGGCGCGGCAGCCTTGCCTTGTCCACAAGCGCGACGCGGAACCCTCCGGCCTCAGCCAGGACCTGCGCCGCAGCAGCTCCCGCAGGGCCAGTGCCGACGATCAGGACTTCGAACTGGGACAAACGTTAAGGCTTCTTCCGTGTCAGGACGCGACAACGCTGGTCCAATTCCCATCGCGCGGCAAGATAAAGGTTGCGCGCCCCCCCCGGAATGAACCCGTCTGCGACCGGCTGCACAGCGCGTTGCTGCGAAGTCGCCCAAGGCGTTCAATCCCGGATAGCGCTCGAGACACCGCGCGGGGTTGGTGCCCCTGCGAAAAACTGGAGGCGCTCCGCGCTCGGCCAATCGCCGATCCGTGCACGTGCGCCCAGCTCAACCAGTCGAGGGTCGGTGGGATCGAAGACCGGCCATTGCACGCCGGGACTCGCCGGTCTCCCGGTGCGCGCGAAGGCGACCAGCGTGTCCATCATGTCGATGCTGAGCCGGCGGTCGGCATAGGTCCAGGCGCGGGTCGTGCGATAGATGTTGAAGCTGTCGATCGTGCCGAGCCAGAACGGCACTTCCGACGTGTGATAGGCACCGGCAGTCGCGGGATCGAGATCCGGGAAGGTGACGCTCGGTGCATAGCTGTGCGGGCGTGCGACCATGTAGCTGAAGACCGGGGCGCGACCGTTCGCCGCGCGGCGTGGCGCCCATCTGCTCCCTCGGCACGCCCTGGCTGTAGAGCATGCGCGGGACATAATGGTCGGGGGTCAGCAGCAGTTCGGCGGCATTGGTGAAAGGCTGGTCGTCCGCAAACCATTGCGGGTCGGTATGACCGTGCGGGCTGATGATGGGGAGGTTTGCGACCTGCGCATAGAGCGTGCGGGCGATGTCCCGTGTGGTCGCATCCGCCGGAAACAGGCGGTCGGGATGCAAGTTCAGCGGGTTCATTTCCCTCTCCATGTTCGTGAAATCGCCCCTTGCCATGCAACGTCTGACCAATCTAGTATTGATTGTAAGACGATGCCGAATTGGGCGCCGGAGGGAGTTAAGCCTGAAATGAAGATCACCGCCGCTCGGGTCATCGTGACCTGCCCCGGACGCAATTTCGTGACGCTGAAGATCGAGACCGATCAGGGCGTGTACGGCATCGGCGACGCCACGCTGAACGGGCGTGAACTGTCGGTCGTCTCCTATCTCCAGGATCATGTCGCGCCGTGCCTGATCGGCATGGACCCGCGCCGGATCGAGGATATCTGGCAGTATCTGTATCGCGGCGCCTATTGGCGGCGCGGGCCGGTGACGATGCGCGCGATCGCTGCGGTCGATGTCGCGCTGTGGGACATCAAGGCCAAGATGGCGAACATGCCGCTTTACCAGCTGCTCGGCGGACGCAGCCGGGACGGGGTGATGGTCTATGGTCATGCCAACGGGTCTGACATCGAGGAAACCGTCGATGCGGTCGGCCAATATATCGACATGGGCTATAAGGCGATCCGCGCGCAGACCGGCGTGCCGGGCATCAAGGACGCGTACGGCGTCGGGCGTGGCACGATGTATTACGAGCCCGCCGATGCCGCGCTCCCCTCGGTCACCGGTTGGGATACGCGCAAGGCGCTGAACTACATCCCCAAGATGTTCGACAAGGTGCGCGCGACCTATGGCTTCGACCATCATCTGCTGCATGACGGGCATCACCGCTACACGCCGCAGGAAGCCGCCAATCTTGGCAAGATGCTCGAACCCTATCAGCTATTCTGGCTGGAGGACGTGACCCCGGCGGAGAATCAGGAAGCGTTCAAGCTGATCCGCCAGCACACGGTGACACCGCTGGCAGTGGGCGAGATCTTCAACACGATCTGGGACGCCAAGGATCTGATCCAGAACCAGCTGATCGACTATATCCGCACCACCATTGTGGGCGCGGGCGGCGTCACGCATTTGCGCCGCATCGCCGATCTGGCATCGCTGTATCAGGTGCGCACCGGCTGCCATGGCGCGACCGACCTTTCGCCGGTGACGATGGGCACCGCGCTGCACTTCGACACCTGGGTGCCGAATTTCGGGATCCAAGAATATATGCGCCACACCGAAGAGACCGATGCGGTGTTCCCGCACGATTATCACTTCGACAAGGGCTACTTGTACTGCGGCGAAACGCCGGGCCACGGCGTCGACATCAATGAGGAGCTGGCGGCGAAATATCCCTACAAACCGGCCTATCTCCCGGTCGCCCGGCTCGAGGATGGCAGCATGTGGAACTGGTGACGCGCGCCGTTCTGCCCCCGACCTGCACGACGATTGGAAGCTGACCATGCCGATGACCCGCCCGGTTCGCCTTGCCGTTTCGATGCTGGCGATCAGCGTCGTGCTGGGCGGGTGCGCGGCGACGCGCGACGGCGCGCAGGCGCCGACGCAGCCGGAGATCGTGGCGCGGGGCAAGCCGATCCTCTCCATCGCCGGGCTGCGGTTCAAGGATCTCAACGCATCGGGGACGCTCGAGCGTTATGAGGATTGACGGATCGCGCCCGAGCTGCGTGCACGCGATCTGGTCGCGCGGATGACGCTCGCCGAAAAGGCCGGGATGATGCTGATCGCAACGCACAATCCCGATTGCGACGGATCGGTCACGGCGGATGGGCGCGCGCTGATCGAGAAGGAGGAGATGAGCCGCTTCATCCTGCGCGCCACCGTTTCTACCCAGCCGGCCGATTGTTCGGTCAAGCTGACCGGCTACCGTCTGCGCGGCGGCTATCGCCGAACCCCTGAGCAGATGGCGCGCTTCACCAATGCGGTGCAGGAATTGCGCGAGGGGACGCGGCTCGGCATCCCGGCACTGTTCAAGGACAATGCCCGCAACCATGTCGAGGTCAGCCCGACCTTTGGCATCGGGCAGGGGGCGGGGGCCTTTACCGAATTTCCCAAGGAAGCGGGCCTCGCCGCCGCCGCGCTCGGCGCTGCTGCGCCACCGCGCGCTGATGTCGGTACGCCGCCCGCCGGGCTGCGCGGCATGTATGGTTACATGGCCGATCGATCCTGGCGAGCTTTGGCGCGAGCGACGCGGCGCAGATCGACGTGCTGACCGGGCGGCGGGCGCCAGCGGGGCGGTTGCCGTTCGCACTGCCCGCGTCACTGGCTGCGGTCGATCGCCAGCATTCCGACGCGCCGGGCTATGGCGAGACCGAGCAGGGGACGCTCTACCCTTACGGATTTGGTCTGACCTATCGCTGAGCGGAACGCGCCGCTCAGCCCAGCGCTTGAGCGTAACGCGCGCGCTGTGATGCCGACAGCTTGCGCGCTTCCTCGATCGCGCGCTCTTCGGTGGCGAACAACAGGCTGTCCAGCACCGCCGACAGATGCGCGCGCATCGCCGCCCGCGCGGTCCCGGGGTTGCGCGTGCGCAGTGCGTCGAGGATCACCTGATGCTCATCGACCACCGGCTTGACGTTGGCCGACCGTGCCTTGGCATAGAGCAGCGCGCTTTCTGGCGACTTGGCCCGCAGCGACCACAGCGTGTCGATCAGGTTGACCATCGCCGCATTGCGCGTCGCCCCGGCGATCGTCAAGTGGAACTGGTGATCGGCATCTTCGGTGCCGGCATTGCGCTCATTCTCGCGCGCCATCTCGTCGATCAGCTTTGCCAGCGTGTCGAGTTCCTCGTCGGTGATGTGCGCCGCGGCGAGTGCCGCCGCCTCGCCCTCGATCAACAGCCGTGCTTCGGTCAGCTCGAACGCGGTGACATTGAACTCCGCCTGACCTGCGGCGCTGGGCAGGCCGCGTAGATAGGCGCCCGATCCGACCCGCACCTCGACGATGCCCTGCACTTCCAGCGCGATGATCGCCTCGCGGATGGTCGGGCGGCTGACATTATACTCGATCGCCAGCTCGCGTTCGGTCGGCAGGCGGTCGCCAGGCTGGTAGCGGCCGCTCGCGAACACCTCCAGCAATCGCCGCGCAATTGCCTGGTACAGCCGATCTCTGCCGCCTTCGCCGTCGTTCACCATTGTTACTCTCGATCATTCTGGCGCTGAGCCATTTCCGTACAGCTACCGTGATATCGCCCGATTGGCCAGACCCGTCCGGACACCCTTACGACGCGATCCTATGGGGATTTGGATGCGGCACGTACAAAAGCTCGTTTATGTGCAGCGTGGCTATGGCGTGACCAATTATATCGTATCGTCCTGACCACATGGAAGAATGGACGCGCGCTGAGAGAGGTAGACTAAGATGAACTGTGCAAAATTGGTAAGTTCGGCCGCGCGTGCGCGCTGATCGTCGGGTGCGCAGGCTTTGCCGCGCCGGCGTTCGCGCAGGACGCTGCGCCAGCCGATGCTGGTGCGGCTTCGGACGAAATCGTCATCACCGCCCAGAAGCGCGAACAGCATGTCCTCGACCACGACGAGTCAATCAGGCGTAAAACCGGCGATTTCAGGCGTTTATGCCTGGTGACCCCTACGGGACTCGAACCCGTGTTTTCGCCGTGAGAGGGCGACGTCCTAGACCGCTAGACGAAGGGGCCGCGCGAGCGGAAGCGGGGCCTTTATCGGCGGGTGGGCGGGGCGTCAACCCGCGTGGGTGAAAACACCGGGCGGGGTAGCGTTCGTCACAATCGCGTCCTATCTGGCAAATAATGGTGCGTTCTACCCGATCAATGGACTGGGGCTTCCCCCGCTGGCGCGCTTATGGTGCCGAGCGTGAGGCAATGAAGGTGCGGCTGTGCGATCGCGACGGCTGTGACAAGCCGGGGGATCGCCCCGCACCCAAATCGCCCAATAGCCCCGAGCGCTGGTATTTCTGCGAAGAACATGCCGGTGAATACAACCGCAACTGGAACTATTTCGAAGGCCTGACCGCCGAGGAAGCCGCCCAGCGCGAGGTGGATGAGCGCCGCACCGCGGACGGCTATTCCGAGAGCAAGCATAATGCCTGGGCCGGCCCGGGCGACGGTTCGCGGTCGCGCGACGAGATGCGCGCGCTCGACGTGCTGGAGCTGGATCCGGACGCCACCTTTGAAGCCATACGCACTGCATGGCGGCGGCTGGCCAAGTCGAACCATCCCGATATCCGTCCCGGCGATGCCGAGGCGGCGAAGCGGTTTCAGGCGATCCAGGCCGCCTATGAAGTGCTGCGCGCTGCCGAAGAGCGGCGGCAATGGCGGCCGGATTGAAGGCGCGCGTTCGGTCCAACTGGGCAAATGCGGTGCTGGTCTGCGCCAAATGCTCCAAAAAGCTGGATGGCGGATTCGGGCCCAAGGGGCGGCAGCCGCTCGGCAAGGCACTGCGCAAGCATCTTCATTTGAAGAAGGGGCGTAAGGCGGCGGCGGGAATCGTCGACGTCAAATGCCTCGGCGTCTGTCCGCGCGGTGCGGTGACCGTCGTGAACGGTGCGGCGAGCCGTGAATGGCTGCTGGTGCCGGTCGGAGCCAATCTCGATGCGGTGGCCGATGAACTTGGCCTGGGCTGATCGCGCCCGCTTGCGCGCGACGGCGGGTGCGTTAGGGTTCGCGCCGTGACGCCGTCATCGCCCTCCGCAATCCTCGCGCGCAAGCGGCTGGCCGATGCGCTGATTTCGGTCGGCCGTGGCGACCGCGCCGCGCTCGCTGAGGTCTATAATCTGACCAGCGCGAAGCTTTTCGGGATTTGCCTGCGTATCTGTGGGAGCCGGGAGGAAGCAGAGGACGTGGTGCAGGAAGTCTATGTGAAGGTATGGCAACGGGCGGGGCGGTTCGACCCTGAACGCGCCAGCCCGATCACCTGGCTTGCCGCGATCGCCCGCAACAGCGCGATCGACCGGCTGCGCGCGCGCCCGGCAACCGCAGCTGCGTCGATCGACGCGGCCGCGATGGTCGCTGACGACCGCCCCGCCGCCGACGCCGTGATCGAGGATGCGCAGGAGCAGGGTCGCATGCGCGCCTGTCTCGATGCGCTGGAGGCGCGCGCGTCTTCGGCGATCCGGGCGGCCTTTTTCGGCGGTCTCACCTATGCCGAACTGGCTGAGCGCGACCGGGTGCCGCTCGGCACGATGAAGACGTGGATCCGCCGCGGCCTGTTGCAGTTGAAGGCGTGCCTGGGCGATGGTTGACCCGATGGACCTTCCCGACGAACGCGAACTGCTTGCCGCCGAGCTTGCGCTGGGCGTGCTCGAGGGCGAGGCGCTGGCAGCCGCCAACCGCCGCCTGCTGACTGACGCCGCCTTTGCCGAAGAGGTCGAGGCGTGGCGCGAGCGGCTGGTGGGCATGGCGCTCGACGTGCCCGACGAAGTGCCATCGGAACAGCTTTGGAGCCGGATCGAGCAGGCGATCGATGGTATCGGTCCTGCGCCTGTGGTCGATCTGGTGCCGCGTCGCCAACTGCGCCGCTGGCAGTTCGGCACCGCCATCGCCGGCGCAGCCGCGGCTGCGCTGGCCGTGATCCTCGTCATCCCGCTTCCGGAGCCGTCGATCATCCCGCCGCCGACACAGGTCGCGGCGCAGCCCGCCATCGTGGCGCAGCTGCGCGGCGAGGGGGAGGGGCTGCTGGTCGCCGCGCGCTATGACCCGGCGACCGCACAGCTGCGGCTGGTTGCCCAGGATATGGGCGCGGACCAGCGCGTGCCTGAGCTGTGGATCATCCCCGAGGACGGTATCCCGCGCTCGCTCGGCGTCATTCGGCCGGCGGGTGATACCCAGCTCGTGGTCGCCGAAGGGCATCGGTCGATGATGCATGACGGCGCGACGCTCGCGATCACGATGGAGCCGCGCGCGACTGCGCCGCATCCCGCGCCGACTGGCCCGCGCGTGGCTGCAGGAAAAATTTTCGGCATCTGACATCCGGCGCGCATCCGCGTCCGTATCTCCTGCGCAACCCGGTCACGAGGCGGCCGGGCACTGCCACGAAAGCAGGAGGATGTATGAAGTTTCGTACCTCGCATTTCGCATTGGCGCTCGCCGGTGCCGCGCTGGCCACCGGTTCGGTTGCCGTTGCCGGTCAGACCAAGATGGTCGGCGGTGCCGCCATGTACCCGACCAAGGATATCGTCGATAACGCGGTCAATTCGAAGGATCACACGACCCTGGTCGCGGCGGTGAAGGCCGCTGGCCTGGTCGACACGCTCAAGTCGCCCGGACCGTTCACCGTGTTCGCGCCGACCAACGCCGCGTTTGCCAAGCTCCCCGCCGGCACCGTCGACACGCTGCTGAAGCCGGAGAACAAGGGCACGCTGACCGCCGTGCTCACCTATCATGTCGTGCCCGGCAAGATGATGGCCGCCGACATCGCGGCCAAGGCCAAGGCGAATGGCGGCAAGCTCGAGCTGACCACGGTTCAGGGCGAGAAGATCACCCTGTCGATGCGCGGTTCGGGCTGGATCGTCACCGATGCCAAGGGCGGCACGTCCAACATCACCATCGCCGATGTGGCGCAGAAGAACGGCGTGATCCACGTGGTGGACTCGGTGCTTCTGCCCTGATCGACCCCCGTCGCGCGGGTTTTTACCCGGTCCCGCGCGGCACCCCGCCGGTGTTGTTTCCCTCTTTAACCATCGGCGGGACTACCGCCCGCCCGGCCACTGTCTCTCAGGCCGGGCGGGTACGGTTGAGCCAGCGCGCGGCGCGCGGAAAGCGCGGCAGGATCAGCCGGTCGAACACGAACACGACGATCAGCGACAGCGCCAGCATCGGTAGCAGGGCCGCCATGATCAGCGTGATCGCCGCCACCACGCGGAGCTTTGTATCGGCAGGACGCGGCGGTGCGCCGAGCGATGCGTCTGGGCGTCGCCGCCACCACATGACGACGCCGCTCACCGCCAGCAACATCAGCGCGAGCGCCGTCAACACGCCGATCAGCTGGTTGATCCACCCAAACAACTGCCCTTCGTGCCAGGCGATGCCATAACCGATCACCCGGTCGATCGGGTGCTTGTCGGCGAAACCGCTGCGCGCGATGACGCTGCCGCTCATCGGGTCAAAGGTGACGGTGCGCGCGATCGGGCGGTTCTGCGTCGCGCTGGTCAGTTTCCAGATATTGCCATTGGGCGGCCCGAACTGCGCGGGCGCGCCGGGCGGCGAGAGGATCGCGGGGGCGGGGACCCCCTCCGCCTGTGCGCGCGCCACCATATCGGTCAGCGTCATGCCGATCGGCACGGGCTTCCCGCTCGCCGCCGCGCGCAGCATCGCCTCATGGTCGTGCTCGGCATGCAGATCGACGCCGCCCTTCCATTGCTGCGGCCCCTGCACCAGTCCCAGCTCCGCGCGCACCGCGCGGAAGGCGGTGGCCCAGCCATCGGTCCAGGGCAGGCCGGACACAAGCAGCACCAGCGCCAGCCCGGAAACCCAGAAGCCCGTCACCGCATGCAGATCGCGCCACATGACGCGCCCGCGCGCGTGCAGCCGCGGCCACAGCACACCCGCCAGTCCCCGCCCACGCGGCCACCACAGATACAGGCCCGACAGGATCAGCAGGATCGCCCAGCTCGCGGCAATCTCGACCAAAAACCCGCCCCATTGGCCAAGCAGCAGCGAGCCGTGGATGCGTGAGACGGTCGCCGCGATCCGCGCCTCGGGATCGTCGACCGCGATCACTTCCCCCTGCGGAGACACCGCGATATCGCGCATGCCCCCGTCGGCTAGTCCGACATGGATCACGGCGGCGTCACCCGACGCTGCGGGCAGGCGGTAGCTGTGGAAGCGCGCCCCCGGCACCGCCGCCAGCGCTGCCTTCAGCTGCGCGTCGGGCGTCACCGCGGCAACCGGCAGCCCGCGCCAGTCGCGCTCCTGCCACGCATCGAGTTGCGGCTTGAACAGATAGATCGCCCCGGTCAGCGCGAGCAACAGGATGAACGGCACCACGATCAGCCCGGCATAGAAATGCCAGCGCCAGATCGCGCGGTAGAGCCGCCCTGCTTCGGCGCTCATCCGGCGTAGCGTTCCGCCGTTGCGCGGATCAGCGCGATCATGTTGGGGATGCCCTGCGTCCGGTTGGAGCTGAGCTGGTTGCGCAGGTCGAACGGCGCGAGCGCGCCTTCGATGTCGGTCGCCAGAATTTCGCCCGGCGCGCGGTCCTGCACCGTCAGCAGGACCAGCGCGATGATCCCCTTGGTGATCGCGGCATTGCTGTCGGCCAGAAAATGCAGCGTCCCGTCGTCGCGCACCGTGGGATAAACCCACACCGCTGCCGAACAGCCGCGCACCAAGGTCGCATCCGTCTTGAGCGCGTCGGGCATCGGCTCCAGCGCCTTGCCCAGGTCGATCAGCAACCGGTAGCGGTCGTCGGCGTCGAGAAACTCATATTCGTCGGTCAGGTCGGACAGGCTGGTCATGCCGCGCCCTTAGCGGGGCGGCGCGCCCGCGTCACCCGGTCTTGCGTGCAACCATGTGCGGCCCCTAGGCTGGTCTGACGGTAGGGGAGAGCGTGGATGCTGAGATTGATCGGGCTGGGACTGGCAACGACGGTATTGGCGGCGCCCGCGCCCGCGCGACAGTCGCAACCTGCTGTCATGACCCAGCGCGAGGTCGTCTATCGCACCACCGATACCGGCCCGCTGCACCTCGACCTCCACCGCCCAAGCAGCGCCAAGGGCAAACGCGCGCCGGTGCTCGTCGTCATCCATGGCGGGGCCTGGGCGCGCGGCGAGCGGCCCAAGGGCTGGACCGGCTATCGCCGCTTCGTCGATGCCGGGTTCGCGGTGGTCAGCATGCAATATCGCCTGTCGGGCCAAGCCCGCGCGCCAGCAGCGGTCGAGGATTTGCGCTGCGTGATGGGCTGGATTGCGCGCGCGGCGGAGCGGGAGGGGCTGGACCCGCAGCGGATCGTCCTGCTGGGCACATCGGCGGGCGCACATCTCGCGCTGATGGCGGCCTATGTCGACGCCAGCGAGGGCCTCGACCCGGCCGAATGCGGACCCGCGCCGCGCGCCGCTGCGGTGATCGACTTTTACGGCCCGACCGATCTGCGCCCGCAATCGCTCGGCGCGTGGAACAGTCCCTCGATCGGCGCTTGGGTTGGGCAGGGGCAGGCGGGCGCCGCAATGGCCGCCCGCATGTCGCCGATCACCCGCGTCCGCGCGGGCCAGCCCCCGGTCTTCATCGTCCATGGCGATGCCGACCCGGTGGTCCCGCTCGCCGCATCGATCGCGCTGAAAGCCGCGCTCGAGCGGGCGAAGGTGCCGACCGAACTCCATGTCGTGCCGGGCGGGGTGCATGGGAAATTCGGTGCCGAGGTGCAGGACCGGCTGATGGCCGATGCGGTGACCTTCCTGAAGCGCCACCGCGTGATCGAGTGATTGGTTCGCCGCACCCAATGGGGCGCGGGGTGGCCCTTCGACAAGCTCAGGGCAAACGGAGGTTTGAGCCCCTCCCTCCGTTTGTGCTGAGCTTGTCGAAGCACGAAGCGAGTCGCTCGGCGGGCTAAGGGTGGGAGCGGCGTCTGCAGCTGCCGCTCCCATGGTGCAGTGGCGGTGGCCTCCCAACCGTTCCGCCGCTGCTCCGGGGGCTCTTTATCCGTGCGGTGCCGGCCCGCTCCCCCACCCGGCCACCCAACGCGAGTGTATTCTATGGGTGGCCGGGTGGGGGAGCGGGCCGGCACCGCGCACGATCAAAGATCCACGCCTGCAGCAATCGCCTCAAGCTTGCGGATGCGTTCCTTGAGGTCCGCGATCTCGATCCGTGCGCCGGCATTGCCCTGCGCGGCGGAAGCCGTTTCGCCCGGGTGCACCAGCGACAGTTCCTGCCGCTTGAGTGCCAGCCAGCCGCGCCATCCGGCGAGGCCCGCTCCGGTCACCATGCCAAGGCCCGCAAGGGTCGCCAGCGCCATGACCATGTAGAAATTGGGGTCGGTCATCACATCCTCCTCCGGTTCTGGCCGGACTTCAGTTGCGCCAAAATTCAGTTTTTGCCGTCGCGCAGCTTCTCGATCTCGCGGTCGAGGCTGACGCTCGAATGATTGTCGGTGATCACTCGCTCCAGCACCGCGATGCGGTCCTTCAGCGTGCGCACTTCCTGCTCCAGGCGGCGGGCTTCGGCGCTCGCCGCGGGATCATGGGCGACATAATCGTTGCCACGGCCATCCTTCTGGATGCCCATCTTGGCGCGGACGATGTTGCCGATGGTTACGATCGCTACGATCGCCACCACCATGAACGCCCAATCCATATCCTGCCTCCTGTTCGTGTGATCTTGGGTTAGCCCGGGGGCTTATTCGGCCGGCTGAGCCGCCGCTTCGCGCGCCAATCGCTCGGCGCGGCGCGCGGGGCGGTCGCGCATCTCGGCCATCGTGACGCCGATCGCGCCAATGACGCCCAGCACCGCGAAAACTCCGATCAACATGGTAGATACTCCCTCACAAAATTCTTTGGTTCAGTTTACCGGCCGGTCGTCGCGCAGCCGTTCAATCTCGTCGGCCAGGTCGACACCCTTGTCGGTGACAATCCGCTCCAGCACCCGCACCCGCTGCTCCAGCCGCTCGGTATGCGCCGCATATTGCGCGGCCTTTTCGGCGGTTTTTGCGCTCAGCGCTTCGGCCATCTTCTCTTTGTGCTTCAGCCAGCGTCGGAACATGTCGCCGCCGACGCCGAGGATCACCGGGATGCCGACCACGATGAAGAAGAAGCCGAGGATAAAGCTCTGTTTGTCGCCCATCGTCCCGTCCTCAGTTCTTGCCCAACCGCAGCGCTTCGATCTCGCGATCCAGCGCGTGGCTGCTGTCGGTCACGATCCGCTCGACATTGGCCAGCCGGTCCTTGACCGAACCCAGTTCCGCGCGGAGCTGGGCATTTTCCTGGCTGATCAGCTTGATCCGCTCGATCATCTCGTCATTCTTCTGCGGATAGACCGCCTGGCCCCAGGCCCCGTCGAGCGGATAGCCATTCTTGATGCGGAGCCAGGTGGTGAACATCCACCCGATCATTCCGGCCACGCCGACGATCGCAATCGTGGGGGCCAGTGCGCTGAAAAACTGAATCTTTTCCATCTGCTTCGTCCTTCTCAGCGCAGGCTGTCGATCTCGCGGGCGGTCCGCTCGGCGGGGTCGGTGGCGATGCGTTCGAGCACCGCGATCCGCTCCTCCAACCGGCTGATCTGCCCGGTCAGCCGCTCATTCTCGTTCGTCAGCAGCTCGATCTTGCGATCCGCCTGGGGGTTTTCCTTGGTGGTCGTCCCCATCCATTCATTTTCGATCGGGTATCCGTGCTTGGCGCGGATCCAGGTCGAAGCGAGCCAGCCAAAGGTCGTGATCGCGATGATGGCGATGACGAAGCCCGGTCCACCCCAGTTCATGTTTAGTCTCCCTGTTCGGATCGGCGCGCGCTCAGCGCAGGCGCTCGATCTCGTCGGCGAGCTGCGTGTTGCGGCTCGTATAGTAGGTCTCGATGTCGGCCATGCGGCGATCGATGTCGCGCAGCTTGGAGCGGACTTCCTGGGTCGAGCGGCGCGGATTGGCGCGCACGCCCTGCCAGAATTTTGCATCCTCGGCATTTTCGTAGAGGCCCATCGGCTTCTGCGACACGACCATGGCGAGGCCGACATAGACAAAGAACATCAGCGGAAAGGTTGCAAAGAACAGGATCAGGAAACCCAGGCGGATCCACAACGGGTCTACCCCGGTATATTCGCCCAGACCTTCACAGATCCCGAGCCACTTGCCGTTGACCTTGTCGCGATACAGTTGCGTGCGGCTGACAGACATCTCAGTTCCTCCGTGCGCGTTCATAGTCGGGGAGTTCGCGGGCCGGCGGCGTATCATTGCTGCGCAGGCGGAACTCGGGATTATCGGCGGCGATGATCCGCTCGATGGTGTGTAGGCGATCCTCCAGGCGACGCGCCGTATAGTGCAGCTCGTCGAGCAGGCTTTCGTCTTCGCCGGTCAGCGTCTTGGCCTGCTTCCACTTGGTGACATAGTGGAGGATGACCCAGGGCATGCCGATGAAGAGCATGCCGACGACGACGATCGGGACCAGGATATCTTCCATGGCTTAGTTCCCTTTGTTCAGACGCGCCTTGAGCGCGGCCAGCTCGGCATCGACCTTCTCGGCCGACTGGAGCTCGGCAATCTCTTCCTCCAGCGACTTCTTCGGCGCGCCCAGCGCCAGCGCATCGGCGCGGCCCTCGGCAAAATCGACGCGGCGCTCGAGCAGGTCGAAGCGGCTGAACGCGTCGCTGACCTTCGACCCGTGCGTCATCTCGCGCAGCTTGACGCGGTTGTTGGCGCTTTCCAGGCGGGTCATGATCGCATTCTGGCGGGCACGAGCGTCGCGCAGCTTGGTCTGCAGCTTGGCGATATCCTCTTCCGACGCGCGTAGCGCATCGTCGAGTACCGCGATCTCCGCATTCAGCTGATCGCACATGTCATATGCCTTCTGACGCTCGACCAGTGCGGCCTTGGCGAGGTCCTCGCGGTCCTTGCTCAGCGCCAGCTCGGCCTTTTCGGTCCAGCTCATCTGGAGGTTTTCCAGCTTGGCGATGTGGCGGCGCATTTCCTTCTGGTCGGCGATGGTGCGGGCCGCGCTGGCGCGGACCTCGACCAGCGTCTCCTCCATTTCGAGGATGATCATGCGGATCATCTTCGCCGGGTCTTCCGCCTTGTCGAGCAGGTCGGTGAAGTTGGCGGCGATGATGTCGCGGGTGCGAGAGAAAATGCCCATCTGAACTTAGCTCCTTGGAAACTCGTGCCGCCGGGCGGGCTAGGGGGTGCCCGCCCGGCGGGATCGCTTACGCGATGGCTCGGGTGGAAACCGCGACCCCATCCGTCGCCGTGACGGCGGGGCCGACCACGGTTGCCAGGCTGGTGGTGCTGACGATCAGGGTGCAGACCAGCGCCGCCAGCGTGGTGCGAAAGCTGTTGTGGCCCTTATACATTGTTTCCGTCCCTCAATTTCTTCGTGTCGTTGCCGCCCTTCGCGGCATGCCAGACACTTTGCACGGGGCGTGCCAATTCGATTTTACCGCAGATTTCCGCCACTTTCTGGCCAGAAGGTGAAGGGGTCGAAACTTCGCACTTGCCAAAACTTGGGAAAATATCCCAAGAGTTCGGCATGGAGCGCACCACCCATGTCGTCGGCCAGTCGGGCGCCTTTTTGGACGCGCTCGAGCTCGCCTCGCGCGCGGCGGCGCTGGACCGTCCGGTGCTCGTCATCGGGGAGCGCGGGACCGGTAAGGAACTGGTCGCAGAGCGCCTGCACCGCCTGTCTCCGCGCTGGGATCAGCCTTTGGTGGTGATGAACTGCGCCGCGCTGCCGGAAACGCTGATCGAGGCCGAACTGTTCGGGCATGAGGCTGGATCGTTTACCGGCGCGACCAAGGGCCGGCCTGGCCGGTTTGAAGAGGCCGATGGCGGCACCCTGTTCCTCGACGAGCTCGGCACGCTCAGCATGGCGGCGCAGGATCGCCTGCTGCGCGCGGTCGAATATGGCGAGATTACCCGGATCGGATCGTCGCGCCCGATGCGTGTCGATGTCCGCATCGTCGCCGCGACCAATGAGGATCTGCCCGACCGCGTCGAGAAGGGGACGTTTCGTGCCGACTTGCTCGACCGGTTGAGTTTCGAAGTGGTGACGCTGCCGCCATTGCGCGCCCGCGCTGGCGATGTGCTCGTGCTCGCGGAGTTTTTCGGGCGGCGCATGGCGGCTGAGCTGGGGCTGGAATGGCAGGGCTTCGGCCCGACCGCGCTCGACGCACTGACAACGCATAGCTGGCCCGGCAATGTGCGCGAGTTGCGCAATGTGGTCGAGCGTTCGGTGTATCGCTGGGACCGGTCGGGCCCAGTCGATGCGATCCAGATCGACCCCTTCGCCTCGCCCTATCGTCCGCGCCCGTTGCCGCAGGGAATACCCGGCAATGCCGCGCCGGTGCAGCTGACCACCGAGGAACCCGGCCCGCTGCCGCGCAGCGAGGACGACCTGTCCGGCGACTTCAAGAGCCGCGTCAACCGCTTCGAACGCGAACTGCTCAGCCGCGCGCTATCGGAAAACCGCTTCAACCAGCGCGCAACCGCCGAAGCGCTGGGCCTCAGCTACGATCAACTCCGCCACGCGCTCAAGCGCCACGACCTGCTCAACGCGGGCGGCTGATCGCCCCACTCGATCCTGCCCGCAGAAAAATTTGTGCGGCATTCATTGGCGTCATGCGTTAGGCGGTCGCGAACCAAAAAAACGGAGGGACATCCCATGGCGTTCGAACTTCCCACGCTGCCCTATGCCAAGGACGCGCTTGCGCCGACGATCTCGGCCGAGACGCTCGAATTCCACTATGGCAAGCATCACAAGGCCTATGTCGACAAGACCAATGGTTTCGTCGCGGACAAGGGGCTGGAAGGCAAGTCGCTGGTCGAGGTGATCAAGCATGCCAAGGAAACCGGCGACAAGGGCCTGTTCAACAACAGCGCTCAGATCTGGAACCACAGCTTCTACTGGTTCGGCCTGACGCCCGAAACCAAGGAGCCGACCGGCAAGCTCGCGGAGCTGATCGAAGCCAAGTTCGGTTCGAAGGAAGAGCTGGTCAAGCAGCTGATCGCCGAATCCACCGCGCACTTCTCGAACGGCTGGGGCTGGCTGGTGCTCGACGGCGACGAGATCAAGGTGACCTCGCTCCACGACGCCGACACGCCGGTCGTCTATGACTATAAGCCGCTGCTGACGATCGATGTGTGGGAACACGCCTATTACATCGACTATCGCAACGCGCGCCCGGGCTATCTCGAAGCGATCACCAAGATCATCGACTGGGACTTCGTCGCCGCCAACCTCGACGGCGAAGGCGTCAGCCGCGCCGACCAGGCCGGCTGATCACCAATTCCGCTCGATCATTGCGGTACTGACATGATATCGACCGGTGGTCCGCCCCGCCGGTCGATTTCGATTCGGGGCGGGCGTGTGGCGTTTCCTTTTCTGACCAAGAGGATGTCCCATGCCCCAGTTTCGCACACAGGTGGTTCTTGTCCTGGCGGGTAGCGCCGTCGTGGCAACCGGCATTGCGTTCGCGCGGCAACCCGCAGCCCCCGTCTCGCTCAGTCCTTCCGCTTTGAAAGTGGCGCAGGGTGCCGCACCGCAGCCGCAAATCGATTCCCTTAAGGCCGAGATCGCTCAGCTGAAGCAGCAGATTGCGGGATTGCAGACCGCGCAGAAAACGATCTCAGCCAAGGGTTTCGAAAATGCGGGCCGGATCGGCACCATCGAGAAGGCGTTCAACGGCCACAGCCATCACATCGCGATGATCGCTCCGTCGAACACGCCGCAGGGCTGGACATTCCATTTCATGCCGCGGCAGACCACGGTGCCCACGCAGTTCTGCAAGCAAACCGGCGCGAACACCGCGTCAAACCCGTGGACCTGCACGCCGCCCTGACCGGGGACGTCACTGCTCCGGCGGCAGCGCCTTGTCGACGATTTCGCCATCGGTCTTCAGCCCATGGCGCAGCAGCAGCGGCACATTGCCGATCGCGAACAGCAACGTCAGCGGCACTACCCCCCACAGTTTGAACGCGACCCAGAAATCCCAGCTCTGCGTGCGCCAGACGATTTCGTTGAGCACCGCCATCACGACGAAGAACGCCGCCCAATTGACCGTCAGCAACTGCCATCCGCGCGCGGTCAGCCCCGGATAAGCGCTCTCGAGCAGCATCTGCAGCAGCGGCTTTTTGGTGATCAGGCCATAGATGAGCACGATCGCGAACATCGCGTAGACGAGCGTCGGCTTGACCTTGATGAACGTGTCGTTGTGGAACCACAGGGTCAGCCCGCCGAACACCAGCACCAGCACGCCGGAAATCCACAGCATCGGCGAGATATGCTTCGTCTTCCACAGCGACAGCCCCATGGCGAGGAAGATCGCGACCATGAACGCTGCGGTTGCGGCGAGCATGCGCGTCAGCTGCGGCCCGCCCATGAAGCTGTTCACGGCAAAGAATATCGCCAGCGGACCGAAATCGATCAGCATGCGCAGGCCGGGGGAGGGGGCGGGTTTGCCCGAGCTTTGGGGCGTCATGGATTCGGTCATGCACTCACTCTACAAATGGCGCGGGGCTTGTCGAAGAAAACTGGACGCGGGCGCTCAGCCCTTGGTCAACGCCTCCACCCCGGCGATGATCCGTGACACTTCGCGCGGGTCGAACCCGCGCAGGTCGTCGACCTTTTCGCCGACGCCGATCGCGTGGATCGGCAGGCCGTATTTCTCCGCCGCCGCGACCAGCACGCCGCCGCGCGCGGTGCCGTCCAGCTTGGTCATCACCATGCCGGTCACGCCCGCAACTTCCTGAAACACCGCGATCTGGTTGAGCGCATTCTGCCCGGTGGTCGCATCGAGCACCAGCAACACGTCGTGCGGCGCCTCGGGATCGAGCTTGCCGAGCACGCGGCGGATCTTCGCCAGCTCGTCCATCAGCTCGCGCTTATTCTGGAGTCGCCCGGCGGTATCGACGATCAGCAGGTCGATGCCCTCGGCAGTCGCGCGGCGTAGCGCTTCATGCGCGACCCCTGCGGCATCGCCACCCTCGGCCCCCGCGACGATCGGCACGCCGATCCGGTCGGCCCAGGTGCGCAGCTGCCCGATCGCGGCGGCGCGGAACGTGTCGCCCGCCGCGACCATCACCTTCAGCCCCTGATCTTTCAGGATCGCGGCGAGCTTCGCGATGGTGGTGGTCTTGCCCGATCCGTTGACGCCGATCACCAGCATCACCTGCGGCCGCGCCTTGTCGGTGATCAGCGGCTGGGCGACCTTGGTCAGCACCTTCTCGATCTCGTCGGCGACGACCAGGCGGATGCCCAGCTCCTCCATCCCGCGCTCGACCTGCTCCTCCGCCAGCCGCTCGCGGATCCGCGCCGCCGTCGCCGGGCCCAGGTCGGACGCGATCAGCGCCTCCTCGATCTCGTCGAGCGTCGCATCGTCGAGCCGCCCGGCACCCAGCCCGGCGAGGTTGCCGACCAACCGGTCCGACGTCTTCTTGAACCCGCCGAGCAACCGCTCGCGCCAGCTGGGGCCGCTCATGTTTTTGCTTCCTTCACACCCAATTCCTCTTTCGTCACCCCGGCCTTGGGCCGGGGTCCACCCGGCGGCAAGCGCGAAACAAGAGGCTCAAGCTCCGCGCCTGGAGGCACAGTGGACCCCGGCCCAAGGCCGGGGTGACCAGTGAGTGTGGCAGTGAGCCGCTCATCTTCGATGCCGGTGACCGTGGCTGTCACGATGGTTCCAATTTCAGCCGGGAGGGCTAACCGCACCTCCGCGAAATTCTCTGCATGCCCGCGGTCTCCCGGTCGCTCGACCAGCACCCGCTGCGTCGTCCCGATCAGGCCGCGCAGCCAGTCCGCCCGCCGCGCCGCCGCCCGCTCGCGCATCGCTGCCGCGCGCGCCTTCGCCACGCCCGGCGCAACCTGCGGCATCCGCGCTGCCGGCGTGCCGTCGCGCGGGCTATAGGGAAAGATATGCGCATGCACGATGTCGCAATCGTCGATCAGCGCGAGCGTATTTGCCGCCATACCCTCATCCTCGGTCGGGAAACCCGCGATCAGGTCCGCGCCGATGGCGATCTCCGGCCGCGCTGCCTTCAGCCGCTCGACCAGCGCCACCGACTGCCCACGCAAATGCCGCCGCTTCATCCGCTTGAGGATCATGTCGTCGCCCGCCTGCAGCGACAGGTGCACATGCGGCAGCACGCGGCGCTCCTGCGTCAGCAGCGCGAACAGCCGGTCGTCGATCTCGATCCCGTCGAGCGACGACAGCCGCAGCCGCTCCACCGTCGTATGCGCCAGCACCCGCTCGACCAGCTGCCCCAGCGTCGGCGCGCCGGGCAGATCGGGGCCATAGCTGGTCAGGTCGACCCCGGTCAGCACGATCTCGCGATGCCCCGCGTCGACCAGTGCCTGCACCCGATCGATCACCGCGCCCGCCGGCACCGACCGGCTGTTCCCGCGCCCGAACGGAATCGCACAGAAGGTGCAGCGATGGTCGCAGCCGTTCTGCACTTCAACGAACGCGCGGACATGCGCGGAGAAACTCGCGGCCAGATGCGGTGCCGTCTGGCGCACCGCCATGATGTCCTGCACCAAAGCCGCATCGTCGCGCGCCCAGGATGCCGGGATCAGCTTTTCGGCATTGCCGATCACCCGGTCCACTTCGGGCATCGCGCCGAACGACGCCGGGTCGATCTGCGCCGCGCAGCCCGTTACCACCAGCTGCGCCGAGGGCCGCGCCCGCCGCGCGCGGCGGATCGCCTGGCGCGTCTGGCGCACCGCTTCGTTGGTCACGGCGCAGCTGTTGACGACCACCACGTCGCTGGACCCCAACAGCGCGCGGATCGTTTCGCTTTCGGCAAGGTTGAGCCGACAGCCAAGGCTGATTACCTCAGGTGCGACAATGGAGGACGACATGGCAGGCGATCTAGAGACGCAAGGGATCGAAGTCCATGCGTGCGCGAAGGCGGTGCTGGACTATTGGTTCGACGAACTGCGGCCAGAACAGCAATTCGCAAAGGACGATGCGGTCGATGCGGAGATTGCACGCCGCTTCGGCCACGCCCGCGACGTCGTGCTGGCAAGCGGCGCGGCGGAATGGCGCGACAATCCGGATGCGCTGCTCGCGGCGGTGATCCTGCTCGACCAGTTCAGCCGCAACATCCATCGCGGGACGCCCGAAGCGTTCGCCGCCGACCCGCTCGCACTCGCGCTGACGCTGGAGGCGATCGGCAAGGGCTGGGACCGCGACATGCCGCCGGAGCGCGCGACCTTCCTCTACATGCCGCTGATGCACGCCGAGAATGTCGAGGCACAGCGGATGTGCCTGGAGAAATTCACCGCGCTTGGGCGCCCCGAAAATCTCCGCTTCGCCATGGACCATGCGGTCGTGATCGAACAATTCGGCCGCTTCCCCAGCCGCAACGAAGCACTGGGCCGCGAGTCGACGGCGGAAGAGCTGGAATATCTGAAACGGCCGGATGCGGGTTGGTGAGTTCAATTCCTCCCCTGAGCTTGCTCAGGGGAGGGGACCGCCCGCGCAGCGGGTGGTGGAGGGGCGGCTGCGCAGACAGCCGTTGAGCAGCTCGGCAAAATTCCGCCCTCTTCGGGGCGGCCCCTCCGTCAGCGCTTCGCGCTGCCACCTCCCCTGCGGGGCAGGGGAGGAATTGGCGCTTAGCCCGCCATCCGGTCCGGCCGCTGCGCCTGCAGCTCGCTCTCGACAGTCGGCTCAACCGGTGCCTGTACCAGCAGGCGGCGTTCGGCGAGCAGTCGGCGGGCCCCGCTGACCGACAGCGGCTTGCCATAATGCCAGCCCTGCGCCTTGGCACAGCCGAGCGCTTTCAGCCGCGCGGCGATCGCCTCATCCTCCACGCCTTCGGCGGTGATCGGCAGGTTGAGGCTTTCGCCCAGCGACACGATCGCGTTCACGATCGCCGCCGAATCCGCGCTCTCGTTCAATGAGATCACAAAGCTCTTGTCGATCTTGATCCGGTCGAACGGCAGCGCGCGCAGATGCGCCAGCGACGAATAGCCGGTCCCGAAATCATCGAGCGCAAGCCGCACGCCCTGATTCTTCAAGCTTCCGACGATCGACTGGGCGAGCGAGAGGTTGTCGAACAGCGAGCTTTCGGTGATCTCGATCTCCAGCCGGCTCGCCGGGAAACGCGTCTCGGTCAGCACCTTGATGATCTTCTGCGCCAGCCACGCGTCGCGCAGCTGGATCGGTGAGATGTTGACCGACAGGCTGAGCGAGCTGTCCCAATCGCGCGCGGCGTTGAAGGCCTGGCTCATCAGCGACAGCGACATGTCGGCGATCAGGCCGGTTTCCTCGGCAATCGGGATGAACAGCTCGGGGCTGATCAGGCCACGCGTCGGGTGTTCCCAGCGGGCCAGCACCTCGAACCCGATCAGCTTGCCGGTTTGCAGGTCGACCTGCTGTTCGAAATAGGGGACGATCTCACCGCGCGGGATCGCGGTGCGCAGGCCGTTTTCCAGCTCGTTGCGGGTCTGCAGCTCGCGTTCCATCGAATGGTCGAACCAGGCATAGCGGTTGCGGCCCGATTTCTTGGCGACATACATCGCGATGTCGGCCGATCGCATCAGCGAATCGACCGACTGGCAGTCAAAGTCCGACCGTGCGATTCCGACCGAACAGCTGACATGCAGCCGCAGACCCTCCGCCTCGAACGGTTGCGACATTTGTGCGACCAGCTTCTCGGCGATGCGCTCGATCATGTCGGGATGCTGCGGATCGAACAGAAATGCGCAGGCGAATTCGTCGCCGCCCAGCCGCGCGGTCAGCGCGATCGGCGGCATCGCGCCGGCAATCTCGCCCGCCGCCGCGCGCAGCAGCGCGTCGCCCACGGCATGACCGTGCATGTCGTTGACCGTCTTGAAATGGTCGAGGTCGATGATCATCATCGCCATCGCCTTGCGCCGCTTCTGCCCGCGCACGAACATCGCCGCGCCTTCTTCGGCCAGGCTGCGGCGGTTGAGAAATCCGGTCAGCGGATCACGGCTCGCCAGCATCTGCGCGCGCTCTTCGGCGGCGGCGCGGATGCGCACTTCGTTGCTGAGGCCCCGGTGGCGACGCCAGCCGAACAGGATCAGCGCGACGTTGAGCAGCAGCGCGATCACCAATGTGCGATCGGCCGGCGCCGCGCCCTCCAGATAATGGCGCAGTGTCTTGGACAGCACCGAGCTGCCCGTGCCAACGAACATCAGGATCGCGGCGACGCTGATCGCCCCCATGATCAGGTCCGAGCCTGCACCGCTGCGTTCGGTCCGATCGTTGTCGATGTCCAGCGGCATGCCGGAATTGCTCCCCTTGATACGAGCCGGGGATATCCCATGCCGACCGTGTAGAAGGGGTTAAGGCAAACGCAGGAAGAGGGTTAACGTCGCGACAGTTGCACTTATCTTGGTTTGCGGCTAAGCGCGCTTCCGACCGTTCTCACGAACGCGACGACATATGCCCCCGGCAACGCTGGCTGACGAGGTTTCGTCCGCCGGCGTTTTATGCGTTTCGGACGTGAGAGCAATGGGAGAAGCGAGTGTTTGACAGTCTGAGCGAACGGCTTGGCGGCGTATTCGACCGTCTCAAGGGCCGTGGCGCGCTGACCGAAGCGGATGTGCGGACCGCGATGCGCGAAGTGCGTATCGCGCTGCTCGAGGCAGACGTCGCGCTGCCGGTCGCCCGCCAGTTCGTCGACAGCGTCACCGAACAGGCGGTGGGGCAACAGGTGCTGCGTTCGGTCACGCCGGGGCAGCAGGTCGTCAAGATCGTCAACGACGCGCTGGTCGCGATGCTCGGCCCGGACACGGCCGAGCTGCAGATCGACGTCACCCCGCCCGCCGTGATCATGATGGTCGGCCTGCAGGGCTCGGGCAAGACGACCACGACCGCCAAGCTCGCCCGCCTGCTGAAGAAGCAGGGCAAGAAGGTGATGATGGCGTCGCTCGACGTCAATCGCCCGGCGGCGCAGGAGCAGCTGGCGGTGCTCGGCACCCAGATCGAGGTCGCGACCTTGCCGATCGTCGCGGGGCAGCAACCGGTCGATATCGGCCGCCGCGCGATGCAGGCCGCCAAGCTGCAGGGCTTCGACGTCCTGATGCTCGACACCGCGGGCCGCCTGCACGTCGACCAGCAGCTGATGGACGAGATGAAGGCGGTGGCCGACATCTCGAAGCCGCAGGAAATCCTGCTCGTCGTCGACTCGCTGACCGGCCAGGACGCGGTCAATGTGGCGCAGAACTTCAGCGATCAGGTGCCGCTGACCGGCGTCGTGCTGACCCGCATGGACGGCGATGCGCGCGGCGGCGCGGCGCTGTCGATGCGCGCGGTCACCGGCAAGCCGATCAAGTTCGCCGGCGTCGGTGAAAAGCTCGACCAGATCGAGCCGTTTCACCCCTCGCGCGTCGCCGGCCGCATCCTCGGCATGGGCGATGTGGTGTCGCTGGTCGAAAAGGCCGCCGCGTCGATCGAGGCCGAAGACGCCGAGAAGATGGCGGCGCGCCTCGCCAAGGGTCAGTTCGACATGAACGACCTGCGCGGCCAGCTTGCGCAGATGCGCCGCATGGGCGGCCTCGGCGCGCTCGCCGGCATGATCCCCGGCATGAAGAAGGCGCAAGGCGCTGTCGAACAGGCCGGCGGCGACAAGATCCTGCTGCGCATGGACGCGATCATCACCTCGATGACCGTCAAGGAACGCGCCAAGCCCGAACTGATCAACGCCAAGCGCAAGATCCGTATCGCCAAGGGCAGCGGCACGACCGTTCAGGACGTGAACAAGCTGCTCAAGATGCACCAGGAAATGTCCACCGCGATGAAGCGGCTCAAGAAGATGGGCGGCCTTAAGGGCATGCTGGGCATGCTCGGCAAGGGCGGCATGGGCGGCCTCGGCAACGCGCTGGGCGGTCCGGGCATGGGCGACATGATGGGCAAGATGGGCGGCCCCGGCGGCGGGCTGCCCGGCCTGCCCGGCGGTGGCGGCGACATCCCGCCCGAACTCGCCAAGTTTTTGAACAAGAAGAAGTAATCGTTTCAACGCTTTGAATTTACAGAAGGAAGATTAAATGGCTCTCAGCATGCGTCTGTCGCGTGGCGGTTCGAAGAAGCGCCCTTATTACCGCATCGTCGTTGCCGATGCGCGCTCGCCCCGCGACGGCAAGTTCATCGAGAAGATCGGCACCTACAACCCGCTGCTCGCCAAGGATGACGAGAAGCGCATCATCCTCGACACCGATCGTGCGAAGCATTGGCTGAGCGTCGGCGCGCAGCCGACCGACCGCGTCGCCCGCTTCCTCGACGTCACCGGCGTCAAGGAGCGCGCTGCCAAGAACAACCCGAACAAGGGCAAGCCGGGCGAGAAGGCCGTCGAGCGCGCCGAGGAAAAGGCTGAGAAGCTGAAGGCCGCCGAGGAAGCCGCCGCCGAAGCCAAGGCCGCTGCCGAAGCCGCCGCTGCTGCTCCGGCCGAAGAGCCCGCCGCTGAAGAAGCAGCCGCTGAAGAAGCTCCGGCAGCTGAAGAAGCGACCACCGAGGAAGCTCCGGCTGCCGAAGCTGGCGAAGAAAAGGCCGAGGGCTGATCTATCAAGTCCCCCTCCCGCTTGCGGGAGGGGCGCTCAATCATTCCCCTCCCGCTTGCGGGAGGGGCTAGGGGAGGGCATGTCCGCCCGCGATGCCGCCTGAGACAAGCCCTCCCCCGACCCCTCCCGCAAGCGGGAGGGGAGACCTGCCCGTCACGCTCGCCGTCATCATCGGCGCGCACGGCGTGACGGGGGAGGTCCGCCTCAAGGTCTTTGCCGAAGATCTGTCGGTGCACCGCCGCTTCAACGGCGGTGCGCTGACGCTCAAATCGGTGCGCCCCGGCAATAATGGCGCAATCGCGCGCTTTGCCGAAGTCGCCGACCGCAACGCGGCCGAAGCGCTGCGCGGCACCGAACTCACCGTCGCACGCGCCGAACTCCCGCCGCTGGGCGAGGGCGAATATTACCACGCCGACCTGCTCGGCCTGTCCGTCGTCGCGGAAAGCGGCGACCCGATCGGCACGATCGTGACGGTTGAAAATTTCGGCGCGGGCGATGTGCTCGAAATCGAAAAACCCGACGGCAAGCGCTTCATGGTCCCGATGCGCGCAGAAGCGGTGCCCGCATGGGACGCGAACACGCTCACCATCGCCGACGGCTGGGCGGAATAGAGCGAGCCGGCTCGAATAATTCCGATGTACTCAGTGCCTTAAGCGCGCTCGACGCGGCGAGGGCGGCTGCGCATCACCCTGGGCGTAAGCAATGCGCTTTACATATCCAGTAAGTTATATATCTATACGGATATGGATGAGTCGCTCGATCTAGCCTTCGCCGCCCTGGCCGACCCCACCCGCCGCGCGATCCTCGCACGGCTGGCAAAGGGGGAGGCCACGGTGTCCGAACTCGCCGCACCGTTCGCGGTCAGTCAGCCCGCCATTTCCAAGCATCTCAAGGTGCTCGAACGCGCCGGTTTCGTCGAAACCGCCACCGCCGGCCAGTCGCGCCCGCGCCGTCTCAACCGCGCCGCGCTCGCGCTTGCCGCCGACTGGCTCGACCGGCTCGGTGCCGACTGGGATGCCAAGTTCGACCGCCTCGACGCCTATCTCGCCACGCTCAACACTGGAGACCCCGCATGACCGACGCCGCCGTGACCCCCGAATTCACCATCCAGCGCACCTTCGCCGCCCCGCTCGACCGCGTGTTCGACGCCTGGGCCGACCCGGTGCAGATGGCGCGCTGGTCAGGGCCGGAGGGGACGCGGGTGACGGTGCTCAGCGGCACCATCGCGACCGGTGCAACGCTGCACGCCCGCTCGGACGCGGCGGATGGCAGTGTGCTCCACACGCTGTGCGACTATCGCACGGTCGATCGCCCCGACCACCTCGTCTATGATCAGAGCTTCGCCGATGCCGACGGCAACATCGTGCCATGCCCGTTCTTCGACGCCTGGCCCGCGACGCTGCGCACCGATATCCGGTTCGAGGCGGTCGCGGGCGGCACGCGCATCACCCTGCGCTGGATCCCGATTGATCCGACCGCCGAGCAGGCGGCCAGCTTCGTCGCGGCGATGGAATCGATGACCGGTGGCTGGAGCGGCAGCTTCGACAAGCTCGACAGCTACCTCGCGGCGTAACGCGCGCAGGGGTTTGCGTGCGGGGCGGAATTCTGGTTGGCTGCGCGCCATGAAGCTCCGCCTCGCCGCCGCCCTCGCGCTCGCCCCGCTGCCCGCGCTCGCCCAGACCCCAGCGGGCCAGATCCCGCCCGCTCAGGTCACCGAGATCGGCGATCATTTCGCCAAATATCGCGACCAGAACCCGACCCCCGGCATGGTCTATATGGTCATCAAGGACGGCAAGCCGGCGCTGTCTGCGATGGTCGGGACGCAGACCCTCGGCGGCGCGCCGGTCACGCTCGACACCCGCTTCCGCATCGCGTCGATGAGCAAGGCGTTTACCGCGCTCGCGATCCTGAAATTGCGCGACGAGGGGCGGCTGGCCCTCGACGACCTGGCCGAACAGCACATCCCTGAAATGCGCGGCTGGAAATACCCGACCAGCGACAGCCCGCGCATCCGCATTCGCGACCTGCTCGCGCATGTCGGCGGCATGGTCACCGACGATCCCTGGGGCGACCGGCAACAGGTGCTGAGCGAGGCGCAGTTCAGTGCGATGATCGCGCAGGGCGTGCCGTGGAGCCGTACCGGCGGGATGGCGCACGAATATTCCAACTATGGCTATGCGCTGCTCGGCCGCATCATCACCAACGCCTCGGGTGAGCCGTATCAGGCCTATATCGGCCGCACGATCCTCAAGCCGCTCGGCATGACCGCGACCACCTATGACATCGCGCAGGTGCCGCGCGACAAGTTCGCGCTCGGCTATCGCTGGGAGGACGAAAAGTGGGTGGCCGAGCCGGAGATGCGTGACGGCGCATTCGGGGCGATGGGCGGGATGATCACCACCGCCAATGACTATGGCAAATGGGTCGGCTTCTTGCTGTCGGCCTGGCCCCCGCGCGACGGCGCCGAGACCGGCCCGGTCAAGCGCGCCACGGTGCGGGAAATGGTGCAGGGCCTCAACTTCGTCCGCGTCGGGCCGCGACGCGGTGCGCCGGAGGGCGACACGTGCAAGCACGGCACCGCCTATGGCATGGGCCTGCGGATCACCAGCGACTGCGACCTCGGCGTCGCGCTGGAGCATGGTGGCGGCTATCCCGGCTATGGCAGCTATGTCGTGTTGGTGCCGGAGCGCGGCATCGCCGCCTTCGCCTTCACCAACAAGACCTATACCGCCCCCGCCGTGCCGGTATGGCAGTCGCTCTGGTCCTTGGCGCGGGCCGGAGCGGCGGACCCCCGCGCGGTGCCGCTCAATCCGCTATTGGCGCAAATGCACGACGCCGCCCGCGCCGCCTATGCCGCCGGCGACCTAAAGCCGCTCGACGGCAAGCTCGCGATGAACTTCCTGATGGACCGCGACGCCGCGCACTGGCGGGTAGAATTCGCGCGGATCAAGGGGCTGGTCGGTGACTGCGCCACCGCCGAACCGCTGTTTGCAACCGGCAACCTCACCACCGCCTTCCGCTGGAACTGCGCCAAGGGGAAGCTCGACGGCCAGATCCTCATGGCCCCGACCAACCCGCCTACGATCCAGGCGCTGCGGTTCGCGCCGCGACCCGACTAACCCCCACCGTCGCCCCGGCCTTGAGCCGGGGCTGGGCTGTCTCTTTGACCTCGAGAAAGAAGCCTTGCCCCGGGTCAAGCCCGGGGCGACAAGTAAACAGGTGGCGCTTGCCAACCTTCGGAGCCGAGACCTTGCCAAACCGCAATACAGCCAAGGGATGGATCGCGGTCATCGTCGCCGGTGTGGCCCTGACTACCGCTGGATTCACCGCCTCAATCCCCATCGCATCCGAATGCAGCACCCCGCAGGAGGTGCATTGGTGGATCGCAGCTCCGTTCTTCGCTCTCTTTGGCATCACGGGAGCCTATGTCACGGTCGTCGGCACGCGCGCTCAGCGTCTGCTGCTGTTTGTTGGCACAGTGCTGACTGTTGCGGGCTATGTCGGAGGCCTCTCGCTCACATTGCCGACGGCTTTCCAGACCGAGATTTCGTGCGCTGCGGCCGGCGAGCGTTAGGCCGCACTACCGCCAAATCGCCCGCTGCGCGCTCAGCATATTCCGGATCGTCGTCGACGCGACGCCCGCCTGACCCATCGCGTTGCTGATCTGGTCCAGCCCCTTGACCACGTCGCCCGCCGCGAACAGGCCGGGGATGCTGGTGCGTTGGTGGTCGTCCACCTCAAGACAGCCCTCCACCGTCGCCGCCGCGCCCGCCGCCACCGCCAGGTCGGAGCGGATGCGCGACCCCAGCGCCGGGTAGATGCTGTCGAAGGCCATCCGCCCCTGCGCGGTATCCAGCGCTATCCGATCCCCCTCGATCGCATAGCCCCCGCACGGCCCATCCACCCGCGCGATTCCCGCTTCCTCCAGCTTGGCGAGCCACGCCGCATCCAGCCGATGCTCTACATCCGGCGCGATCAGCGTCACGTCGCGGGTAAAGCCGCGCAGGAACAGCGCCTCGCGCATCCCATGATCGCCGGTCCCGATCACGCCGACGCGCTTGTCGGTCACCTCATAGCCATCGCACACCGGGCAATAGCGCAGCAGCCCACGCGCCAGCGCCGGATCATGCACCGCATCCGCCAGCCCCTCGGGCCGGTGATTGACCACCCCGGTCGCCAGCAGCACCGAGCGTGTCGCCACCCGCCGCTCGCCCGAATGGACGATAAAGCCCTCCGCGACCGGCTCGACCCGCGTCACCTTGGCCGGCTCGCGCACCGCGCCATACAGCTCCGCCTGCGCCAGCATTCGCCGCAACAGCTCGACCCCCTCGATCCCCTCGGGATAGCCGGCATGGTTGTGCGTGCGCGGGATCAACGCCGCGCGGCTCGACCCGCAATCGAACAGCCGGATCGACAGGTGATAGCGCGCCAGATAGATCGCCGCCGTCAGTCCAGCCGGCCCAGCGCCGACGATGATACAGTCTTCCATGACCGCCATAGCGCGGCGGGGGCGGGTAGGTTCCTTGAAGCCGATGACGCGAATGTATATACATTCGGACTATACGGAGGCGCATATGGGTGACGAGTTCAAAACCCGCACGTTCAAATCGGGCAATTCGGTCGCGCTGCGCCTGCCCAAGGCGCTCGGGCTGAGCGATGGCGACGAGGTGACGATCGTGCCGCATGCCGATGGCAGCTTCTCCTTCTGGCCGAGCGGTTCGGCCAAGCGCGTGTTCCTCAGCCTGTACGGAGCCTTCTCCGACGGGTTCATGGCGGATGGCCGCGGCGACACCGAGCAAGAGGAGCGCGACTGGAGCGGATCGGCACCGGATCGCGCCGCATGATCATGCTCGACACCAATGCCTGTATCGACTTCGCCAAGGCGCGCAGCGATCGGCTGCGCGACCGGCTGGGAGAGGCGTTTGAGGGCGGCATCGCGATCTCGGCGGTGACGCTGGCCGAATTGCGGGTCGGAGCGAAGGCACCGGGGGCGGACCCGACCGATGCCCGGCGGCTCGATCTGCTGATCCACTCACTCACTTTGCTCGACTTCGATGCCGCTGCTGCTGAGGACTATGCCGATATCGTCCGACAGGTTGGCGTGCGGCGCCGAAGCTTCGACCGGCTGATCGCAGCACACGCCCGCTCGCGTGGCTTGCTGCTGGTGACCAACAACGAACGTGACTTCGCCGATGTGCCGGGTCTCAAAGTGGAAAACTGGACCCGATGACCTTCGCCGCCACCGTCTTGACCCTCTACCCGGACATGTTTCCCGGCCCGCTCGGCCATTCGATCGCCGGGCGCGCGTTGAGCGAGGGGAAATGGAGCCTCGACACCGTCCAGATCCGCGACTTTGCCACCGACAGGCATCGCACCGTCGACGACACGCCAGCCGGGGGCGGGGCGGGGATGGTGCTCAAGCCCGATATCCTCGCCGCCGCCTGTGACAGTGTCGGCTACGACCGCCCGATGCTGGCGATGACCCCGCGCGGCGCGCCGCTGACGCAGGACCGGGTGCGCGCGCTCGCCGCCGGTCCCGGCGTGTCGATCCTGTGCGGCCGGTTCGAGGGGTTTGACGAACGGCTGTTCGACGCGCGCCCGATCGAACAGGTGTCGATCGGCGACTATGTCCTGTCGGGCGGAGAGATGGGCGCGCTGGTGCTGCTCGACGCTTGCATTCGGCTGCTTCCCGGCGTAATGGGCGCGCCTTCCAGCGGAGTCGAGGAAAGCTTCGAAAGCGGCCTCCTCGAATATCCGCAATTTACCCGACCCGTCGAATGGGAAGGGCGGATGATCCCGCAAGTGCTGCGATCGGGGGATCATGCGCGGATCGCGGCCTGGCGAAAGCAACAGGCCGAGACCGATACACGGCTAAGGAGGCCGGATCTTTGGGAGCGCCATGAGGGCGCTCGGGTCCAGTCTCCCTCTGGCGCGCGGCACGAAAAGGAATGAGAGCCATGAACCTGCTCCAGCAGATCGAGGCCGAGAATGTTGCAAAGTTCTCTGCCGACAAGAAGATCCCCGAATTCCGTCCCGGTGACACGCTGCGCGTCGGCGTGAAGGTCGTCGAAGGCGAGCGCACCCGCGTTCAGGCCTATGAAGGCGTCTGCATCGCCCGCGCCAACAAGGGCATGGGCAGCAACTTCACCGTTCGCAAGATTTCGTTCGGTGAGGGCGTCGAGCGCGTCTTCCCGCTCTATTCGCCGAACATCGACAGCATCGAAGTCGTCCGTCGCGGCGTCGTGCGTCGTGCCAAGCTCTATTATCTGCGTGGCCGCACCGGCAAGTCGGCGCGTATCGCCGAACGCCGTGACCCGCGTCCGGCCAAGGCGACCACCGCCGCCGAGTAATCGGCCTTCGGCAGGAACAAGCGCGGGGCGCGGGGGCGAAAGCTTCCGCGCCCCGTTTGATTCCGGACCACGCGACACTAAGTTGAACGGGTGACAGCCCGCTCCATTGCCTTCCTCGCCCAAGAGTCCCGGTCAGTCCGGGCGGCGGCGCTGTGGATCGCCCTGCTCGTCGCACTGGCATCGTCCCTGCTCAGCAGCGGCCCGCCGCGCACCGTGGCGTTTGGCTCGGCGTTCAACCCGGCAACCATGGTTGAAGCGCTCCGCCCGCTGCGGCCCGCACCGCGGGTCGTGGCACCCAATGTGCGCCCCGACCCCGATCCCGTAGCTGGAGCGGGTAACGCCACGCTCTCCGGCACGGCAATACCGCTGATCGTCGCGGCCCCCGATGGCATCGACGCGCACCCCTCCGCCGTCGCGTCCGTCCCCGTCAGCCCGTCTCACCCACCGCGTGTCGGCAGCCCGCGCGGCCCACCCACCGCCTGACATTCCCCGTTCGCGCTCCGGCGCGGTTTCAGGAGAGATGTCATGAACAATGCGCACGACAAACGGCAGCCCTGGTGGTTTGCGCCGATCGTCTGGAGTGGAGTGGCGGCCAGCACGGCGGCTGCGGCGCTCGTGATCGGCGGCACCAGCGGCTGAACGCACTGCCCGGGCCGTACGTTACGGTCCGGGCCACAACCGGGACAGCTGCCAGCCTATGCACCACACACCGCTTATCGCCACGATCGTGGCCGGACTCGTCATCGCCTTCATCATGGGGGCGATCGCCCACAAGTTGAGGGTTTCGCCGATCGCCGGCTATCTGCTCGCCGGGATCATGGTCGGGCCGTTCACGCCGGGCTTCGTCGCCGACGGCAACCTTGCCGCCGAACTGGCCGAGATCGGCGTCATCCTGCTGATGTTCGGCGTCGGCCTGCATTTCTCGCTCCGCGACCTGCTCGCGGTGCGCAAGATCGCGGTGCCCGGAGCGATTGGCCAGATCGCCGCCGCGGTGGTGATGGGGATGGGCCTGTCCTGGACGCTGGGCTGGGACCCGCTCGCTGGGTTCGTCTTCGGCCTTGCTTTGTCGGTCGCGAGCACCGTGGTGCTGCTGCGGGGCCTTCAGGGCTTTGGCATTGTCGATACCGAACGCGGTCGCATCGCGGTGGGCTGGCTGATCGTCGAGGATCTGGTGATGGTGCTCGCGCTGGTGCTGCTCCCGGTGCTGGCGCAGGTGGTGACGAGCGACGGCCCGATGACCTGGAGCGCTCTGCTCGTCCCGCTGGCGCAGATCGGGTTCAAGGTCACCGGCTTCCTCGTCGTCATGCTGCTGGTCGCGCGCCGGTTGATCCCGATGGCGCTGCACTGGGTCGTGCATACCGGGTCGCGGGAGCTGTTCCGCCTCGCCGTCCTGGCCATCGCGCTCGGGGTCGCATTCGGTGCGGCGGTGGTGTTCGACGTGTCCTTCGCGCTCGGCGCTTTCTTCGCGGGAATGATCCTCGGCGAAACACCGCTCAGCCGTCAGGCGACCGAAGAGACGCTGCCGCTGCGCGATGCGTTCGCGGTGCTGTTCTTCGTGTCGGTCGGCATGTTGTTCAATCCGGCGGTGATCGTGGAGCAGCCGCTGCCGCTGATCGCGACCTTCCTGATCATCGTGGTCGGCAAGTCGCTGGTCGCCTATGCCATCGTCCGCGCGCTCGGTCGCACGCACCGCATCGCGGTGACCGCCGCCGCCAGCCTCGCCCAGATCGGCGAATTCTCGTTCATCCTGGTGGGGCTGGGCGTGTCGCTGCAGATACTGCCGCCGGAGGGGCGCGATCTGGTGCTGGCGGGCGCTTTGCTGTCGATCCTCGCCAACCCGTTCATCTTCAACGCCTTCGTCCCGCGCCGGCAGGAACAGACCGACCCGATCGAACCGCCGCTCGATACCGGCGACCGCACGGGCCATATCGTGCTGGTCGGCTATGGCCGGGTCGGCAAGCTGATCGCGCGCGACCTGCTGGCGAGGAAGCGCCCGTTCATCCTGATCGAGGATCAGGCGGACATCGCCAATGTCGCGAAGGGGGCGGGGCTCGACGTCGTGCGCGGCAACGGCGTCGATCCCGAGGCGCTGAAGGCCGCCGGGGTCGATCGCGCGGCAAAGCTGCTGATCGCGATCCCCCATGGGTTCGAGGGCGGCGCGGTCGTCCAGGCAGCGCGCGAACTCAACCCCGGCATCGCCATCGTCGCGCGCGCGCATTCGGACGCTGAAGTCGAGCATCTCGAAGCGCGCGGCGCGGGTGATGTCGTGGTCGGCGAGCGCGAGATCGCCAGCCGCATGCTCAGCCTGTGCGCGGCGCGGGCGGCTCGGGGGTAACCTCTATCGTCATCCCCGCGAAAGCGGGGACCCATCTCCTGCAGTTTCCTCTCGCCACTACGGCTGTCGTGCGGGATAGCTTGGGAGATGGGTCCCCGCTTTCGCGGGGATGACGCCCTTGGGTCACCCGTAGCTCACAATCTCGAACTCGATCCCGTCAAAGTCGAAAAAGTAGAACCGCCGCCCCGGCTCATAATCGTCATGGCCGAACGGCTTGAGCCCAGCCGCCGCGACCTTGGCCTCCACTGCATCCAGATCGTCGACGACGAAGCCGACATGGTTGAGCGGCTGGCCCTTGGGATAGCGCCGCTCGGCCTCGACCGGCGGGGCGTAGAGCGCGAGGTAGCTGCGGTCGTCGCCGACATGGATCGACGTGCCGCCGTCGCGCGCCGCGCCCTGCCAGCGGATGTGCCAGCCGAACAGATGCTGGATCAGCTTCGCGGTGCGTGCGGGGCTGGTAACGGTCAGGTTGGCGTGTTCGATAAAGGTCGTGGGCATCGCGGTTCCTTTGCGGTTTGCGTGAGTGCCCGGTTCCACTACAACCTCAACTTAAGTTGAGGTCAAACGGAAAATGCGCGGCAACGAACTGCTCACCATCGGCGACCTTGCGGCACGCACGGGCCTCAGCGTGTCGGCGATCCGCTTTTACGAGGGCAAGGGGCTGGTCGCGCCGATCCGCACCAGCGGTAATCAGCGCCGCTTCCTGCGCTCTGACATCCGCCGCCTGTCCTTTGCGCTGATCGCGCAGAAGCTTGGGCTGACGATCGAGGAGATTGCGACCGAGCTGAAGCGCCTGCCGCACGGTCGCACCCCGACTGCGGCCGACTGGACGCGCATCAGCCGCCATTTCCGCGCCGAGATCGATCGCCGCATCGCGCTGCTGGAGCGTACGCGCGAGAAGCTGGACGGCTGCATCGGCTGCGGCTGCCTGTCGCTCAAGAAATGCGGTCTCTACAATCCGGGCGACGAAGCAGCGTTTAGCGGCACGGGGCCGCGCTACGTGCTGAGCGACGCGGTTGCCGCCGAGACTTTACCTCGCCCCCGGGAAGCCCGATAGGCGTGGGCACAGTGATAACGATGGACGGTTTGCAGGATGTGGAAAGCGGCGTTGGGCGCGATGGCGTTGTTGTCGGCGGGGGTGGCGATGCCGGTTGAGGCACAGCAGGTGGCGGGCAGCGATCTGACGCTCGAACGCGTCTTCGCCAGTCCCGACCTCGCCGGCACCACGCCGCGCGCGCTGCGCCTGTCGCCCGATGGCACGCTGGTGACGGTGCTGCGCAACCGCCCCGACGACAATCAGCGCTTCGACCTGTGGGCGATGGACACCGCCACCGGGCAATGGCGGATGCTGGTGGACAGTCTGAAACTCGGCACCGGCGCGGAACTGTCCGAAGCGGAAAAGATGCAGCGCGAGCGCGCGCGCATCGGCGGCAGCAAGGGCATCGTCGCCTATGACTGGGCGCCCGACGGCAAGTCGATCCTCGTGCCGCTCGACGGCGACCTTTATCTCGCCACGCTCGACGGCAATGTCCGCCGCCTGACCGCGACCGAGGGCGGTGAGCTCAACCCGGTGATCAGCCCGCGCGGCGGCTTTGCCAGCTTCGTCCGCGACCAGAATCTCGTCGTCCTCGACATCGCAACGGCCAAGGAGGTCAAGGCGACGACTGAGGGCGCTGGCACCGTCTATTTCGGCGAGGCCGAGTTCGTCGCGCAGGAAGAAATGGGCCGCCGCACCGGTTACTGGTGGTCGCCCGACGACAAGCGCATCGCCGTTCAGCGTTTCGACGAAAGCCCCGTCGGCATCGTCAGCCGCGCCGCGATCGGGGCGGAGGGCACCAAGATCTATGACCAGCGCTATCCCAAGGCGGGCACCGCGAACGTGCTGGTCGACCTCTATGTGATGAACCCGGACGGCTCGGGCCGGGTCAAGGTCGACCTTGGCACCGAAAGCGACATCTACCTCGCCCGCGTCGACTGGACGCCCGATGGCAAGACCCTGCTCGTCCAGCGCCAGAACCGCGCACAGACGGTGCTCGACATGCTCGCCGTCGATCCCGCGACCGGCGCGTCGCGCGTGCTGTTCAGCGAGAAGTCGGGCGAACGCAGCTGGATCAACCTGTCCGACGCCTATCACCCGATGAAGGATGGCAGCCTGATCTGGTGGTCGGAGCGCGACGGCCACGGTCATCTCTACCGCTTCAAATCGGGCAAGTGGACGCAGCTGACCAAGGGCGATTGGGAAGTCGCCGACATCGTCGGGGTGGATGAGGCGAGCGGCCGCATCACCTTCACCGGCAACAAGGACGGCGTGCTCGAACGCCACCTCTACACCGTCAACCTCAACAAGCCCGGCACCGTCACCCGCATCACCGAACCCGGCTGGTGGCACGGCGCCAGCGCCAACGGCACCGCCAGCAAGATCATCCTCACCCGCTCCAAGAGCGACCAGCCGGCCCAGGTCATGCTGACCGACGCGACGGGCAAGCGCCTCGCCTGGGTCAATGAGAACAAGGTCGCGGGCGACCACCCCTACGCCCCCTATCTCGCCAGCCATCAGCAAAAGCAGTTCGGCACCATCAAGGCCGCCGACGGCACCGTCCTCCACTGGGAGATGATCACGCCCAAGCTTGAGCCGGGCAAGAAATACCCCGTCTTCTTCCATCACTATGGCGGCCCGCATTCGCAGCAGGTGAGCCGCGCATGGGGCGGCGCGCTCCAGCAATATCTGGTCGATCGCGGCTATATCTGGTTCGTGCTCGACAATCGCGGCGCGGCCAATCGCGGCAAGGCGTTCGAGGATCATCTCTACCAGGCCATGGGCGGGGTCGAGGTCGAGGATCAGCTCGCCGGCGCCGCCTATCTCAAGACCCTCGACTTCGTCGATGCGGGCCGCATCGCCACCTATGGCTGGTCCTATGGCGGCTATATGACGCTCAAGATGCTCCAGGCCGCGCCCGGCACCTTCGCGGCCGGAATCTCCGGCGCGCCGGTCAGCAAATGGGAGCTGTACGACACCCATTATACCGAGCGCTACATGGGCGACCCGCGCCAGGTGCAGGCGGCCTATGACAAGGCGAACACCGTCGCTGACGCCACAAAGATCACCGATCCGCTGCTGCTGATCCACGGCATGGCCGACGACAATGTCGTGCTCGAGCATTCGACCGTGATGATGGCAAAGATGCAGGGCGCGGCAGTGCCGTTCGAAACGATGCTCTACCCCGGCCAGACCCATCGCGTCGCCGGGCCGGGCATCAGCGTGCATCTGTGGACCACGATCCTCAACTTCCTCGACCGGCGGATGGGCAAGGATTCGCCGCCCGCGAAATGAATTGACCGGTAGTCGGCCACGCATCACCCTCGCGCCTTCACGGGGCGGGGGCGAGTCGTGGTGGAGCAAGCAGTTGTAGCACCGGTCGCGGGCCGCGCGCGGATCGAGATTCTCGACGTGTTGCGCGGACTCGCGATCCTGCTGATCTTCTACATGAACATCGGTTTTCAGGCATCGTCGGTGACGGCGCTGTTCGGCGATTTTCGGGCGATCGGCTGGACCGCGGCGGATCGCACCACCTGGATCTGGGTCCAGACCCTGCTTGAAGGAACCCAGCGCGGGGTGCTGGAACTGCTGTTCGGGGCCGGCTTCATGGTGCTGACGGCACGGGCGATGCACCCAGAGGGTCCGGTCGCGGTCGCCGACCTCTTCATGCGCCGCACCCTGTGGCTGCTCGTCTTCGGCCTGCTCAACATCTTTCTCGTCCTGTGGGTCGGCGATATCCTCACCACCTACGCGCTCGCCTCGCTGTTCCTCTTCCCCTTCCGCCTGCTCGGGCCGCGCCTGCTGCTCGGGCTCGGCTGTCTGTTCGCGCTGTTCACTGCGGTCACCGGTGCGATTGAATATAGCGGGCGCACTGCGCTGGTTGCGCGGGTCGAGGCGGCGCAGGCACAGCAGGCCAAGGGGGCGGCGCTCTCCGCCGATCATAAAAAGGCACTGGCCGAGTGGCAGAAGAAGCTCGACCGCTTCAAGCCGAACGCCGAAACGCAGAAGGCGCTGGAGAAGGAGCGTCAGGCCTATTCGGGTGGCTGGCTGCCCTATGCCCAATATATGTGGAGCAACTGGGTTAGCTTCTTCATCGGCAAGGGGTTGCTTCTGATCATGGTGATCGAGGCGTTCTGCGTGATGCTGATCGGCATCGCGCTGTGGAAATGGGGCGTGATCCAGGGCCTGCGTAGTGCGCGATTTTATGCCGTGCTGCTCGCATGCGCCTATGGCTTCGGCCTGACCGCCCGTTACTTCGGAGCGCTCGAGATCAGCAGCTTTGCACCTTATCCCAAAACGATCTGGATCACGGTCGAAGCGGCGCGGATCGCGACCAGCATCGGCCATGTCGCGCTGATCAACCTGTTGTTCAAGGTTGCAGTGGGGCGCAGCATCCTCGCGCCGTTCAAGGCGTGCGGGCGCACCGCCTTCTCGCTCTATTTCCTGCAGCAGATTATCGGGCTGCATATCCTGTTTGCGCCCTATGGCCTTGGTCTGTGGGGCAAGTTCGGCTGGGCGACGCAATTCTGGATCGCGACCGGCGTGATTGCCCTGTGCGTGGTGGTCGCCAATCTGTGGGTGTTGCGCTTCGCCAATGGTCCGCTCGAATGGGCGTGGCGCAGCCTGTCCTATGTCAAGCGGCAACCGTTTCTGCGGGGGGCCGAGGAAGGACCGACGGCATGAAACCGATCATTGCAGCTGCGCTGGTGCTCTGTGCAGCTCCGGCTTCGGCGGAGCTGACGCAGTCGGACGCCACCGCCTTCGTCTCGACCCACCGGCTTGTTATCGCCGCCCCGCCCGAAAAAGTGTGGGACACCATCGCGCGGCCTGCGCTCTGGTGGAGCAAGGATCACACCTACTCAGGCGACAGCGCCAACATCAGCTGGGACACGCGCCCCGGCGGCTGCTGGTGCGAGAAGCTCGACGGCGGCGCGGTCGAACATGGCCGCACGCTCTATGCCGTGCGCGGCAAGACGCTGCGCCTGTCGGGCGCGTTCGGTCCGTTGCAAAGCGGTGCCGTCACCGCGACGATGACCTTCGCACTCAAGCCGGAGGGGCAGGGGACGGCGCTCACCGTCACTTATGTCGTCGGCGGCTTCCACCCGGCCGGCCTCACCACGCTCGCCGCGCCGGTCGACGGCGTGATTGCGGCGCAGATGCCGGGGCTCAAGGCGGCGGCGGAGCGTGCCGAATAGGGCCATCGGCACCATGCTGACCGCTTGGCCGCTGCCCAGCTTTGGTGTATGGCAGTCGAACCGATTTTTACCCCGACCCGGCGCTTGACAGTGCGGGCTGCGGTCAATATGTCGCCCATCTTCCGAAACACCGGCCAACGGCAGCGTGCGTGCACGTCTGCCGCGCGCATGCGTTTCGGGTCAACGCGACGAGATGGGGCATGCTGCCATGCACGCCCCGTGGAGCTGGGAGAATATGGTTCATGGCACGTATTGCGGGCGTTAACTTGCCCACCAACAAGCGCGTTCTGATCGCGCTTCAGTATATCCACGGCATCGGCCCGGCAAAGGCCAAGGAAATCACCGAAAAGCTCGGCATCACCGTTGAGCGCCGCGTGCAGGACCTGACCGATTCGGAAGTGCTGCAGATCCGCGAGACCATCGACGCCGACCACACGGTCGAGGGCGATCTGCGTCGTCAGACCGCGATGAACATCAAGCGTCTGATGGATCTGGCCTGCTATCGTGGCCTGCGTCACCGCAAGGGCCTGCCGGTTCGCGGTCAGCGCACGCACACCAACGCCCGCACCCGCAAGGGCAAGGCGAAGCCGATCGCCGGCAAGAAGAAGTAAGCCGCTGGGCCGTTTTACGACGGCCCGCCTGCTTCGATTTTCGAAGGATTACTGAACAATGGCACAAGCACCACAGCGTCTTCGCCGTCGCGAACGCAAGAACATCACCGCCGGCGTCGCCCATGTGAACGCCAGCTTCAACAACACCATGATCACGATCACGGACGCCCAGGGCAATGCGATCAGCTGGTCGTCGGCCGGCATGATGGGCTTTAAGGGCTCGCGCAAGTCGACCCCCTATGCGGCCCAGGTCGCTGCCGAGGACGCGGGCCGCAAGGCTGCCGAGCACGGCGTCCGCACGCTCGAGGTCGAGGTGAAGGGTCCGGGTTCGGGCCGCGAATCGGCGCTTCGTGCGCTGCAGGCGGTCGGTTTCCAGATCACGTCGATCCGCGACGTGACCTCGATCCCGCACAACGGCGTTCGCCCGTCGAAGCGTCGCCGCGTCTGATTTACCTTTCCGCTTCATCTGCGGTCCGGGAAGCCGGGCCGGGGTGGGGCGGTTCTCTCTACTGGCAGGATGCACCCCCCATCCTGCCCAACCCAGGGGAAGCCTGTGTCTGTCAATGCAAAGAACTGGCAGGAACTTAAGAAGCCGAACGGCCTTGAGAAAAAGGGCGGCGACGGCAAGCGCAAGGCGACGTTCGTCGCCGAACCCCTTGAGCGTGGTTTTGGCCTGACGCTCGGCAACGCGCTGCGCCGCGTATTGCTCTCGTCGCTTCAGGGCGCCGCGGTCACGTCGATCAAGATCGAAAACGTCCTGCACGAGTTCAGCTCGCTGGCCGGCGTGCGTGAGGACGTCACCGATCTCGTGCTCAACGTGAAGCAGATCGCCCTGCGCATGCAGGGTGAGGGCGCCAAGCGCCTTCAGCTCAGCGCAACCGGCCCGGCCGAAGTCAAGGCCGGCGACATCGCCGTGTCGGGCGACATCGAAGTGATGAACCCGGAACTGGTGCTGTGCCATCTCGATGATGGCGCGACGCTGAACATGGAGCTCATCGCCGACACCGGTAAGGGCTATGTCCCGGCCAGTGCCAACCGTCCGGCCGACGCGCCGATCGGTCTGATCCCGGTCGATGCGCTCTATTCGCCCGTCCGTCAGGTCAGCTACAAGGTCGAGAACACCCGCGTTGGGCAGGAACTCGACTATGACAAGCTGAGCCTGTCGATCGAAACCGACGGCACCGTCACCCCGGAAGACGCGCTCGCCTATGCCGCGCGCATCCTTCAGGACCAGCTGGCGCTGTTCGTCCACTTCGACGATTCGGCGATCACGCGCAGCGCGCCGGTCGGCGTCGCCGCCCAGTCGACTGCGTCGGAAGGCAGCAGCGACACCGCGACGATCAACCGCTACCTGCTCAAGAAGGTGGACGAGCTCGAGCTGTCGGTCCGTTCGGCCAACTGCCTCAAGAACGACAACATCATCTATATCGGCGATCTGGTCCAAAAGACCGAAGCCGAGATGCTGCGCACCCCGAATTTCGGTCGCAAGTCGCTGAACGAAATCAAGGAAGTGCTGTCGTCGATGGGTCTGCGCCTCGGCATGGAAATCCCGGGCTGGCCGCCTGAGAACATCGAAGAGATGGCCAAGAAGCTCGAACAGGAAATCATGGGCTAAGCGTCGCCCCGGCGAAGGCCGGGGCCGCCACGTCGCTTGACGTGGAGCTCACCTCATAGCGGCCCCGGCCTCCGCCGGGGCGACGGAACTCGGCAGGCGCACCGTCCCTGCCTGGTCCGGGGTACCTGATACGGCCCCCGAACGAACTGAAAGGAATACCCATGCGTCATAAATACGGCGGTCGTAAGCTTCAGCGCACCTCGGCACATCGCATCGCGCTGTTCCGCAACATGTCGGCCGCGCTGATCAAGCATGAGCAGATCACCACCACCGTCGCCAAGGCGAAGGAACTGCGTCCCTACGTCGAAAAGCTGATCACGCTGGCCAAGAAGGGCGGCCTTTCGAACCGCCGTCTTGCGCACGCGCGTCTGCTCGACGATGCGCAGCTGGCGAAGCTGTTCGACGTGCTCGCGTCGCGCTACGCCGACCGCAACGGCGGCTATACCCGGATCATCAAGACCGGCCCGCGCGCTTCGGACGCGGCGCCGATGGCGATCATCGAACTCGTCGACCGCGACGTCTCGGCCAAGGGCCAGGATTCGGGTCCGGTGATGGGTGACGAGGATTTCGACGAAGCCGCCTGATTTCGGGCACTTCATCGACCAGAGCTGGGGCGGTCGCACGACGGTGCGGCCGCCCCTTCTCGTTTGGGGCGTTGCCCGTCCTTCAAATATCCTCCCCCGCTAGGGGGAGGTGGCGCCGAAGGCGACGGAGGGGGAGGACGGCTTCGCGCTATCGCCTCGTGCCGTCGTGCTTCCTCCCCCTCCGTCAGCTGCGCTGACACCTCCCCCTGGCGGGGGGGGGGATTGATGAGATCGGCGGTCGAAACGCGATTTCCAGCGTCTTCTTCTTAAGCCCCTCCCGCAAGCGGGAGGGGTTGGGGAGGGTCTTCTTCTTCTTCCGTCATCCTGAACGTGTTTCAGCATCCACCGCTCCACAAGCGACGGGGTGCCAGGCGGCGGGCTGGCGCTGAAACAAGCTCAGCGTGCCGCCGAAAAGGGCGTTACCACCTCACCGACAAACCCCCTTCAACCCCCGCCCATGATGGTACCGCACGTCACGCGGCAGGAACTGCGGAAACCGGCACGCAAACAGATGCACCCGCCGCGCCCCGGCAAAGATCGCGGGCGCGCTGCCCGCTGCCTTCACGTCATACCTGCCGACTTGCCCCTTGGCGCAGTCGAAATACGTCTCGCGCGCGCTCAACGGTGGGCCGGTGACGCACATGAACACCACCAACCGCTCGGTGCAGCGATTCTCCAGCGTTCCGATCGTCCCGCTGGCGGGCGCGACCGCGCGGATACAGCGACTGGCATCGGCAGCGGGATCGGCTTGCGCGAGAGTGGTTAGGAGGAGGGCAGATAGGATCATCGCCGCCACTCTGCCATGCTCGGCAGCCCCAAGCTAATGTTGCGGCCCCGTAAGAATCGCTGAACTTTGGCGTGGCGTCCGGCTCCCCATCTATCGTGTCACGGAAGAACCGACGGAAATCCGCCGATCGCCGATTTGGCACGCGCCCTGCAAGCAATGCGGCGCAGGAGGATCAGATGAAGAATACACGCGGAACTGGAGCTGGCAACGCGGTGGCACTCGCCTTTGCAACGCTCCCACTGATGGTGATGAGCTGGGTCGCCTATGAAAGCGCGCTGACGTCATTTGCGTGACTGTCGTCCAAACGGCGCGTGATTGTCGCGTTGGCGTCCTGCTGCGGTCGCAAACCGGTCGCGTCAGCCGAAAACCCCCGCTTTTTCGTCAGCTTCGTCGGACCGCCCGCTTGACCCTGCGCAGTGTGGCAATAGGGTAAGGCGCTTCCGTTTCAGGAGATACCAATGCGCCGCGCGTCGATTCTCGCCCTGCCGCTTTTGTTCGTTACCCCCACCGCATTCGCCAGCCCGGAGTCCGCGCCGACCATGACTGCACCGATCACCTATCCCGACACCCGCCGCGTCGATGTCGTCGACGAGGTGTTCGGGGAAAAGGTCGCCGACCCCTATCGCTGGCTCGAAAACGACGTCCGCAACGACAAGGAAGTGGCCGAGTGGGTCGCGGCGCAAAACAAGGTGACCGACGCCTATCTCGACACGCTGCCCGGTCGCGACGCGTTCAAGGCGCGTCTGACCAAGCTGTTCGACTATGAGCGCTTTGGAATGCCGTATCGTAAGGGCACGCGCTATTTCTACTCGCGCAACTCGGGGCTCCAGAACCAGGCCGTCCTGTATGTCCGCGATGGCCTTAATGGCGAAGGCCGCGTCCTGATCGATCCCAATAGCTGGGCGGCGGACGGCGCGACGGCGCTCGGCGAATGGCTGCCATCGGAAGATGGCAAGCTGCTCGCCTATTCGATCCAGGATGGCGGCAGCGACTGGCGCACGATCCGCGTTCTCGACGTCGCGACCGGCAAGGTGCTCGACGACAAGGTCGAATGGGCCAAGTTCGCCATGGCCGCGTCTTGGGCCAAGGACGGATCGGGCTTCTTCTACTCGCGCTATCCCGAGCCGCCGGCCGACGCCAAATTCCAGGCGCTGAACGAAAATCACCGCATCTATTTCCACAAGCTCGGCACGCCGCAGAGCGCCGACCGCCTCGTCTATGAAACCCCGAGCCAGCCCAAGCAGAGCCATTATTCAGGCCTGACCGACGATGGCCGCTGGCTGGTGATCTATACCAGCGAGGGGACGGACAACCGCAACCTGCTGCACGTCATCGACCTCAAGGATCCGGCCGCCAAGCCGAAGACGATCATCGGCGCGCTGACGCATGACTGGTCGGTGATCGGCAATGTCGGATCGACCTTCTACCTGTCGACCAACAAGGATGCGCCGCGCAGCCGTGTCGTTACCATCGACGTCGCCAGCGCCGACCTGACCCCGCGCGAAATCGTGGCACAGGATGCAGCGGTGCTGGGCGGCGCGTCGATTGTCGGCGGCAAGCTGATCCTGTCCTATCTGGTCGACGCCAAGACCGAAGTGCGCCGCCATGCGCTCGACGGCAAGCTGCTGGGCAAGGTGACGCTGCCAGGCATCGGCACCGCAGCGGGCTTTGGCGGCGAGCCGGACGAGAATGAGACGTTCTTTGCCTTCACCAGCTTCAACTATCCCACGACCATCTTCCGCTACGACGTCGCAACCGACAAGGCGACGGTCTGGGCGCAGCCCAAGGTGGCGTTCAACCCGACCGACTATGTCGTCGATCAGAAATTCTACACGTCGAAAGACGGCACCCGCGTGCCGATGTTCGTGGTACGCAAGAAGACCACGACCGGCCCTGCGCCGACGATCCTGTGGGGCTATGGCGGGTTCAACATCGCCTATACGCCGGCCTTCTCCGCTGCGCGGGTCGCATGGATGGAGCAGGGCGGGGCGTTCGTCCTCGCCAACATCCGCGGCGGTGGCGAGTACGGCAAGGCGTGGCATGACGGCGGGCGCCTGGCGAACAAGCAGAATGTGTTCGACGACTTCATCGCCGCCGGCGAATATTTGATCGCTCAGGGCGTTACGAAGAAGGACGGTCTGGCGATCCAGGGTGGGTCGAACGGCGGCCTGCTCGTCGGCGCGGTGGTCAACCAGCGGCCCGACTTGTTCGCGGCGGCGATGCCCGCGGTCGGCGTGATGGACATGCTCCGCTTCGACCGCTTTACCGCCGGCCGCTATTGGGTCGACGATTATGGCTACCCGTCGAAGGAGGCGGACTGGAAGCGGCTGCGCGCCTATTCGCCGTACCATAACATCCAGTCGGGCAAGATCTATCCCGCGATCCTGGCGACGACGGCCGACACCGATGACCGCGTCGTGCCGGGCCACACCTTCAAATACACCGCCGCGCTTCAGGCGGCGGACATCGGCCCCAAGCCCCACCTCGTCCGCATCGAAACGCGGGCCGGGCATGGCGCCGGCAAGCCGACCGATAAGGTGATCGAGGAGACGTCCGACCTCTACGCGTTTGCAGCCAAGTGGACCGGGCTTGAGGTCAAGCCGGTCGAGTAATCGGGGCTCCGGGGCTGGGCGGCGGATCGGTTCGTTACCGCTTTCTGCCCCGGATTGCCGAAGCTATCATCCTGCGAATCGCAAGGGGGCTTTCGGTGAACGGATTCTGGACGGTGCTGGCCGGCGCATTGGCGACCGGTGGGGCAATGGGTGGCGCACCGGCGGGGCAGACCGAAGTGGTCGAAGTGCCATCCCCGCCGCCACCGCCGGCCCCGGTCGCGCCCCAGCCGGCAGTCGCCGCCGACTATCCGGCCTGTGACGGCTATCCCGTCCCGAACCCGAAGAAGAAGCTCAAGCCGGGCGAGGAACAGCCCGAGCACCGCGCTTGGGGCGGGCTTGGGCCGAACTATGGCATCCGCCTGCGATCGTTCGGCGTCCAGGGCAGCGCAGCGTGCGAACGAACACTCGCCGACCCGATGCTGGTCCCAGAATTCCGCAACCGCCGCCTGTCGCTGCTCCGCGCTCGCGTGCTGCACGAATTGGCCGAGAAGAGCGACGCCACTGCACTGGCCACGCTGGACGAATTCGACGCGTTTCACGCGACCTATGCTACGGCAGAGGAGCTTGCCGCATCGCGCCTGGGCAGCGATGCGCTGCGCGCCATCGCATTGTATCGTACCAAGAAGACCGCAGACGCGCAGAAATTGCTCGATTCAATCGTCGCGCGGCGGCCCTTTTCGCCCAGCGTGCGGCGGCTGGCTTCGGCGATCCGGCTGTTGTTCGACACCGATCGCGGCAACCGCATCGCGCAGTTGCGCGAACAGGCATCGTACAATCCGAACATGCTTCGGCTCATGCTGATGATCGCCCTGCAGACCGGCGATTTTGAAAATGCCGCGCTCTATGCCGAACAGATCAGCTTCGACCTGCCCAAGGGCCGGGGCGGCTGGACGCTGAGCGGCGAGGCGGATCGCAAATATGAAGAGATTGAAGGGCGCGCGGCGATCCGGGGCGCCAGGGCCTATGCGCTGCTCGCTTCGGGCAAGACCGAGCAGTCGGCGATCGAGCTGAAGGGTGCGCGGGACGAGGTGGCATTTGCCGTCGAACCTCCCCCGCCACGCCCCGACGGGCGCAAGCAGCCCAAGCGAGTCGAGGAGGATCATCGCCGCCGCGTCGCTGCCGGGGACAAGGCCACCGCAGTGCTCGACGACTGGTCGCGCGCCATCGCCCTGCGGTTGCGTGCCGGCAAGATGACGATGAAGGCGCTCGCCGACGAGCCGGAGCGGCCGCGCGGCGAGGCGCTGGTTGTCATGTCGGACCTGATCGCACAGCTGCGGGCGGACGAACCGGCAGAATCCCGTGCGATCGATGCGACGATCGGCGAGATCCGGCGGATGCAGGACGTGAGCACCACGCGGATGCTGCAGCTTGGCTTTGCCGACTTGGTGAAGCTGTTGCCGCGCGGTGAGCATGCCGCTGCCAAGCCCAAGATGCGGGACGAGGGGAGCAATTTCTGGCGCACCGATATGGAGGGGTATCGCGTCATGAAGGGCGACGATCCCCAATTGGTCAACCTCCGGATGGGCAGCCTGTCGGCGAGCCCGGCGATGGTCGAGGAGGCGGCGATGCTGGTCGCGGCAGACCATGTGCGCGGCCTGGGCAAGGACGCCTTCATCATCGAGAGCGCGTTGCTGGTCGAGCGCACGGTGACCTATGGCTATCATCGCTACAGCGCCGGGACGCCACAGGGATTTGAATATCGCCTGTTGATCCGGCCGATCAGCCTGGCGGCAGGCGAAGAACCGTCGCGGCAATGGCGGGCGATCAAGGTGGCCGATGTCCGCGCCGCACTGGCCGAGAAATATCCGCCGGCACAATGATCGCGAGGGTTAATGCGGACCCACGTAGTATCCCGACTGCATTTTCCCGATATGGGCAACCCGCCCAAGGCGTGGCAGGCATGGCAGCATCGAGCGGAGAGTTGCCATGTCGTCTTACCACGAGATTGCCAGCGCGGATGACGCGACGAACGACGCGTTGCCCGCCGGTTCGGGCTTTCTGATGGTCGTGTGCGGTTCGCTGCTGTTCTGGCTATTCGTCCTTCTGATGTTCAGTGCGGCTTAAGGCACTCGGGTCACCTTCAGGATCCGGATTTTCGGGCTGAGCATCTGGCCTTTCATGACGCCTTCGCCCGCGGTGGGTGATGTCGGGGCGTCGAGAATCTTCCACACTACCTCCATCCCCTCGACCACCTTGCCGAAGGCGGCATAGCCGAGATTGTCGCCGGGCCGCGTTGGATCGGCGTCGAGCGAGGGCTGGTCCCCGACGCTGATCGTGAACTCGCCGCGCGCGGTGCCTGGGGCGAGGCGGGCGGTGGAGATCGCGCCATTTACATGCTTCACCCCGGTTTGCGTGGTCGGCTCATGCTTGATCGGCGGCAGGATGCGCTTGGGGTCGTTGTCGATCCCGAACTGGATGAAGCCGAATTTGTCGGCGACTTTCACCGTTCGGTAGAAGGCGATGCCGTCGAGCCGCTTCTGATCGGCATAGCGCAGGAAATTGCGCGCGGTGATCGGGGCGCGCTCGGTCTCCAGTTCCAGCACGATGCGGCCGAAGCTGGTGTCGAGCGCGACCTTTTGTGTTGCCGGTTTGGGCGCCGGGGCAGGGGTGGGCGTCGGAGCTGGCGCGGGTGCCTCCTGAGCCAACGCGGGGAATGGGAGCAGCAAGGCTGCGGCGATCAGGGTGCGGCGCAATGTCATGCCGTCAGTCTGCCCAGCCGCGCGCCGCCCTTCAACCGGCTTTCGTCCACAACAGAATCGCTTTGCTGGCGGCGGATGTGACACCACCCATGTTGCCTTAGACGGCGCTGCCCCCCTAGATGCAGCGCCGTGACCCGCTTCCCGGGACTGAACAGGATTCTCGAATGACCGCCACCCACTCGACCCGCATGCTGATCCTCGGTTCCGGCCCGGCCGGCCTGTCCGCCGCCATCTACGGCGCGCGCGCGGGGCTGGCGCCGATCGTAGTGCAGGGCATCCAGCCGGGCGGCCAGCTCACCACGACTACCGATGTCGAGAATTACCCCGGCTTTCGCGAGGTGATCCAGGGCCCGTGGCTGATGGAAGAGATGCAGGCGCAGGCCGAGCATGTCGGCGCGCAGATGATGTATGATTCGATCGTCGAGGTCGATTTGTCGCAGCGCCCGTTCCGCCTGATCGGCGATGGCGGCACCGTCTATTCGGGCGATACGCTGGTGATCGCGACCGGTGCGCAGGCCAAGTGGCTGGGGCTGGAGAGCGAAGAGGCGATGAAGGGCAAGGGCGCGTCGGCCTGTGCGACCTGCGACGGCTTCTTCTATCGCGGCAAGAAGGTTGCGGTGATCGGCGGCGGTAACACTGCGGTCGAAGAGGCGCTGTACCTGACCAACCACAGCCATGACGTGACGCTGATCCACCGCCGCGATACGCTGCGCGCCGAGAAGATCCTGCAGGAGCGGCTGTTCGCCAATCCCAAGATCAAGGTGCTGTGGAACAAGGAAGTCGTCGAGTTCGTCGGCGGTGGCGACCCCGAGGGGCTGGTGGCGCTGAACCTGAAGGACCGGGTGACCGGCGAGGAATCGCGCATCGATGTCGAGGGTGGTTTCGTCGCGATCGGCCACCATCCGGCGACCGAGCTGTTCCGCGGGCATCTGGAGCTGGACGAGGACAGCTATATCACCGTCGAGACGGGGACGACGCGCACCAGCGTGCCCGGCGTGTTTGCGTGCGGCGACGTGATGGACAAGGTCTATCGCCAGGCGATCACGGCGGCGGGCACGGGGTGCATGGCCGCGCTGGATGCGGAGCGGTTTCTGGCCGAGGCGGATTTCGAGGCGGTTGCGCAGGCTGCGGAATGATCCGGGGAAACTGACGAAGTTTGGGGCAACGCGTGGGATTCTGTCAGCTTTGCATGACGAAGCTGACGGAATGCGCGGGGTGTCATGCGCGCGCGGGGTGGAAGCTGACACTTGGCCGCCCCTGTTACTAGGCGGTCGCGCGGCTCCGTTGTCTCGGAGTAGGCGGGGCTGGGCGAGTCGGCGGTGCATCGACCAGTGTATGCGCTTTTCGGGGTGTTGTAGGAAAGCCCTACCATTCACCTCGTCGCCCCTGGTTAGGGCCGGGCCGGTCTGCATCGTGCGGTTGACTAGAAGCCTTGCCCCGGTTCAAACCTAGGGCGACGATGGGAGGGGTTACGTAGCAGCGCGCGCGTTCACCTGCGCCCGCGGATATCGCGCCAATATTCCTGTTCGACATCCGGATCGATTTCGACCGGCTTCGAACTGCCGTACAGACGATCGGCACCGTCCTTACGCGGACCGGAGATCCAAAATTTATCTCCGGATTCGCTGTCGAAATAGTTCGCCTTAAAGCCACTGCCGTCGAGGGACTGATAGGTGCGTCCGGCATAATGGATCGAGCGGCCCGACTTTGAGAAGGTTACGCGGCCGATCCGGGCGGGGCCATCAAGGCCAGCGGATTTGTCCTCGATATACATGATGCGGGTCTTGGCTGCGGACATGCACAAAATGTAACGTGTGGGTTCGAACATGCAAATCTCAGCGTTGCATGAACATCGTCCGATGTTCGTTGTCGCGGGCTTTTAAGGGCGCGGGGGTAGAAGCCCAGCCCCGGCTCAAGGCCGGGGCGACGGTGGGTGGGCCAGCCTGCGCGGCTAAACCTTGCCCGTGATCGAAACGCGCGGACCGGGGGCTGCGTTGGTGACCATGTCGGCAGGATCAAGTCTGGAAGCGGGGCGTTGGATCGCAATGCCTTCACGCACCCGATTGTCGCTTTCCGCGCAAGCGCTGCTCCCGATCCTGTTGATCGGCTGCAATGCCGCGCCTGCCCCCATCCAGGCTCCGACCGGGAATGCCCGTCAACAGGCTCAGCCAGCAACGACCGGGCTCGATCCGGCGCGGATGGCGCAGACGGTGGCGGCGGCGGAGCGGTTGCCGCGGTTGCGGTCGTTGCTGGTGTTGCGGGACGGGCAGACGCTGGCGGAGCATCGCTTCAACGGCGGACCGCCGCTCGACCGCCCGGTAAACATCAAATCGGCCTCCAAATCGGTGCTGTCCGCGCTGGCGGGAATCGCGATCGCGCGCGGGGTGCTGACCGGGGCCGACCAGCCGGTGGTATCGGTCTTGCGGGCCGACGCGCCCGCCAACCCTGATCCCCGACTGGCGCGGCTGACGCTCGGCAATCTGCTGTCGATGCAGGCGGGGCTGGAGCGGACATCCGGCCCGAATTACGGGCGTTGGGTCACCAGCCCGAATTGGGTGCGCTTTGCGCTGTCGCGACCTTTCGTCGACGAGCCGGGCGGGGGAATGCTCTATTCGACCGGCAGCAGCCACCTTGTCTCGGCGATGCTGACGCGGGCGAGTGGGCGCAGCACGCTCGACCTGGCGCGCGCATGGCTGGGCGAGCCGCTGGGCATCACCATCCCGCCTTGGCCGCGCGATCCGCAGGGCGTGTATTTCGGCGGCAACGACATGCTGATCAGCCCGCAGGACCTGGCACGGTTCGGCGAACTCTATCGCCTTGGTGGTGTGATCGATGGCAAGCGCATCCTGCCCGCCGAATGGATCGCGGCAAGCTGGACCCCGCGCGCCGTGTCGCCATGGAGCGGCGGCCAATATGGCTATGGCTGGTTCGTCGGCGAGATGGGCGGGCATGCGGTTCGCTATGGCTGGGGCTATGGCGGGCAGATGCTGTATATCGTGCCGAGCCTGAAGCTGACGGTCGTCATGACGTCGCAATCTGATGCGGCGCGCGAGGGCGGGCATATCGATGCGCTGCACCGGTTGTTGGCGGAGGGGGTGATTCCGGCGGCTCAGGCGGGGGCGCGGTAAGCTACGCCGTCTGCAGATGCGTGATCGCCACCCGCGTGCCGGGGGCGATGTCGGTGACGATGACGGTGGCGTCGAGCTGGTTTGATAGCGCATCGACGATGCCGGTGCCGAGGCCCGGTTTCTTCGCGTCGCCTTCGGGCGGCATGCCGATGCCGTCGTCCGAGACGGTGAGTTGCCACCCCGTCGGGCGGCTGGAATATTCGACGGTGATGCAGCCGGCCTTGGCGGGATCGGGGAACGCGTGTTTGAGCGCGTTGATGACCAGTTCCGTGACGATCAGGCCAAGGCTGACCGAGACGTCGGCGCTGGTGCTGGTGTCATCGACGATGACGTCGATCCGCGTCAGGCTGTGGTCGAAGATCATCGATGCGCCGATGCTGTCGCACAGGTCATTGAGATAGGAGCGCAATTTTACGTCGCCGGGCGTGCCTGCTGCCAGCTGGCGCTGAAGTGTGGCGATCGACATGACGCGGTGATGGGCATCGTGCAGGTGGAGGCGCGCCTCATCCGATTGGACGCGGCGGGCGCTTTGCATCAGCACGCTGGCGATGATCTGGAGGCTGTTGGCGACACGGTGCTGCAATTCGCGCAGCAGCACGTCCTTTTCGCGTTCGGCGGCGGCCCACGCCTTCTTCGCCTTGCGGATCGCAGTTACATCGAGCACCGCAAGCGCCATCCGCCGCTGATCGGCGCCGTCGATCTCAAGAAGGTGCGCGTTGAGGATCAGGCACAAGGTCGGTTGGCCGGTGCGGATCAGCTCCATTTCATAGGCATCGATCGCGGCATTGCCCGCCATCGTCGCGCGCAGCAGCGAGCGGAGCTGGGGCGCCGCCCATTCGCCGTTGCCAAGGGCAGACAAGTCCGCGCCGACGACCTGCGCGGGATCGAGTTCGAACGCGCTGCAAAAGGACCGACTGGCGGCTTCCACGCACAGATCCTTGTCCAGCAACAACAACGGCGTTGCAGACGAGATGACGAGCGCAATCCCCAGACTGTTGGGGAGCGGCGGCAGTGACGGCGCGGAACGCATTGGCATGGCCCAGAAAAGGCCGGAGGTTCGCGGTGAGCGATCCATCCCCGGGGTAGCGACGTCGAGACGATTGAAGATGGGGCAAATCTGCCCAATGGGATCGTAGCACGCTTCCGGGGGTGGCCCTAACTTATTCGGGCGCGAGGGCGGCGCGCACCTGATCGGTCAGCCATGCCTTGTCCTGTGGCCGCGCGAAGCTGTGGCTGTCGGTGGGGCAGGTGGTGAGGGTGTGGCGGGTGCGGGCGGGGGCGAACGCCGCGCTCTTCCATTGGTCGGCGAAGGCGAGGGCGGTGTTGTCGCGTTCGGCGAGGAGGATCGTGACCGGGATTTGCGTCGTCGCGAGCGACGATGCGAGGCGGGCGGGGAGGCGGGTCGGGGGTTGAGACTGTTTCACCGATGCCTTGGCCAAGCCACTGATTAATTTACGTATATTGACGCCGCCCGTGACCAGACGGATGAGTTCGCGGGGGTTCTTCAGCTTTTCGACATAGCGTGAGCGGATCGCGGCGGCGGGGGGGAGGTCGTTGCCGTCGGCGCTGGGCTCGATCGTCCAGGGGTTGGTGAGGATCAGGGCGTCGATCGGTGCCTGTGCGTGGAACAGGATAAGGGCGCTGGCGGCGTCGCAATTGCCGAAAGCGATGATTCGGGTGAGGTGCGGGGCTTTGCGGAGGAAGGCGGTTGCAGCTTCGGAAATGTCCTGCGCTGTGGATTCGAAGCCATTGTTTTCACCCGATGAATCGCCGATCCCGCGGCGGTCGTAGCGGAAGACCGGATGGCCCGCTGCGGCGACGGTTGCGGCGAGTTCGGCCATGCCGCGATGCGCGCCGATGCGGATTTCATTGCCGCCCGAGACGATGAGGAGGCCGGTAGCGCCGGGCGCTTCGTCGAGCGTGGCGGCGAGGGTTTCGCCGGCGCAGGGGAAGCTGATCAGTCGGCGCATGTCGCGATCCATTGGGCAATGTCGTCGGCGACGGCCTGGGCGAAGGTGGGGTCGTTGTCGGGTTCGGCGCGGCGCCAGAGCGGGCTGCCGGGGAGCTTGGCGTCGGCGGGCTTGGCTTCGGTGGCGAGGCGGACGGTGCGGGTCTGATCGGGTGACGGCGTGGCGTCGCTGAGCTGGGCGAGCAGGGCCGGGCTGATCAGATTGCCGGCGAGCTCGACCGGAGCGGTGGCGGTGTCGAGGCTGGCGGGATCGAACGGCTCACCGGACTCGCGCGCGGATGCCTGGCGCGCGCGGATGAGTTCGCGGCGCAGCTCTGCCCCGGTCGTGGGGGAGAGGTGGTAGCGGGCGGTGACGGCTGCGTCGGCGTCGAGCAGGGCGCCGCTGCGGATGGCGAGGGTGAAGATGGGCGGGGCGAGGCTGGCGACGGCGGCGGCGAAGGCCGTGCGCAATTTGGCGAGATCGGTTTCGTGGGTCGGCAGGAGGCTCTCGCCTTGCCCTGGCAGGTCGGGGAGTGCGCCCGCGATGCCGCGCTCCGCCAGCGCGCGCAGGATCGTTACCGCGAAGGCGCGGGTGCGGTTGGCTTCTTCGAACAGGGGGAGCGCAACAACCACTACGGGACCGGTGTCGGGGCCGAAGCGGAGCATCGCTTCGCGGCCCTCGGCCCAGTCATAGGCGTCTGCGCGGATCAGGTCAGCGCCTTGGACGCGGCGAACTGCACCAGCGCGCCGAAGGTTTCGAGCATGTCGCCGTCCACCTCATCATCGTCGATGATGATGCCGAGGCGATCCTCGATCTCGGTCAGCACGCCGGCGACCGCCATCGAATCGAGTTCGGGGAGCGCGCCGAACAGCGGCGTCGCCTCGTCGAAGGTCGCGGCGCGGGCGGCGTCGATGCCCAGCACGTCGCGCAGCACGCCGCGCACGGTTTCTTCGACTTCATTATATCCGTCAGGCTGCACGGCCCAAAATCCCCGGTTGTTTTGCGCCCGTTACGCGCTGGACGCGGCGATGCCAAGTGCTGCACCCGCTAAGCGATAATAGACACTGGATCGTTAACCGATGCGGGATATGCAGGCGCGATGGTGGAACTCGACCCGACCCCGTACCCGATCGATGCGCTGACGACGCGCGGTGTGCCCGATGCAGTCGCGCTGGAGGATCGCGCGGGGACGCTGACCTATGCTGAGCTTGAGGCTGCGGTCGCTGCGCTGGCGCAGTGGCTGCGCGCGCAGGGGCTGGAGCCGGGCGACCGGGTTGCGACCTGGTTGCCCAAGACGCGGCATGCGTGCGTGATGCCGCTGTCGGCGGCGCGGGCGGGACTGGTGCATGTGCCGGTCAATCCTGTGCTGAAGCGGGCGCAGGTGGCGCATATTCTGGCCGATAGCGGGGCGCGGTTGTTGCTGACGCAAGGGTCGCGGGCGGGGACGCTGGAGGATGGCGATGTGCCCGCCGGGAGCCGCGTCGTGTTCGATGGCGATGCGCCGCTGGCGGGCGAAGGGCTGGTGTTTTCGGAGCGCAATCCCGGCGATCTGGTGGCGATCCTGTATACATCGGGATCGACTGGGCGGCCCAAGGGGGTGATGCTCAGCCATGCCAATTTGTGGCTCGGCGCGATCAGCGTCGCGCATTATCTCAAGGTGGCGGCGGACGACCGCGTGCTGGGCGTGCTGCCGCTGAGCTTCGATTATGGGCAGAACCAGCTGCTGTCGACCTGGGCCGCTGGGGGGCGGGTGATCCCGCTGGATTATTTGACCGCGCGCGATGTGATCAAGGCGGTGGACCGGCATGACGCCACCACGATTGCCGGGGTGCCGCCACTGTGGACGCAGCTGCTGGAAGCGGAATGGCCGGTCGAGGTCGCGGGCAAGCTGAAGCGGCTGACCAATTCGGGCGGCGCGCTGACGGTCGGCATGGTGCGGGAGTTGCGGGCGCGGTTTGCGGCGGCGGACCTGTATCCGATGTACGGGCTGACCGAGGCGTTTCGGTCGACTTATCTCGATCCGGCGCTGGTCGACGCGCACCCGGAATCGATGGGGCGGGCGATTCCGTTCGCCGAGATCATGGTGGTGCGGCCCGATGGGACGCGCGCCGATCCGGGCGAGGCGGGCGAGCTGGTGCATGCCGGGCCGCTGGTCGCGCAAGGCTATTGGCAGGATGCGGAGCGGACCGCGCTGCGGTTCAAGCCGGCACCGGCCGAGTCCAGCTATGGCGGGATGGCGGTGTTTTCGGGGGATACGGTGGTCGAGGGCGCGGACGGGCTCTTGCGCTTTGTCGGGCGCGATGACGAGATGATCAAGTCGTCGGGCAACCGGATCAGCCCGACCGAGGTTGAGGAAGCGGTGCTTGCCGCTGGCGAGGCGCGCGAAGCTGTCGCGCTGGGCGTGCCGGATGCGCGACTTGGGCAGGCGGTGGTGGTGATCGCGGTGGCGCGGGGCGAGGCCGAGGCGGCGGAGGCGGCGTTGCGCGAGCGGTTGCGGCGCGAGCTGCCCGCGTTCATGCAGCCTGCGCGCTATGTCTGGCGTGACGATTTGCCGCGCAATGCGAACGGGAAGCTCGACCGGTCGGGCCTGAAGGCGGAGTTGACGGCATGAAGCCGATGGGGCCGATCCCGCCCTATTTTGCGGGGCAGCGTGGGGACTTGCGGATCGCCGGACGCGCGGCGCGCGACTGGGTGGCGCAGGCGGGGACTCCGCTGTTCGTCTATGACACGGGAATCGTGCGCGAGCGGTTGGGGCAGTTGCGCGCGGCGCTGCCGAATGCGGTCGAGATCCATTTTGCGATCAAGGCCAACCCCTTAGCCGAGTTTCTCGCCGTGGTTTCTCCGCTGGTCGGCGGGCTTGACGTGGCGTCCGGGGGGGAGCTGGCCGAGGCGCTGGCGGTCAAGGATGCGGCGCACATCAGCTTTGCCGGGCCGGGCAAGCGCGATGTCGAGCTGGAGGCGGCGATTGTCGCCGGGGCGACCCTGAACCTTGAATCCGAGGGCGAGGCCGACCGGGCGCTCGCGATTGGCGAGCGGCTGGGGGTGACGCCAAAGCTGGCGGTGCGGGTCAATCCGTCGTTCGAGCTCAAGGGCTCGGGCATGAAGATGGGCGGGCGGCCTTCGCCGTTCGGGATCGATGCGGTGCGGGTGCCCGATCTGGTCAAGCGGCTGATCGCGGCGGGCGCGGACTGGCGCGGGTTTCATATCTTTGCCGGGTCGCAGGCGCTGGACAGCGAAGCGATCTGCGAGACGCAGGCGGCGACCGTCGGGCTGGCGCGCGAGCTGGCCGAGGCGGTGGGGACGCGGGCGCCGTTGGTGAATATCGGCGGTGGCCTGGGCGTGCCCTATTTCGCGGGCGATACGCCGGTAGACATCGGGCTGGTTGGCGCGCGGCTTAGCGAAGTTCTCGAGCCGGATCAGGGCTATGCGATCGAACTGGGACGGTGGATCGCGGCGGAGTGCGGCGTTTATCTGACGCGGATTGTCGACCGGAAGGTGAGCGGGGACGAAACCTTCCTGATCTGTGACGGTGGGTTGAACCATCAACTCGCGGCATCGGGCAATTTCGGCACGGTGGTGCGGCGCAATTATCCGATCGCGATTGCGGATCGAATGGGGGCCGAGGCGGCGGACACGGTTTCGGTCGTCGGGCCGCTATGCACGCCGCTGGACCGGCTGGGTGACAAGGTTGCGCTGCCGGAGGCGCAGGTCGGCGATGTGGTCGCGGTTTTTCTTGCCGGAGCCTATGGGGCGAGTGCCAGCCCGGCGGGCTTTCTGGGCCATGGTCCGGCGGCCGAAATCGTCGCTTGACCTGACGTCACGCCGCCAACAGGCCCTGGTGCATTCACACGCACATCATTTTCTGATGGAAATGATCACGCGCTATTTGAATATTTGCTTAAATTCCCTAGGGGGCGGCCATGTTGACAGCATTTGCATCCAAACTTCTCGGTCGCCAGCTATCGTGGCGGATTGGCCGGAGCCTGTACCTCAGCGCGCGTGGCGAGGCATCCAACGGGATTAGCGAAAACGGCGAAGCGCAATTGATCCGGTCGGCCATCAGCGCATGGCGCGCGCGTTCCGAACCGGGCGCGTTTGTGGCTTTTGATATCGGCGGACACCTTGGCGAATGGTCGTCGACGTTCATCAGGGAAATCGGCGAATCGCCGTACCGCCTGGAGGTGTTCGAGCCGGCACCGACCGCCGCCAACCATCTTGCCCAGGTCGTCGGCAGTGTGCCGAACGTGACGATCAACCGTTGCGCCGTTTCCAGTGAGGACGGCGAAACGACCATGCATCTTGTCGCGCCAACGGCGGGAACGAACAGCCTCGACGCGCGGCCGACCAGCGCGACGGAAGCGGTCCAGGTGAAGCTGGTGACGCTGGAAGGCTTTATGCAGCGTGGCGGAATCGATACCGTTCACCTGGTCAAGATGGATACCGAGGGTCACGATATTCAGATATTGCGGTCCAACATCGAATTTCTGAAATCGGGCAAGATCGAGCTACTTCAGTTCGAGTATAATCACCGCTGGCTCCAGAACCAGGGTAGCCTGTTTGAAGTGTTCCAGTTAATCAAGGACATTCCGTATAAATTGGGGCGGGTGGTTTCCGGCGGAGTTGATCTGTTCGACCACTGGAACCCTGAAATTGATCGCTTTTTCGAGGCAAATTATGTCCTCGTGCGCAACGATCGCGTCGATGCGATTGGCGCGCGGTCGCTCACCTGGAACGTGAGTAACGTCTCCATCTCCCGAAACTGAGCTGATATCAGGGGGCGACGATGCGCCGGTTGGCACTCCAGAGCGCGTCGGGCGATTTGGAGGCACCCAACCGCCGCCGAGACCGCCGCCAGACGCCGCAGTGCCAAAGGCGCTGCGAAGGTTGACGTCACGCCGCCAGCGGCCGCGTTCCTAACGCAATCTTTACCTCCCGCCGCCATAGCAAAGCGGTTGTTCGTGCACGTCGTCCCGGGACGCCGGGACTGCGCGAGCGTCAGGAGGTTTGAGAGTGATGCGTTTGGGACATGCCGGCAAGAAGTTGGCGCTTCCGCTGATGATGGCGGTGGCGCTTTCGGGCTGTATGGGCGGCGGAAATCGCCCGGAGCTGCCGCCGACCACCTTCGTCGCGAGCCGTGAGGGGCCGGGCGAGGAATATGTCATCGGCCCGCTCGACACGCTGCAGATCTTTGTCTGGCGCAACCAGGAATTGTCGGCGGAGGTGCAGGTTCGCCCCGACGGACGCATTACCACGCCGCTGGTGAGCGACATGCCGGCGGTGGGCAAGACGCCCGCGATGCTGGCCGATGACCTTAAATACGCGCTGGGCGAGTATATCAAGGACCCGATCGTGTCAGTCGTGGTCAAGAGCTTCTCGGGCACGTTCAGCCAGCAGGTGCGCATCGTCGGTGCCACCGAAAAGCCGGCGTCCTTGCCCTATCGCGCCAACATGACGCTGCTCGACGCGATGATCGCGGTGGGTGGGCTGAGCGAATTTGCGGCGGGCAATCGCGCGCGGCTGGTCCGGTACGACAAGGCGACGGGCAAGCAGCGCGAATATAAGGTGCGCCTGTCCGACCTGCTGAAGAATGGCGACACCAGCGCGAACGTCCGGCTGGAGCCGGGCGACGTAATCATCATTCCCGAAAGCATGTTCTAACCAGACGGAGACCGCCCGGTGGGGGGATTGTGGGACGAGATCAGGACGGCACTTCACGGCGTGTGGCAACGCCGCTGGATCGCCATGGCCGTCGCCTGGGCGGTGTGCCTGGCGGGATGGCTGGTGGTGTCGCAGATCCCCAACCAATATGAGAGCCGTGCGCGCATCTTCGTGCAGCTGCGGTCGATCCTGCCCGGTGAGGGCATTGCGACGCAGCAGGAGCAGCAGAAGGACATCGATCGCGTCCGGACCACGCTGGCCAGCGCGACCAATCTGGAAAAGGTGGTGCGCGGCACCGACCTGGCCAACACGGTCGCGACCGACCGCGATGTCGCGGACCGGGTTGCGGGGCTGCAGAAGAAGATCAAGATCACCGCGCAGCAGGACAATCTGTTCGAGATCACCGCCACGGCGGACAGCGGCAAATTGTCGCGCACCATCGTCCAGAAGCTGATCGACATTTTCGTCGAGGATAATCTCGGCACGATCCGCGACGAGGCGAGCCAGTCGCTCCAGTTCCTCGACCAGCAGCTCGCCCAGCGGCAAAAGGCGCTGCAGGAGGCCGAGGCGAAGAAGGCCGATTTCCAGAACCGCTATCTCGGTTCGTTGCCCGGCACCGGCACGCTCGCCGAGCGCCTCTCGGCGGCGCGAGCGCAGCTGGCGCAGGTCAATCAGGAGCTGGCAGCGGCGCAGAGCGGCCTTGCTGCGGTCAACGGCCAGATGGCGGGCACGTCCGCGACGGTCGCAGGAGCGGGCGGCGGTGGCGCGGTGGCCGGGCCGGCACGGGCGCGGCTGGCAGCGATCCAGGGGCAGCTCACCGAGGCGCGCGCGCGCGGCTGGACCGACAGCCACCCCGATGTCATCGCGCTCAAGAGCCAGTTGTCGGCGGCTCAGAGCGCGGCGAAGCGCGAGCCGGTCTATTCGGGCGGCGGCGGCGGCGCGAGCGCCAACCCGCTCTACCTCAGCCTCAAGGCGATGCAGGCCGACAAGTCGGCGCAGGTCGCCGCGCTGACCAACCGCAAGGCGCAGATCGAGGCCGACATGGCCGCGATCGACGACAAGATCGCGGGCGATCCCGCGGCCGCGCAGGAACAGGCCGAGATCGACCGCAATTATCAGGTGATGAAGGCCGCGTACGACAAGCTGCTCGCCGATCGCGAGCAGGTGAAGCTGCGCAGCCAGGCTGCAGGCCAGGCCGATGCGGTCAAGTTCAACGTGATCGATCCGCCGACCGCGCCGCGTTCTCCGACCGCGCCCAACCGGCCGCTGTTGCTGACCGGCGTGCTGATCGTCGGACTGGGCGCAGGCGTCGCTGTGGCGTTCGGCCTGAGCCAGCTCGCGGGGACGTTCCCGACGACGGCGCGGCTGGAAAAGATGAGCGGGATGCCGGTGATCGGATCGATCGGCGAAGTCGTTACGAGCGCGCAGACCGCGCTGCGTCGCAAGCGGCTGCAGATGTTTGCTGCGGCGACCGCCGGATTGGTCGTGGCATGGGTGGCGTTGCTGGGGCTGGAAATGCTTCAGCGCGGCATGAGCGCGTGAGGGGCAGGCCATGAACGACCAGACCCCAAAACGCCTTGGCGGATCGCTAGTCGAGCGGGCGGCGGCGCATCAGGCGTTCGTCCAGCGCCAGGCTGCGCAGCAACATGCTCCGGCGCAGCAAGCGGCTGCGGCCCCGGTGGCCCCGCCCGTGCCGAAGCCGCGCCATGACATTCCGGTATTCGGCGCGGTGGAAGCGCCGCGTGCGCCGCTGGTACGTCCGGAGCCGGTCGCCGCAGCGCAACCTGTCCAGGAACCGAGCACGCGTCGGCGCGTGGCGATCGATCGCAAGAAGCTGGCCGAGCACGGCATGCTGGTGCCCGGTGCGACGGTGACCGCGCTGGCCGAGGAATTCCGGCTGGTGAAGCGCCAGTTGCTGACCACCGCGCGACAGATCCGTGCGGGCGGCGGAGACGGCGCGGACGACCGGTCGCGGATGATCCTGGTCTGCTCGGCCAAGCCGAATGACGGCAAGACGTTCTGCGCGATCAACCTCGCGCTGTCGCTGGCGGCGGAAAAGGATGTCGAAATCCTGCTGGTCGATGCCGATTTCGCCAAGCCCGATGTGCTGGCGCGGCTGGGTGCGCCGGACGGCCCGGGGCTGCTCGATGCGCTGTCGGGTGGCGTGAAGAATGTCGAGGACTGCATCATCGACACCGATGTCCCGCAGCTGTCGGTCCTGCCCGCCGGAACGCGCAGCGTGGCCGACACCGAATTGCTGGCCAGCGCGCGGGCACATGCCATCCTCGACGGGCTGGCAGCAGCCAATCCGCGCCGTATCGTGATCTTCGATTCGCCCCCGATCCTCGCCGCATCGCCCGCCAGCGCGCTTGCCAGCCATGTCGGGCAGGTGATGCTGGTGGTCCGCGCCGACCGCACGCGCGAGAGCGAGCTGCGCGATGCGGTCGGGCTGCTCGACGGGTGCGACCATATCCAGTTGTTGCTCAACAGCGTTTCCATCCAACCGGGCGGGCGCCGCTTTGGCAGCTATGGCGCCTATTATGGGGAACCCGACCAATGAGGCTGTTTGCCGCGGCATGTGCCGCCACCGCCCTGATCGCGGCTCCGGCCGTTGCGAAGGACAAGAGCAAGTCGATCACTCCCTATGTCGATGCGGGGCAGGTGCTGGTCGCCGACCTGTCGGGCGGGGGCGAGGTGCTGACCTATTCCACCATCGGTGCCGGGGTCGATGCGTCGATCCAGACGCGCCGGGTCGAGGTGCAGCTGTCGTATAAATATGAGCGCCGCTTCGACTATCAGAAGCCAGTCGCCGATCAGGACACGCATAGCGGCCTGGCGCGCGCAGCGGTGAAGGTCGCGCCCGGCTTCACGGTCGAGGGCGGGGCGCTGGCGACGCGCGCGCGCAGCGATATTCGCGGCGATGCGCCGACCAATCTGGCAGGCAATGTCCGCAACGTGAGCCAGGTCTATTCCGTCTATGGCGGGCCGACCTTCCACACCGGCAATGGTCCGGCGAGCGTCAGTGCCGCCTATCGCTTTGGCTATACCAAGGTCGAGGCGCCGACGATCTCGTCGATCGACCCGACCGCGCCGGCGGTGGACGTGTTCGACAGTTCGACCAATCACCTGGCGCAGGTGCGCGCGGGGGTGAAGGCGGGGACATTCCTGCCAGTGGGCCTGAGCGTGGCGGGCGCGTGGCAGCGCGAGGAGATGAGCCAGCTCGACCAGAAGTTCGACGGCAAATATGGCCGCGCGGACGCGGTGCTGCCGATCGGTCGCGGCCTCGCGGTCGTCGGTGGCGTGGGCTATGAAAAGATCGAGATCACGCAGAAGGACGCGCTGCGCGACGGGACCGGCGCGATCGTGCGCGACGGGGCGGGGCGGTTCGTGACCGATCCGGCATCGCCACCGCGGATCGCGTACGAAATCGAGGGTATCTTCTGGGACGCGGGGGTGCTGTACAAGCCCAATGCGCGGCTGATGCTGGAGGCGCGGGCAGGGCGTCGGTACGATTCGATGAGCTATACCGGGTCGCTGCAGTGGCAGATCTCGCGGCGTTCGGGATTGCAGGTCGGGGTGTATGATTCGGTGCAGAGCTTTGGCCGCCAGCTGGCCAGCGATCTGGCCGCGCTGCCGACCAGCTTCAATGTGCCGACCGATTCATTCGGCGATCAGTTCGATGGGTGCATCTTCGGCGACAGCGGCACGGCGGCGGGCGGGTGCCTGACCAACGCGCTGGGATCGGTCGCCAGCGCCAATTACCGTGCACGCGGGATCACCGGCGTGCTGGCGATGAATTCGGGCCGCACCACGCTGGGGCTGGGGGCAGGCTATGCCAACCGCCGCTATCTGGTCCCGGCAGGCAGCTCGGTCCTGGCCGGGAGCAGCGACGACACCTATTATGCGCAGCTGTTCGCATCCCGCGCGCTGAGTGGCCGGTCCGGGGTGAACGGCAATGTGTTCGTCAACTATTTCCAGAGCGGTATCGCCGGAGCGCCGGGCGTGTTCGGCGGCGGCGCGGCGGGGTCTTATTATCATAGCTTCGGCCCGTTGAGTGCGGTCGCCTCGCTCGGCATCTCCAGCTTCGAGGTCGATGGCGAGGGCAGCAACACCCAGGCACAGGCGCAGCTCGGCCTTCGCTACGGTTTCTGAAGGTTTTTGGTCCAGGGATGGCAGTATGTATCACGACCATTACGGACTGAGCGGGCGACCGTTCCAGCTGACGCCGGATCCGGCGTTCTGGTTCGATACCGCCACGCATAAAAAGGCGATGGCCTATCTTGGCTATGGCCTGAGCCAGGGCGAGGGGTTCATTGTCATCACCGGCGCACCCGGTGCGGGCAAGACGACGCTGGTCGGTCACCTGATGGAGACGATCGACCCCGAGCGGCTGCACGTCATCAAGATCGTGACGACTCAGGTCGAAGCCGAGGACCTGTTGCTGCTGGTCGCGGCGGGGCTCAACATCGATGGCGCGCACCTCGCCAAGGCGCAGCTGCTCGCGGCGATCGAAAAGCAGCTGCACGCGGTCGCGCGGCAGGGGCGGCGGACGTTGCTGATCGCCGACGAGGCGCAGGCATTGCCGCTGGAGAGCCTGGAAGAGCTGCGCATGCTCTCCAACTTCCAGGCGGGCGGCTATCCGCTGCTGCAGATCTTCCTGCTCGGCCAGCCCGAGTTTCGTGCGCGGCTGTCCGATCCGCGGCTCGACCAGCTGCGCCAGCGGGTGATCGCGATGCACGCGCTCGACCCGATGGGCGCGGATGAGCTGGAACCCTATCTGATCCACCGGCTGTCCTGTGTCGGGTGGCGGGGCAAGCCGCGCTTCACCAATGATGCGGTGGCGGCGATGTATCGCTGGTCGGGCGGGATTCCGCGCAAGGTGAACCTGCTCGCCGGCCGCGTATTGCTGCTCGGCGCGATCGAGGAGATTACGAGCTTTACCGGCGCGGATGTCGAGGCGGTGATTGCCGATCTGGAAGGCGATCTGTCGGGAGCGATGCCGCCGTCCGCGCCTGTGCGTCCGGCTGCCGCTCCGGTTCCGGCACCGCCCGAGGCTGCACAGGCTGCGCGTGAGGCGTTGCGGCGTGAGGTTTCCGCTCCTGCTGCGCCGGCAGCGGCTCCCGTCCCCGCGCCGGTGGTGGATGCCGATCTGGCGGCGCGATTCGCGCGGCTGGAGGCGCGGATCGAGGAACAGGATGCGGCGCTGCGCCGCGTGCTGACGCTGATGGTCGACTTCATCGAGGTCGAGGATGCCCGGCCGACGCGGCGGGGAGCCGCTGCCTGACGATGGTCGCCAACGCCCTTTCGGTCGATGTCGAGGACTGGTTCCAGGTCGGCGCCTTTGAGACGGTGATCGCGCGCGACGATTGGGCGGCGCTGGAGCACCGCGTCGAGGCGAATACCGACAAGGTGCTGGCGCTGTTCGGCGAGGGCGGAGTCAAGGCGACGTTCTTCACGCTGGGCTGGGTGGCCGAGCGCTATCCCGCGCTGATGCGGCGGATTGCCGAGGCGGGGCATGAGGTGGCCAGCCATGGCTGGGACCATCAGCGCGTCTTCACCATGGGGCCGGAACAGTTTCGCGCCGATATCGGTCGCGCGCGTGCTGTGCTGGAGGATGCGACCGGGCAGAAGGTGAGCGGGTATCGCGCGCCGAGCTTTTCGATCGATGTCCGCACGCCCTGGGCGCATCAGGTGTTGGCGGAGGAGGGCTATGCCTATTCGTCCAGCGTCGCGCCGATCGGGCATGATCATTATGGCTGGGCCGATGCGCCGCGCCGCGCCTATCGCCCGGTGGTGGGGAGCGACCTGATCGAGCTGCCGGTGACGACGGCGCGCTTCCTGGGGCGGGAGGTGACGACCGGGGGCGGGTTTTTCCGCCTGTTACCGGGCAGCGTGGTGCAGGGGGCGATCCGCGCGATGAATGCGCAGGGGCAGCCGGCGGTGTTCTATTTCCATCCGTGGGAGGTCGATCCGGGCCAGCCGCGCGTCGAGAATGCGCCGTTCAAGTCGAAGCTGCGGCATTACAGCCGGTTGGGGGCGATGGCGGGGAAACTGCGGACGCTGTTCGCGACGCATCGCTGGGATCGCACCGATCGGGTGGCGGCGGCGGAAGCGGCCTTGCTCGATCTCGTTCCGGCACTGGAGGTGGCGGCATGAACGCACCGATGCAGCTGCGCCCGCTGACGCTGCGCGTCGCTGACCTTGGCGATACGATCGATCGCGCGCGGATCGGCGCCTATGTTCATGAGCATGTCGATGCCACGCCGTTTCACCTGCCCGCGTGGAGCGCGGCGGTGGCTAAGGGGTGCGGGCAGCGCAGCCATTACCTTGTCGCCGAGCGTGGCGAGCGCGGCATCGTCGGAGTCATGCCGCTGACCGAGCTGCATTCGCCGCTGTTCGGACGGGTGCTGGCATCCGCCGGGTTCGGTGTGGGCGGTGGCATATTGGCGGACAAGCCAGTCGTAGCCGAGGCGCTCGCGGAGGCGTGCTGGGCGCTGGCGCAGCGGCTGAGCTGCCCGAGTGTCGAGGTGCGTGGCGGGCCGCGACCCGGGCCGGAATGGAGTGAGGACGACAGCCATTATCTTGGCTTTGCCCGTCCGCTGGCAGAGGATGACGGTGCCGAACTGCTCGCTATCCCGCGCAAGCAGCGGGCCGAGATACGCAAGGCGCTGGACACCGACCTGAACGTGTCCGTCGGGCGCGACCCGGCCAATGTCGCGACGCACTATGCCGTTTATGCAGAATCGGTGCGCAATCTGGGTACTCCGGTGTTTCCGCGTGCACTGTTCACGGAAGTGTTGCAGGAATTCGGTAGCGCAGCCGATGTACTGGTTGTGCGGCGTGAGGATAGGCCGGTGTCCGCTGTGTTGAGTCTCTATTGGCGGCGAACGGTGTTTCCCTATTGGGGCGGCGGCACGGCGGAGGCGCGCCGGTTGCGCGCCAATGACCGCATGTATTTCGAGCTGATGCGTCATGCGCGCGAGCGGGGCTGCACCCGCTTCGATTTCGGCCGGTCGAAGGTCGGCACTGGGGCGGCGGCGTTCAAGAAAAACTGGGGCTTCGAGCCACAGCCGCTGACCTATTATGACCGGGTTGCCGAGGGCGCGGCGATCCGTGACGCCAATCCGCTGAACCCCAAATACCGGCTGCAGGTCGCCGTCTGGAGCAAGCTGCCGCTTGCCATCGCCAACCGCGTGGGCCCGTGGATTTCGCGGGGGCTCGGCTGATGGGTGACATCCTGTTCCTGGCGCATCGCGTGCCGTTTCCGCCCGATCGCGGCGACAAGATCCGCGCGTTCAACATCATCCGCTACCTGAGCGAGCGCAAGCGGGTGCACCTGATCGCGTTCGCCGACGATCCGGCTGACCTCAAGCGCAAGTCGGGCCTCGCCAAGCTGACCGGCAACCGCCAGATCGTGTGGCGCAGCAAGCCACAGGCGCTGGCGGGAGTACAGTCGTTGCTGTCGCATCGGCCAGTGTCGTTGACCGCGTTCGACAATGCCGAGGTGCATCGCGCGGTCGATGCGATGCTGGCGCGGCATGCGATCGACACGATCTACGTCTTTTCCAGCCAGATGGCGCAATATGTCCCGCTGCGCCCAAGGCAGCGTGTCGTGATGGACTTTGTCGACATGGATTCGGCCAAGTTCGCGAGTTACGGCGAGACCAGCCGGGGCTTTACCGGATGGATGATGCGGCGCGAGGCGCGGCTGCTGGCTGCGCATGAGAAGGCGATTGCTGCGCGCGCCGATGCCAGCCTGTTCGTCAGCGAAGAGGAAGCACGATTGTTCCGCCAGCGCACCGGGGCGGAGCGGGTCCATGCGGTCTGCAATGGCATCGACACGAGCATTTTCGACCCCGGCGCGCAGTTCAAGCGCATCGACACGATGGGCGAATTGATCGTGTTCACCGGCCAGATGGATTATCGCCCGAATATCGAGGGCGTGACCTGGTTCGTCGAGACGATCCTGCCGCATATCCGGCTGCGCCATCCCAATGCACGCTTTGCCATTGTCGGGCGCAAGCCGACCGACGCGGTCAAGGCGCTGACCAAGCACCCTGGCGTTACCGTGACCGGCGAGGTCGCGGATGTCCGTCCTTGGTTGCAGGCGGCATCGGTGGTGGTCGCACCGCTGAAGCTGGCACGCGGGGTCCAGAACAAGGTCTTGGAGGCGATGGCAATGGCGCGGCCGGTCGTGGCTTCGGCGGCGGCGGCGACCGGCATCGACCATGGCGGCACGATCGAGGTGGGTGGAACGGTGGGCGAGATCGCCGATGCGGTCACGCGCATTCTGGCCGACCCGAAGACCGGCGCGGAGTTCGGTGCGCTCGCGCGGCAGCGGGTGATCGACCATTATAGCTGGGATGCCCGCCTGTCGGTGCTGGACGAACTTCTGGGGCTGCGCGGCCGCAACGATCGCCGCACGGCTCGCCCGGCGGCCGCCTGAACATGGCGAGCGCGGCGGTTCCGGTCGCGGCGGGCCAGCCGCTGTTCGACACGGTGTGGCAGCGGCACGCGGCGATGGTGGCCGGAGTGTGGGCGCTGCTGCTGATCCTGTTCCGCGGCGATGTCGGCGATCTGGCCGCCATCTACTGGACCAACACCACCTTCGGCCATTGCCTGTTCGTCGCGCCGGTCGTCGGCTGGCTGGTGTGGCAACGGCGGGTGGATCTGGCCAAGGTGCCGCCTGTCGCCTGGTGGCCGGGGCTGGTCGTGGTTGCGGGCGGCGCGGGGGCGTGGATGCTGGGCGATGCTGCCGGTGTTGCGCTGTTCCGGCATCTTGGGCTGGTCGTGATGCTGCAGGGGGCGGTGATTGCGCTGCTCGGACCCAATGTGGTGCGGGCGCTGGCGTTTCCGCTGGCCTATATGATCTTCCTGGTTCCGTTTGGCGAAGGGCTGGAAAAGCCGCTGCAGGACCTGACCGTCGCGATCCTGGTGCCCTTGCTCGACCTGTTCGGCGTGCCGGCGCATGTCGATGGCGTGCTGATCACCACCCCTAATGGCTATTTCGAGGTGGCCGAGGCGTGTTCGGGCGCGAAGTTCGTGATCGCGATGATCGCGTACGGCGCGCTGGTGGCGAATGTTTGCTACACGCGTTGGACCCGGCGCGTGGCGTTTATGGCGGTCGCGCTCATCGTGCCGATGCTGGCCAATGGCGTGCGCGCGTTCGGGACGGTCTATGCCGCGTATCTGACATCGGTCGAGGCTGCGACAGGGTTCGACCATATCCTGTATGGTTGGGTGTTTTTCGGCGCGGTGATGGCGGGCGTGCTGGCGATCGGGTGGAAGTGGTTCGACCGCGATCCCGATGCGCCGTGGTTCGATCCCGCCAAGCTTCAGGCGCGCTGGCCGGGTACCGCGCAGATGCCGGCGGTGGTGGCGCTGGTTGCGCTGACGGTGGTGAGCCTGTTCATGGCCTGGGCCGGGGTGATCGCGGCGCGTGCCGATACTTTGCCCGCGAAGGTCGTCGCGCCGCAGGTGGCGGGGTGGACGCAGGGGCCGTTGAGCACCCGCGCGGTGTGGAAACCCAATTTTCCGGGCGCGGACCATTTCGTGATGACGCGCTATTCCGATGGCATGGGCGCGCAGGTCGATCTGGTGATCGCCGTCTATGCCAGCCAGCGCGAGGGCAAGGAGCTGGTCGGGTTCGGGCAGGGCGCGATCCGCGAGAATGACAGCTGGGTGCGGATCGAGGATCTGCCCGCGCTGGAGGGCGGAAGCGCGCTGCGGATGACGGCGCCCGGACCGGTCGAGCGTGAGGTCGTGACCTGGTATCGCGTTGGCGACACGGTGACGGGCAGCCCGTCGCGGGTGAAGGCGGAGACGCTGAAGGCGAAGCTGCTCGGCGGGCGGCAGCGCGCGGTGGCGGTGATGGTGTCGGCGGAGAAGTCCGACCTGCCGACGCGGGCAGCGATCAAGCGGTTTCTGGGCGCAATGCCGCCGGTGGATGTGCTGGCCGATCAGGCGGCCGGGGCGAAATAGAGGCAGTTCGTCGGGCTGGGCTTGCAACCTTTCGTCACCCCCGCGAAAGCGGGGGCCCATCTCCCGGACGTGCCCCCAGCACGATCGTGGTAATTTGGGAGAGTGCCGGAGATGGGCCCCCGCTTTCGCGGGGGTGACGGCTGAGCGGGCGGGGTTCACGATACGATGTGCGGCATAGCTGGCCTTTACTATCCCGGGACGCCCAAGCCGGTGGAGCCGGCACGGGTGCGGGCGATGACCGATGCGCTGGTGCATCGCGGGCCGGACGGGGCAGGCGTGTGGACCGGGCCGGGCGTTGGCCTCGGGCATCGGCGGCTGTCGATCATCGACCTGGCGGGTGGCGGGCAGCCGATGGCGACGCCGCAGGGCGATGTCGTCGTCAGCTTCAACGGCGAAATCTATAATTTTCAGGAGGTCCGCGCCGAGCTGGAAGCGAAGGGCGCGGTGTTTGTCAGCCATAGCGATACCGAGGTGCTGCTGCATGGCTGGCGCGCGTGGGGCGTTCGGGTGCTGGAGCGGCTGAACGGGATGTTCGCCTTCGCGCTCTACGACGCGCGCACGCAGTCGCTGTTGCTCGCCCGTGACCGGATGGGGGTGAAGCCGCTCCATTATGTCGAGCTGTCGGACGGAGCGGTGGCGTTTGCTTCGGAGATCAAGGGGCTGCTGGCGCATCCGCTGTTCCGGCGGACGCCGGATTTCACGGCGATCGAGGATTTTCTGGGGCTGGGCTACGTCCCCGACGATGCGAGCGTGCTGGCGGGGGTGAAGAAGCTGCCGGCCGGGCATTATCTTTTGCTCGAGCGCGGCAAGCCCGTACCTGCGCCGGTGAAATGGTGGGACATCGACTTTTCGCAGCGGGCCAAGGGGTCGGCGCGCGATCTGGAGGCGGAGCTGATCCACCATCTGCGCGCTGCGGTGCGGTCGCGGATGATCGCGGATGTGCCGCTGGGCGCGTTCCTGTCGGGCGGGGTGGATTCGAGCGCGGTGGTCGCGCTGATGGCGGAAGCGAGCCGGGCGGCGGTCAAGACCTGTACGATCGGGTTCGACGAGGCGGGCTATGACGAGACGGCGCATGCCGCGCTGATCGCCGAGCGCTTTGCCACTCAGCATCGGGTGAAAACCGTCGCGGCGGATGATTACGCGCTGATCGACACGCTGGTGCATCATTTCGATGAGCCGTTTGCCGATGCGTCGGCGCTGGCGACGTACCGGGTGTGCGAGCTGGCGCGGGAGAGCGTGACGGTGGCGCTGTCGGGCGACGGCGCGGACGAGGCGCTGGCCGGGTATCGGCGATACAAATTCCATGCGGCGGAGGAGCGGGTGCGCTCGGTGCTGCCGGAATCGGTGCGCGGTATGTTCGGGGCGCTGGGGCGGGTCTATCCCAAGGCCGATTGGGCGCCGCGACCGCTGCGCGCGAAGACGACGCTGCTGGCGTTGGCGGACGAGGGCGGGGCGGCCTATGCCAAGGCGGTGGGGGTGACGACGCCGGGGGTGCGCTTTGGCCTTTATACCGATGCCGCGCGGGCGACGTTGGGCGAGTATCGCGCCGAGACGCGCTATGTCGCGACGATGCGGGAGGCTCCAGCGCGCGACGGCCTGGACCGCGCGCAATATGCCGATTTCAAGCATTGGCTCCCCGGCGATATCCTGACCAAGATGGACCGCACCAGCATGGCCGTGAGCCTGGAGGCGCGCGAGCCGTTGCTGGATTACCGCTTTGTTGAGTTCGCCGCGACCCTGCCCGCATCGATGCGGATCCGGGGCGGGCAGGGCAAATGGCTGATGAAGAAGGCGCTGGAGCCGTATCTGCCCAAGGACATTTTGTACCGCCCGAAAATGGGGTTCGTGACGCCGGTGTCGGCGTGGTTCCGTAAAGGTCTGGCGGACGAAGCGGCCGGGCTGGCGCGGTCGCGCGTGCTGGCCGGGAGCGGGTGGTTCGAGCCCAAGGCGATCGCCCGTTTGGCGGAGGAGCATCGGTCGGGCCGCGCGGAACATGGGCGAACCTTGTGGCAGCTGATGATGCTGGAGCGGAGCCTCGCGCGGCTGTTCCCGTGATCCGATAGCTTCCGCCGGATCGAGGCGCGCAATGCCGGATTGTCACGATGCGCGGTTAGTCGTAGCGTCATCGTAACGATCCTGAGAATGGGGCGGTAGCTATGGCCTGGCATTCTGTTCGCGTGATCCTTGCGACGATCGCTCTGGCTGGGTTGATCGCCGGGCCGTCTACCGTTCCGGCGCGGGCGGGTTTTGCCGACACGCTGCTCGAGAAGTTGCGTCCGACGCTGTTGGCGATCGGGGTAAAGCCCGATGAAATCGAGATGGCTGCGTTCACGATTTCGCGGCCGACCGAGGCATCGACCGTCTATGCCCGTGCCGCCGCGCAGGATTACCCGTTCTTTGCACTGGTCGGCGCGGCGAAGGCGGCGAAGGGCGAGACGCTGCCCAAGATCGGCGTGTTCACCTACGCCAAATGCGTCTTTCCGATTACCGCGGTCGATGGCGTGTTCAATCAGGCGTCGAACAAGATCAGCAGTGCCAAGGGCAAGGCCGACACCAATGCGGCGATGCAGTCGGCAGCAGACTTTGCTGCGGCCTATGCCCAGGCGCAGACGAATGAGGCGCGGGAGGAAGCCAAGCGGCAACTGACCGAGGCAGTGCCCTATTTCGGCGATATCGAGACGATCTGCCGCTTTGCCTTCGAGACGGATTTTACGATCGAGAATGACATCCAGACGCTGGTGTCGGCCAAGGCGCGGCTGGTGCGCGATGTCTATGCGGCGATGCGCGAGGGCGATGTCGTCACCGGGGTCAAGCTGCTGATGACGCTTGGCGCCGACAAGCAGGTCGCATGTTCGCTGGTCGACCAGGCGGTGCTGGGTGGCGTGATCGGGCGGACGCCGATTCTGGGTCAACTGGCCAAAGGCGCGTGCGCGGGGTTCGTTGGAACGGTGATCGACGGGATCAACGGACTGATCGACGGCGGGGTCGGCCTGGCGGAGGCGGGGGTCAGCGCGGCTTATCAGGGGGGCAAGAAGGTCGTCTGCACCGTCTATGGCTATTTCGGAGCGGGTTGTTCCAAGGCCAAGGCACCACCGCCTCCGCCCACCGGCGTGCAGACCGCGAACGCCTTTGCCGCGCAATATTGCGCGCCGATGGGAGGCACGTTGAGCGTCAAGTTTCCGGGGGGAATTTCCGAGTCGAACCCGCTGGCGCAGACGCCGTTCGAATTTACCTGCAAGGATCTGACCTTTTGCAGCAAGCGTCCCAATGGCCCCTATCAATGTTCGACCGGGGCCGAGCGCGCAGCGTGGTTTGCACAGCAGGAGCAGTTGCTGGCCAATGAGTTCGCGACGAAGCTGCCGCTATGGGGCAAGGATTTCGAGGCGCGCTGGCAGGCCAAATGCCCGACGCCAAATTGTCGCGCGGCTGTCGCGCTGATCCGCGCCAATGCCCAGGCCGAGGCCCCGAAGGCCAAGATGTTCGACGGGCAGCCGAGCTATGCGCTGCTGACGCGCCCGGCCTTTGACAAGGCCGAGGAAAACGCGGCGCTCGCGGTCGAGGCGGCCTGGTGGGACAAGGGGCCGAAGGCGTGGTCCACCGGATTTGTCGCCCATTGGGGTAAGGGCTGTCCGACCCCCGCGTGCAGCAACGCGATCCGCGCGATTGCCGACGATGCGGTGATCGCGGCGGGGCAGGCGCGCAAGGCGAAGCCCAAATCCACCTATGCCGCCGTCACGACCCCGATCTATGCTGCGGCGGTGCCCAAGTCGCGCGCGGTGCGGGTCGATCGGGTCCAGACGTTACGCAATCTGACGCCGGGCGGGGTGCCGAAAGGGATCAAGGCACCCGGCGCGGGCACACCGCTTCCCCCGACGCAGCCCGACGCGTCGCGCAATCGCGCCCCATTGGTCGTTCCCCGGCAGGGAGCGGCACCCGCGCCGCGTGCGACGCCGACTCCGTCCCCCACACCGGCACCGCGCATCCGCTTGAGCGCACCGCCGACGCCGACGCCGCAGCCGCGCTGACGACCGCGCGCCAGATGCGGCTCTAGTGTAAGCTGACGCCCCAGTAGGTCATCGCGGCGTGCACCGTCAGCATGATCAGCGCGATCGTTGCGAGGCTGAACAGCGAAAAGCGGATGATCACGCGGTTGGTGGTGACCTGAACCAGACTGTGGGCGATGCGCAGGGCGACATAGGCCCAGGCGACGGTCGCGTTGAGATTGTCGCCCTGATCCATCAGCGCCAGCACGATGCAGATAGCGTAGAAGATTACCGGCTGTTCGAGCAGGTGGTTGTAGTTGTCGGCGGGCCATTGCGATTTCGTCTCGATCTTCGCGCGCAGGTCGGCACCGGTGCCGCCGGTCAGTTTGGCGACGTCAATCCCGGCGGCCTTCATCGCGGGGATGCGGGTGAAGTACATCCATAGCCACATGATGAGGGTCCAGCCGATCAGTGCGATCACTGGGCCGAAGATGGCGCTGTGCATTGTGTGTCCTCCCCCTTTTGTTTGAGTGGGAGGGTGCGGCGATTGGAACGGGTTTGCAACCAATTCCTCCCCTGAGCTTGCCCAGCGGAGGAATTGGCTACTTGGTGTGCATCGCGGTCCAGGTGGCGAACCACTCCAGCCATTTGTGGCCGGGGTTGGTTGGTTTCAGCGACAGCGCGCCGAAGCCGTGGCCGCCCCGTTCGAGCAGATGCGCCTCCACCGGCACCTTGTGGCGGCGCGCGGCTTCGATCAGGGCGATGCTCTGGCTGACCGGAACGGTGCCGTCGTCCATTGCATGCGCGATAAACAGCGGCGGCATCGCCGGACTGGCGCGGGTGAGGACGTCGAAGCGGGCGGAGGCAGCACCGGCGGGGGGCGGGCCGCCGAACAAATTGGGGCCGGAGCGGCTGTTGGGGCCGGCGCTGGCAAACTGGGTGACGGGGTAGATCAGGCCGGAGAAGGCGGGCCTTGCGGACAGGCTGTCGGCGGTGTCGCGTGCCTTGTACACCGGATCGGCATGGCCGACGGTCAGCGTGCCGCCGAGATGGCCGCCGGCGGAAAAGCCGAGAATGCCAAGCTTGGCCGGGTCGATCCGGTAATGCACGGCATTGGCGCGGATCAGGCGCATCACGCGCTGCGCGTCTTGCAGCGGAACGTCGGTGCGGTTGAACCAGCCTTCGCCGGGCAGGCGGTAGGCGAGGACGAACACGGTGATGCCGAGCGGGTTGAGCACGCGCGCGACGTTCACGCCCTCATTGATCAGGCTGACAAAGACATAGCCGCCGCCGGGCATGACCAGCACCGCGCGCCCGTCGGGCCGCTGCGGCCGGAACACGCCGATGTACGGGTGGCGAATGCCCTTTTCCCAGCGCTGCGGCGTGCCGGGGGGCAGGGGGACCGGCTCCTTCGACGGCGCGATGCCGGGCGGGGTGCCGGGCGGCAGGGTCGGCCACAGCATCAGCGTTTCGCGCGGCGGCCAGGGCGGCAGCGGGGCAAACACCTTTTGCGCCGATTGCGCGGCGGCCGTGCCGCTCAGGCCGAATGCGGCCGCGCCGCCGATGAATGTCCTGCGTCCGATCGTCATGCTCATGTCGCAGTCATAGGGGAATTCAGCGGCTCGGGGCCAGCCCGTGCTTCGCCCTTTGCATCCGGGCCGCGCCTCCCATATGGGGGCCGCATTCCCCCGGGACATTAGAGGAAGGACAAGGCGTGAAGGACGTTCTCGTAATCGGCGCAGGCGGCGTTTCGTCGGTCGCGGTGCACAAGATGGCGAAGAATCCCGAGCTGTTCGGCAAGATCACGCTCGCCAGCCGCCGCCAGTTCAAGTGCGATGCGATCGCCGAATCGGTCAAGGAGCGCTTTGGCGTCACGATCGACACCGCGCAGGTCGATGCCGACGACGTCGCGGCGACGTCGAAGCTGATCGAGCAGGTTAAGCCGAACCTGCTGGTCAACCTTGCACTGCCCTATCAGGACCTGAACCTGATGGACGCGTGCCTGAACACCGGCACCGACTATCTCGACACCGCGAACTACGAGCCGCGCGATGAGGCGCGGTTCCATTATGGCTGGCAGTGGGATTATCAGGACCGCTTCAAGAATGCGGGGCTGATGGCGCTGCTGGGTTCGGGTTTCGATCCGGGCGTGACCAGCGTGTTCGCGATGTACATCAAGAAGCATCTGCTCGACACGATCCGCACGCTCGACATTCTCGACTGCAATGGCGGCGATCACGGCCAGCATTTCGCGACCAACTTCAACCCCGAGATCAACATCCGCGAGATCACCGCGCCCGCGCGGCACTGGGAGAATGGCGAATGGGTCGAGACCCCGGCGCTGTCGACGCGGCAGGTGTTCGAGTTCGATCAGGTCGGCGCGAAGAACATGTACCTCATGTACCATGAGGAGCTGGAGAGCCTGGCCAAGTTCATCCCCGAAATGGAGCGCGCGCGCTTCTGGATGACGTTCGGCGAACAGTATCTGACGCATCTGCGCGTGCTGCAGAATGTCGGCCTGACCTCGATCGAGCCGATCATGTACGAAGGCCGCGAGATCGTGCCGCTGCAGTTCCTGAAGGCTGTGCTGCCCGAGCCATCGACGCTCGGCACCACGACCAAGGGCAAGACCAATATCGGCGACATCGCGACCGGCATGAAGGACGGGGAAGAGAAGACCTTCTACGTTTACAATGTCTGCGACCACGAGGATGCGTTCGAGGAGACGGGCAACCAGGCGGTGAGCTACACCACCGGCGTTCCGGCGATGATCGGCGCGGCGCTGATGCTCAATGGCCAGTGGCGGGGCGAAGGCGTGTTCAACATGGAGCAGTTCGATCCCGATCCCTTCATGGACATGCTGAACCAGCATGGCCTGCCGTGGCAGGTGCATGAGCTGCCCGAGCCGCTGAAGTTCTGATGGGGAAGGGGGCTTCGGCTCCCTTCTTTCGTTTGTCCTGGACTTGATCCGGGGTCGTCGAAGCACCGCTCCCTTTTTCCAGATACAAGACCGCCCTTCGACAAGCTCAGGGCAAACGGAGTTTAGTCCCTTGGCCGATACCCGTGCAGCGTCGCCCGTCATGTCCACCAAGGCCGGGGATCCGGGCGCGTTTGCCGGGTTTGACCTGAGCCGCGTGCCATCGCCGTGTTTCGTCGTCGATGCGGCGGCGGTGGAGCGGAACCTCAAGACCATCGCCGATGTGCGGGATCGCGCGGGGGTGAAGATCCTGCTGGCGCTCAAGGCGTTTTCGATGTGGTCGCTGGGCGATCTGGTTGGGCGCTATCTGGACGGCGTCGCGACGTCGGGCCTGTATGAGTCGCGGCTCGCGCGGGACCATTATCATGGCGAGATCGCGACCTATTGCTCGGGCTATAAAAAGTCCGACATGGCGGAAATCTGCGCGATTTCCGATCATGTGATCTTCAACACGCCGTTCCAGCATGCGGCGATGAAGAGCGAACTGGCGGCGGCGCGGGCGCGGGGCGAGACGTTCGAAGTCGGGCTGCGCCTGAACCCGATGCACAGCGAGGGTGAGGTCCAGAAATACGACCCCGCCCAGCCGCACTCGCGGCTTGGCTTTCCCGCCGACCAGCTGAAGGCGGAGCATCTGGAGGGCGTGGATGGTATTCATGTCCACTCGCTGTGCGAACAGGATTTCCCGCCGCTGCGCCGGACATGGGAGGCACTGAAGCCGCGGATCGCGCCCTATCTGGGGCAGCTGAAATGGCTCAATTTCGGGGGCGGGCATCATATCACCCGCGCCGATTATCAGCGCGACGATCTGGTCGACTTCCTCAAGCAGGTGCGTGACGAGACAGGCCTTGAGGTCATCCTCGAGCCGGGCGAGGCGATCGCGCTGGATACCGGAATTCTGGTCGGCGAGTTCGTCGATGTCTTCACCAACGGCATGCCGATCGGAGTCGTTGATATCTCCGCCACCTGTCACATGCCCGATGTGATCGAGGCACCCTATCGCCCCGCGATGCTGGGCGAGGAGGGCGATGTGCTGGTGCGGCTGGGCGGGCCGTCGTGCCTCGCCGGCGATATCCTGGGCGATTTCCGCTTTCCGGAATGGCCGGTGCCGGGGCAGCGCTTCGCGTTCCTCGATCAGGCGCATTATTCGATGGTCAAGACGACGACCTTCAACGGCGTGCCGCTGCCGAGCATCGCGCTGTGGGACAGCCGGACTGACGATCTGCGGATCGTGAAGTCGTTCGGCTATGCGGATTTCGAGGGGCGGCTTTCCTGAATCGGGTGGCGGTGTTAGGGCCGCCGCAAATCCGTCGCCCCGGCGCAGGCCGGGGCCGCCCCGTTTTGGGCGCAGCGCTTACCACATGGCGGCCCCGGCCTCCGCCGGGGCGACGAGGCATTTTGTGAGCGAGTCATGTTGAATCTTTCCGGAATCACCGTGCGCCTTGGTGGCCGCGTTATCATCGACCGTGCGAGCGCGGCGTTGCCGCCGAAGGGGCGCATTGGCCTGATCGGGCGCAACGGCGCGGGCAAGTCGACGCTGGTCAAGGTCATCGCCGGGATGATCGACCCGGACGAGGGCAGCGCCGACATGCCGCGCGGTGCGCGCCTGGGCTATGTCGCGCAGGAGGCTCCGGCGGGCAAGACGACGCCGTTCGAGACGGTGCTGGAAGCCGATGTCGAGCGCGCGGCGTTGATGGCGGAGGCGGAGGGCCTTGAGGATCCGCACCGGCTGGGCGAGATTCATGAGCGGCTGGGCGCGATCGACGCCTATACCGCGCCATCGCGGGCAGCGCGGATTCTGGTCGGTCTGGGGTTTGACGAGGAGGCGCAGCATCGTCCGCTCGACAGCTTCTCGGGTGGGTGGCGGATGCGCGTTGCGCTGGCGGCATTGCTGTTCAGCCAGCCGGACCTGCTGCTGCTCGACGAGCCGTCGAACCACCTCGACCTTGAAGCGGTGCTGTGGCTTGAGGATTTCTTGATCTCCTACCCCGCGACGATCGTGATCGTCAGCCATGAGCGGGATTTCCTGAACAACGTCGTCGACCATATCCTGCACCTCGAGCGGGGCAAGCTCACGCTCTATCCCGGCGGATATGACGCGTTCGAACGCCAGCGCGCCGAGCGACAGGCGCAGCAAGCGGCCGCGCGCGAAAAACAGATGGCGGAGCGCGCGAAGCTGCAGGATTTCGTCGCGCGCAACTCGGCCCGCGCATCGACCGCCAAACAGGCGCAGTCGCGTGCCAAGGCGCTGGCGAAGATGCAGCCGATTGCGGCGGTCATGGACGATCCGACGCTGGCGTTCGGCTTTCCCGATCCCGACCAGCTGCGCCCGCCGCTGATCACGCTCGACCATGCCAGTGTCGGCTATGACGGAACGCCGATCCTGTCGCGGCTGAACCTGCGGATCGATCCGGACGACCGCATCGCGCTGCTCGGGCGCAACGGCAACGGCAAGACGACGCTGGCGCGGCTGCTGGCGGCGCAACTGACCCCGATCGAGGGCGAGAAGGCGGCGTCGGCGAAGATGCGGGTGGGCTATTTCACCCAGTATCAGGTCGAGGAGCTGCACAGCGACGAGACGCCGTTCGACCATATGCAACGGCTGATGGATGGCGAGAAGCCGTCGGCAGTGCGCGGCCAGCTCGGTCGGTTTGGCTTTGCCGGCGACAAGGCGATGACCAAGGTCGGCAAGCTGTCGGGCGGCGAGCGCGCGCGGCTGGCGCTGGCGCTGATCACCCGCGACGCGCCGCACATGCTGATCCTCGACGAGCCGACCAACCATTTGGATGTCGACTCGCGTGAGGCGCTGATCCAGGCGCTGACCGCCTATCAGGGCTGTGTCGTGATCGTCAGCCATGACCGGCATATGATCGAGATGACCGCCGACCGGCTGGTGCTGGTCGATGGCGGGACCGCCAAGCCGTTCGACGGGAGCATCGAGGATTACATCGCCTTCGTGCTCGCCAAGGAGCCCAAGGCTGAGGGCGCGAAGGGCGGGGTCAACCGCAAAGATGCGCGGCGTGAGGCAGCCGAGGCGCGCGAAAAGGGCAATGCGATGCGCAAGGCCGCCAAGGCGGCGGAGGCGGAGTTGGCCAAGCTTCAGGAAAAGCTGAGCGCGATCGACCGGGCGATGTTCGACCCGTCGAGCGCTGCGCCCGAGTTCACCAAGCTGACCATGACCGAGCTGATGAAACAGCGCGGCGTGGTGGTGAAGGCGATCGAGGCGGCGGAAGTGACGTGGTTGGAGGCGCAGGAGGCGCTGGAGACGCTGGCGGCGTGAGTAGCGGGACGGCCATCGCTGTCGTCCACCATCCACTTTACGTCGCGCCGGCCCCTGCGCGCAGCCAGTATCAGTGGAACAAGAACGGCCTCGTTCGCGACCTGTTGCGCGATCTGGGCGAGGCGCTGGAATGGCATGAGCCTGAGCCGATGCCGCGTGACTGGATCGAGGCGGTGCATGATCCCGATTATGTCGCCGAGGTGATCGAGAGCCGTGTGCCGCGCGAAAAGGAGCGGCGCATCGGCTTTCCAGTGACGCCCGAGGTAGCGGCGCGGGCGCTGGCCGTGCCGGGTGGCACCTATGCGGCGGCGAAGATCGCGCAGCAGCGGGGCTTTGCCGCAAATACCGCGGGGGGCAGCCATCATGCGCTGCACGCGACGGGGGCGGGGTTCTGCGTCTTCAACGACCTCGCCATTGCCGCGCACCGGCTGGCGGAGGAGGGGGAGCGGGTGCTGATCGTCGATTGCGATGTGCATCAGGGCGACGGCACTGCGGCGCTGACCGCCGGGCGCACCGATATTGCGACCTATTCGATCCATGCCGACAAGAACTTCCCGGTGCGCAAGGCGCGATCGACGCTCGATGTCGCGCTGCCCGATGCGGTGGATGATGCGGGCTATATGGACGCGCTGACCACGACGTTGCCGGGGCTGGTCGACGCGTTCGAGCCAACGATCCTGCTGTATCAGGCCGGGGTTGATCCATGGGAGGGCGACCGGCTCGGGCGGCTGGCGCTGAGCCTGGAAGGGTTGATCGTGCGCGACTCATGGATCGCGACACTCGCGCTGCGGCGCGGCCTGCCGCTCGCGAGCGCATTGGGTGGCGGCTATGGCGTCGATGCGTTGGAGGTGTCGGCGCGGCATGTCGCGTCGATCCTGGCGCTGGGCGGCGCCCCCTAAAAGAAGCGGTTGCAACCGCGCACCATCCTTCTACCTTCCATGCAACCCACCCCGAGGCGTAAGAGGGTGGGACATTGCAGGAAGAGACTGAATGGCCACTGCCGCCCATCAGGTCACGCCCGAAGAGGCTTCCGCCAATCCGCCACCCGAGGCGGTCGTCGTCCGATTTGCTGGCGACTCCGGTGACGGGATGCAGTTGACCGGGGGGCAATTCACCCTGTCGACCGCGCTGGCGGGCAATGATCTCGCCACCTTCCCCGACTTCCCCGCCGAAATCCGCGCGCCGCAGGGGACGTTGTTCGGGGTCTCCGCCTTTCAGATCAATTTCGGGTCGGCGGCGATCGAGACGGCGGGCGATGCGCCCGATGTGCTGGTCGCGATGAACCCGGCGGCGCTCAAGACCAATGTCGGCGATCTCAAGCCCGGCGGGCTGATCATCGCGGACGAAGGCGAGTTCAACAAACGCAACCTCGACAAGGCGAAATACGCCGCGAACCCGCTGGAGGACGACAGCCTCGCCAAATGGCAGCTGCTCAAGCTCAACATCTCGCAGCTGACGCTGGATGCCGTGAAGCCGTTCGGGCTTGGCAACAAGGAAGCGCTGCGCTGCAAGAATATGTGGACGCTGGGGCTGGCGTTGTGGATGTTCGACCGTGAGCGCGGGCCGCTGATCGACTGGCTCAAGACCAAATTCGCCAAGGCGCCGGAGCTGGCCGAGGCGAATATTGCCGCGCTCAATGCAGGCCATGCCTATGGCGAGACGGCGGAGCTGGGCGCGCTGGGCATTGCGCAGGTCCATGTTCCCGCCGCGCCGGTCGAGCCGGGGCTGTACCGCACGGTGACGGGGGCCGAAGCGATTTCGATGGGACTGGTCGCGGGGGCGCAGCTGGCCGGGCTGCCGATGTTCTTTGGCGGCTATCCGATCACGCCGGCGTCGGCGATCCTGCATTATCTCAGCCGGTTGAAGGAGTTCGGGGTCACCACCTTCCAGGCGGAGGACGAGATTGCGGCAATCGCGTCGGCGCTGGGCGCGTCCTATGCCGGGCAGTTGGGCGTCACCTCATCCTCGGGGCCGGGCATCGCGCTGAAGGGCGAGGCGATGGGCCTCGCGATCATGACCGAGCTGCCGCTGATCATCGTCAATTCGCAGCGTGGCGGGCCATCCACGGGCCTTCCCACCAAGACCGAGCAGTCGGACCTGTATCAGGCGGTCTATGGCCGCAATGGCGATGCGCCGATGCCGGTGATCGCGACGCGCTCCGCCGCCGATTGCTTCGACGTGGCGATCGAAGCGGTGCGGATCGCGACGCAATATATGACGCCGGTGATGATCCTGACCGACGGCTATATCGCCAATGCCGCCGAGCCGTGGAAGGTGCCGGACATGAGCGGCTATGCGCCGTTCCCGGTGACGTTCAAAACCGATGCGCCGGGTGAGGGGGAGAAGTTTCAACCCTATGCCCGCGATGAAAAGCTGGCGCGGCCATGGGTAAAGCCGGGGACGCCGGGCCTGCTTCACCGCATCGGCGGGATCGAGAAGCAGCTGAACACGGGCAATCTCGATTATTCGGCCGACAATCATCAGGCGATGACCAATATCCGCCGTGACAAGGTGGCGGGGATCGATGTCCCGGATCAGGTGGTGGAGCAGGGCGCGCCGGGCGGGAAGCTGGTCGTCGTCGGTTGGGGATCGACCTATGGCCCGATCACCCAGGCGGTGCGGCGCGCGCGGCGCAAGGGGCTGGACGTCAGCCACATCCATATCCGCCATATCTGGCCGATGCCGGGGAATTTGGGTGATTTGCTCAAGAGTTACGAGAAGGTGCTCGTGCCCGAGATGAACACCGGGCAGTTGAAGACGGTGCTGCGGGATCAGTTCTTGGTCGATGCGCGGCCGTTGAACAAGGTGTCGGGGCAGCCGTTCCGGATCCATGAGATCGAGGCGGCGATCGAGGAGGCTTTGGCATGAACGAGATCACCACCATCCGCCCGTCGACGCCGAAGGACTGGGAGACCGATCAGGAGGTCCGCTGGTGCCCCGGCTGCGGCGACTATGCGATCCTGAAGGCGGTGCAGCGGACGATGCCGGAGATCGGCGCGACGCCTGAGAAGACGGTGTTCGTCAGCGGCATCGGCTGCTCGTCGCGCTTTCCCTATTATATGGAAACCTATGGCTTCCACACCATCCATGGGCGTGCGCCGGCGGTGGCGACGGGGGTGAAGCTGGCAAATCCGGACCTGGATGTGTGGATCATCACCGGGGATGGCGATGGGCTGAGCATCGGTGGCAATCACACGATGCACCTGCTGCGACGCAACCTCGATTGCCAGATCCTGTTGTTCAACAACGAGATTTACGGCCTGACCAAAGGCCAATATTCGCCGACCAGCCGGGAGGGGACGCGGTCGCCCTCCACGCCGTTCGGGTCGGTGGACCACCCCGCCAAGCCCTGCGCCTTTGCGCTCGGATCGGGCGCGCGGTTCATTGCGCGCGGGATCGACGTGAACAAGAATCTGCCTGTGGTGCTCAAGGCGGCGCATGCGCACAAGGGCGCGGCGTTCGTCGAGATTTTCCAGAATTGCATCGTCTACAACGCCGATGTGTTCGCGTCGTTCGTGGACAAGGCCAATGCCGGGCATCAGCTGTGGGTCGAGCATGGCAAGCCGCTGGTATTCGCGGGCGGGACCAAGGGGCTGGCGCTGGATGTCGAGCGGCTGACGCTGAAGGTGGTCGACATCGTCGATGGCGATGTGTCGGGCGTGGTGGTGCACGACCAGACCAATCGCGGGCTTGCGCACATGCTGGTCGAGATGCCGTTCGGGCCGTTCCCGATGGCACTGGGCGTGATCTATGACGATCCCGCGCCGACGTTTGAAAGCGCGGTGGTGGCGCAGAACCGCGCGGCGAGCGAGGGCAAGGTTCCGGACCTGCAAAAGCTCGTCAGCAAGGGCCAAACCTGGCAGGTCGACAAGGAACCCCGCGAAGCATAGGGCACCTGCCTTATGGATAACCTAACACACAGCATGATCGGTGCTGCGCTGGGGCAGGCGGGGCTCAAGAAGCTGTCGGGCCTGGGCATGCCGACGCTGATCATCGCGGCGAACATCCCCGATCTGGACGCGGCGTGCACCGTTTACGGCATCCAGTCACTGGAGATGCGGCGCGGGCTGACGCATGGGCCGATCGCGATGCTGGTGCTGCCGGTGCTGTTGACCGCGATCATGGTCGGGTTCGACCGGTGGCAGGCGCGGCGGGGCAAGCGGCCCGAGGCGCGCGCGCCGGTGCGGCCGTGGCATTTGTTGCTGCTGGCGTTCATCGGGACGCTCAGCCATCCGGCGTTCGACTGGCTCAACAGCTATGGCGTTCGGTTGCTCGAACCGTTTTCGTCGCGCTGGTTCTATGGCGACAGCATCTTCATCATCGATGTGTGGATGTGGGCGATGCTGATTGGCGGCTTCCTGTGGTCACGCCGGGCCGAGCGGCGCGGGGGTGACTGGCGGCGGCGCGGCGGGATCGTGGTGGTGGCGATCAGCGCCTATATCCTGGGCAATGGCGTGCTGACGGGCCTCGCCGAAGCGCAGACGGCAGAGCGGGTGCGGGCGGACTATGGCATCACGCCCGAACTGGTGGTCGCCAACCCGGTGCCTATCGCCTTCTGGCAACGCGAGACGCTGTGGCGTGGGGAGGGGCAGCGCGGGAGCGGGTCGCTGAACCTGACCGGTGGCGTGCTGCCCAGCCTGTTCGCCGAGCCGGAGCGCGGGCCGCTGCCGATCGGGATGGACGATCCGCGCATCGCGGCGGCGGCGGCGCGCGACCCCGAAGTTCGCGCATTCCTGTTCTGGTCGCGCATGCCCTTTGCAGAGCTGCGCGCGGATGACAGCATCGTCATCGGCGACCAGCGCTTCGGAAACGAGCTGGCGCGCGGACGGTTCAGCGTCCGCATCCCGCCCGACAGGGAAACTGAATGACGAGCATCCTGTGGTTTCGCCGTGACCTGAGACTGTCGGATCAGGCGGCGCTCATCGCCGCGGCGGGGGAGGGGCCGGTGGTGCCGGTCTATATCCTGGACGACGAGACGCCCAAGCATCGCGCCATGGGCGGGGCGTCGCGCTGGTGGCTGCACCATAGCCTGGCCAGCCTCGACGCGGCGCTGCGGGAGAAGGGGGCGCGGCTGATCCTGCGGCGGGGCAAGTGCGATGCGGTGCTGGCGACGCTGGCGGAGGAAGTCGGGACGAAGCGAGTCCATTGCATCCGGCATTATGAGCCGTGGTGGCGCAATGCCGAGCGGGCGGTGGCGAAGCAGCTGGAACTGGTGTGCCATGACGGCAATTACCTCGCCCCGCCGGGATCGGTGACGACGGGGTCGGGCGAGCCGTACAAGATTTTCACGCCGTTCTGGCGGGCGTTGCAGGGGCGAATGCCGCCGGCCCCTCCGGTGAACCGGCCGCGCGACATTCCTGCGCCGTCGAGCTGGCCGAAGTCGGACCGGCTGGAGGATTGGGGGCTGCTGCCGACTAAGCCCGACTGGGCGACGGGCTTTGCCGAGTGGGAGCCGGGCGAGGCGGGTGCGCGCAAGCGGGTTGATGCCTTTGTCGACAAGGCGGCGGGCTATGACCGCACGCGCAACCTGCCGTCGATCGAGGGCAGCTCGCGGCTTAGCCCCCACTTGCATTTCGGCGAGGTATCGCCGGCCTATGTGTGGCACCGGGTTGCCGATGCGGGCGGGTCGGTGGACGTGTTCCTGAGCGAGATCGGGTGGCGCGATTATGCGCAGAATGTGATCCTGCAATTCCCCGATTATGCCGCAAAGAATGCGCGGGAGAAGTTCGACGCAATCCCATGGCGTGACACCGGGTCTACCGCAGTCCGCGCGGATTTCGACGCTTGGACCAAGGGGCGGACGGGTTACCCGATTGTCGATGCCGGGATGCGGCAGCTATGGGCGACCGGGTGGATGCACAATCGCGTGCGGATGATCGCGGCGAGTTTCCTGATCAAGCATCTGCTGATCGACTGGCGCGCGGGGGAGCGCTGGTTCTGGGATACGCTGGCCGATGCCGATTACGCGAGCAATGCGGTGAACTGGCAATGGGTGTCGGGGACGGGCATCGATTCGAACATGTTCGTGCGGATCATGGCGCCGCTGTCGCAGTCGGAGAAGTTCGATGCGGCGGGCTATATCCGTGAGTGGGTGCCGGAACTGGCCCGGCTGCATGACGATGTGATCCACGATCCGGAAGAACATGGGCGGCGGCCGAGCGACTATCCGCGCAAGATCATCGGGCATCGCGAAGCGCGCGAACGGGCGCTGGCGGCGGTGCGGGGGATTTAATCCGGCCGATTGCACCTTGCCCGACTCGTGTTGGCCGTGGTTGTTGCGCGCGTGAACCAGACCCATACCCGCAACCGTGGCCGTCGTGACGGAGCGCACCTCCGTGGCACGGCGAGCGCGCTGATTGCGGGGGTGGCGGAGCCGTGGCTCCACCGGCTGCTCGACCGGATCGATGCGGGGCTGGCCGAGGGTGCGATAGCGGCGACCTTGCCCGGCGGCATGCAGCGGCGGCTCGGCGGGCGGGCGCCGGGGCCGGAGGCGGTGGTGGTGATCCGCAGCTGGCGCGCGCTGTGGCGGTTGGCGACCGGCGGGTCGGCGGGCTGGTATGAGGCGTGGGCGGCGGGTGAGTGGACCAGCCCCGATCCGGTGCCGCTGTTCGACCTGTTCGTGCGCAACCGCGCGACGTTGGGCGATGCCGGACGCGCAGGGGGTGTGGGGCGGATTGCCAAGCGGGTGTGGCACTGGTTCCAGCGCAATTCGCGCAAGGGATCGCGGCGCAACATCGCTTATCATTACGATCTGGGGAACGACTTCTACGCGCCGTGGCTGGACGCGAGCATGACCTATTCGAGCGCGCTGTTCGCCCCCGGCGTGGCGTCGCTGGCGCAGGGGCAGGCGGCGAAGCTGGCGGCGGTGCTGGAGCGGACCGGGACCGGGCCGGGGGACCGCATTCTCGAGATCGGGTGTGGCTGGGGTTCGTTCGCGGAGCTGGCCGCGCGTGGCGGGCGACAGGTGCACGGCATCACGCTGTCGGCGGAGCAGAAGGCCTATGTCGAGGCGCGGATGGCGCGGGCGGGGCTGGAGGGCGTCACTGTCGGCCTGACCGATTATCGCGATGTCACCGGAGTGTTCGACGCGGTGGCGAGCATCGAGATGGTCGAGGCGGTCGGTCAGGACTATTGGCCCGCCTATCTGGCGACGATCGCGCGGGTGCTGAAGCCCGGCGGGCGCGCGGCGATCCAGTATATCGCGATCGATGACGCGATCTTCGACGCCTATGCGCGCAACGTCGATTTCATCCAGGCCTATGTGTTTCCGGGCGGGATGCTGCTTTCCGAGAGCAGGTTCCGCGCGATGGCGCAGGCGCAGGGATTGCGCTGGGCCGATCAGCACAATTTCGGCGTCGATTATGCCGATACGCTGAAGCTGTGGCGGGAGGCGTTTGACGCGGCGGTGGCGGAGAGGCGGCTGCCCGCCGAATTTGATTCCCATTTCGTCGATCTGTGGCGCTATTACCTGATGTATTGCGAAGGCGGGTTTCGCGGCAGGGGCATCCATGTCGCGCAAGTCACGCTGATAAAAGACTAAAGGGAGAGCGATGATGCGGGCATGGGGAGTAGCGCTCAGCGCGCTGGCATTGGCGGGCTGCGCAGCGGGTGCAGGAACGCCGCCGCCGGCCGTACAGGTCGCGCCGCAGGATGTCGCGAAGCTGCGTCAGGTCGGTGCCGCCGTGCTGTTCTGGTCGCAGGAGGAGCGGTTCAAGAACTTCCCGGCGATGGAGACGATCTTCCCCGGCACCACCGCCAAGGCCGGGCGCAAGGTCCGCGCGCTGCCCAAGGGCGTGCCGCTGCCGATCGCTGAGGCGGATGTGTCAGCGTTCATGGCCGCGCAAAATGTCACCGGGCTGCTGGTGCTGCAGGACGGCAAGGTGCGACTGGAGCGGTATGCCCGCGGCTATGGGCCGGAGGGGCGCTGGACCAGCTTTTCGGTCGCCAAGTCGGTGACGTCGACACTGGTCGGTGCGGCGATCAAGGATGGCTATATCAAGTCGATCGACGATCCTGTCACCCGCTACATCCCCGATCTCGCCGGGGCGGGCTATGACGGAGTGACGATCCGCCAGCTGCTGACGATGACGTCGGGTGTGAAGTGGAACGAGGATTACACCAACCCCAATAGCGATGTGGCGCGGATGTTCGCCGAAGCGGTGCCGGCCGGGCAGGACCCGACCGTCTTCTACATGCGCAAGCTGCCGCGCGAGAGCGATCCGGGGGTGAAGTTTGTCTACAAGACCGGCGAGACCAATCTGATCGGCGTGCTGGTGCGCCGCGCGACGGGCAAGACGCTCTCGGCCTATCTCGAAGAGAAGATCTGGAAGCCGTACGGCATGGAGCGCGATGCGTTCTGGATGACCGACCAGACCGGGGCGGAAGTGTCGGGATGCTGCCTGTCGGTGTCGCTGCGCGATTATGGGCGGATCGGGCAGATGGCGCTGGAGGGCGGGAAGGGCATCGTTCCCGCCGGCTGGTTCGCCGACGCGACCAAGGCGCAGGTGAGCTTCCCCGGCGGCGGCTATGGCTATCAATGGTGGGTCCCGGCGGGCGGAGTGTTCGCGGCTCAGGGCATTTTCGGGCAATCGATCATCGTCGATCCGGCGAACAAGCTGGTGATGGTCACCAGTGCCGCCTGGCCGCGTGCAAGCGACCGGGCGCTGGCGCAGGAGCGGATGGCGTTTGCGATGAAGGTGCAGGCGGCGGCGAAGGAGTAAGTCTCTCGCCGCTTGCCCTGAGCCTGTCGAAGGGCTGCTCCTGACAGCTGTGTATTTCGCCCTTCGACAGGCTCAGGGCAAGCGGCTGTGAGGACTATCCCCGCAGCCGTTCGATCGCCTGTGCCAGTGCGACATAGAGCTTGCCCATGTCGGACGAGAGCAACGTCACGCCCAGTGGCGCCCCGTCGCGCAGGGCAAGGACCTGACGCAGCATCGCTTCGAAATCGTGGATGTAGCGGTTGACCTGCTCGCGGAAGTCGGGGTCCCCTTCGTAAAGCGACGACACTTCGCGGGCCTGGCCGCTGTCGAGCAGGCGGACGGCGCGGCGCGTGAAGACGCCGCGGTCGCCCTTCAGATAGGCCGCCCAGGCGCTGTCGGACACTTCGTGCGCGAACGCCTTGGAGATGTCGATCGAGGCGGAGTTGAGCGCTTCGACCAACAGCGACACGCGGCGGGCGAAATTGTCGCGATCGGCGTTTTCGCGTTCGGCACGGGCTTCGTCGATCCGCGCCTCGACCTGAGCCGATGCGTCGTGGATCGACAGCATCTGCTGTGCGAGCCGTTCGCTGGCGCGCGCGGCGGCGTTGACCGCGCCCTGAGTCACTTCGCCCAGCTCGATCAACTGGGTGCGCACGCTCGCGTCGAGCGCACGGCGCAGTGCGGCGGAGCCAGCGTCTTCAAGCTGACGGGTCGCCTCCGGTACGATGCTGGCGAGCGCGGCGCGAGCCTGATCGGACGCCGCGTTGGCGGTTTCGCGGATGCGGAGCAGCGCATCGACCAGCTGGGGTGCGGCGTCCTCGGCGAAGCGGCGCGCATTGGCGATGGCGCGATCGACGACATCCTCCAACTGGGCAGTCTTGGCCTGACCGTCTTCGAGCGATTCGAGCAGCGACGCCTGGGTCTTGGCGAGCATGTCGCGCTGGGTGCGGACAACGTCGGCAATGGCTTCGATCGCGTCATGGGTGCTTTCGGCAGCGGTGACCAAAGCGAGCAGTTCGGGCTTCGACGCGGCGATGACGCCGCGCGTCGCGCCGATCCGTTCCTCCAGCCGCACCAGCGCCTCGGGCATCGTCTCGTCCATCTCGCGGGCGGAGGCGTCGAGCGCGGTGAGCAGTTCTTCGGCGGTCGCGATGACGCGGCGGGCGGTGGCGTCGCCGTCGCGCAGCGTTTCGGTCATGGCGCTCGCCGAGCTGTCGAGCGCGCTGATCGACGCGGCAAGCGCCTGGGTGCGTTCCATGCCGTGGCTGTGGAGCGATGCGAGCTGGCCATCGGCCTGGGCGATACCGCCGGTGACCGAGGCGAGGAGGATGTCGACGCGGGTCTGTTCCTCGCCCAGCCGGTCGGCGATACGGCCGATCGTCTCCTCGACCTCACCGATGCGTGCGCCGACCGTATCGATGCTGTCGCGCCCGGCCTTGTCGAGCGAGGCTTGGTTGGCGGCGAGCATGGCGAGCATCGCTTCGCCTTGGGCGGCAATGCCCTTGCGCGCCTCGTCCACAGCAGCGGCGGCGCGGTCGAGCATTGCGTCGACGGTTTCGGACATGCTGGCGGCGACGCCCTCCAGCTTGGTGCCGGCATTCTCGCTGGTCGCTTCCATGCGGGCGATGTGTGCGGCGAGGCGCTGGGCGGCGCCACCGGCGATGTTGTCCGCCTCACGCCCGCGCTCGCCGAGCGCGGCGAGCTGCGCGTCGAGTGCGGAGGCATGTTCGCTGGCCTTCATACCCGCGGCGTCGAGCGTCGCGGCCATGCCGGTCATTTCCTCATGCGCGCGCGGTAGTGAGGAGAGAACGATCCCCACGCTCTTTTCGGCGGTGGCGCTGCTGTCGACCAGTTTCTGTGCGCTGTCGGACACGGCGCGGGCTTCGGCGGCCATGCCGTTGGAGATCGCCTGAAGCCGTTCGGCGGCGCGGTCGCCCATCGCCATCAGTGCTGTGGTCTGATCGGCGAGCTCCGCTCGGTTCGCCTCGATCTTGCGCGACAGGGTGGCGACGACGCGCTCCAGGCTCGCGGCTTCGGCCCGCATGGCGCGGGCGGTCTGGCCGAAGCGGCGCGCTTCCGCCGCGCTGTTGCGCTGGGCGAGCAGCCACAGGATGCCGATCAGCGCCGGCGGCACGCACAGCGCCGCGATCAACTGAACAAGCTGGGCAGGAGGTGGCGGCGCGGCGAATAGCGGCTGCAGCAACCAGCCGGCCACACCGATCCAGGCGACGACCAGCCCGATGGCGAAGGTCGCGGCGAGCCAAGGCGTACGCAGCGCCGGTGGCTCGTCTTCATCCGCAACATCCGTCGCGGGCGTGCCCATGATCGGTTCAGGCGCCTCTTCGACGAGCAGCAGTTCGTCATCCGCATCGTCGAGCGGACGCGGCCCCATCTTGTTCGTTCCCCCGTTCATCGTCCCGGTTTAGCACAATCGCACCATCGCCGCCTAGCATTGTGAAACCACTCATTAAGCACGCCGAATCTAGAGTCAGGCATGGCGTATGATCCCGGTGCAATCGATGCGACTCTGGCGGCGGCGGTGGGCGATGAGCCCGGGCTGATCGCGGAACTTCGCGGGGCGTTCCTCGAAAGCGCGAAGCGCGCGCTGGAAGGGTTGGCGAAGGCCGATGATCCCGAGGCTTGGCGTGGTGCCGCGCTGCGGCTCAAGGGATTGGCGGCGAGCTTTGGCGCGATCCGCCTGATGGCGCTGGCACAGGACGCGGCGGATGCGCCCGCCGGCGACCGCGCGGTGCTGCGCAAGCTCGAGCGCGCGGTGGAACGGCTCTGATCGGGCAGCGGTGCGCGATGTGCGCCGCGTACAAACCGGCTTTCGACGGACGACCTATCCGCTTCGACCAACGCGCCTTGCGTTAGTGGTATCGGAAGGGGCGATCACGTTAGATGACGTGATGGCCAGTCACCCGCACGCGCCCTCCCAATTCACGGTCTCGCCGCGCGTTGCGGTGCTGTCGATCATCGGCTTCTGGGCGTTTTATTATGTCAGCGTCACGCTGCGCGCCTGGATCATGGATTACCCGGATCACTGGGTAATGCTCGACAACCGTGCTTGGGTGTCGTTGTTCGGGATTGGCTTCACGACATTGATGTACCTGGCGCTGCGTCCACTGGAGCAGCGCAGCCTGCGGTTACGCATCGCGGCAGCATTCCTGTTCGCGGCGGTGTCGTCCACCGCATATTCGACGGTCAACTATCTGTCCTTTTACGTCGTCGATCCAAAGCCCGAACTGGAAAAATCGGACGCGGAGAAGTCCGCGACGCGCGAGGGGCAGGAGGCGCATGAGGAGAAGAAGGGACCCGCCCATGTAATCGCGGACAATGCGATCCACTGGTATTTCTTCAACCTCGCCTGGGCGATTCTCTACCTTGCCTTGTCCTATGCCGGAGCGGTGCGTGCGTCCGAGCGGGAGGCGGCGCGGCTGCGCACCGCGGCCCAGACCGCGGAGTTGCGCGCGCTGCGCTATCAGGTGAATCCGCATTTCCTGTTCAATACGCTCAACTCGATCTCGTCGCTGGTGATGGCCGGGCGGCACGAGGATGCCGAAACGATGATCCTCAACCTGTCGACGTTTTTCCGCACCAGCCTGTCTGCCGAGCCGACCGAGGACGTACCGCTGGCTGACGAGATCGCGTTGCAGCGCCTGTATCTGGACATTGAGGCGATCCGCTTTCCCCAGCGGCTGCGCAGTGCGTTCGACATCGCACCGGAGGCGGAGCGCGCCTGCGTGCCCGGGCTATTGCTTCAACCGCTGGTCGAGAATGCGATCAAGCATGGTGTGGCGCCCGCGCGTCGTCCGGTCGAGGTCCGCGTCCGCGCGCGGATCGACGGCGCAATGCTCGTGATTGCGGTAATCGACGATGGCGAAGGCGTACAAGGGGCAAAAGGCACGTGCGTCGGCCTACGAAATGTTCGCGACCGATTGACCGTGCGGTTCGGCGACGCGGCGTCACTGGAGGCCGGGCCGCGCCCCGAGGGTGGGTTCGCCGTGACCATCCGCGTTCCGGTGACGACCCATGGCTGCTGAGCGGCTGCGCACGCTGATCGTCGATGACGAGCCGCTGGCGGTCGAGCGGATGCAGATATTGTGCGCGGGGCTGGATCAGGTGGACCTGGTCGGCACGGCGGTGGATGGCGACGCGGCGCTGCGCCTGATCGATGTGTTGAAGCCGGATCTGGTCCTGCTCGATATCGCCATGCCGCATTGCGACGGAATTTCGGTCGCGCAGTCGCTGGCGCGCGCACTGCACCGGCCGGCGGTGATCTTCTGCACCGCATTCGACCAGCATGCCGTGGCCGCGTTCGAGGTTGCGGCGGTGGATTATGTGCTAAAGCCAGTCAGCGCCGAGCGGCTGGCGCGTGCCGTCGCCCGGGCGGCCGAGGCGAAGGGGCTGCGGAGCGGCGACCCCGCACCACCGCCCTCCCGCTGGATCGAGGATTTCTGGGTCCCGCATCGGTCCGAGATGATTCGGGTCCGCGCCGATGATGTCGAGCGGATCGACGCAGAGCGCGACTATATGCGATTGAGCATCGGCGGGCGCAGCTATCTGATCCACCAGACGATCAGCGAGCTGGAGCGACGGTTGAACCCGGAACGCTTCATCCGTTTGCATCGGTCGGTGATCGTGCGGCGCGACCGCATCGTGAAGTTGCGCCATGATGGGCTGGGGGTGTGGTACGCCGAGCTGATCGACGATGCGCAGGTGCGGATCGGACGCACCTATCAGGCCGCAGTCAAGGCGTTCCTGGCGGGCCGATAGTGCCGATCCGCAAAGAGGCTCCGCCCGACTCGTTCGCCGGGCGGAGCAGGGAATGTCAGGGAGCTACTCTGACATTTTGGTCGCGGGCAGCGAGCTGGCGCGTGGCCGCGCTGCGAAAGGCAAGATCGATGGAAGGTCGCGCGGATTCGAGCGCGCTGGCGACGCAACGGTTGTGCGCGCGGGTTTCCGTCAAGTTGCGATAGTCGGGACGGCCGCCGCAGGCCGCCATGGCGGCATGCGCAATGCGCCGCTCGAGCGTCTGTCTTCCGGCCGCGACCGTGAGGTCGAGATCGGCGTGGCGCACCGTCACCGACTTGCCCGGGGTAGCCGCAGCGGGATGTGAAAGGAGCAGCACCGCGCCGAGCGCGGCCGTGCGGAACAGAGTGGAGAACATCACGGACCTCTTTGGGTTCAACGCGTTCGGGGGCTGAACGCAGGTCCGCAGCTAGCCGTGGGACGCAATGGGGACGACGCCGCATCGACTGGGGGCATGAGCCAGTCGATCAGGTTCGTTGGTGGCGATCAAACGCCGTTGATCATCGACAGGCGACATGCCCCGCAGCGGTCACCGCCCAAGAAAAAAGGGCGCCCCCGCAGGGACGCCCTTTCGATTCGACCGGCTCAAACGAGCCGGTAGGCCGAACCGGAATTAGCCAGCGACGTTGTCGGCAGCTGCTTCCAGGTTGTCGGCAGCGTTCTCGGCCGCGTCTTCGACGACTTCGTTGGTCGCGTTGTCGGCAACCATTTCCATGTTGTCGGCTTCGGCTTCCATGCCGGCAGCGACGTTCTCGGCGGTGTTGTTCGCAGCAGGCGTGTTGCAAGCAGCGAGCGACATCAGGCCGGTCGCGGCAGCGACGATGAGAATCTTCTTCATTCGTTTGCTCCCAAGCAAAGCTATTTCGGTTCGCCCCGGCCCGATTGCCGTGCGAGTTAGTCGGAATAGCGCCCGTTACGCGTCCGTCAATGGAAATTCATCTCTCAGCAAGGTTTGCGACCACCCGAAATGGTGCGGTGCATCACTTTACCGGGCCGATTTCCTCAGGCGCGTTGGCCACGACGGCGAGCATTGCGGTCCATGCCGCAACATTTTGGCGCAATTGTGCCGGATCGACCTTGTCGAGCGTGTCGTCGGGGGTGTGGTGGAGGTCGAAATAGCGGCTGCCGTCCTGTTGCAAGTCGATCCCAGCAACACCCGCCGCGATCAGCGCGGCGACATCCGCCCCGCCGCCGGCGCGGTCGCGCCCGCGGCTGATACCGAGCGGGGCCAATGCGGCGGCGACCCGGTCCCCGACCGCCTTGGCGCTGTCGGGCAGTCGGAAATCGACCCGCCAGACGCGATCGGCCCCGAAGTCCGATTCGGCGGCGAGCGCGTGGTTTTCGCTCTTGTGCGCGTCGAAATAGGCCTTTCCGCCGAACACGCCGACCTCTTCGGCGCCTGCCCACAGGATGCGGATCGTGCGACGCGGGGTGCCAGCGTCCATGATCCGCTTGGCGGCAGCAGCCACGATGCCACAGCCGGTGGCGTCGTCGAACGCACCGGTGCCAAGGTCCCAGCTGTCGAGGTGACAGGCGACCACGACCATGCCGGCGGCGGGATCGCTGCCGGGGACTTCGGCGATGACATTACCCGATTCGGTGGTGCCGATCTGGCGCGGGGTCAGGGTCAGCTTGACCTTTACCGGCTGACCGCGCTTCAGAATGCGCTCCAGCTGCTCCGCATCCGGAAGGGATAATGCAGCTGCGGGGATCGGCGCGACGCCCTCGGCAAAATTGGTGACGCCGGTATGCGGATTGCGGTGATAGTCAGTGCCGATCGAGCGAATCAGGATCGCCGCCGCGCCCTTGCGCGCCGCGACGGTCGGCCCGCTCCGCCGCGCGGCACCGAAGGCGCCATATTGCGATCCGTCCTGGGTGCGGGTCATGCCGTGACTGACAAAGACGATCTTGCCCTTGAGGCTGCCATCGGGCGCTGTGTTGAGCGCGGCGAGGTCGGGGAAATAGACGATCTCGGCTTCAAGCCCTTTTGCTCCGGTCGCGCCCGAATTGCCGAGCGCGGTCAGGTGCAGCGGCTGGGGGAAGGGGGCGAGCACTTCGAGCGTTTCGACGCCGCGCACCCAGGTCTTCATCTCGAACGGTTCGTTCCGGACATTCTTGAAGCCAAGGGCGGTCAGCTTTTTGAGCGCCCAGGCGCGCGCCCGTGCCTCCGCCTCGGTCCCGGCAAGGCGCGGGCCGACTTCGGTGGTCAGTCCTTCGGTAATCTCATAGGCCAGATCGTCCTTGAGCGCGGCGTCGCGCAGGGCGACCGGGTCCATTGCTTGCGCAGAGGCGGTGGCAGGAAGCGCAAACAGGGCGGTTGCGGCGGCGAGGCGGGTGAGGAGATGCGTCATGCCCCGCTCCTAGAATCCCAAATCGCATTCGTCATGGGCCGAAAACCCTTCAGATCGACAAAAACTGCGGTAGGTCAGGCTGATGGATGGCGAGTCAGACATGTTTGACCGAATCGTCGCATTCGTGCGCGCGATCGGCATTCCGGTCACGGAGGACCTGGTCGCAGCCGATTCGTTCCTGCCTGCTGTCGCGGTGGCTGGCGGTGGCGTGGTGGTGGACCGCGCACGCCTGCAATGGCCGGGTGACATCCTGCATGAGGCGGGGCATCTGGCGGTGCTGGAGGCTGACGCGCGAAGCGGTGCCGTGCCGGACGACCGCGCGCTCGAACTTGCGGCGATGGCGTGGTCCTATGCTGCGGCGGTGCAACTGGGCATCGACCCCGGTGTGGTGTTTCATGAGGGCGGCTATCACGGGCGCGGACCGATGCTTGGCCAGTCCTATGCGATGGGCCTCTATATCGGCCTGCCCGAGCTGGTTGCGGCGGGCATGGCGCATAGTGCGTTGTCCGCGCCGGAGGGGGCTCCGGCCTATCCCGCAATGGTCCGCTGGCTGCGCTGATTGCCTTGAGGGCGCGCCGTCGCTACATCGCGCGTCAAATCCCGACCCACCAGTTCGATCGAACGGAGACCACAAGTGGCCGCCCAATACGCATATGTCATGAAGGACATGACCAAGTCCTTCCCCGGCGCGCAAAAGCCGGTGCTGAGCAATATCAGCCTGCAATTCTATCAGGGCGCGAAGATCGGCATCGTCGGTCCGAACGGCGCGGGCAAGTCGACCCTGATCAAGATTATGGCCGGCATCGACAAGGATTTCAGCGGCGAGGCGTGGCCGGGTGAGAATATCACCGTCGGCTATCTGGAGCAGGAGCCGCAGCTCGATCCCAGCAAGTCGGTGCTGGAAAACGTCAAGGACGGCGCGCGCGAGACCGCCGATCTGGTCGAGCGGTTCAACGCGATCAGCGCGGAAATGGGCGATCCCAAGGACGACACCGATTTCGACGCGTTGATGGAGGAGATGGGCGATCTTCAGGCCAAGATCGACGCGGTGGATGGCTGGAGCCTCGACAACCAGCTCGAGATCGCGATGGAAGCGCTGCGCTGCCCGCCGGGCGACTGGGCGGTCGAGAACCTCTCGGGCGGTGAAAAGCGCCGCGTGGCGCTGACTCGGCTGCTGATCCAGAAGCCCTCGATCCTGCTGCTCGACGAACCGACCAACCATCTCGACGCCGAAAGCGTCAAGTGGCTGGAAAACCACCTCAAGGAATATGCCGGCGCGGTGCTGATGATCACCCACGACCGTTATTTCCTGGACAATGTGGTCGACTGGATCCTCGAGCTCGATCGTGGGAAGTATTTCCCGTACGAGGGCAATTACTCGACCTATCTGGAGAAGAAGGCCAAGCGCCTGGAGCAGGAGGACCGCGAGGCCACCGGCCGCCAGAAAGCGATCAAGGACGAGCTGGAGTGGATCCGCGCCGGCGTGAAGGGCCGCCAGACCAAGTCCAAGGCGCGTATCTCCAAGTTCGAGCAGCTGGTCGAAGCGCAGTCGCAGCGCACGCCGGGTAAGGCCCAGATCGTCATCCAGGTTCCCGAGCGGCTGGGCGGCAAGGTGATCGAACTCGACAATGTGTCAAAGGCCTATGGCGACAAGCTGTTGTTTGAGAACCTGTCCTTCACGCTGCCGGCGGGCGGCATCGTCGGGGTGATCGGGCCAAACGGCGCGGGCAAGTCGACGCTGTTCAAGCTGATCACCGGGCAGGAAACGCCCGACAGCGGCACGATCGAGATGGGGACCACGGTCCGCCTCGGCTATGTCGATCAGAGCCGCGACCACCTCAATCCGGCCAACAATGTCTGGGAGGAAATCTCCGACGGCCTCGATTACATGAAGGTCAACGGCCACGACCAGTCGACCCGCGCCTATGTCGGTGCGTTCAACTTCAAGGGCCAGGACCAGCAGAAGAATGTCGGCAAGCTGTCGGGCGGTGAGCGCAACCGCGTCAACATCGCCAAGATGCTGAAGCGCGGCGGCAACGTGCTGCTGCTCGACGAACCGACCAACGACCTCGACGTCGAAACGCTGGGTGCACTGGAAGAGGCGATCGAGAATTTCGCCGGCTGCGCCGTGGTCATCAGCCACGATCGCTTCTTCCTTGATCGTCTCGCGACGCATATCCTCGCGTTCGAAGGCAATTCGCACGTCGAATGGTTCGAGGGGAATTTTGAGGCGTATGAAGAGGACAAGCGGCGTCGTCTGGGCGATGCTGCGGATCGTCCGACGCGGTTGGCGTACAAGAAGCTGACGCGGTGAAACTGGCGGCGGCGGACTTGGGTCCGCCGCCGTTTCCTACCGATCAGAGCGAGTTGGTCTCAACCGTTAGGTCGGGCAGCGTCGCTGCCGTGATGATCTGGCCGAAAGTGATCGTGCGGCGCTCGGCATAGTGATCGCCCTGCGGCCCCCACATTTGGTGGATGGTTCGCGCCTCTACGTCAGCCACCCAATATTCGGGGACTCCGTAGCGGGCGTAGAGTCGCGCTTTGCGGCCAAGGTCGATGTCCAGCGTCGTGTCCGATACCTCGATCGCGATCCGCATGGCCGGACCGGGGAAAATCTTGGCGTCGCTAACCTCGCCAATTGCGATGTCGGGTTCGGGAAGCGAGTCGTCGGACAGCTCGGTCGATGGCGCGGTGTATAGGACGAACTCGGACTCGATCTCCTTCAGCGCGATGCCGAGCTCGATCGTCAATTGCGCATGGACGCGGGCGTGGCGGCGGTGGACGGAGTTCACGACCCAGATTTCCCCCTCGATCAACTCGGTGCGGGCATAGTCGGCGAATGCGCCCGATTCCGCGAGCAACAGAAAGTCCGCCACGCGGAGCCTGGCGCGGTGCGGGGTCGTGAGGACGTCCTGCGCGGTCATGGCGACATCCTATCATAGATGGGGTGGTCCTCAATCCCCGCCATTGACGCATTGCCCTCCGCCCGGAATGGTGGCGACGATGCAGACCCTGGCCGGGCTTCGCGATATCCGTGGTTTCGAGACGCTGTGGGCGGAGCTGACGTTCCGTGCGCCGCGCGTTGTGCGGCTGGATCAGAGCGAGCGGATGTTGATCGACACGCTCGGGCTGGGGCTGGAGCAGCTTATCCAGTATCTGGGGTGGGAGCGGGCCGAACTCGATGCGTTCGAGGATTGGGTGATCGCGACGGCAGGGCGGCCCGATCCGCTGACCGTTGCGCGCTACTACGCGACGCTGGACGGGGTACCGCTGCCTGAGGTGGTTCAGGCGCGGCTCGATGCGATCGACGCGATGCCGGACGTGCTGGATGCGGACGATCTGGCGCAGTGGGAGCGCGAGGGCTGGGTGACGCTGCGCGGCGCGATCTCGCGTGACGAGGCGGGGCAGGTGGAGGCGCTGTTGTGGCGGTTGCTGGATGCCGATCCGGCGCGGCCGGAGAGCTGGTACGGGCAGGACCTCAACGGCATCATGGTCCAGCATTTTCAGGATCCGGCGCTGGAGATCGCGCGCCGCGCGCCGCGGGTGCACAAGGCGTTCGCGCAGTTGTGGGGCACCAGCGACCTGTGGTGCATCGTCGACCGGATGAGCTTCAACCCGCCCGAAATCCCGGGTCGGCCGTTTCAGGGGCCGAAAATGCACTGGGACGTCAGCCTCGCCCCGCCGATTCCGTTTGCAACGCAGGGCATCCTCTACCTCACCGATACAGCGGCAAATCAGGGGGCGTTCGCGCTGTTGCCCGGCTTTCACCACCGGCTCGATGCGTGGCTGGCGGAGATCGGCGACACCGACCCGCGCATGGTCCATCTCGATCCGCAAGCGGTGCCGGTCGCGGCGGGGGCGGGGGATCTGGTGATCTGGCGCCACGACCTGCCGCACGGCGCCAGCCCGAACCGGTCGAACCGGCCGCGCATGGCGCAATATGTGAACTTCTACTCGCCCACGCTGACCGTCCACCGCGACTGGCGGTGAGGCTCAGTCGCCGGTGACACGCAGTGGCCCCAGGTCGCCCAGCCCCACCGTACCGCTCGCCATGGCCAGCATCCGGTCGAGGCTCTTCTTGGCCTTGAGCCGGATATCATCGGCAATCTCGATCCGCGGTTCGAGGTCGCGGAGCGCCACGTAGAGCTTCTCGAGCGTGTTGAGCGCCATGTACGGGCAGATGTTGCAGTTGCAGTTGCCGTCCGCACCCGGCGCGCCAATGAAGGTCTTGTCCGGCACCGCCTTTTCCATCTGGTGAATGATGTGCGGCTCGGTCGCGACGATCAGCGTGTCGCCGTCGAAGTCCTTGGCATATTGCAGGATGCCGCTGGTAGACCCGACATAATCGGCATGGTCGAGCACATGCGGTGGGCATTCAGGGTGCGCCGCGACGGGGGCGTTCGGGTGCTGTGCCTTGAGCTTGAGCAACTCGGTCTCGCTGAATGCCTCATGCACGATGCACACGCCCGGCCACAGCAGCATGTCGCGGCCCATCTTGCGGTTGATATAGCCGCCAAGATGCTTGTCGGGGCCGAAGATGATCTTCTGCTCCGGTGGGATCTGGCTCAGGATCTTCTCGGCGGACGAGCTGGTGACGATGATGTCGCTGAGCGCCTTCACCTCGACCGAGCAGTTGATGTAGGTCAGCGCGATGTGATCGGGATGCTGCGCGCGGAACGCGGCGAACTGGTCGGGCGGGCAGCTGTCCTCCAGGCTGCACCCGGCGTTCATGTCGGGCAGGATCACGGTCTTGTCGGGCGACAGGATCTTTGCCGTTTCGGCCATGAAGCGCACGCCGCAGAATGCGATGACTTCGGCATCGGTCTCCGCCGCCTTGCGGCTCAGCTCCAGGCTGTCGCCGACGAAATCGGCGAGGTCCTGGATCTCCGGCTTCTGGTAATAATGCGCGAGGATGACCGCGTTGCGCTCCTTGCGCAGGCGGTCGATCTCGGCGCGGATGTCGATGCCGGACAGGTCGGTGCGTGCGTTCATCATGATGCCCTCTGATTCGGGCCTCACATGGCCTTGTCCGGCACGCGGTTCAACCCATTGGCGGCATCGGCGGGAAGGCGTAGGGCGCAAGCGCACCGCCCGGCTGGCCGGTCGTCACGGCTTCGAACAGCGACAAGCCGACCGGGCTATAGGCGATGAGGTTCGACAGCGCGCGCATCGCGACAGCTGCGGCAACTGCCCACAGCCAGGCGGGATGAATCCGGCCATGCTTGCGCAGGTCCCACGTCATGCCAGCGAGCGGCCAAAGCATGACCAGCCCAAACTCAACGATCGCTGCATGCGGCATCACCAGCGGCATCGGAAAGAGGCGGCCAATGCCGGGCCCGGTGAGTACCGCCATCCCGGCAAAATGCAGCCTTTTGTGCCAGTCGGTGCGCCGTCGCATGATGATGGCGGCGGTCGACAGCCCGACAAAGGTCCAGACGGTAAGGGGCGCCATGACGAGGAAAAAGGCTGGCTCGTAGATTGGCGCGGCGCGACCGAGGCGGATCGCCTCGACCGCGACCAGCGGGCCGACGATCGCCATCACTGCCAACCAGACCGCGCCGATCCAGCCGAGGCGGCGATGCAGCGTCAGGCCGCCCCGTGTCGCGAGCACGGTTTGGAGGACATAGATGGTGACCCAGCCGAAAAATACGCCGGCATGGGCATGGACGACCAGCGGCGCACGGAAGCTGGAAATGCCCATGGCGATGAAGAAGATAAATCCGGCCGCGATAATCGCGGCCATGGCGAGCCCGCCCCACAGGAAGAACCCATCGTCCCGCGCTGAAATCAGACCCGCTCGTGCATGGGTAGCCATAGTGTCCGCCCCGATAAAGTTTCGGGTGCGACATAACATGCCTGCCGTCGCTTCATAACTATTTTGTCGCGCCCTCACGCTCCGCGCGTTCGCGCAGCACCTGATCGACTGGTTTGGACATGTCCCAGCGTTCGCCGTCGCGCAGCGCCCGCTCCGGCGGGAAGGTGACGACCACCCGCACCTCGCCCATTCCCGCTGCGGCGAGCGGCTGGGCGAGCAGGCGGGCGATGGCTGTGCGACCGAGTTCGCGCGCCTGCGCCATACGCTCGGGGCTCTTCGCCTCGCGCTCGGCCACCGCAGTCGCCCGGGCGGAGGTGCTCTTGCTCAGCGCCTCGGCGGCTTCGCGCGTGACGAACAGCCCCTTGGTTTCGACCAGGGTGCGGCGGCCTTCGTCGGTGTTGGCCGGGGCGGCGGTGACGTCGGGCGCGTCGACGATCAGCGTGCGCGTCTGGCCGTTCCATTGCAGATCATCCGCATTCAGCCGCGACACATCGACGAAATAGCTGACCGAATAGGGCATCTTCACGACCTGATCGCTGCGCAAGAGGCCAAGGGCGCGGGTGTCGGACGCGGTCGCCTGGACCGTGCCGGTCAGCTCGGCGACCTTGAGCGTTCCTGCACCATCGAGGCGCGCGGTGACGATCTGAGTCACCGGGTCACCGCCATCGGCGGGCAGGGTTTCGAGCCGCGTTTCGGCGAAGCGATCCCATGAGATCCACGCGGTTGCGGCGATGACCGCGAGCGCGGCGGTTGCCAGCAGGATGCGCAGCGGGCGGTCCGTCACGCTGTTCTTAGCCATTGGCCGTCCTCCTCCTTCGCCAGCCCGCGGTTCTGCAGGTCGATCAGATGCGCCAGCACCGAGCGACCGGCCGCTCCGGTGAGACGCGGGTCGAGACCGACATACATGCGTGTCACCATGTCGGGGATCGCGCCAACCTGCTGGTCGATCAGGCGCAGGATCTGGCCCTCCCGCTGCTTGCGATGGCCCATCATTCCGCGCGCCAGGCGGTGGGGGGTGGTCACTTCCGGCCCATGGGCGGGGTAGTAAACGCGGTCATCGCGGGTGAGCAGCCTGTCGAGGCTGGCCATATAGGCACCCATGTCGCCGTCGGGCGGTGCGACGACGCTGGTCGACCAGCCCATGATGTGGTCGCCGGTGAACAATGCGCCGCTCTCGCGCAGTGCGAAGCAGAGATGGTTGGACGTGTGGCCGGGGGTCGCGACCGCTTCGAGCGTCCAGCCCGTGCCGGACACGCGTTCCCCGTCCGCCAACACCCGGTCCGGGACGTAGTCGCGGTCGAAGGCTGCGTCGGAGCGCGGCCCGTCATCGTCGAGCGCGAGGGGAGCGCAGCCGATGATCGGCGCTCCGGTGGCGGCGGCGAGCGGACGGCTGGCTGGGCTGTGGTCCCGATGGGTGTGGGTGCAGAGGATCGCGCGGACCGGGCGACCGGCGATTGCGGCGACCAAGGCATCGAGATGCTCGGGCAGATCGGGGCCGGGGTCGATCACCGCGACGTCGCTGGTTCCGACCAGATAGGTCTGGGTGCCGGTGTAAGTGAAGGGGGAGGGATTGGCCGCGAGAACGCGTGCCACCAGCGGTTCGAGCTGTATCGCCACGCCAGTTGTCGCTTCGTCCATCGCCTTGAAATGGCGGTTCGTCGCGGCGCGCACAACCCCGGAAGGCGCACACGCGAACGGGCCGGCCGCGTGAAGGGGGTCGCGGCCGGCCCTGGTCGAGCCACTGCGCGGCGATGGGCTGCCGCGCGGTGGTCCGCTTTGCGATCAGTTCTTGTCGGCGGCCTCCAGCTCGCGCACCGCATCATCGATGCCCTTGAGCGCGGCGGCCTTTTGTTCGGCGCCCAGGTCGGTCTGTTCCTCGATCGAGCGCCGGGCCATCTTCAGGCCCATCATGGCGTGGCGCTTGCCCATGTCGGCGCTGGCGATGGCAAAGACTTGGGCGCGGCGCGCGAGCGCCTCGGCACCCTTGGCCTTGGCCGCGGCCGCATCGGCCCGCATTTCGATGCGGTCGGTGCAGAGCACGACGATCCGCTTGTCGCCGTCGCGCTTCTCGACCTTGACCGAGTCATCCTTCGATCCGCCGCACTTCATCGACTTGACGTCAACATCGATGTCCATGTCGCCGGTCCAGACGAACTCCTTGCCGTCGCCCTTCATGCGGATGACGCGGGTCTCGTGCTTGACGGTCTTGCCGTCCTTGTCCTTGCCGTCCTTGCGTTCGACCATGACGATGCGGTGGACGCGCGTTTCCTTGCTCGCTTCAGGAGCGTCGGGCGCGGAAGGCGCTTCGGGAGCCGTCGGTGCGGATGGTGCGGTCGGTGCAGCCGGGGCCTCGGGCGCGGCGGGCGGCGTCGGCACGTCGGCCTGAGCAATGGCGGCGCCGGCACCCGAGGCGGTGAGTGCAAGGCCGGCGAGGGTCAGCGCCGCGGCGCCAGCAATTCCGGTGGTGACACGGGCACGCGACTTGGGATTGTGTTTCGAGAGCATTTTGAGCCTCCCTTTTAGTTCGTTGACGGTGTGTAGGTGGCAAGCTGCCGAGACCGCACCCCCATGCGCGGACTTGACGATGGCGCGGCCATAGGCATGGCGCAGCGCCGGTGCGCGGCCTGAGAGCACTAGGGCGTCGCAGGCCAGTTCCTGGTCGGCGCGGAAGGCGCGGAACGCCCGCCAAGCGACCGGGTTGAACCAATGGAGCGCGAGCACGACCAGCGCGATCCAGTTGGCGATCAGGTCACCACGAAGATGGTGCCCGAGTTCATGGGCAAGCGCGAGGTTGCGCTCGACCGGGTCATAACGCTCCGCGAAATCCCGCGGAAACGCGACATATTTGCGCCAGATGCCGAAGGCGAGCGGGCCGGTTGCGGCGTCGGTTTCGATGACATGGACGCGCCCGTCGGCGACGGTGCGGCGAATTTCGGCCTTGCGCATCAGATTGGCGCAGAAGCGGCTGTGCGACACGATATGCCACAGCAGAAAACCGATCGCACCAGCGGCCCAGATTGCGCCGAGGACGAGCAGCAGGCTGGGGCCGCTCGACATGATCACGCTGGTCTCCGCTACCGTGGTCGTCGCGCTGCCGGCCATGTCGGCATGGGCCTGAAGCACCGCCTGGTCGATGATAGCCTGGGTGCTGGCGGGTGCGGCGGCGGGAGCTTCTGCCGACGCGGTCAGCCCGCCGAGCTGTTCGGTGAAGCTCCACGCGCCGGGCAAGGGCGGCATCAATAGTCGCAGCACGGGCAAGAGCCACAGCGCATAGGCGATGTTGGGGCCGAATTGTTCGCGGACGGGCTTTCTCAGCGCGAGGACCAGCAGCATCAGCAGCGTGGTGGCGATGCAGGTTTCGACCATCCAGGCGATCATTGTTTGATCTCCTTCAGCAGGGCTTCGATCTCGGCGATGTCCTGATCGGTCAGCGCGTCGCGCTCGGCGAGGTGCGCGACCAGCGGGGTGAGCTTGCCCCCGAACAGCCGGTCGATCAGGCGGCGCGATTCACCCTCGACATAGTCGCCGCGCTCGACCAGCGGGCGGTACTGATAGCGGCGGCCATCCTCATCGGCGGCGATGACATTCTTGGCGAGCAGGCGGCCAAGCAACGTCTTGACCGTATTGGCGCTCCAGCCGCGCGCCGGGGCGACGCGCTCGACCACATCCTGGGCGGCGAGCGGGGATTCGTCCCACAGCACCTCCATCACCGCATGTTCGGCTTCGCTGATTCGCTCGGTCATTGCGTCCCTCTTTGACTACGGGTGTAATCGCTTCGATCACATCTGTAGTCAATGGGCTGAACGCGCGATGAATGATGTTCAGGCTGCGTGGGGTGGACGCAGGTGTCGGAAAAGCTGACAGCTTTGCGTAGCGGCGGATTTGGTTAACCAGCGTCACGCGCGGAAATGCGTGGGTCGCGCGATCTGGCACGCGCGGTGCAACACTTCACGCATATGTGTTCACCGTCAGGTGCGACGCTTCAGGGGCGGGTGGCTTTCGAGCCATCCGCCCTTTCCCGTTGTAGCGATATCGAGTGCATTGGCCGGCGGTGCACGCCGAAGCAGCGGGCCGCACGCTGGCGGCCCGCGCAATCAGGATCGCCGCAGATCAGGCCGCGGCGACGCCTTTGTCGTCGAGCAGCTGGGCAAGTTCGCCGCTCTCATACATTTCCATCATGATGTCCGACCCGCCGACAAACTCACCCTTCACATAGAGCTGAGGGATGGTCGGCCAGTCTGAAAACGCCTTGATGCCCTGACGGACCTCCTGATCCTGCAGTACGTCGACACTTCCGAATTCGACGCCGAGATGGTTGAGGATCGACACGGCGCGGTTGGAGAAGCCGCACTGCGGGAACAGCGGCGTTCCCTTCATGAACAGCAGCACGTCGTTCGAATCGACAAGGGTCTGGATGCGGGCGTTGGTATCGTCGGTCATGGTCATTCACTCCCTGCCGGCACGGCGGTGGTCAGCTGGAGCGCGTGCAGCACGCCGCCCATCCGACCGCCAAGCGCGGCATATACGGCCTGGTGTTGCCGCACGCGCGGCATTCCCCGGAAACTCTCACTGGTCACGCGCGCGGCATAATGATCGCCGTCCCCGGCCAGGTCGGTGATCTCGACCGCCGCGTCGGGGATGCCGGCGCGGATCAGCGCCTCGATCTCGCTCGCCGCCATTGGCATGATTACTGCGCTTCCATCAGCTGGCGGCGGGCCTCGACCGTCATTGCCTCGACTGCCGCGCGCACAGCCGCGTCGTCAACCTCGATCCCGGCGGCTGTCAGATCGCCGAGCAGCTTGCGGATGACGTCCTCATCGCCCGATTCCTCGAAATCGGCCTGGACCACGGCCTTGGCATAGGCGTCAGTCTCTTCCGGGGTCAGCGCCATCTTCGCCGCCGCCCATTGGCCGAGCAGGCGGTTGCGGCGCGCGGTCACGCGGAACGCCATTTCCTCGTCCCGGGCATATTTGGCTTCGAACGCGCGCTCGCGGTCGTCGAAGGTGGTCATGTCGCTTACCCCTAAAAGTGTTTCTCCATGGAAATAGGGGCGGCCCGCGCGCATGGCAACGGGCGCGAGGGCGCTGACCGACATTGCCCCCACCGGCCGGGGGCGATAGGCGGCGGTGCAGGATTGAGGAGTCAGCATGTCCGTCTTTCAGCTCGATGGGTTCGATCTCGACGCGTTCGTGTCCGCCACACTGGCTGAGGATGTGGGTTCCGGTGACTTAACCGCGAACGCGGTCATCCCGCCCGATGCGGTATTCGACGGGGTGATGGACAGCCGCGACGCGGTGGTCGTGGCCGGGCTTCCGATCGCTGCTGCGTTTTTCCGCGCGCTCGATCCGGCGGTGGAAATCGAGATTCTCGTGGCCGAGGGTGACGCGGCTGCGGCGGGAAGCGACCTGATGCGGCTGCGCGGCAATGCGCGCGCGTTGCTGACCGCCGAGCGCTCCGCGCTCAATACGGTCCAGCATCTCTCCGGGATTGCGACGATGACGCGCGCCTATGTCGACGCGATGGCGGGGTGTGGCGCGACATTGCTGGACACGCGCAAAACCATCCCGGGTCTGCGCCGGCTGGAAAAATATGCGACCCGAATGGGCGGGGCGCAGAACCATCGCATGGGCCTGTGGGATGCGGCGATGATCAAGGACAATCATGTCGCTGTCGCCGGATCGGTTGAGGAGGCGGTGGCGCGTGCGGTGCGCGCGGGGATCGGCGCGATCATCGTCGAGGTCGACCGGATCGAGCAGATCGAACCCGCGCTGGGGGCGGGGGCGACGCACCTGTTGCTCGACAATATGGGGCCGACGCTGCTGCGCGAGGCGGTCGCGCTGGTCGCCGGCCGCGTGCCGACCGAGGCGTCAGGCGGGGTCCGCATGGACACGATCGCCGCGATTGCCGCAACCGGGGTCACCTATGTCAGCGTCGGGCGCCTGACCCAATCGGCACCGGCGGTCGATATCGGGCTGGACTTCGCGCCCGCCTGACGCTTAGCATTTAGGATACTCAGGGGGAGGCAATAGCATGCGACCGCAGTCGATCATTCGGTTCGAACAGGCCTATCTGGCGTCGATCGCCGTGTGGGGCATCAATACGGCGCTTGGCTGGGGGACGCAGATCGCCGCCGTCGAAACGTCATTTGCGCAAATGCCAGAGATGATCCCGGCGATGCGCGGGCTGTTGATCGGCCTTACCCTGTTTGCGTTGTTCGTGTCGTTGCTGCTCTGGTATTTCACTGCGCGCAAGGCGAGCGAGGTCGCAAAGTGGATCATCGTCGCCTTTTTCGGACTTTCGGCGGTGGGACTGCCCTTTACCCTCGCGGGGTTTGAGCGGACGGGCATTTTGCCAGTCGTGCTGAACGTGGTGACCTTTGCGCTCAACGCGGTCGCGGTTTGGATGCTGTTCCGGTCCGACGCCTCTGCGTGGTTCCGCGCGAGCGACGGAAGCGTGCCGCCGCCCCCGCCGGTCGCCTGACCAAATCGGGGCTAGCGGTCGATCGTCGCGGTCGCCGGGTGGTGCTTGTCGAGATGCCGCTTGATGATGCGCAAGTTGCGCGAATTTGAGCGGTAGAAAAAGTCGGCGACGTCACCCACGCCCGGGATCAGGCCGAGCAGCCAGTCAAAGCCGACATTGCCGGCCATGCGCAGCATCGCGCCGCGCGACATGCCGATATTTCGCGCCTCCCAGATCATGTAGAGGCCCATCGCCGCTGCGATCACATCGCCGCCGACCGGGATCAGGCCGATCAGCGCATCAAGGCCGACGGTTTGGCGCGTGCCGGGAATGGTGAAGCTGCGCTCCAGCAGCTTTTCCATCGCGATGACGCGCTGGCGCACCGAATGAGGGTCGCGACCGACCGGAAAGCCGGGGATGCGTTGCATGCGGGTCGCCTTGGCCACGTCGGTCCTCCCTTATCGTTCGCGCAGATGGGTCAGCGGGTGCCAGGCGCGGGGGTTTGTCTGAAACGCCCTGAGCCTGAGCGCCGCCACCGACCAGCGCAGCGGTTGTGCGATCGGGATATAGCGATGCGCGGCCGTAAGCGCGAGGTCCGCTTCTGCGATGCGCCGTGCACGGTCGGCAAGGGTTGGCGCATCGCGTGCCGCGTCGATCACCGCAGCCAGATCGTCGGGGCACTGGCGGCAGGCGGTGGCAAGATACCAGCGACCACTGTCATAGGGCGCGACCGCGTCGATCAGCCGCAGATCGGCGTCCGCGCGTTCCTCCACCCAGGCTGGCTGGAGGCCGATCGCGCGCAGATCGCGCACGAGGCCATACCAGAGCAGCTTCGTCCCGAGGCTGCGCGGCATTGCGATGCGAATGACCGGCGATGCGTCGGGATTGGCGGCGCGCCACGCGGCAACCCGATTGCGCGCAAGGATGCGCCGCGCGTCCAGCGATTGCGCAAGCCATGCCGGAGCGGCGGGCGCTGCAGCCGAGTCGAGTTGAGCGGGCAGCAGCGTTTCAACCGGTGTCCATTCAGGGCGGAAACGCGCAGTGAGCGCCGCGCGGTCGATTGCCATGGCCAGCGCCGCGCGATTGGCCGGATCGGCGGTGAAGCCTTCTTCCGATACGATCGCCAGCCCGAACAGTCCGGCAGCGGGGTCGACGCGCAGATTGGCTGGCGCGACCCCCGCATGGTCGAGCAGGGGCCAGTCGTGAAAGCTGCCTCCGAGGATCAGGTCAGACTCGCGCGCTGCGAACCGCGCCAGCGCGATCGCCGCGCGTTCGCCGATGAGGCGCACATTGTCTGCAGCTTCGGGCGCGGCGGCATTTTCGATGACCGCATAAGGATCTGGCACAGGGCGGAGCAGCGGACTGCCGCCGCCTTCGGCGTCAGCACGGAGCGGCCCCGTTCCCGCGATGCGGGGGCGGCGCAGAATGGCAAATTCGGGCTGGGCGAACAGCTTGAGCAGGTCCGGGCGGGGATGGTCCAGCCTTACCTCGATCACTTGCGGGGTCATTTCGACGATTTCGTCGATGACGGCGACGAACGGCGCATAGGGTGAGCGTGCGCTGGGCGCGATGGCTGCGCGCAGGCTCGCGACGACGTCGGCGGCGGTCACTTTGGTTCCGTCGGGCCATTCGGCATTGCGGATACGGAAGATGTAGCTGCGCCCTTCGTCGCTGACGATCCAGCGTTCCGCAACGCCGGGCTCGATGCCGCCATTGGCGTCGAACCGTACCAGCCCCTGCGCGGTGGCGCCGAGCAGGACGGCGTCAGGAAAGTCGAGCGGGCCGCGCGCGGGATCGCGTAACGTCGCCTGGCCGCCAATGGCGCTTACGATGACCGGCACGTCATCGGGACGGCGCTCCTGACAGCCGCCAGCGATCAGCGCGAGCGCGACGGCGAAGGGCAGGGCAGGGGAGCGCATGCCCCAGCTTTATGGAGGCAGGGCGGGGAAGCCAACCCCGCCCCGCTCCGGAGTTAGTTCTTTTCCTTGTCGACCAGCTTGTTCGCACCGATCCACGGCATCATCGCGCGCAGCTCGCTGCCGACCTGCTCGATCGGATGTGCGGCGGCGGCCTTGCGGCTGGCCTTCAGTTCGGGCTGGCCGGCGCGGTTGTCGAGCACGAAGTCCTTGACGAAGCGGCCCGACTGGATGTCGGCGAGGACGCGCTTCATTTCGGCCTTGGTCTCGTCGGTGATGATGCGCGGGCCGGTCTTGATGTCACCATATTCGGCGGTGTTCGAGATCGAATAGCGCATGTTGGCGATGCCGCCTTCATAGAGCAGGTCGACGATCAGCTTGGTCTCGTGCAGGCACTCGAAATAGGCCATTTCGGGAGCATAGCCCGCCTCGACCAGCGTTTCGAACCCGGCCTGGATCAAATGGGTGATGCCGCCGCACAGCACGGCCTGCTCACCGAACAAGTCGGTTTCGCACTCTTCCTTGAAGTTGGTTTCGATGATGCCCGACCGGCCACCGCCGACGCCCGAGGCATAAGCGAGCGCGACGTCATGTGCGTTGCCGGTCGCGTCCTGATGGATCGCGATCAGGCAGGGGACGCCGCCGCCGCGGACATATTCGCTGCGCACGGTGTGGCCGGGGCCCTTGGGCGCGATCATGATCACGTCGATGTCTGCCGGCGGCTCGATCAGGCCGAAATGGACGTTAAGGCCGTGGGCGAAGGCGAGCGCGGCGCCCGGCTTCATGTTGCCGGCGATGTCGTCGGCCCAGATCGCGGCCTGATGCTCGTCGGGGGCGAGAATCATCAAGATGTCCGCCCATGCGGCCGCTTCCTTGGTCGACATGACCTTGAAGCCTGCGCCTTCGGCCTTCTTGGCGGTCGCCGAACCGGCGCGCAGCGCAACGGCGACTTCGGCCACGCCGCTGTCACGCAGGTTCTGGGCATGGGCGTGGCCCTGCGAACCATAGCCGACAATGGCGATCTTCTTGCCCGTGATCAGGTTCAGGTCGGCGTCACGATCGTAATAGACACGCATGTTCTAGGTTTCCCCTTGTCATTCCCGCGCAGGCGGGAATCCATTCTCGCCAACGCCAGTGATAATGGATCCCCGCCTGCGCGGGGATGACGAAATTCTTTTGAGGCCTAAGCCGCCTCACGCCCCCGCGCGATGGCGACGATGCCTGTGCGGGCGACTTCGATCAGGCCGACTTCGCCCATCAGTTCGATGAACTTGTCGATCTTTTCGGTGCTGCCCGTCACTTCGAACACGAAGCTGGAGGTCGTCGCATCGACGACCCGCGCGCGATAGACATCGGCGAGGCGCAGCGCCTCGATCCGGTGATCGCCCGTGCCCGCGACCTTCACCAGTGCCAGCTCACGCTCGACATGATCGCCCTCAGCCGTGAGGTCGCGCACCTTGTGCACCGGCACGAGGCGATCGAGCTGCGACACGATCTGCTCCAGCACGTGCGGGCTGGCGCTGGTGACGATGGTGATGCGGCTGACCGACTTGTCGTCGGTAATCTCGCTCACCGTCAGGCTCTCGATATTGTAGCCGCGCGCGGTGAACAGGCCGGCGATCCGGGCGAGGATGCCCGGTTCGTTGTCGACGATCACGGCGAGCGTGTGCCGCTCGGCCTTTTCTTCCTTGATGTGCATGAGCTTAAACCAGCGCCTTGGCTTCGTCGTCCATTTCGCCGGATACTTCGGCGGCCTGGAGGAGCATGTCGGTATGGGCGGCACCCGACGGGATCATCGGGAAGCAGTTGGCGAGCTTTGCCACGCGGCAATCGACGATCACTGGCCCGTCATAGGCCAGCATGTCCTGAATGCCGCGTTCCAGATCGCTGCGATGCTCGATCAAAATGCCCTTCCAGCCATAGGCTTCGGCGAGCTTCACGAAATCGGGCAGCGAGTCGCTGTAGCTTTCCGAATAGCGGCTGGAATAGGTCAGTTCCTGCCACTGGCGGACCATCCCCATATATTCGTTGTTGAGGATGAATATCTTGACTGGCAGGCGGTACTGGGTCGCGGTTGCCAGCTCCTGGATGTTCATCTGGATCGACGCTTCGCCGGCGATGTCGATCACCAGCGCATTGGGGTTGCCCAGCTGCGCGCCGATCGCGGCAGGCAGGCCATAGCCCATCGTGCCGAGACCGCCGCTGGTCAGCCACTTGTTCGGGCTTTCGAAGTGGAAGTGCTGCGCCGCCCACATCTGGTGCTGGCCAACCTCGGTCGTGATGATCGGGGCCTGATCGCGCGTTGCCTCCCACAAGGCGCGGACGGCGCGTTGCGGCATGATCGTGTTGGCGTCGATGCCGGCGCCTTCCTCCGGGAAGTCGAGGCATTTGACCGCGCGCCATCCTTCGATGCGGCGCCACCATTCGGAGAGATCGGGCTTGGGGTGTTGGCGCGCCTTCCAGATGCGAACCATGTCTTCCAGCGCGTGGCCGACATCGGCGACGATGGGCAGGTCGACCCGCACCGTCTTGTTCATCGACGAACGGTCGATGTCGATATGGATCTTCTTTGAGTGGGGCGCGAAGGCGTCGAGCCGTCCGGTCACGCGATCATCGAAGCGCGCACCGACGGCGATGATCAGGTCGGCCTGGTTCATCGCATAATTGGCTTCATAGGTGCCGTGCATGCCGAGCATGCCGAGCCACTGGTCGGACGAAGCGGGAAAGGCACCCAGACCCATCAGCGTCGACGTCACCGGCGCGCCGGTGATCTTCGCCAGCTCGCGCAGCAGCTGTGACGCGCCGGGGCCGGAGTTGATGACGCCGCCGCCGGTATAGAAGATCGGTCGCTCCGCCGCCGCCAGCATCTCGACCGCCGCCTCGATCAGCGCCTTGTCGGCCTTGACCTGCGGACGATAGGTCTTGTGCTGGATCGGGCCGGGCTTGCTGTAGCGCGCGGTCGCGATCTGGACGTCCTTGGGGATGTCGATCACGACCGGGCCGGGGCGGCCGGAGGTTGCGATATGGAACGCCTCATGCACCACCGCGCCGAGCTGCGCGGGGTCCTTCACCAGATAATTATGCTTGGTGCAGTGGCGGGTGATGCCGACGGTGTCCGCTTCCTGGAACGCGTCGCTGCCGATCAGGTGCGTCGGAACCTGGCCGGTGATGACGACCATCGGGATCGAATCCATCAGTGCATCGGTGATGCCGGTGACCGCATTGGTCGCGCCGGGGCCGGAGGTGACGAGCACGACGCCGGGCTTGCCGGTCGAGCGGGCATAGCCCTCCGCCGCGTGCGTCGCCGCCTGTTCATGGCGGACGAGGATGTGGCGGATCTTCTTTTGCTTGAAGATCGCATCGTAAATCGGGAGCACCGCGCCGCCCGGATAGCCGAACACGACCTCCACACCGAGGTCGACCAGCGCCTCGATCAGGATATCGGCTCCGCTTTTCTCGGCCACGTCAGGTCTCCTTGTTTGCCGCAGTGCAATGCGATGGGGGAAGCGCGCTGCTATGCGTATGAATGATGCGTGTCAAGAATTGTTTTTATACGATTCGTGCGAAATGTGGCATTCGATTGATAATATCTGTCGCATCAGTGCGCGGCCAATCGGGCGGCGGCTGGTGACGCAGCCAGGTATATTGCCGTTTGGCATATTGCCGGGTCGCCGCTTGTGCGCGCTCAAGCGCCTCGGCACGCCCGATTTCGCCGGCGAGCATCGCGGCGATCTCCGGCACACCGATCGCCTTGCGCACCGGGGCTTCGGGAGGGATATCGTCGCGGGAGAGCAGGGCGGCGACCTCGTCGATCGCGCCTGCGTCGAACATCCCGGCAAGGCGGCGGTCGCAACGCTCGGTGAGCCAGCTACGGTCGGGTAGGAGGATCAGCGGGGCGAGGTCGATCTGATCCCCGATGCCGCCGACCTTGGCCCGCTGCCACCCGGCAAGCGTGCGGCCGGTGGCGGTGACCACCTCGAGCGCGCGGGCGACGCGGGTGGTGTCGGCGGGGGCGAGCCGTGCGGCGGCTTCGGGGTCGCGTTTGCCCAGCAGCGCGTGGGCTTCGGCAACCGGTAGCGCGCGTACCTCGGCGCGGATTGCGGGGTCGATGCCGGGGACCGGGGCGATCCCGTCGAGCAGGGTGCGGATATACATGCCGGTCCCGCCGACGAGGATCGGCAGGCTGCCACGCTCCTGCGCCGCTGCGATCTCCGCCTTGGCTTCTGCGGCCCAGCGCGCGGCGGAATAATCGTCGGTGCCGGTGACGTGGCCGAACAGGCGGTGCGCGGCCTGTGCCTCTTCCTCCGCCGAGGGCCGCGCGCTGAGCACGCGCAGTTCGGCATAGACCTGGGCCGAATCCGCGTTGATCACCGTCCCGCCGGTCGCCTGTGCCAGTGCGATTGCCAAAGCGGACTTGCCGCTGGCGGTCGGTCCTGCAATGAGCGCGACCCTTGGCCTGGAGGAGTGCGGCATGTTCATCGCGACGCTGATAGCAGCGGATCGGCTCGACGCGGCGGATATTTCCTCCGCGCTGGACAAGCTGAGCGATGCCGGGTGCGCGCCGCGCGGCGTCGAGACGCTGGACGAGGACAAGGCGAGCGACCTGTTCTTCGATGCCGACCCCGATGCGGCGCGGGCGGCGCTGGAGGGGGCGTTCGACCGGGTCGATGTGGTCGTTCAGCCTGCGGAAGGTCGCGAGAAGGCGCTGATCGTCGCCGATATGGACTCCACCATGATCACGGTCGAGTGCATCGATGAACTGGCTGACTATGCCGGGATCAAGGCGCAGATCGCCGAAGTGACCGAAGCTGCGATGCGCGGCGAGCTGGATTTTGCCGAGGCGCTGGATGCGCGGGTGGCGCTGCTCAAGGGGCTGGGCGCCGACGCGATCGACCGCTGCCTTGCCGAGCGGGTGCGGCTGATGCCGGGCGCGCGGACTTTGGTGCAGACGATGAAGGCGCGCGGCGCGACGGCGATCCTGGTGTCGGGCGGCTTCACGCGCTTTGCCGAGCCGGTGGGCGCGCAGATCGGCTTCGACCGCGTGATCGCCAATGAGCTCCTGATCGCGGGCGATGCGCTGATCGGCGCGGTGACCAAGCCGATCGTCGATTCATCGACCAAGGAAACAACCCTGCTCGGTGCGATGGCGGAGCTGGGGCTGGACGCCTCGGCGACGATGGCGGTTGGCGATGGTGCGAATGACCTGGCGATGATCCGCAAGGCGGGGCTGGGCGTCGCCTATCACGCCAAGCCGATCGTTGCGGCGGCGGCGGGCGCGCGGATCGACCATGGCGACCTGACCGCGTTGCTCTACGCGCAGGGGATTGCGCGGCGCGAGTGGGTGGAGTGACCTATTCCTATCCTGAGCTTGTCTCAGGGGAGGGGGACCGCCGTGAAGCGGTGGTGGAGGGGCTACCGCGCAGACGGCCGAACACAGCTTGGCAAAATTCCGCCCTCTGCGGGGCGGCCCCTCCGTCAGCGCTGCGCGCTGCCACCTCCCCTGCTGCGCGGGGGAGGAATGAGATCTACTCCCGCACCGGTACGCAGGGGCTTAGCCCGCGGCACGCCGCGCCCGCTTCGGCGCTGGAGGCGAAGGGCCCGACCAGCACCTTGGTCAGGCGGCCCGATTTCACATAGCTGACCTTGCGGCCCGGGAAGCGGCCGCTGACTTGCGACCACAGCTTTTGCGCATTGCCCGGTTCGCCGAACGCGCCGAGCTGCAGCTTCCAGCCGCCGTCGCGGATTGCGGCGGTTGCGGTGGGCGCGGGGGCTGGCGTCGCCGGCTTGGGCGTCGGTTTCGGTGCCGGGCGGACGATCGGCGGGGTGGGGCGGACTTCGGCGCTCTGGGTCGGGGCCGGGATCGGGTCGCGGGGTTGATATGCCGTAGATGGCGGGAGCTGCGTCCGGCCGATCGCTGCGGGCGGCTGGGTGCCGCGTGGCGATTGCGCGGCGGCGATGCTCGGACGACCGGCGTCGCGTTCATAAACGCGCGCAAGTTCCAGCCCCTTTTGCCGGTCGGCCAAAGAGATATAGCCGTCCATCTGCGCCTGCGACGTCGATGCCTGCGGCAGACCCTGCGCTGCGGCGCGGACGATCAGGGCATAGGCGCGGACCCAGTCCTTGGTCACGGCATCGCCGTTGAACAACATCGTGCCCAGCACATATTGCGCGCGCGGCGCACCGCGGGCGGCGGCCTTTTCAAGCCATTCGGCAGCCTGGAGCCGCTTGCCATTTTCGAACAGCGCGAGCCCGTAATTTTCCTCGGCCTGCGGGTGTCCCTGCAGCGCGGCCTTGCGATACCATTCCTCGGCCTGAGCGAGATCGGCGGGGACGCCGCGGCCAAATTTGTACGCCTGGCCCATGTTGAATTGGGCATCGGCATCGCCCGCGACCGCCGGACCGCGCCATTGTGCGACCGCCGCGCGATAATCGCCGCGCTGCCATGCCTCGACCCCGGTCTTCACATCCGCCTGTGCATATGCCGGCGCGCCGACCAGCATCGCGCCGACCGCCGCCGCCGCCCAGATCATGTGCTTCATTCCGTCAGTTCCCCGATCCCGCCACGCTTGGATAATGCCAGTTAACCATGGCATGGCCAAGATATGCTTGCGCTTTGGTTAAGCCCGGCATGGGACAATTCCCCGCATCACTACCGTATTAACCCCTTCTTAGCTTCCCGGTGGCATCCCCAAATCTGGGTAACCGGGATTTTTTCGAGGGGTCGATGCGCGTACTTGCGATGGCATCACAAAAGGGTGGTTCGGGGAAGACCACGCTGAGCGGGCACCTGGCGGTGCAGGCGCAGCGGGCCGGCCATGGCCCCGTCGTTCTGATCGACATCGATCCGCAAGGGTCGCTGTCCGATTGGTGGAACGAGCGTGAGACGGATTTCCCCGCTTTTGCGCAGACCACGGTCGCCCGGCTCGCCGCTGACCTTGAGGTCTTGCGCCAGCAGGGGTTCCGCCTGGCGGTGATCGACACCCCGCCTGCAATCACCATGGCGATCCAGAGCGTGATCCAGGTTGCCGAGCTGATCGTCATTCCGACCCGCCCGAGCCCGCATGACCTGCGCGCCGTGGGTGCCACGGTCGACCTGTGCGACCGCGCGGGCAAGCCGTTGATCTTCGTCGTCAACGCCGCCACGCCCAAGGCCAAGATTACCAGCGAAGCCGCCGTCGCGCTGTCGCAGCACGGCACGGTCGCGCCGGTAACGCTGCATCACCGCACCGATTTCGCCGCGTCGATGATCGACGGGCGCACGGTGATGGAGGTCGATCCCAACGGCAAGTCCGCCGCCGAGGTGACGGCTTTGTGGGCCTATATCAATGACCGGCTGGAGAAGAATTTCCGCCGCACAGTGTTCAGCGCGCCCGCGGTTGCGGCCGCGCCCCATGCCGCCTTTGCCGGCCGACCGCAGGGTGGCTTTGGCCGCCGGGTGGTGAGCTGATGTTCGGTTCTGCCAAGCCCGCCGCGTCGCTGTCTTCGGGCCTGCTCGCCCGCAAGGGTCAGGCGCGTCCCGCCATGCGCCCTCAGGGGTTCGTCGGCCTCGATCCGGGCACCTCGCTCGACGATCTCGGCTGGAACGACATGGGCGGCGAGATCCCCGCGCCCGCGCCGGTGTTCGAACCGGTGCCGCCGGTGCTGACGCAGCGCCAGACACTGGTCGAGGAATTTGCGCCCGAGTCGCATCCCGCTCCCGCACCGGTTGCGCACATCTCTGAGCCTGAAGCGCCGGCACGTCCGGTATCGACCGCCACCGCCGCCCGGATCGGGCGCGAGGTCGCGTCGCGCAAGGGCAAGGCCGCCTTCACGCTGCGGCTCGACCATGAACGTCATTTAAAGCTGCGCCTGGCGTCGGCGGTTACGGGCCGATCGGCCCAGCTGCTCGTCACTGAGGCGCTGGACGTGTTTCTCGAGTCTCTGCCCGAACTGGGGGCGCTGGTTGACCGGCTGCCTGCGGGCAAGGCTCGCTGATTTTTGGGGGAATGAGCGCCATGAACCTTCGTCGTATCCTGACCATTTCGGTCTCTGCACTGGTGCTGGGCGCACCGATCGTCGGTGGCCCGACGCTGATCGGCGGACTCGCCGTCGCAAGCGGCGGCGTTGAAACCGCCGATCTGCGCCGCGCCGCCAAGGAAGCGGCCGCCGCCACCAAGGCCCTGAAAAAGGGTGAGGGGCAGAAGGCGGTGACGCATGCCGAGGCGGCGGTCACGCTCGATCCGCGCAATGGCGAATATCGCAAGCTGCTGGGCGAAACCTATCTGTTCGCAGGCCGCTTCGTGTCGGCGGCGCAGGCGCTGAACGAGGCGCTTTCGCTCGATCCGGCCAATGGCCGCACCGCGCTGAACCTCGCGCTGGCGCAGATCGCGACCGGCGAGTGGGACGTCGCGCGCCAGACCCTGGCGACGCATAGCGCGACCATCCCGGCGAGCGACCGTGGCCTCGCCATGGCCCTGGCGGGCGATCCGGCCGGTGCGGTGGCGTTGCTGATGGAGATTGCGCGCCAGCCGGGTGCCGACGCCAAGACGCGCCAGAATCTTGCGCTCAGCCTCGCGCTGGCAGGACAGTGGCCGCAGGCACGGGCGATTGCCGCGCTCGACCTCTCGCCCGATCAGGTCGATGGCCGCATGCTGCAATGGGCGAGCTTTGCGCGGCCGCAGAACGCCTATGATCAGGTTGCCTCGCTGCTGGGCGTTACGCCGATCGCCGACAACGGCCAGCCCGAACGGCTGGCGCTGGCGCATTCGATGACCAGTGCGGTTGCCGCGACCCGCGTCGCCGATCCGGTCGAAACCTATATGCCCGGCCCTGCGCCGGTCGAGGCGGTGGCGGCAGCGGCAGCCGCAACGTCGGCGGATGTGGCGGCTGCAGAAGTCACGCAGGGTCCGTCAGTCACCGCGCCGAGCGGTCAGCAGATCGTCTTTGGCCCGCGCCAGGAAATCGTCCAGGCGGTTCCGACCCGCGCCGTGCGTGCCGAAACGTCGGTCGCCAGCGTCGGTGCAATCAAGCCGGTCCGGGTCGATGTGCCTTCGACCCAGCGCTTCGCCAAGGGCAGCTGGTATGTTCAGCTCGGCGCTTTTGACAGCATCGGTGTCGCGCGCGATGCATGGGGGCGGATGATCCGCCGCACACCGCAGCTCAAGGGACTGACTCCAGCGAGCGCCGGGGTTTCGACCAAGGCGGGCGCGTTCCAGCGGCTGTCGGTCGGCGGGCTTGCCCGTGCCGATGCCGATGCGCTGTGCCGTGAAGTTCGCAGTGACGGCGGCAATTGCTTTGTGCGTCCGGCTGCGGGCGACAAGAAGGCCAGCTGGCTGCGCTGACGCCACCAATCAGGAATAGCCAGGGGCCGGGGTCACTCCCGGCCCTTTTCGTGTCAGTGGACCTCGCTGCCGCCCTTGAACAGGCGGAGTGCCTTGCCCTGGACCGGGAGGCCGTCGAACGGGGTATTGCCAGCTTTGCCGGGCATGGTGTCGGCGACGATCTGCCACGGCACTTCGGGATCGACCAGCACCAGGTCAGCGGGCATGCCGGGCGCGAGCGTGCCGGTGTCGATGCCGAGGATCCGCGCCGGGTTGCGCGCAACGAGCGCGAACAGGCGGTCGAGCGTCAGATGCCCCTCACGGACGAGGCCCAGCCCCAGCGTCAGCAGTGTCGCGGCACCGGCCATGCCCGGCGTCGCATCGGCGAAGGGCAGGCGCTTTTCCTCCGGCCCGCGCGGATCGTGGCCTGAACACAGCACATCGATCGTCCCGTCTGCCAGCGCGGCGAGCGCGGCATGGCGGTCGCTGTCGTCGCGCAGCGGGGGCGAGAGGCGCGCGAAGGTGCGGAAGTCCGACAGGTTGATGTCGGACAGCAGCAGGTGCGCCGGGGTGATGCCACAAGTGACGCGTACGCCGCGCGACTTGGCGGCGCGGACCAGGTCGAACGCGGCGGCGGTGGTGAGCTGACGGAAATGCAGCGCTGCGCCGGTCGCTTCGGCCAGGGTCAGGTCGCGCTGGACCGCAAGCGCCTCAGCCATCGCGGGCGCGGCGGGGAGGCCGAGCCGGGTCGCGGTTTCGCCTTCCGTTGCCACGGCATTCCGGGTCAGTCCGGCGTCTTCGGGGTGCGAGATGACGACCAGCCCGCAATCGCGCGCATAGCCGAGCACGCGGCGCATGACGCCGCTGTCCGCGATCCAGCCGCGACCGGTGCCGACGGCGCGTGCGCCTGCTCCGGCATTGGTGGCATATTCGGCGAGGTCGGTCCCCTCCAGCCCGCGCGTCGCGGCGGCGATCGGGTGGACCCACAGCTCGGGCTTGCCCATGTCGGCAGCGCGCTGGACCAGGCCGGGGCCGTCGAGCACAGGCGACTGGTCGGGCATCAGGCCGATGCGCGCGATCCCGCCCGCGCGGCACGCCGCCTTGTCCATCGCGAACACGCCAAGATCGGTTAGCGCAGGGGCGAGCAGCTTGCCGCCGCAGTCGATCACCTCGGCCCCGTCGGGTGCGGTATCGACGATCCGCTCATCGGTGACGAACAGGTCGCCGCTGCGCTCGCCGTTCTCAGTACAGATTAGCCGGGCGTTGCGGAAGATGCGGTTCATGCCCAGCCCTCCACGCCGCGCGCGCGTCGGGTCAGCACATCGAGGCACGCCATCCGCACCGCCACGCCCATCTCGACCTGTTCGGTGATCGCCGAGCGGCCGGGCAGGTCGGCGACGACCGAGTCGATTTCGACTCCGCGGTTCATCGGGCCGGGGTGCATGATCAGCGCATCGGGCTTGGCGCGCTTCAGCCGTTCGAGCGTCAGCCCGTAATTGAGGTGATATTCGCGGGTCGAGGGGATGTACGCCCCCGACATGCGTTCATTCTGCAGCCGCAGCATCATCACCACATCCGCCCCCTCCAGCGCCGCATCGAAATCGGTGAAGGGGGTGACGTGCATCTTCTCGATCGCGGCGGGCATCAGCGTCGACGGGGCGACCACGCGTACCTCTGCCGCCAGCGCGGTCAGCGCGAGGATGTTCGAGCGCGCGACACGGCTGTGCAGAATGTCGCCACAGATCACCACGCGCTGATGCGCAATCGCGCCCCGGCGGCGACGGATGGTGAGCGCGTCGAGTAGCGCTTGAGTCGGATGCTCATGGCTGCCGTCGCCGGCGTTGAGCACGGGGCAATCGACCTTATCGGCGATCAACTGCACCGCGCCCGAGCTCATGTGTCGGATCACGATCACGTCCGCGCGCATCGCGTTGAGCGTCATCGCGGTGTCGATCAGCGTCTCGCCCTTCTTCACGCTCGATTGCGCGGCGTGCATGTTGACGACGTCCGCGCCGAGCCGCTTGCCTGCGATTTCGAAGCTCAGCAGCGTGCGGGTCGAGTTTTCGAAGAACGCATTGATCTGGGTCAGCCCATCGAGGCGATGGTCGCTGGGCGCGCGGTTGCGGTTCGCCTCGATCCACTGTTCCGCTTCGTCGAGCAGGAACAGGATTTCGTGCGGCTGAAGCCCGGAAATGCCCGTGAGGTGCGCGTGCGGAAACACGGCGCGCCCCTGAATCTGGGCGCCGGGGCGATGATCGATCGGCGGTTGCATTAAAGGTGCCGGTTAGCGGGGCGGGGCGGCGGGCGCAAGGCGTCGTGCACTTGAAGCAATTCGCCCCTATTCGATGAGAAATCGCGAGCCGGGGGGGCGTGATGTTGGGACAATGGCAAACTTGGCTTGCCGACGCGCCGGCGGTGGTGATCACGTTCATGACCGCACAGCTCGCGTTGCTGGTCATCGCGGTGCCGCTATGGAGCTGGATTGTCGATCGGTGGCGCTGGGCGGGGCTGCGCAGGCTGCTGCTCGATGCCGCGCTTGAGGCGCATGGCGAAACGGCGCAGGCGGCGGTCGCACTATCGCGGGAGTTGTTCCGAGAAAATCAGGCTTCGCCGCTGGAGCGGCTGACCCGGGTGCGGCGGGCGATTGCGCGTCAGGCCGAGGTTGCGGGCCAGCTGCGCCACAAATGTGCGATTCTGGGCCATGCGGTGGATGCGCGGACGGCGCCTGCCATTCTGGCAACGACCCGATTCTGCGATGTTGCGGCATCGACGATGCGCGAAGTGACGGCACTGTATCTGCGCGAGGCGGTGGTCCGGGTGGGCAGCAATGTCGCCTATGGCGACGATCAACTTGGGTTTCGGCCCGGACAGGTGGTGTCGTTCCGCTATCTTGAGGATTTGCAGCGACTGAGCGACTCTTTCGCGGTCGCGGCAGAAGCCAACCGCGCGACATTGCGCCGATTGGGGCGGCGGATGCGACGCGGTGCGCACGGTGCGAAGCTCGCGGCGGCCGCCGAACATGCCGATACGCTGGCCATCGATATTCAGCGCTTCGGTCAACGGCTGCACCGCGCCGATCCCGACTCGCCGGACTATCGCAATCGGCCGCGCGGGGAGATGGCGGCGCGGACTTTGGACGGGCTGATCGCACGCTTCGATCGCGGCGGACTGGTGCGGCCGCGCGAAGTCGACGGTTAACCGGTCGCGAGCGCGTCGATCGCGCCTTGCAGGATGTAGCTTGCCGCGAGCTTGTCGACCCGTTCGGCGCGTTTGGCGCGGGAGAGGTCTTCGGCGATCATCTGGCGTTCGACCGCAGCGGTAGACCAGCGTTCGTCCCACAGGAAGATGGGCAGGTCGAGGTCGTCCATGTTGCGGGCAAAGGCGCGGGTGGACTGGGTGCGCGGGCTGTCGGTCCCGTCGAGGTTGAGGGGGAGGCCGATGACCAGCCCCTTAACCTGTTGCTGGCCGATCAGCGCCACCAGTTCTGCCTTGTCGGCGGTGAACTTGGTGCGCTTGATCAAATGCGCGGGGCTGGCAAAGGACCAGCCGGCATCGCACAGCGCGGTGCCGATCGTCTTGGTCCCGACATCGAGGCCGAGCAGCCGCCCGCCGGCGGGAAGGGCGTCCCGGAACACGGCAGCGTCGGTGGTGATCATCCCACCGCCCGGCGCGCGAACAGATCGATCCAGCTGGTTCGTTGCGCGCGATGCGCGGTCAGCCGTCGCTCCGCATCAGCGCGAACATTGCTCCAGAACAGCGTATAGTCGAACACATGATAATTGTTGCCGGGGAGGACATATTGGCCGCCAACCCCCGACGGCACCGTGCCGAGCATCAGGAACCCGCGCCCGTCACAGCGTAACGCCGTCGCAGACTTGGTCAGCGTGGCCGAGGACAGGTCCGCAGCCGGGACGAGATTGCCGACATCGAACATTGCCGCTTCGCTCGCCGCCGGACTGCCGGTCACCGGGTTGGTGCAGATCATCGCGCTGCCATTGCGCGGGGTGCCGGTGAAGCCGTTCGAGGCGTCAAAGGTGTCGAGGATCAGCGAAGGATCGGCGGGTTCGGCGAAGCTCTGCCACGACAGGATGCAGCCACTCTGATCGGCGGCGGTGCATTCGGGCAGGCCGAGCGCAGGAAGGTCCGCTGTTTTGGACACGGGCCAGCCGACGACATAGGCCGCGACGATCCGCTTCGCGAGCGGCTTGGCCGCCACGCGGTCGTGCAACAGGCGGGTGAGGTGGAGCGCACCCTGGCTGTGCCCGGCGAGGATGATCGGGCGGTCGCCCGCTTCCTTGAGGAACTGGTCGAAGGCGGCGGTGATGTCGCGATAGGCGAGGTCGAGCGCCTGTTGCGCGTCCGCCTTGGTCGTGAGGAATGCGCCAAACGTTGCCTGACGATAGCGCGGCGCCCAGATCGCCCCCGCGCCGTTGAACGCGCTCGCCTGGCCACGCAGGAACAGCTTGGCGCGGTCATTCGCCTCCTTGTCATCCAGCGGCGCATTCCACTTTGCGCGGTTGAGGTAGGAGGTGGGGTGGATGAAGAACACCGCAGCCTCCGGCTTGGCTGCCGGCTTGATCCCTTCGGGCGTCCACAGCGCCGGGTTGCCCGGTCGGTCGGGCCGCGCGAGCCACATCTCGGGGCGGGCATAGCTGTCGGCGGGGAGCGCGGCCTGCGATTCGTATTTCCCGGTTGGCACCATGAACTGGCGGGTCAGAGCAACGCCCCAGAACTGGAATGCAAAATGGCCGGCAAGCGCGAGCACGATCAACACCGCCACGAGATAGAGGAACTTACGCGCCACGTCGGCTCTCCATTGTGCAATGCAGCATGAGCCGCTGCCGGGCAATCGCTTTCCGTTGCGCGATGGTTGCGAAGGATGCAACCTTGGCGAACGCAATCGAGGGGGCAGGGGATGAGTGAAGCGGTCGAACAACGGGACGAGCGCTGGCCGCTGCTGCCGCCGATCCTTGCCGGGCTGGGGCTCGCGGCGGGCCTGATCGTGCACTGGATCGTCGGGACCGGCTATCAGCCCGAGATCAGCGCCCTGCGGCTCGCGCTGCTCAGCTTTGTCAGCGTGTCGGCGATCCTGTTCGGGTTCGTCGTGATCCGTACCGAACTGATTCGCTCGGCGGCGTTCGCGGTCGGATGTGGCGCGGTCGCGGCGCTGATCCTCTATTTCAACGGGGCGACATCGGGGTGGAGCGCGACCGAGGGGTGGCGGCTGGTCTGCCTCGCGCTGGCCATCGGGATTGCCGCGCCGCTGTTTCAGGCGGGGCGTGAGGGCGGGTTTCGGCCGATTTCCTATCCTATGGCGCACGATCACGCCTGGACCAATGCGGTGCTGTGGTGCCTCAGCTGGGCGTTTGTCGGCGTGGTGCTGCTGCTGTCCTTTCTCCTTGCCGCGCTGTTCGACCTGATCGGGATCGACCTGCTCTCTGACCTGCTGCGGGAGGAGTGGTTCTGGCGCCCGCTCGTCGGGCTGGCGTTCGGGCTGGGCCTCGCACTGCTGCGCGAACAGCGGCGGATCGTGGGATTGCTCCAAAATGTCGCGATGCTGGTGCTGGGGGTGCTCGCGCCGGTGCTGGCGGTCGGGCTGGGGCTGTTTCTGATCGCGCTGCCGTTCACCGGGCTGCAGCCTTTGTGGGAAGCGACCAAGTCGACGACGCCGATCCTGCTCGCCTGCGCGGTCGGGGCGCTGTTGCTGGTCAATGCGGTGATTGGCAATGGCGGCGATGATGCGCCGCGCAACCGCGCGCTCCGCTGGGCGGCTTTGGTGCTGGCGGTGGCGATCCTGCCGCTGGTCGGGATCGCCGCCGTCGCGACTGGACTTCGGATCGGGCAATATGGTTTCACGCCGGAGCGGCTGTGGGGCCTGACCTTTGTCGTTATCGCGAGCGTGGTGGCGGTCGCGTACCTCGCCAGCGTGATCCGCGGGCGCGGCGGCTGGGCGGAGCGGGTGCGGCCCGCCAACCTGCATCTGGCGATGATCGTCTGCGGGGTTGCACTGCTGCTGGCAACGCCGCTGGTGAGCTTCAACGCGATCTCGACCCGCGATCAGGTTGCGCGGCTTGAGTCGGGCAAGGTGACGCCCGAGAAGTTCGATTGGCGCGCGCTTGCGTTCGATTTCGGGGAGCCAGGACGGCGGGCGTTGGATGGGTTCAAAACGTCGAAGGACGCGCGGATCCGCAAGGGGGCGACTGAAGCTGCGACGGCCAAGTATCGCTGGGACGCGCCGGACGGCACTCAAGCGGTTCGCGAAGAGGCGCTCGACAAGACGCTGCGCATTTTGCCTGCCGGGCGTCAGCTCCCGCCAGAACTGCGCGAGGCAGTTGCGCGCGATTGGCGATGCCGGGATACGGGCTGCACGCTCGCATTTCTTCCAGGCGATAACGAGGCTGTCCTGCTTGTTCATTCGCAGTTCGAACCCGAGCCTGCGTCTACCGCAACGCCGGTTGCCAAGCTCGAAGTGGTAGGATCCGCTCGTCACGGAGGGAGTGCGGACTTGCAGCGTCACGTCGCAGTCAACGGGCGATGGGTCGATGCCAACACAGTGTCGAGCCCCGCGACTGATCCATCTGCGCGCGCGCGTTCAGCCGACGGGCTGAAGTCCGGAGCAATCGAAGTCCGCCCCGTCCAGCGCCGCCAGGTCTTCGTTGGCGGCGTGCCGGTCGGCGATCCGTTCGAATAACCCCGCTTGCTGAAACGGGGGCGTCGCTGCTAGGCGCTCCCCATGTCCGTAGAACCCGCCACCGTGAAGAAGGTCGCGAGCCTTGCGCGTATCGCGATCAGCGATGCCGACGCCGAGCGGCTCGCGCCTGAGCTCAACAACATCCTCGGCTGGATCGAGCAGCTGGGCGAGGTCGATACCTCGTCCGTCGAACCGATGACCGCCGTGATCCCGAACACGCTGCGCCTGCGCGAGGACGTCGTGAATGACGGCGACATGCGCGACGCGGTGCTGGCCAATGCGCCGCTCGCCGAGCATGGCTTTTTCACCGTGCCCAAGGTGATCGAATAATGACCGACGTCACCAATCTCGGCGTCGCCGCGCTGCGCGACGGCATCCGCACGGGCGAGTTTTCGGCGCGCGAAGTCGCCGACGCCTTCATCGTCAAGGTGAGCGCGGCCAAGCAGCTCAATGCCTTCATCGTCGAGACCCCCGAGCATGCGCTCGCCGCCGCGCGTGAAGCCGACGCCGCGCGTGCCGCTGGCGAAACGCTCAAGCCGCTGGCCGGCGTGCCGATCGGCATGAAGGACCTGTTCTGCACCAAGGGCGTGCAGACCACCGCCGCGAGCCATATGCTGGAGGGGTTCAAGCCGGTCTATGAATCGACCGTCTCGCAGAAATTGTGGGACGCGGGCGCGGGCATGCTGGGCAAGCTGAACCTCGACCAGTTCGCGATGGGATCGTCGAACGAGACCAGCTATTTCGGCAATGTGATCAGCCCGTGGCGGCGCAAGGATGGCGGCAATGCGCCGCTGGCGCCCGGCGGTTCGTCGGGCGGCAGCTCGGCGGCGATCAGCGCGCGGCTCGTGCCCGCAGCGACCGGCACCGATACCGGCGGATCGATCCGTCAGCCTGCGGCATTCACTGGCATTTCGGGCATCAAGCCGACCTATGGCCGCTGCTCGCGCTGGGGCGTGGTGGCGTTCGCCTCGTCGCTCGATCAGGCGGGGCCGATGGCGCGCGACGTGCGCGACTGCGCGATCATGCTGGAGGCGATGGCGGGCTTTGACGCGAAAGACGCGACCTCGCTCAAGCTTGACGTGCCGAAGTGGGAGCAAGGGCTCAGCGCGGATCTGCGCGGCAAGAAGGTCGGCATCCCCAAGGAATATCGCGTCGACGGCATGCCGGGCGAGATCGAGGCGTTGTGGCAGCAGGGCATCGACTGGTTGAAGGATGCCGGCGCGGAGATCGTCGAGGTCTCGCTGCCGCACACGAAGTACGCGCTGCCGGCCTATTACATCATCGCGCCTGCCGAGGCGTCGTCGAACCTCGCCCGTTATGACGGTGTGCGCTATGGCCAGCGCGATCTGCCCGATGGCGCAGGGCTGCAGGACATGTACGCCGCGACCCGCGCCGCCGGGTTCGGGCCGGAGGTGCAGCGCCGCATCCTGATCGGCACCTATGTGCTCTCGGCGGGCTTCTACGACGCCTATTACACCCAGGCGCAGAAGGTCCGCACACTTATCGCGCGCGATTTCGAGCGGGCGTGGACGCAGTGCGACCTGCTGCTGACCCCGACCGCGCCGAGCGCCGCATTTGCGCTGGGCGAGAAGTCGGCCGATCCGCTGGCGATGTATTTGAACGACGTGTTCACCGTGCCGTCTTCGCTGGCGGGCATCCCGGCGATGTCGGTGCCGGGCGGGCTGGACAAGGACGGGCTGCCGCTCGGCCTGCAGATCATCGGCAAGCCGCTGGACGAGCAGGGCGTGCTCAACGCGAGCCTCGCTATCGAACAGCGCGCGGGATTTACGGCGCGGCCGGAGCAGTGGTGGTAAGATGAGCGAGTATCGGATCAAAGGCGAAACCGGTGAGTGGGAGGTCGTGATCGGCCTTGAGGTCCACGCGCAGGTCACGTCCAACGCCAAGCTGTTCTCCGGCGCCGCGACTGCGTTCGGGGCGGAGCCGAATACGCAGGTCAGCCTCGTCGATGCGGCGATGCCTGGCATGCTGCCGGTACCGAACATGGAGTGCATTCGTCAGGCGGTGCGCACCGGCATGGCGATCGATGCGCAGATCAACAAATGGTCGCGGTTCGACCGCAAGAATTACTTCTACGCCGATCTGCCGCAGGGCTATCAGATCAGCCAGCTCTATCACCCGCTGGTCGGCGAGGGCGAAGTCGAGATTGACGTCGATGGCGAGACCAAGACGATCGGGGTCGAGCGCATCCATGTCGAGCAGGATGCCGGCAAGCTGATGCACGACCAGCATCCGCGCCTGTCCTATGTCGACCTCAACCGCAGCGGCGTCGCGCTGATGGAGATCGTGTCGAAGCCCGACATGCGCTCGCCGGCTGAGGCCGGGGCGTATCTCGCCAAGCTGCGCTCGATCCTGCGCTATGTCGGGTCGTGCGACGGCAATATGGATCAGGGGTCGATGCGCGCGGACGTCAACGTCAGCGTGCGGAAGCCCGGCGCGGAGTTCGGCACGCGCACCGAGACCAAGAACGTCAACTCGGTCCGCTTCGTCATGCAGACCGTGGAGATCGAGGCGAAGCGCCAGATCGAGGTGCTGGAGAGCGGCGGCACGATCGTGCAGGAGACGCGCCTATTCGACCCCGATCGCGGCGAAACGCGGTCGATGCGGTCGAAGGAAGACGCGCATGACTATCGCTACTTCCCTGATCCCGACCTGCTCCCGCTCGAACTGGACGATGCGTTTCTGGACGATTGCCGCGCATCGCTGCCCGAACTGCCCGATGCCAAGCGTGCGCGCTACATCGCGGCGGGGGTGACGCCGTATAATGCCGGGGTGCTGACCGCCGAGGTCGAGACCGCGCGCTATTTCGACGCGCTGCTCGACGCGGGCGCAAAGGGTGCGGCGGCGTCGAACTGGGTGACGTCCGAGCTGTTCGGCGCGCTCAACAAGCTGGGCAAGAGCATCGAGGAGTCGCCGGTTGCGGCGGCCCAGGCGGCCGAGCTGCTGGGCCTGGTCGCCGACGGCACCATCTCGGGCAGCCTCGCCAAGCAGGTATTCGAGATCATGCTCGAAACCGGCGACAGCGCGGCCAAGATCGTCGAGGAGCGCGGGCTCAAACAGACGTCGGACACCGGCGCGATCGAGGCGGTGATTGCCGAGGTGCTGGCGAAGAACCCCGGCCAGCTGGAACAGTATCGCGGCGGCAAGGAGGCTCTGTTCGGCTTCTTCGTCGGCCAGACGATGAAGGCGATGGGCGGGAAGGCCAATCCGGGCGTGGTCAACGACCTGCTGAAGAAGGCGCTCGCGGGCTGATCCTTCGCATTGCGCGCAGTTCGAGCGCGCGATACCATCCCGCAGGGGAGGGGCGAATGGATCTCAGGATGGCATGCGCGGGGCTGATGCTGGTCGCGTTGGCACCATCGGCGCTCGCTCAGACGGCGGTCGAGCCGCCCGATCCCGCCACAGTGACCATCCCGGACCTGTCGGGTGGTCGCGATCCGGCGGTCGTGTCCAACGGCTGGAAATATTTCTACTTCTGGCGCGCCGATACCAGCTATGCCGAGGCCTATGCTGACATCGCCGATTGCTATCGGTTCATGCCGGCGCCCAATGCCACCGCTTCGGTCCCCCGGTTCGTGCCATGGGAGGAGGCGGCCAGCGTCGCGACGGTGCAGCCCTCGGTCATCCAACCCTATGGAATTGTCGGCGCGGTGATCGGAGAGATCATTGCCGGGCCGTTGGTGCGCCGCGCGCATCAGTCCCGGCTCCGCCGCTGTATGGAGCCGCGCGGATATCAACGCTATCCGCTGCAGGAGCGCCGCTGGGAGCTGCTGACCGACAATTTCTCGTCCGCCTCGATCGCGATGCAGGCCAAGGCGGCGTCGGGCCCGCGGCCCGATGCCGACCCGCTGCCGGAGGACCGCTGATGCTGCTCGCCTTGCTCGCAACATTGTCCGCTTCGGCGCCTGCGATGGTGCAAACGCCAGCCGCTCCTCAGCCCATGCTGGTCGAGATCAGTGAGGGACAGCCGGTCACGATCCGCCCCGACCGCGCCTATCTGCTGTTCCGCATGCACCGGCCCAAGGGCGTTCCGTCGTTCGAGCCCGTGTTTCTGCGCAAGCCGACATCGGCAGAGCTCGAAGATTATCGCACGGCACGGGCGAAGGCGTTCGAGGAAGCCCGGCCGAAGCTGATCGAGGAGCGGGAAAAGGCCCTGCGCCGCCGCGCGGAGCAGGAAAGCCAGGGGCGCAAGCCGAGCGGTCCGATACCGCCCGAACCCACGCTCGACACATTCACTTATTTCTATCCGGCCGTCGCCAATCTTGCAGGGATCCGCCACAATTTCCCGTTGGCGAAGGGCACGCCCGATAACCTCTATCTGATCGAGGCGGTTCCGGGCGATTATGTGCTCTATGGCACGTCCTGGGGAATGGGGCCGCAGGGGTTGGCAGTTTGCTGGTGCCTGGGGACGGTCGGGTTCACGGCAAAGGCGGGGACGGTCAGCGACCTTGGCACCATGTTCTTCGACACGGCGAAGTTCCGCTCCAAAATTCCGGAGCTGAAGGATGAAACCGGCTTTGGACCGAGCAGCGATACGCCGTGGTTCCTGATCGGCGGGACGGTGCGCCCCGATCGTCGCGACGGCACGCTTCCGGCCGTTCTGGCGGGCATGACCGTTTCTCCGGCCGAGTATTTTGCCGTCGGGAGCTTCGTCGATTTGAACAATGGCGGGGTCAATCGACTGGGACCCGTCCCCGGCGTGCTGGACTATGTGCGGGGCAGGGCGATCGATATCAAATCCGGCGCACCGGCCCGCGGAGGCGCGACCGGGCGCTGAGGATTCGATAGTTTAGATTGGCGCACTCGCGTTACTGCGCGGTGTCGTCCTGATTCTTCACGACGCCCCCGGTCCCGCCTACTGCCCCGTCGACGCCCTCAGGCGGGGTGTCGTCCTGAACATTCTCGATGTCGCGATTGGTATCGGTGACCGCGCGTTCGAGGTCGCTGCGCTGGTCATGGTCTGCGTCGGGTAGGCTGTCGGGATGCGGGTCGGGCAGGCGATCGGTCATGGCTTTAATCCTCTCACCCGGAACAACGCGCCAATTGGCGAGATGCTCCGGGTGATCGGTTATTCAGTCGCGTGTCACGCGAGTCTTTTAGCCCTTCGCCTTTGCCTTCGGCGCGGGGCGGGCGGCGATGGCCTTGCGGGCATTGCCCGCATATTCTTCAAAGTTCTTCTTGAAGACCGTGACGAGCTCGTCGAGCGCGGCGATCGAATCCTCGCCTTCCTTGGGTGGGAACAGCTTGAGGCCGTTACCGCCCCATGCCTTGTACTCGAACGCGATCTTCTGGGCCGAGTCAAACTCGCGCAGCATGAAGAGCGTCCTGAGCGAACGACCGTAAATTGCGGCCTTCTGATAGAAGACGTCTGCGACGATCAGCTCGCTGTAGCAGGCTGCGGTCGAATCCGAACGGCGCGTCTTGACCTTGCTCATGGTCTTCCGCTCAAGCGGGGTCTCGTGCTTGACGAGCACGGTGCCGGGCTTGAGCTGAAGCAGTTCCTGAAGGTTCACGGATTCCAGGGCTTCGAGCTGCGACGGGCTGTCCAGCGCGCTCGCCAGGCTCGCCTTGTTGCTGGCATCCCGCCCGCTGTGAATGGCCGCATCGAGCAGGCCACCACCGAGGAGACCCGTCGTTACGGAGTTCATACGTTCTGCCGGCCAGATGTGGAGTTCGCATGGCGCCGCGTCCTGCGCCACGGCTGCGGTCGATGTGCACAGCGCAGCGCCGAAGGCCGCAAGTGCGATGCGACTGATGAATGTTTTCATCCTATTCACTCTTCCCATTGTTGGTCGCTGTGGACTGTCGCCCGCGCTCCAAATATTCGGAGAACAGCACAACATTGCTTCGCAGCGCCGAAGCAAGTTCGTTGAGTGCGGCCTCGTCCGACCGTAGCGGGTCGAACGAAAAGATCTCGAGCTTGGTCTGGGCCCATGTACCGAAGCTGTAATATGGCTCAGCCGAGCCATTGAACTGACGATAGCGGAAGAGTGTCTTGAGGTTCCGCCCGCGCGCATATTCGCGCGAATAGACCACATCGACCAGAACAAGCTCGGCATAGCAGGGCATCGTGGCGGCCGAATAGCGCGACTTGACGGATCGGATCGCCCGGCTTTCGAGCGGTTCGCCGTGAATCACGGTGCGATAGTCGGAGCCTCCGAACAGGTCGGAAAGCGGAAGCGCGTGGAGCACTTCCTTCTGGCGTGCGGTCGAGAGGGGTTCGGGTGCCGCAGATTGGGCGAGCCGAGCGTCCGCCTTTGCGTCGGCACGCTCCGCAGCCTGCCGTTGGGCCCGTTGAATCAGCTCCGGGAGCAACCCGGTCATCCGGTTCGATTCGGACGCGCGTTGGCGAATGCTGGTCATCCCGGATGCAGGCCAGACATGCAGCTCGCATATCGCTTGATCGGGGAGGGCGGCAGGGGGCTGGGCTGGTGCGGGAAGTGCCGCACCGGCGAATGCCAACCAGATCGTCATGTCCGGCCGATCAGCGCTTTTTCGCTGGCGCCCGTAACGCGGCAGCGAAAGAAGTGATGTTTTTCGCGAACGCCAGCTTGATTTCGGCGAGCGCGGCTTCTTCTTCCTCAGGAAGGGCCGGTGGGAATTTCACCAGTCGCGTCTGCACCCATGTTCCAAAAGCGCGGGTCGGGGCCGGATCGGTGCCAAACTCCCGATAACGGAACAGAACCTTCAAAAACTTGCCGGAGACGAACGCGTCATGCTGCATCATCACGTCGTCGACGATCAATTCCGCGTAGCAAGGCGATTCCGACGTCGCGATGCGCGATGGCGAACGCCGTATGACGCTGCTGGGTAGGGCATCTGCGTGCATCACCACCCGATAGGTGTCGAGTTTCAGCAGTGCTGGCAGTCCGGCCTGTTTGAGGAGTTCCGCCTGTTCCGCGGTATTGATCGCGTCCGCCGGCGTCCTGGGATAGCCGTCGCGCCCGGTCACCGCGCCGTTGACGATACCGCCGCGGACCCACCCGCTATAGACCGACCCGAGTTTCGATCCCGGCCAGACGTGAAGTTCGCAAGAAGGCTGCAATTGGGAATTTGGCGCGGCGTCGTCCTGCACCCCGGCAGCCGCCAACATGGCGGCCATCACCCACATCGCACCCATGTTGATTCCCCTGGCCCTGACCCGAGGCTAACCCTTCGAACGTGCGTCGGTCAACTGGCTAATATCGGGGCTCACCGGCGACAGCAGCGCGGTTTAACAGACCGGCCAGGCGATCCTCACGCCACAGGCTGGACCGGCGTCGCCGGCGGATCGCCGCCGGGTTGTGGGGACGGGATATCGATGTCTGGTGCCGGGGGCGCGATCTCGGGTGTCGCGGGGGCGGGCTGGCCGGGCTGAGGCGTCGGTGGCGCCTCGGGCGGCGGGACGGAGGGCTGGGCTGGAATGGGCGGTTCTACGGGCATCGGGAGTCTCCTGTGCCTGTCGAACGCTCCGCCAATATTTTGGTTCAGCGCTGCCCGGCCCTAGTGCAGCATAGCCAGTGAAAATCCGTCTCGCTTTGCTTTCAATTCCGAAATATCAGTTTCCCCGATTTGGGGGAATCGCGCGCATAATTCTTGTAATTGTTGGCGATTTTGTCTCGGGGGGCAGATGATGGAAGCGTTCGGACAGCAGCGACTGGGCCAGTTTCACCGGGATGAAGTCGCTGACCAGCCCCCGGTCGGGGGCGGTTTCGTGCGCGACCTTGATGCGGTCGCGGTAGCGGCTGAGCCCGGACCTGTCGTTATGGTCGAGGATGCGGATCCTGCCAATTCCGTGATCACCGGAACCGAAGGCGACGACGTGCTCAACGCGGACCCGGCGGGTTCGGTGATCGACGGCCTTGGCGGCAACGACCGCTTGACCGGGTCGGACGGGCGCGACGAACTGCGCGGAGGAACGGGCGACGATATCCTCGAGGGCGGCGGGAATGACGACGTCCTGATCGGCGGCGACGGCGATGACGTGCTGACCGATATGGTGGGGAACAACCGATTCGATGGGGGGGCGGGCGACGACATCATCCGCTTTGAAACCCAATTCTACCAGTTTCCCTATGATCCGGTTCGCTTTGCCCAGACGATTCATGCGGGCGACGGGAACGACCAGGTTTACTTGCATGTTCGGTTCGATCGCTGGGGCAGCGGTGGCAGCTATACCGGAACGGCCGCGGTCGATCTCGGCGCGGGCAACGATCGCCTGTACCTCGGCAGCCGGATTGTCGAAGTGACCGTCACTCTGGGCGCGGGCCAGGATCGCGTGGAGCTTGGGGCGGACTACCACTTATGGCGGAGTAACGCGGACCCGCTGCCGCTCATCATCACCGATTTCCAGGCGGGCGCCGGCGGTGACGTGATCGACCTTGGTCCGCTCGCCAACACCAATGGCTGGACGATCGACGCCAATCCCTTTGCGACCGGGCACCTGCGCGCGGTTCAGGAAGGGGCAGACACCGTCATCTATCAGGATTATGACGGGAATGGCGGGTCCAGCGACATGACCCAGGTGGTGCGGCTCAACGGCGTTGCGCTGTCTTCGCTCACCGCCTTCAATCTCAACGGATTTGCGCTCGATGGCTCGGCTCTGGTCGGCGTCCAGCTGAATGGCACTGCCGGAGCGGATTTCATCGATGGCACGGCCGGCGGCGACGTCCTGAACGGGCTGGGCGGCGATGACGAAATTCTTGGCAGCCACGGCAATGACCGGATCGATGGCGGTGCGGGCGATGATCTGCTGTCCGGCGGAAATGGCGACGATACGCTGATTGGCGGCGATGGCGACGATGTGCTGCAGGACGTGGGCGAAGGGTCCGACACGCTCGACGGCGGCGAAGGCAATGATCATATTATCGTGCGGCATGGCTCGCGGCCGGTGGCTGAAACGATCCGGATCGATGGCGGAGGCGGCGATGACCTGGTCGAGTTTTCGAGCAGCAACCTGGACGGCACGGTTGCGGTCAATCTCGGCGCGGGCAATGATCGGTTCGTCCTGCATAGCATGACGACGCTCGCCGGTCCCCTGCAAGTCACGACCGGCAGCGGGCAGGACGTGATTGTGATCCATCCGGATTCGAATGGAGGCCCCCCCCGCCTGACGATCGAGATCACCGATTTCCAGACCGGCGATACGGGTGACCGGCTCGACTGGCTTGCGTACGCACAGGCCGTTTTGGGAGGCAATGGCCCCTTATCGATTTACGACCCGTTCCTGCCGACCTGGTACAACCAGTTCTATCAGGACAATGCGGTCCTGGTTCAGTCCGGAGCGGACACGTTGCTGCGGATGGGGAACACCGCAAACGCGCCGGTCCTCGTTATCTTTCGCAACACCAACGTCGCCGACTTGACCGATTTCAACCTGGGGATCGTGACGCGCCCGACGGCGCTGACGGGAACCGCGGAAGACGATCGCCTGTCCGGCACCGATGCCGGGGACACGATGTCCGGGCTCGGCGGAAACGATATCATCATCGGCCAGGCGGGCGACGATGTGCTGCAGGGCGGGGACGGCGATGACATCCTGTCAGGCGAATTGGGTAACGACACGCTGATCGGCGGAGCCGGTCGCGATTATCTGGACGGCCATGACGGCAACGACCGGTTCGAGGATCCGGACGGGGAGGATGGCCTGATCGGCGGCAGTGGCGACGATGTGTTTGTTGTCGGATCGACCCCATGGCTTTCCGATATTCGCCCAGGATATATCCAGGGGGGCATTGGCAATGATCAGGCAACGCTCGCCGTTGGCCCCGGCTATCGCGCATCGATGGGCATTGGCGCCGATCGGGTGACGCTGCTCGCCGGATCCGGCGGCGCGTTCATCGACCTGGGCGATGACGATGACGCGATCAGCGTCGCGTCGATCGCTTCCGACGTCGATCTGGTGCTCGGCGGCGGCGACGATGTGATCACGCTGGATGCCGGATTCGGCACGGGGGGCGGCGTCCTGCGCGTGTCCGATTTCTACCAATTAGCATTCGAAACTGGCAACCAGATCGATTTCCGCGCGGCGCTTTCCGCGTTTACCGGCAATGCGTGGACAGCTGCCTCCGGGCTAAACCCCTTTTCCACTGGCCATATTCAGGTGCGCGACAGTGCGGGGGGCGGCGTCGAACTGTGGTTCCATCCAACCGGGACCGCCGGCGCGGACAGCGTGATGGTGATGTTCCTGTCACTGACGCGCGCATCGGACCTGACCGCCGCAAGCTTTGTCGGCGGCTATGATCCCGCTGAATCCAACCCCGGTTATTACCGGGTGACGGGCCAGCATACCAACCCGGAAGGCACCACGCTCAGCATCAACAACCCGGCATATCTCGAGGAGCGCCGGCCCGGCCTCGTCTTCAGCTCCGGTGCCCAGTCGTTCGTTAACTCCGGTACTATCGAGGTCAGTCAGGACGGCTATGGCGGCGCGCATGGCATCCTGGCCGGCATCTATGTGCCATTTGTAAATGGGGCCTCGGACGCGTTGTTTCACAACACAGCGACCGGGACATTCATCGTCGAAACGCGCGGAATTCCTGACGACGGGCCATCGCCGTTCGTTACCAGCCGGACCTATGGTTATTTTCAGCCGTCTTTGGGCACCGTCGATTTTCTGAACGACGGGATCTTCGAAGTCCATGGCAGCTACATGCACGCGACCGGGATCATGACGTACTCCGATGTATCGATCGTCAACAATGGCACGTTCCGCGTCACCAGCGAATATGATGCCATCGGCATCGATCGTAACAACCGTTACAGCGCGGTCACGAATACCGGTCTGATCGAGGTCACGGGCGGCAGGATCGCGATCGGGGTCAATATCCAGGATTACGTGAATGGCGGGTTCGTCAATTCGGGCGAAATCGTCGTGACGACTGGGCCCAATTCGCCCTATGCCAGCATCGGTGTGCTTCTCGAGCAGAACTCGCGGGTAACCGGCGCCCCTGCACTGTTTGTCAACAGCGGTGTGATCGCTGCCGACATCGCGATCCTAGTGAGCTCGACCCACAGCGGCACCCATTACATCGCCGCCGAGCGCATCGAAAATAGCGGAAGCATTCTGGGCGACGTCTATCTGGCCTATGGCGATGATCAGATAATCAATACGGGCCTGATGACGGGCGCGACGATGCTCGAATCCGGCGACGATCTGTACGACGGGCGGGGTGGCGAGCATCGGGGGGTGGTCGACGGCGGCACCGGCGATGACCGGTTGCTCGGCGGCGACCATGGTGACTGGCTGATCGGCGGGCGGGGCGACGACCTGATCCTGGCGGGCGCTGGCGACGACCTGGTTCAGGGCGGTAGCGGTCGCGATGCACTGGACGGTGGTGCGGGCTATGACACGCTCAGCTTCCTCGACGCGTGGCAGGGGGTTGAGGTCGATCTGGCGCTCGGCACTGCGATCAATCGCGGGACCTCTTACGTCCGCGGGTTCGAGGCAGTGGTCGGATCGGTCTATGCCGACACGATCCGGGGCTCGGCCGCGGCGGATTTCCTTGAGGGTGCGGCGGGCGACGATGTGCTGGTTGGGGGCGACGGGGACGATATCCTCGTTGGCGATTCCGGTGCCGATCGCCTGACTGGCGGCGCTGGAAATGACCGATTCCTCTTCTCCGATGGGGACGGGATCGACCGGATCACCGACTTTTCGGCGGGAGACCGGATCGAGGTGTTCGGATACACCGGCTATCAGTCGATCGTTCAGGACGGCAGCAACGTCCGCATCACCCTGTCGGGCAGTGACGCGATCATTGTCGAGAATGTCCAGCTCTCGGCGATCAACGCCTCCAATCTGCTGTTCCGCGCCAACGAACTCGCGCCGGAGCCGTCGGGGCAGGTGCCCGATTTCGTGATGGTCAACGAGCCGGTCTTCCTGGTCGAGGCTGGCACGACGCTGCACCTGACAAACCCGGATTATCAGGCGCATTTCCGGATCGGGCTGCACCAGTCGCCCTTGTGGCTGGAGGGAGTCGAAGGCGGGATACAAACCTTTATCGCCGGCACCGTCCGGATCGAAGCCGATGCGAGCGAGGCTCCGCTCGCCGGAATGATCGCCGGAAACGATGTTTCAGGACCGAATGGCTACGTTTCTGGCGAAGGAGCGTTCGTCATCGAGGCAGGCGGAACGTTTGAAGTCATCGCCCATCGCGGCGACGCGTGGGGCGTCATGGGCGCGCCTTGGAACATGGGGACGATCCGGGCGGTTGCCGCCGATCCCGGTGCCGATGCGGTGGCCGTCTATTGGCCCTCGGGAATGGTCCATAACAGCGGAAGCATCATTGCGGAGGCGGGCGGCAGCGCGACGGGAATCTATTACAATCAGGACGGGTTCCAGAACAGCGGCACCATCACCGCACGCGGCGGCGAGGCGAGCATCGGTGTCGACGTCTTCTTCAATAATGGCGCTTCCAGCCAAGCCGGCAATGCAGTCAATAGCGGCACCATCGCCGTCAGCGATTCCACCAGCGCGCTCGACAGCGCGGCGGTGCACATTGAAGTCAATGGACGCGGGTTTTTCTGGAACAGCGGCACCGTGACCGGCGATTACGCCATCGACGGCGGGGCCAATGCAGGCAGCAGCTTCACCATCTATAATAGCGGACGGCTAGAAGGGATCGTGCGCCTGGGCGGCGGCAACGAACTGCTGCAGAATAGCGGTGTGGTCACCGGACCGGTCGATCTGATGGGCGGTGACGACATCTATGACGGCCGGCTGGGCCGCGCGCTTGCCAGCGTCTCGGGCGGGGATGGCGACGACCGGCTCTACGGCGGTGCCCATAGCGACACGCTGCTCGGCGGCTTTGGCGAAGACTGGCTGATCGGAGCGGGCGGCGATGACGTGCTGACCGGCGGAACCGGGCGCGACCGCTTCTACATCGGCATTGGGTCGGGCCATGACGTGATTACCGATTTTGCGGCCGGCGCGAATGGCGACATCATCTATGCCGTCGGTTATTCGGCCTATTCCGCGATCGAGCAGCGCGGGGCGGACGTGCTGGTGACATTCTCAACCGGGGACACGATCCTGCTGCGCGGTGTGCAGCTGTCTGCAATCACGGCGGACAATTTCCGGTTCAACGCGTTCGACCTGCCAACGGACGTCGCACCGTCGGCACCGCCCCCGCCGCCAGCAGCGGGCACTGCGCCGGTCTATCCGGGGCTCGCCGGTGCCGGTGCGCGGTTCGAATATTACGGCACTGCGGGATCCGATGAGTTGGTTGGCGGCGCTGGCCCCGATTTGATCGATGGCGGTGCCGGTGCCGACCGGCTCTATGGCGGCACGGGCGACGATCTCTATTATGTCGATCGTCAGGACGATCTGGTGTTCGAATTTGCCGGTGGCGGCGTCGACAGCGTCATTGCGACCGGTAGCCACTATCTGTGGCAGCATGTCGAGCATCTGACGCTGGCCGAAGGCGCCGGTGACCTGTTCGGCGTCGGCAACGAACTGGCAAATACGATCATCGGCAATAGCGGTTCGAACCTGCTGATCGCGGGGGCCGGTGACGATCTGGTACGCGGCGGCGGCGGAGTGGATTCGCTATTTGGCCAGGACGGCGACGATCGGCTCTTTGGGGACGCGGGTATCGACTATCTGGCCGGCGGGGCGGGTGACGACGTCATCGACGGCGGGGACGATGCCGACGCCCTATATGGCGAGGACGGTGACGATATCCTGATTGGTGGCTCCGACTTTGCCACCGACATCCTCGTCGGCGGTGCCGGCAACGACATCCTTTATGGCAATAGCGGTGCGGGTGATCACGATCTGATGGATGGCGGCGCGGGCGACGACATCTATTATGTCGATACGCCGGCCGACCTGACCTTCGAGGCTGTAGATGGCGGCATCGACACGGTTTACGCGCGAATGAACAGCGCCGGTTACTACCTCTACGCCAATGTCGAGAATCTGGTGCTGCTCGACTACACCCCGTTCGGGGTGGGCAATGAGCTGAACAACCGCATCACCGGCAGCCAGTATGACAATTGGTTGCTGGGTGGCGCTGGCGACGACATCCTTAATGGCGGGGGCGGTCGCGACGTCCTGTTCGGCGAGGCGGGAGCGGATATTTTCGTGTTCGAACGCGGGACCAGCGCCGATGTGATCGGCGATTTCCAGGTGGGCGTGGATCGCATCGATCTCCGCGCCTTTGGGCTGACCTGGCAGGATGTGCTGAACTCTATGCATGAAAATGGCGGAACGACCGCGATCGACCTGGGTGGCGGCGACCCGTTGCTGCACAATGGCGACATGATCGTCCTCAACGGCGTCACCCGCGCCAGCCTGTCCGAACGCGATTTCATCTTTGCAGCATCGGCGCAGCAGCAGTCCAGGCTTGTCGAAGAACGTGTCGGCGAAGGGCAGGAACTGGTCGCGGGGATGCTGCACGACTTTTACAACCCGCGATTGTTCGTCGATTTCGCGCAGTTTTGAATCTTGGCCGATATGGGCGGCCACGGCGACTTGGGCCGGTGGTCGCCCCTTGATCGCTTTAGCCTCGGCATTGGCATCTGGTTGGATAGCGGTCCCCCGACCCCTGAAATGCCTTAACCCGGCGATCGGGTAGGGCATAGGCAATCAGGGCGTCGCCGATCGGCGTTTCCAAGAAGTGATGGCCTCCGGCCATGGCGCCGCGCCGTGCCGAACGGCCGATCCCCGATTGTGCGGCCCGTGCGCATGTCGGACGCGCGGATGCCACCATAAGGCGGGCGCTGGCAGAGCAGCGCGATGAGAAGCCACGCCCGCTATCCCCAGCGTGGAACGGGCCGCGTTCGCGTTACGCGCCTGCGTAGGGTGTCGCAATCCAGGAAGGAAATGGTGGACGCACTTGGGCTCGAACCAAGGACCCGCTGATTAAGAGTCAGCTGCTCTACCAACTGAGCTATGCGTCCATTCCGGGCGGTGGGAAGGGCTGAACAGCCGCTTGCCGCGTTCGGGAGTGGCGCGGATAGCGGGGGCCTTTGCAGAATGCAACAGGCTTTTTGCGAAAATTGCGGTTACCAGTGCGCGGTTCTGGCGCTTTGGCGGCTCTGGCGGTCGATCGCGAACAGGATGCCGATCGCCAGCATCACGGTCATCATCGACGACCCGCCATGGCTGACCAGCGGGAGCGGGATGCCGGTCACCGGTGCCATGCCCATCACCATCAGCAGATTGATTGCGACGTAGAAGAAAATGGTGGCGGAGATCGCGGCAGCGGTGAGCCGTTCGAACTTGCTGCTGGCGCGCGTGGCAACGCCGATCGCCCACAGGCACAGGGCAACGAAGGCGGCGATCAGTGCGACCCCGCCGACCAGCCCCAGCTCCTCGGCGATCAGCGCGAACACGAAATCGGTATGCCCCTCGGGCAGATAGTTCAGATGCACCTGCGTACCGTTGCCGAACCCCTTGCCGAACAGGCCGCCCGATCCGATCGCGATCTTCGACTGGGTGATGTGATAGCCTGCGCCCAGCGGATCCTGTTCGGGGTTGAGGAAGATCAGCACGCGCTTTTGCTGATATTCCTGCATGCCATAGTTGATCATCAGCGGGATCGCGACGGCCGCCGCCATGCCCCCTGCGATGAACAGGCGCAGCGGCACGCCGGCGAGGAACATCATCGCGCCGCCGCCGGCAACGATCATCATTGCGGTGCCAAGGTCGGGCTGGATCAGCACCAGCGCGGCCGGGATCATGGTGATGACCACCGCCGGCCAGATCGCGCCAAACTTGCGCGTTTCCCCTGCGGGCAGCATTTCGTAAAAGCGCGCCAGCGCCAGCACGAGCGCCAGCTTGGTCAGCTCCGATGGCTGCAGGCGCATGAAGCCAAGGTCAAGCCAGCTCTGCGCGCCGCCCGCCACATGGCCGATCAGTTCGGTCAGGATGATCAGAACGATGCAGATGCCATAGATCGGGAACGCGAGCTGGCGATACCAGTCGACCGGCACGCGCGACATGGCGAGCGCAACGGCGAGGAAGGTCGAGAAGCGGATGCCGTGGCTAAGCGCCCATGGGGTCATGCTCCCGCCAGCTGCGGAATAGAGCATGGCCGTTCCGAACAGACCGATGGCGGTGACCAGCAGCAGCGCGCCCCAGGGAAGGCGCAGCACCGGAGCTGGGACGAAGCCGGATCCGATGGTGGTCATTGCGGCGCCTCGGCGGTTGGGGTCGCGCTCGCGCCTGGAGCAGGGGGCGGGGTAGCGGACGGGGCGGGGGCGGGCGCAGGGGCCGCCGTCGATGCGGGCGCCGCGACCGGTGTTGCCGCCGGGGTGGGGGACGCGGCCGGATTGGGTACCGCAACCGGCGCCCGATCGGCACGCGGGGGGAGCCCCTGTGCCGCCCGGAACGCCGCTTCCTTCGCCGCCATGCGCGTGCGAATGTCGCCGCCCCAGCCCGCCTCGAGCACCGCCAGCGTGTCGATCGCCTTTTGTCGGTCGAACAGCCATGTCAGCACGTCCTTGGCCACCGGTGCAGCCGCGCGAGCGCCACCCATGCCATGTTCGATCACCACCGACGCGGCATAGCGCGGATTGTCCACCGGGGCGAAGCAGATGAACAGGCCATGGTCGCGATATTTCCACTCGCCGCCCTGGCCGCGATTGCGGTCCATGATGCGGCGGACCTGCGCCGTGCCGGTCTTGCCGCCCATGCGAATGCCGTCGAGCGGCAGCCGCGACGCGACCGCGGTGCCGGCACCATTGACCACTTCGTCCATTCCCGCGCGGACGATGGCGAGATGTTCTTCCGGAAAATCGAGCCGCAGCGGCGGCTTGGGCTGGTCGATGATCAGCTGGGGCAGCAGCGCGCGGCTAGACGCAAGGCGCGCGGTGGCGACTGCGAGCTGGAACGGGCTGACCAGCACATAGCCCTGGCCAATCGACGCGTTGAGCGTGTCGGCCTGGGTCCATTCCTGTTTGTATCGGCGCATCTTCCACGCCGTATCGGGGACGGTGCCGTAGCGCTGCGAAGGGAGGGGCAGGTCGAACTCCGCGCCAAAGCCCAGCTTGCGGGCCGCAGCCGCGATCGGATCGATCCCGACCTCGCGCCCCAATGTATAGAAATAGGTGTTGCAGCTGCGCGCGATCGCGGTGTGCATCGTCATCGGCCCATGGCGGCCGAGGCACCCGAAGCGGCGATTGCCGAGCTGATAGCCGCCATTGCAAAAAACGACGCGCTTGGGATCGATCCCAGCGCCCAGGATTGCGAGTGCGGTCGCGGGCTTGAACGTCGATCCGGGCGGATACAGGCCCTGCAGCGTCTTGTTCATCAGCGGCAGATGGTCGTCGTCGGACAGCATCTTCCACTCGGTGCGGCTGATCCCGTCCGAAAAGGCATTGGGATCGTAAGATGGCATCGACACCATCGCGAGGATGTCGCCATTGGTGAGATCGAACACCGTGACCGAGCCGGATTCATTGCCCAACCGGCGCGCGGTATATTCCTGAAGCCCCGCGTCGATCGTTAGCCGGACGGTCTTGCCCGGCGTATCGGGGCGGGTTTCGAGCTCGCGGACCAGCTTGCCCCGCGCCGTCACTTCCGACCGCTTGGCACCGGGCGCGCCGCGCAAGTTGCTCTCCAGCATCTTTTCCAGCCCGTCCTTGCCGAGCTTGAAGCCGGGGGTCAGCAGCAGCGGGTCTTTGGTCTCCTTGAACTGCTCGGCCGACGCGGTGCCGACATAGCCGATCAGATGCCCGACCGCCGCGCCGGCGGGATAATTGCGCGCAAAGCCGCGCGTGGGGGCAACACCGGGAAGTTCGGGCAGGCGCACGCTGACCGCGGCATAGCGTTCCCAGTCGAGATTCTCCGCCACCTGAACTGGCTGAAACCCCGCCGCGCCCTTGAGGTCATCCTCGATCCGCGAAATGTCTTCGGCGGTCAGGCGCAGGATCTGCTGCAGCGCAGTCAGCACCTGCCCCTTGTTTTCGAGCCGGTCGGGGATGATGTCGACGCGAAAATCGGTGCGATTATTGGCGATCGGCACGCCGCGCCGGTCGACGATCCACCCGCGCCGCGGCGGCGTGAGCGTCAGATTGACGCGGTTGCTCTCCGACAGCAGCTTATATTTGTCATTTTCATAGACCGACAGCCAGGTCATCCGCCCGGCGAGCACGAGCCCAAGACCCGCCTGAATGCCCCCGAGCAGCATCGCGCGACGCGAAAAGCTGTAGTTCTGTTGCCCCTCGCTGATCATGCGGACGGGGCCCTTCATTGCCATTTCCGGCGCTGATCGAGGCGGGAGACAAGGCGCGACAGCACCGGGAACAGCGCGATCGAAATCAGGATCTGGATCAGCAACACCGTATCGACATGGGCATCAAGCGGCGTGGCGACCAGTCGCCCGCCGATCAGGCAAAAGCCGATCGCGCCGGCCGCCAGCAGCCAGTCCTGAAGAAAATCCCGCCACACGATCCGCGTGTCGAGCACGTCGATCGCGATGAACGAGACGGTCCAAAAGAACATCGCATTGCCGAGCGGTTGGCCGCTGACCATGTCATCGACAAAGCCGAGCAGCAGCGGTGCCCAGGGCTTGAGCAGATCCGGCCGATGCAGCCGCCACGCCAGCAACATCATCAGCCCGAAGGGCGGTAGCAATGGAACTGTCGCCTTGAACGGGATCAGCGTGATCAGCGAGGCCAGGACGATCGACAGCGGGGCAAGCCAGCGCGCGCGCTGTGACATATTGGGCTGGCCGAGGCCCGCAAAGCGCGTTCCGGTCACCGCGGTGCCTTGTCCGGTGCCGAAACATCGGCGGCCTCGGGGAAGAAGGCGCGCTGAACCAGCGCATAGTCGAGCATGTCGGGGCTCGCCGTCGGTCGCGCCTTGGCCGTGTCGCGCGCGCGTTCGAGCGTCACCGCAACCGCGATGTTGGGTGGAAACAGACCGCCAGTGCCCGATGTGACAAAGGCGTCCCCGGGCTCGAACAGCACCTGTGCCGCGCTGGCCGAGCGGATTTCGAGCAGACCGTCACCGCGCCCTGCGGCGATGGCGGGAAGTCCGTCGCGGATGCGGCGTACCGGGACGACGCTTTCGGGATCGAGGACCAGCAGGATGCGCGCGGTGTTGGGGCTCACCTCGACCACCCGGCCGATCAGCCCGTCGGGGCCGCGGACGGGCTGGCCCGCGCGGACGCCCTGCCAGCTGCCGGCGTTGAGCGTGGCGAAGCGCCGCGTGCTCGACCCGCTGGCATAGACGATACGTGCCGCGACCACCGGGTCGGCGACGCGGTCGCGCAGCTTGAGCAGCGCGCGTAAGCGGCGGTTGTCGCGCGTGACGACGCGGGCATGTTCGATCAGCGTCTTGTTCGCCTCAAGCTCTGCCTTCAGCCGGGCGTTTTCCTCCCGCACGCCCCAGAAGCTGCCGACCCAGGAGGGCGCGCCGGAAATCCCGCGCCGCGTCCAATCCGCGCCGGAGGCGATCGGTGTGACCAGTTCCGAAAACGCGCCGCGAACCACGGCATAGGCCGGCGGGTTGAGGGTCGACAGCAACAGCAAGGCAACCGCGATCAGCGCACCGCCGACCGCGACCACATAACCGATGAACAGTCCATATTGCGCCCGCCGCGAAAATCCGGGGCGCCGGTTATGTGGCGGCGCCATACCCCCCGCTTCCTCAGACCTGAATCAGAACACCACGAAACACCGGATCTTCTAGCGCACGTCCAGTGCCCAGCGCCACACAGGTGAGCGGATCTTCAGCGACGGTAACGGGCAAACCCGTCTCATCGCGAAGCACTTCGTCGATCCCCTCGAGCAGCGCGCCGCCCCCGGTCAGCACGATGCCCTGATCGACAATGTCGGCGGCCAGTTCGGGGGCCGTATTTTCCAGCGCGATGCGCACGCCTTCGACGATCGTGCCGACCGGCTCGCTCAGCGCTTCGGCAATCTGGCCCTGGTTGATCTGGATTTCCTTGGGAACGCCATTGACCAGGTCACGGCCCTTGATGTGGATCGTCAGACCGATGCCGTCTGCCGGCGGCTTGGCGACGCCGACCTCCTGCTTGATCCGCTCGGCCGTGGCTTCACCGATCAGCAGGTTATGGTTGCGGCGGACATAAGAGACGATCGCCTCGTCCATCTTGTCGCCGCCGACGCGGACCGAGGTCGAATAGGCGAGGCCGCGCAGCGACAGGACCGCGACTTCGGTGGTGCCGCCGCCGATATCGACGACCATCGACCCGATCGGTTCGGTCACCGGCATATCGGCGCCGATCGCGGCGGCCATGGGCTCCTCGATCAGCCACACCTGCGACGCGCCGGCATTTTGCGCGGCGTCGCGGATCGCGCGGCGCTCGACGCTGGTCGAGCCGGAGGGGACGCAGATCACGATCTGAGGCCAGCGCATGAACTTGCGCTGTCCGGTGACCTTGCGGATGAAGTGCGAAATCATCTGCTCGGCCACGTCGATATCGGCGATCACGCCGTCGCGCAGCGGGCGAATCGCCTCGATCGTGCCGGGCGTTTTGCCCATCATCAGCTTGGCGTCGTCGCCGACCGCCTTGACCCGCTTGATGCCGTTCAACGTTTCGACCGCCACGACCGACGGCTCGTTCAGCACGACACCGCGCCCGCGCAGATAGACGACCGTATTCGCGGTCCCCAGATCGATCGCAAGGTCATGGGACATGAATTTGAAAAAGCGGGAAAAAAACGCCATTTATTGTTCCGTCCTTCGCGCTTGACGGGCGGCGCGATACGCATTTGAGTTAGTATTGACCCGTCCGGAGCAGGTCAGCTCCGGGTTGGGAAATCTGGCGGTTACTGCTCGCAGGATGCCGTCGCTTGGGCTACACGATCCTGCATGTCAATACGCCGCTTGCCGGAGCATCTTGTCAACCGGATTGCAGCGGGTGAGGTGGTAGAACGCCCTGCCAGCGCGCTCAAGGAACTGGTGGAAAACGCTGTCGATTCGGGCGCGACCCGGATCGCCGTCCGGCTGGGCGGCGGCGGGATCGAGTTGATCGAGGTTACCGACGACGGATGCGGGATGACGCCGGCCGAAATGGCGCTGGCGCTGGAGCGGCACGCGACGTCGAAACTGCCCGACGACGCAATCGATGCCGTCACGACCTTGGGCTTTCGCGGCGAGGCGCTGCCGTCGATCGCCAGCGTGTCGCGCTTCACTGTCGAGAGCCGCCCGCGCGGAAGCGATGGCTGGGCGCGCACGGTGGATAATGGTGCATTGGCGGCGGAGGGGCCGGCGGCTTTGCCCCCCGGCACGCGGGTGCGGGTCGAGGGGTTGTTCGAAAAGGTACCGGCGCGGCGCAAGTTCCTGCGCTCGACCCGCTCGGAATATGCTGCCTGCCTCGACGTGGTGAAGCGGCTGGCGATGGCGCGGCCCGAGATCGGCTTTTCGGTCGAGCATGATGGGCGGCGGGTGCTGAGCGTTCAGGAAGGCATGGACCGGATCGCGCGCGTCGCGGCGCTGACCGACCGCGATCTGGCGGCGAACAGCGTCGGGATCGATTTCGAGCGCGAGGGGATCGTGCTCGGCGGGGTCGCGGGGTTGCCGACGTTCAACCGCGGCGTGGCGGATCACCAATATCTGTTCGTCAACGGGCGCCCGGTGAAGGATCGCCTGCTGACCGGCGCGGTGCGCGGCGCCTATGCCGAGATGCTGGCGCGCGACCGGCATCCGGTGGTGGCGCTGTTTTTGGACGTGCCGCCCGATCAGGTCGATGTGAACGTCCATCCGGCCAAGACCGAGGTGCGGTTCCGCGATCCACAGCTGGCGCGCGGACTGATCGTCAGCGGGCTGCGCCGTGCGCTCGACGGGGCAGGGCATCGCAGCGTGCAACGGCCCGATGCGGCGGTGATGGGGTTATGGACTTCGGATATCGACCGTCACCCCCGCGACCCGGAGGGCGGCGTCAGCCAACGCGGGGGCCCATCTCCCGCACCCGCCTCACTGCTTGACGCGCAAAGGAGCTGGGCCCCCGCTTTCGCGGGGGCGACGGGTAGTGTTCAGGACCGCCGCCCCTCGTTCATCGCCCCCCCGCAAGCCCGCGCAGAACTCGCCGCCGAGCCGGTGCCTGCGGCGATCAGCTACCCGCTCGGCGTCGCGCGGGGGCAGGTGGCGCGCACTTATATCGTCGCTGAGGCAGAGGACGGGCTGGTGCTGGTCGACCAGCACGCCGCGCACGAACGCCTTGTCCTTGAACGCATGCGTCGTGCGGTGAGCAGTGGAGGGGTGGCCAGCCAGGCGTTGCTGCTGCCCGAGGTGGTCGAACTCGACGAACCGGCCTGCGACCGGCTCGAGGCGCGGGCGGGCGAGCTGGCGGAGTTCGGGCTGGAGCTGGAACGCTTCGGCCCACGCGCGATGCTGGTCCGCGCGACCCCAGCGCTGCTGGGCAAGGGCGATGTGATCGGGCTGGTCACTGATATCGCCGATGAACTGGCGGCATTCGATTCTGCGCTGAGCCTCAAGGAAAAGCTCGACCATGTCGCCGCGACGATGGCGTGCCACGGATCGGTGCGTGCAGGGCGGGTGCTGTCGGTCGCCGAGATGAACGCGCTGCTCCGCGAGATGGAGGTCACGCCGCACTCGGGCCAGTGCAACCACGGCCGCCCGACCTGGGTGAAACTTGACGCATTATCGCTGAAGAAGCTCTTCGGGCGGTAGCTCATTTGAATAATGCGGGCTGCTTCCGGGGTGCGATACGGAAGCAGCATAATGATCACGCCCGCATACACTCACGTCACATCCTACCTTCGCGTTTCGAGCACGGAGCAGGTCAAAGGCACGGGGCTCGATGGACAGCGCCTCGATTGCGAAGTGCTGGCGAAGCATCTTGGCGTCGTGATTGACGTTGAGCTTGTCGAAGGCGGCAAGAGCGGCTTCCATGCGAAACACCGCGCTGAAGGCGGCGTCTTCCACGCTTACGAGCGAGATGTGATCGCGGGATTGCACCACGGCTCACTTCTGATTCTCTCAAAACTCGACCGTCTCACTCGCGAAAATAGCGATGATGCAAGCGACCTTATGCGAACGCTGTCGCGGCACGGCGTCACAATCGCGACTGCAGACGACAAGGAGGTCTATCAGGCCGGCGTTCCGAAACGATTGGATCAGGGCATAAAGGCTCTCCTGAAGATCGAAGTCGCTCACGAAGAACAGGCGAAGAAGGCGGATAGGCTCCGGGCTTCGTATGATGTCAGGCACGAACGGTGCCGGAACCTGAAGCTCGCCGTCACCAGCAACGTCATGCCGTGGATCATCGTCGATAAGAAGACGCGCAAAATGCGCCTCCATGCCCTCCATGCAGAAACCGCGCGTTACATCTTTCGTCTCGCCGACGCGGAGGGGATGGGGGCTTGGCAAATCGCCAAGCGGCTGACCGCCGAAGGCGTGAAGACGTGGAGCACCCGGAAGGGACATCGCGGTGTCTGGAGTCGCACCGTCATCGACAAGGTGCTGCGCAGCCGGGTGGCGGTTGGCGAGTTTCAACCGACTCGCGACGGAAAAGAGAACGGCGAACCGTGGCTTGGCCATTTCCCCGCTGTGGTTGCCGCCGATGTGTTCGAGCGGATCAATCGCAACGCTACCGTGCGCAAAAATAGCAATCAGCGCCGTGATGAGAAGATCAGCAATCTTGTGGGGGGCTTGGCGAAATGCAGGTGCTGCGGCGCTAATCTCGAATATCGCAAGGGTCGGTCAGCGGGCTCGGTGATTACGACGAGGGCGGGGAAGAGCTACACCTATCATCGCGACAACGGCTCGCTGGTGTGCCCTACCGGCATCATGAAAGGCTCGGCTTGCCCGAATGACAACTATCTTGCGTATCTCACGTTCGAAAGCGCCTTGCTCGGTGCGTGCCTCCATCTGGCAATGGATGACACCGCGTGGGCGCGGAAGGATGAAGTCGGACGGCTGAACATCACCATCGCGGAGATAGAGCGGGAACTCGACGTGGCGCTTACCACCGCGCGCAATATGGCAGAGGCATGGGCGAAGCGCCCAAGCGAACTTCGCGAGAAGATGATGGATGAAGCCGAAGATGCCGCAGCCGAATTGACCACGAAGGTGGCGGCGCTGCGCCAGCAACGCGAGGATGCCAAAGGTAAGGTGAGCAGCCAAGAGCATCTTGCTCGCGTGGCCGATATCCGCGCCAACATGTATCATGATGATCTTCAGGAGCGCGTGGCGCTGCGGCGGAAGGTCCGCCAAGCGCTGCGCAACGTCATTCACTCCATCAAGTTGGACGCGGATCGTTCGGTGACGGTGGTGTTCGACGGCGGGCTGGTGGCCTTCCGTATCGCTGGCAAGAAAATCGAGCCGATCAACGATATGCTGAATGCAATCCGCTCAGGCGTCATTCCGCTTCCGCGCCGGGGTGGCGAGCCCTTCAGCCCGGTCAAGACTCAGATCATCCAGCGCTTGGAAAAGTCAGCGAAAGCTCATTCGGGCTGATCCATCCAAAATCGTAGATCGTGGAGCGAGCGCTTGCCTACAAGCGCTTGCTCGAACTCTTCACTGATCAGGAAATCATACAGCTTGGCGTTTATGTCGATGGCGAGATTGTGGATGCGTGTCAGTTCGTCGGTGGTGTATTCGATAATCTTTCCGCCCGAGCCGAACATCTGAAATCGGCCTTGCCTCACGTCACCGAAGACCGGGCGGATCGATAGCGGCTCCGACCCCTCTTCCCATTGCGCATGAGCAATATGATTGCGGAGCGTTGCTACCGTGCCGTGATCGCCTATCAAGCGCACCAGCTTATCGAGCGCTGGTCCCTCGACCAACGTAGCCTTGGCGGCTGACTTGAGAACGTTCCGGAGTTGGGCGGTAGTGTAAGGAGCGCTCAGCAGCGCGACAGCCTCGACGGATGTCTGTAGGAGCATTGCCAGAGCGGTGCGAAAGCTCTCTTCTGCCCTCGCGTAGAGTGTAGTGATTACTCCAAAGACCTGATAGTGAGCTTCGGTGAGCGCAGCGGGGCGGGACATAGGCGGCGATCCTTTCCGAACCTGTATTACCGTGCTCCAATCAGGATTGCACAGGTCTGCACGGCTTCCTCGCGGGGCACCGGGCTATTCTGCAACTTCAGAGGCCACTTCGCTGGCTGGGGGTGCCAGATCGCCAAGGAAGGCGCAGTGGTCGAGCATAATCGTTGCGACTGCCTCCAGATATTCTTCCACATGCTTGCTGCGCCGACGCACGCGCTCAGCCCACTCACGGGTAGCTTCGCGATATGAGTTACGCATCCGGCGCTTCAGATGCGGACGCTCATCCTTGCCCATTGCCGCCGTGAAGATGATACCGATGTTGTCGAGACGGATATCCTCGAAGCGGTCATTGTGGTGGATGGAGTTCCGTTCCTTTAACTCCGGTTTGAACCGCTTTCCGAAGTGTTTGATCAGGTCGCCGAATGGCAGTTTAGTATCCGGTAGGGCGGCTTGCACGGCATCGGACGCGACCTTCATTCGTTCGCTAAACTCGTAAAAGCGTCCGAAATACATCTCGCACGTGTAGCGGAGATGATCGTGGTGACTGACCGGCAAGCCCCGGAAGGGATAGCGGCGGAAATAGTATTCGCAGTCGCGGAGGCTCGATAGCGACGTTACCAAGCCATAGTAGGACATCACCACAGCGTGCTCCCGGTCGATGGGATCGGGGAGGGGGAAATGATTTAGCTCGATCTTCTCATCACCCGGCCACGGATCGTCTACAGCAAGCGTCTTTTGTAACTTCAGGCGGTTCCATTCCTGCCAGCCCGGGACATCGTCGAGCTTTCTCATCCAAATGCTCGTGGCGGAAAGCATCCGGTCTATATCGGTCTTCATGCCGATAAGGTGCCAGAGGACTCTTGAAGTGCCAATCTATCTAAAGTCGGCCCCTCCATAGGGCTCACCAGATTGGCGGTTTGAAAATCGCTTACTACCCCAAAACCGCATAGCTCGAAACTTGTAGCTTTAGAGCCGCCCTCAATCGACGTCGTTCATATAGATCAAAAGATACCTTGATGGGTATCTGATCCTGTATCATAAATGAGCTATATCTTATGATCTGTCTCGGGGTATCACATGAACCGCATCGCCTACTATCGTTCGTCAACCGCGGACCAGTCCGTTGAGGCGCAGCGCGCGGCCCTTGGCGGCGGGTTCGCAAGAGAGTTCATCGACGAGGGCGTATCGGGTGCGGTGCTGGCGGCGGATCGACCGGGCTTCGCTCAACTGCTCGGCTTCGTCCGTGACGGCGATGTGGTCTGCGTCTACGCCGTTGACCGGCTGGGCCGCGACGCTCTTGATGTTCAATCGACCGTGCGTGCGCTGCTGGACAAGGGGGTGGTGGTCGAGGTGCGCGGACTGGGCCAGATCGGGCGCGGCGCGGGTGAACTGATCCTCGCCGTGCTGGCGCAGGTGGCCGACATGGAGCGCCAGCGGATCAAGGAGCGGTGTAACAGCGGTCGTGCCGCAGCACGCGAGGCGTTGCGCATCACCGGCAAAACGCATCGAGGCAAGGCATCGCTGGGACGTCCGAAGGCCGCGTCGAGCGATGAGGTGGTCGCGTGGCGGCGGGCCAACTCCGCCAGCATCAGCGCGACCGCTCGGCAGTTCAACATCTCGGAGCCGACCGTCAAACGGTATTGTGCACTTGTGACAACGGCAGCGTAGAGCGTTCGACGCTTTGCTGACTTCTGCATTACAGTCGCAGCAAACGTCGTCCCATCGCGGTTGGGCCGGTCTTCGGAAAGCTGAACTCCCCTAAGTTCGGACCTCAGAGTCAGCGCGAATATGCGGCGCTGCTGCGAAGGCTGCGGGGCTGATTGGCGATACGCCTTGTCCAAAATGGACCAAAATCGTCATTTCGCTTGAATAACAAGACCTCGCTTCCAACTTATGGCGCTTAACAGGGAGTTAGCAATGAAACTGACTGACGGAGAGCGCCTCATCGCGGTGATGCTGGCTGACCTAATGCAAGCGCTCAAGATGAAGGGGGAACTCGATCCCGCGCTCATCAAAACCCTCGTCATCGACAACGATGGATGGGCGCTGCGCCTCAAGTATAGCGGGATTTTTGGTAGCGAGGCTCCTTCTGACGATGTGGTCAAGGAGACCGGGGATATCCTTTGGATGTTCAGCATTATCGAAAGCTCGATTGCGAAGCTGACAGGTGACGAAGCGGCGGAAGCAGCCGGTTGGCACTACAATCAGTGGCGCGGCTTCGACGGCAACAACGATGACCATTACAGAGTTGCCCGAACCATGATACAGGAGCTTGGCGAGTTCGCTGACAGTCGCAAAGGCGTCAACCTGAACAGTCATTCGCAAATGTCGCTGCCGCGATATCAGGCGATGTATGAGAAGTTCTACGGCTACGTCCAAGCCGGTCAGGCTGCGCCGCTCTCGTTCGAGGCGCTCCGAGATATTTGCGAAAACGACTGAGGAATCGAGATGGCAGAAGCTTACGAACGCGAGAAACTCGGTAACGCAGTCTCCGTGCTGGCATCGAGCGCAGCGCCTATCCAAAAGCGCCTCGAATACGCTTGGACGGCCATGCATACGCTCATCGGCCATGGCTTCACGGACCCTGAGCATGAGGGCGAGTTCATGGCAATCAACGCGCGCCTGACGGCTGACAAATCGGACGAGCATAAGGGTTACGTCGCGACAACCTGCGAGAAGCTGACCGATGACGAGGCGAGCGAGATCGCGAAGGCGATTGTCGATCTCAACGCGCGCCTGAACTTCGACCGCCTGTGGGCGCTTCAAGAGCAGGTGGCGAAGCTCAAGCGGGGATAATGAGCCATGGCCGCAAAATCTGGCAATCGGACGCCTGACGAGTTGAAGCGGGAAATCGAGGCCGTCCAAGCTGACCTCGACGCGAGGGGGGAGGAAGCGTTACGCGACCTGCTCCCCCTTACCGTCAACGACTGTGCGGTCATCGGCCTAATCGTTCAAACGTTCGCATACGTCGATCTAAACGCGCGTCGAGCGCTTGAGATTATCGATCATTTCGAGGGGAAGGAGCCAACGCCGCTCAACAAGACGCTGCGAGACACTGAGGTTCTTCCTAAGCTGCTCGAACGGTCTGCGGTATTGCCGCTCAGCGATGACGAGCGAAGCGCTCTGAAAACTGCCATCACGATGTTCGAGAAGTTCGCTTTCCTCCGGCATATGTTCGCTCATTGGGCTGCGCGCCGCCATCCAACCAAGGACGTTCTCGTGACCTTCACAAAGAACGCCAAGGAGGGCGCGCGGCGATCAGGTCTCGATCCTGAGCAGTTCGAGGCGAATAACGCGGTTGTGCCGATGGAAGGCGTCCGCATGAACATCAAGCCGCTCGAAAACAATGCGGATTTCCTCGCTGCGCGAGTCAGCGATTGGTGGCAGAGGTTCATGCCGTCCCAAGGAAGCTGATCGGCGAAGTTTTACCGCCCCGGTTGGGCGTTCGAGGTAGAATGAACCGCCTCGCGCCACGATGTTGTTAGGGGCGCTCGCCGGCGTATAGATGGTCATAATCAGCGAAGGAAAGCCGTCTCTTATGTCAATCGGGCAAAGCGCATTATTGTTGTCGGTTCTATTGGCGCAAACGCCTTCGCCAACCCGCAACGAAACGTTCATTCGCTGCGATATCACGGGGCGAGTCGAAACTTCACTTCCGATTAAGATTGACCCTCCGGCCCCGGTGAGCCGCTACTACTATTTGAATGATCGCGCCAAGAGCATCGAGACGCTTATTGACGGGGCGCGTCAGCCGGTCTGCCGGTCTACGCGCTGCGAGTTAGTTTATACTGATGCCCAGATTGTCAGCAGAGCATCCTCTGTTAGCGAGAGCGGGACGACGATCAACACCGTTACCACCTTCGACCGCGTTGCCGGAACCATATCCGAAACGGTGCGAACCGTTGGGAGTGGCGTTACCATGACCTTTCTGTTCACCGGACCTTGTGTGAAGACCTCCCCGGATAGCCGTCGTTTCTAAGTGTTCGAAAAACACGTTTTGAGAGGTTGGCGAAGTCCCGCCGCAGAACGCGCGCTGGGTTCAACTTCGGGTGTGGTGAAGAGCCGAAGCCTCAAGAAGAGAAAGTTCCAAATCCCGGCCTATCTTACCTTTCCGGGCTTCGAAAGGTTCTTCAGGAGAATTTTGGTTAGGACATAGACGATTATGAGTCTCGGAGGAGCTTGGACAAAGCTTCGCTTTGCGGCTGGATCACTCCTCCCGCGCGGCGTGCGATAGCAATACGACTTCATGACTCCCGCTGCTGGTCGCAACAAACGGGTGGCGGAGGTCGGGTCAGCGGGCAGGGTGGAACTCGTCCGCCCAGACCAGAAGGTTTTCGTCGGAGAAGCGATGCTGCTCCTTCAGAATGTAGCTGAAGAACTCGTCGTTTCGCCCATTCTGTATCGCATCGACGGCGCATGACCCGCTCTCCACGATCTCGTTCCATACGCCGCCGCGCTCCACGCCGAACAGCTTGCCCATCTCGAACCATTTGCGGCGTGGCGCGCGCCAGAGCGAGTGAACATGGCAGTGACCGTGCTTCACCCCTTCGAATGCAAAGACCGCCTGTGTTCGCTCCGTGCTCGGTGTCTTATGGAAGTAGGGCCCGATGAGCGCGCGGTCGCAACGACGCAAAAGGTTGGAGAGATCGGTGCGAGCGCGAGGTATCCCAACCGACCTGTTCCATGACAGCGTGATCGCATGCGTGAAGCCGAAGTGGTGAAGCCAGTCGATCATGTCGGTCTTCCAGCGGCGCTGGCTGATCGTGTCAGTGGTGACGGGCAGGTTTGATGGCATGTCCATCTTATACCACCCCTGTGGCCGTCGCCGCGATATTCCATTGCGTCATGTCGAGCATCGCCGCCTGTGCGTCGTGCTGAGTGTCGTTCGCTTTGCGAAGCTGGCCCTTATACACCTGCACGGCGCCCGATTCCTTACGCTCTACGTCGGCGAACTTTTGGCGCGCTGTGGCGCGTTTCTGTGCGACTTTTTGGGCCTTGTCGGCGGTGGTTGCCTCGACAATCTCGCGGTATCTCATAATCCTATTTAGTTGGTCGTGGGCCAGCGTATCAGACTCCACTTCGCTAATGCTTCCTCTTGGGTGAAGCTGGCACACAGTGACATCGAGAAGCTGTTCGGGCGGAAGTGATGCGTCGTCAGATCTAAAAGACCGTCATGATTCCGGCTTCGTTGTAGAGGTGGCCGCTTTCATACGGGCCATCCTCACTGAAGATGCGGATCGTGTCTCCGCCTTCAAACCCCAGGGTTAGCAGGAACGGTGCACGCTCGACTGTGCGCACCTTCTGACCCAGCAGATGGTGGAGGCAGATAGGCACAAGGCGATCTTCGTCCGTGTTGTGCCGCCGAACGCTGCCATTTTGAGCGAGATGCTCCAGGTCGCCTTGAACGCTAATCGCGCCCTTGCTGAATGACAGGTCGATCTGCCAAATCCCGAGACAGATTTGTTCCAGATCGCTCCCGATGAGAAACTGGAGCTGCGGTAGATCGGGAAATGGGTGCATGTGCGCATTATGCGTGGTGCAAAACCAAACTCAATGAATGATCCGGTCAGGTTCCGACCGATGCAACCTTCCCCGCGACTACGCATTGTTAACCCTGAACGACGCTTCAGGTAGAAAAGAAATGGGTAAGTTGATGTCGGTGGCCTTGGCCGCCATTCCGCTGGTTGCGGTGCTGGGCGCGATGGTCGTCGCGCCGTAACCCAAAGGTTTCGCTCCCAAGCGAAAAAAAGAGGCCGCCCGGTCGTGTCACCGGGCGGCCTTCTCTTTGTCTGAGCCGGAAGTGGCAAGGGGGTTAGCCCTCGGCCTGCTCCTCGGTCGCCTCGACGGCGATTTCGCCGGGTTCGGCGTTGGGGTCGTAATCCTCGGTGAAGCCGGCTTCGTCCTTTTCGAACATCGCCTCCATCACGTTGACGCCCTGTGCCTGCATCTCGGCCTCTTCCGGCGAGCGGGCGACGTTGACCTTGACGGTCACCGCAACCTCGGCGTGGAGCGCGACGCGCACTTCGTACAGGCCGATCGCCTTGATCGGCTTGTCGAGGACGACCTGCGCCTTGTTGACCTTGTGGCCATCGGCGTTGAGCGAATCGACGATGTCGCGCACCGCGACCGAACCATAAAGCTGGCCGGTGTTCGACGCCTGGCGGATCAGGGTGACCGAAACGCCCTCAAGGCCCTTCGATTCCTTCTCGGCTTCGGTGCGCTTGGCGGCGTTCTCGGCGACGATGCGCTCGCGATTCGCCTCGAACACCTTGCGGTTGGCTTCGTTGGCGCGCAGCGCCTTCTTGTTCGGGAGCAGGTAGTTACGGGCAAAGCCGTCCTTTACCTTCACCACGTCGCCGATATGGCCGAGCTTTTCCACGCGCTCGAGCAGAATGATTTCCATGAGCTGCGCTCCTTACTTCACGATGAAGGGCAGAAGGCCCAGGTGGCGCGCACGCTTGATGGCGATCGCCAGCTCGCGCTGCTTCTTCGCGCTCACCGAGGTGATGCGCGAGGGGACGATCTTGCCACGCTCCGAAACGAAGCCCTGCAGCAGGCGGACGTCCTTATAGTCGATCCGGGGCGCGTCCTTCGCGGAGAAGGGGCAGCTCTTGCGGCGGCGGAAAAAGGGTCGTGCCATGTCTTATTCTCCCCGGCCTTCGTCACCATCGCGGTCGCGACGGCCGCGGCGCTCGCGGTCACCCTTGCGCATCATCACGGTCGGACCCTGCTCCAGCTCGTCCACGCGGACGGTCATGTAGCGGATCACGTCTTCGTTGATCTGCGTCTGGCGCTCGAGCTCGGCAACGACACCGGCAGGGGCGTCGATTTCGAGCATCACGTAATGCGCCTTGCGGTTCTTCGCGATCTTGTAGGCGAGCGAACGAAGACCCCAGGTCTCGGTCTTGACGACCTTGCCCTGATTATCCTCGACGATCTTGGTGGCGGTTTCCGCCAGTGCGTCCACTTGCGCCTGTGCCAGATCCTGGCGCGCAAGGAACACATGCTCGTACAGAGCCATGCGTTTCTTCTCACTGTTGGCCGATCGCTGACGCCGCCCCATGCGGTCGCCCCTCCGGCTGTCGTTCCAAAATACGAAAAGCGGCTAGCCGAAGCCGCCGCTCAACGATGCGCCCTTACGCGCGCGTTTCTCAAAAGGCAAGCGGCGAGGTGATGAGCACCCCGCCGCCTGGAGGAACCTTAGCGGATCATGTTGCCGAAGATGGCGCCGATGATGCCGCTGGCGATGCTCACCAGCACGATATCGTTGCCCGACTGGACGTAGCGATAGCCGCGCGGCGGGGCGTTCAGATGGCCGCGATACTGGCGGTTATACTGGCGATAGTCGATCTGGCGGTAATTCTGGGCGTAGCGGTGGTCGAACCGCTGGCCGCGCTGCCACTTGCGATAGCGCTGCGGGGTCGCCTTCTTCACCGTCTTCTGGCGGACCACGACATTGCCGTTCGGCTTGTGCTTGACGACCGTGCGGGTCTGCTGTGCGGGGGCTGCAGCGGCGGGCGCGGCGGCGAGGATCGGGCTGACCGCGACCGATGCGGCAACGGCGGCGAGAACAAACTTCTTCATCATGTGTCTCCTGCGTTCAAGCCCGGTATCGGGCGACAAGTGCAATTTGGGACGCGCGTGTCGCAGGGGTTTCGCGGGAGCCCTGCAAAATGGTCGCCTTGTGTCGCAACCCGTTCAGCTTCGTTCATCTTGCGGGATCGGGCCGACGCGCATAGGGCGGCGGGCCTGATTTCGAGGAGCCCAGACTATGCGAGCCTTCATCTTTCCGGGGCAGGGAAGCCAATCCGTCGGCATGGGGCTGGCGTTGAGCCAGGCCAGCGCGGTGGCGCGCGAAGTGTTTCAGGAAGTGGACGAGGCGCTCGGGCAGAAGCTGTTCAAGCTGATGACCGAAGGCCCCGAGGGCGACCTGTTGCTCACCGAAAATGCTCAGCCGGCGATCATGGCGCACGCCATCGCGGTGCTGCGGGTGCTGGAGAAGGAAGGCGGTGTTCGCCTGGCCGACAAGGCGGATTTCGTCGCTGGCCACTCGCTGGGCGAATATACCGCCTTGTGCGCGGCGGGTGCGCTGGATTTGTCGACCACTGCCAAACTGCTCAAGCTGCGCGGGCAGGCGATGCAGGCGGCGGTGCCGGTGGGCGAGGGCGCGATGGCCGCGCTGCTGGGTGCCGATCTGGTCAAGGCGCAGGCGATCGCCGATGCGGCGGCCGAGGGTGAGGTGTGCACCGTCGCCAATGACAATGATCCCTCGCAGGTCGTTATTTCGGGTGCCAAGGGCGCGATCGACCGCGCGGTCGCGATCGCCAAGGATCACGGCGCCAAGCGTGCGGTGCTGCTGCCCGTCTCCGCACCATTTCATTGCCCGATGATGCAGCCCGCCGCCGATGCCATGGCTGCGGCGCTGGCGGATGTCGCGATCCGCGCGCCGCTGGTGCCGGTTTATGCCAATGTGACTGCCGCACAGGTCAGCGATCCGGACACGATCCGCGCTTTGCTGGTCGAGCAGGTGACCGGAATGGTGCGCTGGCGCGAATCGGTTGCGGCGATGTTCGAGGCAGGCGTGCATGAGTATGTCGAGCTGGGCGGCAAGGTACTGGGCGCAATGGTCAAACGGATCGCGCCGGATGCGACGGTGACCAGTGTGATGACGATGGACGATATCGAAGCGCTGGAGAAGGCGCTTTGATGCGGTAGAAGCTCAAGACGTTTTGATTCACGCGGAGGCGCGGAGACGCGGAGGAATGAAGGAGCTTGAGGCAATTTCCGGGGACGTCGTTGACGTTGCCCTGCGATTGCACCGGGAGCTTGGTCCGGGATTGCTGGAGAGCGTCTACGAGATGCTGCTCGCGGCGCGGCTGGAGCAAATGGGGTATTTGATCGCGCGTCAGCGCGCGATCGATGTCCAGTTCGACGGTATCCATTTTCCCGCCGCGTTTCGCATCGATATTCTTGTCGATGAACGCCTTCTCGTCGAAGTGAAGTCCGTCGAACGGCTGGCGCCCGTTCATGGCAAGCAGCTACTCACATATTTGAGACTTACTAATCAGCCCGTAGGGCTGCTGATCAACTTCGGCGGGGAGACGCTCAAGGAGGGACTGCGACGGATCGTCAACGACTATCGCCCCTCCGCGTCTCCGCGCCTCTGCGTGAACAAAAATCGAGGATCAGAATAATGTTCGACCTTACAGGCATGACCGCGCTGGTGACCGGCGCTTCGGGTGGGATCGGGTCTGCGATCGCCAAGGCACTGGCTGCGCAGGGGGCGCGGTTGGCGGTTTCGGGGTCCAATGCCGAGAAGCTGGAGGCGTTTCGTGCTGAGTTGGGCGGGGATCATGTGGCGATCCCCTGCAACCTGTCCGACGCCGCGGCCGTCGACGCGCTGGTGCCGCAAGCGGTCGAGGCGCTCGGCAAGCTGGATATCCTCGTCAACAATGCCGGCGTCACGCGCGACAATCTCGCCATGCGGATGAAGGACGAGGAATGGGATCAGGTGATCCGCGTCAACCTTGAGGCCGCGTTCCGCCTGATGCGTGCTGCAGCCAAGCCGATGATGAAGGCGCGCTATGGCCGGATGATCTCGATCACCTCGGTCGTAGGCGCGACCGGCAATCCGGGACAGGCCAATTATGCCGCATCAAAGGCAGGGCTGGTCGGCATGTCGAAGGCGCTGGCGCAGGAACTGGCGAGCCGCAACATCACCGTGAACTGCGTCGCACCGGGCTTCATCCGCTCGGCAATGACCGATGTGCTGCCCGAGGCGCAGAAGACCGCTTTGCTCACCAAGATCCCTGCCGGCGATCTGGGCAGCGGCGAAGATATTGGCGCGGCGGTCGTCTATCTCGCGTCGAAGGAAGCTGGATATGTCACTGGCCAGACACTGCATGTGAATGGCGGGATGGCGATGCTGTAAGCGCCGCAATCACGGGGGAAGGGAAGTAAGCATGTCGCTATTGTTGATCAGCGCCGCCCTGTTTGCAGGTGGCGTGCAGGAAGAAGAAGCGCGTCGGCCGCGCGACCAGACGCCGATCGCATGTCCGTACCGCACGCTGCCGCGCACGATCGATCGTGACGCGCTGGCCAACCTCGCACGGTCGGGGTTCGAGCCAAAGACTGCTGCGGAAAAGCGGGCCTCGCAAATGGTGGGGGAACGACTCGCCGCGTGCCAAGCGAGCAACGGCTGGGGCGAGCGCAGCCGCCAGGCGGCCTATCGCCATCTGATCGGTCGGGTGCTGCTGTCGAACGCGCGTTATCAACTGCGCAGCCATGAAGTGACAACGGCGCAGATCGAAGCGGCGCATGCCGCTCTGTCGGCAGAGGCGAAGCAGAATGTTGCGCGCGGATCGATCGCGAGTTCCGACATGACGATCGCGTGGAATGCGCTGGTGGCCGGCGGGGCCAAGATCGACGCAGTACCCGCCGACCAACGCGGCCCGCTGGCGGGACTGATTCTGCAGGGATTGGCTGGCGTTTCGATCATGGGCGAAGCCGAAGCCGCATTTCGGGCACGCTGAACCTGCGGGAACGCCGTCCGCCCCCCCTTGCGCGGGCGCGGGCGGCGTTCTACGTGCGTTCAGGATTCGAGTTTCAACGACCTCATCAAGAAGGAACAGGGTACATGAGCGAGACCGCCGATCGCGTGAAGAAGATCGTCGTCGAGCATCTCGGCGTCGAAGCTGAGAAGGTCACCGAAGACGCGAGCTTCATCGACGACCTGGGCGCGGACAGCCTCGACATCGTCGAGCTGGTGATGGCGTTCGAGGAAGAATTCGGTGTCGAAATCCCCGACGATGCCGCCGAGAAGATCACGACCGTCAAGGACGCGATCACCTATATCGACGAGAATCAGGGCTAATTCGGGTTTCCCGGATGGCCGCCCAATCGGGCAGGATTTGACGAACGGCTCCCGGTCCCGGAAAGGGGTGGGGAGCCGTTTTGTTTTGTAGCGATCAACACCGGAGAGTAACTATGCGCCGCGTCGTCGTCACCGGCCTCGGCCTTGTCACCCCGCTGGGCGGGGATGTCGAAACCAGCTGGAAGAACATTCTTGCCGCCAAGTCCGGCGCGGGGACGATCACGCGGTTCGACGCGACCGATTTCCACAGCAACTATGCCTGCGAGGTAAAGCCCGCCGACCATGAATATGGCTTCGACCCGGGCAAGCGCGTCGATCACAAGATCCAGCGTCAGGTCGATCCGTTCATCGTCTATGGCATCGACGCCGCCGGGCAGGCGATCGAGGATGCCGGCCTGCTCGATATGAGCGAGGAAGAGCGGTTCCGCGCGGGCTGTTCAATCGGGTCGGGTATCGGTGGCCTGCCGGGCATCGAAAGCGAATCGCTGGTGCTTGCCGAAAAGGGGCCGAAGCGGGTGTCGCCGCACTTCGTCCATGGCCGCCTGATCAACCTGATCTCGGGACAGGTGTCGATCAAATATGGCCTGATGGGGCCGAACCATGCGGTCGTTACCGCCTGTTCGACTGGCGCGCATTCGATCGGCGATGCTGCGCGGATGATCGCGATGGACGATGCCGATGTCATGCTGGCGGGCGGTGCGGAAAGCACGATCTGTCCGATCGGTATTGCCGGTTTCGGTCAGGCGCGCGCGCTGTCGACCGGCTTCCGCGACGAGCCGTGGCGGGCGAGCCGTCCGTGGGATCAGGGTCGCGACGGCTTCGTCATGGGCGAGGGCGCAGGCGTCGTCGTGCTCGAGGAATATGAGCGGGCAAAGGCGCGCGGCGCGAAAATTTATGCCGAAGTCATCGGCTATGGCCTGTCGGGCGACGCCTATCACGTGACCGCGCCGCATCCCGAAGGGTCGGGCGCGTTCCGCTCGATGCAGATGGCGATGAAGAAGTCGGGCCTGGCGCTGTCGGACATCGATTACATCAACGCGCACGGCACCTCGACCCCGCTGGGCGACGAGCTTGAGCTGGGCGGTGTGCGCCGCCTGTTTGGCGACGCGATCGGCGACCTGTCGATGAGCTCGACCAAGTCCGCGATCGGCCATTTGCTGGGCGGCGCGGGCGCGGTGGAGAGCATTTTCTGCATCCTCGCGATGCGCGACGGCATCGTGCCGCCCACGCTGAACCTGGACGACCCCAGCGAGAATTGCGCCGGCGTCGACCTGGTCCCGCACAAAGCCAAGGAGCGCAAGGTGCGCGCGGTGCTGAACAACTCGTTCGGCTTTGGTGGCACCAACGCGTCGCTGGTGATGAAGGCGGTTTAAGCCTTCTTCGTTCCCCTCCCGCTTGCGGGAGGGGAGATTTTGAGAGACGGAGATTGGCGTTGCGCAAGTTCGGCTGTTTCGGCGTTCTCCTGATCCTTGCGCTGGTTGGTGCTGCCTTCTGGGCGGCGCAGCTATGGGGTGGACCCGGATCGGGCGCTCAAAACACGACCTTGATGGTTGCGCAAGGGTCGACCCTGACCACTGCCGCGCGCGAGCTGGAAAAGCAGGGTGCGATCCGCGACGCCGACCTGTTCCTGTGGATGGCGCGGGTGTTCGGCGATGATACGCCGATCCAGGCGGGCGAATATCGCGTGCCGGCGAAGATCAGCCAGTCCGACCTGCTCAAGATGCTGCAGGGCGGGCGCACGCTCCAGCGCTTCGTGATGATCCCGGAAGGGATGCCATCGATCCTGGTCCATGAGCGGCTGATGGCGGCCGAGCAGTTGCAGGGCGAGGTCGAAGTGCCGATCGAGGGCAGCATTCTGCCCGACAGCTATGCCTATAATCGGGGCGACACGCGGCAGCAGGTGCTGGACCGCATGCAGAGCGCGATGGACAAGTATCTTGCCGAGGCGTGGGAGCGCCGCAAGCCGAATATCGCGGTCAGCACGCCGCAAGAGGCGCTGATCCTCGCCTCGATCGTCGAGAAGGAAACCGGGAAGTCTGAAGAGCGGCGGATGGTCGCGGGGGTTTACTCCAACCGGCTGAAGCGCGGAATGCCGCTGCAGGCCGACCCGACGGTGATCTACCCGGTGACCAAGGGCAAGCCGCTCGGCCGCCGCATCCTGCGCTCCGAACTGCAGGCGAAGAACGGGTATAACACCTATGCGATGGCGGGCCTGCCCGAGGGGCCGATCGCCAATCCGGGCCGCGCGAGCATCGACGCAGTGCTGGACCCTGAGACGACCAACGCGCTGTATTTCGTCGCGGATGGCACCGGCGGGCACATCTTTGCCGACACGCTGGAGCAGCATAACGCGAACGTCCAGAAATGGTATGCGCTGCGGCGCGCGCGGGGGGAAATGTAGCGATGGCCGAGACAGCCCCTGCGCCTGCCCTGATCGGGCGGTGTCTGTGCGGGGGCGTTACGGTGACTGTCGATCCGGCGCGCGACGATGTGGGCGTATGCCATTGCCGGATGTGTCGGCGGTGGACCAGCGGGCCGTGGATGGCGCTGCAGGTTCCCGGGGGGCGCATCGAAGGGAAAGCGCTGCGAGTCTATGCAGCGACCGCATTTGCGGAACGGGGCTTTTGCAGCGTCTGTGGCGCGCATATCTTCCATCGCCCTAAAGACGGGCCGGAACTTGCGGTTTCAGCGGGCCTGTTCGATGCCGCCGGCCTGTACGTCGCCCGCGAAATCTTCATTGATCGGAAGCCGCCGTGGTACAGCTTTGTCGCCTACAGCGTGAAGCGGACCGAGGCCAGCATGATCCTCGAATGGCTGCCGCGGATCATCTGGCGCAAAATTGCTAAGTTCGGGCGCGGGTGAGCCCCGCGCAGCGGGATTCAACGGGATCTGATCGAACCAGTTAGCGACGTTCGATCCCAAGTCGTGGCAGCACGATCAGGAACGCCAGCCCTCCGACTGCCAATACCCCCGCCAGCATCGCCATCGGCGCGAGCGTGCTGTCGGTATAGTCGCGTACCATCGGGACCGCGTTCTGCGCGGCGAAGCCGCCGAGATTGCCGACCGAGTTGATCACCGCGAGGCCGGCGGCGGCGTGGGCGCCGCGCAGCAGGCCCTGGGGGATGCTCCAGAACACCGGCTGGGCGGAGAAGATTGCGGCGGCGGCGATGCACAGGCAGGCGAATTTGATCGCTGCGCCGGGCAGGATGACGCTGGCGAGGAAGAAGGTGGCGGCGACGAGCATCGGGCCGGCGACGTGCCAGCGGCTGGTGCCGTGCTTCGCCGCATGGCGGGGGACAGCCCAGAGCGCGACCGCGACGAGGATCCATGGGATCACGTTGATGATGCCATTCTGGATGTTCGACGCGCCGAAGCTCTTGACGATGGTCGGGAGCCAGTAGCTGAGGCCATAGGCGCCGAGCGGCATCGCGAAATATAGCAGCGAGAGCAGCAGCACGCGCGGATCGGTCAGCGCGCGCCACGCCGAGCCCGGGTCGCCTGCCGGGGTCTCGGCGGTCAAGGTGTCGGCGAGCCATTTCTTCTCGCCAGCGCTCAGCCATTTCGCTTCCCCCGGCGTGCTGGGCAGCTTCCATAGCACCACCGGGGCGAGCAGCACCGGGGGCAGGCCGGTGGCGACGAACACCCATTGCCACCCGGCGAGGCCTGCCAACCCGTCCAGTTCGAGCAGTGCGCCCCCGATCAGAGATCCAACCGCGTTGGCGAACGCGCTGGCGATCATGAACAGGCCGACCATCCGCGCGCGATGCGCCTGGGGGTACCAGAGGGTGAGGAGGTAGAGCACGCCGGGGAAGAAGCCTGCCTCCGCGACGCCGAGCAGGAAGCGCAGGACGTAGAACATCGTCGGGCTCTGGGTGTAGCCGAGCGCGATGGTGATGAGGCCCCAGGTGAGCATGATCCGGGTGAACCACACCCGCGCGCCGACACGGGCGAGGATCATGTTCGCGGGTGCCTCGAACAGGAAATAGCCGAGGAAGAACAGGCTGGCACCGAGGCCGTAAGCGGCTTCTGACATGCCGAGCGCGTCGACCATTTCGAGCTTGGCGTAGGAAACGTTCTGCCGGTCGATGTAAGCGAGGAGGTACATGGTGCAGAGCAACGGCATCAGCCGCCGGCTGATCTTGGCAAGCGTCGCCTGCGGCGAAACCGCATCGTCCATGCTGTCCCCCTCCTATATGCTGGCCGACGTTTGCCGCCGTGCCAGCGCTGCTTTAGTTTGTGTTCAGCTTCGCTGAACCGGCACCGGCCCGCTCCCCCACCCGGCCACCCATAGAATACACTGTCGTTGGTGGCCGGGTGGGGAGCGGGCCGGTGCCGACTAACTTAAAAGGCTCCTCATCCCCGCATCCCCGCCGCCTCACGCGCGAGCGCTTCGACTTCGGCCATGCTCGCGCCCTTGGGGGTCACCCAGCTGCCGCCGACGCACAAGACGGGGTTGAAGCCGAGCCAGTCGGGGGCGGTCGCCGGGGTGATGCCGCCGGTGGGGCAAAATTTCGCTTCGTAGAAGGGGGCGGCGAGCGCCTTGAGCGCTTTCAGCCCGCCACTGGTTTCGGCCGGGAAGAATTTGAAGTGGCGCAGGCCGAGGTCATAGCCGCGCATGATGTCGCCGGCATTGGCGACCCCGGGCAGGAACGGAACTCCGCTTTCGACGATGACGCTCCCAAGACGCTCGGTCAGGCCGGGAGAGACGATGAATTCGGCGCCAGCGTTCATCACCTGCGCGAACTGGTCAGTGTTGACGACGGTGCCCGCGCCGACGATCGCGCCCTCGACCTGCTTCATCTCGCGGATGGCGTCGAGTGCGGCGGGGGTGCGCATCGTCACTTCGAGCACCTTGAGGCCGCCGGCGACCAGCGCCTCGGCCAGCGGGCGGGCGGTCGCCGCGTCGTCGATGACGAGGACGGGGATGACCGCGCTGGTCCGCATGATGGTTTCGATGTTCGCAACTGGGCTCATTGCGTATGCTCCTGCGCATAGGCCGCCGCCGCGCCGTAGAGGCCGGGCTGGGGGTGGGTGATCAGCTTGACGGGGATCGAAGACATCAATCCCTGGAAGCGCCCCTTTGCGACGAAACGCTGTGCAAATCCAGAGCCGAGCAGGTGATCCTTGAGCCGGAAGCCGAGACCGCCTGCGATGACGACGCCGGTCGGGCCGTGCGCGAGCGCGAGATCGCCGGCGACCGCGCCGAGGCTGAGGCAGAAACGGTCAAGCGCAGCGACGGCAAGGCTGTCCTTGCCCTCCAGTGCCAACGTCCAGATTTCCTTGTCGGACAGGCTGTGCACCGCCTTGCCCTCAATCTGCGCCAGCGTCTCATAGATCGGGACGATGCCCGGGCCGGACACGATCCGCTCCGCTGAAACGCGGGTATAGGTTGAGCGCAGGCGACGGACATAGCCGTCCTCAATGCTGTCGAGCGGGGCGAAGTCCATATGCCCCCCTTCCGTCGCGATGACATGGTAACCGCCGCTCGCGGGACGGAAGACCTGCGCGACGCCAAGGCCGGTGCCGGGGCCACAGACGGTGATCGATCCCTTGTCCGGCAACGCTGTCACCGGGCCGCACAGATGGACAAAATGTTCATCGGGCAGCTGGGCGACGGCATGGCCGACCGCGCCGAAATCGTTGATCAGGCTGTAGCTGTCGACGTCGAGCCGTTCGTGGATCAGGCGCGGCCGGATGATCCAGGGGTTGTTGGTCAGCTTGATCAGCTCGTCATTGATCGGCGAGGCGATGGCGATTGCGGCGGCGCGGGGCATCGGGCGATCGAACTCGCGGGCCGATGCCTGCCAGGCAAGCTGGAAGCTGGCATGATCGGCGGTCTTTTGCGTGACCGGCTCGCCCAGCGAGACGACGCGGCCATTCTCAACCTCGGCAATGGCGAAGCGGGCATGAGTCCCGCCGATATCGACCGCTACGACTTCCAAACGTCTTCTCCCTGTTCTTTTCTTAGAGGCCGGCCGCGGCCAGCATCGCCGATCCGCCGGCTTCGGCTTCGCTGGCGCCCTGGCGCATCATCGCGAACAGCTCGCGACCGCTGCCGAGGTCGGGCGGGGGTGCGGCGGCGAGGTCGCGCACGTCCCACTCAGCAGAATCAACCAGCGCCTGCAGAATGCCTTCCTCTGCACAGAGACGGACGACGTCGCCGTCGCGTAGCTTGCCAATCGGGCCGCCACCCAGCGCTTCGGGCGAGAGGTGGATCGCGGCGGGCACCTTGCCCGACGCACCCGACATGCGCCCATCGGTGACCAGCGCGACGCGGAAACCGCGGTTCTGCAGGACGCCGAGCGGCGGGGTGAGCTTGTGCAGTTCGGGCATGCCGTTGGCACGTGGCCCTTGAAAGCGGACGACGACGACCACATCGCGGTCGAGTTCGCCAGCCTTGAACGCGTCCTGCACCGCCTGTTGCGTCTCGAACACGCGGCACGGTGCCTCGATCGTCCAGCGATCGCGTTCGACAGCGCTGACTTTGATACAAGCGCGGCCGAGATTGCCGGAAAGGATGCGGAAACCGCCTTCTTCCGAGAAGGGAGCCTCGATCGTACGGACGATGCTGTCATCGCCGCTGACCGCTTCGTGGTCGGTCCAGGCGAGTGCTTCACCTTCGAGCACCGGCTTCTTGCCATAGGCGTCGAGGCCGTCGCCGAAGGTGGTGAGCGTGTCGCCGTGGAGGATGCCAGCCTTGAGCAGTTCGCGGATCACGAAGGTCGGGCCGCCCGCATCCTCGAACCCGTTCACGTCGGCCGAGCCATTGGGATAGACGCGGGCGAGGAGGGGCACGCTCCGCGAGAGGCGGTCGAAATCCTCCCAGTCGATCAGGATCCCAGCGCTGCGCGCGATGGCGGGCAGGTGGATCAGATGGTTGGTCGATCCGCCGGTGGCGAGCAGCACGATCGCCGCGTTGACGATGGCGCGCTCGTCGACGACCTCACCGATCGGGCGGTAATCGTCGCCGTCCCAGCCGATCTGGGGCAGGCGCTGGACCGCGGCCTTGGTCAGTTCCTGACGCAGTTTCGTGCCCGGATTGATGAACGACGCGCCGGGTACGTGCAGGCCCATCGCCTCCATCATCATCTGGTTGGAATTGGCGGTGCCGTAGAAGGTGCAGGTGCCCTTGCCATGATAGGCGGCGATTTCGGATTCGAGCAGCTCCTCGCGGCTCGCCTTACCCTCGGCATAGAGTTCGCGGACCCGCGCCTTTTCCTTGTTGGCGATGCCGGTGCGCATCGGGCCGGCCGGGATCATGATCATCGGGAGGTGGCCAAAGCGCAGCGCGCCCATCAGCAGGCCCGGGACGATCTTGTCGCAAATGCCGAGCAGGGCGGCGCCTTCGAACGTATTGTGGCTGAGCGCGACCGCGGTCGACAGCGCGATCGTGTCGCGGCTGAACAGCGACAGCTCCATGCCGGCATAGCCCTGGGTCACGCCGTCGCACATGGCGGGCACGCCGCCCGCGACCTGCGCCGTAGCGCCCGCTTCCAGCGCCCAGATCTTCATCTGTTCTGGATAGCGGTAATAGGGCGCGTGCGCCGACAGCATGTCGTTATAGGCCGTGACGATCCCGATATTCATCCGGTTCGCGGGCTTCATCGCGTCGCGCTGCTCATCCGTGCCGGCATAGGCATGAGCGAGGTTGGCGCAGCCCAGGCCACGGCGACTGACGCCGCCTTCGCGCTGCTGCGTCATCAGCGCGCGATAGGCGGCGCGGCGCTCGCGGGAGCGTTCGATGACGCGGTCGGTGACGGCGGCGATTTCGGGGTGGAGCGTCGGCACAGCGCTTACTCCAACCAGTGGACGTCGACGGGCAATTCGGTCTCGGCAAGCACACGACCAATGGGGTAGCTGCTGGACGCGCCCTGCTTGATTGCCTGTTCCAGCACCTTGCGCTTTTCAGCGCCGGTAATCGCGATCATCAGCGATTTGGCATTGGCGATGGCGGCGGCGGACAGCGTGACGCGGGCGACCGGCGCTTCGGGCGGCAGCGGATCGGGCATCACGCCGAGCGCGCGGCGCTCCTTCGGGCCGTTCAGCGCTTCGTCGAAATCGGGGCCGGGGAAGATCGAGGCGGTGTGGCCATCCGCGCCCATGCCGAGCAGGACGAGGTCGAGCGGGAAGTGATGATCGGCGAGACGCGCATCGGCGGCGCGGCCGGCGGCCTTGTAGTCGTCGGCCTTTTCGCTCACCAAGGGAACGACGCGCGCGCCCTTGGGAATGAACACCTTGCCGAGGCCGGTGACGTTGGACAGCGGATCGCCGAGCGGGACGATGCGGTCGTCGGTCGGGACGATCGTCACGCGCTTCCAGTCGAGCTTTGCTGCGGCGAGCTTTTCATAGACCGGGGCGGGGGTCTTGCCGCCCGCCAGCGCGATCACCGCGCCGCCGCGCGCGTCGATCGCGCTTTCGATGATGAAGGCGATGTCGCCGGCGAGTGCGTCGCTCCACTCGCTGGCTTCCTCATACTCCCACCATTCGATTTCTTCGGCCATTTTCAACTACTCCGTATCTTCTGCTCCCCTCCCGCTCGCGGGAGGGGCTGGGGGAGGGCATGTCATGTTGCGCGCGGGTCGGGACAGGCCCTCCCCTAACCCCTCCCGCAAGCGGGAGGGGAACTTACTCGTTCCACGTCACCCCGTCGCGTTCGGTGAGCGCGATGGCGGCGGACGGGCCCCAGGTGCCCGAAGCATAGGGCTTTGGCTTGACGTCGGCCATGTCCCATCCGGCGCGGATGGCATCGATCCACGTCCACTGCGCCTCAACCTCGTCACGGCGCACGAACAAGGTGGGGTCGCCCTCGATCAGGTCAAGCAACAGCCGTTCATAAGCGATGCGGCGGCGGGTGCCGGCGAATTCGGTATCGAGGCTGAGGTTCAGTGGCACTTCGCGCAGGCGCACGCCGTCGCGGTCGAGGCCGGGTTCCTTCGCCATCACCAGCAGGCGGACATATTCCTCCGGCTGGATGCGGATGATCAGCGTGTTCGACTGCAGCACGCCACCGCGCTCGGCGAAGATCGAATGCGGGACCGGCTTGAACTGGACGACGATCTCGCTGCGCCGCTCGGTCATCCGCTTGCCGGTGCGCAGGTAGAAGGGCACACCCTGCCAGCGCCAGTTGTCGACATGCGCCTTGATCGCGACGAACGTCTCGGTCTTCGACGGCTTTTCGAGCTCCTCGGCATAGCCGCCGACGATCTTTCCGGTCGATGCGCCACCAGTGTACTGGCCGGTGACGGTCAGGTTTGCAGCATCCTGCCCCACGATCGGGCGGAGCGAGCGCAGCACCTTCACCTTCTCGTCGCGGATGGCGGTGCCGTTGAAGCGGGCCGGCGGTTCCATCGCGATCAGCGCGAGCAGCTGGAGGATATGGTTCTGGACCATGTCGCGCAGCGCGCCGACATCGTCATAATAGCCTGCGCGCCCCTCAAGGCCGACGGTCTCGCTGACCGTGATCTGGACATGGTCGATGCCAGCGGCGTTCCACACCGGTTCGAACAGCGAATTGCCGAAGCGTAGCGCGAGGATGTTCTGGACGGTTTCCTTGCCCAGATAATGGTCGATGCGGAACGTCCGCTCCTCCGGGAAGACCGATGCGACCGCGTCGTTGATCTCGCGGCTCGACGGCAGGTCGGTGCCGAGCGGCTTTTCGAGACCGATGCGGACATTATCTCCCGCCAAACCCGCCGACGCGAGACCCTTGATCGTCGGTTCGAACAGCTTGGGCGCGGTCGACAGGAAGATCGCGAGACCGCCGGAAATGTCGCCCAGCTTCTTTGCGAGGTCGTCATAGCCCTCCAGCGTCGAGGCATCGAGCGGCTGATACTGGACGCGGTCGAGGAAGCTGGCGATGGCGTCGGCGTCTTTGCGATCCTCGGGCAGGAACGTCTCCAGCGCCTTAGCACAGAAGTCGCGATATTCGGCGTCTGACAGCGTTGACCGCGCGGTACCCGTGATGGTCAGCCCGGCGGGCAGCAAATGATCCGCATGGAGGCCGTAGAGCGAGGGAATCAGCATGCGCTGAGCCAGGTCGCCCGTGGCTCCAAACAGCAGCAGCTTGCCGAAAGGCTGTCGCATCGATCCTCCCAATGTCATCGTTTTGCTGCCCTAGCAGCGCGAGCGCGGATTGCGAACCCGCGCATACCTATTCGGCGCTAAAGCAACAGCCCGGCGCCTGGATCGAACCCCGCCATGATGTTGAGGTTCTGAACCGCCGCACCAGCCGCCCCCTTGCCCAGATTGTCGAGCGTCGCGATGAGGCGGGCCTGACCGCGCTCGGCATTAGCGAACACGCGGATGGTCAACCGGTCGGTCCCGGCGTCATCCTCAAGCCGCACCAGTGTCGTTTCAGCGTCGTCGACCACGCGCACGACCGGCGAGTCGCGATAGGCGTCGGCGAGCGTCTGCAGAATCTGGGCGGGCGAGGGCTTGCGGGGCAGGGCAGCGAGCGCCAGCGGGACTTCAACCAGCATGCCGCGATACGCATGGGCGACCGCCGGCATGAAGATCGGTGCATGCTCCATCCGGGCATGCTTCTGCATCTCGGGCAAATGCTTGTGGTCGAGGTCGAGGCCGTAGGCGCGAAAGCCGGTGGGTTCCGATCCATCCTCGAACTGTGCGATCATGGCCTTGCCGCCGCCGGAATATCCCGAAGCACCGCCGGCGCTGAGCTGCCAATCGGCGGGAATCAGGCCGGCGCGGACCAACGGGCGGACGAGCGCGAGATAGCCGGTCGGCCAGCACCCGGGGTTTGATACGCGTGGCGCATCCGCAATTGCCTGTGCCTGGGAGGGTTCCAGCTCGGCAAAGCCATAGGTCCAGCCATTGGCGACACGATGGGCGGTGGAGGCATCGATCACGCGGGTATGCGGATTGTCGATCAGGGCGACTGCCTCACGCGCAGCGTCGTCGGGCAGGCACAGGATCACGAAATCCGCGCCGTTCAGCGCTTCAGCGCGCTTGGTCGCATCCTTGCGATCGGCATCTGTGAGGGCGATCAGCGCGATTTCGCTGCGGTCGGCCAGGCGTTCGCGGATTTCAAGGCCGGTCGTTCCTGCCGCCCCGTCGATGAAGACCGAGACCGTCATGCCACGATGCCCAGATCAGCAGCGGCGACATAACCGACCAAGCCGTGATCCGGCGCGCTACCCCACGCAAGACCGCCGGACAGCTCAAGCGCCTCAAACCGGTCGCCGATCGCAAGCGTTGCCAGCACCTCAGCATCGGCGTCACGAGTCGTGCGCAATGCGGTCGGGCGCGCGGCAATCCGCATCATCGGGGCGGCATAATGCGGAGCAAATACCCGGTCGGCGAGGCGCACATCGGCCAGATCGCGGCGCGCCGCCTCACGACGAGGGTCGATCTGAACCGAGCGGCCCGTTAGCGCGAATCGGTTACGCCGAGGCGGATTGTCTGCCGTTGGTGCCGAGGGCGTCGCCGGTAACGAATTGTCCGAATTCTGCAAGAAACTCCGCCCCTTCAGGTGTCCGCGCGACGAAGATGTTTCGCTTGTCGGTTTCGTCGCGCTGGCGGCGCAGATAGCTTAGAGCGCCCAGCCTGTTCAAGGCGCGTGTGACTACAGGCTTCGACACGTTGAGCGCGCGCGCCAGTCCGCGTACGGTATGCGGGCCGGGATCAAGATAGACCAACAGCATCAATGCCATTTGGCGGTTGGTCAGATCAGGTTCGCCTGACCGCACATAATCGATCAATGTCGATTTCCACTGGTCTAGCGAATGGTCGGTCATGGCGTTCATCGCACTACTCGTCATTATCGTTACAGGCCCGCAAGAAACCGTTCTTTCGGGCATATTAACGCCCCGATGGCCAACGGGTTTCAGCACGATGACGAAATGTTCCGTTTCGGTGACAATCCCGTCGCGCCGCCGGTTGACGATCGGCGGTTGATCCGCGCCCCCGGGTTGCCTATGTGGCCGCTTTCCCGAGAAAGACCGCCATGCTGTTCACCTTCCTCCTCGTCGTTCACGCCGTCATCGCCTTTTTGCTGGTGACGGTGATCCTGATGCAGAAGTCCGAAGGCGGCGGCCTGACGACCGGCGGCAGCCCGTCGGGCCTGATGTCGGCGCGCGGTGCGGCCAATTTCCTGACGCGATCGACCGCGATTCTGGCAGGCGCCTTCGTGGTGATGAGCATCACGCTGGCGGTGCTGGCGGCAACCCGCGGCGACAGTGCGATCGACACCAGCCGTGCGACCGCTCCAGCCGCGCAGACCGCTCCGGCGGCCCAGCCGGCACCTGCGGCGCCGGCGGACAACAGCGCGGTCCCGCTCGCCAACTAAACGGCATTTTCGAAACTTTATTTGGCGGCGTCCGGAGTCGGGCGCTTGCCCCCACTCGTGCTTGAAGGATAAGCGGTGACTCCCATGACGCGGTATATTTTCATCACCGGCGGCGTGGTCTCCTCGCTTGGAAAGGGCCTGATGGCCGCGAGCCTTGCCGCGCTGCTGCAAGCGCGCGGGTACAAGGTCCGCATCCGCAAGTTCGATCCCTATCTGAACGTCGATCCCGGCACGATGTCGCCCTATCAGCATGGCGAAGTCTATGTGACCGACGACGGGGCCGAGACGGACCTGGATCTTGGCCATTATGAGCGGTTTACGGGTGTCGCGAGCCGCCAGTCGGATAACGTCACCTCGGGCCGGATCTACAAGACGATCATCGAACGCGAGCGGCGCGGCGATTATCTGGGCGCGACCGTCCAGGTGATCCCGCACGTCACCGACGCGATCAAGGATTTCGCCCAGGCGGAGACCGAAGATCTCGATTTCGTACTGTGCGAGATCGGCGGCACGGTCGGCGACATCGAATCGCTGCCGTTCATCGAAGCGATCCGCCAGCTCAAGAACGAGCTAGGCCGGGGGCGCTCGATCAGCATCCATGTGACGCTGGTGCCCTATATCGCCGCTGCCGGCGAGCTGAAGACCAAGCCGACGCAGCATAGCGTGCGCGAACTGGCGTCGCTGGGGGTGCAGCCCGACGTGCTGGTGTGCCGTGCGGAAAAGCCGCTACCGGCCAGCGACCGCGCCAAGATTGCGCAATTCTGCAACGTTCCCGCGAGTGCGGTCATCCCCGCGCTCGACGCACCCAGCATCTATGCCGTGCCGCTGCAATATCATGCCGAGGGGCTGGATAGCGAAGTGTTGCGCGCATTCGGGATTGAGCCGGGTGCCGCGCCGGACCTGTCGCGCTGGACCGAGATTACCGACCGGCTGTTTAACCCGGAGGGCGAGGTGACGGTCGGTGTGGTCGGCAAATATGTCGGTCTGCCGGACGCCTACAAGTCGCTGAACGAAGCGTTGGTCCATGGCGGCATCGCGAACAAGGTAAAGGTCAACATCCGCTGGATCGATGCCGAGCTGTTCGAAAAGGGCGACGATGCCGAGGTCGCGGCGAATCTCGAGCCGTGCCACGCCATTCTGGTGCCCGGCGCGTTCGGATCGCGCGGTGCGGAGGGCAAGATTGCCAGCGTCCGCTTCGCGCGTGAGCGCAAAGTGCCCTATTTCGGCATCTGTTTCGGCATGCAGATGGCATGCGTTGAGGGTGCGCGGAACCTTGCCGGGATTGCAGGCGCGTCCTCGACTGAGTTCGGTGCGACCGATGAGCCGGTCGTCGGCATCATCACCGAATGGATGAGCAAGGACGGGATCGAAAAGCGCGAAGAGGGCGGCGACCTGGGCGGCACGATGCGGCTTGGTGCGTATCCGGCCAAGCTCGACGGCAATTCGGTGGTCGCGTCCATTTATGGCGACGAAGCGATCAGCGAGCGGCATCGCCACCGGTACGAGGTGAATACCGGCTATCGCGAGCAGCTTGAGGCGGGCGGCCTGGTCTTTTCGGGCATGTCGCCGGACGGGATGTTGCCCGAAATCGTCGAGCGCCCCGACCATCCCTGGTTCGTTGGTGTGCAGTTCCACCCTGAGCTCAAGTCCAAGCCGTTCGATCCGCACCCGCTGTTCGCCAGCTTTATCGAGGCTGCAGTGCGCCAGTCGCGCCTGGTTTGATCGCAACCGACTGATACCGGCAAGAAAAAGGGCGTCCGAACCGCGGTTCGGACGCCCTCTTCTGTGGCGATGCGCAAGGGGTCAGCGCAGCGCCGGGGGGTGTCGCATCAGGCGACGTCGCGATGCTCGATCGCGGTCTTTTCCGTGCTGCCGCCGATGGCGATTTTCTTCGGCTTCATCGCCTCGGGAACCTCCCGCACCAGCTCGATCACAAGCAGGCCGTCGGTGAGGTCCGCGCTCTCGACGCGCACGAAGTCGGCCAGTTCGAAGCGGCGCTCGAACCCGCGATTGGCGATTCCGAGATGCAGCATCTGCGCGGGGTTGTTGTCCTGGGTCTCGCCCTTCTTGCCGGTCACCTGCAGCAGATTCTGCTGGGCGACGATCTCGATCTCGTCAGCCTTGAAGCCGGCGACGGCGATCGTGATGCGATAGCGGTCGTCCGACACGCGCTCGAGGTTGAAGGGCGGGTAATTTTCGCTGCTGGACTGGCGCGCGGTCGCTTCGAGCATGTCGAAGAGCCGGTCGAAGCCGATCGTCGAGCGGCGGAAGGGGGTCAAATCAATCTGACGCATGGCGTAATCCTCCAATGAGCAATTTCAACGTCTTACGGCATCCGGTTCATCCGCGATGCCAAGTCTGTCCGGCCCTGACGGCACCGAACGATTGAGATTTGGGAACTGCGGTCCGGCTTTCAAGACGACGAAGCGAGAGAATATCGCGGCATAAAGCCTATCAATGTACTAGGAATAGAAATCCTGTCTGGTTAAACCCTAGTCGATCAGTGGAGTTTAAGGCGCAAGATCCACAAGGGGAGTTTCTAATGAGCCTGACCACGCTATCGCTGTTGCTGCTGTCATCCACCGCGCCGTTGGTTGCGCAGGAAGGGGCGGACGTAACCGTTCAGGAAGCTGCGCCGCCGACCGTGCCGGGAGAGCCGCGGCGCGATGCCGAAGATGTGCAGCGGAGCACGGCCGCGTCGGAAATCGTCGTCACCGCGCGCCGCAGGAGCGAACAGGCGCAGGACGTGCCGATCCCGATCTCGGTCGTCGGGGTCAAGGAGTTGGACAATACAGGCAGCTTCAACGTCGCGCGGCTCGCCCAGCTTCAGCCAACGCTGCAATTCTACTCGACCAATCCACGCAACTCGTCGGTCAATATCCGCGGCCTAGGCGCGCCGCTGGGCCTGACCAACGACGGCATCGACCAGGGCGTGGGCGTCTATATCGACCAGGTCTATTTCAGCCGGGTCGCGGTCGCGACGCTCGATTTCCTCGACGTCCAACAGGTCGAAACGCTGCGCGGTCCGCAGGGGACGCTGTATGGGAAGAATACCGTAGCCGGTGCGATCAGCATCACGTCCAAGGCGCCGAGCTTCAATTTCGAGGGGCGGGCCGAGGTCAGCGTGGGCAGCCTGGGCTTCAAACAGGCAAAAGCGTCGATCTCAGGACCGCTTGGAGAAACCGTCGCGGCGCGATTTGGTGTTGCTGCCACCGGGCGGCGCGGCACGATCTATAACGTCGCCACTGGCAATGATGTGAACGAGCAGGATAACATCGGATTACGCGGCGCGATCCTGTGGCGGGTGAGCGATACGCTCGATCTGACGCTGAGCGCCGATTACAACCGCCAGGATCCCGAATGCTGCGCGCAAATCTATGTCCGCTATGGTCCGACCCAGCGCGCGGCGGCGCGACAATATCCGGCGCTGACCGCTGCATTCGGCTATGCCGTGCCGAGCACCAATCCGTTCGATCGACTGACCGATGTCGATGCCGACCTCAACGCGACCAACACGCTGGGTGGCGTGTCGCTGCGCGGTGAACTCGATCTTGGCCGCGGCACGTTGACGTCGGTCACCGCGTGGCGCTTCTGGGACTGGCTCCCCGCCAATGACCGTGATTTTACCGGGCTGCCGATCACCACGCTGTCGCAGAATCCGACGCGGCAGGACCAGTTCACCCAGGAATTCCGCTATGCAGGCGACGGCGCGGGGTTCGACTATGTGCTGGGCGCATTCGCTTTCTATCAGGACATCCACACCACCGGCACCCAGCGTCAGGGAAGCGCGGCGAGTCGCTGGCTGATCAATCCGAGCAATGCGCTGTCGAACGATCCGACGGTGCTCGACGGGCTGACCGCGTCGAACGACATCCGCCTCAAGAACTTCAGCGGCGCGCTGTTCGGCAAGCTGAACTGGGAGCTGGCCGACAAGCTCACGCTCTCGCCTGGCGTCCGGCTGAATTATGACGACAAGGTCGGCAGCTATGTTTCGATCGTCCGGGACGGGCAGGGCAATCTGGTGCCTGCGACCGGCGGCACCCCGCGTCAGGTGGAGCAGCGCGCTGCACTCACTCCCCAGGCGTTCCGGGACGAGGCGTATCGCGCGTGGAACGTGTCCTATGACGTGACCGCTTCGTACAAGCCGAGCGCGGACGTGCTGCTCTATGCAACCTACGCGCATACGTTCAAATCGGGCGGGCTCAATCTGAACGGCGTGCCGGTGGTCAACGGAGTCGCGCAGACCCAGTTCGCTCAGGTGAAGCCAGAGCAGGTCGATCATTTCGAGATCGGCGCAAAGACCCAATTCTGGGATCGCACGGCGACGCTCAACGTCACCGGATTCTGGACCGCGATCAAGGATTATCAGGCGCTGGTGAATGACGGCGCGAACGCGACCTTGCGTGGCTATCTCGCCAATGCCGGCGAGGTGCGGGTACGCGGCGTCGAGGTCGACTTCTCGATCCGGCCGAGCGAGCGGTTCAGCCTGTACGCCAATGGTGCCTACACCGATCATGAATATGTCGAGTTCACCAACGCGCCATGCCCGCCCGAGTTGGCGGGTGGCGGCAGCGGCGCGGTGATCGGCGCGCCGGGCACGCCGGGGACCAACAGCCCCATCGCGTGCGACATTTCGGGCGAGTGGCTCCCCGGCATTTCCAACTGGGCATTTTCTTTCGGTGGAGAGGCGAACCAGCCGGTGTCGATTTTGGGCAAGACGGGTGAAGTCTATCTGGGCGTCGACGCCAGCACGCGGTCCAAATTTTCGTCCAATGCGTCGCGCTCAATCTACACCGATATCGATGGCTATGCGCTGACCAATTTGCGGCTCGGCTTTCGCACCGATGACGGGATCAACGTTTTCGCCTGGGTCCGCAACGCGTTCGACGTTGAGTATTTCGACGTGCTGGCCACAACGCCCGGGAACACCGGGCTGATCGCGGGCAATGTCGGCGATCCGCGCACATGGGGCGGGACGTTGAGCTTCAGCTTCTGATCGGATGTCGGGCGTCGGCCCGCGCTCTTGCACGCGAGCGCGGGACGGCACCGGACAGGGGGGGAGGCCGGGATGGCTCCTGAGGCTTCCTCCCCGACTCGCTTCTTCGGCGTTGCCGGTGCGGTGCCAGCCCATTCCCCCACCCGGCCACCCCGCGGTAGCATGATATGGGTGGCCGGGTGGGGGAGCGGGCTGGCACCGAGCCACAAATACGCCAAAGGCCCGGGCCGTTTCCGACCCGGGCCCCTGCGTGACGATGCCTCGTCAGCCCCCTTAAGTGGCCACTTCTGCCCGCGCGTCCTTTGCAAGACGGGGCTGAAGAGCCTCCCCGAACCACGGCCGTTGCCATTGCTTCGTGGGAGCGTGCTAGGATGGCGACAGGCGGTTGTCACGGGGCGTTGACGTCACGACGGCGGATTGCGGCAACGCTGTGTTTATTTGGCAACAGCGTGATTGCGCGCGCCCGCGCCACCCCCTAACACCGCGCCATGTTCCTTTCCCGATATGAACGCATGATCGCGCGCCGGTACCTGCTGCCGGGCCGGGGCGAGGCCTTTATCGCGCTGGTTGCGTCGATCAGCCTGGTCGCGGTGATGCTGGGCGTCGCCGCTTTGGTCATCGTGATGAGCGTGATGAACGGCTTTCGCGCTGAGCTGTTCGACAAGATCACCGGCCTGAACGGTCATGCGGTGGTGCAGGGCTATGGCGGCCAGCTGCGCGATTGGCGTGAAGTGGTGGCCGAGGCGCGCAAGACGCCGGGCGTGACGACAGCCACACCGCTGATCGAACAGCCGTTGATGGCGAGCTTCCAGGGCCGGGTCGAAGGCGTGCTGATTCGCGGCATGACGGTAAGCGACCTGCGCGCGAACCCGACGCTCAACCGCAATGTGGTGATGGGCCGCATGGCGGATCTGACGCCCGACTGTGAATGTGTCGCGATCGGATCGCGCCTCGCCATGACGCTCGGCGCGTCGCTGGGCAGTAGCGTGCAGCTGATCAGCCCGCAGGGGCCATCGACCCCGTTCGGCACCATCCCGCGAATCGTGTCGTACCGGGTTGCCGCGATCTTTGAGGTCGGGGTCTATGATTACGACAAGGCGTTCGTTGTCATGCCGATGGAGACCGCGCAGACACTGCTGCTGATGGGCGATTCGGTCAGCATGGTCGAGATCGACACTGAGGACCCCGACCGCGTCGGCGAAATCCTTGCGCCACTGCAACAGAAGGTGGTGCAGAGCGCGCAGCTGTCCGACTGGCGCACGCTCAACGCGACGTTGTTCGAGGCGCTGGCGGTCGACCGGCTGGTGACCTTCACAGTGCTGTCGATCCTCATCCTGGTCGCGGTGTTCAACATCCTGTCGTCGCTGATCATGCTGGTGCGCGCCAAGACCCGCGACATCGCGATCCTGCGAACGATGGGCGCGACGCGGAGCGGGCTGATCAAGATTTTCGTGACGGTGGGGACCGCCATCGGCGGCTTGGGGATCGTTGCCGGGCTGATCCTCGGGTTTATCCTGCTTTATTTCCGGCAGGGGGTGCTGAGCTTCGTTGGCTTCATCACCGGGCAGGAAATCTGGGATCCTTCAATGCGTTACCTCACCGAATTGCCCGCCAAGACCGATCCTGTGGAGGTCGCCAGCATCGCGCTGATGGCGCTGGGGTTCAGCTTCCTCGCCACGCTCTATCCCGCGTTCAAGGCGGCGAGCACCGATCCGGTCCAGGTATTGCGCTATGAGTGAGTTCGTTCTCCAGACGCAGGGCCTGCGCCGGTCGTTCGTGCAGGGCGAGGCCACGATCGAGGTGCTGCGCGGCATCGACCTGACCGTCGCACCGGGCGAGATCGTCGCGCTGTTGGGGCCGTCAGGCTCGGGCAAGTCGACGCTGTTGCAGGCGGTCGGCCTGCTTGAAGGCGGGTTCGAGGGTTCGATCCGGATTGCCGGGATCGAGGTGGCGAAGCTCGAAAGCCATGAGCGCACGCTGACGCGGCGCGACAAGCTCGGTTTCGTCTATCAGTTTCACCATTTGCTGCCCGATTTCGACGCGACCGAGAATGTCGTGCTGCCGCAGTTGATCCAGAATGCGACCCATGCCGCTGCGCGGGCACGGGCGGAGGGGCTGCTGACCGCGCTGGGCCTTGGCCACCGGCTGACGCATCGCCCGAGCCAGCTGTCGGGCGGCGAGCAGCAGCGCGTCGCAGTCGCCCGCGCGCTCGCCAACCGCCCGGCGCTGGTGCTGGCGGATGAGCCGACCGGCAATCTGGACGAGAAGACCGCCGATGTGGTGTTCGCCGAACTGCTGCGGCTTGTGCGCGGCGAGGGGGCGGCAGCGCTGATCGCGACGCATAACGAACGGCTGGCGGCCAGGATGGACCGCGTAGTGCGGTTGCATGAGGGATTGCTGGAGGAAACGGCATGACGACGATCACTGAAATCCCTGTCACGACCGCAAGCGGCGCGCTGGCCGACCTGTCGGAATTCGCCGGCAAGGTGTTGCTGATTGTCAACGTCGCGTCGAAATGCGGGTTCACGCCGCAATATACTGGGTTGGAGGAACTGCACCGCCGCTATGGCGAGCGCGGGTTCGAGGTGCTGGGGTTCCCGTGTAACCAGTTCGGCGCGCAGGAGCCGGGCGACGCGGCGGAGATCGCGAATTTCTGTTCGCTGACCTATGATGTGACCTTCCCGGTGTTCGGCAAGGTCGACGTCAATGGCGCGGATGCCGCGCCGCTGTATCGCTGGCTCAAAAGCCAGGCGCCGGGGCTGTTTGGGACCGAGGGGATCAAGTGGAACTTCACCAAGTTCCTGATCGACCGCGAGGGGAATGTGGTCGAGCGCTATGCCCCGCAGACGAAGCCCGAGGATATCGCGGCGGATATCGAGAAGCTGCTTTAGGCGCTCTTGGCACCTTCTTCTCTCACGCGAATACCGCGTCACCCCCGCGAAAGCGGGGGCCCATCTCCCGGACCATTCAAAATCGCGCCGGTGCGATGCGCGGCAACCGCAGGAGATGGGCCCCCGCTTTCGCGGGGGTGACGATAGGGTTTCAACGCGATTAGCTGTGGACAAACAGCTCGCTCGCTTTGCCCTCCCGCGATCGGGTCCATATAACCACCCTTATGCCTCATTCCGGTTTCGTGCCCCTTCGCGTCTTTTCCGCCTACACGATGCTGGAGGGCGCGATCGAGCCGAAGGCGATTGCTTCGCGGGCGCGGGAGCTGGGTTTTCCGGCGGCGGGGCTGTGTGATCGCAACGGGCTGTATGCCGCGATGCCCTATTCCGATGCTGCCAAGAAGGCGGGGGTTCAGCCGATCATCGGGTCGCTGCTCTGCGTCGAGCGGCCCGACATGCCCGATGGCGTGACCCCGCCGCTCGACTGGCTGGCGCTGTTTGCGCAGGATGCGGCGGGGTATGAAAATCTCTGCCACCTCGTGTCGATGGCGCATCTCGACCGGCCGATCGAGAAGGACGCGCACGTCCCGTTCGCAGCGCTGGAGGGGCGGACCGACGGGCTGATCGCGCTTACGGCCGGGCGCGAGGGCGGGCTGACGCGGCTGTTCGCCGAGGAGCAGGACGAAGCGGCTTTCGCCTATGCCGACCGGCTGCAGGCGCTGTTCGGCGACCGGCTGTATATCGAGATCATTCGGCGGCTGGATGAGATCGAGGCGCGTGCCGAGCCGCGGTTGCTTGAGCTGGCTTATGACCGCGGCATTCCGATCGTCGCGACCAACCCGGCCTGCTATGCCGTGCCCGATTTCCATCAGGCGCATGACGCAATGCTGTGCATTGCCGGCTCAGCCTATGTCGCGAGCGACGATCGCCAGCGCTCCTCACCTGATGCGTGGATGAAGCCCGCGACCGAGATGAAGCGGCTGTTCGACGATCTGCCCGAGGCGATCGACAACACGCTGGTCGTCGCGCAGCGCTGCGCCTTTGCCGCGCCGAAGCGCAAGCCGATCCTGCCCAGCCTCGCCGGCGATATCGAGGGGGAGGCGGCGCAGTTGCGCGCCGATGCGCGTGCGGGGCTCGAGGCGCGACTTGAAGTTGCCGGGATCACCGAGCCGGCCAAGCGCCAGGAATATTTCGACCGGCTGGCGTTCGAGACCGACATCATCGTGCAGATGGGGTTCCCCGGTTACTTCCTGATCGTCGCGGACTTCATCAAATGGGCCAAGGCGAACGGGATTCCGGTGGGGCCGGGGCGCGGTTCGGGCGCGGGCAGCGTGGTCGCCTGGGCGCTGACCATCACCGATCTCGATCCGCTGGCGCTGGGGCTGCTGTTCGAGCGCTTCCTGAACCCGGAACGTGTGTCGATGCCCGACTTCGACATCGATTTCTGCGAAACGCGGCGTGGCGAGGTGATCCGCTACGTCCAGGCGAAATACGGGCGCAATCAGGTCGCGCAGATCATCACATTCGGAACGATGAAGGCGCGCGCGGTGCTCAAGGACACCGGGCGCGTGCTGCAGATGAGCTATGGGCAGGTCGATCGCCTCGCGAAGCTGGTGCCGAACCACCCGACCGATCCGTGGACGCTGTCGCGATCGCTGAACGGCGTCGCCGAGTTCAAGGCGGAATATGACGGCGCGACCGACGTCCGCCACCTGATCGACCTGGCCATGCGGCTGGAAGGGCTGCCGCGTCACTCGTCCACCCACGCGGCGGGCGTGGTGATCGGCGACCGCCCGCTGGCCGAGCTCGTGCCGCTCTACCGCGATCCGCGCTCGGACATGCCGGTGACCCAGTTCGACATGAAATATGTCGAGGGCGCCGGGCTGGTGAAGTTCGACTTTCTCGGCCTGAAGACGCTGTCGGTGCTGCAAAAGGCGGTCGACCTGCTCGCCGCGCGCAATATCAGCATCGACCTGGCCGCGCTCGGCTGGGACGATCCGGCGGTGTACGAGCTGCTCCAGCGCGGTGAGACGGTCGGCGTGTTCCAGCTCGAATCCGAAGGGATGCGGCGCACGCTGACGGCGGTCCGGCCGACCAATTTCGGCGACATCATCGCGCTCGTCTCGCTCTACCGCCCGGGTCCGATGGACAATATCCCGATGTTCGGGCGGCGTAAGCAGGGGCTGGAGCCGATCGAATATCCGCACCCGCTGCTGGAGGGGATCCTCAAGGAAACCTACGGGATCTTCGTCTATCAGGAACAGGTGATGCAGGCCGCGCAGATCCTGGCCGGCTATTCGCTCGGCGGCGCGGACTTGCTGCGCCGCGCGATGGGCAAGAAGATCAAGGCGGAGATGGACGCGCAGCGCGCGCTGTTCGTCGAGGGCTGTGCCAAGGTCAACAACATCTCCGAAGCCAAGGCCAACGAGTTGTTCGACTTGATCGACAAGTTCGCCGGGTACGGATTCAACAAGTCGCACGCGGCGGCCTATGCGCTGCTCGCCTATCACACGGCCTGGCTGAAAGCGCATTATCCGCACGAATTCTATGCCGCGTCGATGTGCTTCGAACTTGGCCAGACCGAGAAATTGGCGGTGTTCGTCGAGGATATGAAGCGGCTCGGCACCCCCTGCCTGCCGCCCGACATCAATGCCAGCGAGGCGGAGTTTTCGGTGGCCGAACATGGCGACGGCTTTGCCGTGCGCTATGCGCTGGCCGGCCTGAAGGGCGTCGGTGAGCGGGCGATGGAGCTGGTGGTCGAGGAGCGTCAGGCCAAGGGGCGGTTCCAGAGCCTGGACGATTTCGCGCGGCGGGTCGATCCGCGGCTGCTGAACAAGCGTCAGGTCGAGGCGCTGGCGGGGGCGGGGGCGTTCGACAGCGTCGCGCCGGATCGCGCCAAGGTGCATGCCGCCGCCGAGACGATCATGGCGGTGGCGCAGCGCACGCACGAGAACCGCACCAGCGGGCAGGGCGGCCTGTTTGGCGAAGCCGAGCCGGTCGGATCGGCAATCCAGCTGCCCAAGAGCGCGCACTGGACATTGGGCCAGCGGATCGAGGCGGAGAAAGAGGCGTTCGGCTTCTTCTTCTCGGCGCATCCGCTCGATCGCTACCAGCATCTCGCCCGGCTGCATTCGGCGCGCAGCATTGCCAGCCTCAACGAGATCGAGATTGCCGAGGGCGGGCGTGCCGGGGCGACGATCGCCGCGCTGATCGAGGATGCGCGCTGGCGCACCTCCGCGCGGGGTAAGCGTTACATGATGGCGACGCTGTCCGACGCGAGCGGGACGGTGCCGTGCACCTGTTTCGAGGAGTTTACCGCCAAGGAGATGGAGGATGCGGCGCGCGTTGGCGGCTGCGGTATCCTGACGGTCGAGCTCGACCGGCGGCCGGGCGAGGACAGCGCGCGCGTGACGGTGCGCAAGGTCCAGCCGTTCGAGGGCATGGCGAAGGACGTGCGGCTGACGCTGCGGATGGCGGTGCGTGAGGCCGGCGCTCTGGCGGCGGTCGCGAAATTGCTGGAGGACGCGCGCGGCGGGCGGTGCGAGGTGGTGATCGACGCGCCGCTTCCCGATGGTGGCGAAGCGGAATTGGTGCTGGGGCGCAATTTCAGGCTCGACGGCGAACTAGCAACGCGGATCGAGGGACTGCCGGGGATCGAGCGCGCCGAACTCAAGCCGACCGAACAGCCGAGACTGGCGCTGGCGAGCTGACGCGCCTTCCCCTTGCATCCCCGCGCTCGAACGGACAGGATGGCCTTACGAATACGGAAAGCCGTACAAATAAGGAGAGAGTGATGCTGGGCGCGATGCAGGATTTCGAGCTTCGGGTACCTCGGGTGATCGAGCATGCCGAGCGCGAATATGGATCGCGCGAAATCATCAGCCGCTGGGCCGATGGCAGCGAGACCGTGACCAACTGGGCCGGAATTGCGCGGGATTCGCGCAAGCTGGCGCAGGCTTTGGAGCGGCGCGGCATCAAGCCGGGCGATCGCGTCGCGACGCTGGCGATGAACCACAGCCGCCATTTGGTCGCATGGCATGGCACGATCGGCATGGGCGGCATCGTCCACACGATCAACCCGCGCCTGTTCGAGGATCAGCTCGCCTATATCGGGAACCATGCCGAGGATCGCGTGCTGATCTATGACCGCATGTTCCAGCCGATCGTCGACAAGCTGAAGCCGCAATGGAAGACGATCGAGCATTATATCGTGTTCGATGGCGACGGCCCCGACAGCTTCGAGGCGGTGATCGGCGCGGAGGACGGCAATTACAGCTGGGTCGAGGGTGACGAGCGCGAGCCGTGCATGCTCTGCTACACCAGCGGCACGACGGGTAACCCCAAGGGCGTGCTCTACACCCACCGCTCATCGATGATCCATGCGATGGCGGAGCTGCAGCCAGCCGTCTTTGACCTGTCGACCCAGTCGGTCGTGCTGCCGGTGGTGCCGATGTTCCATGCGGTCGGCTGGGGCCTGCCGTTCGCCGCGCCGATGGCGGGGGTGAAGCTGGTCATGTCGGCGGTGAATGACGGCAAGACGCTGTGCGATCTGATGAACCGCGAGCGGGTGACGCATACCGCGGGGGTGCCGACCGTGTGGTTTGCGATGTTCCAGCACATGGATGCGACAGGCGAAGCGCCGCAGCATCTGAAGGTGGTGACGATCGGCGGATCGGCCGCGCCGCGGGCGATGATCGAGCGGATCATGAAGATGGGGGCACGGGTCAACCACGCCTGGGGCATGACCGAAACCTCGCCAATCGGGACGATGGGCGCGCCGACGCACGACTGGGACGATCTGAGCTTTCAGCAGAAGGTCGAAAAGACGGTGTTTCAAGGGCGCGCGCCCTTCGGTGTCGAGCTGCGCACGGTCGATGAGGATGGCACGATCCTGCCACGCGATGGCGTCAGCTCGGGTCGGCTGCAGATCAGGGGGCCGTGGATCATCAAGCAATATTTCCAGGACACGAACGGCCCGTGTCTGACCGAAGATGGGTGGTTCGATACCGGCGACGTCGCGGTCCTGCATCCCGACGGGATCATGCAGATTACCGACCGCGCCAAGGATGTGATCAAGTCGGGCGGCGAGTGGATCAGCTCGGTCGAGCTGGAAAATGCCGCGGTCGGCTGTCCCGGCGTTGCCGAAGCGGCGGCGATCGGCATCTATCACCCCAAATGGGACGAACGTCCGCTGCTGCTGGTGGTGCGCAAGCCGGGGAGCGATGTCACGGCGATGCAGGTGCAGCAGCATCTGGCGACCCAGGTCGCGAAATGGTGGCTGCCCGACGAGATCCGTTTCGTCGAATCGCTGCCGCACACCGCGACGGGCAAGCTGCTCAAGACGGCGTTGCGCGAGCAATATCGCGACTTCCGCTTTGCGGCGGCGGAGTGACCCGCCGCCGGTAGCGGTTCAGGCTCGGCGTTTCTGAAACGGACGGGGCAAGGTCCCGAGCGTGGCGGCGGCAACCAGTGCGACGAGCAACCCGATCGGGAGAATTTCGGTCAGTGTGATCAGCACGCGGAACAGCGGGTTGGCATAGAGTCCCTGCATCTGCGCCATCTTTGCCTGAAGCGCGGCAAGCTCACTTGGTGTGGCACCCGCCGCGCGTTCTTCCTCAAGCATCTTGGCGCTCATCTCCGCGATGAAATCACCGCCATTGATCGCGAGCACCGCCTCCCACGCGACGACGTAGAACAGGCTTGCGATGAGCGCGATCGCCACGCCCATGCCGAGCGCGGGCAGGAAGCGGATGACGCCGCCCTTATGGTCGTCGCGATGCCGCTTCACCGCGACGAAGATGGCGGTGAAGGCGATCAGCATGATGAGATAGCCGATCGCCATGCCGACCGCGCCGCTCGGCGGATTGTCGGCCATCAGCGTGCCCATCAGGAACAGGGGAATGGCGACGACGAAACCGGCTATCACGCCATAGGTCAGGATGATGCGTTGCATGGTGGTCCCTCCTTTTGCTTCAGGTCGCGCCAGTTGCGGTCCGCAGCGCGTTTGGAGCAATCGCCCAAAGGGGTGATTTGGCGGCGATCACCCCAATTTCGTTCAGGACAGCAACCCGATCTCCCGCGCCCGCGCGATGGCGTCGGTGCGTCGCCGCGCGCCCAGCTTTTCGAACAGACGCGCGACATGGGTCTTGACCGTGTTGGGCGATACGTCGAGCCGCCGGGCGATTTCCTTGTTCGAATAGCCCGCAGCCAGCTCGACCAGCACCGCCATTTCGCGCTCGCTGACCCCGAGCGATTTGCGTGCGTCCGGGTTGCCGGGCTCGCGCACCGGTGCCGGGCGCCCGATCACCCGCGCACCGACATAGAGACCGACCGCGAGAAAGCCGATCGCGACGAGCAACAGATAGAATTCAAACGACAGCGTCCGGGCCAGCCAACGATAATCGAGCCACTGCAACAGCGCCGCCGCCAGTGCGAGCAGCACGCCGTAAAGCGCGGCGTGTCGCCACCAGTGCAAGTCGGGCCAGCGTCGCTTCTGCATGTGTGCAGCATCACTCCGCGCGCGGAGCAAGGCAAGCGGGAGCGTGTTCAGCCCCGTCGCGACCTCACGATCGACATCTTGTGCGGCTGTATTGATCATGTAATACACATCGGATGCGAAACGTTCGATTGGTCCTCCTGCTCCTGGCTTTGGTCTTCGCGACGCTGGCCCCGTTGGGCGAGGCTGCAGCGCGCGCCGGCAAGGGGCGGACCGATGCGGTGCTCAGCCGCGATAGGAATGGGGCTTGGCTGCTTGAGTACCGCTTCTCTCGCGCGGCACCGGCATGGTTCTTCGTCCGCTCGTCGAATGCTCTAGACGGCAAGCCGTGGCGCGCGCGAAGCTTTCAGATCGAGACGCCGGGCATTCGCCTTGAGCGCATCGGGCATTACGACGTGCTGATCGGAGACGGACGCCCGCTGAGCTATGTCCGCATTCGCGTCACGCCCTATATCGACCCTCTCATTGCAGATTATCAACCGGTGCTCGCCTTCTCCGACGGTGGGGTCGGGGTTTACAGCGATCATCACCTGCTTGCGCCGCTGGCATCGAGCGCCGCCGCGAAGGAGTTGCCACTCGACCTGAACGGATTTCCGTTCGATCAGGTGCCGACGCGACTGACCGTACGCGATCCGGGAAAGACGCTGTTATTGGAGGGCAAGCTATACCGCGACGAGGTGAGGCTGAAGCTCGAAAAGCAGCAAAGCTATATCTATTCCGGGTCCGCGCGCGCGGTCGCGACGCCCGCCTTTGTCGGGATCATCGATCCCGGTCTCCCGCAGTGGACGCGTGACGAACTGGATCGGTTCACGCCGCGTCTGTTCGATTTCTACACCCAGCGTCTGGGTAAGCCGGCGGGTGCGCGGCCGACATTGCTTGCTGCATGGGGTGGCACCGCGTTCAAAGGGGTGTCGCAGGGCGGCAGCGTGCTCGACGGCATGGTGGTGATGAACCTGAAAGGCACTGGGATGGTCGATCCCAAGCCTGCCCTGATCGCCCAGACGCGATGGTTCATCGGGCATGAGGGCGCTCATTTCTGGATGGGCCAGACCGTGCGCGCCAAACGGCGCAGCGAATCATGGATGACCGAGGGCGCCGCCGACCTGATGGCAGTGCGCGCCTTGGCCCATTACGACCCGGCCTATGATGTTCGCGCACGGCTGCAGCGTTCGATCGACGGGTGCATCACGGTCAATGGTAGCAAGCCGCTATCGGGTGCGCTGGAGCGCGGCGAACATCGCGCGAATTACGACTGCGGCGCGGTTCTGATGATGGCGGCCGAAGGGGCTGCGGGCAAGCGTGATCCCAAGAGCGACCTGTTCACGTGGCTGCAAACCCTGATCGAACCGAACCGGAAAGCGGGACTGGTGACTGCCCACGACTGGATCGGCGCATTCACAGCGGTCGGCGGGGTGGGCGCAGCGGAGGTGCGGACGTTCCTCGACAGGGGCGTGCCCGACCCGGCGGCGTTCATCGCCGAGCTGCTGGAAGCCAATGATGTCGCGGTCCGCCGCGACGGCGCTCGCGTTATCCTGACCTAGAACAACTCGCCCTGATCCCCGGCGGGTGGGCGAAACAGGTCGCGGCGGAGCGGAGGGAAGGGCTGATCGAGTCCGAACCGTTTGGCCGCGATTCTGAACCGGGTGCGCAGCAGTTCCGCCCAGGGTCCCTGACCGCGCATGCGGGTGTGGAAATTGGGGTCGTTGTCGCGCCCGCCGCGCAGGGACTGGATCGTTGCCATCACCTTTGCCGCGCGGTCGGGGAAATGTTCGTCCAGCCAGGCGCGGAACAGCGGTGCGACTTCGTGCGGCAGACGGACCGGGAGGTAGAAACAGCCGAGCGCTCCCGCTTCCGCAGCACGCTCCATGATGTGTTCGATCTCGTGGTCGGTGATCGCCGGAATGACGGGGGAAAGCGAAACGAAGGTCGGGATGCCTGCTGCGCGCAGCCTTGCCACGGCGGCGAGGCGGCGTTCGGGGTGCGGCGCGCGGGGCTCCACCGTCATCGCAACCTTGGGATCGAGCGAGGTGACGGACAGCATCACCGCCGCGAGTCCCCTTGCCGCCATCGGCCCGAGCAAGTCGATGTCGCGGGTTACCCGGTCGGACTTGGTCGTGATGGTAATCGGGTGGTTGCACTCGGCCAGAACCGTAATGCACTCGCGCGTGATCCGCCAGGTCGCCTCAATCGGCTGGTAAGGATCGGTATTGGTGCCGAATGCGATCGGTTCACAGACATAGCCGCGCTTCGCGAGCGCGGCGCGGAGCAGCGTGGGGGCATCGGGCTTGGCGAACAGCTTCGTCTCGAAGTCCAGCCCCGGGGACAGGTCATGCCAGGCATGGGTCGGTCGCGCGAAGCAATAGATGCAGCCATGCTCGCACCCGCGATAGGGGTTCACCGATCGGTCGAACGGGATATCCGGCGACTGGTTGCGCGACAGAATCGTACGCGGATGCTCGACGGTGACAGTGGTGCGCAGCGGGGGCGCTGCTCCGTCGATATCGTCGCGCGCGTCCAGCCAGTCGCCGTCCGCTTCGCGCGCAGGAAGCGCGAAGCGGCTGCTCGCGCGATTGTGCGTCGCGCCGCGGGCGGGGCGGGGGTCGGACATCGCCCGGCACTACACCCGCAGTGGAAACAAAACAAGAACATATCGGTGTCTGGACCTGTTTTGCGCCCGATTTAAATTGGTTGACCGGTGCACCTTACCCGCACCAGATCTGTTCGGGTCGTTAAAGTGGGGGAATCGATGCGCCGCCTTTACCTGCCTGCCAGCTTGTTTTGCCTTGCTGCGTTTACCGCTCCGGCAGCTGCCGAGGACAAAGAGCCCTGCGCAGCTGAAATGGTGTGCGCGAGCAATCCGAAGTCCGTCGTCGAGGCGTTTCGGGAGGCGGGGTACAAGGCCAAGCTGCAGGTCGACAATCAAGGCGATCCGCTGATCGAGAGCGGCGCAGCAGGGTATAATTTCGACACGCTGTTCTACGGCTGTGCGGAGACTAAGGCGTGCGATTCGCTGCAGTTTCGTGTGACGTTCGTGAAGGAACCGGAAAACACGGCCGAATTGGCGAACAAGTGGAATTCGGTGAAGCGCTTTTCCCAGATGCGGGTGAACGACGAGGGGCAACTGATCGTGAACTGGGACGTGACCACGATCGGCGGCCTGAACAAGAAGAACTTTTCAGATGTGCTGGCGACGTGGGAGGCGGTGCTGGGTGATCTGGGCAAGTTTTTCGACGAGAATATTCCGCCAAAGCCAACGGCAAAAAGCTGAGGGCGACGCCTAGCGCTCGCGCAGGCGCGGCATCAATTCGACGAAATTGCAGGGGCGGTGACGGATGTCGAGCTGGCTCGCCAAGATGCCGTCCCAGCCGTCCTTGACCGCGCCGGTCGATCCGGGAAGCGCGAAGATGTAGGTGCCGCGCGCGACGCAGGCGGTGGCGCGCGACTGGATCGTGGACGTGCCGATCTTGGCATAGCTGAGCCAACGGAACAGTTCGCCAAAGCCGGGGATCATCTTGTCGGCGACCCGCTCCAGCGCTTCGGGCGTGACATCGCGACCGGTGACGCCGGTGCCGCCGGTGGTGATGATGCAGTCGACCTGTTCGTCGTCGATCCAGGCATGCAGCTTACCGACGATCAGGTCGGGGTCGTCGGCAACGATGGCGCGGTCGGCGAGAGCATGGCCCGCCCCGGTCAGCCGTTCGACCAGCGTATCGCCCGAGCGGTCATCCGCGTGGGTCCGGGTATCGGAGACGGTGAGGATTGCGATCCGGACGGGGCGGAACGCGATGCTGCCGTCAATTGGCACTGGTGACGCGGTCGTCCTGCGGGATCGACGCGGTCATCCGCACTGCCGACGCCCCGTTGCTGCCCGGCACCTTGGGCCACAGCCCCTGGCTCATCGCCGCGCGGCTGCTGCTCTCGCGCCCGGCATGTTTTTCATACATCCAATAGTTGCGCAGCACGGTCATCACATAGCCGCGCGTTTCCCAATAGGGGATGCTTTCGATGTACAGCAGCGGATCGCCCTTGTCGCGGATCTGGACGTTCCAGTTCGTCACGGGAGTCGGTCCGGCATTATAGGCGGCGATGACCTTGGGCAGCAGGCCACCGGTGAACGCCTGATCGCGCAGCTGTTCGATATAGGACTGGCCAACCTCGATATTCGTCGAGGGGCGGGTAAGGTCGGCGCGGCCGATGGTGACGCCGCGCTTGCGGGCGATGTCGGTGGCGGCGGCGGGCATGATCTGCATCAGGCCATAGGCACCGGCCGGGCTCTGCACCTTGGCGTCGAAGCGCGATTCCTGCAGCGTGTGCGCGAACACCAGCGCCTTGTCGACGCGCCAGCCGCCATCGGGGGTCCAGTCGGGCGCGGGGTAGCGTGCTTCTTCGACCGGGCGCGCGCCGACCGGGCAATTGTGGGTCAGCCAGAGCTGGGTGGCGGGCAGGCCGAGTCGACCGGCGAGGCGAGTGAGCGACCCATGTTCGCGCGCGTCACCAATCTTCGACTGATGCTTGATGACGTCGCTCGCCAGCGAATCCTCACCGATCTCCGCCAGTGCGGCAGCGACGCGGACATTGGGGCGGCGGTCGAGCGCCTTCCAGTCGGCGGCGACGAATTTCTCGGCGCGCACGGGCGCTTCCTTCATGCCCAGCGCCTGACGCGCGAGCATGCCGTAAAAGGTCTCGTCATGCTGCGCCGCGCTCTTCAGGCGGGTGCTGACCAGGTCGGGGCGGCCGCATGCCATGTCGGCGCGCGAGGCCCAGTACAGGCCGGCGGTGCGCTTTTCGGTGTCGGCGGCGCGTTGCGCAACGGCGGTGAACGCAGCCTGCGCACCGGCGCAGTCATTCTGGCGCCACGCGGCGAGGCCCTGAACCCAATCGGCCAGCGGCGCGAACTCGCCGCTCCCGGTCTGCGCCAGTGCGGCAACGCGGCGGGCATCGGCGTCGCGACCGGTCGTGTAGTACATCCACGCGATCCGCTGCCGCCATTCGGTCAGCGTTTCCGGGTCGAGGTCGGCCGCGCGGGTATCGAGCAGCGCCTCGGCCCCGGGGGCGTCGTCGAGCTTGATCAGCGGAGCCATGGCGGTCGCCACCTGCGCCGCTGCAGCGTCCGACTTGGCCGAGCGGTAGCGTTTGCGGATCGGCGCACCGGCATGCCAGATCATCCGCTGAGCTGCGGGCAGGCTGGGCAGCTCGCTCGCCCCGCGCAGCTTGGCGAGGCGTGCGATCTGGTCGGCCTGAGGCAGTTCGGGCGCTTCGCCGAGCAGTGCCATCAGCTGCGGCAGCTCAACCTTGGGCGACCCCTTGGCCAGATAGAGTTCGGCGCGCGCGGTGGCATGCAGCAGGCCGGGGCGCATCGCGTCGAGCTTGATCTGAGCATCGGACCAGCGCGCTTCGCGGATCGCGGCGAACACGGCGCGATAAGCCTCGCGCTCTTCGCGGGCGAGCTGAGCGGGAACGCCATCGCTCGCCTCCCGCCGCTCAATTGGGGCTGTTCGTTCGTCCGAGGCATGGGCCGTCAGCGGTGCGATCAATGCACAAGCGGCTAGCAGGATACGCGCAGTCACAGGCTCTGCTCCCCGATTAGCAATTGCAGGTCTTTCCAGGCGTCGGCCTTGGCCGCCGGCTTATTCAACAGAAAGCGCGGATGTCGGATGGCGACGACGTCACATTTACCCCCGGAATAGTTAAATGGCGTTAAACCATCAGCATTTCTGGCTGCGTCAGTCCCGAGAACGGCACGGCTCGTCGCCTGACCGAGCAGCAGGAGCCGCGAAGGCGCTGTCAGTGCGATGTGATGCCGCAGGACTTCACCGAGCTTCTCTTCGAAATCGCGCGGCACCTGACCCGTGATCGGTCGCGCGGCGCAAAGCGGGACCAGATAGATCGACTCGCGCGACTGGCCGATCGCGGCGAGAATTCGGTCGAACAAGCGGCCCGCCGCGCCGTCGAGCAAGGCGGGGACGCTGTCGAACTCCGGCAGATCGGTGACGATCATCAGCGGGGCGGCGAGATTGCCCTCCGCTGCAACGATCGGTTCACCGATCGCGGCTTCGGGCGCGCCGGCGCCATAGCGCCAGTCGAGAAACGCTTCGATCGATGCCGGGAGCGGCGCTTCGGGTTCCGGGCCGGCGTTGGCGACACGAACCGGGGCGTCAGGCTGTGCCGTAGCGGCAGGGCGCGCGGCCCAGTCGCGCGGGTCATCCTCGACGAGCACATCGACGCCCGCGTCGCGCCACCAGTTCAGTGCGCTTGCGGCTTCGGCGCGCCAGTCGGTTGCCCCCTCGATACCCATCGGTTCACAGAGTCATGCCTTGACGCCAGCGTCAATCTGCCTTCATCGGGGGAGGGACGGAACGCGCCGGACACACGACGAGATGTTACGCCGGTGTTCCGAGAGGAGACAGGAAGTGAGCGAACGCGAGTCGATGCCGTATGACGTGGTGATCGTGGGCGCGGGGCCGGCGGGCCTTGCGGCGGCGATCCGGTTGAAACAGCTGGCCAATGAAGCGGGCAGCGAGATCGCGGTCTGCGTGCTCGAAAAAGGGTCCGAGGTCGGCGCGCATATCCTGTCGGGCGCGGTGATCGATCCCAAGGCGCTGGACGAACTGCTGCCCGACTGGCGCGACTCCGGCTGCCCGCTGGCGCAGGTGCCGGTGACCGACAACCAGCATTGGCTGCTGTCGAAAAAGGGCAAATGGGCGATCCCGCACTTCATCACGCCCAAATTCATGCACAATGAGGGCACCTATACCGGAAGCCTCGGCAGCCTGTGCCGCTGGCTGGCCGAACAGGCCGAGGGGCTGGGCGTCGAGATTTTCCCCGGCTTTGCCGCGGCCGAAATCCTTTACCATGAAGACGGGTCGGTGAAGGGCGTTGCGACCGGCGACATGGGCGTGGCGCGCGACGGCACGCGCAAGCATGATTATCAGCCCGGGCTTGAGCTGCATGCCCGCTACACGCTGTTCGGTGAGGGCGTGCGCGGCCATCTGTCGAAGCAGATCCAGCGCCAGTTCGGGCTGTGCGAGGGTGTCGAGCCGCAAATCTATGGCCTTGGCGTCAAGGAATTGTGGGACATCGACCCCGCGCTGCACGAGCCGGGCCAGGTGATCCATACCCAGGGTTGGCCGCTCAACGAGACCGCCGGGTCGAATGGCGGCGGGTTCCTGTACCATCAGGCGAATGGGCAGGTGGCTTTGGGCTTCGTCACCTGGCTCAATTACTCCAACCCCTATCTCTCGCCGTTCCAGGAAATGCAGCGCTGGAAGACGCATCCGGCGATTGCGGAGATCCTGAAGGGTGGCAAGCGCGTCAGCTATGGCGCGCGCGCGATCAGCGATGGCGGGTTGCAGTCGATCCCGAAGCTGGTGTTCCCCGGCGGCGCCCTGATCGGCGACAGCGCGGGCTTCCTCAACGTGCCGCGTATCAAGGGTACGCATGGCGCGATGAAGAGCGGCATGTTGGCGGCTGAGGCAGCCTTCGCGGCGGTCGCTGCCGATCGTTCGGGTGACGAGCTGACCGCCTATCCGGAAGCGTTCGAAGCGAGCTGGCTTTACAAGGAGCTCAGCATCGTTCGCAACGTCGTGCCGCTGGTCAAGAAATTCGGCGACCTCGTCGGCTCCGGCCTCGCCAATGTCACCATGTTCCTCGAAAGCTGGGGCTTCAAAATGCCCTTCACGCTCGGCCACAAGCCCGACCATGAGAGCCTGTGGCGCAAGGATTTGGTCCAGCCGATCGACTATCCCAAGCCCGATGGCGTGCTGACCTTCGACCGCCTCTCGTCGGTGTTCCTGTCGAACACCAACCATGAGGAGGATCAGCCGGTCCATCTGACGCTGAAGGACCCGGACATCCCGGTCGCCTATGACCTGCCGATGTATGACGAGCCGGCGCAGCGTTACTGCCCGGCGGGTGTTTACGAGATTGTCGGCGAGGAAACGGGCGACCCGAAGTTCGTGATCAACGCGCAGAATTGCGTCCACTGCAAGACCTGTGACATCAAGGACCCGACGCAGAATATCAATTGGGTCGTCCCGGAGGGCGGCGGAGGTCCGAACTATCCCAATATGTAAGCATCTCGCCTGGTCTGCTGCGGCGTTGGCGGTCCTGTTGCCCGGGGCGGCGCAGGCCGATCTGGGTGCCTATGTAAAGGCGCGCGCGGCGGCAGCGGATGGTGCGGTCGATACCGCCGCTGCGGGCTATGCCGCTGCGCTCACGGCCGCGCCGGGGGACGAGGTGGTCGCGATCCGTGCGTATCGCAATGCGCTGGCGGCGGGCGATCTGGTGCTGGCGCGACGGGCAGCGGCGGTACTCCTCCGTTCGAACGTGGCCCCGCCGGACACCGCGATCCTTGCCTTCGCCGATGCGGTGCGGTCGAAGAACAAGCTTGCTGCCGACGATGCATTGGGGCGGATCGGGGCCGGGCCACTCGATTTCCTCGCCCCGGTCCTGCGCGCCTGGCTGGCGTTCGACCGCGGGGGCGATCCGTTCCAGTTCCTCGACGCCGCCACGGAGAGCGGACTTAGCCGCCGCTACATCGCCGAGCATCGCGCGTTGCTGTTGCTCGCGTCGAACCGGCGCGATGAAGGGGTGGCGGCGTTGCGCGCTGCGCTGGGGAGCGACCCGGGCAGTATCGACTTGCGCTGGAACGCGGCAAGCCTGTTGGCGGGAATCGGTGACCGGCGTGCGGCGCGCGAATTGCTGGCGGGGGACGATCCCACGATGGTCGGGCTGCGCGAGGCGCTGGTTGCGGCGCGACCCGGCGCTGCGTTCGGGATCAGTCGGCTGCTGACGCGGCTTGCCGCTGATTTGCAGGGGCAGGAGACGCAGACTCTTGCGATCCTGTTGACGCGATCTGCCCTCTCGCTCGACGCTCGCGATGATCGCGCCCGGCTGTTGCTCGCTGCCGCACTGGGTGACGAGGGTGCGATCGACCGGGCGCAGCTCGTGCTGGGGACGATCCGGACCGCAAGCCCATTTTATAGTGCGGCGGTGGCTGAGCAGATCGAATTGCGCCGCAAACAGGGCGATCCCGACCGCGCGCTGGCGCTCGCGCAATCGCTCGCGACCGCACAAGGTGCGAGCCAGCGGGATCTCCGGCGCTATGCCGACCTGCTGGCCGATCAGGGGCGCGATGCCGAGGCCGCGCCGCTCTATGCGGAGGCTCTGGCACGGGCGGGTGCTGAGGCCAACTGGATCCATCATTTGCAGCTTGGCGGTGCCCTCGAACGGGCGGGGGACTGGGCCAGCGCGCTGCCGCATCTGCGCAAAGCCGCGGAGCTGGCACCCGACGAACCGGTGGCGTTGAACTATCTCGGCTATGCGCAAGTCGAGCGCGGGGAAAATCTGACCGCCGCAGTCGCGCTGCTCGAACGCGCCAACCGACTGCGTCCCGATGATCCGGCGATCACCGACTCGCTTGGTTGGGGCTATTTTCGCATCGGCGATCTGGCTCGCGCGCTCCCGTTGCTGGAACAGGCGGCGCAGGGACAGCCGGGCAGCGTGACGATCAACGAGCATCTCGGCGATGCGTATTGGCGCGCCGGGCGGCGGTTCGAGGCGCGCTATGCCTGGCGCGCGGCGTCGATCTATGCCGATGATGCGCAGAAGGCGCGGCTGGCGACCAAACTGGCCGATGGCGTCGTGGAGAGGATGGCGGCAAACTGATCCTGATCGAGCCCGCTCCGGCCAAGCTCAACCTGGCGCTGCACGTGCGGCGGCGGCGGGACGATGGCTATCATGAGCTGGAGACGCTGTTCGCGTTCGTGCGCGATGGCGATTCCCTGTCAATCGCCGAGGCCGAGTCCGACCAGCTGGCGATTGTCGGCCCCTTTGCCGAAGGACTGTCGACCCACGACAACCTTGTGCTCGCCGCGTTGGATGTAATGCGGCAGCCGCCGTTCGGGGGCGTGCCGCCGTTAGCGATCACGCTGGTCAAGAATTTGCCGGTGGCGGCGGGTATTGGGGGCGGCTCCGCCGACGCCGCAGCGATGATCCGGCTGCTTGACCGCCATTACGTGCACAATGGCGACGGGAAGGAGCTGGTGCTGGCGACGGCGCATCTTGGCGCGGACATCGGCGCATGCATCGTCGGACGGACGCGGGTGGGGCGTGGGGTCGGTGCGGATTTGCATATGGCTGGCGACGATCTCGCCGGGTGCCCGGCGCTGTTGGTAAACCCGGGCGTGCCATTGGGGACCGGGCCTGTGTTCCAGGCTTGGGACGGCATCGATCGTGGCCCCCTGCCCGAGGGAAGCGCGCGCGAGATCGCGGTGGCGGGCCGCAACGACCTCGAGAAGCCAGCCATCGCGCTGTGTCCGGTGATCGCCGATGTTCTGGCGGCGCTGCGGGGGACGAATGCGTGGCTGGTGCGGATGTCGGGGTCGGGTGCGACCTGCTTTGCGCTGTTTGACACGATCGAGGATCGGACTGCGGCGGCGCAGGTCATCGGGCAGGTGGCGCCGGGCTGGTGGTGTCTCGAAACGGAACTCGCGTGACACTTATCTGTGCCGAACTGGGGCAGGGCCCGATACCCGGCTCCCTGCGCAGGAGGAGTGGAGCAACTGGCCCCGTTCTTGCCTTGGGATGGCTGCGGGTCATGCGCCGGGAGCGAGACGCCCGTGGGTGGCCCCCGCTTTCGGGCGGGCGCCATCCTCGCCCTTTGGGTCGCCGATGATCCGGCTTCAGTTCGATCAAGCCACCGCGCTGCTGACGCTCGACCGGGGCGGCGCGCGCAATGCACTGCCGATCGCAGCGTGGGACGCGATTGCCGATGCGGCGGCGACGGTGGCGGCGAGCGGCGCGCAAGTGCTGATCGTCGAATCCGCGATGCCCGGCACCTTCTCCGCCGGCGCGGACCTATCCGAATTTCCTGCGCTGATCGCCAACCCGGCACTGCGCACCCGCTTTCGGCTGGCGATGGAGCGCGGGATCGAGGCGCTGGCTGCGCTGCCGATCCCGGTGATCGCTGGAGTGGACGGCGGATGCTTCGGCGCGGCGGTGGCGCTGACGCTCGCATGCGATATCGTCGTCGCCGGCGATGCGGCGCTGCTTGCGACGACGCCGGCGAAGCTCGGCATCGGCTATCCCGCCAGCGATGTCGCACGGTTGCGTGCGCGCGTCGGAGCGGGGCAGGCGGCGCGGATGCTGTTCACCGGCGACCGCATCGACGCGGACGAGGCGCTGCGGATCGGGCTCGCCCATTGCCGTGCAAGCGATGCTGCCGAGCAGGCACGGGCGATGGCCGCGACGATCTGCGCCAACGATCCCGACGCGGTGCGTCTGCTAAAGTCGATCCTGCGCGACCCTTTGGCCTCGGCGCACGATCAGGCGTTCGAGGATGCGTTCGGCGCAACCGGCTTTGCGGAACGCCTCGACGCATTTCTGGGAGGAAAGAGGTGAGCGTGGTGGAGCGGATCGCTGGGACTGGCGATGTGCTGATCCTGTGCGATCACGCCAGCAACCAAGTGCCCGGCGACATCGATCTCGGCATCGATCCGGTTTTGCGCGACAAGCATATCGCGATCGACATTGGTGCGGCGGCGGTAAGCCGGGGGCTGGCCGAGCGGCTGGACGCGCCCGCGCTGCTCGCCACCGTGTCGCGGCTGGTGATCGACCTTAATCGCGAGGTCGATGCGCCCGGCCTGATCCCACACGTCAGCGACGGTCACGCGATCCCGGGCAACGAAGGTGTAGATCGCGCGGAACGGATCGCACGTTTCCACGCCCCCTATCATCGCGCGATTGCGGCGCAGGTGCGCGCGCAGCGCCCGGCGCTGATCGTTTCGGTCCACAGCTTCACCCCAGCGCTCGAGAACGGCATCGCAGCGCCGCGCCCATGGGAGGCCGGCATCCTGTACAACCGCGATGCGCGCGCGGCGCGCCCGGCGATCGACTGGCTGGCGGCGCAGAGCATCGTCACTGGAGACAATGAACCCTATTCGGGTCGCCTGCTCAACGCGACGATGAATCGGCACGCCGAGGGGACGGGAACGCCCTATCTGGGCATCGAAATCCGGAACGACCTGATCTCTGATCCAGCCGGAGTGGCGCGTTGGTGCGAAATTCTCGCAAATCTGGTAACATTCGTGCGCGATCATCTTGCGCAGGGGCGGGCTGCGGCGACATAGGCGCGCCATGACCAACCGTTTCGACAAATCCCGCCTGCCTTCGCGCCACGTCTCCGTCGGGCCGGAGCGCGCCCCGCACCGTAGCTATTATTATGCCATGGGGTTGAGCGAGGAAGAGATCGCCCGCCCGTTCGTCGCGCTCGCCAGCGCCGGCAATGACAGCGCACCGTGCAACACCACGCTGGATGCGCAGGCCGATGCTGCACGTAAGGGCGTGCAGGACAATGGCGGGATGCCACGCCGCTTTAACACGATCACCGTGACCGACGGCATCGCGATGGGGCATCAGGGGATGAAATCCTCGCTCGTCAGCCGGGAAGTCATCGCCGACTCGGTCGAGCTCAGCGTCCGCGGCCATTGCTATGACGCGCTGGTCGGCTTTGCCGGGTGCGACAAGTCGCTGCCCGGGATGATGATGGCGATGCTGCGCCTCAATATCCCGTCGATCTTCGTTTATGGCGGTTCGATCCTGCCCGGCCGTTTCCACGAAAAGGACATCACCGTCGTCGACGTGTTCGAAGTCGTCGGTCGTTTTGCTGCGGGCAACTGCCCGATCAGCGAAGTGCATGCGATGGAGAAGGTCGCGTGCCCCGGTCATGGCGCGTGCGGCGGCCAGTTCACCGCCAACACCATGGCCTGTGTCGGCGAGACGATCGGCCTGTCGCTGCCCAACAGCAACATGGTCCCTGCGCCCTATAGCAGTCGGGAGCAGATCGCGATTGCTGCGGGGTACCAGGTGATGGAGCTGATCGAGCGCAATTTGCGACCGCGCGACATCTGCACACGCGAAGCCTTCATCAATGCCGCACGCGTTGTGGCGGCGACCGGCGGATCGACCAACGCGGCGTTGCACCTGCCCGCAATGGCGCATGAAGCGGGCATCGACTTCGACCTGTTCGACGTTGCAGACGCTTTTAAATCAACACCTTACATCGCTGACCTCAAGCCGGGTGGCAAATATGTGGCAAAGGACATGTACGAGGCAGGCGGCGTGTACATGCTCATGAAGACGATGCTCGCCAATGATCTGCTCGACGGCAATTGCATGACCGTGACCGGCAAGACGCTGGGCGAGAATATCGATCAGGTCACGTGGAACCCGGACCAGAAGGTCATCTACGACGTCAAGACCCCGATCACCCCGACCGGCGGCGTTGTCGGCCTGCGCGGCAGCCTGGCCCCCAATGGCGCGATCGTAAAGGTCGCGGGGATGGCGCGATTGCAGTTCGAGGGGCCGGCGCGCTGCTTCGATTGTGAGGAAGACGCCTTTGCCGCGGTCGAAGCACGGTCGATCCAGGAGGGCGAAGTCGTCGTGATCCGCTATGAAGGGCCGAAGGGCGGGCCGGGCATGCGCGAGATGCTGTCGACCACCGCCGCGCTCTATGGCCTCGGCATGGGTGAGAGGGTCGCGCTGATCACCGACGGACGCTTTTCCGGCGCCACGCGCGGTTTCTGCATCGGCCATGTCGGGCCCGAGGCTGCCGATTGCGGCCCGATTGCGCTGGTCGAGGACGGTGACACGATCCGCATCGACGCCGAGGCTGGGACGATCGACCTGCTCGTCGCTGAAGAGGTGCTGTCCGAGCGCCGAGCGCGCTGGCAGCCGCGAAGCAACGATTATCAGTCGGGCGCGCTGTGGCGCTATGCGCAGAATGTCGGACCTGCCTATAAGGGCGCGGTAACGCATCCGGGGGCGAAGTCCGAAACGCATGTCTTTGCGGATATCTGAATGTTTGGGCGCGGCGGCGTTGCTGATGCTCGCCGCCTGCGATCCGGGGCCGGTCAAGACCAAGGCGGACCACGCGCAGGACGCGCGCACGCAGGCGGCGCGCGACGCAGCGGAGGGGCGTATCCCCTGCGCGCTGGGTGGCGGCGATGACTTCACCACGCGCTGCACGATCGACCGGGCGCAGACCCAGGATGGACTGATCCTGACCGTGCGCCATCCCGATGGCGGCTTTCACCGGCTACGGGTCACGCGCGATGGGCGCGGGGTAGTTGCTGCCGACGGCGCAAAACCGGCGAGCGTGACGATCATCGACAAGGATGCGATCGAGGTGGAAATCGACGACGCGCGCTATCGCTTGCCCGCTACGGTAAAGGGCGCGGGCGGAAAGTGAGCGCAGCGCGGCGATCGGGCTGGGCGCTGTTCTGGCTGATCGTCGCGGTCGCAGCCTGCTGGTTCCTGACCGACTCATTCGCCTTCATTGCCACGCGGGAAGCTCCGACGGGTGAGACCTTGTGGGGGCGCCGAGTCTGGTATTTCGCGCATGTCGCGCTGGCGATACCCGTGCTGCTGATCGCGCCGATCCAGTTTGCGGGATCGCTGCGCGCGCGCTGGCCATGGTTGCACCGGGCGCTGGGGCGGGCCTATCTCGCGGCATCGCTGTTGGCCGGGGTGTTTGCGCTGCATCTGGGCAGCACGATCGCGGCGCAGGAGACGCAGGTGCCCCTGACGCTGTTCGCGGCAGTGTGGATCGGCTTCGTGCTGATCGCGTGGCAGGCGGCGCGGCGGCGACGGTTCGACTTCCACCGCGCGTTCGTCATCCGCGCCACGGCGATCGCATTGTCGTTCGTGTGGGTGCGGATGATGGCGGCGGGCGATGGGGTCATGCTCGGCTTTATCGAAAATGCGGAGGTGCGCGCGGCGACGCGGGGCTGGCTCAGCTTTGTCCTGCCATTGCTTGCGGTGGAATTCTGGCTGCACTGGTGGCCCGCCGCGAAGTCGCTATTTGCGCCGCGCCGCGATTGAGCCTATCGCCGCTGCTGCCAGAGGGCCGGGCGGCCGCGTTGCATGCAAATGCACCGAGGAAAGTCCGGGCTCCACGGAAACACGGTGCCGGGTAACGCCCGGCGGTCCCGGTTCGCCGGGGTCAGGGAAAGTGCCACAGAGAGCAGACCGTCCACTGCCTTCGGGTAAGGACATGGGTGAAAGGGTGCGGCAAGAGCGCACCGCGCGACCGGCAACGGAAGCGGCACGGCAAACCCCACCGGGAGCAAGATCGAATAGGGGCCGCGCATCGGGAGTTCCGCCCGGCGGCCCGGGTTGATTGCTTGAGCCCCCATGTAAATGTGGGCCTAGAGGAATGGTCGCCTATCGCGCGCACCTCTCTGCAAGGGGAAAGGGCCGCGTGGACAGAACCCGGCTTACAGGCCCTCTGGCATCCAATTTCGTCTGAATTGCGGGGCTTGTCACCGCCGCCCCCGCTGACCGATAGTGGACGGCGAAGGTGGGACAGATGAAACGCAGCTTCGTCCTATTTGCGGGCGCATCGCTCGCCGTGATGACCCCCGGCCTTGCCGCGGCGCGGGAGGGCGATCTGCGCAAGGCGTGCGCGCAAGAAGCGCGGCTGCCGACCCCCGACGACAAGACCGGCGTCGAGTTCGACGACATGGTCGCCGAGCGGGCCATCGAACTGTGTCGTCGCGCGCTCGAAGCCCATCCGCGCGACGCGGCGGTCATGGCCAATCTCGGGCGCGCCCTGAGCAAGGCTGGCGAGGACCAGGCGGCGTTGGGCCTGATCGAGCGAGCCGCTGCCGGAGGTAGCCTGCAAGCAATCAACACGCTGGCACAGATGTATGAATCCGGCAGTGGCGTGCCGAAAGATACTCAGCGCGCCTTTGCATTGGCCAAGTCGGGGGAGAAAGGTCGCAACGTCTGGCTGCTCGGACGGTTGGCCGAATATTATCTGAACGGCATCGGGACGCCGGCGAACGTACCGGCGGCGATCGCCACCTATGCGCGCGCGGCCGAATTTGGCCACGCCGGCGCGGCAGAGACCCTGGCGGAACATTATCGGTTAGGCACCAGCGGGCTGCCCCAGGACTTTGCGCTTGCCCGCAAATGGTATCGACGTGCGATGCAGCTGGGCGAACCGGACGCCATAGCGGCGCTGGGGTACATGGCCGAGGAGGGACAGGGAGTTCCCAAGGATCCGGTCGAGGCGCGCCGGTTGTACCGGCTCGCGGCCGATCAGGGGTCGGGTTGGGGCGCGGAGAATTACGCCGTGATGCTCCAGTTCGGCGAGGGCGGTCCGAAGGATGAAAAGGGCGCCGCGGACTTTGTGCGTCTGGCGGTCGATCGTGGCTCGACCAGTGCCATGCGGCGCCTCGGGTCCTTCTATGAGCACGGGGTCGGCGTCGTCAGCGATATTCAGATGGCGATCGCATGGTATCGCAAAGCTGCCGATGCCGGCGACACCGACGCGATGGTACGCCTTGGCGTCATGGCCCAGGCCGGCAGGGGCATGCCCCGCGACCTGGAAGCCGGCCGCGCCTGGTTTCTCAAGGGCGCCGAGCTCGGCAGCATGAGCGCGACGCGTAGCCTGGCCCTGGATCTGGCAGCGGGCGAATTCACCGGTGTCCCCAGCGACAATCCGGCGGCGATCCGGCTGTATCACAAGTTGGCGGACAGCGATGATCCAACGGACATTGCGATGGCCGCCGATGTGTTCGCGGCCGGCAAGCAGGTGCCGATGGACCTCAAGGCCGCGCGCAAATATTATGAAAAGGCGCTCGCGGCCGGTGAGGACAGCGCTGCGCGGGACCTTGTCGAAGTGATCCTGCGTGACGCGCCCGATGATGCCGATCGGGCCGAGGCGCTGCGTGTTCTGACCGCGCGCGCCGAACTAGGGGCGGGCTGGGCGCTTGCCGCGCTCGCCCATCCCGGACCGTTGATCGAGGCGGGCGGACTGAAGATCGATAGCGCGCCATGGCGCCGCAAGATTGTAGCGCTGACGGACCCGAAGGTGCTGATCGATGTCGCCCAGGCGTTGCAGGCGGGCAAGCTCGCGACGCAGCAGTTCGGGCTGGCGGTGCAATATACCAAGGCCGCCAGCGACCCGTCGGTGGCGAAGGAATATCAGCTCAAGCTGATGCTCGACCTAAAGCTGCAGGAAGCGGCGCTGCGCGAGCTGGCGCGTTATGCCGAGGGGGACGAGTTCAAGGCGCTGCCGGAGGGTCGCAGGACCGCGTTGCTTGCGCAGTTCGACACGCCCTCTGCGTTCAACTTCAACGGCGATGCATCCTACATTCCGCTGTTCGAAGCGCTGGCGAAGCTGGGGATGCGAGAGGCCGCCGCCAAATATGCCTGGCGGCTGCTCGATGATGGCGCGGGCGACCCGACCGCAGCGTTGAAATGGTTCGAGATCGCCGCCGAACGTGGTTCGGCAGATGCGCAGCGCGCGATCGGCTATCTGCACCTCAGGGGCTTCGGGGTCGAGAAGAGCGCAGTCAAGGCGGTGCGCGCATGGGAGGAAGCCTATCGCCGGGGTGAGAGCAGCGCGGCGATGAGCCTGGCGCTCTATTACAAGGGCGAGTTGGAGTTCACAGAGGCCGAGCGGGCCGGCGCACCGCAATATGACCGCGCGCAGGCGTTCGAATGGATGCAGCGTGCGGCGTCGTTCAGCTTTGCCAATGCAGTGATGCTGGCGCGTATGTATCTCGCGGGCGACGGGACCAAGGCTAATCCGAAGGAAGCGATCCGGCTGCTGCGCTGGGCGGTGCATTGTGGCGATTACAGCGCACGCGTGGCGCTGGGTGAGGCATATCTTCATGGATCGGGCGTCGCCAAGGATCCGGCGATGGCGCTGCGCTGGTTCCGGCATGCAGCGGCGACGCAGTGGAGCGGGGGCGCCGAGGCAATGGTGCGGGCTTCGGCCTTGGGCTGGGGCATGAGCGCCGATGTCAAGCAGGCGCGCTACTGGTTGTCCGAGGCGGTGCGGCGCGGCGGCTACGATGCCAAGCAATGGCAGGCCGCGTGCGGGGCACAGGCAACGATCAAATGCCTGCTCAAGATCGAAGGCTTCACCCCGATCCCGATCGGCCCGCAGACCGAGGGGCTAGCGGCGGAGCCGACGTTCGAGGCGCGCGAGGCGGTGCTGCGCAAAGAGCTCGACACTGCGGTCGACAATGGGTCCGAATATGCCGTGTTCGAAGGGTTTCGCAGTCTGGAGGAACATTATCTCCTCTATGGCAAGATGGACCAGTATCTGGCGACCAAGGTCCGGTCATTGGCGATCAAGGAAGCGGCGCTCGCCAGCCGGTTCGGCAGCCGCGACAATTATTTCGCCCTGATTGAATCCTCATGCCATTGGTCGAGCGCCGCCAATGAGGCCAGCAGCGGCGGTCGGCGTGAGGCGGCCTTGTTCTTCGCCAAGATCGCGGTGAACAAGCTGCAGGACGCACGCAAGCGGATATCAGACCTCGATCCGTCGATCCGCGAATGTTTCATCCGCGTGCACCAGGACCGCTACCGCTATCTCGCCGGCATTTTCATGGAAATGGGCCGGTTCGGCGAGGCCGAGCATGTGCTGGCGATGCTCAAGGATTTCGAGAGCTATAACTATACCCGCGACAAGCGGCGCGAGGGCGAGGCGTTCGACCAGATGCCGCTCGACGCCAAGCAGACGCAGAGCATGGCTGCATTCGACGCGGCCACTGCAGCGCTGGCGCAGGCGGGGGCGGCGCGCGACCGGCTTGTTGTGCTTCAGCGACAGGGCAGTTTGACCCCCGCGCAGCAGCAGGAACTGGCCGCTGCGGTCACTGCGCTGGCGGCTGCGCAAACTGCGTTTCGCAGCGAGCTGGGCGAAGTCGCCAATGTCGTCGCCGAGCTCGATATTGCGCTAGCCCCGGATCGGCAGGCAAAGGCGGATCGGGTCGCGCAGATCCAGCCGCGCCTCATGCCCGCCGTGCGACGGTTGGGAAAGGGAGTTGCTGCACTGCACGCGGTCGTGTTGCCCGATCGTATTCACTGGCTCATCACCACCGCCAGCTTTCAGAAGTCGGTCGTGGTGCCGGTCGACATGATCGCGATGCGCAAGGACATCGGCCTCTATCGCCAGGCGATCAGCGACAAAGCGGTGTTCATCACCGACCCTGCCGCGAAGCTCTATCGGTCGCTGTTCGAGCCGGTGGACAGGGCCCTGCGTGCAGCGGGGATTCAGCATGTGATGCTCTCCCTCGACGATGCGCTGCGCTATCTGCCGATGGCGGCGCTGCATGACGGCAAACAGTGGCTGGCGGAGCGCTATGCGTTCAGCGCATTCCGCTCGATTGAGGAGGTTCAGACGGGCCCGTCCAATGCGACCGCATGGAGTGTAGCAGCGCTGGGCGCGAGCCAGGGCGGGGCGGGGCTTAGCCCATTGCCTGCGGTTCCGGCCGAGTTGGCGGGGATTGTCCGTGCCGAGGGTGGGGCAACCGGGGTGCTGCCGGGGGTGGTCAAGCTGGACGGTGCGTTCGACCGCGCGGCGCTGGGCGCAGCGATGAGCGGCAGTTATACTGTGATCCATATTGCGTCGCACTTCGCGCTCGATCCGGCGCGAGCGGATAAGTCGTTCCTGCTGCTGGGGACGGGTCAGGAACTGCCACTCACCGAGTTCATTAAAGACGGGGGCTTTACGGCCTATGAGGTCGATTTGATTGCGCTTTCGGCCTGTCAGACCGGCGTACCCGGCGGAAACCAAAACGGGTCGGAGGTCGATGCGAGCCTGGCGGAGATCGCGCAAGGGGCGGGCGCGTCGGCGGTTCTGGCCTCACTCTGGTCCGTTGCGGACGAATCCACTGCCGTGCTGATGCAGCGCTTCTACGCGATCCACGCCAAGGGTGGGTCAAGCAAGGCCGAATCGTTGCGCCAGGCCCAGATCGCCCTGATGACAACGCAGGGCGGAACCGGCACCGACCGCGGCAATGGCCGCGCGCGACAGGATGGTCCGACCGGGCCGGCCGTTACCGGCTATGCCCATCCATTCTATTGGGCGCCCTTCGTGCTGTTGGGCAATTGGCAGTGATAGCGGGGGAAGTACGAAGGTGTGGCCTTGCTGATCACCCCAGCGCGCGAGAGCGCCGTGATGAGACCTCATGAGCGGCGGCTCGCTCGTTGGTGGAGTGACGGTTAGGTGAAGCGGGGGAGATGATATCTTCGCCGTGGATTGCGCAGGCGTAGTGATAACGATGTATCGCGACTTCGCTCGAAAGAAAAAAGGGAGGGCAATCGTCGAATTTTAGGGTTGCGGGTGCATCCAATGGCCTATTTATTGTGCGGAAATAGGGGGGTGCATGTCGAGGAGCGATTGGACGGTCGAAGACGTTGCCGGTCTTTTGAGGGATGGCGAGGGTAAAGTTCATCCCTGCTGCCTTTTGATTGGTGCGGGCGCATCCCTGAGTGCGGGGATTCCATTGGGCGCAGGGTTTGTGGCCAAGATTAAGGAACTGCATCCTCAGGCCTATGCGCGAGCAAAGCGCACAAACGGAGACTCCGAGCCCGACTATGGCAATTGCATGGCAGAGATCGGCGAGGCTAACCGCGCCGATCTGGTGCGAAAATTTGTCGACGAAGCGAAGACCAATTGGGCGCATATCGGTATCGGCAGGCTGGAGCGTGCGGGCATCGTCGATCGTATTCTGACTACTAATTTCGACCCGCTCGCGTCCCGTGCCTGCGCGCTCTTCAACCGCTTTCCCGCCGTCTATGACTTGGCGGCGCTTCGTGACGACGACGGGGAAGGCCGAAATGCGCGATTCATCCCGGCCTTCGTCAAGGGCTCAGCGATCTACCATCTGCATGGTCAGCATACCGGTTTCCTGCTGCTCAATACGAATGAGCTGCTGGAGCAGCAGGCGGACCGGGTAGAGCAGGCGCTGCGCGAGGCGATGGGCGGGCGGGTAGTGATCGTGTGCGGTTATAGCGGCGAGAATGATCCCCTGGTCACGCGGATCGCGCGGATGGGCGCATTTCCGCACAAGCTGATCTGGGTACGTCATGATGATGCCGATCCGTGTGAAACGGTCTGCGATGCCTTGATCGACCGCTTCCAGGATTGTCACGTCGTGCGTGGGATGGGCGCGGATCAGTTTTTCACGGAACTGGCAAATAACTTGGAATTGCCCCAGCCGGAGTTCCTTATCGATCCGTTCGCGCACATGCTGGGGGTGCTGGAGGAGATCAGGCCATATAAGACCTTGGACGACCGTGGAGTCGATCTGCTCGAACAAGGACGCGAAATGTTGCGCCAGGCTGCGAGCGCGCAGCAACAAAAGGCACCCGACCAGTCGGACATCGCGCGATTGATGGGCGAGGAGCGGTATGACGATGTGTGGGCTCAGTTCGGCGCTGGTGCATCGGAGCGCAACGAAGCCGAGCGAGATCTAATCGCTTGGGCGGCGATCATGGGAGGTAACGGGCTTTCCGATCAGGCGAAGCAGAAGCGTGGGGCTGAGGCGGACGCTTTATTCGCGGAAGCGGGCGAGAAATATGCCGCAGCGCTAGCGATCAAGCCGGACAGTCATGAAGCGCTTTACAATTGGGGGGTGGCGCTTTGCGATCAGGCGAAGCAGAAGCAGGGAGCCGAGGCGGATGCGCTTTTTGCGCAGGCGGGCGAAAAATATGCCACCGCGCTAGCGATCAAGCCGGACAAGCATGAAGCGCTCAACAATTGGGGTTTGGCGCTTTACGATCAGGCGAAGGAAAAGCAGGGAGCCGAGGCGGATGCGCTTTTTGCGCAGGCAGGCGAAAAATATGCCGCCGCGCTAGCCATCAAGCCGGACAAGCATGAAGCGCTCAACAATTGGGGTTTGGCGCTTTCCGATCAGGCGCAGCAAAAGCAGGGGGCGGAGGCGGATGCGCTGTTCGCGCAGGCGGGCGAAAAATACGCCGCCGCTCTCGCGATCAAGCCGGACAAGCATGAAGCGCTTTATAATTGGGGGGTGACGCTTTCCGATCGGGCGAAGCAGAAGCAGGGCGCCGAGGCGGATGCGCTGTTTGCGCAGGCGGACGAAAAATATGCCGCAGCGCTAGTGATCAAGCCGGACGATCATGAAGCGCTCAACAATTGGGGGGTGGCGCTTTCCGAGCGGGCGAGGGAAAAGCAGGGGGCGAAGGCGGATGCGCTGTTCGCGCAGGCGGGAAAAAAATACGCCGCCGCTCTCGCGATCAAGCCGGACAAGCATGAAGCGCTTTACAATTGGGGGGTGATGCTTTTCGATCAGACGAAGCAGAAGCAGGGAGCGGAGGCGGATGCGCTGTTCGCGCAGGCGAGCGAAAAATACACTGCGGCGCTGGCGATCAAGCCGGACGATTATGAAGCGCTCAACAATTGGGGGGTGATGCTTTCCGATCGGGCGAAGCAGAAGCAGGGAGCGGAGGCGGACGCGTTATTCGCGCAGGCGAGCGAAAAATACGCTGCAGCGCTAGCGATCAAGCCGGACAAGCATGAAGCGTTCAACAATTGGGGGGTGATGCTTTCCGATCGGGCGAAGCAGAAGCAGGGAGCGGAGGCGGATGCGCTGTTCGCGCAGTCAGAGGAAATTCTCCTGCGCGTGGAAGCAATCAAGGAGGGGAGCGGCAGCTATAACCTTGCATGTATCGAGGCGCAGCGGGGTAATATAGCGGCGGCGATTAAGTGGCTGAGGTTGGGGAAGGATAAGAGCTCGGCCTTCCCCGATTGCGCGCACATCGCCGCTGACTCGGATTTCGACCGGATTAGAGACGAGCCTGAATTCCGCAAGGTGCTTGCGGAACTCGGCTGCTGAACGTCACGCTGCCTTGCGCCGCTCCGCCATTTCCTCGTTCAGCATTTCCGCGAGCAGGAAGGCGAGCTCCAGGCTCTGGCCCGCATTCAGGCGCGGATCGCAATGGGTGTGATAGCGGTCGGCGAGATCGTGCTCGCCGATGTCGATCATGCCGCCGGTGCATTCGGTGACATTTTGGCCCGTCATCTCGGCATGGATGCCGCCGGCATAGGTCCCTTCGGCACGGTGGACGGCGAAAAAGCCGCGCACTTCGGCGAGGATGCGATCGAACGGCCGAGTCTTGTAACCGTTCGCCGCCTTGATCACATTGCCGTGCATCGGGTCGCAGCTCCACACGACCGGATGCCCCTCACGCTTTACCGCGCGGACCAGCTTGGGCAGGCCGTCCTCGATCTTGTCATGGCCATAGCGGGTGATCAGCGTCATCCGGCCCGGGGTGCGGGTCGGGTTGAGCGTATCGAGCAGGCGCAGCAGCGCGTCGGGCTCAAGACTCGGGCCGCATTTCATCCCGATCGGATTGCCGATGCCGCGCAGAAACTCGACATGCGCGGAGCCGTCGAACCGGGTGCGGTCGCCGATCCACAGGAAGTGCGCGCTGGTGTCGTACCAGTCGCCGGTCAGGCTGTCCTGCCGGGTCAGCGCCTGCTCATAGGGGAGCAGCAGCGCTTCGTGGCTGGTGTAGAAATCGGTGCGCTTGAGTTGGGGCACAGTCTCGGGATTGATCCCGCACGCCTCCATGAAGTCCAGCGCTTCACCGATGCGGTCGGCGACATCCGCGAACTTGTCGGCCCAGGGGCTGCGGCCCATGAAGTCGAGCGTCCATTTATGCACCTGATGCAAATTGGCGTAGCCGCCGCTGGCGAAGGCACGCAGCAGGTTCAGCGTCGCCGCCGACTGGGTATAACCGCGGATCATCCGCTGCGGGTCTGGAATGCGCGCCTCCGGAGTAAAGGCGATGTCGTTGACGTTGTCGCCGCGATAGCTGGGCAGTTCGACCCCGTCGATCGTCTCGGTATCTGCCGAACGCGGCTTGGCGAACTGGCCCGCCATGCGGCCGACTTTCACCGTCGGCAGCTTTGACGCGAAGGTCAGCACCACCGCCATCTGCAGGATCACGCGAAATGTGTCGCGGATATTGTTCGGGTGGAACTCGGCAAAGCTCTCGGCGCAATCGCCGCCCTGCAGCAGGAACGCCTCGCCGCGTGACACACGAGCCAGCTCCTGCGTCAGCGCGCGCGCCTCGCCGGCAAAGACCAGCGGGGGGAAATTGGATAATGTATCGGTTGCAGCTGTCAGTGCGGCCCTGTCGGGGTAAATTGGCAGCTGTCGAGCTTCGGCGCGGGTCCAGCTGTCAGGGGTCCAGTCCATCGCCTGCTCCAGGTTGCGGACATGGACATACCAGTCCTGATGATGTGCAATGCCGTTCGCGGCAATCTGGTTGAGCACGGCGGGAGAGGCGCGCTTCCCGTCCTCTTCCCAGCCCTGCACAGTCGAACCGGGCGTGTCGAACCACGCGCCAAATGCAGCGCGCGACATTGAGCGTTCCTCTCGGAAGCGGCGAATTTTTGAACCGGCTAACGTCGTCATGCGGCGGCCTTACCCGCGTTGGGTAAGTCATTGCAACCCTCAAATTCACCCGCCGGGGGTAAATGCGGTGCTGCGTGGATTTAGCGGTTCAGCCGAGCTTAATCGAGCAATGTGCGATAGACGGGACAGCCAAGGAGACCAGCATGTTCCGAACCCTTCTTATCGCATCGCTGGCCGCGTCTCCTGTAATGGCGCAGGATCAGGCTGGGACCGACAGCGGCGCACCGCCGCAGCGGGTGCGTAGCGTGCTGCTCTATGGCGAAGAGTCCTGCCCCAAAGCCGAGAGCCCGGACGAAGTCGTGATCTGCGCCCGTCCCGGCGACTCGCCGTTCCGCATTCCCAAGGCGCTGCGGAAGACCGAGCCGGGACCGGAAGGCACAAGCTGGGTGCGCCGCGCCGAGCTGGTCGATGAGGTCAATCGCGCGACGTTGCCCGGCAGCTGCAGCCCGATCGGCAGCTATGGCCAGAGCGGTTGCACCATCCGGATGCTGCAGCAGTGGAAGGCGGAGATGAAGGCGAAGAAGGATGAGGAAGCGGCGATGCCGCGCGGCTCCGAACTCGACGATTAGTTACTGGCCGAAGCCGGGTTCGGCGGCGCGGGCGATCGCTTCGCGGGCGGCGGCGAAGAGGGCGCCGGCCTTTGCCTCGCACTCGCGTTGTTCATAGACCGGGTCGCTGTCGGCAACGATGCCCGCGCCGGCGGTGACGTGCATCGTCCCGTCCTTCACGATCGCGGTGCGCAAGACGATACAGCTGTCCATCGACCCGTCGGGGGAGAAATAGCCGACACCACCGGCATAGGGACCGCGCTGGTCGCATTCGAGTTCGGCGATGATTTCGCACGCGCGCACCTTTGGCGCGCCGCTGACGGTTCCGGCGGGAAAACCCGCGAACAGCGCATCGAGCGCGTCGGCGTCAGGGCGCAGCCTGCCCACCACGTTCGACACGATGTGCATGACATGGCTGTAGAATTCGACGGTGTAGCTGTCGGTGACGGTGACCGATCCGGCCTGTGCCACCCGGCCGACATCGTTGCGGCCGAGATCCAGCAGCATCAGATGCTCGGCACGCTCCTTGGCATCGGCGAGGAGGCTTGTGCGGTTCGCCTCGTCTTCCTCGCGCGATGCTCCCCGGGGGCGAGTGCCGGCGATCGGGCGGATCGTAACCTCATCGTCGCGGACGCGGACGAGGATTTCGGGGCTCGACCCGGTCAGGGCAAAGCCGGGCAGGTCGAGGAAATAGAGGAAGGGCGAGGGGTTCACGCGGCGCAGCGCGCGGTACAGCTCGATCGGTGGGAGGGTGAACGGCGCGGTGAAGCGCTGGGCGAGGACAACCTGAAATATGTCGCCCGCGGTGATATAGTCGCGGGCGCGGTCGACCATGGCGGCGTAGTCGCTGGCGGGCACGACCGGCTGCGGAATCACGTCCACCGCGTCGGCAACCGCGCGGGAAGGCAGCGGTGCGGCGGCGAGGCGGGCGGCGGTCGCCTCGATCCGATCGGCGGCGATCTCGATATGCTGCTCCGGATCGCGCGCAGCATCGGGCCAAACCGGTGCGACGAGGAACAGCGAATCCGCCAGCCGATCGAAGATCAGGATGACCGTCGGCCGGACGAAGATCATGTCTGGCAAACCGAGTGCGTCATTCGCGGCCCGGGGCAGCGTTTCCACCAGTCCGATCGTCTCATAGCCGAAATAGCCGACCAGACAGGCGAGAGCGCGGGGCAGTTCGGCCGGGACGTCGATGCGGCACGACTGGACCAGCGCCCGAAACGCTTCGAGTGTCGGACCATCGGTCTGGACGAAGGCGTCGTGGTCGGTCAGCCAGCGCGCATTGACCTCGGCGGTCTGGCCTTGCGCGCGGAAGACGAGATCGGGGGCGAGGCCGATCATGCTGTGGCGACCGCGCACCGCGCCGCCCTCGACCGATTCCAGCAGGAAATCGCCGCGGCCCGGCTCGATCAGCTTGAGCGCGGCGGCAACCGGGGTGTCGGTATCCGCCAGCTGCCGCCGCCAGATTAGCGCTGGCCGACCGGCGGCGAGTTCCGCGCGGGCGGCGTCGAGCCCCTCAGTCCCCCCGCGCATCGCGATCAATTGCCGCCCGTCGCCTGACCGCTCAGCTGCGCCTTCAGCGCGGCAATGGCGGCTTCGTTGCGCTTGACCTTCACCGCCTTGCGCGCGGCGGCGGCGAACTGTTCGGCATATTCATTGCCGATCAGCTGGCCCAGCTGACCGCGGGTCTGACCGATCAATGCGGCGTTGCCCTTGGCATTGCCCTCTTCGATGTCGTCGAGCTGGACGATCCAATATCCGCCACGTTCGGGTGCGGGGATCGCCTTGGCCTTTTTCTCGGCCATGCTGAACATCAGGCGGACCGGCGGGGGCAGCTGCTCGCCCATCTGGGCGAGCTGGCCGCGCGAGGCGTCGAGCGGCTGGATCGCGGGCAGGTTGAGACCGCTTTCCTTCATCGCCTGAGCGATCGGCATGCCCTTGCTCAGCTTGGCAACAATCGCGTTGGCGGCCGTGCGCGCGCCGTCGAGCTGGCGGCTGCGGACGAGATCGTCGGCCACGTTGGGGCGAATTTCGGCAAGCGGACGGGGGGCGGCGGCGACGACCCGATCCGTTTTGACCAGTGCGAACGCGCCTTCCTCGCCAAGCGGGATCAGCTGGGGATCGTCGCTCGCCTCCATGGAGAAACCGGCTTGGGCGATCTGCGCCAGCGTGGGATCGGGCGCGGCTTCACCGGCCATCGCGGTGCGGCCGTCGGCGAACAGCGGAGCGCTGGTCTCTGCCTTCAGCTTCGCCCCCGCGACCACCTCGTCAAAGGTCGAATTGCCGGCGATCTCGCTGTCAATCTTGGCGCGCAGATCGGAGAGCGCGGTTGCCAGCTTGGTCTTGGCGATCGTCTGGGCGAGTTCGTCGCGGACCTGATCAAGCGATTTGCCGGCGACCTGCTCGATCCCTTCGACCCGGACAATGTGCCAGCCGAGCGGCGAGCGCAGCGGGCCGACCACCGCGCCCTGCGCACCGGCAAAGGCGGCGTTGGCGATCGCGGCGCTGCTGGCCCGGGCGAACGCTTCCTTTTCCGCATTCTGCACGGTCGATGCCTGGAGGCCCGCCGCCTTGGCGGCGTCTGCCATCGACGTACCGGCCTTTACCTTCGCCGCGATGCCCTTGGCGGCATTTTCGTCGGCGACGATGATCTGCGCCAGATTGCGACGGGTGGTGGCGGCATATTGCGCGGCGTTCTTCTTGTATTCGGCCGCGATTTCCGCCTCGGTCGCCTTTGCACCGGCTTCGAACTGCGCCGGAGTGACGACGGCGTAGCGGACCACGCGACGTTCGGGCAGTGTGTAGCGGCCCACATTCTTCTTGTAATAGGCCTGCAGCTCCGCCTCGGTCGGCGGATTGCCCGGGGGAATCGCGCCGATCGGAATATAGCCGACCGAGCCCTTGCGGCGTTCCAGCATCAGCGAAGCATAGGGCAGCGCCAGTTCGGCTGGCACCGGGCCGGGATCGGCAATCGGGGCCATCAGCCATTGGACCAGGGTTTCGCGGCGAATGTCGCTGCGCACCTGTTCGGCGGTGATGCGCTGTTCGGACAGGAACTGGTCGAAACGCTGCTGGCTGAACTTGCCATCGAAGCCCTGAAATGCCGGGATCGACGCGATCTGTCCGTCGATTGCGGCGGGGGAGACGACCATGCCGTGCTGGCCGGCATATTCCTCCAGCGCCATGCCGTCGATCACCTGGTTCAGCACCTGTTCGAACCCGCCGGTGCGGACGAACTGAGCCATGTCGAGCATCGGCTGTTGCTGGCGGACGCGCTCCAGCGCGTTGCGCAGCCGGTCCTGCATCTCCTGCTGCGTCAGCTTCTTGTCGCCGACCTGGACCAGCGCGCCGCTGGCCGAGGGGCCGCCCACGCCCAGATTCTGGACGTCCATCATCGCAAACCCGACGCCGAGCGCCACCAGCAGCAGCAGGGCAACGATCTTGCCGGGGGTCGAGAAGATGATGCGGCGGAAATTGGTGAGCATGGAAACCCGCTGAAATGGGAAGAATTGGGCCCGCTTTAGGGGGCAGGGCGACGGGCATCAAGCGACAACGGTAGCTGGCCATGGCAAGGTGCTTGTGCCGCTTGGCCGTGCGGCCTATCCGCCTGTCCAATAGTGGACAAAGGGGAAGCGGGATGCGGCGCAAGCTGGTGGCGGGCAATTGGAAGATGAACGGCGTCACCGACTCGCTGGGCGAGGTGGCGGCGATTGCCAAGGCGGCGGCTGACCATCCCGGCGTCGATGTCGCGCTGTGCCCCCCGGCGACGCTGATCGGCCCGGCGGTCGCGGTCTCGGGCGGGATGCCGATCGGCGGGCAGGATTGCCATGAGCATGACAGCGGGGCGCATACCGGGTGCATCTCTGCCCCGATGCTCAAGGACGCGGGCGCCACGCTGACGATCGTCGGGCATAGCGAGCGGCGGGCGGACCAGAACGAGACCAGCCATGACGCCTGGGCCAAGGCGGCGGCGGCGCATCGCCATGGCCTGAACGTCATCCTGTGCGTCGGCGAGACCGAGGCGGAGCGCAATGCCGGGCGCGCCGAGCGGGTGGTGCAGGCGCAGATCGAGAAATCGGTGCCCGAGGATGCGGACGGCAGCTGGTTCACCCTGGCATATGAGCCGCGTTGGGCGATCGGCACCGGACGCACCCCGACGCTGGAGGAAATCGAGCTGATCCACGCCATTGCCCGCGCCAAGCTGGGCATGATGGTCGGCGCGGAGAAGGCCGAGGCGATCCGGATCCTGTATGGCGGATCGGTGACCGGGGCGAATGCGGCGAGTATCCTGGCGGTCGACAATGTCGACGGCGCGCTGGTCGGTGGAGCGAGCCTGACCGCCGAGAAGTTCGTGCCGATCATCGCTGCGGCGGCGACGCTGTAGCCCGGATGGCAGACGCGCCCCCCGATGTGCCGGAGACGCGGGCGCGGCGGATTGGGCGCTGGGCGCTGGCGATCTTCTATGCGGCGGCTGGCGTGGCGCATTTCCTGTTCACCGACGCGATGGTGCGGATCGTGCCGGCATGGGTGCCATGGGATGCGCGCGAGGTGGTCCTGACCACCGGCGCGGCCGAGCTGATCTGTGTCGCCGGGCTGATGACCCGCAAGTGGCGGTTGGCGGCGGGCTGGGCGCTGGCGCTGTATGCGCTGTGCGTATGGCCGGCCAATGTGAAGCACGCGATGATCGACCTGGCGTGGCTGGGCGGGAGCGGGACGGGGCTGTCGGCGTGGTACCATGTGCCGCGATTGCTGGCGCAGCCGGTGCTGATCGCGTGGGCGCTTTGGGCGGTTGGTGCGGTGCGGGTGGAGCGGAGTGTGACGGCGGCGGGAAACTGACGAAGTTCCGCGCAACGCGCTTCATTCTGTCAGCTTCGGACGGCGCTTTGGCGGTTCGGGAGGCTCGGCCAGCGCGGCCATCGCCATGCGGAAATCGGGGCGGGTGATCGTGCCGATCTGACGCCCGCGATAATAGCGCGGGCGGGTGACGCCGTTGAGCGCGCGGTCCATCGCCATGCTGAACAAGCGGTCATAGCCCATCATCAACGCCGCATCCCATGCGCGGGCGAAGTCGGCCGCCTCGGGCCGCTCGCGCAACTTGTAGGCGGTTTGGCGGCTCATCCCCACCGCTTTGCAGGCGCGGGTGACGGTGCCCATGACCGCGAGGGCGTGGATGAAGTCCGTTTGGCGGCGGGCAGTCCAGCCATCGGCGCGGCCACAGGTGGGGGCGGGCGTGAAGGCGAGGATGGCTTCATCCTCGTCACACGCGGCGGGCGGGGTGGGTGAGTCGTTCATCCACCAGTTTATGTGCTGGGATGGGGGTTGTAGGAAAGGGGTTTGTTTGCGATTTGTTCTCGTGAGTCTGCGGCGGTTGAGCGATGTTGGTCAATTATCGCCCGATCTGCCTGAACCGTCGTCCGCTCGCGGGCATTTCGAAACAGCCATTGGCGTTTAGTCGTACTTGGTCCCGTATGTCGGGCCAGAGATCAATAACGCGGGAGGCCTGCTTGTAGAGAGGCGCTTTCTGTAGCGACGGTGGGAAGAAAAGGCCAACCAGTCCAGCGCCGATAAAAGCGTCGCGCGACGGTCGTTGCTTCGCGATACGGCGATCAGCGGACAGCACGGCCCAGCGTCCCTCACGGCTTAACGCAGTGATCCACTCGGCGTCCTTAAGGTCGCTGCGTCCAAACTTGTCTCTCAGCGCAACTATCTCGTCGCCATCTGTTTCAAATATTAGGTGAAGTGCTCTGGTGAGCCGAGGCGGCAGGTCATTGTCGACCATCACCTTCACGCGGCGATCGCAGCCTTTAGCTGGCTTTCAAACTTGAGCGCGTCCCGCACGGTCGCGGTTGCGATCTCGAAGAGCTTTGCGACCTTTTCTACGGAGCCCTCAGCGCCCACTGCCTCCGCTAGCCGCTTCGTCGGAATGCCGCTGTCATTTGCGATTGGCTGCCCAAACGAGCGTTCTGGATCGGCCACAATTGTTTGTTTCTGCGGAAGCAGGAACCATCGGGTCGCTCGATGCTCGTCAAACACAAGGTCCAGAAAAGACCTCTCAATCACCTTCGCAAAGGCATGCTGCTGTGATCTCAGGTCGATCACGTCATGCTTGCCGTCATCACCGACGCGTTCAAGAAATAGCCGCTTGCCATCAGTGCGGAAACTCGCGCTAGAAAATGGATGATCGTCCTGCGCAATTTCGGCTGCTGTCCTCAGGCATGCCCGAATTGTCGGCATTCCAATTCCAAGCCTACGAAGATTTCCTACCATCCTGGCTTCAATTAGATCGCGAAAACCAAGGACCGGCTCTTCCTGCTCCGTCCCGTACTCTGGTGTCCAAAGGGGCGCTTGAGTCGTTTGTGGCCCGTGATGATCGTATGAGTACCCAAACAACCATCGGCGGAGTGCCGACGCTGGCACACCCGTAAGCCGGGCTGCTTCAGGAGGCGAGTATGCGCCAATGCCAAAAGCTGCGGTGCTCATGGCGTTGCCTTACCACGCCTAGGTTAAACGCAATCCAAAAAAATGGCCATGACCGCCACATTGACCCCGCTGGGCATCAGGCGGATCTTACCCTCTCCCCGCGAGCAGAGAGAGGGGGGAGAAAGTTCTCACCGACGGCGCGCGCTTGAACCGCCGCGTCTTCCGTCATACCATCCCGGCATAGCGCCAGAGGCCCCCCGATGGAATCCACCCGCCGCCTTGATATCGAACTGCCCGAAGATCTGGCCGACGCCGTTGAGGCGCGGGTCAGTGCGGGGGAGTATGCGAGTGTGAGCGACATGGTCGCGGACGGGTTGCGGGCGCTGGCTGAGCGGGACGATGATCCGGCCTGGGATGCCGACGTTGAGCGTTGGTTGCGCGAAGAGGTGGTGCCGACGGCGCAGCGGGTGCGGGAGGGCAAGGAGCGGCTTTACTCGCCCGAAGAGGTGTTGCTCGAACTGGAGTCGCGTCGCGCGAAGCGTTCGGCGGACAAGTGAAGCGCTACACCGTCCAGTTCACCGATCATGCGATCGACCAGTTGGAATCGCTCGAATTGTATATCGGCGAGCAGGGCGATCCGGAGACCGGCGCGCGCTACGTCACCTCGGTTGTCGCGCATTGCCGGAAGCTGGACGTGTTTCCCTTTCGAGGAACTCCGCGCGATGATCTGATGCCGGGATTGCGGACATTGTCGTTCGATCGGCGGGTAGTGATTGGTTACCTCGTCAACGACGATGCGGTATGGGTCGTTGGCCTGTCCTATGGTGGGCGGGACTTGCGCGGGGTGTTTGAGAGGGACGCTTGAGGGCGCGCTTCGCGTTGCCATGACTCCTCCACCCCAACCCCTCCTCTAAAGAGGAGGGGCTTTTTTAGGCGTCGATGGTGACGAAGCTGTCCATCACCCGCTTCCGCCCGCTCGTCTCGAACTCGATCTCCAGCTTGTTGCCTTCGATCTCCACAATCGCGCCATAGCCGAACTTCTGGTGGAAGACGCGCATGCCGAGCGACAGGTCGTCGCGGCCCTTGTTGCCGAGGCTCACCGCGCTGCCGCGGTTTTCGACCACACGCTTGGGAGCGGTGGTGAAGGACGAAGAAGGCGCGGCGGCGCGTTGCCAGCCGGGGCCGCGGCCGGTGCCTCTCCCGACATGGGCGAAGGGGTCGGCGTGTTCGCTCCAGTTGGCGCGCCATAGGCTCGCGCCGCCGGTCATCGTGCTCTCCTCCTCGATATGCGCCTTGGGCAGTTCGCCGACGAAGCGGCTGGGGATGCTGCTGGTCCATTGGCCGTAGATGCGGCGGTTGGCGGCGTGGAAAATGGTGGCGAGGCGGCGGGCGCGGGTGATCGCGACATAGGCGAGGCGGCGTTCTTCCTCGAGGCTGGCGAGGCCGCCTTCGTCGAGCGAGCGCTGGCTGGGGAAGACGCCTTCTTCCCACCCGACGAGGAAGACGGTGTCATATTCCAGGCCCTTGGCGGCGTGGATGGTCATGATCGTGACCTTGGGCTCGTCGGCGTTGTTCTCGTTATCCATGACAAGGGAGACGTGTTCGAGGAACGCGCCCAGGGTTTCATACTCCTCCATCGCGCGGACGAGTTCGGAGAGGTTTTCGAGGCGGCCGGCGGCTTCGGCGGTGCGGTCCGCCTGCCACATCGCGGTGTAGCCGCTTTCGTCGAGGATGATCTGGGCGAGTTCGGTGTGGGGGAGGTGGCCGATGCGGGTTTCGGGCATCGCCTCGCCTTCAGGGACGGGGGCGCGGAGCATCTGGCTCCAGCGGGCGACGTCGCCGACGAAGCTGCCGAGTGCGCGGCGGGCCTGCGGGGTGAGTTCGTCGGTGTCGAGGATGCGCGCGGCGGCGACGAGGAGGGGAATCCCCTCGGCACGCGCGAGCATGTGGATCTTGGCGATCGCCTTGTCGCCGAGACCCCGCTTGGGGACGTTGACGATGCGTTCGAAGGCGAGGTCGTCGGCGGGCTGGTGGACGAGGCGCAGATAGGCGAGGGCGTCGCGGATTTCGGCGCGTTCGTAGAAGCGGAAGCCGCCGACGATGCGATAGGGCAGGCCGGTGGCGATGAAGCGGTCTTCGAACTCGCGCGTCTGGTGCTGTGCGCGGACGAGGATGGCGAAATCGTCGAGCGATTTTCCGGTGCGGATGCGGGCGGATTCGATCTCTTCGCCGACGCGGCGGGCTTCTTCCGGGCCGTCCCACACGCCGATGACGCGGACCTTCTCGCCCTCGTCGATCTCGGTCCACAATTCCTTGCCGAGGCGGCCGCTGTTGTTGGCGATCACCGCGCCGGCGGCGGCGAGGATGTGGGGGGTTGAGCGGTAATTCTGTTCGAGGCGGATGACCTTGGCGCCCGGAAAGTCCTTTTCGAACTTCAGGATGTTTTCGACCTGCGCGCCGCGCCAGCTGTAGATCGACTGATCGTCGTCGCCGACGCAGCAGATGTTCTTGCGCTCCTGTGCGAGCAGGCGGAGCCAGAGATACTGGACGCTGTTGGTGTCCTGATACTCGTCCACCATGATGTAGCGGAAGCGCTGTTGGTACTGCGCCAGCACGTCGCGGTGGGTGCGCAATATGGTGAGCATGTGCAGCAGCAGGTCGCCGAAGTCGCAGGCGTTGAGCGCGCGCAGACGGTCCTGATATTGCTGGTAGAGCGACTGGCCCTTGCCATTGGCGAAATGTTCGGACTCGCCCGCATCGAGCATGTCGGGGGTCAGGCCCTTGTTCTTCCACCCGTCGATCAGGCCGCCGAGCTGGCGCGCGGGCCAGCGTTTTTCGTCGAGGTCGTTGGCGACGATGAGCTGCTTGATCAGGCGGAGCTGGTCGTCGGTGTCGAGGATGGTGAAGTTGTTTTGCAGCCCGACCAGTTCGGCGTGGCGGCGCAGCATCTTGGCGCCGATCGCGTGGAAGGTGCCGAGCCACGGCATCCCCTCAACCGCGTCGCCGACATGGTGGCGGACGCGCTCGCGCATCTCGCGTGCGGCCTTGTTGGTGAAGGTGACCGAGAGGATCTCCGACGGATAGGCGCGGCGGGTCCACAGCAGGTGCGCAAGGCGCGCGGTGAGCGCGGCGGTCTTGCCGGTGCCGGCACCCGCAAGGACGAGGACCGGGCCGTCGACGGTGAGCACGGCTTCGCGCTGCGGCGCATTGAGGCCGCGCAGATAAGGGGGGTCGTCGGCGGAAGGCTGAGGTACGGACATTGTGAACAGGTAGGGAACGACGCGAGTCGGGGCAAGCGGGATTGCCGTCTTGCTATCGTCATGAAGCTGGGGGACACTTTTCCCAGTTGCTTCAAGGAGATCGGCAATGAACATCGCACGACGGCCATTGTTGATCGGGGCTGCTGCTGCGGCGATTCTGGGCGGGGCGAAGCGGGCGAATGCGGCATCCGGGGTCACGGTGCCGATTCGACTGACCGACGATCGCGTACTGGTCGAAGCGACGTTCGGCGGCGGGCGCGCCTTCCTGCTCGCGCTCGATACCGGCGGGCAGATGGGGCTGATCAATACGGGGATTGCCGAGACGCTGAACCTGACCAAGGTGGGCGCGCGGCGGCTGAAGCTGTCATTCGGGCACACCGACTATCCGATCTTTCAGGCGAAGAATGTGATGCTGGGCGAGCGGCTGCGGCTGGAGACGCTGGAGATGGGCGGGATCGACCGCGATCTGGGCGATGGCGCGATCGGGTCGCTCCCGGCATGGGTGCTGACGCTGGCCGATGGCGAGGTGGATTTCGACGCCGGGGTGTGGCGTGCGCATGGGGCGGGGCTGCCCGCGCTTCCCGGTGCGACGCGGTTCGACAAGGGGATCGTGCAGAAGGGCGCGACGGCGGACAAGAAGTTCCTGTTCGCCGATGCGGCGCTCAATGGGCGGAGCTTTCGCTTCGGGCTGGATACCGGGATGCCGAGCGTGATGCGCATTTATCGCAAGACCGCTGAGGCGGCGGGGCTGTGGAATGCGCCGCGCTGGAGCCCGGCGGCGCCGCAGGGCAAGACGCGGATGGTGCGGGTCGACCGGCTGGAGCTGGCGGGGGCGACGATCGAGGGTGCGGTGGTCCAGATGCGCGACGCGGTGGATTGGGAGGAGTTCGACACCGGGATTATCGGTCTGCCGATCCTGCGCCTGTTCAACATTGCGACCAGCAATCGCGACGGTGCGCTGTTCCTGACCCGCAATCGGCAAGCGCCGCAGCCGGCGCGGTACAATCGCGCGGGGCTGTGGGTCGATCGGGCGGGAAGCGGGATGGTGGCGGGCGTGGTCGGCGCTGGTAGTCCTGCGGAGAAGGCCGGGATCAAGGCGGGCGACCGGCTGTCGGGGATGCGCTTTGAGGAACTGATCAGGCAGACTTCCGGGCCGGTGGGCACCGTGCTGCCGCTGACCGTCGGGCAGGGCGGGGCGGCGCGGCAGGTTTCGCTGGTGCTGGCGGATTATCTCTAACGGGGCGCTCGCCCCCACGGACGCGTTGCGCAGCGCCCCTGGTTGAGGCAGGGAGGGGCCATGCTGGAGAAACTGAAGCGCAGGTTCGACAAACGCAGGCTGGTGCTGATCGCGGCGCTGGCCGGGGTGGCGCTGTATGTCGGGTGGCGGACGAACGGGTTCGAAGGGCAGCAGCCCGAGCAGAAGCCGTGCGTCGAGGGACGCAACGAGATCAAGGACAAGGATGGCAAGGTGGTGCAGGTGACGCGCACGACCTGTTATGAAGACGCGAAGAAGTAACGGCGCCGGGGGGCGTCGGTAAGGGGAGAGATTGATGGACGCTGAGCGGACGCGGCGGCGGCGCGCCTTGTGGGCGAGCTTTGTCGGGACGGGGATCGAGTTCTACGATTTCTATATCTACGCGACCGCCGCGGCATTGGTGTTCGGGCAGATCTTCTTTCCCAAGACCGACGCCGGGGTTCAGCAGATGCTGAGCTTTGCCACGCTCGGCGTTGCGTTCTTTGCCCGCCCGCTGGGCGCGGCGGTGTTTGGCCATTATGGTGACCGGATCGGGCGCAAGGCGACATTGGTCGCGTCGCTGCTGACCATGGGGCTGTCGACGACATTGGTGGCGTTTCTGCCGACCTATGAAATGGCGGGATGGATCGCGCCGTTTGCGCTGTGCGTGCTGCGGTTCGGGCAGGGCTTTGGCCTGGGCGGCGAATGGGGCGGGGCGGCGTTGCTGGCGGTGGAGAATGCGCCGCCGGGATGGCGCGCGCGGTTCGGGAGCGCGCCGCAGATGGGCGCGCCGGCGGGGTTCATCGCGGCCAACGGGTTGTTCCTGCTGCTGCTGAGCTGGATGAGTCCCGCTGAATTTGCCGACTGGGGCTGGCGCATTCCGTTTGCGCTGTCGGCGGCTTTGGTGCTGGTCGGGCTGTGGGTGCGGCTGAAGCTGGGCGAGACGCCTGAGTTCAAGGCTTCGCTGGCCGAAGCGCCGCCGGCTAAGGTGCCGCTGGGCGAAGTGGTCGGGCGGCATGGCGGCGTGCTGATCGGCGGGACACTCGGCGCGGTATGCTGTTTCGCGACCTATTATATCGCGACCGCGTTCCTGCTCGGCTGGGGGACCAAGACGTTGGGCTATCCGATGCAGGATTTCCTGGGCGTCCAGTTGGTTGCGATCCTGTTCATGGCGGCGGGCATTTACCTTGCGGCATGGGCGGCGGATGCGCGCTGGGATCCACGCCGCGTGCTGGCGGGCGGATGCGTGATGGTAGCGCTTGCGGGATTCGTGATCGCGCCGCTGATGGGCGCGGGGCTGGGCGGGGTGTTCGCATTCCTCGCGCTGCTGCTGTTCGCGATGGGGTTTGTCTATGGGCCGCTAAGCGCGTGGCTGACCGATCTGTTTCCGGCGCGGGTGCGCTATACCGGCGTGTCGATGGCGTTCAACGTCGCAGGGGTGATCGGCGGCGGGCTGACCCCGGTGATCGCGCAGAAGCTGGCGATGGACGCGGGGCTGGCCCCCGTTGGCTGGTATCTGAGCGGGGCTGCGGTGCTGAGCCTGATTGCTCTGCTGGCGCTTAAAGGTCGAAGCGCGGCATAATCGCACTGATCGAGGTTAGTCGGCGGACCCTTGCCGGTTGCCACCCGTTGAGCGGGCACGGCATCGCAAGGGGCTTCCCACACATGACAGACGAAACACAGTTCGACACCGACTTCGGTAACGGTGGCGAAACCCACCAGCGCGTGCCCGAGCAGGGCGATCATGACGGCGCAGATCACCTGACGACCAACCAGGGCATTCGCGTTTCCGACAATCAGAACCAGTTGAAGGCCGGTGCGCGCGGGCCGGTGCTGCTGGAAGATTTCGTGCTGCGCGAGAAGATCTTCCACTTCGACCATGAGCGGATCCCGGAGCGTATCGTCCATGCGCGGGGTTCGGCTGCGCATGGCTATTTCGAAAGCTATGAGGATTTCTCCGACCTGACCAAGGCGGGGCTGTTCTCCGCGAAGGGCAAGAAGACGCCGGTGTTCGCGCGCTTTTCGACCGTGGCGGGAGGCTCGGGCTCGGTCGATACGCCGCGCGACGTGCGCGGGTTCGCGGTGAAATTCTATACCGAAGAGGGCAATTGGGATCTGGTAGGCAACAACATCCCGGTGTTCTTCATCCAGGACGCGATCAAATTTCCCGACCTGGTCCATTCGGTGAAGATGGAGGCGGATCGCGGCTATCCGCAGGCGGCATCGGCGCATGATACCTTCTGGGACTTCATCAGCCTGATGCCCGAATCGATGCACATGGTGATGTGGCAGATGTCCGATCGCACCATCCCGCGCTCGCTGCGCACGATGCAGGGGTTCGGGGTCCACACTTTCCGCATGGTCAATGCGCAGGGCAAGTCGACCTTCGTCAAATTCCACTGGAAGCCCAAGCAGGGCGTGCAATCGACGTGCTGGGACGAGGCGGTGAAAATCGCCGGGGCCGACCCCGATTTCCATCGCCGCGACCTGTTCGAGGCGATCGACATGGGCAATTTCCCCGAATGGGAGCTGGGCATCCAGGCGTTCGACGAAGAGTTCGCCGACAGCCTGCCCTATGACGTGCTCGACCCGACCAAGATCATTCCCGAGGAAGTGCTTCCCGTTCGCCCGATCGGGCGGATGGTGCTCGATCGCTATCCCGACAATTTCTTCGCCGAGACCGAGCAGGTTGCGTTCTGCCCGGGTAACATCGTGCCGGGACTGGACTTCACCAACGATCCGCTGCTGCAGGGACGGCTATTTTCGTACCTCGATACGCAGCTCAAGAGGCTGGGGTCGACCAACTTCCACCAGCTGCCGATCAATGCGCCGAAATGCCCGGTGATGAACTTCCAGCGCGACGGGCATATGCAGATGAACGTGCCCAAGGGGCGCGCGAATTATGAGCCTAACAGCCTCGACATGGCGGGTGAAGAGACCGGGCCGCGCGAATGCCCGGTGACGGGGTTCGAGACCCATCCGGGTCGCGCTGCCGAGCAGGAGCAGGGCGACAAGCTGCGGCTGCAGCCGGAGAGCTTTGCCGATCACTACAGCCAAGCGCGGATGTTCTATCGCTCGCTGGCCGAGGCGGAGCAGGCGCATGTCGCGTTCGCTTTGGTGTTCGAGCTGTCGAAGGTCGGGCTCGAGCATATCCGGGTTCGGACGGTGGCCAATCTGGTGAATGTCGATCCGGAGCTGGCGCAGCGCGTAGCGGACGGGATGGGGATGCCGGTGCCCAAGGCGTCGAAGGCTGCGGCGGAGGTGCAGGATTTCGACCTGTCGCCGGCGCTGCGGATCATCGACGGACCGCTCGAGCCTCAGGACATTGTCGGCCGGTCGATCGCGATTTTGGTCGCCGATGGATCGGATGCCGCTGCGGTGGCGAAGATGACCAAGGCGATCGAGGGCGCGGGTGCGCGCGCGGTGATCGTCGCGCCCAAGGTCGGTGGTGCCAAGATGTCGGACGGGTCACTGCTCAAGGCAGACGCGCAGCTGGCGGGTTATCCGTCGGTGATGGCGGATGCGGTGGTGATCGCACTGTCGGAAGAGGGCACCGCGATGTTGCTCAAGGAAGGCGCAGCGGTGCAGTTCGTGATGGATGCGTTCGCGCATCTGAAGGCGATTGCGGCGAGTGACGAAGCTCAGCCGCTGCTCGACAAGGCGGGCGTGGAGCCTGACGATGGTGTGATGGGTCTGGATGACGGGTTCATCGCGGCGGCGGCGAAGCGGTATTGGGACCGGGAGCCGGGAGTGCGGATGTTGCCCTGATGCTCAGGCGGCGGCTTCCCGGTGGGGAGCCGCCGTCGTTAGCCTGCAGCGCGCAAGATCGTCAGCATCGCCTTGCCGTGAACCCGCTCCGTATCGGTGACGAAGCCGTCGACCTCGACCTTTTCGCCCTTGGCGGTTTCGACGCTGATCCAGGTGGCCGGGCTGGTCCAGCCGAGCCGGGCGAGCTTGTCGAGTGCGACCGCGCCTGCGCCGGTGCCATAGGGCGGGTCCATCATGATCAGGTCGAGCGGCTTGGCCGCCGGGCCGAGCGACAGGACTGATCCAGCGCGGATTTCGGGGCGGATGCCGAGCTTGTCGGCATTGGCGCGCAGGGCGTCGAGTGCGGCGCGGTCCTGTTCGACGAACAGGCAGGAGGCCGCGCCGCGCGACAGCGCCTCCAGCCCGAGCGCGCCGGAGCCGGCGAACAGGTCGGCGACGGCCAGCCCATCAAAGCTGCCGACGCGGCTGGTGAGCATCGAGAACAGCGCCTCACGCGTGCGATCGGCGGTGGGGCGGGTGGCGTCGCCCTTCGGCGCGACGAGCGGGCGGCCGCGCCAGGTTCCGGCGATGATCCTCATGTGCGCGGGCCTCGCTTGCTGGGCGCGGGCGTGCCGCGCGAGGGCTTGGTCGGGCCACCCTTGCCGGTCGGCGGGCGCTTGCCTGGCATCGCGCCGGGGCGGCGATCATCGGGGCGGTGGGCGCGCTTGGGCCGGTCGAGCAGCGGGCTGCCGTCATCGTCATGCTGGGCATGGCGCGCGGCGCCGGGCTTGGCGAACGGTTTGCCCTTTTGCTGCGGAGGACGACCGGGCGAGTCCTGGCGCGGACGGCGCTCCGGCTTCGGCGCGCCCCCAGCGGGATCGCGCTGCGGTCGGCGCTGATCCTGTTGCATCCCCTCTCGCGCGGGCGAGGCATTGGCTTTCCGTTCCGCTACAGCCTGATGGCGGCGGCGTTGGGCGACGCCGAATTTCTCGGGGCCTTTCTTCTCGGCCTTGGGGCGTTGCGGACGTGCGGGTTTATAGGCCTCGGGCTCGCTGGTTTGCGCGACGACCTTGCGGCGTTCGGCGCGGTTGGCCGAGAGCGCCGCCGCGGGTTCGGGAGCTGCCTCTTCTGGATCGGCGTCTACTGCTTTGGACTTGCCCGACAGTTGCAGGTTCGATGCCGCCTTGCCGCCGCCGGGGCCGGTCAGCGCCTTGCGGAACACGATCAGGTCGTGCTGGCGAATCTCGTCCACCGCAGCGACGGGCATGTCGGCGAGTTCGAACGGACCGTAACGGGTGCGGATCAGGCGGCTGACTTTGAGGCCGAGATGTTCGAGGACGCGGCGGACCTCGCGGTTCTTGCCTTCGGTCAGCGTCAGCTCGATCCACACATTCGCGCCGGTGCGGCGTTCGAGATTGGCGTTGATGGAGCCGTAGCGGACCCCGTCGATCTCGACGCCGAGCATCAGCTCTTCCAGCTGCTCCTGGCTGACCTGACCATAGGCACGCGCGCGGTAGCTGCGCTCGACCCCGGTGGCGGGGAGCTCGAGCTGGCGCTTCAGCTCGCCATCGGTGGTCATCAGCAACAGACCCTCGGTCGAAAGGTCGAGGCGGCCAACGGGCATCAGGCGGGGGAGGCCCTTGGGCAGGCGGCTGTAGATCGTCGGGCGGCCGGCGGGATCGCGTTCGGTAGTCAGCAAACCTGCGGGCTTGTGAAAGCGGAACAGGCGCGCCGGCGCGGGTGCGGCGACCGGATTGCCATCGACGGTGACGCCGTGGAGCGAGGTCAATACGGTCGCGGGCGTGGTCAGGATCTGACCGTCGATCGCCACGCGGCCATCGGCGATCATGCGCTCGATCTCTCGCCGCGACGCGATTCCGGCACGGGCGAGCAGCTTGGCGATGCGTTCGCCGGCCTTGGCAGGTTGCCGTTCAGGTTGATTGGTTGATGAGGGGGACATTGAGGCGCGATACAGCGGGTTTGGCTTTCGCGCAAAAATCTTGTGCGGAGACGAACTCTGGGGCGCTTAACGCGTTGTCAGGGCGTAACGTTCGGGTGGGTCATGGTGTTCGGCAAGAAAAAGCGGCGGATCGTACGGGTGCTGATCGTCGAGGACGAGCCGCTGGTGGCGTTCGACACCGAACATTTCCTGTCGGATGAAGGCTTTACCGTGGTCGCGACGACCGATTCGGTGGGCGAGGCGATCGGCCACATCATCGCGGTTGAGAAGCCCCATATCGTGCTGGTCGACCTGGGCCTGAGCGATGGGAGTGGTGCGGATGTGGCGCATGCGGCGTGCGCCGACAACATTCCGGTGCTGATCATCACTGGTCGCGATCCGGCGGAGTTCGAGCCAATCGGTCTTGGCTGCCTGAGCAAGCCGTACAAGCAGCGCGATCTGGTGGCAGCGATCGACATTTGCGAGGCGCTGACCGAGGGCCGCACGCCGAAACGCATTCCGTCCGCCCTGCGGCTGTTCCAGCCCGTCGCGCAATAATCCGTCCCCGGGCTTTGCAGCGGCGTTTTTCGCGCTAGGGTCGCCGCCAAAGCTTGGGGGATTGCATGAGTGACGCGGTGACGCCGGCTAGTGGATCGTTGATCGACGGCATCCGGCCCTATTTCGAAAAGGCGCCGCTCGCCGCGCTCGCGCTCGGCATATCCTCCGGCTTCCCGTTCGCGATGATCGGCGCGACGCTGACCACGCGGCTGGCGCAGGACGGAATCACCAAGTCGGCGGTCACGGCGTTCGCGCTGACCTTCTTGGCCTATAATCTCAAATGGGCGTGGGCGCCGGTGGTGGACAAGTTCCGCATCCCGGTGCTGGGCGCGATCGGCGCGCGGCGCAGCTGGCTGATCGTTACCGGGGCGCTGGTTGCGGCGGCGGTCGTGTTCCTGGGCAGCCTCGATCCGACGGACTCGCTTGGTTGGCTCGTGGCGGCGGCGATCATGGTCGGGCTGGCCGGCGCGACGTTCGACATCGTGATCGACGCCTATCGCATCGAATTGCTTGAGCCGCGCCAGCTGGGCGTCGGGTCGGGCATGTCGCAATATGGCTGGCGCATCGGGTCGGCCGGTGCGGGCGGACTGGCGCTGTATGTCGCCGATGGCGCGGGGTGGGGCGTCGCTTATGCCGCCTGCGCGATCTTTGCGCTGCCCGCGATCCTGGCGGGGCTGATCGTCGGTGAGCCGGAGCGCAAGGTGAGCCGCGAATGGCCCGAGCGCATGGCGCAGCGGCCCTATCTCATCTTCATCCTGTCGTTCGTCCCGCTGTATCTGGTCGGACGCTGGATCGACGGGGTGCTGGGGGTCAACATCCTGTCGAACATGGTGTTGGTCGGGTATCTGTTCCCCCTGTTCGACCTGACCGCCCGCCGCGCACGCGACGCGGGCAAGCCGAGCGCGCTGACCTGGCTGGGGCTGGTGACGGTCGCGGGGGTTGGCGTCGGGCTGTGGCGCGGGTGGAGCGATCCGCTGGCGATCGTGCTGCTGGTGCTGGGGGCCGTCGCGCTGCTGGGCATCGGGTTGCTGCGCCCGGTTGCTGCTGCGCCCGCCGATGGCGGGAAGGTCGGGCCGCTGATCGAGTTTTTCCGGCGTGAGGGTGGCGCGGTCGTGCTGCTGTTCGTGCTCGTCCACAAACTCGGCGACACGCTGGCGAACCTCACCCTGCGGCTGCTGTTCAACGATCTGGGGTTCACCAAGACCGAGATCGCGTTCTACGACGTTGGCGTGGGCTTCGTGGCGCTGCTGGCCGGCATCTTTGTCGGCGGCGTGCTGTATGTGAAGCTTGGCATGAAGCGGTCGGTGATGCTCAGCCTGTTCCTGATGATGATCTCCAACGCCGCATTTGCCGCGCTGGCGGCGAGCGGCAAGAGCAATATCGGCATGGCTGCGGCGATGGGGTTCGAGAATTTCGCGAGCGGTGTCGGCGGGGTTTGCGTGGTCGCGTATCTCTCGGCGCTGTGTAACCTCAGCTTCACCGCGACGCAGTTCGCATTGCTGTCAGCGGCGGCGAGCATCCTGGGGCGTTTCCTGTCGGGGACGACCGCCGGGCTGCTGATCGAGGGCATGGGTTATGTGAACTATTATCTGTTCACGACGGTGCTGGCGCTGCCGGGGGTACTGTTGTTCTGGTGGATGATGACGTCGGGGCTGGTCGACCGGTCGATCGGCAATGCCGGGACCGAAGGCGAGGTTGCGCGAGGCGAGGACGAACCGGAGGCCCCGGTTATCCGCAACCCGGCATGATCGCCTATCTCGCGGTGATCGGCATTCAGGTCGCGCTGGTCGTGCATCTGGTGAAGACGGGCCGCAACACGCTGTGGCTCGCGGCGCTGATCTTTCTGCCGGTGGTGGGCAGTATCGCCTATATCATCGTCGAGATCCTGCCGGGGCTGTCGGGCAATCGGCATGTGCGGACGGTGCGGGCCAAGGCGGTTGCCGCGCTGGACCCCGAGCGTGAGTTGCGGGCGGCGCGCGACGCGCTCGACCTGGCCGATACGGTCGCGAACAAGGTTCGGCTGGGCGACGCCTATGCCGAACTTGGGCGATGGAGCGAGGCGGAGGCCGCCTATCGCGATGCGCGCAGCGGCGCGCCGGGCGATGCGGCGATCGAGCGCAAGATCGCTCGGGTCGTGTTCGAGCAAGGACATGCCGCAGAAGCGCTGGCGTTGATCGACGCGCTCGATCCGCCGTCCGGTCAGTCCGAACGGGACCGGACGTCGCTGTTGCGCGCGCGCATGCTGGAGCATCTTGGCCGCGCGCAGGAGGCGCTTGACCTCTACGCCGACATCGTCACCCGCCTGCCCGGAGAGGAGGCGCGGTGTCGCTATGCTGCGCTGCTGCTGGTGCAGGGGTGGGAGAACAAGGCGCGCAAACAGCTGGAAGAGGTCGAGGCGCGGGCGCGGCGGCTTGACCGGGGGCAGCGTATGGCGGAGGCGGACATGTATCGCTGGGCCGCCGATACGCTCGCGCAGTTAAGGGCGCGCGGTTAGAGCATTGCGCGTTAGACCCGACACACACGGCCGTTTGTGCTGAGCTTGTCGAAGCACCGCATACTACGCTTGTCGGGAGTGGCCCTTCGACAAGCTCAGGGCAAACGGCTGTAGAACCACCCAAATTAGACGCGGGACAGTTAAACCTCGACCGGCATTCCCGCATCGGCGAAGGCGTTGGCGAGCGCGTGGGCGGTGGCCAGCACGCCATCGACGCGGCGGATGCCGAGCAGGTCGCCGAGCAGGATGCGGGCGCGTTCGCTGTCGCGTTCGACGCTGGCGATGACTTCGACCAGCGCGCCTTCCGATGCGGTCATGCGCGCGCAGCACCATGGGGCGATCTGAATCGGGCTGGCGCTGGCCGTCGACATTTCGGCCATCAGCGTGCGGAGTAGCAAGAGCGGGCGGCGGAATTCCTTGCCGAACGCAGTGATGAAGGCGTGGGCGGCGGCGGCGTCGCCGAGGCCGTGTGCGCCGAGCTGACGGATGCCGAACAGCAACAGGCGCGCGGCGGGATCCTCGGGCTGGAGCCGGGGGAGGAGGTTGCCGAGGGTTTCGGCGCGGGCGGGGGATTGGCGCAACGGGCGACTCCTTGATCGGGACTGCCAGTCTGCCATTCTTCTATTGATAGTCAATCGCAATAAGGATCAGTCGGGCAGTTCGTCGTTTTCCCGGAGCACTTCGCCTGCAAGGTAGAGCGAGCCGAGGATCAGGACGAGCGGGGCGTCGGCGGTTTGCAGCTTGGCGAGGGCGCCGGGCACGTCGGCCGCGGTCGCAGTGCTGGGGATGCCGAGCGCGCGGGCAGTGGCGGCGAGGTCCACCGGATCGTGATGCGCGTGGTCGGGGACGGGGACCGCCGTGAAGCTGGCGGCGAGCGGGACGAAGGGGGCGAGCAGGCCGGTCGCGTCCTTGTTCGACAACATGCCGAGGATCAGGTGCGCGGGGCGGCCGTTCGCGACCTGGGCCAGCGTGGCGCTGACCGACTGGGCGGCGGCTTCGTTATGGCCGCCGTCGAGCCAGATTTCGGCTCCGGCGGGCAGGCGCGCGTGGAGCGGGCCGGTGGTCAGACGCTGCATCCGCGCGGGCCAGCGGGCGGCGGTGGCGGCTGCGGCGAAGGCGCTGTCGGGGATGGTTAGCGCGCGTTGGTGGCGGAGCGTGGCGATGGCGAGCGCGAGATTGGCGGGCTGGTGCGGGCCGGCGAGGGTGGGGAGCGGGGTTGCGACCTCGCCCTGCACGTCGCGGTAGAGCAGGCGATCGGGGGTGACGGTGAAGTCCCAGGCGGTGCCGCGCGCGTGGACCGGGGCGCTCGCGGCGGCGGCGACCTGTGCGATGCGGGCGGTGACGCTGTCGCCATAGGACATGGTGACCAGCGGGACGCCGGGCTTGGCGATGCCGGCCTTCTCCCCGGCAATGGCTTCGGCGGTGTCGCCGAGGAACGCCTGATGGTCGATGCCGAGCTGGGCGATGGCGCAGGCGGCGGGGGCCGGGATGACGTTGGTGGCGTCGAGGCGACCGCCAAGGCCAACCTCGATGATGCAGGCGTCCGCCGGGGTGCGGGCGAAGGCGAGGAAGGCGGCGGCGGTGGTCACCTCGAAAAAGCTCGCGCCGATATCGCCGCCCGAATCGAGCACCTGTTCGAGCAGGGTGGCGAGGGTCGCGTCGTCGATCAGCTTACCGCCAAGGCGAATACGCTCGTTGAAGCGGACCAGGTGCGGGCTGGAATAGACATGCGCGGTGAGGCCGGCGGCTTCGACCGCGGCGCGCAGGAAGGCGCAGGTCGAACCCTTGCCGTTGGTCCCCGCGACATGGAGCACGGGGGGGAGGCGCAGATGCGGGTTGCCGATCCGGTCGAGCAGCGCGGTAATGCGGCTGAGCCCGAGGACATCGGCACCAGGGCCGAGCGCCCAGAGACGGTCGAGCTGGCGTTGGACGGCGGGGTGGGAGGAGGTCGCGTGGTCGGGCATCGTGGGGGGATATAGCGGGTGTGGGGGCAGATGAGACTATAAGATTATACATCTGGCTTACGCCGATCCCGCATAACCCGCTGGTAGCGTTACAGTAGCTCAATAATACGATCTAACCCTGCCTGCACCTCCGTCGTGAGCGCGCGGAAGTGAGCAGGTAACGACCCATGGTCAATTTTAGCCTGCTTAACCAGCTTGGTCTTTTCCGCCTCTGCGGAGTGACCTTTGACCTTCGAGCGAAGGTAATGCGTCCTTTTCAGAGGCTCTACGATCTCTGCTGCCTCCTTATCGTCAAGGCCGGCCGCAAGGAGGCACTCTTGTAGGAGTTTAATCGTGCCCCACTGCCTATCCACAGTGCAGCCCGCCACTGAAAGGCGTTGCCGAAGCGCCTTAGAAACGAACCCTTCGACGACGAGATGATCGAGCGCAAGGATGGCGGTGGCCCACTCCTCTGACGACGCAGTCAGCGGATAGTGCAGAGCCGCTGCAAGATTCTCGCCGCGCGGTTGCCAGTAGTCCGGCGCAATCTTGTCGAGTTTGGAAATCTCATATTTCATCTCGACGAGCGGATCGGGCATGCTACTGAAACGGCCCTCAAAATCAGTTTCGATGGCACGTTTGGACAGCGGCGCTTTCGGCCACTCATTGAAAGACTGCCAGTAAATCTGTTCGCTGTAGGGAAGATCTGCTAGGTAACACAGATAGGTGTGAACCTGACCAGCTTCATTCACGTCATAGGTCTTGAGATACCAGCCCGCTCGAGACTGAACGGATCGATGTTCCAGCGTGTATTTGTCAGGATCTGCCTTATAGCGCTGCAGGACGTCCGGCTTGAAGAATGCGGGTGTCACCTGAAAAGGTAGCGGCGAGTCCTTCTCAAAATAACTCGCAAGAGCGGACGGCGCACAGGAAATCTCGGCATAGCGGCCGTTCTTCCAGTCATGCGCTTTGAACGTGGCGTATTCTTTTCCTTCGTCCGTCCACCTTCGGAGACTGCGCGCGATCATCATTTCTTTTGTGAGTGCAGGCCTGACAATCAACACGCCGTTGATAAAGCTACACGCCGATTGCACCCCACCATGATAGAACAAGTCTCCGTCTGCGAATTCCTGACGGTCGGGATCATGCCATCCCCCGAAATCACCAGATCTGTAGCGTGTGAAGTCAAATTTCATCACGAGGGCGGTCTCCGTTACCGCCATGTATCGATGAAGCTGATGAGCATCGATCGTTACAAGCACGTCATGTGACTCGCCGGTGTGTTTGCCCATATCTCGCACGCGGATGATGGGTTCGATATCGCCATCATCATTCAAGCGGCAATATGCTCTTTCCTCTTCTAGCCAGTAGAGGTCGAGAGATTGCACAAGGCGCTGTGACAATTCGGTTCGCACTAGCCCTTTGTCGACGCCGTTAAAGCTGCGCCTGAAAACCAGTTGTTCCCCGCCGATGAGGGATTTGCAGCCGGGGTGATCCAGCGGGTCAGCCAGATACATTCGGTCCGGCTCTCCACCACCAGAACTATGCCCAAGCGCCCACGAACTATCCGGGCCGATATGTGCGCGTTGCAGATCGTCGCCGTCAGGGGGCGTGACGTTACCAAGGGGGGCTAGAATCGCGTGAACATAACTCTGTCCTACGCCGGTATAGAGTATGATCTCAGACGAGCGTGCGTTGGCCTGTAGATAACCGGCGCCGTCCGCGGCATTTTCAAACCAGTCGGTGTCACCTTCCTTGGGCGGAAGCGATAGTTTCAGAAACTCGTCGATATCAAAAAGTGCCATTCGCCCATGTTATCTGCAAACCGGCTGCGAGCAAGGCGAAGACACCGGCGGGCGTTTGGCGCGCAGGGCGATCCAGAGGCCGCGTTCGGGTTGGGTCATCTCGCTGCGCATCTGGCGGGCGCGTTCGAGAAGTTTGGGGTTGGTGCTTGGCATTTGCCGTGTTCCCCCGCCTTGGCGTTCTGCCCCTCTCCCAACCCTCTCCCCGGAGGGGAGAGGGCTTTTAGATAGCCTACGCCGCCGCCTTTTCCTCCACCAGCAACCCGATCAGTGCCCCCAGCTTGTCGCGCAGGTCTTTCCGGTGGACGACCATGTCGATCAGGCCGTGGTCGAGATAATATTCGCTGGTCTGGAAATCGTCGGGCAGCTTTTCGCGGATCGTGCTTTCGATCACGCGGCGGCCGGTGAAGGCGAGGGTGGCCTTGGGCTCGGCGATCTGGACGTCGCCGAGCATCGCATAGGCGGCCATCACGCCGCCCGAGGTGGGGTCAGTCAGCACGACGATATAGGGCAGGCCGGCGTCGTGGAGCATCGAGATGGCGACGGTGGTGCGGGGCATCTGCATCAGCGACAGGATGCCCTCCTGCATGCGCGCGCCGCCGCTGGCGGTGAAGACGATATAGGGCGCGCGGGCGCCGATTGCGGCTTCGACTCCGGCGATGAAGGCTTCACCGACCGCCTGGCCCATCGATCCGCCCATGAAGGCGAAATCCTGCACGCCGATTACCGCGCGCTGGCCGAGGATGGTGCCGCTGGCGTTGAGGAACGCGTCCTGCTCGCCGGTGCTGGCGCGGGCGGCCTTGATGCGGGCGGGATACGGCTTCTGGTCGCGGAACTTGAGCGGGTCTTCGGCGACCTTGGGATTGGCGAGCAATGTGTAGCCGGGGTCGAACAGCTGGTCGAAGCGCGCGCGGGCGCCGATGCGCTCATGATGGTCGCAGATCGGGCAGACCGACTGGTTTTCCTGGAGTTCCTTTACGAACACCATCTGCCCGCAGCCCTTGCACTTGTGCCAGAGATTGTCGGGCGATTCCGCCTTGTTGGGGATGACGAGCGAGATCGCGTTGCGGACGCGGGTGAGCCAGCTCATGCGGCGGTTTCCTTGCGTGCTGCGGCCAGCGCGGCCGACAGGGATTGGATATAGGTGCGGACGGCGGCGGGCGCATTGGCGCCCTCTGCCGCGATGATGTCGATGATCGCCGAGCCGACGACCACGCCATCGGCGACGCGGCCGATCGCGGCCGCCTGTTCGGGCGTGCGGACGCCGAAACCGACCGCGACGGGCAGGTCGGTTGCGGCTTTCAGGCGGGCGACGGCGGCTTCGATACTGTCCTGTGCCGCCTGCTGCTTGCCGGTGATGCCGGCGACCGAGACGTAGTAGAGGAAGCCGCTCGCACCATCGAGCACGGCGGGCAGGCGCGCGGCGTCGGTGGTGGGGGTGGCGAGGCGGATGGTGGCGATGCCGTGCGGGGCGAAGGCGGCGATCTCGTCGGCTTCCTCCGCCGGGATATCGACGATGATCGCGCCATCGACGCCTGCGTCCGCGGCCTTTTGCGCAAAGGCTTCGGGCGTCGGACGGGTCATGGTGTTGGCATAGCCCATCAGCACCAGCGGGGTTTCCGGATGGCGCTGGCGGAAGGCGGCGGCGATGGCGAGCACGTCGGCGGTGCGCGTGCCGGCGGCGAGGCTGCGCAGGTTCGCGGCCTGAATCGCCGGGCCATCGGCCATCGGATCGGTGAACGGCATGCCAAGTTCGATCACATCCGCCCCGCCCGCGACGAGCGCGTCGAGGATCGCGGTGGTGTCGCCGTCACCCGCTGTGACGAAGGTGACGAGGGCGGCGCGGTGGTCGCGCGCGGCGGTGGCGAAGGTGGTGGCGAGGCGGGTCATATCGTTGTTCGCTTAGCTTGCCGGCGCATTGCCAGATAGTCGATGGCCAGTTGCAGTCCCGCCATCACGGGGATGACCAGCAACATTTCCCAGTACCATTGGTCAAAATCGGCACCTACTCGACCAAAATTCAGTCCGGCCATCATTATGCACCCGGTAAGCGTTCCTTGAACGCAACGCTGCACGGATTCGCCAAATGATGCTGGTGCTTCGTAGCCAGTTATAACGGCGAGGAGAAATGGCAGCACGACGACCAGAACGATGAAGAGCAGGCCGACCGCGAGAGACGCATCCATCAAATTGCGACCCCCAGCGCCTCGGCGACGGTGAAGATGTCCTTGTCGCCGCGGCCGCAGAGGTTGGCGAGGATCACCTGATCTCGGCGCATTTCCCGGGCCTTGACCGCGACGGCTGCGATCGCGTGCGAAGGTTCGAGGGCGGGGATGATGCCTTCGGTGCGGCAGAGCAGCTGGAAGGCGTCGAGCGCTTCGGTGTCGGTCACGCTGGTGTAGGTGACGCGGCCGATGTCCTTGAGCCAGGCATGTTCAGGGCCGATGCCGGGATAGTCGAGGCCGGCGCTGATCGAATGCGCTTCGGTGATCTGGCCGTCCTCGTCCTGCAGCAAATAGGTCTTGTTGCCGTGGAGGATGCCGGGTTCGCCGCCCGCGAGGGACGCTGCGTGCTTCTTGTTCAGCCCTTCGCCCGCTGCTTCGACGCCGAGCATCGCGACATCCGCGTCGTCGAGGAACGGGTGGAACAGGCCGATCGCGTTGCTGCCCCCGCCGATCGCGGCGACGAGCAGGTCGGGGAGGCGACCGGTGCGGGCGAGCATCTGCGCGCGCGCTTCCTTGCCGATCACGCTCTGGAAGTCGCGGACCAGCTCCGGATAGGGGTGCGGGCCGGCGGCGGTACCGATGATGTAGAAGGTGTCGTGGACGTTGGCGACCCAGTCGCGCAGCGCTTCGTTCATCGCGTCCTTGAGCGTGCCCGCGCCGCTGGTGACGGGGCGGACTTCGGCGCCGAGCAGCTTCATGCGGAACACGTTGGGCTGCTGGCGCGCGGCGTCCTTGGCACCCATGAAGATGGTGCAGGGCAGGCCGAAGCGCGCGCAGACGGTGGCGGTGGCGACACCGTGCTGGCCCGCGCCGGTCTCCGCGATGATCCGCGTCTTGCCCATGCGGATCGCGAGCAGGATCTGGCCGATGCAATTGTTGATCTTGTGCGCGCCGGTGTGGTTGAGCTCGTCGCGCTTGAACCAGATTTCGGCGCCCATCCCCTCGGGCGCGTTCTCGCGCAGCGCGTCGGTCAGCCGTTCGGCGTAATAAAGCGGGCTGGGGCGGCCGACATAATGTTCGAGCAGGTCGTCGAACTGCGCGGCAAAGGCCGGGTCAGCCTTCGCGGCCCGATACTCGCGCTCAAGGTCGAGGACGAGCGGCATCAGCGTTTCGGCGACGTAGCGCCCGCCAAACTGGCCGAAATGGCCGCGGTCATCGGGCTGGGCGCGGAAGGAGTTGGGCTGGTTCATGATGAGGGGCGTTTAGGCGGGGATTGCCGCGACGCCAAGCATTGTTGGCGGAAGGAATTCTTGGCTTGGTTATCCTCCCCCTGGCGGGGGAGGATCAGCTCGGACTCAGCCCAACGCCGCCTTCACCGCTGCGCTGGCCTTGCTCATGTCGAGGCTGGCCGCATGCCGCGCTTTCAGCTCGGCCATGACGCGGCCCATGTCTTTCATGCCGGTGGCGCCGAGGTCGGCCTTGATCGCCTCGATCGCGGCGGCGGTTTCTTCCGCGCTCATCTGGGCGGGGAGGAAGCCTTCGATCACCGCGACTTCGGCCTTTTCCTTGTCGGCGAGTTCCTGGCGGCCGCCCTTTTCGAACATCTCGATCGATTCGCGGCGCTGCTTGACCATTTTCTGCAGCACTTCGACGACCAGCGCGTCGTCGTCGGCGACGGGGCTTTGCGTGCGCGCTTCGATGTCGCGGTTCTTGATCGCGCTCTGGATCAGGCGGATGGCGGCGGTGCCGTCCTTGTCGCCGCCCTTCATCGCGGTGATCAGGGCTGCCTTGATGTCGTCGCGGATCATTTGATTTATCTCTCAACTGAATCGGAATTGTCCCCAGATAGTCGCGACAGGCGGTTGACGCGAGGGGGGTAGGGGTCTAGCGGGCAGCGCTTAGCGACATCGCCGGAAAAACTGACAGGAGCGACCTTCTCTGATGGCCGAAGCCACGCCCATTATCGTGCCTGAAGGAGCTACAGGCGTTCTGGTTCTCGCGAGCGGCGAGGTCATCTGGGGCCGTGGATTCGGGGCCGAGGGCGCGGCGGCGGGGGAAGTCTGCTTCCACACCGCGATGACCGGATATCAGGAGATCATGACCGACCCGTCGTTCGCGGGCCAGATGATCTGCTTCACCTTCCCCCATATCGGCAATGTCGGCGCGAACCCCGATGATGTCGAGGCGGACAATCCGCACGCGCTCGGCATGATCGTGCGTGAGGATGTGACTGCGCCGTCCAACTTCCGCAGCGTCGAGCGGCTGGACGACTGGATGCGCAAGCATAACCGCATCGGCCTGTCGGGCATCGACACCCGCGCGCTGACGCGGCGCATTCGCGGCAAGGGCGCGCCCAATGGCGTGATCGCGCATTCGGCTTCGGGTGAGTTCGACATTCCCGCGCTGATCGAACAGGCAAAGGCCTGGCCGGGGCTGGAGGGCATGGACCTGGCCATCACCGTCACCACCGAAACGCATTTCGGGTGGGAAGGCGGCGTGTGGCGGCTGGGCTTTGGCTATGAGGTCGATGGCGATGGCGCGCGGCCGCATGTCGTGGCGATCGATTATGGATCGAAGCACAATATCTTCCGCAATCTGGTGAAGGCCGGGGCGAAGGTGACGGTGCTGCCCGCGACCGCGACTGCCGAGCAGGTGTTGTCGTTCAACCCCGACGGCATTTTCCTGTCGAACGGGCCGGGCGATCCGGCCGCGACCGGCGCCTATGCCGTGCCCGTGATCCGCGAGCTGCTGGCCACCAAGAAGCCGCTGTTCGGCATCTGCCTTGGCCATCAGTTGCTGGCGCTGGCGGTGGGCGCGCAGACGACCAAGATGTTCCAGGGGCATCGCGGCGCGAACCATCCGGTCAAGCGGCTGAGCGACGGCGCGGTCGAGATCACGTCGATGAACCACGGCTTTGCGGTCGAGAGCGCGACCCTGCCCGCAGGCGTGGTCGAGACGCATGTGTCGCTGTTCGACGGCAGCAATTGCGGGATCGAGATCGACGGCGGGCGGGCGTTTTCGGTGCAGTATCACCCCGAGGCGTCGCCGGGGCCGCAGGATAGCTTCTATCTGTTCGAGCGGTTTGTGGGGATGTTGCGGTGAGAGCTGTTTTGGCTCTCTTTTTCCTGAGCGCGTGCACAACAGGCGTAACGCCTCCGCAGGATGCGTCCTATGCTTGGAGGCGTCCGGAAACCGGATGGTACTGGGTTCCGAAAGGCACATCCGCGACACAAATTGTCGAAGCGGCGACAGCTTGCTCGGCGACGACGCATGGCGCAGTCGCTCACCATGAGCCGGTTCCTGACGGGTATGACTGGGTTGTGTTCAAGTTCGAACCCGCAGTGACCCAGCCTGCACGCACTTGCACGATCAATCGGCTCGGAGCGATCCCGAAGCTGACTGCTTACGAGAAGAAATAATGCCAAAACGCACTGACATCTCCTCCATCCTCGTCATCGGCGCTGGTCCCATTGTGATCGGTCAGGCGTGCGAGTTCGATTATTCGGGCACGCAGGCGATCAAGGCGCTCAAGGAAGAGGGCTATCGCATCGTCCTGGTCAATTCGAACCCGGCGACGATCATGACCGATCCCGAGCTGGCCGACGCGACCTATGTCGAGCCGATCACGCCGGCGGTGGTCGCCAAGATCATCGAGAAGGAGCGGCCCGATGCCGTCCTGCCGACGATGGGCGGGCAGACGGCGCTGAATACCGCGCTGGCGCTGGCCAATGATGGCACGCTGGAGAAGTACGGCTGCATCATGATCGGCGCGGATGCCGAGGCGATCGACAAGGCCGAGGATCGGCTGAAGTTCCGCGACGCGATGGACAAGATCGGGCTGGACAGCGCGCGTTCGGCGATTGCTCATAGCGAAGCCGAGGCGCTGGAGGGGCTGGAGAAGGTCGGGCTGCCGGCGATCATCCGTCCGTCCTTCACGCTGGGCGGCACCGGCGGCGGGATTGCGTATAACAAGGAAGAGTTCATCGAGATCGTCCGCAAGGGGCTGGACGCATCGCCGACGACCGAGGTGCTGATCGAGGAATCGCTGCTCGGTTGGAAGGAATATGAGATGGAGGTCGTGCGGGACCGCAACGACAACTGCATCATCATCTGTTCGATCGAGAATGTCGATGCGATGGGCACCCACACGGGTGACTCGATCACGGTCGCGCCCGCGCTGACGCTGACCGACAAGGAATATCAGATCATGCGCAACGCCAGCATCGCGGTGCTGCGCGAGATCGGCGTCGAAACCGGCGGGTCGAACGTGCAGTTCGCGGTGAACCCGAAGGACGGGCGCCTGATCGTGATCGAGATGAACCCGCGCGTGTCGCGGAGTTCGGCGCTGGCGTCGAAGGCAACCGGCTTCCCGATTGCCAAGGTCGCGGCGAAGCTGGCGGTCGGGTACACGCTGGACGAGATTACCAACGACATCACCGGTGCGACCCCGGCGTCGTTCGAGCCGACGATCGACTATGTCGTGACCAAGATTCCGCGCTTTGCGTTCGAGAAGTTCAAGGGCGCCGAAGCGACGCTGGGCACGGCGATGAAGTCGGTCGGCGAAGTGATGGCGATTGGCCGCAACATCCATGAATCGATGCAGAAGGCGCTGCGCGGGCTGGAGACCGGCCTGTCGGGCTTCAACAATGTCGAGCGTCTGCAGGGCGCGCCGCGCGACGTGATCGAGGCGGCGCTGGCGCAGCGCACGCCCGACCGGCTGCTGATCGCGGCGCAGGCGCTGCGTGAGGGCTTTACGGTCGCCGAAGTGCATGCGCTGGCGGCGTACGACCCGTGGTTCCTGGAGCGGATTGCCGAGATCATCGCGGCGGAAGAGGAAGTGTGCCGGGGCGGCCTGCCGCAGGACGCGGCGGGGATGCGGCGGCTCAAGTCGATGGGGTTCAGCGACAAGCGTCTGGCATGGCTGGCGCTGCGCTCGGCGAACCTGCGCGAAGGCACCGACGCGATGGCGAAGTCGTCGGGGCTGATCGGTGAGGTCGTCAAGGCGATGACCGGCGGCGTGACCGAGGCCGATGTGCGCAAGCTGCGCCACAAGCTGAACGTGCGCCCGGTGTTCAAGCGGATCGACACCTGCGCCGCCGAGTTCAATGCCAAGACGCCGTATATGTATTCGACCTATGAGGCGCCGTCCTTTGGCGCGCCCGAGTGCGAGAGCATGCCGACGTCCGCCAAGAAGGTCGTCATTCTGGGCGGCGGGCCGAACCGGATCGGGCAGGGGATCGAGTTCGACTATTGCTGCTGCCACGCGTGCTTCGCGCTGGCGGATGCGGGCTATGAGACGATCATGGTCAACTGTAACCCGGAGACGGTGAGCACCGATTATGACACGTCGGACCGGTTGTATTTCGAGCCGCTGACGGCGGAGGATGTGCTGGAAATCTTGGCAGTCGAAATGTCGAACGGCACGCTGGCGGGGGTGATCGTCCAGTTTGGCGGGCAGACGCCGCTGAACCTGGCGCGCGCGCTGGAGCAGGCGGGGATTCCGATCCTGGGCACCTCGCCCGACGCGATCGATCTCGCCGAAGACCGCGAGCAGTTTGCCGATCTGGTGTCAAAGCTGGGGCTCAAGCAGCCGCAGAACGGCATTGCGCGCAGCCGTGAAGAGGCGATCGCGGTGGCCGAGCGGATCGGCTATCCGGTGCTGACGCGGCCGAGCTTCGTGCTCGGTGGCCGCGCGATGGAGATCGTCGATACGGTCGAGCAGCTTGATCACTATATCCAGACTGCGGTGCAGGTGTCGGGCGACGCCCCGGTGCTGATCGACCAGTATCTGCGCGACGCGATCGAGGTCGATGTCGACGCGATTTGCGATGGCGACGATGTCGTGGTCGCGGGCGTGCTGCAGCATATCGAGGAGGCGGGGGTCCATTCGGGCGACAGCGCCTGTTCGCTGCCGCCCTATAGCCTGCCCGATGCGATCATCGCGGAGATCGAGCGTCAGACCGATGCGCTGGCGCGGGCGCTGAAGGTTCGCGGCCTCATGAACATCCAGTTCGCGGTCAAGGACGGCGAGGTCTACCTGATCGAGGTCAATCCGCGTGCCTCGCGCACCGTGCCGTTCGTCGCCAAGGCCATCGGCATCCCGATCGCCAAGATCGCGAGCCGCGTAATGGCGGGCGAAAAGCTGAAGGACCTGCCCAAGATCGATCGCAACATCGATTATATTGCGGTCAAGGAAGCGGTGTTCCCGTGGGGCCGCTTCCCCGGCGTCGATCCGGTGCTGTCACCGGAAATGAAGTCGACCGGCGAAGTGATGGGGATCGATCGCGATTTTCCCACGGCCTTTGCCAAGGCGCAGCTGGGCGCGGGAACGGTGCTGCCGAGCGGTGGCAATGTCTTTGTCAGCGTCAAGGACAGCGACAAGCCGGTGGTGCTGCCGGGGGTGAAGCTGCTGGTCGAACAGGGCTTTACCATCGTTGCGACTGGCGGGACGGCCGATTATCTGGCCGCGCAAGGCGTCCCGGTCGAACGGGTCAACAAGGTCGCGCAGGGCCGCCCGCACATCGTCGACCGGATTCGCGACGGCGATATCGCGTTGATCTTCAACACCACCGAAGGGTGGCAGTCGCTGAAGGACAGCGAATCGATCCGTGCATCGGCGCTGTCGCTGAAGATCCCGTACTTCACCACGGCGCCCGCCAGCGTCGCCGCATCGCAGGCCATTACGGCGCTGAGTGGCCAGTCCCTTGAAGTCCGTCCGTTGCAGGCTTACTATTCGCAATCGCACAATTGATCCCCCACAACGAAGGTTAGGGTGCGAGCGGGCCGATTGAGGCACGCCGGGGACACGGGGCTTTTGACGAAGGACGGGTTTGAATGGCGACGGTCGAGAAGATGCCGATGCTGGCGGAAGGCTATGAGAAGCTCAACGAGCAGCTCAAAGTGCTGAAAGCCGAGCGTCCGCTGATCGTGGACGCCATCGAGGAAGCGCGGGCGCATGGCGACCTGTCGGAAAACGCCGAATATCATGCGGCGAAGGAACGGCAGGGCCAGGTCGAGGCGACGATCGCCGATATCGAGGACAAGCTGAGCCGCGCGCAGATCATCGATCCGCGCGACCTGTCGGGCGACCGCATCGTATTCGGTGCGACGGTCACGTTGCTCGATGAGGAAGACAAGACGGTGAAGTACCAGATCGTCGGCCAGGCCGAGGCGGACGCCAAGACGGGGCGGATCAGCTACAATTCGCCGCTGGGCCGCGCACTGATCGGCAAGAGCCTGGGCGATGAGGTCGAAGTGACCGTTCCGGCCGGCGACCGCTGGTACGAGGTCAACAAGATCGAGTTTATCTGATCGGGTCCCCCTCCCGCTTGCGGGAGGGGAGATTCCGGGTCACCCCTCTGCGTCAGGCTCCATCAGCCGATGGAGGTGGACCACCACATATTTCATCTCGGCATCGTCGACCGTGCGCTGCGCGGCGCCGCGCCATGCCTTTTCGGCGCTGGCATAGTCGGGGAAGATGCCGACCACGTCGAGCTTGGTCGGATCCTGGAAATCGAGCGTCATGGGGTCCTTCACGCGACCGCCGAAGACGAGGTGCAGCTTGCTCATAAATGCTCCCGGGGAATGAGATACCCGGGTGCCTTAGCCGCGTTGTTGCACTGCACTCAATACCGTGCCGCACCGTAACGGCGCGGCACGGCGAGATATCATGCGTCGGTCTTGCTCGCCGCCGCTTCCTTGGCGGCGGTGAAGGCCGATCCAATGATCTTGCCGATCTGTTCCTTGGCGGCGTCGCGCTGGGGGAGGATCGCGTCGATCTCGGCTTTTCCGGCGTCGCGCGCGGCGGTGGCGGCGGCCGTGGCACCCTCCGCGAGGCGCTTGCCGACGGGAGCGAGCAGGTCCTTCTCCTGCTGTGGACGCGGGATCAGCGCGCCGATGACAGCGCCCAGCGCGACCCCGCCGGCGACGAGCGCGATCGGGTTTTTCGCGAGTCCTTCGACGGTGCTGGGCTTCTGTGTGTTGCGGGGCGTGGTCATTTCGACGATCCTTTCTTCGGACGGGCGTTGGTCCTGGATTTGGGGGCGGTGCTACGGTTCTTCAAACTCGCCTTGGCCGCAGCGGTTGCACCACCAACCAGCAATCGGGCGAGCGGACGGCGCGTGAGGAAGAGCAGCGCTGCGCCCGCCGCGAGCGCGACGGTGCGCGGATTGGCGCGGACCGTCGCTACGGTGTCGCGGGCGACATTGATTGCGACATTCTCGACCGCATCCTGCGCCAGCGCCATTGGGTTCAGCTTGTCCTGCATCCGCCCCAGCGTGCCGAACAGCCGGGCGCGGGCATTGCGACTGCGGGCTTCGGCCTCGGTCAGTTCAGTGGGAAGCACTTCAGTCATGGCATGTTCCGGGGTCGGATGGCGCGGCGGTAGCGGACGAACGCGGCACGCCCGGCCACGGCGGCCGCGCCGAGGGCGGTAACGACCACGATCAATGTCGCGGCGGCCGGGCCGACATGGGGGGAGAGGATCAGAACCAGACCGACGATCAGCGCAATCGCGGCCGAATTGGCGAGCAGGAATACCAGCGCGCCGAAGATCAGAGCCGCGCGCGCGTCGCTGAGCCGGGCGAGCGCGAGTGCCTTCCAATAGCCGATTTCCGCATCGGCAAAGGCGCGCGCATCGGCAACTGCCTGAGCCGCCAGTGCGCCGATGCTGTCGTCTTCCCGTTCGTCCACTATGCCCCCCAGGCCATATTATGCCTTGGTGCTGTCGTTTGGATCACCCTTGTCCGCAAGGTCGCCTGCAGCGTCGAGCCCGGACTTGAGCAAACGTGCGAGGACGAAGCCGACGCCAGCCGCAATGCCGACGGCAACCGCGGGGCTTTTCTTCACGAACTCGCGGGCGTCGTCGAGCAGATCATCGACCTGCTTGCCGCGCAGCGATTCGGCGAGGCCGGAAATCTGGTCAGCGGCGGAACGGGCATATTGGCCATATTGTTCGCCAAGCTTTTCATCGACCGTCCCGGCGGCGTCGCGCATCATCGTCGAGAACTCGTCGAGCGCGCCGGTGGCCTTTTCCTTGCCGGTGTCGGCGAAGGAGCGGGCCTTGTCGCCGGCCTGCCCGGCGAGCTTGCCGGCCTCGTCACGGACGAATGCGCCTGCGCTGCGTTTGCCCTCTTCACCGGCGGCGCCGGTGTCCTTGAGCGGTGGGGCGGCGACGAGGGCGTCGGTCGCGGGGTCCATGCTCTGGTCCTTGGGGAATGTTTCGTCAGCCATCGCTCGAATCCCTTCTGCTGGTTCATCCAGACAACCATGGCGCGGCGCGAGGGTTCCCCGCCATCCGTGATTTGCCCAGCGGCGACGAACGGGATAGAGGCCCGCGCGACACCGTCTTGACCCAAGGTAGGGAGACCATTTCGTGACCGCAATCATCGACATCCATGCACGCCAGATTCTCGACAGCCGCGGCAACCCCACGGTGGAGGTCGATGTGTTGCTCGAAGATGGCAGCTTCGGGCGCGCGGCGGTGCCGTCGGGCGCGTCGACCGGTGCGCATGAGGCAGTCGAAAAGCGCGACGGTGACACGTCGATGTATCTCGGCAAGGGTGTACTCGAGGCGGTCGAGGGCGTGAATGGCGAGATCGCCGAGGAGATCACCGGCCTCGACGCCGAGGATCAGGCCGAGATCGATTATGCGATGATCGAGCTGGACGGGACCGAGAATAAGGGCCGGCTGGGCGCGAACGCAATTCTGGGCGTGAGCCTGGCGGTTGCCAAGGCGGCGGCGGACGCGCGCGGCCTGCCGCTCTACCGCTATGTCGGTGGCGTGTCGGCGCATGTTCTGCCCGTTCCGATGATGAACATCATCAACGGCGGCGAGCATGCCGACAACGCGATCGACTTCCAGGAATTCATGATCGTCCCCGTCGGCGCGGACTCGCTGGCCGAGGCAGTGCGGTGCGGCGCGGAGATTTTCCACACGCTGAAAAAGGGCCTGCACGACAAGGGCCTGTCGACAGCGGTTGGCGACGAAGGCGGCTTTGCGCCCAATATCGCATCGACGCGCGAAGCGCTCGACTTCATCATGGCCAGCATCGAGAAGGCTGGATACAAGCCCGGCGATGACGTGATGCTCGCGCTCGATTGCGCCGCGACCGAATATTATCGCGACGGCGCCTACAAGATGGTAGGTGAGGGCAAGACGCTGTCGTCGGCGCAGAATGCCGATTTCCTCGCCGATTTGTGCGCAGGCTACCCGATCTTCTCGATCGAGGACGGCATGGCCGAGGATGATTGGGACGGGTGGAAGCTGCTGACCGAGAAGCTCGGCGGCAAGGTCCAGCTGGTTGGCGATGATCTGTTCGTGACCAACCCCAAGCGGCTGAAGCGCGGCATCGATGGCGGTTATGCCAACTCGCTGCTGGTCAAGGTCAACCAGATCGGCACGCTGACCGAAACGCTGGAAGCGGTGAGCCTGGCGCAGCGTTCGTCCTATACCGCCGTCATGTCGCACCGTTCGGGCGAGACCGAGGATGCGACGATCGCCGACCTCGCGGTCGCGACTAACTGCGGGCAGATCAAGACCGGGTCGCTCGCGCGTTCGGACCGGCTGGCCAAGTATAACCAGCTGATCCGGATCGAGGAAGAACTGGGTGATGCGTCGGTTTATGCCGGTCGCGGCATTCTACGGGGTTGATCGCCGAGTCGGTTTAGGCGAGATTAACTGTATGAGCCGGTCCACTCCGTTCAATACGATCCTGCGTCGCGCCGGCTTGCCCGCCGTGGCGATCATCCTGATGGGCTTTTTCGCCTATTCGGCGGTGCTGGGTCCGAACGGCGTGCTGGTCTACGGCGATTACAAGCGCCAGCTCGAGGTCAAGCAGGCCGAACTGGCCAAGCTGGAGGCGCAGCGCGCCCAGCTGCGCAACCGGGTGGCGCTGCTCAAGCAGAGCGGCGCCGATCCCGACATGGTGGACGAACTGACCCGCAAGAAGCTCAACGTCGTGCACCCGGACGAGGTTATCGTCACCCTCGATTGAGCGGGGCGGGTCGGCAGCGCACGGCGTGATGCCGGATTTTGCCTAACCGTTGCGCATGCGGTATATCCGTGCCGACGGGGTATCCGAAATATGGCCATCCAGGGCGTTCACGACGATGTCGTGGCGATGCTTCACGCTGCCGCGCACGCGCAGGGCGACGGGTCCTGCGCTTCCTGCGGCGCGAGCAAGCCTGTTCCGCGGATCGGCCGACGCACGCCTGCTGCCATATTGGTGCAAGAGGTCCAGGCGCTATTGCAGCAGGCGTTGGTGGCTCGGGTCAGCGGGCTGGTACTGCTCGATCGGAGCGGCGACCTCATCTTTGCGGATGCGGGTGCGCTGGCGATCCTGACCATGCGAGACGGGCTGTGGTGGGCAATTGACGGATTGGCAACCGGACGGGGGCCGGAAACGCGCCGATTGCGGCAGATGGTGTCAAACAGCCTGTGTTTGTCGCCAACGGTGTCGCAAATCGTCCGGATGCAGATGCTGGTCACCCGCGCTTCGGGTCGCCATCCCTATCTCGTCCGATTGGTGCCGACGGCCCCGAAAACAGGCCGTGCCTGGGACGAGGTCGCATGCGCGGTGCATATCTATGATCTCGGCACCGTCCATTTGCCCGATCGTGGGGTGCTGCGCGAGGTGTTCGGGCTGACGCAGCGCGAAGCGGATCTGGCGATCGAACTGGTGCGAACCGGTGGCCTTGGGCCCGCAGCCGCAGCGGCGGCGATGGCGTATAATACCGCGCGCAACCACCTGCACGGGATTTTCGCCAAATGCTGCGTCGCGACCCAGGCGGAAGCGATCCGGCTGCTCGCGGCGCTACCGTAAATGCTGCGCCGCGCTGGTCCGAACGGACCAGGCGGCGAGGATCGACACCTGGCTACCCCGCCCGGATAGTCACGCGCCTGCACCCGTACGTGCCCGGCGGGAAGCGTCGCGTTCCGAAAACAGGAGATCAGCATGGCGAGCAAACATATCGGATTGGTTCTTGCGGTGACGGCGTGTGTCGCGGTTGCCCCGCTGTCGGTGCGTGCAGCGCATCAGGCAACGAGCGGGAAGGCGGGCCAAGCTGCCCAAAAGGGGTCACCGGCGACGACGGGTCGCGGCGGCACGCAGTCGACGCGTTCGACGGGCGGGTTCACCGGCTTTCCGGTGACGACCAACGCAGACTATTACAACACGAACGAGGCCCAGAATCCGGAGAAGAAGCCGGTCATCATCGTGGCGACGTGCAACGCGACGAGTGAAGGCAAGGAGCTGAACGGTTGGGTCGGCGCAAATGCCCCGTCGAATTTCCAGAAAATGGTGGCTTCTGAGTCGGGAACGGCGCGGGCGAGCGTGACCTTTGTGGTCCCATGGAACTATTGGTACAAGGTCGAGACCAAGGCCATGGTCGGTGGCGCGCCGACCGTTCCCGACATGCAGTGCGAGGCAACCGGCTGGCTCGTCTATTGAACGTGGCAGTGACGTAAGCCGGAATTGGAGTGAACCTGCCCTATCTGTGCCCCTGTCGCTGCCTCCTGAAGGCACGCGATGGGGGTATTGGGTGAACGGATCGACCGGGCCGTATGCTGCACAATCGGCGGGTGAGGGCGTGCGCCGGGCCACAGCATTAGATGCGATCGTAACTAGCGGCGCTTGCCATTGCGCCCAGTGCGATATCCGGCCTATAGGGCCGGTTCCATCTTTCCCCAGGATGAGGATCATCGTGGCAAAATCCCCGGCCAAAGGCCGCATTAACGAACCAGCTCCAACCAACCGTGAGCGTCCAAACGAACCGCAACGGTACAATGCGTCGAAGGAGGAGCTGCTCGAATTCTATCGCCAGATGCTGCTCATCCGCCGTTTCGAGGAGAAGGCGGGCCAGCTCTACGGCCTCGGCTTCATCGGCGGCTTCTGTCACCTGTATATCGGGCAAGAAGCGGTCGCGGTCGGCCTGCAGTCGGCGCTGGACGGCGAAAAGGATTCGGTGATTACCGGCTATCGCGACCATGGCCACATGCTCGCATACGGCATCGATCCCAAGGAGATCATGGCGGAGCTGACCGGTCGCGCCGCAGGCATCAGCCGCGGCAAGGGCGGGTCGATGCACATGTTCTCGACCGAGAAGAAGTTTTACGGCGGCCATGGCATCGTCGGTGCGCAGGTGTCGCTCGGCGCGGGCCTTGCGTTTGCGCACAAATATCGCGGTGACGGTGGCGTCGCCATGGCCTATTTCGGCGACGGCGCCGCGAACCAGGGCCAGGTGTACGAGACCTTCAACATGGCCGAGCTGTGGAAGCTCCCGATCATCTTCGTGATCGAGAATAACCAGTACGCCATGGGCACGAGCGTCAACCGCGCGTCGTCCGAGGACCAGCTGTACAAGCGCGGCGAAAGCTTCCGCATCCCCGGCATCCAGGTCGACGGCATGGATGTGCTGGCGTGCCGTGGTGCGGCTGAAGAAGCACTGGCGTGGGTCCGCGCGGGCAAAGGTCCGATCATCCTTGAGATGAAGACGTATCGCTATCGCGGCCATTCGATGTCCGACCCGGCGAAATACCGTTCGCGCGATGAGGTTCAGGCGGTGCGTGAGAAGAGCGATCCGATCGACGCGGTGAAGAAGGAACTCGAAGCGATCGGCGTCAAGGAAGATGAGCTGAAGGCGATCGAGGCCGAGATCCGCAAGGCGGTGAACGAGTCGGCGGACTTTGCCGAGCAGGCACCCGAGCCGGATCCGGCCGAGCTGTATACCGACGTTCTGGTGGAGACGTACTGAAATGGCGATCGAGCTGAAAATGCCCGCGCTCTCGCCCACGATGGAAGAGGGAACCCTCGCCAAGTGGCTGGTGAAGGAAGGCGATACGATCAAGTCGGGCGACATCATCGCCGAGATCGAAACCGACAAGGCGACGATGGAATTCGAAGCCGTCGATGAAGGCACGATCGCGTCGATTCTGGTTGCCGAGGGCACCGATGGGGTCAAGGTCGGCACCGTGATCGCGACGATCGCGGCCGAGGGCGAGGATGCTTCGGCTCCGGCTCCGGCTCCGGCTCCGGCTCCGGCTCCGGCTCCGGCTCCGGCTCCGGCAGCTGCACCGGCCCCCGCGCCGGAAGCGCCCAAGGCGTCGCAAGAGCCGAAGAAGGCCGATAGCGGCACCAAGCAGCTGGCGAGCGACAAGGCGGCGAGCGTTGCCGACCCGGAGCTTCCAGCCGGCACCGAGATGGTCAAGACGACCGTCCGCGACGCGCTGCGTGATGCGATGGCCGAGGAAATGCGCGCCGACGATCGCGTGTTCGTGATGGGCGAGGAAGTCGCGGAATATCAGGGCGCCTACAAGGTGACCCAGGGTCTGCTCGACGAATTCGGTCCGCGCCGCGTGATCGATACGCCGATCACCGAATATGGCTTTGCCGGTATCGGGTCGGGCGCGGCGATGGGCGGCCTCAAGCCGATCGTCGAGTTCATGACGTTCAACTTCGCGATGCAGGCGATCGACCACATCATCAACTCGGCCGCGAAGACCAACTATATGTCGGGCGGCCAGATGCGCTGCCCGATCGTGTTCCGTGGTCCCAACGGCGCGGCGAGCCGCGTCGGCGCGCAGCATTCGCAGAACTACGGGCCGTGGTATGCCAGCGTTCCGGGCCTGATCGTGATCGCGCCCTATGACGCGGCGGATGCCAAGGGCCTGCTCAAGGCGGCGATCCGGTCGGAAGACCCGGTCGTGTTCCTTGAGAACGAACTGATGTACGGGCGCAGCTTTGACGTGCCCAAGCTCGACGACTGGGTGCTGCCGATCGGCAAGGCGCGTATCGTGCGTGAGGGCAAGGACGTGACGCTGGTCAGCTATTCGATCGGCGTCGGCGTTGCGCTCGAAGCCGCCGAGAAGCTGGCGGCCGAGGGCATCGAGGCTGAGGTGATCGACCTGCGCACGCTGCGCCCGCTCGACACCGACACGGTGCTCAAGAGCCTGAAGAAGACCAACCGCATGGTGGTGGTCGAGGAAGGCTGGCCGGTCTGTTCGATCGCGTCGGAAATCATCGCAGTGTGCATGGAGCAGGGCTTCGATGACCTCGACGCCCCGGTGATCCGCGTGACCAACGAAGACGTGCCGCTGCCCTATGCCGCGAACCTGGAGAAGCTCGCGCTGATCACCGCCGACAAGGTGGTGGCCGGGGTCAAGAAGGTTACGTACCGCTGAGAACTACCAGCCCCTCCCCTAACAGGGAGGGGCTTAAGCGGGTTAGCAGGTCGAGGCGGTCACCCCGTTGACCTGATAGACGCCGTTGGTGCCACCAACCGTGTCGCGGCGGTCGCGCACCATCATCGATGCTTCCTCACGGAAATTGGTGTTGGGGGCGAAGGATGCCTTTAGCAGCGGCTGATATTCGTAATAGACCTCGACATACATGGTGACGCCATCGGTGGGCGCGGTGGCGAGGCGCCCAGCCTTGCCCATGCCGTTGAGATTTGCGGCGCCTGCGACGCCATAAGCGGATGCCTGCGCGGTCTTCGCCCCGCGGCAGCGTTGCCAGCGGATACGGTTCTTGCCGCTGTTCGCGGGATCGGGCTCAAGGCTTGTGATAATGACCCGGCCATGCGTGAACAGGGCGAGTTCACCCGACTGCAATCCCGCGCCGGTCAGCAGGTCGTTGATATCGGCTTCGGTGATCGTTTTCGCCTGAAGCTGGCTTCCCGACCCGATCCGCGCGGCGTTGTCGGCCAGGTGCAGTGCGATCTGGCTGACCCGCATGCGGGAGATGATATAGTTGGTGAGCTCCGCACCGGTCAGGCTGAGTGCCAAGAGGATCGGAAGCGAAAAGGCGAATTCGAGCAGCGCGACGCCGTCCCTGTCGCTGAGCAGTCGACGCAAGGAGCGCAAGCGGGTCATGCGCAATTGCGCACCTGCATCGCGCCATAGCTGCCCTGATCGCCATAGGGCTGGTTGCGGAGCACCGTCGATGCGGTGATCGTGGTCGTGCGCGACCCGCCAACGAGATTGCTCAGTGGGAAGATGCGCGGATAGGTGGCGGTAACGGTGTACAGTGTCGCGTCCTTGGCGCCGCCCTGTCCCGCATTGCCACCGTCGCGATCCCAAGAATTGTTGCGGTTGGCGTCCTCATAGGGCTCGCCGGCATCGCACGTGCCGTTGCTGTTCGTGTCGGTCCAGGTTTCGGCGCGGGCGGCGGCGGCCTCGCTGAACGTACGATAATAGCGGCGAGTGATCGTGATCGTCGCGTTGTTGGCCAGCGCCTTTGCCTGCGCCCTTACCTTTTCGTCCAGCGCGGTCTGGGTGGCGGTGTCGCTCCCGCTTTCCAGCGTCGAGTCGCGTGCGGTCTTCTGCACCACGCCCTGCAGCGCGGCGCGGGTGTAGAGCGTGTGGGCAACATCGAACGCGCCGAGCAGGACCAGGCCAAGGACGGGCGCCACCATCGCGAACTCGACGATGGTGGCGCCCGACTCGTCGCGCCGGAGCGCGCCGCGGGCAAAGCGACGGAGGGAGAATCGCCGCTTCACCGGGTAAGCCTCAACTGGGAAATCTGGTCCGCGATCGAGCGGAAGGTGTTTTGCAGATCGGTTGCATTGCGCGCGGCGAAATAGCGACCGGGGGTGGCGCAGCTCTGCATCATCCCCTCGATCGTGTTGCTCGACGCGCCGAACCAGATCACCCAGAGGGTGATGTTCTTGTTCTTGACCGCCGTGCAGATCGCCTGGGTGCGGGCATTTACCTGCTGTGTGATGGTGCCGGTGGTGAGGCAGCCGCCGGTTGGGGCGCTGGACGGATCGGTCGTGCGCCGGTCCAGCCAGGGGAAGCCATAGGCCGCATAGTCGGTGTCGCCGGTGCACGCCTCACCATCGGTCATGAAAATCAGGTGGCGTTCGATCTCGCCGCCCTGCGAGGTATATTCATTCTCCGAGCGGAAGATGCCGGTCGGAGAGATGAAGCGCGCGCCCCACAACAGGCCGATGTCGTGATAGGTGTTGCCGTTGGGGGAGAGCCCGTCGACGTACGATTCGAAGTTCGACGCGGTCGGCCACGCCTGAAGCTTCTTTGCTTCCGTGGGGCAGTAATAGGGGACATTGTTGTAATAGTCGGCCGTGGTCAGCGACTCGTCGCGGTCGAGTTCTGACCAATAAGATTGGACATCGCGCGCAAAGATCGCGCCCGGCAGGGCCGGCCCCCACAAGGTTGACGGATCGCCCGAATTGGGGACGAGATCGATGTCCAGATCCTTGGCACCCGAGGGGATCGGGCTGTAGCTGGCCTGCGTGACGGTCGCCCGCTCCTCGATGCACCCGTCCCAGGTCAGGCTGCGCGCCGCGCCCTCATAGCCGATCGGCAGGCTGACCGAATTGTTCCAGCTCGTCCCGTTCTTCAGACCGCTGATATTGTGCGTGATCTGGGCGTAGCGCCAGCGGTCGAAGGTCCGGGTGGTCGTTTCGGTGCCAGTATCGGTTCGTGTCCAGTAGCGCGTGACTTCGACATCGCGGCTGCGCCGCTGGATGCGGCAGCGATCGTCGCTGTTGCGATAGCTGGCCCGGTATTCGTAGCGCCAGCCATCCTGCTCGGTTTCCCAAGTGACGGTTCGCGGGTTGCCGCTGCCCGTCTGATAATTCTGGGTCGTAGGTGAGCCGGTATAGTTGATCTCGCCATCGGGAGGCACCTGGCTGTCGCACCAGCTGCTCGTGACATCGTAGGTCGTGCTGATGGTGCTCCAGCCGCTCGTGCTACCCTGTTGAATATTTGGGCTGCCGGTTTCGGTTGCGCTTCCTTCTGTCCAGGTCGTCGAGGTCGAGGTAGTATACTGCGCCTCGCGCGATTGATACGGCCAGCTGTCGGCGATGAAGCTGGTTGGCAGTAGCTTCCCGACATTGACGTTGGTCGCATAGGGCATGAAGCCAAAGCGGATCTGGACGGTATTGCTGGTGCCGCCGGATGGTGCGCCGCCCGCGCAATTTTCGGCCGTGTCGAGCCGTGCGACGATTTCGTAGAAGCATTTTACCGCCGACCGGAGCGCCTGAATCTTGGTCTGGCTGTCCGACGACACCGCCTTGCTGCCCATCGATCCGGTGACGTCGAGCACGAACATCACATCGGTGTTGGGCAGGCGCATCTCGGCGTCGCAGGTGACGCTGAGCGTTTCGGTCGTCTTGCCCAGCACGCGCATCAGCGTCATCGGCAGCGTCGCACTGGCGACGCCTGTGACCTTGCCCGCGCTTTCGGTGAAAGTCCTGGAGACCGCAGCGGCACCATAAGGGCTGGCTTGAATATTCGCGTCAAAGAAGCGTTCGGCCGCGGTGCGGGCCGCATAGCTGTTGAACGCCCAGGTGCCGCCGCCCATCTGCTTGCGTCCGGCGAGCGCGCCGGCGTCGCAGGCATGTTGCAGGCGCGTCTTGACGATGTACATGCGGCTGAGATCAACGCCGCCGCCGACCATTCCCGCCAGCGGGATGAGCGACGCGGCGATGATGGCAAGTGTATTGCCGCGCTTGTCGCGCGCAAGTGCGGCCATGGTGGTGCGGGCGCTGGTCACGACGGTTGAGCGCAACGGCATGCTATGGGGTCCCCGGTTCCTGCATCGTTATGCGCGAAGTTGGGCTAACGGGGATTGAAGGCGCATGGTTAATGGCGAGGTTACCAATATGTGGCGCGGAGCGGGCCGGTGATTGATGTCGAACGCCGGCTGGTGCTGACCTATATGCCGACGCCGGGCGCTGCGGCGGCGCTGGCGGCGTTGTTCGCGCTGGACGACAAGCTGGCCGAGACGCTGCGCACGACCAGTGAGCCGATGCTGGGGCAGATCCGGATGCAATGGTGGCAGGATGCGCTGGCCAAGCTCGACAGCGCGCCGCCGCCGCCCGAGCCGGTGCTGGTGGGGATAGCGCGCGATGTGCTGCGCGAGGGCGTGACCGGGGCGGCGGTCGGGCAGATCGTTGAGGGCTGGCGCGTGCTGCTGGAGGCCGAGCTCGACGATGCGGCGCTGCAGAATCATGGCGAGCGGGGGCGGGCCTTGTTCGCGCTCGCCGGGCGGGTGGCGGGGGCTGCGCCTTCCGATCCGCTGGAGCGGGCGGGGGAGGGCTGGGCGCTGGCCGACCTCTCGGCGAAGCTGAGCGATCCCGGCGAAGCTGCGGCGGCGCGGCGGATTGCCGGGGCTGCGCTGGCAGAGGCTTGTTCGGTGCCATGGAGCCGGAATGGTCGAGCCTTGGGGGCGATGGCGCGACTGACGCGGATGGACTTGGCTGGGGTGGCGGTTGGGTCGCCGAAGCGGACGTTGCGGGCCTTGTGGCACCGGGTCTCCGGACGCTGAACGCTTGCTGCCGCCGTTGAAGGCGTTAGCCTGTCGCTGCGACGGGGGAGAGTCGGGATGTGGCGATATCTTGCAGGTGGGGTGGCGGCGTTGCTGATGGCGGGGGCCGGGGTGTTCCTGTTCCAGAGCCGGGCAACCCCCGATCCTTTGCCATCGCCGCCACCGGCCAGGGCCGGGCAGACTGCGGTCGAGCCGGCGGAGGAGCTGGCCGAGGTGCCGCAGGCTCCGGATCGGACCCGGGAGGAAAAACGCTTCGATCGCAACGACAAGGACAAGAACGGGCTGGTCTCGCTGGCCGAATTGCAGCAACCGCGGCGCAAGGCCTTTGCCAAGCTGGACAAGAATGGTGACGGCAAGCTGTCGTTCGAGGAATGGTCGGTGCGGACCAGCGACAAGTTCGCCGCCGCCGACAAGGACAAGTCCGGCACGCTGACCCGCGCCGAATTCGCCACCACCGCCCCCAAGCGAAAGCCCAAGACCACCCCGCGCTGCGACTGCCGGGCCGAGGTCGCCAAGGCGTTGGCCGAGGCGGAGGATTAGCTTACGCCGCCTTCACCCATTCCGCGAAGGCGGCGCGGGCGCGGGCGGTGTAGAGCAGTTTGCGGTCGGCCTTTTTGGTCCGCCCCTCGATCGGTGGCATCAGGCCGAAATTGACGTTCATCGGCTGATAGGTCTCCACCTCCGCCCCACCGGTGATGTGGCCGAGCAGCGCGCCGAGCGCGGTCTCGACTGGCGGCGGGGCCAGGGTGCGCCCGAGGATTTCGGCGGCGGCGAAGCGGCCTGCCATCAGCCCGATCGCGCTGCTTTCGACATAGCCCTCGCACCCCGTCACCTGCCCGGCGAAGCGGATATGCGGGCGGCTCTTCAAGCGCAGCGTCGGATCGAGCAGCTCGGGCGAGCGGATGAAGGTGTTGCGGTGGAGGCCGCCGAGCCGGGCGAACTCGGCGTTTTCGAGGCCGGGAATGGTTCGGAACAGGCGGATTTGCTCGGCATATTTGAGCTTGGTCTGGAACCCGACCATGTTCCACAACGTGCCGGTGGCATTGTCCTGCCGCAGCTGGACGACGGCATAGGGCCAGCGGCCATTGGGGAATTCGTCGCACGCGGTGCGGGGATCGTCGAGACCGACGCCCTTCATCGGGCCGTAGCGCAACGTATCGACGCCGCGCTCCGCCATCACCTCGATCGGCATGCAGCCTTCGAAATAGGGGACATTCTCCCATTCCTTGAACTCGGTCTTTTCGCCGTCGAGCAGGCCCTGGTGGAAGGCGAGATACTGGTCCTTGGTCATCGGGCAGTTGATGTAATCCTTGCCATTCCCGCCGGGGCCGACCTTGTCCCAGCGCGACTGGAACCACGCCTTGTCCATGTCGATGCTCTCGAAATGGACGATCGGGGCGATGGCGTCGAAGAAGGCGAGCGCGTCGCTGCCAGTTGCAGCGCCGATGCTGTCGGCCAGGCCGGGGGCGGTCAGCGGGCCGGTGGCGACGATGGTCAGCCCCTCGGCCGGGAGCTGGTCGATGCGTTCGCGCACGATGGTGATGTTGGGGTGTGCGGCCAGCGCGGCGGTGACGCCTGCCGAGAAATGGTCACGGTCCACGGCTAGCGCGGAGCCGGCGGGGACTTTGTGCGCGTCGCCCTGGGCCATGATCAGCGAGCCGAGGTCGCGCATCTCCTGATGCAGCAGGCCGACCGCGTTGCGCTCGGCATCGTCGCTGCGGAAGCTGTTCGAGCAGACCAGTTCGGCAAGGCCATCGGTCTGGTGCGCGGGGGTCATGGTGCCGCTGCCGCGCATTTCGGAGAGTTTGACGCGGATGCCGGCATTGGCGAGCTGCCATGCGGCTTCGGACCCGGCGAGGCCGCCGCCGATGATATGGACTTGATGGGCATTCATAACGATCGAGCCTGACACCCTTTGGTGGGGAAACTGACAAAAAAAGCGGGTTGTCATGCGTGTGCTTGACACTTGTCCGACAGTGCCGGACCCGTGGCCATGCCTTACGTCAAGCGGGGGCTTGTAGGAAAGGGGAAGCGATGGGGTGGCTGTTCGGGGCGGCGATGGTCGCGGGGGCGAGCTATTGCCTGGAGGCGTGGGGGCTGGTCGATCCGGGCGCGTGGGGGCCGGTGTGGAAGACCAGTGGTGTCGCGTTGCTGGCGATCTGGGCGGCGACGCGGGCGCGGGAAACGGATGGCTGGTTGCTGACCGGGGCGCTGGCGCTGGGGGCGCTGGGCGATTTGTTGCTGGAGACGCATGGGCTGGTGGTCGGCGGCGCGGCGTTTGCGGCGGGGCATCTGGTGGCGTGCGTGCTGTATTTGCGCAACCGGCGGGCGGTGTTGAGGGTGAGCCAGAAGGCGTTCGGGTGGCTGCTTGCCCCAGCGACGGTCGGGATTGCGGCCTTGTTTGCGGTCCCGAGCGGAGGCGCGGTGCAGGCGGGAGCCTATTCGGCGTTTTTGGGCGTGATGGCGGCGCTGGCGTGGACCAGCCGCTTTCCGCGTTATCGCGTCGGGCTGGGCGCGGTGTTGTTTGTGGTGTCGGACCTGCTGATCTTCGCGCGCTTCGGGCCGCTGGCAGGGTCGGTGGTGCCTAGCCTGCTGATCTGGCCCACTTATTTTGCGGCGCAGGCGTTGATCGCGTGGGGGGTGAGCGGAGCGCTTTCGTCAGACCAGCGGGTGCCGTAGCGGACGATCGTCGCGCAAATGGCGCCGGTCGCGATCAACGCGAAGCCGATCGGCGTGTCGGGGGCAAAATCGAGCGCTATCGCAGCAGCAGCAGTGATTGCCGCGCCAACAAGCGCCCAGAACGCCGGATGCGCCAGCCCCGGATTGCGGGCCGCGATCCAGCCCATCGTCGTTCCACCCAGCCACACCGGCATCACCGCAAGCACGGATCCTAGCACGATCGAAGCCGCGGCTATCGGCAGCATCACCGCGCCATCGGCGACGGCGGGATGCAGTGTCATTGGCCGGGCCGCGTCCAGCGCCAGCGGTGCGAGGCCGAGGGTGAGCAGAAAGATCGGGCCGGTGAGCAGGGTGGCAAGGAAGCCACCGCGATAAAAGCGGACGTACATCGATGGTCTCCATCCACGGCGGGGGTAAAGGGCATGCGGCGCATCTCCTGCGAGATGCGCCGCCCGCCGATCAGGCGGCCGCTGGCCGGGTTTCGTGATTGAGCCAGCTGTTCACCTTGCGCCCAAACTGGGCGATCGCACCCATGTTGAAGAAGTGCATCGCGCCGAGCACGATGACGGCCAGCCCCACTTTGCTGCTGAGGAACCGGATCGCATCGGGAACGGTGGTCGGTTCGTTGCCGAGGCTGAGGGTCAGGGTAATGAAGCCGAGGTTGATCAGGTAAAAGCCGACGACCAGCAGGTGGTTGGTCGAATTCGCAAGCGTCTCATTCTGGCCGAAGCACTGCATCAGGAACACGATGCCGTTGCGGCTCAGCGTTCGCGCGACCCAGATGGTGAGCGCGACGGTGATCGCGAGATAGAGCGCATAGACGGTCTCGATCATCGTACTTATCCTTGCTGTATATTCTGTAAATTCAGAAACGATTGGTTGTGCGAAGTTTGTCTGTGGGGGTTTAACGCTCAGTCCTTCTTCGAAGTCCCCGGAATGAACCGCGCGACCTTGCCGCCCAGCTTCATCAGCGTGACGAGGGTGGGTTTGGGGAGGACGCGGACTTGGTCGTACCAGCCGCCGAGGGTGCCGATGAATTCGTGCATCCGGCCGATGCGTTCGCGCACCTGGGGCGGGGCGCTCTGGTCGGCGGCGAGGCGCTGGGCGAGTTCACCGAGCAGCTGGACCGTGGGGTCGATCTCGCGGCGTTTGCGCTCGGCAACGATACGCATGAGCATGTCCCACAGGTCGGTCTCCGCGACGAAATGGTCGCGGCGGTCGCCCTCGACATGGACGCGGCGGACGATGCTGTAGCCCTGTAACTCCTTCAGGCCCGTGGAGACGTTGGAGCGGGCGAGGCCGAGTGTTTCGACGATCTCGTCCGCGTGGAGCGGGCGGTCGGCGAGGTAGAGCAAGGCGTGGATCTGCGCGACGGAGCGGTTGACGCCCCAATGCGTTCCCATCTCACCCCAGTGGAGGATGAAGGCCTTTGCGTCGGGATGCTCTGCGAAACGGGTCATGATGTAATTTCTGTAATTACAGAAATAAGGAGAGTCAACATGATCGATCATATGGGTGTGGCGGTCGCCGATGCCAAGCGATCCAAGGCGTTTTACGAGGCGGCGTTGAAGCCATTGGGTATGAAGTGCCTGACCGAGATTCCGGCGGACGATAATGGATCAGGCGGTGCGGCCTATGGCTTTGGCGTCGAAGGTGGCGGGGAGTTCTGGGTCGGCGACAATGAAAAAGTGGGCGAGGGGACGCATGTCGCGTTTCGCGCCGAGACGCGCGCGCAGGTCGATGCCTTTTACGAGGCGGCGATGGCGGCGGGCGGGCGCGACCATGGCGCGCCGGGGCTGCGGCCGAATTATGGGCCGAACTACTATGCCGCGTTCGTGTTCGACCCCGACGGGATCAATATCGAGGCGGTGTGCTACGCGGAGGATGAGTGAAGGTCTTCACCATTGGATATGAGGGGGCGACGGTTGCGTCCTTCCTTGCCGCGCTGGAGCGCGCCGGGGTGCGTCAGGTGATCGATGTGCGGCAATTGCCGCTGTCGCGGCGGCCGGGATTTTCGAAATCGTCACTGGCGGCGGCGCTGGCCGAGCGGGGGATCGGCTATGTGCATCTGAAGGCGCTGGGTACGCCCAAGCCGGGGCGCGATGCCGCGAAGAAGGGGGATCGGGCGACGCTGGAGGCGGTTTATGCCGGGCAGCTCGAACTTCCCGAGGCGCAGGCGGCGGCGGCGCGGATGCGCAACCTGATCGCGGAGATGCCGAGCGCGTTGCTGTGCTTCGAGCGCGATCCGTGCGTTTGTCACCGGACGCTGCTGCTGGCGGCGGAGGGTGAGGGGGTCGAGGTCGTGGACCTGTTTGCCTGACCGGCCCTCCCCCTGCCCCTCCCGCAAGCGGGAGGGGGATTTCAGCCCGTGACGGGCAGCGCGACCGAGCCGTCTTCGGTGCGTTCGAGCGGGGAATAGGCCACCACCGTGTCCAACGTCAGTGCGCCATAGAGGTGCGGAAACTCCGCGCCGCCGCGCGATACCTCCCATTTGATCGCGTCGCCGAGCGCGTCGAGATCGACCGCCGCGACCCATAAATCGGGCTGATCCGCGAAATGCTTGTCCACCGTCTCGGTCAGCTGGGCGGCGGTTGAGAGGTGGATATAGCCGTCCTGGATGTCGATCGGCGCGCCCTCGAAGCTGCCCGCCTCAAGGTCGCCCATCTGCGGGGCGGTCAGGACTTTGTAGGCGGTCGTGGGGCGGCTCATTCGCCGCCCTCTGGCCCCGAGGCGAGATCGTCGCCGGGGGTGGCGTCGGGCAGCGGCGCGGTTTCGACTTCGTTGTCGGCCAGATTGACCTCGGCGTCCTCTTCGCTCTCCTCGATCCGTGCGGCGGAGACGACCTGCTCGCCCGGCGCGACGTGGAACAGGCGCACGCCGGCCGAGCCGCGGCCGATGACGCGCAGCGAGGTGAGGGGGAGGCGGATCATCTTCGCCTGATCGGTCACGAGCATCAGCTGATCAGACTGGGTCGCCGGGAAGCTCGCCAGCACCGCGCCGTTGCGGGCGATATTGTCGATATTGGTGATGCCCTGACCCCCGCGCCCGGTGCGGCGATATTCATAGGCCGAGCTGAGCTTGCCATAGCCATTGGCGCAGACGGTGAGGATGAACTGCTCCTTGGTGCGCAGTTCCTCAAACCGTTCGGGCGGCAGGTCGGGCTCGCCTTCCTTCTCCGCCTTCCACGGGGCAAAGCGCAGATAGGTCTCGCGCTCTTCGGCGGTGGTGCCGACACGGTGGAGGATCGACAGCGAGATGACCTGATCGTCGCCGAGCAGGCGCATGCCGCGCACGCCGGTCGAATTGCGGCTCTGGAATTCGCGCACCTCGTCGCCGGCGAAGCGGATTGCCTTGCCCGCGCGGCTGGCAAGGAGGACGTCGTCGCCCTCATCAAGCAGGGCCACGCCGATCAGGCGGTCATCCTCATCCTCACCCTCGAACTTCATCGCGATCTTGCCGTTGCTGGGTACGTTGGTGAACGCATCCATGCTGTTGCGGCGGACATTGCCCTTGGCGGTCGCGAACATGACGTGGAGTTTGCCCCACTCGCTCTCATCCTCCGGCAAGGGCAAGACGGTCGAGATCGTTTCCCCCGCGGCGAGCGGGAGCAGGTTGATCATCGGGCGTCCGCGCGTATTCGCCCCGCCCTCGGGCAGACGCCACACCTTCATGCGATAGACGCGGCCGAGGGTGGAGAAGAACAGGACGGGCGTGTGGGTCGAGGTGACGAACAGTTCGGTGACGACATCCTCGTCCTTCGTCGCCATGCCGGCGCGGCCCTTGCCGCCGCGTGCCTGGGCGCGGAACGTGTCGAGGCTGGTGCGTTTGATATAGCCCTGCATGGTCACGGTGACGACCATGTCCTCACGCTCGATCAGGTCCTCATCCTCGATCCCGTCGGCGGCGGCGGCGATTTCGGTGCGGCGCGGGGTGGCGTAGAGATCGCGCACGGCGACCAGCTCGCCGCGGAGCACTGCATAGAGCTTGGCGCGGTTGGCGAGGATTTCGAGCAGCTCGGCGATCGAATCGGCGAGTTCCTTGAGCTCGTCGCCGATCTCGTCGCGGCCCAATGCGGTCAGGCGGTGCAGGCGCAGGTCGAGGATCGCGCGGACCTGAATGTCCGACAGGCGATAGGTATCGCCGGTGATTTCGGTTTCGACCGCTTCGACAAGGCGGATGTACTGCGCAATCTCGGCAATCGGCCAGTCGCGCATCAGCAGCGATTCGCGCGCCGCCGTCGGGCTGGACGAGCCGCGGATGATGCGGACGACTTCATCGAGGTTGGTGACCGCGATGACGAGGCCGAGCAAGATGTGCGCCCGGTCGCGCGCCTTGGCGAGTTCGAATTTCGAGCGGCGGGTAATCACCTGCTCGCGGAACTTGACGAACGCCTCGATAATGTCGCGCAGGTTGAGCAGTTCCGGGCGACCGCCGCGGATCGCGAGCATGTTGGCCGGGAAGCTCTGTTGCGCCGGGGTGTTGCGCCACAGCTGGTTGAGCACGACTTCGGGGGTCGCGTCGCGCTTCAGGTCGATGACGATGCGGACGCCTTCGCGCGACGATTCGTCGCGGATGTCGCTGATCCCCTCGATCCGCTTTTCCTTTGCGGCTTCGGCGATCTTTTCGACCAGCGCGTTCTTGCCCTGCTGATAGGGGATTTCGGTGAGGACGATCGAACGCCGCTCCCCGCGCTGTTCGGTGATGTAGCGGCTGCGCACGATGATCGAGCCGCGGCCCGTCTGATAGGCGTTGCGGCAGCCCGAACGGCCGAGAATCTGTGCGCCGGTCGGGAAGTCTGGCCCCGGCACGATCTCCATCAGCTCTTCGATCGTGACAGCGCCATTGTCGATATAGGCAAGGCAGGCATCGACCACTTCGCCCAGATTGTGCGGCGGAATGTTGGTCGCCATGCCGACCGCGATGCCGCCCGCGCCGTTGACGAGCAGGTTCGGGTAGCGCGCGGGAAGGACCGTCGGCTCGCTTTCGGAGCCGTCATAGTTATCCTGAAAGTCGACCGTATCCTTGTCGATATCGTCGAGCAGCGACATCGCGACCTTGGCCAGACGCGCTTCGGTGTAGCGCATCGCGGCGGGTGGATCGGGGTCCATCGATCCGAAATTGCCCTGACCGTCGATCAGCGGCACCCGCATCGCCCAATCCTGGGCCATGCGCGCCATCGCGTCATAGATCGAGCTGTCGCCGTGCGGGTGATATTTACCCATCACGTCACCGACCAGGCGGGCCGACTTGCGATAGGCGCGACCGGGCAGGTAGCCGCCCTCCTGCGCCGCGTAGAGGATGCGGCGGTGGACCGGCTTCAAGCCGTCACGAACGTCGGGAAGCGCGCGCGCCACGATCACGCTCATCGCGTAATCGAGGTAGCTGGTCTTCATCTCATCGACGATGGAGATGGGGGTGATATCGGAAGGGTCCGCGAGGACGGTCTCGTCGGTCAAGAATCGGTGCTTTCGAAGGGTTGTTTCAGTGTTGTGACCGCTCTAGCCGCCCCGTGACCACCTGCCAACCCCGCGCACCCGCGTGCGCGCGCACGCGAGGGGTTGGGGGCAGGGCGTCTCATTTCGGGAGCCATGGCATTCAAAATGCGTTCAGCGAACGCGTGCGAAAGCGCGAACCGCGATACACCGCCTTGACCGGGCGGGACGGATTACTAGAGCGGGTCGCGTCAACCGCTACGCACACATGCGTGAGGAGAGTTCCGGATGAAGTCTGTTTCCAAGGCTGCGCTTGCCGCAGCGGTCCTGCTGGCTGCGCCGTTCGCCGTGTCGGCACCGGCCGTCGCGCAAAAAAAGCAGAAGGAGGAGGCACCCAAGTTCAAGCTGAGCGATGCGTTCCGCAAGTCTGCGGCCGAGATCGAGGCGCTGATCAAGGCCAAGGATTTCCAGGGCGCGGCGGGCAAGCTTCCCGCGCTGGAGGCGATGGCGACCAATGAGGACGAAAAATTCTTCGTCGCCAATTTCCGCCTGACCACCGCCGCGAACCTCAAGGATGATCCGGCAACGATCAGCGCGCTCGACGCATTGATCGCCAATCCGAAGACGGACCCGGCGAATCTGGGTCAGTATTATTTCTTCCGTGGGGACAAGACGCTGGGCCTGAAGAAGCCCGCCGACGCGATCCCGTTCCTGCTGAAGGCACGCGAGCTGGGCTATGCACCCAATGGCGCCAACCTCAACCTGTTGATCGCGCAGGCACAGCTTGACGCCGGCCAGCTGGAAGCCGGGGTCGGCAGCATCGACGCCGCGATCAAGGCCGAGGAAGCGGCTGGCCGCAAGGCGCCGCTGGCATGGTATCGCTTCGCGGTCGACCGCCTGTATCGCGGTGGCCAGAAGGCAGCGGCGAGCGAATGGCTGGGTCGCCAGATGGCCGCCTATCCCAGCGCCGAGGGCTGGCGCGCGACGTTGCTGATCTACATGGAGCGGACGCGCGAAAAGGGTGTCCCGATGGACGCCGATCTGCAGCTCGATATCCTGCGCCTGATGCGCGCGGCAAAGGCGATGGGCGGTGAGTTCGACTATCAGGAATATGCCGATCTGGCGCAGCGCCGCGGTCTGCCCTGGGAGGCCAAGGCGGTGATCGAGGAAGGTCGCGCGGCCGGCAAGATTCAGGCGACCAATGCGGCGATCAACGAAATGTATCGCTCGGCGGTCGTGCGCGAAAAGGCCGAAGGATCGCTCGCCGCCGAGGAAAAGACGGCCACCGCTGCGGCGAATGGCACGGCGGCAAAGAATGTGGGCGACGCTTATCTGGGCAGCCGCAACTTCACCAAGGCCGTCGAGCTGTATCGCGTCGCGTTGCAGAAGGGCGGTGTGGACGCCAATCTGGTGAACACGCGGCTTGGTATCGCGCTGGCGATGCTGGGCCAGAAGGAAGAGGCCAAGGCGGCGTTCCAGGCAGTGACCGCGGCACCGCGCAGCGAGGTCGCCCGCTTCTGGACGACCTGGATCGATCAGGCGCCGGCCGCCTGAGGTTGAGCGAAGCCTAAAGTCGAGGGGGCGGCCGTTGTGCCGCCCCTTTTCGTTTCAGTCGACCGGAACGCCCGGGTGCGACTTGGACGTGCGGATGGTGAGCGACGTGCGGACATGCGCGACATTGGGCGCGGTGGTCAGGCGCGTCGTCAGGAACTGCTGAAAGCTGCTGAGGTCGCGTGCCACGATCTTCAGGATGAAATCGATATCGCCGTTGAGCATATAGCATTCGCGAATCTCGGGAATCGCGGCGATGTGCGCTTCAAATGCCTCCAGGTCGGATTCGGCCTGGCTTTTAAGGCTGACCATGGCAAAGACGGTGATCGTATAGCCCAGCCAATTGGGGTCGAGATCGGCGTGATAACCCCGGATCGCACCCTTTTCCTCAAGCGCCCGGACTCGGCGCAGGCAGGGCGGGGCGGTCAGGCCGACGCGATCGGCCAACTCGACATTGGTCATGCGCCCATCATTTTGGAGATGTGCCATGATCTGACGGTCGATATCGTCGAAAGCCATTGATGATTCCCCAGCGCCACATGATTCGGTCGCAACGCGCGAGTTAGACATAATTTAATTACTGGCAAGCGCAATTGTCCCACTATGCGACGGCACGCATTCGGGACGAATTCTCCTGTTCCCACGGGGGGTTCGGGCGGGTTAAGGAATCCTTACCGGCCGATTTCCGGCCCGACTGGGCAGACCGTTTTTTGCGTTACGACGACACTCTGGAGACCGTGCTGGCCGGCGATGTTTCGACATCATTCGGCAAGGCATCGGCGTGGCGTCAGCTGGTCGACCTGATCGGTCGGCGCCGGGTCGCGGCGGATGCGCGCGCGTTCAACCTGCTGCGCCGGATTCGCGACGATGTGCCGTTGGGCGTGCGTGCGGCGAGTGCTCGCGCGCTGGAACATGCCAATCCCCCTGCGCCGCTGGTGGCGCTTTGTGCGCTCGACCATATTTCGGTCGCCGCGCCGCTGCTGCGCACCGCACGCATGTCGTCGGGTGAATGGGTCGAGTTGTTACCGCGCCTGTCCGCGGCGGCGCGATCGGTGCTGCGCGCCCGCCGCGACCTGCCCCTGGGGATCGAGCGGGCGCTGGAGACGTTCGGGCCGGTCGATTTCGTGGTGACGGGGACGGTGGCGGAGCCCGAGGAGCAAGTCGCCGAAGTCGCGCTGATCGAGGCCGCGGCCGCCGACGTCGCTCCGGAAATGGAATCCAGCTGCCCTCCGTTGGTGGAGGCGGAGGCAGACCCCGTAGTCGTAGCGTTCGGCTCCGACCCGGTCGATGCAGCTGCACCGCACAGCGAAGGCGAATCGCCCCGACCGGACGCACTCGACCCGCCCTTGCCAATTCGACCTGACATGGCCGAGCCGGAGCTTGGCATCGGCGTTGCAGCGGCGGGTGTTGCGGACAGCCTGCCGCAGTCGACCGTCGCACCCGAGGTTGAGCAGGAAGATGTGATCGATCCGGTTGTGCAGGTCCCGGCAGAGGTGACGCCCGAACCGATCGCAGCATCCGATGCCGAGCAGCCGGTCGCGATCGACGCACCTGCTCCTGCGGCAGTCGGGGCTAGCCACGACCCGGCACTGATCGAGTTGCCGGTCGTGACCGAGGATGCCGAGGCGGACGCCGTCGCCATTACCAGTGCCGGGTCGGTGCTCGACGCCGTGGCGCGGGTCGAATCGCGGGTGCGGATGCGGTTGCGTCCCGTGCTCGAACCTGTCGAGCCGCCCCAAGCGACCGAAGTTCCCGCCAATACCTTGCCCTTTGTTTCGGTCGGGGCGGCCGCGCTGGCGATTCCCGCAGTGGTGCGCGCGCTGGAGGGCGAAGGACAGTTCGAGCCGACGCGCGAAGCCGAGCCTGCTCCTGAAGCCGAGCCGGTGGCCGAGGCAGAGCCGACCCAAAGCGGGACCGACCCCGATCCGTTTATCGCATTGCCCCTTGCTGCCGAGTCCGACGACGGGCAGGCCGCTGATATGGATGATGTCTTCATTCTGGGTACTGCACCTGCCGATGCGATCGGGACCGACGCGCCGCTTGCCGAGCCGGCCGGTCCGTTCGAAATTGCCGAAGTTGTCGCGCGCATCGACGCTTTTTACACATTGCAGCAGGAACGTGCGGCGCACGCCCCACCGCCGGCGCGCGTCGACGGGTTCCGGTTCGAGACCGACGAACAGGGCGTGATCCGCTGGGTCGAGGGGGTTTCGCGCGCACCGTTGATCGGACTGTCGCTGGAACTTAATGCATCGAGCGACGCGTCGCGCGCCGATGGCGTGGCGGCAGGCGCGCTGCGCCAGCGGGCGACGTTCAGCGACGCGCGGCTGATGGTCGTCGGCGAATCGGATGCCGCAGGCGAATGGCGCATTTCGGCCGCTCCCGCGTTCGACCGCGCGACCGGCCGGTTTTCGGGCTATCGCGGGACTGCACGCCGCCCCCGCCGGGAAGACAGCGCCGCACCATCGACGCCGCCGCCAGCCAGCCCGGCGGCAGATTCGCTGCGCCAGCTGATGCACGAACTGCGCACCCCGACCAACGCGATCGCGGGTTTTGCCGAGATGATCGAGCGCGAGATGCTGGGCGACGCACCGCCCGTATATCGCGAGCGCGCGGGAACGATCCGGATGCATGCGCGCGCGCTGCTGGCGGCGATCGACGATCTGGACATCGCGGCGCGGATCGAGGCGTCGGCGCTGAAGCTCGGCGCGAGCGAGGTGACGTTGCGGCCGCTGCTGTCGCGGATCGCTGACGACCTGGCGGCGCTGGCGGAGCTGCGCGGGGCGTGGATATCGCTGCCGATCGACGATCCGGTGGTCCGGGGCGACGCCCGCGCGATCGAGCGGATGATGTCGCGGCTGCTTGCCACCCTGTTGTCTGCCGCGCGCGATGGCGAACGGGTGGGAATACAGGTGCACGACGCCGGCGCGTCGGTTGCGATCGCGTTCGACCGGCCCGAAGCCCTGGCGGCATTCGACGGCGACGCGCTGTTCAACCTTGATGACGAGGATGAAGATGCCGCGCTGCTCGGCACCGGCTTTGCGCTGCGGCTGGTGCGCAACATCGCGCGCGAGCTGGGCGGGAGCCTGAGCGTCACGGCAGAGGCGATTACGGTCGAGCTTCCCGCGATGGTAACCAAGTCTTTGGAACAGGCGCGCTAAACCCGCGCCCGTGAAACGCGCAGCGCAACTTAAGCCCGAACCGGTCGGCTATCGGCCGTCCGCACCGTCACCGGATGCCGCCGTGCAGTGGCCGGAAAGTTTCGGCACGCGCTTTGCCGTGTTCGTCGACACCGAGGAGGAATTTGACTGGTCGCGGCCATTGGCGCGCGAAAACCGGGGGACGCAAGCGATGGACGCCCTGCCGGGGATCCATGCGCTGTTCGCCGATCATGGCGTTCCTGCCACGTACATGATCGACGACCCGATCGTCCGCTGTGCGCGATCGGTCGACATCCTGAAAGGGTTGATGGCCGATGGCGGTTCGGCGATCGGATCGCAGCTGCACCCATGGGTCAACCCGCCGCATGACGAGCTGGTGAGCCCGCGCAACAGCTTTCTAGGCAATCTGCCCCGCGATCTGCAGGCGGCGAAGATCGCAGCGCTCACCGACGGTATCGCGGCGGCGTTCGGACGGCGGCCGGTGATGATGCGGACCGGGCGCTACGGGCTTGGCCCCGACACGCTCGGGCTGCTCGCGGCGGCGGGGTATCGAGTCGATACGTCGATGCGCTCGGGCTATAGCTATGCCGCTGAGGGCGGACCGGATTATCGCGCGATCCCGAACCACGCTTTTGCGACGGGGGAGGGGGATCTGATCGAGATTCCGCTGACTACGGTTTATACCGGTGCGCTGCGGCGTGGCGGGATCGGGTTGCACGAAGCGCTGGGCCGGGTACCGCGTGGGCGCGGGATTGCCTCGCGCCTGCGCCTGTCGTCGCGGGTTGCGCTGACGCCGGAGGACATGCCGATCGAATTGGCGCTCAAGGCGATCGAGGTTGCGGCCGATACGGGCGTGCGCTTGCTGATGTTCTCCTACCATTCGCCGTCCGCAGCGCCCGGCTATACGCCCTATGTGCGCGATGCAGGCGAGCTGGCCGGGTTTCGCCGCTGGTGGGAGCGGGCGTTCGCCTTGCTCGACCGACTGGGTATCGCGCCCGCCTCGCACGATCAGATATTGGGAGCGCTTGCCGAGGACGCGGATCGCCCCTAATCGGCGGATCGCGCTGTGGGCCTGTAGCTCAATTGGTTAGAGCTGGCCGCTCATAACGGCTAGGTTGCGGGTTCAAGTCCTGCCGGGCCCACCAGCGCATTGCCTTTATGGTCCGACCCGTCTAGGCGGTCCGCTTCGCGTCGGGGAGTGGCGCAGTCTGGTAGCGCGCCTGCTTTGGGAGCAGGATGTCGCAGGTTCGAATCCTGTCTCCCCGACCACCCCCTCCTGAATGTATCGCGTTCCACGACGGCCCCGCTGCGTTTCGCCTGTTGCCGACTTTATTGTCGGATCAGCGCCATGCGTCGTGCAAACTCAGCCTTGACCTGCGGTGACACGCGCGATGCCTGTACCAGCGTCACGAGGCGTGCGCTTTGACGGTCGAATTCGGAGACGAGCGCATTCAGCCGCTCCGGATCATAGTCCGCCAGTTGGCCAAACTGCCCGGCGAGCGATATGTCGTCGGGCAGCGGCTCGGGCGGCGGCCAGTGTTCCTTGAGCCAGGCGACGGCGGCGGCAGTTCGCTTCACGCGATAGGACAGCCCGTCGATCCGGCTATCGGACGCGAAATCAACCTTGACGGTCAATGGCGCGGTGGTGGTGAGCGGGGGGACAACGACGCGTGCGGTCAAGCTGGCACCATCATAGTGCCATTGGCCGCTGCGCTCATCGTCGGATCGCGTGTAAATAGTCCCGTTGACCGATACCCGCGTAGGAAGCGACGCCGCCGGGAGCTCGACCGTAATCTGTCGCGCGGTGGGCATGCCCGGATAGCTGCCCTTGCGCGGGTGCACGGTCAGCGTCGCGCTCCGGGTGTCGCGCGCGCTGTCGATTGCGGTGAAGCTGAACGCGTCGGCGCGATAGCCTTCGTCATCCCCGGCATCTTCATAGAACTGTGTGCTTGCCGCACCGCCCGGCATCACCTGCAGCACCAGTTCGCTTCCGTCGATTTGCTGCAGGTTCTTTATGGATGGCCGGTTCATCGGAATGACCGCACCGGCGCGCACGAACAGCGGAACTTCGTTCAGCAGATAGTCGCGCGTGATGGTGCGATCGCCCGCAACAAGCGCGCCGCGGTTCGTATCATACCATTGCCCGGGCGGCAGCCAGATGGATGTTTGAACGACGCCGTCGCGCCCGGCCTTGGTCACGGGCGCGACCAGCATGTCGTCGCCGAACATATATTGGCCACGCGCCGTATAGGCTTCCTCCCGATCCGGCCACGCATAGTAGAGCGGGCGCATGATCGAGACCCCCGTGTCATATGCCTGCCGCGACGCGGTGTAGATATAGGGCGCGAGGCGATAGCGTTGGGCCACGGTATCCCGGAGGATTTGCTGCACCTCGGGCGAGAAGCGCCATGGCTCCTTGCGGAGATTGCCGTCCTTGGCCGAGTGGGTGCGCAGGATCGGGCTGAACGCGCCGAACTGCGTCCAGCGGACGTAGAGCTCGGGGTCCAGGGTACGCTGATCGGCGGGCGTGCCGTCGGCGAACATGTGGCCGCCGATATCGTGGCTCCAATAGCCGTACAGGACGTTCGAGGCCGTCGCGGTGAAATAGGGCTGATAGGCCAGCGAATCCCAGGTGATGACGGCATCGCCGGAGAAGCCGATCTGGTAGCGGTGGTTTCCGAGGCCGCCCCACCGATGATAGATCAGCGCGCGACTGGCATCGGCCTGCTGCATCCGGGTGTAGAACAGGTGGTTGAGCCACCAGGTATTGGACAGGCCCGGCATCAATTTCGATTCCGGCCATTGCTGCCAGTCGAGCCACCAGAAATCGACGCCTTGCGCGGTCAGCGGATCGAGCGTCAGCTTGAACCAGTTATCGACGAAGCGGCGGTCGGCGCCCTCGAACGGCACCGCCTTGCCATCGGTCACGCCCATCGCCTTGGCGAAGGCGGCGTAGCTGTCTTCGCGCGGGGGGATGCCCGATGCGGGGTGCAGGTTCAGCGTCGCCTTGATCTTGCGGTCTTCCAGCCAGCCGAGGAAGCGCTTCGGATCGGGGAACAGGCTGCGGTTCCAGCTATAGCCGGTCCAGCCCACGCCTTCGCCGACCTCGTCCTTCACCACATAGCGCGGATCCCAGCTGAGATCGTCGGTGCGATGCCAGTCCATGTCGATGACGAGCACGTCGAGCGGGAAGCCGGAGCGATCGAGGTCGCCCACAAGGTCGCGCAGCTCGCGGTCGGAATAGTTCCAGTAGCGCGACCACCAATAGCCAAAGGCGAAGCGTGGTGGCATCGGCTGGCGCCCGGCGACCTTGGCATAGTCGCCAAGCGCGGCGGTGTAGTCGTGGCCGTAGCCGAAGAAATACAGGTCCTGGCACTCGCCGCAGGTGCGTTTCTGTACCCAAGGGGCCGGGCGGCTGTCGTCGAACACGAACGAACTGCTGTCGTCAACGAGATGCCAGCCATCGCGCGAGATCAGGCCTTGGCCCAGGTCGAGCCGGGAACCGTTGTCGATGTGCCGGTCGCCCGAATAGCGGTCGAGCGTGCGGGCGGTGCCGTGGAGATTGCCGGTTGCAGCAGTGTCGGGGCGCCAGCTGAATGCGGGCTTCAACGTGCGCGACCGGATGGTCAGATTGGCGGCGGTGAAGCGACCGCGGTCGAGCGTGTAGGAGAGTTCGAGCGCATCGGTGCGGACCACCAGCTTGCCGTTTTCGACCGTCGTGGTGAAGCGCGGCACCGGTTGATCGCGGTCGATGAACACCTGTGACGGTGCATCGACGAAATGGGCGGTCGGCGACCATTCCATTCGGATCAGCCCCGACGTCAGGATGGTGAACCGCGCCTGCCCGCGCGTTATGGTGGCGGCTGCAGCAGCGCGGCCCTCCATATCGAGCGACTTGGCCGCGACGGGCGTCGCCAGCGCCAATGCCACTGCGCTCAAGCCAAACGCGACCCACGCTTTCCCTGTGCTCAAACGGCCTCTCCTTCGGTCCTGCTGTAATGTTGGTTTCAGGCGGGCTGGACGCCGAAGCGCCATGCGATCTGGTTGCGATAGACCTGGCCCGGCTCCAGCCGCACCGATCCAAACTCCGGGCGATTGACGGTGTCGGGAAATTGCTGGGGCTCGAGCGCGATAGCGTCGCCCATTCGCAGCATCCCCCCGCTCTTATTGACCGAGCTGCCGTCGAGGAAATTTCCCGAATAGAATTGCAGGCCCGGCTGGGTCGAATGGACCTCCATCACCCGGCCCGAAACGGGGTCGAGGATGTGCGCCATCAGCCGCAGATGATCGGCGATGTCGTGCGCGATGACCCAATTGTGATCATAGCCGCGCCCGATGCGCAGCTGCGCTTCGCTCGCATCGCGGACGCGTGCGGCGATCGACATGGGTGCGCGGAAATCGAACGCGGTGTTCGCGACCGGGCGCAGCTCCCCGGTCGGGATCGCCGTGGCATCGGTGGGGAGATAATGGTCGGCCGGGATGGTCAGGATATGGTCGAGTGCGCTCCTGCCGCTGTCTTCGCCGGCGAGGTTCCAATAAGCGTGGTTCGACAGCGCGACGACCGTGACCGCGTCGCTGACCGCGCGGTAATCGACATGCAGGGTGTTGGCAGCGTCGAGCGCATAGCGCGCGGTGACGTTCAGCGTGCCGGGATAGCCCTGGTCGCCGTCCGGGCTGACATGGCCCAGCGTAACCGACGCCGCGTCCTCGGTGTCCAGCGCGAGGACTTGCCAGTTCGCCTTGTCGAAGCCCTGATCGCCACCGTGGAGCGAGTTGGGGCCGTTGTTGGTCGGCACGCGATATTCGGTACCATCCAGCATGAAGCGCCCGCCCGCGACGCGGTTGGCAAGGCGACCGACCGTCGATCCCATGAACTGCGGCTGATCTACATATTCGGCGAGCGTCGCATGGCCGACCGCCACGTCACCGACATGTCCGTCACGGTCGGGAACGCGCACCGAGTGGATCGACGCGCCATAGGTGAGGATCGTGGCCTCAACCGCGCCGTTGCTCAACCGGATCAGTTCGACTCGCGCGCCGTTCAGCATGCCGAAATCGGCGCGGTTCACAGTGAAATTCATACGCCGCTCCCGACCGCGATAAACGGTCTTTCCTCTTGAGCTGATTTATATGATAAAAGACTGGACAGGTCGAGTGGGCGTTTTGACCCGACCGGCCAGGGTGATGGAGCCGAGGGAGTTAGGCATGGCAAAATACGGGTTTCTGGCATTGTTGGCGCTGACCTGCACCGCGTTCGCGCCGGTAAAGGATGACGTGCCGTTCGCACCGGTGCTGGAGGAGGATTTCGCGGACCCGTTCGTGATGCTGCACGACGGCACCTTCTATGCCTATGCAACGAACCCTCCGGGCAATGTCGCGAATGTGCAGATGGCGACTTCGACCAATCTCGCCGACTGGGCGCTGGTCAAGACCGGGGGCAAGATTCACGATGCGATGCCGACGCTGCCAGTGTGGGCGCGCGAAGGCTTTACCTGGGCGCCGGAGGTGCTGCGCGTTCCCAATGGTTTCGTGATCTACATCACCGCGCGCGAGAAGGACAGTGGGCTGCAATGCATCGGCGCAGCATTCGCGAGCGATCCGCGCGGGCCGTTCGTGTCGAAGGAAACCGAGCCGATGGTGTGCCAGCGCGATCTGGGCGGGACGATCGACGCCGCGCCGTTCCGCGATACCGATGGCACGCTGTACCTCTATTACAAGAATGACGGCAATAATCCGAAGTTCGGCAAGCCGACCGACATCTATGTGCAGAAGATGAGTCCCGATGGTCTGAAGCTGGAAGGTCCCGCCGTGGCGCTGCTGCGGAACGACAAGCCGTGGGAGGCGCATGTCATCGAAGCGCCGACGATGGTGAAGACGCCAGCTGGCTATGCGATGTTCTATTCGTCGAACCATTATGGCTGGGAGACGCACCAGCGTTTGTCGCCCTATGCGATGGGTTGGGCGAAGTGCGACGGGCCGATGGGGCCGTGCACCGACTCGCCGAAGAACCCGATCCTCTACAGCTATAACAACCGCGAAGCCGGTTGCCTGAGCGGGCCGGGGCATCAGAGCATCGTCACGGTCGGCGCACGGCAGTTCGTGTCGTTCCACGCCTGGGCCGCGACGCCCGGGTGCCGCAAGCTCGACAATAAGCGCTACCTCTATGTCGCGCCGTTGCTGTGGAAGGATGGCGAGCCGGCGGTCGGCGTCAGCATTCGGCCGACTGCAAAGAAGTGATTGCGCTTAGCCCGCCCGCAACCGCGTGAGCAGTTGCGGGTAGGGCGGCACGCGCTCCGTCGCTTGTGCGAGACGGGTGGCGAGCGCGTCCATTGCGTGTGCGGCGCGTGCGCGCTCGACCGAAGCGCTGAGCGGGTCGATTGCATCCGGCGTCAGGCCGAGGCCGATGAGCGCCGTGAGCCATGCGTCCGGCTCGAACGGATCGCCCTCGAACGGGGGAAGGCGGCCGCGGCGTTTGAACTGTTCAAGCGTGCGGGTCAGGCCTTCGGGAAGCGGAGCGGTCATCGTCCCGGCGCGCAGATGGTGCAGCGCGTGAAAGTCGCGCATCCGCGTCGAAACCGCCCGGCTGCGGCGATTATATTCAGCGATCTCGGCCTTTCCGAAGTCGCGCCCGGGCAACAGGTCAAGCGCCAGCAGGATCGCATCCTGAGCAAGGTGGAGCGCGGTGCCGAACAGCGGGTCGATCGCGGCTGCGGCATCGCCGATTGCCAGCACATTGCCGGCCCATGGCGTGCGAAAGCCGAACCTTACCGGAACGCCGCCAGGGTCGTCGCTGAGTTCGATCACCCGCGTCCGGTCTTCGAGCGGCGAGTGCCAGCGCCAGCCGTTTGCGAATGTCTCTGCGCGGTCGAGTGGGGCGACGGCATTGCCCGGTACGTCGCGCACCGCTAGCGAGCGACCCGGTAGCCACGCGTCCCATGGCTCGAAGTCCGCGTCATCGCGGGAGCGCAGCAACGCCTGAGGCCCGGAGCAGTCAAGGTAAAGGTCGGCGGTGACGCGACCGCCGTCCGCGGTTTTGACGGCTGTGATCGCACCATCCTCGCCGCGTTCGACCGAGGCAAACGCCGCGTGGCGGGGCAGCGGGGCGGTCAACGCTTCGAGCCGAGCGCGATAGCGGGGCGGATCGATGCGCAGGGCGTAGAGAAAGCCGCCGAGCGGAGAGGCGGGGTCGGGGTTGGGGTGGATGAACTTCCCCGAAGCCCCGAGCAACGCGGCCGCGCCGTAGCGCCAATAGGGGGCCGCCTCTCCAGTCTCAAACGCGCGATGCCATAGCGTATGGAACGGGATGTCCCCGGCCTTCAGCCCGTGCTCGCCAAACCCATGGACCCAATCCTGTTGATCTTGCGGCCAGTTGGCGAAACGCGCGCCGAGCAGATGTGTCGCGATGCCCGCGCGTACCAGCTCCCGCTCATCAAGGCCGATCGCGGCATGAAAGCGGTGGATGCTCGGCCAGGTCGCACACTGGACCTCCGCGATTGCCGCCGCGTCTGGCGTGGCGGGCACGATCGTGACCGCGACCTGGGGCAGGGCGCGGGCGAGGGCCGCCGCTGCGGACATGCCGACGATCCCATCGCCGACCACGCAGACCGAGCGGATTGCGCGCGCGCTCATGCGAGCTGGCCCAAGGCTGCGTCATGGCTGGGCATGTCGCGCACCGCTGCGGCGACCTGCGCGCGCAGCTGATCCAGCGCCCCGCCGAGTTGCGCCGGGTCGATCGGATCGACGCGCTGGTCCCACTGGCGCGGGGTGATCCCCTGACCGAGATAGACCGCGAGCCAGCTGGGTTCGAAGAACAGCCCCTGCGTATAATGCGCAACGCGGCCGGATTCGCGGAACAGCTCCATCTTCTCCGCCAGGCTGTCGGGGATGCGCATCGTGCGCATGTCGTTCCAGAACGGCGAATCATCGCGCGTGGTCGCGTGATAGTGGAGGATCAGGAAATCGCGGATCCGGTCATATTCGAGATCGACCATGCGATTGAACTCGTCGCGGTCAGCGTCTGCAATGCGCCCGTTGATCGGGAACAGCGCGATCAGTTGCTCGACCGCACCCTGCGCCAGATAGATGCTGGTCGATTCAAGCGGCTCGAGAAACCCGGAGGCGAGACCGACCGACACGACGTTGCGATCCCAGCTGCGCGCGCGGCGACCGGCGCGAAACCGCAGGATCCGCGGATCGGCGAGCGGCGGGTTCTCAAGCGCGGAAACGAGGGCAGTGCTGGCAGCATCCTCATCGAGATGCGCGGATGAGAAGACATAGCCATTGCCGACCCGGTGGCGCAGCGGAATGCGCCAGCGCCAGCCCGCCGGCATGGCGGTAGCGCGGGTGTATGGCTCGATCGGTCCTGCGGGGGAGGGGCAGGGGGCGGCCACCGCGCGGTCGCACGGGAGCCAGTGCGACCAATCCTCCCAGGTCGACCCGATCGCTTCGCCGATCAGCAGCGCGCGAAAGCCCGAGCAATCGACGAACAGGTCGCCCTCCACCCGCTCACCGCTGGCAAGGGTCAGCGCGGCCACGTCGCCCGACAGCGGGTCGAGCGACACGTCGACGACACGCCCTTCGGTCCGCTCGACCCCGCGCGCGGTCGCATAATCGCGCAGATAGGGAGCGAACAGCGTCGCATCGAACTGATAGGCATAGCCATAGCTGGAGCGCAGCGACGCGGCATCGTTGGTCGGCGGAGCGAACCGGCCTTGGGCAGCCATCTGGTTGCAGACCGAATAGTCGAACAGCGAATCCTGGCGGCCCTGCGCGCGCATCCGCAGCCAATAGTGATGAAACGGCACGCCGTTCAGCGGTCGGCCGAAATTGCCGAATGGGTGGAGATAGGCGTCGCCGATACGGCCGAAGTCGCGGAATTCGATGCCCAGCTTATAGGTCGCCTGGGTCACGCGCATAAACTCGGCCTCGTCGATCCCGAGCATCGAAACGAACGCGCGCAGATGGGGGAGGGTGGCCTCGCCCACCCCGACGATGCCGATATCCTCGGACTCGATCAGGCGCACGCTGCAGGCATGGGGCAGACGGCGGATCAGCGCCGCCGCAGCCATCCACCCGGCAGTGCCGCCACCGACAATGACGACCCGGGTGCGATGCTGGTCGTTGCGCGGGGCTCCGCTGCTCATTCCGCGATCCTCAAAGCACAGGAGCCGAAGAGCAAGGCTCTCCGGCTCCCATGTTCATCCTAACCGCCCCAATCAGAAGCGGAAGCGGACACCGACGGTGAGCGTCGATTCCTCGTAGCGGACCACGCGCGGGTAGGTGGCGCTAAAGGCGCCTGCGGCTGGCAGGGCATTCCCGACGGTGTTGGTCCGCGTCAGCGTCGAGCTGAACGGGTCACCCAGGATGTTGGTCCAGTCGCCGAATAGCGTCACCGCCGGCATCAGATCATAGCTGACCGAGAGATCGAGCCGCTGAACCGGATCAGCCTCTTCGGTGTAGAGGTGGTCGCCGCGGCGCTGATAGGTGAGCGGGAACGCGCTACGCCAGTTATACGCGAGCCGCGCATACAGGCCATTGGCTTCGTAGAAGACCGCTGCGTTGGCCGACCAGTCCGACACGAACAGGAGTTCGCGGTTGACCGTGCGGATCAGCGGCGATCCGTCGGGGTTCAGGCCGTCGTCATAGTTGAAGTCCGACCGTGCATCGAGGTTCGTAAGGTTCCCCTGCAGGCCGAACTGGGGCAGGCCGATGAAATCGAGGAAGGTCGAACCCTGGATTTCGAAGCCGCGGATGCGACCGTTGCCCGCATTGACCGGCGAGTTCAGGCGTAGCGGGGTGCCGTCCGGAAGCGTGCCGGTAAAGGTATTCCCCTCGATAAAGCCCTTCATATCGCGGTGGAAGACGCTGACCGACACAAAGCCGTTGCGCGAGAAATAATATTCGAGCGCGGCGTCATAGTTGCGCGACGTCAGCGGGTTCAGGAACGGGTTGCCGCCATTGCCGGTGCGGTAGCAGCCTGCCGGGATCGGTGTGAGATCCAAGCAACCGTTCGTGTTGGGCCGGTCGAGCGTTCCCGACGCGCGCAGATCGATGAAGTTAGGCCGCGTCTGGGTTTCGGTGACGGCGAACCGCGCCTGGATCTGCGGTGTGAAGCGGATGCGCGCGTTGAAGTTCGGCAACCAGGCTTCGAACCGGCGCTCGACCACGGTCGGCGTCTGCACGCCCGGGCCACCGCCTGCCGGGAGCACGAAGCGCGTGCCGGACAGGTCAAGATCGCTCCGTGTATAGCGCAGGCCGATCGTGCCATCGATGCTGGCTTCGCCGCCCAGCGGGATTTCGTAGCGCACCTGACCATAAGCGGCGAAATGCTTCTCGTTCGCGTCCCAGGTCTGCTGCGGATCGGCGGCAGGTGCGCCGGTCAGCCCGGGCTGATTGAACTCCCGCAACTGCGCCAGATTGGCGCGGATGCTGTCATAGGTCGGCGACAGCCAGGTCACGAGGCCCGGCTGGGGATCGGCGCCACGGAAGCCGGGCTCGAACAGCTCATAGTCCAGCGGCACGGCCGAGAACGGACGGCGGTCGCCCTCGCGATCGAAATAGCGGTTGCCATATTCGCGACGCGCGTCGCGATCGGTGTAACGGATACCGGCTTCGAACGCCTTCACCCACGGCATTTCGGTTTCATAGGTGACGTCGACGCGCGCCTGCCAATCCTTGCCCTTCGCTTGCTGCGCTTCCTCGTAGAAGCCGCGATAGACATAATTGGCGGGGTTGCTCGCATCGAAACCGGGGATCGAGAAGACCGCACCGCCATCGCCGCTGTCGGCGTTGGTATCGAACACGATCGTCTGGGGTCCAGCGAAGGCATAGTCGACGCTGGCGGTCGATCCGGTGAAGGTCGAGTCGGTCCGTGCCACATCTGCGGTGATCTTGAGGGGACCGGTCTCAAAGCTGCCGCCGACCGCGACCTGGAAGGTATCGGTCTTGTTGTACGTTCCACCCTGATAGCCCTGCACGCGGCGCGGATTGGTGACCGTCGCGCTCTCGAGCAGATCGGGCCGATCCGGCACGGTTACGGCATTGGAGAAGCCCGACCCGCCCCACAGTGCCGCTTCCATCTCACGCGACGACAGCTTGTTGCGGAATCCCTGGTAGAGGCCCTCGACATAGAATTCGAGGCCCGGCGACGGACGCCACTGGATCGCGCCGTTGACCGAGGGACGTTCGCGATCACCCTCGTCGTAAGTCACGCGCTGGATATCCGGGAACTGCGTGCCGCCCGGACCGCCGCCAGCGACGAAGTCGGTGTTGGAGCGGGTCGAGTCGCGATAGTGCATGCTGGTGTAGGACAGGCCGAGCAGCGCGCCGATCTCACCGCCACCGACGTCCCAGCGGTCAGAGACCAGGATGTTGCCGTTGGGGTTATAGTCGCGCGCCTGATAGGTGTAGGTCATCCATGCCGACCCGGCGACGTGGAAGTCGGCAAAGTCGAACGGACGGCGCGAGCGCACGTTGATCAGGCCGGCAAGGCCTGGCTCAACGAGATTGGCGGTCGATGTCTTGAACACCTCGATTGCGCCGATGGCACCCGAGGGGAAGTCCTGCAGCGCGACCGAGCGCGTTTCGGCGGTGAAGATTTCGCGACCGTTATAGGTCGTGACGAAGTCCGGAAGGCCGCGGACGAGCACGCGTCCGGCTTCGCCACCGCTGCGCTCAACCTGCACGCCGGGAATGCGCGCCGCGGTGTCGGACACAGCGATGTCGGGCAGCTTGCCGATATCTTCGGCAACGATCGCGTCGACGATCTGGGTCGAGTTGCGGCGGATGTTCTGCTGCGATTCAAGCGACTGGCGATAGCCGCTGATGACGATTTCGTCGCCTTCCGCGGCTGGTTGCTGCTGCGTTTCCGGCGCTGGCGTTCCGGCGTCCTGTGCCCATGCGGGCGCAGCAACCAGCGCGATGGCCGCCGCAGAACCGGAACAACGGATCAAAGTTCTCAAACGCATCGATGTCCTCCCCTTCGATAATTCACAGCACGCCGGCCGCTTGGTCAGCGACTCTTCTTCTGGTCGCTATAGAAGCGCGCTCCCGACGCTGACAAGCTAATTATAAGATTTATCGGATATTGCTGTCACGTCCTGGGTCACCACTCGGCGAAGCTGCCATCCTCCTGCCGCCAGATCGGGTTGCGCCAGCGGAACTTCTCGGCATGCGCGGCGCGCACGGCGGCCTCGTCGATCTCAACGCCAAGCCCCGGCCCGGTCGGGATCGGCAGAAAGCCGTCGATCGGCGACAGCACCTCAGGATTGGTGCAGAAATGCAGCAAATCGTGGCCCTCATTATAGTGGATGCCGAGTGACATCTCCTGCAGCACGACGTTGGGCGTGCACCCGGCGAGCTGCAGGCAAGCGGCGAGCGCAAGCGGGCCGAGCGGGCAATGCGGGGCGACCGCGACGTCATAGGCCTCGGCCATTGCGGCGATCCGGCGGCATTCGCTGAGGCCCCCGGCATGGCTGAGGTCGGGCTGGATGATGTCGACCGCGCCGCTCGCGAGGAACGGCTTGAAATCCCAGCGCGAATAGAGCCGCTCGCCGAGCGCGATCGGCGTGCTGATCTGGCTCGAAATCTGGGCGAGGACTTCGGGGTTTTCCGACAGGATCGGCTCTTCGATGAACAACAGCCCCAGCGGTTCGAGCTGTTTGGCAAGCTGCTTGGCCATCGCGCGGTGCGCGCGGCCGTGAAAATCGAGGCCAACGTCCATGCCGACAGCCTGTGCGGCGAGAACCCGTTCGATCACGTCGTCGAACCGCGGTGCGGTGAGATAGTCGAGTTCGGAGGTTGCGTTCATCTTGACCGCAGAAAAGCCCTGCGCCTTGCGCGCCGCTGCGGCCGCGCCGACATCGTCCGGACGGTCGCCGCCGATCCAGGCATAAGCGCGGACCTTGTCGCGGACCTGCCCGCCCAGCATCTCCCAAGCGGGAAGGCCATAGTGGCGCCCCTTGAGATCCCACAGCGCCTGATCCAGCCCGGCCAGGGCGGACATCAGCACCGCGCCACCGCGATAGAAGCCGCCGCGATAGGCGACCTGCCAGACATCTTCGATCCGGCGGGGATCGCTGCCGATGAAGCGATCCCGCAACGATTCGAATGCGCCATCGACTGCTTCGCTATGCCCCTCCAGGCTCGCTTCGCCCCAGCCGAAACAGCCGTCCTCCGCCTCAACGCGGACGAACAGCCAACGGGGCGGAACGTGAAACGTCTCGATACGCGCAATCTTCATGGTCACCTCAAAACCCCACCCGGGCATTAAACCTATTTATCGGATAAATTGTATCTAGCAAGGCCGGGACGCGGCTGTATGATCCGCTGCGATGGAACCGAGACGCGAAGTGAGCCGCCGATGACCTGGCGTGAGGGGTATATTGCCGTCGATTGGGGCTCGACCAATCGCCGCGCCTATTCGGTGGATGCCGATGGCCGGGTGGTCGCGAAGCTGGAGGACGCAAAGGGCGTCCTGTCGGTCGGCGCGAGTGGATTCGATGCCGCTGCCGGCGAGATTCGCGAAGCCTTGGGCGACCGCGCGATGCTGATCGCCGGGATGGCCGGGTCGAACCGCGGCTGGCGCGAGGCACCTTATGTCGATTGCCCGGCCGATGCAGAGGCGCTCGCGCAGGCGATCTGCTGGATCGAAGCCGGGCGGGTCGGCATCGTGCCGGGCGTGTGCCAGCGCGGTTCGGGCACCGATGTCATGCGGGGCGAGGAAGTGCAGGCGCTGGGCGCGGTTGCCGCCGGGCTGGTGCCGGGCGACGGGCTGATCTGCCATCCGGGCACCCATGCCAAATGGATCGCGATGCGCGACGGGCGGATCGACGCGTTCCGCACGATGATGACCGGCGAACTGTTTGCCGTGCTGCGCGATCATTCGATCCTGTCGGCGCAACTGGGCGGCGATGTCGGACCCGACGAATCTTTTGCGGCGGGCGTTGCCGATGCGCTGGGTGGTGCCGATCTGCTCGCATCGTTGTTCGGCATTCGTGCGCGGCATTTGCTTGGCGGCGGGCGCAGCGACGCTGGCTATGCCAGCGGCCTCTTGATCGGCAGCGATGTGAGATCCGCGCTGGCGGGTCGGGAACCGGGCGGGACGGTTGCGCTCGTCGGCGCTCCCGCGCTGTGCGCGCTCTATTCCGCCGCGCTCGGCCAGGCTGGGACGGTCGGCAAGGTAATCGATGGCGAGGCGGCATTTCTGGCCGGTATTCGCCGCATCACGGAGTTTCTATGACCGGTTCGCTTGACGCCTTCACGACCCACTTCGCCGCCTGTCCGCTGATCGCGATCATTCGCGGAATCACGCCGGGCGAGGTCGAGTCGGTGGGCGATGCGCTGGTCGAGGCTGGTATCCGCATCATCGAGGTGCCGCTGAACTCGCCCGATCCGCTGACCAGCATCGCGCGGCTCGCCCGTCGAGTGGGCGATGCCGCGCTGATCGGCGCTGGCACGGTGCTGACGGTCGATCAGGTGACGCAGGTTGCGGATGCGGGGGGACAGATCATCGTATCGCCCTGCGTCAATCCGACGGTGATCGCTGCCACGGCTGCGGCGGGGCTGGTCTCTGCGCCCGGTTACTTCACCCCCAGCGAAGCGTTCGCGGCGCTTGATGCGGGTGCACATGCGCTCAAGCTGTTTCCGGCCGAGGCAGCATCGCCCGCCGTGGTGAAGGCGCACCGTGCAGTGCTTCCGTCCGACGTGCCGCTCGTCGTCGTGGGCGGAATTACCCCCGACGCAATGGCGCCCTATTTAGCGGCCGGTGCCGACGGCTTCGGACTGGGCGGCGCGCTATATCGGCCAGGACAGACGAGCGCCGAGGTCGCCGCGCAGGCGCGTGCGTTTGTCGCCGCGATCGGAGCGCGTTGAGGTGATCCGCGTCGCCATTATCGGGTTTGGCAAGATCGCCGCCGACCAGCATTTGCCAGCCATCGCCGCCGATCCCCGCTTCGAGCTGGTCGCGGTTGCCACGCCAGCTGGTGATCCGGGCATCGGCGTGCCCTGGTACAGCGACGCTGCGGAGCTGCTGGCCGCGATGGGCGGTGCGGCGGACGCGATCGCGATCTGCACGCCGCCCAGCGCGCGCCATGATCTCGCCCGCGACGCGCTGCTGGCCGGGTTCGACGTGCTGCTCGAAAAGCCACCCACGACGACGCTGGGCGAGCTCGACGCGCTCGAAGCGCTGGCGCGGGAGCGGGGCAGGGTGCTCTACACCGCCTGGCATTCGCAATTCGCGCCGGGGGTTGCCCCGGCGGCAGCGCTGCTGGCGGATGCAGCGATCGACACGCTGCATATTTCGTGGCGCGAAGATGTGCGGAAATGGCATCCGGGTCAGGAGTGGATCTGGAATGCCGGCGGGTTCGGCGTGTTCGACACGGGGATCAACGCGCTGTCGATCCTGTCGCAGATCGCGCGGATGCCGCTGCTGGTGCGCGCCGCTACTTTGTCTGTTCCAGAGAATCGGCAGGCACCGATTGCCGCGACGATCGATTTCATCGGCGGCGACTGGTGCGCCGAGTTCGACTGGCGATTCGATGCGGGCGAGGAGTGGATCATCGACATCGTCGCGCGCGACGGGCGGCGGATCGCATTGCGCGATGGTGGTGCGCGCCTCACGCTCGATGGGGTCGATCAGCCGCTGGAGGACCACGGCGAATATCCGCAGATTTATGACCGGTTCGCGACGCTGATCGGCGCGCGGGCAAGCGAGGTCGATCGCGAACCGCTGCGCATCGCTGCCGACGCTTTCATGGTTGCGTGCCGCGAAAGCGTTGCAGCATTCGACTGACCCGCGTTACTAACGCCAATGATGCTCATGACTGCCATTGTTCGATCGGCGCACCTGCGCTGCGCCCGGAACGGAGCCTGACCGCATGGAGGCTGACTCCCCGATGCTGAGCACCCCCGCGATCGGTGGGCGGAACCTGACCTACGGACTGCTCGATTCGCTTGGGCGCGCGATCGTTACCGGCCATTATGATGCGCGCGTCTTTCCGACCGAGGCGGATCTGGCCAAGCAGCATGGCGTCAGCCGCTCCGTCACGCGCGAAGCGGTCAAGATGTTGACCGCCAAGGGGCTGCTCACCGCCCGCCCGCGCAAGGGCACGACGGTGCAGCGTCCGGCGCACTGGAATCTGTTCGATGCCGATGTGCTGCGCTGGCTGCTCGAACGCACCTTCTCGCTTGAGCTGCTGCGCCAGTTCACCGAGCTGCGCATTGCGATCGAACCCGCAGCGGCGGCACTTGCTGCCCGCGCCGCCGATGCGGCGGGCCTGGCGCTGATCCAGGCCGGGTATCGTCGTATGGAAGCGGCCGAGGTTGGCGAGGACGATCCGCTTGAGGCCGACATCGCGTTCCACGTCGCGATCCTCGCCGCGTCGGCCAACCCCTTTTACGCGCAGTTCCGCGATGTCGTCGAAACCGCGCTGCGCACCTCGATCCGCTTTACCAACCGGTTCAAGGGACGCACCGCCAGCCTGCCGCAGCATCGCGAAGTGCTCAGCGCAATCGAGGCGCGCGATCCCGACGCAGCGCGCGACGGGATGATTGCGCTGATTACGGACGTGATGACGCTGATCGACGAGGCGGGGAAGACGGGCTGACCACGGGAAGCTCGGCGAGCAGTTCGTTGACGCGACGTTCGCCGTCGGCCAGCGCCTGATCGACGGTCTTCTGTCCGATGATCGCTGCACCGACCTCTTCGCCGACCAGCCGTTCGATCGCCGACTGCCGCTGGACATAGCCGGGCAGCGGATGGCCGATGGTTGCCAGCGGCGCGATCTCTGCGCGATGCGGCATCGCCTTGAACGCGGCGGACTCGATATCCTTGCGCACTGCCGGGAGATGCCCGGTGCGTGCCCAATCGAGATTATGCGCGGTCATGAAGGCAAAGAATCGCGCGATCGTCGCGCGCTGCGCCGGGGTCCGCTCGCGCTTGGGGACGACCCAGACATGGCCGCTGACGAACTCGGCATGTTTCCCCCACAGCCGCGGATAGGGGTAAACCGCATAGTTTCCGTACAGCGGCCGGCCGGGCGTCATCGAGTCCTGATGGAACTGGTCGATCATCCAGGTTCCGGTCGGATAGATGCCGCCTTCGCCGCTCAGGAACGCCGCGATCGCCGCGGGGGTGTCCTGGTCGAGCGTGCCCAGCCCCTCCTGCGTCAGCGCCTTGAAATAATTGACGACGCGCCGTGCCTCGGGCGTCTGCAGCTTGATGTGCAGCGGGTCTGGGAAGATCACCGCGTCCTGCGCCATGAGATAGGTGTAGAGCGTCCGCGTCTGCGCCGCCGTGTCGGCGACGAGGCTCTGGAGCAGGTATGGCTTGCCGGTGCGCGCCTTGAACTGGCGGGCGTGGGCGAGCAGTTCCTCGGCCGATTGCGGAAGGATCGGCTTGCCGTCGCGCATCAGTCCCGCCTGCGCGAACAGCTTGGTGTTGATGTGGTACAGGCCGCCATGCGTATCCCAGGGCAGGCCGTAGAGGCGGTTGTCGACCGTCGCGGCCATGCGGCTGGCGTCAGTGAACTGGTCGGGCTTCAGCCCGGCGGCCTCCAGATAGGGCTCGACCGGTTCGAGCAGGCCACGCGCGGCATAGTCGGAGATCACCCCACCATGCATGCTGACGATGTCGGGCGGGTCGCCGGCGGCGAACTGCGCGCTCAGCTGCGGATAGCCGGGCCAGGCGACGACGTTGCTGCTTACCGGCGCACCGGCGTTCTCGGCGTTGAACTTGTTGATCATCGACGTGATGATCCCGCATTCGCCCTTTGCTGCGGCGACATCGGTCGCGGTGCCGTATGCCGCGCCGCATTCGCCGAAGAAGCGCTGCAGATAGATTTTACCGTCGTCCGCGCCGCTGTTGCTGCCGCAGCCGGTGGCGAGCAAGGCAAGGCCGAGTGCCAGGGCGATCCTCATCGCGCCGTCCCCGCCATCGACTGGACGATGTGCTTCTGGAACAGGACATAGACGATGAAGATCGGCACCGACGCGAACACCGCCTGCGCCATCAGGAAGCCGAGGCCGCTGGTCTGGGCATAGTTCATCTGGGCCGAGGCGAGGCCGACGGTCAGCGTGTACATGTCGCTGCGCGTCGCCGAGATCAGCGGCCACCAATAGCTGTTCCAGCTGGCGAGGAAGGTGAACACGCCGAGCGTCGCCTGAGCGGGCAGGGTAAGCGGCAGGAGTACGCTCCAGAAGATGCGCAGCCGCGACGCACCGTCGAGCATCGCCGCCTCATCCAGATCCCGCGGGATCGCACGAAAATACTGGGTCATGAAGAACACGCCAAAGGGTCCGGCCAGTCCGGGCAGGATCAGCCCGGGATAGCTGTTGTGAAGGTGGAGCGCGGCGAACAGCTGATGCTGCGGCAGGATCACTGCTTGTTCGGGGATCGCCAAGCCAAGCAGGACAAAGACGAACAGGGTGCGTCGGAACGGAAACTCCAGCCGCGCAAAGCCGTAACCCGCGAGGCTGCACAGCGCGAGCACACCGATCGTGGTCCCGACCGACACGACCAGGCTGTTGAGCAGCCAGCGAAACACCTGATCCCCCGACAGGATCGCCCAGTAATTTTCGAGCGTGTAGGGAAATTCGAGCGCCGCGCCGCTATTGCCGACCAGCGCCTGGTTGGTCTTGAGCGAGAGCAGGATGGTCCAGATCAGCGGCGCGAGCATCACCGCCGCCGCGAGCAGCAGTGCGATCAGCGTGGCGGGGCGAACCCGACCCTCGCCCGGACGGAACGCGGGGGTTGAACGATCAGCGGCCATTGCCGGCCTCCGCAGTCCGCATCGTGAACCAATATTGGGCAAGCGTCAGCGCGACGATCAGCAGGAACAGGACCTCAGCTGCCGCTGCGGCATAGCCCAGTTCCCAGCGCCAGAAGGCGGTTTCGAACATGAACAGGACCATTGTCCGCGTCGCTCCATTGGGGCCGCCGGCGGTGAGCAGCTGAGTCTGTCCGAACAGCTGAAGCTGGGCCGCGGTCTGCAGCATCACCACCAACACCAAGGTCCGGCGGAGCGAGGGGAGGGTGATGCGCCACAGGATCGTCCAGCGGCTCGCGCGGTCCAGCGCAGCGGCCTCGTAAATATCGCCGGGAATTTGTTGCAGCCCGGCAAGGAACAGCATCATCGGCAGCCCGAGCGACCACCAGATGGTCGTGATCGCCAGCGCCCACAGCGCCAGCGTCGGGTCGCTCAAAAATGGCAGCGGTGGCGTGCCCAGAGCTTGCGCCACTTCACCGAGCAGCCCCGCATCCGGAGCGAGCACGAAGCGCCAGATCAGGGTTACGATCGTTACCGAAAGCACCGAAGAGGAAAAGAAGATGCCGCGAAATACCGCCGCGTCGCGGGTCGGACGGTTCAGCGCGAGCGCGAGCATCAACGAGAGGACGGTGAGGATCGGGACGATCATCGCCGCGAGCAGCAGCGTTTGAACGATCGCGGCGTGGAAGATCGGGTCGCCCGCGAGCCTCACATAGTTGTCGAGGCCGACGAAACTACCTCCGCCGAACAGATCGACGCGCTTCATGCTCAGCCCGATGCCGGCGAACAAGGGGTAGATCAGGATGAGCAGGTAGATGAGCAGGAACGGCGCGACGAAGCCGAAACTGGCGAGGCGGTCACCGCGTCTCATGCCGCGGAGCCCGCGACCTGCGCGTGATGGCCGTTGCCGTTGCAGTCGAACAGATGCGCCGCCGCGCCATCGATGTGCAGGCGCACCCGGTCGCCGAGCTTGACGGCACTGAGCCCCACATCCTCGGCGGTAATCTCCTGCCCGTCGCTCAGCTTGGCATAAACGAGCGTGCGATCGCCGAGCCGCTCGACCAGCAGCACTTCGGCATCGCACGCGCCTTCGCCCGTCGCTGCGACGCGGACATGTTCGGGGCGCAGGCCGAGTTCGACCGTACCGGAGGGCAGGGCGGCGCGATCGATCCGTGTCGTCACCTCGGTTCCGTCGCCCAGCCGCACGCGGGCGGGGCCGTCGCCGGGCACAAGCGATGCGGGGAGCAGGGTCATCGCCGGCGAGCCGACGAAGCGCGCGACGAAGCTGTTCGCCGGACGGGTATAGATGTCCATCGGCGCGCCGATCTGCTGGATGCGGCGGTCGTTCATCACGACGATCCGGTCGGCCAGCGTCATCGCCTCGGCCTGATCATGCGTGACCATGATGATTGCGGCATCGACGCGACGGCGCAGCTGGGCCAGCTCAACGCGCGTCCGCGTGCGCAGCGCAGCGTCGAGGTTCGAGAGTGGTTCGTCGAACAGGAAAAGCTTGGGATGCTTGACGATCGCACGGCCGATCGCGACGCGCTGGCGCTGGCCGCCCGACATCTGCGCCGGTTTCTTGTCGAGCTGGCTCTCGATCTCCAGCACCGCTGCCGCCTGGGCGATGCGCGCGTCGATCTCGGCTTGCGGCACCCGCGCGTTGCGCAGGCCGAACGCCATATTCTCCCGCACCGTCATGTGCGGGTAGAGTGCATAGGCCTGGAACACCATCGCCACGTCGCGCGCGCCGGGATGCAGCTGGTCGATGCGCTTGCCGTCGAGCACTACCTCGCCCGCGTCTGCGGTTTCGAGACCGGCGATGATGCGGAGCAGGGTCGACTTGCCGCTGCCCGACGGACCCAGAAATGCGATGAACTCACGGTCAGCCATGCTCAACGACACGTCGTCGAGGACCGGCGTTTCTCCATAGGCCTTACGGACGTTACGAAGCTCGAGGCTCACTGCGGCATCCCATATTATCTTATTTATCGCACTTTTTAACAAAAGCGGGCTGGACGTCAATCCGCGGTGCGCAGATCGCAGTGAAGAGCATGCCCAAAATCGGTCACTGAAACCACACTCGCATTTATCTTATAATTGTGGTTTAGCGATCCCGAACCGCCTGTGGGACCCGTAACCGACCATGACCATCCAGTTCGAAGCCATCGCCGCGGCACAAGCACCGCACAGCCAGATCACCGTCCGCCGCGGCGACGCCGAACGCACCTACCAACTCGCCTCGGGCGAGCATCCTGCCTATGTCGATTTCTTCAACCGGGTTGCCGACGATTTCGGGTCGCGCCGCCCGCATGTGTTGAGCGGTCCCGCACCCAGCGACCTGCCCCCACCGGACTGGCAGCCGCTGCTAACGACGAACGCCAGCCCGCGAATCACTTGCGGCTATGGCGATCCCGCGGTGCTGAAGACCGATGAGGGGTACGTCCTCGTCGCGACGTCCAACGATGCGCCCGACGCGTTTCCGATCCTGCAGTCGGACGACCTTCAGAACTGGACGCACAAAGGATTTGTCTTCGCCGAGGGCGAGGCGCCGGAGTGGACCGCGCATGGCCGGCATGTCGGCGACTTCTGGGCGCCGGAAATGGCGCGGGTCGGCGATGAATATTGGCTGGTGTACACCGCACGCCAGAAGTCGAACGCGCTCGCCATCGGTCTCGCCAAGAGCGACAGCCCGTTCGGTCCATGGAGTGACCTGGGTTACCCGCTGGTGACCGCGCATGCTGTCAACACGACCGGGATCGCGGGCGATCCGGCTCAGCCGGTGATGAGCGGCGGGGTGATCGATTCGCATATCTTCATCGATGACGATGGCGAGCGCTATCTGCTGTGGAAGCGCGACACCAATGGCGTGTGGCCGCGCCCGCTGGCCGGCCTATTCCGCCAGCGGCCCGCGCTGATCGATCAGGTTTTCACGGTCGAAACCGATCGCCGCACCGCGTCGCTCGCCGCCGCGCTCCAGCCCTGGGCGAACTCACAGCGGCCGATGGAACGCTTCTTCCTGATGCAGCCGCTGATCGAGGCGGTGCTGGACAATTGGCAGCAGGTGAAGGCCGCGCTGGCGGACATCCCGGAGGCGGAAGCGATCCTCGAGGCGATGAGCACGCCGATCTACGCCCAGCGGCTGACCGAAACCGGCGAGCGGGTTGGCGAGGAGCATCTGGTGCTCACCAACGACCTCGACTGGGAGGGGCATCTGATCGAGGGGCCGTGGGTCACCAAGCAGCAGGGCCGCTATTGGATGTTCTATGCCGGCAATGACTTCGGCACGCCGGCCTATGGCATCGGTGTCGCGGTCGCCGACCATATTTTCGGCCCGTACGTCAAACAGGGCGATCCGCTGCTCAAGTCGACCACGACCTGGTGGGCGCCGGGCCATGCGTCGGTCGCGCCGGGGCTCGACGGAGAGCCGCAGTTGTTCTTCCACGCCTTCTTCCCCGGCACCGGCGGCTACAATGAATTCCGCGCGCTGTTGACGACCCGGCTCGGTTTTGGGCCGGATGGGGTGACGACCGGCTAGGGGCGGACAGCGGGCGCTGGTTGCGCGCCGGTCGACGGACCGTCGCCCGCAATGCGCGGCCAGCCGTCCTGCCAGATGATCCGGTCGAGCAGCATGATGCGGCGCGTGTTGATATCGTCGCCCGGCTTGGCGCGCGGACGCTTGGCATCGACCGCGTGGTACAGCATCCAGTGATCGCCGCGCGCGTCGGCGATCACGGCATTATGGCCCGGCGCCACCCACTGGTCGCGCTGGGCGAGGATGACGCTGGCTGGCGCTCCGGTCGCGTCGCGCAATGTCTCGAACGGCCCGATTGCGCTGCGCGACCGTGCGACCATCACCGCATAATGCGCCTTGGGGCCGCAGCAATTGTCGCCTGAGTAGAAGAGGTAATACCAGCCCTCGCGACGCAGCACCCAGGCACCCTCGATCAGGCGCTGATAGTTTGCGGGATCGTCGGTCTTGTCGACCTCGACCAGCGGCATCGCGGCGCTTCCGGGCGCGAAGGAGATGCGGTCAGGGGCGAGTTCGCGCACCTTGATCGGGCCGAACCCCGATCCCCAATAGAGCAGCCGCTTGCCGGTTGCCGGATCGTCGAACGACATCGGGTCGATATTGACGAAGCCCTCGCCGCATTCGAGCGGACGGCCGCTGTCGGAGAACGGTCCCTCCGGCCGGTCGGCGACGGCCACCGCCAGGCACAGGCCGCGCGTCGTGTCCTTCAGCGCTGCGTCCGGTTTGGCGGAGTAATAGAGATAATAGCGGCCGTCATGCTGCGCGACGTGCGGCGCCCAGAAATCCTGCGTCGCGTTCGCCCACCCCGGCTTTTGCGGGAGCGCGTCGCCAAGATGCTCCCAGTGCACCAGGTCGCGCGAGCGGGCGACCTGGATATTGTGCATCCGCCCGAGTTCGCCGCCCTGCGTCGCATAGACATAGTAATAGCCGTCCGGGGCGAGCAGCGCGGCGGGATCGGCGAACTCGCGGTCGAATACCGGATTGGCATAGGTCGTCGGCGCGTCGCGCGGGGCGGTGGCGCAGGCGGAGAGGGCCAGCAGCGCGGCGAGCAGGGATGGGGTTCGCATCGCGCCGGTGTAGCGCACCGGCGCCAGCGATGACAGCGGCTAGCCCGCAAAGCGTTGAGGGGACAGGCCTTTGACGCCGGGGTCGACCTCGAACAGGCAACCGCCATGCGGTTCGTCGAGGCCGTCGGCGGCGGAGGTGATGAACATCCGGTCGAACGAGTCCCCGGCAAAGGTCATGCTGGTGACCTGGCTGGCGGGCACGCGGATCGCGCGCTCAACCTTGCCCTGCGGATCGAACCGGCTGACCCGCGATCCGCCCCAATGCGCAATCCACAGCCCGCCTTCGGCATCGAAGGTCATCCCGTCTGGATGGCCCCATTCGGGCTCGAACTGCAGCCACAATTCGCGTGGCCCGAGCGTCGCGCCGTCGAGCGGGAAGCGGTAGATCTGGCCCAGCACGGTGTTGGTGTGGAACAGCCAGCGCCCGTCCGGGCTGATCGCGGGGCCGTTTGCGACATGATAGCCATCATCCATCCGCGTGATCGATCGATCGGCTTCGATGCGGTAGAAGGATCCGGTCGGGACGTCGCACGTCACCGGCATCGTCCCGGCCCAGATCCGCCCGTCGCGATCGGCCTTGGCATCGTTCATCCGGTTGATCGCCGGTTCGTCGGCGGGAAGGTCGACCAGGGCTTCGATCGACACCGGCACCGGCGAGGCGGGGTCGAGGACCACCGCCTTCACCCCGCTGCGAAACCCGGCGACCAGGCCCGGCGCGTCGCGCCGTTCGATCACCCAGCCCACCATCTCGGGCATCACCCAGCTGTTCACCGCGCCGTCGGCCAGCGACAGGCGGTTGATCCGCTGCTCAATGATATCGACCCAATAGACCGACCCGTCGCGCGCGGCGAGCGGCCCTTCGCCAAGCTGGTCGCGGCGGTCACGCGAAATGATGTGGTAATCGTTCCGGCTCATCGGTGGCCCCATCGCCGCGCGAGAGTGCGTGGCGATGGGGCCTATAGGGCGCTTTGGATCGCTCCGGAAGGCCCGCAGGCCCTCGCGTCAGCGATGGGTTTCGGAACCCATCCTTAAAAGTCGAAGCGCAGCGATCCGGAGATGGTGCGACCATTGGCGGTCCGGGCGAAGCCGATCCCACTGGCGGGAACACTGGCCTGGTTCACCTCAAAGATACCAAGCTGATCGAACGCATTGTTGACGTTCAATGCGAGGCTGCCGCCCTTGAACAGCTTGACCTGAGCAAACAGGTCCACCGTGGTGAAGCCCGGCATGACCAGCAGGTTCGAATCCTGCGCAAAGCTCTTGGTAATGGTCACCACGCTAGCACCGACAGTCGCCCGGCCGAGGTCCACTGCCGAGGTTGCGGTGAGCGTCCAGTCGGGCTGGTGGCGCGGCACCTTGCCGGTCAGCGTCGGTTCGAGCAGATCCTGCGTGATCTTGGCCTTGGTATAGGTTGCACCCGCCATCAGGCTGAACGGTCCGCGCTGGATGCCGCCTTCCACCTCTACGCCTGAAGCGCGATAGGTGCGATCGGTGCGGTTGGCGGCGCCGTTCAGCACATTATGGTCCGCGGCGGTGACACGAAACGCGGTGGCGTTGAGCGTGAAGCCGTCCTTGCGGAACTTGAACCCGCCCTCCAGCTGCTTGACCTCATCCTGCTTGTCGCGTTCGCTGCGGATGTCGCCGGTGGCGTTGTTGATCAGCGGAGTGAACAGCACCTTGTCGGCATTGGCGCGGGCGCCCTTGCTGTAACGGGCAAAGACCGAGAAGGGCTCGGCGACGCGATAGTTCACGCCTGCCGAATAGCTGACATAGCCATAGTCATAGTTGACCGCCCCCGGCTGGGTGAAGGGGAGGAAGGCCACGCGGTTTTCCGCCGGGTTGATCAGGCCGTCACGGTTGATGTCCTGGGTGATCAGGCCGACACTGCCGTTGTTGAGGTCCGCGCCGACCAGCGTGCCGCGCACCTTGCCCTTGTCATACCGCAGGCTGCCACCAATCGCGAGCTTGCCGATATGGAAGTTGACCGAGCCATAGGGCGCGAACACCTTGTAATTCACGTCGAAAGCGCGGCGGAACAGGCTGCTGGCGCGGGCAAAGGCGTAGTAGCCATTCAGCGTCTGCGGCGCACCGCCCGCGTTGAAGATGTCGACCATCGCGGTGCCATTGTTGCCGTTGACGTCGACATTCATCGCGGTGTGCAGCCAGGTCGTGTTGAGATCCTGCGACGCGAAATAGGCGCCAAGCGTCGTGGTCAGCTTGCCGCCGGACATGTCCCACACCTTCGACCCGCGAATGTCGTTGGTGAAGTTGTCGAGCGAGCGTGCGCGGACGAACGACACGAAATAGAGCGAGAGCAGGCCGTTGCCGTTGATGTTGGCGGTGGGGCTGATCGGCTGGCCGGCCAGCGGACCGCTGGCGTAGCGCGCGGTTGCTCCGACGCCGCCTTGCCCTGCGGCAAAGGCCGATACCATGTTGGCGCTGTTGGGGAAGGCGCGGCTGAAATCGCCGCGATTGACCGAGTAACGCATGCGTTCGGTGATCGTCCAACCGGCGATCTCGAATTGACCTTCAAAGCCGATCGATCGCGATTCCGCGCTCTGCCCGGTGGCGATGGGCAGCGCGGCGGGCTGGTTGTTCTCATCCAGGGTCACCACCGGCCCGAGGTACGAGGAGAGCACCGAATCCCGCCGCAGATCAAAGCCCGGGAAGCTGCGGATGTTCGGATTGTCGTTGGTGCCGGTGATGTTGGCGAAATAGGGGGCAAAGGTCGGCGAGCGGTCGTCGAGTACCTTCAGGTACATCCGCACATAGCCGCCGGTGAACTGGTGGGTGATATTGGCCTTGATCTGGCCCCCCTTCCATCCGTCAAAGCCGATGTTGCGCGGGCCTTCACCCGAGCGATAAAAGCCGCCGATGTGGAACCGGGTGTTCTCGCCGAGCTTGGCACCATAGCTGAAATCGACGCGCTTTTCGTCATAATCGAGGCCGGTTGAGAGCTGGATCGTGCCGCCCTCGACGTCGCCGGTACGCGACAGGACGTTGATCAGGCCGCCGGGGGAGTTGGACGCGAAGGTCGAGGCTGAACCGCCGCGGATCGATTCGATCGCTGCGACGCTGAGGTCGTTGCGCAGATAAACATCGGCCCCGACGTTGAACAGGTCGGCGAACTCCAGCACAGGCAGGCCGTCTTCCTGGATCTGCATATATTTTGACCCGCCAGCAGCGAGCGGGAGGCCGCGCACGGTGTAGTTGTTGTTGCCCTCACCAATGCTGGTCGCGACGCGCAGGCCCGCCATCGTGCGCAGGACTTCGCCAAGCGGACGCGGCCCCAACTTCTGAACGTCGTTGCCGCGTAGCGCGCTGGTCGAGGTGGCGCTATCGAGGCGATCACGCCCCTTGGCGACCCCGGTCGAGAAAACTTCCTGCGCGCGCGGCTCAGCTTTGGGTTCGCTCTGCGCTTCCGTCTCACCCGCCACATCATTCTCTACGCGATCAGCCGTCGCGGCAAATGCAGGAGCTGAAAGTGCAAGAGATGATGCGAACAACAGAAATGCTGTCTTTGCCATGTCCAATGATCCTCACCTGTGTCTGTTTCCGACGTCGAGATTCCGCGAGAACTCCCCCGGTGGTCTCTCGATATGGTTCACTGATAGAGGGATCGGCAGAACTTCGGTCGCGACAGGGTTGTGTTGAGGACATTACAGGCTACTGAAATGGCGCTTGTTTTCATCTCTACTGTATAAATGCGGGGGTGCTATTGATTGATTTGGGGCCAAAATTCTGCGGGGGCGGTGCCAGTAACCCGCATGGTCAGTTATTTTGGCGAAACCTGTCCGCCCTGTACTTGCGCGGTCGGTTCAGGGGAATGCGGCAACGGAGACCCGGCGAGGGGCGGGCGTTGCCCGGAGGCGTCAAGTCTTGCGGCTTAGCTGGCGCATCGCATCGTCCAGCCCCGCCAGCGTCAGCGGGTACATGCGGTCGTTCATCAGTTCGCGCATGATGCGGACCGACTGCGAATAGCCCCATTGCTCTTCGGGGATCGGGTTCAGCCAGATCGTCGCGGGATAGGTGTTGGTCACCCGCTGCATCCACGCGGCACCGGCTTCCTCGTTGAAATGCTCGACCGATCCGCCGGGGTGGCTGATTTCATAGGGTGACATCGACGCGTCGCCGACGAAGATCACCTTATAGTCATGGCCGAACTTGTGCAGCACGTCCCAAGTCGGGGTGCGCTCCTGAAATCGGCGGCGATTGTCCTTCCACACGCCTTCGTAGAGGCAGTTGTGGAAGTAGAAGAATTCGAGATTCTTGAACTCGGCGGTCGCTGCGCTGAACAGTTCCTCGCACAGCTTGACCCACGGGTCCATCGATCCGCCGACGTCGAGGAACAGCAGCAATTTGACCGCATTGTGCCGCTCGGGCCGCATGCGGATATCGAGCCACCCCTGCCGCGCGGTGCCGTCGATCGTGGCATCGATGTCGAGCTCGTCCGCCGCGCCTTCGCGCGCAAAGCGGCGCAGGCGGCGCATCGCGACCTTGATATTGCGGGTGCCGAGCTCGCGGGTGCTGTCCAGATTTTTGAACTCTCGGCCTTCCCAGACTTTCAGCGCGCGCTTGTGGACGCTTTCTCCGCCGATGCGCACGCCCTCCGGATTGTAGCCCGAGTTGCCGTAAGGTGAGGTGCCGCCGGTGCCGACCCATTTGTTGCCGCCCTGATGGCGTGCATGCTGTTCCTCGAGCCGCTTCTTGAGCGTCTCCATGATCTCTTCCCACGAGCCGAGCGACTTGATCGCCTCCATCTCTTTGGGCGTCAGATATTTCTCGGCGATCGCCTCGAGCCAATCCTCCGGAATCTCGGCGGTCTGGACGCCATAGGTGGAGGCGATGCCCTTGAACACCTTGGCGAAGACCTGGTCGAAGCGGTCGAGCAGCCCTTCATCCTTCACGAAGGTCGCGCGGGCGAGATAGTAGAAGGCTTCCGGCGTGCGGTCGATCACGTCGCGGTCGAGCGCTTCGAGCAGCACGAGATGCTCTTTCATGCTGGCTGGGATGCCTGCGGCGCGGAGCTCATCGACGAAGGAGAAGAACATTTCCGCAGAATGGCGCGGCTTGCCGTCGCCGTCCAGCCTTCAACCTATCGTCACCCCGGGCTTGACCCGGGGCCCATCTCCTGAGCGGGCGTGTAGCTGGACAGTGCGGGAGATGGGCCCCCGCTTTCGCGGGGGTGACGGGCCGGATAACTACCGCGCGTAGGCGTCGATCAGCGATCCGACATAGTCCGGGCGCTCGCCAGTCAGTTCGGGGGCAGGGCGGGCCTTTGCCACCTTCGCGCCACCGACCGGCCGGCCATAGATAAAGCCGTGGACCGGGTAGACGGTCGATCCCAGCCCGCGATTGTCGCGATACCAGACCTTGACCTGCGTCCAGTCACCATCGGTCGAGACGTCGAACAAGGTCACATCCTGCTCGACCTGTCCACGCTTGCCGTCGAAGCGCGACCAATTGGCATGGGTAACCATGACGACGCGCGGCTCGATCACGCGGCTGACCACTGAGACATGACCGAGAGGCAGGGCGGAGGATTTGGCGAAGGCGACGACTGCGCCAACCTCTGGCGTCTGCCCGCGCTGATATTTGCTCGCGGCCTGGCTCCACCAGGTCCAGGCGTCGCCCCAGATCTGGATGCCCGACGCGGCGCGCGCGAACGGCACGCATTCACCGACATAGTTGAGGATCGATGCCGAAGCGGGCGCCGCGACCAGTGCCGCGGCGCCAAGGATCGACAGCATGATCCGGCGGGGGGTCCGGTTCGACTGCATGCGGGCAGGATAGGGGGCTGCGCGCTTCCGAATGGTTTGCGGGTGGAGTTAAGGGCGGACTCACCAAATCCTCCCCGGAACGGGGAGGGGGACCATGCGCAGCATGGTGGAGGGGGCCCGAGGCACCGGAAACCCCTGCCTCGGGCCCCCTCCACCACGCCCTGCGGGCGCGGTCCCCCTCCCCGTTCCGGGGAGGATTTGCGCTTCCTCGCCTTTACACCCGCGCCGCGCCTGCTTATCGGCTCGCCATGACACAGCCCGGCGAATCCATCCTCATCGTCGATTTCGGCAGCCAGGTGACCCAGCTGATCGCGCGCCGCGTGCGCGAAGCGGGCGTCTATAGCGAAATCGCCCCTTTCAATGCCGCCGCAGAGGCGTTCGAGCGGATGAAGCCCGGCGGCGTCATCCTGTCGGGGTCGCCCGCTTCGGTGCTGGAGGACGGGTCGCCGCGCGTGCCGGACGCGATCTTCGAGAGCGGCGTGCCCGTCCTGGGGATCTGTTACGGCCAGCAGGTGATGATGCATCAGCTGGGCGGGCGGGTGCAGCTGGGCGACAGCGGCGAGTTCGGCCGTGCGTTCATCGACATCGCCGATGGCTGTGCGCTGTTCAACGGACTTTGGGCCGAAGGGGAGACGCATCAGGTGTGGATGAGCCATGGCGACAAGGTCACCGACCTTGCCCCCGGTTTCCGCCCGGTCGCGGCCAGCCCCGGCGCGCCGTTCGCGGTGATTGCCGACGATACCCGCCGCTACTATGCGATGCAGTTCCACCCTGAGGTGGTCCACACCCCCGATGGCGGCAAGCTGCTCGCCAATTTCGTGCGGCATGTATGCGGGCTCAAGGGCGACTGGACGATGGCGGAGTTCCGCCAGACCAAGATTGCCGAGATCCGCAAGCAGGTCGGCAGCGGCAAGGTGATTTGCGGCCTGTCCGGCGGCGTCGACAGCGCGGTCGCTGCGGTGCTGATTCACGAGGCGATCGGCGAGCAGCTGACCTGTGTGTTCGTCGATCACGGCCTGATGCGCAGCGGCGAGGCGGATCAGGTCGTCAGCCTGTTTCGCGGCCATTACAATATCCCGCTGGTCCATGTGAACGCCGAGACGCTGTTCCTCAACGGTCTAGCCGGGGTCACCGATCCGGAGGCCAAGCGCAAGTTCATCGGCAAGACCTTCATCGACGTATTCGAAGCCGAAGCGAAAAAGATCGGCGGCGCTGAATTCCTCGCTCAAGGCACGCTCTACCCGGATGTGATCGAGAGCGTCAGCTTCACCGGCGGCCCGTCGGTCACGATCAAGAGCCACCACAATGTCGGCGGCCTGCCCGAGCGCATGAACATGAAGCTGGTCGAACCGCTGCGCGAATTGTTCAAGGACGAGGTCCGTGCGCTCGGCCGCGAGCTGGGTCTGCCCGATGTGTTCGTCGGCCGCCATCCGTTCCCCGGACCCGGCCTCGCCATCCGCATCCCGGGCGAGGTAACCAAGGAACGCTGTGACATCCTGCGCAAGGCGGATGCGGTGTATCTGGAGGAAATCCGCAACGCCGGTCTGTATGACGCGATCTGGCAGGCGTTTGCGGTGCTGCTGCCGGTCAAGACCGTCGGCGTGATGGGCGATGGGCGCACCTATGACAGCGTGTGCGGCCTGCGCGCGGTGACCAGCACCGATGGCATGACCGCCGATGTCTATCCGTTCGACGCCAGCTTCCTGACCCGCGTTGCCACCCGGATCGTCAACGAGGTGAAGGGCGTCAATCGCGTCGTGTACGACTATACCTCCAAGCCACCGGGGACGATCGAATGGGAATGATCCGCTTCGCCAGCCTGACCGTTCCGATGCTGCTCGCGGCGTGTAGCGAGGCATCGCTGCCGAATGTCGTTTCCGAAAACGGAACGGCACCGGAGACCCTCGTGAACGAGAGCGAAGGCGCGGCCCAGAATATCGCGACGCCGGCGGAGGCGGCCGGACCGCTGCTCAATCTTGCACCTGAGGCGCTGAGCCTCGTTGACCCCCAGAACGGGCGTGCCCGTCAACTGGCGTTTGGGACCGCGCGCGACGTCACTTTGACCGGCGCCACGGCGGCGCTGGGCAAGCCGACCGATGCCGGCAGCAATGGCGAATGCGGCGAGGGGGCGATGGATTTTGTCGAGTTCCGAGGACTGACCTTGTGGTTCCAGCAGGACAAGTTCGTCGGCTGGTTCCTCGAAGGCGCGACGCCCAAGCTGACGACCGCGACCGGGGCGGGGATCGGATCGACGCGCAAGGAGGTGGCGGATGCGCTGGCGATCAGCGACGTGGCCGATAGCACGCTGGGGCGCGAATTTGCGACCGATAGCGGCAATTTGTCGGGCCTGCTCGACGGGGCGGGCAACGCGGCAAAGGTGACCGCGCTCTGGTCCGGCCAGGCGTGCATCTTTCGATGATCGCGCTTTACGGCATTCCGAACTGCGACACGGTCAAGAAGGCGCGGAGCTGGCTCGACGCCAACGGCATCGCCTACGCCTTTCACGACTATAAAAAGGACGGCGCGGACCCCGCGCGGCTCGCGAAATGGGCCGATGCGGTGGGATGGGAGCCGTTGCTCAACCGCGCGGGGACGACGTTCCGCAAGCTGGATGAGGCCGACAAGGCAGGGATCGATTCGGCCAAGGCGTTGGCGCTGATGGCGGCGCATCCCTCGCTGATCAAGCGACCGGTGGTCGAATATCGCGGCGGGCTGCTGGTCGGGTTCAAGCCCGAACAATGGGCTGCGGCTTTGCTTTAATGAAGTGATTGGCGAGACCGTGATTTAGGATAGGATTGTCGGATCGAGGGGGAGAGGTTCGATGCGCGAGGTGAATTCGAAAGCACCGATTTGGTTCACCGTGACGACGGTGCTGCTTATCCTTTGGGGCCTCATGGGCTGTGCATCGCTTTACATGCATTTCGTGCTGGGGCCGGATTTCGATCCGAACGCCACCGACTATGACCGGCAACTCTATGCTTCACTCCCGACCTGGCTGAATATCGTTTATGTGGCCGCCGTCTCCTGCGGGCTGATCGGAGCTATCGAGTTGCTTGTGCGCAATCGCGGGGCAGTGCTGGTCTCCGCGCTTTCGTTCGTGCTGGTGGTGATCCAGTTTGGTTGGATGTTCCTCGCGACCGACATTATCGCGATGAAAGGCGTGTGGACGACCTATTTCCCTTCTATCATCGCCGCGGTTCAACTGTTCCAATTGTGGTTCGCCAATATGGCGAGGGGCCGGGGCCTGCTGCGCTAGAGTCGTTTTCAGCAAAGCTGTTCGGCACCGGCCCGCCCCGCTCTGGGAGGGGTCAATCCCCCTCCCACTGGAATACCTCTTCGAGCGGCTTGTCGAAGGCGCGCGCGATGCGGAATGCGGTTTCGAGCGTGGGCGAATATTTCCCTTGCTCGATCGCCGCGATCGTTTGGCGGGTGACGCCGACCCTGTCGCCTAAATCGGCCTGGGTCATCTCGCCCGCCATGAAGCGCAGCGTGCGGATCTGATTGGCGATCGGGGGGTTAGCCATGCCAGCCTCGGCGATAGCTGATCACAATGACTGCATCCCGCACGATCTCGGCAATGATGATCGCGGCCAGTGCTGAATTAGCCACCGCCCAGCCGGTGTCGGTCAAGGGGAGCATGACGCCGACCCACAGCATCAGGCCGAGCAGGACATAATAGCCGATGGCAGCCCCGCGTCGCGCGATCGAACGGTCGCGCTCGTCGGGCTTGGCGCGCGCCTCGCTGCCCATTTGCGCGCGCAGGGTCAGCCAGCCGGTGCCCAGGATCAGCAACCGAACGATTGTCGCCGCCCCGAACAGCGCGACATAGGTCAGCGTTTCCAATCGGCCCGGGGCCGGGTCGACCAACCCGACGCCGACGAAATAGCCACCATAGGCGATCACCATGCCGATCAGCTCGAGCCAGGCGAGCTTTTCACGATAGGCCATTGTCAGACTCCCTTGCGATAACCGAGCGCGGTGGCGCCGAACCGCACCGCTTCGGCAAGAATGAAGGCACCCGCCAGCGCGAAGATCGTGTCCGGGCCGTGCAGGCCGAAGTGCAGCCAGACGATCACCCCAACCACGCCAAGGATCAGGGTGAAGTAGGCGATGCCGGTCGCGCGGCGGCCAATCGCGCGGTCACGCTCATCAGCGGGGGCGTTGGCTTCCTTTGGTGCGCTGATCGCCCAGATCGTTGCCGCCGCGATCATCACCGCCGCCTGCGCGACCGTCGCGACGATGAACGGTCCGAGCATCGCCAGCCCGCGCGCCTGATGCGGCACGAGCGCGAGGATGACGAAGAACGCACCCCATATCAGCACGGTGCTCAGGAACGACACCCATGCAATCTTTTCTCGAAACGCCATGCGCTTCCTCCCATGTAAACTCTACACGACTCAATGTTATATATATCTGACATTGAGTCAAGATTGGGTAACATAGAATGCGAGGTCGCTGGCGTGACCGCGCTGGCCCCGCTAGAGCGCGACCCATGTCCACGACCTTTACCATCGACACGTCCACCAGCCGCGCGACGCCAACCCCGGCGCCGATGAAGCGGCTGACCGTCCCCGCGATTCAGGCGCGCAAGGGCAAGGATCCGGTGGTGATGCTGACGGCCTATACGGCGCGCATGGCGCAGCTGCTCGACCCGCATTGCGACGTGTTGCTGGTCGGCGACAGCCTGGGGCAGGTGATCTATGGCTTGCCGTCGACGCTGGCGGTGACGCTCGACATGATGTGCGCGCATGGCGCTGCGGTGGTGCGGGGCAGCTACCACTCGGTGGTCATCATCGACATGCCGTTCGGCAGCTATGAAGCGAGCCCGCAACAGGCGTTCGAATCGGCGGCGCGGATCATGGCGGAGACGGGCGCGGCCGGCGTGAAGCTGGAGGGCGGGGCGGCGATGGCGGAGACGGTCGCGTTCCTGACGGGGCGTGGTATTCCCGTAATGGGCCATATCGGTTTGACGCCGCAGGCGGTGAACGCGCTGGGCGGCTATGGCGCGCGCGGGCGTGGCAATGCCGAATTCGCCAAGATCATCGGTGATGCCAAGGCCGTGGCGGAGGCGGGTGCCTTTGCCATTGTCGCAGAAGGTGTGGTTGAGACGCTGGCGAACGAAATCGTCGCCGCAGTCTCCTGTCCGGTGATCGGGATCGGCGCGTCGGCGCAGTGCGACGGGCAGGTGCTGGTGACCGAAGACATGCTGGGCCTGTTCGAGCGGACCCCGCGCTTCGTCAAGAAGTTCGACGACATGGCTGGCCGCATTTCCGCCGCGGTCGAGAGCTACGCCTCGGCGGTGCGCGACCGGAGTTTCCCGGGCGACGAACAAGTCTATAAGCCGAAGGACTGACGCTTTCGTTTCCCGTCCGGCGCGGCTAAGGTCCGCGCCCGCAACCCCCTAATTTTCCCGATGGAGTTCCCCTTGGCGCTGAGCCCGCAAAGCAACGATGTCTTTATGCGTGAGGTCGATGAAGAGCTCCGCAAGGACCAGGCGTTGCATATCTGGCAGAATTACGGTCGCTGGATCATCGTCGCGGTGATCGCCGCGCTGGTGGCGTTTGGCGGCTTCCTCTACTGGCAGAGCCATAGCGACGGGCAGCGTGCAGCCGAGGGCGACAAATATGCCGCCGCGTTCAAGGCGCTGGGTGAGAATAAGCCACAGCTGGCAGACACGTCGCTGAAGGAACTCGCCGAATCCGACACCACCGGGTTCAGCGTCGGCGCGCGCTTCACCCAGGCAGCCCTGTTGCTGCAGAAGAACGACCTCAAGGGCGCAGCCGCGCTGATGGGCGCGATTGCCGCGGACACCAAGGTGCCGCAGGAGTTTCGTGACCTCGCGCTGATTCGCCAGACCATGATCGAATATGACACGATGAAGCCTGACGCCGTCGTCGCGCGGCTGAGTGGTCTCGCGGTCAAGGACAGCCCCTGGTATGGCAGCGCGGGCGAAATGCTCGCCGGCGCCTATCTGCGGCAGGGCAAGCGCGCCGAGGCAGGCAAGCTGTATGGCGAGATCGCCAAGGACGAGAGCGTTCCGCGTTCGATCCGTCAACGCGCGGTTCAGATGGCCGGCGTACTGGGTGTCGACGCGATCGTCGACGAGGGTGAGGACAAGAAAGCACAATGATCAAGTCGGTTCGTATCCCCGTCGCGCTTGCGGCGCTGGTCGCGTTGAGCGCGTGCGGCATTTTCAAGGGCGGCGGCAACAAGACTCCGGTCCTTGGCCAGCGCGTGCCCATCCTTGCCGGCGAGTCGGGCATCACCGCCGACAAATCGATCGGCGAGGTTCAGGTCGTGCTGCCGATGGCGGCGGTCAATGCTGGCTGGACCCAGCCGGGCGGCAATGCGTCCAAGGCGATGGGGCATCTGGCGCTGGGCCAGGCCCCTGTGCGCGCCTGGTCGGCTAAGATTGCCGGGACCAACGGACGCGTTCGGCTGGCGGCGGCGCCGGTCGTGGCCGACGGCAAGCTGTTCGTCGTCGATACCGATGCGGTCGTCCATGCGTTTAACGCCGACACTGGCGCGAAGCTGTGGTCGCTCGCGACCTCGTCCGACAAGGAAAACCGCAACGCTGCGTTTGGCGGCGGCGTGAGCGTCGAGGGCGGTCGCGTATTCGCGACCAACGGGCTTGGCGATGTCGTCGCGATCGATGCGGCGGCAGGCACCGAAGTGTGGCGCAAGAAGCCGGGCGGCCCGCTGCGCGGCGCACCGACCCTGTTCCTCAACAACGCCTATGTGGTGTCGCAGGACAATCAGCTGTTCGCGCTGGCGCAGGCCGATGGCGCCGTCGTGTGGACCCAGTCGGGCACCCCGGAAACCCAGGGCGTGTTCGGGGTGGCGGCGCCGGCCGCCGCGCAGGGCACGATCGTCGCCGGCTTCTCGTCCGGCGAACTCAACGCCTATCGCTACGAAAATGGCCGCGCGCTGTGGACCGACACGCTGTCACGCTCGACCATCTCGACCTCGGTCTCCAGCCTGGTCGATATCGATGCCGAGCCGGTGATCGATCAAGGTCGCGTTTACGCCGTCGGCCAGGGCGAGCGCATGGCGTCGTTCGAGCTGGCGTCGGGCAACCGCGTTTGGGAACAGAATTTCGCGGGCATCTCGACCCCCTGGATCGCGGGCGAGTGGATTTTCGTGATGACCGACGATGCGCGCCTGGTCTGCATCGCGCGCGGCAGCGGCAAAGTCCGCTGGATCAGCCAGATGCGTGCGTGGCGCGACGAGAAGGACAAGAAGGGTCCGATCACCTGGGTCGGGCCCGTGCTGGCCGGCGATCGGCTGTGGCTGGTCAATTCGCGCGGCGAACTTGTGTCCGCTTCTCCGTCCGATGGCAGCGTTGGTTCGACAATCGAAGTGGGCAACAAGATCAGCCTGACCCCGATCGTCGCGAACAACATGCTCTATGTCCTCAGCGACAAGGGTGAGATCACCGCCTATCGCTGAGGCGCTAGGGTCTGCACTCAGTCAGAACGGGGATCGAGATTGCCCAGGCAAGGCCGCCGGCAAGGAGCGCAGCGCCGTCGCGTAGCTGAAGCTACGCGCAAGCAAGCGACGCCGTCCGGCGGCCTTGCCTGAGCAACCGCGCAGCGGCGGGCGTCTTTTGGCGCATGGCTTCGTCGCTTGTCGGTCACGATGCTTCGGCATCGCTCCCTCCTCGCTCCTCGCCCTGCGCCAAAATCCGCTCCGTCTCGACCCCGCTCTGATTGAGTACAGACCCTAGTTGCGGTAGGGGGCGCGGATGCGTCTTCCTACCGTAGCGATCATCGGTCGACCTAATGTCGGCAAATCGACCCTGTTCAACCGGCTGGTCGGCAAGCGCCTTGCGCTTGTCGACGATCAGCCCGGCGTCACCCGCGACCGGCGGGAGGGCGACGGCGACCTGCTCGGTTGTCCGTTCCGCATCATCGACACCGCTGGGTTCGAGGATGAGGATCCCGCGAGCCTGCCGGGCCGCATGCGCGCCCAGACCGAGGCGGCGGTGCGCGAGGCCGATGTCGCGCTGTTCATGATCGACGCGCGGGCGGGCATCACCCCGCTCGACGAAGAGGTGGCGCGCTGGCTGCGCAGCTCCGGCACGCCGATCGTGCTGCTCGCCAATAAGGCGGAGGGGCGCGCGGCCGAACCCGGTATCCATGAAGCGATGGCGCTGGGTCTGGGCGATCCGGTGCCGTTCTCCGCCGAACATGGCGAGGGCATCGCCGACCTGTTCGAAGCGCTGCAGCCCTTTATCGACCGCGAAGAGGACGAGGTCGCGGAAGACGACGATGAGTCCCCCGACGCCCCGCTGAAGCTGGCGGTCGTCGGTCGCCCCAATGCGGGCAAATCCACTCTGATCAACAAGATCCTTGGGCAGGACCGGCTGATCACCGGGCCAGAGGCCGGGATCACCCGCGATTCGATCGCGATCGAATGGCTGTGGACCGATGAGGACGGTAATGAGCGTCCGGTGCGGCTGATCGACACCGCGGGCATGCGCAAGCGCGCCAAGGTGCAGGAAAAGCTGGAAAAGCTGTCGGTGTCCGACGCGTTGCGCGCGGTCGATTTCGCCGAAGTCGTCGTGCTGCTGCTCGATGCGACCAAGGGGCTGGAGGTGCAGGACCTCAAGATCGCCGACAAGGTGCTGCAAGAGGGCCGCGCGCTCGTCATCGCGCTCAACAAATGGGACGTGGCCGAGAACCAGTCGAGCCTGTTCAACGGCGTGAAGGGCGCGCTCGACGAGGGGCTGGCGCAGGTCAAGGGCGTGCCGCTGCTCACCGTGTCCGGCGCGACCGGCAAGGGGCTCGATACGCTGATCAAAGTCGCGTTCGAAACGCGGGAGGCATGGTCGCGGCGCATCACCACCGGCCAGCTCAACCGTTGGTTCGAGCGCGCGATCGAGGCCAATCCGCCGCCCGCCCCAGGTGGAAAGCGGATCAAGCCACGCTACGTCACCCAGGCCAAGACGCGACCGCCCAGCTTCATCCTGTTCGGCACGCGCGTCGACCTGCTGCCCAAAAGCTATGAGCGTTATCTGGTCAACAGCATGCGCAAGGAGTTTGATTTTGGCGCGGTGCCGGTGCGGCTGACGATGCGCCCGTCGAAAAACCCGTTCGACCGCGACTAACCCTGGTTTCAGCGGGATTGTAACGGCCACGTCACGGGCCCGTTTCCCATAGGAAAACGGTTTCCTGTCAACCTGACGTTTACCGGCTTACCCATATCTGTGATCCGGGCAGATTGAGTGGGCTGGAGGTTGATGTGTCGACGCTCGATGGAAACCGATTGGTGGACTGGGCGACGTTCGCGCACGCCCGGGCACAGCTTGGTGCCAATTTCGTCCGCATCCTTGGCTATTTCCAGGAGGACGGCGTCAAATCGGTGGCGCGGATCGAAGACGCGATGCGGTCAGGCAATGCCGCCGCGATGGTCTTGCCCGCGCACACGCTGAAGGGTGAATCGCGCCAGTTCGGCGCCGAGCCGCTGGCGGAATGCGCCGCCGCGATCGAGGAGATCGCCCGTCAATGCGTAGAAAGCCGCGACGAGCCGAGTGAAGCGCTCAAGCTGGTGGTTGAGCTGCGCCCGCTGTTTCAGGCGACGTTGGCGCTGCTGGAGCGGGAGGCGAACCCGCTGGTCGAGCGGCGCCCGATGTTCGGACGCCGCCCGGCGGCCTGATTGGTGTCAGCTGCACTGACCGGCACCGGCCCGCTCCCCACCCGGCCACCCATAGGATGCTGGCGTAGGGTGGCCGGGTGGGGGAGCAGGCCGGTGCGACCCCTTACTCCGCTTCTTCAGCCTTGGCGTTGAGCTGGATGTAGTTCTGAATGCCCATCCGCTCGATCATCTCGAACTGGGTTTCGAGCGTATCGACATGCTCTTCCTCGCTGTCGAGGATGCGCTGGAACAGGTCGCGGCTGCCATAATCGCGGACCTTCTCGCAATGCTCGATCGCGTCCTTGAGCAGCGCGACGGCTTCATATTCGAGCTCAAGATCGGCCTTGAGCGCCTCTTCGACCGTTTCACCAATGCGCAGCCGGCCGAGCAGCTGGAAATTGGGCAGACCGTCGAGGAACAGGATGCGCTCGGCGAGCATGTCGGCATGCTTCATCTCGTCGATCGACTCGTGACGCTCAAACTCGGCGAGCTTCTTGACGCCCCAATGGTCGAACAGGCGATAGTGGAGCCAATATTGGTTGATCGCGGTCAGCTCGCCCTTGAGCACCTCGTTCAGATAATCGATGACCTTGGGGTCGCCCTTCATGTCGCACCTTTCGCGTTCGGTTTGCGCGGGCGACTATAGCGCGGGCAGGGCGCGTCAGACAGTCAAAAAATGGCGGTTTTCTGCGGGTTAGGGAAGCTGCGAACGCTACGCAGCAGCGCGTTCGGCGTCGATAATGGCTCGCGCAAACGGGACGCACTGGCCGCATTTCGGCTGACGACCGAGCGCACGATAGGCCTGACAGGCGCTGATCGCTCCGTCACGCGCCGCGGCGCGGACATCTTTTTCCCGAATGGCATTGCAAACGCAGACGACCATGGAACCCTCTCAATCGCCTAGCCAAGCTAAGGCGAGTGAGAGTGATTCGCAACACTTATTGCGTGACGTTCGCAAATCAGCGCGTCAGGGCTCCGCCCGCCATTGTCTGGAGCCGCCCACGCGCCAGGCTGCGCCATAGCCATTCGAGCGGGCCATAGGCGCATCGCTCGAGCCATGGCTTGGACCAAAGCAGGATCAACGCCCACACCGCGAACACCACCAGATAGACCTCGGCCCGCGACAAGGCACCGTAGAAGCCGAACCCATAGCCGTAAAAGACGGTGGTGCAGATCACACTGGTCATCAGATAGTTGGTGAACGCCATCCGCCCTGCCGCTGCCAGCCGGTCGGTGAGGAAGCCGCCCGGGCGCATCAGCAGCACGATCAGGCTGGCCCAGCCCATGATCATCAGGGGGCGCACTGGCACGGTCGCCGGCAGCACCGCTGCCGTAACCGACAGCAGCGAGAAATCCGATCGCACCATCCATAGCGCAAGCGCCGTGTAGAAGGGGATGCCGATGCCAAAGCCGATCGCCACCCAGCGCCAGTAGCGCTTGCGCTCCCACCCGCCGGTCAGCATCCCGTTGCGCAGCGCCGCCATGCCGAACAGCATGTAGGCGAGCGTTTCCCAACCATATTGGATCAGGCCGACAAGCGGCAACCAGCGGGCGTCCTTGAACCGTTCAACGGCGATCTGCCACCAGCCCCCGCGATGGATCGCGACCTGTTCGGTTAGCCAGTCCGCCGACGGCTGACCAAAGCCACGCTCGAAACCCAAGGCCGCCTCTGCCATGCCCGGCTTGCCCGGCATCGCCTGGATCATTGCGGCCGCCAGCGGAAAGAACGAGGAGACGAGGAACTGCATCACGAGCAGGATGCAGCCGACGATCAGCAGCGTCTTTACTCGCGCGTTGCGGAAGAAGAAGGCGATCATGCCGATCAACGCATAATGGCTGAGGATATCGCCGAACCAGATCGCCCAGAGATGGATCAGGCCAAAGAGGAGCAACCAGATCATCCGCGCATAATGGACCTTGGCCGCGCTCTCACCCTTCGCGGTCGCGCGCTCGATCACCAGCAGCGTCGACGCACCGAACAGGAAGGAAAACAGGCCGCGCATCTTGCCATCGAACAGTACGAAATTGCCGAACCACACGTCCAGGTCGATACCCTCCGCACCGCCATAGGCCGCAGGATTGAAATAGGCCGCCATCGGCATCGAAAAGCCGATGATGTTGAGCAGTAGGATGCCGAGCACCGCGACCCCGCGAACGGTGTCGAGCGTCAGATGGCGGTCACCCGCCATGGTCGTCGCCATGTTTTCGTCTCCCCCGTGTTACCGAAGGAATACACCTGTCTGTCCGCCTGCGCTAGCCCCCGTCACAGCCAGCTGGAGATCGCCTCAAGCGGCTTCCGGTTCAGTGCGTGGAGCGGAATCGTCGCGTCGGGGGCGGGATGGCCAATGGCAACGATCATCACTGGCTTTTCGGTGTCGGGACGCGCGCAGACGGTGTTGAGGAACTTCATCGGATTGGGCGTGTGCGTAAGCGTCGCCAGCGCGGCTGCGTGGAGCGCGCTCAGCAGCAGGCCGGTGGCGATGCCGACGCTTTCGGTGACATAGTAATTCTGGAAGTCATCGCCCGGCTTCAGCCCGCCGCGCCGCTGGCCAAAGATGACGATCAGCCAGGGCGCAATTTCCAGATAGGGTTTGTCCGCATCGGTACCGAGCGGGGCAAGCGCGCGCAGCCATTCCGCGCCCGCCTTGCCGGCGTAGAATTCGCGCTCCTCCGCCTCGGCGCCCGACCGGATCGCCGCTTTGGCTGCCGCGCTTTCAACCACGGCGAAATGCCATGGCTGGTGGTTGGCACCACTGGGCGCGGTGCCGGCGGCGCGGATCGCCCATTCGATCGCTGCGCGCGGGACCGGGGTGGCGGCAAAGGCGCGACATGAGCGGCGGGTGGCCATGGCATCATGGAAGGCGCGCGCGGCGGCGATGCGCTGCGCATCGTCCATATCGGGATAGGGGCGCCACGCGACCGCGGGCACATCAGCCATTTGCGCGCAATTCCTTGCGGATCATCAGTTTCAGCCCCGACCAGATGGCGTCCACGGCGCACACCTTTACATCGACCAGCCCGACGGGGAGGGCGATCTCGCGGATCGTGTCTTCGGTGATGTCGGTATCGAGCTTCGCGGCTTTCTTGGGCCAGGATACCCAGATGAACCCGCTGGGTGCGATCAACTGACGCAAAGCGGCGACTTCGCGCGCGAGCGTTGCGCGCTTGGTGACGAAGATATGCGCGGCGTCGATCCCGGTGCAGGGCGCGGCGAGCAGTTCGAGGCCAAGGTCATCGATCTGCGCCTCCGCGCGCACGCTGTCGGGCATGTCAGCGATGAACAGCCGCATACCGGGCTTGAAGCCAAGCTTTTCGGCGAGCGGGGTGGTCGAATAGCCGGCGGTCATCGGTCCCTCCTGCGGGTCGGAACGTCGCGTGGTCCGCATAAATGGGCGCGGGCGACGAGTCGTGCGGGAAGGTGACAGATTCGTGGCGTTGAGGGAATGCGGGGCTGGCGGGCCATGAGACCGTCCCCGGGGCAAGCCCAGGGCGACGGTCAAGTTGGTGGTGGGCGTCAGGCCCCCATCAGTGCCGGGAAAAAGCCCTCATGCGCGGTGCGCAGGTCTGCGATCGTCACGCACCAGTCGCCTTCGTCGAGTTCGAAGATGATCCGGTCGCGGATCGTGCGGCCCATCGGGTCGGCGGGGACATCGGCCTCAGCTGCGGCGGTGAGGAATTCGGTCAGCGCTTCGTCCGGTACGGTGACGATGTACAGGCCCTGATCCTCGCCAAAAAAGCTGCCGGCGATGCCAAAGGGCTGCGCCTGATCGACATGTGCGCCGATGCCGCTGGCAAGCGCCATTTCCGCTAGCGTCACGGCAACGCCGCCGTCGGACACGTCATGCACGGCGTTGACGAGACCGCGGCCGATCATGTCGCGGACGAAGTCGCCGGTGCGCTTTTCAGCCTTCAGATCCACCGGCGGGGGCGGGCCTTCTTCGCGGCCGTGGATTTCGCGCAGCCAGATCGACTGGCCGAGATGGCCCATGCGCTCACCAACCGCGATGATTGCGTCGCCGGTTTCCTTGAAGGCGATCGTCATCGACTTGGACCAGTCGGCGAGAATGCCGACGCCGCCGATTGCCGGGGTGGGAAGGATGGCGGAGCCGCCGCCGGTCGCCTTGGATTCATTGTAGAGCGAGACGTTGCCCGACACGATCGGGAAGTCGAGCGCGCGGCAGGCGTCGCCCATCCCCTCGAGGCAGCCGACGATCTGGCCCATGATCTCGGGCCGCTGCGGGTTGGCGAAGTTGAGGCAGTTGGTGACCGCGAGCGGGGTCGCGCCAACGCTGGTCAGGTTGCGCCATGCTTCGGCAATCGCCTGCTTCCCGCCCTCGAACGGGTCGGCGAAGCAATAGCGCGGGGTGCAGTCTGTGGTCATCGCCAGCGCCTTGTCGGTGCCATGCACGCGGACCACCGCAGCGTCGCCGCCGGGGCGCTGGACGGTGTCGGCACCGACCATGTGGTCATACTGCTCCCAGATCCAGCGGCGCGAGGCGATGTCGGGCGAACCCATCAGCTTGATCAGGTCAGCGGCGATGTCGGTCGATTCCGGTTCGTCCGACAGGTCAGCGGGCTTGGGCGTCGCGACGTGCGGGCGGTCATAGAGCGGCGCTTCGTCGGCGAGCGGGGCGAGCGGGATGTCGGCGACGACATCGCCCTTCCACTTCAGCACCATGCGGCCGGTATCGGTGACGGTACCGATGACCGCGAAGTCGAGTTCCCATTTCCGGAAGATCGCCTCGGCGAAATCCTCGCGGCCGGGCTTGAGCACCATGAGCATCCGCTCCTGGCTCTCCGACAGCATCATTTCATACGGCGTCATGCCGGTTTCGCGCTGGGGGACATTGTCCATCACCAGTTCGATGCCAACGCCGCCCTTCGACGCCATCTCGACGCTGGACGAGGTGAGGCCCGCCGCGCCCATATCCTGGATCGCGACGATCGCGTCCGACGCCATCAGCTCAAGGCACGCCTCGATCAGCAGCTTTTCGGTGAAGGGGTCGCCGACCTGCACGGTGGGGCGCTTCTCGTCGCTATGCTCGTCGAAATCAGCACTCGCCATGGTCGCGCCATGGATGCCGTCGCGGCCGGTTTTGGAGCCGACATAGACGACCGGATTGCCGATGCCGGCGGCGGCGCTGTAGAAAATCTTGTCGGTCGCGGCGACGCCCACGGTCATCGCATTGACCAGAATGTTGCCGTCATAGGCCTTGTGGAAATTGACTTCGCCGCCGACCGTGGGGACGCCGACGCAATTGCCATAGCCGCCGATGCCATGCACCACGCCGGAGATGAGGTGCTTCATCTTCGGATGATCGGGGCGGCCGAAGCGCAGCGCGTTCATGTTGGCGATCGGACGCGCGCCCATGGTGAACACGTCGCGCAAAATGCCGCCGACACCGGTCGCCGCGCCCTGATAGGGTTCGATGTAGCTCGGGTGGTTGTGGCTCTCCATCTTGAAGATCGCCGCTTGCCCGTCACCAATGTCGATCACGCCGGCATTCTCGCCGGGGCCGCAGATCACCCAGGGGGCGGTCGTCGGCAGCTTCTTCAGATGGATGCGGCTCGACTTGTAGCTGCAATGCTCCGACCACATCACCGAAAAGATGCCGAGTTCGGTCAGGTTCGGCTCACGCCCCATCGCGTGCAGGACGCGATCATATTCCTCGGGCGACAGGCCGTGTTCGGCGACGATTTCGGGCGTGATCTGAGTCATGGTCGCGCGCATAGCGGGACGTGCGCGGTTCGTCATCCCCTTAGGGCAAGCGATCGTTCAGGGCATTGCTGGGTGGTTCCGAACGGAAACAGTTGATAGGCTAGTCGGGACACTGGAGGGCGGAGCACGGTGAACCTGCTGGAGCGTTGCTATCTGAGCCGATTCAGGCCCGTCGACGATGGTTACCTCTTCGAGCAATGGGGCTGTGACGTTCATTTCAGCGAAGCGGAAGTGGCGGAACTGCGCGCCGAATGGCGGCGCCTCTGGGTGAGTCCGTGGCTCTGGGGTGGCTGGCTGACCCTTGGCGTGGCCGTTCCGATCCAGCTCTACTTGCGAGGCCATGTCGCAGGGGCGATCGCCCTGGCAGGTGTGCTTGGCCTGATGCTGGTCGTGACGCTCGCGCACACCCATTTCCGCGTTAACGACCGCGCGCAGCAGCGGGTGTCGATTGCCGAGATGCAAAAGAAACAAAAGAGGAAACTCACGGCTCTCGAATCCGTGCCGTTTCTCGTGCTGGCGTCGGTGATGTTTTGGCAATCGAAGGACTGGTGGGCGGTCGGCTGGCTGGTGGTCGCCATTCTCCACGCGTCTTTCATTCTGGTTTCGCTATGGCGCTGGTGGCGCGCGCGTTCAGCGCCGATACCCTAGTTTCCGCAGCAATCCACCATTCGTCATCGCCTCGAACGGTGATTCGTCGCCCGCATCGAGGATCTGGTTCTCCGCCAGCCATTCTTCTACCGAGCCGAGATCGGGCACTTCATACGGGCGCAGGGTTCGACCTGATCGACGCAGGGCATCCACCGCAGCGATCAGTGCGCCTTTGTCGGCAATTGCCGTCGCCACGGTGATCGAATCGGTGCCAAGATGTTCGGCCAGCAGACCGTCGCGGATCGCGGCGATACGGGCCGCTTCGTCCGCCGATCCCGCCGACAGCGCAACATCGCATTCGGTATCGAGCCCGAGCGAGCGGTTGTTGAAGTTGGACGACCCGATGCGCAGGAACCGGTCGTCGATCACCAGCACCTTGGCATGGACATAGATCGGGTCGCCGGCGGCGGTATAGGGGTGGTAGAGGCGCAGCCGGTCATGCGGATCGCGTTGCTTCAGCGCCTGGAACAGCCGCGCGCGCGCCGTGTCCATCGCCGTCTGCTCCAGCCAGCCATCGGCGTGGCGGGGATTGACGATCACAAATTCCGGGCCGTCCGGTTCGGCCAGCCGCTTGGCGATCGCCTCGGCAATGGCGCGCGACGCGAAATACTGGCTCTCGGCATAGACGAAGCGGCGTGCGGTTGCGATCAGGTCGAGATAGAGGCGCTCGATTTCCTGCACCGGCGGTTCGTCATTCAACTCGGGCTGGGTCCGTGCAACCGCGACGCGAATATCGGTGAAGTCCGGCGCGAGGCCCTCCGGCCAGCACTCCTGATCCACGGCAGGGCGCTCGATCCGATGGCCGCCGGCGCGGTGCCAGCGCTCGCGGCACAGATCGCCCAGCATCGCTGCGGCAGGGCCCTGGATCGCCGTCGTCGCATCATGCCACGGCATATAGGCCTCACCGCCCGGGTTGATCCGCCCCGGGTCACCATCGGCATGGCCGCGCGTGTCCCATCGACCCAGGGTCATGTCGATGCCGCCGCAAAAAGCCAGGCAATCGTCGATCACCACGATCTTCTGGTGATGCGACGCACCGGGCGGATGGGTCGAATCGAGCTTCAGGTGGATGCGCTTCGCCAGCTTCCATTCGACCAGCGTCTGGAGCGTGCGCCCCCGCAGCAGCGCGGTCAGCGCCCCGATGTCCCAGCGCAGGATATGCACTTCAAGCTCCGGATTGCGCTGCGTGATCCAGCTGATGAACGCCCCCACTTCGCGTGGCGCCTCGGGGTGGTCGGGGGGGTCGTCATGGGTCAGCAGGATGCGCGCATCGAAGTCCCATCCGATCAACAGGATCTGTTTCTTCGCGCGGAGCATCGCGTTGCGGGCGATTCGGAAATAATCCTCGGCATCGACGATGACGGACAGCCGTGTGGCGTCGGCCGTGCGCCAGCAGTTGCGGCCGGGCTCAAGGAGCAGCGAGTCTTCAGAACCTGCGGGCATGGCAAAATGATAGCCGTCGGCGCACGAAAGGTCACGCGTTCACTAGACTTTAGCAAAACGATTGGTAACCAGTCGCCATGGATATGATGACGCGCCACATGCTTCCGCTCCAGGCCCGCTGGGAGTGCGATCTCAGCGACGATTCGCTCACATGGACGGACGGAGTGTACGACCTGTTCGGGATCGAACGCGGTACTCCGGTCACGCGCGAAGCCATTGTCGCCATGTATTCCGCCGAATCGCGCGAGGAACTCCGCCAGCTGCGGGCGACCGCGATCGCCGAGTGCGGCAGCTTCACCTTTGAAGCCAAGATTCGCCGCCCGGACGGCCAACTGCGCTGGATCCGGGTGACCGCCGATGTCGAAGCGGAAGATGGTGTCGCGCGCTATCTCTACGGGACCAAGATCGACGTAACCGACGAGATCGTCGCGATGTCGCGTCAGTACGCCTGAGGCCGCTGGTCGCGCCGACCGTGGGGCGCGAGATGGATCAGGGCAGGGCGGGGCTTTACAGGATTTCGCGCACCCGCTCCGGCGGTCGACCCAGCCGCACGCCCTTGTCGGTTTCGACCAGCGGGCGTTCGATCAAAATCGGGTCGGCGGCCATCGCGTCAAGGATCGCGTCATCCGATGCATCCTTGAGCGCCTTGGCCCCGGCCTCGGCCTTGCGCAGCCCGTCACTCGGCGACATTCCGCCCTTGGCATAGAGCCGCGCCAGTTCGTCGCGCTGCGGCGGGGTCTTGAGATATTCGATCACCGTCACGTCGGCGCCGGCGTCCTGAAGGATCGCCAGCGCCTCACGCGACTTGGAGCAGCGCGGGTTGTGGTAGATCGTGGCGTTCATCCGAACCTCCGTTCGTGCTGAGCTTGTCGAAGCACTGCATGCTGATAGCGTGGGAACAGCCCTTCGACAGGCTCAGGGCAAACGGATGTCAGGGCTCGCTGGCGTCCTGTTTCGCCAGCCACTCTTCCAGCCACTTGATCGTATAGTCGCCCTGCTGGAATTCCGGCACGTCGAGCAGCGCCTGGTGCAAGGGGATCGTGGTCTTCATCCCCTGACCTTCGATCACGAACTCTTCGAGCGCGCGGCGCAGGCGGCGGAGCGCGCCCTGGCGCGTCGTGCCGTACACGATCAGCTTGGCGATCATGCTGTCGTAATAAGGCGGGATTTTGTAGCCCGAATAGAGGCCGCTATCGACGCGGACATTCATGCCCCCCGGCGCGTGATATTGCGTCACCTTGCCCGGCGAGGGGGCAAAGGTGCGCGGATCCTCGGCATTGATGCGGCATTCGATCGCATGGCCGCGGAACTGGACATCATCTTGGCGCAGCGTCAGCGGATGGCCCTCGGCGATTCGGATCTGTTCACGGACCAGGTCAAGGCCGGTGATCGCTTCGGTCACCGGGTGCTCCACCTGCAGGCGGGTGTTCATTTCGATGAAGTAGAACTCGCCATTCTCCCACAGGAACTCGATCGTCCCCGCGCCGCGATAGCCCATATCGGCCATCGCCTTGGCGCAGATGTTGCCGATCCGCTCGCGGTCGGCCTGACCGAGCACGGGGGAGGGGGCTTCTTCCAGCACCTTCTGGTGGCGGCGCTGGAGCGAGCAGTCGCGCTCGCCCAGATGGATGGCGTTGCCATTGCCGTCGCCGAACACCTGAATTTCGATGTGGCGCGGATTGCCGAGATATTTTTCGAGATAGACGGTGGCATCGCCGAACGCGGCCTTTGCCTCGCGGCCGGCCTGCTGCATCAGCGTCTCAAGCTCATCCTCGGACGTGCAGACCTTCATGCCGCGTCCGCCGCCGCCCGATGCGGCCTTGATGATGACGGGATAGCCCGCCTTGGCCGCGATCGCCTTTGCCTCTTCAAGGTCACTGATCGCGCCGTCCGATCCGGGGACGAGCGGCAGGCCGAGCGCGCCAGCGGTGCGCTTCGCCTCGATCTTGTCGCCCATGGTGCGGATATGTTCGGGCTTCGGCCCGACGAAGATCAGGTTATGCAGCTCAACGATCTCGGCGAACTTGGCGTTTTCGCTGAGGAAGCCATAGCCGGGGTGGATCGCGTCGGCACCACTGATCTCTGCGGCCGAGATGATGTTCGGGATGTTGAGATAGCTTTCCGCCGCAGCGGGCGGGCCGATGCAGATCGCCTCATCCGCCAGGCGGACATGCATCGCGTCGGAATCGGCGGTGGAGTGCACTGCAACCGTCTTGATGCCCATTTCATGGCATGCGCGATGGATGCGCAATGCGATCTCGCCGCGATTGGCGATCAGGAGCTTTTTGATCTCCGGCACGGGCTTACTCGACGACGACGAGTGGCTGGTCGAACTCGACCGGCTGGCCGTTATCGACCAGGATCGCCTTGACGGTGCCGCCATGCGGCGCGGCGATCGGGTTCATCACCTTCATCGCCTCAACGATCAACAGCGTGTCGCCTGCCTTGACCTGCTGGCCGATGGCGACGAACGGCTTGGCGCCCGGTTCGGCGGAGAGATAGGCGGTGCCGACCATCGGCGACTTGACGGCATTGTCATGCGCCGGGGTGATCGACGCGGGGTCTGACGGCATTGCAGCCGGCACCGGAGCCGGAGCCGCCACCGGAGCTGGCGCAGCATAGGCGACCGGCGCAGCGTTGATCTTGCGCGCGACGCGAACCTTGCGATCGGCGTCCTCGACCTCGATCTCGGTCAGGTTGGTCTCGTCGAGCACCGCCGCCAGCTGGCGCACCAGCTCGATATCCACATGCATGCTCTTTTTGTGATCTTCGCTCATGCGACCTCAAATGATGTTCGGTTCGCGCCGGAACCCGGACCGGCGCGCAGGAAAAGGCGGCTATTAGTCAAGATGACCCGGCTTGCAAACCGCTCGCCGCATCAAAGTCGCGCTGCAGCTTCGAGCGCGAGCAGATAGGACTGCGCGCCAAAGCCCGCGATCGTGCCCTTTGCAGCGCGTCCGACATAGCTCAGATGCCGGAATTCCTCACGGCTGTGCGGGTTTGACAGATGCACCTCGATCACCGGGGTACGAATGCTCTTGATGCAGTCGTGCAGCGCGATGCTGCTATGGGTGAAGGCGCCGGCATTCAGCAGCACCGCCTTCGCCCCGCGCGCCTGCGCCTCATGCATCCAATCGACCAGATGCCCCTCATGATTCGAGTGGCGCAAATCGACCGTCAGGTCGAGATCGCGGGCGCGGTCCTCCAGCATTCCGGCAATGTCGTCGAGCGTGTCGGAGCCATAGATTTCCGGCTCGCGCGTGCCGAGCAGGTTGAGGTTCGGGCCGTTCAGAACATAAATTATTTCGGTCATCGTTACACCTACGAACCTTTGCGCCCCACCTAGCGCCGCAAAGTGATGAGGTCGAGCGCCACTTAGCTGATGCTGGGAGACCCAAACACGACAAAGCTTGCCCATGCAGCCGGGTCGCTCGAATAATTTGCGTGCATCGCCAGTTGCGCATGTTGCATCGCTGCCTCGGGCGTTTGACCCGTCAGAAATACTCGCATGAACTCTGTCATCAGCATTCCGGTGGCCCGGTCATCCACGTTCCAAAGGCTGGAGACGACCACGCCGGCGCCGATCAGATTAAGGACGCGTGTGATGCCATAGGTGCCCCCGTCGAACTGCTTTCCAAGCGCCGACTGGCAGGCACTCAGGATGATCAGATTGGTCCCCATGTTCCAGTTGTTGAGCACCGAGCTGTCTCGCAATTCAGCCCCCCGCAGATGTTGTCCGGCCAGGGCGATGAAGCTTTGGTCCATCGGGTTTGTCGCATCCGCGACGGCATGGGTCGCGAAATAGGCGATGTCAGGGCTAGGATAGCCCAGCAGCTTCGCCCTGACCTGTTTGTGGCTTGCCTGCGCGCCCAACAGGATTTGCTCGTCGGGAAGGCCCATCATCGCGGCGATCGCTTGTGCCTCGGCCGCCGCGCCGGGAAGATCGACCCATTCATAGTCCGGATCGCCGGAAAGGTCGGGATTACCAACCACGAAGGCAGTTTCAACTTGCAGGTCCGCGCGATGGAAAAGCCCCTGCCGGGCGGCGTCGAGGCCGGGCAGTACCACCACTTGCCATCGTTCGGCGAGCAGGCTGTCGCCCAGTGGCAGCGCCGCATATGGCACACGGCCCCCGGCATCCACGGGAAGAACGAGCAGTCGTCCGCGCCGTTCGGCGAGCATAACCCCAACCTCTCCCGGGAAAAAATGGGCCGCAGTCATTTGCAACGCTGCCTGGGGTGACAGGGCGGAGGGGTCCGGCGGGAGTGGCGGAGGGGTGCGGGGTACGCCACGTGGTTTCGGCGCGCGCACGTTTGCACGGGCATCGACCCGAAGCGCTGTGGTTAGTCTGGCGAAATCATATGGATCAGACGTGGTTCCAGTAGCGATGACTCCGTCCGAGTCGATCAACCATGCAAATGAGCTGCTCGAAACGCGGCGCTGGACCAGCAAAAGGGTATCGATCGACTTGGACAAGCGGGCCAGGTTCTCGACAATATCGACGAAAGCTGCTTCGGCTTCGAGCCGACTTATTCCCGGCTTTCGGGAATACTGACCGGTTTCCAGTTTCCCTTTGAAACCCAGATCATAGGATGAAATTGTGGAAATAGCGTCCAGCAAGCCCACGGGAATATCTTTAGTCCTGCGTCCATTTTCGCCCGCGGCGGTTTGCGCCCATGCCTTTCTTGCGAGCAGCCCACACCCGCTCGCCGCCAGAAGCGCTCGCCGCGAAAAACGATCCATCGCGATGCCTTTCCGTAGCGGGGCAGTTGTCGGCTACCGTTCAACATACCTATATGCCCGACGAGTTTGCAACCGGACAGGATAACAGATGCACGCCGACGGCACCGTTTCGATCATCGTCAATGGCGAACATCGCCGGGTCAACGCGGGTCTGTCGCTGGCCGATCTGGCCAGCGAGCTGGGGCTGGTACCGGAAAAGGTTGCCGTGGAGCGCAATCTGGAGGTCGTGCCGCGGTCGACGCTGGCGCAGGTGATGGTCGAGGATGGCGACGAGCTCGAGATCGTTCACTTCGTCGGCGGTGGCGATCACGTCGCGACGGCGGATGACAGCTGGACCGTCGCAGGCCGGACCTTTCGGTCGCGGCTGATCGTCGGGACCGGCAAGTACAAGGATTTCGCGCAGAACGCGGCGGCGGTCGAGGCATCGGGCGCGGAAATCGTCACGGTCGCGGTGCGCCGCGTCAACGTCAGCGACCCCAAGGCGCCGATGCTGACCGACTTCATTGACCCGAAGAAGATCACCTATCTGCCCAACACCGCCGGCTGCTTCGACGCCGAAAGCGCGATCCGCACGCTGCGGCTGGCGCGGGAAGCTGGCGGATGGGATCTGGTCAAGCTGGAGGTGCTGGGCGAGGCGAAGACGCTGTATCCCGACATGCACGAAACGCTGCGCGCGACCGAGGTGCTGGCCAAGGAAGGCTTTCTGCCGATGGTCTATTGCGTCGATGATCCGATCGCGGCGAAGCGGCTGGAGGATGTCGGCGCGGTCGCGATCATGCCGCTGGGCGCACCGATCGGTTCGGGCCTCGGCATTCAGAACCGCGTGACGATCCGCCTGATCGTCGAGGGCGCAAAGGTGCCGGTGCTGGTCGATGCCGGGGTCGGTACGGCGAGCGACGCGGCGGTGGCGATGGAGCTGGGGTGCGACGGCGTGCTGATGAACACCGCGATCGCCGAGGCTAAGGACCCGATCCTGATGGCACGCGCTATGCGCCTTGCGGTCGAGAGCGGACGAATGGCCTATCGCAGCGGGCGGATGGGGCAGCGGCGCTATGCCGATCCGTCGAGCCCGCTGGCGGGGCTGATCTAGGGGGCAGCCGTGGGGGCGGGCGCGGCCTTGGCAATCCCGCGTCGCGCCGCCGCGCCGTCAAGATAGGCGCACAGGATGCGGCGGTCGGAATCGCGGGCCATGGCGCGGATATCCGCCAACGCCTGTCCTTCCTGGCCGTCAATGGCTGCGGTCATCTCCGCCACGCGTCCACGGCATACGGACTCCAAGGGCGTATCGTGGCACGCGATCAATGCCGACATCAGGACCGTCGATTGCGTTTTCGCGAGCGACTCCGCGCGGATATCGCGCACGCCGCGTGCGTCGCTCTGCCCCGCGCGCAGGTTGAGCGAGGTGATGTCCCAATCGATCGATTTGGAAAATGGCACGCCGTCTTCCCGCAGCAGCGTGGCAGGGTCATAGCCGCATTCGCGCACCGAAGCGGTGTCCGGACCGGTCGACGGGGGCGCGATGGCGCCATCGGGTGCATCTCGGTAGGCGTCGAGCAGCGCATAGGCGACCGCCTGTCGGGCGCGTTCGGGATGGGCAGCGGTCGCCACGCGATAGCTTTGCATTGCGACCGGCCCACCGATCCAGCCGGCCAGAACCAGCGCCACCACGCTCAACAGCCATAGAAAGAACCGCATCACATCTTCCCCACCAGCCACACGGTGAAACCCCCGCAGCTTGCGTCCTCGCTGACATGATTGACCACGGTCAGCCCGCTTTCGGCAAGCACCGTGCGATATTCGATTTGGGACAGGCTGGCGTGGTACAGTTCCTCCCCCTCGAAGTCGCCGATCGCGACGCCATGGGCGGGGCCGGTGTTGAACAGCGCGACCCCGCCCTTGCGTAGCCAAACGCCCATCCGGCGGATCAGCTTTTCCTGCCGCTCCACCTCCAGATGGAACAGGCTGCACCAGGCGAGGATGCCGTCATAGACACCGCTGTCCCCGCCAAAGCGCATCATGTCGGCCTCGATCCAGCTATGAGTTCCGAACCGGGTGCGGGCGAGGTTTATCAGCGTTGTCGAGCTGTCGACCCCGGTCAGCTGGTGGCCATGATCGATCAGAAAACGCGCGATCGGCTCCCCCCCGCCGCAGCCAAGGTCCAGCAGCTTTGCCCGGGCCGGGAGCATCCGCTCGAACCGTTCGAGCCAGGTCCGTTCCGGAAAGCTGTCGCGCCGCGCCGCGTCAAAGGCGGCGGCATGGCGCTGATACAGGTCGATAATCCGGTGGGGCATCGTCCGAACCTCCGGAAACAGGGGCGGATATGTCGGAACTCATACCGGGAACGGTGGTTGATATGGAAACCCCCGAACCAATGGAGACCATCATGGGCGAACTCGTCGACAAGATCAAAGGCAACGTCAACGAAGCGATTGGCAAGGCCAAGCAGCAGAGCAGCAACCCTGACACGCGCGCCGAGGGCGCTGCACAGGAAGGCAAGGGCAAGGCCCAGCAGCTCGGCGGCAAGATCAAGGGCGCGCTGGGCGACGACATCTGACGCGCACCGCCTGATTTGAAATCGGAGAGGGCCGTTTTCTGCGGGAAACGGCCCTTTTTCGTGGGTGAATCGAATCGACTCGTCGCGCGATTCGAGTCATTAAGGCGTTCCGCACCGGGACAGTCCGGTATTGTCAGCCAGCCGGGGGGCTTGACGACGATGAACGCCGCGATGGAACAGTCAATTCTGCCCTTTGCCAGAGGTGACTGGCGGGTTGAGCCGCGCGGAAGCGTGGGGGCCGCACTGGCGGACGCGCGCCGTCGCCGGGCATTGTCGATCGAAGACATCGCAGCCGAGACCCGTGTGCCGATCCGCTACCTTGCGGCGATCGAAGCGGAACGGTTCGACGTTTTTCCGGGCGTGATCTACCTCAAGGGGTTCGTCAAAGCCTTTGCGCGCGCCGTTGGCCTGTGCGAGCGCTGGGCGTTGGAAGCGGTCGAGGCGGCGTTGCTGGACCGCCGCCGCCTGATGATCGCCTGACCCTCACCCGCGGATCGCTGCGATCGTGGTCGCGGGGGTAATGAACTCGACATCGGTCTTCAGATGCAGCAGGCGGACGCCGCGCTCCGCCAGCGCGCGGTCGAGTGCGGGAGCGAAGTCTTCGGTGCGTTCGACCGTCTCCGCCCAGCAGCCATAGGCGCGCGCCAGCGCCGCGAAATCGGGATTGTGCAGCGTGGTGCCCGACAGGCGCGCGGGAAACTCGCGCTCCTGATGCATGCGGATCGTGCCATAGGCGCCATTGTCGATCACCAGCACCAGCATGTCCGCACCATGCTGCACGGCGGTCGCCAGCTCCTGTCCGTTCATCAGGAAATCGCCGTCGCCCGCGAGCGCGACCGCCAGCTTGTCCTTGCGGCGTAATGCTGCGGCGACGGCGGCGGGAGTGCCGTAACCCATCGCGCCGGCGGTCGGGGCCAGCTGCGACGGCTGCGCGCCATAGCGCCAGTAGCGGTGCCACCAGCCGGAAAAATTGCCCGCGCCGTTGCAGATGATCGCGTGGTCGGCGGCGATCCGCTCACGCATCGCCGCGACGCACTGGCCCAGGTCCAGTGTCACGCCGTCGCGCGGCTTTGGCGTGGACCAGTCCTGCCACTCGGCATGTGCCTCGGCGCAGGCGGGGCGGGGTGTTGCGGGAGCATCGGCGGCGGCGAGCATGGCGGCGAATTCGAATACCGGCGCGGCGATGCCGAGATCAGCGCGATAGACGCGGTTGAGTTCGCCCGCATCGGGATGGACGTGGATCAGCGTCTGACCGGGATGGTCGGGCGTGACCAGCGTATAGCCATCTGTTGTCGCCTCACCCAGTCGCGCACCCACGACCAGCAGCAGGTCGGCAGCCTTGATCCGCGCAACCAGCTTCGGATTGGGGCCATAGCCGAGGTTGCCGGCCCATGCCGGTGAACTGTTCGGAATCGCGTCCTGCCGCCGGAACGCGCCGGCAACGGGAATGCCCCAGCTACGTGCGAAGCTGTCGAATGCCGCGCCGGTCGCGATATCCCAACCCGCGCCGCCGACAACCGCCACCGGACGCTCGGCAGTGCGGAGCAGGTCGAGGACGTCGGTGAAATCCTCCGGGTCCAGACCTGCGCTGTGGCGGGTCAGGCGCGGGCGGTCGAGCGTCTCGACCACATCGAGCAGCATGTCTTCGGGCAGCGCGACAACGACCGGGCCGGGGCGGCCGCTAATCGCGACATTCCATGCACGCGCGACATATTCGGGAATGCGCGCCGCATCCTCGATCCGCGTCGCCCATTTGGCGAGTGGGCCGAAAAAGGCGGGGAAATCGACTTCCTGAAAGCCCTCGCGATCGCGCATTGACCGGTCGACATCGCCGATGAACAGGATCATCGGGATCGAATCCTGCATCGCGACATGCACGCCGATACTGGCATTGGTCGCGCCGGGACCGCGCGTGACGAAGCATATCCCCGGCTTGCCGGTCATCGCCCCATCGGCGCACGCCATGAACGCCGCGCCGCCCTCCTGCCGACAGGTAACCAGATCGACCTGCGGCACATCGTGCAGCGCGTCGAGCACCGCGAGGAAGCTCTCGCCCGGCACATGGAAGATGCGGTCGCAGCCCTGCGCCACGAGGTTGTCGACCAAGATGCGGCCGCCATTGCGTAGCTCGGTCATGAATAGAGTCCCTTCAGCATCGCCCATGTCGCACGCAGCCCCATTGCGTCACCCCCCTTGGGGCGCCCCGGCTTGGCGGCAGGTCGCCAGGCAAACAGGTCGAGATGCGCCCAGGCGATACCCTTGGGCACGAAGCGGCGCAGGAACAGCGCGGCGGTGATCGGCCCTGCAAACGGGCCGTCGGGGGCGTTGACCATGTCGGCGATGTCCGACTTCAGCATCTCGTCATAGCCGTCCCACAAGGGTAATCGCCACAGGGGATCTTTCACACTGTCCCCGGCATCGAGCATCGCGCCGGCCAGCGTGTCGTCATTGGCGAACAGGGCAGGGAGATCGGGGCCGAGCGCGACCCGCGCCGCGCCGGTCAGCGTTGCGAAGTCGAGGATCAGGCCCGGCTTGCCTTCGACCGCCCTGGTCAGCGCATCGCCGAGGATCAGACGCCCTTCTGCATCGGTATTGGTGTTTTCGACCGTCAGGCCCTTGCGCGTCTTGAGCACATCGCCGGGGCGGAAGGCATTGCCCGCCACCGAATTTTCGACCGCCGCGACGAGCAGATGCAGCCGCACCGGCAGCCGCTGCCCCATCACCAGCCCGGCCAGCGCGATCGCATGCGCCGCGCCGCCCATGTCCTTCTTCATCAGGCGCATGCCGACGCTCGGCTTGATGTCCAGCCCGCCGGTGTCGAAACACACGCCCTTGCCGACCAGTGCCAGCCGGGGATGGTCGGGATTGCCCCATTCGAGCTCGATCAGGCGCGGCTCACGTCCGCGCGCCGCCGCCATGCCGACGGTATGGATCATCGGATAGCCCTGCTCCAGCGCATCGCCACGGGTAACGGTGAGCGTCGCGCCGTGGCTCTTCGCGAGCGCCTCGACCTCGGCCTCCAGATCGGCCGGCCCCATGTCGGAGGCGGGGGTGTTGACCAGATCGCGAACTTTGAAGGTCGCTGCGGCAAGGCGCAGTGTCTCCTCGATCCGACCGGGCTCACCGGTCAGCAGGACGCGCGGGCCGTGCGCGCTTTCATCCTCGCGGTAGCGATCGAAGCGATATTGCGCGAGCACCCAGCCAAGCATCGCGGCACCGGGTTCTCCGGTCGCGAGGCGATAGGTGCCTTCGGGCAGCTGCTCCCCCAACGACGCGATGCGGAACGGCGAGGTTTCGGCCTCGTCGCACACCAGCAGCATCGCCCAATCCTCCGGCCCCTCGCCGGGCAGCACGGCGCGGTTGCCCGCCTTGCCGGTTAGCTTGTGCGCGGCGATCGCGGTGCGGATGCGCGGCGGCTGGGCCTTGAGCCAGTCCTGCCACTGATCGGGGTGGACGACATGAATGGTGCGCGCGGGCTGGCCGCGATCGGGCTGAAGCAGCAAGGAAAGGTCCGTCATTGCGGATGATCTAAGCTGCGCGCTCGGCAACGGCAACTAGCGTGCGAGCTTCGTCGTCGGAGCGGTGCAGCGCTCCATCGCGCGGTCGATCATCGCCACCAGCCGGTTGCGGCTCTCCGCCAGCCGGGTGGGGTCCAGCCCGCGCTCCTGCGTCTCGAAATTCACATAGGGCAGACCGCGCAGCAGCGCATAGTTGGACAGCGACCCGTCGCTGACACTCACCCGCTCGAACACGACGTTGAAATCGGCCAGCGCCAGCGCCTTGCCGCACCAGGCGGAATAGGGGGAGGCACCCGCGCGATATGCGACATAGGCGAGGCTGTCGTCGTCATCGAACGGCCAGGCGCGGCCCTGTGACGGCGATGGCTGCATGACGTCATCGCAGAAGCGGATCGACACCTCGCCGCGCCCCGGCGGGTCGGACTGGTTGCACCGGGAATTGCGCGTGTCGAACCCCGGCGAATTGGTGTGCAGCGCAATGATCGGCAGCGCGCCGCGGCGCACATCGGCTAGGATGGTATTGGCGTAAAGCGGCGTTCCGTCACGGAAGTTGCGATTGGGGTCGATCGGTCCGCCGCGATCGACCGCAGCGTTGCGACGCCGACCATCCTCGGCGATCCCGGAATCGACGACGATCATCACCCCGCCATAGGCGCGCACGCCGGCCAGCCCTGCTTCGAACCCCGCATTTTCATTGTCGTGCGGGACGAACCATAGCGGGCCGCGCGGGTTCTTAACATTCGCGATGCGGAACAGCCGCCAACTCCCTCTTTCTTCACGAAACTCGAGCCGGGTGACCGACAGCCCGCGCCACGTCGCGGGATCGCGGTGGCGGGCAAAATCGTCGTCCGGAATCGTCAGCGGATCGACCGGTGCGCCGCGAATACCATGGTCTGCCTGCACGCCGGATAGCATCAGGCCGGCAAGCGGCATGGTGGCGATGGTGAGGAAGCGCGGCGTCATGCATTGGACCCTAAGCGCCGAACATGGCAGTTCAAGCAAAAGCGGGCAGGGAGGACGGATTGGCGGCGATCGAAACGGCAGCGGAGCGACGCGACGCGCTCCCACCCGACATCAAGCTCGGTTGGCTGTCGCTTTGGATCGGAGACAGCGCAGGGCGAACCTGGCTGGATGTCGTGGCGGAAGTGCGGGAAAGCAGCTTCGACGTGCTTGCCTTCAAAGGCCCGAAGATCCAGCTGCCCGATTTTCGACCTTTCGTCGCTGAACTCGAAGCGTTTGCGGCGGGGTCGGTCGATGAGGTGACGCTTGCTTCGCAGGGCGGTTCACTCCGGATCGCATTGTCGCGGTCGGAACCGGGGTGGATGCGGTTGCGTACATGGGTGCGCTGGGGCCATATCGAGCATAACTTCACCTTCCGCCTATGGCAGGAAGCGCTGGACGAGGCCGTCGCCGGCGCGCGCACCACGCTGCAACGGCTGGAAAGCGAAAATCGGGGGTGGCGCCCGCGCTTGCTCGAATTGCTGGAGCGCAGCGGACCTGCGGCGCCGGTGCCGATCCCGGTGCCGCTACCCGAAACTTCCGACCGGATCGACGATTGGGAATCCGGGATCGAGACGGGCGACGTGGCGTTCCGGTATGAGATCGACGGCTATGGCTGGTATGGGGTCGACGTGCATGTCGGCGATCAGTCCGGCGCGTTCGGCGGCGGGTATCTGACCGATGCGATGGGCGACATGTTGCGCGGCGCGCTCGCGATTCTCTCGGGCGCGCGCCGTTTTGAGTTCATGTGCCACGCTGAGCCGGGGCTGACCCGCGTCACGTTCGAACAGGTGCAGCTACGGGTGATCGGCGGTTCGCGCACGTCCGCACGCGCCGTCTATGGCTGCCGCATCCTGGTGCAGGAGGTCGATCACTTCAACGGAGCGGACGGGACCGTCGATCTCGATGCAGTGTGCCACTCGGCGCGTGCCCTGGCCGAGGCGGTCTACCGCATGGCTGCCGTACATTTTGCCGGGGGGACGCACCCGACGCACCCGGCTGCGCTAGCGGCGCTCGAAGGGGCGTTGGCGGCAGTCCGCGAGATGGAAGCGGCGGAAGCTCAGGCGAAGGGCGCGCCATAGAGGTCGTGCTCGTCCGCGTCCTCGATCTCGACACGGACGATGTCGCCCTGTTTCAGATGCCCGGCGTCGCGCAGGAACACGGTGCCGTCGATCTCGGGCGCATCGGCCTGCGACCGCGCATTTGCCCCGTCGCCATCGACCTCGTCGATGATCACTTCCAGCGTCCGGCCGATCTTGGCCTGAAGCTTGGCGGCGCTGATCGTGGCAGTTTTCTCCATGATACGGGCGTAGCGCTCTTCCTTGACCGCTTCCGGCACCGCGCCGGGCAGGTCGTTGGCGGCAGCGCCCTCAACGGGCTCGAAGCGGAATGCGCCGACACGGTCGAGTTGGGCCTCGTCGAGCCAGTCGAGCAGATACTGGAAATCTGCCTCCGTCTCCCCGGGGAAGCCGACGACGAAGGTCGAGCGGATCGTGATTTCCGGGGCGATCTCACGCCATTTGTGGATGCGCTCCAGCACCTTGGCCTCGTTCGCCGGGCGGCGCATCGTACGCAGCACGCTGGGCGCGGCGTGCTGGAACGGGATGTCGAGATAGGGGAGGATCAGCCCCTCTGCCATCAGCGGGATGACCTGATCGACATGCGGGTAGGGGTAGACATAGTGCAGCCGCACCCACGGGGCGATCTTGCCCAGTTCGCGGGCAAGGTCGGTCATGTGCGGCACGACTTCCGCGCCCTTCCACATGCGCGGCTCCTTGCGGATGTCGACGCCATAGGCGCTGGTGTCCTGGCTGATCACCAGCAGTTCCTTGGTCCCCGCCTCGACCAGCTTCTCCGCCTCCCGCAGGATCGCGTCGGGGCGGCGGCTGACCAGGTCGCCACGCAGCGCCGGGATGATACAGAAGGAACAGCGGTGATTGCAGCCCTCGCTGATCTTCAGATAGCTGTAATGGCGCGGAGTGAGCTTGAGCCCACCTTCGGGGACGAGGTTGAGAAACGCGTTGGGCGGCATCGGCGCGGCGTCGTGCACGGCGCCGACCACTTCCTCATATTGGTGCGCACCAGTGACCGCCAACACATTGGGAAAGCGCGCGCGGATGACCTCCGCTTCCTTGCCCATGCAGCCGGTGACGATGACGCGACCATTCTCCGCAATCGCCTCACCGATCGCTTCGAGCGATTCCTCCTTGGCGCTGTCGAGGAACCCGCAGGTGTTGACCAGCACCACATCGGCGCCGGCATAGTCCGCCGACATGGCGTAGCCGTCGGAACGGAGTTTTGTCAGGATACGCTCGCTGTCGACCAGATTCTTGGGACAGCCGAGCGACACCATGCCCACCTTGGGGGCTTCGGGGAGTCGCGTTGCCATGATTGGCCGCGCACATAGGCAATTCTGTGAAAAAAGATAGGGGCGGGGCAATGCGCGACCCTCAGGCGGGCCGAACTTGTCAGTTGCGGACCACAAATCGCGCGATCAGACTGCCAGCGCGGTGTTAAGTGCTTGGCCTTTCACCTGAGGGGCGGTGGCTCAGGGCAGATGGACGCAGGGCGATGATCGAACACGGGCGATACTGGATCGGGGCGGGGCTGATCGCGGTCGGCATGGCGGTCGCCGCACCCGCAGCGGCGCAGGAAACAGTGCGCGTACCCGTGCCGCCGGAAGGGATCGCTGCGTTCGAGCGGGGCGAATATGGCAAGGCAGCGGACGCGATCGTTCCCGCATTCGAGACGTGCAAGGCGACGCGGCCACAGGGCAATGCCTGTGCCGATCTGGCGATGGCGGTAGCGGTACTGGTGGCGACCGCGGGTAATGCCAAGGTTGAACCGACCATTCTGGACGCCCAGACCTATATCGATACGCGGGTTGGTCGGGACAGTCCGGAGGCGCTGGGGATACTCGGTGCGCTGACGACCTATTACGACCGGCTGATGAACCTGCAGAAATATCTGCCGGCGGCCGAACGTCGCCTGGCCGTGGCGCGCAAGCTGAATGGCCCGACTGCGCGGGTCTCGGTAATCGCCGCGGTTTCGCTGTGCGTCGCCCAGTGGAATCTCGGACGTGGCGAGGACGCAATCGCGCTGCTGACCCCCTTGGCGGGCAAGCTTCCGGAAAACACGCCGGACGAGCTGGTGTTGTCGGGCCGTGTGCATCAATGCACGGGCACGGCCTATTATTCGCTCGACCGCTATCGTGAGGCCGAAGGGGCGTTCCGGAAGGCGGCGGCGCTGTACGAGCGTGCCGGGGGCGGAGGGAGTGACCTGACCCTCGACGCCCTGGCGAGCCTCGCCAGCACCTTGCGCCGTCTGGACCGCGAGAGCGAAGCACGGACTGTCGCCGCGCGGATCATCAGCCTGGCCAAGCCCGACGCTGCAGTGCTCAAGCGGATCGACTGGGCTCTGGCGGCGCCGACCGACCCGATCGAGGCAGCCCGGGCGGACCTTGCGAGCACCGAGAAGCAACATGGTGCCAATTCGCCCGTCGCCACGGCGGCGGCGGCGATGCTTGGCCTCGCACTGATCGATGCCGGGCGCTTTGGTGAGGCCGCGCCCTATATGGATCGGTTGACGGCGGCCGCCAATGATGAGGCTGTCCCCGCAGCGATACGGATCAAACTGCTGATCGGGCAGGTCGGGCTGACGATGAAACAGGATCAGGGGCGACTGGATCGGGTGGTGCCGGTGATCGAGCAATTGGTTGCGCTGGCCAAGCGCTCCGGCGCGGGAAGCAACAAGCTGCTGATCGATTTCCAGATGTATGCCGGGACCAGCCTGTTGCTGATCGGTGAGCCAGCGCGCGCTTACCCCTTGCTTTCCGATGCCGGGGCGCTGCTGCTGGAACGACTTGCAAGCTACCGCGACTTCGATGCGGCCGCCCAGCGCGAGACGCGCCAATATTCGCCGATCTTCAAGTTTCAGGTGGCGAGCGCATGGACTCTGGCGCAGCGACGATAAGGGGGACTGGTTTTCGGTTCGCGCGCACAGTAACGTGAGGGTCAAATACGGCTCGAACGGGCTGGTGGTGGGGTGCAGGCGCCGAATATCTTTCTGACGATCCTTCGTCAGCCAGCCGCGCGGCTCGTGATGATCACGGGCACGCTGTTCATCATCGTCGCCTGGGTCACGGTGATTTGGCAGATCACGGAAGACCGGGCCGCTGCAGCTGAGGCGGCAGTCCGCGAAAATCGGGGGCGGGTCGTTGCGTTCGGCCAATATGTGCGCAAGACGCTGGAGGCCGCGGAACTAGCCACGGTCTATCTTGAACAACGCTATGGCGCACCAGCCCGCGCAGAGGACGCCGCCACCCCGCGCCAGATTGTCCTGCCGCGTTACTTTGATCCGGCGATCGTCGGCGCCCAAATTGCCGACGCGGATGGCAATGCCCGCTTCAGCGCCGGGGAGGGCGAGCCCCTGGATTTGCGAAGGCTTCGCGTTTTTCGCGAGCTGCGCGACGCACCTCTCCGCGTGCGCGCCATCTCCGATCCCATCCGGCGACCCAAAACGGGGGAGACCGTGCTGCTGGTCGCCCGGTCGCTTCGCGATGAACGCGGCACGTTCCGTGGCATGGTGGCGGTGGAGATTCCGGCGTACCGCTTCGTCGATTTCAACGTCGGGCTCGATTATCGGGAGGCGGACCTGATCTCGATCATCTCGCTGAGTGGCATGACGCTGGCGCGGCGCGAGGGCAGCAGGGTGACCTGGGGGCAGGACGTACAGTTTACCCTGGTCATGCAGCGCCAGCTCGCGAACCCGATGGGGGACTATTGGGGGCCGAGCGTGCTCGACGACCAACGCAGGCTGTTCAGCCACCAACGGCTTGCCAACTACCCCATTTTCGTCACGTCTGGCGTAGGCGAGGCCGATGTGCTGGCTCCGGCTGCCCGCCGGGCGGGGTGGTTCCTGAGCTTCGCGACCGCCTTGACCTTGGTGGTCGGTGCGCTGCTCGTGCTCTACTTCCGTCACATCGGCAATCAGGAACAGGCGCAGCGCCGGATCGACATGATGCGCAACGAATTCGCCCATTCGGCGCGCGTCTCGTCGCTGAGCGAGATGGCAGCGGGGCTGGCGCACGAGCTCAACCAGCCACTGACCGCAGCGTCGAACTATCTGGCGGTGGGCGAACTGATGATCCGGGGCGACGGTACGCGAGAGGCGGTGGCATCGCAGCTCCACCAGGTACGTGGGCAGATCGCCCGCGCGGGCGACATCATCCGCCGCATTCGCGATTACCTCTCGAAGGGAAACGCGGAACTGCGCGTCGAACTGCTCGACCCCGTCATCTACGACGCGATTGAGCTGGCCCGTGGCGGGAATGTCGGGCCGCGCGCGCGCATCCTCTATTCCGGAGGATATGGGCAGACGCGCGTGCTGATCGACCGGGTCCAGATCCAGCAGGTGCTGGTCAATCTGATCCGAAATGCCGAAGAGGCGCTGGCCCCGCTGCCGGCCGAACGGCGGGAGATCCGGATATCGTGCGACGTTCTTCCCACTGATATGGTCGAAATCCGCGTGGAAGATGACGGCCCGGGCTTTCCCTACAGCGTGCTCGAGCAGTTCAACCTGCCGTTCATCTCGACCAAGGCCGAGCATGGGCTGGGCATCGGCCTGTCGATCTGCCGCCGCATTATCGAGGTGCATGGCGGAGAACTGAAAGCGTGGAACCGCAGCCAGGGCGCGACAATCAGCATCACCGTGAAACGTGAAAGCGCGCTGCCCACGCTGGATTGACGGACCTGTTAGCTGGCAGCGGCCTCCGTCGGAACGATCTCGACGATTACATCGTGTTCGCACAACGCCTGCGCTTCCGGCTCGAAGAATCCGTGCGGCGTCCCGTTGCGATAGATACGCACGCCAAGGCCCGTGGTAATTGCCGACAACGGCTTGCCAACCTCCGTCATCGTGACGCAGCGTTCCGACAAATGCACCCGCCCGTCGACCGAGGCGAGATCGAGCATATAGTCGGCGACATGCGTCCCTTCGACCGATCCGGCGAGCAGCAGGCCGGCAAAGCTGACCGGATTGATCACGGTATTTGCCCCGGCGGCGCGGGCGGGCAGCTCGTTATCGTCCGCCTTGATGATGATCGAGATCGGCACCGCGGGCGCGAGATGCCGCGCGGTCAGCGTGACAAGAATCGAGGTATCGTCGCGGCCGGTCGCGACGATCAGCGTCTTGGCGCGATCGATCCGGACGTCGTGCAACGTCTGATCGCGGGTCGCATCGCCGACCAGCACATTGCACCCCGCCTCTTCGGCGCGCGTCAGCGCGTGTTCGTCGCCGTCAACGACCACGATGCAGGCGGGGTCAGTGCCACGCGCGATCAGTTCGTTGACCGCGTCCGACCCGGTCTTGCCGAACCCTGCGACGACGATGTGATTGGTGAGCATCTTCTGGATTTGAGCCATGCGCCACCTGTCCCATGTGCGTTTGAGGATGAACTGATAGGTCGTGCCGATGAAGATCAGGATCACGAAGATCCGGATCGGTGTCACCACCAGCGCATCGAACATCCGCGCGCCGGGCGAGATCGGCACGATGTCGCCATAGCCGGTCGTGGTGATCGAGATCATCGTGAAATAGATGATGTCGAGGAAGCTGATGTGATCATCGAAATTGTCGCGCAGCCCTTCCCGGTCAAACCAGTGGAAGGCAACCGCAAAAGCGTAGAGGCCGAGCACGGCGGCGATCCGCCAGGCAATCGACACCCAGGGAGAGATGCTGGACTTGCGGCGCAGCGCGGCGTGGTGCGGGATGCGCGGGCGGCTCAACGGGCGGGCAATCTCGGCAGCGGATCGACGGGAGTGCGACCCTGACGCAGCTCGAAATGCAGCTGCGCGCGGTTCGTTCCGCTGTCGCCGGACAGGGCGATCATCTGCCCGCGCTTGACCGACTGGCCGCGCTGGACAAGCAACTGTCCGGCATGGCCATAAACGCTGGTCCAGCCGCTGCCGTGCTGCAGGATCACGAGGCCGCCGAGCGACGGGATTTCGCTCCCGACATAGGCGACGGTGCCGTCGGCGGCGGCGAGGACCGGCGTGTCGAGCGGGACGGCAATCTTGAGCCCGTCGCTGCGCTCACCGCTCGCGATCGGGCCGAAGCGGCGTACGATCGTGCCCTTAACCGGCCAGGCAAAGCCGCCACGCAGCGTGGTGGGGGCGGCCACCGCGGCGTCGGGGGGCAGAATGCGCGCCGATGAGGCGGTCGGCCGGGTCGGGCGCGCAGTTTCTGCAATCGCAGGCTGACCGCCCGTGACGATATCGTCGATGTTCAGCCTGAAGGCGGCGGCGCGTTCCTCGATCGTCATCGTCCGTGGATCGCCCGGGACCAACAGCCGCATGCCCGTGCGCAGGATATAGGGTTCGGCCAGATCGTTCTCGGTAACAATGCGGCTCCAGTTCACGCCATAGGCCCGGGCGATGGCGATACCCGTCTCTCCGGCACGAACGAGGTGATAGCGCCCGCCGGGAATCGACAGCCGCTGTCCGACGCGGATCGTGTAGGGCGGGGGGATATTGTTCGCGCGGGCAATCGCTTCCGACCCCGCGCCGGTCTTGTCGGCAATCCGGCGCAGCGTGTCGCCCGGCGCGACGACATATTCCGAAGCGGGGATCGTGCGTGCATCGGCGGTAACGCGGCGCGCTTCCCATGCCGATACTGGTGCAGGCAGCGCGGGCACGTCCTCGCGGCGTGGCGCGGTGGTAGGGTCGCTGGGGGCATAGCCCTGTGTCGTGCGGGGCCCTGGCCCGGTTGCAGGAGGAATACACGCACTCGCCAGCGGTGCCAGCACCAGCACGGCGATCAGCCCGGTCTTGTTCTCAATCCCCCGCATGCTCCGCCCGGTTCAGCCAAATGTCCGATCAAGCATAACGAGAGATTCACGATGCGTCAGGTCAAGATGCAGCGGCGTCACGGTAATCCAGCCCTGCTCGATCGCCTCAAGGTCGGTATCGGCGACCGGCGAGTGCGGCACGCGCCCGAGGCCAAACCAGTAATAGTCGAACCCGCGCGGGTCGGTGCGCTTGTCGAGCTTCAGCCGGCCATAGTCGCGCAGGCCCTGTCCGACGGCCTTGATCCCGGCGACCTCCCCGGCAGGAAGCGGTGGGAAATTGACGTTCATCAGCGTGCGCGGCGCCCAATCGGCGGCGATCAGCGGCCGCAGCACGCGTTCGCCCCATTGCTCCGCTGCCTCGAAGCTCACGCGCTCGCCGGGCGCGCTGAGCGCGTAACGCTGGCTGAGCGCGATCGAGGGGATGCCGGCCAGCGCGCCCTCCATCGCCGCCGAGACGGTCCCGGAATAGCTCACATCCTCGCCAAGGTTCGCTCCGCGATTGACGCCGGACAGGATCAGGTCGGGCGGGCTGTCCTTCATGATCTCTGCCAGCGCCATCATCACCGCGTCGGTCGGCGTGCCGGTGACGGCAAAGCGTTGCTCGCCGAATTTGCGTAGCCGTACGGGTTCGGTCAGGCTGAGCGATCGCCCCTTACCCGATTGTTCCTCAAGCGGCGCGACGATGGTGATGTCGTCGGACAGGGTTCGGGCGAGGCGTTCCAGCACCTCAAGGCCACGCGCATGGATGCCGTCATCGTTGGTAAGGAGGATCCTCACTCGCGCGGCTCAAGCCGGTTCACGCCGCGCAGATAGGGCTGGAGCGCCTCAGGCACCGCCACTGCGCCGTCCTCCTGCTGGTAATTCTCCAGCACGGCGACCAACGTACGTCCGACCGCGAGGCCCGATCCGTTCAGCGTGTGGACGAAGCCGGGCTTGCCATCCGTGCCGCGATAGCGCGCATTCATCCGCCGCGCCTGGAAGTCGCCACAGGTCGAACAGGACGAAATCTCGCGATAGCGCGCCTGGCCGGGCAGCCACACCTCAAGGTCATAGGTCCGAGTCGCGCTGAACCCCATATCCCCCGCACACAGCAGCATGCGGCGAAAGGACAGGCCGAGCCGCGTCAGGATATCCTCGGCGCAGGCGGTCATCCGCTCATGCTCCGCCTCCGACTGATCGGGGGTGGTGATCGACACCATCTCGACCTTTTCGAACTGGTGCTGACGGATAAATCCGCGCGTGTCGCGCCCCGCCGCACCCGCTTCGGAGCGGAAGCAGGGGGTGAGCGCAGTGAGGCGCAGGGGCAGTTCCTCACCGCTCAAAATCTGCTCGCGCACGCTGTTGGTCAGGCTGACTTCCGATGTCGGGATCAGCCAGCGGCCATCGGTGGTGCGGAACGAATCCTCGGCGAATTTGGGCAGCTGACCCGTGCCGAACATGATCTCGTCGCGCACCAGCACCGGCGGCACGCATTCGTCATAGCCATGATCGCCGGTCAGCGTGTCGAGCATGAACTGCCCCAGCGCGCGGTGCAGCTTTGCCGCAGGGCCGCGCAGCAGCGTGAAGCGCGATCCGCCGAGCATCGCGCCCGTGTCGAAATCGAGGCCCAGCGCGGGGCCGAAGTCGTGATGCTCGCGCGGGGTGAAGGCAAAGGCGGGCTGGGTGCCGATCGTGTGAACGAGCTGGTTATCGTCTTCGCTCGCGCCATCCGGGACATCGGTGGCGGGCAGGTTCGGGATCGCGGCAAGCGCAGTCCGCAACGCCTCATCCGCCGCGCCCTGGGCAAGGTTCAGATCTTCCAGCGTCTGCTTGAGGCCCGCGACCTCCGCCATCAACGCCTGCGCACGCGCCTCGTCCTTCGCGGCCTTTGCCTGCCCGACCTGCTTCGACAGGTCGTTGCGGCGGGTCTGCGCCTCCTGCTGCTGCGTGGTCAGCGCGCGGCGGGCTTCGTCGAGCGCGACCAGCATTTCGGCCTGCGGCTCGGCACCGCGGCGGGTAAGGGCGGCGTCGAACGCCTCGGGGTTTTCTCGGATGGCGCGGATGTCGTGCATGGGCGCAGGCTATGGCGAGCCGCGCGGGGCTAGGCAACCCGGTGCGCGCGGCGTGCGTTCATCCTTCACAACATAACGAGGAGAAACACCGATGCAGGTTCCCCACAACGCAATGGTCGTGGTCGCCGATGGCCGCAAGATGCTTTTCCTCAGGAACGAGGGCGATGCGGTGCATCTCAATCTACAGGTCGAGCGCAAGCGAGTGCAGGACAATCCGCCCGATCGCGAACAGGGGACCGACACGCCGGGCCGCAGCTTCTCAAGCGTTGGACCGGGCCGCAGCGCCTATGAGGAGACCGACTTCCACCAGCTTGAGGAAGATCGGTTCGCCGCGGAAACTGCGGAATTGCTGAAGAAGCGCGCGCTGAACAACGACTTCGAATCGCTGATCATCATCGCGCCGCCGCGGACGCTGGGCGAACTGCGCAAACATTATCACAAGGAAGTAAGCGAGCGGCTGACCGGCGAGATCGACAAGACGCTGACCGGTCATCCGATCCCGGACATCGAACAGGCGCTGATCAACGCAGAATAACCCGCATGGGTCGCCGCGGCGCTTATTCGGCTGCCGCGGCGTCCTTTGCCTTGCGGTTCTGGAACCGCTTGCGCACCACCAGCGCCGCTGCGGCCGCGCCGAACAGCAGCACCATCGGCGGCGCGGGAACCGGATCGGGGCCACCCGAACTGCTCGCCCCGCTCGACGTACCCGACGAGGTCGATGTGCTGCTCGACGTCGAGGTGCTCCAGCCGCTCGACGTGCTCCACCCGCTTGAGGTCGAGGAAGAGACATCGCCCGAGGACGAGGCCGAGGTCGACGACGCCGAGGAGTTGGACGATGAGGTAGAGACGTCGCCCGACGAGCTGGCCGAGGTCGACGACGACACGTCGCCCGACGACGACGCCGACGAGGACACGTCACCGCTCGATGCCGACGACACGTTACCCGACGAGCCGCCTGAGGCCGACGATACGTCGCCGCTGGACGACGAGGATACATTGCCGGAAGAGCCACCCGACGCAGACGAAGACGACACATCGCCCGACGAGCCGCCGGAGGCCGACGAGACATTGCCCGAAGACCCGCCCGATGCCGAACTGGTCGAAGATCCGCCGGTGGACGAGGTGCTGGTGCTCGACAGACCGCCCGTGGACGATGACGAACCGCCGGTCGACGACGTCGAACTGACGCTGCCGCTGGACGACGACACATCGCCCGAGGACCCGCCCGCGGAAGTTGAAGTCGAACCGCCCGAGGTGGAGGTCGACCCGCCGCTAGTGCTGCTGGTCGAGGAAATGACAATGCCGCCGCTGCCCGATGCGCCGCTGCCGCCGCTCGATCCGCCGAAGAACCCGCCGGCGAAGAAGCCGCCGACAAAGCCGCCGCTGCTGCCCCCGGTGACCGCCGCTGCGGCCCCACCGCCGCCACCGCCGCCACCACCGACGACCGGCATCTCGCCGCTCGATCCATAGGTTGGCGGGGGCAGGGGGATCGCACTACCCTGGGTCGTGACGGTCAGCACCTGGGGCTGGCATTGTGCGGTCGTGGTGACCGTGCGGCGGACGACGCGCTTGCGCAGCGGGCGCTTGACGACGCGGCGCTGGACCACGCCCTGCTTCACCGACTGGCGCTGCTGCTGATAGCCGCGCTCGGCGCGGGTTTCGGCGACATGCACTGCGCCGCCGCCGACTACGGCTCCGCCGCATGCGCAGGCGCACAGTTTTGCCAAGGCCATCCGAACCGACATTCTGCTTCTCTCTTGTCCTCGGCCGCCGCGCGGTGCGCATCGCACCCGTTTGGCGGGTCATTGCCGTAGAAGTGCAGAAGAAAGTATTAAGTTCAATGTCATTAACCATGGTTTCACGATAATCTGAGCCATTATTTACCGCTGCTTGGGATCATCTATGGTTAATGTGCCTTAAAGGGACGGAATGGCCGGCCGCAGTTAATTTATGCTTAACCGCTTTGGCTGGTTTAGCGTGATAAAACTGCATGTTGGTTCAGCGCGCTGTAATTTCCCGCATGCCAAGAACGGCTTGGCGCACAAATCTGTGGATTCGGTAGCTTGTGATACCCAATTTGCCCCGATATAGGGCGCGCCGGGGATAAGGGGATTGTGATCGGCTCAGCCATCCGATCCCGTTGTGGAGTGTGGGATGGCGACCGTTTTCGATCACCGCGACGATCCTGAGAAACCTGTCGCTGCGAACGATTTGCCCGATGGCTATCGTCCGACCGCCGACGAGCCGTTCATGAACGCGCGCCAGCAGCAATATTTTCGCGAGAAGCTCCTTGCCTGGAAGGACGCAATTCACCGCGAAGCCGCAGGAACGCTCAACCAGCTTCAGATCGATTCGCTGCGCGAAGCGGACTTGACCGACCGCGCCTCGAGCGAAACCGACTGGTCGATCGAACTGCGTACGCGCGACCGCCAGCGCAAGCTGATCTCCAAGATCGACGCCGCGCTGCGCCGGATCGAAGAGGGCGAATATGGCTATTGCGAGGTGACCGGCGAGCCGATCAGCCTCGCCCGGCTGGAAGCCCGTCCGATCGCGACGATGACGGTGGAGGCGCAGGAGCGTCACGAGCGTAACGAAAAGGTTTCGCGCGAAGAATAAGCGGCCGTTTTCGGGGCCGAGTTAACGGTTTCGATAGCCATTGCTGCTCTAAACTCCGCGCGTAACACGTGGACACGAGCGGCAGATGGACCAGTTCTCTTCCGACCCCTTCAGCGGGCGCTTCAGCGACGATCCCGCCAGCCAGCGCAATGCCGTGCGCGACAGCCTGTTTCTGGCTGCAACGCTGCGCATCGAAGGGACCGAGGTTTCGGTTCGCGTTCGCAACATTTCGGCCGGTGGGCTGATGGCGGAATATGGGGACCGGGTCGATTCGGGCATGCCGGTCGAAATCAACGTGCGCGGCGTGGGCTGGACTCGCGGCCACGTCGCGTGGAGCGCGGAGGGCCGGATCGGCATCGCGTTCGACCGTCCGATCGACCCGCTGCTGGCGCGCAAGCCGGTCGGCAGTGGGGCAAGCACGCCGCACTTCGCGAAACCGCATATCTTCCGGGGCTGAACCGCGCCGCTGCGCGCGATTCTTGCGCGGGCGGGGATCGGAGTTGCAGTGGGTTGATCGCGCCAGTGTTGCGGCGCGGAGGGGCCGCCCCGCAACAGCGGGGCAACCCGGTGAACCGCGTCAGCTAAACGCGATTTCTTCCTTGAGCTTGAGCTTGCGCCGCTTCAAGTCGGCGAGGATCATCTGGTCGGGCGCGGGCCGCTGCGACTCGGCGACGATCCGCCGGTCCAGTGATGCATGCTTGGCCGCAAGTGCCGAGAGATGCGCGTTTTGCATGGAAGCAATCCTCCTGCTCTGGTTGGGGGATCGCAAATAGAACATGATTCGCGGGCGATGTCGCCCCTTGCATAACTACCCATCGACAGGGCAACGGCGACATGCGACGGGTCGAGTGCGGGGATGGGCGGTTGATGGACGAAAGCGAGATTCTGCGGCGGCTCGAGCTGCTTCGCGTCGATCACCGCGATCTGGACGCTGCGATTGACGCGCTCGCCAAAACGGCCATGCCGGATCAGCTCCAGATCGCCCGGCTCAAGAAGCGCAAGCTGCTGTTGCGCGACGAGATCGCGATGCTCGAGGATCAGCTGATCCCCGACATCATCGCCTGACCCCGCCCCTAAGCCCGCCATCGCGCCGCTTTGGGACATGCGGGGTGTGCAGAACCCTATTTCGTTAATGAAATGTTTCTGTCAGCGTTCATCGCCATGACCGGGGAAGTGGAAACCTTGCGCGTCCATCGCGCGCTGATCGACTCGCTTTATACCGAGTCGATGCTGCTCGCTGACGAGGCGCGCGCCTATTTCGACGTGGTGGGGCGCGAACAGCGCGACATGCTAGGTGCAATGGATCGGGTGATCTTCTCCTGCGAATCGTTGAAGGTCACGACCCGTCTGATGCACAGCATCGCCTGGCTGCTGACCCAGCGCGCGGTAGCGGCGGGGGAGCTTGGCCCGGGGGAAGCCCGGCACCCATCGCGTCGCCTGGGTGAGGCGCCGGTGACCGATAGCGCCGCGCTCGACGCGATGCCGGTCGGTGCGCAGCATCTGATCGCCGCCAGCATCGATCTGCATCGCCGCATCGCCCGGCTCGACGCGGCGCAGGACGAGGATGTGGGTGCCCCCGTCAGCCCCGCGCGAACGATGCTCGATCGGCTCGCCCACGCCTTCTGATCTTCGGCCTGCGATTAACCCTGTAACCCGGCGCACGTTCGGTCTATGTTCCGTCGCCGACGGAACAGAAGGGAAGTGGCGTGTCGATCGAAATGACAGTGGCTTTGCTGGTGACGCTGGCGGTCGGGGCGCTGTTCGGCTGGTTTGCGGGAAGCCGTGCGAATGCCGCGCTGCGGGCCGATCGCGATCGGCGGGAGGCAGACTTCAAGGCCGCGATCACCGATCTTGCAGCCGCCGAGGAACGCGCGCGGGAAATCCCCGAGCTGCGCGACCAGCTCAACGCGATCCGTGACCAGCGCGACGCGGCGCGGATCGAGCTGGCGGAGCTGCGGGTCAAAGCGGAGGGGCTGGAGGAGCGGCTGACCGGCCAGTTCCGCGAGGTGGCGGGAACGATGCTGGCCGAGACCCAGGCCGCGTTCCTCAAGCGCGCCGAGGACCGGTTCAAGGAATCCGAAAGCGTCGCGGGCCAGAACCTCAAGGCGCTGCTCCAGCCGGTGACCGAGCGGCTGCAGCGCTATGAGGAAGGCGTCGCCAAGGTCGAGGCCGAACGGCGCGACGCGTTCGGGGAGCTTAAGGGCCAGATCGAACAGATGCGGATCGGGCAGGAGCGGGTGAGCACCGAGGCGGCGAAGCTGGTCAATTCGCTGCGCAACGCCCCCAAGTCGCGCGGCCGCTGGGGCGAGCAGCAGCTCCGCAACGTGCTCGAAACCTGCGGCCTGTCCGAACACACCGATTTCATGACCGAAGTGAGCGTCGCGCATGAGGATGGCGGGCGGCTGCGCCCCGACGCGATCGTGCGCGTGCCCGGCGGCAAGGCGCTGGTCATCGACGCCAAGGTGTCGCTCAACGCCTATCAGGACGCATTTGGCGCGGTGGACGAAAGCGAGCGCCATATCGGCCTCGGGCAACATGCCGCGGCGATGAAGGCGCACGTCAACGCGCTGGGCAACAAGGCTTATTGGACCCAGTTCGACGACGCGCCCGATTATGTCATCATGTTCGTCCCAGGCGAGCATTTCCTCTCGGCCGCGCTGGAGCATGACCCGACCTTGTGGGACTTCGCGTTCGAGAAGCGTGTGCTGCTCGCGACACCGACCAATCTGATCGCGATCGCGCGCACGGTGGCGGCGGTGTGGCGGCAGGAAATGCTGGCCAAGGAAGCGCGCCAGATCGGTGCGCTGGGCAAGGAGCTGTATGACCGGCTGGCCAAGGCGCTGGGCGACCTGCGTACGGTCGGCAGTGGGCTCAACACGGCGGTCAAGAATTTCAACGCCTTTGCCAGCTCGCTCGAAAGTCGCGCCTTGGTGTCGGCGCGCAAGCTCAAGGAGCTGAACATCGAAACCGGCGCGCGCGAGATCGAGAGCGTGCCCCCGGTCGAGCTGCTCGCGAGCCATGCGACTGTCGTCGAGCCCGACGGTGCGGACGAGGTGAAGGCGGCGGAGTGATCGGGTGGTAAAGCCATGAGCGACCGCATTCGTGGCGATGGCGGGATGGCTTGAACTAAAGGGCACGCGGGTGGGTGCTCGCACTCACCTCATCGCTGCCAAATGAAAATCTTCTCACCGCGACGCCAAGCAACAATTGTCCAAATGAGATAGATCGTCCAGCCGAGGGCTAGGATAGCGAAGAATGCTCCTTCTCCCGTTTTCGCCGGAATGATCGATCCCAGGTAGAGCGCTATTAGGCTCAGCATAAGTGCTGATCGCTCGGTCATGCGTTGCACCTCCTACGGCTATTGCGAGAGTAAGGCCCCGGTATGACGCCGCGGTCCAAGTCCGCAATAGGATGGTTAGCACCCAGTTCGATTTGTGAAATCAAGGGTTAGCCGAGCGGCAACGCCAGCGCCTGCGCGCACAAGGCACGCGGGGCAGGGCGGTGGGAGACGAGGATCAGGCCGGTGCCGGTTGCCGCCAGCCACGCATCCAGGCGCGCGACCAGTTCCGCCTCGGTCGCCGGGTCGAGACCTTCGCTGGGCTCGTCCGCGACGAGCCAGGGCCGGTTCGCCAGCAGCGCGCGGGCGAGCGACAGGCGCTTCTGCTCGCCGCCCGACAGCGTTCCGCCCGCTTCGCCGATCGGGGTGTTCACGCCCTGCGGCATCGCGCGCACGCGATCGGCGAGGCACACCGTTTCGAGCGCGCCCCACATCGCGGTATCATCGACCCCCGGGCGGGCGAGGCGGAGATTGTCGCCGATGGTCCCGGCGATCAGCTGCGGCGATTGCGGGGCGAGTGCGAACTGGGACGCCAGGTTCGCGGCGGCAACCTCTGATACCGGGGTTCCGCCAACGGCGAGCGGGAGGGCCGCGGAACGCAGCCCGGCCAGCGTCTCGATCAGCGTGGTCTTGCCACTCCCCGACGGTCCCGTGATGACCAGCCGCGCGCCGGGTGCGACCGCGACCGCTCCGATGCGTAGCGACAGGGCGACGGCACCGGGCCGTGGGGCTGGCTCGGGCGCAATGTCGGCGAGGGTTGCGACGCGCTCCAGCCCCTCGGCCACCACCGCCTCACGCAGGGCGCTGCGCACCCGGACCGCCAGCGCCTCGCTCCCCGAAAATGCTGCGAGCGTCGCCAGCGCGGCGAGCGCCGGTCCGTGCTCCGCGAGCAACAGGACGACGACCGCCAGCACCGTGCTCCACAGCGCGACGGCACCGTTCAGCGCCGCCTCGCCCCGCGCGAGCGCGCGCTGTGCCGCGTCGAGCGCCGCGAGATCCCCGGCCAGCGCGGTCTCCACCCGATCCGCCAAGCCATACGCAATGATCTCCGGTCGGGCGGCCGCCAGCTCGACATAGCGGTCGCGTACCCGCCCGCGCGCTTGCGCTGCAGCGCGGGCGGGGCCTGTGCTCACCCGTCGTGCCAGAGTTGCGCCGCCCAACAGGCCGATCCCCGCCAGCACAACAAACGCTACCGCCGCGCGCCACCCCGACAGCGCGATACAAACGGTGGCAACCACTCCACCGAAGAGCGCACCGGGTAGCGCCGAGCGGCGGACGACCAGATCCTCGATCGCCGTGATATCGTCGATGAGGCGCGTGCTGGCTTCCCCGCTGGCAAGGTCCGGCACCTTGCGGGGATCGGCGGCGGCGAGCGTGCCGAACAACCGCGTGCGCAGCCCCGCCATCGCGGTCAGCGCCGCACCATGGCTGGTCAGTCGTTCGCCATAACGCGCGGCGGTGCGGGCAATGGCGAGGGCGCGGATCGCGGCGCTGGGCAGCAGATAGTTGAAGGCGGTGACGGCCGCCATGCCGCCTGCTCCGGCAATCGCTGCCCCGGTCAGAAACCAACCCGAAATGGCGAGCAGTGCGACCGATGCCGCCGCCGCGATGCCCGACAACAGCAACGGCCAGCCCAAGCCGACGCGACGCCCGATGCCCAGTTGTGCGGCGAGACGGTCCATCGCGCTCACAGCCGCACCTCCGCCTGCGCGCCGCCAGCCAACGCCATGTCATGCGTCGCGACAATGATCGCATGGGTCTTTGCCAGCTCAGCAAGCAGTGCCGCGATCTGCTGGGCGCTGGTCGCGTCCAGATCGGCGGTCGGTTCGTCGCAGAGCAGCAATGGTCGGCGGGAGAGCAACGCCCGCGCCAGGCCGATACGCCGCAACTCCCCGCCCGACAGTCCTGCCGCGCGATGGTCGAGCGGGAGGTCGAGACCGCCACGTGCGGCCAACAACGGGCCGAGCCCCACCTGGGCGCAAACTTCCAGAATGTCGTCGTCGCGCGTATAGGGGCGCGCAAGCGCGAGATTGTCGCGGAGGGTACCAGGCACCACCAACGGGCGCTGCGCCGCCCAGGCGATGTCGGTCGCGACGATGGCAGACACATCGCCTTCCGACGCGGCGACCTGTCCCGCACAGGCGGCGAGCACGCTGGTCTTGCCACTGCCGGTCGGACCGGTGAGCGCGACCATGCCGGTGGCGCCAAGGCGGAACGACACCGGCCCGATCCGCGCCCCGGGCCATGCGATGACCAGGTCCGTGACCTCAAGCCCCGCAAAGGCTGAATGCGCAGCAGGTGGTGCTGGCGGCGCGGCGCAGAGCGGATCGACCACCGCATGTGCTGCCTCCCCAAGCTGCTTTTCATGATACGCGGCTGCCAGGCGGCGCATCGGAAGATAGAATTCCGGGGCCAGCGCCAGCGCGAACAATGCCTCGCGAAAGGTCAGCGTTTCCGGAACCGGAAAAGGGAGGATGCCGAGCAAGCTGAACCCGCAATAGACCGCTACTAGTGCAACCGACAGCGCGGCAAAGAACTCAAGCACCGCGCTGGACAGGAACGCGATCCGCAGCACCGCCAGCGTGCGCGTCGCAACGCCTTGCGTCGCCGCGCCGATCTGCCGCGTGATGCGCTCGCCCGCGCCGAAATGGCGGATCATCGCCAGGCTGCGCAGCCGTTCGACGAACAGGTCGGACAGCTGCTCCAGCGCACGCAGCTGCGCATCGGCGGCGCGGCGCGCCATCGTGCCCGCCAGGATCATGCCGAGGATGAACGGGAGCAGCGTTCCAATCAGGATTGCCGCAGCGACCGGACTGGCCAACGCGACGCAGCCCGCGACCAGCAGCGGTCCCAGGGCCGCCGCCTGTCGCACGGGCAGGAACCGCGCGGCATGCGCCTCGATCCGGTCGACATGGTCGATGGCGATCGCCGCGCTCTCGCCGATCGGGATCGTTCGGGGCAGCGGTTCGCCGAGCAGGCGCCGATGCAGCTGCGCACGCACCGGTGCGACGCTGCGCTGCGCCTCCCGGATCGCGAGTGCCTGGGCGGCAAGGCCCGACAGCGCGCGGATCGCACCGCCGCCAACCATCGCGGCGATGCCGACAAGCGGCGTCAGTCCGTCGATCAGCGCCGCCACCGCCGCCGCAAGTCCCCAGGCAAAAACCGCCGCGCCACCAATGTCGAGCAGCCAGAACGCTCCGGCGCGACTGTTCTTTCGCATGGGTGGACCTTCTGTCCAATCGGGGGCCGGGTCGAGTCCGTACTATTCCCGATGTCGGCACGCCACCCCGCATCCTAGGGCGGCCCGGTACACGTCCCGGAAATGGGGGAAACAATGACGATAGACATGGCAGTTGTCGAATTGTCGCGGCTTCAGTTCGCGCTTACGGCAATGTATCACTTCCTGTTCGTGCCGCTGACGCTCGGGCTCGCCTTCATGCTTGTGATCATGGAGACGGTCTATGTGATCACCGACCGGCCGATCTGGCGCGATATCACGCGCTTTTGGGGGAAATTGTTCGGAATCAACTTCGTGCTCGGTGTCGCCACCGGCATCACGATGGAGTTCGAATTCGGCACCAACTGGGCCTATTATTCGCACTATGTCGGCGACGTGTTCGGCGCGCCGCTCGCGATCGAAGGGCTGATGGCCTTTTTCCTCGAAGCGACCTTTATCGGCCTGATGGTGTTCGGCTGGGACAAATTGTCCAAGCGCCAGCATCTGCTGACCACCTTCATGGTCGCGCTCGGCACGAACCTGTCCGCCGTCTGGATCCTTGTCGCCAATGGCTGGATGCAGAACCCGACGGGTTCGGCGTTCAACCCCGAAACGATGCGGATGGAGGTCGTCGACTTCATGGCGGTGGTGTTCAACCCCGTCGCGCAGGCCAAGTTCGTCCATACCGTCAGCGCCGGCTATGTCCTTGCCTCGGTCTTCGTGCTCGGCATCTCGTCCTGGTATCTGCTCAAGGGTCGCCACGTCGAATTCGCCAAGCGCAGCTTTGCGGTGGCGGCGGCGTTCGGCCTTGCCTCCTCGCTGTCGGTCGTCGTGCTCGGCGACGAGAGCGGCTACGCGCTCACCGACAACCAGAAGATGAAGCTCGCCGCGATCGAGGGTGCTTGGCACACCGATCCCGCGCCGGCCGGCCTGTCGATCTTCGGCATCCCGTCGAACGAGGGGCGCGAGACCAAGTACGAGGTCAAGATCCCCTATGTTCTCGGCCTCATCTCCACCCGCAGCCTGACCGGCGAGGTCGCCGGCATTACGCCACTGGTCGAACAGGCGCGCGTCCGGATCATCCGCGGCATCGACGCCTATGATGCGGTCGAAAAGCTCAAGGTCGACCGCACCAACCTTGCTGCGCGCGAGCAGTTCGAGCGGAACAAGGCCGATCTTGGCTATGCGATGCTGCTCAAGCGCTATGTCGCCGATCCGCGTCAGGCCGATGCCGCCGCGATCGACAAGGCTGCATGGTCGACCGTTCCGAACGTGCCGGTGCTGTTCTGGCTGTTCCGCGGCATGGCGGGGCTAGGCTTCTTCTTCATCGCCTTTTTCGGGGTCGCGCTCTACTATGCCAATACGCGCAAGTTCGACCGCAAATGGTTCCTGCGCACGGCGTTGTGGGTGATCCCGCTGCCTTGGGTCGCGATCCAGGCGGGTTGGTTGATCGCCGAGATCGGGCGTCAGCCCTGGGCGGTCGAAGGCGTGCTGCCGACCTTCCTCGCCGCATCCAGCCTGACCGTGGCGCAGGTGTGGACGACGATCATCGGCTTCACCCTGATCTATGGTGTGCTCGCAGTGATCGAGGTGCGGCTGATGCTCGGCGCGATCAAGCACGGCCCTGAGCATGGCGCTCCCGAAGCCGAGCCGATCGCCCCCGCCGGCGCCCCCAATCCCTTCCAGACCGTCGCGGCCGAATGAGCCGCGCGGGACAAGGAGACCAATCATGACCCTACCGCTCGATTACGAGACGCTCCGCGTCATCTGGTGGCTGCTTATGGGCGTGCTGCTGATCGGATTTGCCCTGACCGACGGGTTCGATCTCGGCGTGGCCTCACTCCTTCCATGGGTCGCCAAGACTGACGAAGAGCGCCGCATGGTGATCAACACCGTGGGCGCAACCTGGGAGGGGAACCAGGTGTGGTTCATCCTCGGCGGCGGCGCGATCTTTGCCGCATGGCCGTTCGTCTATGCGGTCAGCTTTTCCGGCTTCTACCTTGCGATGTTCCTGGTCCTCGCCGCGCTGATCCTGCGGCCGGTCGGGTTCAAGTACCGCTCGAAGCGGCCGGACCCGAAGTGGCGCTCACGCTGGGACTGGGCGCTGTTCGTCGGCGGGTTCGTGCCGGCTCTGGTGTTCGGCGTCGCGGTCGGCAATGTGCTCCTCGGGCTGCCCTTCCGCCTCGATAGCGACCTGCGCTCCTTCTACGATGGCACGCTGCTCGGCCTGTTCACGCCGTTCAGCCTGCTTGCCGGGCTGCTCTCGGTCGCGATGCTGGTGCTCCACGGTGCGGGCTGGCTGTCGCTGAAAGCGGAGCAGGGGCCGGTGCTCGACCGGGCGCGCACGATTGGTCAGTTTGCCGCGATTGCCGCAGTGGTGCTGTTCGTCGCTGGCGGCCTCTACGTCGCCTGGGGCGGCCTTGGCTTCCGCGTCGAAGGCGTGATCGACACCGCTGGTCCGTCCAACCCGCGCCTTGCCGGTGCGGTCGCGGCACCGGGTGCCTGGTTCGACAATTATGCGGCCTATCCGTGGATGATCGCCGCGCCGCTGATCGGCCTCGTCGGTCCGCTGGTGGCGCTGGCGGGGATCCGTGCGCGGCGCGACGTGCTGGTATTCACCGGCTCCTCGCTCGCCAATATCGGCATCATCGGAACGGTCGGCCTGTCGATGTTCCCGTTCATCCTGCCGAGCGCGATCGACCCGACCTCGAGCCTGACGGTGTGGAACGCATCGTCCAGCCACACGACGCTGTTCATCATGCTGGGCGTCACGCTCGTCTTCCTGCCGATCGTGCTGCTCTACACCGCATGGGTCTATCGCGTGCTGTTCGGGCGGGTGACCACCGAGCAGGTCCGCACCAACCCCGATTTCTACTGATCGAAAGGAAGCCGCCATGTGGTATTTCGCCTGGATCCTCGGCGTGACGCTTGCCGTCGCCGTCGCCGTGCTCAACGGCATCTGGCACGAGTTCCACTCGCCGCCATCGGAAGACCAGATTGTTGAGGGCTGACGTCCGGTGATCCACCGCTACCTCCCCGAACTCGCCGCCCGTGCGGTGCCGCGTTACACCAGCTACCCCACCGCCGCCGAGTTCGGACCGGCGGTGGGGGCCGGGGATCAGGCCGCCGCGCTCGAAGCGATTGCGCCGGGCGCTCCGGTATCGCTCTACCTCCACATCCCCTATTGCGAGCAGATCTGCTGGTATTGCGGGTGCAACACGGGGGCGGTGGGGCGACCGCAGCGGCTCGACGTGTATCGCGCCGCGATCGAGGCGGAGATCGCCACCGTCTCGGCACGGATGCGCGGGCGGGTGACGGCGGTGCATTTCGGGGGCGGTAGCCCCAATGCGCTCAGCCCAGAGGCGTTCGCGGAACTTTGCTGCACGCTGCGTCAGCGGTTCGACATCGCACCGGATGCGGACTGGGCAGCAGAAATCGACCCGCGCTTCTTCGGTCGCGCAGATGCCTATGCGTTCGCGCGGGCAGGGATCGGGCGGATCAGCGTCGGTGCGCAGACCTTTGCGCCGCTGGTGCAGGCGGCGATCGGGCGGATCCAGCCCTTTGCCAAGGTCGCCGCTGCGATTGCGGAAGCACGCAGCGCCGGGATCGGCCGAATCAACCTCGACCTGATGTATGGCCTTCCGGGTCAGACCCTCGACGACATCGCCGCGACCGTCGCCGCCGCACGGCGGCTCGGCCCCGATCGGGTCGCAATGTTCGGCTATGCCCATCTGCCCGCCATGCTTCCGCGCCAGCGGCGGATCGATGCTTCGAAGCTGCCGGGGGCAGAGGCGCGCTTCTGGCAGCGCGCGCTTGCCCATGATCTGTGGGTCGAGGCGGGCTTTGCGGCGATCGGCTTCGATCATTTCGCACAGCCCGATGACAGCCTGGCCGTCGCCGCACGGGCGGGGTCGCTGCGCCGCAATTTTCAGGGCTTCACCGATGACCGCGCCACGACGCTGATCGGGCTTGGCGCCTCGGCGATCAGCCAGTTCGATGGCGTGATCGTGCAGAATGAAAAGCATGTCGGACGCTATCGCATGACGGTGCTCGGCGGCGAGCTCGCCGGCACGCGCGGTGTCCGGCGTGACGCCCATGATGTCGCCGCTGGCAACGTCATTGAACGGCTGTTGTGCGATGGCCAGGTCGACGTCGCGGCAATTGCCGCTGCGCACGCGATGACGGCAGAGCAGCTCTGTCACGATCCGGCACTTCTCGACGATCTGGCGGGGCAGGGGGTGATCACGCGCGACGGCTGGTCACTCGCCATCACACCGCTCGGTGCGCCCTATGCCCGGCTCGCCGCCGCCGCGTTCGACCGTTATCGCGCGGTCAGTCGGGGGCAGTTCAGCGCGGCGGTCTGATCCGACTACGTATCACTCCGCATATGGGCGCTGCCCGGCGGGCCTTACCCTGCTCTCATGATTTGGGAGACGGGCCGTGAAGAATGTCGCCGTATTGATCCACGCCGATCCTGGACAAGAATCGCGGCTGCAGGCCGCGCTGGATGTGGTGCGCGGGCTCCATGGCCATCTGATCGCGGTGGACGTAACGGCAATGCCGCCGATCGCGGATGACCCGATGATCGGGCCGGGCAACCTTGCCGCGCATATCGCCGTGGAGCTGGACGTTCAGGATGACAACCGTGCACGGATGACGGCACGTCTGACGATGGAAGATGCGCCCTGGACGCTCGCCGAGTGCATGGGCGACGTCGCATCCTGCCTCGCCTCACACACCGCGCTGACCGATCTCGTCGTCATCAACACCGTATTCGACGGATTCCCCGGCGGCGAGATGGATGGAGTCGTGGCGGCGATGCTTCGACTGAGCCGTCCGGTGCTCGCAGTGCCCTGCGCAACGCGCGGCATCACGTTGAGCGGGACCGCGCTTGTTGCATGGGACGGATCCGATGAATCCGACGCCGCGCTGCGGGCAGCCGTGCCGCTGCTCGGCCTGGCGCGGGAAGTGCGGATCCTCAGCATCGACGGCGGGTCGCTCAAACATCCGCCCGAACTCGCCGCAAGCTATCTCTCGCGCCACGGCATCCGGCCCGAGATCATGGTTGTCCCGGCCGAACCCGGCCGCATCGGACAGCAGATCCTGGCGCAGGCGCTCAAGATCGAACCGGCGATGATCGTGATGGGCGGATTTGGTCATTCGCGCCTGATTGAAACGCTGTTCGGCGGGGTCACGCGCGACTTGCTGCATCACAGCCCCTATCCCGTGTTCCTCGCGCAATGACGGAGGTTAACCGATGACCCAGCCGCGCGACCCAGCGTCCTTGCGCCATCTGGTGGTGCTGGGGCATCCCGGCCTCGACAGCTTCAACCACGCAATCGTCCGCGCCTATCGTGAAGAGGTCGAGCGGCTGCATCAGATCGTCGAGGTCGACGATCTTTATGCGCGCAACTTCGACCCGTTGCTGCGGCGCGACGAGCTACCCGGGCCGGGATTCAAGCCACGCCCAGACGTCGCGACCTCGCTCGCCCAGATCGAGGCGGCGAGTGCGATCGTGCTGGTCTATCCGATCTGGTTCGGCATGCCGCCGGCGATGATCAAGGGCTATGTCGATCGCGTGCTCGGCGCTGATTTTTCGCCCGAGGAGCTGAAGGCGCATCTGCCGAGCCCGGCGCTGCGGGGCAAGCGGCTGATCATCTTCTCGACCTCTGCCGCGACGCGGCCTTGGTTGGAGGAGCGCGGACAGTGGCTCGCACTCAAACAGGCGTTCGATATCTACCTGACCCGCGCCTTCGGCCTGGCTGGCTGCCATCATGTCCATTTCGATGCGGTGGTGCCGGGGATGGATGCGCGGTTCGTCGCGGAGCATCTTGAGATCGTCCGACAGACCGCGCGCGAACGGGCGACGGTGCTGCGTTATGGCGATTTGCCGCCGAAATTGCTGCTCGAGCCGAACGTGTGAATTCGACAAGCGCACACAGAAAAAGGGCGGCGGTCCAACCGGATCGCCGCCCGTTTTCGTTCAGAAGCGGAAGCCGATCCCGACGCCCGCGACGATCGGATCGATACTGACCTGCGCGGTATTGATCGCCGCACCGGTGCGCAGCCGCGCCGTCGTGTCCATGTCGATATATTTGACGTCGAGATTCAGGAACATCTTCTCGTTGAGGTCGATGTCCACGCCGGCCTGCAAGGCATAGCCGAAGCTGTCATCCATCTCGACCGTCGTCGCACCGATGGCACCCACGAGCGCGTCGCTCGCCTTGGTCGAGTAGAAGATCGTGTAGTTGACGCCAGCGCCGACATAGGGGCGAACCTTCGCCTCGGGCGCGAAATGATATTGCAGCGTCAGCGTCGGCGGCAGCACCCAGGTGCTCGCCAGCTCATCAAAGCCCGACAGCGTGCCACGGCCCTGTGCGTCATGCTTGGTCGTTGCCAGGATCAATTCGGCACCGATATGGTCGGTGAACATATAGGTGAAATCGACTTCCGGCATCACGCTGTTGCTGACGCCGACCTCGCTTCCCGGAAAGCCGGGGGTGACCGGGCCGGAGCTTTCGGTCGGGGCGACCAGAATGGCGCGGCCGCGGACCAGGAAGTCGCCTTCCTTGGCGATGGCAGGTTGGACGCCGACCGCACAGGCCAGCGCGCCGATGACGACATGGGTGGTTTTCATGGGTAGTTCCCCGCTACGTTCTGCGCGAAGGATGCGCGGCGGCGGCATCGGATATTGCGGCGCGCGACTGCATTGGTAGTTTTCCCAATGGGTTTTGCCCGGATGCTGCGGGCATAGGCAGGAAATGATCATGAGCGGCGATATCGTTGAAAAACTTGCCGCGCGGTTCATCGCCAGCGACCTCGATCGGGCACAGTTCCTGGTCGATCCCGACGGTACGATCCGCAGCTGGAACCCCGGAGCACAGATTTTGCTCGGCTATGAGGCCGACGCGGCGGTCGGGCAGCCGATGGCGATGCTCTATTCTGCGGCCGATGCGGCGGCGGGCAAGCCACGCGACGATCTGGACCGCGCCGTCACCTATGGCCGCTATGCCGAGGAAGGGTGGCGGCAACGCCAGGATTCGACCGAATTTGCCGCCGACGCGCGCATTATCGCTTTGCGCAACGAGAGCGGGGCGCTGCTCGGCTTTGGCGGAACGATCGAGGATATTACCGATCGCAAGGCGGCGGCGGGCGCGGTGGCGCGCAGCGAACTGCATCTGCGCTCGATCCTTGCCACCGTTCCCGATGCGATGATCGTGATCGACGATCGCGGCCAGATCCTGTCGTTCAGCGCGGCGGCGGAGCGCCTCTTTGGCTATTCGGAATCCGAAGTTGTGGGCAAGAATATCGCGATGATGATGCCCGATGGGGACCGGCTGCGGCACGACGACTATATCGAGCATTATTGTCGCACGGGAGAGCGGCGGATCATCGGCATCGGGCGCATCGTCGTGGGCAAGCGGCGCGACGGCAGCGAGTTTCCGATGGAGCTGGCGGTCGGAGAGGCACGCAGTGCCGGGCACCGCATCTTCACCGGCTTCATCCGTGACCTTTCCGATCGCCAGCGCGCAGAGCTGCGCATGAAGGAGTTGCAGTCCGAACTGGTGCATGTGTCGCGCGTATCGGCGATGGGGACGATGGCATCGACGCTGGCACACGAGCTGAACCAGCCGCTGACCGCGATCGCAAATTACATGGAGGCGGCGCGCGACCTGATCGCGGCGGGCGACCCGGACCTCGAAATGCTGGACGAGGCGGTGACGGAATCGGCGACCGAAGCGCTGCGCGCGGGCAACATCGTCCGGCGGCTGCGCGAATTCGTCGCCCGCGGCGAGGTAGAGAAACGGGTCGAATCGCTGCCGCAGATGGTCGAGGAAGCGACGCGCCTCGCGATGACCGGCGCACGCGAGCGCGGGGTGAGGGGCCTCAAGGACCTCGACCCCGACGCGCGGCTCGCGCTGGTCGACCGGGTTCAGATCCAGCAGGTGCTGGTCAACCTCATCCGCAACGCGGTCGAAGCGCTGGAAGGCATGCCGGTGCGCGATGTCACCATCGCGACGCGCGTGCAGGGGGACGGGATGATCCGGGTGGAGGTCAGCGACACTGGCCCGGGCATCGACCCCGCGATCCGTCCCCGCCTGTTCGACGCGTTCAACACCAGCAAGCCCGATGGCCTGGGCCTAGGACTGTCGATCTGCCGCACGATCATCGAAGCGCATGGCGGACGGATCGACGCCGATTCCCGCCCCGGCGGCGGCACGACCCTGTGGTTCACTATTCCCAGTGCGGAGACCCAAGAATGAGCGAAAAGCCGCTGATCCACCTGATCGACGATGAGGACGCAGTGCGCCGCTCGGCCAGCTTCCTGCTCAAGACGTCGGGCTATGACGTGCGCGCCTATGCTTCGGGCGTGGCGTTTCTCAAGGAAGCGCGACATCCCGACCCCGGGTGCATTCTGCTCGACATCCGCATGCCGGAGATGGACGGGCTGGAGGTGCAGCGGGAGCTGAATGCCCGCGGCGTCGCGCTGCCGGTCATCGTGCTGACCGGCCATGGCGACGTCGCCACCGCCGTGACCGCGATGAAGCAGGGTGCGCTCGATTTCCTTGAAAAGCCGTTCGAAAAGGCTTTGCTGCTTGCCGCGCTTGATCGTGGTTTCGAGCGGCTGGATCGGGCGGGCAATGCCGAGGTGGAGGGGCAGGAAGCGGCGGTGCGCATCGCCGCACTGACGGCGCGGGAACGGGACGTGCTGCGGGGGCTGGTCGCGGGCAATCCCAACAAGACGATCGCCTATGACCTCGGCATCTCGCCCCGCACGGTCGAAGTGCACCGTGCCAATGTGATGACTAAGCTGGAGGTGCGCAGCCTGTCCGAAGCGCTGCGCATCGCCTTTGCGGCGGGCCTCGACGCCGACGACTAAGGATATTTCCGTAACGCGGGGGCCGGCGGTTTTCGGCACGATGGCACGCGATGGATCAGCGTACCACCATTCCCCCTGAGATCGACGCGCACGAGCCGGCGCTGTCCATCGCGCTGGTCGATCCGGACGATGGGTCGCGGCGCGCGTTGCATATGGTGCTGTCGGGGCAGCGGCATCGCGTCCGATCCTATGACAGCACGCATGCACTCGCCAGCGATGCAAAGGCGATCGAGGCCGACTGGCTGGTCATTTCGGTCCGCACCGAAGGCGACAGCCTCGCCGCGGTCGAACGCCTGCGCGCGCGCGGCTGGTGCGGCCGGTTGGCGGTGATCGCCGAACCCGGCGCGCTGCCCGAACGGGACGGGGCGATGATCGGCGCGCGCGACCTGATTTTCGCGCATCCCGTGGCCCCGCACGCCTGGCGGATCGGGTTGACGGCCTGAAAAGCGCCTGAAAAGCGGGGGCGTTCGCGCCACTTTTCCGCGATTCTGCACCATAATCGGCATCGCCCTTGCCCCCGGCACCCGCATTGCTATAGACGCGCCCGACCTGCGGTGTCCTGAATGCGGGCGTGGCGGAACTGGTAGACGCGCTGGTTTTAGGTACCAGTATCGCAAGATGTGGGGGTTCGAGTCCCTTCGCCCGCACCAGTTTCCGCCCGGCGCAAGGGGGACGCCGCGACTCCGATTCCACTTCCAGAGCAGGAAGCCCGATTGAAATGCAGACCGTCGAGACGTTGAACGAAGGCCTCAAGCGCGCCTACACCCTGAAGATCACCGCCAAGGACATCGACAGCCGTGTCGACGCCGAAGTGAAGCGCGTTGCCCCGCAGATCCGCATGCCCGGCTTCCGCCCCGGCAAGGTGCCGGCCAATCTGGTGCGCAAGATGCACGGCGAAGCGCTGACCCAGGACGCGCTCAACACGACGATTCAGGAAGGCGTGCAGAAGCTGATCGCCGACCACAAGCTGCGTCCCGCGATGCAGCCTTCGGTGAGCCTTGAGGGCGAGTTCGCTCCCGGCAGCGACGCCGAGGTGAAGGTCGAGCTGGAAGTCCTGCCCGACGTCCCGACCCCGTCGATCGACGGCCTGAAGCTTGAGCGCCTGATCGTTCCGGTCAGCGACGAGGCGGTCGATGCGCAGATCATGCAGATCGCCGGCCAGCAAAAGTCGTGGGAAGACGCCAAGGCCAGCTACAAGGCCAAGCAGGGCGATCAGGTCACGATGGACTTCGTCGGCAAAGTCGACGGCGTCGCCTTTGACGGCGGCACCGGTGAGGGCATGGCCATCGAGATCGGCTCGGGCCGCCTTATCCCCGGCTTTGAGGACCAGATCGTCGGCGTGAAGGCCGGCGATGAAAAGCAGATCGAAGTGACCTTCCCCGAGGATTATGGCGTCGACACGCTGGCCGGCAAGCCCGCGACCTTCGACCTCAAGATCACCGCGGTGAAGATCGCCGGCGACGTGAAGGTCGATGAAGAGCTCGCCAAGAATCTGGGCCTTGAGAGCCTCGATCAGCTGCGTGGCATCCTGCGCGGCCAGATGGAGAATGAGACGGGCGGCCTCACGCGCACGTACATGAAGCGCAAGCTGCTCGATCAGCTCGCTGCCGGCCATGACTTCCCGGTCCCGCCGTCGATGGTCGAAGCCGAGTTCCAGCAGATCTGGGCCCAGCTTCAGCACGAGGCAGGCCATGAGGAAGATCCCGAAGCCGCCATGGCGGAGCTGGAGAAGGAAGTCGGCGATTACCGTGCGATTGCCGAGCGTCGCGTGCGCCTTGGCCTGCTGCTCTCGGAAATCGGCCAGGCGAACGGCGTTGAGGTGACTCAAGCGGAAATGAACCGACTGATCGCCCAGGCTGCGCAGCAGTATCGCCCGGAAGATCAGCAGCGTTTCTTCGAATATATCCGTCAGGAGCCGATGGCCGCCGCCCAGCTGCGCGCCCCGCTTTATGAGGACAAGGTGGTCGACTTCCTGTTCGGCACGGCCGAGATCAGCGAGCGCGAAGTGACGCGCGAAGAGCTGGAAGCTGCGATCGAGAGCGAGGAAGGCGCGGTGCCGCACGTTCATGGTCCGGACTGCAACCACGACCATGACCACGACCACGAGCCCGCCAAGAAAGCCAAGGCAAAGAAGGCCGAAGAGCCTGCGGCCGACGCTGCCGCCGAAGAGGTGAAGCCGGCGAAGAAGGCGAAGGCCAAGGCCGAAGAGGCTCCCGCCGACGAAGCCCCGGCCAAGAAGGCACCTGCGAAGAAGGCCGCCAAGGCCGACGACGCTGAAGCCGCAGCTGAAGCACCCAAGAAGAAGGCTCCAGCCAAGAAGAAGGCTGACTGAGACCTTTTATATCCATCGTCTCCCCGGCCCAGCCTCAAAGGGTTGTGCCGGGGTGCACGGTGCCGCAGATTGAGTGCTTGAGGCTATTGCGATGCGCTCAGCCTCCCGGTGGACCCCGGAACAAGTCCGGGGTGACGTAGTGGGGGATGGCGTGACCGAACCGCGCATCGCAGTGATCCTGCCCTGCTATAACGAGGAAGCCGCGGTCGCGCAGACGGTCGCGGGTTTCCGCGCGGCGCTCCCGGATGCGACCATCTACGTCTACGACAATAACAGCGCCGACCGGACCGTCGAAGTCGCGCGTGCCGTGGGGGCGATCGTCCGCACCGAGCGGATGCAGGGCAAGGGCAATGTCGTCCGCCGCATGTTCGCCGATGTCGATGCCGACATTTACGTGATGGCGGATGGCGACGCGACCTATGACGCGGCCGCCGCGCCCGCGATGATCGCGAAGATGCTCGACGAGGGTCTCGACATGGTGGTCGGTACCCGCGTGCATGAGGCCGCCGATGCCTATCGTCGCGGCCATGTGCTCGGCAATCGCGCGATGACCGGGCTGCTCGCGCAGCTGTTCGGGCGCAGCTTCACCGACATTTTCTCGGGCTATCGCGTGTTCTCGCGGCGCTTCGTGAAGAGCTTTCCCGTGCTGTCGGCCGGGTTCGAGATCGAGACCGAGATCAGCGTCCATGCGCTCGAGCTCAAAATGCCGGTGGGGGAGGTGGAGACCCGCTATCTCGCCCGGCCCGAGGGATCGGCGTCGAAGCTATCCACCTATCGCGACGGTGCGCGAATCGCGCGCACGATCCTGACGCTCTACCGGATCGAAAAGCCGATCCTGTTCTTCGGCATTGTCGCGCTGGCGCTGGCGGCACTGGCCGTGCTGCTCGCCGTGCCGCTGGTGGCGACCTATATGGAAACCGGCCTGGTTCCGCGCTTCCCGACCGCCATTCTCGCCACCGGGCTCGTGATTCTGGCGGCGCTCAGCAGCTTTGCGGGACTGATCCTCGACACCGTGGTGCGCGGGCGGCGGGAGATGAAGCGGCTGGCCTATCTGGCCCAACCGGCGCCAGCCAACCTCTGACCGGCAGGATCAGATCACCGTCAGGCCGCGATCTTTTCGAGGTTGATGCCCAGTTCGTCGATCAGAAATTCCTCGACCGCCGCCTCGATCATCGCGCGCGTTTCGCGCTCTGGCGCCTCGACCCAGCCTGCGATGCGTAACGCCCCGACGACCGGGGTCACCATCCACCGGACATCGTCTTCGACGACGCTGATCTCGCCATCGACGAATCGATGCGCGATATCGAGGGCGTGAAGGCGACGCGACAGGCGCGCCACCGCTTCCGCCGACTCGATCCCGTTCCAGGCAGCAAAGGCGAAGTCGAAATGCTCGCGCTCTGGCGCGGGTTCGGCCGCGCGGCGCGCTGGCCGGGGCATGGTTGCTGCGGGGGTCCGCTGGGGCAGCAGCAGATGGGCGAACATCGTCAGCACGATCGCGGTCACGGGGATCAACGCGATGGCGATGACCATCCCGATGCCGAAGGTCGCATCGTTGAGCCCGCCCGCGCCGAATAACGGCCCGAGCGCGACGCCCGCAAAGGCGGTGTACAGCAGGGTGAAGACGATGATGGTCCGTTTATCCTGGCGCATTGGCGCCCCTTTCAGCTCCCCGACCGCACCGGTATCGCACACAAGGGTTCAGAAATGGTTGCCGCGGATGATCCTGCGCTGGTCCGTGTGCGGGGGCGATCGGGGGATGGCATTCACCTTCTTCCCCCCTTGCGCCGCGCGATGCGAGCGCCGATGTAGCGGTGGGCAAAAACAGATTTGACGAGAACATCCCACATGCATCCCCTTGCCGGTCTCCTGACCCCCGAAGGCTTTACGCGCGATCCGATCACCAACGCGCTGGTTCCCATCGTCATCGAACAGTCGAGCCGCGGTGAGCGCAGCTTCGACATCTATTCGCGCCTGCTGCGTGAGCGGATCATTTTCCTGACCGGGCCGGTCGAGGATCACATGGCGTCGGTGATCACCGCCCAGCTGCTCTTCCTCGAATCGGAAAATCCGAAGAAGGACATCTGGATGTACATCAACTCGCCGGGTGGCGTGGTGACCGCCGGCATGGCGATCCACGATACCATGCAGTATATTCGTCCCCGCGTCGGTACGGTGTGCATCGGCCAGGCGGCGTCGATGGGCAGCTTCCTGCTCGCCGCCGGTGAGCCGGGCCTGCGCGTCGCGCTGACCAACGCGCGCATCATGATCCACCAGCCGTCGGGCGGGGCGCAGGGCATGGCGTCGGACATCGAGATCCAGGCTAAGGAAATCCTGCGTATCAAGCGCCGGATGAACGAACTCTACGTCAAATATACGGGCAAGCCGCTCGAGCAGATCGAGCGCGCGATGGACCGCGACACCTTCCTCGAGGCCGATGAAGCCAAGGCGTTCGGCCTGGTCGACGAAGTGTATGAAAAGCGCCCTCAGCCCGCTGACAGCGAGGGGACGGCGTCTTAATCTGACGCTCACCTTCCCCTGCTATTGGGCGAATTTGAGTTGCCGGGCGTTGTTCCGGCTGTAGGATGCCGGGCTGCGATGCGGCCCGGCACGCAAAGGAAGACTGAATGACGAAGTTAAGCGGCGGCGATTCGAAAAGCACGCTCTATTGCTCGTTCTGCGGCAAGTCGCAGCACGAGGTGCGCAAGCTGATCGCCGGCCCCACCGTGTTCATCTGCGACGAATGCGTCGAACTCTGCAATGACATCATTCGCGAAGAGACGAAATCGGCGCTGGTCAGCAAGAAGGACGGTGGCGTCCCGACGCCACAGGAAATCTGCGACGTTCTCGACGATTATGTCATCGGACAGAATCGGGCGAAGCGCGTGCTGTCGGTGGCGGTGCACAACCATTACAAGCGCCTGAACCACGGTGCGAAGGGTGCCGATGTCGAACTGAGCAAGTCGAACATCCTGCTGGTCGGCCCTACCGGCTGCGGCAAGACGCTGCTGGCGCAGACGCTCGCCCGCATTCTCGACGTGCCGTTCACCATGGCCGACGCGACGACGCTGACCGAAGCCGGCTATGTCGGCGAGGATGTCGAGAACATCATCCTGAAGCTGCTTCAGGCATCGGACTATAATGTCGAGCGGGCGCAGCGCGGAATCGTCTATATCGACGAGATCGACAAGATCAGCCGCAAGGCCGAAAACCCGTCCATCACGCGCGATGTGTCGGGTGAGGGCGTGCAGCAGGCGCTGCTGAAGCTGATGGAAGGGACGACCGCAAGCGTCCCGCCGCAGGGTGGACGCAAGCATCCGCAGCAGGAGTTCCTGCAGGTCGACACGACCAACATCCTGTTCATCTGCGGCGGCGCGTTCTCGGGCCTCGAAAAGATCATCGGCGACCGCCTTCAGGGCAAGTCGATCGGCTTCGGCGCCTATGTCGCTGCGCCGGAAGAACGGCGGACCGGTGAGACGCTGCGTCAGACCGAACCGGAGGATCTGCTCAAGTTCGGCCTTATCCCCGAATTCGTCGGTCGTTTGCCGGTCGTCGCGACGCTCGAGGATCTGGACATTCCGGCATTGGTCAAGATCCTGACGGAGCCGAAGAACGCACTGGTGAAACAGTATCAGAAGCTGTTCGACATGGAGAATGTGAAGCTCAGCTTCACCGACGACGCGTTGGTGTCGGTCGCCAAGAAAGCGATCGAGCGCAAGACCGGCGCGCGCGGCCTCCGCTCGATCCTCGAAGGCATTCTGCTCGACACGATGTTCGATCTGCCCGGCATGGACGGGGTGGACGAAGTGATGATCGACAAGGATGTCGTCGCCGGATCGAAGGAGCCGGTTCGCGTCTATTCGGCCGAGAAGAAGAAGGCCGGCGACGCCGCCTGATCGGCTTCACGGTCAACCAGTCAAGCGGGCGTCGGGCAACCGGCGCCCGTTTTGCATTGGGCTTTCGGTCTGTCCGATCTGGCCGCCCATCCACAGGATTAACCATCTTCGTTCGTCTCCGCTTAATGCCCCCTAACGATTTGTTGGCGCCGCGGGTGGGGATGATACGGAGGCTAACTTGCGGTTTTATAAGGCAACACGGTTCCTGTTCCCGTCCAGCCTGCGGCTGCGGATGTTCACCATCTGCTTCATCGGCACACACATCCCGTTGCTCGCATTTGCCGCGTGGCAGTTCAGCACGGGGAAGATCGACTGGCCCGATTTGGGGATCGTCCTGGCGGCGACGCTGCTCGGCACGGTGTTCACGCTGATCGGTATCGACGGTCTGCTCGCCCCCGTGCGCGCGGCGACGCAGGCAGTTCAGTCGCTGGAACGCGAACAGGCCGACGCGTTGGAGGCGGTGAGCGACGGCGACATGCTCGCCGACCTGCTCGCCGGGGTGACCCGCGCGAGCGAGGCGACCAAAGTTCGCGTCGCCGCGCTCGACATTGCGGCGCATCGCGATCCGCTGACCGGCCTGCTCAACCGGCGCGGCTTCCTTGCGCGCGTCGAAAGCGCCGGAGACGGCACGATCGCGCTGATCGATCTCGACAAGTTCAAATCGGTCAACGACAAGTTCGGCCATGATGTGGGCGACACAATCCTTCAGGATTTTGCCGCGTTCCTCGCCCGGGGTGTGCGCAAGGCGGATTGCGTCGGACGCTGGGGCGGCGAGGAGTTCGCGGTGTTTTTCCCGGCAACCGAAGAGGGTGAGGCTGCCGGTATCCTGCAGCGCCTGTGTCGGCGGCTGGGCAATGGCCTGATCGAGCGGCCTGACGGCGTTGCGATGACCTGCTCCGGCGGCATCGTTGCGCTGGACGGTGAACCGATTCAGCTCGCGATGTCCCGCGCCGACGCCGCACTTTATGCCGCGAAGCGATCAGGCCGGAATCAGCTGCGCGTTGGCGAGGCGCACCTGCTTGTGTGAAGCAGGGCAATCAATCGGCGAGCGCCGCTGGCCATGCGATGGACCGAAGCAGGCGCGTGACATCCGGTCCGAACTCGAACCCCTCGGTACCAGATGCACGGTATTTCACCAGAAAGCCGCTGCCCGTCGGGCAGTGGAGATAGAGGTCGCTGGTCAGCGCAGGGACGCCTTCGCCCATCGTGCCTGCCGGTATCGCATAGCGGGCATAATGCGCTACGGGCGTGCCCTGACCCGACGGAGGCAAATCGCGTGCTTCCCGGATCAATCGTACCCCGCCCCGCCGGACGATCTGCGCCTGGCCGTCGGCAAATGTCTGGGCACAGGTCAATCCTGCAGCGGTGGGATAGATATAGACGGTGACCGAAACGAAGCCGCCGTCACGCCGCAGAATGTAACTGGCGCTCGCGTCGCGGCCATCGTCCGAATATTCGCTGACGCGCGTGCGCTGAAAGCCGGCGACGCTGACGGGTAATTTGGTGCCCGTCGCGGCATGGACCCAGGGATCCGGCGCATTCGTGACATCACGCTGCGCCTGGACCGGCCCTGCGACCAAAAGCGTCAGCGCCACGCACCAACCCGACACAAATGACCGCATCACCGTCTTCCCCTTTAGCAATTGCCGCAGCATAGCCGCTGCCCCGCACAGGACGAGCCCCAAATTAGCGGCGCGGTCGCTGCATTGCCTCCACCGCCTCGGACCGGCGCAGCACGCGTGCCATCGGGTCGATCACGACACGCGCGTCGGCTGGCACGGCAATTGTCGCACGGCCGCCCGTCATCGCGACGCGCTGCACGACGCCATCCACCTGCACCTCGACGGGGAGCGGGAAGGGGACGTTGCGCGGCGTCTTCCATTCCAGTGTCAATTGGCTGCCGGTGCGGGTCTCGACCAGTTCGGGCAGCGCGGCGGAGCGGAGATAGACGTCGTAGAACCAGCCAAGGTCACGTCCCGCAGCCGCGCTCATCAGCGCCTCGAACTCCGGCGTCGTGGCAAAGCGCGGCTTGAAATTCCCCGGCCTCGGGTCGGGGCGGCCATAGACGAGCCGCCGCGTCGCATCGAAGAACGCCGCGTCGCCGATCAGGTAGCGCAGCGTGTGGAGCACCCACGCGCCCTTGTAATAGATGTCCTGGCCCGGCCCGCCCTTTTCGAGCTGATACACCTCGTCCGACGTGCGCGACCGGCCCGACACCAAAGGCTGCCGGTTGAGGATGTTCTTGCGCTGCTCCGCCATCATCGCGGCATAGCGCGCCTCGCCCTCGCGCCACTGGCCGTAGAGCGGCTGCATATACTGGCCATAGCCCTCATGCAGCCAGAAATCGTCCCAGTCCGCGGCGGTCATCTGGTTGCCGAACCATTCATGCGCCAGTTCGTGGTGGAACAGCCAGTCGAATCCGGTCGCATCCTTGCGATAGTCGTTGCCGTACGCGTTGACCGTCTGGTGCTCCATGCCCAGATGCGGCGTCTCGACCACGCCGAGCTTCTCGTGCGCGAAGGGGAAGGGGCCAATCATCGTTTCGTAAAAGTCGAGCGTCGGCGCGAATTCGGCGAACAGCCCCGCCGCCTGTTCATCCTTGCCGGTCAGATGCCACAGGTGCAGCGGCACCTCGTTGCCGAACTTGCTGGCATAGGTGCCCTTGATTTCGCGATACGGCCCGATGTTGACCGCGACGAGGTAGGGGTTGATGTTCTTCGCAACCCAACGCCACTCGGAATAGCCGTGCAGCGCCGGCGTCGCGATCTCGAGCTTGCCATTGGCAATTGCCGCCAGCCCGCGCATGACCCCGATCGTTATGCGGATTTCCGGGATCTCGCCAGCCGGGAAGTCGAGACACGGCCAGAACAGGTCGCAGCCATAACCCTGCGCCGTCGTCGCCACCCACGGCTTGCCCTGCCAGCTCGACCAGACAAAGCCGTCGTCCCACGGCGCGTTGACCGCTTCGTGCGGCCGCCCGGCATAGTCGATCTTCGCGACGACCCTGCCACCGGCTGGAACCGGTTTGGGCAAATCGATGAACAGCCGCCCTTCCGGGTTACGCCACTTATCCGCACGCAGCGCGACACCGTCGATCTCGATCCCGGAAACATGAAAATTCTTGTCGAGGTCGATCAACAGCCGGGTCTGGCGCGCGCTGGTTTTCAGCCGGAGCGTGACGGTGCCCGAAAGATATTTTCGTTCGGGGCCGATGCGGAGATTGAGATCGACATGCTCCAGCCGCAACGCCGCCCGCTCGGGCTCGATCGGTCCACCGGAGCGTTCGGTCAGTTCGGTGATCGGTGGCTCGCCCTTCTGCGCCAATGCAGCGGGGGCAAACGCGGTCAGCGCCAGCATCGCGGCAAACACTGCATTGATGCCGCGTGCGCGATCCCCATATAGTTGACTGATTCTGCCCCCTGCGGGCAGCACCGGAGTGTCCATGAAGTCTTCCTATCCAGTCCTGCCGCTGCGCGACATCGTCGTCTTCCCGCACATGATCGTGCCGCTGTTCGTCGGGCGCGACAAGTCGGTCGCCGCCCTTGAGGCCGCGATGGCCGCCGACAAGGAAATTTTCCTCGTCGCCCAGCTCGACCCCGCCAATGACGATCCCGGCCGCGATGACCTGTATGACACCGGCGTATCGGCCGAGGTGATGCAGCTGCTCAAGCTGCCCGATGGCACCGTGCGCGTGCTCGTCGCGGGCAAGGAGCGCGGTAAACTCGAGACGATGCAGGATGCGGGCGGCTATCTGACCGCCACGGTTTCGCCGGTCGAGCAGAAGGATGCGACCGGCACCGAGGTGCAGGCGCTGATGCGCTCGGTCGTCGAGCAGTTCGAGAATTACGCCAAGCTCAACCGCAAGCTGCCTGCAGAAACGGCGGTGCAGCTGGGCGAGATCGAGGAAGCCTCGCGCCTCGCCGATGCGGTCGCGGGCAATATCGCGGTCAAGGTGGCCGACAAGCAGAGCCTGCTGGTCGAAGCCGACCCGCAAAAGCGACTCGAGATGGTCTTCGCCTTCATGGAGGGCGAACTGGGTGTGCTGCAGGTCGAGAAAAAGATCCGCTCGCGCGTGAAGCGCCAGATGGAGAAGACCCAGCGCGAATATTACCTCAACGAACAGCTCAAGGCGATCCAGCGCGAGCTGGGCAATGAGGGCGAGGAAGGCGAGGGCGATGAGATCGCCGAGCTGACCCAGAAGATCGCCACGCTCAAGCTGTCGAAGGAGGCGCGCGGCAAAGCGCAGGCGGAGCTCAAGAAGCTCAAGACCATGGCGCCGATGAGCGCCGAGGCGACGGTCGTGCGCAACTATCTCGACGTGCTGCTCGGCCTGCCCTGGGGCAAGAAGTCGAAGCTGAAGAAGGATCTGGTCGAGGCCGAAGCAGTGCTCGACGCGGATCACTATGGCCTGGAGAAGGTCAAGGACCGCATCATCGAATATCTGGCGGTGCAGGCGCGGACGAACAAGCTGAAGGGTCCGATCCTGTGCCTCGTCGGCCCGCCGGGCGTCGGCAAGACCAGCCTTGGCAAGTCGATCGCGAAGGCGACCGGGCGCGAATTTATCCGCCAATCGCTGGGCGGCGTGCGCGACGAGGCCGAGATTCGCGGCCACCGCCGCACCTATATCGGCTCGCTCCCGGGCAAGATCGTCACCAACCTCAAAAAGGCCGGGACCAGCAACCCGTTGTTCCTGCTCGACGAGATCGACAAGCTGGGCCAGGATTTCCGCGGCGATCCGGCATCGGCGCTGCTCGAGGTGCTCGACCCCGAACAGAACAGCAAGTTCAACGACCATTATCTGGAGATCGACGTCGATCTGTCGGACATCATGTTCGTGACGACGGCCAACTCGCTGAACCTGCCCCAGCCGCTGCTCGACCGCATGGAGATCATCCGGCTTGAGGGGTACACCGAGGATGAGAAAGTCGAGATTGCCAAGGGCCATCTGATCGCCAAGCAGATCGACGCGCACGGCCTGAAGGCTGGCGAGTTCGAGCTGACCGAAGCGGGCTTGCGCGACCTGATCCGCTACTACACCCGCGAAGCCGGCGTCCGCACGCTGGAGCGCGAGATCGCCAAGCTTGCGCGCAAGGCGCTGCGCCGCATCCTCGAGGGTAAGGTCGAGAGCGTCGTCGTGACGCCGGAGACCCTCCACGAGTTCGCCGGGGTGCGCAAATATCGCTTCGGCATCGGCGAAGAAGAGCATCAGATCGGTGCCGTCACCGGGCTCGCCTGGACGGAGGTCGGCGGGGAGCTGCTGACGATCGAAAGCGTGACCGTCCCCGGCAAGGGCGCGATCAAGACCACCGGCAAGATCGGCGACGTGATGAAGGAGAGCGTCGAGGCGGCGTTCAGCTTCATCCGCGCGCGCAGCCCGAGCTACGGCATCAAGCCGAGCATCTTCGCGCGCAAGGATATCCACGTCCATTTGCCCGAGGGTGCGGTGCCCAAGGACGGCCCGTCGGCGGGTATCGGTCTGGTCACCGCGATCGTTTCGACCCTGACCGGCGTGCCGGTGCGCAAGGATGTGGCGATGACCGGAGAGGTCACGTTGCGCGGTCGCGTGCTGCCGATCGGCGGTCTCAAGGAAAAGCTGCTCGCAGCGCTGCGCGGCGGCATCGCTACCGTGCTGATCCCGCAGGAGAATGAGAAGGACCTGGCGGAGATCCCGGCGAATATCCGTGAAGGCCTGACGATCATTCCCGTGGCGCATGTCGATGAGGTGCTCAAGCTCGCGCTGACCGAACCGCTGACCGCGATCGAATGGAGCGAGGCGGAGGATCTGGCGGTCTTGCCGCCCGCGACGGCGCCCGATCCGCTCCGCCATTGACGGTTAAGCGCGGATAAGGGCATTTTTTCCGCCCTTTTCCCCGTATTTGTACCGCTTTCCGCTTTACAGCGGCGTGCGGACGCGTTTTCCTGTTCCACCGGCTTGACGATGCCGCGCGCATTTCATGCAAGCTTACCAAAAAATGCAGGGGTTCTACGGGTATGAACAAACAGGAACTGATCGCCACGGTCGCAGACACCGCGGGCCTCGGTAAGGGCGACGCCAGCAAGGCAGTGGAGGCTGTGTTCGACGCGGTCACCGCCGCGCTCAAAAAGGGCGACGAAGTTCGCCTGGTCGGCTTTGGCACCTTTTCGGTATCGAAGCGCAAGGCATCGACCGGCCGCAACCCGCGCACCGGCGAGCCGATGACGATCAAGGCATCGTCGCAGCCCAAGTTCAAGGCCGGCAAGGGCCTGAAGGACGCGGTGAACTGAAAGACGCTGGACGGGGCTGGACAAGCCGGTTCCGTCCTTTTAGAGGCTCCGCTCCCCGGGCCACTCCGGGGAGTTCCGATTTGTCGGAGCGGCCGCACACCTTCCCGGAAGGTCCCGGCATCGGGCGCGTAGCTCAGTGGTAGAGCACTGTGTTCACACCGCAGGGGTCGCTGGTTCAATCCCAGCCGCGCCCACCATCTCCAAAAGCCCGTCGGCGATGCCGGCGGGCTTTTTGCGTTTCGTCGGATTGCTCTGTCAGAAATTGTGTGTTGCGGCGCGGTCACAGTGCAGGATGATCGTGCGCGGCGCTCCGGCGCATCGCGCAACGGAGCGAAGCTGGGTGCGCGCGCGGCACGAATTTAACCGTTGTGTATCAGCTGTTTAGTTCGACGCAGGCGGCCTGCTTGTCATCGTTTCGTCATGAAAGTCACAAAAGCGTAACTCCAAAGTCACTGAAAATTCTCGCAAATCCCATCCCACCGTCATGCACGCCGCCTAGCGCGACGCAGGTGATCGGCAGGGGGAATGTTCCGAGTCGATCCAGGGCGCTCGCCCACCATCCTGCAAACCGGGATCGACCGGAACGGAGAAATTCATGGCCGACTTCAAGCGTATCAGCCTCATCCTGATGACCAGCGTCGCGGGCGCCACGCTCGCCGCTTGCGACGGCGCGTCCAGCGTTGCCTCGCCCGGCGAGGGCGTGATCGTCGTTCCCGCCCCGGCTCCTGCCCCGGCACCCTCGCCGACGCCGTCGCCGACCGCGACGCCGGGTACGCCGGCCGCCAGCTGCCCGTCGGGCTTCACCGATGCCGGCGTGGTTGGCAGCTTCCGCGGTTGCCGCCTGCCTTCGCTGATCACCAACCTGACGCTGCAGAAGGTTGCGGGCGTCGCCTATGAGATCAACGGCCGCGTCGACGTCGGCGTCGATCGTGGTGGCGCGGGCACGGCGGGCACTGCCGGCAACCTGACGATCCAGCCGGGCGTGATCATCTATGCCAACACCACCAACTCGGACAACGACCTGCTGGTCGTCAACCGCGGCTCGACCATCGCTGCCGAAGGCACGGCGACTCAGCCGATCATCTTCACCGCGCAGCAGAACCTGACCGGCGGCGTGACCGACGAATCGCAGGGCCTGTGGGGCGGCATCATCCTGGCCGGCCGCGCGCCGATCTCGAACTGCAACCTCAGCGGCGTGACCGGCGGTTCGGTGAACTGCGAAAACGTCGTCGAAGGCACCGGCAACGCGCTGTACGGCGGTGCGACCCCGGGCGACAACTCGGGCGTGATGCGCTATGTCCAGGTGCGCTACTCGGGCACCGTCATCAGCCCGAACAACGAGCTTCAGGGCATCACCACCGGCGGCGTCGGCAGTGGCACCCGTCTGGAATATATCCAGATCCACAACAGCTCGGACGACGGCATCGAAATCTTCGGCGGCACGCACAATGGCCGTTACTGGGTCGTCACCGGCGCCGATGATGACAGCATCGACACGGATGTGGGTTGGAAGGGCTTCATTCAGTTCGCGATCGCGATCCAGAAGCCGTCGAACACCACCAGCGACAACTATGTCATGGAAATCGACTCCAACAACAACGAAGACGCGACCCCGCGCCAGAACGGCCGCATCGCGAACTTCACCTTCGTGCACACCAGCACCGGCACCAACGCCGGCCTGCGTCTGCGCGGCGGTGCGGACTTCACCTTCGTCAACGGCATCTTCGTTTCAGGCCGTCCGTGCCTCAACGTCCTGGCCGGCACGACCGACAATGGCGGCAAGTCGACCATCCGCCCGGCGGATGCGACCATCGACGAGCAGGGTCCGCCGGTGTTCCGTTCGAACTACTTCGCTTGCACGGGCGCCCTGTCGGCCGAAACCGCGGTGAACAGCATCACCGTGACCAACGCCGAGCAGGAAGCGCTGGTCGATGCCGGCACCAACAACGTGAAGAACGGCACTGCGGCCAATGCGCTGACCTCGGGCTATCTGCCCGGCACCGGCGCAGCGGGCGTGACGGCGTTCAACGCGGCGACGCTCAACCCGTCGGGCTCGTCCTTCCTGGTGACCACCAGCTATATCGGCGCGGTCAGCGGCCCGACCGACACCTGGTATCAGGGCTGGACCTGCAACTCGAACCGCGCGAACTTCGGCGCGGCCGGCAGCGCCTGCACCACCGTTCCGGTCACCTGATCGGATCGTGATCGACTACCGGAGCCGGCGGGAAAGGGGCCGCCGGTTCCGGTTTTCCTTGGCGGGACCAGGCATTTGAAGGCTTCAGCCTCTGCAAACGCCAGCCTCTGAAAACGGACGTCACCAGATGAAAAAGAGCACCGCATTCGGAAGTCTGCTGCTTCTGACCTCGCAACTCGTTGCGCCGCACGCGCTTGCCCAGGCTGCGCAGGATGCGACCGCCGAAGCCGCGCCGCAGGAAGCCGAGGCCGCTCCGCAGGCCGAAGAGGAAGAGGTCGAAATCTCCGCCCCCGGCGCCGGCGATACGAGCGAAGAAATCGTCGTCATCGGCCGCAACATCCCCAATGTCATCAAGGCGACTCCGCAAGTGGTGTCGGTGCTGTCGAGCGCCGATATCGCACGCTCGGGCGAAGGCGACATCGCCGGCGCGTTGACGCGCGTCACCGGCCTCAGCGTCGTGGGCAACGGCTTTGTGTTCGTGCGTGGTCTTGGCGACCGCTATTCCTCGTCGCTGCTCAACGGCCTGCCGCTGCCGAGCCCCGAGCCGCTGCGCCGCGTCGTGCCGCTCGACCTGTTCCCGACCAACATCGTCGGGTCCGCACTGGTTCAGAAGAGCTATTCCGCCAACTACCCCGGCGAATTCGGCGGCGGCGCGATCAACATCACCACCCGTGCCGCACCGCGCGACGGGTTTTTCGAGATCGGTGGCTCGATCGGCTTCGACACCGTCACGACGAGCGAGCTCGGCTACACCTATGACGGCGGCAGCCGTGACGTGTTCGGTTATGACGACGGTGAGCGCAGCGTCCCCAACTTCATCCTCGACGCGGGTGCCAATGGCACCTCGGTGACCAACGCCGCTCAGCTGATCCAGCTGTCGAACGCGCCGACCACGGTGGTGTTCGAAAACAACCATATCCCGGCCAACTGGTCGGCCAGCACCAGCTTCGCCAAGACCTTTGACACCGGCGGCCTGCGTATCGGCTTGATCGGTGCCGGTGGCCTTTCCAACAGCTGGCAGACCCGCGCGCAGAAGCAGCAGGTTGCGATCGGTGCCGATGGCGGTCTCGCCAGCGACGGCAACCAGGTGACGACCGACAACCGCATCATCGCCAATGGCCTGCTCGGTGTCGGGTTTGAGTTCGGCGAACATCTGATCCGCTTCACCAACGTCTATATCCACGACACGCTGAAGCAGGCGATCATCGGCCAGTTCGACGAAGAGAATTTCGGCATTCCGGGTTCGTTTGGCGTGCCGACTTTCGCGACGCAGAACACCAACTGGTTCGAGCGCCAGCTGTTCACCAGCCAGATCGTCGCTGAGCTCGATTTCGGTGCGCTCGACCTCGATCTGCGCGGTGCCTATGCCAATACCAAGCGCAAGGCACCCTATGAGCGCGCGTTCCGCTACATCTACAGCAACACGTTTGACGACTATATCAACACGCTCAACGCGCCGAGCGGCGCGACGATCGCGTTCAGCGACCTCAATGAGGATCTTTGGACCGGCGCGGTCGACGTTGCTTATGAGCTCAACACGGCCCGCCCGATCACGCTTTCGGCCGGCTATGCGTACACCGATACGGAGCGCCAGTCGTACCGCTATTTCTTCCGCTTCATCGGTCCGAACAATGGCGGCGTGAACCAGACTGTGGCTCAGCAGCGTCCGGACTATCTGCTGTCGGACTATAACATCCAGACCTACGGCATCACCCTGCGGAACGAATCGACCGGCACCGGTGCGGCGGCTTATGACGCGTCGCTGCAGGTCCATGCCGGTTATGTTCAGGGCGAGGCCGAGCTGATCGACGGTCTGCGCGCGTCGGTCGGCGTGCGTTACGAAACCGCCAAGCAGCAGGTGCTGCCGACCGGTGCCGTTGCCGGGACCAACCTCGACAACGACTATTGGCTGCCTGCTGCCACGATCACGTGGAACTTCGCCCCGGACATGCAGCTGCGCGTCCATGGGTCGAAGACGATCGCGCGCCCGCAGTTCCGCGAGCTTGCGCCGCAGCTGTACCAGGATTTCGAGAGCAGCCGCCAGTTCCTCGGCAACCCGCTGCTCATCGACTCGCAGCTCTACAACGCCGAAGCGCGCTTTGAATGGTTCTTTGCGCGTGATCAGCGCGTGACGGCAGCGGGCTTCTTCAAGAAGATCGACAATCCAATCGAGGCGGTGGCGTTCGTCGCCGGCGGCTCGACCTCGCTGCAGACCGGCTTCTCGAACGCGCCCAGCGCCAAGCTGTGGGGCGGCGAGATCGAGGCGCAGAAGCACATCGCCCTCGACACGCTTGGCGGTGGCTTCTTCGACACCAAGCGCCTCGTGCTGATTGCGAACTACACCTACACCAAGTCGGAAATCGAAGCGGGCGACCAGCTGGTTGCCAGCCCGATCCTGGGCGCTCCGGCGGTACAGTCGTCGCTGCTGTTCAACGACGGCGGCCCGCTGGTTGGCCAGTCGGATCACCTGGTCAATTTCCAGGTCGGATTTGAGGATACCGCTTCGCTCTCGCAGCTGACCGTGCTGTTCAACTATGCGAGCGAGCGCGTCACCAACCGCGGTCCGGTGGTCGAAGGCGTTCGCCTGCCCGACATCATCGAGAAGCCGGGCCTGACCATCGATCTGGTCGCGCGCCAGGGCTTTGAGCTGGCAGGCGCAGAGTTCGAGCTGAAGCTTGAGGCCCGCAACCTGACCAAGACGCGGTATCAGGAATACCAGACCTTCCCGAATGATGTGCGGGTGGACACCAACACCTATGACGTCGGCCGGAAATTCTCGATCGGCCTCAGCGCAAAATTCTGAGCCACTTCGGTCGCAACAGGAAAGGGCCGTCCCATCGGGGCGGCCCTTTTCGCGTCACCCCCATGGACGTTCGCGAAACCATTTTGTGATGACATATTTTGTCCCGGCGCGGACCTTCATCGCGTGGTGCAGCGTGCTCGGGTTCGGCGTGCCATTGGGCCGCAAATTGCTCCAGGCCAGCAGCTTTCCCGGCTCGGGCTGAACCAGCTTGTCGATCGCCTTGAACCGGGTCGCGCCACCCGCCTCGACCGCGTTGAGATAGATCATCACCGTCCAGGTGCGCTGGCCTGCCACGGCGCAGAATTTTTCGAAGTCGACGCCGGTCGGTTCGAAATAGTCGGTATGCGCCTTGAATTCCTGCCCCACCGCATAGCGTTGGCCCTGTAGCGGCTCACCATGCGCCGGATCGAGGCCGATAAAGTCGCAGATCATCGCATCCAGCCGCTGCGTCGCCGGATTGTCGGCCGGCAGGTCACAGGTTTCGCTCGTCCTGAACACGTCGTCGCCATTATAGTCCGACACCAGCGACGGACGCCGGTCGCGGTCGACCATTGCCATCAGCTCGGTACAGAACTCGGCGTCCAGAAACCCTTTGCGCATGAACAGCGTAAGCTTCGGCGTGGGAACCTTCTGAATCCCGGCGCGGCTGCTCAGGAGTTCGATCACGGGTTCGATCGGAAACCCGGCGGCAGGGGAGGGGGAGACCATTCTCCCTATCTGCCAGAAGCCATTGCGCGCATCCAGAGGGGTGGGCCGCGTCAAAAAATTCGCCGGGCCGCAGGCAAACCGTCACAATTGCGTAATAGCGCGGCAACATGGGCGACGCCGACAGTCTCGATCAACTGGTTCAGGCCGCCGTGGCGGCCGGCATTCCGGCCGTGCACCTGGTGCGTGACGGCAGCGAGGTTCGCATTCTCGTCCGCGCCGTCTCCGGCCTCGCCCCGGTGCGCAGCCTCGTCGCGAAGCCCGACTGGATCGAAGCTGCGCAGGCGCTGCCCAATGCGACTCGACGTGGCGAGCGGGTGGTGATCGATCTGGCCGCGCATGAACGAAATGGCGGGGGCTTTACCGAACTCGGCATGCCTGGATCGATGCGCGCCGCGATCGAGCGCGAGATGCTGGCACCCGGGGGCGTGATCCTGGTCGCGTCGGACGATGCGGCGGTGATGGCGCGGGCGATGGCGGCGGCTGCGTACGCGCCGGGAGAGCGGCATATTGTCGAAATCGCGGCCGACCGTGCCGAGCTTGATTCGGCCGCCCGGATGGATTGTGACGCGATCCTGTTGCGCCCGAACGATGACCGGGCGCTGCTGGCCGGCGCGTTCGACCATGCCCAGCGCGGCGTCCGTATCGTGCTGGGTATCGAAGCCCCGGATGCGATGGCAGCGATCGCCCGACTGCGCGCAGTGCGGGTGGAGCGGCATTTGCTGGCTTTTGCGCTACGGGTCGCGATCGCGGCGCGGACCGAGCTGCGCCTCTGCCCCGCATGCCGCCGTCCGGCTCAGGCGGAGGGGTCGGAGTCGGCATTGCTCGGGGTCGATCCGGGCACGGTGATCTATCGCGCAGTCGGGTGTGACGCGTGCGACCAGAGCGGCTTTTCCGGATCGGTGATGCTGTTCGAGACCGTAGTCATCGACCCGGGCCTGCGGCGGTTGCTCGCCGAGGGGGGCGATGTCGCCATCCTTGCCCGGCATGCCTTTGTGCGCGCGCCCACGCTGGCGGCCTCGGCGCGGACGCTGGCGCGGGAAGGCCGGATCACCGTCGATGCGGCGATCCGCATCGCCCGCGCGGCCGGGGCGGGTTCGGTTTCGGCGACCTCGCATCCGCATCTGCTGATGGCGTAAACCACAGGCGCTTGACGCTGCTCGGGCACGCGGCTAAGCGCGCCACTTCCACGGCGACCGTAGTTCAATTGGTTAGAGCACCGGCTTGTGATGCCGGGGGTTGCGGGTTCAAGTCCCGTCGGTCGCCCCATTTTCCCACCCCGGATATTTTGGACTGGCGCTGCGCTGCGCAGAAGAATATTACGCGCCCTCGAAATATTCTTAGCCAGCTGGAAGCGCCATGACCGCCCTGTGGGACCTGCCCGATTTCGACGCGCATGAGGGGGTTCACCTCATCACCGATCCTGCCAGCGGCCTGCGCGCAGTGATTGCGGTCCATTCGACCAAGCTTGGCCCGGCGGCCGGCGGCGTACGCTTCTGGCATTATGCCGACGGCAATGCGGCAATCACCGACGCGTTGCGGCTGTCGCGCGGCATGAGCTTCAAGAATGCGATGGCCAGCCTGCCCCTGGGTGGCGGGAAGGGCGTGGTGCTCGCCCCTGAACCGGGCGCGACGATCAGTGAGGCGCAGCTGATTGCGTTTGGCGACGCGGTCGAATCGCTCGGCGGTCGCTATGTCACCGCCGAGGACGTCGGCATGTCCGAAGCACGGATGAAGGTCATCGCGACCCGCACGCGCCACGTATCCGGCCTGCCCGTCGCCGGGGGCAGCGCAGGTGGCGATCCCGGGCCGTTCACCGCGCTCGGCATCTATCTCGGCGTCAAGGCGGCGGCCAAGCGCGCACTGGGTGCTGATTCGATGGCGGGCGTGCACGTTGCGGTGCAGGGCGTGGGCAGCGTCGGTGGCGGCCTTGCCCGGCGTCTCGCGGCGGACGGTGCCAAGCTGACGCTCGCTGACGTCAACGCCGACAAGGCACGAGCGCTGGCTGCCGAGCTGGGCGCGGATGTCGCCGGTGCAGATGCGATCGCAACCGTCGAAGCCGAGATTTTCAGCCCCAACGCCCTCGGTGCGATCCTGACCGAGGCGAGCATCGCGGCGCTCCAATGCAAGATTGTGGCGGGCGGCGCGAACAATCAGCTCGCCAAGCAAGGGGACGGCGCGCGCCTCGACGCCCGCGGCATTCTCTATGCGCCGGATTATGTGATCAATGCCGGCGGCATCATCAACGTCGGCCTTGAGTATCTCGGCCAGGGTGACCGCGCCGAGGTGGAAGCCCGTATCGCGCGGATCCCCGACCGCCTCCACGAAATTTGGGACGAAAGTGCCCGTACCGGCGATCCGGCGAGCGAGGTGGCTGACCGGATCGCGATGCGGTTGATCGGGCGGGGCTAACTCCGCCGCCCGACGTCCGCGAGATATGAAGCGCTCCGCAAAGCGCTACCACGTCCAATTCGAAGCTATTCGCAATAGCCGCTGGCCTGGCGAAGCCTAGGTTGGCGCGCTCTCAACATGCGCTGTGTAGCCCACCGGCTGCCCGGCGATTTTTTGCTGCGCCAAATTGAACACGCCATTCCAAAGAACAGCTCAAGCACGGATCAATTTTGACCAGTCAATGCGCTTGGCAAATTCTCCGTTGCATGGGCATACTCTGCCCGATTCGGGTTCGCTTCCATTTTGTCTCGGTAAATTCAAATAATCTCGCGTCGATCAGCGTTTCGGGTGAAGTGATGAAATCCTGATGTCGCCGGTCGATCCGATCCCTGGTCATCCTCGCTAAGTCAATCTGCAACAATATATTAAATGCCAACTTTTCCAGATACGTAGATGTCACGCACAGGCGGATCGCGTTTAACCCTATCGGTGGGAGGAGAGTGTAATGACGGATAATTTTATAGGAGAGCTTAGGGTTTTCGGGTTCGGGCGCGTTCCGCGGCATTGGCTTCCCTGCAATGGCCAAACATTGGCAGTTCAGCAGTATCAGGCTCTATTTGCGCTGCTCGGCTTTACCTATGGCGGCGATGGCAAGAACAACTTCGCGCTTCCGGATCTGCGCGGGCGCGTCACCGTGGGTACGGGCCAGGCGGCGGGGGGCGGAACCCTGTTCCAGCGCGGCCAGAAGGGCGGGGCCGAGTCCATCACGCTCACGCCGGCCCAGACCCCGCCCCATGTGCATGAGATCATCGCCTCGACATCGACCACGACGACGACAACAGGGCCGAACGGCAACTATATCGGGGTCGCAACCGCAACCCCGGTTGCGCAACCGTTCGACCTGTATGCGCCGGCCCCGTTGTCCCCGGCTGACCCGAATTGGATACCTCTGCACAGCTCGGCCATCGGGCTTTCGGGCAGCGGCGGAGCGCATGAAAATCGCCAGCCGATCCTTGCGCTGCAGATCTGCATCGCAACCGGTGGTGTGTGGCCGTCGCGCAACTGACGTCGTTCCCTTAATCCGTGGAGGAACCCATGGCAGAATATTTTATCGGCGAGATTCGCCTGTTTGCATTCAACCAATATGCGCCTGGCAATTTCCTGCCCTGTGACGGGCGTTCGTTGCGCGTTTCCGATTATCAGGCGCTGTTTTCGCTGATCGGCACCACTTATGGTGGCGATGGCGTCACCACCTTCAACCTGCCCGACCTGCGTGGACGGACCCCTGTTCATTACGGCCAGCTACCGGGTGGTTCGACCTATGCGCTCGGTGCAAAGGCCGGCGTCGAACAGGTGCCGCTGACGTCGGCGACGGTTCCGGCCCATACGCACACCGTCTGCGCGACCAAGACGGCCGCATCCAGCTTCACGCCCAGCGCTGCAGTCGCGCCCGGGGATGTTGGCGGGAATTTCTTCTATTGTACGGAAACGCAGGCCGGAACGGTGCTTCAGACCAACGCGGAGACGGTTTCATTCGATGGCGGCGATAATCAGCCGCATCCCAACATTCAGCCCAGCCTGGTTCTGGCTTATGCGATGGCGGTCGCGGGCCTTTATCCAGACTTTAGCAACTAACGATATCGTGGGAGGCTGCTATGGACGCTTTTATCGGTGAAATTCGCATATTTCCGTTCGGCTATGCACCAGTTGGCTGGTATGCATGCGACGGACGACAACTTCAGATCAATCAGGATACGGTGCTCTATTCGCTGTTGGGCACCCGGTTCGGTGGGAATGGCACGACCAATTTCAACCTGCCCAATTTGAACGGGCGCATCCCGGTCGATGCCGGCGTTTCCGCTACCTCGGGAACGCAGTTCGTCTTTGCCGCAAAAATCGGGGAAGAGACCGTGACCCTGACACCGGCACAAGCCCCGTCTCACAATCACAGTTTCAACGCCAAGCTTTCGGGTTCGGCCACAACGGGCATGACGGGTGTGGCTGGCGTCACCAACAATGCCGGAACGTCCCTGATGAGCCGGGCGCTGAACAACACGGCAAAGGTGATCTCCGCCTATGATGCACCCCCGCTGAGCTCGGGTGATAAGACAATGCTGGGGATGAAGGTGTCGGCTGCCTATGGCACATTGGGGCAGACCGCGGAGCCGCACCCCAACCTCCAGCCCTATCTCGTCATGGGATATTATATCTGCAATGACGGCGAATATCCGGTCAATCCGAACTAGGGTTCCGGCTGCAGATCGTAAAAGAAGTGGGGCTGGCGGGGTCGTGATGACACTGTCAGCCTGCACTCCGGCGCAATCCGCTGCACCGTTTTGCGGTCGAACTACCCGCCTGGACCGCAACTGCGCGAACGGCCGTAAAGCCGCTCGATAAAAGCCGAAGAGGCCGCGAGGTCAGTGGGTGGCGGAGAGGGTGGGATTCGAACCCACGGTGGGCTTGCACCCACGGCGGTTTTCAAGACCGCTGCCTTAAACCACTCGGCCACCTCTCCGCGTGGCATGCGCCTTAGGCTGTTCGGCGCGTTTTCCGCAAGTGCGGCGTGATTTCACCGCCTAAGGGGGTTCATGCCCGCCGCGCCCTGTGGCAGAGAATGGGCATGCGGGATATTACGGGCCTTGTGCGGCGCTTCATGTTGGTCGGAACAGCGGTCGTGACGCTTGGCGTCGGCGGCGGGCCTGCAGTGGCGCAGGATGAGGCGGGGTTTCAGGCCTATATCAACGGCCCGCTGCGCGAACAGGCGCTGCGCGAAGGGGTCAGCGCCCGCACGCTCGACGCGGTGCTGCCCTCGCTCAGCTACAATCCCCGCGTGGTCGAACTCGACCGCGACCAGCCTGGCGGCAGTACGACCGGCCCGATCCCGAATTTCGCGCCCTACAAGGCCCGCCACGTCGATGCCGCGCGGATCAACCGCGGGCGCGAAACCTACCGTCGCCTGCGGTCGAAACTGGAGCGCGTCGAGCGCGAAACCGGGGTGCCGGAGTCGATCATGGTCGCGATCTTCGGGCACGAAACCAATTACGGCGCCTATACCGGCGGGTTCGATCTGCCGCGCAGCCTCGCCACGCTCGCCTATGAGGGGCGCCGTCGCACGCTGTTCGCCGGGGAGTTCATCGCCACGATGAAGATGGTCGATCGCGGCGTGCCGCGCGATTCGCTCAAGGGCAGCTGGGCCGGCGCATTCGGCTATCCGCAGTTCCTGCCTTCGGTCTATCTGCGCCTCGCGCGCGATGGCGACGGCGATGGTGTGGCGAACATCTGGTCGAACGAAGCCGATACGCTCGCGTCGATCGCCAACTACTTCGTCGCCGCTGGCTGGCGGCCGGGTCAGCCATGGGGCGTTGCGGTGAATGTGCCCGCGACCCTGGACCGCGCCGCGCTGGCCAATCGCACCGTGCCGACCCGCTGCACCCGCGTGTTCGAGCGGCATTCGCAGTGGCGGACGATGGGCGAATGGCGCACACTCGGCATCGTGCCACAATCGGGCAGCTGGCCGGCGGACCATATTCAGGCCACGCTGCTGGAGCCGGACGGGCCGGGCAAGACCGCCTTTCTGCTCACCGGCAATTACCGCGTGATCCTCGATTACAACTGCTCGAATTTCTATGCGCTTTCGGTGGGGCTGCTGGCCGATGAAGTCGAACATTAGTGTCATCGCCGCCGCTGCCCTGCTCGGCGCGTGCGGCTTTGGCGGGGGCGATGATCTGGACGAACTGCCGCCGGCACCCGCCGCGCCGCAGGCCGAGGTGCCGGCAGCACCCGGCGCCGGCTATGGTGCCCCTGAAGGCGGCCCCGCGACCGGTGAGGGCCCGCAAGGCAGCTCGCGCCTGCGCCCCGGCGAGGAACGCTACGACCGCGTCGGCTATGCCGGTTACGCGGGGGCGGGGGAGGGTGTGTTCGCGCTCAGCGGCGTGCTGCCACAGGGCACGCATGCTGAGGTCACCGCACTCGACAGCGGCAAAACGATGCTCGTCCTGATCCGGGGACGCGGGAATGGGCTGATCGAGCTGTCGGGCGGGGCCGCGCGCCAGCTCGGCGTAACTGGCAATCCGCCGGTGCGCGTCCGCCGCGTCACCGTGACCGGACAGGATGCGACCGCGCTCGCCGCCGGCCAGGGCGCACCGATGCGTGCCGATGCCCCGCCCGCACTGCTCGCCGGGCTGCGCCGCCGCCTGGGCGAGACGCCGCGCGAAACTGCGACTACGCCACCGCCACGCCCGACCACCCGCCCGACGCCACGTCCGGTCCAGACGGCCACGCGCGGTCTGTTCGTGCAGGTCGCCGCATTGTCCAATGCCGCCCGCGCACGCGCGCTCGCCGACGAGTTGGGGGGTATCGTCCGCCCCGGCGGCGGCGTGTATCGCGTCCAGCTCGGCCCTTATCCCAACACCAGCGCCGCCGAGCGCGCGCGGGCGGATGTCGCCCGGCGTGGCTATGGCGATGCGCGCATCGTTTCGATTCCCTGACCCTCAAGCCTTCGGACCCCATGATCCCCATGAAGAAGTTGATCCTCGCCGCCGCCGCCGTCTCGCTCGCGCTCGCACCCGCCACTGCGCAGACGCCCCCGTTCGAAACGGCGGCCCCGGTCGCCTATCTTGAGGATCTGTCGTCGGGCGCGGTGCTGTTTGCCAAGGATGCCGACCGGCCGATGCCGCCCGCGTCGATGGCGAAGATGATGACCGCCTATGTCGCGTTCGACCTGATCAAGCAGGGCAAGCTGAAGCTATCCGACATGGCGGATGTCCGGCCAGAGACGTGGCGGAAATGGCATGGTCCTTCAGCGGGTTCGACCATGTTCCTGTCACCGGGTCAGAAGGTCAGTGTCGAAAACCTGCTCAACGGCATCATCGTCGTGTCGGGCAATGACGCATGCGTCGTGCTGGCCGAGCATATCGCCGGGACCGAGGAAGCCTTCGTCAACCTGATGAACCAGAAGGCCAAGGAAATCGGCCTCAGCGCGAGCCGCTTCGGCACCTCGATGGGCTGGCCCGATCAGGGCCGCACGGTGGTGACCGCGCGCGATCTGGCCAAGCTCGCCAAGGCGACGATCACCAACCATCCCGACCTCTACAAGCGCTTCTACCCCAAGCCGAGCTTCACCTTCGGCACCACGATGGGCGGCGCGCCGATCACTCAGGCCAATCGCGACCCGCTGCTCGGTCGCGTTCAGGGCGCCGATGGCCTCAAGACCGGCCATACCGACGAGGCCGGCTATGGCTTCACCGGCTCGGCGGAACAGAATGGTCGTCGCCTCGTCATGGTCGTCGCGGGCCTCACCAGCTTCAACCAGCGCGCCGAGGAATCGGTCAAGTTCATCGACTGGGGCTTCCGCGCCTGGTCGTCGCGCAAGCTGGTGACCAAGGGCCGCACGGTGGAACAGGCCGATGTCCAGCTGGGCGATGCGTCGCAGGTCGGGCTGGTCGCTCCGCGCGATCTCGCCATCGCCATCCCCTCGGGCGCCAATCCCGATCTGCGTGCGACCGTGGTCTATCAGGGCCCGATCAAGGCCCCGATCAAGGCCGGCCAGCATATCGCCGACCTCGTCGTCACGTCGCCCGGCCTGCCGGAACAGCGGCTGCCGCTGGTCGCCGCCGCCGATGTCGGTGAGGCTGGCTTCTTCGGCCGCATCTGGGCGGGCCTCATGTCGCTGTTCGGCGCGTGAGGGGCGTCTTCCTCAGCCTCGAAGGCGGGGAGGGCGCGGGCAAGTCGACTCAGGCAAAGCGGCTCGCCGCCGCGCTCGAGGCGCGGGGCATCCATGTCGTGCTCACCCGCGAACCGGGCGGGACCGAAGGGGCAGAGGCGATCCGCGGCCTGTTGATGCAGGGCGCGGTCACCCGCTGGAGCGCGCACACCGAAACCCTGCTGTTCGCCGCTGCGCGCGCCGACCATGTCGAAAAGCTGATCCGCCCGGCGGTCGAGGCGGGCAGCTGGGTCGTGTGCGACCGCTTCATCGACTCGACCCGCGCCTATCAGGGCGCGCAGGATATCGATGATGCCGCGATCCTCGCGCTGCACGGCTTTGGGTCAAAGGGGCTGTTGCCAGACCGCACGCTGGTGCTCGACCTGCCGGATGGTGCGGGCCATGCTCGCTCGCTGGAGCGCGACGGCGGCGCCGCCGATCGCTTCGGCGCGCGCGGGCCGGACTTCCACGCCGCCGTCGCCGCGCAGTTTCGCCGCATCGCCGCGGCTGAGCCCGATCGCGTCCGGCTGGTCGATGCCTCGGGCAGCATGGATGACGTCACGACGTCACTGATGGACGCGCTGTCCGACCTGCTGCCATGACGTCAACCGGCCCCAATGCTGCGGCAAAGGCCGCGTTTCGCGCCGCCATGTCGAGCGGGCAGCTGCATCACGCCTGGCTGATCGCAGGCGCAGAAGGGCTGGGCAAGGCCACCTTCGCCCGTGCCGCCGCCGCGCGCCTGCTGGCCGAAGGGGCAGGGCAGGTGCCGCCATCGGACGGCTTCGACCTGCCCGAGGACAACCCCACCCGCCAGCTGATCGAGTCCGGTGCCCACCCCGATTACCGCGCGCTGGTGCGCCTGCCCAAGGATCCCGACAAGCCGGGGGAGAATATCGCCCGTTCGATCAACATCGCCCAGATCCGTGCGCTCAACCCGATGTTCGCGACCAAGCCGAGCATGTCGAGCCGCCGCGTCATCGTGATCGACGCGATCGACGATGTCGAACGCCCCGGTGCCGCCAACGCACTGCTCAAGAATCTTGAGGAACCGCCGGCGGGGACGATCTTCCTCCTGATCAGCCATTCGCCGGGGCGCCTGCTCCCGACGATCCGCTCGCGTTGTCGCGTGCTGCGCTTCGACCCGCTGCCCGATAGCGAGGTCGCGGCGGCCGTGCGCGCGGCGATGCCCGAGGCGAGCGCTGCGGAGGTCGAGGCGCTGGTCCGCGCGGGGAAGGGCTCGCCGGGCCGCGCGCTCAGCTTTGCCGGGCTCGATCTCGCGTCGATCGACAGCGAAATAGCCGCGATCGCAGCGCGCGGCGACCCCGACAACGCGATCCGTGCCCGCCTTGCCCGCACGTTAGGGTCGAAGGCAGCACAACCGCGCTACGAAGCCTTCCTCGCCCGCGTCCCCGCCTTCGCCCTCGCCGAAGCGCGCGGACGGCATGGCGCGGCGCTGGCCGAGGCGATTGCGGTGTACGAGGCCGCGTCGCAACTCGGCCCCGTCGCACTCGCCCAATCGCTTGATGCGCAGGCGACGGTGTTCGAAATGGGCGGGATTATCGCGCGGCTGGCGAAGCGCTAATCCAACCTCCGTTTGCCCTGAGCTTGTCGAAGGGCCGCAAGCGCAGGCTCCGGTGCTTCGACAAGCTCAGCACGAACGGGGTTTCGGATACTTCCGAACCGCCCCGCATTGTTCTAGAGCGCCCCCATGTCCGAACCCTATTACATCACCACCGCGATCCATTACCCCAACGGCAAGCCGCATATCGGCCACGCCTATGAGATGATCGCCGCCGACGCGATTGCGCGGTTTCAGCGTCAGGCCGGGCGCGATGTGCGTTTTCAGACCGGCACCGACGAACACGGCCTCAAGATCGCCCAGACTGCCCGCGCCCGCGATCTGACCCCGCGGCAGCTCGCAGACGAAATGTCAGCCTATTTCAGTGATATGGCACGCGATCTGAATATTTCATATGATCGCTTCATCCGCACCGTCGATCCTGATCATTACGCCGCCAGCCAAGCAATCTGGGCCGCGATGGAGGCCAAGGGCGACCTGTATCTCGACCGCTATGAGGGCTGGTATTCGGTCCGCGACGAGGCGTTCTACGAAGAGAAAGAGCTGACCGAGGGGGAGGGCGACGTCAAGCTGTCGCCGCAGGGCACTCCGGTTGAATGGACTGCCGAGGAAACCTGGTTCTTCCGCCTGTCCAAGTACCAGCAGCCCTTGCTTGATCTCTACGCCGCCAATCCCGACTTCATCCGCCCCGAACGTTCGCGCAACGAGGTGATGAAGTTCGTCGAGGGCGGCTTGGTGGACCTGTCGGTATCGCGCACCAGCTTCGACTGGGGCGTGCCGGTGCCGGGATCGCCGGGACATGTGATGTATGTCTGGGTCGACGCGCTGACCAACTACCTCACCGGCACCGGCTATCCCGACAAGGGCAGTGCCCTTGCGCGCTACTGGCCCGCAGACCTCCATCTGATCGGCAAGGACATCACCCGCTTCCACGCGGTCTATTGGCCGGCCTTCCTAATGTCGGCCGACCTGCCGCTGCCGAAACAGGTCTTTGCCCACGGCTTCATCCTGAACCGCGGCGAGAAAATGTCGAAATCGACCGGCAATGTCGCCGATCCGATGGAGTTGACGCGGCTCTATGGCGTCGACGCGCTGCGCTATTTCCTGTTGCGCGAAGTCGCGTTCGGCAACGACGGCAGCTTCAGCGACGAGGCGATCGTGACCCGCGCCAATGCCGATCTGGCGAACAGCTTCGGCAACCTCGCCCAGCGGACGCTGTCGTTTATCGCCAAGAACCTCGAAGGCGCGTTGCCCACTGCCGGTGCTTGGGATCAAGATGATCTCGGCACGATTGAGGTTATCGAAAAATGGCTCGAGGAGTTTAGAGACCATTTTGCACGCCTGGAGCTTTCCCAAGCGGTTGATAAGTGGATGCTCGCAGTTTTCGAATGTAATCGCTACATTGACGAGCAAGCTCCATGGGCTTTGCGCAAGACAGATCCCGAGCGCATGCAAGCCGTGCTTCGTCTGCTTGTGCTAGCGATCCGCGACCTTGCGATTACCATTCTGCCCGTAATCCCCGAATCCGCCGGCAAGATCCTCGACCAGCTCGGCCAGAGCGCGCGCGACCACGCCGCGCTCGACAACAAGCGCTGGTATGAAGATGCCGTGGCGTCAGGCTTCCGTCTCGACCCGCCGACCGGCGTGTTCCCGCGCCTCGTACTGGCGGAGGAACCCACCGCATGAGGCTCGCCGACAGCCACTGCCACCTCAACTACAAGGGCCTTGGCGAGCAGCAGCCCGAAGTGCTGTCGCGCGCCCGCGAAACCGGCGTCGTGGCGATGCTCAACATCGCGACGCGTGAGCGCGAATGGGACGAGGTGCTGGCCACCGCCGAGCGTGAGGCTGACGTCTGGGCCACCGTCGGCATCCACCCGCACGAAGCGGACGAGCATCCGCATATCGACACCGCTAAGCTGCTCGCCCGCGCCGCGCACCCGCGCGTTGTCGGCATCGGCGAGACCGGCCTCGATTATTATTACGACCATAGCGACCGCGCCCAGCAGCAAAAGAGCTTCCGCTCCCACATCGCCGCCAGCCGCGAAACCGGCCTGCCGTTGATCGTCCATACCCGCGACGCCGAGGAGGACACGGCCAACATCCTCGCCGAGGAAATGGGGAAGGGCGCCTATCCCGGCGTCATTCACTGCTTCACAGCGAGTGGAGATTTCGCCGACAAGGCACTGGAATTGGGCTTTTATATCTCCATATCGGGGATCGTGACGTTCAAGAACGCCCGCGACCTTCAGGAAACCGCCGCACGGCTCCCGCTCGACCGGCTGCTGATCGAAACCGACGCCCCGTTCCTCGCTCCGGTCCCCCATCGCGGCAAGACTGGTGAGCCGGCTTTTGTCGCCGACACCTGCCGTTTCCTCGCGCAATTGCGCGGCATGGACGCCGAGGAACTGGCAGAGGCGACCCGCGAAAACTTCCACCGGCTGTTCGCAAAGACGCTGACGACCCCGTGAAGGTCCGCATTCTCGGTTCCGGCACGTCGTCAGGCGTCCCTCGCATCGGAAACGACTGGGGCAGCTGCGACCCGAGCGACCCGCGCAACCGCCGCACCCGCGCCTCGATTCTGGTCGAGGCCGGCGCCACCCGCATCCTCGTCGACACCAGCCCCGACCTGCGCGAACAGCTTATCGCCGCCAATGTCGCGGATATCGACGCGGTGATCTGGACCCACGACCATGCCGATCACTGCCACGGCATCGACGATCTGCGCCAGCTGATGCACCTGCGCGGCGCCCCGGTGCGCGGCCTTGCCGACTGGAAGACGCAGGAACGCCTGCGTGACCGCTTCCGCTATGTGTTCGAAGGGGGAGGGCCATACCGCCCGACCGCGACGATCGAGCCGCTGCGTGACGGCATGACGATCGGCGACATCATCGTGCGCACCGTCGATCAGCCGCATGGCGGCATCACCAGCGCCGGACTTCGCTTCGAACATGCTGGCAAGTCAGTGGGCTATGCAACTGATTTCAATATATTCACCGAAGAAATGGCGTCACTCTACAGCGATCTCGACCTGTGGGTCGCCGATGCGTTGCGCCGCGAGCCGCACCCGACCCATCCGCATCTCGCGCAAACGCTCGCCTGGGCGCAGCAATGTCGTGCGCGGCGCACGGTTCTGGTGCACATGGATCATTCGATGGACTATATAACTCTGAAGGCCGAGCTGCCCGCCGGGGTCGAGCCGGGCCATGACGGCATGGAGTTGCACGTTTGACCGAAATGCAGATCATCCAGCTGGTCTCGCTGGTCGGGTTCCTGGCGCTGGTGCTGGGATCGCTCAGCGTGCGCAACATGCAGTTCGGTTTCATCGTCAAGACGGTGATCGGCTGGGCCGCAATCGCCGCGCTGATCTATGTCGTCGTGATCAACAAGGATCGCATCGGCGACCAGCTCGAAGCGATCACCACCAGCGTCGGCCTGTCCGAACCGACCCAGGTCACATCGGGCGAAACCGTGCGCATCCGGCTGTCGCCAGACGGCCATTTCTGGGCGCGCGCCACGATCAACGGCGTCGAACGCCGCATGCTCATCGACAGCGGCGCGACCGTCAGTGCGATCAGCGAAGCAACGGCACAGGCGGCCGGCATCGCATATGCGCGCGGGCTGCCGGTGCAGGTGTCGACAGCGAACGGGACGGTCGATGCCCGGCGCGCCCAGGCGGAACGGGTCGCGGTCGGCTCGCTCACGACCAACGACCTTACCGTGTTCGTCGCGCCAAGCTTTGGCGATCTCGACGTGCTGGGCATGAACTTCCTGACGCGGCTCAAATCCTGGCGGGTGGAGGGGAACGTCCTGATCCTCGAACCGCATAGCGATGCCAATTTAACATAATGTATATTATCGGACTTAAGCAATGAGCGAGCAGGCGGTCTCCCCCGGCACGGACAACGCGCCAATCGCTCCCCCGGGCATCGAGCGCCTGATGGCAATCATGGCGCGGCTGCGCGATCCGGTCACTGGCTGCGAATGGGACACCGTCCAGACCTTCGCCACGATCGCGCCCTATACGATCGAGGAAGCTTATGAGGTCGCCGACGCGATCGCGCGCGACGACCTGACCGACCTCAAGGACGAGCTTGGCGACCTGTTGCTCCAGGTGATCTTCCACAGCCGCATGGCGCAGGAACTCGGCGCGTTCGACCTGTCCGACGTCATCGCCGGCATCTGCGACAAGATGGAGCGTCGCCACCCGCATATCTTCCGCGGTGCCGAACATGGCGGCCATCACCTGTGGGAACAAATCAAGGCTGAAGAGCGGGGGAGCAAGGGGACGAGCGGCGCGCTCGACGGGGTCGCAATCGGCCTCCCCGCCCTCACCCGCGCCGAAAAGCTCCAAAAGCGCGCCGCGCGCACCGGTTTCGACTGGACCGACCCGGCGGATGCCCGCGCCAAGATCGACGAGGAACTGGCCGAGGTCGAGAGCGCGACCAGCGACGATCACCGCGCCGAGGAAATCGGCGACCTGCTCTTCGCCACGGTCAACTGGTCGCGCAAGCTCGGCATCGATCCCGAAGCCGCGCTGCGTGCCGCCAACGCCAAGTTTGAACGCCGCTTCCGCGCGATGGAGGCGCAGGCAGGAGACGCGTTCGCAGGCCTGTCGCTGGAGGAACAGGAAGAACTATGGGTCGCGGTCAAATCCGCCGAATAGCGTTCAAACCGCCGCCTGCGGCTCCACCGCCATCAACGTGGTCCCGTCATATTTCTCGGACTCGGGCAGATACAGCCGGCTGATCGCGAAATCGCGCTCCGTCAGCGCCAGATTGCGCAGCCCATCGACCTTGAACGTCCCGAACTTCTCCTCGCGCGGGATCACGAAGTCGCGCGAAATGACCTGCGCGTCGACATACAGCGACCCGCCGCGCGTGTAGAGAATGTGCGGCGCCAGCACCATGCGCGTGCGGTTATAGATCGCGTTCATGCATTTCTGCCTGACGATCCCCTCCAGCACGATCGGCGTCGGGTTTGGCGGAGACTCCGCCCCCTTCTCGGTATCCATCGCGACAATATGGCAATGATGCTGCATCGCAGCAAGTCACGACGCACCACTTAGGTGAAATTACGGACGCTTCATCTTAATCGCGCCGCCACGGCAGGTCGATCAGCCACGGCCGGGGTCGCCCGGTCGGCTTGGCCGTTCCGTCGATCCGCTCGGCGCGCAGGATTTTCACCCGCTGCAGGATCATCTGTCCGCGCATCTCCTCGCGTCCCCCGCCGGTCGGCATCGCCAGGATCTTGCGCACCACGTCCATCCCGCCGACCACCCGCCCGAACGCGGCATAGCCAAGCTTGCCCGGCCGCGCGTCGAGCGTCGGATTGTCGCCGACCATGATCGAAAAATTGCCATGCGCCGAATTGGGGTTCATCGCGCGCGCCATCGAAATCGTGCCGCTCAGATGCTTGACCCGGGTCTTGCTGGTCGGCTCGAGCGGGACCGAGGGCAGGATCCGGCGCGCATCCGTGCCGATCCCGCCCTGGATAAAGCCTTTGGACGGATCGCCCTTGCGCCGCGCTGCGCGGTAGAAATAGGTGCCCTGCAGCCGCCCATCATCGACATAGCGCAGGAAGTTCGCGACCGTCAGCGGAGCCCGCCGCGCATCCAGCGCCAAAGTCACGGCCCCCGCGCTGGTCACCAGCCGCACCCGCACCACCGGCGGTTCCGACGCCGGCCCCGCAGAGACAAGCAGCATCGCCGCCAATCCCAACACCACCCCGCGCCGTGGCGTCATCCGTTACGCACCTCGAACCGCTCATGGTCCTTGGGCGCCATGCGCACGTCGTAAATTGCGGCGTCGCCGTCGATCCAGTGATCGATCACCTCGCCATGCTGGTGCAGCCATGCCGCCCCCGCCCCGTCGCCGGCAGCGAGCGTCACCTGATAGCGGCGGTGCCCATGGGTCAGCCGCGCCGCGACCTTGGCAATCAGAACGTCGACCCCCTCCCCGCTCAGCGCCGACACCGCCAGCACATCGTCGCGCTTTGCGGCCTCGGCCAGCACGTCATCGCGGCGCTCGGCGTCGAGGAGGTCGAGCTTGTTCCACGCCTCGAATCGCGGCGTCTCCGGTGCGACACCGATATCCTTGAGGACCGACTCGACATCGTCGCGCTGCGCCTCGCTATCGGGATGGGCGATGTCGCGGACATGGATCAGCAGGTCAGCCGACACCACTTCCTCCAGCGTCGCCTTGAACGCCGCAACCAGCTGGGTTGGCAGCTCCGACACGAATCCCACCGTGTCCGACAGGATCGCCTTGTCGATCCCGGGCAGCGAAATCTGCCGCAAGGTCGGGTCCAGCGTCGCGAAGAGCAGGTTTTCCGCCATGACGTCAGCGCCAGTCAACCGATTGAACAGCGTCGATTTTCCGGCATTGGTATAGCCGACCAGCGCGATCACCGGCCACGGCGCACGCTGCCGCCGCTCGCGGTGCAGCCCGCGCGTGCGGCTCACCGAATCGAGCTCGCGGCGCAACCGCGCCATGCGGTCGCGGATCAGCCGCCGATCCGCCTCGATCTGCGTCTCACCCGGACCGCCAAGAAAGCCGAAGCCGCCGCGCTGACGCTCGAGATGGGTCCAGCTGCGCACCAGCCGTCCCGCCTGATAATCGAGATGCGCCAGCTCGACCTGCAACCGCCCCTCGGCCGTGCGCGCGCGCTCACCGAAGATTTCAAGGATCAGGCCGGTGCGGTCGATGACCTTACAGCCGAGTGCGGTTTCGAGGTTGCGCTGCTGCACCGGGGTCAGCCCTGCGTCAAACACGGCGAGGCTCAGGTCGCGGTCGCGCACCGTCTCGGCCAGTGCCTCGACCTGCCCCGATCCGATCAGCGTCCCCGGCTTGGCTGCGCGGATGCGCAGCGCAACCCGCTCGACCACCTCGACCCCGATCGCGACCGCAAGCCCCGCAGTCTCTTCCAGACGCGCCTCGGCGTCGCGGCTCGACCCGCCTAGATCGGGATAGACGACCACTGCCCGCGCGCCCCGCGTGAATTCGTCGGGGTCGCGCTCGAAACCGGTACTCATAACTCTACTTTCAAGGCGATCAGGCTTCCTCGCCGTGATCGGTCAGGTCGAGCGGATGCGCCGGCTGGATCGTCGACACCGCATGCTTGTAGACCAGCTGGTACACGCCATCGCGCTGCAACAGCATGCAGAACAGGTCGAACGCAGCGATTCCGCCCTGCAGCATCACGCCATTCACCAGGAACATCGTCACATTTTGCTGCTGACGCTTCACTGCGCCCAGGAAAATCTCCTGCAACACCGGGTTCTTGGACGGCGTATCCGGGATCGCATCGACGATCGATGCCACATCGACCGAACCCGACGGCATGATCGTCGAGATCGCGTGCTTGTAGATCAGCTGCGACTGGCCGTCGCGGCGCAGCAGCACGGAAAAATTGTCGAACCAGGTCACGATCCCCTGCAGCTTCACGCCCTTGACCAGAAACATGGTCACCGGGGTCTTCGACTTGCGCAGCGCGTTGAGGAACAGGTCCTGAAGGGATGTCTGCTTTTCGGCCATGATGCAGCTCACTGTTTTTGGCGGGGATTTCCCGCAGTCGCGCCGTTTCCCGGCGTCGGATGCGCACCACGGAGCGGCGCGATGTGGGCAATGTAGGTATTGCCCCAGCCAACGTCCATAGCGCCCCTTGCGGGCACGCGGCGCTGCCCCATATCGGCACCGCGAGGCCACGTCCTCCCCGCGCAACGCGGCCCCAAGCCCGGGACGGCCCGGCTCTCTTGTAAAGGAGGGCCACATGGCCTGGATTTTGTTGATTATCGCCGGATTGCTCGAAATCGTCTGGGCCAGCACGATGAAGCTCTCCGACGGCTTTACCCGTCCCCTGCCCACCGCCATCACCATCGTCGCCGTGATCGCCAGCTTCGCGCTGCTGGCCACCGCGATGCGTCAGCTTCCGCTGGGGACCGCGTACACCATCTGGACCGGAATCGGCGCGGTCGGCGCGTTCCTTGTCGGGATCACGTTCCTGGGTGAAGCGATCACCCCCGCCCGCCTGCTCGCCGCCGCGCTGATCGTCAGCGGGATCGGGCTGATGAAGCTGTCGTCTTGATTGCCGAGAGCGCGACCAATCCTCCCCCGCCAGGGGGGAGGTGGCGCCGAAGGCGACGGAGGGGGAGGAAGCACGACGGCAAGAAGATCAAGGGCGAAGCCGTCCTCCCCCTCCGTCATGCTTCGCATGCCACCTCCCCCTGGCGGGGGAGGATTGAGTCGGCACCTATTCCTCACGCACCTCGTTGATGCCGAGCAGCTTCAGCTTGCGGTGCAACGCCGACCGCTCCATCCCGATGAAATGCGCGGTGCGGGAGATATTGCCCGAAAAGCGCTTGATCTGGACGCGCAGATATTCGCGTTCGAAACTTTCGCGCGCTTCTTTCAGCGGCGCCCCCATGATCGTCGCCGCGCCCATCCCGCCATCTTCGCGGCGGCCCAGCACTTCGGTCGGCAGCATGTCGGTGTCGATCCGCCCGATCCGGTCGCCGGGTGCCAGGATCACCGTCGCCTCGACCACGTTGCGCAACTGCCGGACATTGCCCGGCCATTCGTAACTTTGCAGCGCGACCAGCGCCTCGCCCGCAACCTCCGGGGTCGGCACGCGCCGCTCGGTCGCGTAATGCGCGACGAAATGCTCGACCAGCGCCGGAATATCCTCGCGCCGTTCGGTGAGCGGCGGGATCGCCACTGGCACCACGTTCAGGCGATAGAACAGGTCCTCGCGAAACCGGCCCTCGGCAATCTCGGTGGTCAGATCGCGCCCCGTGGCCGACACCACGCGGACATCGACCTTCACCTGCCGCTGCCCCCCGACCCGGTTGAATTTCTGCTCGGTCAGCACGCGCAGGATCCGCCCCTGCGTCGTAAGCGGCATGTCGGCAATCTCGTCGAGGAACAACGTGCCGCCATGCGCCTGTTCGAGCAGCCCGGGATGGACCAGATCGCCATCCTCGACCCCGAACAGCTCTTCCTCGACCCGCTCCGGCGTCATCCGCGCCGCGCTGACGATCACGAACGGGCCGTTCGCGCGGTTGCTCCATTCATGCAGCAGCCGTGCGGCGACTTCCTTGCCCGTCCCGGGCCCGCCAGTAATCATCACCCGGCTGCCCGTCGCCGCCACGCGCTTCAACGTCGCGCGCACCGTGTTGATCGCGCCCGATGTGCCGTGCAGGTCGTTGCTGCGCCCCACGGTCGCGCGCAGCGAGGCAACTTCGCGCCGCAGCCGCTCGGTCTCGGTTGCGCGCTCGACCAGCAGCATCAGTCGCTCGGCCTCGAACGGCTTTTCGATAAAGTCCGATGCCCCGCGCCGGATCGCGGCCACCGCAGTGTCGAGATTGCCATGGCCTGAAAATACCAGGACCGGGATCGACGCATCGCGCCGCTTGATCTCGTCGAGCAGGTCCAGCCCGTCGAGCCGCGACCCCTGCAGCCATACGTCGAGCAGGACCAGGCTCGGCCGCCGCTCGGCAATCGCCTCCAGCGCCGCATCGCTGTCGGCGGCGCTGCGCGTCTCATAGCCCTCATCCTCCAGCACGCCCGCGACCAGCTCGCGGATATCGGCTTCGTCATCGACGACCAGGATATCGAGTTTCATCACATGTTTCCGTTCTTGGTCGGAGTCAGCGCGGCCAGGCCCGCTGCACCCTGTTCCGTCTCGTCACTACCCCCGGTTCCCACCAGTCGTTCCAGCGTCGCCGTGTCGAAACACAGCGTCACCACGGTCCCCCCGCCGTCGCGATCGGCAAACGCCATGGTGCCGAAATGCTCCTCGACGATCTTCTTGACGATCGCCAGGCCAAGGCCAGTACCCCGGCTGCGTGTCGTCATATACGGCTCGACGATCCGCTCGCGTTCGGCGGGCAGGCCGATGCCATTGTCGGCAATCTCGACGATCAGCTGGGCATCGGCGGCCTCGCGCACTGCCATGCTGATCGCGCCCGGCGTTTCGCCCGCGTCCTCGCCCGTCCGCGCCTCGATCGCCTCGACCGCATTCTTGACCAGATTGGTCAGCGCCTGTCCCAGCTGGCGGCGGTCGCACACCAACGGCCGCAGGCCATCGGGCGCATCGAAACTGAACCGAATGTCGGGCTTGGCCACTTCGTGCAGGAACAAGGTCTGGCGCGCGACATCGATGATCGATTCGGCGCGGAAGATCGGCTTGGGCATCCGCGCAAAGGACGAGAATTCGTCCACCATCCGCCGCAGATCGCCGACCTGCCGCACGATCGTGTCGGTCAGCTTGGCGAAGGTGCCGTCGTCGCCCTCGATCTTCTTGCCATAGCGCCGCTGCAGCCGTTCGGCCGCGAGCTGGATCGGGGTCAACGGGTTCTTGATTTCATGCGCGATGCGCCGCGCCACGTCGGACCATGCTGCGCGGCGCTGGTCGAGCAATTGCTGGGTGATATCATCGAACGTCAGCACTTGCCCCGCCTCGTCACGGGTGATCTTCACCGCCAGCGTCCGTGCCTCGCCCCCGCTCGTCAGCTGCACGATATCTTCGCGCGTCTCCCCGCCCAGCACCGCGTCCAGCTCCGGCGCGACCTCGGCCAGCAGCTTGCCGACCGGCGCGTCGCCCGGCTGCAACAGCGCCATGGCGGAGCTGTTGATCAACCGGATGCGCCGCTCGGCATCGATCGACAGCACGCCCGCCGTCACCCCCGACATCACCGCCTCGATCAGCGCACGACGGCCCTCGGATTCGGCATTGGCATCGACCAGCGCGTTGGTCTGCTCCTGCAACCGGTCGGTCATCCGGTTGAACGCGGTCGCAAGCGTGCCGATCTCGTCATCTGCGCGCGGCGTCGGCACCCGCGTGCCCAGGTCGCCCTCAGCCACCTCCCGCGCCGCCTTCACCAGATCGCCCACGGGCCGGACGAGGCGGTCGGCGATCTCTAGTGCCGCCCATACTGCCAGGCCGACGATCAGCAGCGACAGCATGAGCAGCGCGACGTTGAACTGAAGTTGCAGCGTGCGGGACCGGTCGGTGAGCGTTTTGTAGTCGATCACCACTGAATCGGCGCGCGTCTTGCGATCAAGCAGCGCCTGATCGACCACACGCGCCGCATAGAGATACGTGTCCGGTGCTGTGGCGAACCGCGTAATCGCGCGAATGCGCCCGCCCGCATCTTCAACGACGACCCGCTTCGCACCGCTCTTCAACTGGTTGATCGCGCCCGCGCTGATCTGCTCTTCGATCAGGCGGTCATACGGGTTGAGGATCGCCAGCACGATGACTTCACCCGTTGCGGTCTGCCGGACAATCGCCGCCTCCGACAATTCACGCTGGGTAGTCTGAACAAGAAGATAGTTGAAAAAAGTCTGGCTATCGATCGGAACGCCGTCGACCAGCGCCCCGGCAAGGTCGGTGGACATTGCTTCGGTATTCGCGCCGACGCGCTCTTGCAGATCGCTAAGCGCCGCAGCCGCAACCGCCGAGGCATTCTCCAGCATGCCGCGCGCCCGATCTGAAAACCAGAACTCCACGCCATATTGGAACAACAGCGAGGCCACGATCGACACGAAGATCGTCGGCACGCTCGCCAGGATCGAAAAGATCGCCACCAGCCGCACATGCAGCCGCGCCCGCCCGCCGAGCGGCGACCGCGCCGCGCGCCGCATCGCCACGCGCCGCCCGACCAGCACGATCAGCGCCACCAGCGGGATGAGATTGCCGACCAGCAACAGCGCGACCAGCGGCGGGGTCAGCAGCCGCTGCGACCCGGTATTCCCGCTCACCACGAAATAGCTCGCGACCAGCACCGCCAGCGCGAGCGCCAGGACCAGCAGTTCGACAAAGGGGGTGATGCTCAGCCGCCAGCGGGGGGCGCCCGCGTCGATCAGTGACTTTGCGGCAACATCCATCGTGACATGGCTACAACATCATTGTTGCCATGAAAACACACTTGTCGCTCAGCCTGTCGCTAACTGGGCCAATTTCGCCGCTAGGCCGGATCGTCCAGCCGTCCGCCCACATCGATCCCCAACGTGTCCAGCCGCTTGCGCAACGTATTGCGGTTTATCCCCAGCGCCCGCGCCGCGCGCAGCTGGTTGTGCCCGTGCCGCGCCAGCATCGCCTCGATCAGCGGTCGCTCGACCTCGCCGATGATCCGGTCGTACAGCGTCCCGTCCTCCAGCACCGCCGGCTCCTCCGCCGCCAGCCGGGTCAGCCGCGCAATCACCGCCGCCTCGATCCCCGCATCGCGCGTCGGCGCGGCCAGCCCGCTGCCCTCCCCCAGCATCGCACGCACCGCATCGCCGTCGATCCACTCGTCACGGTGCAGCGCGGCCATCCGCCGCATGAGGTTCTCCAGCTCGCGCACATTGCCCGGCCAGTCATGCGCCTCAAGCACCGCGATGGCATCGTCGCCGACATGCTTGCGCGGCAACCCGTCCTCGACCGCGCGGTCCAGGAAATGCCGCGCCAGCAACCGGATATCCTGCCGCCGCTCGCGCAACGCCGGCAGCGCGATCGGCACGACGTTCAACCGGTAGAACAGGTCCTCGCGGAACTGCCCCGACACGACCTGGTTCATCAGATCCTTGTTGGTCGCCGCAACGATCCGCACATCCGCCCGGATCGCCCGCGCCCCGCCGACCGTGGTGAACTCGCCCGACTGCAGCACGCGCAACAGCCGCGTCTGCGCCTCCATCGGCATGTCGCCAATCTCGTCGAGGAACAGCGTGCCCCCGCTCGCCTGCTCGAACTTCCCCGCCACCCGCGCCGCAGCGCCGGTGAACGCGCCCTTCTCATGTCCGAACAGCTCGGCCTCGATCAGCTCGCGCGGGATCGCCGCCATGTTGATCGCGACAAATGGCGCGCGCCGCCGCGGCCCCAGATCATGGATCGCCTGCGCCACCAGCTCCTTGCCGGTCCCGCTCTCGCCGGTGATCAGCACGGTCAGCTCGTTCGATACCACCCGCGCGATCACGCGATACACATCCTGCATCGCAGGCGAGCGCCCGATCAGCGCCACCGCCTGCTCCTCCGACGCGGGCAGGTCATCGACCAGTCGCCGCCCCCGCGCCAGCGCGCTCGCCACCGTCGCGGTCAGCGCATCCAGGTCGAACGGCTTTGGCAGATAGTCGAACGCCCCCGCCTCGGTCGCGCGCACCGCAGTCGACAGCGTATTCTGCGCCGACAGCACGATCACCGGCACATCGGGCGTCTCACCGGTAAAGGTCGCGACGAAATCCAGCCCATTGCCATCGGGCAGCACGACATCGGTCACCAGCACATCGGGCCGCGCCGCCGCCAGCTCGCGCCGCAATTCGCCCAGCGACGCCGCCGCCGTCACGCGATGCCCCGCGCGGCGCAGCGCCTGTGTCACCACCATGCGGATCGCGGCGTCATCGTCGCAAATGAGGATCGAAGCGGTGCTACTCATTCGGTCCGCTCTCCAAACCGTCACCCCCGCGAAGGCGGGGGCCCATCTCCCGGACTATCCAGGAATGCGCCGGTGCATTTGCCGCGCGTGCAGGAGATGGGCCCCCGCCTGCGCGGGGGTGACGACAAACCCCCATCACCCGTCCGCCCGGGGCAGATTCACCCGAAACACCGTCATCTCCGGATCACCGGCGCGCGCATATTCGACCACCCCGCCCATATCGCGCACCAACTTCTCGACCAGCGGCAGCCCCAGGCCCTTGCCCTCGGGCTTGCCCGACACGAACGGCTCGAACAAATGGCTGGCGATGTCCGCCGGCGCGCCCGGACCATTGTCAGTCACCGAAAATTCGATCGGCAGCCAGCGGCGCGGCTGGTCCGGCCCCGGGCGCATTGCGACGCCATGGCGGTATTGGGTCGACAGGATGATGCGCGGATCAGGCGCATCGCGCAGCGCCTCGGCGGCATTTTTCAGCAGGTTCATCGCGATCTGCAGGAATGCGTCCTTGTCCATCATCACTGGGGGCAGTGACGGGTCGAACCGCTCCTCGATCACCATCCCGCGCGCGAACCCCGCCAGCGCCACGCGCCGGGCGTGGTCCAGCAGCGGATAGATGTTGTGCGGCGCCAGCTTGGGCGGGCGCGTATCGGTGAAATCCTGCATCCGGTCGATCAGCGCGGCGATGCGATCGACCTCGGTCGTGATCAGCTGGGTCAGCTCCGTCCGCGCCTCGGCATCGTCATCGCCGGCAAGCAACTGGGCCGCGCCGCGAATCCCCGACAGCGGGTTCTTGATCTCATGCGCCAACATCGCCGCCGCGCCCACCGCCGCCCGCGCCCCTGCGCTGCGATCCGCCCCTACCGACAGCCGGCGCGAGGTCGGTGCCTGATGCAGCGTCACGATCCGCCATCCGGGATGTTCGGTAATCGGCTGCTCGATGAAATCGACGCGCGTGCGCGGTGAGCGGGTCGGCTCGATCTCGACATCGAACGCGGCAAAGCCATGCCCGTCACGGCGTCCGGCATAGCCTTCGGGCGGAGCGAAGATGCGGTCGAGCCGCTGGCCGAGCATCGCCTTCTCGCTATGGTTCAGCAGATGCTCGCACGCCATGTTGGCGCGGGTCACGCGATCCTGCGGGTCGAGCACCAATGCGGCGCACGGCAGCCCGCCGAAAATCTCGGTCAGGTCCGGCTCGCCCGGCTGCGGCGGCGGCCTCAGGCCGCTTCGCGTGACGGCCATGACCCCAGCGCAGGCATGCCGCGGAACGGCGCATAAAATTCGTCGAGCATGCCCAGCACGGTCGCCGCCTTCGGCTCCTGGTTCACCTTGTTGCGGAACTCCGCCGATCCGGGCAGCCCCTTGGTGTACCATCCGATATGCTTGCGCATCAGATTGACGCCGGTCATCTCGCCATAATGGTCGAGCATCATCGCATAATGTTCTGCGATCAGGGCATATTGTTCGTCGATATCGGGGTCCGCCCGTTCGCCAGCGCCGGACAGCGCGTCCATCACCTGTCGCAGCACCCACGGCTTGCCGTAAGCACCGCGCCCGATCATCACGCCGTCCGCGCCCGATTGCGCCAGCGCCGTCCGCGCATCCTCGACGGTACATATATCGCCATTGACGATCACCGGGATCGACACCGCATCCTTGACCTTGCGCACGAACGCCCAGTCGGCGCTGCCCTTGTACATCTGGTTGCGGGTGCGGCCATGCACCGTCACCATCTTCGCGCCCAGCTCTTCGGCGACGCGCGCCAGCTCGGGCGCGTTCAGGCTGTCATGGCACCAGCCCATGCGCATCTTGACCGTCACCGGCACCGACACCGCCTTGACGCACGCCTCGATCAGCTTGGCCGCCAGATCCGGCACCCGCATCAGCGCCGAGCCAGCATCGCCATTGGTCACCTTGCGCACCGGACAGCCCATGTTGATGTCGATGATCGCCGCGCCGCGATCCTCGTTCAGCTTCGCCGCCTCGCCCATTTCAAAGGGGGTGCAGCCGACCAGCTGCATCGACACCGGCTCCTCGATCGGATCCCACGCCGCCTTCTGCACCGACTGCCGCGTCTCGCGGATCGCCGCCTGGCTCGCGATCATCTCGGTAACGTTGAGCCCCGACCCATAGCGCCGCACCAGCCGCCGGAACGGCAGGTCGGTGACGCCCGTCATCGGCGCCAGAATCACCGGCGTCTCGACCGTCACCGGCCCGACCTGGATGGGTTTCAACATCGTCATCTGTGCCCGAAAAATAGGCACGAGCGCCTACAGCGGCAAGGGCCGGGATGCAAGGGTGGCTGCCTCACCTCCAAAGCCCTTCCCGCTCGCGAGCGGGGTTGGGGGAGTCTTCTTCTTGTGCTCGAGATGCCCCCCCTTGCCCGCCGCGTAATCCCACGGCTAGCCAACCTTGCATTGCGCCAGCCCGCAGGCGAGAAACACCAATGCAAAAGCTCCCCTGCAAAGACTGCGGCGCGCTGATCCTTCCGACCACCGCCGAAAGCACGGGCGGCGTCTGCATGGCCTGCAAACAAGGTATCCGGCAGGATCTGGAAAGGTCACGCGCCTACTATAAGGCCCGTGCCGAATATGATCCTGCAGTTGCGCTGTGGAAATCGCTGGTCGCCCGATCGATCGAGCATCCTTTGCTCACCACGCTCTCCGATGCAGAAAGAACCTATTTCACCGTCTGCTTGCTGGACGGTGAAGTCTACAATGGCGGTTTTGATCAGTTCTTTTCCAACAGCTCGGGATCATATTACGCGGACGCGGAGTCCGGCCTCGCAGAACTGGGCGCGTTGAATGCACTCAGGATACTCCGCAACGCGGCGGAGACGATCTTTGGAGGCGATGCTCCGCCACAGGATCGGGCAACGCGGTGGGAAATGATGAAACGGCGGGAGGGCCAGCGGCCGGACCACAAATCGTATCTCGACGCGCTGGACAAGGAATATTGGGAAGACCCGGACGATTTGTCCGACCGTCTACAGGCCTATGCTGATCGCACCGGATTGATCGAACCCTTTAAGCGATAGCGCGGCCGCCCCACCCTCCCGTCGCAACGATATCGATCAGCACTGCGACTTGCTTGGACACCGCTCATTCGCGACGCATCCCCCCCTCCTTCTTGCACCCCTCCCGCTTGCGGGAGGGGTTGGGTAGGGCCTCTTTCCGCTTCTGGCTTCCTGCCCCCCCCCCACCGGTTCAGCGAACCCGATCTGCCTTCCCGAAATCGCTATCCAGCCGCATCACCAGCTTCTTCAGTGCGCCATTGATCGCCGCCTCCGGCTTCGCGCCTCGGTCGGTCACCGCAACCGGCTGGGCCCCAGCCGGCCGCGCCTCAATCGCCGCCTCGACACCCTCGGCACCGTTCGTGGTCCCGTCGATATCCCGAACATGCACCTCGACTCGCGTGAGGCGGTCCTCGAACCGCGCCAGCCGCTCACGCACCCGCGCTTCGCTCTGCTCCGCCATGGCGTCGGTGCCGTCGATGCGGTTGTCGCTGTTGAACTGGAAATCCATGCATACCTCTCCGTTTGGTGGGATGCATGAAGGACGCCTCAACGCAGGAGATCGTTCCCGGCCGACCCACCACTGCCCTCCCGCTTTCCTACAAGCGCCCCAATCGCTAGGCAGGCCGGATGCAGCCCGCACGATCCACTCAGCAAATCAGCACGACTGGCGCGATCCCGTCGCGCGGCGGTCGCGTCGCCGCCACATCGCGGCGCGATCCTGTCGCGCACCGGTCGCGCCAGTGGCGGACAGGCGTCGCCAACCCGTCCAAACCCGTCGCGTCGCTGTCGCGCGGCAGTCGCGTAGCTGTCGCGTCATGACCACCGCCGCCATCATCGTCGCCGCCGGAAAGGGCATCCGCGCGGGCGGAACCGTCCCCAAGCAGTTCGCCCCGCTCTGCGGAAAACCTGTTCTTGTGTATAGTGTTACCGCGCTAACCTCCCACCCGATGATAACAGAGACGATCGTCGTCATCGGCGAAGGCCAGAAGGATCACGCCAGCGCGCTACAGCTCGAAAACGTCAGCTTCGTCGAAGGCGGAGCCGAACGCCGCGACTCGGTCCGGGCCGGCCTGGAGGCTCTAGAAGGCAAAGGCGTCACTCGCGTCCTGATCCACGACGCCGCCCGCCCCTTTCTGTCGCATGCCATGATTGATGCGCTTCTGGAGCCGCTCGACCGCTATGAAGGCGCGATCCCCACCCTCCCGGTGGCTGACACTCTGGTTCGGTTCAACGGTATGCTTGGCGAAACAGTATCGCGAGCACACCTCTATCGCGTGCAAACCCCCCAGGCATTCCTGTTTGACTGTGTACTTAAAGCGCATCGCAACTGGCCACCTGATCGAGACGCCACTGACGATGCGCAAATGGTCCGTGACAGCGGATATGAGGTGACGATCGTTCCCGGAGACGCAATGCTCGAGAAAATCACCCAACCCGCCGATTTCGCGGCGGCCGAGGCACGCCATGCCGCCAACCTCATCTCGCGCAGCGCAATAGGCTATGACGTCCACCGCCTCGCCACGGGCGAGGAACTCTGGCTCGGCGGCGTGCTGATCCCGCATGACAAGGGCTTGGCCGGGCACAGCGACGCCGATGTCGCCCTCCACGCGATCACCGACGCGCTGCTCGGCACGATCTGCGCCGGGGATATCGGCATGCACTTCCCGCCCAGCGATCCGCAATGGCGCGGCGCGGCGTCCGACCGCTTCCTCGACCATGCCGCGTCGCTGGTCCGGGCAGAGGGCGGCATCATCGACTTCATCGACCTGACACTGATCTGTGAGGAGCCCAAGATCGGCCCGCACCGCGCCGCAATCCGCGCCCGCATCGCCGAAATCCTCAACCTCCCGCTCGGCAAGGTCAGCCTCAAGGCCACCACCACCGAACGCCTTGGCTTCACCGGCCGCGGCGAAGGCATCGCAGCACAGGCCGTCGCCACCGTCCGGCTACCGGAGGCGACCGAATAAAGCGGGCCGGTTCAGGCTGCGCACTGCGTCGCCCTGCTACATGTCCCTGATAGGGCCGCCAGTTGTGCCCAACGACGGAGTAAGTCGATGCGTATCCGCCACCTCACCGCCACCGCCCTGCTCTGGACCGGCCTCGCCGCGTCCAGCGTTCAGGCTCAACCGCGCCCCTGCCTGACCGATGGCGAGGCCGAAGCGTTGTTTCAGGTGCTGTTGCCCGACATGGTGAGCGAGATGGGCCGCGTCTGCACCGCCCTGCCCCCTTCCGCCTTCCTCCGCCGCCCCAACCCCGCATTCGCCGCCCGCCTTCAGTCCGGCGTCGCCCCGGCACTTCCGGCCGCACGCAGCGGCATCGCCAAGCTGCTCGGCCCCGATATGCAGGCCATCGCCGGATCGATGTTCGTCCTGCCCGCGATCAAGGTGATCGTGGTCCCACTCGCCGGACAGATGATCGAACCCGCCGATTGCCCGAAACTGGACAAGATCGTCGCCAATCTCGCGCCCTTGCCGCCCAAGAATCTGGCGGGCGTTTTCGTCGGCATGGCGCAACTCGACGCCGACCGTCGAAAAGGCGGGCCAAAGCTGCCGCTTTGCCCTATGCCGCGCCCCAAATGATGAACACGATTCTCCCCGCCGAACTGGTCGACGCCGCGCGCCGCGTCGTCGAAACCAACCGCGCCGCCGGCCGCACCGTCGCTGTGGCCGAAAGCTGCACCGGTGGCCTGGTCTGCGCTGCAATCACCGAAATTCCCGGCTCTTCGGACATTCTGATCGCCGGATTCGTCACCTACTCCAACGCCGCCAAGACCAAGCAGTTGAAGGTCAGCCGCGACGTGCTCGAAACCTTCGGCGCCGTTTCGGTCGCCACCGCCTGGAGCATGGCACAGGGCGCGCTGGAGCAGAGCGGCGCTGATGTCGCGGTTGCGATCACCGGCGTCGCAGGACCCGGTGGCGGCACCGACAAGAAGCCGGTAGGCCATGTTGTCTTTGCTCGCGCCGAAAAGGCGGCGGACCCCGACGTTGTCGTCGCCGACACCCGTGACTTTGGCGATCTTGGTCGCGGCGGCGTCCGCCTTCAGGCGGCGCTGTGCGCGCTCGAACTGCTGCTGCCCGCCGAACCGGAGTAAAGCGCCGCCGCGCGCTGCTCAAAGGCGCCGATCATCATCCGCAGCGCACGGTCGAACACCTGCCCCGCCAGCATCTCGAACACGCGGTTCTTGAACGCGAAATCGACCTCGAAATCGACCAGCACCCCGCCCTCGCCATCCGGCCGGAACTTCCAGTCATTGTGCAGGTGCTTGAGTGGCCCTTCGAGATACTCGACCCGGATATGCCCCGGCCGCTGTTTCTGAACCCGGCTGGTAAAGGTCTCCCGCAACCCCTTGAAGCCGACCATCAGGTCCGCGACCATCTCGGTCTCGCTGTTCGATCGGACCCGCACCGCGCTGACCCAGGGCAGAAATTCGCCATAGCGCCCGACATCGGCGACCAGGTCGAACATCTGTTCCGGCGTGTAGGGCAGTCGGCGAGTCTCGGCGTGGCGGGGCATCAGGCGGGAACCACCGCCTTTGCCAGCTTTGCATCGCGCGCCAGCTTCATCTTCGCGAAGTCATCGCCCGCATGATAGCTCGACCGCGTCAGCGGCGAGGATGCGACCAGCAGAAAGCCCTTGGCCCGCGCGATCGCCGCATAGGCGTCAAACGCCGCCGGCGTCACGAAATCCTGCACCTTGGCATGGCGCGGGGTCGGCTGGAGATACTGGCCCATCGTCAGGAAATCGATGTCGGCGCTGCGCATGTCGTCCATCACCTGATGGACCTCCAGCCGCTCTTCGCCCAGCCCCAGCATGATACCCGACTTGGTGAAGATCGACGGGTCGAGCTTCTTGACCTGCTCCAGCAACCGGATCGACGCATAATAGCGCGCACCCGGACGGATCGTCGGATACAGGCGCGGGACGGTTTCAAGATTGTGGTTGTACACGTCCGGCCGCGCCGCGACGATCATCTCCACCGCCGCCTCGTGCTTGTTGCGGAAGTCCGGCGTCAGGATCTCGATCGTGGTGGTCGGCGACGCCTTGCGGATCGCCTCGATCACCTTGACGAACTGCTTCGCCCCGCCATCGGGCAGGTCGTCGCGATCGACCGAGGTGATCACGATATGCTGAAGCCCCATCTGCACCGCCGCATCGGCGACGTTGTTGGGCTCCATCGGGTCGACCGCGCGCGGCATGCCGGTCTTGACGTTGCAAAAGGCGCAGGCGCGCGTGCAGGTGTCGCCGAGGATCATCACCGTCGCGTGCTTCTTGCTCCAGCACTCGCCGATATTGGGACAGGCCGCTTCCTCGCACACCGTGGTCAGGCTCTTCGAGCGCATCAGCGCGCGCGTCGCGGCAAAGCCGGCGGAGGTCGGTGCCTTGACGCGGATCCAGTCAGGCTTGCGCTGGCGCTCCGGGCGGGGACTCTGGGACAGGTCGTTCATGGGGGGCAGATAGCGGGCCGGAGCCGATTTTCCAACCCGACTTGCCCGCGCGCAATCATATGGCTAACGCGACCGCTCGATGAGCTTCGTCGAACCCTTTCTCAGCCCGGTCATCCTGTTCTTCCTGCTCGGTACACTCGCCGCGCTGGCACGATCCGATCTCGCTATCCCCGAATCGATTGCCAAAGCCATGTCGCTGTACCTGATGGCAGCAATCGGATTGAAGGGCGGAGTGAGCGTCGCCGCCCATGGCTTTGAAGCCGGGCTGATCTGGGCGGCGCTGGCGGCACTGGCGCTCAGCTTCTTCCTCCCGCTCCCCGCCTTTGCGCTGTTACGCAGGGTCGGCCAGCTCGATGCCACCAATGCCGGGGCAGTCGCCGCCCATTATGGATCGGTCAGTGTCGTCACCTATGTCACCGCCAGCGAAATGCTGCGGATCGCCGGCACGCCCCCGGCCGGCTATATGGTCGCGGCACTGGCGCTGATGGAAACCCCTGCGATCGTCACCGGCCTCTTGCTTGCCCGGCGCGGGATGGGCGACGCAACGGCAAAACGGGGCAGCGACGGTTTGTGGCATGAAGTGCTGCTCAACGGCGCGGTCGTGCTGCTGATCGGCAGCTTTGTGATCGGCATGATCGCCGGGCCGGATCGCTTCGCCCCGGTCGCGCCCGTCTTCGAAGGTGGCTTTCGCGGCATTTTGTGCCTGTTCCTGCTCGATATGGGGTTGATCGCGGTGCGGCGGTTGCGGGACGCGCGGGCGTTGACGCTGCGCCTCGCTGCGATCGCGATCGTTCTGCCGGTGGTCAACGGGGTCGTCGGAGTCGCCATCGGCAGCGCCATCGGACTGGATGTGGGATCGGCGGCGGCGCTGGGCGTGCTGGCGGCCAGCGCCTCCTATATCGCCGTGCCTGCGGCGATGCGGTTGGCGCTGCCCGCCGCCGATCCGGGCTTGTACCTTGCCATGTCGCTCGGCATCACCTTTCCCTTCAACGTGGTGATCGGCATTCCGGCGATCGCCGCCCTGGCTCGGACGATGGCAGCATGACCGAAACCGTTGAGCGCGTGCGGGTCGAAATTCTGGTCGATCAGCCCTTGCTGCGGCGCGTGGAGCAGGTGGCAGCGGATGCGGGGATATCCGGCTATACCTTGCTCCCCTTGCTCGGTGGGCGCGGCGCATCCGGCCCATGGCGCGACGATCAGTTAAGCGGCGCACAGGCAAAAATTCTTTTTCTGACCATCACTTCCCGAACTCGCGCCGACCGGCTAACCGACGCGCTCGCCGACCTGCTCGACAGCCATGGGCTGTTGCTGGCGATCAGCCGGGTCGAAGTCATCAGAGGCGCGAAATTCACGTGACCGAGTCCCCGCTTACCGAACTAATTGCCGGTTATCACCGCTTTCGCACCACCGGCTGGCGCCACCAGCGCGACCGCTGGACCGAACTGTCCGAAGGGCAAAGCCCGCGCGTGATGGTGATCGCCTGTTCGGACAGCCGGGTCGAGCCGGCGCAGATTTTCGATACCTCCCCGGGCGAAATCTTCGTCGTGCGCAATGTCGCCAATCTGGTGCCGCCGTTCGAGAATGACGGCGGCCGCCATGGCGTCTCCGCCGCAGTCGAGTTCGCCGTAACCAAGCTCGAGGTCGAAGAGATCGTGGTGATGGGCCACGGCATGTGCGGCGGTGCCCATGCCGCGCTGACCGAAATGTTTCAGGACAGCCCGCCGGGTGATGGCGGCTTTGTCCACGCCTGGGTCAGCCTGCTCGACGACGCGCGCGAACGCGTGCGGGCCAAGTTCGGCGATGGTCCACAGGCGTCGCGTGAAATGGAACTGGAAACCGTCCGCACCTCGATCGCCAACCTGCGCACCTTCCCGTTCATTCCCAACCGCGAGGCAACGGGCAAGCTGACGATCCATGGCGCTTACTTCGCGATCAGCGATGGCGTTCTGCACCTGATGGATGAACAGGGTTCCTTTTCACCGGCCTGAACGGAACATCCCCGCGCGTCCGTCCATGGGAAGCGCGAGGAGAAAAGCGATGAGGCCCAGCCGCAACGACCATGCCGGCATCGGCCATGCCCGCAGCGACACGGCCCACGCCCCCGACCCGGTCAACGCACCCGATCCGCGCCGAACTGCCCGATCGGCGCGGCAGAGCGGACTGTCCCCGTCTGCCCGCATCCGCCTATGAGTTGCGCATGTGCAGCGTAGGCGCATGGGTAAGCGGGAGTATCGGAATGACGGCACAGCGTTTGCTGATCGAAGGGCGCGTTCAGCGCGTCGGCTATCGCGACTGGGCGGTGCGCACCGCGCGCCAGTTGGGCGTGACGGGCTGGGTCCGCAATCTGCAGGATGGGCGGGTCGAGATCCTGGCGGACGGTGAAGACGTCGCGCTCGACACCTTTGTCGATCGCTGTCGCGAGGGGCCGAATATGGCGCATGTCGAGCGTGTCGACGCACATCCCGCCGAACTCGGCAATGTGAAGGGCTTTACCAAGCGGTTCACCGCCTGATCTGCGGCAGGTCAGTCTTCGACAAGCTTCATCAGCCGCCGCTCGACCGGGGCGAGCACCGGGCCAAGCTCGTGGCCGCGCTTCAACACCGCACCCGATTCGTTGACCAGCGCCCACATCCCCTGGCGGTTGCGCAGCGCTGGGCGTTTCTCGACCCGGAACTCAGGCCGCTCGGCGGTGCGACGAAAGGCGGCAAACACCGCCGCGTCACGGCCGAGGTCGATGGCATAGTCTTTCCAATGGCCCGCCGCGACCATCCGTCCATATAGGTCCAGGATCCGCATCAGCTCAGCCCGGTCGAACCCTACCTGGCTCGGTGCGCCGCGCGCGGGAAATGGTGTGATGTTTGCGCTCACGCCCGGTCGCGCTGCTCCGGCCGTCCCTCGGCGGCCCGCTCAGCAAGCAGGTCGTCGAGCCGCTTGCGCATCGTTTCCAGCTCGCACCGCATCAATTCCAGCTTCTGTGTCGCCGGATCGTACAGCTCGCTGCACGGCGTTCCATAGGGAACGAAATCCTTCTTCCATGCCTCCGCCTCGACCAGAGTCGGCTTGGCCGGGATGCCGACCATGACGGCGCCTTCCGGCACATCCTTGGTCACCACCGCATTGGCACCGACCCGCGCGCGCGAACCGACCGTGATCGGCCCCAGCACTTGAGCGCCGGACCCGATGATGACGCCATCCGCCAACGTCGGGTGGCGCTTTCCCGCAACCCCGTTGTCTGGGCTGGTGCCGCCGAGCGTTACGCACTGATAGATGGTGACATTGTCGCCAATCTCGGCCGTCTCCCCGATCACGACAAAGCCATGGTCGATGAAGAAATTACGCCCGATCTTCGCGCCTGGATGAATGTCGATCGCGGTCAGCCAGCGTGAGAGATGGTTCACAGCGCGCGCCAGGAAAAACAAACGCGCCCGGAACAGCCGATGGGCAACGCGGTGCCAGAACAGCGCCCACACGCCGGGATAGAGCAGGATTTCGGCGCGGCTGCGCGGCGCCGGATCGCGGGCGCGAATGGAATCGAGATAGGCTGCGACGCCACCGAACATGATCATGCCCCTTTTCTTACAGCGCCTATTTAGGGATGTGATTTCGGCAATTCCAGCATGGCAAGGATTTCGCTTGTCGTGCCTAAACACGATGTATCTTGTGGGGATTGCCGCCACCCGGCAAATCAAGCGGCCGATCGAGAGCAGGTGCGTGCATGTTTGAAGGTTTCGATGTCCAGGCCCTGCTCCCCTTCATCGCAGTCGGCTTTGCCGCGCAGATCGTCGATGGCGCGCTCGGCATGGCGTTCGGGGTGATTTCCAGCACCCTGCTGGTCAGCGTCCTCGGCGTGCCCCCCGCGACCGCTTCAGCCGGCGTCCATCTCGCCGAGTGCTTTACGACCGGCGTGTCCGGCATCAGCCACGCGATCCACAAAAATGTGAAGTGGAAGCTGTTCTTCCGCCTGCTGATTCCTGGCGTGATCGGCGGCGTAGCCGGCGCCTATCTGCTCAGTACGCTCGATGCGTCGGTCACGCGGCCTTATGTGATGGCCTATCTCGCGCTGATCGGTGTCTATTTGCTGTGGCGCGGCATCAGCTTTCCGACCAGGCATCATCGCGAGCCGAAGATCGTCGAGCCGCTCGGCCTCGCCGGTGGTTTCCTCGACGCAGCGGGCGGCGGCGGCTGGGGACCGGTCGTCACCAGCAATCTGCTGATCCAGGGAACCCAGCCGCGCTATACGATCGGCACGGTCAACAGCGTCGAGTTTTTCCTGACCCTGTCGGTGTCGATTACCTTCATCTTTCACTTGGGTTTCTCGGCATTTACCGAGGCAGTAGTCGGCCTGTTGATCGGCGGGGTGATTGCAGCACCGTTCGGCGCAATCCTCGCCAAGCGTATCCCGACCAAGACCCTGTTGATCCTAGTCGGCGTCGTTCTGACCCTGACCAGCAGCTACAGCGTCTATCGCGCAATCGCCTGACAATCGATAAGTTCAGGGCGATTGAGTGATTTGATCGATCACCGCTAGCGACACTTCCAATTTGGATGTGCGGCAACGCACCCTATATGCCGCATTGCACAAGCTGCACTGCACCATCCAAAGGAGAACAAAAATGGCGCTCATCGGAAGCGAGCTGAAGCCGTTCACGGCAACCGCATTCAAGGAAGGCAAGTTCGTCGAGGTTACCGACGCGGACGTGCGCGGCAAGTGGGCGGTGTTCTTCTTCTACCCCGCCGACTTCACCTTCGTCTGCCCGACCGAACTGGAAGACCTGGCCGACATCTACCCGACCCTGCAGAAGATGGGCGTCGAGGTCTATTCGGTGTCGACCGACACGCATTTCAGCCACAAGGCATGGCACGACACCTCGCCTGCGATCGGCAAGATCAGCTATTACATGCTGGGCGACCAGAACCATAATCTCTCGAAGAACTTCGATGTTCTGCGTGAGGGCCAGGGCCTTGCAGACCGTGGTACCTTCGTGATCGATCCGGAAGGTGTGATCCAGCTGGTCGAGATCACCAGCGAGGGCGTCGGCCGCAACGCGACCGAACTCCTCCGCAAGATCAAGGCGGCGCAGTATATCGCGGCGCATCCGGGCGAAGTCTGCCCGGCGAAGTGGGAAGAGGGCGAAACCACCCTCGCCCCGTCGCTCGACCTCGTCGGCAAGATCTAAGCCACGCGGTTTTTCGTACCCGCCCCTCCCCCAGTTTGGCGGGTGCGAACACGGCCCGGGGCAGTCCTCACCGATGCCCCGGGCCGTTTTGATTTCAGTTCAAGGAGTTTCCCCGATGCTCGACGCGCACCTCAAGCAGCAGCTGGAAGGCTATCTCGTCCATATCCGTGAAGCGATCGAACTCGTCGCGAGCCTTGGCGACGATGCGAAGTCGCGCGAGCTCGAAGGCCTCCTCACCGAAATCGCCGGCCTGTCGGGCAAGATCACGCTGATCCGCAAGGATGACGACAAGCGCACCCCCAGCTTCATGATCCGCCGTGCGGGCACCGATATCGGCGTGCGCTTCGCCGGCATCCCGATGGGGCATGAATTCACCAGCCTCGTCCTCGCCCTGCTTCAGGTCGGCGGCCACCCGTCCAAGGCCGCGCAGGACGTGATCGAAGCGGTCAAGGGCCTCGACGGCGACCTCCACTTCGAAACCTATTTCTCGCTCAGCTGCCAGAATTGCCCAGACGTGGTTCAGGCGCTCAACCTGATGGCGGTCCTCAACCCCCGGATCAGCCACGTCGCGATCGACGGCGCGCTGTTCAAGGAAGAAGTCGATGCACGCCAGGTGCTCGCCGTTCCCACCGTCTATCTCAACGGCGAGCTGTTCGGATCGGGCCGGATGGAGCTGGAGCAGATCGTCGCCAAGCTCGACAGCGGCGCAGAGGCCAAGGCTGCCGAAAAGCTCGCCGCCAAGGAGCCGTTCGACGTCCTGATCGTCGGCGGTGGCCCGGCAGGCGCGGCGTCGGCGATCTACACCGCGCGCAAGGGGCTGCGCGTCGGCATCGCGGCCGAGCGCTTCGGCGGCCAGGTGCTCGACACGATGGGCATCGAGAATTTCATCTCGGTCCCCTACACCGAAGGCCCCAAGCTCGCCGCCCAGCTCGAAGGTCACGTCAAAGAGAATGGCGTCGACATCATGAACCTGCAGCGCGCCGAAAAGCTGATCCCGGCCGTGCGCGAAGGCGGATTGCATGAGGTCGTGCTGGCCAATGGTGCCAGCCTGAAGGCCAAGACCGTCATCCTGTCCACCGGTGCCCGCTGGCGCCAGATGGGCGTCCCCGGCGAGGACGAATATCGCAACAAGGGCGTCGCCTATTGCCCGCACTGCGACGGCCCGCTGTTCAAGGGCAAGCGCGTTGCGGTGATCGGCGGTGGCAATTCGGGCGTCGAGGCAGCGATCGACCTGGCCGGCATCGTCGGCCATGTCACGCTGATCGAATATGACAGCCAGCTACGCGCCGACGCGGTGCTTCAGCGCAAGCTCGGCAGCCTGCCGAACGTCCAGGTGATCACCTCGGCGATGACGACGCGGGTGAACGGCGCGGACAAGGTGACTGGCCTGACCTACAAGGATCGCAACACCGGCGTCGAGCACGACATCGCGCTCGAAGGCATCTTCGTGCAGATCGGTCTGGTCCCCAACACCGAATGGCTCAAGGACAGCGTCGCGCTCACCCCGCGCGGTGAGATCGAGATCGACGCGCGCGGCGAGACCAGCCAGCCGGGCATCTTCGCCGCCGGTGACGCCACCACCGTTCCGTACAAGCAGATCGTGATCGCGATGGGCGCAGGCTCGACCGCCGCCTTGTCGGCCTTCGACTATCTCATCCGGCTCCCCGCCGAAGAGATCGAGGCCGCTGCAGCCTGAACCCGGATGGCACCACCCCTGCAAGATGCGGGGGTGGTGTTATCGCGCTTGCTCACGCCGCCCGCGCATAGCGGCCCGGCGGCTGCCCGACGTGGCGACTGAACGCGGTGCTGAAAGTGCTCGCCGATCCATAGCCGACCCGTTCGGCGACCTCGGTCAGCGCGAATTGCCTCGCCTTCAGCAAATCCTTGGCCACCGCCATCCGCCAGGCGAGCAGATACTCCATCGGCGGCACACCGACCGCACGCACGAACCGGTCGAAAAAGGCCGAGCGTGACATGCCTGCCTCGCCGGCGAGTTGCGCCATCGTCCAGGCGCGTGCGGGATCACCATGCATCGCGCGCATTGCGACAGCGATCCGCCGGTCGCCCAGTCCGCGCAACAAGCCGGGCGGCGCGTGATCGCCCTGGATCGCACGCAGCGCCGCGACCAACAGAATCTCGACCAGCCGCTCGACCACCAGATCGCACCCCGGCTGTTGCGCCTGCGCCTCCTCCCCCAGCATCGTCACCAGCGTTGTGAGCCGCGTCGCACCGCGCAGGTGGATCAGCGCCGGGAGCAATGAAAGCAGCAGGGCGGTGTCGGCGATCTCGAATGCGAAATATCCACCCAGCAGCCGCACATCGGGCTCGGTATCCGGGTCGCCGTGGCGCAGTTCATCGACCTGAGGCGCGGCCGCCGCTTCATGGGGATCATGGTAGATCGGGATCACCGGTTCGAATCCCGAGAGCACGAAACCGGGCGTCGCGGGCATCAGAATGAAATCACCGGTCTCGAGCGTCACCGGATCGTGACCGTCTACCGCGAGCCGACAGCGCCCCTCGATCACCGTGCAAAAGCTTGGCGCACCATAGGCGCCATAGCGCACGCCCCAACGCCCCGCGCCGCTGACGCGCTTGGAAAAGACGGTGCGGGGCCTGAGCAACGCGATGATTTCGGACAGAGGATCGACCATATCAGGACTATCGCAAATGAATTATGGATTATCAATCGTAGAACGTCCGGTTCATTCTGAGGCATCTGGGGAATGCCAACAGCAAGGAAATTCCCATGAAGACCATCCTGATCACCGGTGCCTCGTCAGGCTACGGACTCGAAACCGCCCGTCATTTCCACGCGCGCGGATGGCGGGTCATCGCCACGATGCGCACGCCACGACTCGACATCCTCCCGCATTGCGAGCGCATCCGTATCCTTGGCCTTGACGTCACCCGCCCCGAAAGCATCGCGGCGGCGATCGAGGCGGCGGGTCCGATCGACGCGCTCGTGAACAATGCCGGCATCGGGGCGATCGGCGTGCTTGAGACGATGCCCGTCCAAAGGATGCGCACGATCTTCGAAACCAACACCTTCGGCGTGATGGCGATGACCCAGGCCGTGATCCCCGGTTTCCGGGCGCAGCGATCGGGCGTGGTGGTCAACGTCACATCGAGTGCGGTGCTGACGCCGATGCCGCTGGTTTCGGTGTACACCGCCAGCAAGGCCGCGATCGAAGGTTTCACCGGCGCATTGGCGCACGAACTGGCCGCGTTCGGGATTCGGGCGAAGCTGGTTCAGCCTGGCTATGGCCCGACGACGCGATTCATCCAAAATTCCGGGACCCGGATCGAGGACGCGATCCCGGAGCCGTATATGGCCTTCGCCGCGCCAATCCTGACCGCTTTCGCCACACCCGCGCTGTTCACGACCGAGGCCGATGTTGCCGACGGTGTGTGGCGCGCAGTCCATGACGAAACCGGCCAGCTCAGCTTTCCGGCTGGTCCTGACGCCGTGGCGCTGGCGCGCGCGCGGTGAGGCGGGCGGCGGCGGTGCAAATGTATCCTGCGCCGCCGCAACGCCCTGGTATCATCGCACTGATCACTTATATGCACGCCATCAATCGATTGGATCGATCATGGCGCAGACCTACCTCCCTACGCTCAAGCAGCTGCAATATCTTGTCGCGCTCAAGGATCACGGCCATTTCGGTCGCGCGGCGGAGGCGTGCTTCGTCACCCAATCGACCCTGTCGGCCGGCCTGCGTGAGCTCGAAACGCTGATCGGCGTCGTTCTGGTCGAGCGCACTCGTCGCGTTGTCCGCTTCACCCCGCTGGGCGAGCGAATCGTCGACAAGGCGCGCCGCGTGTTGCGTGAGGCGGATGAGCTTGCCGACCTCGCCCGCGCCGCGGGACGGCCCCTTTCGGGCGAAATGCGGATGAGCGTCATTCCGACCATCGCCCCGTTCCTGCTGCCGCGCATCCTGCCCCGGCTCCGGCGCGACTATCCCGACCTCAAACTGTTCCTGCGCGAAGAACCCAGCGGTGCTGCATGCGAAAGCCTGCACACCGGTCGCACCGATTGCGTGTTGCTCGCCCTTCCCTATGCCTGTGGCGACGTCGAAACGGCGCCGCTGTTTGATGACCGGCTGTTCGTCGCCTTCCCCGAGGGCGAATATGAACCCGATCACGCCAGTGTGACCGCGAGCGAGATCGACGAGACCCGCCTGCTGCTGCTGGAGGACGGACACTGCCTCAAGGATCACGCGCTCGCCGCGTGCAACCGCCCGGAACTGCGCGCTGAAGCGACGATGCTCGGCACCTCGCTGCACACGATGGTGCAGATGGTCGATAACGGCCTTGGCGTGACGATGCTGCCGGAAATGGCGATCGATGCCGGCATTCTCGACCACACCCACATCACGGCCCGCCCGCTCCAGGCAGAAAACCCGTCACGCCGCATTGCCCTGGTCTGGCGCAAGGCTAGCCCGCGCGAACGCGATTTCCGGCTGTTGGCAGAGGTGCTGGCGCAGTCGGCACCGCCCAGGGCCTAACCAGTCCAGCGTTTCGCTGCCGCTCGGTCGCTTTCCCGCGCGTCGACCCAGCGAACCGCATCGCCGCGATACTCCCGCTTCCAGAACGGCGCGTCGGTCTTCAACCGGTCGATCAGGAACGCGCATGCCTCCAGCGCCGCCGCACGATGCGCCGCCGCAGTCGCCACCAGCACGATCCGCTCGCCCGGCTCCATCGGCCCCACGCGATGCACGATCACCGCCGAAACAAGGCCCCAACGCACCATTGCCTGCTCGGCAAGGTTGCACAGCACCGCTTCGGTCATTCCCGGATAATGTTCGAGTTCCAGGCTGGTGACGCCGTCATCGCCCCGCACGACGCCGATGAAACTGGCGATGCCGCCCGCGCCGGTTTCTTCGATGCCCGCCAGTTCGATTCCGACATCGATCGGCGCGGTGTCGACCGAGACGCGGATCATCCGCCGGTTACCGGCGGAAAGATCGCGACCTCGCGCGCGGTGCCGAGTTCGCTGTCCAGAGCCACGAATCGCTGATCCACCGCAGCGCGCAGCCGTGTCATATCGGCAAAGGCCCGCATATGCGCGTCGCTACACCCGCGCAGCCAGTCGATCAGGTCGGCAACGGTCCGCACAGCCTCGGGCGGCCGCACCTCTTCCTCGCCCACCCCGATCGTCTCGCGAACCCAGGCGAAGTAGAGCATCCGCATCAGCTGTCCATGTGCCGCAGGCCGACGCGCAGATAGTCCCATCCGGTGATCAGCGTCAGCGCCGCCGCCGCCCATAGCATCGCCAGGCTCGTGTTATGCACCCAGCCCCATCCCGGCAGCGCCCCGGCAAGGATCAGCCCGCCGAGCGACGTCAGCTGCAACGCGGTCTTCCATTTTGCCAGCGCCGATACCGGCACCGACACCTGAATCCCGCCCAGAAACTCGCGCAGCCCCGACACCGCGATCTCCCGCAACAGAATCACCAGCGCGGCGATCATGTGGATGCCGGGAATCACTTCCTTCGCGCACAGGATCAGGATCACCGCCGCCACCATGATCTTGTCCGCGATCGGATCGAGGAACACGCCAAGCTTCGACACCGTCCCGCGCGACCGCGCGAGATAACCGTCGAAATAATCGGTGATCCCCATCAGGCAGTAGGTTGCAAAGCCTAGCGCGTAGCCCGCCTGCCATTGCGGCCACCACAGGAAGAAGACCAGCAGCGGTACGGTCACGATTCGCGATAGCGTCAGGACGTTGGGCAGCGTCAGCATCCTTTGCCTCTAGCACTGCAACGCGCCGTGATCATCCCCTCTCGGCAACACGATATCCGGTTGCCGCACCCCGTGCCGCCCGGCTATGCGTGCGCCAGTTTTGACGGACGAAGGCCCGCCACGCATATGAACAACGCGCTCGGACTGCTCAAAGAGCGCCGGTTTCTCCCCCTTTTCGTCACGCAGTTCCTGGGGGCGTTCAACGACAATCTGTTCAAGACCGCGATGGTGCTGTTCGCCACCTATCAGGTGCTGAACGACCCGGAGACGGAGTTCGTCTTCAACGCGCTTGCCACGGGTGCGGCGCTGCTCCCCTTCGTGTTGCTGTCCGCTCTGTCCGGCCAGCTGGCGGACACTTATGACAAGGCGCAGATCATCCGGCTGGTTAAGACGGCCGAGATCGGGATCATGCTGTTCGGCGGCTGCGGCATCATCGTCGCGCATTTCGGCTATCCAATGGTCGGCGTCGGCATGATGCTCGGCGCGGTGCTGATGCTGGGCACCCACTCCACGTTTTTCGGCCCGATCAAATATGCGATCCTGCCCCAGCATCTGAAGGATGACGAGATCCTGGGCGGCACCGGGATGGTCGAAGCCGCGACTTATCTCTCGATCCTGCTTGGCACCGTGGTCGCTGGCTGGGTTACGATTGAGACTGCAGGCTGGATGACGCTGGTCGTCGCGGTGATTGGCTGGTTTACTGGCCGCATGGTGCCGCCCGCGCCGCGTCAGGGCGCGAAGCTCAAGCTCAATTTCAACCCTTTCACCGCGTCATGGCGGTTGATCGCCAACACCATGCACATTCCCCGGCTGTTCTGGGCGATCTGCGCGATCAGCTTCTTCTGGACCATGGGCGCGGTGCTGATCGTGATCTTCACGCCCCTTGCGAAGAATGTGCTGACCTCCACCAAGGAAGTCGCCAGCTTGATGATCGCGACCTTCTCGGTCGGCGTCGCAATCGGATCGGTGATCATCAACGCGATGCTGAAGGGCGAGATTTCGGCCAAATACTCGCCCATCTCGGTGATCGCGATGGCGGTCTTCATCGTCGCCTTCTCGTTCGAATCGCGCTTCTGGGTGCCCGCTGCGCCAGGTCAGCTCTACGACATGGCCGGTTTCATGGCGATGCCCCAGGCGTGGCTGGTGCTCGCTACCTTGATGGCGATCGCGATTGCCGGCGGCATGTTCGTGGTACCGCTCTACGCCTTCCTCACGACGACCGTGACCAAGGATCAGACCGCGCGCACGGTCGCGGCCAACAACATCGTCAACGCATTCGGGATGGTGCTGGGCGCGCTGCTGGTCATCGCGATCACCGCACTCGGAGTCGGACCGGCGGATCAGCTGCTGTTCGTCGCCGGCATGGCGTTCATCTCGGCCTGGATCGCCCAGAGGCTCCACCGCGCCTGCGATTAGGCGCGGCGCGCGGGGCGTTCAGAAGATGAACGTGTAGATGCACACGAAGAAGGCGGTGAAGCTCATCGCGAACAGCTTGAGGTCGCCGTCATCCTCCTTGCGGCGCACCTGCGCGCGCACGTGAGGGAGGTTGGCCCGAAAGGGGTGGCTGCGGCTGGTGCCGGTCAGGATGAGTTCGCGTCGCATGGCGGCAAGTTAACGCGCCGTTTACGATTTCGACCATCCCTCAATGATCGTTAACGCCTGTATCGATGCGGGACGGGCAACCGGCCTATTCAAGAAACAGGTCGGGGATGTTCAGGCGACAGTTCGATCGCTCACGGCGCGCCTTGAGCGTACCGTAGCGAACGATCAGGCCCCCAAAAACATTGCCATACTCCTCGCTGCTCGTGTCACATCCGCCCCAAGGGCACTGACCTGCCATGCCGATCGCCGTCATCGTGCAGGCCGCCGATCCTTCGACGGTAGTAGCGTCTCGCATACAACTGGCATGAAATGATGTGGTCACTGGATATCGGCTCTTCAGCCACCGCCAGCTATAGTTGATGTCAGCCTGCTCCTGATCAAACGCAGCACAATTTTGGGCATAGGCGATCGGAGCCATCAATATCGCCGAAAACGCGCAAGCCAGCATAGCGGTTTTGAACATCTAGCCCTCCCCGAAGACTTGGTGACCAAAGGCTAGCTTAACTTGGCAGGACCACGAACCCCGATTACCTCCAACTTGATCCTATTGCTGCCCAAACCGGGGGCAAAATGTGAGATCTCGACCCGCAACCTCACCACGAACGACAAAAAAGGCCGGCAGCGCGATGCGCTCCGGCCTTTTATCTTCAAGGGGATGGTGGAGCCGAGGGGGATCGAACCCCTGACCTCTGCAATGCCATTGCAGCGCTCTCCCAGCTGAGCTACGGCCCCATCCGTTCCGGGAAGGCGATGGCCTTTAGCAGCCATCGCGCGGTGTGCAACCGCTTTTTTCCCGGGTTTCAGGTTTCTTCGTCGGTGTCGCCAGTATCGACGCCCAGATCGTCGTCACCGCCCAGATCGACGTCATCGTCGGGCGAACCCTCGGCGTCCTCGTCGATGTCCAGATCCTCGTCACCCAGATCGGCGTCGTCCTTCTTCACCTTCTCGATGTCGACCTTGGCCGCTTCGAACGGCAGCGGCTGCTTGGACTTCAGGATCGGCTCGGGCTCCCAGGCATAGCCGCAGCTGATGCACGTAACCGGCTCATCCTTGGTCAGATCGTAAAAGCGCGTCGCGCATTTCGGGCAGCTCCGCTTCGTGCCCCATTCCGGCTTCACCATGTGGCGTTCCATGCCTTTTTGTTCAAAATTACTGAGATGACGGGAAACTAGTCCCCGTTGAAGTGGCGCGCGCCTTGCCATAGCGCAAGCCCCCTGTCAAAGCCGCCGCCAATGAGCGCACATTCTCCCCTTCCCCTCACCATTTCCGCCCGCGGCCCGTTGCGCGGCAACGTAACCGTTCCCGGCGACAAGTCGATCAGCCACCGCTCGCTGATGTTTGCCGGCCTTGCGGTCGGCGAAAGCCGCATCGAGGGGCTGCTGGAGGGCGAGGACGTGCTTGCCACGGCGGCCGCGATGCGCGCCATGGGCGCGCAGATCGAACGCGACGCAAACGGCGTGTGGCACGTCGCCGGCGTCGGCGTCGGCGGGCTGCTCCAGCCGCAGACGGCGCTGGAGATGGGTAATTCCGGCACCTCGACCCGTCTGCTGATGGGCTTGATCGCCAGCCACCCGATCACCGCGACCTTCACCGGCGACGCGTCGCTGTCAAAGCGCCCGATGGGCCGCGTGATCGATCCCTTGTCGGCGATGGGAGCGGATTTCACTGCCAGCCCCGGCGGCCGCCTGCCGCTCACGATGCGGGGCCTCTGCCCGGCCGTGCCGATCGACTACACCCTCCCGGTCGCCTCGGCGCAGGTCAAGTCGGCGGTGCTTCTTGCCGGCCTCAACACGCCGGGCATTACCCGCGTGGTCGAGCCTGTGCCCACCCGCGACCATAGCGAACGGATGCTGCGTGGCTTCGGCGCAGAGCTGAGCGTCGAGGAAACGCCACAGGGCCGGGTCATTTCAATCCGCGGTGAGGCGGAACTGAAGCCACAGCAGATCGCGGTCCCCGGCGACCCCTCCTCAGCCGCCTTCTGGATGGTCGCAGCCTCGATCGTGCCGGGATCCGACATCGTCATCGCCAATGTCGGGCTCAACCCGACCCGCACCGGCATCATCACCGCACTCAGGATGATGGGTGCCGACATCACCGAGCTCAACGCACGCGAAGTGGGTGGCGAACCCGTGGCCGACCTCCAGGTCCGCCACGCGCCGCTGACGGCGATCGAGGTTCCGCCCGATCTGGCCCCGAGCATGATCGACGAATATCCCGTATTGTTCGTCGCCGCCGCCTTTGCCAGCGGCCTCACCGTCGCGCGCGGCGCGGAGGAACTGCGAGTCAAGGAATCGGATCGAATCGCGGCAATGGTCGCGGCGCTCGAACCCAATGGCGTTCAACTCGAAGAGTTTGAGGACGGCCTTACCATCCACGGCAATGGCGGCGAGCTGCTCCCCGGCGGCGCACAGATCGCCTCGAAACTCGATCACCGTATCGCGATGAGCATGGCCGTGGCTGGCCTGCGCGCGCGCGACGCGGTTACGATCGACGATGCCAGCCCGGTCGCGACCAGCTACCCGGGCTTTTTCTCCACCCTCGACCGACTGACCGACCACCAGCCATGATCATTGCCGTCGACGGCCCCGCTGCATCCGGTAAAGGCACCATCGCCCGCGCCCTTGCACGCCATTACGCGCTCCCGCATCTCGACACGGGCCTGCTCTATCGCGCCGTCGCGGCCACCGTGCTGCGCGACGAGCTCGATCCGGCGCAGGAGGCCGATGCGGTTGCCGCGACCAGCTTCGACGATTTGCTGCTCGCCGACGAATGGCTGCGCACCGACGAAGTCGGACAAGCGGCGTCGGTCGTCTCGGCGCATCCGCTGGTGCGCTCGGCCCTGCTCCAGCGACAGAAGCGCTTCGCCGCCCAACCGGCTGGCGCGATCCTCGACGGGCGCGACATCGGCACGGTGATTGCGCCCGACGCCGACGCCAAATTATTCGTCAAGGCGACCCCGATGATCCGCGCCCGCCGCCGCCATGCCGAGCTGCGCAAGGGTGGATCGTCAGTCAGTCTCGACCGCGTGCTTGCCGATATCCGCGCCCGCGACGAACGCGACAGCAAGCGGACCGAGGCACCGCTGGTTGCGGCGGCCGACGCGACGGTGCTCGACACCAGCTTCCTCTCGATCGAGGCTGCGGTGCAAAAGGCGATCCAGCTGGTCGACGCGCAACTGGCCCAGAGGGCCGCCGCGCGCTGAATCTATTGCGCGGGTGGCTGTTCCGCCCGCGCGCGCATCGCAGCCAGCATCTGGATCTGGATCAGCGCCCCCTGAACATCCGTGCGGTAGCTCGCGCCGTCCGGGGTCAGCCGCAACGCGCGCCTGAGCCACGGGATTGCCGCTTCGGGCTGTCCGGCCCGTGCCAGCGCCATGCCGTAGAAAAAGGCAGGGCCAGGATGTTTGGGGGCAAGCGTAACGCCGCGACGAAAGGCCAGGCCCGCCGCCGGCGACATCGTCCCCTGATCCGCCTCGACCAGGGTCATGCCCAGCCACGTCCATAGCGCCGGCGCCTGCGGCGTCTGGCGCACGGCACCCAGCATCAAATGTGCCGCCGTATCGGCCTTGCCCGACCGGATCAGCGCATCGGCGGGGTAGAATGCATAATCGAGCGCGGTGAACTGCCCAAACATCGCGGACCGCAGCTCACGCATCTTTGTGGCACCGACTGCATCGACCTCAACCGCGCGGCTTGCCGCAGCCGGCGCTCCCGAGAGGCCCGGTCGCGCCTGCAACGCATAGCCGGTCGCGCCGAGCATCAGCGCCGCCGCCCCAAAGCTCCACAAGGTCCGGGGTACCCCGAACAGCGCCAGCAGGCCGAACGCCACCGCGCCCACCAGCGCAAGCATCACCCATCCCATCAGCCGCGCCTCCTGCGAAAACTGCCGCGCGCGATCCACAGGCCGAACGCCAGCAGCAATAACGGCGCCAGCCACAGCGGCGCGGTTGCCAGCGTCAGCGGCGGGTCGTAGCTCACATAGCTGCCATAGCGTTCGATCAGCCAGTCGCGGACCGCATCGGGCTTCTCCCCCGCCGCGATCTTCTGGCGCACGATGCGGCGCATGTCCGCCGCCATCGACACGTCGCTGTCCGCGATCGACTGGCCCTGACAGACCAGGCAACGCAGCTCGAACATCAGTTCGGTCGCCGCTGCCTCCTGCCGCGCATCGGGCAGCTGGTTATAGCCGAGATCGACGGGCGCAGCCGCCCCCGCCAGCGCCATGGCGAGCAGCATGCTCATCGCACCGCCTCCAGCGCGGCGAGCAGCTTGGGCACGTCATCCTCACGGATGTCACCGATATGCTGCATCGCGATCCGGCCCTGCCCGTCGATCACGAAGGTCTCGGGCACGCCGGACGAGCCGATTCCGATCTGCACCGCGCGCTGGCGGTCGTCGCCGATCCGCGCATAGGGATCGCCATGCCGCGCCAGAAACGCCGTCACCGCCTCCGGCGTATCGGCGATGGCGACCGCGTCGATCTGCACGCCGGCGGCCTTGAGCTGCATCAGCTGCGGCGCTTCGGCAATGCACGGCACGCACCAGCTGGCGAAGACATTGAGCAGGCGCGGTTTGCCTGTGGCCAGGTCCGCGCGGCTCAATCCCGGCTTGCCCTGCACCATCGCGGGCAACGCGAATTCGGGCAGCGGCTTGCCGACCAGCGCCGACTTGACCACCGCCTCACCGGTCCCGCGCAGGCCATAGACCGCGACCGCAACCAGTGCTGCAAAGCCGATCAGGGGCAGCCATAATTTCCAGCGGCTCATTCCGCCTCCTCCCGCCGCCGCGCGTTGCGCCGCTCGCGAAACAGCCGCCCGAACAGTGATAGCGCCCCGCCCAGCGCGATCAGCCCGCCGCCGAACCAGATCAGGGTGACGAACGGCTTCCACCACATCCGCAGCTGCCAGCGACCCTGCGCATCTTGCTCACCCAGCACGGCATAGAGCTGCCCGTTCCAGCGGGTCTTGATCGCCGCCTCAGCCGTGTCGGTGGGGGGCGAGGAATAGAAACGGCGCTGCGGTCGCAACAGGACCACCGGACCATCGTCGCGGCGTGCCGTCACGCGCCCCTCGACTGCCGACCAATTGTCGCCGATGGCGGGGCCGACGCCGTCCAGCACCACGCGCCACGGCCCGACCTGATAGGGCTGGCCATAGACCGCCGCGACCAGCCGCTCTTTGGTGAACGCACTGTCTGCCGCCATTCCGGCCAGGCTCACCGCAACGCCGAAATGCGCGATCACCATGCCCCAGGTGAACAAGGGCGTGCGCAGCAGATTGCGCTTCCACAACGGCGCAAAGCTCGCCACCGTCAGACCCGCCGCAAGTCCCAGCGCCGCGATCTCCATCCATCCGGTGTCGGGTGCCAGCACGAAGGTCGCTGCCATGCCAAGCATCGCCGCCGCCACCGGGACGGTCAGTTTGGAAAGTAGCGCATTGGCATCGTCGCGCCGCCATTTGAGCAGCGGCCCTACCGCCATCGCAGCGACCAGCACCAACGCGATCGGCCCAGCGGTCTTGTTGAAGAACGGCGGCCCGACCGACAATTGCTCGCCCATCGCCTGCGCCAGGATCGGATACAGCGTCCCAATCAGCACGATGCCGAGGATCACGGTGAGGAGCAGGTTGTTGAGCACCAGCCCGCCCTCACGGCTCAACGGGTCGAAGCCCTGCCCCGCCCACACCGTCCCGGCGCGCAGCGCGAACAGCAGCAGCGCACCGCCGATATAGAGCGCGAGCAGGACGAGGATGAACGACCCGCGCGTCGGATCGACCGCAAATGCGTGCACGCTCGTCAAAATGCCCGATCGCACCAGGAAGGTGCCCAGCATCGACATCGAGAATGCGACCACCGCCAGCATCAGTGTCCAGGCGCGCAGCCCGTCGCGCGCCGCGAGGACATTGACCGAATGGAGCAGCGCCGTCGCCGCGAGCCATGGCATCAGCGATGCATTCTCGACCGGGTCCCAGAACCACCAGCCGCCCCAGCCCAGCTCATAATAGGCCCAATAGCTGCCCGCCGTGATGCCGATCGTGAGGAAAACCCATGCCGCCAGCACCCAAGGGCGCATCGCCCGCGCAAAGGCCGGGCCGACCACCCCGGTGACCATCGCACCGACCGCAAAGGAAAAGGCGACCGACAGTCCGACATAACCGAAATAAAGCGTCGGCGGATGAAAGGCGAGGCCGGGGTCCTGCAGCAACGGGTTCAGCCCCAGCCCATCCACCGCCGCCGGATCGAGCCGCGCGAACGGGTTCGATGCGATCAAAAGGAAGGCGTAGAAACCCAACGCAATCGCCGCCTGCGCGCCCAATGTCGCGGTCAGCGTCGCGCGGTCGAGCTGCCGCTCCAGCAATGCAATCGCCCCGCCCGACAGTGCCAGCACCGTGACCCACAGCAGCATCGAGCCTTCATGGTTCCCCCATGCCCCCGCGACCTTGTACAGCATCGGCTTGGCCGAATGGCTGTTCTGCGCGACCAGCAGCACCGACATGTCCGAATGGACGAACAGGGTGATCAGCAAAGCGAACGAGAGGGCAGCGAGCAGCCCCTGCACGATCGCCACCGGGCGCACCGCCGCGATCAGCTCACCGCCCGACGTCCGCGCCTGCATCCGCAGCCCCAGCCCCGCCGCGAGCAGCTGGAGCAGCGCAAGTGCAGCTGCAAACCACAGCGCCGCCAATCCGGCTTCGGCAATCATCGCGTCATATTCCCCGGCGGCGGCATCTTGTCGGCAATCTCGGGCGGCATGTAGCGCTCGTCATGCTTGGCGAGCAGATTGTCGGCGGTGAAGCTGCCATCCGCCTCGAACTTGCCTTCGGCGACGACGCCAGAATTTTCCTTGAACAGATCCGGCGCCACGCCGGTGAAGCGCACCGGCACCGTCCCGCCATTGTCGGCGACGATGAATGTGATGGTCACGCCATCCGCCAGCCTCTTGATGCTGCCCACCTGCACCATGCCGCCCAGCCGCACGGCCTTGCCCGGCTCGGGCGTCTTGGTCGCCAGATCGCTTGGCGTGTAGAAAAACGCCGCCTCGTCGCGCAGCGCCGACAGTGCCAGCCCGCTCGCCCCACCGATCGCGGCGAGCGCGAGCAGGCCGAGGATCAGCCGCTGGTGCTTCGCCTTCATCGCCGGTCCCTCAATGCGTCCGAAGCCGCCTCGGCCCTACGCATCGCGCGCCAGCTCAGCAGCGACAGCCCGCCGATCCCTGCGGTCACGGCCGCATAGGCGGCGATGATGAACGGCCAGTGGTTCATGCCGCCAGTCTCCGCATCCGCGCCTCGATCCGCTGCTCCGCCAGCACGGCACGCATCCGCATCAGCACGATCCCGCCGAACAGCAGCGAAAAGCCGGGCAATGTCAGCAACAGCGGCCACAGCATCGAATCGTCGATGGTCGATTTGGTCAGCGTCAGGCTCTGCCCCTGGTGCAGCGTGTTCCACCACACAACCGAATAGCGGATGATCGGCAACAACACCGTCCCGGCGATGCCAAACAGCGCCGGGATGCGCCCGTCCCCGCCCCGCTCACGGTCCGCCCGCTCCAGCGCGATCCATCCAAGGTAGATGAAAAACAGCAGCAGCATCGACGTCAGCCGTCCGTCCCATTGCCACCATGTGCCCCAGGTCGGCCGACCCCAGATCGATCCGGTGATCAGGCATAGTGCCGCGAACACCGCCCCCACCGGCGCTGTCGCCCGCGCGGCCAGTGCCGCCAGTGGATGCCGCCATACCAGATAGGCAAAGCATGCGATCGCCAGCGCGCTCCACCCGCCCATGCCCAGCCACGCGCTCGGCACATGGATGTACAGAATGCGGACGCTTTCCTTTTGCAGATAGTCCGGCGGCGTCTGCGTCAGCCCGCCCCAGGCACCGACAAGCGTCAGCAGCAGCCCGCTCCAGAACAGGATGGGCGTCAGCGGGCGCGCGATCTTCAGGAAGCGCGTGGGATTGGCGAGTGCGTGGATCACGGCGTTTGCCCGCTCTTAAGCGGAAACGCCGGCAAGCTCAAACCGATATGCGCAGCTTCAGCCGACCAGCGCCTCGAACTCGTCCTCGCTCAGCGGGATCTGGAACTCCAGCCCTGCCTCGAAGTCGTTCGACCACACTACGCGCGCCGCCCAATGGCCGACATGCGGCAGCGTCAGCCAAATCACCGAATCGCGACGAAGCTCCGAATAGGTCTCGATCTTTGCACCATGAGTGGACAGGTCGACCACCTTGCACAGCGCGCGATCAAGTCCCCCACGGCCGACCTTCGCGTCCAGTGACACCGGCGCACGCGGTGCGCGCCGACGGCCCAGCACTGCCGGTTCAAATTCTGCGGTGAAACTGCGCTTGCCGGTGAAAACCATAGACGCAACCTAGGTCGCGATGGCTAAAGCCGCGTTAACGGCTTGCCCGAACGCAAACGGCCCGCCCCGGGGTTCCGGGACGGGCCGTGCTATCGGGTTCAGCCGGGCACAAGGCCCGCGCCGCTCACTTCTTCGAAAGCGAGAGACCACCGAAACGCTTGTTGAAGCGCGCGACCTGACCGCCGCTGTCGAGCATCTGGCCGCGGCCACCGGTCCATGCCGGGTGCGCCAGCGGATCGATCTCGAGCTGCATCAGATCGCCTTCCTTGCCCCAGGTCGACCGCGTCTCATAGACGGTGCCGTCGGTCATCTGGACCTTGATCATGTGATAATCGGGGTGCGTATCGGGCTTCACGTGTCTGTTCCTTGAATTTGCGCGCCGGTTTCCGACCGGCAACAAGAAGGCGCGGCCCCTAACAGAGGCGCGCCGGTCTTGCAATGGACTTCGGGAGCGTTCCGCTGACGCTGCGCCAAACTAAGCGCTGGGCGGGTCCGCGATCATCGCGGTGAACTCGCATTCGGTCGCCAGATCGTCGCCCAGATAGGCCTTGCCCGCAAACTTGCAGATGCGCGAACGCTTCTGCACGAATTCGACCTCGAGCCGCAGCAGCACGCCCGGCTCGACCGGCTTGCGGAACTTCACGCCGTCGATCGACATGAAATAGACGAGCTTGCCCGTTCCAGCGAGGCCCAGGCTCTCGACCGCCAGCACGCCCGCCGCCTGCGCCAGCGCCTCCACCTGGAGGACGCCGGGCATGATCGGCCTTCCCGGGAAATGTCCCTGGAAGAACTCTTCGTTGATCGACACCGCCTTGATCGCGACGATCCGCTCGTCGGGGATCAGCTGCTCGACCCGGTCGACGAGCAGCATCGGGTAACGATGCGGCAGCGCCGCCATCACCCGCGTCACGTCGAGCGGGCCGATAGCGGCCTTTCCTTCGGCGGCGTCGCTCACCGGCCGGTAGGTGCCGGCTGGGTCGGTGCGGGCTGCTGCGCAGGCTGCTGCGGCGGCGGCGCCACGGTCTGCACGCTCGGCAGCTGCTGGTTAAGCGCCGCGAGCACCGCATCGGTGATATCGATGTTGGTTGCCGAATACAGCGTCGCATCCTTGGCCAGCGCAATATGCGCGCCGCGCTGCTGCGAAATCTGCTCGATCACCGGCACCATCCGCTGTGCCACCTGCTGGTTCACATATTGGACGTTGCGCTGGAACGTCGCCTGACGCTCGTTGAACTGCTGCTGCGCGGTCTGCTGGCGCTGCTGGAACGCCTGGATGCGCGCGGTCAGCGCGGCATCGGGCTTGCCATTGGCGGCCTTGAGCGCAGCCTGAAGCGCGGTTTCTTCGGTCTGCAGCGGGGTCGCCTGCTGCTGCGCAAATTGCTGAAGCTGCGTGCGCTGGGCCTGCAGCTGCTGCGACGCCGCGGTGCAGGCGGTGCAGCTGGCCATGATCCGATCCACATCGACGATCGCGACCTTGGTGTCGACGAGCGCCTGCGCAGCGGCGGCGCCGGCGCCAAAAGTGGCACCCGCGACCGCGATCGCGGCGAGAATGGTTTTGGTGTTACCCATTAGAATGAAGTCCCTACGTTGAATGTGAAGAGTTTGGTGTCGTCACCCTTCTGGGTGAGGAAGGCATGCGCGAGGTCGAGCCGCAGCGGCCCGAACGGCGAGTTCCAGTTGACGCCGATACCAACCGACAGGCGCGGTTTGGGCGAGTTGCCCAGGAAGTTTTCGATGAACGGATCTGTCTGAAGGTTGTAGCGCGTGTTGATCGACGTTCCCGAGCACGCGCCGCCCAGCGTCGCCGAATAACCGATGCTACAGGTCGTCAGCGCGCCCGGCGCGACCGAGTCGCCCAGCGACACGGCGTACAGCGCGCGGCCTTCGGAATCGAACTGGGGCGTCTGGATCGGCAACAGCGACGGCGAGCCGTCCGCATTGAACAGCAGATTGCCGGAGGAGTCGGTGGCTTGGGTAAACGCCGCCGTCTTGTTCGGCTCACGCACGCCCCAATTGGCGCCGGCCATGAAGAAGATCGACGGACGGATGCCCATTTCCCGCGCACCCGCACCCAGCGGGATCTCGAGCTCCAGCTTGCCGAGATAATAGGCCCGACCACCGATCGCATCGTCGAAGATCTGGTCTTCGTTGGTGATCAACGCCTGGTTCCCGCCAGCGACGGTGCCCGTATAGCTGATGCGCTGGATGCGCGGGCCGACGCCACGGATGTCGAAGCCGCGGAACTGCGGCTCGCCCAGGAAGAAGCGATCGGTGATGCGGACCGGGTCCACACCCGCTTCGGCATCTTCGAGGCTGTGGATATAGCCACCCTCAAGCCCGGCCGAGAAGATGAACCCGCTGCCGATGTTCCAATATTTGTCGGCGTCGAAACGACCGCGCAGATATTTCACGTCGCCGCCAAGGCCCGCAAAATCGGTACCCAGCACCAGCCGCTGGCCGCGCGTCGGGCGCAAACGGCTGTTCAGGCTGTCGTAGATCAGCGACAGACCGACGCTCGACGTCCAGCGCTTGCCCAGCGCCTCGCACAGATAACGCCCGGCCTTGAGCGGATCGCACTCGCCGTCGGTGAAGAAGGTGCTTTCGTCCAGTGTCACCGAATCATGCGTCAGCGAATAACGCCCGGACAGGGTCCAATACTCGGTCAGCGGCACGCCCAGCACCACCTGCCCGCCGGTCGACACCTGCTGATAAGTGGTGCGGCGGTCGGTGCCGAGATAGTTGAACGAGTTATAGTCGCGGCGGAAGATCGTGCCGCCCAGCGCGACATTCTGGTCGAACAGATAGGGCTCGGTAAAGCCCAGCTCGACCGACTTCGAATAGCTGGAATAATCGGCCGACAGGCGCAGGTCCTGACCCTTGCCGCGGAAGTTGCGCTGGCGGATCGATCCCTGGAAGATGAACCGCTCGAGGCTGGAGAAGCCCGCCGACAATGTCAGTTCGCCAGTCGACTTCTCCTCGACATTGGCGGTCAGGATGACGCGATCAGGCGCCGAGCCTTCCTTCTGCTCGATCTCGAACTTTTCGTTGAAATAGCCGAGCGAGTTGATGCGGTCCTGCGACCGCTTGACCAGGAAGGTGTTGAACGCATCGCCCTCCGCCAGACGCATTTCGCGGCGGATCACCTTGTCCTGCGTCTGGGTATTGCCGGTGATGTCGATCCGCTCGACATAGGTGCGGCGCGCTTCGGCGATGTTGAAGTTGATCGTCATCGTCAACTTCTCGCGATCGCGCTGGAAGTCGGGGCTGACATTGGCAAAGGCATAGCCGAACGCGCCGGCCGTCTCCGACAGCTGGTCGATCGTGTCCTCGACCAGCTTGGCGTTGTACCAGTCGCCCTCCTTCATCGCGAGACCCTTGGCGAGGGCCTCGTCATCGAAGTCGCGGATGTTGCTGTCGACCGAGACCTTGCCGAATTTGTAGCGCGGACCTTCCTCGATCACATAAGTGATGATGAAGTCGCGCTTGTCGGGGGTCAGCTCCGCGACCGCCGAAACGACGCGGAAATCAGCATAGCCCTCAGTCAGGTAAAACTGGCGCAGCTTCTGCTGGTCATAGGCGAGGCGGTCCTGATCATAGCTCGTGTTGGAGCTCATGATCGTGGTGATGCGGGCCTGTTTGGTCGCCATCTCGCCGCGCAGCTTGCCGTCGGAAAACTGCTCGTTGCCGATGATGTTGATCTGGCGGACCTTGGACTTGGGTCCTTCGCGAACTTCAAACACGATATCGACGCGATTCTGGTCAAGGCTGACCATCTTCGGCTCGACCGTCGCGGCGAAGCGGCCCTGGCGGCGATACAGCTCGACGATCCGGGCGACGTCCGCGCGCACCGCCGTGCGGGTGAACATCTGGCGCGGGGCCAGCTTGATTTCCTTGACGATTTTGTCGTCCTTCAGGCGCTTGTTGCCCTCCAGGATGACGCGGTTGATCACAGGGTTCTCGCGCACGCGCAACACGATCTCGCCCGACTCGACGCCCTCGATCGTGACGTCGGCGAGGAGTTCGCTCGCCAACACGTCGCGGATCGCCTGGTCAAGGCTTTCGGTAGTGTAGCTCTGGCCGACCCGCAGGCGGGTGTAGGACAACACCGTCTCCGGCTCGAGCCGCTGGGTACCCTCGACCCGCAAGGTGCGGATCGTACGCGTCTCCAACGCCTCTGGCAGCGGGGCGGGCTGTTGCGCGACCGGAGCGGGGGCTGGCGCCTGCTGGGCCTGCGCGGCGGTGGCGAGCGCAAACCAGGTCGTGCCAGCCAGCAGGACCGCAGAGGCGCGCACGCCGAATTTCGTAACCTTGATAGCCGTCACCATCCCACCCCAGTCGGATCCAAGAGATTTTGGTCGGAAGCTTGCGCTCGTTCGCACGCCCTGCCCCAACCGGTTCAGCCGATCAACCCGGCCAGGCTTTTCCACACGCCAAATGCGCCCAGATCGTTGAATGTCACCAGCAGCATCAATGCCAGTATCGCCATCATTCCGCCGCGAAACGCCCATTCCATCACCTCAGGCTCGACGGGCTTCCGGCGCACCGCTTCGACGGCATAGAACAGAAGATGGCCGCCATCCAGCACTGGGACTGGCAGGAGGTTAATGAACCCCAGATTTATCGAGATGAGCGCGGCGAGGAACACGAATGCCTCGAACCCGAGCGAAAGATGCTCGCCCGATGCCTTGGCGATTCGCAGCGGCCCGCCCAGTTCGCTTACGGGGACGCGCCCCATGATTAGCTGGCCAAGGAAGTCGACCATCGTTCCAACGAGGGATACGGTCTGGCGCAGACCCGAACCGGGAGCCTGCCACCACGCAATGGGCGTGCGGACGATCTCATCCGTCGGCGCGATGCCAAGGTAGCCCCGGCTCGTCACGTTGCCGAACCGGTCCTTCTCGACAAGTTTCCCGATAACCGCCTCGGTACTGGCAGCCTGCCCGTCGCGAACATAGACGATCCGCACCGACATGCCTTCCCGCATCGAGGTAAACAGCAACATGTCGCTGAACGAATCGACCTGACGCCCGCCGATCGCGACGAAGCGATCTCCGGCTTTCAGTCCGGCGGCGGCTGCCGGGCTGTTCGCCTCGATTGCGGCTGCGACGGGCGGCCGTTTTCCTTCGCCATAGGCAAAGGCAAAAGCGCCCAGAATCGCAATGGCGACCAGAAAATTGGTGATCGGCCCGGCCGCTACCACGATCGCGCGCTGCCATAATGGCTTCGACTGGAATGTCTGTGCCCGCTCCGCCGCCGGCAACGCCAGCCATTCGGGGCTCGGCTGACCCGCCGGGTTCATGTCGCCTGCAAACTTCACATAGCCGCCGAGCGGGAGCCACCCGAACTTCCACCGTGTGCCGCGCGTGTCGGTAAAACCCGCAACCTCGCGTCCGAACCCGATCGAGAACGCCTCGGCCTTGATCCCGAAATAACGGCCGGCAGCGTAATGACCCAGCTCGTGCACGAAGACGAGCGGCCCGATGATCAGGAAGAATGCGATCAGGTAGAGGAAGAAACCGGGATTTTCGGTCAAGCGACGCAGTCCTTCACACGCTCACCCGCCAAAATCCGCGCTTCCGCATCGATCGCCAACACATCATCGAGCGTATCCGGCGCGGCCGGGTCGTAGCGATTGAGGGTATCTGCGACGATTGCGGCAATTTCAAGAAAGCCGATCTGCCCCTTCAGGAAAGCCGCGACCGCAACCTCATTCGCCGCGTTCAGGATCGCCGGACGCGCTCCGCCCGCCGCCAGCGCCTCACGCGCCAGCTTCAGGCACGGAAAGCGCTCATAATCCGGCGCCTCGAAATCCAGTCGGCCGATGGTGGCGAGATCAAGGCGCTGGCACGGAGTCTTCATCCGTCGCGGCCACGCCAGCGCATGCGCGATCGGCACGCGCATGTCGGGCGAACCGAGCTGCGCCAGCACCGATCCGTCGACATATTCGACCATCGAATGGATCACCGACTGGCGGTGGACGATCACGTCCAACTGTTCAACGGTCACAGGGAACAGGTGGAACGCCTCGATCAGTTCCAGCCCCTTGTTCATCATCGTCGCCGAATCGACACTGATCTTGGCACCCATCGACCAATTGGGATGCGCCACCGCCTGTTCGGGAGTAATTGCGCGCATCTCCGCCAGCGTGCGCTCTCGAAACGGCCCGCCGCTTGCGGTCAGGATGATGCGTGCGACGCGATCTGCATTCTGCGTCTCAAGGCACTGGAATACCGCATTATGTTCCGAATCCACGGGCAGCAGCGTCGCGCCGGTCGCGGCGGCGGCCTGCATCATCACGTGACCGGCGGACACCAGCGACTCCTTGTTCGCCAGCGCGACGGCCTGCCCGCCTTCCAGCGCCGCCAGTACCGGCTTCAGCCCCGCCGTCCCGACGATCGCCGCCATGGTCCAGTCCGCACCCATCCGCGCCGCGTCACAAACGGCCTCCGGACCGGATGCGACCGCGATCTCCGTCCCCGTCAGCGCGTCCACCAGCGCCTGATGACAGGACGGATCGGCCACCACGGCCAGCTTGGCCGACACGCGCTTTGCCGCTGCCGCCAGCTTGGCGACGTCGCAGTTCGCGGTCAGCGCGACGACTTCGAATGCATCGGGCTCGCGCTCGATCAAGTCGAGCGTCGACGTGCCTACCGATCCGGTCGCGCCAAGAATCGTTACCCGTTTCATCAAAGCCCCTGAACCACGACCAGCAGCGCGGCGACCGGCGCCACCGGCACCAGCCCGTCAAGCCGGTCGAGCACGCCGCCATGTCCAGGCAGCAGCGTCCCCGAATCCTTCACCCCCGCGCGGCGCTTGAGCTGGCTTTCGTACAAATCCCCGGCCTGCGCCAGCATCGCCAGCAGCGGTGTCGCCAGCGCCAGCATCATCGGCAGGCCCCAATGCGTCAACAGAAGCGCAAAGCCGGTCGCCGCGATCACGCCGCCGATCAACCCGGCCCACGTCTTGTTCGGACTAACCTCCGGCATCAGCTTGGGTCCGCCGATCGCGCGCCCCGCAAAATAGGCCCCGATATCGCACGCCCACACCAGCGCCATCGCCCAGAACGCCAGCATCAGACCGTTCTCATGCCCGCGCAGATACAAAAGTGCGAGCACCGGCAATCCTACATAGATTGCCCCCGCCCCCAGCGCGCCGCTGCGCGTCACGACGGCGAGGAAGAAAAACGCGCCGAAAATCAGCCCCAGCGCCAGAAAGCCCGGCCCGGCCGCCAGCGGTGACAGGATCGCCAGCGGCACCATCAGCGCATATTGCGCCAGCTTGCGCTGTCCCGCATCGGCGCCGTGCAGGCCACCCCATTCATGGATCATCGCCAGCGCGCCGAGCGTCACGAGCAGCCAGAACAAGAACGTGCCGAACCACAAGGCTGCAGCGGCTACGGCGATCAGCGCGACCCCGACAACGGCGCGCGTGCCAAGATCGGCGTTACGGCGGGGCGGAACCGGCGTCACAGACCCCCGAACCGGCGATGCCGCCGCCCGAACTGCGCAATCGCATCAGCCAGCGCCTCGCCATCGAAATCCGGCCACAATGTGTCGACGAACAACAGTTCGGCATAAGCCGCCTGCCACAGCAGGAAGTTGGACAGCCGTTGCTCGCCCGATGTGCGGATGAGCAGGTCGAGCGGCGGCAGACCGTGCGTGGTCAGCGCGTCGCTGAACATCGTCTCGTCGATCGCTTCGGGCGCAACCTCACCCGCCTGCGCTGCCGCCGCCAGCCGTCGCGCCGCCGCGACGATCTCTGCCTGCGCGCCATAATTGAGTGCGATGACCAACGTCGCGCCGCTGTTCGACGCGGTGCGCTCAATCGCATCGTCGATCATCGCGACCAGATCGCCCGACAATGCGCGATAGTCGCCAATCACGCGCAACCGCACATTCTCGGCGACCAGATCCTTCAATTCATTCTTCAGGAAATGGCGCAGCAACCCCATCAGGTCGCGCACTTCCTCCTCGGGTCGCCGCCAGTTCTCCGATGAAAAGGCGTAGAGCGTCAGCACCTCGATACCCTGCTCGCGCGCTGCCCGGGACACGCGGCGCACGGCTTCGACGCCCTGTTTGTGCCCGGCAAGGCGCGGCAGCCGTCGGGCCTTCGCCCAACGGCCATTGCCGTCCATGATGATGGCGACATGGCGGGGAACGGCCCCGCCTTCCGGACTAGCCGGAAGAGGCGCAGAGGCCGACGTCACTTGCCAAGGATTTCCTTTTCCTTCGCGCTCGACGCGGCGTCGATTTCGGCGATGGTCGCATCGGTCAGCTTCTGGACGTCGGCCTCATGGCGCTTGCGGTCATCCTCGCCGAATTCGCCCTTCTTCTCGTCGGTCTTCAGGCTGTCCATGCCGTCGCGACGCACGTTGCGCACCGCGATGCGCGCCGCCTCGGCATATTTGCTGGCGAGCTTGGCCAGTTCCTTGCGACGCTCTTCGGTCAGGTCCGGGATCGGCAGGCGCAGATTCTGCCCGTCGACGATCGGGTTGAGGCCCAGGCCCGCCGAGCGGATCGCCTTGTCGACCGGGCCGACATTCGACTTGTCCCACACCTGCACGCTCAGCATGCGCGGCTCGGGCGCCGACACTGTCGCGACCTGGTTGAGCGGCATGTGCGATCCATAGACCTCAACCGTCACCGGCTCGAGCAAGGTGGTGCTCGCACGTCCGGTGCGCAGCCCGCCCAGATCATGCTTCAGCGATTCGACGGCACCGTTCATCCGGCGCTCCAGATCGGCCTTGTCATATGCGGCCATAGCTCAGGTTCCTCTTATTCTGTCTTAACTTAAGCGGTTACGGGCTGGTTGCGGACGATGGTCGAGGTGCCCTCGCCACGCAAGACCGCTTCCAACGTGCCCTCGTCGCGGATGTTGAACACCACGATCGGAATGTCATTGTCGCGGCACAGCGCCACCGCGGTCGCGTCCATCACCTTGAGATTGTCGACCAGCACGCGGTCAAAGGTCAGTTCCTCATAGCGGGTCGCGTCGGCGACCTTCTTGGGGTCGGCATTGTAAACGCCATCGACGCTGGTGCCCTTGAACAGCGCGTCGCAATTCATCTCGGCGGCACGCAGCGCAGCGGTGGTGTCGGTGGTAAAGAACGGCAGGCCGGTCCCGGCGGCAAAGATCACCACACGACCCTTCTCCATATGCCGCATCGCCTTGCGCCGGATATAGGGTTCGCTGACCGACGCCATCGGGATCGCCGACTGCACGCGGGTATCAACGCCGAGCCGCTCCAGCGTGTTCTGCATCGCCAGCGCGTTCATGACGGTGGCGAGCATGCCCATATAATCGGCGCTCGCCCGCTCGAATCCCTGCGCAGCGCCCGCGAGGCCCCGGAAGATATTCCCGCCGCCTACGACCATGCAGATCTCGAACCCCGCCTCGGTCGCCGCCTTCACCTCACGCGCGACGCGCTCACAGGTGGCGGGATCGATCCCGAACTGCCCCTGCCCCATCAGCACTTCGCCGGAGAGTTTGAGGAGGATGCGTTTGAAGCGTGGCGCGGTCATCTGGCCCTAATGTCTGTCGGGGGTTGGGAGCGGCGCGGACCTTAGGCGCGGGCGCGCGCGAAGCCAAGCGGGGAAACCGGCTGCGATATGGCGCGGGCGACCAGTCAGGGCTTTGGGACGATGACCAGCTTGTAGGGAATATATAGCATCACGTCAGACAGCCCCGCCCGCGTCCAAAGAACCGGCATGTTGAGCCCCTCGATCGTCACGGAGTATCCGCCCCCCATCCGCTCTGCCAGCGCGCGCGCATCAGCCATCACGCTCTCTGCGATCTGCAGCCGATATTGGTCAGGACCGACGATCGAAAGCGACGAATCGCCACTGATATCCATTTGCGCGCGCCCGACTTCCGGCACAGCATCGGCATAGGCCGCGATGCGCTTTTCGGCGGTCGCGCCGCTCTCCTTGCCGCCGAGCGGCGCTTTGACCAGAAACTCGACCTTTTGGCTGTCGGGGCGGTTGTCGTTGGACAGCGTCACCTCGTCGAGATTGGCTGCGGTGAGTGGCGTCAGGATATAGTCGCCGAACGCCAGCTGTACGCCATGCTTGCCCGCCATCTCGACCGCGCGTGCCAGCATCTGGCGGATTTCGGCCCCGCGCTGCTTGGGATCGCGAGTATCTCCGCGGATCACGACTTCCTGAACCAGAAAGTCTGCGGTGCGACGCAGGCCGACCGCCGGCATGTCGCGCTCATAATCATCCTGCTCGACCCGGCTGGCGGTGACAACCACCTCCTGCGAAGCCAAGTCCTGCGCGAGCGCCGGCAGTGCCACGCCCAGCGCCAGCACTGAAAACAACGTCTTGAGCACAGCCACCCTCCCCGATCCTTTGAGATCGAGAGCTTCTGCCTCGGCCTTGACCGAGTCAATCGGCTGGCGGGATCGGTAGCATCCCCAAACAGAAAAGGGCGCGGCCATCGCTGGCCGCGCCCCTCTTGTTCGCTCAGTGTCGTGCGATCAGCCAGCAGCCGCCGCAGCCACTTCCGCTGCGAAGTCGCTCTCTTCCTTCTCGATGCCTTCACCGAGCTGGAAGCGGACATAGTCGACCAGCGTGATCGTCGCGCCGGCGTCCTTGCCTGCCTTTGCAATCACGTCGCCGACCGGGGTCTTGCCGTCCATGACGAACGCCTGGGTAAGCAGCGCGTTCTCCTTCTTGAACTTCTCGACCGGGCCGTTGAGGATCTTCGCGGCGACCTCGTCGGACTTGCCGACGATCTTGTCCGCGTTCTTCTCGCGCAGGATCGCGGCTTCGCGCTCGACGACTTCCGGATCGAGGTCCTCGACCGACAGCGCCAGCGGGAAGGCAGCGGCGATGTGCATCGCGATCTGCTTGCCCAGCGGCTCGAGCACGTCAGCGCCCGCGTCCGATTCGAGCGCGACCAGCACGCCGATCTTGCCAAGGCCCGGGGCCGCGGCGTTGTGGACGTACGGGATCACCGCGCCGTTGGTCACTTCGACCTTCTTCGCGCGGCGCAGCACCTGATTCTCGCCGATCGTGGCGATGTTCGCGACGAGCACGTCTTCGATCGTGCCGCCGGTGATCGACTGCGCCTTCAGCGCTTCGACATCATCGACGCCCTGCTCGAGCGCAACACCGGTCACTTCGCGGACAAAGCCCTGGAAGATTTCGTTCTTCGCAACGAAGTCGGTCTGCGAGTTGACTTCAACGGCCACGCCCTTGGTGCCCGCGACGGCGACGCCGACGAGCCCTTCAGCCGCAGTGCGGCTCGACTTCTTGGCGGCGGCGGCGAGGCCCTTCGAACGCAGCCAGTCGCTGGCCGCTTCGATGTCGCCATTGGTTTCGGTCAGCGCCTTCTTGCAGTCCATCATGCCGGCGCCGCTCTTCTCGCGCAGTTCCTTGACGGCTGCTGCAGTGATCTCGGCCATGTTCGTATTCCTCGTGCTGTAAGCGGTTTGCTTCAAATATGGTGCGGGCGGGACAAAGCTGAAACGCCCTGCCCCGCCCCCATTACGGTTCGATGACCAGAGCGCTTACGCGTCGATCTGGCGCTCGCCCTCGGCAGCCGTTTCCGGCTCGGTCGAGGCGGCCGGGGCTTCCGGCTCGGCTGTGACGGCAGGAGCCGGCTCGGCCGCAACCGGCTCAGCCAGCGCTGCTTCGACCGGCGGCACTTCGGCCGCGCCGAAATCGCCGCTGCTCATCTGCGCCTGGTTGTTGCCGCGGGTCGCCGCGATGGCGACCGCTTCGCAGTACAGGCGGATCGCGCGGCTGGCGTCGTCATTCGCCGGAACCGGGAATGCGATACCGTCGGGCGAGACGTTCGAGTCGAGGATCGCGACGACCGGGATGCCGAGCGTGTTGGCTTCCTTGATCGCCAGTTCTTCCTTGTTCGCGTCGATCACGAACATGATGTCGGGAACGCCGCCCATGTCGCGGATGCCGCCGAGCGAAAGCTCCAGCTTGTCCTTCTCACGGGTCAGGTTCAGCACTTCCTTCTTGGTCAGGCCGTGCGTGTCACCCGACAGCTGTTCTTCAAGCGTCTTGAGGCGCTTGATCGAGTTGCTGATGGTCTTCCAGTTGGTGAGCATGCCGCCCAGCCAGCGATGGTTGACGAAATGCTGGTTCGACTTGCGCGCCGCCTCGGCGATCGCGTCCTGCGCCTGGCGCTTGGTGCCGACGAACAGAACCTTGCCGCCCGAAGCGACCGTCGAGCTGATGAACTCGAGCGCACGTGCGAACAGCGGCACGGTCTGCGACAGGTCGATGATGTGAACGCCGTTGCGGTCGCCGAAGATATACGGCTTCATCTTCGGGTTCCAGCGATGCGTCTGGTGACCGAAGTGCGCGCCCGATTCGAGCAACTGCTGCATGGAGACGACAGGTGCCGCCATAGGGATAATTCCTTCCGGTTGAGCCTCTGGGAAGCGAGTGACCGAAGACCGTGACGGTCCGCAGCACCGGGTTATGTTGCTTCCCATGCGGGGTTGAAGGTGGCGCGCTTAGTCGAGAACGCGGAAGAGCGCAAGAGAACAAAAGCGGATTGCGCCACTTGACAGTTGGAACGTTAATGGAACATAAAGGGTCCACACGGCGGACAGGGAACCTTGCCCGCGCTTAGGCGTCACGAATCCTCAGGATTCCAGTCGCTTAGGAAGAATCCGGGAGGCACATGATGGTTGCTGTTCTTGCCACGCTGTTGTTCACCGCCGCACTCGCAGCGTCGATCTGGGCGATGTTCGTCACGATCGCCCCGCGCATCGACTATATGCGCGCCCTGCTGCGCGGCGATGCCATGCCAGCACTCGCCCCGGTTCAGGCGCCGCGCGTCCGCGCTACACTGCGGGCGGCACCCCGGCAGATTTCGGCCCCGCTGCGGGCCGCGGCATAGTTCGCGCATAGGATCGCGCGCTGAACGGCAGCGTCGCGAGATAGGCAAGGCAGATGAAGGTCAGCGTTTGCCACGGCGCGGTCACCAGCGCGGCGGCAAGGATAACGACGACGACCAGAGCCTCAAATCGCACGTGCCGGCGCAAACGCAGCGATTTCCACGAATAGGTGGCGATGCTTGACACCATCAACAGGCCGACAAACGCGACCCATGGCGCGACGATCCATGGGGAGCGCGCGAGCGGTTCTTCGCTCCACAGCCAGACATAGATTGGCAGCATCGCCAGCGCCGCGCCGGCGGGTGCCGGAATGCCGGTCAGGAACCCGGCCAGCTTGCGCGGCTGGACCTCGTTATCGAGCTGCGAATTGAACCGGGCCAGCCGCAGCGCACAGAATACCGCATAGAGTAGCGCAACAATCCAGCCGAGCTTGGGCACGGTCATCAGCGACCAGAGATAGAGAATCAGCGCCGGGGCGACGCCGAACGAGATCGCATCGGACAGGCTGTCGAGCTCTGCGCCAAAGCGGCTCTCCGCCCGCACCATCCGCGCGACCTGGCCATCGATGCCATCGAGCGCGCCGGCCAGCATAACCATCAACACCGCCCGTTCCCATTCTTCGCCGATGGCAAAGCGGATTCCGGTCAGGCCAGCGCACAATGCCAGCGCGGTCACTGCATTCGGCGCAACCGCGCGCAGCGGAAGGCCGCGCATCTGCCGGCGCGGGCGCAAGCTCATTGCGCCACGCCCTGCGCCGCGACGCCCCCCTTGAGGCCGACGAGCGTTTCGCCGGCCAGGCAACGCTGACCCAGCGCGACCTGAGGGGCATAGTCATCGGGCAAGAACACGTCGACACGGCTGCCAAACCGGATCAGGCCAAAGCGCTGCCCCGCTGCGACGATGTCACCCGGCTTGACGAAGGTCACGATGCGCCGCGCGACAAGGCCCGCGATCTGGGTGAAGCCAACGCGGGTGCCGTCATGCGTCTCCATGACGAAATGCTGGCGCTCATTCTCATCGCTCGCCTTGTCGAGATCGGCGTTGAGGAACTTGCCGGCGATATAGACGACCTGACGGATCGTCCCGGCCATCGGGGTGCGGTTGATATGGACATCGAATACGGACATGAAGATCGAAACGCGCACACGCGTCGCTTCGTTCAATCCCTCCGGTCCGGCAATCTCGCGCGGCACCGGCACGCGTTCGATCATCGTCACCAATCCATCGGCGGGCGAGATAATCATCCCCTGCCCCTGCGGCGTTACGCGGATCGGGTCACGGAAGAAGGCGGCGACCCAGATGGTCACGCCGATCAAGGCGAAACCGAGCTCGTCCCAGATCGCGAACAGGAACAGGATGGTGATCGCCGCCGAGATCAGCACATATTTGCGTCCCTCCGGATGGACCGAGGGAAAACGCCACTTGACGGTGTTGGTGACGGCGGGCGGGGTATCGAGTGAAGCCATGAGCGGGGGTCTAGCTGTGCCATCCGCGCAACACAATCCTGCGTGGCGTGCGCCGATACCGGTGTCTGCCATAGCTTGATCGCGCGCGCGCTTGCTCCTAGACGCTCGGCCAAACCCTTCCTCCCGGATATGAACAGGAAAGCGAGCATGGCGAAGATCAAGGTCAAAAACCCCGTCGTCGAGATTGACGGCGACGAAATGACGCGGATCATCTGGGAATGGATCCGTGAGCGCCTGATCAAGCCCTATCTCGACATCGACCTCAAATATTACGACCTCAGCGTCGAGAAGCGCGACGAAACGAACGACCAGATCACGGTCGATGCCGCCAACGCGATCAAGGAATATGGCGTCGGCGTGAAGTGCGCGACGATCACCCCCGACGAACAGCGCGTCGAGGAATTCAACCTCAAGGAAATGTGGAAGTCGCCCAACGGCACGATCCGCAACATCCTGGGCGGTGTCGTGTTCCGCGAACCGATCGTGATCAGCAACGTTCCGCGCCTGATCCCGGGCTGGACCAAGCCGATCGTCGTCGGCCGCCACGCATTCGGCGACCAGTATCGCGCGACCGACTTCCGTGTTCCCGGTGCCGGCAAGCTGCGCCTCGTGTTTGAAGGCGAAGATGGCCAGGTCATCGACCGCGAAGTGTTCAGCTTCCCCGGTTCGGGCGTCGCGATGGCGATGTACAACCTCGACGATTCGATCCGCGATTTCGCGCGCGCATCGTTCAACTATGGCCTCAACCTGAAGTGGCCGGTCTATCTCTCGACCAAGAACACGATCCTCAAGGCCTATGACGGCCGCTTCAAGGACCTGTTCCAGGAAGTGTTCGAGACCGAAGGTTTTGACGCGAAGTTTAAGGAAGCGGGCATCGTCTATGAGCACCGCCTGATCGACGACATGGTCGCCTCCGCGCTCAAGTGGAGCGGCGAGTTCGTGTGGGCGTGCAAGAATTATGACGGCGACGTCCAGTCGGATCAGGTCGCACAGGGCTTTGGCTCGCTCGGCCTGATGACCTCGGTCCTGCTCTCGCCCGACGGCAAGACGGTCGAGGCAGAGGCGGCGCACGGCACCGTCACCCGCCACTATCGCCAGCACCAGCAGGGCAAGGCAACGTCGACCAACCCGATCGCGTCGATCTTCGCCTGGACCGGCGGCCTCAAGTTCCGCGGCAAGTTCGACGACACGCCGGAAGTCACCAAGTTCGCCGAGGCGCTGGAGCGCGTGTGCATCCAGACCGTCGAGAGCGGCAAGATGACCAAGGACCTCGCGCTGCTGATCGGTCCCGATCAGCCGTGGATGACCACCGAGCAGTTCTTCGAGGCGATCCGCCAGAACCTCGAGACCGAAATGGCCAGCTGGGCTTAAGCCAACATGGCGGGCTGGTCACCTGCGCTAGCCTTCGACCGCCTCCGTGCGGTGATCGCCGCCACCGCGAAGCGTGCCCCTGGCAGGACGCTCGCGGTGGCGGCCACCGCTTTCGGCATCGCAACTGCGCTCAAGGAAATGGGCGACGGCATCTCGATCGTCGGCCAGCCGGCCCGCGTGGTTGTCGGCCTCGCCATTGGCGGGGTGGTGCTCGCCTCGCTCTGGTTCGTCACCGCTGCGCTGCGGGCGGCCCTGAAGGCCGACAGCGGCCAAGTCGGGACCGCGGATCTTGGCGAGGATGATGAAAAGCCACCCTATTATTGCCATGTGATCGACACCGTAGAGGGTGCCCGCCGACTGACCCTCGATGTCACGGCCAAGGTGTTCCCCGACAGCAACATCCCGCTCGACGTGGTCGAAGCGGCGCAACAGCACAATAATCGCCGGCTGATCGCACTGGTCGAGCGTGCGTCGGAGCGCACGGTCGGCTGGGCAACCGTCTGGCCCGTCACAACAGAAGCGGGCCGCGCGGTCGAAACAGGTGCCAAGCCCGACGACGAGCTTGTCCTTGCAGACCTTCTTCCCGGCGCGCAGAACGCAAAAGCCGAATATGTCGTGGTCCTGGCCGTCGGCCTGTTGCCCGCCTATCGCAACCTGCCCGGCGGCACGCTGCTGCGTACGCTGGGTCGGGTGCTGCTGTGGCACATTCATGACGAGTTCTTTGAGGAAGACATACCCAAGGCGCTCAACATCATCGCGATCGGCGACTCACCCGCGGGCCGGCGGATGTGTGAGCGGCTCGGGCTAAAGGCGAATGGCGCTAACGCACGCTATGCAAAAGTCGCCGAGCTGAAGCCTGTCTATAGCGCCGCGCTTACCCGCCGCGATCTGCGCGCGAGGATCGCCGAGAATTTCCGTTAGGTTCTTGTGCCATCTGTTGCGCGCGCCAAGTCGCGTTCGCCGACCGCGCGAATAAAGTCCTGATCCGCCACGCTCCACCGGTGACAAATCGTTTCGCCGCCCGCTAGGGTGCGCTCATGGCCCTTGACCTGTCCAATAGCGGATTCAGCGACGCGCTGGTGATCCTAGGCGCGGCGGGGATCGTCATCCCGGCCTTCACCCGCTTCCGGATCAGCCCGGTGATCGGCTTCATCCTGGTCGGTGCGCTGGTCGGTCCGGCGGGTCTGGGCCAGCTGGTCGATAACTTGCCCTGGCTGTTCTACTTCACCATCTCGGACCCCGAGTCGATCGAGCCCTTTGCCGAACTAGGCATCATCCTGCTGCTCTTTTCGATTGGCCTCGAGCTGTCGTTCAAACGCCTGTGGACGATGCGCGGCCTGGTCTTTGGGGTCGGCGCGGCGGAATTGCTCGGCGCGGGCGCTCTGATCGCCACCGGCCTGTATGTCATGGGTCAGCCTTGGACCGGGGCGATGGGGCTTGGCCTGGCGCTTGCCATGTCGTCGACCGCGCTGGTGCTGCCGATCGCCGGAACCACCAGCGCAGTGGGCAAGTCGGCGCTTGCCATGTTGCTGTTCGAGGATTTGGCGCTGGTGCCGATCGTGTTCCTGCTCGCGGCCCTTGCCCCCGCAGCAGCCGATGCGGGGGTCGGCGATTTCGCAATGACGCTGCTGCGCGGCGGCGTGGTCGTCGCGTTACTGTTCGTCGGCGGCCGCTTCTTCCTGCCCCGGCTGTTCGCTCAGGCCGCGCGCACCAAGTCGCCCGAACTGTTTCTCGCCGCCAGCCTGCTGGTTGTCATCGTCGCCAGCCTCGCCACCACAGTGGTCGGCCTGTCGCCGATCGTTGGCGCCCTGCTCGCCGGGCTGTTGATCGCCGAGACCGATTATCACAGCGAGGTTGAGGTCATTACTGCCCCGTTCAAGGGGCTGGCGCTCGGCGTCTTCCTCATCACGGTCGGCATGCGGCTCGACCCGCGCATGATCATGCAGGACTGGGCATTACTGCTCGCCGCGATCCTCGGCGTCATGGCGATCAAGGTCGGCGTGACCATGGCGCTGCTGAAACTGTCGGGCGCGCGCACCGGGACCGCCGCCGAAGCCGGCGTGTTGATGGCAAGCCCGTCGGAAACCACGCTGATCGTGCTTGGCGTCGCGGCAGCTGCCGGGTTGATCCAGCCATCGACCGCCGCATTCTGGACCACGGTGACCGCAATCGGGCTGACCATCACCCCGTTGCTCGCCAAGGCCGGCCGCTTTGCGTCACGCAAGATCGAGGAGCGCGACAGCGTACGTGGCGATGCCAGCGCCGAAGCGGTGGTCCCCGGCGGCACCGTGATCATCGGCTTCGGCCGCGTCGGTCGCACGGTCGCCGAGATGCTGCGCGCGCATGACATGCCCTATGTCGCGGTCGACGCCGATATCGATGGCGTCGCTGCTGCCCGGCGGGAGGGATATTCCGTCATCTTTGGAGACGTCGCACGCGCCGAGTTGGTCGATCGCCTGCGCCTCGGCCATGCCAAGGCGTTGATCCTGACGATGGACGATCCCGTTCTGACCGTACGCCTGACACGGCGGGTGCGCAGCTGGGTTCCGCACATCCCGATTATCGCCCGCGCCCGCGACGCCACCCACGCCGCCGAACTCTACAAAGCGGGCGCGACCGATGCGGTCCCGGAAACGCTCGAAAGCTCGCTGCAACTTTCCGAAGCCGCGCTCGTGGACCTCGGCGTCGCGGTCGGCCCGGTGATCGCGTCGATCCACGAAAAGCGCGACGAAATGCGCAAGGCGATCAAGGAAGCCGCCGGCCTCGAACGCGAACCGCGCATCCGCCGGGTGCGGCAGGGCGATGCCGAGGGCGGAAGCGTCAGCTGAAGCGCGCCCGCACCACGCGTTTCAGCACGTCGAGCGGCATTGCGCCGCGCCGCAGCACGTCGTGAAACTGGCGCGGATCCCATGTGTTGCCCGCCTTTTCCTTTGCTTCGTCGCGTAGCTCCACCCAGACGGAATGGCCGATCTTGTAGCTGCACGCCTGCCCCGGCCAGACGGTGTAGCGATCAATCTCGCCCTGGCTGCGGCCGCGCGCGATGCCCGTGGTGGCAATGAAGTAATCGGTCGCCTGCTCCCGGCTCCAGCGTTTGGCGTGCAGCCCGCTATCCACCACCAGCCGCGTCGCGCGGAACAATAGCGACTGAAGATAGCCGACCTGCCCGAGGGGGTCGCCGTCATACATGCCCATCTCGTCCGCAAGCTGCTCGGTGTAGAGCGCCCAGCCCTCGCTATAGCCGCTGAAGCCACCCCGGCGGCGGATCAGCGGAATATCCTGCGATTCCAGCGCGAGCATGACCTGCAGATGATGTCCCGGCACCGCCTCATGATAGCTGAGCGTGGCGAGGCCGAATTTGGGCCGGTCGAACGTGTCGCGCAGGTTGATATAGTAGATGCCCGGGCGCGAGCCATCCAGGCTCGCCGCTTGATAATAGCCGCCCGGAGCCCCCGCCTGAATCGCGGGCGGAACCCGGCGGACTTCGACCGGCGCCTTGGGCAATGCCGCGAACTGTTCGGGCAGCCGCTGTTCCATCGCCTTAACCTGCGCCCGCAAGCTTTCCAGGAGCGCCGCGCGTCCGGCATCGGTGTTGGGGAATAGCTGGTCGGGCCGCTCGTTCAGCGCCACCAGCCGCGCGCCGACGCTGCCCTGATCCATGCCCTGCGCCTTCAGGATCGTGTCGATCCGACCGCTGATCTCGGCAACCTGCTCCAGCCCGATCCGGTGAATTTCGTCGCCAGACAGCTGCGTGGTCGTCGCGGCCTCCGCCGCAGCGGCATAATAGGCCTCACCATCGGGCAGGCGCCAGACGCCCGCGTCATGCGTCGCCCGGCTGCGCAGGTCGCGGATCAGCGCCCGCTGGCGGTCGAGCGCGGGAAAGATCCGGTCGGCAACGATCTTCTCGGCCTCCACCGCACGCTCGGGCGGGAGTTTGGCGGCCGCAAGCTTGGCCCGGAACGACGTGACCATACCGGTTGCTCCGGGTGCCTGGTCGCGCAACGCGGCAAACTGCTTCAGCGTGGTGTCGAGAATATAGTCGGGCGCGAACACCCCGCGTACGGCGTCCGCGCGCTGACGCTCGCTGTCTTGATCGAGCACGTTCGCAAACGCCGCAAGGCGGGCGAGATAAGCGTCGGCGTCCGCCGCATCCCGCACGCGATGCTGATTGTCGAGAAAATCGGGAACGTCCTGATAGGCACCCGTCAGCTGGCTCAACAGATAAGGCGCATATCGCCCGCCGGCCGCGCCATAGCTAAAGCGCTCACGGCCGCCGATGCTGCGCTCCAGCTGGTAGGTGACGATGTCATAGTCGAGCCGCGCATTTTCGCCCAAGGTCGCCGGTTCGATTGCCCTGATCGCCGCCAGTTCGCGCTTCGCTCGCGCCAGATCGCGCGCCGCGTCCGCCGCGCTGCGCCCCGACAGCTGTGACTTGAGTGCAGCGTTCTTGCCGGTGTCGAGCCCCAACGCCGTCGCCCCTTCAGGGCTCTGCGTCATCCGGTCGCTGAAGATGCGATCGAGCAGCGACCGCAGCGTTGCATCCCCCGACCCCGCGAGGCCCGTATCCCGGGCGGCGGCGGGTACTGCGCTGGCCAGTGCTACAGCGCCGACCGATTGGACAAACGAACGGCGGTGCAGCGTCATCAGGAGGTCGGGATCCGGATCAATTGTCGAGTGCGGGCACGCGCGCAACGCAGGCGGCTAGCGCCGAAACCGTCGCACCATCCTGTGCGCGCAGCTTGGGCTCAAGCTGTGCCGACAGTGCGGGGACTTCGCTATCGACCGTCTTGGCGTTCTTGCCCGCCGCGCGACCGGCATCGGATGCCGCCATACCCCAATAAATCAGGTGATCGAACAACTGCGACTCCTGCGGCGTGCCCTTGCCGATCTTGAGTGCGGCATGGGTCAGCGCGGCGCAGTTCAGCGCCTCGGGGTAAGGAGGCAATTTGCCCTGCGCCGTAGCGGCGGGGGCGGCGATGAGGGCCGCTGCAATGGCGGCGGCCGTCCAAACATGATCACGCAGCTTCTGTCTCCTCGGCAAGCGCTTGCCTGACGGCGTCGAGCGCGGACTGGGCGTTGCCGCCCTCGGGTCCGCCACCCTGCGCCATGTCCGGCCGCCCGCCGCCGCCCTGCCCGCCCAGCGCGGCGACGCCACGCTTGACCAGCTCGACGGCACTGAAGGTGCCGGTCAGGTCGTCGGTGACACCCACCGCGATCGCTGCACGTCCTTCATTTACCGCGACAAAAGCTACCACAGCTGAACCGATCCGCGCTTTCGCCTCATCCACCGCGCCACGCAGTGCCTTGGGATCGAGCCCGTCGAGGATCTGCCCGACGAAATTGACGCCAGCGATCTGCTCGGGTCCGGCCGGAGCCGCAGCCCCGCCGCCGCCCATGGCGAGCGCCTTCTTCGCCTCGGCCAGCTCGCGCTCCAGCTTGCGCCGCTCCTCGACCAGCGACGCAACGCGCGCTCCGACCTCGTCAGGCGAGGTCTTGAGCGTCGCCGCCACCTCGCGCAGCTTGGCGTCGCGCTCGTTCAGCCAGGTGCGCGCCGCTTCGCCGGTCAGCGCCTCGATCCGGCGCACGCCGCTCGACACCGCACTTTCGCCGATGATCTTGAAGATCGCTATATCGCCGGTCGCATTGACGTGCGTGCCCCCGCACAGCTCGACCGAATAGCGCTTCTCGGTCTGCCGGCCCATCGACAGCACGCGCACTTCGTCGCCGTACTTCTCGCCGAACAGCGCCAGCGCACCCGCCGCGACCGCATCGTCCGGGGTCATCAGCCGCGTACCGACCGTCTCGTTGGCGCGAATCTCCGCATTCACCTCGGCCTCGATGTCCGCAATCTCCGCCGCGCTCAGCGCCGAGGGGTGCGAGAAGTCGAAGCGCAGCCGATCTGGCGCGACCAGCGAACCCTTTTGCGAGACATGCCCGCCCAGCCGATTGCGCAGAGCCGCGTGCAGCAGATGGGTCGCCGAGTGATTGGCGCGAATCGCGTCGCGACGCGTTACGTCGATCATCAGCTTGACCGTGTCGCCGACCTTGATCTCGCCGCGCACCAGCGTCGCCTGATGCGCGTGGAGCCGACCGAGCGGCTTCGACGTATCGCTGACAATCGCCTCGGCCACATCGTTGCCGATGGTGCCCGCGTCGCCCATCTGGCCGCCGCTCTCGCCATAGAAAGGCGTCTGGTTGGTGAGGATCGTCACCTCGTCGCCCGCACCGGCGCGGTCGACGCGAACGCCGTCCTTGACCAAGGCGACGACCTGCCCCTCGCCCTCGGTCGCGCTATAACCTGTGAACTCGGTGCTCCCATGCTCTTCGGCGATGTCGAACCACACATCGTCGCTGGCCTTGGCGCCCGACCCCTTCCATGCAGCGCGCGCGGCATCCTTCTGGCGCTTCATCGCCGCGTCGAAGCCGTCGCGGTCGACCTTCATCCCCTGCGGACGCAGCGCATCCTCGGTCAGGTCATAGGGGAAGCCATAGGTGTCATAGAGCTTGAACGCGGTCTCGCCGGGCAGGGTATCGCCCTCGACCATCGCGCCGGTCGCCTCGTCGAGCAGCTTCAACCCGTTCGCCAGCGTCTGACGGAACCGCGTCTCCTCCTGCAACAACGTCGCCTCGATCAGCGGCTGGGCGCGGACCAATTCGGGGAAGGCGCCGCCCATTTCGGCGACCACCGCCGGCACCATGCGGTGCATCAACGGGTCCTTTGCGCCCAGAATATGCGCATGGCGCATCGCACGGCGCATGATCCGGCGCAGCACATAGCCGCGCCCCTCATTGGCGGGCAGCACGCCGTCGGCGACGAGGAAGCCGGAAGTGCGGATATGGTCGGCGATCACGCGATGGCTCGCCTGATTCTCGCCCGTCGTCGCCGACTGCGTCAGCGCCCCGCTCTCGGCGATCAGCGCCTTGAACGTGTCGGTGTCGTAATTGTCATGTACGCCCTGCAGCACCGCCGCGATCCGCTCCAGCCCCATACCGGTGTCGATGCTCGGCTTGGGCAGGTCGCCGACGATCTGGTCAGCCTCCTGCACATGCTGCATGAACACGAGGTTCCAGATCTCGACAAAGCGATCGCCATCCTCTTCCGGGCTTCCCGGAGGGCCACCCCAGATATGGTCGCCATGGTCGTAGAAGATTTCCGAACACGGCCCGCACGGCCCGTCCGACCCCATCGCCCAGAAATTGTCCTTGGTCGCGATGCGGATGATGCGCTCTTCGGGCAGGCCCGCAATCTTCTTCCACAGCGCGAACGCCTGATCGTCGGTGTGATAGACGGTCGCGGTCAGCTTGTGCGCCGGAAGGCCCCATTCCTTGGTCAGCAGCGTCCAGGCATGCAGGATCGCCTGCTCCTTGAAATAGTCGCCGAACGAGAAATTCCCGAGCATTTCGAAGAAGGTATGATGCCGCGCCGTATAGCCGACATTGTCGAGGTCGTTATGCTTGCCGCCCGCGCGCACGCACTTCTGGCTCGACGCCGCCGTGGTGTAAGGCCGCGTTTCAAGGCCGGTGAACACGTTCTTGAACGGCACCATGCCCGCATTGACGAACATCAGCGTCGGATCGTTATGCGGCACAAGCGGCGCGGACTGGACGCGGGCATGGCCCTGGCCCTCGAAATAGTCGAGGAAGCTGCGGCGGATATCATTGGTCGAGGTCATTTTCGCGACTTAAGCGCGCCGAGGCGTTCGCTCAAGCGAAACGGTTCGATCAGGGTGATTGGGATATCGCCTCGGGTGGAACGAGATCCAGGTCTCTGGCAACGGCCCAGACCTGAGCCTTCAACTCTTCGTCAGAAATTTCCTTACTCAACAAAGGCTGGAGTGCGGACCGAGCTTCATCGTCGCGATCAGCTCGGCTCAGCGCGATTGCGCGGTTCAGTGCCGTATAATCAGGTTTGGCACCGAACATCCCGTCGCAATCGCGATAGGCCTCCAGTGCCTCATCGTATCGGCCCAAATCCGATAGGTAGTTGGCCCGAAGATGGCCCAAACGCCAAACGGGCTTCAAAGCGATTCCCGAACTCAACGTATCGACTGCCGCTTCAAGATTTCCCCGCTCAGCTTGGACGACGGCGATGATCTCAACCCCTCCGGTGAACTTCATCGCGACCAGCTTCTTGCCGACGCCTTCGGCCTTCGACAGCTGACCCTCGTCCAAATAGTGCCAGCCCTTCTCGAGAAGATCTTCAGCGTCCGCTTGCGTTATGCCGGGGGGAGGACCGGGCAGGTCTCGCAGCCGCCAGACTATGCGCCTGATCCAAGTCACAAATGTCACCCGATCGGCTCCTCGATCGACCTCGGCGGCACGCTAAACCATTTCGGCCCCGCTTCGGTCATATGGAAGCAATCCTCCAGCCGCACGCCGAACTTGCCCGGCAGATACAGGCCCGGTTCGTTCGAGAAACACATGCCCGGCGCCAGCTTCGTTATCTCGCCGCGCACCAGGTTGATCGGTTCATGCCCGTCCATGCCGATGCCATGGCCGGTGCGGTGCGACAGGCCGGGGAGCTTGTAGTCGGGGCCATAGCCCAGCGTCGCATACCATCCGCGCACCGCATCATCGACGCGGCCCGCGGGAACGCCGATCTGCGCGGCGGCGAAGGCGCGTTGCTGGCCGGCGCGGACATGCTCCCACACCTTCCGCTGCTCCGCAGTCGCCTCGCCATGCACGAAGGTGCGGCTGATGTCGCTTTCATAGCCGTGAACCCGCGCGCCGCAGTCCATCAGCACGACTTCACCCTTCACCACCCGCTGCGGCTTGCCCGTGCCGTGCGGATAGGCCGATGCCTCGCCCAGCAGGATCAGGTTGAACGCCACCTGCCCGCCTAGCTTCACCGTCGCCGCAGTCATCAGTGCGGCAATGTCGGCGGGCGTCATCCCCGCCTCGATCCGGGGATAGGTCCAGCGATAAGCGGCCAGCGTCACATCCGCCGCCTTTTGCATCAGCGCGATTTCGGCCGGCGTCTTGAACATCCGGCACCCGCGCACGATCGGGTTGGCCGACACGATCTTCACGCCCGCAAGCGCGCGCCACATGCCGTCGACCGCAAAGAAGCGCGCGGTCTCCTCGATCCCCAGCGGACGCCCCAGCAGCTTCTTCTCGCGCAGGAAGCCCGCGACCACCGCGAACGGATCCTCATGCTCCTGCCACACCCGGATTTCCGCCGGGATGCCGAGCGATTCGCGGACCGAAGGCTCTTCGAAGAACGGCGTGACAATGATCGGATCGCCCTCGACCGGGATCACCGCCGCAGTCAGCCGCTCGCTCCGTCCCCAGCGCACCCCGGTGAAATAGAGCAGGCTCGCCCCCGGCTCGATCAACACAGCGCCGATGCCATTCGCTTTCATCAGCGCCTGGGCGCGGGCGAGCCGGGCGGCGCGTTCCGCGCGCCCGATCGGCACCGCGTCGCCGGTGATCGGCTGAAGCGCTGTCAGATCGGGCTGCGCCGCGCGCGCGACCGCGGAAAACCCGATCGGCGCCAGCGCACCCGCCGCGATCAACCCGCGCCGGGTCAGCCTCATACCGCCGGCTCCGGCGTCTCCTTCTCACCCGCCGACACGATCGTCGCGAGCACCAGATCGCCGATGACGTTGAGCACGGTGCGGCACATATCCAGGAACCGGTCGACGCCCAGCACCAGCCCGATCCCCGCCGGCGGCACCCCGACCATGCCCAGGATCAGCGCGATCACCGGCAGCGATCCCGCCGGGACGCCCGCCGTGCCGATGCCGCCCAGGATGCACACCAGCATCACCGTGATCTGCTGTCCCAGCGTCAGGTCGACGCCAAAGAATTGCGCGAGGAAGATCACCGTCACCCCCTCGAACATCGCGGTGCCGTTCTGGTTCGCAGTCGCGCCGATCGTCAGCACGAAGCGCGATACCTTGGGCGGCAGCTTGAGCTTGTTCTCCGCAACCCGCAGCGCGGTCGGCAGCGTCGCGTTGGACGATGCGGTGGAGAAGGCCATCACCGCCGCCTCCTGCGTCTGGCGGAAGAAGACGAGCGGATTTTTGCGCGCGAGCACCAGCAGCAGGATCGGGAAAATCACGAACATCTGCGTGCCGAGCGCGGCCAGCACCACGCCGACAAAGGCGAGCAGCCGTACCAGCAATTCCCAGCCGAACAGCGCGGCCAGGTTGAACATGAAACAGAACACCGCGATCGGCGCGAGCCGGATGACGAGGCCGATCAGACGCATCGAGACTTCAAAGATCCCCTCGATCCCGCGCTTGAGCGTCTGCACCTGCGGGCGGTCGGCGGTGAGCAGGATGCCGATGCCGAAGAACAGCGCGAAGAACATGATCGCGAGGATGTCGTTCGCGGTCATCGCCGCGACGACATTGGTGGGAACGATGTTCAGGATCGCGTCCACGCCGGTCGGGGTGCTGGCAGTGCGATCGAGGATCGCGCCCGCGCTGTCCCCCGACGCAGCGAGCAAAGCCTGCGCCTCGACCCGGTCCACCCCGGCGCCAGGCTGAAGCAGGTTGACCAGCAACAGACTGACGATCACCGCGATGGTGGAGACGCAGACTGTGAGGACCAAAGTGCGCAGGCCGACACGCTTGAGCGCCGCGATCTCGCCCATCTCGGCGATGCCGACGACAAGTGCCGAGAAGAGCAGCGGAATCACCAGCATGAACAACAGGCGCAGGAACACCTGCCCGATCGGGCCGGTGACATAGGTCGTCACCGTCTTGACCCACGCCGCGTCGGCGGAGGTGAAATGGACGAACAGGCCAAGCGCAAGGCCCAGCACGAACCCGCCCAGCATCTGCCATTGCAGCGTCGATTCGCGCCGCCGCTCCGTGATCGCCTCTGCGCCCGACATGCGTCCCCCTTAACTTGTTGCAGCGTCACGCATAGGCATAGGGGCCGCCCTTGGCGAGAGCCGTCTGATAGGCCGGGCGGGCATGGACCTTGTCGAGCCAGGCGATCGTCGCCGGGCGCGACGCGTCGAGCCCGCCACGTGAGCGTGCCGCTTCGAGTGGGAAACTCATCATCACGTCCGCCGCGGTCATCGCGTCACCCGCGAACCAGGGGCGGCTGGCCAGTTCCGCCTCAACAAAGTCGAGATGGACGTCGATCATCGGCTGGATCTTCTTCTGCGCCGCCTTGCCGAAGATCGGAACGCGCATCAGCACCAGCTTGACCAGCAGCGGCGGCATCAGCGAACCCTCCGCATAGTGCATGAAGTGGCGGTAGCGGAGTGCCGACTCGCGGTGCGCCGGCGCGCCGAGCCGCCCATCAGCCTTTTCGACCAGATATTCGATGATGGCGCCAGTCTCCGCCACGGTGCGCGGCGTGTCGCTGTCGGGGTCCGCATCGACGATCACCGGCGACTTGCCCAGCGGATGCACTGCCTGGAGTTCCGGCGGAGCAAGCATCGTCTTGGGGTTCCGCTCGTAGCGCTTGATCTCATAGGGAAGCCCAAGTTCTTCGAGCAGCCAGAGCACACGCTGCGAGCGCGAATTTTCCAGATGGTGAACGGTGATCATCGCTGCGCGCTCCCTTGTCGGTCCCGTGCGGGGTTGACGCGTTTGTGCGCGGATGCGGCGAAAATGGAAAGAGGCGCCCGGCACGGATTTGCGACGCCGGGCAGCCGATCCTCTGAGTCAGTCCACAGCGTTTCGAAACCGCCACGAACAGGAAAGGCCCGGCGCACGCCACGCCGGGCCTTCCAATGGGAGACTGGTCCCTTGACCGCCACCGACCTGTCGATCCGGCACGGCCCGCAACAGGCATTGCTGCCCGAAACTGGTTAACGACGGCTTTTCCGCCGCTATCGTAAAATCAGAGGTCGTCTTCCGCGTCGGGCCCGGTCATCATCTCTTCGGCGACCTTTTCCGTCCGGCTGCGGATGGCCGCTTCCAGCCGTGCGCAGACATCGGCATTTTCCTTGAGGAACGTCTTGGCGTTCTCACGCCCCTGGCCGATGCGGATGCTGTCATAGCTGAACCAGGCGCCCGCCTTCTCAACCAGCCCGGCCTTCACGCCGATATCGAGGATCTCGCCGATCTTCGAGATTCCCTGCCCGTACATGATGTCGAACTCGACCTGCTTGAACGGCGGCGCGACCTTGTTCTTCACCACCTTCACCCGGGTGGTGTTGCCGATGATATCGTCACGATCCTTGATCTGGCCGGTGCGGCGGATGTCGAGCCGGACCGAGGCGTAGAATTTGAGCGCATTGCCGCCGGTGGTGGTCTCCGGATTACCGTACATCACCCCGATCTTCATGCGCAGCTGGTTGATGAAGATCACCATGCAGCGCGAGCGGCTGATCGAGCCGGTCAGCTTGCGCAGCGACTGCGACATCAGGCGTGCCTGAAGGCCGACATGGCTGTCGCCCATCTCGCCCTCGATTTCAGCGCGCGGGACCAGCGCCGCCACCGAATCCACCACCAGCACATCGATCGCGTTGGAGCGAACCAGCGTATCGACGATTTCGAGCGCCTGCTCACCCGTATCGGGCTGCGACACGATCAGCTCGTCGATATTAACGCCCAGCTTCTTGGCATAGACCGGGTCGAGCGCGTGCTCGGCATCGACAAAGGCCGCGGTTCCGCCGCCCTTTTGCGCCTCGGCAATCACGTGCAGCGCCAGCGTCGTCTTGCCCGAGCTTTCCGGACCATAGACTTCGATCACGCGACCGCGCGGGAGGCCGCCCACGCCCAGTGCGATGTCCAGCCCGAGCGAGCCGGTCGAGATCGCCTCGACCTGCATCGTCTCCTTGGAGCCGAGCTTCATCGCGCTGCCCTTGCCGAACGCGCGATCGATCTGTGCCAGCGCCGCATCGAGCGCCTTCTGCTTATCCGGAGAAATGCCCATCTTGCCTTCGATCACCTTGAGGGAAGCTGCCATGAGAGATCTCCGTCGCTAAATGCTTTGCGGCCCAGGTTCAACCATTGCCTGCCGACGGATGTACAACATCTGTTCCGAAGGAACAAGTGCGGAACGATCTTTTTTTGTTCTCATCTGCCGACGCCCCGCGCCAGGTGCCGGGACCCCGTCACCGCGGACCGAAACTCCCGCCACCAGACCGGAACGTCAGAGCTCGGCCAGCGCCTGCTCGACCGCGTCCATCGTGAACGGCTTGGCCAGAACCGGCCGATCGCGATGCGCATCGACCACCGTGTCGCCACTGCCACCGGTGGCAAGCACGAACGGCACGCCCCGCGCCGCCAGCGCATCGGCGATCGGCCAGCTCAGCTCGCCCCCCGACAGGTTGACATCGAGGATCGCAGCATCGATTCCTCCAGCGGAAACGATCTCCAGCGCCGATGCCACGCTGTCGGCAGTGCCGGCATGGTCCTTGCCCAGCATGTCGAGGAAATCCTCGATCATCATGGCAATCAGGGGTTCGTCCTCGACCACGAGGATGCGTTGGGGTGCGCTCATCGCGTCAGCATGTGCCTGACAATCGTTGCGTGGTCGAGCGCTATTTTGCGGTCATTACGGACCGGGCGAGCTCTGCAAGTTGCTGGACTGAAAAGGGTTTTGGGAGAAACGCGACATTGTCGAGATCTATCGACTTGCGCAGCTGTTCCTCGGCATAGCCCGACATGAAGATGATCTTGAGATCGGGATATTTCTTGCGCGCATGGCGGACCATGGTCGGGCCGTCCATTGTCGGCATCACCACGTCGCTGATCAGCAGGTCCGGCTTCTCGCTTTTCTCCAGCAATTCCAGCGCCGCCTCGCCATTTTCGGCGGTCAGCACGGTATAGCCCTGCCGCGCCAGTGCCCGTTCGGCGACCGCGCGCACCATCGCCTCGTCCTCGACCAGCAGGATCGTCCCGCTGCCCCACAGATCGCCCTGCACCGCCTTGGCGGTCGGAAGCTGCGCGGTCGGCTCGGGTGCATTGTGAACGGGCAAATAGATGGTGAACACCGCACCCTTGCCCGGCTCGCTCTCGGCAAAGATGAACCCGCCCGACTGCTTGATGATACCATAAACAGTCGACAGGCCCAGGCCCGTCCCCTTCCCTACCTCCTTGGTGGTGAAGAACGGCTCCCAGATATGCGCCAGCACGTCCGCCGGAATGCCCGATCCGGTGTCGGACACGCGCAGCGCGGTATAGTCCCCGACCGGCAGGACATCCTCGTCCATCGCGCGGACTTCATGTGCCGCGACGCTCAGCGTCTCGATCGTCAGCGTACCGCCGCCATTGGGGTTCTTCGCCAGCATCGCGTCGCGCGCATTGACCGCCAGGTTGACGACGACCTGCTCCAGCTGGCCAGGATCGGCGCGCACGGGGCCAAGATTGCGGCCGTGATTGACCACCAGCTCGACCGTCTCGCCCAGCAGCCGCTTGAGCAGGTTCGACACCTCGGAAATGATGTCGGGCAACTGCAACAGCTGTGGCCGCAGCGTCTGCTGCCGCGAAAAGGCGAGCAGCTGGCGGGTCAGCGCGGCCGCGCGGTTCGAATTGAGCAGGATTTGCTGGATATCGTCATAGTCGCTGTCGCCGGGCGCGTGGCGCATCAGCATCAGGTCGCAATGACCGATGATCGCGGTCAGGATGTTGTTGAAGTCGTGCGCGACGCCGCCGGCGAGCTGGCCTACGGCCTGCATCTTGGTCGCCTGCGCCACCTGTCGCTTGAGCTGCCCTTCCTCACCCGCGTCGCGCAGGCTCAGCAGCACCGCCGCGTCGCCCAGGCCACGCGCCGAGGCGATCGACAGCGACACTGCTTCGTCCGGAGCCTGAGCAAAGCGGACGGTGAGGTCCATCGGATGCACAGCCCCCGCCGCAAAGCGCCGCACGGCATCGGCCAGCGTGCTCTTGTCCTCACGCACGACCAGGTCGCCGGGATAGAGCGGCGGCGCGTCGCCATTCACATGCGCCGCGCGAACAAAGGCTTCGTTCATGAAGACGAAGCGCCCATCCGCCCCGACCAGCGCGATGCCGGTGGGCAACAGCGCGATCAGCGACCGGACATGCGCGGTCGATTCCGCGCCCATTTCCTGCGCCGGGGCATATTCCTCGTCGAGCAGCGCAACCAGCATCGGCGTGGCATCGCCATCGAGGAAGGGGATTTCGAGCACCCGGATCGGCGCGCCCGACAGTCCCTCGCGCTCGAACCGCACCGTCCCGCGATTGTCGGTGATCAGGAAGCGGGTAATGTCCCGCCCCTCGATCATCGCCAGCTCGTCACCGGCTGCGCGCAGCCGGAGCACGCGATTGGCGGCGCGCACCCGGCCATCGGCGCCGATCAGCGCCATCATGATCCCGGCCTGCCCCAGCCGGTCGCCCGATTTGCCAGCGACCAGCGCCTGTGCCTGTTTGGTCAGGTCCACCGCATCGGCCCCGGCAAAGCGCCACACCAACAGCGAATCGCCGACCCGGCTCACATGCGCGGTCAGCTTGGTCCCGGCGGCATCGAACGATCCGCTCGACGCCTGCCCGTCGCGCCATGCCGCGCGTCCGGCACTGCCCAGCTGGGATGCCGCCCAATCGCCGATCACCACTGCAGGCGGCGCGGGATAGCCCGGAAACAGCGTGCCGAACCGCTCATTGGCGCACACCAGCCGCCCGGCGCGGTCGGTTACCGCGATGGCGTCGTTGCTCATCGATGCCAGCATATTGGCCAGCGACCAGTCGCTCTCGGCGGTTGTCGATGCCGCTTCCGCCGCGACTGCTGGCCGCCGCAGCAAGGTCGCGGCCAGCGCGATCAGCACGGCTGTCGCGAAGAACCCGGCCGCCACCGGCAGCGAGTCGATCGCCCACAGCACCGCCCCGCCCGCAACCGATCCCGCCACGATGGCGACGATCAGCGGGCCGGTGATCCCGGAGGTTTCGTCAGTCGGGGCGGAAAGGCTGGGCATGGCCCCCTTTCCCGCCCCGCTGCCATAGCGTCAAGCGCTCACCAGACGCGAACGCGCTTTGCCGGGTCCAGATACAGCTTCTCGCCCGGCTTTGCGCCGAACGCGCCGTACCAGGGGTCGAGGTTGCGCACGACCCAGGCGCGCTGGATCGACGGGCTGTGCGGATCGGTCAGCAACCGCTGACGCAGGTTCGCTTCACGATAGTTGCGCCGCCACACCTGCGCCCAGCCGAGATAGAAGCGCTGGTCGCCGGTAAAGCCGTCGATCACCGGCGCTTCCTTGCCGCCAAGCGCATGCTTATACGCGTCGTAAGCGATGGTGAGGCCCGCCAGGTCGCCGATATTCTCGCCCAGCGTGAACTCGCCCTTCACATGCTCGCCCGGCAGCGGCTCATAGGCATCGTACTGCGCGATCAGCGCCTTGCCCGCCGCCTCGAACGCCTTGACGTCTTCCGGCGTCCACCAGTCGGCCAGCTCGCCCTTTTCGTTATACTTGGCGCCCTGATCGTCGAAATGGTGGCTGATCTCATGCCCGATGACGGCACCGATGCCGCCATAGTTGATCGCCGGATCGGCCTTGGGATCGAAGAAGGGCGGCTGCAGGATCGCGGCGGGGAAGACGACTTCCATCATCCCGAAATTGGCATAGGCGTTGACCGTCTGGGGCAGCATGCCCCATTCCCATTTCCGCACCGGGCCGCCCAGCTTGTCGAGCATATAGGCATAATCGAAGCGGTTGGAGCGGACGGCATTGCCGAACAGGTCATCGGCCTTGACCTCGAGCCCCGCATAGCTGCGCCACTGGTCGGGGTAACCGACCTTGACGGTGAAGTTCTTGAGCTTCGCCTTGGCGCGTTCCTTGGTCTGCGGCTGCATCCAGTCGAGCGCGTCGATCCGGCGGCCCATCGCGTCGAGGACGTTGGCGACGAGCTTGTTCATCTCCGCCTTGTACTCGGCCGGGAAATAGCGCGCGGCATATTCCTTGCCCAGTTCCTCGCCCAGCGCTCCTTCGGCGAACCCCACGCCGCGCTTCCAGCGTGCCTCGCGCTGCGGCGTGCCCTGAAGCGTCGTGCCGTAGAAAGCGAAGTTGGTGTCGGCGACTGCATCGGGCAGATAGTCCGCCATCGCGCCCAGGCTGCGCACCAACATCTGGTCCTTCACCACCGCCAGCGGCGCATCGTCGATGATCTTGGCGATGCCCGACACCGCGCTCGGCTGGTTGACCAGCACTTCGGTGATCTTGGGGCTCAGCGCCTTCAGCATCGCCGGCATGTCGAGCGTGCCGGACGACAGCTTGGCGGTCTCCGCCAGCGTAAACTTGTTATAGGTCTTCGCCGCGTCGCCCGAATCCTCGCGGGTCCACTGCACCTTGGCGATGCTGGTCTCGAGCGCGAGGATCGCCTTGGCCCGCGCGTCGGCATCCGCCTCGCCCGCCAGCGTCAGCATCTTGGCGAGATAGCCGAGATAGGCAGTGCGGATCGCCGCCATCTTCGGGTTGTCGAGCAGATACATGTCGCGATCGGGCAGACCGGTGCCGCCCTGATAGATGGTGAAAATATACTGCGTCGGGATCTTGTCGTCCTGGCCGACATAGCCACCGAACGGACCCGGCACGCCCATCTTCGCACCCTCGACCACCAGGGCGGCATAGCCCGCCTTGCTGTCGAGCGCCTTGATCTTGCCCAGCCAGGGCTGGATCGGCGCCAGGCCACGCGCCTCGACGGTCGCCGTGTCGAGATAGCTGGAATAGGCGCGCCCGACCATGCTGGCGGGATTGTCCTTCACCTCATCGAGGATGCCCCGCACCCGCTCCTTCGACAGGTCGTCCAGTGCGGTGAACATGCCATAGTTCGACTTGTCGGCCGGGATCGGCGTGTTCTTCGCCCAGGTCCCGTTCGAGAAGGCGTAGAAGTCCTCGCCTGCGGCCACGCTGCGGTCCATCCCGGCAACGTCGAAACCAAAGCTGCCAAGCTGCGGCTTGGCGGCAGGAGCGGGAGCGGCCGACGGCGCTTCGGCGCTGGTGGACGGCGTGCAGCCGCTTGCCAGCGCGGTTCCGGCAAGAAGGACGGGGATCAGGAGAAGACGCATCGGGCACCCTTCGGGACATTTGAAAACGCCCGTGTCTTACGCCGATGATACGCCCGATCAAGTCTCCGAAGAAACTTTATTGCGGAGCAGGACGCGCTTGCGCCATTTGCGCGCGACCCAGCCGCGCCAGATCAGAATGGAAAGACCATAGCCTGCGGCGGCGCACACCACCGAAATGACGAGCAGCCCGATCAGCAAGGCTGGTGCCGCTTGCGACAACAGCCAGCTCGTCCATTCGGCGACCCCTGCATGATGCTCGATCAGTGCCATGAAGCCGGACACATCGGCGCTGCGTCCCAGCATCAGGTTGCCGGTATAGACCGATCCGTACAGGATGAACGGCGTCGTCGCGGGGTTGCTGAGGAACGTCATCGCCGCCGCGATCGGCACATTGGCGCGGAACGGCAGCGCCAGCATCGCCGCACCCGCGATCTGCAGGCCAGGGATCAGCAGGAAAATACCGACCAACAGTCCCAGCGCCACGCCGCGCGGCACCGAACGACGGGTAAAGCGCCACAATTCCGGGGCAAGCACGCGATGCGCAACCGGACGCAGCCAGCGGATCTGCTCGATCGATTCGCGGGTGGGCATGTTGCGCTGCCACCAGGCGCCAAGGCGGCTCTGCTGCTTCATGTCACCCGCGATCGCGGAGGAGCCGCCCCTGTTCACGCTTCCAGTCCCGTTCCTTGATCGACTCGCGCTTGTCGTGAGTCTTCTTGCCCTTCGCCAGCGCCAGCTCGACCTTCGCCCGGCCGCGACTGTTGAAGTAGATCGACATCGGGATCAGCGTCATGCCCTCCCGCGCGACCGCGCCATGCAGCTTCTGTACCTGGCGTTCATGAAGGAGCAATTTACGGGGGCGCTTCGGTTCGTGATTGAAGCGGTTTCCGTGCGAAAATTCGGGGATATTGGCGTTGACCAGCCACGCCTGCCCGTCGCGGACCTCGGCATAGCTCTCCGCGATCGACCCCTCGCCAAAGCGCAGCGACTTCACCTCGGTCCCCTGGAGCGCAATCCCCGCCTCGAAAAATTCCTCGAGGAAATACTCGTACCGCGCCTTGCGGTTCTCCGCGACGATCTTCTTCTTGTCGAATTCAAGGGGACGAGGGCGTGCCATGGGACGCGCGATGTAGGGGTGCGGAGGACGAAAGGGAAGCGATGCCTTCCTAAACCGTCAGCCGCACTGCCAAAACATGCGCACTTCAGGCGTTGAGGCGCCCTCTGTCAGGAACAGATAGGCGATACCGCCGCCGAAATTGGGGCCGTCAGCGTAGGCTGCGCGCCCCTCCCATGCTTCGGGATCAGGCTTCACCCAAGGAGGCGCGGCGTCGGGCATTGAGAGAAAGCTGTGGCCACTGTCCAGCTGACCAATGAACCGCCAACCCTTCGGTGCTTCGTCTGGGCTTTGTACCCAGCTCGGCACGCTTCCCAGCTTCGTCCCGTCAGTAACCTTGCGCCAGACATGATCACCGAGTTCAAGAAATTTCTCGTCTGAATAGAAAGCTAAGGCCTCGGCGTCGGTCACTGAATCTTCGCGAGCGACCCATCCTGCAATCACGACTGCATTATCCAATGGGGGCGTGTCAGCTGGCAGGGGAGTCTGAATTCCAGTCAGGTTTTCAGGCTCCACCATGAGGCAAGCGTTCGCGCCGGATGTCGCGCTCCAAGTATCGCACATTCCGGGATTGTGATTGCACTGGAACACGAACAACGTCCGGCCATCACGCCCAAGGTCGAGCCGATCAGGGTGGTGCGCGAACTGGGCAAGAAGCGATTGCGACTTTCCACAGTCGGCGCACAACGGCCAGTCTGCCGTGGCTAGTCCGAACGGTATGCCACCCAATCGCTCAATGTTGGAGCCGCTCTCTTCTGGAAGCCGGATATCCGGGACAAAGTAGCGCATCGTTCAGATCAACCCCGCCGCCGCCATCGCCGCGTCGACCGCTGCCTTGCTGGCGTCGCTCGGCGCGACCATCGGCAGGCGCAGTTCGGCGGAAATCTCGGGCCGCAGCTTGTTGACGGCGTACTTCACCGGTCCCGGCGAGGCGTCGGTGAACAGCGCCAGGTGCAGCGCGAACAGCCGGTCGTGCAGCGCCAGCGCGATGGCGGTGTTGCCCTCCGCCCACGCCGCCTGGAACTGCGCGCACAGCTTTGGTGCGACGTTCGCGGCGACCGAGATGCACCCGACCCCACCCATCGCGTTAAAGGCGAGCGCGGTCTCGTCATTGCCCGAAAGCTGCGCAAAGCCGGCGCGCAGCGCGGCGCGGTGCTTCGACACGCGGGCAAGGTCGCCGGTGGCATCTTTGATCGCCACGAACTTGTCCGGAAATGCCTCGACGATGCGAATCACCGTCTCGGGCTGTATATCGGTCACGGTGCGGCCGGGGACGTTGTAGAGGATGATCGGCAGTTCGCATTCCGCCGCCACCGCCGCGAAATGCTGGAAAATGCCTTCCTGGCTCGGGCGGTTGTAATAAGGCGGTACCATCAGCACCGCGTCGGCACCCGAAGCCTTCGCCGCGTGAACGTTGCCGATCGCGACGCGGGTGTCGTTCGATCCAGCTCCCGCGATCACCGGCACGCGCCCGCGCACCTGATCGGCGCACACCCGCACCACCTCGAAATGCTCGTCCTTGGACAGCGTCGCCGCCTCGCCCGTGGTGCCGACGGGAACCAGAGCCGACGATCCTTCGGCGATCTGCCACTCGACGAAATCGCGGAACGCCGCCTCGTCAAAGCTGCCGTTACGGAATGGCGTGACCAGGGCGGGGATGGAACCAGCAAACATATGCGTCAAAATGCCCCAATCGTCGGAAATTCGGGGTGGCCAATAGGGTGCGTTCGCGTATCATGTCCAGCATGCTTGGCTCTATGTTCAGGAGCGGGCTTCTGCTCGCCGGCGTATCGGGTGTCGCGGTCTCTTCCCAGGTCGTGCAGGATGGGGCCCAATGGTATCGCGCGCAGTTCGCTGTGATCGCGGCGCAAGTGCTGCCTGCCCCCGCGCCGCCATCGGCGTCCAGCCTGCAATACACGATCGACCAGTGGAAGCGGCTGCAACAGTCTGATCGCTGGCCGTTCAGCGATTACGCCAATTTCATGCTGGCCCATCCCGGCTGGCCAGGCGAAACCAGTCGGCGCGCCGCCGCCGAGGCTTCGCTGGGTGCCGGCACAGATGCGCCATCGCTGGTCATCCGCTTCTTTGAACGGTTTCCGCCGCTGACCGCTGCCGGGCGCATCCGCTTTGCCGAGGCGCTGGCGATCACCGGCCGCCGCGCCGAGGCGGACGAGCAGGCGCGCCGCGCCTGGCGCAGCGGCATCCTCCGTCCGACCGATGAGACTGCGGTGCTGGGCGGCTTTTCGGCAGCCTTGTCTCCCGCCGACCATGATGCGCGGATGGACGCGCTGCTGTGGCAGGATGCGCGCACGGTCGCTGCCCGCCATATCGGCTACACCTCGCCCCAGAAGCGCGCCTTGTTCGAGGCGCGGTTGGCGCTCCATTCCGACGCGCCCGACGCGCAGGACCGCGCCGCCGCGGTCGAGGCAATCGGCGCGCGCGACCCCGGTTTCATTGCCGATCGCGCCAGCTGGTATCGCAACAATGGTGCTAGCGGCTCGGCGCGCACGCTGCTGGCCCGCCCGCGCGTGCTGGACAGCCGGCCCGGCAATGTCGAGGAATGGTATGAGGTCCTGCTGACCAACGCGCGTGCCGCCGAGTCCGACCGGCAATATGCGCTGGCCTATGCCATCGCCTCTCAGGTGGATGATGCGGTCGCGCCGGGCACCGACATCTCCGACCTCGGCCTTGGCATCCGCGACGAGTATACCAGCCTGGTGTGGCTCGCGGGTACGGTTGCGATGCAAAAGCTCCGTCGCCCTGCCGATGCGGTCGGCATGTTCGATCGCTATTCGCGCGGATCACGCACCCCGACGACGCAGTCGAAGGGCATTTACTGGGCCGGTCGCGCCGCCGAAGCCGCCGGGCAGCCCGCCGTCGCGCGCGCCTATTACGAACGCGCCGCCGCCTATTCCGACCTGTTCTACGGTCAGCTTGCCGCCGAACGCCTGGGCCGCGAGCTCAAGGCACCCCCGCCGGTCGATTTCCGCAGCGTCAACCCGGCTGCCCGCACCGCCTTCTACAATCGCGAAGTGGTGCGCGCCGCACAGATGCTCGGCACGCTCGGCCGCGCCGATGATCAGGGCCTGTTCCTGCGCCAGATCGCCGCCGACGCCACCAGCGCCGAAGATCATGTTCTGGCGACCGAGCTGTCACGTACGCTCAACCGCCCCGACCTCGGCGTGATGGTCGGGCGCAGCGCGCTGCTCAACGGCCTGACCGATTATACCGTCGCGGGCTACCCTTCGGTTCCGGTCCCGCCGGGGCAGGACAGCAATTTCACGATCATCCACGCCATCGCGCGGCAGGAAAGCCAGTTCGACAAGGCGGCGGTCAGCCATGCCGGCGCGCGCGGGTTGATGCAGCTGATGCCGGGCACCGCGCGCGAGGTCGCGGGGAAGCTCGGCATGAGCTACGACCGCGCCGCGCTGACGGTGGATACCGATTACAATATCCGGCTCGGGTCGAGCTACATCCAGCGCATGCTCGATTATTACGGTGGCAGCTACCCGCTCGCCGTCGCCGCATACAATGCTGGCCCCGGCAATGTGAACAAGTGGATCCGCGCCAATGGCGATCCGCGCACGCCCGGCGTCGACATGCTCGAATGGATCGAGAATATCCCCATTTTCGAGACGAAGAATTATGTCCACCGCGTGCTGGAAAACGCGGTCGTCTACGACATGCTCCACCCGCAGCGCTCACGTTCGCGCGGGCCGCATCGGATCAGCTGGTATCTGGGCAAGAACCGCCCAGGGTGATCGTAATTCAGCCCTATGGTGAGGCGCAGTTTGCGGACGTGGACGCGCTGTGGCGAGCCGTTTTTCCCGACGACCCGCCGCACAGCCACGCCGCCGTCGCGATCCCGCAGAAGCTGGCGATGCAGCGCGACCTGTTGCTCGTCGCGCAGGAGGACGGGCATGTGCTCGGCACCATCATCGCGGGCTATGATGGCCATCGCGGCTGGCTCTACAAGCTGGCGGTGCACCGCAAAGCGCGGGGTCGCGGCATCGCCCGCGCGCTGACCCGCGCCGCCGAAACCGCGCTGGCCAATCTCGGCTGCACCAAGGTCAACCTGCAGGTGTGCGACACCAACCACGACGCCGCCGCCTTCTGGGCGCATATGGGCTATGCGGTCGAGCCGCGAATCAGCATGGGCCGCAATCTTTGATCGATCGTCCGAACTACATCACCCCGGCGGGCTATTCGGCGCTCAAGGCCGAGTATGATGCGCTGTTCGGCACCGAACGGCCGGCGTTGGTCGAAACGATCGCCTGGGCGGCGGGCAATGGCGACCGCTCCGAAAACGGCGATTACATCTACGGCCGCAAGCGGCTGCGTGAGATCGACCGGCGGCTCGGCTGGCTGGCGAAGCGGATGAAGGCCGCAAAGGTGATCGACCCGGCGAAGCAGGAGGACCAGTCGAAAATCTGGTTCGGCGCCACCGTCACAATCGCCGACGAAGACGACAACCACCGCACCCTGACCTTGACCGGCGATGACGAGGCGGATGCAGGCGCAGGCCGGATCGGGTGGAACTCCCCTCTCGCCCGCGCGCTACGCGGCGGCGCCGTCGGCGACCTGCGCCGCGTCATGCTCCCGGCGGGGGAGAAGGAATATGAGGTGATGGAAATTCACTACCCGACCCCGACCTAAAACCTGCCCTTTGACAGCCGCTCGACCGGCACCGATTGGATCACCCGCCAACGCGCCTCGACCAGGCTGAAGACGCCGAACCCGAACAGACCCAGCGCAACGACCAGATCCATCGGGTTCTCGAGCCAGGTCAGCGCTGCACCCATGCCGCCGACCCCGCTGGCTGTCGTATCAAGGCCCGCCGCGACAGGAAAATAGCCGACAATCAGAAACACCACGCCGCGCGCCGCGTAACCTGCGCGCCCGCTCCACTCTACCCATGTCCGCTTTGCCATCTCCGGCTCAAGGTGGCGCAGGAACGACGCCTTGGCGGCCCTGACCAACTGAACGATACCGACCAGCAGCACGACTGCGCCTGCGAGCAGGATCGCGATGCCGCCGCCCGGAAAGGTCAATGCGGTGCGCGCGCTGTCCTGAACACCATTACCGTTGGAGGAGACGCCCTGGATCAGCTGGATCGCCTGCCACGTCAGGAGCAGATGCGCCAGACCGCTGAGGCCGGCTCCCACCCGCTCCATGACGCCCTTCTTGTCCGCATCGTGACCCTCGATGTTGAGCGCCGCATCGGCCAATCGCCAGATCCCGTAGGCCAACAAGCCTGCGGCCATGACACCGAGCAGGAGTTTACCCGACCCCTCGCTAAGATACGCAAGGGCCCCACCCGGATCTTCGGAGCGTCCGGTGCGGATGATCAGATAAGCGATGACAGCGTAAAGCACACCACGCGTTGCAAATCCGATCCGTGTCAGTGTCGTCAGGCGCGTGCTGGCAGTCATGGAACCTCTCCCGATCGCGTGCAAACGGACCGGGTGCGCGGACGTTCCTCTTCACTACCTCGATTGGTCAGGCGTCGGCGCTCAGCAAGCTACAACGTTGACCGCCAGCCCGCCCTGCGCCGTCTCCTTATATTTCGAGCGCATATCCTCGCCGGTCTGGCGCATCGTTTCGATCACCGCGTCGAGGCTGACGATGTGGCTGCCATCGCCATGCATCGCCAGATAGGCGGCGTTGATCGCCTTGATCGCGCCCATCGTATTGCGCTCGATGCACGGGATCTGCACCAGCCCGCCGATCGGGTCGCAGGTAAGGCCCAGATTATGCTCCATCCCGATCTCGGCGGCATTTTCGATCTGCGCATTGGTCGCGCCCAGTGCCGCCGCCAGCCCCGCCGCCGCCATCGAACAGGCGACGCCGACCTCGCCCTGGCACCCCATCTCGGCCGCGCTGATCGACGCGCGCTTCTTGTAGAGGAACCCGACCGCCGCCGCGGTTAGCAGGAAGGTCCGCGACCCCGCCGGAGTGGGCGAGGCGCAGAAGGTTTCGTAATAGCGCAGCACCGCCGGAATCACCCCCGCCGCGCCATTGGTCGGCGCAGTGACGACGCGGCCCCCGGCGGCATTCTCCTCATTCACCGCCAGCGCCCAGAGGCTGACCCAGTCGAACACCAAAGACGGGTCCGATCGCGGCCCGCGCGCGATCAGCCGGGCGTGCAGGTCGCGGGCGCGGCGCTTGACCTTCAGCCCGCCCGGCAATTCGCCCTCACCCCGCATTCCCCGCTCAATGCACGCCGACATCGCTGCGCGCAGGCTGTCGAGGAATGCGTCGGTCTCCGCATCGTCGCGCCACGCCGCTTCATTGGCGCGAACGATGTCGGCGATGCTCTTGCCCTCCGCCTCGCCCACAGCCAGCAGTTCAGCCCCCGAGGAAAACGCAAAAGGCAGCCTCACATTCGATTGGGGCAGATCGCACCCGCCCTCGACTACCGCGCCGCCACCGATCGAATACCAGAAGGTCTCATAGGGCTCACCATCGGCATAATGCGCGACGAAGCGCATGCCGTTGGGGTGCGCGGGCAGGAAGCGGTCTCCGCGAAAGACGAGGTGCGTCCCCTCGACGAACGGCACCGGCACATGCCCGCCGAGCTTGAGCTGTGCCTCGGCGCGGATGGTGTCGATAATGGTCGGCACCGCATCGGGATCGACGCGCTCGGGCTGATGCCCCGCCAGCCCCAGCATCACGGCGATGTCGGTCGCGTGCCCCTTGCCGGTCAGCGCCAGCGACCCGAACAGTTCGGACGACACGGACACCGGCGTCCCCCGATCCAGTGCAGCCTCTGCGAACGCAAAGCCCGCGCGCATCGGCCCGACGGTATGCGAGCTCGACGGGCCGATCCCGATGGTGAACAGGTCGGCCAGACCGATCGTCGCTTCGGCGCGGTCGCGCGCAGGCGCAGCGTTGGGGTCCAGCATCACTCTCTCAACAGTCATATCATTTGATACGAACTTAGACTTTCGGTGCCGCGCCGTCCATCGCGTCAGTCGATGACGCCAGCCGCCCGCGCCGCAGCTTCAACCGCCGGATCGAGCGCGGGCGGGTCCATCGGCACCCGCGCCTCCAGCGCATCGGCAATTGCGGTGAGCGCCGCGATCCGCGCCGCCTTCTTGTCATTCCCGTCGATTACGACCCAAGGCGCTATCTCGGTGTTCGTCCGCGCGAACATCTCGTGCATGGCATCGAGATAATCCGCCCGCCGCGCGCGGTTGCGATAATCGTCCAGCCCGGTCTTCCACCGTTTCCACGGTGTCTCGATCCGCTCGCGCAGGCGTTTGTCCTGCGTCTTCTGCGTCACATGGACAAAGATCTTGATCAGCGTCGCGCCGGCCTCGGCCTGCTGCGCCTCGAAATCGTTGATCTCGTCATAGCCGCGCTGCCATTCGGCCTTGGTCGCGAAACCCTCGACCCGCTCGACCAGTACGCGCCCGTACCAGCTGCGATCGAACACCGCGATATTGTGCTGCGCGGGCAAGCGCCGCCAGAAACGCCACAGGAAATGGTGAGACAATTCCTCCGGCGTCGGCGCGGATATCGGCCAGACCTCGAAATAGCGCGGGTCCCAGTCTGCGGTCAGCCGCCGGATGATCCCGCCCTTCCCCGCCGCGTCCCAGCCCTCGAACACGATGATCGCACGGCGTTTGTGGATGATGTGCGCGGTCTGGATATGCCCCAGCCGTTCCTGCAGCGCGGTCAGGCGGTCGTGATAGTCGTCGACCTTGTCCCCGGACTCGTAACCCGAAAGGTCGATCTTCAATCTCCCCTCCCGCTTGCGGGAGGGGTCGGGGGAGGGCCTGTCAGGATAGGGTTGGGCATATCCTCGAACATGCCCTCCCCTAACCCCTCACGCAAGCGAGAGGGGCTTTTAGCTCAACCCTTGTTGTCCAGCGCCTGGGGAGCCAGCCGGATGTGCAGCTCCTTGAGCTGCTTCTCGCTGACCGGCGACGGTGCCTGCATCATCAGGTCCTCCGCCTTCTGGTTCATCGGGAAGACGATGACCTCGCGGATGTTCGGCTGGTCGGCGAGCAGCATGACGATGCGATCGACGCCCGGGGCCGAACCGCCATGCGGCGGGGCGCCGTACTTGAACGCGTTGATCATGCCCGCGAAGTTGCTGTCCACATCCTGCTGGCTGTACCCGGCGATCTCGAACGCCTTGTACATGATCTCTGGACGATGGTTCCGGATCGCGCCCGACGACAGCTCGATGCCGTTGCACACGATGTCATACTGCCAGGCGAGGATGTCGAGCGGGTCCTTGGTCTCAAGCGCCTCCAACTCGCCCTGCGGCATGCTGAACGGGTTGTGGCTGAAGTCGACCTTCTTCGCGTCCTCGTCATATTCGAACATCGGGAAATCGACGATCCAGCAGAATTCGAACCGGCTCTTGTCGATCAGCTCAAGGCTCTCGCCAACGCGGGTGCGCGCGAGGCCCGCCAGCTTGGCCGCCTGAGCTTCCTTGCCGGCGGCGAAGAAGATGCCGTCATTCGGACCCAGGCCGAGTGCATCGGCGATCGCCTTCATCCCCTCCTGCCCGTGATTGTTGGCGATCGGGCCGCCGAACACGCCGTCCTTCTGCGTCGCATAACCAAGGCCGGGGAAGCCCTCGGCCTGCGCCCATGCGTTCATGTCGTCGAAGAATTTGCGGCTCTTCTCGGCAGTGTTCGGCGCGGGGATCGCGCGCACTACGTCGCCCGCCGCGACCATCGAGGCAAAGCGCCCGAAACCAGAGCCTTCGAAATGGCTGCTGACATCGGAAATGAGGATCGGGTTGCGTAGATCGGGCTTGTCGTTGCCGTACTTCAGCATCGATTCGCGGTACGGAATGCGCTTGAACGGCAGCGGGCTGACCGTGCGACCCTTGCCCTGCCAGTTCGCAAATTCCTCGAACACGCCGTGCAGCACCGGTTCGATCGCCGCGAACACATCGTCCTGCGTAACATAGCTCATCTCGAAATCGAGCTGGTAGAATTCGCCCGGCGAACGATCTGCACGCGCATCCTCGTCGCGGAAGCACGGCGCGATCTGGAAATAGCGGTCGAAACCTGCGACCATCAGCAGCTGCTTGAACATCTGCGGCGCCTGCGGAAGCGCGTAGAATTTGCCCGGATGCACGCGGCTCGGCACCAGATAGTCGCGCGCGCCTTCCGGCGACGACGCAGTCAGGATCGGCGTCTGGAACTCGGTAAAGCCCTGATCGATCATCCGGCGGCGCAGCGACGCGATGACATGGCTGCGCAGCATGATGTTGGCGTGCAGCCCTTCGCGGCGCAGGTCGAGGAAGCGGTTCCGCAGGCGGATTTCCTCAGGATATTCGGCATCGCCGAACACCGGCATCGGCAGCTCCTGCGCCGCCGACTGGACCGTCACGCCCTTGGCGAACACCTCGATCGCGCCGGTCGCGAGGTTGGCGTTCACCGTCGCCTCGCTACGCGCCTTGACCACGCCGTCGATCGTCACGACCGATTCGACGCGCAGCCCTTCCAGCACCGGCAACGCGGGCGAATCGCTGTCGCACACGATCTGGGTCACGCCATAATGGTCGCGCAAATCGACGAACAGCACGCCGCCATGGTCGCGCTTGCGGTGGATCCACCCCGACAGGCGGACGGTCTCACCGACCTGATCGGCGGTCAGCTGGCCGCAACTGTGGGTGCGATAGGCGTGCATGGGCGTGTTCCAACGGGTCTGAGGTGAAAAATATCAGGTCGCGCGCTTCCTTCCCACACGCCCCTTTGTCAACCCGCGCGGGCTTGGCTATGGGCCTGCGATGCATATTCACGGCCTGATTCAAGACTCGGCAACCCTCGCCAATCTTTGCACCCGCCTCGCGCAGCAACCGTTCATCACGGTGGATACCGAGTTCATGCGGGAAAACACCTTCTATCCCGAGCTGTGCCTGATCCAGATCGCGGACACGAACGAGGCGGCGGCGATCGATCCGATGGCGCCGGGACTCGACCTTACGCCCCTGCTCGACCTGCTGGTGAACAATGAGGACGTGCTCAAGGTTTTCCACGCTGGCGGGCAGGATCTTGAGATCGTCTATAACCTCACCGGCAAGACCCCCTACCCGCTGTTCGACACCCAGATCGCGGCGATGGCGCTGGGTCAGGGTGAACAGATCGGCTATTCCAACCTGGTCGAAACCTATCTCGGCATCACGGTGGACAAGGGCGCGCGCTTCACCGACTGGTCGCGCCGTCCGCTCGACAAGCGTCAGATCGATTATGCGATTTGCGACGTCACCTATCTCTCCGAAATCTTCCCCAAAATGCTGGCGAAGCTGAAGAAGACCGGCCGCGGCGACTGGCTGGACGAGGAGATGGAGCGGATTGGCGATCCCGAAAATTATCGCAGCGATCCCGAAAAGGCGTGGCAGCGCATCCGCATCTCCAGCCGCAAGCCCGAAGTGCTGGGACGCCTCAAGGCGCTGGCCGCGTGGCGCGAGCGTGAGGCGCAGGGCAAGGACCTGCCGCGCGGCCGCATCGTCAAGGACGAGACGATCGCTGACCTGGCGGGCAACCCGCCGCGCAAGCAGGCCGACCTGACCAAGGTGCGCGGCCTGTCCGCCACCTGGGGCGGCAACGATATCGGCGGTCGCCTGATGGCGGCGCTCGAAAACGCCGAACCGATGCCGGCCGACGAGCTTCCCCCACGCGATGACCGCAAGCTGCCGCTGGGCAAGGAAGGCGCGCTGGTCGCCGACCTGCTCAAGCTGCTGCTCAAGATCCGCGCGCGCGACATCAACGTTGCCGCACGCCTGCTCGCTCGCTCCGACGATCTGGAGGCACTGGCGGCGGGACAACGCGAGGGCCTGTCGATCCTGCGCGGCTGGCGGTTCGAACAATTCGGCCGCGATGCACTCGCGCTGGTCGAGGGTCAGCTTGGGTTCACCGTGCGTAACGGAAAGCTCAAGATGACGCGTACCGAGGAGCCGAACCCATGAAAGCCCCAAAACTTGCTGGCGCCCTGATCGCCGTGCCGCTGACTCTTGCTGCCTGCAGCTATGAGCGTCCCGCGCCCGGGACCGGCATTCGTGAATGCAATGCCGACCGGGTTCAGCCTCTGGTCGGCCGCGAGGCGAAGCCTCAGGTGATCGACCGCGCCAAGCAACGCTCCGGCGCACGCACCGTCCGCGTTATCAAGCCCGGAATGGCGGTGACGATGGACTATCGCTCGGACCGGCTAAACGTCGAGCTGGACGATGTAAACACGATCAAGGCACTGCGCTGCGGGTAGACCCAGCCAGCTAACAACCCCGTTTGCCCTGAGCCTGTCGAAGGGCCGCAAGTCACACAGCTGTTGGGAACGGCCCTTCGACAAGCTCAGGGCAAACGGAGCTTAGTTACCCACCTCGACCCCCGCCGTCAGCCCCAGCGCGCCGGCCAGCGCGCGGTGCCGCTTCTCGACTGCCTCACCATAAAGCGCGGCGTCGTCTTCGCGCAGATGGAGCTGAAGCACCTCCTCCTCGATCGCCACGCGCGATCGGCGCAACGGTCCCGCAACACCGCCCGACAGGCGTTGACCCAGCCGCATCGCCAGTCCCCATAATCGCGCCCGTTCCAGCGCCTCGGGCGGTGCCAGCTGACCTACCGGGGTCGGCGATTCCAGGCCCCCGCCCAGCGAGGTGAACAGCGCCTGCGCAAGCGACGCCCGGCCCCGCGCATCGATTCCGACCCAATTGCCATGCAGCGCGATTTCCATCCCGCGCTCGGCGCGAAATTCGGGATTCGCACGCCAGCCGACATCCGCGAGCAGGCACGCGGCATGGCGGAGGCGGGTAAGCGATTCATCCTCGTCGCCGAACAACGGCGCGATCCACGCGTCGAGCAGATCGCCATGTTCAGGAAAGCGTCCCGACCGCCGTGCCTCGTCGCGTGCCGCGACGATCAGTGGATCGGCACGCCGTTCCTCCAGCGTCAACTCGCCATACAGCAGCCCTTCGCGCAGGCCAAAGGCGGATGCGACCGTCTCGCTGCTCCCCAGATGCCGGATCAGCGCGCCGAGCAATGCCGCCGCATGTTCCAACGTCGCGACGCGCCCCGACGACAGGTTCGGGACCGATCGGATGCGACTCTTGCCCATTTGCGCGATCGTCCGCTGCAACCGGGTGATGGTCGATGCGGGCATCGCATATTCGTGGATGACCGGCAGCGGATAGCCGGTCAGGTGCATGTCGAGCCGCGCCAGCGCGCGCCACGAACCGCCGACGAGGTAGAAGGGCAGCCCCTCCCCGCGCTTGTTCCATCCGGATACGTCGAGCATCCGCGCGACGGTCTTGTCGAGCACGCCCTTGCCCTGCGAGCGGATCGCCTCCAGTCGCAGCACGCCGAGCGGAAAGGACACGCGGTCGGTCACCGTCCCGGCGACGACGCGGACCAGCTCCAACGACCCCCCGCCAAGGTCGCCGACAATGCCGTCGGCCTCAGGGATGCCGGACAGCACGCCATAGCCGGCAGCCAATGCTTCCGCCTCGCCCGACAGCAATTCGACCTTCAGGCCAAGCGCGCGGGCAATGTCCAGCAGCCGGTCGCCGTTGCTGGCGTCACGGACCGCCGCCGTCGCCACGGTGCGGAGCGAATCGACCTCCATCTCGCGCGCCAGGCTCGAAAAGCGGGCCAGGGCAGTGGTCGCCACCACCAGCGCATCGTCGCCGATCGCGCCGGTTTCGGCGAGCGAGCGGCCAAGCCCCGCCATCACCTTTTCGTTGAACAGGATCGCAGGCAATCGCGCCGCGCCATCATAGACGACCAGACGGATCGAATTCGACCCGATATCGATGATCGCCGTGCGTCGCGCCTTTGGCACCGCCAGCGCGCGCGGCTTGCGCTGCAACAGGTTGGAAACGCTCAAGCGCCGCGCTCGGCGCGCCACCGGCGCAGTGACAATTTGGGAACGGCGCCGCTCGATTCGAGCGCTGCGCCGCGCCCCGACAAGGACGGATTGGTCATGAAATATCGGTGCAGGTTGAACGGTTTTGCACCGGGTTCATCGCGGACATAACGGCCATCGGGCTGCAACTCCCAGCTTTGTTCGGTATCGATCAAGTTCGCCACCATCACCTGATCCAGTACCTGATCGTGGACCGTGGGGTTGATGATCGGAAGCATGAACTCCACGCGACGGTCGAAGTTGCGCGGCATCCAGTCGGCCGAGGAGATATAGACCAACGCGCCGTCATTCGGCAGCGCCTTGCCGTTGCCGAACGCCCAGATGCGACTGTGCTCCAGAAAACGCCCGACCACCGACTTGACCCGGATATTCTCCGACATTCCCGGTATGCCGGGGCGCAGGCAGCAAATCCCCCGGATGATCAGGTCGATCACCACCCCGGCATTGCTCGCTTCATACAGCTTCTCGATTATCACCGGATCGACCAGGCTGTTCATCTTCGCCCAGATGGCGGCCGGCTTGCCCACCAGCGCATTGGCGATCTCCTGATCGGCCAGTTCGATCAGCCGCTCGCGCAAATGGCGCGGTGAAACCGACAGCAGCTCAAGATCGACCGGTTCGACGTAGCCGGTGACATAATTGAAGATTTTCGCCGCATCGCGCCCGACCCGGGGATCGGCGGTAAAGAAGCTGAGGTCCGTGTAGATCCGCGCAGTGACCGGATGATAGTTTCCGGTCCCGAAATGGCAGTAGGTGCGGAACTCGTCGCCCTCACGCCGCACCACCATCGACACCTTTGCGTGGGTCTTCCAGTTGGTGAAGCCATAGATGACCTGAACGCCCGCGCGTTCGAGCGCGCTGGCCCAGAGCAGATTCTGCTCCTCGTCGAACCGCGCCTTGATCTCGACCACGGCAGTCACCGACTTGCCCGCTTCGGCTGCGGCGATCAGCGCCTGAATCACCGCCGACTGCTTGCCGGCGCGATACAGCGTCTGCTTGATCGCGATCACATCGGGGTCGCTGGCGGCTTGCTTGAGGAAAGCGAGCACCACGTCGAACGATTCATAGGGGTGGTGGACGACGATGTCCTTGGCCTTGATCGCCGCAAAGCAATCGCCGTCATATTCGCGGATTCGTTCCGGGAAGCGGGCGACGAAGGGCGGGAATTTGAGGTCGGGACGATCCTCGTCCACAATCAGCGCCAGATCGCCGTTGCCGAGGAACCCGCCCGTTTCGGTCAGCAATGCCTCGCTGCCACCCAGCTCCTCTTTCAGCACGGCCTCAAGGCCGGGGTCGATCCCCTCCTCCATCTCGAGCCGGATCACGCGCCCGCGACGCCGGCGCTTGATCGCGGTGCGGAAGTAGAGAACCAGATCCTCCGCCTCTTCCTCCAATTCGATGTCGCTGTCGCGCAACACGCGGAACGTGGCCGATTTGCGAATTTCGAACCCCGGGAACAGCACCGGCGCGAACTGCTTCACCAGCGTTTCGACCGCGATGTAACGCGCAGTCTCTCCCGGCACGCGCACGAAGCGCGGCGTTGCGGCGGGCAATAGCACCAGCTCACGCACTGCTTCGCCATCGCTGATGCGGACCAGATCGAAAATCACGCTCAGTCCCTTGTTCGGGATGAACGGAAACGGGTGCGACGGATCGAGCGCCTGCGGCGTCAGGATCGGGAAAATCTGCAGTCGGAAATGTTCCTCCAGCCATTTCGCCGTTTGGCCCGTGACCCCGTCCGCATCGAGCACTTCGATCCCGCGATCGGCCAGGTCGGCGCGGATGTCCTGCCAGACCGTCTGCTGGCTATCCACCAGGTCGGCGGCATCGGCGACGATCGCGGCGAGTTGCTGCGCCGGGGTGAGGCCGTCGGTCGAGTGCGCCTCGACCTCCTGCATCTGCTGCCCCTTCAGGCCGGCGACGCGGACCATGAAGAATTCGTCGAGGTTCGATCCGGAAATCGACAGGAAGCGCAAGCGCTCCAGCAACGGGTGCGCGGCATTGCACGCCTCCTCCATCACCCGCCGGTTGAACGCCAGCCACGACAGCTCACGGTTGAAGTAACGCGCATCGGACGATGTGACAGTGGTCGGACTCTCGCCGACCTCAGCTCGGGGCAGATCGGCGTTGGCGTGCGCGCGGGTCATCGGTCCTCGTCTCGGATTTGGGCGTCGGGCTCGCGAAGGAGCCCCGCCGTGGTCAATGTGGCGCGCGCCGTGGGAATCGACAAGCGTCGGTTGCCCCGACGGCTCGCATCTTCCTCCAGCGCTTCGGCGGTGCGGAGGATCGCAAGGTGCGTCCGCTCGATCCGCCGCAGAATCCACGCCACTATATCCGGCTGCGCGACAAGTTCGTGACGGTCGATCAATTGCGCCAGCAGATCATGCGCCAGCGCATCGTCGGGCGGCCCGATCTGTGCAACGACGCTCGCGCCGAGCCGGGATCGCAGATCGGGCAGGCGCACCGCCCAGCCCGGCGGCGCACGTTCAGCGACCAGGAACAAGGGCCGGTGCTCGGCCTGCGCCGTGTTCCAGGCATGAAACAGCGCCACTTCGTCCGCGCGGTCGGCATCGTCGAACATCGTGCCACCGCTGCGCGCAACCATCGTCCGCGCCAGCAGGCTGCGGCCCGATTTGCGTGGCCCTGTGATGATCCCGGTCAGCACCGGCCAGGTCGCCCAGCGTTCGAGCAATTGCACCGCCTGTGCGTTCGACTCGCCGATCAGGAACCTGTCCTCACGCGCGCCGGGGGGTCGGGCGAGCGGCAGGGAAAGCTGGCTCATTCGCTGCTGCTGTTCCCCGCTTCCGGGATGGGTGCGGCGGGTTGCGCGGGTGCGGGCGACCCGCCGCCACGACGGATGCGCAGCACGCCAGCGCCTTCCTGAACCTGCCATCCGCGCGCCTCCAGCGCCGCGCGCAGCGAGGCCTGGCTCCCGTCATAGGTCACACGCATCAGCGATACGCCGCCCAGCGCGGTGCTGGTGGTGACCGCCGAGCTGACGCCGGGAACGACGCGCAATGCCGCTTCGCCCCCGGTCAGCGCGCCGACGGTCGGCGTGTCGAACTGGATCGTGATCGCCGTCCCGGTCGCGACCGCCGGGGTCTCGCCGGTGTCGATCAGCTCTTCCTCACCGGTTTCTTCAAGCGGAATTTCGGGGCGGGGCGGTTCGGTGACGAGCAGGCGATCGGGCTTGAGGATGCCGGCACGCAGCGCATCCTGATACGCCTTGTCGATCCGCGCGATGCCGGCGTCCATCAGCGCCGGGATCGCGTTGCCGTCATTCACCCGCAGCACGAATTGCGCGAGCTGACGATTGTCGGGCCCATGCCCGGCGGTGAAGATGCCGGTGACCGGCCCGCCGGGATAGCTGCGGCGCAGCTCAACCGTCGGGACGAGGATATCGGTCGCACCATATTGGTCGAGGATCGAACGCCACCACCCACGCCCGCGCCGCGCCACCTGCCCGGCATTCATCAGCAGCCGGTCGGGGCCCGAGCCGTTGGGGCGGACATAATCGATGCTGCTATTCCCGGTGCGGAACCGCGCCCAGCCATCGGCGAACGCATTGCCGCCCTCGAACACCCGATGCGCGCCGCCGGAAACCTGCACCGGCACCAGCAGCATCGGCGGTGAGCGCATCAGCGTGCCGCCGACCCCCAGAATCGATGCCGCGCGATTGCGGTCGAACAACACACCCAGCCGCGCGACATAGCGGTTGGGGCCAATCTGCTCATTCTCGACGACAATGCCGGTGACCAGCCCGTCCAGCGCCGAATCGGACAGAGTGGAGGACGATCCGGTCAGCTGGCGCGCCAGCATCGACCAGCCCTTGCGCTGCGCCAGTCGCCAGCCGCCTAGGCGCGCCGCCTCGGCGCTCTTGCCGCGAACATCCACATCGACGCCGCTGACCTCGAAACTGCCCGAGCTGTTGCCCGCGTCAGCGCTCGCATCCGCCTTGGCCGCGCCCTTGCCCGATTGCGCAACGGCAAACCCGGCGGACACAAGCAGGGCGGCGATGCCGATCGCGGCGAGGGCAGGAGAAGGACGAACAGACATTCCGCGCCCTTTTGGCGAAGCGGACGTGGAAATCCAAGCGCTATCCTCCCTATTCATCGTCGTTCCGGGCTTGACCCGGGACAGGGCTTTTGACCGTCGTGGAAGGAAGAAGCCTTGGCCCGGGTCAAGCCCGAGCAGACGAGAGAGGCAAGCGCGGTTTCTGCACGATCCATGGTTTCGCTTTGGACGCCCCGGCGCTAAGCGCAGCCACATGACCGATCCTGAGTCCTATACCTACGCCCAGGCGGGCGTTTCGATCGACGCCGGCAATGCGCTGGTCCGTGCCATCGCCCCGCTCGCCCGTTCCACGCGCCGACCGGGCGCCGACGCCGATCTTGGCGGGTTCGGCGGCCTGTTCGACCTCAAGGCGGCTGGCTTCACTGATCCGCTGCTGGTCGCGGCGAATGACGGTGTCGGGACCAAGCTCAAGCTCGCGATCGATCACGACTCGCATGACGGCGTCGGCATCGATCTGGTGGCGATGTGCGCCAACGACCTGGTCGTGCAGGGCGCCGAGCCGCTGTTCTTCCTCGACTATTTCGCTACCGGCAAGCTCGTCAATGGCGTCGCCGAACGCGTGATTGCGGGCATTGCCGAGGGCTGCAAACAGGCCGACTGCGCGCTGATCGGGGGCGAGACCGCCGAAATGCCCGGCATGTACGCCGATGGCGACTATGACCTGGCCGGTTTCTGCGTCGGCGCGGTGGAGCGTGACCAGTTGCTCGACGGCACGAAGATCGCACCGGGCGACGTCATCCTCGGCCTCGGCTCCACCGGCGTCCACTCCAACGGCTATTCGCTCGTCCGCCGCCTCGCCGCGGACAAGAGCTGGAAGCTCAACCGCCCCGCGCTGTTCGACCCCGAGGTGATCCTGCTCGACGCGCTGATGGCGCCGACGCGCATCTATGTGCGGAGTCTGCTTCCGCAACTTCGCAAGGGCGCGATTCACGGCCTCGCCCATATCACCGGCGGCGGCTTGCTTGAGAATATCCCCCGCGTCCTGCCCGAGGGCTGCCACGCCCGTGTCGATGCCGATAGCTGGACGCAGCCGCGCCTGATGGCGTTCCTGCAGGCGCAGGGGAATATCGAGCCGCAGGAAATGGCACGCACCTTCAACTGCGGAATCGGCATGGTCGCGGTGGTTGCGGCGGATCGGGCCGATGCGGTCGCGGCGGAACTCCAGGAAGCGGGCGAAATCGTCCACCGCATCGGGTCAATCGTCGAGGGGCCGCGTGGCTGCACCGTTTCGGGCAGCGTCGAAACCTGGAGCGCCCGCGCCGCCTGGGAAGCGACGCACAATGCATAACCTCCCCTCCCGCAAGCGGGAGGGAAACGGATGACCCGCAAACTCGGCATCCTCATCTCGGGCCGCGGGTCGAACATGCAGGCGCTGGTCAAAGGATCACGCCGTCCCGACGCCCCTTACACCGTCGCGCTGGTCGCCTCGGACAAGCCTGAAGCCGACGGCCTCGCCTGGGCAGCGACGCATGGTATCGCGACTTTTGCTCAGTCGCCTAAAGGCATGGCCAAAGCCGATTACGAAGCCGCGATCGACGCCGCCCTCCGCAACGCCGGCGTCGAAGCCATCGCCCTCGCCGGTTACATGCGCCTCCTCTCCGACGATTTCGTCGCGCGCTGGCGCGGGCGGATCGTCAACATCCACCCCTCGCTGCTTCCGCTCTACAAGGGCCTCGACACCCACGCCCGCGCGATCGCTGCCGGCGACAGCCATGGCGGCTGCTCGGTCCATATCGTCACCGAAGAACTAGATGGCGGCGAAGTGCTGGGCCAGGCAACGGTTCCGATCCTGGCCGACGACACGCCAGACACACTTGCCCAGCGCGTATTGGCCGAGGAACATCGCCTTTATCCCCGCATCGTCGCCCAATGGCTGAGTCGTTGACCCGAAACACGACAACGCGACTGTAAAACCGGGGATATTATGCCTCCACGGCGCGTTTGGCGCGCCTAAGGTAAAGAACAGGGAAGGCACGGCGATGCACGGTCAAGGACGCGAACCACATCGCAAATCAGGGATCGCCAGCGCCGAATCCGGAATGGTTCTGCTCGACGGCCCCGATGGCGTCGCAATCGCCATGACCCCGGACGCCGCCGAGGCCACTGCGCGCAGCCTGCAAGCGGCCGCCGCCGAGGCGCGCAACCAGGGCACAATTCCGTTGCCGTCGCAAACACGCTGATCCTGCTCTTGCGTCACGTCGTTACGCCGCCCAAACAGGTTCGATGCTGAAAGTAGCCAGCTACAATATGCGCAAGGCGATCGGCACCGACCGCCGTCGTCGCCCCGAGCGGACACTGGAGGTGCTGCGCGAGATCGACGCCGATGTCGTCGCGCTCCAGGAATGCGACCGCCGCTTTGGCCAGCGCCAGGGCGTGATCTCCCCCCACATGCTCGACGAGCACAGCCCGTGGAAGGCGGTATCGTTCGGCGTTCGCTCCGGGTCGATGGGCTGGCACGGCAACGCGATTCTGGTGCGCAAGGACGCGCAGATCCTGGATTGCGAGGTCATCCACTTGCCGGCGCTGGAGCCGCGCGGTGCGGTGATGGCGGACCTGCGCATCGGCGGACAGGCGCTGCGGGTGGTCGGCATGCATCTCGACCTGTCAGGGCTGTGGCGGCGGCGTCAGGCGCATGCCATCCTGTCGCACCTCGCCGCCAGCGAACGGGCGATGCCGACGGTGATGATGGGCGATCTCAACGACTGGAGCGCCCAGTCGGGCTGTCTGCGCGATTTTGCCAAGGACTTCAGCTTCGCGCCGACCGGTCGCTCGTTTCACGCCCGGCGGCCTGTTGCACGGCTCGACCGGATCATGGTGTCGCGCGAGTTGAAGATTGCAGAGTGCGGCGTGAATGACAGCGCGGCGGCCCGCACCGCGTCCGACCATCTGCCGATCTGGGCCCAGGTCGAGCGCGGCTGATGCAGGACAAGGAGCTTCGCCTTGCGCTTGTCTGCTATGGCGGGATCAGCCTTGCCATCTACATGCACGGCATCACCAAGGAAATCTGGCACCTCGCCTGCGCCAGCCGTGCGCATCGCGATTTCGAACCGGCTTCGGGGGCGAGCGCGCGAGTCTATCACGCGCTGCTTGACGCCGTTGCGGATGAGGCGGGGCTCAACCTGCGCGTCATGGTCGATATCGTTGCCGGGGCGAGCGCGGGTGGCATCAACGGCGTGTTTCTGGCGCAAGCGGTGACGAGCGGCCAGTCGCTCGATCCGTTGACCGATTTGTGGCTCGAAATTGCGGATGTCGAGGCGCTGCTCAATCCTGATCACGGCCCGTCACATCGGCTGGCCAAGATCTGGGCGCTACCGATCGCCTGGATGGTCGCCGGGCGCGATGCCGATATCGACCAGACCGTCGAGCCGGCAGCGCGCGCCGAGGTTCGCGCCAAGCTGGAGCGATTCGTGCGCTCGCGCTGGTTCGAACCGCCCTTTGGCGGGAAGCAGCTGCTGCACATGATGCTCGATGCGCTGGAGGCGATGCAGGCCGCACCGGCCGGCCCGCGTCTGCTGCCCGATGGTCAACCGCTCGACCTGTTCGTCACGGTCACCGATTTTCGCGGCCATCCCGAACGGCTGCGCCTCAATTCGCCGCCTGAAGTCGTCGAAACCGAACACCGGCTGGTATTTTCGTTCAGCGATCATGGCAGCGCGACCGGACCGCTCGCCGATCATGCGGAGCTGGCCTTTGCCGCGCGCGCGACGTCCAGCTTTCCGGGCGCCTTCCCGCCCGCCACGGTCGCCGAAGTCGATGCCGTGCTGGCCGAACGCAACCGCCACTGGCCGGGGCGCGCCGCATTTCTCGAACATGCCCTGCCCCGCCAGTTTGCGGCCGGTGTGGCCGAGACCGCGCCGCTGATCGACGGGTCGGTGCTGGCCAATGCCCCATTCCGGCCAGCGATCGATGCCCTGCGCGAACGCCCGGCCCGCCGCCAGATCGACCGACGTTTCGTCTTCATCGACCCCACACCCGGCTATCACATCGGCATCGCACCAGAGGCGTCGGGCGAAAGCCCCGGCTTTTTCCGCACCATCATCGGCGCGCTGTCCGAACTGCCACGCCAGCAGCCGATCCGCGACAATCTGGAATCGCTGGACCAGCGCTCGGCGCAGATCGAGCGGATGCTGGCGATCATCGAACGCATTCGAGCGGAGGTGGAGGGACAGGTCGAATCGCTGTTCGGCTATACGCTGTTCCTCGACTATCCGACCCCCAAGCGGCTCGCCAGCTGGCGGGCGCGGGCGCAACAGGCGGCGGCATCACGCGCCGGCTATGGCCATGCCGCCTATGGCTTGCTCAAGGTCGAAGGCGTCGCCGACCGGATCGCGACGCATCTGAACCAGATTGGCGACCTGCACGGCTCCGATCGCTGGCGTCGGATGCGCGCGGCGATCGGAGCCGAAATCGCCCGTCGCGGTGCGGACGATTTCAGCGTCCAGCACAGCGCCGCAGCGACGCCTGCGACGCTGGAGTTGCTGCGGGCGCACGACCTTGGCTTTCGCATCCGCCGCCTGCGCCTGCTCGCCCGGCGCGCGACCGAGCTCGATCAGGACAATAGCCGCGCCGAGCTGGCCCCGATCCGCACCGCTATTTATGAATCGCTCGCCGACTATCTCGAATGCCAGCGCGCCGACCCGTTTCTGGGGATGCGCGAATCGATTCGCGCCGTCGATTGCAATGCTGCCGCACTGATGGATGAGCTGGCGGCGCGGATGGACCTGCGCACGCTGGATGAGGACACGGATCAGCGCCTGTCCGACGGGCTGAGCCAGCTGCCGCGCGACCTGCGCCGTCCGATGCTGCTCGCCTATCTCGGCTTCCCCTTTTTCGACATCGCGACGCTGCCGCTGCTGCGCGGAGAGGGGCTCAACGAATTCGACCCGATCCGCGTCGACCGCATTTCCCCCGACGACGCCACGTCGATCCGCAGCGGGGGTGCGCGCGCCACGCTCAAGGGGATTCAGTTCAATAATTTCGGGGCCTTTTTCAGCCGCGCCTATCGCGAGAATGACTATCTCTGGGGGCGGCTGCATGGTGCGGAGCGGCTGGTCGATATCATCCTCTCCACGCTTCCCCCCGGCGCGCGCCTCGCCCCCGGCCGCGTTGCCACGATCAAGCGCGAATTGTTCCTGGCGATCCTGGAGGAGGAGGAGCCGCGGCTCAACGCCATCCCGGGGCTGTTCGAGCAATTGCGCAAGGAAATCGGCTGAGTCTGGCCAAGCCGCCCCCCGCGCCCTAAGACAGGGTTTGACGGCAACAGGGTGATCGCGGCGGATGCAGTTTCTGAAGGCTTTGTTCTGGTTCCTGATCCTCGGTCTCGCGGCCGCCTTTGCCGTTACCAACTGGCATCCGGTCGAAATCCATCTGTGGAGCGGCCTGATCGCAGACGTAAATCTGCCCTTCCTGCTGTTCGTCGTCTATCTCGGCGGGCTGCTGCCGATGCTGGCGATCTATCACACCGTGCGCTGGCGGATGCGCAGCCGCATCGCGATGCTGGAACGCACCGTCGACGATCTCCGCCCCGCCCCGGCCGCGCCGCCCGCCCCGGTCGTGAGCGGTGATCCCGGCGATCTCGACACCCCGCCCGAAACCCCCTCCGCGCCGCCGCTGGTGACTCCATGAGCCCGATCTACGTCGCCCTCGACACGCCGGACATCGAACGCGCCAAGGCGATCGCGACCCGCGTCCGCCACCATGTCGGCGGGATCAAGCTGGGCCTTGAGTTCTTCATGGCGAACGGCCGCCACGGCGTGCACGAGATGGCCGATATCGGCTTGCCGATCTTCCTCGACCTCAAATTCCACGACATCCCCAACACGGTGGGGAAGGCTGTGCAGGCGCTCCGCCCGCTCGAACCCGCGATCATCACCGTCCACGCCTCGGGCGGCCGCGCGATGCTGGAGGATGCAAAGGCCGCCGCACCGACGGGGACGAAGGTCGTTGCGGTGACGATGCTCACCAGCCTCGACGCCAATGACCTCACCTCGATCGGCCTGTCGCCCGACCCGCACGAACAGGTCGTCCGCCTGGCCGAACTCGCCAGGTCCGCCGGCGTCGACGGCATCGTCTGCTCGGGCGAGGAAGTGAAGGCCGCGCACGCCGCCTGGAAGGACGGGTTCTTCGTCGTCCCCGGCGTCCGCCCGTCGAACGGCCACACCGAAGACCAGAAGCGCGTGGTCACCCCCCGCGCCGCGCTCGACGCCGGCGCATCGATCCTCGTCATCGGCCGCCCGATCACGCAGGCCGAAGACCCCGACCTCGCGGCGCGCGAGATCGAGGCGACGCTCTGATTCGGCAATCCTCCCCTGCAAGGGGAGGTGGCAGCGCGGAGCGCTGACGGAGGGGTGTCGCCCTTTCGATAGCGGAACACCTCTCCACCACTCCTTCGGCGCGGTCCCCCTCCACTTGCAGGGGAGGAATTAGCGCGGCATTCGGCTATCCGATGCCCACCATCCGCCCCGCCACCCTCGCCGATCTCCCCCGCCTCCACCCCGTGGTCGAGCGCGCCTATCGCGGCGATTCCGCGCGACAGGGATGGACGCACGAAGCCGACCTGCTCAGCGATACCCGCACCGATCTGGAGACGCTCGCCACGCTGGTCGATGGCGACAGCCGCATCCTCATCGCGCTGGACGGCGACACTATTCTCGGCTGCGTCAACATCGCCGATCGCGGCGATGGCCTCGCCTATCTCGGCCTGCTCTGCGTCGATCCCGAACTCCAGGCACGCGGGATCGGCAAGCAGCTCATTGCCGCCGCCGAAGCCACCGCGCGCGACAGCTTCGCCGCGACGCGCGTCGAAATGACCGTCATCGACCGCCGCGTCGAGCTGATCGCCTGGTATGAGCGCCACGGTTACGCCCGCTCAGGCGAAACGCGCCCCTTCCCCGTCGCGGTCGATCCCCCGCTGACGATGGCGGTGCTGGTCAAGCCATTGTTCGACCAACGGCAATTGCCCTGACCGCGCACGGCGGTTAACCATGTGACGATATCACAATGTTCAGGGAGTTGATGCCGATGCGTGTCCTGTTGCTTGCCGCCACGATTCTAGCCACCCCCGCGTTCGCCCAATCCGAGCGCGCCGCCATCGGCACCGGAGTCAGCGCCAGCGAGCGGCAGAACAGTGCCGAACGCCCGATCCGCTTCGCCACAGCCGCCCCATCCGACGGTGTCCTCGTCATCCCGATGGCCAGTGCCAGCGACCTCAGTCATGTCCCCGCCCCGCTGCGCCCCGCCGTCACCGACGCGGTCGCAACCGCCGGGTTCAAGGCTGCGCCCGACAAGACGCTCTCGCTCTATGGCGTCGGCGGCTATCATCGCATCGTCCTGATCGGCGTACCCACGGGCCAGCTCGACGCCGCCGCGCTCGCCGATTTCGGTGGCCGCGCCGCACAGGAAACGCGCGACAACCGCCAGCCGGTCGCGATCCTCGCTGGCACGCTCAGCAGCGCCGCCGCCGACCCGGCCGCCCATGTCGCGCTCGGCGCCAGCCTCGGCCAATATCGCTTCGACAAGCTCAAGAGCGGCGTCACCACCCCCGCGGTTCAGCCGCTGACCATTGTCGCCGCGACCGGCGAAGCGACCTATGCGCGCGAACTCACCGGTGTTGCTGAAGGCGCGCGCATGGCCCGCGACCTGATCACCCTGCCCTCCAACGCCAAGACACCGGACAGCTTCGTCGCCACCGTCCGCGCGCAGTTCGCGGGCGTCCCCAATGTCCGCATCACCGTGCTCGACGAAGCCGAAATGCGCCGTCGCAACATGGGCTCGATCCTCTCTGTTTCGGCCGGATCGCGCCACCCCGCGCGGATGCTGATCGTCGAGTATCGCGGCGCAGGCGACGCTGCTCCGCTGGCGCTGGTGGGCAAGGGTATCACCTTCGACAGCGGCGGGATCAGCCTGAAGCCCGGCGCGGGCATGGGCGACATGAAGGGCGACATGGCCGGGGCCGCTGCAGTGATGGGCGGCGTGTATGCCGCGGCCAAGCGCGGGGCGAAGGCCAATGTCGTCGGCATCGCCGCGCTGGCGGAGAATATGCCCGGCGGCAATGCTTCGCGCCCCGGCGACGTCGTCCGCACGATGAACGGCCAGACGATCGAGATCATCAGCACCGACGCCGAGGGCCGCATGGTCCTGGCCGACGCCAACCAATATGCGATCGATCGGTTCAAGCCCGCCGCCCTCGTCAACATCGCGACTCTGACTGGCGCGGTCATCACCGCACTCGGCGACGATTATGCCGGCCTGTTCGCCCGTGACGAGGCGCTGGCGACGCGCGTCCAGTCCGCCGCGACGGCGTCGGGCGAGTCGGTGTGGCGTCTCCCGCTTCACCCCAGCTATGCCAAGGACATGGAATCGCCGATTGCCGACATCGCCAACGGCACGACCAAGTCCGGCCCCGGCGCAGGTCGCGGCGCGCATTTCATCGGCTTCCTGACGCCGCAGCCGACGCCTTGGGCCCACATCGACATGGCCGGCGTCGATGGCGCCGACGAATCGCTCCCGACGATTCCAAAGGGCGCACGCGGCTATGGCGTCCGCCTGTTCGACGCCCTCGTCCGGGAATTCGAGCAATAAGCGCAGCTCAACCCGGTGGCGCGGTGGGCTGATCTCACCGTGCCCCAACTTCCGCTTGCCAAAGCTCCGCCCGCAGCCGATTGCCAGCGACGATGCCCGTCACTGCAAAGATCTGCGGCCTGTCCACCGCTGCGACGCTCGACGCCGCGCTTGCGGGCGGGGCGAGCCATGTCGGCTTTGTGTTCTTTCCGCCCTCCCCGCGCCATGTGACCTTTGACCAGTCCGCCGCGCTCGCCGCGCAGGTGCCGCCCCAGATCCAGCGCGTGGGCGTGTTCGTCGATCCTGAGGATGCGCTCCTCGATCAGGCAATCCGCTCCGCCCAGCTCGATGCGATCCAGCTGCACCGCACCAGCCCGGAGCGCGCCGCCGCGATCGGCGCGCGCACGCGGCTGCCGATCTGGGCGGCGGTTGCGGTCAAGATCCGCGCCGATCTCGACATCGCCCACGCCTATCGCGGCGCGGCGCAGCGCATCCTCTACGACGCCAAGACCCCGGACGACGCCAAGCTCCCCGGCGGCATGGGCCTGCGCTTCGACTGGACTTTATTGCAGGGCTTCGATCACCCGCTGCCCTGGGCGCTCTCGGGCGGCCTGGACGCCGCCAATGTTGCCGAAGCCGTCAACATCAGCGGCGCACGGCTGGTCGATGTCTCCTCCGGCATCGAAAGCGCACCGGGGGTGAAGGACACGGCCATGATCGCGGCGTTCCTGAAGGTCGTCGCATCGCTCTGACCGATCGCACCCGCTTGCGAGCCGCCCCCGGCTTGGGCATGTCCAGCAGCGCATCATGAGCCTCACACCCGCCTTTCTCGACGAGCTGCGCGCCCGCACCACGCTGTCCGCCCTGATCGGCCGCAGCGTGAAGATCACGCGCGCCGGTCGCGAGTACAAGGCGTGCTGCCCGTTCCATAACGAGAAGACCCCGTCCTTCACGATCAACGACGACAAGGGCTTCTATCATTGCCTGGCGGCCGAAACCCGGGTCATCACGCGCGAAGGACGGCGCGAGATCGCGTCGCTGGCCGGACAGACCGCTACCGTGCTGACGCGCGGCGGAACATGGGTTGATGCCCGGTTCGATCATTATGGCGTCCAGCGGCTATGGCGCATCGACCTGTCGCGGAACGGCCTTGCCAAGACGATCTGGGCGACGGACGGACATCGCTGGTTCGTCAAGGGCCGCAAGAGCGACGTCCGCACGGACCAGCTCCGGCCGGGCCATGCCCTTGAGAGCGCGGTACCGGAACGCCGCACCCGATGGGAAATGGATCCCGAAGGTGTCCGGCACGGCATCGTGTTCGGCGACGGCACGATGTTCAAGAAAGTGTATGGCACGGTCAATCTGCACGGCGACAAGGATGCCGAGCTGGCCGGCTGGTTCCCCGATCAGCAGCATCACGCCCACGACCGGGACGGAGACAAGCGCTACATCCGCATCTATGGCGGTCGCGCCTTCGAAGGGTTCAAGTCACTTCCGGGCTTCGACCTGCCCGATGCATATCTGCTTGGCTTCCTCGCCGGCTATCTCGCGGCTGACGGGCATGTCGCCAAAGACGGGACGGTGATGCTCAACGCGGCGGACCCGGACGTGCTGGAACGGGTCCGCGATATCGCGCTCAAGCTGGGCATCGTCACCTATGGTCGCACCACGCTGATGCGGAACGGCTTCGGCGACAGCCCCAGCGCGCTGCACCGTATCCACTTCGTCCCGTCGTCGCTCGATCCCGCGCTATTCCTGTTGTCGCGCGCACGCGCGCGGTTTTCCAGCCACACCAAGCGGTTCGACCGGCTTCGCTGGGTCGTGCGATCCGTCGCACAGTCGGACCGGATCGAGCCGGTTTACTGCGCATCTGTCCCGGACACCCACGCCTTCGCGCTCGAAGACAATATCCTGACCGGCAATTGCTTCGGCTGCGGGGCGCATGGCGATGCGATCCGGTGGATGACCGAGCATAACGGTCTGCCCTTCATCGACGCGGTGAAAGAGCTGGCGCAGGCCGCCGGGCTCGACATGCCCGAGGATGACCCCCGCGCCGCGCAACGGGCCGAGCGGGCCAGGGGGCTGCATGAGGTCATGGCCGACGCCGCCAAATTCTATACCGACCAGTTGCACGGCATCGCCGGAGCCGAAGCGCGGGCATTGCTCGAACGCCGCCGGGTCACGGCAGAAACCGCGCGCACCTTCGGCATGGGCTACGCGCCCGATTCGCGCACCAAATTGCGGGAAGCGCTGAAGAGCTATGGCGATGCGATGCTGGTCGAGGCGGGTCTGCTGATCCAGGTCGACGGCAAGGAACCCTATGACCGGTTCCGCGGCCGCCTGATGATCCCGATCAAGGATGCGCGCGGCCGCGTGATCGGCTTTGGTGGACGCATCATCGGGGACGGCGAGCCCAAATATCTCAACTCCCCCGAAACCCCGCTCTTCGACAAGGGCCGCTCGCTCTACAATCTCGACCGCGCCTCGGCCGCCTCGCGCAAGGCGGGGCGCGTGATCGCGGTCGAAGGGTATATGGACGTGATTGCGCTGGCGCAGGCGGGCTTTGGGGAAGCGGTCGCCCCCCTCGGCACCGCGATGACCGAGACCCAGCTCGAACGGCTGTGGCGCATGGCCGACGTGCCCTATCTCTCCTTCGATGGCGACAATGCCGGGCAAAAGGCAGCGATCCGCGCGGCGCATCGCGCCCTACCCCTGCTCCAGCCCGGCCGCAGTCTTGCGTTTGTGACCCTCCCGCCCGGCCAGGATCCCGACGATCTGGTGCGCGCATCGGGGCCACAGGCGTTCGAAGCGCTGCTCGCGTCCGCTCAGCCGCTCGCCGATCGCCTGTGGACCCATGAACTCGCCGCCGAGCCGGTCGACACGCCCGAAGCGCGCGCCGGGCTCAAGCGTCGCCTGTCCGATCTTGCCGCAACCATTCAGGACGGCAATGTCCGCCACGAATATGTGAACGAGTTCCGCCGCCGGGTCGACGAACACTTCGCCCCGCCGCCGCGCACCTTCACGCCGCGAAACCAGACTCGCGGCCCATTCAAACCCGGCCAGCGCTGGCAGCCGCCCGAACCGCCGCCCGGCCCTGCGGTGCAGGCAGTGGGCGCTGGCGGAATCGACCGGGTGCTGGCCAAGGCGGTGCTTGCCGGCCTGATCCGCCACCCCGCCGAAATCGCCCGCCATGTCGAAACGCTGACCAGCCTTGCCCATGCCGATGGCGCGCTTGGGCGCTTGTTCGAAGCGGTGGTCGATGTCGCGCTGGAGGATCGGGCGCTTGATAGCACGCGGCTGCGTACCATATTGGCGGCGTCCGGTTTCGATTCACAGGCAGCCGAGTTGCTGCGCGCCGACCAGCTTCCCTTCACCTTCACGCAGAAGGAATGGGACGCGGGGCGGGCCGCGCTCGACCTGGGTGAGGCGATCGCAGTGCTGGCGGCGCGGCCTCAGGTCGAAGCGGCGCTGGCAGAGGCAACTGCGGCGGTGCAGGCGCGTTTCAGCGACGAGGCATTCGAACGCCAGGTCGCACTGGTGAAGCGAAAAGCGGAACTGGAAATGCGGCTCGCCAATCTGATGCTTGCGGACGAGACGTAATTAGGTGATTAGGGCGGCGTATAATTGCCGCCAGACGATTTCAAAGGCAGTCGATGGCTAAGGCAAATATGACGGACGGCGCGGAACCCACGGAAACCGGTGACGCGCCGCTGATCGATCTCAACGAAGGCTCGATCAAGAAGCTGGTCGCCCGTGCGAAGAAGCGCGGCTACATCACCGTGGACCAGCTCAACGAGATGCTGCCGCAGGATCAGTTCACCTCCGAACAGATCGAAGACGTCATGTCCGCGCTCAGCGACATGGGCGTCAACGTCGTCGAAAACGAAGACGTCGGCGAGGACGATCAGCCCGAGGACGACACTCCGGACGAGGTCGATGCCGAGGGCAAGGACGACGAGCCTGCGTTTGAAGCGACCAAGAAAAAAGAAACCATGGATCGCACCGACGATCCGGTGCGCATGTACCTGCGCGAGATGGGCGCGGTCGAGCTGCTGAGCCGCGAGGGCGAGATCGCGATCGCCAAGCGGATCGAGGCCGGTCGGGACACGATGATCCTTGGCCTGTGCGAATCGCCAATCACGTTCAACGCGATCATCGGCTGGTCCGACGCACTCAACGAAGGCACGATGCAGCTGCGCGAGATCCTCGATCTCGATGCAATGCTGTCCAAGGGGCCGTCGGCCGAGCAGGTCGAGGGTGCCGAGAACGACGATTCGGGCGAAATCAGCGAAAAGACCGCCGGCACTTCGTTCAAGGAAGAGGAAGAGCCCGAAGAGGTCGCTGCGGACGAGGATGAGGATGACCTCACCGAACGCCGTGCGCCGCGCATCTCGGACGATGAGGAAGAGGACAACACCCTCAGCCTCGCCCAGATGGAGGAGACGCTCAAGCCGCAGGCGCTCGAGAAGTTCGCCAACATCACCGCGATCTACAAGAAGTTCAGCAAGGTTCAGCAGAGCCGGCTCGACGCGATGGCGGCGGGTGGCGAGCTGTCGGCGGCGGACGAGAAGAAATATCACCGGCTGCGCGAAGAGCTGACCGCCGAGGTCGAGAGCGTTCAGTTCCACCAGGCAAAGATCGAATATCTGGTCGATCAGCTCTACAGCTTCAACCGGCGTCTGACCGCGCTCGGCGGCCAGATGCTGCGCCTCGCCGAGCGGCACAAGGTCAGCCGCAAGGATTTCCTTGATCGCTATGTCGATCATGAGATGGACGAAAACTGGCTCGAATCGGTCGGTACCATCGACAAAAAATGGGGCGCGTTCGTCACGAACGAGGCCGCCGCCGTCGACCGTATCCGGGTCGAGGTTTCCGAAATCAGCCAGCAGACCGGCATGGCGCTCGGCGAATTCCGCCGCATCGTGAACATGGTGCAAAAGGGCGAGCGTGAGGCGCGCATCGCGAAGAAGGAGATGGTCGAGGCCAATCTCCGCCTCGTGATCTCGATCGCCAAGAAATACACCAATCGCGGCCTGCAGTTCCTGGATCTCATTCAGGAGGGCAATATCGGCTTGATGAAGGCGGTCGATAAGTTCGAATATCGTCGCGGCTACAAGTTCAGCACCTATGCGACCTGGTGGATCCGTCAGGCGATCACGCGGTCGATCGCCGATCAGGCGCGCACGATCCGCATCCCGGTGCACATGATCGAAACGATCAACAAGCTCGTCCGCACCAGCCGCCAGTTCCTGCACGAACAGGGGCGCGAACCGACTCCGGAAGAGATGGCCGAGCGCCTCTCGATGCCGCTCGAAAAGGTCCGCAAGGTGATGAAGATCGCCAAGGAGCCGATCAGCCTCGAAACGCCGATCGGCGACGAGGAAGATTCGCACCTCGGCGATTTCATCGAGGACAAGAACGCGATCATTCCGGTGGATGCCGCGATCCAGGCGAACCTCAAGGAAACGGTCACCCGCGTCCTTGCCAGCCTGACCCCGCGTGAAGAGCGCGTGCTGCGCATGCGCTTTGGCATCGGCATGAACACCGATCACACGCTCGAAGAGGTCGGGCAGCAGTTCAGCGTGACCCGCGAACGCATCCGCCAGATCGAAGCCAAGGCGTTGCGCAAGCTCAAGCACCCGAGCCGCAGCCGCAAGATGCGCTCGTTTCTCGACCAATAAGGTCACATCGCCAGTCGCATGGGGACAGGTTCGTCCGCCCCCATGCGGCGGCAAGGTGGGTTGTTCGCATCGGATAAACCCTTGCATCGGTTCCGGATTTCGCCTTCATTCGGGACAGACGGTTAAGCGGCGGCGGCTGACCGACGTTGGCAGACACCGCATCTCGGCGACGACGAATGTGCCTTGCTTCGCGCAAGCATACACGTCGCGCCGAAACAGGGGGCGTTGGCGCATGCAAGCATCTGAACTTGAGCTTCCGCTGGAACGCGACGTGTTTTCACGGACCCTGATCCGCGAACTCGCCGGAACGCTGCAGGACGTGGTCGGCCTTGATGACGCATCGGGTTATATCAGCGTCGTCGGCGTCGCGGTCGGGGAACAGATCGATCGACAATATCGCAGCGCGCTCGCCGTCGATCGCCTGACGCGGGCACAGGTCACCGACGTGCTGATCGACCTCAAGCGGCGCATTCAGGGGGATTTTTTCGTGATCGAAGAGACCGAGGATCGGATTGTCCTTGGCAATCGCGCCTGCCCGTTCGGCGAACTGGTGCGCGACCGACCTTCGCTGTGCATGATGACGTCCAATGTGTTCGGCCACATCGCCGCGCAGAATTTGGGCTATGCCGCCGTCGACCTGGAACGCACGATCGCTGAGGGGCATCCCGATTGTCGCGTGACGGTCTATCTGCGCGCGAGCGACGACCTTCCACTAACCGCGCGCGCCTATCACGGACGGTGAGCACGCTGCTGTCCCAGGATGCAAAGGCCCTGCTCGACGGGCTGGCGGAGGCGGCGCTGATCGTGTCCGAGGACGGAACCGTGCTCGGCCTGAACCGGGCTGCCCAGCAGCGGCTCGGCAGCGATCTTCCGGGTCACTCGTTGTTCGATCGCCTGGCGGGAGACGGGCAGGACGCGTTGCGCTTCATCCAGCGCTGTTTCGGCTCATCTGCGCCGCTGGTCGGTGCCCTGATTGTGTCCGACGCGCGCGGCAGCGAGCGGCTGAAATGCCGCGGCAACCGCGTGGCACTGTCGGGCGCTCCGGCGATCCTGCTGCGGATGCTCGAAACCGACGAGGATCGCTTCGGTGCCCTTTCGCGCAAGGTGCATGAGCTTCATACCGAGATCACCCAGCGCAAACATGCCGAGGCGGTGCTTCAGGAATCGCTGCGGGAACGCGAGCTGTTGCTGCGCGAATTGCAGCACCGGGTGAAGAACAACATGCAGATGCTCGCCGGGATGCTGCTCGGCGCTGCGCGGGAGGCGACGAGCAGCGAGGCGCAGCTCGCGCTGCGCGATGCCGCCAATCGCTTTTCGGCGGTCAGCGCGGTGCAGCAGCTGCTCTATGGTTCGGGACGGCTGGATACGATCGGATCCGAGGCGCTGGTGGACAGCCTGCTGGCAAGTCTCGCCGGCATGACCCGCGCCCCGCTCGCAACGGCGAAGCATGTCGATCCGGTCGATCTCCCGATCGAGCCTGCCACGCCGATCGCGCTCGTGCTCAACGAACTGCTGGTCAATGCCGTCAAATATGGCGTGCCTGCGCAGGGCAATCAGCAGATCGCCGTCGAATTCCGGCACGATGCGGGGCACATCACGATGATTGTTCACGACAATGGCCCGGGCATTGCCGGCCCCGACGCGCGGCGCCGGGCCTCCGGACTTGGCCTCGTCCGGGCGCTGCTTCGCCAGCTTGGCGGCAGGCTCGATATCGAAAATCAGGGCGGCGCGCGCTGTGTAGCGCGGTTTGCGTTGCCGGCCCCACGCGCGGGAGAGTCGCAATGATCGGCCTCGACACTGCCATGATCTGGACCATGACCGTTCCGCCCCCCGGAGAGACGACGGAATCGGACCCGGGCTTCAGGCCTGAGCCCACGGCGGATCGTGCCCGGATACTGGTGGTCGAGGACAATTACTTCGTCGCGCTCAGCGTCGAGTCGGCATTGCTGGACGCTGGCTATGAGGTCGTCGGCGTCGTCGATAGCGGCGAAGAAGCATTGCAAAGCGTGGCGGAGGCCGCCCCGGATCTGGTCCTGATGGACATCCGGCTCGCCGGAGAGCTCGACGGCATCGACACCGCGGTCGCGATGCACGGCATGAACATCGCCAGCCTGTTCGCCAGCGCGCATTGCGACGACGCGATCCGGGCGCGTGGTGCGGCGGCCGACCCGCGCGGCTGGCTGGTCAAGCCGTTCACCGACGCGCAGATGCTCGCCGCCGTCCGCCAGGCGCTCGAAACGCCACAGAAAGGGCACTGACCCCGCCCGCCGCACGGCAGCGACCATTCCCCTTGCCCTTCCCCATTTCCCCGCTAGCCTCTGCTCACAACAGAAAAGGACCGGGCATGCGGCATATCGCGGTGATCGGATCGGGGCCGGCGGGCTATTATACCGCAGAGGCGTGCCAGAAACAGTTCGGGGAGGATGTCCGGGTCGACATCATCGACCGGCTGCCCGTCCCGTTCGGCCTGATCCGCAGCGGCGTCGCGCCCGACCACCAGTCGATCAAAAGCGTGTCGCGACGCTATGAAGCAGTGGCGCTGACCGACACGGTCCGCTTCGTCGGCAATGTGACGGTCGGCAAGGACGTGACCATCCCCGAACTGATGGGCCTGTACGACGCGGTGGTGCTGGCGACCGGCGCTCCGTTCGATCGTCCGCTGGAGATCCCCGGCGCCGACCTGCCGGGCGTGACCGGATCGGCCGCATTCGTCGGCTGGTATAACGGCCATCCCGACTTCGCCGCGCTGAACCCGCCGCTCGGCGGCCCCGGCGCGGTGGTGATCGGCAACGGCAATGTCGCGCTCGACGTCGCCCGCATCCTTGCCAAGACGCGCGGTGAGTTTGCAGGATCGGACATCGTCAGCCCTGCGCTCAATGCACTGGTCGGCTCGGGGATCGAGACCATCACCCTGCTCGGCCGCCGCGGTCCGCACCAGATCGCGATGACGCCCAAGGAACTGGGTGAGCTCGCCAACCTCACACGCGCCGCCCCGGTGGTCGAAGCCGCCGATTTTCCGCCCGATATCGACGACGCGCTGCTCGAACCGGGGCTACGAAAGTCGGTCGCGCATCTGCGCAAATACGCGGCCGCGAGCGTCGACAAGCCGGTCCACATCATCTTCGATTTCTTCGCAATGCCGCTGCGGATCGAAGGCGATGGCCGCGCCGAGCGTATCATCGTCGAACGCACCCGCCTCGACGAACGCGGCGCAGCGGTCGGTACCGGCGAAACCTATGCGATTCCGGCGAGTCTGATCGTGTCCTGCATCGGCTACCGCACCCCGAAGATTGAGGGCGTGCCCTATGACGACCGCGCCGGGCGCTTCGCCAATGACGAGGGGCGCGTGCTGCCCGGTCTGTATGCCGTCGGCTGGGCGCGGCGCGGACCGACCGGCACGATCGGCACCAACCGCCCCGACGGCTTTGCCATCGCCGAGAAGATCGCCGAAGACGCACCGGGCGGCAGCGGCAAGCAAGGTCGCCCAGGGCTCGACGCCCTGCTCGCATCGCGCAGCGTCGATGTCGTCACCTTCCGCGATTGGCAAAAGATCGACGCCGCCGAGATCGCCGCCGCCCGCAGCGATTCCCCGCGCGAGAAGTTCACCAGCGTCGCCGGAATGCTCGACGCACGCGGCGGTTAAAAAAGCGCGCTGCGGCGCTTGCAAGGGCGGAATGCGGCGGTTATAGGCGCGCCTCCAAACGACGCGGTCTGCCCACCCGGGGCCTTTGCCAAGGACTTCGCCGTTCAGTCGGGGAATAGCTCAGCCTGGTAGAGCACTGCCTTCGGGAGGCAGGGGCCGGAGGTTCGAATCCTCTTTCCCCGACCATATTTCAAATATTTACCGCCGCCGTGATGGCGCGCATGAAATTTGCGGAAATGGCACCTTAAGAGAGCTGCGCATTTATCGCGGTTCTGCATTGCCCTCGTCCGAATCCGCAGTCATCGATGCCGAATGACTAGCACTACAATCTCCGTTCCGGGCGAGCCGGGAAATCTCGCGATCATGGCAGCTATCGGCCACGTCTGCCTGCAGTGGTCTCGGTTAGAGATGGCCGTTCTCGGCCTGCTGGTGACGATCGAGCCGATGGAATTTGAGAAGGGCGCGATTATGTTTGGCGGCTTGGACCTCGGGCCTCGCGTCAATGCAGCGCCTTGGCTGAATATCACAAGTTGCCAGTCTCGATCGTGCGCAAGATTAAAGCTATTCGGTCCGAGTTGCAGGGCGGGCTATCGGAACGCCGCAATCAAGTCGTTCACGGAGCGCACAAGGATTTGGAGGGATTCGAGACGACCCTGACAATGGTTCGGTTCAAAGGCGACAAGCGGTCCCAGCGAGTGACCGCAGAGACGATCAATAAAATAGCGGAGGATGCCCACCGCCTCGGGGATGCCGCGTGGGCGCTAATGCCCGAAATCCGGGATTGGATGTTTGCGCGAAACCTACGCGCGCAAAGCAACACCTAGGCTGTATCGACATTCACTTCCCCTCCCTGAAAGGGAGGGGCTAGGGGTGGGTTTAGCGGCAAGCGAGGCTCGATGCCTCGATTGCCGCTGTTCTGCCGCGCGGTCGCATTTAGCTTTTTGAGCGCGCAGACGCGCGCACCCACCCCCGACCCCTCCCTTTCAGGGAGGGGGCATGTGTTGAAAACTGATAGGCCCTACAACCCCTCGCCGCCGACCCAATGCGCGTTGGACAGCCGCCGCGCCACGTCCCAGGTCTGGCGGCGGACATCGGGCACTGCGACAATTTCCCAGAACGCCCCCCGCGTCATCGGGCCGAGCGCGAAGAGGCGCGGATTGGCGCGGCCGTCTGCGCCGATCACCTCCCCTGCCCCATTCACATCGATCCCCAGATGCGCGGCATCGGGCCGGATCGCGCCGCCGTCGCGCAACGCCACCAGCAGCGGATCGGTGGTGCGCCCCAGATCCCCCAGCGGCCCGGTGCAATTGACCACGCGCCGGACTTGCAGGGTTTGCGCTGCATCGGCACCACGCGGTCGCCAGTGCAGCGTCACCTCGCCAACTCCGGCCTCGAAGCACAGCGTCTTGCCCGCCATCACCTGCAACTGCCCCCGCGCCGCCATTGCGTCGAGCCGGTCCGCCACCTGCGGGGCCAGACGATGGCGATGCACGTCCCACCATGGCCGCAGATGCCGGAGGAAACGTCCCCGCTCAGCCACGCTCGCATTCGCCCACATCGGCTGGGTAAAGGGGCGCAGTTCGTCCACCGCATTGCGCCAGCCGATCTCGCTGGCACGGGCGCGAACCTTGCGAACCAATGCCGACGCCACCGTCGCGGGCCGCTCGTCGATCTTGTCCCACGCCGCGCCCGCCTCGTGCCGCCGGGGCAGCAACCCGCGCCGCGACAGCGCGACGATCCGCCCGCCAAAGCCGCGCGCCTCCAGCATCAGCGCAACGTCGATCATCGTCAGGCCGGTGCCGATCACCAGCACGGTATCGGCATCGCTCAACCCGTCGGCGATATCACCAGCCCAGGGATCGCCCTTGTAGAGATCGTCCGGCAGCGCTGCGGGATCGAGCCCCGGGGGGTCGTGCGGCGGCAGATTGCCAACCGCGAGCACCGCCGCGTCCGCACCGATCGCACTCCCGTCCGCCATCGCGAGCGAAACGCCATCGGCGCGCTGGTCCAGTCCCGTCACCTCACCCCGGACTACGGTTAGCCGCCCCGCGCTCCCGGAAATCGCCGCATCGAGCAATTCGCGCAGATATTCGCCATAAGTCACTCGCGCGGCAAAGGCGTTGGCCGCATCCGCCACCCCGCGCGCCGCCAACCACTCGGCGAAATGCCCCGGCTGGTCGGGAAAGGCGCTCATACTGCTCGCTCGGACATTGAGCACATGGCTCGGATGCGCCGCACCATAAGCCAGCCCGAGCCCCGGCGTCGCTGCACGCTCGATCAGCGTCGCGCGCGGCCCCTTGTGCCGCAACAGGTTGATCGCCTGCAGCGTCCCAGAAAACCCGGCGCCAATGATCGCGACATGCTCGATCTGCATCCTAGATCTCGTAATCGAGCTGCCATTCGGCCGTCGTGAAGGCGGGCGGCTGCTCCGCAAAGGCCGGCTGACGCGCCTTCATCGTCGCATAGAGCGACTTCACCGTATCGCTCGCCGTCCGCACGAACAGCACGGGCACGACCGCATGGACGATGCACGCCAGCCCGCCGCCAACCATCCGTACCCCGAACCCGGCGGCGGTGGCGAAATGCTCGCCATAGCTTTCGCCGACATCGCGCGGGTGGTCCAGGAACAGGCGGTTGAACATCGTCGTCTCCATGCAAGCCGCTAACCGCGCGGCGTGAAATCCTCGACCAGCTGGTAATGCTCGCCCGGAAAGATCTGGCGCGCGAACGTCACCGGTGCCCTGCCGCGCCACGTCCAGCGTTCGACCTGCAGGCACGGCGCGCCTTCGGTCAGCTTCAGCCGCCCCGCCGCTTCGGCGCTCGCCCCCACCGCCGCGATCCGGTGCCGCGCATCGGTCCAGGGGATGTTGGCGAGCAGCCAGCTGCCCGGCGCGGTCGCGGAGAAATCCGCATCCGCCGCGCCCGGCGCAGCGGCGAGGTCGAGCCAGCGTTCCTCCCACCCAAATGGCGCGTGCCCCGCATGATGCACCCCGGTCAGCACCAGCCAGCCGCTGCCCGATCCCCGCACCGGGAAGCCAGCGGGCGCGCGGCGGTGCAGGTTCACCGTCAGCAACTCCCAGCGATACGCCTCACCCCGCTCGGCGATCAGCGCGGCGATGTCCGGCACGCCCACCACCGGCGTGCGGATCGCCGGCCGCGCAACGAAGCTGCCCGCGCGCCGCTTGCGCTCGATCAGCCCCTCGCTCGCGAGGCGGCTCAACGCCTTGTTGGCGGTCGCCCGCGCACAGCGATAGGCGTCCATCAGCTCATATTCGGTCGGCACGCGCGTGCCCGGCCCCCATTCGCCCGAGCGGATGCGCCCCTCGATCTCGCCGCGGATGCGCGCCTCGATGCTCATGCGAGCAGCTCGCGCAGCGCCATCCGATAGCGCGCCTCGATCGCGTCGCGATGCCGGTGCCGCCCGCCTTCGACCTGCTTGACGCCCCCGCACCACACGCAGTCGATCGGGCGGCGGCTGGCGAAGATCCAGCTGTCGATCAGCGCGTCGCCGCTGCGCCCCTCGAACGCCGGATCGCTGCGGTCGAGCGAGACAATGTCGGCCGGGCGGCCCGCCGCAAGACCCGACTCGACCCCCAGCGACTGGCCGCCACCACGGACCGCCGCATCGAACAGCCGCGCGCCGGTCGATGGCTGCACATCGCTCGCCAGCTGGTTGCGTCCGCGCAATGTCAGCCGCTGGCCATATTCGAGCACCCTTAACTCCTCCGCCGCATCGATCCGCACATTTGAATCACTTCCGACTCCGATCATGCCGCCGCTATCGAGAAACGCGCTTGCGGGAAACAGCCCGTCGCCCAGATTGGCCTCGGTGATCGGGCACAAGCCGGCGACGGCACCGCGCGCGGCCATCTCCGCCACCTCACCCGCATCGACATGCGTCGCATGAACCAGCGTCCAGCGCGCATCGACCGGCGCAGCATCAAGCAGCCAGCGCACCGGCCGCCGCCCGCTCCACGCGATGCAGTCGTCCACTTCCTTCACCTGCTCGGCGATATGGATATGCACCGGTCCGCCCCTGGCGATCGGCAGCAATGCCCCAAGCTCATCCGGCGTCACCGCGCGCAGACTATGCGGCGCGATCCCGATCACGCCATCCGGCGGCAGCTTCGCCTCGGCGCGCTCAACCAGATCGGCAAAGCCGTCGACCGCATTGATAAACCGCGCCTGCGCCGGGCCCGGAGCCTGCCCGCCAAACCCGCCATGCGCGTAGAACACCGGCAGCAGCGTCAGCCCGATCCCCGAAATCTCCGCCGCCGCCGCGATCCGCCCGCTCATCTCGGCGATATCGGCGTAGCGCGACCCATCCGGCGCATGGTGCAGGTAATGAAACTCGCCGACCCGCGTGAACCCGCTCTCGAGCATCTCGGCATAGGCCAGCGCCGCAATCGCCTCGCACTGCTCCGGCCCGATCCGCGCGACAAAGCGATACATCAGCTCACGCCACGACCAGAAATCGTCGCTCGACGCGCCCCGCACCTCGGTCAGGCCCGCCATCGCGCGCTGGAACGCATGGCTGTGGAGATTGGGAAGCCCGGGCAACGCCGCGAAATGCCGCTCATCGCTCCGGCCAGGTTCAACCCCGACCTCGACCCGTTCGATCCGCCCGCCCGCCAGCGTCAGCCGGACGCGGTCGGTCCAGCCATGATCCAGCAACGCAGTTTCGAACCAGAGCGCCATGCGAATATGTCTAGACATAATGGCCGCGCTGTCCAACACTAAACGCATGGCGACTCCTGCGGACAAACTCTGGCGCAACGCCCGTTTGGCGACGATGATCGGCGACGGGTTGGGCATCGTCGAGCATGGCGCGGTCGCGGCTACAGGCGACACGATCAGCTATGTCGGTCCCGACGCCGAAGCACCGGACGCGACCGAAATCATCGACTGCGACGGGCGCTGGATCACCCCCGGGCTGATCGACTGCCACACCCACCTCGTCTACGCCGGCAACCGCGCCAAGGAGTTCGAGGCGCGGCTGGAAGGCGCGACGTACGAAGAGATCGCCCGCGCCGGCGGCGGCATCCTCTCCACCGTCACCGCCACCCGCGCCGCCAGCGAGGACGAGCTGATTGCCAGCGCCCTTCCCCGCCTCGACCAGCTGATCGGCGAAGGCGTCACCACGGTCGAGATCAAGTCCGGCTATGGCCTGACCCTCGACGACGAACTAAAAATGCTCCGCGCCGCCCGCCGCCTTGGTGCGCATCGCAACGTCCGCATCCGCGCCACTCTGCTCGCCGCCCACGCGGTTCCACCCGAATATCGCGGTGACCCGGACGGTTATGTCGATCTTGTCTGCGACACCATCATCCCTGCGGCCGTCGGCCTCGCCGACGCCGTGGACGCCTTTTGCGAAGGCATCGGCTTCACCCCGCAACAGACCGACCGCGTCCTGACAACCGCTGTCGCCCACGGCCTGCCCGTGAAGCTCCACGCCGAGCAACTGTCCAACCTGCACGGTGCCGCCCTCGCCGCCCGCCACGGCGCCCTCTCGGTCGATCACCTCGAATATCTGGACCCGGCCGGCATCGCCGCAATGGCCGCCAGCGGCACCATCGCCACCCTCCTCCCCGGCGCCTTCTACTTCACGCGAGAGGAGCGCCGCCCCCCGGTTCAGGGCCTGCGCGACGCGGGAGTCCCGATCGCGCTCGCGACCGACTGCAACCCCGGCACCTCGCCAATGGCGTCGATCCTGCTCGCGATGAACATGGGCGCGACGTTCTTCCGCCTGACCGTCGCCGAATGCCTGCGCGGCGTCACAGTCAACGCCGCCCGCGCCCTCGGGGTCAAAGGCGGCACGCTGGAAGTCGGCCGCTCCGCCGACCTCGCCATCTGGACCATCTCCGACCCCGCCGAGCTCGTCTATCGCATCGCCGCCAACCCCCTCCATGCACGAGTATTCGCAGGCATATGATCGTCCCCGGCAGCACCCCGCTTTCCACCTGGAACGCCATTTATCACGGCGAGCCCGCGCCGCTCGACCCGTCGTGCCACGCCAAGGTCGCGGCCAGCGCCGACGCGGTGCAGGCCATCCTCGCCCGGCACGAGCCGGTGTACGGCATCAACACCGGCTTTGGTAAGCTCGCCAGCGTCCGCATCGGCGATGACGACCTCGAAACGCTCCAGCGCAACATCGTGCTCAGCCACGCCGCCGGCGTCGGCGATCCGATGCCCGCCCCGGTCGTGCGCCTGATGATCGCGCTCAAGCTCGCCAGCCTCGCGCAAGGCCATAGCGGGGTGCGGCCCGAAACGATCGCGATGCTTCAGGACATGCTCGACCGCGGCATCACGCCGATCATCCCCTCGCAGGGGTCGGTCGGCGCCAGCGGCGACCTCGCCCCGCTCGCCCATCTCGCCGCCGCCATGATCGGCGTGGGCGAAGTCGAGATGGGCCCGCGCCGCATGCCCGCGCGCACCATGCTCGGCGGCCTGACGCTCGGTCCGAAGGAAGGGCTGGCCCTGCTCAACGGTACCCAGTTCAGCACTGCCTACGCCCTCGCCTCCCTGTTCGAGACCGAAAAGCTGTTCCGCGCCGCTCTGGTCACGGGCGCACTATCGACCGAGGCGGCAAAAGGCTCCGACACCCCGTTCGACCCGCGCATCCATCAGGTGCGCGGCCATCGCGGCCAGATCGAGGTGGCGGCGGCGCTCGCCGGACTGATGGACGGCTCCGCCATCCGCGCCTCGCACCGCGACGGCGATGAACGCGTGCAGGACCCCTATTGCCTGCGCTGCCAGCCACAGGTGATGGGCGCGTGCCTCGACCTGATCCGCCAGGCCGCCGCAACGCTCGCGATCGAGGCCAATGGCGTCACCGACAACCCGCTGATCTTCACCGATACGGGCGAGGCGCTGTCCGGCGGCAATTTCCACGCCGAGCCGGTCGCCTTCGCCGCCGACATGCTGGCGCTGGCCATCTGCGAAATCGGCAGCCTCGCCGAACGCCGCATCGCCATGCTGGTCGACCCCGCTTTGTCGGGCCTCCCCGCCTTCCTCACCCCGCGCCCCGGCCTCAACTCCGGCTTCATGATCCCCCAGGTTACCGCCGCCGCGCTCGTCAGCGAAAACAAGCAGCGCGCCCATCCCGCCAGCGTCGATTCGATCCCGACCAGCGCCAATCAGGAGGATCATGTGTCGATGGCCGGCCATGGCGCACGCCGTCTGCTCGCCATGACCGCCAACCTTGCCCACATCATCGGCATCGAATATCTCGCGGCCGCGCAGGGCTGCGACTTCCACGCCCCGCTCACCTCCAGCACCCCGCTCGAAGCCGCCCGCACTCTGCTCCGTGATCAGGTGCCGACGCTGGAGGATGATCGCCACTTCGCCCCCGACATGGCGCTGGCGACGGCGCTGGTAACGAGCGGTGCGCTGGGCGAGGCGTTGCCGGGGGTCGAGCTATGATCATCACCGTCCGCAACGAAGGCCCGCTGATCGTCAGCATCCCGCATGCCGGCCTCGAAATCCCCGCCGAGATCGCCCCCGCGCTGATCTCCCCCGCCCGCGCACGCTACGACGCCGATCTGTACATCGACCAGCTCTACGCCTTCGCGTTCCAGCTCGGCGCGACGATCGTCCGCACCACCACCTCGCGCACGGTGATCGACGTCAACCGCGACCCCAGCGGCGCGACGCTCTACCCCGGCCAATTCACCACCAGCCTGTGCCCAACCCAAACCTTCGACGGCGACCCGCTCTACCGCCCCGACAAGGAGCCCGACGCAGCCGAGATCGCCCGCCGCCGCAGCGCCTATTTCGACCCCTATCACGCCGCCCTGCGCACCGAGATCGACCGCCTGCGCGCGCTTCACCCGGCAATCGTTCTCTACGAAGCGCATTCGATCCGCAGCGTGGTGCCCAAGCTGTTCGACGGCCGCCTGCCCGAATTCAACATCGGCACCAATAGCGGACAGTCCTGCGCCCCCGAACTCGCGCAATCGATCGCTGCGATCTGCGCCGACCAACAGCGCAGCCATGTCATCGACGGCCGGTTCAAGGGCGGCTGGACCACGCGCCATTATGGCCAGCCCGACACCGGCGTCCACGCGATCCAGATGGAGCTGGCGATGCGCACCTATGTCGCCGAAGTGCCCGCCGCCAACTGGCCCCCGCGCTGGGACGACATCCACGCCGCGCAGGCGCACGCCACCCTCCGCCCGATCCTCACCGCCGCCATCGACTTCGCGAAAGCCCAAGCATGACGACCCGCACCGACAATAGCCGCCGCATCAAGGCTCCGACCGGCACCACCCTCTCCGCCAAGAACTGGCAGGCCGAGGCGGCGTTGCGGATGCTGATGAACAATCTCGACCCCGATGTCGCCGAAGCGCCCGAGAGCCTGGTCGTCTATGGCGGCATCGGCCGCGCGGCGCGCAACTGGGAAGCCTATGACGAGATCGTCGAGACGCTCCGCCGCCTCGACGCCGATCAGACCCTGCTGGTCCAGTCAGGCAAGCCGGTCGGCGTGTTCCGCACGAACGAGAACGCGCCGCGTGTCCTGATCGCCAACTCCAACCTCGTCCCGCATTGGGCGACTTGGGAGCATTTCCACGAACTCGATCGCAAGGGGCTGGCGATGTACGGCCAGATGACTGCGGGCAGTTGGATCTATATCGGTACGCAGGGCATCGTTCAGGGCACCTACGAAACATTCGTCGAGGCGGGCCGTCAACATTATGGCGGCGACCTGTCGGGCCGCTGGATCCTCACCGCCGGGCTTGGCGGCATGGGCGGCGCGCAACCGCTCGCCGCGACCATGGCCGGCGCATCCTGCCTCGCGATCGAATGCCAGCCGAGCCGGATCGAGATGCGCCTGCGGACCCGCTACCTCGATCGCGCTGCCAACAGCATCGACGAAGCACTTGAAATCATTCGCACATCGGACAAGCCCGTCTCGGTCGGCCTGCTCGGCAACGCCGCCGAGGTGCTGCCCGAACTCGTCAAGCGCGGCATCCGCCCCGACATGGTCACCGACCAGACCAGCGCGCATGACCCCATCAATGGCTACCTCCCCGCCGGCTGGACGCTCGACCAATGGTTCGCCAAGCGCGAAACCGCCCCGCACGAGGTGGAAGCCGCCGCCCGCGCCTCGATGGCCACCCATGTCCGCGCGATGCTGGCGTTCGAGGAGATGGGCGTCCCGACCTTCGACTATGGCAACAATATCCGTCAGGTCGCGAAGGACGCGGGCGTCGCCGACGCCTTTGCCTTCCCCGGCTTCGTCCCCGCCTATATCCGCCCGCTCTTCTGCCGCGGCATCGGCCCGTTCCGCTGGGCCGCGCTGTCGGGCAATCCCGAGGACATCTACAAGACCGACGCCAAGGTGAAGCAATTGCTCCCCGGCAACCACCACCTGCACCACTGGCTCGACATGGCGAAGGAGCGCATCGCGTTCCAGGGCCTGCCCGCGCGCATCTGCTGGGTCGGCCTCGGCGACCGCCACCGTCTCGCCCTCGCCTTCAACGAAATGGTCGCGTCGGGCGAACTCGAAGCCCCCATCGTCATCGGTCGCGATCACCTCGACAGCGGATCGGTCGCCAGCCCCAACCGCGAAACCGAAGCGATGCTGGACGGCAGCGACGCTGTATCCGACTGGCCCCTGCTCAACGCCCTGCTCAACACCGCCAGTGGCGCAACCTGGGTCTCGCTCCACCATGGCGGCGGCGTCGGCATGGGCTATTCGCAGCACAGCGGCATGGTCATCGTCGCCGACGGCACGCAGGATGCGGCCAAGCGGCTCGAGCGCGTGCTGTGGAACGACCCGGCAACCGGCGTCATGCGCCATGCCGATGCGGGCTACGAGATCGCCAAGACCTGCGCCGGAGAGATGGGGCTGGACCTGCCGGGGATCCTGTAACCCATTCGTCGCCCCGAGCTTGACCCGGGGCCGGGCTTCTTCGCGGCGCGAAAGGCAGCCCTGTCCCGGCTCAAGGCCGGGACGACGATCGGCGTTAAGCCAACCGCCCCCGCCAATTCGCGATATGCGCCCCGGCGAGCAGCAAACTCCCGGCCACGGTCACGCCAGTCTCCACCGCGACCCACTCCTCAAACGCCAGACCTGCGGCGAGCAGCGTCAGGCCCGCCGCCCCGACAAACAACGGCGTCAGCCCGCGATGCCGCCGCCATCCCTCCCCCAGCGCAACCGCGCTGACCGGTAGCGCAAACGCCAGCACGCCAAGGTGAAACCCCTCGCCCAGATCGAGCCGCGCCGCCAGCGCGGGCAATGCGGCGATCAGGATCGGCAGCGCAAGGCAGTGGATCAGGCACAGCGCCGAAGCCCCCACCGCCAGCCCGTCAAACCATTTCGCCACCATCACACGCATCGCAAACTCCTTCGTTCGCAGCGCAGATGATACTTTGTCACACGGATTTCAACCGCCTGCCAGCGCCGGAGCCTCAGGCGGCAGCGCAGCGTTGCGCCAGCGCGCCACCGGCACCGTCGTCACCGCGCCCTGCGCCGTCCGCCGCCGCTGGATCAGCGTCGCGCCCTGCTGCACCGTGTCGCCGATCTTCGCACGCACCCGCACCCAATACGTATTCGAGCTGAACGCCGTCCCCGGCGGCTGGCTGACCTTGAGGTCCGACAGGTCGCGCAAGGTGATCTGCCCATTGCGCTTGCGGATCGCGACGATCCGCTCGGCCGCGACCGGATCGCCGATCAGGAACGCCAGCAGCTCCTGATCCGCCGCATTCAAATTGATCGTCGTCTTGCCGGGCAGCGCCGTCACCATCCGCTCCAGCCGCGCAATCGCCGCCGGGTCCGCACCCGGGATCAGCCGGATCGGGCGAATGTCGCTGACGGGCCCTTGCGTGCGGATATAGGCAATCGCCTCGACCGTCTGCTGCTCGTCCAGCCCCGCGATCCGCGCGAGCCTCTGGAACAGGATCACCGGCACCGCGTCGCCACTGCGCAGCATGTTGACGTTGAACCGCCCCTCGGCATCGCTCACCGCCAGATCGAACGTACCGCCGTCGATCGTCGCGCCATTTGCTCCGATCGACGCCCACGCCTCGCCCGCATGGTCCACCTGCGGCGCGGCGAGCGCATCGCGTTGAAGCGCCGCAAGCGCCGACAGTTCGCCCCCGCGCACCACCGCCGCCGCCCGCGCCGCCTCGCGACTGCGCAACGCGCGGTCGAGCGCCAGCTCCTCGCGCCCGATCATCAGCAGCACCAGCCCGCTCGCGATGGCAACGAACATCAGCACATTGACCAGGATCATGCCCTGTTCGTCGTCGCGCCGGGTCATTGCGGCTCGTCCTGCGGCTTGACCGGCAGCGCGACGATGCGGCGCAGCGTCCCCTGCGGCCCGCGCTCGCCCGCCAGCTGCATTTCGACCTGCACCGCGCGCGGCCAGTCGTCCTTGCGCTCCTCATTCGGGGGCCAGCGATCGACCCAGCGTTGACCGTCGAGAAAGCGCCACCGCACGCCACCCACGCCCGTCAACAACAGCTGCGGCTGCGGCGCGGCCCGCACCAATGCCCCGCCAGTGGATTGATAGCGCAATGGAATTGGCGGCCCGCCCAAGCCGGCAGCAACGCGGGTGAATGCGATCCCCGTCCCCCCGCCACTCACCGCACCGCGCGTGATCTGGTCAAGGTCGCTCTGCAGCACGAACATCGTGCGCTGGATCGCCGCCGTTCGGTCAAGCCGCCCCTCAGTCCGCTCCTGCGTCGTCATCACGCTGTTGAGCAAGGTGAGCCCCGCCACCGCGATCAACGCGAACAGCCCCAGCGAAATGATGAGTTCGAGCAGGGTAAACCCGTCGTCCCCCCGGCGCAGGCCGGGGCCGCCCGATGGATTGTTCAGCGGTGCCTCCAGCGGCCCCGGCCTCCGCCGGGGCGACGGCCTTGGCGCGTTCACGCCCCCAGGCTCACCGCCACCGGCTCATAACCCTGCGCCCCGGCGACCAGGATCGCCAGCTCGCGCGCCACGCTTCCGTCGCTGCGGAAGCGCGCATTGCCGGTGATACAGGGGTAGCTGGTCTCGGCCAGCAACGCCGCCTCGTCGAGCGCGCCCTTCGCCCGCAACGCCTTGACCACCCCGCCGGCGTCATAGGCCAGCGCCGACAGCGCCCCGGGCGTGCCGCCATGGCGCGACCGGAACTCGGCGGCGAATTTGCCGAATGCCGCCGGATCCGGACTTGCAATCCACGCACCGTCCAGCGTCTCCAGCGCCGTCGGCCGATGATCTAACGCCTGGACCGTGCCAAGCAGCTGAACGCCCGTGCCCTTCAGGTTCCGCGCCGCCGCCAGCACCGTCTCGCTGCTTCCGGGCAGCAGCACCGCATCCGGCGCATCCCCTGCCGCGGGCAGTGGCTGTCCCTCGACCACGGTCAGCGACCGCACGTCCAGCCCGACCTCACTCTGCATCTTGCCCGCCGCCAGCGCCGCGGCGACGCTCCATGGAGATCCGTCATCGACCACCACCACGCTGCGCACGCCGCGCGATCGGGCATAGCGCAGCACCGCGCTGGTTACCTGCGCCGGCGTAATTCCGAACACGAAACTTCCCGGCCCCCGCGCGACCGCATTGTTGGTAAAGGCAATCACCGGCACCCGCCGTGCGACCTCTGCCGTGACCGCATTCAGCTCCTCGGCGGTGACCGGCCCCAGGATCATCGCAGCCTTGGCCTTCAGCGCATTGCGCGCCGCCAGCCCCGCCCCCTCCGGCGTCCCGCCGGTATCGTAAGCCGTGATTTCCGGCCCAGAATCAGCGAGCAACACGCCCTGACGCATGCTAAGGCCCAACTCGGCGCGCGGCCCTGACAGCGGCAGCAGCAACGCCACCGGCCGCTTGTCACGCTTGACCTTGTCGGCCGCGAAGACAGAGGGACCAGCGACCAATGCCGACGGCACTATCAGCCCCGATCCCAGAGCGGTCAGCAGCGCACGGCGGCGAATCGGCGGCATGGTCACGGGCATCCTGGTCAGCTCGGCGGCGTCTTACCGTCTTCGTGGTGCTGGGCATAGCCGCTTATGCCCTCGCCATGGTCGCGACCATCCCCGCCAGCGTGATCGTCAAGAACCGTCCCTGGCGCACCGGCGTCGCCGGTACCGTATGGAATGGCGAAGTCGGGGTCGCTGGCGGCAGCAAGTTCGAATGGCACTGGGCGCCCTTGCGCTCACTCACCAGCCTCGGCTTCGCCGCCGACTGGACCGCGACCGGCCCCGACACCGACATGGGCGGCCGCGCGCTCGCGGGGTTCAGCAGCACCGTGCTCGACAAGGTCAGCGGCAGCAGCCACGCCGCGCTGCTTCAGGCGCTCCAGCCCAATCTCCCCTTCAACTGCGACATGGTGATGCAGCTCGAATTCGACCGGATCGCGGTCGGCGGGTCGAGCCAGGGCATCGACGGTCGTCTGACCACCGACGCCGGTACCTGCACCCCCAAGGGCGGTGGCGCGCCGGTCCCCGTACCCCCGCTGCTGCTGACCTCCGAAAAGATCGGCACCACCACCCAAATCCGCCTTACCCCCCGCGCCCAGCAGCGCCAAATCCTCATGACCGCGACGCTCAGCGAGGATGGCCAGCTCACGATCCGCATGACGCCGGAGGGCGCGCGTATCCTGCCCTTCGCGGGGCTGCCCGGCGGGGCTAGCATCGCCGGGGCGTTGTAGCGGGGGCGCCCGGTCCCGCCCGCCCGACACTTTGCTCAGCACCGCCTCCAGCATCGGCGTCATCAGCGCCAGGCGGCGCGACTTGATCACCAGATCCCACAGCGGCTCGAACTTCTTCCACCCCGCAGCGTAGAAGAAGTGCTTGGCACGATGCTTGGTCGCGTCATGTGACCAGGCCCCACGCGCAATATTCGTCCAGTTGTAGAAGTCGCGATACGCCCGGTCATAGCCGGCTTTGAGCTGTTCGGGACTGAGCTTGCGCGGTTGGAATACGACATGTCGGGTGTCGTACCGGTCCCAATCATGGCTGATGATCCGTCCGTCGGCGGACAGCTGCTGGTGCAGGCGCGTGCCGGGATAGGGCGTTTGGATGTGAAAGGTGGCGGTGGTGACGCCATGACGCACCGCCCAGTCGACGGTGCGGTCGAAGACGTCGGTGTCGTCATCGTCCATCCCGAACACGAACGACCCGTTGATCATGACGCCCAGATCGCTCAACCGACGCGTCACTTCGGCATAGTCGCGCGCAAGGTTCTGTTTCTTGTTGCTCGCCGCCAGATTGTTTGGGCTGAACGTCTCGAACCCCACGAACAGGCTGCGAAGTCCCGCTTCGGCGGCACGCTCGATCAGGTCACCGCGTAGCACACTGTCGACCGTCGCCGCGCCCTGAAACAGCCTCCCCATCCCGCGCATCCCATCGAACAGTGCCGCTGCAAAGCGCCGGTCACCCAACAGATGATCGTCGAGAAAATAAAGATGCCGGCCCGGCAAGCGCTCAATCTCGGCCAGCGCCTCATCGACCCGCTGGGCATAGAAGGAACGCCCCCCGGCAAAAAACGCATCTTTATAACAGAAATCGCAATGCTGCGGACAACCGCGTGTAACCACGATCGAATTGGGCACCAGATAGCGGTTCCGCTTGATCAGGTCGCGCCGTACTGGCGGGATGCCGTGGATCGTCCGCCCGGCGGTCGAGCTGTAGCGGGCGCGCGGCTGGCCCGCGCGCAGATCGTTCAGGAACTGCGGGAAGGTCTGCTCCCCGGGCCCAATGAAGATGGTATCGGCATGCGCCGCCGCCTCGTCCGGCAACGACGTCACGTGCAGCCCGCCCAACGCAACATGGACGCCGCGCGCGCGGTACAGATCGGCAAGCGCATAGGCGCGATAGGCGTTGGTGATATAGACCTGGATCACGACCAGATCGGGCTGATCGTCGGTGCGCAGCGGCTCGACATGGTCGTCGATCAGTTCGACCTCGTCGTCCGGATCGAGGAATGCCGCCAGCGTGGCGAGCCCGAGCGGCGGAAATAGCGAGTATTTGATCGGTCGCCAGAACGGACTTTTCGCCTCGGTCAAAGCCGGCAGGATCATCTTCACCTTCATCGCGCACTCCTGTGTCAGAGCGCGATGCCTGTCAGCCCGTCAGCAGGCCGTCATGAGCGGAAGATGAGGCTTTGCTGACGCCCGCTACAACGTCACCAGATCATTCAGATTGATGATCGGCAGCAGGATCGCCAGCACCATCATCAACACCATGCCGCCCATGAGCAACAGCACCATCGGCTCGACCAGCGCGACCAGCGCGGTCGTGATCGCGTCCAGTTCACGGTCCAGCTCGTCCGCAGCGCGCGACAGTGCCGGGCCGAGCTTGCCCGATGCCTCACCCGACGCGACAATCGCGGTCAGCATCAGCGGGAACACCCCCGCCTCCGCCATCGCCGCGCGCAGGCTGATGCCTTCGCGCACCCGCGCCGCGACATGCATCGCCCGCGCTCGGACCCACAGGTTGGGCGTCACCGCCGCCGCCGCGTGCAGCGCATCGACCAACGGCACCGCGCTCTCGACCAGAGTCGCCAGGCTCCCGGCGAAGCGCGCGGCATTATGCTGGCGGGAAAAGCGCTTGAACGGCCAACGCTCGGTAAAGCCGCGATGGACCTTCAGCTTGTTCGCCGGGACCGCCGCCCAGCGGTTGAACACGAAATACGCCGCCAGCCCCGCAATCAGGAGATACAGCCCCCAAGCCTGCAAAAACCCCGATACCGCGATCAATATTCGGGTCAGCAGCGGCAGGTCGGTCCCGCGCGACACGAACACATTGACGATGTCCGGGATCACATAAACCAGCAGCAGCACGATGACGCCCAGCGACACGGTCGCCAACAGCCCGGGATAGAGCAGGGCCAGCTGCAATTTCTGCGCATTCGCCTGCCGGTTCTCGACGAAATGGGCAAGGTGGCCGAGAACTTCGGTCAGCTTCCCCGAGGCTTCCCCCGCCGCGACCGATGCGCGGTAGAATTCGGGGAAGGTCTTGGGATGCGTCGACAGCGCGCTGGCAAAGCTGCGCCCGTCCAGGATCGCGCCGCGCACCTCCATCAGGATGCCCGAAACCCGCTGCGTCTCCGACTGGTTCGCCGCCAGCCGCAGTGCCTCTTCGACCGGAATGTCCGAACCGACCAACGTCGAAATTTGCCGAGTGGCCGTCGCCAGCTCGCGCGCGCTCATGCCCGACCGGCCCAGCTTGGGCAGCTGGATCGACCCGATCGACCGCCGCTCCCCCGCCGCCTCGACCGCGAGTGGGAGCAGCCCCTGATCACGCAGCATCGCCCGCGCGGCTGCAGCGCTGGAGGCTTCGACGGTGCCCTTTTTCTGCACGCCCGACCGGTCGGCAGCGCGATAGGTGAAGGCTGGCATCCTAACCCCAGCCCCCAGCCGTCACCCCGGCGAAAGCCGGGGCCCATCTCCCGGAATATCGGCAAACCAGGCGGTCGTATTTCGCGGAGTGTTCAGGAGATGGGCCCCCGCTTTCGCGGGGGTGACGGCTACTGCTCACGCCTCTTCCCTCACCACGCGCGCAACTTCCTCGACCGTCGTCACCCCGGCGCGCACCTTGTCGACGCCATCGTCGAGCAGCGAGGGGTTGCTCCGCCGCGCATGCGCCTCGATCTCGGCTTCGGACGCGCCCTCGTGGATCATCGCCTGGAGCTTCTCGTCCACGGCGATCACCTCATACAACCCGGCGCGGCCACGATAGCCGTCGCCATGACAGTCATCACAGCCAACCGCACGCCACAGCTTCTTGCCCGGCTTGAGTGCGCCGCCCAGCAACAGCGAATCCCCCTCGCTCGCCACATCCTGCCTGCGACAGCTCGGGCACAATCGCCGCACCAGCCGCTGCGCCGCCACGCCCACCAGCATCGGCGCGAGCAGATAGCGCTCGACGCCCATGTCGATCAGCCGCGTGACCGACCCAACCGCGCTGTTGGTGTGCAGCGTGGACAGCACGAAATGCCCGGTCATCGCCGATCGCACCGCGACCTCCGCCGTCTCCTGATCGCGGATTTCGCCGACCATGATGACATCGGGATCCTGGCGCAAAATCGCGCGCAGGCCGCGGGCAAAGGTCATGCCGGTGCGCGTGTTCACCTGGGTCTGCGCAACCCCGGCCAGTTCATATTCGATGGGATCTTCCACCGTCATGATGTTGCGTTTGCGGTCATTCAGCCGATGGAGCGCGGCATAGAGGCTGGTCGTCTTGCCCGATCCCGTGGGCCCGGTGACCAGCAGCATGCCGTGTGGCCGTTCGAGCAGCCGCCCGAACACTGCCCGGTCCCGCTCGCTCATTCCCAACGCCTCCATGTCGAGGCTGAGCGAACCCTTTTCGAGCAGGCGCATCACCACCCGCTCGCCATGCTGGGTCGGGATGGTCGATACGCGCGCGTCGACATCATGCCCACCGATCCGCAACGTCACCCGTCCGTCCTGCGGCACGCGCTTTTCCGCAATGTCGAGCTTCGCCATCACCTTGATGCGGCTGACCAGCAGCGGCGCGAGTTCGCGGCGCGGCTCCAATTTGTCGCGCAACACCCCGTCGATGCGGAAACGCACGACGACGCGCTTTTCCTGCGTCTCGACATGCACGTCCGACGCGCCTTCCTTCACTGCTTCCAGCAACAGCGCGTTGATCAGGCGGATGACGGGTGAATCGTCGCGTGAATCGAGCAGATCATCCACCGCCGCCGCGCTATCGGCCAGCGCCGCCAGGTCCATGCTGCCCAGGTCCAGCTCCGCCGCTGCCCCGGCACTGCCCGAATAGCTTGCGGCCAGCGCCTGATCGAACGCGGCATCCGGCACCGCGACGAACGCGGCCCCGGGCGCGATCCGCTGCACCTCGAGCAAGGCATCGAGCGCCGCGTCGGAACGATGCAGGCACTCGACCCCGCCCGCGCCGACCCGCAACACGACGCCATGGTTGCGCGCATAGCTATAGGGCAGGCTCGGCAAATCCATCGTCACGGCATTCACTGGCCGAACTCCACGCTCGCGCTCACCCGACCCGGCGCGCCACCTTTGGTCAGCTCGACCCGGCGCGCGCGCAGCACCGTCGTCCGCTCCACCGCCGCGATCCAGCCGACCACGGCTTCGTAGCTCGCCTCGGCCACTTGCCCCGTCGCACCGGCACCGCCGGGGGTCAGCGTCACGCTCAGTCCCGCCGCGCTCGCCGCCGCCTGAGCAGCCTCGATCGGCGGACCGTCACTCAGCTTGGGCTGAGTGCCCGGCGCGACCAAAGTCCCCGCCGCCCGCACCCGCGCCGCCAGCGTTTCATGGTTGCGGATATCGGCAATTGCGTCGGCCCGCGCGCCCTGCAGCGGCTTGACGATCCCGAACACCAGGATCAGCGCCGCAAGGATCGCCCCCAGCGTGCCGACCAGCACCCGCTCGCGCGGGCTCAGGCCACTCCACCAGAGCTGGAACCGCAGGACCGCCGCGTCGATGGTCGGGGAGCGTTCGATCTTCATGCCGTCACCGTCACGCGAATTGCACCGTCCGCCCCTGCCCCGATTTGCGCCGGAACCGCCGCCGCACGGAACGCCGCGCGAATCCGCTCGGCCAAATCCGGAGCGCCCGGCTCGATATCGAGCACCAGCATATTGCCCTCAAACCGCATCGCCCGCGCGGTCACTGCGCTCGACAGCGGCGCCAGCGCGCGCGAAGCTGCGGTCACGGCGGGCACAAAGCGCCCCGGCGGCGGCCCCGAAACCGGCAGCATCCCGACCACCGATGCCTCAAGGTCGCCCGACAGATTGACCCCCGGCGCCGCCTGCGCCACGGCCGACCGCACATCCTCGGCGCGCCGCTCGGCAATCACGCGCAGCATCACCACGTCCGCCGCCGCAATCACGACATGCGCCGCAATGCCGGCAGCCGCGATCCAGGCGAGGCGCTTCTTCCAGCTACTCCCGCGCGCACCACGCCGCGCATAAACTCCCTGCCGCAGGTCAATTGCCGGGTTCGCCAGCCGTTCGGCCAAGCCACCGCCGCCGCCAGTCCACGGCGCTTGCGGCAACTCACCGATCGCCAAGGGCCCACAGTTCCAGATGCGCGGGCTCCCCGCCCGCTCCCACGCCGACCCGACCAGAGCGGCAGGCAGCGCAAAGCCGGTGCCATCTCCGGCGCGCACCAACACCCGGCTATCGCGCGCTTCGGCACACCATTCACCCGGCCCCGGCGCAGGCAAGGCAAGCGCATCGGGCACCATGGCGGCATGACCCAGCCCGCCCAGCTCCGCCGCCTCGACCCAGCTCGCCATCTGCGCGTGCCGCACCACCGCGACCAGATAGGTCTGCGGCGCAATTTCCGCGCCCAGCGCGATATGCACCGATTCGATCGGGTCGGCGATCCGGTCCTCGATCGCAAAGGGCAGCGCCTCGATCCGCTTCGCCCGGCTCGCCAGCGGCAGCTCGACGCGCAGCAGCGACACCGATTCGCTCGGGACGAGGATGGTTGCAGGGCCATCAGGCTCGGCTATGATCGCCTGCCCGCCCGCCAGCGTCCACACGCCGCCGGACGCGGCGTTCGCGGACTCCGAAAAGGGTTTGCCAGTCATTCTTTGAGAGGTCCCGGCTGTAACATGGCTTTCACGATGAACACGCATGGGGCTGCGATGCGCATAGTTTTGAAACAATTCGATGACACCGTGGCAGTCGATGCCGCGAAGGGCAAGCGCCGCACGGTGCCAAATGGCGAAGCGGGGCTCACCCTGCTCGAGATGATCGTGGTTCTCGTCATCATCGCGATCGTCGCCGGACTGGTGACGATGAACGTCGTCGGCCGCCCAGATCAGGCACGCGTGACCACGACGAAGACCAACCTCGTCACCCTGTCGAGCGCGCTCACCACCTATCGCCTCGACAATGGCCAATATCCGACCACCGAACAGGGGCTGAAGGCGCTGGTCGAAAAACCGACCACCCCGCCGCTGCCCACCGCCTGGCCCGATGGCGGCTATGTGAAGTCGGCTCCGGTCGATGCCTGGGGCAATCCCTACACCTATGTTTCGACCGGCAGCAGCTTCGAGCTGAAGTCATTGGGTCGCGACGGCAAGCCGGGCGGCACCGAACTCGACGCCGATCTCGACTCGCGCGACGCGGCCCAAACGCCCGCCAAGGGCGGATAAGCAGCATGCGGGGGGCGACCATCCGCAGCGGCGAGCGCGGCATGACGCTCATCGAAATGCTGATCGTGCTCGTCATCATCGGCGTCGCGGCAGGCGGAGTCGCGCTCGGCATCGGTTCGGCCACCCGCGCCCCCTCGGTCGAAACCGAAGCGCGCCGCCTTGCCCTGCGGCTTCAGGCTGCTGCGGACGATGCGATGATCGGCGACCGCATCATCGCGTTCACCGTCGAAAAGGACGGCTATGGTTTTGCCGCAGTCGGCCGCGACGGGTCGATGGCCCCGCTCTCGGATGGTCTCGCCTTCCACCGCCTCCCCGGCGGGATCGCCGTCGAACTCGATGTAGCGCCGCCGGTCATGATGGGCGTAGATGGCGCGGGCAAACCGCTGAATGCAACGATCAGCAATGGCGAGCAGGTCTGGGTCGTCCGCTATGACGGCATGACCGCCACCGCCAGCCGGGCCGAAGCCTCGTGAAGCAAGAGGACGGCTTCTCGCTGATCGAGGCGCTGGTCGCGCTCGCGGTGCTCGCCATCGCCACAGTCGGGCTCGTCCGCGCGGTGGAGAGCCATGTCGACTCCACCCGCGGCCTCGAACGCCGCGCCGCCGCGATGTGGGTGGCGGAAAACCGCCTCGCCGAACTCCAGCTCGCCGACCCCGCCGCTACACAGAGGCAGGTCGAACTGCTCGGCCAGCAATGGCTGGTCGACGTCGCCCGCACCCGCACCGAAGACCCGGCGATCGACAAGGTGCGCATTCAGGTGATTGCGGAAGGCGAACGTTCGCCGCTTGCATCGCTCGACGGGTTCGTGGAGGGCACACGGACATGATCCGCTTCCCCGACCTCTCGCCGCGTCAGGCGCGCACGACGCTCGATCTCGTCGCGGGTGCCGTGATCGTGTCGGTCGCCATCGCGCTGGCCGGTCTCACCTGGCGTATCGCGGGGCATGCCAGCACCGGTGCGGTCACCATCCCGTCCGGCGCGCGGCCGGTCGCGGTGACCGCCGATGTCACCCCCGCCCTCGCCTTCGCGCCGTTCGGCAAGGGCGCGGCGACGGACGCGACTCAAGCAACCGCACTGCCGCTCAAGCTCAAGGGCGTGTTCGCCGCCAGCCCGGCCGCGCTCTCGGTCGCCTATATCGAAGTCGGCGGCGAAGCGGCCAAGCCATTCCGCATCGGCGAAGCCCCCGGCGGCGGAACGATCGAGGGCATCTTGCGCGACCGCGTCATCCTGCGAGTGGCTGGCCGCATCGAATATCTCGCCTTTCCCGATCCCGCGCTGACCGCGGACCAACAGCAGGCAGCCGCTGCGCCCGCAACACCTGCCCAAGCGACAACCGCCGCTCCGCAATCCCCGCGCTCGCCGCATGCCGTTGCGCTGCCATCTGCACTGGTATCGGGACTGTCGCCGGTCCCCGGCGGCGTTCAGATCGGCCCGGGCGCTCCGCCGGGGCTCCAGCAGGGCGATGTCATCACGTCGGTCAACGGGCGCGCGATCAACACGCAGGCTCAGGCTGCCACCGCTCTTGCCACTGCCCAGTCGCAAGGCTCCGTCCAAGTCCAGATCACCCGCGATGGAAAGCCCGTGACGCTGACCATCCCGACCCGCTAGGGATCCCATTGTGCCGCACATGATCCGCAAGACCGCTCTCATCTTCGCGCTCGCCGCGATGACCGCCCAGCCGGTATTGGCCGCGCAGACCGACGGCGCGGACATCGTCGTCAACATGCGCGGGGTCGAGATCGCGGACGTCGCCGACCAGATTTCGCGCCTCACCGGTCGCACTTTGATCCTCGACCCGGCGGTCAAGGGCAGCGTCACCGTCACCTCCGCCACCCCGCTGACCTCGGCGGGGGTGTGGGAGCTGTTCCTGTCGGTCCTGCGCGCCAATGGTTTCGCGGCGGTCCGCTCGGGCCGCGCGTGGCGGATCGTGCCGGCTGGCAACGCCGTGCGCGACGGCGGCGTGTCGTCGCGCTCGGCATCGGGGCAGGAACTGGTGACGCGGATGATCCGTCTGTCCAACGTGCCCAGCGCCGAGGCTGCCCGCGTGGTGCGCCCGCTCGTCGCCAGCTTCGGCAGCGTCGAACCGCTGGCGCAGCCCAACGCCGTCGTCGTCACCGACTATGCCGACAATGTCCGCCGCGTCGAATCGATCCTACGCTCGCTCGACGGCAATGGCAGCGGCATGACCTTTGCCACCATCACCCTGCGCAACGGGAGCGCGCCGGAAGTCGCACAGGCGCTTCAGACCGTCCTCGGCGACGCTGCATCGGGCGGCGCGCGCGTCGCGGCGGATGGGCGTAGCAACACGATCATCGTGCGCGGGTCGCCCTCCGCCGTCGCTGACGCGCGTCGCATGGCGGCCTCGCTCGACACCCCCGGCGGCGCGACCCCCATGACCCGCGTCTTCCGCCTCAACTATGCCGATGCCGAGTCGGTGACCGAAGTGCTGCGCGGCATCCTGGGTCAGGAAGCAACCACCACCAACCCGGTCGCGCGCAGCCTGTCGGGATCGCGCAACAACCCGCGCAGCCCGACCGGCGTGCTCGGCGGGCTGATCGCCTCGGGCGGGACCAGCACCGCCGAAACCGCCGCCGCAGCAGCAGCGGCCGCGACTGCGCAATCGGCACAGCTCGGGCAGCAGTCGGAAGCGACGCCACAGGGCTTCTCGACGCCCGAGGTCACCGTCCAGCCCTCACCGGACATCAACGCGGTCGTCGTGCGCGGCACCCCCAGCACCATTGCCGCGATCGAAGCGATCATCACCGATCTCGACGTCCGCCGTCCGCAGGTGCTGATCGAAGCCGCCATCGCCGAAATCTCCGGCGAGGAGGCGGAGGCACTCGCGGTCCAGCTCGGCACCAGCGGTGCCGCGCTCAACAGCGTGGAAGGGGCCGGAACCTCGTTCAACACCGCCGGCCCCTCGCTCGGCGCGATCCTCAGCGCCCTGGGTGTCCCGGCCGGTACGCTGCTCGGCGCGAGCCAGGGCCTGGTCGGCAACGTCTCGATCGGCGACAATTTCTCGATCCTGGTGCAGGCGCTCGGGACATCGACCAAGTCGAACCTGCTCTCCACGCCCCAGATCACGACGCTCGACAACAAGGTCGGCGAGTTTGTCGCCGCCCAGCAGGTGCCGTTCGTCACCGGATCGATCCTCACCGATTCCAGCAATGTCCGTCCCTATACCTCGATCGAGCGCAAGGATGTCGGCATCACGCTGAAGGTCCTCCCGCGCATCAATGCCGGCGACACGATCCGGCTTGAGGTGGTGCAGGAAGCCTCGTCGATCGCCGCGACCCAGCTTAGCCAGGCGACCGACCTGATCACCAATCGCCGCGCGATCACCACGACCGTGCTCGCCGACAATGGTCAGACGATCGTGCTCGGCGGCCTCACCTCGGACGATTATGGCCAGGTGAAGAGCCAGGTGCCGATCCTGGGCGACATCCCAATTCTGGGCGAGCTCTTCAAGGCCCGCCGCGAAACCCGGCAAAAGCGCACCCTGTTCATCTTCCTCAAGCCCACAATCCTGCGCAATGGCGAGGATGCGGCGGCGATCGCCAAGGCCAAATATGCCCGGCTGCGGGCAGAGGAACTGGACCTCAATTCGCCCAGCAACCTGCTGCTCAAGCCGCTCCAGCCACGGCTGACGCTGGAGATCGACGGCATTTACTGAAGCGCATGGTGCAACCTTCAGTTTTTGTTTCAAAATGTGCTGCCTTCAAATAGCCTGGCAGAGATCGAGGCCCGCCGGGCCGGCTGGCGAAGGATTGAGTATGCGTCTTCTGTTCTCCGCTTTGATCGCAACGTTGCTTCCGGCAACCGCCGGAGCGCAGAACAACCAAACGACTAGCCATAACGAAATCAAGGCGCTGCTGGAACGGGTGCGTGCACCCATGTACGCGGCATCCGGAGCGACGGTGCCGGGAAAGACGGCCACCTATTCATTTTCCGGAACCGGCTGCACTGCCCGACTTGAGGTCAGCTACCCCTCGCACCAGATCGGGACCACCTCGCACGCCGCCCGAACCGAAGCGATCGATTTCCGATGGGGAACCGTCCGTTCGACGCGCCTTTCCAACAGCGATCAATATGTCGTCGTAAGCGGCCCCGGCCTGCCTGAGCGCGGACGGTTTCTCTACGCTGGCGCCATGGCAACCGCGCTGAAGGCCGCCATCGACCGCGTTGTGCGTGCATGCGGCGGACGGACGAGCGAGCCGGTGCTGGTCTCGCCTCCCGCCCCACCCGCCCCGCCCGCCCCGCCGTCGCAGCCCGCGATCAGGATCGAAACCGTACCCGGCAAAGGCTACGCCGCCGTTGTGGGCACCTTCCCGGTGACGCAGCTCGCATCCGTCAGCGATCGGATCAGCGTGCTGGCCAAGCAGCGCTGCGGTCGCCTGTCGGCGCGGATGGGCCGCTACAAATATTTCACCAGCACCGACGCGCAAGGCCGCGCCGCGCTGACCCAGTATCGCGCAAGCTTCAGCTGCTATGACCCCGCGACCGATCCCTATGAACGCGCACCCGCCGACTGGAAGCCGAGCGCGCAGGATCAGGCCGACCTGACCGCCTTCGCCCAGCGCTATATGGGCCTGCTCGACCGCAGCGATTATGTCGCCGGCATGCCGATGATGGAGCCGATCCTCGAGATTGAGAAGGACGAGTGGCTCAGCGTCCCCAACATGCTCAGGCAACATGCGGGCGGGAAAGGCCGCTGGACGCTGCAAACGCTTGGCTGGGTCAACAATCCCGAGGGCGCCTCGCATCCGGGGCGCTATGCCTTCGTCAAGGTAACCGGAAGCTATCCCAAGATCGCCGCCTATTGCGGGACGCTGGTGATCTATCGCCAGCGCCCCGGATCCTATCTGATCACACAGCAGAATCTGAGCGTGATCCCGGAAAGCTGGATTACCAGCGGACGCACGACACGTGCCGAGGCGCTCAAGTCCTGCAGCCAATAGTCACTCGGCGGGCGGCGGTTCGTCCTGCATCGCCACGCGCACCCGCTCGCGCCCGCGGGTGAAGAAGGCCGCATCGATCGCCAGGCTCTCCAGCCGCCAGCCATCGACGCTTTCGCCCACCGCCAGCGTTCGCGCGCTGCCATCGGCGCTCCGCACCAGCGCCACCGCATCGCGGTTGAGCCTTCCGGCAATGCCCGTCAGCGCGGGTGCATCGGCCGGTGCAGCGTCACCCTCCGCTGCGGCGAACAGCGGCCGTTCGAACACCCGCGCCGGTGCGGGCAAGGGCGGCGGCACGATCGTCGCGATGACGGGCCGCGCGGCGGGTCGCGGCGCGACCGGATACGAATAGAGGGCGATCACCGGCACAAGCGCAGCGACGATCCCCGCCGCGATCAGCACGCGTCGCTCGATCCGGCTTATCGCCATGCCGCCACCATTTCACCCTCGACCCGCACGCCGCCATCGGCCAGCGCGTTGACGCGCCAGCTGCGAAAGCGGATCAACGGCGTGCCGCGCTCGACACCGTCGAGCATGGCGATCACCGCCTTTTCCCGACCGGACAGGCGGACGCGAAGCGTGACGACGCCGGTCTGCGAAGGCCCGTGTGCGAGTGCCTCGACCAGCACCCCGGCAGCGGCGGCGCTTGTCCAAACATGCCCGGCAAGGCTGCGCGCGGCCGACGCGCGGTTCCCTGCGGCGATGGCAAGGCCGGGGTCGACCAGCGGTCGCGCCGGCTCGGGCGCGGCGGTGAGGCTTGCCGTGAGATCGGCGCGGGTCTGGCGCGCGGACCACAGTCCCGACAGCGCCTCGGCCAGGGGCGCCGCCAGCAGGGCCGCCGCGATCAGGCCCCCGCTCAGCCCTGCCGCCACGCTCGCGCGTCTCATGCCCGCGTCCGCAGCGTCACGACGACGCGCGCGTCCTGCGTCCGCCGCTGCCCGCTCTCCCGCAAGGAAGCGAGCAGCGCGTCGCGGCGCAGTGCGCCCCGCAACAGATCGGGGTCGCTCACCGATATCTCGACTTGCATTCGCCCTTCGGAGTCGCGCGCGGCGGAAACCAGCCGGGCATCGTCGGGCAGCGCGCGCGCCAGTCGATCGAGCGTCGCGGCCACTGGCGGCTGGCGCGTCGCATCCCGCAGCACCGCCGCCGCTGCCCCCCGTGCCGCCTGTGGGGCGTTGCGGGTCCGCAATTGGTTCGCCAGCGCCCGATTGTCCGCCTCGCCCCCAGCGCGCAGCATGTGTGCGCCGACGATCGTCAGCAAGGGCCCGAGTGCCACAAGCCCCGCAAGCGCCAGCGCCAGTCGGACATCCGCAGCCACCAGTTTCGGCCGCGCCCGCGCCACACGCACGGTGCGTCGGACCAGCCGGTCGGTCAGGCTGCTAGGCGGCACGCTCATCCGATCGGCTCTAGCGAAGCGGTTGGCCTCTGCCCAGCGGTCATGAAATTGCCGCGAAATCGCAACACGTTCGTCCGCAAACCTGCATCACGCCGTAAAGCGCTGCGGCCACAGCGTTCCTGCACCTGGTCCAAACGGGACCTGGGTTCAGGGGACACAGACATGACCGAACTCACTGCGCACGGCTTCGCGTACAGCGATGGCGACGTCGACACCAATACCAGCGACAATCCCAGCCTCAACGCGATGATCGAACAGCGCTATTCGCGCCGCGCCGCGCTGCGTTCGGGCGCCATCGCGGCCTCGACCGCAGTGTTCGGCGGCGCAGTGCTGGCCGGCTGCGACAGCGCCGCCTCCGGCTCCGACCCCTTCCCCAACATCATTTCGGTCGGCTCGTCGGGCACGACCAAGGCGGGTCGCGTCGTCACGCTGAACGCCAATGTGACGGACAATGGTGCGGTCACCTCGACCTGGGTGCAGACTCAGGGGCCGACGGTCACGCTGACCAACCCGACATCGACCACGCCGTCGTTCATCGCCCCGGGTGTTTCGAACAGCACTCAGCTGCGCTTCGAATATCGCGCGACCGACACCGCAGGCCAGATGACGGTCCAGAGCGTCACGGTGGGCGTCGACGTCGCCGAACTGGGCTTCACGTCGATCGCCAAGAATCGCAACGACGTCGTCACCGTTCCGGCCGGCTATTCGGTTTCGGTGCTGACCCGCCTTGGCGATCCGATTGCTGCGGGCGTCCCGGCCTACAAGAATGACGGCACCGACACCGATTTCGCCAACCGCATCGGCGACCATGGCGACGCGCTCTATTGGTATGGCCTGTCGGCGAACGGCGCGCGCGACGACAACAGCTCGGTGCGCGGCCTGCTCGTCCAGAACCACGAGAATTTGAACGTTCAGTATCTCCACCCGGCCGGTCCGACCACGCCCGGCGGCGTGCGTCCGGAGGCCGAGGCGATCAAGGAGATCGAAGCGCATGGCGTGTCGGTCACCGAAGTTGTCGAAGGTGCCAACCGCGCCTGGACCTATGTCCAGAACTCGGCGTTCAACCGCCGCATCACGCCGAACACGCCCGTCGTGTTCAACGGGCCGGTGCGCGGCGCGGCGCTGCTGCACACGCCCTATTCGAATGACGGCACCGCCGGTCGCGGCACGATCAACAACTGCGCCAATGGCCACACCCTGTGGGGCACCAACCTCACCTGCGAAGAAAACTGGGCCGGCTATTTCCGCCGCAGCGGCGACGATGCGCAGCGCACCGCGCGTGAGCTGGTCGCTCTGCGCCGCTATGGCGTCAGCAGCAGCAGCGGCGGCTATGGCTGGGCGTCGGTGAGCGCGTCCGATCCCAGCAACACGCTGTTCCGTCGCTGGGACGCGCGCGCGACCGTCGGTGGCAGCGCCACGACCGACTGGCGCAACGAACCCAACCAGTTCGGCTGGTGCGTCGAGCTCGATCCCTATGACAAGACCAAAGCCCCGCGCAAGCGCACTGCGCTGGGCCGCATGGGCCATGAAGGCGCATGGTTCGGCAACGCGATCCCGGGCAAGAAGCTCGCCGTCTATCTCGGCGACGACGCGCGCGGCGAATATTTCTACAAGTTCGTGTCGAACGCGACCTGGACCGCCAGCGACGCACAGGCGACCGATCGCCTCGCAATCGGCGACAAGTATCTCGACGCCGGCACGCTCTATGTCGCCCGCTTCAACGCCAATGGCACGGGCACGTGGATCCCGCTGGTGTTCGGCCAGGTCCCCAACCGTCCCGCCGTCGGTGCGGATCCGGAATATGTCTTCGCTGACCAGGCGGACATTCTCACCCACGCCCGTCTCGCCGCCGATGCGGTGGGCGCGACGCGGATGGACCGTCCGGAATGGACCGCGACCAACCCGGTAACCGGTGAAATCTACCTCACCCTCACCAACAACAATGCAAGCCTCCGTCCGATCACCGGCACCGACGCTGCAAATCCGCGCCACTATAACGACCCCAAGGGTGCGTCGAACCAGTTCGGCAACCCCAACGGGCACATCCTGCGCATGCGCGAACTGTCCGAAGATCCTGCCGCAATCACCTTCGGTTGGGACATCTACCTGTTCGGCGCGGACTCGGCTGAGGCGAACAGCGACGTCAACATCTCGGGCCTTACGGCGGCGAACGATTTTTCGAGCCCCGACGGCCTGTGGTTCTCGCGCCCGACCAACCCGGGTGGCGTGGCCAAACCGCTGCTGTGGATCCAGACCGACGACGGCGCCTTCACCGATCGCACCAACAACCAGATGCTGATCGCGATGCCCGGCATTACCGGCGATGGTGCGAACGTCACGATCACCAACCGCGGCAATGGCGGCACCACCGGCACCCAGACCACCCGTCGCGGTGCGCTGGCGACCGATGCGACGCTCAAGCGCTTCCTGGTCGGTCCGATCGGCTGCGAAATCACCGGTGTCGATACCACGCCGGACGGCCGCACCCTGTTCGTCGGCATCCAGCATCCGGGCGAGGACGGCACTCCCGCCGCCCCCGACAGCAGCTGGCCCGCGACTCAGGCGACCGGCACCGCTCCGGCAGGCACGCGCCCGCGCTCGGCGGTGGTGGTGATCACCAAGAATGACGGTGGCGTTGTCGGCCTCTGATCCTGTGACCCCAACTGAAAAAGGGGGCGGTCTCGCGACCGCCCCCTTATTTGTACCTGCGTCGATCCCCGATCAGGGGCGGCTACGAATCCGCGCCGTGCCGTCCGGAGTGATCTCGACCACATAGGGCTCCGTATTGTCGCACACGACCCGCCAGCGAATGCGGTCGGCGCGGGTCTCGACGCGGGTCAGTTCGGTGACCTCCTGACAGGTCAACTCGGCATCGCGAATCGCGCGCAGCATCACGCCATCCTGCAGCCGCTTGGGCATCGCGACGATCCGCTTTTGCAGGTCGCTCAGTGCCGCCGGAGCCTTCGACGCCGCGGGATCCGGCACGTTTTCGTCAGAACCGCCGCCGCACCCGGCCAGCAGCACCGAACCTGCAAAAATTGCCATCATGGTTCGCATCATTCGCACCTCCATGCCGCTAACAACGCCGATCGTCACGGCTTCGATCCGATCATTTTCAGAAACAACCGCGTCGCCCGCTCCACCCGCGCCCGAATCGCCTCGGGTGAGGGCAGTGGCTCCAACCCCAGCTTCAGGCCCATGTCCGCTGCGCCCTTCCACAGCCCGCACAAATCCTGCGCCGCCAGGTTGGGATCGTCGACCTCCACCTCGCCGCGGCGCGCCGCCTCGGCCAGCACCTCGGCCAGCCGCCCGAAACACACGCCCGGCCCGGCTTCATAGAAGCGGCGTGCCAGCGTCGGGACCTGCGAAATTTCATTCAGCAGCACCCGGTCGATCGCGACGTGATCCTCGCTGAACATGAAGGTCAGCAGCGACACACCATAGGCGTTCAGCTGGTCCTCCAGCGATCGTTGGTCGGATACGCTGTCGTCGAACACCTCGGCCATCCGCGTGCTTACGGCGCGGATCACCTCTTCGAACAGCGTCTCCTTGTCGCCAAAGCGGCTATAGACGGTGACCTTCGACACGCCGGCGGCTTGCGCGATTTCCTCGATCGTTGCGGCATGGAAACCGCGCGAAAAGAACGCCTGCCGTGCCGCCTCGACGATCGCTGCATATTTGGCAGGATCGCGCGGGCGTCCGGCACGGCGAGGCTCCTTCCCCGCACACCCCATGTGAAAGGGGACGGTCAGCGCTGATACGCCTTGGGCAAGGCGCCTTCCTTCGGATCGAAATAGCGCTTGCGCAGCTGGTCCTGACGCGTCTCGATCGGCTGCTCGACGCCGTCGATGAACACCCGCACCGCTGCCGTCCCGATCTCCAGCGGATCGCCGTCCCACATGACGACGTCGCCGCGACGACCGGGACGCAGCGATCCGAACTCGCCGCCCAGCCCCATGGCCTCGGCCGGCTTCGAGCTGATCGCCGCGAACGCCTGACCCCACTCAAGCCCCGAAGCGCCCGGAACCTTGGTCAGCGCGACCAGATTGCCGGCATATTGCTTGATCAGCCGCGCCTGACGTGCCTCGTCATCGTTGATCATGCCGATGCCGACCGTCGCCCCGGCGGCCTGCATCCGCCCGATATTCGACTGGGTCGCCGCCAGCTGTTCGAACGATGCGGGAAGGTCGGACAGCGCCGAGGCCAGCACCGGCACCTTCGCCGCTGCAATCTGCCGCGCTACGGTCCACCCCTCGTTCGCACCCACCAGCACCAGCTTGAGCCCCGGCACCTCGCGCTTGAGGTCGAGCACGACCAGAATGTCCGACGCGCGCTCGACATGAACCAGCAACGGCACCTGCCCCGTCACGACCGGCACCAGCGCCTGCGCATCGGCGCGGGTCAGCAGCGCGTCCTTGCCGCGATCGGCAAAGCTCGCTGGTGCCCGCGCATAATCGCGCACCTCGAACAGGATATTCTTGAGCATCGCGATCGCCGCAGGGCGACTGCCCCCGGCGCGGCGCGCGCCCTCTTCGCCATAGACCATGAACTGAAACGCGCGCGGCTTGCTCACCGCATCCATGTCCGCGCCAAGATCGATGATCGCCCCCTGCCCGGCAAAGATCGAACCACGCGCTTCGGGCGCCACCACGGCGCGGGTGATCCCTTCGGCGCGATTGACCGTGATTGCGCTGGTCTTGGGATTCACGGCAGTCGACACGTCGATCGCCGCGTTGAACGGGGAGTTCCCCGCCGCGCTGTCGTCGGTCTCGCTGACCCCGTCGACCTCGACGATGCCCACCCGGCTAAAGCCCGCGAACAGGCCCGGCGTGACCCAGCGCCCGCCGGCATCCACCACCGGCACGCCCGCCGGCACCGCGACACCTGCGCCGGCAGCGACCACGCGACCGTCGCGCACCACCACCGTGCCGCCCTCGACCGGGGCGGAGCCATCGCCAATGACCAGCCGCGCATTGGTCACCGCCACCGTCTGAGCGGCAGCGGGGAATGCGGCGCCGATCGCCGCTGCTGCAATCAGGAGCTTCTTCACTTCACGTCTCCCGATCCGGGCTGGCCGAGTTCGAAATCGGATACCGGCCGCAATTTGGGGTTATGCATGTCGAACAGCAATGCGCCGTCGACCCACACCTTCTCGGGGCGGGTGTAGACGCTGAACGGATTGCCGTTCCACAGCACCACGTCCGCCATCTTGCCCGGCTTCAGGCTGCCGGTGACCTGATCGACGCCCAGCGCCTTGGCCGGGGTGATCGCGACCCATTTCCACGCGAGTTCTTCAGGGATCACAAAGCCCGCGCGCTTGGCTGCTGCGCGGACCTTGCCGATTTCCTGGTTGAGGCGCTGAATGCCGTTGGCGTCGTCCGAATGAATCATGCCGCACGCGCCCTCGCGCTCCAGCACGGCAAGGTTTTCGGAGATGGCGTCATAGGATTCCATCTTGAACCCCCACCAGTCCGCCCAGACCGCCGCGCAAGTGCCATTGGCCTTGAGCAGATCGGCGATCTTGTAGGCTTCGACCGCGTGGTGGAACGTGCCGACCTTGTAGCCGAACTCCTTGGCCATATCGAGCACGATGGCCATTTCGTCGGCGCGATAGCAGTGGTTGTGGACGATGATCTCGCCCGCCAGCACGCCGCGCAGCGTGTCCATCGCCATGTCGCGCGCGGGAGGCTCGCCGCCATTTTCCTCGTATCGGTCCCAGCGCTTCTTATAGTCCTGCGCGCGTGCCCAGGTCTGGCGGTCGACCGCGATATTGCCCATGCGGGTCGATGGCATCCGCCCCTTGCCGCCATAGACGCGCTTGGGATTCTCGCCGCACGCCATTTTGAGGCCATAGGGCGCGCCGGGGAATTTCATCCCCTGCATCGTGCGGGCATAGACATTCTTGAGCGTCACGCCGCGCCCGCCGAACAGGTTCGCTGACCCTGGCAGGATCTGCAGCGTGGTCACGCCGCCATTGGCCAGCGCGCGCGAAAAGCCGGGATCCTGCGGCCACACACTATGCTCGGCCCACACTTCTGCGGTGACCGGCCCGGTCGCCTCGTTGCCGTCGGAATGTGCCGACACGCTGGGGCTCGGATAGTCGCCAAGATGGCTATGCACGTCGATGATGCCTGGGGTCACATATTTCCCCGCGCCGTCGATCACCGTTGCCCCCTCGGGCGCGGCGATGTTCTGGCCGACCTCGACGATCTTGCCGTCGCGGAACAGCACCGCGCCGCGCTCGATCTTGCCGCCCTCGCCGTCCAGAATCGTGACATTGGTCAACAGCGTCGGCACGCCCGGATAGGGTTTGTAGGTCGAAGGATAGGGATTGTGGTCATATCCCTTGTTCTTGCCGGGACCCTTGCGTGCCGGTGCTTCCGAGGACGCACTCTGGGGCTTGGTCCCAGCGGTCGCGCTACATGCCGCCAGCGTCGCCGCCGCAGCCGTGCCGATGATGATCCGGATCAACGCCTAAATCTCCCTGTCCGATGCCGCGCGGTCGGTCCGCCGCGCCGTTCTGGCGACGTTAGGGACGAAAAGCGTTGCGCGCAATTTGCCGATTTGCTCCAAGGGTATGAAGCAGTTGCGGGGGGCAAGGGGCAATGACGGCACAGGGCGCAAGCGCCGCCGCGCGCAACGGCGCGGTCGCGGTCGATGCCGCGCCTCCGTTCGGCGATCCCGCAGGCGCGGACGTCGCGCATCGCACGCTCAAGGGCGATGCCAGCATCCAGTTCGACTTCCCGTGGTTCATCCCGGAACAGCGCGAAATGCCCGAATGGCTCCGGGACACGCTCCGGGCGCTCGGCAATTTCATCGAATGGGTCGGCGGCGGCTGGACCGTCCTGATGTGGATCGCGATCGCGCTGGTGGTGATCGCGCTTGCCTTCGCGATCTTCCCGCCGCTCCGCGCCTGGCTCGCCAACCGTATGGCTTCGGTTGGCGCAACCGTTGCGACGCCAGGCTGGACCCCCGAAGCATCGGTGGCCCGCGCGCTGCTGGTCGAAGCCGATGCGCTTGCCGCCGCTGGCCAATATGATGCGGCGGTACGCCTGCTGCTCCACCATAGCGTCGAGGATATCGAGCGGTGGCGCGGCGATCCCCTGCGTCCATCCTGGACCAGCCGCGATATCGCGCGGATCGAAACGCTACCTGATGCTGCGCGCACCGTATTCGGTCGCATCGTCGCCGATGTGGAGCGCAGCCTGTTCGCCGGCCATCCGCTGGGAGAGGCCGACTGGACCCGCGCCCGCGCCGATTATGCCGGCTTTGCGCTCGGCCGATGACCCAGAGCAGCGCCAACCCGTTTCGCACCCGCACGGTGCTGATCCTTGTCGCGGCAGGGTTCATCCTCGCGCTCGGCTTTCTGCTGGTCAGCGCCTATGGCGACCGGATCGATCGCCAGCGCGGCAATATCCCCAGCCCCGCATCGCGTTTCGCCACCGGCTTTTACGGGCTGACGAAACTGGTCGAACTGGCCGGCGGGAAAGTGAGCATGTCGGGCGATCCGGCAGAGCGGCCCGAACAGGGTATCCTGATCCTCACGCCCAATGCCGGCACCACGCCAGCCGAAATGGAGGCCGCACTGGAAGATGCGGCCGGGCCCGACGCGCCGGTCCTCGTCGTCCTCCCCAAATGGATCGCCGCGGCCCAACGTGATCAGCCCCGGCGTGAACAGCGCATGGGATTACTGCCGGCCCAGCGGATCGCGGCCCTGCTCGCCCCGCTGGCGGAAGCGACCGTCGAGCGCGAAAAGCCCGGCGCCCTGATCATCCGCACCAGCCTGCCGATCCCTGCCTTCCGCCCGCCCGAAGACGCGCTCCAGTCGCTGCGCGGCGACAAGCTCTATCCGCTGATCGCCGCACCCGATGGCGGGGCGGTGCTGGCGGAGATTCCGGGCAAGAACATCTTCATCCTCGCCGACCCGGACCTGATCAACAATCACGGCCTGTCGCATCGCGCCAACGCCCGCGCCGCGCTGGCGATGCTCGCCGGGCTGGACCCGCAGGCGCCCGGCGCCGTCGTCTTCGATACGATGCTTCCGTATGGCAGCGGCGGGCGCAACCTGCTCCAGCTGGCGTTCGAGCCACCCTTTGCCGGGGTCAGCATCGCGCTGCTGATCGCCGCGCTGCTCGCCGGGATCGCGACTTTGGCCCGGTTCGGCCCGGTCCGGCGCGAACAGCGCGCGGTGCCGTTCGGAAAAGCGGCGCTGATCGACAATATCGTCAGCCTCGCCCGCCGCGCCCGCCGCACGCGCGAGGGGGGCAGCGCCTATGCCGACGCGATCCGCGACTGGGCCGCACGCCGCCTCGCCCTGCCCCGCACGCTCCAGGGCGAGGCCCTCGACGCACAGCTCGACGCGGTCCCGACAACGACCTCCTACGCCGCCGCGACCGAACGCGTCCGCGCCGCGACCACCGAAACCGAACTGCTCCACGCCGCACAGGCGCTCGATGATTGGCGAAAGGAAGTAAAGGCATGACACTCGACGACGTCCGCAACCTCGGTGCGGCGATCGAAGCCCAGGTCGCCAAGGCCGTGGTGGGTCAGGGGCGCGCGACGCGCCTCCTCACCATCGCATTGCTCTCGGGCGGCCATGTCCTGCTCGAAGGCGCACCGGGCACGGCCAAGACCCTGCTGGCACAAAGCTTTGCGCGCACGCTCGGCCTCGACTTCGGCCGCATCCAGTTCACCCCCGACCTGATGCCCGGCGACATCGTCGGCGCCAGCCTGTTCAACTTCCAGAGTTCGTCGTTCGAACTGCGCCGCGGCCCTGTGTTCACCGAATTGCTGCTCGCCGACGAAATCAACCGCACCCCGCCCAAGACCCAGGCCGCTTTGCTCGAAGCGATGCAGGAGCGCGCGGTGACGATCGACGGCTCGACCGAAAAACTCTCCGACCGCTTCACCGTCGTCGCGACGCAGAACCCGATCGAGCAGCAGGGGGTCTATCCCCTGCCCGAGGCTCAGCTAGACCGCTTCCTGTTCAAGCTCGCAATCGACTATCCCGATGCCGAGGCCGAACGCGCAATCGTCGCGCAATACGGCACCCGCACCGGATCGCCCCGGCCGGAGGATAGCGGCGTCGAGCAGGTCGCGACCCCCGATGCGCTCAAGGCCGCCAGCGACACCGTGCTCGAAGTGCGGCTGGCGGATGAGATCATCGCCTATGTCGTCGACCTGATCCGCGCGACCCGCGATCATGCCGACCTGTCGCACGGCGCATCGCCGCGCGCCGCCTCCGCACTCGCCGCAGCAGCGCGCGCCGCCGCCGCGCTGGAAGGGCGCGACTATGTCATCCCCGATGACGTCAAATTGCTCGCCCAGCCGCTGCTGCGCCACCGCGTCGTCCTGTCGCCCGCCGCGGAGATCGACGGCCGCCGCACCGACGACATCGTCGCCCAGCTGATCGACCGGGTCGAGGCACCGCGTTGATCGTTCCGACCCAGCGTGCGGTCGCGCTGACGCTGGTGGCGGCGCCGATGGCGCTGCTGCTCGGCGTCGTGCGTCCGGACGGCTGGCTGCTCGCGGTCGCCTGGGCAGCGGGCGTGGCGCTGCTGGTGCTGCTCGACGGGTTGATGGCTCCACGCATCCGGGCCACCGATCTCAGGATCGAGGGGCCGGGCGCAGTGGATGTCGGCGGAACGGTTGCACTTGCCGGCACAACCCCGGGCCTCAGCTACGCGGCAGACGTCTCTCCACCGTTAGAACTTCTCCCCTCCCGCTTGCGGGAGGGGTCGGGGGAGGGCCTGTCCAATCAGGCCGCACTCCAAGAGGAGAGACCCTCCCCTAGCCCCTCCCCCAAGCGGAAGGGGAACACGCTCGACTTCACCGCAACCCGCCGTGGCACAGCGAAGCTCTCACGCATCTGGGCGCGCGCATCGGGTCCGCTCGGCCTCGCCTATCGCCAGCGCAGCGCCGCCACCGACGACAGCATCCGGATCCTCCCCGACCTGCGCCCCGTGCGCGAACAGGGGGTGCGCCAGTTCCTGCGCAGCCGCCAGTTCGGCACGCGCATTCGCCCCGAAAGCGGCGACGGCACCGAATTCCAGTCGCTCACCGATTTCCAGCCCGGCATGGAACGCCGCGCGATCGACTGGAAGGCCACCGCCCGCCACCTTTCGCTGCTTGCCCGCGAATATCGCACCGAGCGCGACAACAGCGTCGTGTTCGCCGTGGATTGCGGACGAACGATGAGCGAGCCGGTCGCCGGTATGCCGCGCATCGACCGCGCGGTTTCCGCCGCCCTGCTCGCCGCCTTCGTCGCGCTCAAATCGGGCGATACCGTCCGCCTGTTCGGGTTCGCCGGACGCCCGACTGCGGATTCGGGCAGCATCACCGGCGCGCGCGGCTTTGCAACGCTCCACCGCACCGCCGCCGAACTCGATTATGGCGTGCAGGAAAGCAACTTCACCCTCTCGCTCGTCGCGCTTGACCAGCGGCTCCAACGCCGCAGCCTGATCATCCTGTTCAGCGAATTCACCGATCCGACCAGCGCCGAACTGATGCTCACCGCCGCCGCGCGGATGCGCAAGCGCCACCGCCTGCTCTTCGTCCTGTTCCGCGATATCGAGCTTGAGGCGTTTCTTGAGGCGCGCCCGAAAACGGCGGACGACGTGATCCGCGCCAATGTCGCCCACGCCCTGCTGCGCGAGCGGCGGATCGTGATCGAACGGTTGAAGCGGCTCGGCATCGACGTGCTCGAATCCGGCCCCGACGACCTCGCCCTCGCGCTCGCCGAGCGCTATGTCCGGGACCGCGAACGGCCATGAGCAATACCGTCTTTGGCGTCAGCCAGTTCCGCGCCGAACGCGAAGCCGATTGGCAGCGGCTCGAAGCGATGCTCGACCTGATCGAGAAGAAATCGCCGCGCCGCCTGTCGAGCGAGGATCTGTTCGAGCTTCCCCGCCTCTATCGCTCGACCCTGTCGGCGCTGTCGATCGCGCGCGAAACTTCGCTCGACGGGTCAATGATCGCCTATCTGGAGAGCCTGTCGACCCGCGCCTATTTCATCCTCTATGGCTGCCGCGACTCCTTCTGGAAGCAGCTCGGCGGGTTTTTCGCACAGGGCTGGCCCGCCGCAGTGCGCGGGATGGTCCCCGAAATCCTGATCATCGCGGCATTGTTCATCGGCAGCGGCCTTGCCGGATACTTCCTCGTGCTGGCCGATCCAGGCTGGTTCGGCGCGATCGTGCCCGGCGAGCTCGCCGGCGGCCGCAACATGCAGGCGAGTGTCGAAACCCTGCGCCAGTCGATCTATGGTCCGCCCGATCATGACGGCCTCGAAATCTTCGCGACCTTCCTGTTCACGCATAACAGCCAGGTATCGATCATGGCGTTCGCGCTGGGCTTTGCCTTCGGCATCCCGACACTGTTCCTGATCGCGAGCAACGGGGTGCTGCTCGGTGCCTTTTATGCCGCCTTCGTCTCCAAGGGGCTGGGGGTGGGCTTCACCGGCTGGCTGATGATCCACGGATCGACCGAATTGAGCGCAATCATCCTCGCCGGGGCGGCGGGGCTGCACATCGGCCGCGCGGTCGCATTTCCCGGCGACCGCAGCCGCCTTGCCGCGGCGGGTGAGGCTGGACGCCGGGGCGCGCTGGTGATGATCGGGGTCGTCATCATGCTGCTCGTCGCCGGCCTGCTCGAAGGCTTTGCGCGCCAGCTGATCACCGCCGATGCAGCCCGCTTTGCCATCGCCGCGACGATGTTCGCGATCTGGGTGGTCTATTTCGCGTTGGCCGGACGCCGTCGCCATGGCTGAGCGCAAGGATCGCCTGGTGCGTGAGCTGGTGACGCCCGAGGGCGCGGTGCTGCATCTGCGCCTCGCCAGTGCCGGGTCGCGCGCGGCGGCATTCACCATCGATGCGGCGATCATGCTGGGAAGCCTGATCGCGGTGACGATCGCGGCATTCGGCCTGCTGAGCAACAAGGCGTCGCAGTCTGTCGCGGTGATCCTGTGGCTGCTCGGCTTCTTCCTGCTCCGCAATTTCTACTTCACCTTGTTCGAAAGCGGCGGGCGTGCTGCGACGCTGGGCAAACGCGCGCTCAAGCTGCGGGTCGTCGCACGCGACGGCGGGCGGCTGACCGGTGGCGCAGTGCTCGCCCGCAACCTGACGCGCGAGATCGAGGTGTTCCTGCCACTCATCTTCCTGCTCTCGGCACAGGCAGAAGGGTTCAGCAACCGCTGGCTAACCCTGTTCGGTTTTGGCTGGACGGCGATCTTCATGCTGTTCCCGCTGTTCAACCGCGATCGGCTGCGCGCGGGCGATCTGATTGCAGGCACGTGGGTGGTCGAGAATGAACGGCCCAAGATCGCCCCCGACCTGCTCGCCGATGCCGAACCCGCGCGGATCGAGCTTTACGCCTTCACGCCCGAAGAGCTGGAAACCTATGGCCAGATGGAGGTGCAGCGTCTCGCCGACATCCTCCATCGCGATGAGGCGGATACGATCGTCACCGTCGCCGGCGTGATCCGGCGCAAGCTCGGGCGCCCCGACCATGGCACCCATGTCGGCGAGGATCGCGCCTTCCTCGACGCCTATTACGCAGCCGCGCGCCGCCATCTCGAACGCCGCCTGTTGTTCGGCAAGCGAAAGCGCGACAAGTTCGATTCGGAAGGTTAGGAACGCCCCATGACCGACACGAAACCCGACATTCCCGGCGTCATCGCCCCGCCGCCGCTGATCTTCCTTGGCTATCTGATCGCCGGGATCGCGCTGGAATATCTGGTGGTCCGCACCCAAGGCCTCGATATGCCCGGCTCGCTGCGCTGGACGGTCGTCGCGTTGTTCCTGCTGGCTGGCGGTGGCCTGATCGCCGCCGCACTGGGCCGGTTCAAGGCCGCTGGCACCCCCGCCCCGCCCTGGCAGCCAACCACCGCATTCGTCGTGCAGGGCGTCTACCGCTGGACCCGCAACCCGATGTATCTCGGCATGACGCTCGCCTATCTCGGCCTCACCGTCGCTGCGAACGCACCGGTCGCCTTATGGCTGTTCATCCCGCTGATCATGACGATCCACTATGGCGTGATCGCGCGCGAGGAACGCTACATGGCGGACAAATTCGGCGTCGCCTACGTCAACTACGCCCACAACGTCCCGCGCTGGCTTTGACCGGATTGCCGCCCAACCTCCGTTTGCCCTGAGCTTGTCGAAGGGCGGGATACTGTCCTAGCTGAACACAGGAATTGTGCTTCGACAGGCTCAGCACAAACGGCTGTGGTGATCTGCAGCCAGACTGAGAACCGTCAGCCTTCGCGCTTCCCAAAGAAATGCTCGACGATATGCTCGGCGATCCGCGCCGGGCGCAGCGTCGTTGCGTCCACGCAGCACCAGCGTGACTTGACCTCGGCCAGCACGTCGTCGCCGCGGCGGATGATCGTTTCGTAGAACGCGCTGACGCCCTGGACCTTCTCCAGCAGCACCGTCGCGACAACCTCGTCATCGAGGAAGGCGGGCTTGCGATAGGTGATCTCATGCTTGAGCGCGACCCACAGGTGCTTCGCCACCTCTTCCGCCGGTGCCAGCTTCTGCCAATGCGCCAACACCGCCTCCTGCACCCATTTCAGGTAGCTGGCGTTATTGACGTGCCCCATGAAGTCGATGTCGGCGGGATCGACGGGGATGGGCACTTCGAACGGGATGGCTGCGCGCGTCATGGGTTCACCTTAACGTAAACCAGCCGCAGATGCGAGGGGGCAATCGCGCGCCCGCGCAAATCCGTAAAGCCCCATTGATCCCGCTTTCGAATTCACGGTATGCCCGGTTCAAACGATAAAGGAGGATGCAATGACTCACCCGATCCCGGCCCAGGCCAAGCAGATGCTGTCGACCGTTACCGAGGATGGCGGCCTCGAACTCACCTTGCGCGACGTGCCGGTGCCCCAGCCCAGCGGTGACGAAGTCCTGATCCGGGTCGAGGCGGCGCCGATCAACCCGTCCGACCTCGCGGTGATGCTCAGCGTCGCCGACTCCAACGCGTTCGAGTCACTCGGCTATGGCGCGCGGGCGGAAATCCCCGAAGCGCTCCGCCGCCATGTCGCGGTGCGCGCGGGCAAGCCGCTGCCGATCGGCAATGAAGGCGCCGGTACGGTCGTCGCCGCCGGAGACGATCCCGCCGCACAGGCGCTGATCGGCAAGACCGTCGCTGCAGCGGGCGGCGGTTTTTACAGCCAGTATCGCCTGCTCCGCGCCCGCGATTGCCTCGTCTTCCCCGATGGGATCGCCGCCGAAGAAGCCGCCTCGTCCTTCGTCAACCCGATGACCGCGCTTGGCATGGTCGGGACGATGCGGCGTGAAGGCTATAAGGGCCTCGTGCACACCGCCGCCGCGTCGAACCTTGGCCAGATGCTGGTCAAGCTGACCCTGTCCGAAGGCGTGCCGCTGGTGAACATCGTGCGCAGCCAGACCCAGGCACTGCTGCTCCGCGATCTCGGCGCGACCCATGTCGTCGACAGCAGCGCGCCCGACTTCATGGCCCAGCTGACCGACGCCATCGCCGAGACGCAAGCCTTCCTCGCCTTCGACGCGATCGGCGGCGGCAAGCTCGCCGGCCAGATCCTGACCGCGATGGAGGCCGCGGCCGTCCGCACCAACCCGGCAAATGGTCCCTATGGCTCGTCGACGATGAAGCAGGTCTATATCTATGGCGGCCTCAGCACCGCACCGACGGAACTGAATCGCGGTTTCGGTATGATCTGGGGCGTCGGCGGCTGGCTCCTCACGCCCTACCTCGCCAAGGCTGGGATGGAGGAAGTGATGCGGATGCGCGCCAAGGTCGCCGCCGAAATCCGCACCACCTTCGCCAGCAGCTACAGCAACCGCATCAGCCTTGAGGACGCGGTCCAGCCCGGCTGCATCGCCGCCTACAACCGGCGCGCGACGGGGGAAAAGTATCTGATCCTCCCGCAACTTTGATCGCGCTCCGGGAAACCATGCGTTCCCATTTCGTGATTTGAACAAGTCGGGGGCGTCGCGCATTATCGTGGCGCCCCCGTAACGCAATCCGGAGAACCCCCATGCGCATCGTCCTCGCCACCCTGCTCGCCGCAACCGCCATCGCCACCCCCCTCGTCGCCCAGCAGATGCCGGGGTCGAAGGACAAGGCCGCGATCACCGGCGGCAGCTACACCGTCGACGCCAACCACACGTTGGTGAAGTGGGAGGTCAACCATTTCGGCTTCTCGCCGCTCTGGGGCCTGTTCGGCCAGGTCACCGGCACGATGCAGCTCGACCCCAAAAACCCCGCCGCGTCCAAGGTCGACGTGACCATCCCGGTGTCGAAGATGGTGACCGGCGTCCCCGGCTTCACCGCGCACCTGCTGCGCGACGGCAAGGACGGCGGCAAGCCTGACTTCTTCGGCTCGGCCCCGGCCGACGCGAAGTTCGTCTCGACCCATGTCATGGTCGATGAAGACGGCGACGAGGCCAAGGTTCATGGCAACCTCACCCTCAACGGCATCACCAAGCCGGTGACGCTCGACGTCGATTTTTACGGCGCGGGCAAGGCGCCGGCGCAGATGGGCGGCAAGGAGAATGTCGGGTTCGAGGCTGAGGCCACGATCAAGCGCAGCGACTTCGGCCTCGGCTATGCCGTGCCGCTGGTCAGCGACGAGGTCGAACTGACCATCGCCGCCGCCTTTCAGAAGTAACCGCTCAGGCCGCGCGCCGGATCTTCGCAAAGCCCTCAAAGGTGGCGCGAACATTCGGCGACGCGGCCTCGAGCCGCTCGGCAATCTGTTCCATCAGCGTGTCGGAATCGCCGCCGGGCATGCGGTGCGCCATCGCCCATTCGCCGAACTCACGCGCCTCGATCGCGCGGCGGGAAAGCGTCACGACCGCGCGATGGCGCGGGTCGCCACCGATCCGGACAAAGGCGCGCTCGACCGCCTCTTCCGGTCCCTCCAGCACCTGCAGGAACCGCCGCCCGTCGGCGTAGAGAAAGCCGGTGATACCATCCCGCGCATTGTTGCGCCGCGACACCGTCAAAATCTGTGCAACGTCGATCGGGGCGCAGTTGGAGGCGCTGCTGATGTACATGATTTGAAGCATTTTTCGTCCTGTTCAGCCCCCAGCTCATCCTATGCCGCTCAAATCTTTATAGAATGATATCGCTAGGCCGGTGGCCGAGCGGAGGAATCCGTACTGGACATTTGTTGCGCGGCCGGGCTAAGCGCCTCGCATAATGTTGCACGACTGCGGCCTCACCCTGCTTCGACTTATCCGCCCTTAGGGCGTGGATTCGCGCGGGCACCCCCTGCGCACACGGCCTAAGGGCAGAGCAAACCCTCCCCTGACCGTCCGTTTCGAAGCGAGAAGTCCCATGTTGCGCGACCCCAGCGTCAAATACCGCCCCTTCCCCCAGGTCGATCTGCCCGATCGGCAATGGCCGTCCCGCACCATCACCAAAGCGCCGCGCTGGCTCTCCACCGACCTGCGCGACGGCAATCAGGCGCTGATCGACCCAATGAATGCGGAGAAGAAGACGCGCTTCTTCGACCTGATCTGCCGCATCGGGATCAAGGAGATCGAGGTCGGTTTCCCCAGCGCCGGCGCGACCGAGTTCGACTTCATCTCCGGCCTCGTCCGCGACGGCCGCATCCCCGACGACGTGACGGTGCAGGTGCTGACGCAGGCGCGCCGCGACCTGATTGAAACCAGCTTCGAAAGCCTGCGCGGCGCGAAACAGGCGATCGTCCATGTCTATAACGCCGTCAGCCCGGCCTGGCGGCGGATCGTTTTCGGCATGGAGCGCGCGCAGGTTAAGGGCATCGCCATCGACGCCGCCCGCATGCTGCGCGACGGCGCGGCGGCGCAGCCCGACACCGACTGGCATTTCCAATATTCGCCCGAAACCTTCTCCACCGCCGAACTCGATTTCTCGGTCGAGGTGTGCGCCGCCGTGATGGACGTGCTGCGCCCCACGCCCGAACGCCCGCTGATCCTCAACCTGCCCGCAACGGTCGAGGCGGCGACCGCCAACATCTATGCCGACCAGATCGAATATTTCTGCCGCCACATCCCCAATCGCGACAGCGTGGTGATCTCGCTCCACACCCATAACGACCGCGGCACCGGCGTCGCGGCGGCGGAACTCGGTCTGATGGCGGGCGCCGATCGCGTCGAGGGCTGCCTGCTCGGCAATGGTGAGCGCACCGGCAATTGCGACCTCGTGACCGTCGCGATGAACCTGTACACGCAGGGCGTCGACCCCGGCCTCGCCTTCGATGACATCGACGAGGTGGTGAAGACGGTCGAATATTGCACCAACATCCCGGTCCATCCGCGCACGCCGTACGCCGGAGACCTGGTGTTCACGGCATTTTCGGGCAGCCACCAGGACGCGATCAAAAAGGGCTTCGCCGCGCAGGAAGCGCGCAACGACGCGCTCTGGGAAGTGCCCTATCTCCCGATCGACCCCGCCGATCTCGGCCGCAGCTACGAAGCGGTGATCCGCGTCAATTCGCAGTCGGGCAAGGGCGGCGTCGCCTGGGTGCTGGAACAGGACAAGGGGCTGAAACTCCCCAAGCGGCTCCAGGCCGATTTCAGCCGCCACGTCCAGCGCATGGCCGACGAAACCAGCCGCGAACTCAACGCGCAGGACATCTGGGCGACGTTCCAGAGCGCCTATCGTCTCCAGACGCCGCAGCGCTTCACGCTCGGTGCCTATGACGAAACCCGCGCATCCAATGGCGAACGCATCTTCGCCGGATCGATCGAAGTCGACGGCGTGTCCAAATCGGTCAGCGGGCGCGGCAACGGCCTGATCTCCAGCGTCGTCGCCGCGATCCGCGAAGGGTTCGGCGTCGATCTCGACATCGCCGACTATGCCGAACACGCGATCGGCCATGGCTCGACCGCACAGGCCGCCGCCTATGTCGAATGCCGCACCGCCGACGGTCAGACCGTGTGGGGCGTCGGCATCGACGAAGACGTCGCCACCGCCAGCGTCCGCGCCGTCCTCAGCGCCGCGAGTGCGCTGGCTTGAATTGCCGTCGCCCCGGCGCAGGCCGGGGCCGCCAAGTTTGTTAGGGAACAGACATGACCCGCTCCCCCCTCGCCCCCGCCAGCTTCCCCACGCTTCCCGCAATCCCCGGCGTCACCCTCCGCGTCGCCCGCGCCCGCTACAAGCAATGGGACCGCTGCGACCTGACCTTCGTCACGCTGGATGAGGGTACGGCGGTCGCGGGCGTCACCACGACCAGCAAATGCCCCTCGCCCGAAGTCGAATGGTGCCGCGACGCGCTCCCGCTCGGCCGCGCCCGCGCGCTGGTGGTCAATGCAGGGAACAGCAACGCCTTCACCGGCAATCGCGGCCGCGCTGCGGTCGAGGCAATCGCCGCCCGCGTCGCAGGGCATCTCGGCTGCCAGCCGTCGGACGTGTTCGTCTCCTCAACCGGCGTGATCGGCGTCCCGCTCCCGATCGACAAGGCTGAGGCTGGCCTCGACGCCGCCTTCACCGCCGAACCGTGCGGCTGGGAGGATGCCGCCAACACCATCGGCACCACCGACACCTTCGCCAAGGGCGCAGCGACCTCCGCCATCGTCGATGGCCGCACCGTCAATCTGGTCGGGATCATCAAGGGCAGCGGCATGATCGCCCCCGACATGGCGACGATGCTCGGCTATGTCTTCACCGATGCCGCAGTCGATCCCGCGTTTCTCCAGCGGGCGCTGAGCGACGCCAACCGCAAGAGCTTCTCCTGCATCACAGTCGACAGCGACACCTCGACCAGCGACACCGTCCTCGCCTTCGCCACAGGCGCAGCGGGCAATGCCCCGCTCACCGATGATGACAGCGGCGGCGCCGACGCATTCCGCGCCGCGCTCGCCGACCTCTGCCTCCAGCTCGCCCATCTCGTCGTCCGCGACGGCGAGGGTGCGTCGAAGTTCATCCGCATCGATGTCGAAGGCGCCGAAAGCGACGCCAGCGCGCACCGCATCGCGCTGAGCATCGCCAATTCGCCGCTGGTGAAGACCGCCATCGCAGGCGAGGACGCGAACTGGGGCCGCATCGTCATGGCCGTCGGCAAGGCCGGCGAAGCCGCCGAGCGCGACAAGCTCGCCATCACCTTCGGCGGCGTTCAGGTCGCGTCAGGTGGCCTCGCGGTCGAAGGCTATGACGAAACCCCCGTCGCCGCGCATCTCAAGGGCCAGGACATCGAAATCGGCGTCGATCTGGGCCTCGGTGAAGGCCGCGCCACCGTGTGGACCTGCGACCTGACCCACGGCTACATCTCGATCAACGCCGACTATCGTAGCTGAGGCTCAGCGCGTTTATCTGGGATCGCTCTACAGCCGTTTGCCCTGAGCTTGTCGAAGGGCCGTAGTCTGCTCTCGTGAGTGCAGGAACGGTGCTTCGACAAGCTCGGCACAAACGGGAAAGAGAATCGGGCTAAACACGCGATGCGTTAAACCCACTCCTGACCCCTCCCTTTCAGGAAGGGGTCTGATGTCGGAACAACCTAGCGTACCGGTCCAAGCGGTTCGATGGTCTCGACTACGGTGAGATCAATACGCCTGCCCGCTCCGCCAAAATGGCCGTAACCACAAAGCAGCGCGGGCGGCTCGACCGTCCCGCGACTGCGCATGACGCCTTTGAACGTCACGCGATAGGCCAAGCCATTCGCACGCTGCGTGATGCCGAAGCGTTCACCCACGCCGACAATGTCCGGCTCGAAATTGACGATTGGGCGCGCGCGAAAGTCGAGATCGCCGATGCCAGCGGCACCTTCGAAGAACCGCTGGCCCTCGAAGTCGTCGACAAAGATGCCGCTGAACCGTCGCTCCGGCTCGACAATCTCGGCCGGACAGGCGGCAGCGGCCTGCGCTGGCATGCCCAGGCTCAGCAATACCAGCGCACCGATCATCTCACACCACGCTCTCGATCCACGCCTTCAGCTTGGACTTGGTGTTGATCTCCTGGATCCCCACCTGCTGCGCGACCTTCTGCCCATCCTTGTAGACGAACAACGTCGGGATGCCGCGAATGCCAAGCTGCCCCGGCGTGTCGGGATTTTCCTCGATGTTCAGCTTGGTGATGGTGACCTTGTCGGCCAGCTCCTCGGCCAGCTCTTCCAGGCTCGGGCCGATGATCTTGCACGGGCCGCACCATTCGGCCCAGAAATCGACCAGCACGGGCTTGTCGGACTGCAGCACGTCGGTTGCAAAGCTCTCGTCGGTAACGGCCTTCGCCATGTCTCAAATCTCCTTGTGTTGCTGCCTAACTAGGGTCGGCAGCCGCCCGTCTCAAGCATCGAGTGCCAAGCTTTGTTCGCTGCCCGCGAAGCCCGGCTTGTGCGCCGCGACCAGATCGGCGGGCAGTTCGAACAGCACCGGCCCCGCCGTGTAGAGCAGCCCCGCAACCACCTCGCGCCCCGGAAAGATCACCTCCAGCGCGGCGACATAGGCCGCCATCTGCCGAACATGATAGGGCGGCACATCGCCAAGCGAAGCCGGCGCGCGCCGCCCAGTCTTGAAATCCACCACCAGCACGCGGCTGTCGGTCACCAGCAGCCGGTCCGCCGTTCCCGAAACGACATGGCCGCCGCTAACCACCGCCGCGACCGGCGCCTCGGCCAGCGCCTCCGGCCCAAACAGGTCGGCAAAGCGCGGCTCGGCCAGCACCCCCAGCGCCGCACGCGCCAGCTCGGCCCGCTCGCCCGCATCCTCAATGCCCCCCGCGCCCGCCAGCCAGCGCTCCGCCACCTCAGCGCGGCGCTCGGCAGCAACCACGGGCAGCCGCTCGAGCAGCGCATGGATCAACCGCCCCCGCTCCGCAGCCGCACGCAGCGCCGCGGCCGGCGGCGGATCGGCCACAAGATCCTCACCCAGCGAAGACGGCGCCAGCGGTCGCGGTGGTCGCGCCTCGACCGGAGCCGCCCGCCGCGCCCAATCCGGCACCGCACCCGCCGCCTCGCCGGTCTCCGCGACGACAGCCTTACGCGGCACCGCGCGGGTCGGCGCCAGGCCGGTAAAGCTCCGCTCCCCTTCCCCTGCTTCCACGCCCAGCGCGTCCAGCCCGGCAGCAGCGGCCGTGTACCAGCTCAACTCCGGCGGCCCGTTGGTCGCGCGAGCACCCAACGACCCCGCGATCACCAGCCGCTCCTCGGCCCGCGTCGCCGCGACGTAGAACAGCCGCCAATGCTCCTCCAGCTCGCGCGCTTCCGCCGCGCTCACCGCCCCATCGACCGGCCCGCCGCGCTCGGCCTTGCCGGGGCGGAACACCGGCAGCTTCTCCTCAAAGCCCTCCGGCTGCCACTCGACAAAATCCCCGCGATTACCCGCCACCGGGTCCGCCGTCGCATCGGCCAGGATCACAAGCGGTGCCTGCAGCCCCTTCGCGCCATGCGCCGTCATCACCCGCACCGCCGCCTGCGGTTGCGCCGCATCGCGCACGATCTCGACATCCCCCCGATCGAACCAGTCGAGGAAGCGTTGCAGCGTCGGCGTCGCCACCCCCTCGAACCCCAAAGCCGCCGTCAGCAACTCCTCGATCGGATCGAGCGCCTCCGCCCCCAGCCGGTGCAGCAGCTTGCGCCGCCCATCCATCGGCCCGGTCAGGATCGCCTCGAGAAACCGGTGCGGCGTCATGAAATCCGCCCGCGCGAGCAGCCCGAACAACGGCTCCAGCCGCTCCGGCGTCTGCGTCGCGCGCAAATGCCGCCACAGGCTCCCGCGCTCGCGGATCGCCGCAACCATCAACTCGTCCTGGCTCCACCCGATCAGCGGCGACACCAGCAGCGCCGCCAGCGACAGGTCATCGTCCGGCTGCAACGCAAACCGCACCGCCGCGAGCAGATCCTGCACCGCCAGCGGCGCATTCAGCCGCAGCCGATCAACCCCCGCCACCGGCACACCCTCGGCATAAAGCCGCGCGACGATCAGCCCGGCCAGCTCACCACGCCGCCGCACCAGGATCATCACATCCTCGGGCCGCAGCACGCGTCCCTTGCTCTCCAGCTCCAGCGTGCCGATCCACGCCTTGATCTGCCGCGCGATCCGGCTGGCGAGCTCGCGCGTCGCGTCGTCGATCCAGCCTTCCTCATCCTCGGGGTCGCCGCCAGTCACCACCGGCGGCCACAGTGTCACCGTCCCCGGCCCTTCGACCCGGCTGGCATGCGGCTCGGGCTCGGCGAACGCGCCCATGCCCGGCGGGGGCAGCGCACCAATCGCCGCATCGACAAACTCCAGCACCGGCGCGGTCGATCGGAAACTGTGCACCAGCGACAGCGTATCCAGCGCCCCCGCCGCGCGCGTGTCGAAATGCGTCTGCGCCGCGCGGAAATTGACCGGGTCGGTCCCCTGAAAGCCAAAGATCGCCTGCTTGTAATCCCCGACCGCAAAGATCGTCCGCACCTCCTCGCCATGCGCACCCTCGCCGGCAAAGAACTCGTCCGCCAGCGCGCGCACGATCCGCCACTGCGCGACATTGGTGTCCTGCGCCTCGTCGATCAGAACGTGGCTGGTCGCCTGATCCAGCTTGTAGCGGATCCAGTCGCCCATCCCCGGCTGTTCGAGCAGTGCCACCGCCTTGCCGATCAGATCGTCGAAATCGACCGCCCCCGCGCGCCGCTTCGCCGACGTGTAGGTCGCCGCATACTCACGCCCCGCCGCCAGCCCCTGCGCCAGGCAATCGACATAGCCCGCGCGCGCCACCATCCCCTGCACCGCGATGCACGCCTCGCCCAGCGCGACCGCCAGCTCCGCGTAATCCGGTTCGAGTGTGAGCAGTTTCCCCTTGAATACCCGGAAATCGCCGTCCTTCTTCAGGGCGATAAGGCTGAGGTCACGCAGCTGCTCAAATCGCCCGGCGGGATCAGCCGCGAGCCAGCGCTCGGCTATCGCGGCATCCTTGTCTCCGGTCGCCGTTTTCCAAGCGTGGTTGGCATCCGCAAGACGGCGCACCGCGTCGGTGTCGAAATGTTCGTCATCGCACCAGCGCTGTGCTTCGGCCGCGACATCGCCAGACGGCAGCCCGAACGCCCGCCGCAACCATGGCTGGATCCCGCTCGGCATCGCCGCCATCGCCTCGGGCGCGCGGGCACAAGCGCTCAGAAACGCCTCGGCCTTGCCCTCGCCCAGCCGCAGGCTGAGCGCGCCCACCGCGTCGATCACCCACCCGCGCCCCTCGCGCTCGGCGGTCACCAGCATCTCCGCCAGCGCCTCGCGCGCCAGCGCCGATTCCTCGCGCGCCTCCAGCGGCCGGAACCCCGGCGTCAGCCCCGCCTCCACCGGAAACGCCGACAGCAAAGTCTGGCAGAAACTATGGATCGTCTGGATGCGCAAGCCGCCCCCCGGCGCATCGAGCACCTTGGCGAACAAGGTCCGCGCCAGCGCAATCTGTGCGTCATCCGCAGGCTCGCCCAGCGCCTCCAGATCGGCAAACAGCTCGGTCCGCTTCGCCCGCACCCAATATGCCAGCCGCCCGCTCACCCGCGCCGCCATCTCCGCCGCGCCCGCCTTGGTAAAGGTCAGGCACAGGATCGCCCCCGGATCGACCCCGCGCAGCAACAGGCGAAACACGCGGGCGGCAAGCACCTGCGTCTTGCCCGTCCCCGCGCTGGCCGACAGCCACACGCTCGCCTCCGGCTGCGACGCCGCCCCCTGGCTCCCGGCGAGCGGGGGAAGTGCGGAGATATTAGCGCCGCTCACGGCCATACCATTCGTCCCGGCGCATCAACTGGTCATAGTCGGAATAGGGCGCATATTCGGGGTGCAGCTTGGCGGTGAACGCCTCTCCCCCGGTCAGATAGCGCCCCGCCGTATCGGCGAACTTCTCCGCCGCATTCGGCACAAACTCCTCCGGCTTCATCCGCCCATATTTCTCCGCCGGATCGACCGGCGTCGCGACATAGCCGAACTCGCCATTCTTCCGCGCCAGCGACCAATATTCGAAACAGCTCGCCCGCCCCGAAATCCCGGCAAACCCGCCACGCTCCGCAATCAGGCCCAGCAGGCCCAGCTGCAGGCTATACCCCGCGCGCACCGCCTTGGTGCTCGGCGGCTGGCCGGTCTTGTAATCGACAATCCCGATCGTCCCGTCGCCCATCGCATCGATCCGGTCGAACTTGCCGGTCAGCCGCACCCCGGCAATGTCGATCCCGCCCTCCTGCTCCACCGCCAGGATGCGCCGTGCCGGATGCGCCGCCGTCTCGCGCACGATCCAGCGCACCGCTTCGATCAACCGTGGCTGCCACAGCGCGCGCATCATCGGGTGCGCCGCGCGCAGCATCTCCAGCACGCGCGGCTCCAGCGCATCGGGGTCACAGCCATCATGCCGCGCCCATTGCTCCAGCGCGTCATGCACCGCCGTTCCGCGCCACGCCGCGCTCGGATCGGCATCGACCGGATCGAGCGGGCGCAGTCGCAGCATCCGCTTGGCGTAAAAGGCATAGGGGTCGGCCTTCAGCCGATCGACATCGGTCACGGGAATCGATCGCGGCCGGATCGCCACCGGCGGACACGGCTCGGGCCGCGTCACCGGCTCATGCACCCCCGGCACATCGATCGCGCGCGCCCATGCTTCCAGCTCGCTCGCCCGCTCCAGCCCGCCCGACAATGCCTCCAGCCGCAGCCAGAAGCGCGACGCGATGGTCGGCGCCCCCGCATCACGCTTCGCCCGCGTCAGCAACACCTCACGCGCGCCCAGCCCCTGCGCCAGATCATGCGCCGCAAGGCCAATCCGCCGCTCCAGCCCCGGCAGCCCCAGCTCGCTGCGAATCCGCGGCGCCAACCACGGGTCGGGCGCGGGCAGCCCCGGCCATACACCTTCGTTCAACCCACCGAGCACCAACAGGTCGGCAGCGTGCAACCGCGCCTCGATCACGCCGAGGATCGCGAGGCGCGGATGCCCACCCTGTGGCGGCCGCACCGCCACCTCGTCCATCAACGTCCGCAGCAATGCGGGCAGGCTCGCCGGGGCAATCAGCGCAGGACCATGCACCGCCTCACGCTCCAGATCGTCGAGCAACGCCGCCGCCGCGCGCCCATCGACACCCGCCCAGATGCGCTCGCCGCACAACCGCTCGGCACACTCCCGCAACTGCGCCAGCAACGTCGCGGGCGGCACCAGCTCCGCCGCAAATGCCGCCTCGATCGGTTCGAGCAGCGCCGCAATCTCCCCCCAGGGTTCGATCGCCCGCCCCCGAATCCGCGCATCATAGCCCTCGGGATCGGCCAGATGCGCCGCCACCCCCGCCAACCCCGCAGGCGGCCTCGGCCCCCGCAGCGCCAGATCGAGGATGCGCACCTGCTCCAGCCACCCGATCCGCGCGTCGCCCGCGCGCACCAGCGGATGCTTGAGCAGCGCCAGCAACGCCATCGGCGCAAACCCCTGCGCCGCCGCCTCGGCCAGCGCCAGCAACAGCGTCCCCGGTGGCAGGATCGACAGCGCCGACCCCGCCGAATCGTCGATCGCAATCCCCCAGCGCGCGCAATGCGCCGCCACCCGCTTGGCCAGCGCGCGATCCGGCGTCACCAGCGCCGCAGTCCGCCCCGGCTCCTCCAGCGCCTGACGTAGCGCCAGCGCAATCCCCTGCGCTTCCTCCGCCGGGGTCGCAACCTCAAGCACGCGCACGCCTGCCAGCCGCCGTTCACCGGCGGGCAGGTCGCTCCACAATGTCGTCCGCTCGGCCGGCATCATCGCGCTTGCAATCGCCTTGCTCCGCGCGGGCGGCGCATCCAGCTCGGTCGCCACGCGCCAGCTCTCGAACTCGCCGCGCTGCACGCCCATCCGGTCGATCAGCAGCTTCAGATGGAATTGCGGATGCGTTTCCAGGCTGCGCTTGCGCCGTCCGCTCACCGGGTCAGCCGGGAACGGCCCCAGCATCGCCCATTCCTCATCCGCCATTGCCAGATCGACGCCCGGCAGCACCACCTGCCCCTGCCGCAGTCCCGCAACGACCCGCAGCAACCGCGCAATCGCCGGCGCGCTCGTCGTGATCCCCGCCGCGCACACAAAGCGCTCCGGCGGCTCCGCCCGCCACCGCGCCGCGACCCGGTCAAGCAACCGGTTGCGCCGCTCGGCAAGATCGATTCGGCCAAGCTTCTCAAGCTCTTGCGGCCATTTCTCGAGAATGATTTCGAACAGATCGAGCGCACGCTGCCAGTGCACCGTCAAATGATCGAGCAGCACCACGTCGCGCAGCGCGGTCGGCGCGATCTCCTCGACCAGCATCTGGTCGAGCGTCCGCCCCAGATCCCCCGCCAGCCGCACCGCTTCCGCCGCATCGACGCTGCGGTCATGCGCTTCGATCAGCCGCGCCAGGATCATCCGCCGCTGCAACGGATCGACCGCGGGCGGAATCGGCGCGTCATCGTCCGCCGGATCAAGAAACGGCCCAGCCGCCTCGTCCAGCTCGGGATCGCCGATCGCCACCATCCGCGGCAACAACAACCCGCCCCCGCTCGCCCGTACGAACGCATCGGTAATCGTCCGCTTGGCGCGATTGGTCGGAACCAGCACCACCCCCCGCGCCAGCCGCAACAGATCGCCCCCATGCCGCCGGATCAACCCCTGCGCAAGCGCATCGGCAAAGGCACGATGCGGCGGGATGGTGTAGAGGTTGAGGCGGGTGGTCATGGGGATGCCGACCGTAGCGCAGGGCACCGGTTAGGCAAGCGTGCCCCCCCCCTTTTCGTCACCCCGGACTTGTTCCGGGGTCCACCGGGAGGCGAGCGCGAAGAAGACGGCTAGAGCACCGGAATTGAGGCATAGTGGACCCCGGCACAGGGCCGGGGTGACGCTAATCGGGAAGGCAACCCTTCCGCCAGCACCGCCTCAATCGCGGCAATCGCAAGCGGGCTTGCCGCCGCCTGTATCCGCGGGAGGACCAGATTCGCCTTTTCCCTCACAGACCGACACGCCCACTTTGACACCGATGGCGCGTTCATCCGCGACATGTTCGCATCGCCTCATGCGACCGCCCCGCCCCATCGCGCCGGACCACGCCACCTTCGGAATCTCACAACTGCCAAAAACGCGCGGAAAACCGCGCCTTTCAGCCCCCAGCTTTCCTACAAGAACCTATTTGGTTATATTGTGCCGATCGCCAGCCACCCGGAAACCCGAATGTTCACACTCACCCGTCCGCCAGCACCGCCTCGGTCGCCGCAATCGCTGGCGGTGAACCCACGTCGAACCACAGCCCTTGATGCACCACGCCGAACGCGCGCCCGGCCTCCATCGCGCGCTGCCAGAACAGGTTCGTCGAAAACGCCCCCTCCGGCCAGTCGCGGATCACGCGCGGTGAGAGGATCTGGACCCCGGTATAGACAAAGGGTGCCAAGCGGCCAGGCTTGCGCCGTCCGACGATCTTGCCGAACGGATCGAGGTGAAAATCCCCCTGCCCGCCATGGCAATGCGCACGGGCGAGCGGGACGAGCAGCAACAGCGCGTCCATCCGCTCATCGTCCCACGCCGCCGCCAACTGCCGGATCGCGTCGATCGGGCCGTCGACCCACAGGTTATCGCTGTTGACGCAGACAAAGGGGTCATCGCCCAGCATGTCGCGCGCCTGCACCAGCCCGCCGCCGGTCTCCATCAGCTGCTTGCGCTCGTCGGACACCAGCACCTCGATGTCCTTCACCCGGTGCGTGACATGCGCCTCCAGCGCATCGGCGAGGTAATGGACATTGACCACCGCGCGCTCGACGCCCGCGCTGCGCAGCCGGTCGAACACATGGTCGATCAGCGGCTTGCCCGCCACCTCGACCAGCGGCTTGGGCCGGGTCGCGGTCAGCGGGCGCATGCGCTTGCCCAGCCCCGCCGCCATCACCATCGCGGTGCGCGGCACGGCCCCAGCCGGAACGGGCCGGATCGCCAGCGTCTTTTTCGCGCTCACGCCTGCACCACCACCATCGGGTCGCCGCGCAGATGAGCCGGGATATTCGCGTCGAACCAAGCCTTCACCGGGGCAAGCGCCGGATGCTGAAGATCGCGCTCGAGATAGCCCCACACACGCGGACAAAGGCCGGGGTAACGCGGCTTGCCGTCGCGCTGCCACAGCCGGGTGAAGATGCCGATGATCTTGGCATTACGCTGCGCGCCCAGCACATGATAGGCGTCGACAAACGCCTGATCTGCGCCGGTAATCCGGCGATAGCGGTCGAGCATCGCCGCCTCCAGATCGGGATGCACATCGCGCCGCGCGTCTTGCAGCAGCGAGACCAGATCATAGGCCGGATGCCCCGCCAGCGCGTCCTGGAAATCGAGCAGGCCCAGTGTCTCGCTCCCCTCGATCAGCATCAGGTTCTCGGCATGATAGTCGCGCAGCACCGTCACCCGCTGTCCGTGCAGCGTCGGTGCCAGCACCGCATCCCACGCCGCGCGATACCCCTCGACATCGGCATCCACGCCAATCGCCGGACAATACCATTCGGTCAGCAGCGCCGCCTCCCGCTGGCAGGTCGCGACATCATAGGGATCCAGCTCAGCCGCTTCATGCCCGCGCAGCCGGATCAGCACATCGATCGCCGCCTCATACAGCCGCAACTCGCTCTCGGGCGCGGCATCCACCGTCTCACGCAGCCGGGCGTCGCCGAAATCCTCGATCAGGACCAGGCCGACCTCAAGGTCTTCGCCATAAATGGTCGGCGCAGCAAAGCCGCGATCGGTCAACCAGCGCGCGATCGAGATAAACGGCCGCGGGTCCTCATGCGGCGGCGGCGCGTCCATCAGGATCGCGCTGCGCCCCGGTGCCTGCACCCGGAAATAGCGGCGGAACGACGCGTCGCCCGCCAGCGGCAGGATTTCGCTGTCCCCCCAGCCGATCTCGGCCAGGAAATGGGGTGCCCGCTCGGGCGGGTTCATGTCGGGGGGCGAGACTACGCCGTCGCTCATAGGGGCCATCGGTCCTTCCATGCCGCCGGCACACGCGCTGTCAAGGCGCGCGATCCATCGGTTTCGATCGTCAGTGTCAGCACCAGGGCGTCCGCCCAAAAACTCTCGGGCAGCCGTTCCGGCCATTCGACGAGCAGCAGCGAATCTGCGCGCCCATCGTCCAGCCCCAGCTCCTCCGCCTCGTCCGGATCGTCGATCCGGTAGAGGTCGACATGCAGCACCGGAAACGCGACCTCGGGCGGGTCATAGGGCTGGACGATCGCATAGCTCGGCGACGGCGCCTCGCCCTCCAGCCCCAGCGCAGCGAGCAGCCCGCGCGCAATGCTGGTCTTGCCCGCGCCCAGCGGCCCTGACAGCGCGACGACATCGCCCGGCCGCACTTTTGCTGCGAGCGCGCGCCCGAACGCCTCGGTTGCCGCCGCATCCGCCAGCGCGATCATGCGCGTGGAAGCTCCGCGACCACCATCGTGCCCTGCCCCGGCTCGGTCACCAGTTCGATCGTCCCGCGATGCGCCTCGACAAACTGTTTGGCGATCGGCAGGCCGAGTTGCAGCGCGCGCTCACCATTGCGGCTGATCCCCGCCTGCGCGAAGCGGTCGAACGCCTTGGCCGCGACCTCCGCTGCCATGCCCGGGCCGTCGTCAGATACCACGATTCGCGCCTTCTTGTCTGACCCGTCGATGTGCAGCAGCACGCGCCCACCCTCACCCGTCCCGCTCACCGCGTGGCGCAGCAGATGTTCGATAATCTGGCGGATACGGCGCGGATCGCCCTGGATGCTTCCGGCGCTTCCCTGAATCTCGACCGCCAGCTCGATCTTCTTGGTCTTGATCGACGGCTGGACATTCTCGACCGCTGCGCCCGCGACCAGTTCCAGATCGACCGCCTCGCGCGCCAGTGCTCCGCCATCGCGGGTCAGGTCGAGCACATCGTCGACCAGATCGCCGAGCCGCCCGACCGACTCCAGGATCGCGCCCGAATAATCGACCGCCGTCTGCGGCAATTCGCCCGCATAGCCATTGTACAGCATCTCCGCGAAGCCCTTGATCGACGTCAGCGGGGTGCGCAGCTCGTAACTCATGCTGGCGACGAACGCGGTCTTGATCCGGTCGGCCGCCTCCAGCGCGTCGTTGCGTTCGCGCAGTGCATTCTCGATCCGCCGCCGGTCGGAAATGTCGAGCATCGTGAACAGCGCGTTGCCATCGGGCAGCGGCACCGCCGCCACCTCGAAAATCCGGCCATCGGCGAACTCGATCGATCCGCCGCGCTGCTGGCGCTCGACCGTGGCGGCGCGCACCAGATCGCCGATCAGCGACGCGCGGCCCGGCTTGGCCAGCTTGCCCGCAGCTTCCTTCGCCAGGGCATCGACCCGCGGATGCGCGGTGATGAACGCGTCCTCAAACCCCCAGGCGGTCTTGAACCGGTTATTCCACAGCTGCAGCCGCCCGTCGGCGGCGAACACGCCCAGCCCCTCGAACAGATTGTCGAACGTCGCTGTCCGCACCCGCAACAGCGTGTCGCGCGCGCTCGCCAGCTGCACCTGCTCGGTCAGGTCCTCGAAAATCGTCAGCAGCCCGCCCTCGGGCAAAGGCTGGGCGACCACACGAAGATGCGTGCCGCCAGGCAGCGTCCAATTCTCCTCGCGCGCGCTTTCCGCCGCCAGGAACCATTCGCGCCGCTCATTCTTCCAACCCGGAAAATCGCGCACGACGGGCAGGCGATTGGCCTCACGCATCCGCTCCAGGATGCGGTCGAACTCGGGCCGATCGGCCAGCCATTCGTTCTTGAGCTCAAAGATGCGCCGGAACGGCTGGTTGCAGAACACCAAAGCCCGATCCGGTCCGAACTGCGCGACGCCCGCCGACAGCCGGTCGAACATCGCGCGCTGCGCCTCAGCCGCGCGCTTGATCCCGCCGCGCGCCTGTTCCAGCTCCTCGACATCCACGGCAAAGCCCGCGACCCCGCCGGTCGGCAACGGCACGTCATGGATGTGCAGCGTGCGCCGCTTGCCGCCGATCGTCGCGGGCAGCTTCACCATCTGCGGCGCGTTCACCTCCCGCGCGTGCGCCGCGCTGGCAAGCGGCCCGCCCGGTGCCGAGGCATCGACCAGCTCGATGCCGGACGCGACGACCTGCTCGGCATCCTTGCCCTCGACCGCCTCGACATAAGCATTGTTGACCATCGCGATGCGCAACTCGGGGTCGCGATACCACATCGGCATCGGCGCCGACTGGATCAGGCCGGTCAGCGCGTCGAACGCAACGCGATAGCGATCGGCCTCCGCCGCGAACCGCGCGACTTCCTCGCTCGATTCGGTCGCATCGAGGAACCACAGCACCGCCCCGCCCGGTGCGCGCACCGCGTCGGGTGCCCGCATGCCGCTGGCAAGCAACGTCCGGCTCGCCCCGCGCACTGGCACGATCATGCGGAACGGCTTGCCCGCACGCTGCGCCGCGCTGACCTCCTGCCCCAGCACCTGCGCATCTTCGGGCGCGAGGACGGAATCATTATCGATCAGGTCGGAAAAATGCACCGGCACAGTGTCGAAGCCGAACAGATTGGCGAGCGCGATCGACAGATCGATCCGCCCGTCCGCGCGCACGATCATCGCCAGCGCCGGCGACCCCGCTGCCAGCGCGAGCAAGCGCGCATTGGCATCGCTCAACCGCGCGGCCCGCGACCGTGCGCGCAACCCGACGAAAAGCATCAGCCCGCCAGCCGCCAGCAACAGTGCAAGCGCCGCGCCGGCCAGGGCCGCTGCGGTTTGGGAAATCTCGATCAACGCGCCGGAACCTTCATGACCCCCGCTCTTACGAAGTCGTGCTGTCCCCGGCAACGCCCACAAGCCCGGCGCGGACGGTGATGGCCCATCCTGACCCGGAGCGGGAAGCGGCACCGGTCAGCTGACACAAAAAAAGGGGCGCTCCGATGCTCGAAGCGCCCCCTTTCCGTTCGGCTCTACCGCTTAGTAGCGATAATGATCCGGCTTGAACGGCCCCTCGACCGACACTCCGATATAATCGGCCTGACGCTGGTTCAGCTTGGTCAGCTTGACGCCCAGCTTTTCGAGGTGCAGCGCCGCGACCTTTTCGTCGAGGTGCTTGGGCAGGACATAGACCTCGTTCTTGTACTTGTCCGACGCGGTCCACAGTTCGATCTGGGCCAGCACCTGGTTGGTGAACGACGTCGACATGACGAACGACGGGTGACCGGTCGCATTGCCCAGGTTCACCAGGCGGCCCTTCGACAGCACGATGATCTTCTTGCCATCGGGGAACTCGACCTCGTCGACCTGCGGCTTGATCTCGGTCCACTTCATGTTGTTGAGGCCAGCGATCTCGATCTCGCTGTCGAAGTGGCCGATGTTCGACACGATCGCCATGTTCTTCATGGCGCGCATGTGATCGACGGTCAGCACGCCTTCGTTGCCGGTCGCGGTCACGAAGATGTCGGCGCGCGGGGCGGCCTCTTCCATCGTCACGACTTCATAGCCTTCCATCGCCGCCTGCAGCGCGCAGATCGGATCGATTTCGGTGACCAGCACGCGCGCGCCGCCATTGCGCAGCGACGCCGCCGAACCCTTGCCGACATCGCCGAAGCCGGCGACGCAGGCGACCTTGCCGGCCAGCATCACGTCGGTGGCGCGACGGATCGCGTCGACCAGCGATTCCTTGCAGCCATAGAGGTTGTCGAACTTCGACTTGGTCACGCTGTCGTTGACGTTGATCGCCGGGAAGGGAAGCTTGCCCTTCTTCGACAGCTCATACAGGCGATGCACGCCGGTGGTGGTCTCTTCCGACACGCCCTTGATCGCGGCGACGGTCTTGGTCAGGTAGCCCGGACGCTCGGCCAGGAAGCGCTTGAGCGTCGCGACGAAGATTTCCTCTTCCTCGTTCGACGGGGTGAACAGCTCTTCACCCGCCTCGACGCGCGCGCCCCACAGCGCGAACATGGTGGCGTCGCCACCGTCGTCCAGGATCATGTTGCAGGTCTGGTCCTGACCCCAGTCGAAGATGCGGATCACGTAATCCCAATATTCTTCCAGCGTCTCGCCCTTGACGGCGAAGACGGGGATGCCGGCGGCCGCGATCGCGGCGGCGGCATGGTCCTGGGTCGAATAGATGTTGCAGGTCGCCCAGCGCAGTTCGGCACCGAGTTCCTTCAGCGTCTCGATCAGCACCGCAGTCTGGATCGTCATGTGCAGCGAACCGGTGATGCGCGCGCCCTTGAGCGGCTTGCTCGCGCCGAATTCCTCGCGCAGCGCCATCAGGCCCGGCATTTCGGTTTCTGCGATCTCGATTTCCTTGCGGCCGAACGCGGCGAGGCTGATGTCCTTGATGACGTATTCGGTCTTGTCGAGCACGGTGGCCACGATCTTTCTCCGGCTAGTGAATTTATCGCCGCGGCATGCCCACGACTGTGCCCGCGCCCCTAGCCGATCCCGCCGCATTGCGCAAACGAAACATAAAGATATCTTTATATGGCGTTCTCGATCGAGCTGAATTGACCGCGTTGACAGCAATTTCCACCGCTGGCACCTCTTCTGCCGAAGGGCATTTTGGGGGCTTTGCAATGAAGATTCGGTCGAACACCGGCGCCGCCGCGCTGGCGCTGATGGTTGCGTGCATGGGCTCAGCTCCAGCGCTGGCGCAGGCTGCTAAGGCGGAGAAGGGACCCTCGCTTCACGTCCAGTGCGACGGCAATCCCAACAATATGAGTGCGGGCGAGACGGCTGCACGGCTGATCGGCGCGATCACTCTGCTCGCGCTGTTCGCCCCGCCGCCGGAAAATGCCGACCCCGACAAGCGCAAGTTCGGAGCCGAAGGCGTCGCGATCTGCTCAACACTGATCGACGGCGAAAAGCGCGAGACCAACGACTATCGCCGGGTCAATTTGATCCTCGGTCGCGCGATCCACCGGATCGAGGCGAAAGATTACGATGGCGCCGTCGCCGATGCCGAACTGGCCCGGTCGCAAGCCGAAGCGGCCGGGTTCATGGCCAACCCCTATTATGTCCGGTCGCAGGGTCGCGCGTTCGACCTGATCGCCGCCGCCGCCCAGTATCGCGCGGGCAAGCCGGTGGAGGCGCGTGAGACCGCACTGCGCAATTTGGGCGATGCGCAATTCCTCCTCACCCCGTTGCTGAGCGTTCCCGAATATCTGCTCATTGACCCGGCCGACTCTCCGCGCGAGGCGGAATTCCGCGCCTGGCGTAGCCGCCTGGGCTTCGGCACCGGCGCGCAGGCCGACCGACTCGAAGAATGGGGCCGTTTCGCCGAAGCCGCCGCCGTGCGTGAGGCACAGGTCGATTTCAACAAGCGCACCGTTCCGGAATCACGCAGCAGCGCGGTGATCGCCCGCGCCGCCATCGCGTTGGCGCTGGCGGGCAATGCCGAACTGTCCGACACCCGCATCGCCGAGGCCCGCGCGAACGCTGAAAAGCGTCGCGCAGCCGGCGACACCGAAAAAGATGCGAGCGAGATCGTCGAGCTGTTGGACCTGCACGGCATCATCCGCCAGACCCAGCGCGGCGAACTGACGGCGGCGCGGCGTCTGTTCGCGGCGCGCTCGCAATGGGTCGCTGCTTCATTCGGCAGCGTGGTCGAGGTCACACGGCGCCTGCGCACGGGTGCGAGTCCCGAGGAGCTGATCGGCGGCCTGTCCCGCGCTCCTGACGCACTGTGGAAGGACCGGCTTGAGACCCGCCGCGCCGAGGCGCTGGCCAAGGACAGCGACAATGCGACGTTGTTCCGCCTGATCCCTTCGGTCGATTCCGCAGCGGCCTATCGCAACCTGTCCAAGCAGGTGTGGCGCACCGACAAGTCGAAGCTGGTCCTCGAGCTGAAGGACGACAGCAAGTCGAAGCTGAAGATGGAACGGATGTTCTATTACGGTGCCGATTTCGACGCGCTATTCCCCGCCTACGCACTGCACGCGGCATTGCTCGCCAAGTCGCGCGGGCATCAGGGGTTCACGATGCTCCCGATCGTCGGCGACCGGCTCGTGCTGGCCGCGTTCATCACCGGCAACAAGGGTGATCCCGGCCTGTCCGACCCGATGTTCGCCGATGCCGAGCAGGTGATTGCCGCGCTCTCGCCGGTCATCCCCTCCCCCGAAACCATCCGCGCCGAGCAAAAGGCCAAGAAGTAACCGCTCAGCCGACCGATGTCCGTGCGAGGACCAGCGCACGGATATCGGCACGGATGCGGAACGCCATCGCGGCAAGCATTGCTTGGCGGGGGTCTTCAGGCCGTTCCAGCGCCAGGGGTCAACAGGCGCGGGTCGATGCCGGCGCGGGCGAAGCTGCGCTCCCAACGCTGACCGGCATCGCTGTCGTAGAGCAACGCCGCGTCCCCCGGCACGTTGAACCAGCCATGGCGCGTCATTTCCGCATCGAGCTGCCCCTCGCTCCAGCCGGCATAGCCGAGTGCGACGATCCAGCGTGACGGACCGGTCCCGTCGGCGATGGCGCGCAGCACGTCGATGGTGCCCGACAGCGCCCAGCGTCCCGCGACATCGATCGTGTCCTGCCCACCCCAGTCGGTTGAATGCACCACGAACCCGCGGCGGGGCTCGACGGGGCCGCCATAATGAAGCGGCGCATCGGGCGCGACACCCGGATCGATTTCGAACTGCCCGAGCAGGTCGTGGAGGGTGAGCTCTTCCAGCTCATGCCCGATGCCGACCCCCAATGCGCCCTGTTCGTCATGCGCGCACATCGCGATCACCGCCCGCTCAAACCGGGGATCGCCGATTCCGGGCAAGGCGAGCAGGATCTGCCCGGTGAGAAAACTGCTCTCTTCCATCGAACGCGAACATAGTCCCGCAGCTTCCACTTCGCCACGCTTGAAAATCGCGGCGGCCATGCCACTTGCACGACCAGACGCAGTTCAGCGCAGCGAGAGGAAACCCAGATGACCATCCAGATCGGCGACCGCATTCCTACCACCACCTTCGTCAAGGCGACCGAAAATGGCCCAGAACAGGTCAGCTCGGACGAATTTTTCGCGGGCCGCAAGGTCGCGCTCTTCTCGGTCCCTGGCGCGTTCACCCCGACCTGCTCGGCCCGTCACCTGCCCGGCTATGTCGAAAAGGCGGACGCGCTGAAGGCCAAGGGCGTTGACGAGATCGCCTGCACCGCGGTCAACGACGCCTTTGTCATGGGCGCATGGGCGAAGAGCGCCGATGCCGGCGACGTCACGATGCTGTCCGATGGCAATGGGGCCTTTGCGAAGGCCGTCGGGCTCGAATTTGACGGCAGCAAGTTCGGCATGGGCACGCGCGGCCAGCGTTATGCGATGCTGGTCAATGACGGCGTGGTCGAGCAGCTCCACGTCGAAGCGCCCGGCGAGTTCAAGGTCAGCTCGGCCGAGCATATGCTGGAAAACCTCTAACGGTTCCGGTCGCGCGCCGGTTCGCCGTTGACGGCGGAACCGGTGTGCGGCGAAGCTGTTGTCATTGCCGTAGGGAGAATTCGATATGACCGAAGAGACCAAGCCCGCCACCACCCCGGCGACCACTGAAACGGCCACTGGCGACGAGTCGCTGTTCAGCCAGGCCAAGGAAGCGCTGACCGACGCCGGTGAAGCGATCAGCGAAGCGTTCGACGATGTCGTCGATGCCGCAAAGAAGAACCCTGTTGCCGCCGCAGCCATCGCCGCTGGCGCTGCTGCCGCAGTTGCGGGGGCCGCGTTCGGTGTGAGCAAGTTGCTCGACAAGGACGACGACAAGTAACGATTTTCGGGGGTGCCGCATCGACCGGCACCCCCTTTTTCCTGCCATCTTGCCAAAATACGCCGTGCCATTTAGCGGTGGAAGATGACACAAGCAGAACAAATCGTCGCCGAACTGGATCGGCTGCACACCGCCTCCGTCACCCGCCTGCGTGAGGCGCTCGATCTCTATCTGACCCAGGGGATTGCCCCGGATCCGGCGCACCGCACCGACGGCAGCTTCGCCTATCCCGAAATCCGTGTCCGCTACCGCAACGAAGTCGATCGCCCGACCCCGGCGCGCAGCTTCGGCCGCCTTGTCGAACCCGGCGATTACGCGATCAGCGTCACCCGCCCCGCGATGTTCGCCGCTTATCTGGTCGAGCAACTGACCCTGCTGATCGAGGATTATGACGTCGAGGTCAGCGCGACCACCGGCCGTCAGGAAATCCCCTTCCCCTATGTGATCGACCCCAGTCATGTGCTGAAGATGGATCAGGTGTCGGTGCTCGAACTCGCCCGGCATTTCCCCGCGACGGAGCTGGCGCATATCGGCGACGAGATCGCCGACGGCAGCTGGATCAGCCAGGACGGCACCCGCCCGCTGGCGCTGTTCGATGGTTTGCGGACCGATTTCAGCCTCGCGCGGCTACGCCACTATACCGGCACGCCGACCGAGCATGTTCAGCAATATATCCTGTTCACCAACTATCACCGCTATGTCGACGAGTTCGTGCGCTGGGCGGCGGAGCAGGTTGGTGAGGGCAGCCGCTTCACCGGCGTGTCCGGGCCGGGCGGCATCGTGTTCAAGGCTGGCGACGACCCCGAAATGCTGCTGACCGACAGCGCGTGGCGGCGCCACCAGATGCCGGCTTGGCATTTGATGGCCGAGGACGGAAGCGGGATCACGCTGGTGAACATCGGTGTCGGCCCGTCCAACGCCAAGACGATTACCGACCACCTTGCCGTGCTGCGTCCTGAGGCGTGGCTGATGATCGGCCATTGCGGCGGCCTGCGCCCCAGCCAGCGGATCGGCGACTATGTCCTCGCCCATGCCTATCTGCGCGACGACCATGTGCTCGACGACGTGCTGCCGCCGGAAATCCCGATCCCGGCCATCGCCGAAGTACAGCAGGCGCTGGCGCGCGCGGCCGAGGCGGTGTCGGGCCAGTCGGGCGAGGAACTCAAACGCCGCCTGCGCACCGGCACGATCGTCACCACCGACGACCGCAACTGGGAATTGCGCTTCTCGCGCTCGGCGCTGCGCTTCTCATTGAGCCGCGCGGTCGGCGTCGACATGGAGAGCGCGACGCTCGCCGCGCAAGGCTATCGCTTCCGCGTGCCGTATGGCACGTTGCTGTGCGTGTCGGACAAGCCGCTGCACGGCGAGCTGAAACTGCCCGGCCAGGCCAACCGTTTCTACGAACGCGCCATCGCCGAACATCTCAAGATCGGCATCGAAACCTGCGAGCAATTGCGGCGGGAAGGCGCCAAGCTGCATTCCCGCAAGCTGCGCGCGTTCAACGAACCGCCGTTCCGGTAAGTTTGGGCCGAGCGCGCGCTTTTCATTGACGCGGGAAACCGATTGGCGTCAGGTTGGTTACTGACACGAAACCACTGGAGTTGCGTGATGGCGAAAGCCCCGACCACATCGAACGACGGCGACACCCCGACCGAGGCCAAGGCACAAGCCAAGCCGCGCCGGGCGGCAGCGAAGCCGACCGCCAAGGCTGACGAAACCAAAGCACCCGCCCCGGCCAAGGCAAACGCTCCGGCGAAGCCCAAGGCACCTGCAAAGGCACCGGCCAAGGCAAAGGCACCGGCCAAGCCAAAAGCCGCGCCAAAGCCAGCGGCGGAACCGCCCGCAGCCGTGGAGACGCCCGCAACGCCGACCAAGGCCCCCGCGCGGAAACCGGCCGCTGCCAAGCCTCCGACCGCCGCCGACAAGGCACCGCCCCCGCGCCGCACCGCTGCCACGCGCAAGCCCGCTGCAACCACCAAGCCGCGCGCATCCACGCGCAAACCTGCCGCCAGCCGCCCGCGCGCTGCGGTCGAGGCTGCTGCGGCGAAAGTCTCTTCGGCTGCGCACAACGCCGCGCAAACTGTCACCGACTCCGCCCCCGTGCAGTTCGTGGCCGAGACGCGCGAGAAAATGGGCGACCGCAATTTCTTCGCGACCTTGATCGGCGGGGTCGCGGCGATCGGCGCGGCTGTCGCCGGCATTTTCTACGCTGTGCAAAAGGGTCAAAGCGGGCCCAAGGACGACGCAGCGCCCGCCGGGGCGACCGCGCATCAGGCCGACGGCACCGACAGCTCCGCCTCGTTCGAGGCGGGGATCGCGGACGAAGGCACGATTCCGGACAAGCTTCCCAGCTGACCGGAACGCAATCGCACAGTTAAGGCCGCCGCGATCACCTCGCGGCGGCCTTTTTCGTTACCAGCCCTTGGGCTTGCCCTTGTTCTGCTCGTCGAGCCACGCCTTGAGCGGCGCAAAATACTCGACCATCGCCGCGCCAGACATCTCGCGGCTGCCGGTGAACGCCTCCAGCGCGTCGGGCCAGGGCTTAGACGCGCCCATTTCCAACATCGCGTTCAGCTTCGCGCCGACTTCCTTGTTGTCATAGAAAGAACAGCGGTGGAGCGGCCCCTTCCACCCCGCCTGATCGCATGCAGCCTTGTAGAACTGGAACTGCAACAGCCGGGCGAGGAAGTAGCGGGTGTAGGGCACATTCGCCGGGATATGGTATTTCGCGCCCGGATCGAACTTGGTCTCGTCCCGCTTCACCGGGGGCGTAATACCCTGATATTGCAGGCGCAGCGCGTCCCACGCACCCTGATAGCCGCCCGCGGGAATGCCACCCGAGAACACGCCCCAGCGCCATTTGTCGATCAGCAGCCCGAACGGCAGGAACGCGACCTTGTCCATCGCCTGACGCAGCAGCAGCCCGGTGTCCTTGTCCGCGCTCGGCACCTTGCTTTCGTCGAGCAGACCGACCTGGACCAGATAGTCGGGCGTGATCGACAGCGCCGCAAAGTCGCCAATCGCTTCGTGGAATCCGTCATTGGCGCCATCGCGATACAGGATCGGCAGCTTGTTATAGGCACGCTGATAGTAATTATGCCCCAGCTCGTGCTGGATGGTGATGAAGTCGTCCGAATTGACCTTGATGCACATCTTGATGCGCAGATCGTCGACATCGTCGAGGTTCCACGCCGAGGCATGGCATTGCACCTCGCGATCGGCCGGCTTCACGAATTGCGAACGCGTCCAGAACGTCTCCGGCATCGGATCGAAGCCGAGCGACGAGTAGAACGCCTCGCCGGTCTTCACCATCTTGATCGCGTCATAATCCTTGGCAACCAACAGCTCGCCAATGTCATAGCCCACATCGCCTGCTCCCGGGGGCGCGACGACATCGTAGATGTTACCCCATTCCTGCGCCCACATATTGCCGAGCAGGTCGGCGCGGATCGGCCCGGTCTTGGACTGCACCGCATCGCCATATTTTTCGTTCAGCTTCCAGCGCACATAGGTGTGCAGCGATTCATAAAGCGGCTTCACCTCGTTCCACAGCTTGTCGGTGAGCTTGGCGAATTCCTCCGGCGGCATGTCGTAATTCGACCGCCACATCGACCCGACGTCCTTGTAGCCCAGCTCGCGCGCGCCTTCATTCAGCAGCCCGACCGAGCGCTGATAGTCCTGCCGCTGCGGCGCGCCGACATTGTCGTGCCAGCTGGTCCACATTTCCTTGAGCTCGTCGGGGTTGCGATTGGTGCCCATCGCGGCCTCGATGTCGCTCCCGCTGATCGGTTGCCCCTTCAGCGTCCCCTTGCCGGTACCATAGACCGTCTGCATGCCGGTCTGCAGGTTCGACAGCGCGGCGGCCGCGCCATCGCGCGTCGGGGCCGGCGAGGTGATGCGCGAGCGCAGGATGTTCAGCTGGCGCCTTGTATCGGGCGACAATCCCTGAACCTTGTCATATTTGGCCGCTTCGAGCGCAAAGCGAACCGCCATCTCGGTCCCCTTCGCCCCGCTCTTGGCGACCAGCGCCGACGTGTCGTCATTGATATAGGTGGCGTAGAGCCAGGCAATCCGCGCGGCATCGAGCGAATAGTCCTTATACTCGGCCTCGGCACGCTTCAGAAACGCGTCCGCTGCGGCGGGCGTGGCGGCACCTGCGGGGGCGGCGGCCTTCTGGCTCTGCGCCGAGCCGGGGCTGGCCAGCAGCATGGCAAGCGCGATCGTCGAAATTCCGGTGCGGATCATCAATCCCTCGATTGTTTGTAAGTGGATGACCGCAACCTGCGCCTGCCCCAGGACGGGGTCAAGTCGTCAGGAATGATACGATTGCATCGGCCAGCTCAGGCCGCGTCACCGCGCTCATATGGTTGCCGGGGATTTCGACGAAGCGCGCATCGGGCAGCATCGCGACAAGGCCGGTGAACGACCCCACCTCGTCATCCTCCACCCCCGCGACCACCAGCACCGGCAGGTCGAACCCGGCCAGGGCCTGGGGCGGCGTATCCACAAATGTGTCGAGGATGCCGAGCAGCGCCACCGGGTCGCCCCCGGTGGTCTTTAGAAACGCCTGCGACATGAACTGCTTGTCGCCGCGCACGAAGCTGCCAAAGCCGGTGAGCACGCTGCGGAAGAATCCCGTGCGGCGCCCCGTATCGGTCACCCCCTCATCGCCCAGACCCGACAGCACGACGCGGCGCGGCCGGGGCGCAACACCGCGCGCCAGCACCCGCACCGTCGTCCGCGCGCCCAGCGAATAGCCGCCAAGATCGTAATCGGTAAGGCCAAGATGCGCGATCAGCGCCTCCGCATCCCGCGCCAGCGCATCGGGCGGATAGGCGGCGGCGTCGTGCGGCCGGGCGCTCTGCCCATGCGCGCGCAGGTCGGGCATGATCACCCGGAACCCCGCCGCCGCCAGCTTCGCCGCCGTGCCATATTTGATCCAGTTGGTCTGGGCGTCAGAGAAAAAGCCGTGGATCAGCACCAGCGGCCGCCCCTCCCCCATCTCGCGCCATGCCAGCTGCTGGCCGTCGAAGCTCTCGAACATGTTCACTGTGTCGGTCATGCCAGCCTGATGCACCGGATCGCTGCTACGGGAAAGACCGCGCACTTGCGTTTGGCGCAATCGCCCCCGTCGCGAAATGCAACTAATAGCAGTGGCATTCTATAAGCATGCTTATTATATCGCCGCTTATGACCGACTCACTCGGATTCCTGATCAGCGACGTCTCCCGCCTGCTCCGCAAGCGCTTCGATGAGCGCGCGCGCCTGATTGGCGTCACCCGCCAGCAATGGCGGACGCTCAGCGTCCTCAAGCGGCATGAGGGGAGCAATCAGGGCATGCTCGCCGAGCTGCTCGAGGTCGAACCGATCACGCTAGGCCGGATGATCGATCGGCTCGAGGAAGCGGGCTGGGTCGAACGCCGCCGCGATCCGGGCGACCGCCGCGTTTGGCGCATCCATCTGACCGAGGCCGCACAGCCAGTTCTGCTCCAACTCAAGACCATCGCCGACGCGCTGTTCGTCGATGCGGCCGAGGGCATCCTCCCCGCCGACCAAGCCAAGCTCCACGCGCTGCTCGAACAGCTCCGCTCCAATCTCTCGACCGACCAGTCCAATGAGGCCGCAAATGGCTGAAGCCGACCCCCGCATCGAAACCGTGACGACTGCAGACCCCGCTCCGGCCGAAAAGCCGCGCCGCAAGCTGCTGCGCCCGATCCTGATGTTCGGCGTGCCGTTGGTGGTCATCGCCGCGATCGCGCTGTGGTGGTCGCTGTCCGGCGGCACCGTCTCGACCGACAATGCCTATGTCCAGCAGGACAAGGTGTCGGTCGCGAGCGACGTTGCCGGACGGATCGTCGAGGTCGCGGTCAAGGAGAACCAGAGCGTCAAGGCTGGTGATCTGTTGTTCCGCATCGATCCCGAACCCTATCGCATCGCGGTCGCCCAGGCGGATGCCGCCATCGCCAATGCTCAGGTGCAGGTGACGACGCTGCAAGCGAACTACGAAGGAACCGGCGCCGATATCCAGGCCGCGCGCGACCGCATCGCGTCGGCACAGCAGGATTATGACCGGCAAAAGGCGCTGATGGACCGCGGCTTCACGACCCGCGCCCGCTTCGAACAGGCACAGCATGCGGTCGAACAAGCCCGTGCCAGCTATCAGAGCGCCCTTGCCGGCGCAGAGGAAGCGCGCGCCAAGTTGTCGAGCGGCAGCGCGGTGCCCGGCGTCAACCCCGCCATCGCCGCCGCCCGCGCCCAGCGCGCCAAAGCGCTGCTCGACCTTGAACGGACCGCGCGCCGCGCGCCGGTGGACGGTGTGATCAGCCAGGCCGACCGGCTTCAGGTCGGGCAGATGATGATGTCGGGCTTGCCCGCGGTGACCATCGTCCGCTCCGGCGGATCGTGGATCGAGGCGAATTTCAAGGAAACCGACCTTGCCGACATGCGCGTCGGCCAACCCGCCGAAGTCCGCTTCGACGCCTATCCAGGCCTGAAGCTCAGGGGCCATGTTGCCTCGATCGGGTCGCAGACCGGTTCGGAAACCTCGGTGCTTCCGGCCCAGAACGCCAATGGCAACTGGGTCAAGGTGACGCAGCGCGTGCCGGTCCGCATCGCGATCGACGAAAAGAGCCAGCGCCAGCTGATCGCCGGTCTCTCCGCCGAAGTCACGGTCGACACGAGCAAGTAAGCGCCACCCATGGCCAGCGCCGCCGTCCCCGCCGCCGATACGCCCCCTGCCCCGCCCCCGGCAGGTCAGGCGGCGCTCCCCGTGCGCAACAAGGGGCTGCTTACCTTTGGCGTGATGCTGGCGACGATCATGCAGATCCTCGACACCACCATCGCCAACGTCGCGCTGCCGCATATGCAGACCTCGCTCGGCGCGACGGCGGACACGATCACCTGGGTGTTGACCAGCTATATCGTCGCCTCGGCCATCGCGATTCCGATCACCGGCTGGGTGTCGGACCGGATCGGATCGCGCAACCTGTTCCTCATCTCGATCGTCGGCTTCATCATCGCCTCCGCTCTGTGCGGCGCGGCGCAGAGCCTCGAGCAGATGGTGCTGTTCCGCATCCTTCAGGGGATTGCGGCGGCATTCATGAACCCGCTCAGCCAGACCGTGATGCTCGACATCAACGCGCCAAAGGACCAGCAAAAGGCGATGGCAGTGTGGGGCATGGGCATCATGATCGGCCCGATCCTGGGGCCCGTGCTCGGTGGCTGGCTGACCGAGAATTTCAATTGGCGCTGGGTGTTCTATGTCAATTTGCCGCTCGGCGTGATCTGCCTCGTCATCCTGTGGTGGCTGTTGCCCAGCCGCCCGGTGCGCAAGCGCGCGTTCGACGTGTTTGGCTTCTCGCTGCTCGCCATCGGCATTGGCGCGCTCCAGCTGATGCTCGACCGTGGCCAGCATGCCGACTGGTTCTCCTCGCCCGAAATCTGGCTCGAGACGATCATCGCCGGCACCGCGATCTGGATGTTCGTCGTGCATATGGCGACAGGCAAGAACCCGATGTTCGAGCGCAGCCTTTGGAAGAACCGCAACCTGGTCACCGCGCTCGCCTTCATGCAGGTGGTTGGCGTGGTGATGATGGCGACGATGGCGCTGCTCCCGCCGATGCTCCAGACGCTCTACGGCTATCCCGTCATCGACACCGGTTTGTTGATGATGCCGCGCGGCGTCGGCGTGCTCATCACCATGGGCCTGTCGGCGCGACTGGTCGCGCGCGGAGTCGATCCGCGCCTGCTCGTCGGCACCGGCTTCGCGCTCGCCGCCTGGTCGCTGTGGGACATGACCAGCTGGACGCTGCAGATGGGGTCGACGCCCTTCATCGTCTCCGGTTTTGTTCAGGGCCTCGGTATGGGGATGATCTTCATGCCGCTCAACGGCATGGCCTTCGCCACCCTGCCCCCGCACCAGCGGACCGAGGCGGCGAGCCTCACCAACCTGTCGCGCAACATCGGCGCGTCGATCGGCATATCGCTCGTCACCACGATCCTCGCCCGCAGCACGCAGGTCAGCCACGCCGACCTTGCCCCGAATATCACGGCCGAACGCCTCCAGACCCTCGACCCCGGCCTGCTCGCCAATTTCGGCAGCCAGGCGGACGCGCTATTGGCGATGGCCAATGCCGAAGTGACGCGCCAGGCCGCGATGATCGCCTATCTCAACGACTTCCACGCGATGATGATCGTCACGGCAGCGTCGATCCCGCTGGTGCTGTTCCTCAAGCGGCCCAAGGCACCGATCGCGAACGATCCCGCCGCAGCCGGGCACTGACGATCCAGATCAGCGCGCCGAGCAGCGCCAGCGCCATATCCTTGGGCGCATCGAACATGTCGCCCTGCTGCCCATTATACTGCTCCGCGGCCTCCGGGCTGAGGCCCAGCGTCAGCATCCACTCGAAAATCTCGTAGAGCGCTCCGATCGCCAGCACGGCGAGAAGCATGAACGTCACCGCCATCCGCCGCGTCAGCCCGGCATGGCGCATCCCGGCCTCGACCAGCGGCAGCGCAAAGCACAGCCCCGAGGCGAAATGCACAAGCCGATCGAACATGTTGCGCTCAAAACCCAGCGCCGCATCGATGCTGAAGCCGAACACCGCCTGCCCCCAGGCATCGTACGGCACGCTGCTATAGGTCCAGCGCGCGGCGAACAGGTGCAGCAGCACGAAGCTGCACGCCCATCCCACGCTGGCGGTGCTGAACGGCCAGCGCCGCAGCGCCCACCATGCAAGCGGTACGCCCGCCACCACGGGCCCAACCTGCAACCACGTATTAGGCGGATAAGCCGCCCCCACCGCGCTCAGCGGCACGCCCGCAAGGCATGCGAGCAGCCACCAGCGTTGCGCGGCGGGGAGGCCCATGTGCGGGCGCTCAGCCCTTCTTCAGGTGACGACGGCCCAGCAGTTCGGCGATCTGCACCGCATTCAGCGCCGCGCCCTTGCGCAGATTGTCGCTGACGCACCAGAAGGCGAGGCCGTTCTCGACCGTCGAATCCTCGCGCACCCGGCTGACAAAGGTCGCATAGTCGCCGACGCACTCGACCGGCGTGACGTACCCGCCATCCTCGCGCTTATCGACCAGCATGATCCCGGGCGCCTCGCGCAGGATGCTCTGCGCGTCCTCCGCCGACAGCTCGCGCTCCAGCTCGACATGCACCGCCTCGGAATGGCCGACGAACACCGGCACGCGGACGCAGGTGGCGATCACCTTGACCTTGGGGTCGAGGATCTTCTTGGTCTCGACCACCATCTTCCACTCTTCCTTGGTCGATCCGTCGTCCAGGAAGCTGTCGATATGCGGGATCACGTTGAACGCGATCTGCTTGGTAAACTTCCTCGCCTCGGCGCTGTCGCCGACAAAGATGTTGCGCGACTGTTCGAACAGCTCGTCCATCCCCTCTTTGCCCGCGCCGGACACCGACTGATAGGTCGCGACGACCACGCGCTTGACCGTCGCGGCATCGTGCAGCGGCTTCAAAGCGACGACCATCTGCGCGGTCGAGCAGTTCGGGTTGGCGATGATGTTCTTGGCCTTGTAGCCGTCGATCGCCTCCGGGTTCACTTCCGGCACGATCAGCGGCACGTCGGGGTCCATGCGATAGAGCGACGAATTGTCGATCACGGTGCAGCCCGCCTTGGCGAAGCGCGGTGCGTGAACCTTGGTCGCCTCGCTCCCGATCGCGAACAGCGCCATGTCCCAGCCGGTGGGGTCGAAATGCTCGATATTCTGGATCTTATACTGTTTCCCGGTGTCGCCGAAATCGACCATGTCGCCGGTCGAGCGCGAGGAGGCGAGCACCGCCAGCTCGTCGATCGGAAACTCGCGCTCGGCCAGAATGGCGAGCATCTCGCGCCCGACATTGCCGGTGGCGCCTGCGACTACGACACGATAACCCATCAATAGACCCTTTCATGCGGTCGAGCCGCCCGGAATACGGGCAGGCACATAGTCATTCTTCGGTGGGAAGTCAGCGGCCCTGCATGGCCAGCCTTCGGAAATGTTTCGCGGCGGATACCCGAACCGACGCGACGGGCCTGTCAGCGGCGGGTCGCGGGCCGGGTGGTGATAATGGGCCGTTTTCGAAACATCGCCGCGCCCCTAGCAGCACTATTGCGCGCGGGACAGTGAAATTCTTCTTTTCTTACAGCAAAGCAAGGGTTGGGTGCTGAAGCGGGTTGTGCGGTGGACGACGGCGCGTCGCCTCGCCTATGACCCGGCACATAAGAGGAGACCCGATCTTGGCCAACCATTTCGTCCGTCCCGACACCCGCGCCTTTCTCGACATGCTCGCCGCGATGCCGCAAATGCCCTCGCCGCCCCAGCCCGAGGCGTATCGCGCGCAATATCTGGCGATGAAGGATCTGGTCGACCTGCCGCTGGGAGAGCTGGCGACGATCAAGGACCTCACCATCCCCGGCCCCGCCGGCCCAATCCCCGCCCGCCTATTCGACGTGCGCGAACGCCGTGAACCCGGCCCGGTCGTGCTGTTCTTCCATGGCGGCGGTTTCGTCATTGGCAGCATCGATAGCCATGCGAACTTCACCGCGGAAATCAGCCGCCAGCTAGATCTGCCGGTCGTATCGATCGACTATCGCCTGGCACCCGAAAACCCTTGGCCTGCCGCATCGGATGATTGCGAGGCAGCGGCGCGCTGGGTCGCCTCAAACCCGGCCGAGCTGGGCCGTGCGGTCACCGCGATCGCGCTGGCGGGCGACAGCGCCGGGGGCCAGATCGCCGCGGTTGCCGCGATCGATCTGCGCGACGCCCCCGCCGCGGTGCCGGTGATCGGCCAGCTGCTGATCTACCCCGCCGCCGATTTCAGCGGCGACTACCCGTCCGCTGACCATTTTGGCGAAGGCTATTTGCTCACCGCCGAGGGTATGGCGTGGTTCAACGAATGCTATGCCGCCGATGTCGAACATCCCCGCGCCTCGCCGATGCGGCATGCAACGCTGGAGGGGCTGCCCCCCGCGCTCGTCCTCACCGCCAGCCTCGATCCGATCCGCGATCAGGGCCGCGCCTATGCCGGCGCGCTCGCGGCGGCAGGCGTGCCGGTCGTGTTCCGTGAGGCCGTGGGCAATATCCACGGCTTCATCACCCTGCGCCGCGCGATCCCCTCCGCCCAGGGCGATGTCGCGGGCATGCTCGTCGCGTTCCGCGCACTGCTGACCGAGGCTGAGGCGAACCGCGTGATGGCGCAGGCCGCCGCATGATCGACCGTGCTGCCCTTCCCTATCGCCCTTGCGCCGGGGTGATCCTGCTCAACCGCGAGGGCCAGGTGTTCGTCGGCCAGCGGCTCGATTCGACGCTGGAGGCGTGGCAGATGCCGCAAGGCGGGATCGATCCCGGCGAAGACCCGCTCGACGCCGCCTATCGCGAGCTGTGGGAGGAAACCGGGGTCCAGCGCGACCATGTCGAACTGCTCGCCGCGCCGGAGATCGAGCTGGAATATGACCTGCCCGACGACCTGATCGGCAAGGTGTGGAAGGGCAAATGGCGCGGCCAGCGCCAGCGCTGGTTCCTGTTCCACCTGACCGCCGGGGACGAGGCGATCGACATCGCCACCGCCGAGCCCGAGTTTCGCGCGTGGCGCTGGCTCGACCCGCGGGAGCTTCCGGACGTGATCGTGCCGTTCAAACGTGATCTCTATCTCGACATCCTGCGCATTTTCGCCGAGCCGCTCGGCCTCGAGCAGGGGGGTGTACGGTAATGCCGAACCGCACTCGATCTTTGGCCGGGAATCGGGTAGTAACCGGTTACATGCGCAGCTTCCTGTTCCTTCTGCTCGCAGCCCCGCTGCTGCTGGCCAACACCGACACGACCGGCACCGCGCCGCAGGAGGCCGCCCCGCCCCCACCGCCCAATCAGTCGGTCGAGCGCTCGTCGGAGGTAAAGGCGATGCTGGATGCGGCGATGAAGGCGGGTGACGAGGGCGCGGTCAACGCGATCGTCAAATATGCCAAGGCCGCCGACAAGGAGCGCGCCGCCCAGTTTGAAAAGACGGCAAGTGCATGGAAGCGCGAACGCAAGGAAGCGGCCGAACGGCGTCTGCGCGAGGCCAAGTTTCTCGACCTAGTCAAGGGCCGCGCGGAGCTGGGCGGCTATTTCACCACCGGCAATACCGAAACGCTCGGCCTGACCGGCATTCTCGATCTCAAGCGCGAAGCGCTGCGCTGGCGCCACAAGTTCCGCGTGCAGGCCGATTATCAGGAAAGCCTCGGTCAGACGGTGCGCGAGCGCTATCTCGCGGCGTACGAGCCCAATTGGAAGATCGACGACCGCGCCTATGTCTATGGCGCGGCACAGTTCGAAAGCGACCGGTTCCTCGGCTTTGACGAGCGTTATGCGATCTCGGCCGGAGCGGGCTATTCTGCGGTCAAGTCGCCCGCGCTGACGCTCGACCTCGAGCTCGGCCCGGCTTTCCGCTACACCGAGTTCGTGACCGCGCCGACCGAACGGCAGATCGCCGCACGCGGCAAGCTCGACCTGGATTGGAAGATCAGCAGGGGCGTGACCTTCAGCCAGGACGCCTCGGCATTCGTCGAGCAGCAGAACAGCACGATCACCGGCAAATCCGCGCTGCGCGTCAAGCTGTTCGGCCCGTTTTCGACCCAGATGTCCTATGCGGTAAACTATGAAAGCGCGCCGCCAAATGGTCGCAAAAGCACCGACACGACGACCCGCGCGTCGCTGCTGGTGGATTTCTGACGCGCCGAACACCGGTATCTTTTGATACTTTTCCGACGCCGGGGGTTCACCCCGCTGAGATCAGCCGATAGACCACCCCCATGGGGCTGAACGCAATCGAAGCCGCCGCCGTCGAGGCGGCCCGCGCCGCACCGATGCTGGCGCAGGTCGAGCGCTGGGTCGCGGTCAACAGTGGCACCCGCAACCTCGATGGGCTGACGACGATGGCAGGGCTGCTTGCCGACGCCTTTGCCGCACTGCCGGGCAACCTAGCGCTGGTTGAACCCGCGCCGGTCGAGATGGTCGATAATAGCGGCACCGTGCAATCGCTCGCCCATGGCCGCCATCTGCATCTGTGCGTGCGGCCTGAGGCCCCGGTGCAGATGCTTTTCACCGGTCACATGGACACCGTCTTCCCCGCCGATCACCCATTCCAGACCGCGACCTGGTTGCCCGACGGCATCCTCAACGCCCCCGGCGCGGCGGACATGAAGGGCGGGCTGTCACTGATGCTCGCCGCCCTTCGCGCGGTCGAGGATACGCCCGCCGCCGCGCGCTTCGGTTACGAGGTCGTGATTAACTCCGATGAGGAAACCGGCTCCTTCGCCTCGGCAGCGCTGATCGCACAGGCCGCGAAGAACAAGGTCGCGGCGCTCACCTATGAACCCGCGCTGCCCGACGGCACGCTGGCGGGCGCGCGCGGCGGCACGGGCAACTTCTCGATCGTCGTGCGCGGGCGCAGCGCGCATGCCGGTCGCAACCCGCGCGACGGCCGGAACGCGCTGGTCGCCGCCGCCGATCTCGCACTGCGCCTATCGCAGCTGATGACCGACGACCTGTCCGTCAACCCGGCACGGATCGAAGGGGGCGGGCCGAACAATGTCGTCCCCGATCTCGCGATCCTGCGCGTCAATTTCCGCCCCGCCTCGCCCGACGCCATCCAGCGCGCCGGAGCAGCCGTCCAAGCCCTCGCCGACGCGATTGCTGCCGAACACGACGTGTCGGTTCATGTCCATGGCGGCTTCAACCGCCCGCCCAAACCGCTCGACCCGGGGGCCGAACGGCTGTTCGGCCTGGTCAAGCAAGCCGGTGCCGATCTCGACATCCCCGTCGCGTGGAAGGCGACCGGCGGGGTGTGCGACGGCAACAACATCGCCGCGTGCGGCGTGCCCGTCGTCGACACGATGGGCGCGCGCGGCGGCGCCATTCATTCGCAGGAGGAATTTCTGATCCCCGACAGCCTGCCCGAACGTGCCGCCCTCTCGGCGCTGACCATCCTGCGCATCATCGAAAAGGGCCGCGTATGACCTTCATCATCCGCCCCGCCCGCGCCGACGACCTTCAGCATCTCTACGAGATGGCCAAGCTCACCGGCGGCGGCTTCACCAACCTCCCCCCCGAAAAACCAGCGCTCAAGACCAAGCTCGAGCGCAGCGCCGAGGCGTTCGCGCGCACCGACGATGCGAAGAAGGATGAGCTGTTCGTCCTCGTCCTCGAAAACACCGCGACGCAGGAGGTGCGCGGCACCTGCCAGATCTTCACCCAGGTCGGCCAGCGCTGGCCCTTTTACTCGTACCGCATGGGCACGGTGACCAAGCATAGCGAGGCGCTCAATCGCACCTTCCGCGCCGAAATCCTCAACCTCGTCAACGATCTGGAGGGCGCAAGCGAGGTCGGTGGTCTGTTCCTCCACCCGGGCGAGCGCGCCGGGGGCCTCGGCATGCTGCTCGCGCGCAGCCGTTACCTGTTCATCGCGATGCACCGTGCACGTTTCGCCGACCGCATCCTCGCCGAGCTGCGCGGGGTGATCGACGAGGCCGGCGGATCGCCCTTTTGGGACGGCGTCGCGGGCCGCTTCTTCGGGATGAGCTTCCAGCAAGCTGACGAATTCAACGCGATCCACGGCAACCAGTTCATCGCCGACCTGATGCCGCGCCACCCGGTCTATACCGCGATGCTCACCGAACATGCCCGCAGCGTGATCGGCGTCCCCCACCCCTCCGGCCGTGCGGCGATGCGGATGCTGGAGCATGAAGGGTTCGCGTTCGAGAATTACATCGACATCTTCGACGGCGGCCCGACGATGACCGCCCGGACCGACCATGTGATGACGATCCGCGACTGCCGGACCCAACCGGTCGCGGACATCGCACCAGGCGGCGACGCGAGTATCATCGCCCGCGGCACGCTCGGCGACTTCCGCGCCTGTCATGGTCGGATCACGTGTGGAGCGGAGGGCGTGACGCTCGACCCCGCCGCCGCCGCTTTGCTCGACGTCACGGCGGGGCAGGACGTGTGCCATGCCCCGCGTTGAGATCAACTTCGATGGCATCATCGGGCCGAGCCACAATTACGCCGGCCTCAGCCACGGCAACCTCGCCGCCACGCGCAATCAGGGCGCGGTGTCGCAACCCCGTGCGGCCGCGCTGCAGGGGATCGCGAAGATGGGCGCCAACCTGGCGCTCGGGCTGACCCAGGGCATCCTCCTGCCCCATGCCCGCCCCGACCATCGCTGGCTCGACAGCCTTGCCACCGACTACGCCGAAGCCGCGCCGCACCTTCAGGCACAGGCGCTGTCGGCCTCGGCAATGTGGGCCGCCAACGCCGCAACCGTGTCCCCCGCGCCCGACACCGCCGATGGCCGCTGCCACCTGACCGTCGCCAACCTCGTGACGATGCCGCATCGCAGCCATGAGTGGCCCGAAACGCTCGCCCAACTCCGCCTAGCCTTCGCGCACGACGCCTTCCGCGTCCACGGTCCCGTCCCCGCCCCGTTCGGAGATGAGGGCGCGGCCAATCACATGCGCCTGGCCCCCGAGCATGACGCGCCGGGCATCGAGATCTTCGTCTATGGCGTCAGCGGCGGCCCCTTCCCCGCGCGCCAGCATCGCGAAGCCAGCGCAGCCGTGGCCCGCCGACACGGCCTCGACCCCGAACGGACGCTGTTCGTCCAGCAATCGGAAGAAGCGATCGCCGCCGGCGCCTTCCACAACGACGTCGTGGCCGTGGCCAACGCCAACGTCCTGTTCGCGCACGAACTGGCCTTCGCCGACAAGGACGCCTTCTACGCCGACCTGCGCCGCCTGATGCCCCGCGTCGAGATCGTCGAGGTTCCCGCAGCAGAGGTCAGCCTCGCTGACGCGATCAGTTCCTATCTGTTCAATGCCCAGCTGGTGACGCTGCCCGGTGGCGAGACCGGGCTCATCCTGCCCACCGAGGCCCGCGATACACCGTCCGTATGGGGCTGGCTCCAGCGCCACGTTGCTGGCAATGGCCCGATCCGGCATCTGGAGGTGGTCGACGTGCGCCAGTCGATGGCCAATGGCGGCGGCCCTGCCTGCCTGCGCCTGCGCGTCGTCGCGGACCCCGCCACCGTCGATCCCCGCTTCCTGGTCGATTCAGCCAAGCTCGACCGGATCGCTACAGTGATCGAGGCGCACTGGCCCGCGGGAATCGCACAGGATCAAATTGGCGACCCCGCGCTCATCGCCCATATCGCCGCCGCGCGGGCCGCCCTGCTCGACGCGCTCGGCATCGATCCGGCGAATCTGTCGGGTTAATTGACAGGTAACCATAGCCGTTAACGCGAAACCCGCCAATTCCGTATTTGGCCCGGGTCTTGCGTAACGATTTCCATGCTGTCACGCATCAAACGCCTCTTCACCATCAAGACCAGATTCGAGGCGTTTGCCGTGATCTACGGCCTTGGGGTCGGGGCGGTCGATCGCGGCATTCACTATCTGGAGCAATATCCCGGCTTTGGCGGATGGCTGCTGTTCGCGGTCTGCCCCATCGCGGTGTTCATGGCGGGCGCGCGGATCCTCGATTCGCTCGATGCCGGGATCGAATAGGCAATTTTATCGGACGGCCTGTCGGGGGACGGGCCGGATGGGGAGATGAGAGTGCGGTTGTTTCGGGGCATGTTCACGGCACTGGCGGCGCAGGCGCTGCTGATCGTGGCGGTGGCGGGTGGGCTGCTGTTGTGGAACGTCTACACCAGCAGCGAGCGCCTGCTACGCAATCGCGATGTCGAGCATCTTGAAACCTTTGCCGCGCTGGCAGCTGAAGCGGCGACGGCGGGCAAACCGTTCGACCGCATCGTCGCAGAGCTGGATAAGCGCGATCCGATCATTCTGGGTAATCGCGTGGCCATTGTCGGCGCTGGCGACCGGCTGCTCGGCGGTCCGGTTGCGGGTCCGGCGCTGATCGAGCGCCCGGTCGTCGTCAACGGCACGACCGTAGCGCGTGCCCGCGTCGTGCGCCCGCCACAGCTCAGCGACCGCGACCGCGCGTTGCTGCGCGACCATTATATCGGCATCGGCGCGATCCTGGCGGGCATCCTCGCCCTGCTGCTCGGGGTCGCGTATTGGCTTGCGGGACGTTGGTCGAGACCACAGCAGGAACTGCTGCGGCTCAGCCATGAGGTGGCCGATGGCGATGGCGACATTCATTTCGAAGAGCGCGGCCCGCGTGAGATTGTCGGCACGATGCGCAATTTGCGCCGTATCGCCAACCGCTTCGAACGGATCGAAACGGCGCGTCGCACCTGGCTGGTGATGATCGCAGAAGAGCTGCGCGAGCCGATTGCCTCACTCGGCGGACGCCTCGAAACGTTGCAGGAAGCCCTGACCGCCGAACCCGAATTCAAGGCGGCGATCGAAGCCGACCAGAACCGCCTCGCGCGCATGGCCGAGGACCTGCACGCCGTCGCGCTCGCCGATCTGGGCCGCCTCCCGCTGCGCTTTGCCGATGTCGATCCCCGCGCGCTGATCCACAACGCGATCTGGAGCCACAGCAAGCGCGCCGAGGCGGCCGGCGTGCGGCTCGAAACCAGCAACCTGCCCCCCTATACCATCCTGGTGAAATGGGACGCCGAGCGGATCGAGCAATTGTTCGGCGCGCTGATCGAAAACAGCATGCGCTATGTCCCGCGCGGCGGCCGCATCGTCCTCGGCCTCGAAAGCCAGCGCGACGCGTGGCGCCTCATCGTCGACGACAATGCGCCGGGCATCGACGTGCAGCTCGCCCAGCAATTGTTCGAACCCTTCTACCGCGCCAATGCCAAGGATACGCCCGGCGGATCGGGCCTCAGCCTCGCCACCGCCCGCGCAATCGTGGAAGGGCATCACGGCCGGATCGAGGCGAGCAACTCTCCGATCGGCGGCCTGCGCATCACTGTGGTCCTGCCCGCATCCCCGCCGATGGCGTGAGGCAGGAGCGACCGCTCTCTTCTTAGCCCCTCCCGCTTGTGGGAGGGGTTAGGGAGGGTCCTCTTCTGTTTCTTCGTAGAGCCCGCGCCCCTGCGCCTCACTCAAACTCCAAAATCGCCGCGTCCACCGCCAGGCTGTCGCCCGCGGCAAAGTTGATCGCCTTGACCACGCCTGCCTTCTCGGCGCGCAGGATATTCTCCATCTTCATCGCCTCGACCACCGCCAGCGGCTGCCCGGCCTCGACCTTCTCGCCCTCGCCCACCTCGATCCGCGTCAGCAGCCCCGGCATCGGCGCGAGCAGGAACCGGCTCATGTCCGGCGGAATCTTCTCGATCATGTGGCGGGCAAGTTCCGCAACGCGCGGCGCATAGACCTTCACGTTATGCGACGCACCGCGTGCGCGCAGCATCCACCCGGCGCGGGTGCGCTTGACCCCGACGCTCAACAATTCCTCGCCATCGATACGGAATTGCGCGAGCCGCTGCCCCGGCTGCCAGCCAGTGGCAATGTCGAGCGGCGCCTCGTTCGGGTCGAAATTGACCAGCATCCCTCCGGCATGGCTATCGACACTGATGTCGAACCGCTCGGCGCCGATCAGCACGACGCGCGCGCTCGACAGGGTCGGCGTCGCAAGCTGCCCCGAAATCTCCACCGCCCGCGCAGCCTGAATCAGGTCCAGCACCGTCGCCACCGCCGCGAGTTTGCGCAGCAGCGCCGCATCGGCCGGAGCGCCCTCGAACCCCTCGGGATATTCCTCCGCGATAAAACCGGTGGTCAGCGCCCCCGACCGGAAGCGCGGATGCTGCATCAGCGCCGACAGGAAATCGATATTGTTGCCCAGCCCCTCCAGCTCGAACCGGTCGAGCGCCGCGACCTGCAGATCCGCCGCCTCCTCGCGCGTCGGTGCCCAGGTGATCAGCTTGGCGATCATCGGGTCATAGAACATGCTGACCTCGCCCCCCTCGGCAACGCCATCGTCGACGCGGACATAGCCCTCCCCGCCGACAGCGCCATAGGGAGTCTCCTGCGCCGCCGGGGGCGCATAGCGCACCAGCCGCCCGGTGCTCGGCAGAAACCCGCGATACGGATCCTCGGCATAGACGCGATTCTCGATCGCCCAGCCGGTCAGCGTCACCTCATCCTGCGTAAACGCCAGCCGCTCGCCCGCCGCGACCCGGATCATCTGCTCGACCAGATCGAGCCCCGTGATCGCCTCGGTCACCGGATGCTCTACCTGCAGTCGCGTGTTCATCTCCAGGAAGTAGAACCCCTCCCCGGTCTTGTCGGCGCCGCTGACGATCAGCTCGACCGTCCCGGCGCTATAATACCCAACAGCCCGCGCCAGCGCGACCGCCTGCTCGCCCATCTTGCGGCGCATCTCGGGCGTGACGAAGGGCGATGGCGCTTCCTCGACCACCTTCTGGTGCCGCCGCTGGATCGAACATTCGCGCTCGCCGAGATAGACGATATTGCCATGCTGGTCGCCGATCAGCTGGATCTCGATATGGCGCGGCTGTTCGATGAACTTCTCGATGAACACGCGATCATCGCCGAACGACGCCAGCCCCTCGCGCTTGGTCGCCTCAAAGCCCTCGCGAACGTCCTGCTCGCTCCACGCCAGCCGCATCCCCTTGCCGCCGCCGCCCGCCGACGCCTTCATCATCACCGGAAAGCCAATTTCGCTCGCGATCTTCACCGCCTCGTCGGTATCGGCAATCTCGCCCAGATAGCCGGGAACGACATTGACCCCCGCCGCCTTGGCGAGCTTCTTGGACTCGATCTTGTCCCCCATCGCCGCGATCGCATTGGCCGGTGGCCCGACAAAGGCGATCCCCGCCTCCGCACACGCCTTGGCAAAGCTCTCGCGCTCCGACAGGAAGCCATAGCCCGGATGGATCGCATCCGCGCCGGTAGCCTTGGCCGCGGCCAGGATCAGCTCAGCCTTGAGATAGCTCTCGCTGGCAGGCGCCGGCCCCAGCCGCACCGCCTCGTCCGCCATCAACACATGCGGCGCCCGCGCATCGGCATCGGAATAGACCGCGACGGTGGCGATCCCCATCCGCTTGGCGGTGCGGAATACGCGGCAGGCAATCTCACCACGATTGGCGACCAGGATTTTCTTGAACACCCTTCACTCCCCTCCCGCTTGCGGGAGGGGCCGGGGGAGGGCCTGTCCGCACGCGGTGCAATCTGTTGTGAGGGACAGGCCCTCCCCTAACCCCTCCCGCGAGCGGGAGGGGGATTTAACTCGTCAAGTTCGTACTTCTCGGCGTTCACGCTACCTTCGGTGCCGGCGCACTGCGCAGCAGCCCCTCGGTACTTAGATCCTCGTCAATCTCCGGCCAGTGGATGCCGTAACCCGCGCCCGCCAGCTCCCACTTCGCCCGCTGCTCGACCGTCGCGCGCAACAAGCGGGGATACCAGGCGAGCGGCGCCGAGATGGTGCGTCCATCCATCAGATCGACGATCGGGCTGTGCGCGTCGCAGCGGATGTCCAGCACCCGCTCGTCGGTGACTTTAGCCGAAATATTCATGCCACGCCTCCACAACCGTGGTTCGATTCTGCTCATTCATCGCGACAATCTCAAACCTTGTCCCGTATGATTTTTGAGAACTCTTCCTGCAACGATTTCCAATTCTCGCCAAAATGAGCCTGCCGATGATCGTTCGGACAGAGAGCGATAACATTCCCCATCGTATCAGCGCCCTCTTCCGAAAGACTAATAACATGATGGGCCTCAAGAAATGGATTTCCGCTTACAGTAAGAAAACTTGATGAGCCACAATACTCGCAACGGCCATTCGCCCTTTCCAAAACCCTCTTGCGGATGCGCTGGTCACGCACATACGAACCAGCCATACGCTTCCTATATTCTGGATCTTCGTTTCCAAAATCAGTTTCGATGTCATTTATGGCAGATCGATCATTCTGTATCTGCCTTTCTGCTGATCGCGTAATCCAAAAGCTATGCTTATTTGCCTGCAAACGCACCCCGATTTGTTCGCAGTAGTTGGAAAGCTGCAGCTCGAGAGGCTCATTCTCCAAGGCGTCGAATCCAAGAACCCGCGTTATTGCAGCCCGCGCAACGCTTCCACTTCTGGTACCGACTGATTTACGATAGGATTTTACCGAATTATTCGCGTACCCGACGAATTTTGCCGGCGCAAAAACGAGGGAGGGTCCATAACGAAAGGGTAAAAACACCTTCCCCCGAGCCACGAGATCACTAGCCTCGTCCCTATCAAGATTTCCATCATGGATCGCATCCGCAAGAATCTGTGCATTATCCATGATTTGGTCTTGTTGAGTTACAAGTTCCATTGGCTCACTCCGCCGCCTCCAGCTCCGCCTTCACCTCACCCGCCATCGCCCGCATCCCGAGCCGAGCAAACAACGCCGCGTCTTTGTCGTCGCCAGCATTACCGGTGGTCAGCAGCTTGTCGCCGGTGAAGATCGAGTTTGCCCCCGCCATGAAGCACAAGGCCTGCGTCTCATCGCTCATGCTCTCGCGCCCGGCGGAGAGGCGCACCATCGATTCCGGCATCGTGATCCGCGCCACCGCGACCGTGCGCACGAACTCGATCTGGTCGATCTTCGCCAGCGGCGTGTCGTGGAGCATGTCGCCCAGCACCGTGCCCTTGACCGGCACCAGCGCGTTCACGGGCACGCTCTCGGGATGCATGGGCAGCGTCGCCAGCGCGTGGATAAAGCCGACGCGATCCGCCCGCGTCTCGCCCATCCCGACGATCCCGCCACAGCACACGTTGATCCCCGCCTCGCGCACATGGTCCAGCGTTTCCAGCCGGTCCTCGAACGTCCGCGTGGTGATCACCTCGGCATAGCGTTCGGGCGACGTGTCGATATTGTGGTTGTAGTAATCCAGTCCGGCATCGGCGAGCTGCGCCGCCTGCCCCTCGGTCAGCATGCCCAGCGTCATGCAGGTTTCCATGCCCATCTGGCGCACCCCGCGTACCATCTCGACGATGGCGGGCATGTCGCGGTCCTTGGGGTTGCGCCACGCCGCGCCCATGCAGAAGCGCGACGAGCCATTATCCTTCGCCTGCGCCGCCGCCTGGAGCACCGCGCGCACATCCATCAGCTTGGTCGCCTTCAGCCCCGTCTCGGCATGGGTCGACTGGTTGCAGTACCCGCAATCCTCCGGACACCCGCCGGTCTTGATGCTGAGCAGCGTCGACAGCTGCACCTCATCCGCCGCGAAATGTGCGCGGTGGACGGTGGCGGCCTGATAGACCAGCTCCATGAACGGCAGGTCGAACAACGCGGCGATCTCGTCGCGGGTCCAGTCGGTACGGGTGCTCACATCAAAACCTTGATCCAAGAGTAAAGAAAGCCGCCGACCCCGATGCCCAGGAACATCATCGCCCCCTGATTGGTCAGCCAAGCGGAGCGCGGTACCGGCACGTTACGCTGACGCGAACGCAAAATCGACGCCGTACAGCTCAGCGCGCACAGCCCCGAAATGGCCAGAAACACGGTCAGTCCCGCAATAATGGGTCCGGGAATCTTCTGCCCCTGCGGCGACTGCGCGATCGACAGAATGCCGCCAAGGCCCAACAACGCCAGCGACAGCAGATGCTTCGAATAATCGTAGAGCAGCATCTCTTTGTCGAACCCGGGCTCCGGGTCCGGCTTGACGACCTCCGCGCTCATTTCGCGACAGCCTGCCTGACCAGCCGCTCCAACGCTGGGCCTTCCGCCGGCGAAAAGCCGTAGGAGGTGTAGATCTGCCGACCGTGCCGGTCGAACAGGTAGATGCGCGGAAGCCCGACCTTCCCTTCCGGGATATCGCGCAGGTCTTTCCCGATGAGCGTGCGGTAGGCCGGCACGTCGGCAATCACGTAATCGGTGTCACCCAGCCCCGACCGGCTCAGAAACTGCGTCATCGCGGCCTGTGGTTGATCGGGGTCCGGGTTTCCCTCCCGGCGATTGATATAGATGAAGTTGTATCGATCGCCGAGTTCGGCCCTGATCTTTCTGAGATAGGGTGCCTCGACCAGACAGGGCATGCACCAACTTGCCCAGAACGCGATCAAGGTCGGCTTGCCCGGTGCAACGCGCGACCCCAGCTGGATCGATGCGCCGCCCTTTGATGTCAGCGGCACCTTGGCGATCGTCGCGATCGACCTGCCCGCCGTCGGTGCACTTTGCTGCGCACCGACAGCGTTGCCGATCAGCAGTGCTGCCGCCAGGGCCACGGCCATGCATAGGCGATTTGCAGCAACGATCACTCCGCAGCCTCCTTTTCCGGCGGCATATTATGGCCGAGCAGGGTCAGCACCTCCGCCGCAGCATTGACCAGATTGGTGCCCGGGCCAAAGATCGCCTGAACGCCCGCGTCGCGCAGGATCTGATAATCCTGCGCCGGGATCACCCCGCCCGCGATCACCTTGATGTCGGCACGCCCCGCATCGCGCAGATGGCCGATCAGCTGCGGGATCAGCGTCTTGTGCCCCGCCGCCAGGCTGGAGACCCCGACCACATCGACATCCTCGGCCAGCGCCAGCTCGGCGGCTTCCTGCGGCGTCTGGAACAACGGGCCGGGCACGACCTTGAAGCCCAGATCGCCGAACGCAGAGGAGACCAGATTGGCCCCGCGGTCATGCCCATCCTGCCCCATCTTCGCGACCAGCATCCGCGGCGCGCGGCCCAGCCGCCGCCCCGTCGCGGCGACGCCGCCCTTCAGCCGCTCCCAGCTCTGGTCCGCGTCATAGGCGCCGCCATAGACGCCCTTGACCGGGGTCGGCACCGTCCCGTGCCGCCCGAACACATCCTCCATCGCCGTGCTGATCTCGCCCAGCGTCGCGCGGTGCCGCGCCGCCACGACCGCCAGTTCGAGCAGATTGCCATTGCCCCGCGCGCCCTCACGCAGCGCATCCAGCGCCGCCTGACACGCCGCTTCGTCGCGCTCCGCCTTGACCCGCGCGATCCGCGCCACCTGTGCCTCGCGCACGGCGTGGTTGTCGACGTCGAGAATGTCGATCGGGTCTTCCTCGGCCTTGCGGTATTTGTTGACCCCGACGATCACCTGCTCGCCCCGGTCGATCCGCGCGGCGGTGGCGGCGGCGGCTTCCTCGATCATCGCCTTGGGCCAGCCGGCGGCAACCGCCTTGGCCATCCCGCCCTCGGCCTCGACCCGCTCGATGATCGCCCACGCCTTGTCGACCAGCTCCTGCGTCAGCGCCTCGACATAATAGCTGCCGCCCAGCGGATCGACGACATTGGTCATCCCCGTCTCTTCCTGGATCACCAGCTGGGTATTGCGCGCGATCCGCGCGGAGAAATCGGTCGGCAGCGCAATCGCCTCGTCCAGCGCATTGGTGTGCAGGCTCTGCGTCCCGCCCAGCATCGCCGCCATCGCCTCGATCGTCGTGCGGATGACGTTGTTGTACGGGTCCTGCTCGGTCAGCGACACGCCGCTGGTCTGGCAGTGGGTCCGCAGCATCTTGCTGCGCTCATCCTTCGCGCCCAGCTGGGTCATCACGCGATGCCACAACACCCGCGCCGCCCGCAATTTAGCGACTTCCATGAAGAAGTTCATACCGATTGCGAAGAAGAAGCTGAGCCGCCCGGCAAATTTGTCGATGTCGAGGCCGCTGGCAACGCCGTACTTCACATATTCCATGCCGTCGGCGATGGTGAAGGCCAGCTCCTGCACCTGCGTCGCCCCGGCCTCCTGCATATGATAGCCGGAGATCGAAATGCTGTTGAATTTCGGCATGTTGGCCGACGTATATGCAAAAATATCTGAAATGATCCGCATCGACGGCTCGGGCGGGTAGATGTAGGTGTTGCGGACCATGAACTCCTTCAGAATGTCGTTCTGAATGGTCCCATCGAGCAGGCTCTGATCGACCCCCTGCTCCTCCCCCGCGACGATGAAGAAGGCAAGGATCGGGATCACCGCACCGTTCATCGTCATCGAAACAGACATCTGGTCGAGCGGGATCCCGTCGAACAGGATCTTCATGTCCTCGACGCTGTCGATCGCGACGCCCGCCTTGCCGACATCGCCGGTCACGCGCGGATGATCGCTGTCGTATCCGCGATGCGTCGCCAGATCGAACGCGACCGAGAGCCCCTTCTGCCCCGCCGCCAGGTTGCGGCGATAGAATGCGTTGGATTCCTCGGCGGTCGAAAAGCCCGCATATTGCCGGATCGTCCAGGGCCGCCCGGCATACATCGACGCCCGCACCCCGCGCGTGAACGGCGCGAAACCCGGCAGGCCGGGGTCCGCCGTCACATCCTCCGCCGTATAGAGCGGCTTGACGTCAATCCCCTCCGGCGTGTGCCACGTCAGGTCGCGGCCCTTCACTTCCTTGTCGGCCAGCGCCTTCCACTCGGCGGGGGTGGGCTTGTCGGTCATACGCGAAACATCCGTTTGTGCTGAGCTTGTCGAAGCACCGCCCCCGTCATTTCGGTCATGCCCGGCCCTTCGACAGGCTCAGGGCAAACGGAGGGCGGTACGTAGCTCACTTACCCTTGAACTCCGGCGCCCGCTTGCCGAGGAACGCCATCACGCCTTCGCGAAAATCCTCGGTCTTGCCCGCAATCCGCTGATGTGCCGCCTCAACGCTCAGCGTTTCCGACAGCGTGTTGTTGAGCGCCGCCTTGATCTGCGCGCGGATCAGGCCCAGCGCGATGGTCGGCTTGGCCGCCAGCGTCGCAGCGAGCTTGCCTGCCTCCGCCATCAGCGCGTCGTCCTCGACCACGCGCGCGACCAGCCCCGCATCCTTGGCGTCATCGGCGAACATCTTCTCGCCCAGCAGCGCCATTTCCAGCGCCTTGGCCCGCCCCGCCGACTTGGCGACCAGCCACGTCGCGCCGCAATCGGGCACCAGCCCGATATTGCTGAACGCCAGCAGCAGATAGGCGCTCTTCGCCATCACCACGATGTCGCCGCCCAGCGCGATGCCGACGCCAGCACCCGCCGCCGGCCCGTTGATCGCGGTGACGATCGGGATCGGCAGCTTCGACAGCGTTTCGGCCAGCGGGTTGTAATGAAACTCCAGGCTCTCGGCCGGATCGACCGGCCCGCGATCCATCCGCCCGGCCAGATCCGCGCCCGAACAGAACGCCCGCCCTTCGCCGGTCAGCAGCACCGCCCGCGCGCCCTCATTCACCGCGCGCAGCAACGACGCGCGGATCAGGTCGAGCATGTCGAACGTCACCGCATTCAGCCGCTCGGGCCGATTGAGGCGGATCGTCGCGACGCCTTCTTCGAGGCTGTAAAGGACGCTGTCGTCAGACATTCGCAAAACCCCCTTCGTCACCCGGGACTTGTTCCGGGGTCCACTCATCCACACGCGCATCGCTCACCATCAACACCCGCGCTTGCCGCCCGGTGGACCCCGGCACAAGGCCGGGGTGGCAATTAGTGGCTAGCACGCGGGCTCTCCATGATCTCGGTCAGCACCCCGCCCATGTCGCGCGGATGGACGAAGAAGATCAAGGTCCCATGCGCCCCGATGCGCGGCTCGCCCAACACCCGCGCGCCCTTGCCCTCGAACCACGCCTTGGCCGCGTGAATATCCGGGACTTCGTAGCACAGGTGATGCTGCCCGCCCGCCGGGTTCTTCGCCAGAAACCCGTGGATCGGCGAGTCCGCGCCCAGCGGCTCGATCAGTTCGATCTGCGTGTTCGGCGTATCGACGAAACACACCTTCACCCCCTGCGCCGGCAGGTCGAAGGGTTCATGGATCGTCTCCGCCCCCATCACATCGCGATAGAAGGCGATCGAGTCCACGATCGACGGCGTCGCAACGCCGATATGGTTCAGGCGGCCGAGTTTCATGGCGTCACTTCCCGGTTCAACATGACAGCCGCGACTCCTTCTGGACCGGCATGAACTTGCCATCGCGATATTCATAGCGTTCGACGAACTTCGCCGTCCCGCTCGCCTGCACCGCGAACGACTTGCCCTTCACGATATCGGTGATCTTGCCCTCAAGCCGGATCAGCGGTTCGCCGCCAAAAGTCTTGCCGGTCGTCTCATCGACCGCGCCCTCATTCGATGACGACAGCCATACCCGCTCCGACTGGACCGGCCCATCGGGCTTCAACTCGGTGATCGACGCCCCGCCGCACGAATAGCCCTGCGCCGTGTCACCGCTTTCGACATAGATCGCCGGGTTGTCGGTGAATTCGTTAGTCACGCGCCACTCCGGCTCCGCACCCCAGCCGGAGCCACGCACCAGCGTCGGCCATTGGCCCGTCACCGCAAACCCGTCGCCCTGTGGCTTCAGATAAGCGATCGCCAGCGCCCCCGAACAGGCATGGCAGTCGGACTCATTCGCGCCAGGGCTCAGCAGCACTGCAGTATCGCCGGTCCACAACAGCTGGCCCGGCTTCACATTGATGACACCCGCATCGTCTTCCTGCACCTGCGCCGCACCATCCTTGCCATAGGCGGTGCGGAAGGCGAGCTTGAGTTGCTCAGACTCGGGCAAGGCGCGGACGCCGGTCGGCGTAGGGGTCGCGGACGACGTTGGCGCGGTCGTGTTGCCGCTTTCCGGTGGTTGCTGGCAGCCCGCCAATGCGGCCGCCAATGCGATGCCGACATAATTTAGGCGACCGAAACTCACGATGAGAACTCGGCGCGCCCAAGCGCAGTCACGTCGCCATCAGAAACGAAAACCCCAGGAAGCCGATGTAAAGCGCCGCCACTAGCACCACCGCTGCGCTCAACAGTTCCCGCGCAAAACGCAGCGGTCGATCCCGCCGAGCGATGACCTCGCCGCGCACACGGATATGATCGGATAGCAACCCGTCCGACAGAACGCCGCTGGCCTTGAACACGCCGAAGGCCGCAATCGCGAGCAGAATGAAGCCCAGTCCGATCATGGGGCATGGCTACCACCTGTTCCCTACCAAATCGCCAACCAGCCGCGCTAAGGCTAGAGTGGAATATTATCATGCTTCTTCCACGGATTTTCGAGGCTCTTGTTCCTCAGCTTCCGTAGCCCCAGCGCGATCCGGCGCCGGGTCGAATGCGGCATGATCACCTCGTCGACAAACCCCTTGCTCGCCGCGACGAACGGGTTGGCGAAGCGCGCCTCATATTCCGCAGTCTTCTCCGCGATCTCTTCGGGCGTCTTGCCGCGAAAGATGATCTCGACCGCGCCCTTCGCGCCCATCACCGCGATCTCCGCCGTCGGCCAGGCATAGTTCAAATCCCCGCGCAGATGCTTCGACGCCATCACGTCATAGGCACCGCCATAGGCCTTGCGCGTGATCACCGTGATCTTGGGCACCGTCGCCTCGGCATAGGCGAACAGCAGTTTCGCGCCGTGCTTGATGATACCGCTATGCTCCTGCCCGACGCCCGGCAGGAAGCCCGGCACGTCGACAAACGTCACGATCGGAACCTCGAACGCATCGCAGAAGCGCACGAACCGCGCCGCCTTCTTGCTCGAATTGATGTCGAGCACGCCCGCCAGCACCATCGGCTGGTTCGCAACAATGCCGACGGTGCGCCCCTCGATCCGGCCAAAGCCGATGATGATGTTGCCGGCATGCGTCGGCTGCACCTCGAAAAAGTCGCCCTCATCGACCGTCTTCCGGATCAGCTCGTGCATATCGTAGGGCTGGTTCGCGCTCGGCGGGATCAGCGTGTCGAGGCTGTCCTCGATGCGGTCCCACGGGTCGCTGCATGGCCGTTCGGGCACAGGTTCGCGATTGCTCGCGGGAAGGAAGTCCACGAAGTCGCGCGCCGCCAGCAGCGCCTCGATATCATTCTCGAACGCCACATCGGCAACGCCCGACTTCGTGGTATGCGTCACAGCTCCGCCCAGTTCCTCCTGCGTGACGATCTCGTTGGTAACGGTCTTCACTACATCCGGGCCGGTGACGAACATGTACGATGAATCCTTCACCATGAAGATGAAGTCGGTCATCGCGGGAGAATAGACCGCACCACCTGCGCACGGCCCCATGATCAATGAAATCTGCGGCACCACACCTGATGCCAGCACATTGCGCTGGAACACCTCGGCATAGCCGGCAAGGCTCGCAACGCCCTCCTGAATGCGCGCGCCGCCGCTGTCGTTCAGGCCGATCACGGGCGCGCCGACCTTCATCGCCATGTCCATGATCTTGCAGATCTTCTGCGCGTGCCGTTCCGACAGCGACCCGCCGAACACCGTGAAATCCTGCGAGAACACGAACACAAGGCGACCGTTGATCGTGCCGCTGCCGGTGACCACGCCGTCGCCCGGCACGATCTGCTCCGGCATCCCGAAATCGACGCAATTATGCTCGACATACATATCGAGCTCTTCGAACGATCCCGCGTCGAGCAGCACCTCCAGCCGCTCGCGCGCGGTCAGCTTTCCCTTGGCGTGCTGCGCGTCGATCCGCTTCTGGCCCCCGCCCAGCCGGGCCGCAGCGCGGCGGCGTTCGAGTTCCGCGATCGTCGAAGACATGGCACACTCCCTTGGCCGGTCCCTGCACAGGACATCGGTCCGCATGCAAATGCAATGTTGCGAAGTTGCATCTTAAGACTCTGCATATATCCTGCGGCAATGGAACAACGTCGTCGCCTCTTCGCCGGTCATCGGGTCCGCGACCTGCGCAAGCGGCTGGCGCTGCCACAGGCGGCGCTCGCCGCCCGGCTCGGCGTCTCGGTCAGCTATCTCTCACAGATCGAGAATGAGGAGCGCCCGCTGACGCCGGCAGTGCTGGTCGCGCTAAGCCGTGAGTTTCCCGAACAATGGGGCGAAGTCGGGCCTGACGACGGCACCGCGGCCCTGGTCCGTGCGATCGAGGCAGCAACCGACACCAGCATCGCCGCCGATACGCTGGACGAAGCCGCCGTCCGCCGGGGCGTCGAAAAACACCCCGCCCTCACCCGCCGCATGGTCGCGCTCCACGATGCATGGCGCCGCAGCCAGGCGCAGCTGCGCGTGCTCGACGACAAGGTCGAAACCGGTGCCGGCCATGGCGGTGCCTTGCCGTGGGAGGCAGTGCGCGACTGGTATCAGGCCGAGGGCAATTACATCGACCCGCTCGACCGCGCCGCCGAGGTCCTGGCCGACAGCTTCGACCATCCCCGCGCGATCGAGGACCGGCTGCGCGGCTGGCACGGCATCGCGATCGACGAGGCGCGCGACGACGATCTGCGCCTGTCGCGCTTCGACGCCCGCTCCCGGCGGCTCACGATCAGCGGCGTGCTCCCGCCCGAAAGCCGCGCCTTCCTGCTCGCCCAACGGCTCGCCAGCCTGGAGTTTGCAAACGAGATGCGCGTCGTCGCCGACGCCAGCGGCCTCGCCTCCCCCGCCGCGCGCGAGCTGCTCGCACTCGGACTCGCCAATTACGCCGCCGGCGCGCTGCTGATGCCCTATACCCGTTTTCGCGATGCCGCGCGCGAGCTGCGCCACGATATCGACCGGCTACGCCAGCGGTTCGGCACCAGCTTCGAACAGGCCTGCCACCGCCTCTCCACGCTTCAGCGGCCCGGCGCGCAGGGCATCCCCTTCTTCTTCTGCCGCGTCGACATGGCCGGGAACGTCACCAAGCGCCATTCCGCCACGCCGCTGGAGTTTGCGCGCTTCGGCGGCGCCTGCCCGCTTTGGGTGGTGCATGAGGCGGTGGCGATCCCCGACCGCATTCTGACGCAACTCGCGCAAACACCCGACGGCGCGCGGTACGTCATCATGGCCAAGGGTCTGGTCAAACCCTCGGCCAGCTACGACCGCCCCCCGCGCCGCTATGCCGTGGCCCTGGGCTGTGAAGAAACGCATGCGGGTGAGTTCGTCTATGCCGATGGCCTGCGCCCGGGCGGTGTGGCGACCCCGATCGGCACCAGCTGCCGCATCTGTCCCCGCGCCGATTGCGACCAGCGCGCCTTCCCCCCCGCGGCCAGCGAGATCCGGATCGACCCCGATACCCGCGCCGCCGTCCCGTACAGCTTTTAAAGTCAGTCCGACTGGCGCGCGTCCACCGGGCCATAAGCGGGGTCGGGCTCGCGCCGCTTGCACCGTTTACAGGTGCGATAGCCCTCACGCGTCCGGCTATGCGTCCAGCGATGGCCCCGAATCAGGCAATAAAGTGCGCGAAACATCCCCATGCGTGCTGCATAGCACAAAATATCGCCGGAAAATTCAGACATTACGCAACGAAAACAACAAAGCCCCGCCCAGTCAGTGACTTGGCGGGGCTTTGAATGGCGCACCCGGAACGATTCGAACGTCCGACCCTCAGATTCGTAGTCTGATGCTCTATCCAGCTGAGCTACGGGTGCGCAGTGGAGGGGCGCTGATAGAAGCGGTTTTCCCGAAACGCAACCCCGTTGCGCAGAGTTTCTTCGCGGCATACACCCGCCGCGATGCGACACCCAGCCCTCCTCGCGCTACCCATAGCGCTCAGCGCCTGCAGCACCACCGGGGACGGCTATCCCTCGCTGCTGCCGCGACCGATCGAATCGCGTGACGCGGGAGAGGTGATCCGCCCCGACCCGACCGTGACCCCCAATGCGGCACTCGACTCGCGTATTGCCGAGCGCGTGGCCGCTGCGGAGAGCATCGCCACCCGCTTCCGCGCGCTCGCGCTGCAAACCGAATCCCGGGTGGCGGTGGCGCGCGGCGTCGCACCGGGCAGCGACAGCTGGCTTGCAGCACAAATTGCGCTGGCCGACCTCAATCGTGCGCGCGGTGAGACGGTGGAGATCGTGACGGCACTCGAAGAGACTGCGGCCGAACGGCTTAAGGCCGGTACGCCACCCTATCCCGCGCTCGATGCTGCCATCGCCAACCTCTCCCGCACCGCGGCCGAGCAGGCGGAGAAGGTCCAGGCGCTGGAAGACGCGCTGGCGAGCTAAATCCCTAGGGCAAATCCTTGTTCAGGCTGCGCAGCACCGGCAGGATCGTCGCATAATCGTCGGTCCATGGCGTGAACCCTGGCCGCCCCTCGAGCCGGCGCCACCCGTCCGCCCGCGCGGTCAGCTGGGCCAGCTTCTGCGGCGAGCGCGACAGCGCGATCCAGTCCGACGTCGCTGCCTCGTTCAATTCCTCGATCAGCGGCGGAAAATAGGTCAGTTGCGCCGCCGACCATCCGCCCAGCGTCGCCGCCCGCTCGACCACCGGCTCCAGCGCCAGGAAACGGTTGGAGATATGGACCAACAGCAGCCCGTCCTTGGCCAGCACGCGATCATAGGTCGCGAACGCCTCCAGTGTCATCAGATGCATCGGCACCGCGTCGGACGAGAAGGCATCGAGCACCAGCAGGTCCAGGCTTTGCGCCGGTTCGTCGTTCAGCCGCACCCGCGCGTCGCCCAGCACGATTTTCGCGTCCGGCCGGCATTGTTCCAGGAACCGGAACGGCCCCCGCGCCAGTTGCACCACCGCCGGATCAATCTCGTAAAAACGCCACGACTGGCCGGGCTTCGCGTAACAGGCGAGCGTTCCGGTGCCGAGGCCCACGACCCCGACCCGCGCATTCGGGCCATATAACGGCGGCAGCGCCTGCATCGCCTGCCCCACCCCCGATCCGGGGACATAATAGGTCGTCGGCAGCTTCAGTCGCTCGGAATTTCCCACCAGCTGCACGCCATGCAGCGTGGTTCCGTGTGCCAGCCGTTTCTGATCGGCAAGGTCGGTGATCGTATAGACCCCGAAATAGCTACGCGTGCGCAGATCGCCGTGCCAGCTCATCGCGATCGAGCGGAACCCGCCAAACAGGAACAGCGCGCCCGCCAGCACGATCATGAACGGCACCCGCATGCCCACGGTGAACAGCCCGATCAGCGCAAGCGTGAGATACAGGATGCCCGCCTGCTTTTGGCCAAGGACGTCCGACCCCTGCGACACGCCGAACCACACGATCAGCACCACCGCCAGCGCGACGGCGAGCACGCGCACCCGCCGCCCCTGCCCCGGCTCACCCCATAGCCGCTGGAGGAACGGCAGCAGCCACTCCTGCGGCACGAGCAGCCCGGCGGCGAGGATCAGGATCGGATATTCATAGGTCCAGTCGAACACCAACGGCGCGACGAGAGCCGCGAATACGCCACCCAGCGCGCCGCCGACCGACATGGCGAGGTAGAAGCCGGTGAGCCGGTCCGGCTCGGGCCGCAAATCATACATATGCGTGTGCAGCGCCACCGCGACCATGAACAGCAGGGCGAGCGCCATCAACGCATTCAGCTCGGGATTGGCATTATGCCCCGCAATCATCAGCCCGCCGAACAACAGGATCGTGATCGGCGCGAACCGGGTCAGCGTCACCGCCACCGCCCGCCGCGTCGCGAACGCAATCGTGAAGCTCAGCAGATACAGGCCGAGCGGCAGCACCCACAGCATCGGCACCGCCACGATATCGGTGGTGAGAAAGCTCGAGGTGGCAAGCATCAGTCCCGAGGGAACGAAGGCCAACGCGATCCAGTGCGCCACGCGCCGCTTCGACGGCGCGGCGCTGGTTGCGTGGACATGCGGCGCGTCCGCCGCCTTGCGCGGCAGCAACAGGGCGCAGGCTGCAACCGCGACGAACACCAGCACATAGCCGCCGGTCCACAGCCAGCTTTGCGCGTGCAGCGCCATGCCCGGTTCGACCAGCAACGGATAGGCGATCAGGCCGCCGAAACTGCCGACATTCGACGCGGCATAGAGCGCATAGGGATCACGCCCGCCCGACGCCGAGGCGAACCAGCGCTGCAGCAACGGCGCCTGTGCCGAAATCGCGAAGAACAGCGGCCCGATCGACGCGGCGAGCAACCACGGCACCCACACCGCCGGCTCGGCATCGGCCGGCATCTGCATCGCCATCAGCCCGATCGGCAGCCACAATGCCGCGACCGCCAGCACGCCCAGATGGATCATCGCCTGCCGCCGCACCGGCACGCGGCCCAGCCAGTGCGCATAGGCATAGCCGCCCAGCAGCAGCGCCTGATAGATCAGCATCGCGCTGTTCCACACGGCGGGCGCGCCGCCCAGCCGCGGCAGCGCCATCCGCGCAATCATCGGCTGGACCAGGAACAGCAGGAAGCTGCCCAGCAGGATCGTGGCGACGAACAGCGGGCCGCTCACGCCCTTCAGCCATCCGGGCGCGCCCGGCTGTGGTTCGGCGACTGCTTCGGCGCTCATCGCCTCCCCTTCTCTCTTACGCGGCACTAACCGGGCGAGTGATGCGGTAGGTCACGATATGGCGCAAGGGGTCATCCACCGCAAAGGCATGATGATCGAAATCGCCGCCCTCGACATAGGCCATGCCCAGCCGCTCCATCATCGCCCGGCTGGCGGCATTGCGCTGCGACGTGATCGCCACGATGTGCGGCACGTCGAACTTGGCCCAGCCCCACGCCAGCACCGCGCGCATCGCCTCCAGCGCATAGCCCCGCCGCCAATAGGCCCGGCCGAGCATCCACCCCGCCTCGATCTGCCCCGCAATCGGGTTCTGCGCATCGCCGCGCTTCAACCCGCAAAAACCGATGACCGCATCGTCCTTCCTGCGGACGACGCTCAGAAACCCCAATCCCTCGTGCCGATAGCCATCATGCCGCGCCAGCGCCGCCGCGCTCGCCGCATCGTCCTTGACCGGCCCCAGATCGGCCATCACTACCGGGTCAGCCCACATCGCGTAAAGCGCCGGATAATCCGCCTCCACCGGCGGGCGCAGCACCAGCCGTTCGGTTTCGATCATCCGCCCATCAACCGTGCAGCATGGAGCGCGTGGTAGGACAGCACCCCGCTGCACCCGGCACGCTTGAACGCCATCAGTGTTTCCAGCACCAGCGCATCGCGGTCCCCCGCCCCCGCCGCTGCCGCTGCCTCGATCATCGCGTACTCGCCACTGACCTGATAGGCGAACACCGGCACCTCGAACCGCTCCTTCACCCGGCGCACGATGTCGAGATAGGGCAGCCCCGGCTTGACCATCACGCTGTCCGCCCCCTCGTCGAGGTCGAGTGCCACTTCGCGCAGCGCCTCTTCGGCATTGGCCGGGTCCATCTGATAAGTCTTCTTGTCGCCCTTCAGCAGCCCGCGCGATCCCACCGCGTCGCGGAACGGACCATAGAATGCCGAGGCATATTTGGCGGCATAGGCCATGATCTGGACGTTGACGAAGCCTTCGTCCTCGAGCGCCGCGCGGATCAGGCCGACGCGCCCGTCCATCATGTCACTGGGCGCAATCACATCCGCCCCGGCGCGCGCCTGATTGAGCGCCTGTCCGACCAGCACTTCGGCGGTCTCGTCATTCAGCACATAGCCCGCCGCATCGACCAGCCCGTCATGCCCATGCGCGGTATAGGGATCGAGCGCGACATCGGTCAGCACGCCAATCTCCGGCACCGCATCCTTGATCGCCCGGATCGCGCGGCACATCAAATTGTCGGGATTCAACGCCTCCGCACCATCCTCGGTGCGCAGTTCCACAGGCGTATTGGGGAACAGCGCCAGGCACGGAATCCCCGCCACCGCCGCCTCGCGCGCCCGCGCGACGATCCCATCGACCGACCAGCGCGACACACCCGGCAGGCTGGAGATCGGCTCCTCGACCCCCTCCCCCTCGGTCACGAACAACGGCCAGATCAGGTCCGCCGGGGTCAGCAGAGTCTCGGCATGCAGCCGCCGGCTCCACGCGGAACTACGGGTGCGACGAAGGCGAAGCGCGGGATAATGGGACATGGCGCGCTTTTGGGCCAAGTCCCGCGCGCTCGCAAGGCATCCAAATCCTCCCCGGCACGAGGAGGATTTACCCAAAGCGCCCCGGCTCAGCGCCGGGCGACGGTGGAAGGCGGCAGACAATGCGCTTGACCACACGCCAATTTCAGCGATGTTATCTCATACCATAATAGGAGGGGTCGCATATGCTAAGGCTTGTCGGACTGATCGTAGCACTCTCACCACTGCCCGCGGCTGCGCAATCGATGCGCGAAACGCTGCCACCGGGGATCGTCGTTCAGGGGCGCGCGGTGATCGAGACCGCACCGGATATCGCCGAACTGTCGATCACCCTGCGCGGCGACGGCACCACCGCTGACGCCGCCAGCAAGGCGCTCGCGGACGCGCAAAAGGCGGTGACCGGCGGGATCGCGTCGCTCGACCCCAAGGCAAGCTATCGCACCGGCGACGTGTCGATGCGCGCGGTCCGCAAGGGCGATTGCGCCGCGAGCGACGACCTGATCGATCTGGCCCAGAACCGCGATGACACCGACAAGGGTCCGTGCCGCGTGGTCGGCTATACCGCGACAATTGACGCGACCATGGAATTGCGCGCGGTCGATCAGGCGGGGACCGCAATCGGCCTCGCCCACCGGCTCGGCGCAAGTTCCGCCGAGCTCAAGCAATTCCGCCTCAGCGATCCCGCCGCCGCCCGCCGCGCGGCGACGGCTGCGGCGATTGTCGATGCCCGCACCCGCGCCGACGCGCTCGCCGTCGCGTCGGGTGCCCGGCTCGGTCCGGTTGTTTCGATCCTCGACGGCCGGGATCGCGAGTCGGACACGATGATGATGCTGGAGGTGTCAGCGCAGGCGGTCGCACCGCAGGCACTGGTCCCACCGGTCAAGATCGACGTCTCGCCCGCGCCCGTCGAAACCAGTGCGGAAATCGTGATCGTCTACGCACTGATCAAATGAGCGACGCCCTCCCCATTCGGGGAGGGCATTCTACCCCAGCCGCCCCAGCGCCGCGCCCAGCCGCGCCGCTTCGGCCGACTTTTCGGCATGATCCGCCCGCGCCTTCTCCACCGCCTCCGGCTTCGCCTTCTCGGCAAAGGCGGGGTTGGACAGCCGCGCGTTCAGGCTATCCCGCTCCTTCTCCGCCGCCGCGATCGCCTTGGTCAGGCGCGCGCGTTCGGCGTCGAGGTCGATGACGCCTTCGAGCGGAAGGACATAGGTCGCCTCATCCACCACGATCTGCAGCGCACCGCCCGCCGGGGCTTCACCCTCGGCGCGATCGACGCGGGCCAGCCGGGCAAGCGCCGCATTCTGGCGCGTCAGCCGCTCCAGCGTATCGGCATGCGCGTCGCGGACGTGCAGCGCCAGCCGCGCGCCCGGCGGCACGTTCAGCTCGGTCCGCGCCGCGCGCAGCTCGCTCACCAGCCGGATCAGCCAGTCGATCTCCTGCGCCGCCTCCGGATCGAGCGCCCGCGCATCCGCCATCGGCCATTGCGCAGTGATGATCGGGGTGTCCGGGCGCTCGCCCATCTTCGACCACAGCTCTTCGGTGATGAACGGCATGAACGGGTGAAGCATGACCAGAATCTGGTCGAGCACCCAGCCCGCGACCTGCCGCGTTTCCTCGGCACCCTCGGCGCCTTCGGTCTGCAGCACCGGCTTGATCAGCTCCAGATACCAGTCGCAGAAGCGGCTCCAGGTGAACTGGTAGATCGTGTTGGCCGCGCCGTCGAACCGATGGTCGGCGAAGGCGAGGTCCATCGCCTGCACCGTGGACACGGTTTCCGCGATAATCCACTTGTTCACCGCGAGCGTGGCGCGTGGAGCCTCGACATGTTCGCTTGCACGAATCCCGTTCGACTGCGCGAACCGCGCCGCATTCCACAGCTTGGTCGCGAAGTTGCGATACCCCTCGACCCGCTTCTCATCCATCTTCACGTCGCGGCCCTGGCTCTCCATCGCCGCCATGAAGAAGCGCAGCGCATCCGCGCCATATTGGTCGATCAGGCCCAACGGATCGACGACATTGCCCTTGGACTTGGACATCTTCGCGCCATCCGCAGCGCGCACCAACCCGTGCAAATACAGGGTCTTGAACGGCACCTCTTTCATGAAGTGCAAACCCTGCATCATCATCCGCGCATCCCAGAAGAACAGGATGTCGAAGCCGGAAATCAGCACGTCGTTCGGATAACGTCCGCCCAGCGTGGGGTCGTCATTCTCGGGCCAGCCGAGCGTCGCGAACGGCCACAGCGCGGACGAGAACCAGGTGTCGAGGACGTCTTCGTCCTGCGTCAGGGCAACGCCCTCACCCGCCTGCGCCTGCGCTTCCGCTTCATTTTCAGCGACATAGACGCTGCCATCGTCGGCGAACCAAGCCGGAATCCGATGCCCCCACCACAGCTGGCGGCTCACGCACCACGGCTGGATATTCTCCATCCAGTTGAAATAGGTCTTTTCCCAGCTCTTCGGCACAACCTTGGTCGCGCCCGATCGCACCGCCTCGATCGCGGGCTTCGCAAGCGTCGCGGCGTCGACATACCATTGGTCGGTCAGCCACGGTTCGATCACCACGCCCGAACGGTCGCCGAACGGCGTCTGGATCTTGCGCGGTTCGGCGTCGTGCTCGTTGCCGTCCTTGTCGGTCCAGGGGACGAGGAAGCCCTCATCCTTCAGCCGGTCCACCACCTTCTCGCGCGCGTCGAAGCGGTCGAGGCCGATCAGCTCGGCCGGGATCAACCCGTCCGACGTCTGGCAAATCATCGCCTTGGCATCGAGCATATTGAGCATGTCGCGCGCCTCGATCCCGGCGCGACGACCGACCTCGAAGTCGTTGAAATCATGCCCCGGCGTGATCTTGACCGCGCCCGAACCCAGTTCGGGATCGGCATGTTCGTCGGCGACGATCGGGATCAGGCGACCGGTGATCGGCAGCCGCACCTGCTTGCCGACCAGCGCGGTGTAACGCTCGTCCGTCGGATGCACCGCGACCGCCATATCGGCCAGCATCGTTTCCGGCCGCGTCGTCGCGACATGGATGAAGCCGCTGCCATCGGCGAGCGGGTAGCGCAGATGCCAGAACTTGCCGTTCACCTCGCCCGTTTCGACCTCAAGGTCGCTGATCGCAGTGCCAAGGCCCGGGTCCCAGTTCACGAGGCGCTTGTCGCGGTAGAGCAAACCCTGCTTATGCAGCTCGACGAACACCTTGAGCACGGCCTTCGAAAAGCCCTCGTCCATCGTGAAGCGCTCGTCGGACCAGTCCATCGAACAACCCAGACGCCGCAGCTGGCCAGTGATCGCGCCGCCGCTCTCGGCCTTCCACTCCCACACCTTCGCGATGAATTCCTCGCGGGTGAAGTCGGTGCGCTTCTGCTGGCGCGCGTTGAGCTGGCGCTCGACCACCATCTGCGTCGCGATGCCGGCATGGTCCATGCCCACCACCCAGCGCGCGTCCATGCCCTTGAGCCGGGCATGACGGACGAGGATATCCTGCAGCGTATTGTCGAGCGCATGGCCGATATGCAGCGAACCCGTCACGTTCGGCGGCGGGTTGACGATCGTCCAGGGCTGCGCGCCCGGACGCTCGGGCCGGAACAGCCCGTTGCGTTCCCAATGCGCGTACCAGCGCTGCTCGATCTCGGCGGGGTCGAAGGTCTTTGGAAGTTCGCTCATGCCCCGCCCTCTAACGGGCGGGACGGCTTAGGCAAGACTCAGTCCCGTCCCGCGGCGATCCGGGAAATCTCGCGCTGAACCATTTCCTCGACCATGCGCGGAAGATTGGTGTCGAGCCAGTCGCGCAGCATCGGGCGGATCATCTCCCGCACCATGCCTTCCAGCGAGGTTTCGCCGGTGGGAATGGCGGGGGCCGGCGCCACTTCGGGCTTCACCACCATCCGCGACAGCGCCTCAAGCGGACCGCGCGTGGCTTCAGCAGTGGTGGGCGACAGGATCGGCTCCGGCGCAGAGTCCGGCACCACGTCGCGCAGGTCGACGCGCGGCGTCTCGCGCTGAACGGGCGATGCAGCGCGGCGCGGTTCGGGTCGCAGCGCTTCGCTTGGCGCGGGTTCGTTCAGTTCGAGAATTTCATCATCGGCGGTCGTCGGCGCAGCCGCAGCCGGACGCGCCGGACGACGCGAACGATTCGCGGTCGCGGCATCGCCCTCTTCGGCGATGATGCGTTTGATGGAGGAGAGAATATCCTCCATCGATGGCTCGTTGCTGACGTCCCCCATCATCATTCCTTAACCAGGAATCGCAGTTGCCGCCACCTGTTAGATTTACGGTAGGAATGTCAACTGTTCAGCAAGCGTTGTTCAGCGCGGCTGTGGGTCGACCGGTCCGGAAACAACCGGATTCTGGGCCGGCGTATTGACCGTGCGGGTCGCCTCCGCCTCGGGTGCTGCGTTGTCCCGCCAGTCGGACCAGCTGCCCCGAACCCGATCGTAATTGGCGACCGGGTCATAGAGCGGCCCGCCATCGAGCCCCAGATCCTCGGCCTCGGCCCGGCCCATCGCCGCCAGCACCGCAAAGCCGGCGACATAGGCGTCGCGCTCCGCCGTCACCAACTGGACCTGGCTGTTGAGCAACTCCTGTTCGGCGTTGAGGATGTCGAGGATGGTGCGCGTGCCGACGCTGTTTTCGGCGCGGACGCCCTCTAGGCTCAGTTGGTTCGCCTGCACCGCGACGCGGCTGCTCTCGATCACGCGCAGTGCCGACTGATAGACGGCATAGGCCGAGCGCGCTTGCGCAATCACGCCACGCTCGGTCGCGGTCACCTGCTCGATCGACGCCGATTCGCGCGCCTGTGCCTGGCGCACCTGCGCCGCCGGACGGCCGCCCTGGAACAGCGGAATGCTCAGGCTCACGCCAGCCGAGGTCGCAAAGCCGTCATTCTGAACGCCTGCAAGTTGTCCCGCCCCCGGAACCGATCCGAAACGGTTATAATAGTCACCGCCGACCCCGACGCTCACCGTCGGCAGGCGGCCCGCGCGGGCGACGCGGACGTCATAGCCGCTGGCCTCACGCGCCTTGCGCGCGCCTTCGAGCGCGGGATTGTCGGTCAGCGCGGTCGCTACCGCCTGATCGGGATTGGCGGGCAGGCCGGGAAGCGGCGGCGGCGGTGCGAGCGTTCCCGGGGCAGTGCCGACCACGCGAATGTAGTTTTCACGGCTGGAGATCAGGCGCGCCTCGGCACCCTGCAGCTGGCTCTGCGCCAGCGCGAGCCGTGCTTCGGACTGGGCGACGTCGGTGCGGGTCAGGTCACCGACCTCGAACCGGTCGCGCGTCGCCTGAAGATTGACGTCGAGCGCGCGGACATTCTGCTGGTTGAGGCGGACCGTCGCTTCGTCGCGGATCACGTCCATGTACGCGGCAACCACATCGGTGAAGAGCGCGGCTTCGACGCTGCGCAGCCCGGCGCGCCCTGCCTCGACGCGGGTCTCCGCCGCGCGGACCGAATTGCGCACTGCGCCGCCCGAAAACACCGGGACGCTCAGGTCGACGCCCAGGCTGCCTTGGCGCGGGATCGACGCGGGCGAGGAATCGGTGTTCGACAGGCTCTCGCTATAGGCACCGGTCGACGACACGCCCGGAAGGCCACGCGAACGCGCGATCGGCACATTTTCGTCGGTCGCGCGCAGATTGGCGCGCTCGGCGGTGATGTCGGGATTGGTGCGATAGGCCCTGACCAGCGCCTCGCGCAGCGTCTCGGTCGGCTGGGCGGCAGGCGCCTGCGCCGCGGGCGGCACGGTCTGCGCCAGCGCGGGCAACGTCAGACCGGCAGCGCTCACACCGGCAAGGATCAGGCTCAATCGCATCAGTTTCGCTTTCCTCAGAACTGGAACCCGCGCGGTTTGGCAAAACCGGGCAAAAGGGCGCATTCACTGTCGACAACGCTGGCCAGGCCGACGCCGGAACCGGTGCGCACGCCCGACGCGATGCGGGTTACGCCGCGATCGACCAGGCCGGTAACCACCCGTCCGCCGTCACGCACCTGCTCGGCGAGCGCATCGGGAATAAGTTCGACCGCGCCGTCGATCAGCAGCAGGTCATAGGGCGCGTTTGCCGGAGCTCCGGCGGCCAGCGACCTTTCGACCAGCGTCACCGTGTCGCCCAACGCGGTGCGAGCGAGCGCGACGAGATCGCCATCCTCCTCGACCATCGTCACCTGCGCGCCGATCTGTGCGGCGATCGCGGCGGCATAGCCACCCGCGGCGCCGATCACGAGGACCTTCTCGCCCGCCTCGATCCGCGCTTCGGTCAGCAGCAGACCGGTGGCGAGCGGCGGATTCTGTGCACGACCGTTGCCCAGCGGCAGCGCGCGGTCGCGATAGGCGAACGGACGCTGCGATTCGGGCAGGAAATCCTCGCGCGCGATCTGCGCCATCGCGGCGACGACACGGGAATCGCTGACACCGCTGGTACGCAGCTGGCTCGCCACCATCGCAGCGCGGGCGGCCTGATGGCCCAAGGGTTCGGTGGTCGTCGTCATCATCGCTCCAGCCCTGTTCGCACAACTGTTATAGTCATGCAATACACTTGTTCGCTCGCGCGCTTGTATCGCGTGCCGCCGCCTACGCCAAGCAAGCTTCCCCGCAAAATTCGCATCGGCGGTTGACACGGGCGTCCGCCCCGCGCACATCGCGCCCTCGCTGTCGAGGCCCGATGGCGGAGTGGTTACGCAGAGGACTGCAAATCCTTGCACGCCGGTTCGATTCCGGCTCGGGCCTCCAGCCTTTACTTCAGGCAAGTTCTTTGAGCGGCACACTCGCATCTGCGAGCGCCGCCGCGTCGGGCGACAGCCGCTCCACGACCAGTTTGCGCCCCTGCACGAAGTCCTTGGTCGCGTTGACGCAATCGAGCGCGATCACCCGGCCCTCTTTCAGATAGACGACCGAAAAGCTGCGGTTCGCCGGATCGCCACGCAGGATCGCCTGGTCATGGCCGGTCGACAGGCCGACGGTCTGGAGCTTCAAATCATATTGGTTCGACCAGAACCACGGCACCGCGTCATAGGCCAGTTCCTGCCCCATGATCGTCTTCGCCACCAACGTCGCCTGATCATTGGCGTTTTGTACCGATTCGAGCCGGATCGGCATGTCGTCGGCGAAGCGATTGGCGTGCAGCGCACAGTCGCCGATCGCGAAGATATCGGGCAGCGAGGTGCGGCACTGATGGTCCACCGCAACGCCATTGCCGCCCTCCGCACCCGCCGCGATCAGCGGTTCGACGGCCGGAACGATGCCAATGCCGACGATCACCATCTGCGCCGGAATGACCTCACCGTCCTGCATGCGGACGCCGCTCACCCGGCCCTCACCCTCGATACAGTCGACCGCCGCGCCCAGCCGCACATCGACGCCATGCGCGCGATGCTCGGCCTCGTAGAAGCGCGACAGCGGTTCGCCCGCGACGCGCGCCAGCACCCGATCCAGCGCTTCGAGCAGCACGACCTTCTTGCCGAACTTGGCGAGCACCGCCGCCGCCTCCAGCCCGATATAGCCGCCGCCGATCACCACCGCCTGTTCGATCCCGTCCAGCTCGGCGAGCATCCGGTCCGCGTCCGCGCGGGTGCGGACGGTGTGGACGCCGATCAGGTCATTGCCCGCGCACCCGATCCGGCGCGGGCTGCCGCCGGTGGCCCAGATCAGCTGGCCATAGCCGATCGTCGCGCCATCCGCTGTGGTCACGCTGTGCGCAACCGGATCGACCACGACCACGCGCCGGTTCAGCAACATCTCGACATCGCGCTCGGCCCAGAACGCCACGGGGCGGATCAGGATGCGTTCGAACGCCTTCTCGCCAGAAAAATACTCTTTCGACAGCGGCGGGCGCTCATAGGGCAGCTCGGGTTCGTCGCCGATGATCGCGATCGTTCCTTCGAACTTGGCCTGACGCAGCGCGATCGCCGCCTGCGCCCCGCCATGCCCCGCGCCCACGATCACGATATCGAACTGCATGTTTCGCTCCCGTATTTTGCGGTGCGGCTAGCAGCGGTCGCGGCGATGGCCAACACAAAGTGGCTGGTGCCGCACGAAGCCGGGCTTGCACGCCGCCGTCGCGCCGGGCCATGAGCGGTCGATACCCATAAGCGGAAGACCGATGGAGCGCAGGAACGATATTGACGGGCTGCGCGCGCTGGCCGTGCTGGGCGTGGTGCTGCACCATGCCGGCCTCGCCGCGCTGCCCGGCGGGTTCGTGGGCGTCGACGTCTTCTTCGTGATCAGCGGTTTCCTGATTTCCCGGATCATCACCGATGGCTTGGCGGACGGCAGCTTCACGCTCGCGCATTTCTACGAGCGCCGCGCACGCCGCATCCTCCCCGCGCTGGTCCCGGTCGTCGCACTGTCGCTGATCGCCGGCTATTGGCTGCTGCTCCCCGACGATTACGAAAATCTCGGCCAAAGCGCTCTCGCGACGATGTTCTACGCCAACAATGTGCTGCTGACGCTGACCAGCGGCTATTGGGACCTCGCCGCGACATTTAAACCGCTGCTCCATACGTGGAGCCTGGGGGTCGAGGAGCAATTCTACATCGCCTATCCGTTGCTGGCCTTGCTGGTCCTGCGGCGGCGACCCCGGCTGTTCGCGCCGATGCTGGCGGGCGGCATCGCGATCAGCCTGCTGCTCAGCATCGCCCTGTCCGCGCGCCAGCCGGATGCGTCCTTCTACCTGATCCACACCCGCGCATGGGAATTGCTGCTCGGCGCACTGACGGCATGGCACATGCCACGCACACCACAGCCCGAGCGGATCGCGCACGCACTCGCACTGACCGGGCTAGCCATGATTATCGGCGCGATGGTCCTCATCGACGAGACCGCGCCCTATCCCGGCTGGCGCGCGCTCCTGCCATGCGTCGGGACGGCGCTGATCCTCCGCCATGGCGATGCTGGCGGGCTGGCGCAGCGCGTGCTCGGCTGGGGGCCGCTCGTGCTGGTCGGCCTTGCCAGCTACAGCATCTATCTGTGGCATCAGCCGCTCTTCGCCTTTGCGCGGGCGATGAGCATAACCCAGCCGGGTGCGGGCCTGATGACCGTCCTCACCCTTGCCACATTGGCCATTGGCTATGCGAGCTGGCGCTGGGTCGAACAGCCGTTTCGCGATGCGCGGAGATGGCCGCTCCGCCCGTTCTTGGGGCTCGGCATAACGGCCACCGCGCTGGCCGGTGCGGCTGGCCTGGCGGTCTCTGTCACTTCAGGATTGCCACAGCGGACGCCGGACATCGGTCTGAGCGCCGGCGATTACGCTGCGTACAACAATTCCGCCTTCCGCTTTCAGAAGGACCGGTTCGACGATCCCGCGCGACCCAATTTGCTCGTCATCGGCAACAGCATGGCGCGCGACATGATCAACATGCTGGTCGAGAGCAAACGCTTCGACCGGTTCGAAATCGTCTATCGCTCCGACGCCAGTCTCTGTGCGCTGTCCCGCGCGCCCGCCACCACCCGCCAGTTGATCGCGGATGCGCAGGCGGTAATTTTCGTCGCATCGATGTCCGCCCCGCTGGGCTGCAAGACCTCCGCCGCTGACCGGGACTCTATCCTCGCGGGCAAGACCTGGCTGCTGATCGGGCCCAAGGATTTCGGCTACAATCTCAATGCCTGGCTGCGCGTGCCCGTATCACAGCGACCCGGCGTCCGCGCCGCGCTGCTGCCCGAAACCGTCGCGTCCAATGCGCTCTATGCCGCGCTGGCCCCGCCCGAGCATTATGTGGACCTGCTGGGCATCATGCAGCGCCGCCATGGCGGGCTGCCCGTGTTCGATGCACAGGGCCGCATCCTGTCAGCGGACCGCATCCACCTGACCCAGGCGGGCGCGCAATTCTTCGCCGCGACCGTGCTGGACGATCCCGTATGGCGGCCCGTACTGGCAAGCGCGCAGCGTTAGGCCATCGCCATCAGGCTGGCATTGCCGCCCGCCGCCGTCGTGTTGATCGAGGTCGAAACCTCCTCCACCAGCCAGTCGAGCCGCGGCGTCCCCGCCTGCGCCAGCACGATCGGCCCGGGCAGGTCGGCGATGTCGGCAAGCGCAGCCAGCCGCGCCGCGGCATCGCCCTCGATCAGCGCGCCGCCGAACGGCCCCGCCGCGCGCCAGTCCGCGACCCAGTCGATCCGCTGCGCCACCCGCTCGGGCAGCCCGGCCAGCGCGTCGCGCAACGCTGCATTGCCGATCACCGCGCGGTTGCCCGTGGCCAGCACCGCACACAGCTGTTCGACCAGCCCCGCGCGCGTCTGCGGCAACAGCAGCACCCGACTGCGCGGATGAATGGTGTAGAGATTGGTCTCGCCCACCGGCCCCGGCAGTTCGAGTTGCGCACCGAGCAGCGACGCCTCGCCCGCCTCTCGCGCACAATCGCCACCCTCGCCGAGCCACAGCGCGAAATCGCGCAGCGCCGGGTCGGATGCGGACGAGGCGAGGTCCGCCGGCACCGTCGGCGCCTTGACCAGCCGCCCGAGATAAAGCGGCCCGCCCGCCTTCGGCCCGGTGCCGGACAGGCCCCGCCCGCCGAACGGCTGGACCCCGACCACCGCGCCGATGATGTTGCGGTTGATGTAGAGGTTGCCCGCCTCGACCCGCTGGGTGACATGCTCGACCGTCTCATCCAGCCGCGTGTGCAGGCCAAAGGTCAGGCCGTATCCAGTCGCGTTGATCGCATCGATCACCCGGTCGAGGTCGCGGCGCTGGTACCGCATCACATGCAGCACCGGGCCGAACACCTCACGCTGCAGATCGGCGATCGCATCGATTTCGACGATGGTCGGGGGCACGAACGTCCCCTGCCCGGTCTCACCGGCCAGTTCGATCTGTTCGACGCGGCGACCTAGTCGGCGCATCTTCTCGATATGGCTGTTGATGTTGATCTGTGCCTCAACGCTGATCACCGGACCGATATCGGTCGACAGCCGGTCGGTGCGCCCGATCGACAGTTCGTGCAGCGCGCCGCGCAGCATCGTCAGGATGCGGTCGGCCACATCCTCCTGCAGGCAGAGCACGCGCAGCGCCGAGCAGCGCTGCCCCGCGCTGTCAAAGGCCGAGGCGATGACATCGGCGACGACCTGTTCGGCCAGCGCCGAACTATCGACGATCATCGCATTCTGCCCGCCGGTTTCGGCAATGAACGGGATCGGCGTGCCATCGCTGGCAAGGCGCGTGGCAAGCTGCCGCTGGATAATCCGCGCGACCTCGGTCGACCCCGTAAACATCACCCCCTGAGTGCCCGCCGCACCAACCAGCGCCGCGCCTATCTGACCATCGCCGGGAACCAGCTGAACCACATCAGCCGGCACGCCCGCCGCGTGCAGGATCGCAATGCCCTGCGCGGCGATCAGCGGGGTTTCCTCGGCCGGTTTGGCAAGGACGGGGTTGCCGGTCACCAGCGCGGCCGCGACTTGCCCGATGAAGATCGCCAGCGGGAAATTCCACGGGCTGATGCACACCACCGCCCCCAGCGGGGCATGCGCCGCACCCAGCGTCGCGCGCGCCTGCTGCGCATAGTAACGCAGGAAATCGACCGCCTCGCGCACCTCGGCAATCGCGTTGGGCGCGGATTTGCCCGCCTCGCGCATGATCAGCCCCATCAGCAACTGCATCCGCGAGTCCATGAGGTCCGCGGCACGGTCGAGGCACGCGGCGCGGTCGGCGACCGGGACGGCGGCCCAGTCCGCAGCGACCGACTGCGCGGCTTCCACCGCCTGCAGCGCAGCCGCCTCGCTCATCTCGACCACGGTTCCGACGATGTCGAGCGCATCGGCCGGGTTCGCCACCGGGCGCGACTTGCCCTCGCCGTTCGCGGGCTGTGCCAGCCAGCCAATCTCCGCACTTTCACGCAACGCATCGCCGAGCGCGGCCAGCGCGGTCTCGTCCGACAGATCGATGCCCGCCGAATTGACCCGCGCGCCATACAGGTCACGGGGCAGAGCGATGATCGGATGCTTGGATCCCGGCGCATCCATCGCGGTCACGACCTGAACCGGGTCGGTCACCAGCTCGGCGATCGACACTTCGGGATTGGCGATGCGGTTGACGAAGCTCGAATTCGCGCCGTTCTCAAGCAGACGGCGGACGAGATAAGCGAGCAACGTCTCGTGCGTCCCGACCGGAGCATAGATGCGGCACGGCCGGTTCAGCTTATCGCTACCCACCACCTCATCATATAGCGGCTCGCCCATGCCGTGCAGGCACTGGAACTCATAATCGCCGATCGCAAAGTCGGGCCCGGCGAGCTGGTAGATCGTCGCCAGCGACTGCGCATTGTGCGTCGCAAACTGCGGGAAAACATGCGCCTTCGCCGCGAGCAGCTTCCGCGCGCACGCAATGTACGCGACATCGGTATGCACCTTGCGGGTATAGACCGGGAAATCAGCCAACCCATCGACCTGCGCCCGCTTGATCTCCGCGTCCCAATAGGCGCCCTTGACCAGCCGCACCATGATCCGCCGTTCGGCGCGCTGGGCGAGATCGATGATCCAGTCGATCACGAACGGGCAGCGCTTGCCATAGGCCTGCACCACGAAGCCAAGACCGTCCCAGCCCGCCAGATCGGGGTCGAGCGCGAGGCTCTCGAGCAGGTCGAGCGAGAGTTCTAGCCGGTCGGCCTCCTCGGCATCGATGTTGAGGCCGATATCGTGCGACTTCGCCAGCACCGCCAGCGCCTTCACGCGCGGCAGCAGTTCGGCCATCACCCGCTCCGCCTGAGCGCGGGCATAGCGCGGGTGCAGCGCCGACAGCTTGATCGAAATGCCAGGGCCCCCGACCACGCCGCGCCCCGCCGACGCCGCGCCGATCGCGTTCACCGCATTCTCGTAGTCGCGATAATAGCGGTCAGCATCGGCCATCGTCGTCGCCGCCTCGCCCAGCATATCATAGCTATACTGGAAGCCGCGCGCCTCCAGCGGCCGCGCGCGCTTCAGCGCCTCGGCGATCGTCTCGCCGGTGACGAACTGCTCGCCCATCATCCGCATCGCCATATCGACGCCGCGCCGGATCACCGGCTCGCCCGCGCGCGCGATCAGGCGCGTCAGTGCAGCGGCAAGACCGGCGTCATTGACGCTGCCGGTCAGTTTGCCGGTGACCACCAGCCCCCAGGTCGCGGCATTGACGAACAGCGAACGGCCGTCGCCGACATGGCTCTTCCAGTCGCCGTCCGAAATCTTGTCGCGGATCAGCGCGTCGCGGGTCGCGGCATCCGGAATGCGCAGCAGCGCTTCGGCGAGGCACATCAGCGCCACGCCCTCCTGGCTCGACAGCGCATATTCCTGCACCAGCCCCTCGACACCGGTGCCCTTGTGCTTGGCACGCAGGGCGGTGATCAGCCCGGTCGCGGTCGCCCTCGCCGCCGCACGCACGCCTGTCGGCATCGTCGCCGCTTCGATCAGCGGGGCGAGGCATTCGGGCTCGGGCCGCCGATAGGCGGAGGTGATCGCGGCGCGCAGCGGGGTGGCAGGACGAACGGGCGGGGCGAAGTCGGCGAAGGGCTGAGTCATTGCGCGATATTATCAGATGCGAGCGCGGCAGATGGACTTTTGAATTGCCTTTGACCTATCATATTGCCTTCAAATCGACGTCAGGACAGATCAAATGCGCCACAACCTGCTCGAGCACAGCGATCTTAATCCGTTCGACCGCAAGATCGTGGAAATCCTGCGCGTCGATGGTCGCATCTCGATCACAGATCTTGCCGCCCGCGTGGGCCTGTCCAAAACGCCATGCCAGGTGCGCGTGAAGCGCCTGGTCGCCAGCGGCGTGATCCGCGGTTTCCGCGCGATCGTCGACCCCGCCCGCCTTGGTCTCGACCATATCGCCTTTACCGAGGTGAAGCTGTCCGACACGCGCGAGGATGCGCTGGAGGCATTCCGCCAAGCCGTGCTGCGCATCCCCGAGGTCGAGGAATGCCACATGATCGCCAGCAGCTTCGACTATCTGCTCAAGGTCCGCACCGCCGATATCCGCCGCTATCGCGAAGTGCTGGGCGAGCGCATCTCCAGCCTGCCGCATGTGGCGAGCACCTCCACCTTCGTCGCGATGGAGACGATCAAGGATGCCGGCGGCTGACGAATGGTAGCGGAGGAGGGACTTGAACCCCCGACCCCAGGATTATGATTCCCGTGCTCTAACCAACTGAGCTACTCCGCCCTACCAAGGCGCCTCGCGACCCTTCGGCGCGAGCGAGAGCGGCGCACATAGGCAGCGTTTCCGGCCCGGTCAAGCGAACATGTGCCGCGAGATCGGCTCCCATGGCCCGCCGCGATAATACCAGGCGGCGAGACCGGCGATCTCCACCTCGCGCGGCTGGAAATCCTGGCTCAGCGCCGTCAGCAACAGCTTGGCGATCGACGGTGCAACCTTGTTCTGGATGGTGACGTGCGGGCGCCAGCCGCCGGCGTCCTGCGGCGTCAGCATCCCGGCAAAGGCTTCGCTAAGATCACTGCGGATCGCGGCCAGTCCGCGTGACTCAATCTTCACCGCCACCCCCCGCCCCAGCGACATCAGCCCCGCCGCCCGCGCCGCGGGCGCACGCACCCCGCGCGTGGCGGCATTCAGGCGACGTTTGAGCTCGTCCAGCGCCGACGGCGGGAGGTGGTGGAACAGCGTCAGATGCGCAGCGAGCACATTGCGCTCGGGCGGAAAATGCGCCCGCCGCAGCGCATCGAACGCGGCCTGATCCTGCCGTCCGAACAGCGCGGAGACGATGATCGGGGCGGATGCGGTCATCCCCTACTCGTCACCCCGGACTTGTTCGGGGGTCCACTGCGCGCCTGGCCCAGCGGCATGAGGCTCAAGCTCCGCGCTTGCGGCACGGCGGCCCCCGGCACAGGGCCGGGGCGACAAAGTGATGGGCCCCCGCTTCAAATCTCGACCTGGCTCCCCAGTTCGACCACGCGGTTGGTGGGCAGACGGAAAAATTCCATCGCACTTTCGGCGTTGCGCAACATCCACGCGAACAGCTTTTCGCGCCAGATCCGCATCCCTGGATGCTCGGACGGCAACAACGTCTGGCGCGACAGGAAGAAGCTGGTGTCCATCATGTTGAACGCGCCGCCACAGGTGCTGCATGCCTTCAGCGCCGCAGGGACATCCGCCTCCTGCATGAACCCGTAAAGGATCTTCATGCGATGGAAGCCCTGCCCCAGATCGTCGAGTGTGACGCGGTCCTTGTCGTCGACATAGGGCTGGTCGGCGATCTTGACTGTAAGCAGCACCACCCGCTCGTGCAGCACCTTGTTGTGTTTGAGGTTGTGGAGCAGCGCGTGGGGCACGCCCTCGGGCGTCGAGGTCATGAACACCGCCGTGCCCTTCACCCGCGTCGCCGAGCTGGCGGCGGACTGGATGAACACCTTGATCGGCATCGCCGCCTCACGCATCCGCTCGACCATCAGGCGACGGCCCTTTGACCAGGTCGTGAGCAGCGTGAAGATCACCACGCCAACCAGCAGCGGGAACCAGCCGCCATCGGGCACCTTGGTCATATTCGCCGTGAAATAGGCGAGATCGACGACAAAGAAGAGCGCGAGCAGCGGAACCGCATAGCGCTTCTTCCACTTCCACAATCCGAACAGCACCACCGCGATCAGGAAATTGTCGATCAGCATCGCCCCGGTCACCGCGATTCCATAAGCGGCCGTGAGGTTGGACGAAGTCTGGAAGGTCAGCACGAGCAGGATGATCGCGATCATCAGCGCCCAGTTGATCAGCGGAATGTAGATCTGTCCCGCCGTATCCGCGCTGGTATGGCTGATGCGCAGGCGCGGGATAAAGCCGAGCTGGATACCCTGCTGCGTCACCGAGAAGGCGCCGGTAATCACCGCCTGCGACGCGATGATCGCGGCCATGGTCGCAACGCCGACCAGCGGCAGGCGCAGATATTCCGGCGCGAGCATGTAGAATGGGCTCTGCAACGCGCTGGCGTCGCGCATCAGCAGCGCACCCTGCCCCATATAGTTGAGCATCAGCGCCGGCAGCACGAACCAAAGCCACGACACGCGGATCGGACGCCGCCCGAAATGGCCCATATCGGCATACAGTGCCTCAGCACCGGTCACGGCGAGAACCACCGATCCGAGCGCAAGGAACGCGGCAAAGCCGTCGATCACGAAGAAATGCACCGCATAGCTGGGCAGCAGCGCCCACAGCACTTCGGGCGTCTTGATCACGCTCAGCGTACCGAGCGTGGCAATCGTCGCGAAATAGAAGAGCATGATCGGCCCGAACATCGCGCCAACGCGCGCCGTCCCGGTGCGCTGGATCGAAAACAGCGCCACGAGGATTGCCACTGCGATCGGCAGGATCCAGCCCGAAAAGGTCGGCGCGGCCACCGCAATGCCCTCGACCGCCGACAGCACCGACACTGCAGGCGTAATCATCGAGTCGCCATAGAACAGCGCGGTGGCGAACACGCCGAGCAGCACGATGCCCGCAGTCCACTTCTTTTGCCCGCTCGACCGATTGATCAGCGCGAGCAGCGCCAGGCTCCCGCCCTCGCCCTTATTGTCCGCGCGCATGATGATGCTGACATATTTGAGCGTCACCACCGCCATCATCGACCAGAACATCAGGCTGATGACGCCCATGATGTGTTCCTGGTCCAGCGCGAGGGGATGATGCCCCGCAAAGGTTTCCTTGAATGCATAAAGCGGGCTGGTGCCGATATCGCCGAACACGATCCCGATGGCGCCAACCGCCAGCTTCCACAGCGCTGCCTCGCGGCCATGTCCGTGGTTCTGATCTGTCGGGATCGAGTCGGTAGCCGGCCCGGGGCTTCCGTTGGGCTCGCTCACGGGAGGAACTTACGTGCCGTGGCGAGAGCGCGAGGGGTCATGCGACCAATGCCTGTCCGTTGAAACAACGCGGGCCGTTAGCACGTGCAACATGGGGTAGCAACGGTACGACCCGCATCCCCGGATCGGGTGATCACGGTGCGATCGGCATCACGGCAAACGGCTGGCATCCTCGGCCTCACGCCGACTGTCCATCACCGCATCATACTCCGCTCTCTCGCGACGACGTCGGCGGCGATAGACTGCCTCGTGCGTGTATCTTCGGCTGACGAAATAGCCAATGACGGCGATCGAGATGGCGGCGAGTAAAATCAGCTCAGGCACGCTGTGCTCCCAAAAAACTGGGAGCAATGGCACTCACAGCGAGCCGCAAACGACTCTTGTAGTGCCATAACGCATGGCAACTTTTTTTGATACGGTTATAATAACAATAACAATTTTACTGCGCCGGCCGCACGAACAGCGCATCCGCCTCGCTTCGTGTTGGCACCGATCGCAACACAAAGCTGGAGCTGATTTTGACCACGCCGGGCAAGCGGCCCATTTTTTCGCGGTGCAACCGTTCATAATCGTCAAGATCGCGGCAAAGTATTTTGAGCCGATAATCATAGCCGCCCGACACCAACGCGCATTCGACGATGCCGTCAATCTGGGCGACGGCAGCCTCAAACCGCGCCAGATCCTCGTCCACTTCGGTGCCGAGCGTGATGTCGACGAACGCCGTCACGCTGTAACCGAGCCGACGCAGACCGAGCCGCGCAGCATAGCCCTGAATATGCCCCGATGCCTCCAGCGCCTGAATCCGCCGCGTACAGGCCGAGGGGGATAGCCCCACCTCGCCCGCAATCTGGTTCACCGGTGCGCGCGCATTCTGCGCCAGCAATTTCAGGATTGCCCCGTCGATTCGATCCATCTTGCACAAATTTCCAGTTTTTACGCCGCTCACGCCATAATGATGCAACAGGCACTTGAACAGCGCATGAGTTTGCAGGGATTTGCGGGTCCATCCTGCGCTAGGGATGCGACAGAAACAAAATCCGTCTGGAGGGTGTCCATGCGCGTCGGTGTTCCCAAGGAAATCAAGAATCACGAATATCGCGTGGGCCTCACCCCGCCGCTCGTCGCCGAACTGACCGCCGCCGGCCATGAAGTAGTGGTACAGAGCAATGCCGGCATGGGCATCGACTTCAGCGACCAGGATTACATCGCCGCGGGCGCGCGGATCGTCGGCACCCCGGCCGAGGTGTTCGCGCAGAGCGACATGATCGTGAAGGTGAAGGAACCGCAGCCGAGCGAGATCGCGCTGCTCGAACCGCGCCACACGCTGTTCACCTATCTCCACCTCGCCGCCGACAAGCCCCAGGCCGAGGGGCTGATGAAGTCGGGCGCGACCTGCATCGCCTATGAAACCGTGACCGCGAACGACCGTTCGCTCCCGCTGCTCAAGCCGATGAGCGAGGTCGCGGGCCGCATGTCGGTGCAGGTCGGCGCACATTATCTGGAAAAGGAACAGGGCGGCCGCGGCGTGCTGCTCGGCGGCGTTCCCGGCGTTGCCCCGGCGCGGGTCGCGATCCTCGGCGGTGGCGTGTCGGGCATCAACGCGGCGCAGATGGCAACCGGCCTGCGCGCCGACGTCACCATCTATGACATCAACAACACCCGCCTTGCCGAGCTGGACATGCATTTCGGCAGCCAGATCAAGACCGCCTATGCCAGCAAGTCGGCGATCGCGGCGGCGGTTGCCAATGCGCATCTGGTGATCGGCGCGGTGCTGGTGCCCGGTGCGGCGGCGCCGAAGCTGGTGACCCGCGAGATGCTCAAGACGATGAAGCGCGGCAGCGTGCTGGTCGACATCGCGATCGATCAGGGCGGCTGTTTCGAGACCAGCCATGCCACGACGCATGAGAACCCGGTCTATGAAGTCGACGGTGTGATCCATTATTGCGTCGCCAACATGCCCGGCGCAGTCGCGCGCACCAGCACCTTCGCGCTGAACAACGCGACGCTGCCGTTTGTGATGAAGCTCGCCAATCTCGGCGCGGAAAAGGCGATGGCCGCCGACCCGCATCTGGCGAACGGGCTCAACGTCTATCAGGGCAAGATCGCGTTCAAGGCGGTCGCCGACGATCTCGACCTGCCCTATCAGGCTTGGAGCGCCTGAGGCCCGGCCCCTTTGCTCGCCGTCCCCACTCCCCCCCTCCGCGGGGGCGGCGGGCATCCCTCACACCTCTGCTGTCACCCAGGTTTCCGCAGCGTTGGGTGAGACGAAGATGTTCTGATACTCGACCAGCGTCCTGCGCAGCTGCATCTTGAGCAGGCTGGACTCCACGATCAGCGCGATCCGGTCGCCTGTTCGATAGAGGCGCAGATTGCCCGCGCGCATCTTGTCGGCTGCTTCCTGCGTGCGGATCGGGGCATTGCACAGGTCGGCGATCACCCGGACGCGGCCGTGACAAGCGCGCATGTCGGCAACGATCGGCTCCAGCACCGCAAGGTAGCGATCGACCTCATCACCAAGGCTCAGGCCGACGCAGCGGATGCGGATCACGCCCAGGCGATCGTCGCGGACGATCTCATACTGCCCCGGTATCGATGCCACGACGCGCCCCTGCACGCAGCCAGCCGGCACGGTTACCGCTACCATACACCCTCTCCCCCACAGGTCGTATTGGGTCGGCATGATGGCGGAGCGCGGTAAACAAAGCGTGAGCGGTGGTACCGGTCGGATATCCTTGCGTTTCGGGCCGTTCCCATCTATGGCGCGCCCGTTCTGCGAGCGGCGCTTGCGGAGGGAGGCGCGGGGCTTGTTGCTCCAGCGCCGTTTTCGCTTTTCCAGCAAGAGCGTCAGTCCCTTCGTCCGGGCCGTTCAAGGAATGCCGCGACCGGCGTTCGGCCGCCGTGGCATTTCGGCCTTTTAAGACCGCTGGACCCAACCAGCCGGCCGGAAAAACGATAGTTAGGACTGAACCCTTTTATGGCCACTTCGGCAAACCCCACGCGCGACGATTTCGCCGCGCTTCTCGACCAGACGCTCGGCGGCGCAGAAAGCTTTGAAGGCCGCGTCGTCATCGGCACCGTCACCGGCATCGAAAACGACCTCGCCGTCATCGACGTGGGCCTCAAGAGCGAAGGCCGCGTGCCGCTGCGCGAATTCGCAGCGCCGGGCCAGAAGGCTGACCTGAAGGTCGGCGACGAAGTCCAGGTCTATGTCGACCGCGTCGAGAATGCGAACGGCGAAGCGATGCTCAGCCGCGACCGCGCCCGCCGCGAAGCCGCATGGGACACGCTCGAACTCGAATTCAGCCAGGGCAACCGCGTCGAGGGCGTGATCTTCGGCCGCGTCAAGGGCGGCTTCACCGTCGACCTGTCGGGCGCCGTGGCGTTCCTGCCCGGTTCGCAGGTCGATATCCGTCCGGTCCGCGACGTTCAGCCGCTGATGGACCTGCCGCAGCCGTTCCAGATCCTGAAGATGGACCGCAAGCGCGGCAACATCGTCGTGTCGCGCCGCGCCGTTCTCGAAGAGAACCGCGCAGAGCAGCGTTCGGGCCTGATCCTGAGCCTCGCCGAAGGTCAAGTGATCGACGGCGTCGTCAAGAACATCACCGATTACGGTGCGTTCGTCGACCTGGGCGGCATCGATGGCCTGCTGCACGTCACGGACCTCAGCTACAAGCGCGTCAACCACCCGTCGGAAGTCCTGAACATCGGCGACACCGTCAAGGTTCAGATCATCCGCATCAACCGCGACACCCAGCGCATCTCGCTCGGCATGAAGCAGCTTGAGAGCGATCCGTGGGATGGCGCAGGCAGCAAATATCCGATCGGCGCGAAGCTGTCGGGCCGCGTCACCAACATCACCGAATATGGTGCGTTCGTCGAGCTCGAGGCCGGTATCGAGGGCCTGGTTCACGTGTCGGAAATGAGCTGGACCAAGAAGAACGTCCATCCGGGCAAGATCGTCTCGACCTCCCAGGAAGTCGATGTCGTCGTGCTCGAGGTCGATCAGGAAAAGCGCCGCATCTCGCTCGGCCTCAAGCAGGCTCAGCAGAATCCGTGGGAAGCCTTCGCGTCGGCCCATCCGGTCGGCACCGAGGTCGAGGGCGAAGTCAAGAACGCCACCGAATTCGGCCTGTTCATCGGTCTGGACAACGACGTCGACGGCATGGTCCACATGTCGGACATCGCATGGGGCATCTCGGGCGAGGACGCGCTGGCGCTTCATCGCAAGGGCGAGATGGTCAAAGCCATCGTCCTGGCGATCGAGCCTGACAAGGAGCGCATCAGCCTTGGCATGAAGCAGCTTGAGCGTGGCGGCGTGCCGACCCCGGCAGCCGGCGGTGCCGGTTCGCGCGTCAACAAGAACGAGGTCGTCACGGTCACCGTTCTGGAAGTCCGCGACGCGGGCCTCGAAGTCCAGGTGGGCGACGATGGCGTGACCGGCTTCATCAAGCGCACCGACCTTGGCCGCGACCGCGACGAGCAGCGTCCGGAGCGGTTCCAGGTTGGCCAGAAGTTCGACGCGATGGTCACTGGCCTCGACCGCTCGAAGAAGCCGACCTTCTCGGTCAAGGCGATGCAGATCGCCGAAGAGAAGCAGGCGGTCGCACAATATGGCTCGTCCGATTCGGGCGCGTCGCTGGGCGACATTCTCGGCGAAGCGCTCAAGGCGCGCGAAGAGAAGAAGTAATCGGACTGCGGGCGGGCGCATCGGCGTCCGCCCCTTTCCAATCATTTCAACGGCTTCAGACAATTATTTCAAATTTCGATCGCGGTGAGCAAGATTGTGTTGCCGCCACCCCCACACCCCGCGTAAACCTCAGATTCAGTCGCAGCTGTCGGGATGGCGCCGCAGCTCGAACATGGGGACGCACATGATCCGTTCTGAACTCGTACAGATGCTCGCAACGGACAATCCCGACCTGTCCGCGCGTGAGATCGAGCGGATCGTCGACATCTTCTTTGACGAGATCACCGCGCGCCTGGTCGCGGATGGCCGCGTCGAATTGCGCGGTTTCGGCGCCTTCTCCACCCGCGCGCGCGATGCCCGCACCGGACGCAACCCGCGCACCGGCGAGGCGGTCGATGTGGATGCAAAGCGCGTCCCCTATTTCAAGCCGGGCAAGGAAATGCGCCTGCGCCTCAACATGTAACGGCGCGCCCCAATTTGCTTGGCACCATGCCAGCGGACCGGTAGAGCGCGGAGCGCGTTCTGGCGTTCGGGGGCGACCCGATCCCGCCAGCCAACAAGGACGCGGGCGTGGCGGAATGGTAGACGCACCGGACTTAAAATCCGTTGGGCCGCAAGGCCCGTGGGGGTTCAAGTCCCCCCGCCCGTACCAGTTTGCTCCGCTTCCGATTTGATCGATCCCGGCAGCCCTGCTATTTTACGGCAGTCATATTTGGGGGAAGCCGCGTTGACGCAGCAGTTCGCCGCCCGTGCCGGCCGCCGGTCCGCTCACCCTTCTCCCACCGTGCAACCTGTGTCGGCACGGTCGCCCGCCCAGTTGCAGTTGGCTGCGGTGCTCGGAAAAAGTTCCCGCACGCACATGCTGATCCAGCGGAAGGTCGGTTTGCAGAAATCTGCGCCGCTGCAGCTTTCCGGACGTGATCAGCCGGTCATTCAGCGCAAGAGCGAGGTCAAGTACGACACGCAGACCGTCGGTTACAAGGACGCCAAGGGCAAGATGCATCGCGAAACGGTGGGCAGAGTCGCCGACGCGTGGATCGACGTGACCGACCCGATCACCGGGACATCGCCCGACAGCGGACAGCAGCAAAAGGCCATGTATGCGCGACTGAGGAGCGTATATTTTCAGGGATTTATCCGCGGCCATCTGCTCAATGACAATCTGGGCGGCGTCGGAGATGTGTATAACCTGTTCCCGATCACCTCATCGGCAAATAGCGAGCACAAGGTTTCCGCGGAAGGCAAGCTGAAGGCCAATACGCGCCGTGAAATGGACGCGATGAAGAATGGAGAGAAAGGGCCGTTCTTCGTCCATTATCGCGTAACCGCCACCCCGGCCAATGGCGCCGACCTCACGGCAAATGCAAAAGCGACGTTCCTGTGCGAGATGGTCGCCGCCCATAGCCTGTTGGAGGGCGGCAAGAATGAAGTCTGGACCGTATATAGCCGACCTGGAAAGAAGCGCAGAGCATTAGGCCTGCGCTCAGCGAAAACAGACTATAGCAACCGGATGCTCGGACCGTTCAAGAGCAGCGGCAAGGGCGAACATGCCTCCACCCTGACCAGTCGGATGCGCAGCACCGTCAATGGTTGGCGCGGCGACAAGGATTTCAAGTTCGCGCGCAAAGGCATTGGTGCCCATCTCAGCCTCGTCGACCAGAAGAAACAGGCGCTCAAGAATCTGAAAAATCGGCTCAAAAATCATCCACTACACGACGATTTCTATTTCGATGCGCTGGAGCGCGCAGAGACTCTGCTTGCCGAGGTGCACGACTCCTCCGGCATCCCCACCGCGCTGCAGAAGCTGGAAAAAACCCTGCAACGTTGGACGTTGCAGCGCCGCAAGTGGCAGCTGTTGCACACACTGCGTGAATCGCTGAAGCTTTCGGGGCTGTCGGATACGGTCCAGACCGATATGCACAATTTCGCGGTGACTGAGCTCAACCCGATCGTGGATCTCGCGGCACTGGAACACGCATGGCTTCGGATCACGACCGCGATCGACAACCAGACCAAGCTCCTGCTTCAGAAGCCGCCGCACACCGACCCCAACTAAACCCGCCGCCTGAACTCCCCCGCCGTCAGCCCGGCACGCGCCATCTTGTCGTAAAAAGTCTTGCGTGGGATGCCCAGCAGATCGACCGCGCGGGCGACATTGCCGCGCGTCGCCTCCAGCGCCTCCCGCAGCAGCATCGCTTCATAGGCGGCAACGCGATCGGGCAGCGTCTGGCGTGCTGTTGACGGGCCACTGCCGTCGAGCAGGTTCAGCACCGCGCTGAACGCGAAATTGCGCAGCTCGCGGACATTGCCGGGCCATTCATGGTCGAGCAGATGGCGGCGGATTGCATCGGTCATGCGAAACTCGCCCTGCCCGGTCTGCGCCACCGCCTCGGCAACGAACGCCGCGAACAGCTGCGCAATATCGGAGCGCCGCTCGCGCAGGGGCGGGATCGACAGGCGCACAACGTTCAGCCGGAAATACAGGTCGCTGCGGAACGCCCCCTGTTGCGCAAGCGCCAGCAAGTCACGCTTGGCCGAGGCAATGACGCGCAGGTCGAGCGGGATCGGGCGCTCTGCACCGACCGGCAGCACCTCGCGCTCTTCCAGCACGCGCAGCAGGCGCGGCTGCACCGCCAGCGGCATCCCGTCGATATCGTCGAGGAACAAGGTGCCGCGGCTTGACGCCTCGATCCGGCCGCTGCGTTCGAACCGGCCATGCGGGACCGCGTCGGCGGCATGGCCGAACAGCTCGATCTCGGCATGCGCATCGGGCAGCGCGGCGCAATTGACTGCGACGAAGGCGCGTGAGGCGCGCGGCGAGGCGCGGTGGAGCATCGCCGCCACCAATTCCTTGCCAGTGCCCGTCTCCCCCTCGATCAGCACGTCGACCTCGGCGCGCGCGACCTGTGCGACGCTCTCGCGCAGCCGGACCATTGCCGGGCTGTCGCCGATCAGCGGGCTGTCGGGCGGGCTGGCTGCAGCCGCGCGGAGTGCGCGGTTGTCCAGGATCAGCCGGCGATGCGCGAGCGCGCGGCGGACGGCGGCGACGAGATGGTCTGCTGCGAACGGCTTGGACAGAAAATCGAACGCGCCATCCCGCAGCGCGCCGACCGCCATCGGCACATCGGCATGCCCGGTGATCAGGATGACCGGCAGCTCCGCATCCAATGCGCGGAGGCGTGCGAACAGCTGCAATCCGTCCATGCCCGGCATGCGGATGTCGCTGACCACCACGCCATCGAACTCCGGTCCGATGCCCGCAAGCAGCGACGCAGCGTCAGCGAAGGCGCGGACCGGCAGGCCGGCGAGGTCGAGCGTCTGCACATTCGCCTCGCGCAACGCCGCGTCGTCGTCGACAAAGAAGACGATCTGATCCGCCTCGGCCATCATGCGCGCAACACCGTGAGTTCGAACCGCGCGCCGTCCTCGCTGTCGGCCAGCGCCAGTTCACCGCCGAAATCACGGGCAATGTCGCGCGAGATCGCCAGGCCGAGCCCCAGTCCCTCTTCCCGCCCGGTGACGAATGGCGTGAACAGCTGGTCGCGCAGATCCTGCGGCACGCCCGGGCCATTGTCGCTGACGGTGATGCGCGCACGATCCCCCTCCCCCTCCACCGCAATGACGATGCGCGCGTTCGGTCGCCCGGCAAGCACATCGAGCGCGTTCTGGACGAGATTGATCAGGATCTGCTCAAGCCGCACGCGATCGGCGATGACGCAAATGTTCATATCGCCGATGCGGTCCAGCCGGACTCCCGCCGCACGCACGCGGTCACCGATCAGCAGCATCACCGATTCGATCGCGGACCCGATCTCGACCGCGCCGATATCGGGCGTCCGCTTGCGCGCAAAGCTGCGCAGTTCGCCAGTGATCGCGCCGATCCGCTCGGTCAGTGCGCTGATGCGCCCGAGATTGTCGACGGCGCGCGTGGCATCCCCACGGTCGAGCAGTTGGCGGGCATTGTCGGCAAAGGTGCGGATCGCGGCCACCGGCTGGTTGATCTCATGCGCCACCCCGGCGGTGATCTGCCCCAGCGAGCCGAGGCGACTGGCCTGGGCCAGCTCTTCGCGCGCAGCCCGGTAACGCTGGTCGGCACGCGCGCGCTCGCCGCTTTCGGCCTCGAGCTGACGGTTGGTCTCGCGCAATTCGGCGGTCCGCTCGGCGACCTGGGATTCCAGCGCGGCCCGCGCCGCCGCTTGCAGCAGCTGCCGTTCGCGCGCGCGCCACAGCAACAGCAGCGCGCCGACGATCAGGACAAGCGCGGCAAGCGTCACCAGCCGCGCATTGGCATTGGCGCTGACGAGCGCCGGCCGCAGCGGCATCAGGACGTGCAACTGCGCCCCCGCCAGCGGCGCGGCGATCGAGGCGACGCGGCTATCGCCCGTAATACCGGCCTCGCTCCCACGCGCGTCTGCGCCGTCGATGGTCAGCGCCAGCGGGCCAAGCGGAAGATTGCCATATTGGCGCGTCGCGCGGATCGCCTGGCGGCTCGCGGCGGAGAGCGGCGCGAGCGTGCGGAAACGCCAATCCGGGCGGCCGGTCACGATAACCACACCATGCCGGTCGGTGACGATCGTCGTGCCCTGTTGCGCAGCCCATTGCGCCCGCACGCGTTCGAACTCGATCTTCACCACGATCACGCCGAGCGGGCGGGCGGCAGTGCCGATCCGCTGCGCAAGATATAGTCCGGGCACGCCGCTGACCGTCCCCAGCGCGAACAGCTCCGCGCTGCCGTTACGGAACGCATCGCGGAAATAGGGACGAAAGCCGTAATTCTGGCCGACAAAGCTGGTGGGCAGGCGGTGGTTGCTTGCTGCGACGGTCTTGCCCCGCGCGTCGATGACATAAATTGCCGCAGCGTCGGTGCGCGCGGCGAGCAGCTCCAGCCGGGCATTGACGCGTTCCGCAACGCCGGCCGAGGGCGTTTCGAGCAGCGCCGGGACATCGGGATATTCGGTGAGGACGAGCGGGAGCAGCCGGAATTTCTGAAGCTCGCTGGTCAGCAGCCCGGCATTGGCGCGCGCGAGCTCCGCCGCTGCCGCATCGGTCGCGGCCACCGCCTGCCCCCGCGCCCAGCGCGACGCACCCAGCGCAACTGCCGCCAACAGCACCAGTCCGATCGCCGCAACCAGCGCCAGACGGCGCGACAATCGAGTCGTCCCCATCTCCATTCACGCGGAATATCACACATTACGCAGATACAATGCGCGGAATTTCACACAATTGGTGCAGCGCCAACGCGACCTAATCTGCCTATATAATTGAAGTTACGGTATTAATTACCAACCTTCGCGATTCCCCCTGTCCCAGCCATATTTTCGGCAACTATAGCCAGACGCGCCAATCAAGGCGCGCAGAGGGGATGGTTGATGGCGGTTGCACTCGAATATGCGGCGGAACCCGCCAAGCCCGGACGCTGGTGGACCCAGCTCTATGTCCAGGTGCTGGTCGCGATTGCGGCGGGCATTGCGGTCGGATTCTTCTGGCCGGGCGTCGGTGAAGCGCTCAAGCCGCTGGGTGACGCCTTCATCAAGCTCGTAAAGATGATCATCGCCCCGGTGATCTTCCTGACCCTCGTCACGGGCATCGCGGGCATGACCGAATTGCGCTCGGTCGGCCGCGTCGCCGGCAAGGCCTTCGCCTATTTCCTGTTCTTCTCGACCCTGGCGCTGATCGTCGGCCTCATCGTCGCCAATACGGTCCAGCCCGGCGCCGGCATGAATGTCGACCCCGCCACGCTCAACACCGGCGCGGTCGAGGGCTATGTCGCCAAGGCGCATGAGAGCGGCATCGTCGAATTCCTGATGGCGATCATCCCGACGACATTGGTATCGGCGCTCACCGGCGATCAGCTGCTGCCGGTCCTGCTGGTGGCGATCCTGTTCGGCATTTCGTTGTCGATGGTGGGTGAGCCCGCCGCACCGGTGCGCGACATGCTCGAGCGGGTTGGCCTCGTGGTGTTCAAGCTGGTCGGCATCCTGATGCGCGCCGCGCCGGTCGGAGCGTTTGGCGCAATGGCATTCACCATCGGCAAGTACGGCATCGAATCGCTCGCCAATCTCGCCGGCCTGGTGGCGACCTTTTACCTCACCTCGCTGATCTTCGTCGTCGTCGTGCTCGGCATCGTCGCACGGCTCGCCGGCTTCTCGATCTTCAAGCTGATCCGTTACCTCAGGGCCGAACTCCTGCTCGTGCTCGGCACATCCTCGTCCGAAAGCGCACTGCCCAGCCTGGTGGACAAGATGGAGCGCGCGGGGTGCGAGAAGTCCGTCGTCGGGCTGGTCGTGCCGACCGGCTATTCGTTCAACCTCGACGGCACCAACATCTACATGACGCTGGCGGCGCTGTTCATCGCGCAGGCGTGCAATGTGGACCTGACGCTCGGCGACCAGATCGCGCTGCTGCTGATCGCGATGATCTCGTCCAAGGGTGCGGCGGGGGTTACCGGCGCGGGGTTCATCACGCTCGCCGCGACGCTGTCGATCGTGCCGTCGGTGCCGGTCGCGGGCATGGCGCTGATCCTGGGCATCGACCGCTTCATGAGTGAGTGCCGTAGCCTCACCAATTTCATCGGCAATGCGGTCGCGACGGTGGTCGTCGCCCGCTGGGACAATGCGCTCGACAAGGACGCGCTCGACCGCGCGCTCTCGGGTCATGCCCCCACCGGTCCGGCATGGCCGGCAACGGAGACCGATCCGGACTGATCGAAGACATGGGGACGCGCGGACGTCGAAGCCGCCGCCCCGGAACAGGGAGAGAAGACCATGACGAACCGCAACAGGCTCCGCATCCTCGCCACCAGCACTGCGCTCGCCGCAGTGGCGATCGCGCTGCCCGCCCAGGCTCAGGACGCACCGCCCGCCGCTCCCACGGGCGAAGAGGCCGCACCCGAGCAGGAGGTCGTCGTCGTCGGTACCCAGATCAAGGGCAAGGACATCACCACCGCCCTGCCGGTCAGCGTGATCGACCGCAACCAGATCGAAGCGACCGGCGCGCTGTCGGGCGACGATCTGATCCGATCGATCCCGCAGGCGGGCGACGTCACCTTCAACGAATCCAACAACCCCCAGACCAGCAACGCGGCGCGCGGCGACGTCAATTCGATCAACCTGCGCAATCTGGGCGTCGGCAACACGCTGGTGCTGCTCAACGGCCGCCGCATGGTCAGCCACCCGACCAGCCAGGCGGGCGACGGCAACGTCCCCGTGCTCGGCTACAATTCCAACGCGCTCCCGGTCGCGGGGATCGAGCGGCTGGAAATCCTGCGCGACGGCGCGGCGGCGATCTATGGCGCGGACGCGGTGGCGGGGGTGGTCAACACGGTGACCCGGGGCGATTTCGACGGCGCGCGGCTCGACCTACGCTATGGGTTTGCTGAGGGGACCAACCGCAAGGAGTTTGAGGGCACCGGGCTGATCGGGCATAATTTCGCCGGCGGCCGTGGCAATTTCTCGCTGTTCGTCAACTATGTCCGCCGCACCGCGCAGCTGGCGGAGGATCAGCCCTATACCGCGACCGACAATCTCCTCTCCTTCTTTGCCGATGACCCGGCCTATGCCGGCAACCTCGCGGCGGACGGCCGCGCAACGCAAAGCCCCTGGGCCAATCTCGCGGTGGTCGGGGGCCCCGGCACGATCCGCCGCAGCCCGGGCAATCAGGCACTGACCTCATCGGCGGGCGCGTTCCACACGCAATCGTCGCTCAACCCCGGCTGCGCGGTCACGATCAACAGCAATGTCTGCTACGGAACCGGCACGCGCGCGACCGCATCGACGCTGCGCAGCGAGCGGTTCGATACGCGCCCTGGCACGACCGTCACGCCCTCGTTCAACCGCTACAACGCATTCTTCACCGGCCGCTATGAGGTCAGCGACGCGGTCGAGCTCTATACCGAACTCGGCTATTATCTCGCCGATACCCAGCGCATCCAGCCGCCGACGATCAACCTCAACGCGATCGTCATTCCGGCGAGCAACTATTGGAATCCGTTCGGCCCGGTCACCTTCGCCAATGGCCAGGCCAACCCCAACCGCATCGCGGGCCTGACCAACGTCCCCGCCGCCGGCCTGCCCGTGCGCCTGACCACCTATCGCTTCGTCGATGCGGGCAATCAGGTAGTGGATGTCGAAAACTGGCAATCGCGCTTCCTGCTCGGTGCGCGCGGGAAGATCGGCAGCTTCGACTATGACACCGGCATCCTCTATTCGGAGGCGCAGGCGCGCGACAGCTCCAACGCGATCGACATGACCGCGCTTCAGCGCAACCTCGCGCTGTCGACCCCGGATGCCTATAACCCGTTCAGCGGTGGCTGTTCCGCGACGCCGTCACTGGGCGACTGCTCCCCCGCGAGCCAGGCGACGATCGACGCGATCAGCTTTAACCTGGTGCGCAAGTCAAAGACGACCCTGTTGCTAGGCGACTTCAAGCTGTCCAATTCCAGCCTGTTCGATTTGCCCGGCGGCGGTGTCGGCATCGCGTTTGGCGTCGAGGGTCGGCGCGAGACGCAGCAGGATATCCGCGACCCCAATCTCAACGGCCAGATCACCTTCACCGATATGGTGACCGGCGATACCAACCTGTCCAACGTCGCCGCAGTGAGCCCGACGCCGTCGGTGTTCGGCAGCCGCACCGTGTTGTCGGCCTATGCCGAACTCGCCGTGCCGCTGGTTTCGCCGGAGATGAACGTGCCGCTGGTCCACCGCCTCGATCTGCAGATCGCGGGCCGGGCCGAGGAATATTCCGACTTCGGTTCGGTCGCCAAGCCCAAGGTCGCGGCGGCGTGGGACATCGTCGACGGGCTACGGCTGCGCGGCTCCTGGTCGCAGGGCTTCCGCGCCCCGAACCTGGAGCAGACCAAGACGGTTGCCTATTCGCGCCTCAATTCGAACACCGATTATTACCGTTGCGAGGCCGACCTGCGCGCCGCGCGGATCGCCAATTTCGGCGCGTGCAGCCGGGGCATCAGCTATTCGATCTTCATCAGCGGCAACCCCGACCTGCAGCCGGAGGAAAGCACCAACTGGACCGTCGGGACGGTGATCGAGCCCAAGTTCATTCCCAGCCGCCTTGGCCGCCTGACCCTGACCGCAGACTTTTGGTCGATCCAGCAGACCGGCATCGTCGGCCAGTTCGGCGCGCAAAATGCGCTGGTGCTCGACTATCTGCTGCGGCTGCAGGGGTCGAGCAACCCGAACGTGATCCGATCCGCACCGACCGCCGACGACACGCCGGTATTTGCCGGCACCGGCCTGGCCGCCGTCGGCGCGGTCACGCGCATCAACGACCAGTTTGTCAATCTGCTGCCCCAAACGGTGCAGGGGGTCGATCTGGCAGTGCTCTACAATGTCCGCACCGGAATCGGCCGCTTCGACGTCGCATTCAACGCCGCGCGCCTGACCAAATTCTCGCGCGAGACGCCGCCGGCAGTGCAGGAACTGTTCGACGCGCGCGCGGCGGGTCAGATCAACGCCGCGACTCCGCTGACCGACGCCAGCGACCTGATCGAGCAGCGCGGGCGGCCGAAATGGCGCGTCACCGGATCGCTCACCTGGAGCCACAAGGGCTTCCAGATCGGCGCGTTCGGCAATTACATCGGCACGGTGTATGACACCAACTTCCTCGACACGGCCGGCAACCCGTACAAGGTGGAGGGCAAGGCGTTCTTCAACCTCTATGGCCAGTATCGCATCCGCAAGGGGCCGCTGGAGGACACGCGTTTCCGCATCGGTGCGCGCAACGTCTTCGATACCCAGCCGCCGATCACCGCCGATGGCTATCTCGGGTCGCTTTACGTGCCCTATGGTCGTTACCTCTACGCCTCGATCGGGAAGACGTTCTGATGCGCTGGGTCGCCGCCCTCGTCCTGCTCTGCGTCGCGGCTCCGGCCTCGGCGCGGAGCGAGGTGATCAACCTCTGGTCCGGCGCGATGCCGGGCAGCGGGACCGTCACCGGGCCCGAAAAGACCGGCAGTGAGGGCGCGGCGACCGGCTCGGTGTCGAACGTCACCGTGCCGCGCATGGTCGTCGTCCGCCCGAAAAAGCCCAATGGCGCGGCGGTGCTGGTGATCGGCGGCGGCGGCTATTTCCGCATTCAGATCGGCAGCGCGGCGTTGCCGACCGCGCAATGGCTGGCGCAGCGCGGCGTCACCGCCTTCGTCCTCTACTACCGCTTGCCCGGCGACGGCTGGAGTTCCGAAGTTCCGTTCCAGGATGGGCAGCGGGCGATGCGCCTGCTGCGCGGCAACTGGAAGACGCTCGGGATCGACCCCAAGCGGATCGGCGTGATCGGCTTTTCGGCGGGCGGGCATCTCGCCGGCACGCTGGCGACGCGCGGCGCGCATGACTTCTACCCGGCGATCGACGCGGTGGACGCTGTGAGTGCGGTGCCGGACTTTGCCGCGCTAATCTACCCCGTGGTATCGATGCGCGCGCCGATCGATACCACGCGAACCGCGCGCTATGTCAGCAAGCTGCCCGACTGGCGTGATGCGTTTTCTGTAGAGGCACAGGTGACCGCCACCACTCCGCCGATCTTCCTCGCCCATGCCTTTGACGATCCCACCGCCGATGTCGCGCACAGCCTGCGGCTCGCGGCGGCGATGCACGCGCATAAACGGCCGGTGGAAATGCATTTGTTCCAGCGCGGCGGGCACAGCTGGGGTCTCGGCAAGCCCGGCGAGCCGGTTGCGGCCTGGCCGCGGCTGTTTTCCAGCTGGGCCAGGGCGAATGGCTGGCTGCCCGCGCGAAAGGCGGCTGAAGCTGCCGACTGAGCACTGATCTACGACAAAAGTCGGACTGACCTGTCGCTCCCGATGCGCTAACGCGGACACCAAACGCGCGGCGTAGACAGGAGAGTGACATGGCCCAGACGATCTTCCCGGTGCCCGAGCAATGGGCAGCGAATGCGCTGGTCGATGCGGACGGCTATGACGCCATGTATCGCCGCTCGGTCGAGGACCCCGAAGGGTTCTGGCGCGAGGCCGCGCAGCGGATCGACTGGATCACGCCGTTCACGCGGGTCAAGGAAACCAGCTTCGACGAAGCCGATTTCGGCATCGCCTGGTTCGCCGACGGCACGCTCAACATCAGCGCCAATGCACTGGACCGCCACCTCGCCGAACGCGGCGACGCAACCGCGATCCTTTGGGAACCGGACAGCCCGGACGAGCCACACCGCGTCATCAGCTATCGCGAGCTGCATGCCGATGTCTGCCGCTTCGCCAATCTGCTCAAGGCACAGGGCGTAAAGCGCGGCGAGAGGGTGACGCTCTACCTCCCGATGGTGCCGGAGGCGGCGGTGGCGATGCTCGCCTGTGCGCGGATCGGTGCCATCCATTCGATCGTGTTCGCCGGCTTCTCCCCCGACGCGTTGGCCGGGCGCATCCAGGATTGCGACAGCCGCATCGTGCTGACCGCCGATGAAGGGCTGCGTGGCGGCAAGCGCATTCCGCTCAAGGCCAATGTCGATGCCGCGCTGGCCCGCTGCCCCGGGGTCGAGCGGGTGATCATGTTCCGCCGCACCGGCGCCGATGTGCCGATGATCGCGGGCCGCGATATCGACTGGGCGGAAGCTGCCAGCCAGAGCGCCGACTGCGCGCCCGAGGCGATGGGCGCTGAAGACCCGCTGTTCATCCTCTACACCTCCGGCTCGACTGGGAAGCCCAAGGGCGTGCTGCACACCACCGGCGGCTATGCCGTGTGGACTGCAATGACGCACGAATATGTCTTCGATTACCGCCCCGGCCAGATTTACTGGTGCGCCGCCGATGTGGGCTGGGTCACGGGCCACAGCTACGTCGTGTACGGCCCGCTGATGAACGGCGCGACGAGCGTGATGTTCGAAGGCGTGCCCAACTTCCCCGATCACAGCCGCTTCTGGCAGGTGGTCGACAAGTTCGGCGTCGAGATCTTCTATGCCGCCCCCACCGCCCTGCGCGCACTGATGCGCGAGGGCGACGACTGGGTCACGCGCACCAGCCGCAGCAGCCTGCGCCTGCTCGGAAGCGTCGGCGAGCCGATCAATCCCGAGGCATGGGAATGGTATCATCGCGTCGTCGGCGAGGGCCGCTGCCCGATCGTCGATACCTGGTGGCAGACCGAGACCGGCGGCGCGATGATCACCCCCCTGCCCGGCGCGACCGCGCTCAAGCCCGGCTCGGCGACCAAGCCGTTCTTCGGCGTTCAGCCCGCTCTGCTCGACAATGACGGCACGCTGATCGAGGGCGCGGGCGACGGGTGTCTGGTCATCACCGACAGCTGGCCCGGCCAGATGCGCACCGTTTGGGGCGATCACGACCGCTTCTTCCAGACCTATTTCAGCACCTTCCCCGGCCGCTATTTCACCGGCGACGGCTGCCGCCGCGACGAAGATGGCTATTACTGGATCACCGGTCGCATCGACGACGTCATCAACGTCTCCGGCCACCGCATGGGCACCGCCGAGATCGAAAGCGCACTCGTCGCCCACCACAAAGTCGCCGAAGCCGCAGTCGTCGGCATGCCGCACGACATCAAGGGCCAGGGCATCTACGCCTTCGTCACCACCAATGCCGAGGTCGAACCCGATGCCGCGCTGCGCGCCGAGCTGATCAAATGGGTGCGCCAGGAAATCGGCCCGATCGCCACCCCCGACGTCATCCAGTTCGCCCCGGCGCTACCCAAGACGCGGTCGGGCAAGATCATGCGCCGCATCCTGCGCAAGATCGGCGAAAATGACGTCAGCAACCTCGGTGACACCTCGACCCTGGCCGATCCCTCGGTGGTCGATCACCTGCTCGCCAACCGACCTCAGCTTGCGGGAGCCTAAAGCGGCAGCCCCACATAATTCTCCGCAATCGCGGTCTGCATCGCGGTCGAGTTGGCGACATAGTCGAGCTCGGCCTCCTGCATCCGGTGCTCGAACGCGCCATCCTCGGGGAAGCGGTGCATCAGCTTGGTCAGATACCAGCTGAACCGCTCGGCCTTCCAGATCCGCGCCAGCGCGCGCGCCTGATACCCGTCCAGCCCCGCCGCATCGCCCTGCTTCACCGCACCTACCAGCGCATCGCAGAGATAGGCGACATCCGACGCGGCGAGGTTCAGTCCCTTCGCCCCCGTCGGCGGCACGATATGCGCGCTGTCCCCGGCGAGGAACAGGCGCCCATGCCGCATCGTCTCGAACACATAGGACCGCAGCGGCGCGATCGACATTTCCAGCGCCGGCCCGCGCGTGACCTTGTGCTCGCTGATCGGATCGAACCGCGCTGAAAGCTCATCCCACAAGCGCTCTTCAGTCCAGTCCTCGACCTTGTCGGTCAGCGGCACCTGGATATAATAGCGGCTGCGCGTCTTCGACCGCATCGAAGCCAGTGCGAAGCCGCGCTGGCCATTCGCGTAGATCAGCTCGTCATGGCACGGCGGGACATCGGCAAGGATGCCAAGCCAGCCAAACGGATAAACCCGCTCGAACTCGCGCACCGCGCTCGCCGGGATCGCCTTGCGCGAGGGCCCATGAAACCCGTCGCACCCGGCGATGTACGCACAGTCGATCCGGTGCGTCTCGCCATCCTTCACATAGGTGACGAACGGTGCATCGCCCTCAATCTCATGCAGCGCGACATCGCCTGCGTCATAGATCACCTCCAGCCCCCGCTCCGGTGCCGCGTCCATCAGGTCGCGGGTCAGCTCGGTCTGGCCATAGACCATCACGTGCCGCCCGGTCAGCGCGGCAATGTCGATCCGGATCAGCCGGTCGTCGGTGGCAAGGTTGAACCCCGCCTCGCCCAGCCCCTCCCGCTTCATCCGCGCATCGATGCCGAGCCGCGTCATCAGATCCGTGGTGACCGTCTCCAGCACCCCCGCCCGAATACGGCCGAGCACATAGTCGGGCGACGCGCGCTCGACGACGACGCAATCCACCCCCGCCTGACGCAGCAGATGTCCGAGCAGCAGGCCGGACGGCCCTGCCCCGATGATCGCAACCTGGGTCTTCATAACTCGGTCCCCCACCCCGCTCAGGCTGAGCTTGTCGAAGCCCCGTTCTTCTTTCGGCGTCGCGATCAGAAGAACTGCCCTTCGACAAGCTCAGGGCGAACGGGTGATATGATTGAACTTCAGCGCCCCGCGTTCAGCTGCTGCTCCAGCTGGTGCAGCACGCGGTAGCAGGGCAGCACCTGCGCAACGCTGGAATTAGGCTCGCGCCCTTCGCGGATCGCCGCGACGAACTCGCGGTCCTGCAGCTCGATACCGTTGTTCGACACAGCGACGCCCGACAGGTCGACCGGCTCTTCGCGCCCGGTCACCAGATCGTCGTAGCGCGCGATCCAGGTGCCGTTGTCGCAGATGTAGCGGAAGAAGGTACCGAGTGGCCCGTCATTGTTGAACGACAGGCTCAGCGTGCAGATCGCGCCGCTTTCCGCCTTCAGCTGGATCGACATGTCCATCGCGATGCCAAGCTCAGGATGGATCGGACCCTGAATCGCATTGGCGGCGACGATCGGCCCGGCCTGATAGGCGAATAGATCGACCGTGTGCGCCGCATGGTGCCACAACAGGTGATCGGTCCAGCTGCGCGCTTCACCCTTCGCATTCATGTTCTGGCGGCGGAAGAAATAGGTCTGCACGTCCATCTGCTGAACGTTCAGCTCTCCCGCCGCGATCTTGCGGTGGATGTACTGATGGCTGGGATTGAAGCGCCGCGTGTGCCCGACCATCGCGGTCAGGCCGGTCTCCTGCGCCTTGGCCAGCACCGCCTCGCCATCGGCCAGGCTGTCGCACAGCGGAATTTCGACCTGCACATGCTTGCCCGCGTCCATGCACTGGATCGCTTGGGCGGCGTGCATCTGGGTCGGCGTGCACAGGATCACCGCGTCGAGCCCGGGCTGTTCCAGGGCTTCGGCAAGGTCAGTGGTGGCGTGCGCGACGCCATATTTGGCGGCGACCGCCTGGGTCGGTTCGAGCCGGCGACCGACGACCGAGATCACCTCGACCCCGTCGATGTTCTTGAGTCCGTCGAGATGTTTCTCGCCGAATGCCCCGGCGCCTGCGAGTGCGATTTTCATGTTCAATCTCCCTCTCCCCTCCGGGGAGAGGGCCGGGGAGAGGGGCAGTCCCTCCAATCCGGCCCATCGCTAAAGTCTAGAGGACTGCCCCTCTACCAACCCTCTCCCCAAGGGGGAGAGGGCTTTGATCACTCCGCCGCCTCGGCAAACCCGCTGCCCGCCATATCCAGCCCCTCGCCATTGTCGGGACGCAGCACGACATGGCCGATCGCGGTGTTCGAACAGGGGATATGATAATGCCGATGCAGCGCGGCGGTGCGCTTGCCCATCGCGCCGCGCATGATCAGCCACATCACCATCTCGATCCCCTCGGACCCGGTCTCGCGCAGATATTCGATGTGCGGGATGCGGCGCAGGTGATCGCTTTCGCCGATCAGCCCGTCCAGGAACATATTGTCCCACTCACGATTGATCAGGCCGGCGCGCGGCCCCTGCAACTGGTGGCTCATACCGCCGGTGCCCCACACCTGAACGTTCAGATCCTCGGGGAAGCTCGCCACCGCGCGCGCAATCGCCTCACCCAGCGCCCAGCAGCGATTGCCCGAGGGCGGCGGATAGGTGACGACATTGACTGCCAGCGGGATCACCTTGCACGGCCAGGCATCGGGTGTGCCGAACATCATCGATAAGGGAACGGTCAGGCCGTGATCGACCTGCATCTCGTTGATGATCGTCATGTCAAATTCGTCGAGGACCAGGCTCTGCGCGATGTGCCAAGCGAGGTCGGGATGCCCCTCCACGTCCGGCACCGGGCGCGGGCCCCAGCCCTCGTCCGCCGAGGTGTAGCGCTCGCCACAGCCGATCGCGAAGGTCGGGATGATCTTCATGTCGAACGCCGAAGCATGGTCGTTATAGACCAGGATGACGACATCGGGCTTCTCCGCCTTCTCCCATTCGCGCGTCCAGTCATAGCCGGCGAAGATCGGGCCGAAATAATCGTCGCGATCCTTCCCCTGATCGACGGCAACGCCGAGCAGCGGCACGTGGCTCGATGCGACGCCTGCGGTAATCCGTGCCATGCTCAACGTCCTTCTTTGATCGAGCGGACGCCGATGGGCGAACGCCCGCCGCGCATCATCATCTCGCGATATTCGGGGAAGCTCATATCGGTCATCGTGCTGACCGCCTCGGCAAAGGGGATGCCGTCGGTCGAGAACAGCTTGGCGAGGAAATAGACGTTGCCGCCCAAATCGAGGCACTTGTTGTAATCGCGATCGAGCAGCGCCTGTTTCATCTCTTCGCTCAGCGGCCATTCGTCGAGATAGGCGCGCTCGTCCGCCTTGAACCGTTCGCGGTTCTCGGCCTTCATCAGGCTCATCGCGAACTGGTTCATGTGATAACCGGCGCGCGCGCGCTTGGCCGTGAACACGCGCGTGCCGGGGATATCCTCGAACTCGGCGAGATAGGCGTGGATGTCGGTGTGGTCGGTCACAGGCCGCGCTCCTTCAATTTGGCGTCGAGGCGGGGGAAGACACGGCGGGCATTGCCGGAGAATATTGCGGCCCGCTCCGCATCGCTGATGTCGAGGGCATCGACGTAGCGCTTGGTATCGTCGAAATAATGCCCGGTGGTGGGATCGATCCCGCGCACCGCGCCGACCATCTCCGACCCGAACAGGATATTCTTGTTCTCGATCACGTCGGCCAGCAGGTCGATGCCCGGCTGGTGATAGACACAGGTGTCGAAGAAGATGTTGTTCATCAGATGCGTGTCGAGCGCCGGCTTCTTCAGCATGTCGGCAAGGCCGCGATAGCGCCCCCAATGATACGGCACCGCGCCGCCGCCATGCGGGATGATGAAGCGCAGGCTCGGGAAATCGGCGAACAGATCGCCCTCCAGCAACTGCATAAAAGCAACCGTGTCGGCGGCGATGTAATAGCCGCCGGTCGCGTGCATCGCCGGGTTGCAGCTGCCTGAGACGTGGATCATCGCCGGGACGTCCAGCTCGACCATCTTTTCGTAGAACGGATACCAATAGCGATCGGTCAGCGGCGGATGGGTGAAATGCCCGCCGCCCGGATCAGGGTTGAGGTTGCAGCCGATAAAGCCGAGTTCGGTAACGCACCGCTCCAGCTCGGCGATGCTCGCACTCATATCGGCCTTGGGCGATTGCGGCAGCATGCACACGCCGACGAACGTCTCCGGGAACAGCCCGACGACGCGCGCGATCAGATCGTTGCAGCGGCGCGCCCATTCGATCGCGACGCCCTCGTCACCAACATGCGGCGCCATCGCCGACGCGCGGGGAGAGAAGATCGTCAGGTCCGCGCCGCGTTCCTTGATCAGGCGCAGCTGGTTCGCCTCGATCGTCTCGCGGATCTCGTCATCGCTGATGTCGGGATAGGGCGGGCACGGCGTCCCCGCCTTGAACGCGGCCTTCTGCTCCTCGCGCCAGGCGTCATGCGCCTTGGGCAGGACAGTGTAATGGCCATGGCAGTCGATGATGAGGCTCACGCATTCCCTCCAGAAACCTTCGTCGTCCCGGCCTTGAGCCGGGACAGGGCTTTCTTCCTGTTCGAGCGACCAGAAAGGCAGCCCGGCCCCGGCTCAAGGCCGGGGCGACGAAGGGAAGCGGCGATCATGCCACCCGCCCCTCAATCGCAACCAGTTTCGCCGTCAGCCCTTCGGGCGGCGTCATGCCGAGCGCACCCAGCTCCCGCTGCCGCACGATCGTGCCGCGCGTCATCGCCGGATCAACGCCGAGATCGCTCAGCGTCTTCGCGACCTCTTCCATCTCGGCGGCGCGGCGGGTGCCGTGGGCGAGCATCCGATCAAGATTATAGTCCGCGCGCGCGGCCCACGCCCGCTCTTTCCAGCTCGCATCGAGCGAGGCGAGCACCGCATCGCGCACGCCGGCACGCTCCGCCGCCAGCACGCATTCGGCGGTCAGTGCCTCCAGCCCCTTGACCATCACCGACCGGATCATCTTGATCGCCGAGGCATCGCCGACGCTGGGGCCGGCGATCGCCACCTTGCTAAAGCCATAGGCGCGCAGCGCGTCAGCGGCGGCATCGGCATGCGGCCCCGCGACCAGCAGCGGCACGCCCAGCCGCGCGGGCAACACCGGCGCCATCACCGCAACATCGACATAGCGCCCCCCCGCCGCCTCGATCGCCTGCGCCGCTTCCCGCTTCGTGCCGGGCGCAACGCTGTTCATGTCGAGCCACAAGGTTCCGGGTTTCAGCAGCGGCGCGCAGCGCTGCGCGGCGGCGAGCGCTTGGTCCGCAGTGACGAGGCACAGCACCAGATCGGCGCGCGCCAATGCTCCGGCGGGGGTTGCGGACCAGCGGATTTGGGCGGATTCGAATTGGGTGATCTTGAGTGGACGTGTTTCGCCATTCTCGGTGGCGATGTCGAATGCGGCGACGCCGGGTTGGGCGAAGGCTTGGCCTGCTTCGCCAAATCCCAGAAGAGATGTCCACTCGATCATGCGGGTCATGAAGCGTTGTTGCGCGACATGTTCCAATCGGATTGCGCCGCGCGCTATCCGTTTTTCTGAAGTCTGGTTTCGTCCGAAGCGCGGTGGAGCAGGTCGAGCATGCGGGATTGGGCGCGGGTGGGGCGCCAGTTGGCTCGGGTGCTGATGCCGATCGTGCGGACCGCGCCGGGGAGTTGGGGGCCGATACTTTCGAGCATCCCTGCCCCGACCTCCAACGCGACCTGATCGGGGGATAGCAGGGTCAAAAGGTCACTCTGCACCAGCAGGCCGCGGATCACCATCACCGACCCGCACTCGATCGGCACCGGCGGCAACGCGCGCCCGTCAAACAGCGCCTCCCAATGCGTGCGCAGCGGCGTGCCGATCGGGCCGACCACCCAGGATTGCGCGGCGAGCGTGTCGAGATCGACCGGCCCCTGCGCCAGCGGATGCCCGCGCCGCCCGAAGATCGCCAGCCGGTCGGTGAACAGCGGCACCTGCTCGACGCCTGGCGGGCAATCGTCGCGCAGCGCGCCGACCATGATGTCGATGATGCCGTCGAGCAAAGGATCGACCAGCTCACGCCACGACCCCTCGACCACATCGACCACGGTACGCGGCTCCTCGCGCAGGAATTGGGCGAGGCTGTGGGGGAGCAGCAGCGCGCGGCTGAGCGGCATCGCGCCGATCGCGATGCGCCCGCCGGTGCCGTCGTCGCCGCGAGCCTCGGCGATCCCGGCGGAGATCTCGCTGGCGGCAAGGCGCACGCCGCGCGCCAGCGTGCGGCCTGCCGGAGTGAGCGCCATCCCCCTCCCCCGCCGCTCGGCCAGCGGGGTGGCGCACACCTGTTCAAGCTCACGCACCGAGCGATGCACCGCAGGCTGCGACATGCCGCTCGCCGCAGCCGCACCGGCAAAGCCCTGTGCGTCGGCGAAATGAAGAAATGCGTCGAGCTGGGTCGCGGTCATCAGCAGCTCAGGCCGCGCAAACCCGCGCGTCCCACCACGCGCCGAGCGCCGCGTTGCGGCGGCGAGCTGGTCAAAGGCGCGCGCCACCCGTTCGGCCAGCGCGGTGCCGGCGGGGCTCGGCGTCACCCCGTCCGAATGCCGATCGAACAGCGTGACACCGAGCTGCTTTTCCAGCTTGGCGAGGCCCTGGGTCAGCGCCGGCTGCGACAGCCCCGCCGCTTCCGCCGCGCGGTTGAGGCTGCCCTGCGCGATCACCTGCCCCAGCGCGCGCAAATGGCGGAGATTGAGGTCGAACGGACGGATCATGCCGCCAACATATCCGAAAATCTTATTACATAAACGGAATTCATATTATGGTGTGTTGGAGATCGGCAGCCATGGAAGGCGAACAAGTCGCCGCCGACTGTGAGATGTCCAAAAAAGCGAACATGTGGCGCAACAAGGCTGCATCGGCCCAAAGGCGGATTCGACATTCCGCACCGGAGAAGACAATGAGTGCACGCGTCGTTCAAAACATCCAGCGGACCCCGATGGACATCGTCGATGGCCTTGCCGAAGCGGGCGTCGCGACGGTGCATGAGGCGCAGGGGCGGATCGGGCTGCTCGCCCATTACATGCGCCCGATCTATTCCGGAGCGCGGATTGCGGGGAATGCCGTGACGATCTCGTCGCCGCCGGGCGACAACTGGATGGTGCATGTCGCGATCGAGCAGTTGCAGGCGGGCGACATCCTTGTCCTCGCGCCCACTTCCCCCTGCGTCGATGGCTATTTCGGCGACCTGCTGGCAACCAGCGCGATGGCGCGCGGGTGCCGGGGGCTGGTGATCGATGCGGGCGTGCGCGACGTGCGCGACCTGACGCAGATGGGCTTTCCCGTCTGGTCGAAGGCGGTGTTCGCGCAGGGGACGGTCAAGAACACTTTGGGGTCGGTCAATGTGCCGATCGTGTGCGCCAGTGCGGCGATCGAGCCGGGCGATGTGATCGTTGCCGATGACGATGGCGTGTGCGTGGTCAAGCGCGCCGATGCTGCGGCGGTGCTGGAGGCTGCGCGCAAGCGTGAGGCTGCCGAGGAAGCCAAGCGGGTGCGGCTGGCGGCGGGGGAGCTGGGGCTCGACATCTACGACATGCGGCCGCGGCTGGCGGAGATGGGGCTGAAGTATGAGTGACCACCTATTCCTCCCCCAACGGGGGAGGGGGACCGCCGAAGGCGGTGGAGGGGCGGCCGCGCAGACGGCCGTAACCAGCTCGGCAAAATTCCGCCGTCTTCGCGGCGGCCCCTCCGTCGCCTTCGGCGCCACCTCCCCTGCGGAGCAGGGGAGGAATTTCTTATGACCGGCGTCCGCTGCATGTGGATGCGTGGGGGGACATCGAAGGGGGGGTATTTCCTTGCCGATGATCTGCCCGCCGATACCGCCGCGCGCGATGCGTTTTTGCTGCGGGTGATGGGATCGCCGGATCCGCGCCAGATCGATGGCATGGGTGGCGCCGATCCGCTGACGAGCAAGGTCGCGGTGGTGCGCAAATCTGCGCGCGACGGGGTCGATGTCGATTACCTGTTTCTGCAGGTGTTCGTCGATCAGGCGATCGTTACCGATGCGCAGAATTGCGGGAATATCCTGGCCGGGATCGGGCCATTCGCGATCGAGCGCGGGCTGGTCGCGCCGCACGATGGCGCGACGCGCGTCGCGATCTTCATGGAGAATACCGGGCAGGTCGCGGTGGCGACGGTCCAGACGCCCGGCGGCACGGTCCGCTATGAGGGCGACGCCAGCATCAGCGGCGTGCCGGGGACTGCAGCCCCCATCCCGCTTGCCTTTCGCGATACTGCAGGGTCGAGCTGTGGCGCGTTGCTGCCCACCGGCAACGGCGTCGACGAGATCGACGGCGTGCGCGTGACGATGATCGACAATGGCATGCCGTGCGTCGTGATCGCGGCGGCCGATGTCGGCATCAGCGGATACGAGGATCGCGACACGCTCGACGCCGATGCGGCAATGAAGGCGAAGGTCGAGGCGATCCGGTTGAAGGCCGGGCCGCTGATGAATCTGGGCAACGTGACCGACAAATCGGTGCCCAAGATGATGCTGGTCGCCGCCCCACGCGAGGGTGGCGGGATTGCCGTCCGGTCCCTGATCCCGCACCGCGTCCATGCCTCAATCGGCGTGCTGGGTGCAGTCAGCGTGGCGACCGCGTGCCTGATCGAGGGATCGCCGGCGGCGGCGCTGGCGGTGGTGCCGGAGGGGCGGTCGCTGACCCTGGGGGTCGAGCATCCGACCGGGGTGACCGAATGCGTGGTGACGCTGGATGAGGCCGGCGCACCGATTGAGGCCGGGATGCTGCGGACGGCGCGCAAATTGATGGATGGGGAAGTCTTCGCATGAGCACGACCGACGCCGATGGGCGCATCCGCAGCTGGACGCTGGAGCCGTCCAAGCCGCGCTTTACCCCGCCGCCGGGCGCGGTCGATGCGCATTGCCATGTCTTCGGGCCGCAGGCGCAGTTCCCGTTCAGCCCCAAGGCCAAATATCTGCCACAGGATGCCGGGCCGGACGCGCTGTTCGCGTTGCGCGCGCGGCTGGGCTTTGCGCGCAACGTCATCGTGCAGGCCAGCTGTCACGGGACCGACAATGCCGCGACGTTGAATGGCATTGCCGTGTCGGGCGGGACGTGTCGCGGGGTCGCGGTGGTCGATCCGGCGATCAGCGATGCCGAGCTGGATGCGCTGCACGCGGGCGGCATTCGCGGGGTGCGGTTCAACTTCTTGAAGCGGCTGGTGGACGATGCGCCGAAGGACAAGTTTCTCGACGTGGCGCAGCGGATTGCGCGGCTGAACTGGCATGTCGTGGTCTATTTCGAGGCGGATATCCTTGAGGAGATGAAGCCGTTCCTTGCCGCCATCCCCGTGCCGATCGTGATCGACCATATGGGCCGGCCCGATGTGCGGCAGGGACCGGACGGGGCGGACATGACCGCGTTCCGCGCGCTGCTCGACAGTCGCGACGATATCTGGACCAAGGTCACCTGCCCCGACCGGCTCGATCCCGCCGGACCGCCTTATGCGGACTTTGTGAACGCCGTGCGCCCGCTGGTCGAAGCCTATCCCGATCGGGTGTTGTGGGGCACCGACTGGCCGCATCCGAACATGGAAAGCGTGTTGCCCGATGACGGCGCGCTGGTCGATGTGATCCCGGAGATCGCGCCGACTGCGGAGTTGCAGCACAAGCTGCTCGTTGCCAATCCGATGCGGCTTTACTGGCCCGAGGAAGCCTGACCATCGCGCCGGCGCGCGCCGAGGCGACGAGGGGGCGGCTGATCCTGCTGGGCGGGATCATCGCGCTGGGGTCGCTAGCGATCCAGATCATCGTCCCTGCCCTGCCGCAATTGGTTGAAGGCATTGGCGCGACGCCGGCGGGCGGGCAGCTGGTCATCTCGCTCTATCTGATCGGGCTGGCGCTGGGACAGCTGGGCTGGGCGCCGGTTGCGGATCATCATGGGCGCAGGCCGGTGCTGATCGGCGGGCTGGTGGTGTTTTTGATCGGGACGCTGGTGTGCGCAGTGGCGGGCGATCTGGCGACGATGCTGGTCGGTCGCGCGGTGCAGGCGATCGGGGCGTCGTCGTCGCTGGTCGCTGGGCGCGCGATGGCGACCGACACCGCACCGGTGGGCAAGGCAGCAGCGCCGCTCGCGATCCTGACCAGCGTGACGTTGATCTCCCCTGCCCTTGCCCCGGCGCTGGGCGGCGCGGTGACGAGCATCGGGGGATGGAGGGCGCTGTTCTGGATCCTTGCCGGGCTGACGCTGATCGGCGGGGCGCTGGCATTGCGGATGCTGCCCGAGACGCGGGCGGGCGACCGGGCGCCGGTCCACCCGCGCCGGATCGCGAGGACCTATTGGCAGGTGCTGTGCCAGCGGGGCTATCTGCCGCTCGCGCTGTCCAATGCGTTGATCAGCGGGGGGTTCTTCACCTTTCTGGCGGCGTCACCATTCGTGCTGGATGCGGCGGGGGCGACGCCGGCGCAGGCGGGGCTGTTCTATTCGGCGGTGGCGTGCGCGATCATTGGCGGGACGTTATGCGTGCCGGTGGTGCTGCGCCGCTGGCCGCGCGGGTTGAAGCCTGCGGGATCGGTCGCGCTGGGCAGCGGCGCGGTGGTGATCCTGATCGTTGCGGCGACGGGGGCGCATCTGGCGGGGCTGTTCGTGGCGATGAGCCTGATTGCGTTCGGCGCGGGGCTGACCGGGCCTGCCCTGCTGGCCGAGGCGATCGAGCAGCAGCGCGAGCGGGCGAGCGCGGCTACGGGCCTGTTCGGGACGATGCAGATGGGCGGCGCGGCGCTGATCTCGACGCTGGCGGTGCGGATCGCGCCGGACCCGGCGGTGGAGCTGGGGGTGATCGGGGTGTTGGTGGTGGTGGCTTTGGGGTTGCGGGGCTTGGGAAATCAGCCGGTTAGTGAACCGTAGACTTCACCCCCGCGTAGGCGGGGGCCTATCTCCCGGACTATCCACAAACAGCACCGGTTCGGTTGCCGATCGTGCAGGAGATGGGCCCCCGCTTTCGCGGGGGTGACGGTCGTGGGTTCAGCCCCAGACGTCCTTCGCCACGTCGATCACCAGGCGCATCTTTGCCGCCTGCTGCTCGACCTCGATGTCGTTGCCATGGACGGTCGAGGAGAAGCCGCATTGCGGCGACAGTGCGAGCTGGTCGAGCGGGGCGAACTGCGCGGCTTCTTCGATGCGGCGCTTGATGTCGTCCTTCGATTCCAGCTCGCCGAGCTTGGTGGTGACGAGGCCGAGCACGACGGTCTTGCCCTTGGGGACGAAGCGCAGCGGGGCGAAATCGCCCGAACGGGGATCGTCATATTCGAGGAAATAGCCGTCGATCTTCAGTTCGTTGAACAGCACTTCGGCGACCGGTTCGTAACCGCCTTCCGCTGCCCAGCTCGAGCGGAAATTGCCGCGGCAGAGGTGGACGCAGACGACCATGTCGTCGGGCTTGTCGCGGATCGAGTCGTTGATGATGCGGGCGTAGAGGCGCGGCAGCTCGTCCGGGTCCATGCCGCGCAGCCTCGCGTTCTCGCGCTGCGTGTCGTCGCACAGGTACGCGAGGTTGGTGTCGTCGAGCTGGAGGTAGCGGCAGCCGGCGTCGGCGAGGCTGGCGATCTCTGCACGATAGGCGGCGGCGAGGTCGGTGTAGAAGTCCTCGAGGTCGGGATATGCTGCAGCATCGATCGCATCGCGGCCGCCGCGAAAGTGCAGCATGGTCGGCGACGGGATCGTGACCTTGGGCGTGCGGCTGGTGCAGCTGGCGAGGAATTCATAGTCGGCGCGCTGGATGTCGCGGGCATGTTCAATCTTGCCCGTGATCTTCATCACCGGCGGGGCGTAGGACAGCTCCTTGCCGCCATGCTGGTGGAAATGCACCGCGGTGCCGCCGGCTTCTTCGACGCCGTCGAGCTGGAGCAGGAAATCGGTGTGGAAATAGGTGCGGCGGAACTCGCCGTCGGTGATGCCTTCCAGCCCCAGATCCTCCTGGAACTTCACGACGCCGCGAATCGCTTCGTCCTCGACTGCGCGCAGGGCGGCGGCGTCGATGCTGCCGTCCTTGAACGCGGCGCGGGCGTCGATCAGCGCCTTGGGGCGGAGGAAGCTGCCGACATGATCGGCGCGGAACGGGGGTGTGGGCATCCTGATTCTCCTTGCGATATTTGTAAGTGTTACATACAAAATGCTGCGACGATCGATAGGACAGGATGAGGAGCGAGGCAATGACCTGGATCACCAACCGCTGGTATGTCGCCGCATGGGATTCGGAGGTGGACCGCACGCCGATCGCGCGCACCATCTGTGGCGAACCGGTGATGCTGTACCGCAAGCTCGACCGCAGCGTGGTGGCGATGCGCGATGCGTGTCCGCACCGGCTGTTGCCGCTGTCGATGGGGTTCAAGGAGGGGGATTCGATCCGGTGCCGCTATCACGGGCTGCTGATCGAGCCCGACGGCTGTGCCAGCGAAATGCCGATCAAGTCGGAAGCGGTGCCCAAGGCGGTGTGCGCGACGCTGTATCCGGTGGTCGAGAAGCACCGCTTCGTGTGGGTGTGGATCGGCGAGGCGGCGAAGGCCGATCCGGCGACGATCCCCGATTTCTGGCCGTGCAGCGCGCCGGGGTGGACGTTCGACGGGGGGTACAACCATATCAGCTGCGATTACCGGCTGGTGATCGACAACCTCATGGACCTGAGCCACGAGACCTGGGTGCATCAGGGGTCGATCGGGCAGCATGAGATTACCGAGGCGCCGATCGAGACGGTGGTCGATGGCGAAGAAGTGTTTGTCCGCCGCTGGATGCCGGGGATCGAGCCGCCCCCCTTCTGGCGCGACGCGCTGCGCTCGGCCGGGCCGGTCGATCGCTGGCAGGTGTGCCACTTCATCCCGCCCTCTTCGGTGCTGATCGATGTCGGCGTGTCGCCGGCCGATGCGGGCGATACGATCGAGGAGCATAATTCGGGGGTGCGCGGCTTCGTCGTCGATGCCATGACACCGGAGACGGAAACGACGACTCACTATTTCTGGGGCATGGCGCGCAATTTTGACATCGACGATGCCGGCTTTACCGCACGGTTCAAGGCGCAGCAGGGCCAGGTGTTCGACGAGGATGTCGAAGTGCTGGAGGCGCAGCAGCGCAGCATCGTGGCGAATCCCGACATGAAGCTGCGCGGCTATTCGATCGATCAGGGCAGCGTGCGCGCGCGGACGATCATCCGCAAGCTGATGGAGGCGGAGACCGCGTGACGATCGGGCGCGGCGATCTCGACCGCAACCTTGGCCTGCGGCTGCGGCGCGCGCATGGCGCGGTGCAGCGGCATTTCGTCGAGCATTTCGCCGATCTGGGCCTGACGCAGAAGCAGGTGTCGGTGCTGTGGCTGACCGGGGATCACCCCGATCTGGCGCAGGCCGACCTGGCGGTCGCGCTCGACATGGATCGCGCGACGACGATGGCACTGGTGCACGGGCTGGAGAAGCGCGGGCTGGTGTCGCGCAGCCCGTCACGCACCGACGGGCGACGCATCGCGTTCCGCCTGACCGACGCGGGTGAGGCGTTGCTGGCGCAGGCCAAGGCGGCGATTGCGGAGCATGAGGCATGGCTGAAGGCACGATTCAGTGCAGCCGAACTGGCAACACTTGAGGAATTGCTCGCACGCATCTATCGATAGGTTGTTTTCAGATATAACAATGGCCGGACACTGGCCGCTGGAGGGGAAATGGCTACCGATCCGCGCGCGGTGATCGACCGCGCACCAATGTCCCGGTTCCAATGGGGCGTGGTTGCGACGATGGTGGGGCTCAACGCGCTCGACGGGTTCGACGTGCTGTCGATCAGCTTCGCCTCGCCCGGCATCGCCAAGGATTGGGGCATCGACCGCGCGCAGCTGGGCATCGTGCTGTCGATGGAGCTGGTCGGCATGGCGATTGGCTCACTCTTTCTGGGCGGCATTGCCGACCGCATCGGGCGGCGCGCGACGATCCTGTCGTGCCTCGGCATCATGACCATTGGCATGCTCGGCGCGGCCACGGCGCATGACGTCTATACGCTGATGATGTGGCGCGTGCTCACCGGGCTTGGCATCGGCGGCATGCTGGCAGCGACCAACGCGGCGGTGGCGGAGGCGGCGAATGCCAAACACCGGTCGCTCGCGGTGGTGCTGATGGCGGCGGGCTATCCGGTCGGTACGATCATCGGCGGGTCGATCTCCGCAGTGCTGCTGTCGATGTATGACTGGCGCGCGGTGTTCGTATTCGGCGCGGTATGTTCGCTGCTGTTCGTGCCGCTGGTGCTGTGGCGCGCGCCGGAATCGGTCGCGTTCCTGATGCACAAACGCCCACCCAACGCGCTCGAGCGGATCAACGCCAACCTCGCCCGCATGGGCCATCCGCCGATCGATGCGCTGCCCGAACCGGACGTGGTGACGTCGCGCAAGGCACCGCTGGTCAATCTGTTCTCGCCCGGATTGATCCGGCCGACGATCCTGCTGACGCTGGCCTATCTGGCGCACATCATGACGTTTTACTTCATCCTCAAATGGATCCCGAAGATCGTCGTCGACATGGGCTTTCCGCCGCCCGAGGCCGCAGGCGTGCTGGTGTGGGCAAGCATCGGTGGCGCGACCGGATCGCTGATCCTGGGGCTGTTGACCGGCAAGATCCGGCTGCTCGCGCTCACCGTGGTTGCGATGTTGCTGTCCACCGCGCTCGTCATCCTGTTCGGACAAGGACAGAGCGATCTGGCCGGGCTGTCGATGGTTGCCGCGGCGGCTGGCTTTGCCACCAACGCCGGCGTGGTCGGCCTGTATGCGCTGATCGCCCAGTCCTTCCCGACCGGCGTTCGCGCCACCGCGACCGGATTTGTCATCGGCGTCGGGCGCGGCGGATCGGCGCTGGCCCCTGCCCTTGCCGGGTTCCTGTTTGCAGCGGGCTACGGCCTGCCGACGGTGGCGATCCTGATGGGGCTTGGTTCGATCGTCGCGGCGGGCGCGCTGCTGGCGATGCGCGGGTGGAAGGCACCGGTTGAGGGGGCCGCCGGTTAATAACCGACCATTGGGGTCGGAGACACGGGGGGTGAGTGACGAAACCGACCGTAGCCTCTGCGTCGCACAGGTCGCCGACTAGCTGCTGATTGTGGGCAATGCGAAGATGACATGGACGTCGCCATGCGCGTTCACGGAAGCCGTTAGTGTGGGTAACGTGCCGATCAAGTCCCCGAGCGCCCGCCATCGGTAGCGGATTGCAGCGGATCCATTTGCCGCCGGCTGGCGTGGTGTGTCGTCTACCTCCTCGCGGAGAGCCTTTTACACGCAGGGTCTAACGTCGCGCCACCAGAGCTAGCTTCCAAGTGTTGCCTACGACATTTTTGAACATTGGAACCGCGCGTTTCCGTTCGGCGGCAGCAGCGATGTCCGAAGTTTTCAAGTAGTCGAGGCGAGCGGCATGAATTTCAATCGCTTGTCGATACAATGTACGTGCCATTGCATGTCCTTCTGGGAAAGTTTGGAATATATTTCCACCTACTTCCAAATAGCTGACATCTTCGATTCGATAATCAGGGTCATAGCGACTGCAATAAGAGTACAAATGTCCGTAATGGATCGCCGCATCGCGGTGGCGTCCGACCTTGATCAAGTTTGCTATTAAATCACTCGCAGCATGGGAAGTCCACATCGCAACAGTCTTCGAATCATGCCTGCAAGGATCTGCCGAATGTTTAGCAAAGTTCAAGCCCAACGTCCCGGCGAAGATAGCAACATCCATATTCCCATAAGACACTGCATCTCGCGCAATATCACGATATATTGTAGAACAATGTCCTTTACCGAAATATTTTTTGATACGCTTCAAATTAACCTTAGCAGGTCCCGACCTTCCGACTGACGCGTCAATCATAATTAACGCCCTTAAATAATAATTTGATATTGTTAAATCTTCTGGCCGTTTATTTGATTTCCAGCCAAGCTCTCGCTCGACATATTGCATCTGCCGCGCTGGATCGGTAAACTTCTTGGTGGAATTTAGGGTATCAAAGATTTTGTATGGATCTGAATCGCCATCATATTCCGCAGATTTTTGAACCGGACCCTGCGACCTCATTTGGTTCTTGTGATCCTCGATCCATTGCATAATTTGGGTTAATCTTGCTGCAGCATGATTTCCTGCGCTGATATCCCCTGCTTTGTCGGCTAAATTTCGCGCCGAACGCCACAATCTATAACATCCGTAAATGGCGAAGCGATCAGGGTGAACGGAGAGACGGTTTGAAAATCCGTTCACCTGCTCGCAGTCTTCAGCTGCTTGTACATATAGTGTCAGCGCTCGTCGGAAGTCGCCGCGCTTATCTGCCGCATCTGCCGCATCTGCCGCGCTCGTGACACTTGGAATACGCTCGTGATAAGCTTCCCGGGCGTCAATAAGGGCAGTATCCTCGGAGGAAGTTTGCGCCGGTTGCAGCGTTGCCATAGTGGCTAGAAGCGGAACGAGCGATGCCCAAATCATTGGGGAAAGGTAGCAGGTTGTAGCTGGCTTATCACCGGTCAAAAGCGGTTGGACTCGAGCGGCTGATGCGGAAACATGTCAAGAATGGCTTGGACGTCTGAAGCAGGCGCAGCTCCGAGGGGGGCTTTAGGAGCTAAAACCCCACCAATGTCTTTCGACCCATATATTTGACCAGCGCCGGATCGATCACGCAGCGATAGGAGGACGCCGCTTCGACCGCCCCCTTCCCGTCCCAGCGTGCCGCTTGTGGGTAAGAGCAGAGCGTCCGGGTGAACGCCTCCTTCCCGTCCACCACCTTCGTCGCGGTCAGGCGTGCGGGCACATGCCCCTTCTCCACCCAGTGGATCAGCGACCAGAGCACGTCGCGCGACGGATCGCCCGGCCAGCTCTGCTGCCCCGACGCGCCGAATTGGTCGGCGCCGGGGCCGCGGGCGCAGTGATACATGCCGGGGGCCATGAACAGGCGGACGCTGTCGTCGAGCGTGGCGAGGCCGCCATTGGCGCGGGCGAGTGCAGCGTAATAGTCGATCGTCGGCCCGGCATTGGTCGAGGGGTCGGCCCAGCCCTGATAGAGGATGGCCTTGCCACCCGCCTTGATGAAGGGCGCAATTGCGACCTTGTCGGCGCGCAGTTCGGGCATCCGCTGGTTGGCGGCCAGCAGGTCGCGGCTGCGCTGGAAGCTGTCCTCGTCCCAATTGGCGTCGTCATAGACGCCGTCGGCCCACATCGCGCGCAGCAGCGGCGATGGCGGCCCGGGGCGCGTGCGGACGCCCGCGAACAGGCCGCCGTCCATTGCCCTGCCCGCTTCGTCGCGCATCGGCGCGCGGATCAGGTCGAGCATCTTTAGCTTGGGCGCGGTCAGGCAGCCTTCAGTCTGGCCGGACTTGCATAGTAACGTCGCGGTCTTGAACTTGCACGCGAGCGGGTTGGCGATGATGCCGTCCTTGACGCCATCCTGCGCATCGCAGGCGGCGGTCGCCTTGCTTTCGTACAGCGCCCAGTCGGCATCGCTCAGCGCGCCCGCGGGGGTCCATTTCTGCTGCAGCGCGAACCACAGCATCCGCACCGATTGCAGCGGCATATATGGCCCCGGCGCGCCGGCGATCACGCCGTCATAGTCGCCGGGATAATTCTGCATCTGCTTGAGCGCCTGACGCCCGCCGCCCGAGCAGCCGGTGAAGTAGCTTTTGTTCACCGGGCGGCCGTAAAATCTGGCGACGAGCGCCTTGGCCGCGACGGCGGTCAAATGGACCGCGCGATGTTCGTAATCGACGCGCGCCTTGGGGTCGGCCATCCAGCGTGCCTGGGTGGATTTATGCCCGCTGTCGGTGGTGACCGTGGCAAAGCCCTCGCCCACCCGGCGGCTCATGTCTGTATAGTTGTAGACGCCCGCGTCGCCGCCGACCCCCGCGCCGAGCAGGCGGCCGTTCCACGTTGCAGGGAGCCAGAGTTCGAAGCCGATATTGCCCTCGATCACCCCTTCGACCCGGCACAGCGGTACGCTGACCGGGCCGCCGCGATAAAAGCTGGTGGTCTGCGGCGTCCAGCTGGGCGCGGGGGTGATCGCTGTCGCCGCGGTGACGGTCACCCCGCCCGGGTGCGCGCCCGTAAGGGACGCGCACCCGGCCAGGGCTGCGGCGAGCAGCGCCGGCATCAGAACTTCACGTTCGCCGTAATTGCAAACATGCGCGGGATCGGGTTCGACGCCTGCGGGTCGAAGCCGTTGGTGGTGTCGACAAAGGGCGGATCCTCGTCGAACAGGTTACGCACGTCGAGCGACAGGTTGATCCGGTCGGTGAAGTCATAGCCGACCAGCAGGTCGAACGTGTCGTAATTGCTGACCTCACGGAACACGGTCGAGGTGGTGTTGGTGTAGCCATTGAGGTGGTTCCAGGTCAGCCGCGACTTGAACCCGCCGACCTTGGCGCCGATGTCGGCCTGGGTGCGGAACTTCTGCGTGAAGCCGATCGTGTCGAGCACGTCCACCAGCCCCGCGCCGGGGACCGCTTCGAACAGATAGTCGAGGATATAGGTGCCCTGGATCCCCGCATCGAGATCGACCCCGCCCCAGTTCCAGCGATAGGCGGCGGTGAAATCGAGCCCGCGGAACAGCGAGGTGCCGAGATTCTGGCGGCGGCCATCGGCGATGAACGTCACCAGCGACTGGTTGATCGCGGCGTTGATCGGCAGACCCGAATTGACCAGCGCGCTGATCTGCGTCGGGGTCGGGTTGAACTGCACGAACTGGCTGTAGATCGGATTGGTGAGCAGGCCGGGCGTGCCGCGCAGCGCTTGAATCTGGTCGGTATAGTCGATCCGGAAATAGTTGAGCGAAGCGGTGAAGCCGGGCAGCGCGACCGGCGCAACATCGACGCCGAACGACCAGGTGGTCGCCTGTTCGGGCTTCAGGTTCGGATTGCCGCCGGCGATGCCGATGCCGATCTGGTTGCCGCTGGGACCGGGCAGCGTGTCGAAATACAGGCCGGCGCCACCGCCGACGGTCGATACCTCGGTAAAGGTCGGCGCGCGGAACGAGGTGCCATATGTGCCCTTGAGCACCAGCCCGGTCCAGGGCGAATAGGTCACGCCAATCTTGGGATTGGTGGTGCTTCCGAAGTCGCTGTAATTCTCATGCCGCAGCGCGAGGCTGAGGTTGAGGCGCTCGAGGCCCGGCGCGGCATTGTCGGCACCGACGATCGGCACGAACAGTTCGGCAAAGACCGCGTCGACATTGCGGCTGCCATCGCTGGCGGTGCGGACCTGCGTCGCCGCCTGTCCGGTGAGCAGCGAGGTATAGGTATATTCGACGCGATGCTCCGCGCCGAGCGCGATGCGGACATTGCCGCCGGGGATGGCGAACAGCGATCCGTCCATCTGCGCGTTGATCACCTCGAGCTTGGTCTTGCCTTCGATCACGAAGTAGTTGTCGGTGATGCGCGCGAGCGTCGCCGGGTTGTTGGGCCCACCGAACACGTTGAGCGCGGTCGCCGGGTTGGTATCGGCGAGCGCGGCGTTGAGCGCGCCTGCATTGATGCCCGAACGGCGGCGGTCGGCGACCTCTTCCGAGCGGCCCTGTGCATAGTAGACGGTGCCCTGGAAGTCGCCGAACAGATCGGCCTCGACCCCGGCCGATGCGTTCCAGGTGCTCGCCCAATAGGGGTTGGGCAGCGCGCCGGTCGCGCCGAGGAAGGTCGTCTGCACCGTCACCGACGTCGCACCGGGGACCGGGGAGACGAAGAAGGGGTTGCTGCTCGGCACCGTCGCGTTGGCGGTGGGGTTGAACAGCAACGTGCCGCTGCGCCGCGAATAGAAGCCGTCGGCGAAGATGCGGATGCCATCGGTGATCTCCTGGCTCACCGCTGCGACGCCGCTCCAGCGTTCCTGATCGGGGATGACCTGCGCGATGTCGCGGAATTCGCAGAGGTTGCGGGTTCCGGCGACAAGGCTGCCGACATTGGCGCTCGTCACGCCGCCGGTGGGGATGGCGTAGTTGACGCCGCCCGCGACGATGGTGCCGGGCGCGCAGTTGGTGCCGCGCAGGTCGCGGCCGCCCCGGCTGCGATTATCGGAGGTGTAGAAGTCGAGCTCCGACCCGAACAGATTGTTGTTCTTGGCGTATTCGCCCGCGGCCATGATCCAGCCGGTATCCCATTTGTGCCCGAGCAGTATGGCGGCTTGCGCCTCGTAATAGTCTGCTTCGGTAATGCCGTAGCGCCCGCGCACCTCGATCCCCGAGAAATCCTTGCGCAGGATCAGGTTGACCACGCCGGCAACCGCATCCGAACCGTAAACTGCGGAGGTGCCGTCGGCGACGACCTCGATCCGGCCGAGTGCGATCGAGGGGATGGCGGACGGATCGGTGAACTGCCCCTGCGTGCCCTGCGGGGGCAAGCGCTTGCCGTCATAGAGCAGCAAGGTCGCGTTGGTGGAGAGGCCGCGCAGGTTGATGCCCGCGCCGCGCGTGGCATTGGCCGCGCCGTTCTGGGCGTTGCCGCCCGCGCGGTTCGCGCCCAGCGACACGACCTGCGGTACCCGGCGCAGGATGTCGTTGGTCGAGGTGACCGGTTCTTCCATGATCTGGTCGGCGTCGATCGCGATGACTGCGGAGCCGACCGGATCGATACCACGGATGCGGCTGCCGGTGACGACGATGTCCTGTTCGGCGGCTTGCGCTTCGGTGGCCGGGGCCTCCTCCTGCGCAAGGGCCGGCGTGGCGATGGCGAGCGCGAGCGCGCCCAATGCGCTGCGACCCAACAGGGTCGACGGGCGGCAAATGGTGTTGGTCATTTCATTCCCCTCCTTATGTTCAGCCCGCCTGTCTCTGCGGGTCGAATGAACGCGATGGTTTGTTTCAGGTGGTTTCCGCACGCGCCGCCCGGGCGGGCCGGTCGGCGTAACGCGGGGCAAGCGAAAGCAACACGATGGCGGCGATCAGGATGCCGGCGCCGATCAGTTCTGCGGGGCGCGGATGCGGCAGACCCCAGACCCAGGCGAGGATCAGCGCACCGCCGACCCCGGCGACCAGGCTCGCCGCGCGTTCGAGCGGGACGCAATAGGCGTTCTCGCGCGGGTCGAGCAGGATGATGATCGCAAAGACCGAGACGATGGTAAGCGTGATACCGATGCCCAGCAGCGGCCAGATCACCGGATCGGTCCACACCGAGATAAAGCCCCAGCCAAGCGCGCCTGACTGGCTGCCGATGCCCGAGGCCGAGATCGCCGCGAGGATCGCCACCGAGAGCGGCAGCGCGAAGATCTTTTCCTCGACGAAATATTGGCGGACGCTGGCGGGATCGCCGCTCTTCGACACCTTGGTCATCACGATCAGGCGGACGAAGTAGCCGATCGTGTAGAGCACCACGGTCAGGATCGCGAGCGGCGGGAGGTATAGCCCGCCACGGTCCTTGAGCGTGATGATCATCGCGATCAGCACCATCACCAGCGCGGTCCAGCTCCACCAGCGCACGCGGCGGCCAAAGATCAGGTCGACGATCGGGGCGATCAGCAGGATGTCGCCGCGCATCAGCAGCTGAATGAACGGGATGCTGACGCCTTCAAAGGTGAAGGACAATGGCACGGTGAACAGCACCAGCGCGGTGCCGAGGCCGGAGTACATGGTATATTTCGTCGGCACCGGGATGCGGCGACCCAGGATCATCACGCCATGCGCGTCCTTGTGCCAGCCCGACCACCAGATGAAGAGATAGGTCAGCACCAGGCTGATGATCAGCGAGGCGGGCAGCGTCTCAAGGCCCGTCAGCGGACGGCCGAGGCCAGGATGAACCGTGCTCGTCACCAATTTCGTGATGATGACGTTGGGCAGGTAGGCGATCAGGTACAGGAAGACATAGCCTTCGAGCGGAAAGCCGGATGCGGTTGCGGGTTTGCCGTCGCTCATGCCGCGGCTTCCAGGATGACCATTTCACTCTCCACACGATAGCGGGCGTTGAGCCCTGCTTCGGCGGTCACGGCCGCCATGTAATCGACGATTTCGGCGTGGCGGTCGCTGTCCGGCGCGACGAAGCGCGGGATCGCGTCGCGGTCGATGTACAGCGGCAGAAAGCCCGAGCGGACGATGCGCCCCCCCTCGATCTCGAACCGCGCGACCAGCGACAGGCGCGATGCCTTGGGGAAATTGTACAGGCTGTCGAAATCCGGCTCCCATTCTTCGGCAAGCACGCGGATTTCGTTGAAGCTTTTCGACGCGGCATGGACCGGGTCCATGCGCAGGTCGGTCGCGAAATTGCACAGCGAGTAGAAGACTGGCGCGCCGTCAATGACTTCGCAGCCTTTCAGGATGTGCGGATGCCCTCCCAGGATCGCGTCGGCCCCGGCAGCAACCGCCGCGCGCGCGACGTCGCGCTGATAGTCGGCGATGCTCGCGCGGACGAAATGGATGCCCCAGTGGAGCGAGACGAAGACGAGGTCCGCGTCCGCCTTGGCCGCGCGAATGTCCGCCTCCAGCGCGGCGAGATCCTCGCGGTGCGGGAAGGTGTGGATGCGCGCGGGCGTGCCCGGCTGGTCATGTTCGATCTGTTCGTACAGCGTGTGCGCGCGCATCGGGGCGCAACCGGGGCGGTGCTCCTCCGCCCAATAGCTGTGCGGCAGGATCGTGCAGTAAGCGAGGATCGCGACGCGGGTGCCGTCGCCGAGCGTGATCATCACCGGCTTGCGCGCTTCGGCGATATTGGCGCCGGCACCGACGACCTTCAGCCCGACGCGCTCGAGATTGGCCTTCGTCTCGAAGAACGCGTCATTGCCCCAATCGAGCACATGGTTGCCCGCCATCGAGATGACGTCGAACCCGGCCCGGGCGAGTGCGTCGGCGCCATCGGGCCGGGCCAGTACGGCGTGGCGCGCCTGGGGCAGGCGAACGCCCTTTTCCGCGAAACTCGTTTCAAGCTGGGCGAAAGCGATGTCGGCGGCGTGCAGCACGTCGCGGGTCGCGACATAGCTTTCGTCATAATCGTCGCGATCGGGGGCGAGGTCGCCCGCCGCGAGGAAGACATGGATCATGCGGCGCGCTCGAACGCGATCGGCACGCTGAGCGCACCAATTTCGGGGAAGCGTGTCGGCCTGGGCTCTCCGGTCAGGGTGAAGCCCGGCGCGGCGGCGAGCAATTCCGCGACCGCAACATTGAGCTCAAGCGTCGCCAGCGCGGCACCGACGCATGAATGCGTGCCGCGCCCGAAGGCCAGCGAATCCTTCATGTTCGGACGGTCGATGCGGAACTGGTCGGCGTCCTCGAACACCTCTTCGTCGCGGTTGGCCGAGGCATAGACGAGCGCGATCGGCTCCCCGGCGGGAATTGTGCGCCCGCGGATCGTGACATCGGTGACGGCGGTGCGCGCAAAGCCGCGATAGGGGGTGTAGAGGCGCAGAAATTCCTCGACCGCCGCAGGAACCAGCGCGGGGTCAGCACGCAGCTTTGCCTGCAACGCCTGATCGCGGCCAAGATGCACCGCGATCGAGCCGATCATCACGCTGGGCGCGATGATGCCGACCACCAGCACCTGGCGGATCGTGCCGACGATCATCTCTTCGGGAAGCGGTTCGCCATCGACACGGGTGGCGAGCAGCGCACTCGTCACATCCTCATCGACCGGAAGCGGGTTCGCCTTGCGATCGGCGACGATGGCGCGCGCCATGTCGTAGAGCAGCAGGCTCGATTCCTTGGTCGCGTCCATGTCGGCCGACTGGACCGCGATATTGTAGCGCTGGCCGACGCGGGTCAGTTCTGCGACCGCATCCGGCGTCAGGTTCATCCAATGCGCGAACACCGCGATCGGCATGTGCGCGGAATAGTCAGCGACGACATCGCCCCCACCCTTCGCCACCATGGTATTGAGCAAATCCCGACAAATTCGCCGCACGACCGGCTCCAGCCTCGCGACCTTGCGCTCGGTCAGCAGGGGCGCGATCGCGCGGCGATAGGGGGTGTGCTCGGGTGGATCGAGGTGAAGCGGTGGACGGCGGCCGGTAAAGGCGACCTTGGGCACAACATTCTGTTTGGAGGTGATGAAGGTCTGCCAATCGGTCGCGGCGGCCGCGACATCGGCGTGTTTCATCAAGGCCCAAAAGCCACCCCATGCGTCGCTATGCGCAACGGGGCACCGGGCGCGAAGCTCGGCATACTCCCCGTTTGCGCTGTCGAACGTCTCCGGCAGAAGCGGATCGAAGTCATGCGTCATAACAATATCGCTATGACACAATGCAAGCGCTTGCAAGCGCTTTTGCACATTTTCATATCGGCGGTGTATGACGGTCGCCATGGCAGCGCGAAATCCCCGACTGGACGATGTGGCGGCGATGGCGGGCGTGTCCGCCGCAACCGTATCCCGTTATCTCAACAGCCCCGAAGTGGTCGCCGCCGCGACCGGCGCGCGCATCCGCGAGGCCATTGAAAAGACGGGCTATGTCCAGAACCTTGCCGCCACCGCGCTGGCGGGCAGCCGCAGCCGGTTGATCGCGGCGTTGGTGCCCGACATTGCCCAATCGATCTTCAACGACACCGTCGAAGCGATGATCGACGAGCTGTCGAGCGACGGGAACAGCGTGATGCTCGCGCTGACCGGGGCGGACAATCACCGCCTGACGCGTGAGATCAACATGGCGCTGGGGCGACGTGTGGACGCGATCATCCTGACCGGCATCGTTTCCGACGAAGAGATGCGCCAGCGGCTGCGATCCGCCGGGACGACGGTGATCGAGACCTGGGGGCTGCCCGACGATCCGATCGACGTTGCGGTCGGCTTTTCCCACCGCGCGGCGGGCGAGGAAATGGCGCGCTTCCTGCGCCAGCGCGGCTATCGTCGCCCGCACCTGGTCGTCCCGCGATCGACCCGGTCGGAGCGGCGGGCCGATGGGTTCGCGACCCGCTGGGTGCATGATGGCGGGCCGGAGCCGACGCGGCTGGAGGTCAATGTGCCGAGCCATTTCGGTCAGGGGCGACTGGCCTATCGCGGCTTAAGCGACTTGGATGAGCAACCCGATGTGGTGGTGTGCGGATCGGACTGGATCGCGCAGGGCCTGATCGTCGAGGCGCAGGCGGCGGGGATTCGCGTGCCCGACCAGATCGCCGTCACCGGCTTTGGCAATCTGCGCCTCGCCGGCGACATGCGGCCGACGATCACCTCGATGGACGTCGATGGTGCCCGCATCGCGCGGGAGGTGATGCGGGTGCTGCGCGCGCGTGCAGCCGGGAAAGAGATCGAGACGCGGATCGATGTCGGCTTTCGCGTGATTGCCCGTGAGAGCGCATGAAAGGGCTTGCATCGCCGCATCGCTGAGTTAGTTTTCCCACATAACAACCGTGGGAGAGTGACGATGCGGATCGGGATGATGGCGCTTGGACTGGCGCTGATGGCTGGCACCGCGCTGGCGCAGACTGCTCCGCAGCCCGACCCCGAAGCGGCCCGCCGCATGGCCGAGATGCGCGCCGCCGATGCCAAGCGCCCCGATTCGACCGGCACCGGCCCCTTTGCCGCGATCAAGGAGGCCGACCCCGGCCTGCCCGATCATACCGTCTATCGCCCCGCCGATTTGTCGAAGCTGGGCGGTAAGAAGCTGGGCGTTGTTGTCTGGGGCAATGGCGGGTGCGCCGCCGATGGGGCGAGCGCACGGCATCACCTCGCGCAGATTGCGTCCTATGGCTATCTGGTGGTCGCGCCGGGCAGGATTTACAGCGGCCCCGGCGCCCTGCCCCGCACCGCTAATGCAGAAGCGCGCGGTCCCGATCCTGCGACGGGCCGCCTGCCCCAGCCGCCGACGACGTCGGCGGACGTGCTCAAGGGGCTGGATTGGGCGCTGGCCGAGAATGGCCGCGAGGGGAGCCGCTACAAGGGGTTGATCGACCCGGCGCAAGTCGCGGTCGCCGGGCATAGCTGTGGCGGGTTGCAGGCGATCGCGGCGGGCGCGGACAAGCGGATCAAGACCGTGCTGGTGCATAACAGCGGCGTGTTCAACGATGGCAAGCAGGCGATCACGGGCATGACCGTGGACAAGGCGATGCTGAAGGCGCTGCACACCCCGACCCTCTATGTGCTCGGCGGAAAGGGCGATGTTGCCTGGCCCAACGGCACGGATGATTATGCGCGGATCACGCATGTCCCGGTTGCGCTGGTCGATGGCGATGTCGGCCATGGCGGGACGTTCCGCGAGGATAATGGTGGCGATGTCGGCCGCTTTGCGGTCGCGTGGCTCAACTGGCAGCTGCGCGGCGATGCCGAGGCGGGGAAGCTGTTCAAGGGCGCGGATTGCGGGCTGTGCAAGGACCCCAAGTGGAAGATCGAGCGCAAGGGGATTTGAGAAGGCAGATAATCCTCCCCCGCCAGGGGGAGGTGGCGCCGAAGGCGTCGGAGGGGGAGGACGGCGATGCGCTGGCGATGACGCGTATCCCGTGAGGGCTCCCCTTCCTCCCCCTCCGTCACGCTGCGCGTGCCACCTCCCCCTGGCGGGGGAGGATCATTTAGTTCAGCGACACTTCCCCCCGCGCCAGCACGGGCGCAGCATCGGGGCGGGCTGGTGCGGGACGAAGGCGGCGGGGGTCTGCGGCCATTTGCCGGTGGCGATGCGCGCGTCGAGATAGCGGATCGTCGCCAGCACCGTGGCGGTGTCGAAGGTGCAATGACCCGCAGCGTTGACGTACAGGCTCTTCACATCGCCGCGCGCCGCTCGGGCATAGCCGCGCTGCATCGCCGGGGCAGTGAGGCCGTCGCCGATCGTCTGCACCGCGACCAGCGGCACCAGCGGGCGCGCGTTGGGCGTGTAGTTGGCGCGCATATAGGCGACCGCCTTTGGCTCGGCCGCGATGCGCTTGCCCGCGTTGAGCGTGGCGAGATCGGCGTCGAGCTTTAGCCCCGCGTCGCGATACAGTGCCTCCACCATCGCGCGGCGGCCCGAGCGGGCGAGCTGCGCGCGATAGTCGATTCCGGTGTTCCAGCTGAAAATGCCGCCCGCGCGCGCCTCCTGATCGGTGCGGGGGAGGTAGACGCCCATCACGAAGGATTTGGCGATCTCTGCGGCTTGCGCGGCGTAGTCGGTGGCGGCGGGCTGAGGCTTGTCGCGGCTGGTCCAGTCGGGGATGCCCGCGAGCACTCCAGCGAGCGCGATGCGGGCGCGGCCATGTGGGGTCTTGGCCGCCTCGGCCAGCGCATCGGCGACCCGCTTGCCATTGACGCGGTCGTCGTCGATTCCGGTGACGCGGATGCCCGCATCAGGCGCGATCAGCGTGCGGAAGGCATAGGCGCCGTCGAGCGCCATGTTCATCATGCCGAGCGAGCCGCCGATCGACGCGCACATCGGCGCGGCACCGTCGATGCCGCTGCCCTTTGCCTCGGCCAGCGCGGTGCTGACGAGGCCGCCCATCGAGCTGCCCCAGGCGATGACGCGCTTGGGCTTGCCATGTCTGGCGGCGAAGGCAGCGAGGGTCGCGCGCTGCGCCGGGACCGCTTGTTCGAGCGCCCAGCCGCCGCTGCCATAGTCCGACCCGGCGATGGCGTAGCCGGCGTCGAGCAGCGCCTGACGGTGCTGTTTGGGGGCGGGGTCGGGGTTGCCGGCACTGGGGGAATAGCCGCGGCTGTAGAGCAGCAAGGTGCCGTTCCAGTTGGCGGGAACCTCCGCCGCCCAGCGGGCCCCGCCGGGCAGGGTCTGTTCCTGTCGCGCCGCCCCCGGCAGCGTCATCGCCAGCATCGTCACCGCCGCAATCGCGCCCGTCCGCATCGCTCTCTCCCGTTTTTGCTTGCGTTTCCGATAAAGCCGATGAAAGCGTTTGCATAGAATGTTTTGCGATAAAGCTATTTCGGCGGCGATTGCGGCGCATTTCGCGGGGCTCACGCTGGCCGCGCTGCCCGATGCGACGGGGCATGCGACGCGGCGGGCGCTGCTGGATGCGGTCGGGGTGACGCTCGGCGCGACCGGATTGGGCGAGGATGCGGCGCCCTATCGCCGCCATGCCGAAGCGGTCCCCGGCCCATCGCGGCTAATCGGATTTTCGGGATCGAGCACCCCGGCGCTGGCGGCGCTCGCCAATGGCGCGCTCGCGCATCAGCTTGATTTCGGAGACACGTTCGACGCGGGGCCGGCGCATCCCAATGCGGCGCTGGTCCCTGCTCTGCTGGCGCTCGCCGATGCCCGGCCCGAGTTGACGTTCGGCGAACTTCTCGTGTCGATGGCAGCGGGGAGCGATCTGGCCTGCCGCCTGTCGATCGCCGCGCCGCGACCCTATGAAGAGGGCGGCTGGTATCCCCCACCTTTGGTCAATCTGATCGCCACGGCGGCGGCGTGCGCGCGGTTCATCGGGCTGGACGCCGACGGTATCCGGCATGTGATGGGCTTGGCGCTGCTGCAGGGCAGTTTCCCGAGCGCGATCAAATATGATGCGAGCTCGCCGATCCGGGGCGTGCGCGAGGGACTCGTGGCGCGTGCGGCGGTAGAGGCGGCGTTGCTGGCCGAGGCCGGGGCCACCGCCTTTGCGGAGCCGCTGGAGGGGCGTGCGGGGTTCTTCGCGATCTATGGCGGCGGAGCGCCGCGCGACGCGCTGCTTGACGGGTTGGGCGCGACGTTTCTGGGCGATCAGGTCAGCTTCAAGCCATGGCCCGCGTGCCGGGGGACGCATCCCTATATCGAGGCGGCGCTGGCGTTGCGCGACCGGATCGATCCGGCGCAGGTGGTGGGAATCGAGGCCGAGACCGGGCCGATCCAGGAAATGCTGATCCGCCCGCAGCCGGTGAAAGCCGAACCGACCCGCGCGATCGAGGCCAAATTCTCGATCCCCTATACCGTCGCCGTAGCGCTGATCGACGGGGCGGTGAGGCTCGACAGCTTCACCGCCGCGCGGATCGCCGATCCGGTAACGCGGACGTTGGCGCACAAAGTGGTCGAGCGGCGCAACCCCGATTGGGGCCGGGGCCAAGCGGCGAGCGGATCGCTGACGGTGACGCTGGCGGATGGCGCAGTGCTGCACCAGCGCGTGATGCAGGCCGCCGGGCATCCCGACCGGCCGATGGACGACGAGTCGCTGATCGCCAAGTTTGTCGATTGCGCCGCCCATGCCGCATCGCCGATGGATGCCGCTGCAGCCGGTTCACTGGCCAGCCAAATCCTGTCATTTTCGGCGGGCGCGGCGGCGCGCAATCTGTGCGATCCCCCTTGCACCATACCCCGTTAGGTTATAATGCATAACAATATAGAGGAGAGGTTCATGGCTACAATCGCACCGCCGGCTCCCGGCGTTACCTTTACCCGTGTGAACCCGGTCACCGGCGCCGTCGCGACCGAAGCGAAGGCGTTCAGCGTCGCCGATGCCGATGCCGCCGTCGAAGCCGCCGCCGCGGCCTTCCCCGCCTGGTCGGCGCTGGGTCCCAATGCCCGCCGCGCCGCACTGACCAAGGCGGCCGATGCACTTGCAGCGAAAGCCGAGCAGTTCGTCGATGCGATGATGGGCGAGATCGGCGCGACCGAAGGTTGGGCGCGCTTCAACCTGATGCTGGCGGTCGGCATGGTGCGTGAGGCCGCAGCGCTGACCACCCAGATAGGCGGCGAAGTGATCCCGTCGGACAAGCCGGGCTGCATCGCGATGGCGCTGCGCGAGCCAGTCGGCGTGATGCTGGGCATCGCGCCGTGGAATGCGCCGATCATCCTGGGCGTGCGCGCGGTCGCGGTGCCGCTGGCGTGCGGCAATACCGTGGTGCTCAAGGCGAGCGAGCAATGCCCGCGCACCCATAGCCTGATCGCCGAAGCCTTTGACGAGGCGCTGCCCAAGGGCGCCGTGACCATCGTTACCAATGCGCCGCAGGATGCTGGCGAGATCGTCGGCGCGCTGATCGACAACCCGCATGTGCGCCGTATCAACTTCACCGGTTCGACCGCGGTCGGCCGCATCATCGCCAAGCGCGCGGCGGAGCATCTGAAGCCCGTGCTGCTCGAACTCGGCGGCAAGGCGCCGCTGATCGTGCTGGAGGACGCGGACCTCGACGAGGCGGTCAAGGCTGCGGCGTTCGGTGCGTTCATGAACCAGGGCCAGATCTGCATGTCGACCGAGCGGATCATCGTCGTCGACAGCGTCGCCGATGCGTTCGTCGAGAAGTTCGCGGCGAAGGTCGGGACGATGGCGGTCGGCGACCCGCGCGAGGGCAAGACCCCGCTCGGCGCGGTGGTCGACCAAAAGACCGTCGATCACTGCAAATCGCTGATCGCCGACGCGGTGTCGCACGGCGCGGTGCAGGTCAATGGCGGCGACGCCAATGGCGTGCTGATGCCCGCGCATGTCATCGACAAGGTGACGCCGGACATGAAGCTGTTCCGCGACGAGAGCTTTGGCCCGGTCGTCGGCGTGATCCGCGCGCGTGACGAGGCGCATGCGATCGAACTGGCCAACGACACCGAATATGGCCTGTCGGCTTCGGTATTTACCCGCGACACCGCGCGCGGGCTGAAGGTCGCGAAGCAGATCAAGTCGGGCATCTGCCACGTCAACGGCCCGACCGTGCATGACGAGGCGCAGATGCCGTTCGGCGGGGTCAAGGCGTCGGGCTATGGCAAGTTTGGCGGGCGCGCGGGCATCGACAGCTTTACCGAGCTGCGGTGGGTCACGATCGAGACCGAACCGGGCCATTATCCGATTTAATTCAAGGAACTTCGTCATTCCCGCGCAGGCGGGAACCCATTCTGGCTGATCTCTCGGATCGAGCCGCTGCGGCAGCCCCAATGGATCCCCGCCTTCGCGGGGATGACGACGAATAGGGAAGAGGTATTTCATGACGGAACTGAGTGCCAACGGCGTCGTCGCCTATGATGTCGAGAACGGCATTGCGTGGGTGCGGTTCAACCGCGCCGACAAGCGCAACGCGATGAGCCCGACGCTCAACCGCGACATGATGGAGGTGCTCGACACGCTCGAGTTCCGCGACGATGTCGGCGTGCTGGTCCTGTCGGGCGAGGGTCCGGCCTGGACCGCGGGCATGGACCTCAAGGAGTATTTCCGTGAGACCGAGGCCGATGGCCTGAAGGGCACGCGCAAGGCGCAGCGCGAAAGCTATGGCTGGTGGCGCCGCCTGCGCTGGTATCAGAAGCCGACGATCGCGATGGTCAATGGCTGGTGCTTTGGCGGCGGCTATGGCCCGCTCTTCGCGTGCGACCTCGCCTTTGCCGCGGAAGAAGCCAAGTTTGGCCTGTCCGAGATCAACTGGGGCATCCTGCCCGGCGGCGGCGCGACCAAGGTGGCGACCGAGCTGCTGCCGTTCCGCAAGGCGATGTACCATGCGATGATGGGCGAGAATATCGACGGCAAGACCGCCGCCGAATGGGGTCTGGTCAATGAGGCGCTGCCGCTCGCCGCGCTCAAGGACCGCGTGACCGAGGTGGCGAAAGTGCTGCTGGGCAAGAACCCGGTGGCGCTCAAGGCGACCAAGGATGCGGTGCGCCGCGTCGGGGTGATGACCTATGACGAGGCCGAGGATTATCTGATCCGCGCGCAGGAAGCGGCGAACTCGTACGACAATGAAGGCCGCAAGGAAGGCATCCGTCAGTTCATCGACGAGAAGAGCTACAAGCCGGGCCTGGGCGCGTATGACAAGGATCGCGTGAAGGTTTGAACAACTAAATCCTCCCCGGAACGGGGAGGGGGACCGCGCCCAAAGGGCGTGGTGGAGGGGGCCCGAGGCAACGGGCTCCCTTGCCTCGGGCCCCCTCCACCATCCTGCGGATGGTCCCCCTCCCCGTTCCGGGGAGGATTTAAGGACGAACAATGCCCGACCTTTCCCGCCTGCTCTCCCCCCGCTCGGTCGTGATCGTGGGTGCATCCCCGACGCCCGGCGCGCTCGGCAATTCGGTGCTGCGCAACCTGGAGCGGCATGGCTATGCGGGCGACATCCACCTGATCAACCCGAAGCGCGACAACATCGACGGGCGGCCGTGCCTGAAGTCGATCGACGAATTGCCGCATGGCGTCGACGCGGCCGTGCTGGCGATCCCGGGACCGGCGGTGCTGGGGGCGGTGCAGGCGCTGGCGGCGCGCGGTGTCGGTGCGGCGATCATCTTTTCGGCGGGCTTTGCCGAGGGCGGCGAAGAGGGCCTTGCCGCACAGGCCGAGGTTGCGCGGATCGCGCATGAGCATGGCATGGTCGTCGAGGGGCCGAATTGCCTTGGCATGGTCAACTATGCCGCTGGCGTTCCGTTGACCTTCGTCGAGACGCCGGTGCTGGACCTGGCGGGCAAGCCCGCGGTCGGCATCGTCAGCCAGTCGGGCGCGATGGCGGTGGTACTGGGCACGACGCTGATGGCCAAGGGGTTGGGCATCACCGTGTCGGTCTCTACCGGCAACGAAGCCGCGTCGGGCGTCGAGGATTATGTCGAGCATCTGCTGAACGACCCCGCCACTCCCGCGATCGCGATGATCGTCGAGCAGTTCCGCAAGCCTGCGCGCTTCCTCGCGCTCGCGGAGAAGGCGCGCGCGGCGGGCAAGCATATCGTGCTGCTCCACCCGGGCACGTCGAGCGCGGCGCGGGAAAGTGCGGCGACGCATACCGGCGCGATGGCCGGCGACTGGCAGCTGATGAAGGCCAAGGTCGAGCGCGCAGGCGTGGTGCTGGTCGACAGCCTCGAAGCGCTGGGCGATGTCGTCGAGCTGGCGGTGCGCGCCAAGCCGGTGCGGCGTGGTGGCACCGCGGTGCTGACCGAAAGCGGGGCGTTCAAGGCGCTGACGCTGGATCTTGCCGAGAGCATCGGCCTCGACCTGCCCGCGATGGACGGCGCGACGGCAGAGGCGATGCGCGCGTCGATCCCCGACTTCATCCCCGTGTCCAACCCGATGGACCTAACCGCGCAGGCGCTGGTCGACCCCGACCTGTATCGCCGCACGCTGATGCCGCTGCTGGCGGACGATAACTTCGCGGCACTAGTGTTCGGGATCATCCAGACCGATCCGGCGACCTGCGCGCGCAAGTTCCCGGCGATCATCGATGCAGTGACGGCGCTGAAGCCCGAAAAGCCGGTGATCTTTGCCGGGATCGACGACGGGGCGGAGGTGCCGGCGGAATATATCGACGGGCTGCGCGCGATCGGCGTGCCCTACTTCCCCTCGCCCGACCGCGCGTTCCGCGCGCTGCGGCAGCTGGGCAAGCTGGCCGAGCGGGATTTCGCGACGGCGGAGGCTGCGCCGGTCGCGCTCGACCTGCCCTCGGGCGTCATTCCGGAATATCGCGCCAAGCAACTGCTCGGCCCGGTCGGCATCCCCTTCCCCGCCGGCGGTTTTGCCGCCAGCGCGGAGGAGGCCAAGGCGATTGCCGCGCGCGTCGGCTATCCGGTGGCGATCAAGGCGCAGTCGGCGGAGCTGAGCCACAAGAGCGACGCGGGCGGCGTGATCCTCAACATCGCCGACGATGTTGCACTCGATGCGGCGTGGGAGCGGCTGTTTGCCAATGTCGCGGCCTATGACGCGGCAATCGCGCTCGACGGCGCACAGGTGGAGGCCATGGGCAAGCGCGGGGTCGAGCTGATCATCGGCGCGCGCAACGACCCCGAATGGGGGCCGGTGATCCTGGCCGGGTTTGGCGGGGTGACTGCAGAGCTGCTGCACGATGTCCGGCTGCTCCCGCACGACCTGACGCATGACGCGATCTGCGCCGAGTTGCGCGCGCTCAAACAGGGGGCGCTGCTCGATGGCTATCGCGGGTCGCCCGCGCTGGATGTCGATGCGGTGGCAGCGTTGATCGCGGGTCTCGGCCGCGTGCTGGCGGGGACGCCGTCGATCCGTGAGATCGACCTCAACCCGGTGGTGGTCTATCCCAAGGGCGAAGGCGTGGTTGCGCTGGATGCGCTGATTTTGGCCGATTAATTCCCCTCCCGCTCGCGGGAGGGGTTAGGGGAGGGCCTGTCCAGTCAGGCTGCGTTGCGCGGGGACAGGCCCTCCCCCGGCCCCTCCCGCAAGCGGGAGGGGAGAAGAGCCACAACGCGTTCGGACTTTAAACCGCCGGCGTGCGGCGTTCGATCCGGCCGAGCAGGTCGAGCAACGTAGCCCGCTCCGCCTCGCTCAATCCGGCGAGCATCTCGCGCTCATGCGCCTCGATCCGCGCGAGGCATTCGGTCAGCATGGTGCGCCCGGTATCGGTGAGCGTCAGGGCAAAGGCGCGGCGGTCGGCCGGGTCGACGACGCGTGCGATCAGCTTCAGATCGACCAGCTCGTTGATCAACGCCACCATATTGGCGCGCTTGATGCCGAGCAGACGCCCAACTGCGCCCTGATTGATGCCGGGATTGCCCGATACGACCGCCAGAATGCCGACCAGCACCTGACGCATCCCGGTCCCTTCCATCGCCGCCGCGAAATCCGCCGCAAAGGCACCGAAAGCGCGCCGCAAATGATATCCGACCAGCGGCCCGAGCGCGCCGACCTGTTCCTGTTCCCCTGACATGCCCCAGCGAGAGCACGATTTCAGTCATTTCGTCAATGCGAGTATCCGTCCAGAGGCATAACGTTGACGATACGGATTGTTTATGTTCATATCTATTCGAGTCGATAACGACCGATACATGGTGGGAGGATGCAATGGCTGGATTCGGAAGAGAGTTGCGCTGTGCCGGGAGCGTGCTGGCGATCGTGCTGGCCACGCAGGCACCGGCATTCGCGCAGGACGGTAGCACCGCATCGCCCGCCGGTCCCGAGACGCAGCAAGCGGACGCGGAGGCATCGTCTGAAATCATCGTTACCGGCAGCCGGCTGCGTGGCGCTGCCCCGGTCGGCTCGACGGTCATCTCCGTCGATCGCGGCGATATCGAAGCGGCCGGCGCGATCAGCACCGATCGCCTGATTCAACAGATTCCGCAGGTACTCGACCTGGGCGTCAGCGAAAACTCGCGCGCGCAAGGCGGTGGCAGCGGCAACATCACCTATGGCAACACCATCAACCTGCGCGGCATCGGCCCCTATGCGACGCTGATCCTGGTCGACGGGCATCGCGCGGTGAACAACAGTCGCGCGTTCGAACCCTCCGTCATCCCGACGCTCGGCCTCGAGCGGGTCGAGGTGGTCGCGGACGGCGCATCGGCAATCTACGGCTCCGACGCCATTGCCGGGGTCGTCAACCTGATCCCGCGCCGCTCGCTCAACGGGATCGAGGCGACCGCGCGCGGCGGCTGGGGTGCCGATTTCGACGAATATCAGGTCGGCGTCGCGGCCGGTAAGGTTTGGGATCGCGGTCAGGTCATGCTGGCCTATGAGCATTCGCGCCGGTCGAACCTCAGCGGCGACGATCGCTCCTTCTTTCGCTCGGACCAGCGCGCGTTCGGCGGCAACGACTATCGCGTCACGCGCTGTGCGCCGGGCACGTTGCGTGCAGGCGGCGTGTCCTATGCGATGCCGGGACAGCTGACGCCGGCCAATGTCGGCAGCCTGGTTGCCGGAACCGTCAACAGCTGCGACGACCTGGTCGGGCAGGATCTGTTCCCGAAACAGACCTACAACTCGGTCAACGGCACCGCGACGTTCGAGGTCACCGACTGGTTCACGGTGTTCGCCGACGGTTTTTACAGCAAGCGCGAATATGAGCGGTTGCCCGCTTATTTCAGCTCGACGCTGACGGTGCCGCAGACCAACGCTTGGTTCGTTCGCCCGACCGGCTTTGCCGGCACGAGCTACACGATCGATTATAATTTCCGCAATGACCTGCCCCGTGACGTTTCGCGCGGCTTTGCCGAGAACTGGCAGGTGACGCCTGGCGTCCGCTTCAAGCTGCCGGGCGACTGGGAGCTGGAAGGGCTGTTCACCTATGGCCGTGGCAACGACCAGTCGGATCAGGTGCGCGGCCTCAACGCCACCGCGCTGAACGCGGCGCTGGCGAGCAGCAACCCGGCGACGGCGTTCGATCCCTATGGCCTCGGCCGCACTTCGGCCGCCACGCTGCTGGCGATCAGCAATTTCCTGACGCTGTCGCCGACGCTGAACGACTTCAACGGTTATGAAGCGCGGATCAACGGGTCGATCGTCGATCTGCCGGGCGGCAGCGTGAAGCTTGCCGCAGGCTATGAGGGCCAGGAGATCGAGACGCGGCTGGGTTCGGCGCGCGGTGCGGCGGGCACGGCGGTCACCTTCCGCCGCTTCACCCGCCGGGTCGATTCCGCCTATGCGGAATTGCTGGTGCCGGTGTTCGGCGCCGGGAACGCCATCGGCGGGTTCGAGCGGCTCGAGATCAATGCCGCGGTCCGCTACGACAAATATTCGGATGTCGGCGAGACGACCAATCCCAAGTTCGGCGTCAACTGGTCGCCGGTGCGCGGGCTGGTGCTGCGCGGCAGCCATGGCACGTCGTTCCGCGCGCCGCTGATTTCGCAGATTTACGGCAACAGCAACAATCTGTTCGGGCAAAGCTATCAGAATCCGGCGGGTGGTGCGCCGCTGACCGGCTTTGCCTATTCGGGGCCGAATACGAACCTGCAACCCGAAGAGGCGACCACCTGGTCGGTCGGCGGCGACTGGGACGTCACCCCCAATTTGCGGGTCAGCGCGACCTATTGGGACGTGAAATACATCAACCAGGTCGACAGCTATCTCGCCGACCTCGCCATCCTGGCGCGCGAGTCCGAATTCGCGGGGACGGGCATCATCCTGCGCGGCACGGCGGCGCGCGATCGCGTGCTGCAATTGCTGTCACAGGGGGTGACACTGGCGCGCGGCACCTTCCCGGGTGGCGATCCCAACAACGTCACGCTGTTCGTCGATGGCCGGAACAACAATCTCGGCCAATCGACCACGCGCGGCATGGACTTCGTCGTCAATTGGCGGGTGCCGACCGAGAAGGCGGGCACGTTCAACTTCAACGCGTCGGGCGCCTATCTCTTCCATTACGAGACTGCGGTATCGCCCGCAGGCACGCCGCGCAGCCGTCTCAACACCATCTACAACCCGCTCAAGTTCAAGGCGCGCGGCAGCCTGGTGTGGGATTATGAGCCGATGCGGGTTCAGCTGACCGCAACGCATGTCGGCGGCTATACCAACACCGCGATCAACCCGAACCAGAAGGTCAAGAGCTACACGCCGATCGATCTGGCGGTCAGCTGGAACCTGGGCGAGATGGGCGCGAAATCGGTGTTCGGCGGGGTCGAGCTGGGGCTGGAAGTCCGCAATCTGTTCGACCTCCAGCCGCCTTATGTGAATGTGGCGCCGGGCCTGAACGGCGGCGGTGGGTACGATCCGTCGGCGGCGAACCCGATCGGGCGCGTACTGGCCGCGTCGCTGCGCTTCCGCATGTAAACGGGTGCCGGGGGCGGCCTGTGCCGCTCCCGGAGGCCTGTGCTTAGCGATGGAAGACCGAATACATCCGGTCGAGCGCCGCGTCGAAAATCGGGCGTTCTTCGGGGCTGAGCTGTGCCAGCACCTCCGCCTCGACGCCCTTCATGATGTTGAACAAATCGTCGAGCGTCTTCTTACCCTCGGGCTGGATCGTCAGGGCGTGGCGGCGGCGGTCAACGGTGGAACGTTCGCGCTTGGCCCAGCCGCGCCGTTCCAGTTCGTCGACGATCTGGACCGTGATCGACTTGTCGAGCCCGACGGTGCTCGACAATTGCTGTTGCGACAGCCCCGGATTGGCCTCGATCAGCGCAAGCGAGGAGAACAGGCCGGCGCGGATGCCGTAATGCGCGCTCGCGGCGGCGAAATCGGCCGACAGCTGGTTCTGGACGCGGCGCATGCGAAAGCCGACATAATCGCCCAACCGACCGAGCTTCAGCCCGCCCTCGCTCACTTCGTCCGGCGTTTTCGACCGCAACTGCGTCACCAGCGTCCCCTTGTCGCCACCTGCCATTCGTGCAATTGACAGATGGTTGAAAATATCTACGGTTTTGATCCTACCATTCAGTTAGACCGCCCCAGCGAGAGGCTGTCAATCAGGAGAGGCAGAGCGTGTCCGACCCGGTGACCGAAGCCGCAGCGCCGCTGCACGATGAGGAGCCGCCCCCCGCCCCGGTCACGGGCATCGCGGGCCGTGCGGCGTTTTACATCGGATCCGCTGGACTGGTGCTGGCGATGGCAGCGGATTCAATCGCCGTGCTGGGGCGTCACACCGGCTTCGCGCTGCTCGGCGCAATCGAGATCGTGCAGGCAGCAATCGTGCTCATCGCCGCATCGTCGATGGTCGCGGTGACGCTGTCGCGCGGCCATGCGGCGGTGCATATCCTGACCGACCGCCTCTCTCCTGCCCGCCGTGCGACGCTGGCGCGCGTTGCGAACCTGCTTGGGGCTGTTGCCGTGCTGCTGCTGGCGGCGGGATCGCTGATCCTGCTTGCCGACCTGTGGAGCGGGCATGAGCGGTCGGAGCTGCTGCACATTCCGCTGCGCTGGTTCCGCCTGCTGATGATCGCTGCGCTGATGTTCGTCGCGATCCTGTTCGTCCGCCACGCCTTTTCGCGCGAAACGCCGGAGGGTGGTCATGGCACCTGAACTGATCGGCCTGATCGGCATCCTCGCGCTGCTCGGCCTGCTGACGCTGGGCGTGCCGATCGGCGTCAGCCTTGCGCTGACCGGCGTTGTTGGCCTGATGGTGATGCTCTCGCCTGAAGCCGCCCTGGTCAAGGCGGGCGTGGTGGTGTTCGAGGTCGCGCAGAAATATGAACTCGGCGTCCTGCCGCTGTTCCTGCTGATGGCGCATCTGTGCTTTGCGGCGGGCGCAAGTCGCGATTTCTTCGATGTCGCGGCACGCTTCGTCGGGCATCGCCGCGGCGGCCTTGGCCTTGCCTCAATCGCCGGCTGTGCCGGGTTCGGCGCGATCAGTGGATCGAGCCTCGCCACCGTCGCCACGGTCGGCTCCGCCGCGCTGCCCGAGATGCGACGCGCGGGATATAATCCCGGTTTCGCCGCCGGTGCGCTCGCTGCAGGCGGCACGCTCGGCGCACTGATCCCGCCATCGGGCGCGCTGATCGTGTTCGGCATCATCGCCGAAGTCTCGATCGGCCGGTTGTTCACCGCCGCGATCATCCCGGGGTTCAGCCAGGCGCTGTTCTACATGATCGCCATCGCGATCCTCTGCTGGTTCAAGCCCGAACTTGGGCCGCGTTCGGTGCGCGTCGGTTGGGGCGAGCGGATGCGGGGGCTGCTCGGCATTCTCGACATTCTGGTGCTGGTCGTGTTCGTGATCGGCGGGTTGATGATCGGGTGGTTCACCCCGACCGAGGCCGCGTCGGTCGGCGTCATCGTCGCCTTCATCCTGATGGGCATTCGCGGGGCGTTTAACCGGGAGGCCATCGCCGACAGCTTTGCCAAGACGCTGTCGACCACCGGCATGATCTACCTGATCATCTTTGGCGCGATCCTGTTCGCGACCTTTATCAGCGTGACCGGGATCGCCGACCTGATGTCGAACACGGTGCGCGCCATGGATGCGAGCCCGATCGTTGTGGTGATCGTCATCGCACTGATGCTGCTGGTGCTGGGGTCGTTCCTCGACGGCCTGGCGCTGATGCTGCTGACTACGCCGATCTTCCTGCCGATCGTGCTGGAGCTGGGCTACAGCCCGATCTGGTTCGGCATCTTCCTCGTCCGCACGATGGAGATCGGGTTCGTCCACCCGCCGCTTGGCCTCAACGTCTATGTCATCCAGGCGATCGGCAAGGACATTCCGCTGGGGCAGATTTTCCGCGGGATCGTGCCGTTCCTGGTCGCCGATTTCTTCCACCTTGCCATGATCATCGCCTTTCCGGCGGTGACCCTGTGGCTGCCCAGCGTGATGGGGGCCTGACCGATGCGTTTGCCAGTGATCCTCGCCGCGCTCGCGCTCGCCGGATGCAGCGTCGCGCCGCAGCCGACCGCAGAGCATGTGCTGACCTATGCCAGCCCCTATACCCCCACTCATCCCTTCGGCCTCGCCGATCAGGAGTGGATGAAGTGGGTCGAGGCGGAGAGCGGCGGGCGCATCGCGTTCAAGCCGTTCTGGTCGGGCGCGCTGATTTCGTCCGACATGAGCATGGAGGAGGTGCGCCACGGCGTTGCCGATATCGGCCTGATCACGCCCATCTATTCGAAGGGCGGCGCGCATCTGCTGCGTGGGCAGGCGGCCTATTATGGCGGCATCAGGACCATCACCGATCAGGTTGCGGTGTATGACTGCCTGGCCGATCGCTTCCCGCATTTCGAGAATGAGCTGCACGGCTTGCATGTGCTCGCGGTGCAGGGCGGGAATTTTCCCGGCGTGCTGACGCGCGACCGGCCGATCCGCAGCCTTGCGGACTTCAAGGGCCTGCGTCTGCGCGCGCAGAGCGACGCGGTCGATATCCTTAAGCAATTGGGTGCGGATCCGGTCAACATGCCGATGGGCGAGGTCTATTCGGCGCTGGCCAAGGGCGTGATCGACGGCGTGGTAGCGCCGGCCGACACGATCCGCAGCCTGCATTTCGCCGAGGTCGCGAAGCATTTCACCACGATCCGCTTCAGCCGCGGCGCCTATCCGGCGCGGGCGATGTCGGACAAGACCTGGCGGACGCTTCCGCCCGATCTTCAGGCGATCCTGACCGAAGGACGCAAGGTGTGGGAGGAAGCGCTGAACCGCCAGCTGCTCAAGGCCGAGCAGGCGGGGATCGATTATGGCCGGAAGGAAGGCATCACCTTCTCCAGCATTCCCGAGCAGGAACAGCGCACGTTCGACGCGCTCTACAACAAGGATGCACGCATCCAGGCGCAGCGGCTGGGCAAGATCGGGATCGACGCGGTGCCGATCTATGAAGAGGCGCAGCGGTTGATCGCGGGCGGCGATATCCGGTGTGACGCGAAGGTGGCGGCACGATGAGCAACCTCCCCCTCGAAGGCGTCAAGGTCGCCGATTTCTCCTGGGTCGGTGCGGGGCCGCGCGCGACAAAGGATCTGGCGGACATGGGCGCGACCGTCATCAAGATTGAATCGCGCAAGCGGCTCGATCTGGGCCGCCTGTCCCCTCCCTTCGCGACCCCCGGGCGCGATCCCGATGCCTCGACCTTCTTCGCGATCACCAACACCAGCAAGCTCGGGGTGACGATCAACCTGAATGATCCGCGCGGGATCGAGGTCGCGAAGAAGCTGGTCGCCTGGGCCGATATCGTGGTCGAGAATTTCAGCCATGGCTATATGCACCGCATCGGCCTGAGCTTCGATACGCTCAAGGCGATCAAGCCCGACATCATCCAGATCAGCGTCAGCGTCGCGGGGCGCAAGGGGCCGCTCGGCACGATGCGCGGCTATGGCAATTCGGCGGGGGCGCTGTCGGGGATGGCGGCACTGTCGGGCTGGCCCGATCGCGACCCGCATATGGCGCCGTTTGCTTATGGCGATGTGGTTGCGCCGATGTTTGCGACCGTCGCGACGCTCGCCGCGCTCGAGCATCGTCGGCAGACCGGCGAGGGGCAGCTGATCGACATCAGCCAGACCGAGCCGCTGATCCACGTGATGGCCGACCGCTTTCTGGCGGAACAGACCGGCAGCGGCGGGAAACCGGGCAACCGCTCGCCCCATCGCACGCCGCAGGGAGCTTATCCTGCGCGCGGCGTGGACCAGTGGATCGCGATCGCGGTGCGCGATGACGCCGAATGGGCCGTACTGGCCGAGGCGGCAGGCATCGCCGATCCGCGCTTCGCCACGCTCGCCGGGCGCAAGGCGCATGAAGACGACCTCGACGCGGCGCTGTCGGAGTGGACGCGCGGGCAGGACAAGCGCGTCCTTGCCGATCGACTGGCCGCACTCGGCATCCCCGCCGAGCCGGTCAATGACGGCCGCGACGTGTTCACCGACCCCGAGCTGATCGAGCGCGGCCACTACCGCCCGGTCACGCACAGCAAGCTCGGCGACACCGAAATCCCCGGTCCGCCGCTTCGCTTTTCCGACAGCGCAATTCGCCTCGGTCCGCCGCCCAATCTGGGCGAGCATAATCATGCGGTGTTCGTGGACCTGGTCGGCATGAGCGAGGCCGAGGTCCGCGACCTCACCGAGGCGGGAGCACTCGCATGATGCTCGCCCACCTCACCATTATCGACCTGACCGAGGGTCTTGGCGAACTCGCCGGGCGGATGCTCGCCGAGCTCGGCGCGCGTGTCGTGCGGGCCGAACCGGGCGACGCGGCGTGGGACCATGGCAAGCAGACCGGCGACACCGAAGCGCTGCTCGCCACCGCCGATATCCTGTTCCGCAATCCCGGGCGCGACCATGACGCGCTCGCCGCCGCCAACCCGCGGCTGATCGACGTGGTCGTCGCGCCGTTCCTGCCCGGCGGACCCAATGACGGCCGCCCGGAAACCGATCTGACGCTGATGGCCCGATCCGGCCTGATGACGATCATTGGTGATCCGGACCGAGCGCCGCTGACATTGCCCGGTGAACAGGCCTATGCGCTCGCCGGTATTCAGGCGGTGATCGGCGCGCTGACCGCACTCCATGCCCGCGCGGCGAGCGGCAAGGGTCAGCTGGTCGAGGTCGCAGCCTATCAGTCCGCCGTCCTCGCCAATTATCGCGAGCCGCTGACCTGGCAATGGACCGGCCGGGTCGGCAACCGCACCGGCAATCTGCTGATCCGCGGCAAATCCGGCGTGCGGCAGATCTGGCCCTGTGCCGATGGTTTCGTCACCTGGGCGCTGGTCGACAACCAGCCGATGATGCGCGGCATGGTCAAGGTGATGGGCGACGCCGCCGGGCCGCTGGCCGATGTCGATTGGGACGCGATCCTGGTCGCCGACATGCCGCGCGAAACGCTGATCGCATGGGAAGCGGTGGTTGAGGCCTTCTTCCTCAAACATACGCGCGCGGAGCTTGGCGCGATGTCGCAGGCCAACGGGCTTGGTCTGTCGTGGATCGACACCCCGGCTGATGCACTCGCCAGCGAGCACCTCGCCGCGCGCGGGCTGTGGCGCGATGTCGCTGGCGTGAAGCTGCCGGGCAGGCTGTGGGTATCGTCGCTGGAGGAGGGCCAATGACCGCGCTCACTGGCCTCAAGGTCATCGACTTCAGCAAGTTCCTCCCCGGCCCCTATTGCACCTGGCTGCTCGCCGATCTGGGGGCAGAGGTCATCCGCATCGAAAACCCGCGCGAGCTGGCCAAGCAGCGCAAGGTGTTCGGCTGGGACAAGCTGTCGGACGAGGAGAATGCCCGGCTGCGCGCGCACGACATCCTCGCGCGGGGCAAAAAAAGCGTGCTGATCGACCCCGGCAGCGATGACGGGCGCGAGGCGATCCTGAAGCTGATCGATCAGGCCGACATCCTGGTCGAGGATTACCGCCCCGGCGTGATGGCGAGCATGGGCTATGGCTGGCCTGAAATGGCGGCGCGCAACCCGCGGCTGATCTATTGCTCGGTTACTTTGTGCGGCCAGACCGGCCCCTATGCGCGCAAGCCCGGTCATGATCCGGTCGCGCTTGCGATTGCCGGGGCCCTGTCGCGGATCGGCGAAGACCCCGAGCGCCCCGCCTTTCCCGGCGTGCCGGTTGCCGATCTGCTGAGCGGTTCCAACGCCGTCATCGGCATCCTCGCCGCCGTCATCGCACGCGCGACGACGGGCCGGGGGCAGCAGGTAGACATCGCGATGTCCGACGCCTCGCTCGCGTTGATCGGCAACATCCTCTCGCGCAACCCGGACCTCGCCAAGGCACCGCCCAAGGGGATGCACCGTGCCGACAGCGGCATCTGGCGCTGCGCCGATGGTGAGTGGCTGGTGACGACTGACATGGAGCCGCGCTACTGGCGCATCTTCGTCGAGACGATCGGGCTGCCCGAGCTGGCCGACAAACAGATGGATCGCGCCAACTGGCCCGCGATGAAGGACCGCATTGCCGAGGTGATGGCGACGAAGCCGCGCGATGCATGGCTCGCCATCCTCGACGCGGCCGGCACGCAGTTCGCCCCGATCCTCACCGTCGCGCAGGCGATGGAAGACCCGCACAACCACGCGCGCGGCATGATCCTCGATCTGTCCGCGCCCGGTGGGGGAACGGTGCGCCACACCGGCTGCCCGATCCGCCTTTCCGACACTCCCGCCAGCCCCGCCGCCGTCGCCCGCCCCGCGGGTGCCGATACGGCGGAGGTGCTGGCGACCCTAGGCTACACCGCGGCACAGGCCGCTGCACTTGAAGGACGACTCCCGTGACCGAAGCCACCCGCGAACGCCCGCTTGAAGGGCTGCGCGTCATCGACCTGACCCGCGCGCTTGCCGGACCCTATGCGACGCTGTTGCTTGCCGGGCTGGGTGCGGAGGTGATCAAGGTCGAAGACCCCAAGGGCGGCGATCTGGCGCGCGATAACAGCCCCTATGTCGGCCGCGACGGCATCACCGTCGAGCGCAAGCATGACGATGATGTCTCGATCAGCCATCTGACCCGCGCGCGCGGGAAGCTGGGCGTGTCGCTCAACCTGAAGTCACCCGAGGCGAAGGAGGTGTTCCTCGACCTCGTCCGCACCGCCGACATCGTGGTCGAGAATTTCACCGCCGGCACCGCCGACCGGCTGGGTGTCGGCTACGCGGCCGCCAAGGCCGCCAATCCGCGCATCATCTATTGCTCGCTCTCCGGCTTCGGCGCGACCGCGCCGGAGGGGGGCAAGGCGATGGATATCATCATCCAGGCGCTGTCGGGCGCGATGTATGCCAGCGGCGGGCCGGGCGAGCCCCCGGTGCGCATCGGCATCCCGATCGCCGACATGCTCGCGCCGGTGTTCTCGGTGATCGGCATCCTCTCCGCGCTCGAGCAGCGCCACCGCACCGGGGTCGGCCAACATATCGACGTGTCGATGCTCGGCGCGCTGACCAGCTTTGTCGCGATCGAGAACTGGTCGGCGATGGCGGCGGCGGGGATGCAGGCGCGCACCGGCCTGACCGTCCAGCGCCTCTCACCGTTCGGTGTGTTCGAATGCGCCGATGGCTATGTCGCGGTGGTTGCGGTGCATGAGAAGCTGGCGCAGGGCCTGTTCCGCGCGATGGGGCGGCCCGAGCTGTCGGACGACCCGCGCTTCGCCAATCGCGACAGCCGCGTCGCCAATGCGGTAGTACTGGAGGAAACGATCAACGGCTGGTCGCGTCAGCACAGCGTCGAGCATGTCGTCGCGGTGCTGGAAGCCGAGGGTGTGCCGGTCGCTCCTGTTCGCCACCCTGAGGACGCACTGGACGATCCACGCGTGGTCGCGCGGCACGAGGCGGTGCCGGTCGCGCATCCGAGCTATGGATCGCAGGTCAATCTGCGCACCGCCGGCATCCCGATCGTGTTTTCCGACGCGGACACCGGCTTTGACGATGTGACACCGATTCTGGTCGGCGAGCATAACGACCGCGTGCTGGCCGAGACGCTGGGCTATGATGCGCAGCGGATCGCGCAGTTGCGCGAGCGGGGCGTGATCTGATGCAGGATGCAACGGCACGGCTGATCGCGGCGTGCGACGACCCCGGCGCGGTTGCCGAGCGGCTGCGGTCCGAAGGGCAGGCGGTGATCCGCGTGCTGGGGCAGGACGCGCCCTATGCGCTGCTGCGCGCCGCGGGTCGCGCGCCGGTGCGTATGGTCCCCCGCCCCGGCCCGACACCCGATGCCGATATGCTGGCGGGCGACGGCACGCTGTCGCAGCGCGGCAGGTCGCTGTTGCAGCAGATTGTCGGGGATGCGGGCGGAACGCCGCTGCTGTTCACCCATGCCGATAGCGAATTGCCGCAGCTGTTCGCGACAGTGCGCGACCTGATCCGCGCGGGCGATATTGCCGAGCGACCGATCCATATGCTGGATCTGGGCCACCAGCCGCGCGAGTCCAGCCGGGCCTATAATGCGGCGCGGATCGACCAGCTGGTGGACTGGCTTGGCGGGGTCGACGCCGATGACCTCGCCGCATATGCCGCCGACGAGCGTGCGCGTCCGGCGGCGATGCGGCACCTGTCGGGCGTGCTACGGATCGCGGCGATTGGTGCGGCGCATGCCCTTCCTCCGGCCGAATGGCTGGAGCTGGTGGGGCAGGTTTTGGGCGAACCCACCGGCGAGCCGGTGTTCATCCTTGGCTCCGCGCACTTCTCGACCGCCCGCGCGCGCGACCTTGCCGTGCGTGGCCTCGACGCCCGCGCCGACGATCAGGACTGGGGCGATCCGCTGGTTGCGGCGTGCGCCGATAGCCCTGCGACACTCGACGGCCTGTCCGACCCCGCGCGGCTCGTCCCGCGCAAGCTGATGCCTGCAACCGAGCGTGCCACCGCCGCAATCGCGCGGATGGCGGCGCTGGGCATCACCCGTGCGGTCATCGTGGAATCCGTCGGCGACGAAGCCGCGGCATGGGATGCGGGCTATCTCGCGCGCACCCTCGAAGCCGCCGGCCTCAAAGTCGAACGGATCGGAGCGCCGCCGCCCCCTGCCCCGTCGAGCGACGCCCCCCGCCCCGCCCCGCGCGGACAGGACGGCCGCCGCAGCCGCAAGTCGCTGGCCTCGATCGCCAGCTTCGGCGCCTATCAGCGAGACTGGTTCAAGGGCGTGCGCGATGCCATTGCAGCGGGTGCGCCGCTCGCCATCGTCAACGCCAACTCGCCGCAGGAAATCCTGCGCGCGATGGATGTGCCGTTCGTCGTCAACCAATGGTGGGCGTCGATCGTCGCGGCAAAACAGCAATCGCCGCGCTACTTCCAGCTGCTGCGCGACCATGGCTATCCCAGCGATGCCGAGGCGTATAGCGCGCAGGGCATCGCCGCCATGTTCGACGCGGACCCGGAACAGGCGCCCTGGGGCGGACTGCCCCGCCCCGCCTTTGTTCAGGCCCCGCTCGGCACCGACGCGACGCCGCGCATCTTCGATCACTGGGCCCGCGAAACGGGTGCGGAGCCGTTCCTGTTCGAGCGCAGCATCGAAAGCCGCATCGACTTCCCGGTCGACTGGTGGGACCGGCTGCACGACGACTGGGACAGCGCGATCGAGCCCGAACGGCTCGACCTGATGACCGCCGAACTGCGCGCGGTGATCGCGCGGATCGAGGCGAGTACCGACCGCCGCTTCGACCCCGATCGCTTCGCCCACATCATGAACCTGGTGAACGAGCAGGAGGATTATTACCGCCGCACCCGCGACCTGATCGCCGGCGCGCACCCCGCCCCCGTTTCGATCAGCGACACCATGCCCGCAACCATGGTGCCGCAATGGCATCGCGGGACCGAATGGGCACGCGACGCGGCGCGAGACTTTTATCACGAGGTCAAGGCGCGGCACGAAGCGGGCGAGGCTGCCTGCGCCAACGAGAAACTGCGCCTGATGTGGGTCGGGCGCGGCATGTGGAGCGACATGGGCTTTACCCAGCGCTGGGAGCAGAGCCATGGCGCGGTGTTCGTGTGGTCAATGTACCTCGCGCTCGCCGCCGACGGCTATATCCGCCGCACTGCGCCGGGAGAGGACCCGCTGCGCGCGCTCGCTGCACGCTTCGTGACGATGGGCGACGAGCTGCGCATGCCGACCTGGGCCGGGGCGTGGCATGTCCGCGAGGCGCAGAGCCACGCCGTCGACGGCGCGGTGGCGCTGAGCGATGCCGACCCGTTCGTCCTGCGCGCGCTGCGCCGCGCCGGGGTGCCGGTGCTGAGCCTGGACCTCGATAACTACAACCGCGAGGCGAGCGACGGTGACGCGGTCGATCGCCAGATCGCTGCGTTTCTGGAGGGGCCAGTCAGCGACTACGCGGCACGGCGCGACTGAGAAGTTGTTTCACTTATCCTCCCCCGCAAGGGGGAGGTGGCGCCGAAGGCGACGGAGGGGGAGGACGGCTGTGTCCTCTAGCCTTTCGCCCCCGAACTTCCAGCCGGCGTGCTTCCGCCCCCTCCGTCACGCTGCGTGCCACCTCCCCCTGGCGGGGGAGGATTGAGTGGGAACCGATGCCGCCCAGGCCTTGCCAGCAGGCAACGGGCGGGTCAGGGAATTGCGGCAATCAGTATCGGAGTGTCCCATGAAGCGCCGCCTTGCATCCTCCACCGTCAACCCGGTCGGCCTCGGCTGCATGTCGCTCAGCCATGCCTATGGCACCCCGCCGGCGCGGGAGGATGCGATCCGGCTGCTCAACCAGGCGCTCGACCTCGGCTATGACCATCTCGACACCGCCGCGCTCTATGGCTTCGGTGCGAACGAGAGCCTGATCGGCGAAGCGGTCGCGCATCGCCGCGACGACTATTTCCTCGCCTCCAAATGCGGGATGACAAGCGTGGACGGGAAGCGCGTGATCGACGGGCGACCGGAAACGCTGCGCGCGACGATCGACCAGTCGCTGACTCGCCTGCGCACCGACCGCGTTGACCTCTACTACCTCCACCGCTGGGACAAATCGGTGCCGATCGAGGAGTCGGTCGGCGCACTCGCGCAGCTGGTCGCGGCGGGCAAGATTGGCGCGATTGGCCTGAGCGAAGTGTCCGCCGCCACGCTGCGGCGCGCCCATGTGGTCCATCCGATCGCGGCGGTGCAGAATGAATATTCGCTATGGTCGCGCAATGTCGAGCTGGGCGTGCTTGCGGCGTGCGCGGAGTTGGGCACTACGTTGGTCGCCTTCTCGCCCGTAGCGCGCGGTTTCCTCGCCGGCGCGCTGGCCTCGCCGGACGCGCTGGGTGAACGCGACATCCGCCGCATGATGCCGCGCTTCAGCCCGGAGAATTTCGCACGCAATCTCGACCTGCTCGCGCAGTTGCAGCGGATCGCGTCCGACCGCGGCATCACCCCGGCGCAGCTCTGCCTGCAATGGGTGTTCGCACAGGGCAAGCATGTCGTCGCCATCCCCGGCACCACCTCACCCGCGCACCTTGCCGAGAATTTCGCGACCCCGGTCGAGCCGCTGCCGGGCGAAGTGCTGGCCGAACTCGACCGCATCTTCGCGCCCGACGCGATTGCCGGGCCGCGTTACCCGGCGGCGACGCAGGCGGAGATCGATACCGAAGAGTTCTAGGACTCGCTGAGAACGGCGCGCGTATCCTCAAACGCCAGATCGACCAGCGCGCGCATCGCTGCCTCGGCCGCGTCCGCATCGCCCGCGATGATCGCATCGCTGACGCGCGCATGATCGGGCACCGGGTCGCGCGGCAGCGCCTTGGTCCGTTGTTTGAACCGCGTGGTCCAGTTGACCGCCGCGCCGATACTGGCGCTCAGCGTGATCAGCGCGTCGTTGCGCGTCGCTTGCAACAGCGCGTCATGGAACGCGCGGTCGGCGTCGCGCCCCGCTTCGGTCGCCAGCGTGTGCCGCCGCATGCCAACCAGCGCGGCCTTGAGCGCGGCGATATCTTCCTTGTCCCGGCGCTGGGCCGCCAGTCGCGCCGCAGCCGGCTCGACGATCGCGCGCAGTTCGAACAGGTCGCGGATGAAGGCAGGATCGGGCTCGCCGGAAAAAGCCCAGGCGACGATATCGGGATCGAGCAAATTCCACCGACTGCGGGGCAGCACTCGCGTCCCCGCCTTGGTCCGGCTTTCGACCAGCCCCTTCGCGGCAAGCACCTGAATCGCCTCGCGATAGGCGCTGCGCGACACGTCGAGCGCCTCGGCATTGGCGACCTCCCCGGTCAGCCGCTCGCCGGGCGCGATCGCTCCGCTGACAATCGCGCGGCCCAGATAATGCGCAACCGCACCGCGCAGGCGGCGACCGGTGCTCCGTTCGCGCTTGGGTTCACCGGGTTCGGACGGCTCTTCCTGCTTCACCCTCTCGCCTCTCGTAGCGGCCCGATTGCCTACGCGCCAAAAATGGCGCCCGCAATGCGACATGCGAACTTCCATTTTATTTTATGTCGGACTAATTCTCATCGAAAGGGAGAGGTTTGATGGTTCGTCTGCTACAGCACCGTGCGCCCGATGGCGCGCGCCGTGTGATCGCCGCGACCGATGGAGCCGCGCGGTTTGTGCGGGGCTTTGCCGATGTCCGGAGTCTGGCGGAGGCGGCGATTGCGCGCGGGATCAACCTCGCGGCGGCAGTCGAGGAAGCGGGGTACGACGAAGCGGTGGATCTCAACGCGGCGGCAGCGGCGGGGGAATTGCTCGCGCCGATCGACCATCCCGACCCCGCACATGTCGTCGTGACCGGTACCGGCCTCACCCATCTCGGATCGGCGGAGGGGCGCGACAAGATGCACCGCGCCGCCGCTGCGGGGGAGAAACTGACCGATTCCATGCGCATGTTCCTTGAAGGGCTGGAGGGCGGCAAGCCTGCCGCCGGTGCGGTCGGGCAACAGCCGGAATGGTTCTATAAGGGCGATGGCGCGCATCTGGTCGGCACCGGCGCATCGCTCACCATGCCGGCGTTCGCGCAGGATGGCGGGGAGGAGCCGGAGCTGGCCGGCATCTACCTGATCGGCCCCGACGGGACGCCGCACCGCATCGGCTTCTGCCTCGCCAACGAGTTCAGCGACCATGTGACCGAGCGGCACAATTACCTCTGGCTCGCCCATTCCAAGCTGCGCCCGGCGGCACTCGGCCCGGAATTGCTCGTCGGCGAACTTCCCGCCGATGTGCGCGGGTCCAGCCGGATCGTGCGCGACGGCGCGGTGTTGTGGGAAAAGCCGTTCCTGACGGGCGAGGCCAATATGTCGCACAGCATCGCCAATCTGGAGCACCATCACTTCAAATATGCCGGCTTCCGCCGCCCGGGCGATCTCCATGTCCACTTCTTCGGCACCGCGACCTTGTCGTTCAGCGATGGCATCGCGACCCAGCCCGGCGATGTATTCGAGATCGAGGCGGCACCGTTTACGCTGCCGCTGCGCAACCCGCTGGCGCGCGCGGAGGCTGAGGCGTTGACGGTGCGCGCGCTGTGACGATCCGGATTGCACTGATTGGCCTCGGCAAGATTGCGCATGACCAGCATTTGCCAGCGATCGCCGCAGACCCGGACTTCACGCTGGTGGCGACCGCGAGCGCCGACGGCGCGGTTCTGGACGGCGTGCCGGGCTTCGACAGTATCGAGGCATTGCTGGCCAGCGGCATCGCGGTTGATGCGGTCGCGCTCTGCACCCCGCCGCAAGTGCGCCACCGCGTCGCCGCCACCGCGCTGCGCCACAGGCTGCACGTCCTGCTTGAAAAGCCCCCCGCCGCCAGTCTGACCGAGGCCGCAGCGCTCGCGGCACTGGCGGACGAGGCCAAGGTCACGGTGTTCGCAGCCTGGCATTCGCGCTGCGCCGCCGGTGTGGCGGAGGCCCGCGCGTGGCTGGCGGAGCGCACCGTCCTGCGCGGGACGATCACCTGGCGTGAGGATGTGCGCGTCTGGCATCCCGGCCAGCAATGGATCTGGCAGCCGGGCGGCCTTGGCGTATTCGATCCGGGGATCAACGCGCTGTCGATTGTCACCGAAATCCTCCCCGGCACATTGCTGCTGCGCGACGCCGAGCTGGAGGTACCGAGCAACCGCCACGCCCCCATCGCCGCGCGGCTGACGCTCGAAACGGGCTGCGGCGCGCCGTTCGCGGCGGACTTCGACTTCCGCCAGACCGGACCGCAAAGCTGGGATATCGAGATCGAGACCGACGCCGGCACGCTGCGGCTGGCACGTGGCGGGGCCGAGCTGACCCTGCCCGACGGGACCCGCAGCGGCGAGGATCGCGAATATCCCGCGCTCTACGCGCAGTTCGCACAACTGATCGCGGCAGGCGCGAGCGACCTCGACACCACCCCCTTCCGCCTCGTCGCCGACGCCTTTCTGCGCGGGCGGCATTGCGTGGTCGAACCGTTCGAGGAGTGACCCAGCCATGCTCCCCAAAGGGAGGGCCGAGGAGAAGTGTGTGCCCTTGCGCGACTGTCAGCAAACGACCCCAAAATGGACATAAGGCGTCACCGATCCAGCTCGGACCTCACGAGCGTGAGGATACGACCCAAGAAGTTTGTGCCGCGCCATTTACTTGGGTCGCTCGCATCAGTATTGTCGATCGCAAGTCCTACGCCCCAAATCCAATCTCGGACGTTGGCCTCCACCAGCATGCCCGGATTTGTTTGCAACAATTGGCGAGCGGCCCCGGGGTTCTGCGTAAATTTGGCCTTATTGCCGGTGTAGACAATCTCGATCTTCCAACGGTCCCAGATCGATTGATCAAAGGGAGTGACGAGACTTCCTAATCGTTTTTGCAAACTTGGATCGTCGGTTCCCATGATTCTCTCGGCACGATCATGATCTTCAAAGAGCGTCGCTTTGCAGAACATCATCCATTGCTCGGCGGTCACGAAACTGCGATCACACAGATTGAAAGGCGTCACGTGCCACTGGCTGAAAACGCCTTTGATGAATGGCTGAAAAGCGACGAAGTCACTCGCCTGAGGTAAGTGCTCGGCTGTGAGGGTCGGTGTTGTCTTGAAGTCCAGCACACCAAATATTCTACAGCGAAGCACGACGGCAATCCACTAAGTTCCGGCCTTACTCCACAATCTCCAGCATCGTCACCGACTTGCTCGGCAGGCGCACGCTCACCGCCCCGCCCGCGACCCGGCCCGCGATCGGCTGCGGCTTCACCGCATCGGGCGCGCCGAAGCTGTTGATGCTGTTGACCTTCGCCGCGGTCAGCACCGTGCCGGCGGCGGACTTCGCCTTCACGCCCGGGATCGCCAGCCGCATTTCGGCGGGCTTGGCCGGATCGAGGTTGACCAGCGACAGCCAGAGCTTCCCGTCGGTCGCCCGCACAGCGACCGCGTCGACGCGCGGCAGCGTCACTGCGCCTTCCCGATACTGGCCCGCGTCGAACGTCACCGGCACCAGCGTCGCGTCCTGGAACGGCCGGTACATCTTGTGGATGTGATAGGTCGGGGTCAGCACCATCTTTGGCCCGTCGGTCAGGATCAAAGCCTGAAGCACATTGACCATCTGCGCGATGTTGGCGCCCTGCACGCGATCGGCATGGCGCGCAAAGATGTTGAAGTTGAGCGCGGCGATGATGCCGTCGCGCAGCGAATTCTGCTGCTGCAAAAAGCCCTCGGGCGTACCGGGCAGCTTGGCCAGCCACACGCCCCATTCGTCGACGATCAGCGGCACCTTCTTGTCGGGATCATATTTGTCCATGATCGCCGAATGGGTGCGGATGCGCTCGTCGATCAGCAGGGTGGACTGGATCAGCTCGGCATATTCCTTCTCGGCGAAATTGACCGAGTCATAGACCGGCGGCCACTTCACCAGCGTGTAGCTGTGCAGCGACAGCCCCTCGATGCTCCAGCTCCAGTCGCGGCCCTGCCACGCCTTCATTACCCCCTCGGTATAGGCGGTGTCGCCGTCGCTGGGGCCGACCGCGACACGCAGCATCTGGTCGGGGTTGGGCAGTGGTGCCGAGGGGTTGGCGGGGTTCGGAAAGCTCTGCTGCGCCAGGTTATAGTTGCGCGCGAAGCGGGCGTAGCGCTTCAGTTCATCGGCATAATACTCGGGCCGCATATTGCCGCCACAGCCCCAGGTCTCGTTCCCGATGCCGAGAAAGCGGATCTTCCACGGTTCGCTCCGCCCGTTCGCCGCCCGCTCCTGCCCCGCCGTGTTGCGCGTGTCCGCGGTGATATAGGCAACCCAGTCAGCGGCCTCCTTGTAGCTGCCCGATCCGACATTGATCGACACGAACGCTTCCGCGCCGATTTGTTCGATGAAATCGAAAAATTCGTGCGTTCCGAACGCGTTATTCTCGATCGCTCCGCCCCAGTTGGAATTGACCGTCACCCGCCGCTTGGCCGGATCGCCGATGCCGTCGCGCCAGTGATATTCGTCGGCGAAGCAGCCGCCCGGCCAGCGGACATTGGGCACGCTGATCTGCTTCAGCGCCGCCACCACGTCGCTGCGGATGCCGCGCACATTGGGAATCGGCGAGTCCGGCCCCACCCACACGCCGCCATAGATGCCGGTGCCGAGATGCTCGGCAAACTGGCCAAAGATATGGCGGTTGATCTTCGGGCCGGACTTGTCCGCCTGAACCGTCACCGTGACCGGAGCCTCGGCCTGCTGCGCGAGGGCCGGGACTGCCGTGGCGAGGAGCGATCCTGCCAGCATGAAGTGCTTCATCATCCTCTCCCTCCGCTGCGTGCGGTCAGTGATTGTCGCGCGGCAGGCCGCTGGTCTGGGCAATGCGCTGATAGGCTTCGCTGCCCTCCAGGATCGCCCCGCCCTCCATCTGGCCGACCAGATTGCGCTGGATTTCCTGCCACGGGGTCTGCGATGCCGGATAGGGATAGCCCCCCGCCGCCTCGAGCGCGCGGCGGCGCTCGGCCAGCTCGGCATCGGGGACCAGCATGTTGGCGGTCCCGGCGCGCAGGTCCACGCGCACCCGGTCGCCGTTGCGCAGCAGCGCAAGGCCACCCAGCGCCGCTGCCTCGGGCGAAGCATTGAGGATCGACGGACTGCCGCTCGTCCCCGATTGCCGCCCATCGCCCAGGCACGGCAGGGCGCGGATGCCGCTGGTGATCAGGTAATCGGGCGGCCGCATGTTCACGACCTCCGCCGCGCCGGGATAGCCGATCGGCCCCGCCCCGCGCATGATCAGCAGCGTCTCCAGCGTGATGCCAAGGGCAGGATCGTCGATCCGCGTGTGATAATCCTCCGGCCCGTCGAACACGACCACCGGCCCCTCGAACGCATCGGGATCGTCGGGGTTGGAGAGGTAGCGGGCGCGGAAATCGTCGGAGATCACGCTGGTCTTCATGATCGCGGAGTCGAACAGGTTCCCGCGCAGCACCAGGAAGCCTGCATCGCGCAGGATCGGGTCCTCGAACGGACGGATCACCCGCTCATCCTCGATCGTGGCGGCGCGGCAATTGTCGCCGATCGTCCGGCCATTGGCGGTCAGTGCGTCCTCATGGATCAGCCCGTGGCGCATCAGCTGAGCGACGACCGCCGGGACGCCGCCCGCGCGGTAATAGTCCTCGCCCAGATACTCGCCTGCCGGCTGCAGGTTGACCAGCAACGGGACGTCGCGCCCCATCGCCTGCCAATCGTCGATCGGCAGCTCGACCCCGATATGGCGCGCGATCGCGGCGAGGTGGATCGGCGCGTTGGTCGATCCGCCAATCGCGGTGTTGACCCGGATCGCATTGTGGAATGCCTCCCGCGTCAGCAGGTCGGATGGCTTCATATCCTCCCGCACCATCTCGACGATGCGCAGGCCGGTGCGATAGGCGACCTCCTGCCGGTCGCGGTACGGCGCGGGGATCGCGGCCGATCCGGGCAGCGACATGCCCAGCGCCTCGGCGAGCGAGTTCATCGTCGTCGCCGTGCCCATCGTGTTGCAATAGCCGGTCGAAGGCGCGGAGGAGGCGACGAGGCGGATGAACGCGTCCGCGTCGATTTCCCCTGCCGCCATCATCTCGCGCGCCTTCCACACGATCGTGCCCGACCCGGTGCGCTCGCCCTTGTGCCAGCCATTGAGCATCGGCCCGACCGACAGCGCGATCGCCGGGATGTTCACCGTCGCCGCCGCCATCAGGCAGGCGGGCGTCGTCTTGTCGCAGCCGATCGTCAGCACCACCCCGTCGAGCGGGTAACCGTACAGCACCTCCACCAGCGCGAGATAGGCAAGGTTGCGGTCGAGCCCCGCAGTCGGGCGCTTGCCGGTTTCCTGGATCGGATGGACCGGAAATTCGATCGCGATCCCGCCCGCCTCGCGGATCCCCTCGCGCACCCGCTCCGCCAGCACCAGATGATGGCGGTTGCACGGGCTGAGGTCCGATCCGGTCTGCGCGATGCCGATGATCGGCTTGCCCGAACGCAGCTCGTCAAGGCTGAGGCCGAAGTTGAGGTAACGCTCCAGATAGAGCGCGGTCATGTCGATATTGTCGGGGTTATCGAACCAGGCGCGCGAGCGCAGCGGTGTGTCGGTGGTCATCGGGAAACTCAGCGGGTGGACAGGCGGTAGATCATGACGTGGCGATAGGGCTTGCCCGGATCGACGCGCGCGGAGGCGAAGGCGGGCTTGTTGGGCGCATCGGGGAATTTTTGCGGCTCCAGCGCGATCCCGTCGCCCATGCGATAGATGCGCCCGCTGCGCCCCGCCGCTGTGCCGTCGAGGAAGTTGCCGCTGTAGAATTGGAGGCCGGGCTCGGTGCTCAGCACCTCCAGCACCCGGCCCGATACCGGGTCTTCCAGCCGAGCGGCGAGCTGCGGCGTCGCGGTCTGGCCCTTGTCGAGCGCCCAATTGTGGTCATAGCCGCGCCCCGCGACGATCTGCGGGTCGCGTCCGTCGCGCAGCCCTTCGGCGATCAGCCGGGGCTGGCGGAAATCGAACACCCCGCCCTCGACCGGCTTCAACTCGCCGGTGGGGATCAGCGCCGCATCGACCGGGGTGTAGGTGCGCGCGGGAATCGTCAGCAGCTGGCGCGACGTCCCTTCCGCCGCGCCGTCGCCGGCCATGTTGAACAGCGCGTGGTTGGTCATATTGACGATCGTCGGCTTGTCGGTCGCCGCATCGAACTGGATCGTCAGGTCGCCTGCATTGTCGAGCGTGTAGGTGACCGTGACCTCCAGCTTGCCCGGATAGCCCTGATCGCCATCGGGGCTGGTCAGCGCCATCACCACGCGTGCGGTCGGTCCGCTCGACACCGACAAAATCCGCCAGTTGCGCTTGTCGAAGCCCTGCACGCCGCCGTGCAGCGAATTGGCCTTGTCGTTCTGGGTCAGCTGATAGGCGCGGCCATCCAGCGAGAAGCGTCCGCCGCCGATGCGGTTGGCGAAGCGGCCGACCGTGACGCCGAAATAGGCCGGCTTTGCCTCATATTCGGCGACGCTGTCATAGCCGAGCGTGACTTCAGCAGGCTTCCCCGCGCGGTCGGGCGCGACCAGCGATTGCAGCGTCGCGCCATAGGTGAGGATCCGCGCCGAAACGCCGCGGTCGTTCTTCAGCGTCACCGCCTCGACCAGCGTGCCGTCGGCCAGCTTCCCCGCTTCGCTGCGCACCGCATCCGCCGCAAGCGCAGGGCTTGCCGACGCGCACAGCAACGCCGGGATCATCATCGCCTTCATCATCCCACTCCCCGTTCGCCGCCGCAGGATTGACGGTCGCAGCGCTTGCTTATACTCCGACAAAATAACGGGCAAGCAAATTGCCGGGCGTGGAGGGGATGATGGCAGTTTCACCAGTCGGCGGGACGATTCCGATCAGCGAGGGCGCCGCGACGCGCAGCTACCGCCCGGCGCTGACCCTGCTCGCCAGCCTGTTCTTCATGTGGGGGTTCATCACCGTCATCAACGGCACGCTGCTGCCGCATCTGCGCAGCGTGTTCGACCTCAACTATACCGAAACCACGCTGATCGAGAGCGTGTGGTTCATCGCCTATTTCATCGCCTCGATCCCTTCGGCGAAGCTGATCGAGCGGATCGGCTATCAGAAGTCGCTGGTCACCGGGCTGCTGATCATGGCGGCGGGATCGCTGGGCATGATGCTGGCAGCGAGCATCCCGTCATATGGCGTCACGCTGACCATGTTGTTCGTGATCGCCAGCGGGATCACGCTGCTGCAGGTGGCGGCGAACCCCTATGTCGCGGTGATCGGCCCGGCCGAAACGTCGTCCGCACGGCTCAATCTGGTGCAGGCGTTCAACTCGCTCGGCACCGTGCTCGCGCCATTGTTCGGCGCCTATCTGATCCTTGGCCGCTCGGTCGGAGGCACCGCCGAGCAGGGCCGGGTGCTGACGCAGGCGGAGCGGCTGGCGGATGCGCAGTCGGTGATCCTGCCCTATGGGCTGGTGGCGCTGGTGCTGGTGATCCTGGCGGTCATCATCGGCCGCTTCCCGCTGCCCGCAATGGGCAAGGCGACGGCGCGGATCAGCGATGGCGTAGCCAAGACCGGCACCGCCTGGACCCGCTTCGTGACGCACCCGATGTGGCGGCACCGCAACCTCGTCTGGGGCGTGCCGGCGATCTTCATCTACCTGATCGCAGAGATCGGCGTCGCCAATCTGTTCGTGAACTTCGTCGCACAGCCGGAGATTGCCAACCTGACGACCGAACAGGCGGGGCGGTATCTCACCTTGATGTGGCTGGGCATGATGGTCGGGCGGTTTGCAGGCGCCATCGCGATGCGCTGGATCCGGGCGGAGACGCTGCTCGCCTGCTTCAGCGTCGGCGCGTTCATCGTCATGCTGGTGACCGTGTTCGCCGATGGTCCGGTGGCGATGTGGTCGCTGATCCTGGTCGGCCTGTTCCATTCGATCATGTTCCCGACGATCTTCACGCTCGGGATCAAGGGGCTGGGCCGCTATACCGAGGAGGCGTCGGGGCTGCTGATCATGGCGATTGCCGGCGGCGCCCTGGTCGCGGTCCAGGGCTGGCTGGCCGACAGTTTCGGGTTGCAAATGTCGTTCCTGCTGACCGCAGCGTGTGAGCTTTACGTGCTCTGGTACGCGCTGTGGGGATCGAAGCCGGTGGAGGAAACCGCCGCATGATCCGCGCCACGATCCTTGCCGCCGCGCTGGCGCTGACTCAGACGACGCCGGTGCCTGGGTCGAACCCGATCATCCGCGACAAGTTCACCGCCGACCCTGCGCCTTTGGTCGTCGGCGACCGGCTCTTCCTTTATGTCGGGCATGATCAGGCGCGTGGCGACGAGATGTTCAATATGCGCGAATGGCTGGTCTATTCGACCACCGACATGCGCACCTGGACCGATCATGGTCCGATCATGAACGTCGCCGACTTCAAATGGGCGAAGAAGGATGCCTGGGCAGCGCAGGCGATCGCGAAGAACGGCAGATTCTGGTTCTACGCTGCGGTCGAGCATGACGACAGCAATCCGGGCAAGGCGATTGCCGTGGCTGTGTCGGACAAGCCCACCGGACCGTTCGTCGATGCCAGGGGCAGCGCGCTCATCACCAACCAGATGACGCCCAAGGGCACGCACAGCTGGGAGGATATCGACCCCACGGTGTTCACCGACGATGATGGCACGACCTGGATCGCCTGGGGCAATCGTCAGGCCTATATCGCGAAGCTCAAGCCCAACATGATCGAGATCGATGGCGAGATCACCGAGATCACTCCGCCACATTTCGAGGAAGGGCCATGGCTGCACAAGCGGGGCAAGCTCTATTACCTCACCTATGCCTCGCTCGACCGCAAGACGCACACCGACGAGCGCGTGTCATACTCCACCGCGCCGTCGATCACGGGTCCGTGGACCTATCGCGGCGAGTTGACCGGATCGGGCAAGAACAGCTTCACCATCCACCCCGGCATCGCGCAGTTCAAGGGCAGCTGGTATCTGTTCCTGCACAATGCCGCGCTCACCATCGGTGATCAGCAAGGCGCGCTCGGCCGCCGCGCGGTGACGGTCGAGCATCTGCGCTACGACGCCAATGGCCTGATGCTGCCCGTCACCCAGACCGATGCGGGCGTGACCGCCCCGCCACCCCGCTGACATTCAGGAGAACCGCCATGCTGTTCCGCGCATCCGCCCTTGCCGCCGCATTGCTCTGCGCAACCGTTGTACCCGCGCAGGCGCAGAATGACCGGATGACGCCGATCGCCGTCCCGGCCCAGCCGAACGCGATCCCGCTCGGCACCGGGCCGCTCCCCGGCGCGGCCAATCCCGAAAGCTGGCACAGCCAATATGGCAGCGTTTTCGCGCGCAACGTGACGCAGGCGACGCTCACCCCCTTCCTGCCCGATCCTGCCAAGGCGACCGGATCGGCGGTGATCGTCGCGCCCGGCGGCGGCTTTCGCACCCTGTCGATGGAGAATGAGGGCTGGGCCGTGGCGCGTGCGCTCGCCGATCGCGGGGTCGCCGCGTTTGTCCTCAAATACCGCCTCAACCAGACCCCGGCGGACATGGCGGGGTTCGAGGCGTCGATGCGCCAGATGTTCTCCGGCGCCGCCCGCCCCGCCCGCCCCTCCCCCGACGCGCAGCTCGCCGGCCTGACGCCACAGATCACCGACGCGCGCGCCGCCTTCGCGCTGGTGCGCAAGCGGGCCAGCGAGTGGAAGGTCGATCCCGACCGGATCGGGATGGTCGGCTTTTCGGCTGGCGCGATGTTGACGATGGCAACCACTGTAGCGGGCGTCGATGCCAAGCCCGCCTTTATCGGCAACATCTACGGCCCCCTGTCGGCCATGACGATCCCCGCCGACGCGCCGCCGTTGTTCGTCGCGCTGGCGGCGGACGATCCGTTGTTCGGCAATATCGACTATGGGCTGGTCAATGCCTGGCGCACCGCCAAGCGCCCGGTCGAGTTCCACCTGTACGAACAGGGCGGGCACGGCTTCGGAATGTACCCAAAGGAGACGACCAGCACCGGCTGGTTCAACGCCTTTGTCAGCTGGATGACGATGCACGGCTATCTCAAGCGGAAGTAACTTACAGCCTGCGCAGCGCCTGAGCGGGCCGGACCGACAGCACCGGCAGCGATCCCAGCAACCCGATGCCGAGCGTGAGCAACGCACCCAGCCCCAGGGTCGCGCCGACGATGCTCCAATCGGGTGCCCAGCCGAACTCGAACACGCCGGTGATGACATACCACGCCGCCAGCCCGCCTAGCCCCAGCGCCAGTGCCGCGAGGGTCAGCGCGAGCAGGGCATATTCGAGCGCCTGTGCCGCGAGGATCTGACGCCGGGTCGCGCCCAATGTCTTGAGGATCACGCTGTCATAACTGCGCGCCTGTCGCGACGCGGCGATGGCACCCACCAGCACCGCGATACCGGCGAGGATCGTCACCGATGCCGAGAGCAGGATCGCGGTTGCCATCTGGTCGAGGATGGTGCGCACCTGTCCCACCACTTCACTCACCGCGATGATCGAGGCCGAGGGGAAAGCGCCGAGCAGCGCGCGCGACACCTTGCCCTCATTCTTCGGCTCCATGTCGATCGTCGCGGTCAGGCTGTGCGGCGCGGCGGCAAGCGTGTTGGGCGAGAAGACGAGGATATAGTTGAACCCCATCGTGTCCCAATTGACCTGCCGCAACGACGCGACCCGTGCCTCGATCTCGCGACCGAGGATGCTGACGGTCATGGTGTCGCCCACCCCGACGTTCAGGAGTGTGGCCGCCTCCCGATCGAGCGAGACGAGCGGCGGGCCGGCATAGTCCTTGGGCCACCATTGCCCGGCGACCAGATCGCTGCCCTCCGGCAACACGTCGGAATAGGTCACGCCGCGCTCGCCGCGCAGGAACCAGGCGCCCTCAGGCAGGGTCTTGAGGTCGGCAACGCGGGTGTTGCCATAGGCGGTGATCGTGCCGCGCAGTGAGGGCACGATGTTGAGTTTCGCCTCGGGCGCCTCGCGCTTCACCAATGCGGAAAAGGCATCGCGGGATTCGGACGGGATATCGAGGACGAACTGGCTCGGCGCACGCTGCGGCACGGCGCGTTCGATCTCGGCATCGAGGCTTGTCTGGATCGCGGCGAGCGTGACGAACAGGGTCAGTGCAAGGCCAAGCGCGATGACCAGCGCCACCGTCTGTGCGCCGGGACGATGCAGGTTGGACAGCGCGAGGCGCAGCAGCGGGCGGCGCGGGCGCGGCAACTTGGCGGATACGCGCCGGATCAGCGCGCCGATGCCGAGCAGGATCAGCAGCACCAGCGCGACTGCGCCGAGCACCGCGGCGGCGAAGATCGGCTCGCGCGCGGTGACCAGTGCCAGCGTCACCACCAGCGTTCCTGCGAGCGCAACCAGCGCGACGCTGCGCCGGTCGATGCGCGTCCCCTCCTCCACGCCGCTACGCAGCTGCGCGGCGGCGGGATGGGTGCGGGCACGGGCGAGTGGCGGCATGGCAAAGGCGAAAGCGATCAGCAGACCATAGGCGGCGCTGGTGACCAGCGGCAGCGGATAGACCGCGAAGCCCGGCGCGACCGGCAACAGATCGCCGGCCAGTGCGACGAACGCGATCGGCAGCACCGCGCCGACCACCAGCCCCGCCGCCACCGCCAGTGCCGAGGCTGCGGCGATCTGGAGCAAATAGATGCGGCTGATATCCGCCGAGGTCGCGCCAAGGATCTTGAACGTCGCGATCCCGCCGCGCTTCTGTCCGAGATAGGAGGCGACGCCATTGCTCACCCCGATCCCGGCGATGACCAGAGCGGCCAGGCCGATCAGCGACAGAAACTGCCCCATCCGCTCGAAGAAGCGGACGGCACCGGGGGCGGCGCGGTCGCGCGTCTTGTATTCAAACCCGGCGGTGGCGAAACGCTGCTTGAGCCCGTCGACCGCCTCCTCCGGCGTCACGCCGGGATCCAGGCGGACGCGGTATTTGGTTTCGTACAGCGCACCCGGCTGAAGCAGCCCGGTACGCTTCATCCCGTCGAGCGAGACGATGGCGACCGGGCCGAGCGTAAACCCCTCCCCCACCCGATCGGGCTCATCGGCGATCAGCCCGGCGATGCGGAACTCGGCATCGCCATAGCGCACCCGGTCGCCGGTCTTGAGCAACAGCCGTTCGGAGAGCGACTTGCCGATCAGCACCGCATCGGGCGCGAGTGGCGCGTAGCGGCCCTGCTCGAGCGTCAGGCTGCCATAGAGCGGATAGCGGGCATCGACGCCCTTGAGTTCGGTCAGCACCGCATCGGGCGCGCCCGTGATCGGCGTTGCACGCCGCGCCATTGCACGGGTACGGATCGTATCGCTGACGGTCCCCAGCCCGGTGAACGCCGCACGCTCCTGCGCCGATGCCTGGCGCTGGGTCATCCCCACCTCGACATCGCCGCCGAGCAGCACCTGCCCCCGCGCCGAAATCTCGCCGGTGATCGACGCGGTCAGGCTGCCGATCGTCGCCAGCGTCGCGACACCCAGGAACAGGCAGACGAGCAACAGCCGCAGCCCGCGAAACCCGGCATGCAGGTCGCGTCGCGCAATGCGCCACGCCTTGCGCCAGCCCAAGGCGCTCACGGGGCGCTGTCCGCAACGATATGCCCGTCGCGCATCGTCAGCACGCGGTCACAACGGCTGGCGAGCGCCGGGTCATGGGTGATGATCAGCAGCGTCGCCCCCGCCGCGCGCTGGCGCTCGAACAACAGGTCGATGATCACGCCGCTGGTGGCGCCGTCGAGATTACCCGTCGGTTCGTCGGCAAAGATGATCTCGGGCCGTCCCGCCACCGCGCGCGCGATCGCCACGCGCTGCTGCTCGCCGCCCGACAGCTGCACCGGATAGTGCGTCAGGCGATGGCCGAGGCCGACCGCCTCGAGCTCCGCGGCCGCACGGGCAAAGGCATCGTCCGCGCCCGCCAACTCCAGTGGCACCGCGACATTCTCCAGCGCCGTCATCGTGGGAAGCAGGTGGAATGCCTGCAGCACGATGCCCACCCGTCCGCGCCGGGCACGCGCCAGCCCATCTTCGTCCAGCGTGTCATAGGCGATGCCAGCAACGCTCACGTTACCACCGCTCGCCTGCTCCAGCCCCGACAGGATCGCCATCAACGACGACTTGCCCGACCCCGACGGGCCGAGGATCGCGACGCTGCTGCCGCGCGCGATATCGACATCGATTCCCTTTAAAATCTCGGTCGGCGCTTCGCGCGTTCCAAGCGTCAGGGTGACATTGCGCGCGCGGATTGCGATATCCGCCACTGGTTCGATCGACATGTGTGGAGAAGACGTCCTTGACCAATAAGCTGGCCTCATATGCGGGCGCGGTGCTGCTCCTCCAAGGGCTGAGCGCCTGTTCGGGCGAAAATGATTCGGCGAACCAGTCGCTGACAACCCCGCCGACCCCGGCTGCGGTCGCGAGGGCCGGCGCGGAGAAAGCCGATACGCGCCTTGTCGTGGCGTTCGGGGATAGCCTTTATGCCGGCTATGGCGTGTTGCCGCAGGAGAGTTTTCCGGCCCAGCTCGAAAAGGCGCTCGCCGCACGCGGGATCGCCGCGAGCGTCCGCAACGCCGGGGTTTCGGGCGATACCAGCTCGGCGGGTTTGCGTCGGCTTGCCTTCACGCTCGACGGGCTGGATCGCAAGCCGGACCTGGTCATGGTCAATCTGGGCGGCAACGACATGCTGCGCGGTATCGACCCGGCGGAGACGCGCGCGAACCTGACCGCGATCTGCGAGGAGCTGAAAAAGCGCAGCATCCCGATCATGCTGACCGGCATGATCGCCGCGCCGAACATGGGCCGCGACTATGCCGACGCGTTCAACGCGATCTATGGCGATCTGGCGAAGCGCTATGACGCGGTGCTCTACCCGTTCTTTCTGGATCAGGTGGTGACCGATCCTTCACTGATGCTGGAGGACCGTATCCATCCCAATCCGCAGGGGCTGGAGAAGATCGTTGGGCGGGTCGCGCCGCTGGTGGCAGATGCCTTGAAGCCCGGCGACGCGGGCTAGTCCCCTTTTAGGTTGCCAACCGCCGCACCGCTGCGTTACATCGACAGCAATCGATTGCATAACGCGATCGTCAGGCGGAGAGGATTATGCTGAAAGCGCATCTGCGTGCCGTTCCGCCGCCGTCTGTCCTCGGCTCCAACGGGATGTCTTGCCATGAAGATTGAGCTTCGCGCGGCCTGTGCCGCCACCCTGATGTGCGTCGCCCTCCCCGCCTCGGCCCAGGCGCTCAAGGTCGGCGCGGCCAAGGTCGACATCACCCCCAAGCCCGCCGAAATGCCCAAGAACATGCTCGGCGTGCTCGATCCGCTCAACGTCCGTGCGATCGTCGTCGATGACGGCAAGACGCGCGCCGCGATGGTGACGGTCGATGCCGGGGCGATCATGACCGAGACCTGGGCCAATGTCGCCGCGCGGGTAGAGCGCGAGCTCAAGATCCCGACCAGCCAGCTGCTGCTGACCGCCAGCCACACGCACAGCGCGCCGTGGATGCGGGGCGCGGCGTACGAGGCGCAGATTTTCGACGCGATCCGCAAGGCCGCGGCGGCGACCAAGCCCGCGCGCATGGCCTATGGCACCGGCGTTTCGTACATCAACGTCAACCGCAACATCATCGACCCCAAGAACCGCCGCTGGTGGGAGGGGCCGAATTATGAAGGCGTGTCGGACAAGACCGTCGCGGTGGTGCGGTTCGAGACGCTCGAGGGCGCGCCGATCGCGGTCTATTTCAACTATGGCGTGCATGCCGTGCTGACCGGCAATCTCGATCTGGTCAGCGCCGACCTGCCGGGCGCGGCGTCCAATTATATCGAAGAGTCGCTGGGTGGCGACGCGGTCGCGGTTTATTCCAATGGCGCGGCGGGGGATCAGAACCCGATCTATTTCAACCAGACCTATGACCTGCGCGCGATCCGCACCGCCGATTATGCCGCGCGGGGCGAGGATATCAGCAACGCGATGCCGCCCGGCGGCACCGGCATGGACCGCAAGAACCCGCGCGTCGCGATGCTGATGGAACAGCAGAAGCAGATGGTGAAATCGATGGGCCAGATGCTGGGCGAGGAAGTGCTGCACGTCAGCCGCGCCAGCCTCGAGCGGCCCGTAGCGGAGGCGCGCATTCAGGGCGCGCAGACCAGCGTTTCCTGCCCCGGCCGCAAGCGGCTGGACAAGGGGCGCGCGGGCTATGCCGGAACCTATGAGGATGCCGACCCGGTCAGCATCCGCCTGAGCCTGCTCAAGATCGGCGACACGGTGATCGGCGGGGTGGATGCCGAGGTGTTCACGACCATCGCCCAGCGCTTCAAGCGCGAATCGCCGTTCAAGCACAGCATGATGACGACGATCACCAATGGCATGGCGCCGTCGGGCTATATCCCGAACGATGCGGCGTTCGCGTACAATACGTTCGAGGTGGTGTCGTCGCGTCTGAAGCCGGGATGTGCGGAGAGCGCGATCGTGAACGGGCTGCTCGACCTGATCGAGAAGGTCGACGCGAAGTGATCAGCCAGGCCGCGTCGCTTAGCGCGACGCGGCCTGCGCCAGCGCAATCGCACCGAGCGGGCCGGCGTCGGTGCCGAGACCCGCGGGCTGAATGATCTCGCACACCGCCACGGGGGTGAGGAAGGGCAGATAGCTCTCAAGCTGCGCCACGACGATCTCACGCACCCACGGCAGGATGAAGGCGCGCGACAGCGCAACGCTGCCGCCGAACAGGATGCGGCGCGCTGACGTCGTCAGCAAAATCGCGCAGCATAATTCGGCAATATCGGCGGCGACGTGGCGCCAGATCGGGTGGTCGTCAGGCGCCGTTGCCGGGTCCATGCCAAAGCGTGCGGCGAGCGCCGGTCCCGACACCAGCCCCTCGATACAGTCGCCGTGGAAGGGGCAGTTGCCGGCAAAGGCATCCCCCGCAACGCGGCGCAGTCGAATATGGCCGATCTCGGGATGCATCGCGCCGTGCACCGGCTGTCCGCCGATCAGCAGCCCGCCGCCCAGCCCCGTGCCGATGGTGAGATAACACAGGCTGTCGCACCCCTGCGCCGCACCCCAGCGATATTCCGCCAGCGCCGCGCCGTTGACGTCGGTGTCGATCGCCATCGGGCATGCCAGCCCATCGCCCAGCATCGCCGCGACCGGCGCGCCGGTCCAGCCGGGCTTCGGAGTTGCGAGGATTTGGCCAAATTGTGGATGCGCCGGATCGAGCTGAATCGGGCCGAAGCTGGCGATGCCAAGCCCCGCCAGCGGCGCGGTGGCCGCCCAGCCATCGAGGATCGTGCGTAGCGCGCTTAGCGTCGCGATTGGCTCACCCGTGGCAATGCTGCGCCGTTCGACGATCGCGTCGCCCTGCGCCAGCACGGCAATCGCCTTGGTCCCGCCCAGTTCGATCCCCGCATAGCGGTTCATGCATTCGTCTCCAGCCCCGCCTCATCGACCTGCAACCGCAAGCGCAGCATCGGCGCGAAAGTTGCGCCGAAGCGGCGGGCATGCGCGTCGCTGCCATCGCTCCCCCAGGCGTCGATGAAGCTGGTCACCTGAAGGTCGGGCAATACCAGCCAGCTATAGGCCTGTTTCGGCGCGGCGTCAGGGTTTGCGAAGACCAGCCCGGTGCCGTTGAGCGGACGCCAGCCCCCGTCGAGACGATCGGAGACCATACCGTAGAGGCCGGTCGGGCCGGTCGGACCATCGCCGTTGAACACATGCCGCTGGGTCGACCAGAATAGGTAATAAAGACCCCTGTGCATGACTACGTGCGGCCGCTCGAGCTCGTTGTTCAGCGTATCCGCGCTGACCAGCGGCGGGCGGATGTCCCATTCCGTCAGCGTATCGTCGCGCGCGCTTGCCCATCCGACACAGCCGTTAAAGGCTGAGGCCGACTCCGCGAGCGAGGCGGCGAAGAACACATGATGCCGCCCGTCGCGCGGGTCGCGGAAATAAGCCGGGTCGCGGAATGCCTTGATCGTGCCGACCGCACCGCTGCCGGCATCGCTCGCCATGTAATGCGCGGGATCGCGAACAACGAACTCATGCAGAGCGCGCCAATCGATCAGACGATAGCCGCCCGCGTGCGTCAATGTTGCACCGGCCCGGAACAGGCGTTGCTCGAAGGTCAGCGCTGCCTCTCCGCGTTGCCCGGTGGCGGTGAAGAACAGCGTCAGCGTGCGGCGATCCGCCGCGAGCAGCGCCGATCCGGACCATTCGCGGCTGCCCGGCGCAAAACCATCGGGCATGGCCGGACCAAGCGGATGCCAGCCCGCCGCGTCGCGCAGGATCAGGTGAATGCGGGCATGGCCGTGGCGCTCATCGGGATCCTCGAACCGAGGCGCGCCCAGCGCCATCCACAATGTCTCTCCACCGGGCAGTGCAGACGGCATTCCATCCGCGTCCTGCACCGGCCACGCGTCCCAGATGTCGAGATCGGGCGCAATGCGCACGACATCGCTATCCGTGATCAGTGGAGCGCTGTCGTGGCGAAGTCGAGCCAGCGCGCGGACATGCTCTGGGGTCCATGATGCCATCGCGCCCTGTTTTGCAGCGACGATCGCAGACGAAGGGTTGATCGCACTCATTGGACGACAGGTCCGGCCAGCCCATCTGGGCAAAACGCATCAACTCGCCGGATCAAGTCCACTCTCCCTTGCTCGGGTCCAGGAAACCTCCTTGCCGTGTTCGCCAAGGTTTCGCAATCGATTGTGAATCCATCTTGCAACGTGCCGCGCGACGCGCTTCTATCGGTGCAGCCGGGAGCAGCAATGCGCTGTCCGGGACGGGAGGATGCACGGTGAAGATCGAACATTTTGGGCGGCGCGGATTTCTGGTCGGCGCCACCGGACTCGCGGCGCTGAGCGCTGGCACGCCAAGCGCGGGCGCAGCGCAATTCCCCAAGCTTCCGCCAATGCCGCGCGCCTGGATCGACGCGGAACAGATCCCGCTCTGGCCGAACGGCACGCCCGGCGGCGGTTATACCGCGCGCGCCGTCCCCGCCGACTGGCCCGACATCATGGTCCGCAACATCGACAAGCCGATGCTGCGCGTGTTTCGCCCCGAGAAGTCCAACGGCCGCGCTTTGCTGTCGATCCCCGGTGGAGCCTATACCTTTGTCTCGATCCTCAACGAGGGCGTCGATGTTGCCCGCGCGATGACGGCGCGCGGATACACCGTGTTCGTCCTCACCTACCGCCTGCCCGACGAAGGCTGGAGCGACCGCGCCGATGTGCCGCTGCAGGATGCGCAGCGCGCGATCCGCGTGATCCGTGCGAATGCCGGTCGCTACGGCTATGACCCGGCCAAGGTCGCTGCAGTCGGCTTCTCGGCCGGCGGACATCTCGGCGCGACGCTGGCAACCGGCTTTGCCGAGCAGGTCTATGCCCCACGCGATGCCACCGACGCGCTCGATGCCCGGCCGGCGGCGATGGCGCTGATCTACCCCGTCATCAGCGTCACCGCGCCGGTGACGCATGGCGAGTCCGCGATGCGGCTGCTGGGCAACGCGCCCTCCGCCGAACTGATCGCCAAACGCTCGCCCGCGCTGCATGTCACCGCGCAGACCCCGCCCATCTTCCTCGTCCATGCGCTCGACGACAAGGCGGTTCCAGCCGAGAACAGCATGATCATGCTGCGCGCGCTTCAGGCCGCGAACCGCCCGGTCGAAGTGCATTTGTTCGAAGCGGGCAATCACGGCTTCGGCGTCGGACGTCCCGACACGCCCGTCGGCCACTGGCCTGCGCTGTTTGCCGCCTGGCTCGACCGTCATCTGAACTAGATGCGATAATCGTCGGCGTCGCGCTGCGCGAGCAGCGCGGCGAACGGCGCGCGTGACTTGTTCCAGCCGCACAGCAGCGCGAGCAAGGTCGCGAACACGCCGCCGAGCAGGATCGCATAGCTGCTGTCCGCCAGCCATTCGCCGAGCGCGCCCATCGCCAGCGGCGCCAGCACCGCGCTGAGACAGGTAAAGAACAGCAGCAGCCCGGCGATCGACCCGTGCCGCCCCTTGTCATAACAGCTGATCCCGGTCGAGTTGATCGTGGGATACAGCACCGACATGAACAGCCCCGTGGCGGGCAGCGCAAAGATCGCCACCTCCCGCCCGCCGATCACTGCGACCCAGAACAACGCCGCCATCGTCGCGCTGCACACCAGGATCACGCTCGCCCAGTCGAAGCGCGACAACAGCCACACGCCCAGAAACCGCCCCGCCGCGCGCAGCACGAAGAAGATCGACACGACATAGGCCGCGAGCCACAGCCACGACCCCGAATAATCGGCGAGATAGGTCGGTGCCCAGACATAGATCGCCGCCTCTGCCCCGACATAGAGCATCAGCGCGGTGCCAAAGAAGCGCGCGGGCGGATCGCCGGCCATGCGGATCGCCTCGCTCGCGCGGACCGGTTCGGTGCGGGTGACGATCGGACGCGGAAAGCGCGCCACCGCCGACCCCAGCACCAGCAACGCGCACAGCATCGCGGCGATCAGATACACCCATTTCCAGCTCGCGCCGTTGAGCAGCATATAGGCGACGACGGCCGGCCCGATGATCGCGCCGACTCCAAAAAACCCCTCGATCAGGTTCATCGTCCGCGCATGTTCGCCGGTCGATCGCGACAGGTCGCCGATCAGCGCGAGCGCGCCCGACTTGAAGATGCCGATGCCGATGCCGGAGATGAACAACAGGCTGGTGAAGAACAGGAAATCATGCCCCGCCGCGAACAGCGCGGAGCTGACCCCGAACAGGACCAGGCCGATCAGGATCGTCGCCTTGCGCCCGATCCGGTCGGCAAGGAAGCCGAGCGCGATTGCCGAAATCCCGATCCCGGCCATCGTCGCGTACTGGAACGATCCGCCGGCTGTCAGGCCCAGCTGAAATTCGCGGATGACTTCGGGAATGACCGTGCCGACCGAATCGGTGGTCATCGCGAACATCGCGAACATCAGGAACACCAGCGCCTTGAGCAACGTCGCCGCGCCGTCGCGCCCAGCCTGATCGTTCATCCCGCTCTCCATTCAATCATCGTTGGGCCAGGGTACGGAAAGGGCGGGAAGCGCGCAGCCCCCCGCCCTTCCCGCATGTGCGATTCCGGTCAGGGCGTGACCCGGAAGCGCAGGCCAATCGTGCGCGGGGTCGGCCCCGATCCCGACAACGGGCCGTTGGTGCCGACAAAGGTCGGCCCACGCTCGTCGGTCAGGTTGTTGCCGATCAGCGCCAGCTCATAATCGCCGTACCGCACGCCCAGGGTCAGGGCCATCACGTTGTAGGACGGCGCAGTGATGCCATTGCCCTGCAACCGGTCGCCGCTGTGGCTGAGCGACAGATTGCCGAACAGGTTCACACCGCTCGCGATCTCGCCATTATAGCCCGCATCGACGCGGAAGTTGTTCGACAGGGTGTTGGTGAGCCGCGCGCCGGGCCGCAGCAACGGCTGAGCCGCTGCGACGATCGGATTGACGCGGGTATATTTGCTGTCGTTGAAATTGCCGACAAAGCCAAGGTTGAATCCCTTCAGCGGGGTATTCCAGCGCAGTTCGAGATCGACGCCCTTGGTTTTCGCGTCACCGAAATTGGCAAAGCCGTTGACGTTGGCAATCGACCCGGTGACCGAGGTCTGCAGGTTGGTATATTCGAGCTGATACAGGTTGAGCCCGATATTCACTGACCGGTCGGCGCTGCGCCATTTGACGCCGAATTCATAGTTGGTCGACGATTCCGGCTCCAGCGTCACCCCCGTGGGCACGCCCGCACCGGTCACCGACTGAACCTGCACCCGCGACTGGACGATACCCGGACGGAAGCCGGTCGCCGCCGAGATGAACATCGTCAGATCATCGGTCGGCAGATAGGACAGGTTGACCCGCCAGGTCGTCACGTCCTTCGTGGTCGGGAGCGTTTCGGTTGCGTCGGCAAAGGCACGGTCGTCATGATATTGACGCAAGCCGACGAGCGGCACCAGCTTGCCGTCGAACAGTTCGTAGCTAACTTCACCGAAGAACGCGTAATTTTCGGTCAAGGTGTCGTTGTCGGCGTTGATGACCACCCCGGGCAGGGTCAGCGCATTCTCCTGCGGCCCCGACCCATTCTGGTAAGAGGCACCGACCAGCCATTTGAACGGACCGCTGCCGTTGGAATTCAACCGCAATTCCTGTGCGAACATGCTCGGCAGGAACTGGCTGGAGAAAGAGCCGGAGGGCGAAAGCGGGATATTGATCCCGAACACGCCGTCGAGCTGGCTGGTCGCGCTAGTGATCGAGAAGGCCTCGAAATCGACCGTTGCCGTCAAGCTGTAGAGCGTGAAGTCGCCGTTCGAAAATCCGTCCTGCCCGGCCGTGTTCTGGAAATAGGGCGGGTTGACCGACGCGGTGAAGCCGGTGAAGCCCTGACGCGGGCGGAATTTCCAGTATTGCGCGCGGATGTTTACGTTGTCCGCCGGGCGGAACAGCGCGACGACGCGAATGTCGTCATTCTTCGCAACATTGACGCCGGTCTCATCGGGCGTGCCGTCGAACGCGCCATAATATGCATCGGCCCAGCCTGCATCGCGGGAGAAGCCGCCGCTGACGCGCACTGCCAGCATGTCCTTGACGATCGGCACCGAGACCGCGCCGGCCACGCCATAGTTCAGGCCATCGGCACCGCGCGTCTGCGATGCCTCCGCCTCGAACGCATAGTCGAAATCCTTGAGGTTCGGATCGCGGGTGCGGAAGATGAACACGCCGCCCGACGACCCTTGGCCATAGAGCGTACCCTGCGGCCCGCGCAGCACTTCGACCCGGTCGATGTCGAGGAAGCGCACCGGCGGGGCGATGCCGAAATTGGTGACGATGAACGGCGCGTCGTCGAGATAATAGCCGATCGGCGAGTCGCCATTCTGCGTCACGCTGCCGCGCAGATTGTAGAAGCGCGAACCGTTGGACTGGCGGAACCCTTCGAACGCCCCCGGCACGCTCGATACCAGGTCACCGATGGTGCTGATGTTGCGCTCCTTCAGCTCCTCGCCGTCGAACGCCTGGATCGCAAGCGGCACTTCCTGAAGTGCCTGCGCCCCGCCCTTTTGCGCGGTCACGACGACTTCTTCGGTGGTGGATGCGGCAGGCCGCTCGGCCTGCTGCCCCGCCGCATCGCTCTGCGCAAAGGCCGGTGCGGATGCCAGAACGCTCGCGACCGCGATCGACGCAACTGTCGTGCAAAGATGCTTCATGTTTCTCTCCCCGGTTATTTTTTCAATCGATTGCAACATCGGGCCACAACTGTCGATGGATCGCCCGGCCCTTGGGCGACGCCCGACGCCCTCTATTTCGTCGGGCGGGTAAAGGCGCGGCGCAGCGCCTCGATCTTTGCGCGGGTGAACTGCCTCGCTTGCGGCGAGTCCGCCGAAAGCTGGTCGAACCCGTGATAGGCGCCCGGGATCACCTGCAATTCGGTTGGCACCCCGGCCTCATTCAATCGCCGGGCATAATCGATATCCTCGCTGACGAAGAGATCGACCCCACCGACCTGGATGAACGCAGGGGGCAGCCCGGCAAGGCTCGGCGTCCGCGCAGGCACGGCGCGCGCGGGCACCGTGTCGGTGCCGGGCGCCTGCCCGAGGAATGCCTTCCAGCCATATTGGTTTTCGGACGCGCTCCACCCGACCGTGGCGATATGACCGGGCAGCTTCACCGCGCCCCCGGTGCGATCGTCGAGCATCGGATAGACCAAAGCCTGAAACGCGATCGGAATTTCGCCACGGTCGCGCGCGGTGATCGCCAGCAACGCGGCATGGCCGCCGCCCGCGCTCTCGCCTGTAACCGCGATGCGGCTGCGATCCAGTCCCAGCTCCGCCGCGCTCTGATACATCCAGCGCAGGCCGGCATAATTATCCTCGATCGATCCCTCAAACGTCGTTTCAGGCGCCAGGCGGTATTCGACACTGACGATGACCGCGTCGAGCTCGCGCGCCATTTCCTGCAGGCGGCGGACATCGGTCGCGGCGGTGCCGATGATATAGCCACCGCCATGCGTGTGCAGGATGCCGGGACGACTGGTCCCCGCCTTGGCGTTGATGACGAACAGCTTGACCTGCGGCGCGCCGGCCGGGCCGGGGATCATCTTCTCCTCGACCGGGATGTCGGCGTGGCGTGGGGGCACCGGCGGCCCGCCGCCGCGCTTGCGCGACGCGAGCACCATCGCCTCGTCGATCGTTCCCATCATCTTGGAAAAACCGATCGCCATGCGTGCGCCCGCGCGCAGTTCCGGCGCGATCGGCGCAAGCTTGGCTTCATCCTCGGCGGTGAGCTGGACCGTCGGCCGCCCCTGCGGCGCGAGCGCGGCAACGGGCAGGGTCGCGACGCTGAGCAAAGCGGCTCCACAGGCGATGGAAATCCTTGCGCGCATCACACTCTCCCAACCGCTTATCGCTCGGACTCGGGTCCGTTATGGCGACATCCTATTAGCAATCGATTGCAAGTCAACTCCACCAAAGTCGTAGATCGCGTGACGCGACAGACTCAGCTGGATTCGCGAACAATCAGTTCGGGGGTCAGGATGGTGGATCCGGTCGCCTCTCCGGCGATCCGCTTCATCAGGCTGTCGACCAGATGTGCGGCGCCGGCGGCGAGGTTCTGGCGCACCGTCGAAAGCGGCGGGGCGCTGGTGCGCGCGAGATAAAGGTCGTCATAGCCGATCACCTTGACGTCCCCCGGCACCGACAGGCCGCGCGTCGCCAGCACCTGAATCGCGGTCAGCGCGATCAAATCGGACGCGGCGAAGATGCCATCGGGAAGAATGTCGGACTGGTCGAGAAACGAATCGATATCCGAACCGCTGACTTCCGAATCGAAATGCGTCGTCGCGTCAACCAGCCGGATCCCGTCCTGCGCGGCGATCGCGGCCTTGGCCCCTTGAAGGCGCAAGGATGGCTCGATCGCCTGGGTATTCCCCAGAAACGCGATCTTGCGACAGCCACGGTCGATCAGGTGCTGGGTCGCGAGCCGCCCGCCGAGGAAATTGTCGGTGCCGACCGAACAATGGATCTGGCCCTGCACGAACCCGCCCCACGCGACCAAAGGCAGATAGTCGGCGGCGGTGCGGTCGAGCACCTGCGACTGGTCGGACTGGCCCACGATGATGAAACCGTCGACGCGATCGGCATCGATCAGCCGCGCCAGCCAATTGTCCTGATTGGGAATGACGCGCGACAGCATCAGGTCGAACCCGCGCTCGCTCAACTCGTCGGCGAGATAGCCGATCAGCGTCATGAAGAACGGGTCGGACAGATGCTGACCGCGATCATGGCCCAGCGGCACCACCACGCCGATCGCGCCGCGCTGCTTGGTGCGCAGGTTGCGGGCGAGCGCGCTGGGGCGGAAATCATGCTTTTCAGCGAGCTTGCGGATGCGTTCGGAGGTCTTGGAATTGACCATCGTCTTGCCCGCCAGCGCGCGCGACACGGTCGCCGCCGAGACGCCGGCCAGTTCGGCGAGGTCGTAGATGGTCTTGATCTTGCGCGCCAAAATCCGGCCTCCCCAAACGCATCCATCGGGATAGGGTCGCAGCGCGGCCTTTGCAACAAGCCCGTCCCCGGTTGCAGGTTAGGGTCTGTACTCAATCAGCACGGGGATCGAGATTGCTCAAAAATGGCCGCTGGCAAGAAGCGCAGCGCAGTCGCGTAGCAGAGCTACGCGCAAGCAAGCGACGCAGACCAGCGGCCATTTTCGAGCAACCGCGCAGCGGCGGGCGGATTTTGGCGCATGGCGTCGTCCCTCGTCGGTCACGATGCTGCGGCATCGCTCCCTCCTCGCTCCTCGCCCTGCGCCAAAATCCGCTCCGTCTCGCCCCCGTGCTGATTGAGTACAGACCCTTAGTTCCGCCGGAAGCGGGCGAGGTCGATCGCGCGCGCCATTGCGGCGTTGCCTGCGTCGTTGGGGTGGACGTTGTCACCCGGATCATAGGCCGGGTTGAGCCGGGTCGGACGTGCGGGGTCACACAGCACCGCGTCGAAATCGACCAGCGCATCGAACTTGCCGCTCGACCGGATCCACTGGTTGACCGCCTGGCGCAGCGCCTCGGTCTTGTCGCTGTAAAGCCACGTCCCCTCGGTCGGCGCGATCGTCGCGCCCATTACCTTGATCCCGTGCAGATGCGCGCGATCGATGAACTGCGCATAGGCAGCGATGAGGTCCTCCGCCGTCACCGCCTCGCTCGCCGGCATCCCCGGGATCGCCGCGAAATTGATGTCGTTGATCCCCTCGAGCAGGATCACCCAGCGCACGCCGGGCCGCGCAAGCACGTCGCGATCGAACCGGGCGAGCGCCGACAGCCCCGCGCCATCGCGCCGTACGCGATTGCCCGAAATTCCCATGTTGATGACCGACAGGTGCCGCGTGCGCGCGTCCGCCTGCAACCGTTCTGCCAGCAGCTCCGGCCACGCCCGCCCGGCGTCGGGCGTCGTGCCATAGCCGTCGGTGATCGAATCGCCGAATGCGACGATCGTCCCCGCACGTGCATCCGCCTGCACCGCCAGCCCGCTCAGCCAGAAATAGGAGCGATTGGTTTGGGCCCCGGCCAGCGCCGTATCGCCGGTGCGCTCACCCTTGGCGACATAGGTGGTGCGCAGCCCCAGCGGGTGCAGCGTGTTCACCGCGACATCGTCGGGAAGATGGATCGAGACCGCGAGCAGCTCCAGCGCCGCGACGTCGAGCGCGACCGGATCGCTGAACACCACCGCGCCAGGCTGAATCGTGACGCCCGCCTGTCCGGCAAAGCTCAGTGATCGCGACGTTCCCGGCCGGATCGCCCCGGCGTCGGCGCTCTTCGCAATCGCGGCACGACCGATCCGGAGCGGTTCACCGCCGCTCGCATTGGAGAACTGCACCCGCCACACGCCGCCCTTGACGGTCGGGCGAACCACCATGCGCACCGTCTGATCCTTCAGCCGCTCCGGCGTGGGCAGGATCGGCGACGGGCCCGAGGGCGGCGGCGGCGCTGGCCGGGCCTCTCCGGCTGGACGCGGCGGCATGCGCGGCGGCGGCATCGGGGCAAGTTGCTGCGCGGTTCCCCATGCGCTGATCCAGCGATCCTCGGCCTTCGCGACCGGTGATGCAATCAGTGCCACCGCGCCGCACAGCGCCATCCATCCGTGCATCAATGCCCTGCCCCTCACTGACCTCTCCGTACACTGGCGCGGCGATCCGCGTTTGCAATCGATTGCCAGTCGCTATCATTCGCTCATCGCAGCTGCAAGCCAGCCGATTGCCGATCTTGGCGCGGCGCGGCGCGCTAGTTAGATCAACCTTATGCGCTCGCTCTCCCGTCTTCTCCTGCTGCTCATCGCCTGGTCCGCGCTGCAGCATCCCGCCGCCGCGCAAACCACGCAGACGCGCGCCGAAGCACTGGCGCAGGATGCCGCCGAATATGCCCGCGCCTATGGCGTCCCCGCACCAGAGGCGATGCGGCGGCTGATCGCGCAGCAGGACAGCGTGCCGGCCATCGATGCGATCGCCGATCGCTATCGCGACCGCCTTGCCGGCATTTCCGTCCAGCATCGCCCGGATTATCGCTTCATCGTGTATCTCACCGGCGAGAGTCCGGTGGCGCCGACCAGCGTGATGGCCGGCTCGATGCGCGTGCCCGTGCAGTTCCGGACCGGCGCAAAGGCCAGTCGCGAGCGCGTGCTATGGGCGCTCACCCATCACCAGCCTGCGATCCGCGCCGCACTCAGCGGGACGCCGTCGATGGGCATCGATCCGCGCACCGGCGAACTGGTGGTCATCGCCGCCCAGTCGGTGGTCGACCGCGCCGGGGGAGCGGCCACGCTCGAGACCCGCCTGACCCAGCTGACCGGCGTGCCGGTGCGCATCCGCATGCTCGATCTGGTCGACCGCAATCTCGGGCCGCAGGGCGGCGGACGGCTCGACGGGACCGACCCGGCGAGCGGGCGGCGCTATCGCTGCACCAGCGGTTTTCTGGTCGGCGATGGCACGCGCACCGCGATCACCACTGCGGCGCATTGCCTCGACGACCTCGCCTATATCGATCCGGCGCGTCAGGCGACGCCGCTCGGCTTTGTCGGGCAATGGGGCTGGGGCTATCACGACGTGCAGATTCACGCGCTGCCCACCGCCGCCCGCCCAACATTCTTCGCCGATACCGCGCGCACCCTCACCCGCCCGGTCGAAGCCCAGCGCAGCAAGACGAGCACCCGCGCGGGCGACTTTATCTGCCATCGTGGCGAAAGCACGGGTTACAGTTGCGCCGAGGTGACGTTGCTCGACTTCGCGCCGGCGGGGCAACTGTGCGGCGGTTATTGCCTGCCGACCTGGGTCGCGGTGGCGGGGCCAACGTGCAAATTGGGCGACAGCGGCGGGCCGGTGTTCAGCGGCACAACCGCATTCGGCATCGTCAAGGGCGCGACCTTCCGCCCCGACGGGTCCTGCGCCTTTTATTTCTACATGTCGCTCGATTATCTGCCGACGCCGTGGCGACTGTTGACCGAGAGCCCGGCGGCAATGGCGCAGGGGCAGTAGATCGGGCCGGCTGGACTGGCCCGTTTCGGAAAGGTTACCGGCCTTCACCGATCAACGCGTTGATCGTCATCGCCAGCGTCTCGAGCGAGAACGGCTTGGTGATCATCGACATGTTCTCACCCAGAAACGCACCACGCTGGGTTGCCTGTTCGGCATAGCCGGTGATGAACAGGATCGGCAGCTCGGGCCGATGCAGGCGCGCGGCATTGGCGAGATCCCGGCCATTGAGACCGGGCATTCCGATATCGGACACCATCAGGTCGATGCGCGCGTCCGACGCCAGCAACGGCAGCGCCGCGGTCGGGTCGGAGATTTCGATCGCTTCATAGTCGAGTTCATGAAGGACTTCGCAGACGAGCATGCGCACCGCATCATCGTCTTCCACGATCAATACGCGCTGCCCTGCACCCCGATAGCTTGCACTCGGCGCCGCTTCGACGGCGACGGCGCGCGCACTGGTCGTCGGCAAATATAGCTTCACCGATGTGCCGAGATCCGGCTGACTGTGGATCCGCACCGCCCCGCCGCTCTGCTGCGCAAAACCATAGACCATCGACAGGCCCAGGCCCGTCCCCTGCCCCTGTGGCTTGGTCGTGAAGAACGGCTCGAACACCTTTTCGAGCACGTCGGCGGGGATGCCGGTGCCGGTGTCGGACACCGACACCTGGACGAATTTGCCGAGCGGCAGACCGGGGCGCGTCGCGCTATGGGTGGCATCGACATCGACGAGGCTGGTTTCGATGGTCAGCCGCCCGCCATCGGGCATGGCATCGCGCGCATTGATCGCAAGGTTGAGGACCGCATTTTCAAGCTGATTGGCGTCGGCCAGCGCATGCGGGAGGTCGGTCCCATAGGAAACCACCAACTCGATCCGTTCGGGCAGCGCATGTTCGACCAGCGGCGACATCGATCGGATCAGGTCATTGATGTCGAGCGGGCGCGGATCGAGCGACTGGCGGCGCGAAAAGGCCAGCAGTCGGTGGGTCAGCGATGCCGCGCGCCCGGCCGAGGTGCTGGCCGCGTCGATGTAGCGATCGATCTCCTCGATCCGCCCGGCCGCAATCTTGCGCCGCATGAGATCGAGCGCCCCGATGATTCCGGTCAGCATGTTGTTGAAATCGTGCGCGATCCCCCCGGTGAGCTGACCCACTGCCTCCATCTTCTGGCTCTGGCGCAGCGATGCTTCGGCGCGCTCGCGCTCGGCGATCTCCGATTGAAGGCGTGCGAGCGTATGCTCAAGCTCGGCGGTCCGCTTGCGCACCTCACTCTCCAGCTGGTCGGCGGCATCGGACAGCGCGCGACGTTGCTGATAGAGTTCGAGAAACACATTGGCCTTGCCGCGCAGGATATCGGGCTCGATCGGCTTCTGGATGAAGTCCACTGCGCCCGCCTCATAGCCGCGAAAGCGCCGCTGGATGTCGGCGCTGCCGGCGGTCACAAAGATGATCGGCACATGCCGGGTGCGCGCATTGCCGCGCATGAACTCGGCCAGTTCGAACCCGTCCATGCCCGGCATCTGCACGTCGAGCAGCGCCAGCGCGACCTCGTGCTGCAACAACAGTTCCAGCGCCTGCTCCCCCGACCGCGCGCGCAGAAAGGAAAGGCCGTCGCGCCGCAGCAGCGCCTCGAGCGCGAGCAAATTCTCCTCGAGATCATCGACGAGCAGAAAATAGATCGGTTCGGGCGCGTTGCTCATGATGTTCCAAGGTTAAGCAGATGATCGGCGATCCCGTCGAGCGACATCGCGGCTGCAGCCGGACAGCGCATCAGCGCGGCCGTCGGCATCGCTGCGGCATAGGCCGTTGCCGGGTCTTCGACCAGAACCGTCCCGCCCGCCTTGTGTACCGCGGCGGCGCCGCGCGCGCCGTCTTCATTCGCACCGGTCAGGATGATGCCGGTCAGCCCGGCACCGTAGCTGTCGGCGGCGGTTTCGAAGAGGACGTCGATCGATGGGCGGGAGAACAGCACCGGCTCGTCGGTGGACAGGGCAATGCTGCGGTCCGCCTCGACCAGCATGTGATAGCCCGGGGGGGCGAGATAGGCGGTCGCCGGCACGATCGGCTCCTTGTCCTCAGGCTCGCGGAACGCCATCGCACACTTGCTGGCAAACAGGGCGGTCAGGCCGGATGGCCCGTCGGGGACATGCACGACGATCAGCACCGGCACGGGATAGTCGGCCGGCAGGCGCGGCAGAATTGCGGACAGCGCCTGCACCGCGCCCGCCGATGCGCCGATCACCACCGCCTGCGGGGGCGGGCCGCTCATCCGTCCCGCCGCTGGTAGATTTTCTCCTCGCGCACGAATTCGCTGAACGCGTCGGCATGCGCCGAGAAGCGCAGCGTTTCCTTTGACCCTAGGCCGAGAAAGCCGCGCCGCGTCAGCGAATCCTTGAACAACCCGACCGCGCGATCCTGCAGCGGCCGGTCGAAATAGATCATGACGTTGCGGCAGGACACGAACTGGCATTCGGCGAACACCGCGTCGGTCACCAGGCTATGGTCGGAAAAGACGACCTGCGCGCGCAGCTTCTTGTCGAACACGGCCCGGCCATAGGCGGTGGTATAATAGTCCGACAGCGAAGTTTTGCCGCCCGCGCGCTGATGGTTCTGGGTAAATGCGGCAAGCCGATCGAGTGCATAGACGCCACTCTGCGCCGCTTCCAGCGCGGCGGGATTGATATCGGTCGCATAGATCAGCGTCCGGTCGAGCAAGCCTTCCTCAAGCAACAGGATCGCGAAGGAATAGAGTTCCTCGCCCTGGCTGCACCCGGCAATCCATAACTTCAGCGAGGGATAGGTGCGCAGATGCGGCAGCACCTGTTCGCGGATCGCGCGGAAATAGCCGGGATCGCGAAACATTTCGCTCACCTGGACAGTGAGATAGTCGAGCAGGCGCGTGACCAGCGTATCGCCGTGCAGCAGCGCCTGTTGCATCGCCGTGAAATCGGAAAAGCCGAGTTGCTCGCGCGCCTGGCGCAACCGCCGCTTGATCGACGCCCGCGCATAATGGCGAAAGTCGTAATGATAGCGGCGGAACAACGCCTCCAGCAGCAGCTGAATCTCGATATCCTCGACCGCTTCGGTCGATCCCCGGGTCAACGCGGCATCCATACGCGCACCAGTGACAGCAGCTTGTCGACGTCGAGCGGCTTGGACATGTAATCATTGGCGCCGGCGGCGAGGCAATTGGCCTGATCGTCCGGCATCGCCTTGGCCGTCAGCATGATCACCGGCAGCTTCGACCAGCGCCGGTCGAGCCGCATCCGCCGCGTTGCTTCAAGGCCGTCCATGACCGGCATCATCACGTCCATCAGCACCAGATCGATTGCCTCCGGCGTGCCAGCGGCGCTGTCGAGCGCGTCGAGCGCCTCCTGGCCATTGCGCGCGATCGCCACCTTCGCGCCGCGCGGCTCGAGGATGTTGGTCAGCGAATAGACGTTGCGGACATCGTCCTCGACGATCAGGATCCGGCGGCCCTCCAGCAACGCATCGCGGTGCCGCGCCTGCTGGATCATCTTCTGCTGTTCGGGTGGCAGTTTGGATACGACCTGGTGCAGGAACAGCGTCACCTCATCGAGCAGGCGCTCAGGCGATTTCGCGCCCTTGATGATGATCGAGCTCGAATAGCGGCGCAGCTTCTGCTCGTCTTCGCGCGACAGGTCATGGCCGGTATAGACGATCACCGGCGGGAAGCCGTGCGCCTCGTCCTCGCTCAGCGTTTCGAGCAGCGAGAAGCCAGACGCGTCGGGCAGCGTCAGGTCGAGCACCATGCAGTCGAAGGTCTGCTCGCGCAGCAGCTGAAGGCATTCGGCGGCGGTGCCGACGCCGACCGTTTCGACCCCGGGTCCGGCCAACAGCTTGCCCACCGCGTCGCGCTGCACGGCATCGTCCTCGACGATCAGCACGCGCCGGACCGTGCGGGTCAGCTGCGCCTCCAGCGTTTCGAGCGCGTGGGCAAGGTCCTCGCGCTTCACCGGCTTGAGCAGATAGCCCATCGCGCCGAGCGAAAATGCGGTCTGGGTCTGGTCGCTGGCCGATACGACATGGATCGGGATGTGACGCGTCGCATCCTCGCGCTTGAGCCGGTCGAGCACGGCAAGGCCCGACTGGTCGGGCAGGCCAAGGTCCAGCACGATCGCGCTCGGGCGATGTTGACGGGCGAGGTCGAGCGCCTCTTCGGCGGTGCCGGCGACCAGGGCCTGGAACCCCGCCTCCCGCGACAGATCGCGCACGATTCCCGCGAAGACCTGATCGTCCTCGACCACCAGCAGCACGCGGCGGGCGCCTTCCAATCGGTCACGATCATCCTCGACCGGCGCCAGCCGCGGCGCGCGGCGCGGCGGGGTGATTGCGGGCGCGGGCGCGGCAGGCGCGCTCGGCTCCACGCGGGCTTCGACCAGCGCGGGATCGTAATCGAGCGGAATCGTGACGGTGAAGCTGCTACCGACGCCGGGCGTGCTCTTGAGCGAAATTGATCCGCCGAGCAGGCGCGTCAGCTCGCGCGAGATCGACAGGCCAAGGCCGGTACCGCCGAACTTGCGGTTGATTGCGCCGTCTGCCTGACGGAACGCGTCGAAAATCGCCTGATGCTGTTCGGGCGAAATGCCGATGCCGGTGTCGGTAACGGTCAGCGCCAGCCGGTCGCCCTCGACCGGCGCGATTGCGAGCGATACTCCGCCTGCTTCGGTGAATTTGAAGGCGTTGGAGAGCAGGTTCTTCAGAACCTGCTCCAGCCGCTGGCGGTCCGTGCCGATCGCGGTGGGCGCATCGCTGGCGACTTCAATGCTGAAATTCAGCCCCCTGTCCTTGGCAATCGGGTCGAACATCTGGCGCAGATCGGCGGTCAGACGCGCCAGCGTCAACGCCTGTGGATCGATCTCGACATGCCCCGCCTCGATCTTCGACAGGTCGAGGATGTCGTTGATCAGGTTGAGCAGGTCGTTGCCCGACGCCTGGATCGTCCGGGCATATTGCGTCTGCTCGTCGGTCAGATTGCCATTGGGATTGTCGCCGAGCAGCTTCGACAGGATCAGCAGCGAGTTGAGCGGCGTGCGCAGCTCATGGCTCATATTCGCGAGGAAGTCGGACTTGTACTGGCTTGCCTGCTCCAGCTCGCGCGCCTTCAGTTCGACCGCAGCACTGGTCCGCGCCAGATCGTCGCGCTGCGCTTCCAGCAGCTGCGCCTGTTCCTCCAGCTGGGTGTTGGTCTGTTCCAGCTCGACCTGCTGCTGCTCCAGCCGCACGGCCGATTCCTTGAGCGCACGCCCCTGCTCTTCCAACTCCTCGTTCGAGACGCGAAGCTCCTCGCTCTGCACCTGCAGCTCTTCGGACTGGCGCTGCGTTTCATCGAGCAACGCCTGCAGCTCGCTGCGGTATTTGGCGGTGCGCAGGGCGACGCCGGCGGGTTGTGCGATGCGCTCCAGCAACTCCATCGCTCCCGCGTCCACGGGATGCAGAAAGCCGAATTCGAGCACCGCGTTGGTCGTGCCATCGGCGTTGAGCGGGGCGATGACGAGGTGGCGCGGCGTGTCGCGCCCGAGCGCCGAACCCAGCGTCAGATACCCCTCGGGCACATCGTCGAGCACCACCGGCGCGCCATCGGCCGCGACCCGCCCGAGCATGCCTTCACGCAGGCGGAACCGTTGGGTCACGGTCGCGTCCCCCGGCACCCCAAGGGTCGCCATCCGCTCGAACGCGCCATGCTCGCCCTTGAACAATACGCTTGCCTGTGCGCCGAGATAGGGGGTGAGGAAATCGAGGATGCTCTCGCTGAGCTGATGCACGGTCTTGTCGCCCAGCATCGCCTGGCTAAGTCCGACTTCGCCGGCCTGCAGCCAGGCTTGGCGTTGCCGCGCAACGGTGCTGCGATGGACCAGGAATCCCACCGCGAGCGTCAGTCCGATGCCCAGGATCGCGGCGAGGACGCCGCTGAGCGTCGCGGTCGCATAGGCGCTGTCCATTTGCTGCAGCCGGGCCGTCCGCAGCCGCCGCTCCTCGGCCCGCATCGCATCGATCTGTGCGCGCACCGCGTCCATCTGGACCTTGCCGCGATCGGTGTTCACGATATCCAGCGCAGCCGACACGCCCCGCGCGCGACGCAGCTCGATCGTCTCGCGCAGCTCGGCGAAACGCGCGTCGAGCCGGGGCTTGAGACGGCGCAACGCCTGTTGTTGCACCGGATTGTCGCTGGTCAGCGACTGGATCGTGCTCACACTGGCATCCGCCCGCGTGATCGCGTCCTGATAGGGTTCGAGATAGCGGTTGTTGCCGGTGAGCAGAAAGCCACGCTGCCCGGTTTCCGCATCCTGCGTCGCGGACAGCAAATTGCCCAGTTCGGTGATCACGTCATGCGTGTGGACGACCCTGGCGGTGTCGGCCCGCAGCGTCAGCATGTTCGAATAAGCGAGGGCACCCGTGATCAGGAAGAAGATCAGCGCGCCGCCGACGCCCAATGCGGTACCGAGCCCGATCCTGGTGCGCGAAAAGGGCAGTGCACGCGCGATCATGTTGGTCATGTAGCTGGAAATCCTGGCGGCAGTGATCCGTTCCTCGGTTTCATGGCTTGCGATCGAGAGCAAGTCGGAACTGTCGCATGGGTCGAACAGATTGATCGGGGGGCGTCCGCGGGTGCTGCACGGCGATGGACCAACCCACCTCCCCGGCCAGCCGTTGCGGCGCGGTCTCTGCTCAAAAGATGCCCTTGCTTCCGCGTCTAAGGGCCGATCACGACGTCGGACTGGCTGGGGCGGCTGGATTCGAACCAGCGCATGGCGGTACCAAAAACCGCTGCCTTACCGCTTGGCTACGCCCCAACATCGCGGAAGCGACGCCCTTAGAGCGCCGCGCACCGCCTGAAAAGAGAATTTAGCCGAACCGATGCACCCAGCCATGCGGGTCCGGCGCTTCGCCGCGCTGGATCGCGGTCAGGCGCGCCTTGAGCGCCTCGGTGACCTGTCCCGGACCGCCGCTGCCGATGGTGAAGCCGCCGTCGCGGCTCTTGACCTGTCCGACCGGCGTGACCACCGCAGCAGTGCCGCAGGCGAAGGTTTCGACCAGCCGCCCGCTCTGTGCATCCGCTTCCCACTGGTCCATCGCATAGGGCTCCTCGCGCACCGTCATCCCCTGGTCGCGCGCCAGGGTGATGATCGCATCGCGGGTGATGCCGGGCAGGATCGTGCCGGTCAGCGGCGGGGTGACGATGCTGCCGTCATCGAACACGAAGAACAGGTTCATGCCGCCCAGTTCCTCGACCCAGCGCCGCTCGGCCGCGTCGAGGAACACGACCTGGTCACAGCCCTGCTTGATCGCTTCGGCCTGCGCAACCAGGCTCGCGGCATAGTTGCCGCCGCATTTGGCAGCGCCGGTCCCGCCGGGCGCAGCGCGCGTATAATGGTCGGACACCCAGATCGTCACCGCCTTGGCCCCGCTCTTGAAATAGGCGCCGGCGGGTGAAGCGATGACGAGGTAGAGATATTCGCTCGCCGGCTTGACGCCCAGGAACACCTCGCTCGCGAACATGAACGGGCGCAGATACAGCGACCCGCCCTCAACGCTCGGGATCCAGTCGCGATCGGCTTCAACCAATGCTTCAAGCGAGCCGATGAACAGATCGTCGGGCAGTTCCGGCATCGCCATGCGCTGCGCCGATTCGCGGAAGCGACGGGCATTCTCCTGCGGACGGAACAGCGCGGTGCCGCCGTCGCTCAGGCGATAGGCCTTGAGTCCCTCGAAAATCTCCTGCGCATAATGCAGCACGGCGGTCGCCGGATCGAGCATCAGCGGGCCGCGCGCGGTGATCTTCGCGTCATGCCAGCCCTTTGCATCCGACCAGCGGATCATCGCCATGTGATCGGTGAACAGCTTGCCAAATCCGGGGTCGGCGAGCAGGCGGGTTCGCGCGTTCGCGTCGACGGGAGCCGGATTGGCTTCGATCTGGAACGGCGTGCTGCTCACTTCACTCTCCTGAATTGATCGTTGCGCTGACCTAAGGCCGATGGCAAAACAGGTCAACATGGCTGTCCCAACTGCGTCCCCGCTATTCCTGCGCGAAGCCGAAATCCGGCGCGGGGTAGAGCTGCTCTATTTCGGCTACAGCCACCTTACTCGCTCGATCGATGAAGGGCTGGCGGCGCAGGGGCTGGGTCGCGCGCATCACCGTGCGATCTATTTCGTGGCGCGCCAACCGGATATCACCGTGGGCGAGTTGATCGCGTTGCTGGCGATCACCAAACAATCGCTCGGCCGCGTACTGACCGACCTGACTGAGCGCGGACTGATCGAGACGCGGCCGGGACGCGAAGACCGCCGCCAGCGCCTGTTGCGCCTGACCGCCGAGGGGGCACGGCTGGAGGCCGAACTGTTCGATGCCCTGCGCGAAAAAATGACCGCCGCCTATTCCTCGGCGGGACAGGCGGCGGTCGGGGGGTTCTGGGCAGTGCTCGAAGGCCTGATCCCCGCCGACGAGCGCAAACGGGTGTCCGATCTGGGCGGCAAATAAGCCCCTCCCCTGAAGCGGAAGGGCTTATAAGGTCACGCCACCTTGAACCCTTCGCGGTTCATTGCCTTGGTCAGGACCGCATTCTTCTCGTCCGACAGGCTGGCGCGCAGCTGCGGGAACAGGCGTTCTTCCTCGTCCTTCATATGCTCTTCCAGCTCGCCGCGCAGCTTGCGGATCGTGGCCAGAAATTGCGGGCTGGCGGCGGGCATGTTGTCGAGCTCGTAGAGGTGCTGCTTCACATAGCCGTGCTCGCTGTTGAGCTCATCGGCTTCCGCCACCTTCCCGGCTTCGCGCAGCGCCGGGTAAATCACATTTTCTTCCTCGATCGCATGCTTGGCCAGCGCATGCTTGAGCTGAGTCAGCATCAGCGTGCGGCGCGCGGTCGCGGTGTCGTCGGTCGCCTCGATCGCGTCGAGCAGCTTGAGCACCGCCTGATGCTCGGCAATCAGCCCGTCCATCCAGTCGCCTGCCAGCAAGGTCGGCGACTGCACTGCGGCCTTGCGGCCCAGCATCGCCAGCACGCCGAGCGCGGCACCGGCCGCCGTCGCGCCGGCAATCGCGCCGAAGCTGCCGCCCCAGCCGCCTTCGTCCTTGAACCGGCCCTTGCCATCGCGGGCCTGATTGTCTGCTTGGGTCGCTCTGCTCTGAGTCTTGGTCGCCATCATCGCCTCCGTGGATAGGATATTGGCGGGACAACGTTTTCAGGGGGTTGGACGTTCCGCCTCAGCCGCGCGCGGCGGCCGCCATTTCGGCGTTACGGCGCTCTGACGCTTCGAGGGTGGCGGTGAGCAGCCTGACGAGCGCGGCATCGGCGTCGAGCACGTCCAGCCCCTTGCGCGTCGAACCGGCGGGGCTGGCCACCTTGTCGGCGAGCGCAGCGGGCGTGTCGCTGGACTGGGCGGCGAGCAACGCTCCGCCCTCCACCGTTGCCAGCGCCAGCCGCAGCGCCTGATCGCCCGGAATGCCAACCGCCGCCCCCGCCTCGGCCAGCGCGTCGATAAAGCGATAAACAAAGGCCGGACCGCTGCCCGCCAGCGCGGTCACAGCGTTGAATTGCGCGACATCAACCCATTCAACCAGCCCCAACGGCGCCATCAGCGCCTGTCCCCCCGCACGCGCAGGGTCGTCGGCACTGTCGCTGTGCAGCGCCACCACGCCCTTGCCGATCTCGACCGGCAGGTTCGGCATCGCGCGGATGATCGAGCCGGCATCGAAGCGCGTCGCCAGCGCAGCCTCCTCGACCCCGGCCAGAATCGACACCAACATCCGCGCACCCGCGATCCGCGCCGCAATCTGTTCGGCGATCCCGTCGAGTTGCTGCGGCTTCACCCCCAGCATCACCGCATCGGGCAACGCGCCGTCGGGAAGCGCCCTGCCCTGCCGCACGCCTTCGGGGAGCGCGCGGTCGCTGCGGTTGAGAACGAACACATCCTCCCCCCGCACCGCGCCTGCCGCGATCCAGCGCCGCAGCATCGCCCCGGCCATATTGCCGCATCCGATCAGCCACAGGGTCTTGGGGGTCGTCATTGCCACAGCTCCATTACGCCCCTTCGCCCGTCGAAGAAGCGTGGCGGGGCGTCAAGCCCAATCGCCGCGCATAGCGAGTTGACCCCGCCTGCCGCGCGGGTAGGTTTCGCATCCGCAACTTTTTTGGGGGATTGAATGGCATATTGGCAGGGTCTGGTGACGGGTGCAGCGGTAGCGATCGCGGCGGTGACGCTGGTGGCGGCGACGAAGCCGCAGAAATTCGGGACGATCGACGTCGAGCGGATCAATGTCCGCGAACCCGACGGCACACTGCGGCTGGTGATTGCCAGCAAGGGCCGCTTTCCCGGCGCATTCTACAAGGGCGAGGAGATCGCCCGCCCCGACCGCGCCTTTGCCGCCGGCATGTTGTTCATGAACGACGAAGGGACCGAGAATGGCGGTCTGATCTGGGCCGGCAAGAAGGACGGCGACAAGGTCAATGCGGGGGCGAGCCTGACCTTCGACCGCTATGAAAATGACCAAACCGTGCAGATCGTCCAGACCGACAATGGCAGCCGCGACAGCGCCGCGCTGATCATCTCCGATCGCGGTGCCGAGAGCATGTTCACCAAGGCCGAGGGCAAGGCCGCGATCCGCCCCGATGCGTCGAAGGGTGCGGGCCGCCTGTTCGTCGGCAAATCGCGCGACAAGGCGTCGGTGGTGATGCTGCAGGACGCGAGCGGCAAGCCCCGCCTGATGCTCAAGGTCGCGCCCGACGGCGGCGCGGCAATCGACTTCCTCGACGACACGGGCAAGGTGGTGAAGACAATCGGGCCGGAGGGGTAAGGGGTGCCGGGCGCGCTGGAGACGGTGTGCCCGGTATTATCCACTACGGTAAACGCATAAAGCGGAACGGCGGCACACGCCCCCGTTGCGGACCTTCGCTGATGAACGCATCATGATACCCGGCGGACAGGGATGATCATGATAGATATGGTGGGAATTGCCGCATTCGCCCTGGGCTGCATCGCCGGCTTTGTATTTCGGTGTCTGACCTACGCGATTGCCGCTGCCACGGTTCTCGGCTTCGGAATGGCAATCGCCTATTATCTTTGGCTAGGTGCAGATCCAACACGCGGCGATGCACTCGCAGGCGTCGGCTATTTCATAGCCTTTGCTGTGCCTTTGAGCGGGTGCGCGCTGGGCTGGCTGGCAAGTCGCTTCAAGCGCAAACACAGATGATGTAGCTGCAAATTATCGGCAGCTTTCCAGCCAATTTAAGCCGTTTGGCCATCGCGGGCAGAGCCTTGAAACGACCGGCTGCCAAGGCTTGACGTCGCCCCACCCCCGTAGCCGGTCGAAAAAGCCTTGGCCCGGCTCGATCCCGGGGCGACGCGGCGGTTGTCGGAGTGGCCTACGCCTCGCCCTGCGTGTCGATCAGCGCGGCGGCGATCGCTTCCTTCGGCGTCTTTCCGCCCCACAGGACGAACTGGAACACCGGGTAGAAGCGCTCGCATTCGTCGATCGCGCTTTCGACCAGCAATTCGGTGTGCTGCAGCGTGATCGACGCGCCGTCGTCGCCGGGGATCATCGCAGCGTGGCGGTAGAGCAGGATGCCGCTCGACGACCACAATTCGAAATGGCCGACCCAGAGCTGTTCGTTGACGAGGCCAATCGTCTCGTAGATCGCGCCGCGCCGCTCGTCAGGGATGCGGACATCCGGGAACGCCAGAAACTGCAGCACCCCGTCATCCTCGCGCCAGATCGCGCGCAGTTCGTACTCGGTCCAGCTGCCCTTTACCTTGGCAACGACCTCATCCTCTTCGCGCGTATGGCTCCAGCCATGCGCAGCGAAGTAGCTTTCCAGCATGTCGATCGGCGCGGCATCGTCGTCGCGCTCATATTCGCTCTCATCGAGCATTCCGGTCGTCCTCCGCCCGGCCCTTGCCTGGCGCAGTTGGTGCCAATCCTCGCCGCGCTGCACAAGCAGTTAGCGTAAACGCGGCGGAAATAGATGTGGAAAAACGGGTTTAGAGGCCCGCCCCCGGCCTTCTGGGCTTCGCGGTCTTGGCAGCGGCAGGAGCGTCGGCAAGCTTCGCCTCCAACGCCTCGATCCGCGCACGCAGTGCGTCATTCTCGTCGCGCGCAGCGACCGCCATCGCCTTCACCGCCTCAAACTCGTCGCGCGCCACGAAATCCATGCCGCCGACAAAGCTCTTGAACCGCTCGCGCGCGGCGCTCTCGCCCTCACGCGCCATGCCGGCCATCGTGCCGGCTGCGCCGTTCACGAACTTCACGAAATCGTCGAAAATGCGGTTGTCGCTCTGCATATTTTTGCTCCTGGACGGTGCCAGCCCGCTCCCCCACCCGGCCACCCATATCATGCTACCGCTGGGTGGCCGGGTGGGGGAGCGGGCTGGCACCGCGCGTTCAGCGCAGCTGAACCAAATTCAAATACTCATCTGGGGCGCCGACTGCGCCGGGACAAGGGTTGCCGCATTGGGGTTGAGCTGATCGATCTGGAAACACAGCCATCCGGCAAAGCACAGCCAGCCAAGATAGGGCAGCATCAGGATCGCTGCGCCCACCCGGATGCGCGCGAACATCACCGTCGTGGCGAGCGCCAGCACCAGGATCACGCCGATCAGCACGAATGCCCAGAATGGCTGATGCATGCCAAAGAACAAGGGCGACCAGGCGAGGTTCGCGCCCATCTGCACCGCGAACAACACCAGCGCCGGGCCGCGCAGCTTCGATCCGCGCGCGTTGATGATCATCGCCAGCGCCAGGCCCATCAGCACATAAATGACCGCCCATGCCACGGGAAAGGCCCAGTCCGGCGGGGTCTGCGCCGGCTTTTCGAGCATCTGGTACCAGGGATTGTCGGCCCCGGTCGGTGCGATGCGGGCCGAGGTGAAGCCGAGCAGCAGGATGAACGGAACGGTGACGATCGCCCAGCGCAGGAACGCCAGCCGCAATTGCCCCTTGGACGCAATCTCCATTCCCCGCTCCCCGTTCTTGTAGCCGCCCTATTCGGCCGGTTGCGGCGATGCCATCGCCGCGTCAAGCTCCCGGCTCACCGCTTGGGGCGAACCAGTCCACTTGGCAAGCCTGCTATAGAGGATCGGGATCAGGAACAAGGTGATGAGCGTCGCCAGCATGACCCCGAACACGATCACCACGCCGATCGCCGACCGCGCGCCCGCCCCCGCCCCGCTCGCGATCATCAGCGGCACCGCGCCCGCCGCCGTCGCGATCGACGTCATCAGGATTGCGCGCAGACGCCTGGCAGCGGCGAGGCGGATCGCCTCGGCAATCTCCTTGCCCTCATCGCGGAGCTGGTTGGCGAATTCGACGATCAGGATGCCGTTCTTGGCCGCGAGGCCGACCAGCATGACGATGCCGATCTGACTGTACAGGTTCAACGTTTTGCCAAAGAAGAACAGCCCCAGCATCCCGCCCGCGACCGCCAGCGGCACGGTCATGATGATCACGCCGGGGTGCACGAAGCTTTCGAACTGCGCGGCAAGCAGCAGGTAGATGATCAGGATGGTCAACCCGAACACCAGCAGGATCGACCCACCAGTTTCGACGAACGCCTGGCTCTCGCCGCGATAGCCGACCGCCATCACTTCGGGCGATTGCGCCGCCTGTTCCTGCAGGAAGGTCAGCGCTTCGCCCAGCGAATAGCCCGGCGCGACGGCACCCGACAGGGTGATCGCGCGCAGCTTGTTATAGCGGCCAAGGTCGCGGGGACCGGACACTTCGCGCGTAGTGACAAGGTTGGACAGCGGCACCAGCGCCCCGTCGCGCGCGCGCACCTGGATCTGGGCGAGGTTGGCTAGGGTCGAGCGGTTCTCCGCATCCGCCTGAACGATCACGCGATATTCCTCGCCGCGGTCGAGATAGGTCGAGACGCGGCGCGAGCCGAGCAGGGTCTGCAACGCCTGGCTGACATCGTTGACCGATACGCCAAGGTCGCCGGCGCGCGTCGTATCGACCTCGATCCGCATCTGCGGCTTGGTTTCCTTGTAATCGGAATCGAGGTTGATGATGCCGGGATTGGCGGCGGCGGCGGCGAGGATACGGTCGCGCGCGGCGGCCAGCCCTTCATAGGTGTTGCCCGCCAGCACGAAGTTGATCGGCTGTCCGCGCCCACGCCCCAGCGCCGAGCGGACCTGCGCATTGCCGCGCACCGCCGGTTCGTCGGCAAGGATGCGATTGATCTGCTGGGCGATGTCCTGCGTCGATTTCTCGCGATCTTCCCAGGGTTTCAGGAACACGATGAACGCGCCGCTGTTGAAATCATCGCTCGCGCCGAACCCGCCGGGGGTCCGCGTGATGATCGTGCGCACCGTGCCCTCGTCCACCAGCGGCAGCAGCTTGCCCTGCACGCCAAGCATATAGGCGTCCATCTGGTCGAAGCCGGTGCCTTCGGGCGCGCTGACCTGAACCTGCGCGATGCCCTGATCCTCGGGCGGCACCAGCTCGGACTGCAATGTCATGAAGGCCGCGCCGGCGGCGAACAGGAATGCCAGCACACCGGTCAGCGGCAGCAGCGGTTTGGTAATCGCGCGGCCGAGCCAGCGGCCATAGACATTCTCGAGCTTGCGGAACTGGTCGTCGACCCAGCCGGTGAACCGCCCGCGCTTCTCCTGCTTCAGCATTTTGGAGCACAGCATCGGCGTCAGGCTGAGCGCGAGGAAGCCGGAAAAGGCGACCGCGCCGATCATCGCCACCGCCAGTTCGCGGAACAACAAGCCGGTCTGACCGGACAGGAAACAGATCGGCACGAACACCGCGCACACGACCAACGTCGTCGAAATCACCGCGAATCCGACCTGCCGCGTCCCCTGGAACGCCGCAACCAGCGGGGTCTCCCCCTCCTCGATCCGGTGATAGACATTCTCCAGCACCACGATCGCGTCATCGACCACCAGGCCGATTGCGAGCACCAGCGCCAGCAGGGTCAGCAGGTTGATCGAAAAGCCGAACAGCCACAGCACCGCACAAGCGCCGAGCAGGCAGATCGGCACTGTCACCGCCGGGATCAGCGTCGCCCGCCACGACCCCAGGAACAGAAAGATCACCAGTACCACCAGGATCGCCGCCTCGGCCAGCGTCTGCCACACCTTGTCGATTGCACGGCCGATGAACAGCGAATCGTCCGACCCGACGGTGATCGTCATCCCCTCAGGCAGGTCGGGCTTCATTGCCTCGGCAGCGTCCTTGGCGGCCTGCGCGACCTGCAGCGTGTTGGCGCCCGACTGACGCACAACGCCCAGGCCCACCGCCGACTGACCATTCATGCGGAATGCGCTATACGGGTTCTCGGCATCCACCTCGACCCGCGCGACATCGCCCAGCCGGACGAGATAGCCGTCCTCGCCGCGCCCGACGACCAGCCCCGCAAAGCTTTCCGGACTCCCGAACGGCCGTTCGACGCGCAGCGTGCGGTTCTGTTGCTGCGCCTCGAGCCGCCCGGCGGGCAGCTCCACATTCTGGCTGCGCAGCGCGGTTTCGATATTCGCGGGGGTCAGGCCGAATGCGGCGAGCTTGCTCGCGTCGAGCCAGATGCGCATCGATGGCCGCGCTTCACCGCCCACAAACACGCGCGCCACACCGTCGATCGTGCTGAACCGGTCGACGAGATTGCGGTCGACATAGTCGGACAGTTCGAGCCGCGACCAGCCGGGGCGCGAAATGACGAGGAACAGGATCGGCGAGCTGTCGGCATCGACCTTGCGCACTTCGGGGGCCAGCGCCTCTTCGGGCAGGTCCTCGGCGACGCTGCCGATGCGGTCGCGCACGTCGTTGGCGGCGGAATCGATATCGCGACCCGCGCGGAACTCGATCGACACGTCCGACACGCCGTCGCGCGACCGTGAGGTAATCGTTTCGATTCCCTCGATGCCCGACAGCGCCTCTTCGATCGGCTGGGTAATCCGCGCCTCGATCACGCTGGCGGCGGCGCCGGTATAGGCGGTTTCGACCGACACGACCGGCGGATCGGTGTCGGGATATTCGCGGACGGACAGGCTCAGAAACCCGACCACGCCGATAATCGCCAGCAGGATCGCCAGCACCGCGGCGAAGACGGGCCGCCGGACGGAGAGGTCGGACAGCTGCATCAGTTACCCTTGGCCTGGCCGCCAGCCTTGGGGGCCGCATTGCCGGGTCCGGCGGTGCGCACCTGCTGCCCCTCGGCGATCTTGACCACGCCTTCGGTTACGACGCGCTGACCAGGCTTCAGGCCCTGCGTCACCTCGACCAGACCGTTCTGACGCAGCCCGGTGCGAATCTGCACACGCTTCGCCTTGCCATTCTCGATGATGAAGACAAAGCTCTGCTCGCCCTCGCCCACCACCGCCAGCTCGGGAACGGCGGCGGCGGTCCGGGCCTGGGATTCGATGCTGACGGTCAGCAGCATCCCGGGCTTGAGCTTGCGGTCGCCATTGGCGAGCACGGCGCGCACGGTGGCGGCGCGGGTTTGCGGGTTCAGCACCGGGTCGATCGTGGCGACCGTGCCGCGGAACGGCTGGTCGGGATAGGCGGCGGCAACCGCGACGATCGGCTGACCGGGCTCCAATTGTGCCAGCAACGTCTCGGGCACGGTGAAATCGAGCTTGATCCGGCTGACGTCGCTGACCGTCGCAATCTCGGTCCCTGCGCTCACCACCGCCCCTGCGGAAATGTTGCGCAGCGACACCCAGCCGGCAAATGGCGCGCGCACCACGCGATCGCCGATCGATGCCCGGGCTTCCGCCGCCTGCGCCCCGGCCTGGCTGGCCAGCGCCTGCTGCGCATCGACCGCGCTGCGCGTCGCAAAGCCCCGGTTCTTGAGCTCCTCCAGCCGGTCGAGCTGCTGCTGCGCCTCGCGCGCCCGCGCACTCGCCTGCGCCAGCTGTGCAGTCTCCTGACCCTGCGCCAGAACCGCAATCACCTGGCCCCGGCTGACATAGGCGCCATCCTCGAAATTGAGGCGCAGGATGCGTTCGGTAACCGGCGCGGTCAGCGTCACCTGTTCATTGGCGCGCGCGGTTCCGACCGCGTCGATCCGTTCGACGAAGCGCGCCGACTGGACCGCGCCCAGCGTCACCAGCGGCGGCTCACGGCCCTTTTTCTGCGCGGCGTCGCCGCCGCCGCAGGAAGCCAGAGCCGCAGCCGCAGCCGTCAGAACAAGAATCATTCGCATGGGGAGCGCGCTACACCAACCGGGGGGAACATCAACTATTCCAACCAACTTGTCGCAAAAGTGTGTCAGACTTTATTGCACTCGCCAAGAAACGCTGTGTTTCCAATCGGAACGAAGCGGCTCAGTCTCCCGCAAACCCGAAGGGCGACACACCCGCCTCGCGTTCGTTGACCAGCATCGCACGCCCCGTTGGCGGCGCACTGCGCTGCGGACATTCGCGGGTGCAGGCGCGGCAGCCCAGGCCCACCGGCACCGCCTCTCCGCCAAAATCCAGCCCGCGCGCCGCAGCCAGCCCCGTCGCCGCCTCTGCCGCCAGGCCGAGCGTCACCACGAAGCGCGCACGCACCGCCCCCGCCCAGCCGCCGGGCGGAGCGACGCAGCGCGAGCTGGTGAACCAGCGCGAGCCGTCTTCCAGCTGGACCAGCTGGACGATCCGCTCGTCGGGCCGCGCAAAGGCGGCGTAGGCGTCTAGCAACGGGCACGGCACGGCGGATTCCACCAGCGGCGATCCGCTCGCTCCGGCAAAACGCTTCGACACCTGCCCCGCCCGGTCGATCCGCAGCATGAAGAAGGGCAGGCCGCGCGCGCCGACGCGCTGCAATGTGGTCAACCGGTGCGCCACCTGCTCCGCGCTCGCCCCGAAACGGCGGCGCAGCAGTTCGAGGTCGTATCCGGTCGCCTCGCACGCGCGCAGGAAGCGGGCATAGGGCATCATCACCGCCGCCGCGAAATAACCGGCGAGGTGGCGGCGATACAGCCGCTCGGCGACGCGGTCGGCAAAGCCCGCGCCACGCACCAGCCCCTCGATCTCGGCCCGCGCCTCGCTCGCCAGCTGGCGGGCGAGGGCGAAGACGCGGCTCGGCGGATCGAGCGCTTCGGACAATTGCAGCTGGCGCGCATGCAGGTCGAGCCGCACGCGCAATCCGGCCAGCACCTCGATCGGCAGGACGCGGATCGACAGCTGGTGCTTGACCCGCAGCCGCTCGGCCATCGCACCGAACGGGTCGCTCGATGCGATCCGCAGCTCGTCGGCGAGCGTTTCGGCGGCAGCGTCAAGATCGGCGAAATGGTTGCGCCAGCGTTCGACCTCGCGCCGCACCGCCGCGCCGGGATCTTCGGCGTCCCCGGTCGCCACCGTTCCGCCCGCCCCGATCCGGTCATAGGCGCGCGCAAACGCCTCCGCCCCGCCGGGTGCGCCCGCGAGCCATTCGGTCAGCTCGCTGCGATCGATCTCGATATCGGCGAACAGCGGGTCGGCCAGCCGCCGCCGCATCGCCTCCTCGCCCCCACCCGGCTCCCCCGCTGCCAGCGTGCGCGGGTCAAAGTCGAACACCTGCGCAAGGCTCAGCATCAGCGTCGCTGACAGCGGCCGCTGGTTGCGCTCGACCAAATTGAGATAGCTGGCGGACACCCCCAGCATCTCGGCCATCGCCGCCTGAGTCAGCCCCTGCCCGCGCCGCAGCCGGCGAACCGCATGCCCGGCAAACAATTTGCGCTCAGCCATGTCCTACAGCCCTTGTTCCTGCTATGTTCGACTCAATCAGCCCGTGTCAATTATTTACATAACATCCACTCGGCTGTCATGCTCAGACTACACCATGACCGCGCTGACAGCCTATTAAAATTGTCAGCATCGCCATTCGAGAGTCATACAGAATGCACGACAGTTTACAGGAGCAAGCTGATGAAGACCCCCGAACCCGCGACTGCCCGCCCGGTCTTCTCGACCGCCGACTTCGCCCTGCTCAAGGAAGCGGTGGCCGATTACACCCGCAAGATCGCCGACGATCCCCGCTCGGTCCAGTTCGCCAACCTCTATCACCGCCTCGGCCGCCTCGGCTGACGCGGCACCGCCTTCCTGGGGAGGAACGATGCCCGCCGGGCTGGTCCCGGCGGGTGTTTGGCTTAGGGGTGGTGGTGACTGCGCAGCCAAGCGGCCAACGCATCCTCGCTCAACTCGCCAGCGGCAAGGGCCAGCATCGTGCGGATCGCATCGGCCTTGTCGAAGGCGATGGCGATATTGTTCAGCTTCAGGAAGAGCCGCGCCATGACCCATGCCGTGCGCTTGTTGCCATCGGCAAAGGGATGATTGCGCACAATACCATAGCCATAGGCCGCTGCCAGCACGAAGGGATCGTCCTCGCCATACGCGAGTTTGTGCAAGGGCCGGGCAATTGCAGATTCGAGCAACCCGTCATCCTTGACGCCGACCAACCCGCCATGCTCGGCAAGCTGCCGGTCATGAACCGCCCGCGCGATATGAGCATCGAGGAACCGAAACTGAGCCATGGCTACTTAACGCGCCAGCACAGCCAGAATATCGCGATCCTCGCGCATAATTTCTTCCGCCAACGCCATTGCCTCAGCGAGATCAGGATTGTTCGCCGACAGCGCGAATCCGCCCGGCGCCTCGCTCAAAAACACCTCATCCCCCTGCCCCACCCTCAGGCGCGCAAGCACGTCCTTGGGCAGAATTACGCCGGTGGAATTCCCGATCTTGATGAGCTTGAGCGGCTTGTTCATACGAATGTTCTAACATATTTTCCGGTGACGGCCAAGTTTCGCTTTGCTAACCCACAATTCGAAAACAGGGTATGGAGCAGGATCGCCGGATATGAGCCTCGACGCCGAAACCTTTGACGCATTGATCGACACGGTACGCCGCTTCGTCGCCCAACGACTGCGTCCGCTGGAGGCTGAGGTCGAAGAGGCCGACGCAATTCCGGCGCACATCGTCGAGGAAATGAAGGCGCTCGGCCTGTTCGGCCTGTCGATCGCGGAGGAGTATGGCGGGCTGGGCCTGAATATGGTCGAGGAATGCCGGGTCGCACTCGAACTCGGGCGCACCACCCCGGCGTTCCGCTCGACCTTCGGCACCAATGTCGGCATCGGCTCGCAGGGCCTCGTGATGGCCGGCACCCCCGAGCAGAAGGCGGAGTGGCTACCGAAAATCGCAACCGGGGAGATCGTCACCAGCTTTGCGCTGACCGAACCCGATGTCGGCAGCGACAGCGGCGCAGTGAAAGCCCGCGCGGTGCACGATGGCGATGTCTACCGCCTGTCCGGCACCAAGCGCTACATCACCAATGCCGACAAGGCGTCGCTGTTCACCGTAATGGCCCGCACCGGCGACGAGCCGGGCGCGCGCGGCGTTTCCGCCTTCCTCGTTCCGCGCGACCTGCCGGGCGTCAGCATCGGCGAGCCCGAGAAGAAGATGGGGCAGAAGGGCGCGAAGGTTGCAGACGTGATCTTCGACGATGTCCCCGTCCCCGTCGCCAACCGCCTCGGCGAAGAGGGCGAAGGCTTCAAGATCGCAATGCGCGTGCTCGACCGTGGTCGGCTGCATATCAGCGCGGTCAGTGTCGGCGTGGCCGAGCGGCTGGTCGCCGACTGTGTCGCCTATGCGACCGAGCGCAAGCAGTTCGGCAAAGCCATTGCCGAGCACCAGCTGATCCAGGCGATGATCGCCGACAGCAAGACCGAGGCGCTGGCCGCCCGCGCGCTGGTGCTCGAGACGGCAGCCGCCAAGGACGCGGGCAAGGACGTGGTGATGGAGAGCGCAGCGGCGAAGCTGTTCGCAACCGAAATGGTCGGCCGCGTCGCCGACCGTGCGGTGCAGATCTTCGGCGGCGCGGGCTATATCGCCGATTACGGGATCGAGCGGCTGTATCGCGATGTGCGCCTGTTCCGCATCTACGAAGGCACCAGCCAGATCCAGCAGCTGATCATCGCGCGTGAGACGTTGAAGCGCGGCGGCTGACGAAAGGGAGAGACATGGACACCAGCAAATTCTTCGACCTGACCGGCAAGGTCGCCCTCGTCACCGGCGGCAGCCGCGGCATTGGCAAGATGATCGCCGAAGGCTTCATCGCGCAGGGTGCCAAAGTTTATATCTCATCGCGCAAGGCCCCGGCGTGCGAGGAAACCGCCGCCGAACTCGGCCCGAACTGTATTCCGCTGCCGATGGACGTCTCGACCGTCGAGGGCTGCAAAGCACTTGCAGCAGCGCTGGCTGAACGCGAGCCGCATCTCGACATCCTCGTCAATAATGCCGGCGCGGCATGGGGTGTCGAATTCGCGGAGTTTCCCGAGGCCGGCTGGGACAAGGTCATGGACCTCAACGTGAAATCGCCCTTCTTCCTGACGCAGGCGCTGCACGACCTGCTCAAGGCCCGCGCCAGCCATGACGCGCCGTCAAAGGTGATCAACATCACCTCGATCGACGGCCTGCGGCTCAATCCGTGGGAAACCTACAGCTATCATGCGTCCAAGGCGGCGCTGATCTACCTGACCAAGCGCATGGCCGCGCGGCTGATCCGCGACGGGATCATCGTCACCAGCCTGGCGCCCGGCGCATTCGCCAGCGAAATGAACCGCGCCGCGCGCGACCATGGCGATGAAGTCGCCAAGCGCATCCCGATGCGCCGCGTCGGTACGCCTGAGGACATGGCCGGCGCCGCGATCTTCCTCGCCAGCCGGGCGTCGGATTATGTCGTCGGCGATACGCTGGTAGTAGACGGCGGGCTCGTCAATGCCTCGCTGGGGGTCAGCATCGACGCCTAGTCTGCGTCTTCGGTCTGGCCGGCGATCTTGATGTCCTTCCCCAGCAGGGTGCGGACATAGATGCGCTGGACCAGCACATAGACCACGACGGTCAGCGGGGCGGCGAGCAGGACGCCGAGGAAGCCGAACAGCAGCCCCGCGGCGACCACGGCGAAAAGAAGGATGGCCGGCGGCACGTCGACCGCCTGTTTCTGGATCATCGGCTGCAGGAAATTGCCCTGAATCTGCTGGATGACCAGGAACAGCACGACCGTCCACAGCGCCGTGATCGGCGAGACGGTGAAGGCGAGCAGCACGGCCGGCACCCCGGCGATGATCGGGCCGATCATCGGGATGACGTCGAGCAGCCCGGCGATCAGGCCCAGCCCGCCCGCCGCCGGCACGCCGAGCAGCGCAAGCCCGGCCCAGGTAAAGGCGGCGACCACCAGCGACGACACCGCCTGCCCAACCATCCAGCCACGCAAGCCGCGCGAGGCATCGTCCAGCGCCGCAGCCATGGTCGGCTCGGCACGATGCGGCATCAGCAGCAACAGACCGCGGCGATACACCGCCGGATCGCTGGCAAGGAAAATGGCGGCGACGAAGACGAGGACGAAATTGGCGATGCCGTTGGTGGCGGTCAGCACATAGCCGCCGGCCTGGCTGGCGAAGCGCGACACGTCGCTGCTCCCCTGCTCGACCATCTTGCGCACCGACTCGCTGAGCCCGGCGCGTTCCAAGAACGCGCGGACCTGTTCGATCGCGGGCGGGATGCTGTCCTGGATCGTGTCGAACTCACCGGCGAGCTGCGAGCCGAACAGCGTGAACGCGCCGCCGAACACGGCGAGGATGAGGATGACCGAGATCCCGAGCGACAGGCCGCGCCCGATGCCGGTCCAGCGGCTCACCGCCTGGGTGATCACGCCAAAGATCGCAGCGAGCACGAGCGACGCGAAGATCAGCATGATGAAGCCCGACAATTCGAGCAGCATCCACGCAAAGCCAACGATCGCCAGGATCGTGATGGTAATCGTGGCAACCCGGCCGACAGTCGGGAAAGCGCTGCCGGTCGACTCGGTAGGGGGCGTCATGCGGCGATAGGCTCCATTCAATGCGGCCCTTGGGATCGAACCCGAGGCCCGGCTGCGACAATGCTACCGCGCAACGCTTTGTATCGCCAGCGGGTCCCGATAGCGGAAACGCAAAACGCCCGCTTGCTCAAAGCTGCGTTGACGCAGAGGGCGTAGAAGGCTTTCTAGGGAGGATGACCGGCTCCCCATTCGCCCCGTCCCGCCGCAGTTTCCTCGCCGGCACCCTTGCCGTCGCCGCCAGCCCGGCGGCTGCTATGGCCCCCGCACCCGATAGCCTGATCGCCGGCACTTATGCCAGCCGGGGCGGCGCGGGCGTCGTTCCGTTGATCGCCAAGCCGGATGGCTGGACGGCGGGCGCGCCCTTCGCCGCGATCCACAACGCTTCTTTCGGAGTGAGGTCGCACGACGGCCACGTGCGCTACCTGCTCGACGAAAACGAAACTGGCGCGCTCGGCATTTACGACCGCGCGATGAAGCCGCTCGTCACCGTTCCCACTCTGGGCGCGCATCCCTGTCATGCCGCACTCAGCCCCGATGGCGGGATGCTTGCCGTGGCGAACTACTCCAGCGGCAACGTCGCTCTGTGGCGCCTGGACGGAAAGACCGGACTGCCGGTCGGTGCGGCACAAAGCGTCGCGCACAGCGGCAGCGGGCCGAACCTGCGTCGGCAGGCAGCGCCGCATGCGCATTGGGTCGGGTTCAGTCGGGACGGGCGGACGCTTCACGCGGTCGATCTGGGCGCGGATGCGGTGTTCGCGCATCGCGTCGACCCGGCGTCGGGACGCGTCATCCGCAGCGATGTTGCGTATCGCGCCGCGCCCGGGTCGGGGCCGCGCCACCTTGCCTGGCACCCGCGGCTGCCGGTCGCCTATCTACTGGCCGAGCTGGCGAATACGGTGACGGTGCTGCGTGCGAATGCCGACGGCGCATTCACGGCGGGTACGACGCTCTCGACCCTGCCCGCCGGTTTCGGTGGTGCATCCTATGGCGCACATATCGCGGTCAACCGCGCAGGGACGCGGCTGTATCTGTCCAACCGGGGCCATGACAGCATCGCCGTGTTCGCCATCGCACGCGACGGCAACCTGACCCTGATACAGCATGTCAGCTGCGGCGGGCACTGGCCGCGCCTGTTCCTGCTCCGCGAAGACCGGAACGAACTGCTCGTCGCAAACGAGCGATCGGGCAATGTCGCGGTGATGCGGATTCAGGCGGACGGCCGGCTCGCCGAGCCGACGCGCGGCCCGGCGATCCCCGGCGTGGTGTTCCTGTCCGAATAGGCTCTAGCGCGCGATCCCTCCCGCTGCGAGGACCGCCAGCGTCACCAGATCACCCGCACTGCTGGTCATCGGTGCGACCTGAACCGGCTTTTCCATGCCGACCAGCATCGGGCCGATCATGCTGTCGCCGCCCAGCTCACGCAGCAGCTTGGCCGAAATATGCGCGGACTGCAGGCCCGGCATGATCAGGATGTTGGCCGGGCCGGACAGGCGGGCGAAGGGGTAATTGGCGAGCTGGCGCGGGTTGAGTGCCACGTCGGGGGCCATCTCGCCTTCATATTCGAAGCTGACGCCGCGCCCGTCGAGCACCTTCACCGCATCGCGGATATTTTCGAGAAACGCGCCCTTCGGATTGCCGAAGTTCGAATAGCTCAGGAACGCGACGCGCGGTTCGTGGCCCATCTGGCGCGCGACCTGGGCGGTCTGCTCGGCGATGTCGGCCAGTTCCTCGGCGCTGGGGCGTTCGTTGACGGTCGTGTCGGCGATGAACACGGTGTGCGACTGGCCGACCATCAAGTGCATGCCGAACGCGGTGCGGCCATCGGCGACGTCGATCACGCGGCGCACTTCGCGCAGCGTCTGCGAATAGGTGCGGGTGACGCCGGTGATCATCGCATCGCCCTCACCCAGCTGCAGCAGCAGCGAGCCGAAGATGTTGCGGTCCTGGTTCACCATCCGCTCGCAATCGCGGCGCAGATAGCCACGGCGCTGGAGCCGGTTGTACAGGAAATCGACCATCGCCGGGACGAGCGGCGAGTTGCGGCTGTTGTGCAGTTCGAAGCTGTCCGGGTCGCTGACGCCGAGCGCGCGCAGCCGCTCCGGCACGTCGTCGCGGCCGACCAGCACCGGCGTGCCATAGCCGCCGTCGCGGAAGGCGATTGCGGCGCGCAGCACGACTTCCTCCTCCGCCTCGGCAAAGATCACGCGCTTGGGGTGCGCACGCGCGCCTTCATAGGCAAGCGTCAGCACCGAAGTGGTCGGGTTGAGGCGACCGCGAAGCGTGTGGCGATAGGCGGCCATGTCGAGGATCGGCTTGGTCGCAACGCCCGAGTCCATCGCCGCCTTCGCCACCGCCATCGACACGACTTCCATCAGGCGCGGGTCGAACGGTGCGGGGATGATGTATTCCGGGCCGAAGCTGTGCGCCTTGCCATAGGCCAGCGCCACTTCCTCCGGCACCTGTTCGCGCGCAAGTTCGGCGATGGCGCGGGCGGCGGCGATCTTCATCTCCTCATTCACCGCCGTCGCGCGCACATCGAGCGCGCCGCGGAAGATGAACGGGAAGCCGAGGACATTGTTGACCTGATTGGGATAGTCCGACCGTCCGGTGGCGATGATCGCATCGGGGCGCGCGGCCTTGGCCAGTTCGGGCCGGATTTCGGGCTCGGGATTGGCCATCGCGAAGATGATCGGTGCCGGGGCCATGTCCACGACCATCTCGGGCTTGAGCGCACCGGCGGCGGACAGGCCCAGAAACACATCGGCCCCGACCAGAGCCTCGGTCAGCGTGCGGCGGTCGGTGGTCGCCGCATGGGCCGACTGCCACTGGTTCACGCCTTCGCGATCGGTGGTGATGACGCCGGTGCGGTCGCACATCAGCACATTTTCGTGCCGCACGCCCATCGCCTTCATCAATTCGGTGCAGGCGATGGCGGCGGCGCCCGCGCCGTTCACCACCACCTTGATATCGCCAAGGCTGCGCCCGGTGAGCAGGCAGGCGTTGATCAGGCCGGCGGCGGTGATGATCGCGGTGCCGTGCTGGTCGTCATGAAAGACGGGGATGTTCATCCGCTCGCGCAGCGTCTGCTCGATGATAAAGCATTCGGGCGCCTTGATATCCTCAAGGTTGATGCCGCCAAAGCTCGGCTCCATCAGCTCGACCGCGTCGATGAAGCGATCGACATCCTCGGTCTTCAACTCGATATCGATCGAATCCACGTCGGCGAAGCGCTTGAACAGCACCGCCTTGCCCTCCATCACGGGCTTGGACGCCAATGCCCCCAAATTGCCCATGCCCAAAATGGCAGTGCCGTTCGAGATGACCGCGACCAGGTTGCCCTTGGCGGTATAGTCATAGGCGGTTGCGGGATCGTCGGCGATCGCCTGCACGGGCACCGCGACGCCGGGCGAATAAGCGAGCGCCAGATCGCGCTGGGTGGTCAGCGGTTTGGATGCGATGATCTCGATCTTGCCGGGCCGGCCCTCCGAGTGGAACAGCAGCGCCTCGCGCTCGGAAAACTGGATATTGGCTTCTTCGGACATTTCGCTCTCCCGGTCGGCTTCCCTTTAGGGGCGAGCGGACGCAGATTGCAACGCGCATTGACGCAGGGGAAGGCGGGGGAAACTGTCGAAATGGTGTGGCCGAAACGGTGGAATGTGTGGACTTCCACACACAAGCCGGACCTAGGCAAGCTAATGCCGACGCTCTATGGTGCGCGGGATGGAGCATGAGCGCGAAATCTTCAGCGAGCCGGACCCGGAAGCGATTGCCGCATCCGATGCACGCGCCCGTGCCGATCTCGCGGCGGGTCGGTCCTACGACCATGAAACGGTCAGCCGTTGGCTTCGCACCTGGGGCACCCCCGATCGCAAACCGTTCAAAGAATGGCTGAAGTCGTCTGGGTAGATGAGGCGATCGAGCAACTCGACCTGATCGTCTCATACATCGAACTCTTTGATGCCTCAGCGGCGCGACGCTTGGGCGACCGGGTTTTTACGCTCGCCGACAGTCTGACACACTTCCCCAATCGCGGACGCCCCGCCGGTAACGGCACCCGAGAGATGGTCACCGTTCCGCCCTATATTCTACGCTACCAGGTCGTCGGCGATACAGTCTCGGTCCTAAGCATCCGCCACGGCGCGCGTCGCCCCATCGAAGAATGATCCCGCAATGACCGCCGCCCCCACCCCGATGATGGCGCAATATCTGGCGCTCAAGGCGGAGTCTCAGGACTGCCTGCTCTTTTATCGCATGGGCGATTTCTTCGAGCTGTTCTTCGACGATGCGAAAATCGCCAGCAACGTGCTCGACATCGCGCTGACGTCGCGCGGCGAGCATGGCGGGGACAAGATTCCGATGTGCGGCGTGCCCGCGCATTCGGCCGAGGGGTATCTGGCGCGGCTGATCAAGGCGGGGCATCGCGTCGCCATTGCCGACCAGATCGAGACGCCCGAAGAGGCAAAGAAGCGCGGCGGGTCCAAGGCGCTGGTCGCGCGGGCGATCATCCGCGTTGTCACTGCGGGAACGTTAACCGAAGAAGCTTTGCTCGACAGCCGCAGTGCGAACTGGTGCGCCGCGATCGGCGAAGCGGGCGGCGCGGTCGCCATTGCTGCTGCCGACATCTCCACCGGCCGGTTCGAACTGCTGGAATGCAGCGCCGAAGCAGTCGGGGCGGTGCTCGCCCAGCTCAACCCGGCCGAGATCGTCGTGGCCGAGGGGAGCGAGGCGGCGCTGCTCGCCACCACCACCCGCCCGCGCGGCGAGTTTGACAGCAGCCGGGGCGAGGCGCGGATCAAGGCGTTGTTCGGCGTGGCGACGCTGGACGGGTTCGGCCAGTTCGGGCGCGCGGCGCTGGCGGCGGCGGGTGGGCTGATCGCCTATCTCGACCATACGGCAAAGGGTTCCCTGCCGTTTCTGCGCCCGCCGCGGATCACCCGGTCGGATGCGTGCATGGCGATCGACGCGGCGACGCGCGAGAGCCTGGAGCTGACGCAGAGCCAGTCGGGGACGCGCAAGGGCAGCCTGCTCGATGCGGTCGACCGGACGGTGACCGGGGCAGGTGCGCGATTGCTGGGGCAGGATCTCGCCGCGCCGCTGATGGATGTCGCGGCGATCGAGGCGCGGCTGGATCTGGTTCAGCGGTTTCACGACGACCCCGGCCTGCGTGAGGATGTGCGGGGGACGTTGCGCAGCCTGCCCGATATCGGGCGCGCGCTGGGACGGCTCGCAGCGGGGCGTGGCAGCCCGCGCGATCTGGGGCAGCTACGCGACGGGCTGGACGGCGCGTGGCGGCTGGGCGAGAAATTGGGGCGCCTGGCAGATGCGCCCGTGCTGCTGACCGAGCTTGCGCCGCAGCTGCGCGGGCATGGCGCGCTGATCGACCTGTTTCAGCGGGCACTCGTCCCTGCCCCGCCGATCGATGCGGCGCACGGCGGCTATATCGCCGAGGGCTATGACGCCGCGCTCGACGATCTGCGCGACGCGGGCGCGGGTGGGCGGCGCGCCATTGCGGCGCTGGAGGCGCAATATCGCGACCGCACCGGCATCGCGGCGCTCAAGATCAAGCACAACGGCGTGCTCGGCTATCATATCGAGGTTGCGGCGAAACATGCCGACGCGCTGATGGTGGCGGACAGCGGGTTCACGCACCGGCAGACGCTGGCCGGTGTGGTGCGCTTCAACGCGCCCGAGCTGCACGAGATCGCGGTCAAGGTGACGCAGGCCGGCGCGCATGCGCTGGCGGCGGAGGCGGCGCATCTGGAGGATCTGACCGCCGCCGCACTGGCGACGCGCGAAGCGATTGCCGCGACCGCCGATGCGCTCGCCCGGCTCGACGTGGCGGCGGGGTTGGCCGAGCGCGCGGCGGAGGGCGGCTGGACGCGACCCGCTTTGGTCGATCACGCGTGTTTCGAGGTCGAGGGCGGGCGGCACCCGGTGGTGGAGACCGCGCTGGCGCGGAGCGGCGAGCGCTTTGTCGCGAATGACTGCGTGCTTTCGGAGCGCAACCGGCTGTGGCTGGTCACCGGGCCGAACATGGGCGGCAAGTCGACCTTTTTGCGCCAGAATGCGCTGATCGCGGTGCTGGCGCAGGCGGGGGCCTATGTCCCGGCGGCGCGGGCGCAACTGGGGCTGGTGGATCGCTTGTTCAGCCGCGTCGGCGCGTCGGACAATCTCGCACGCGGGCGATCGACCTTCATGGTCGAGATGGTCGAGACCGCCGCGATCCTGGCGCAGGCGACGCCGCGCAGCTTCGTCATCCTCGACGAGGTCGGGCGCGGGACCAGCACCTATGACGGCCTCGCCATCGCCTGGGCGGTGGTCGAGGCGATCCATGAGGATAATCGCTGCCGCTGCCTGTTCGCGACGCATTACCATGAGCTGACGCGGCTGGCGGAGCGGTGTGAGGCGCTGTCGCTGCACCATGTGCGCGCGCGCGAGTGGAAAGGCGATCTGGTGCTGTTGCACGAGGTGGCCGAAGGACCGGCGGATCGCAGCTACGGCCTTGCCGTCGCGCGGCTCGCGGGGCTGCCGCCGGTGACGATCAGCCGCGCCAAGGCAGTGCTCGCCAAGCTGGAGGCCGGGCGCGAAAGGACCGGCGGGATCGCCGCCGGGCTGGACGACCTGCCGCTGTTTGCCGCGATGGTGGCGGAGGAAGCGGCGCCGGTCGATCCGTTGCGGGCGGAGCTGGAAGCGCTAGACGTCGATGCGCTGAGTCCGCGCGAGGCGCTGGACGCGCTCTACCGGCTCAAGGCATTGGGTGACGCATGATGCGCAACAACGGGTTTTTCGGACTACTGTGGGTGATTTACGCCAGCTCGCGCGCAGGGTTCGGCGCGCGGCAGGCGGCTCGGGTGATGCTGGTGATCGGATTGATACTGGCGAGCCCGCTGCTGCTGGTCGCCTTGCTCACCTGGCTATTGGTCAGCCTTGTCTAATAGGGCGGGTCGCGCCGGACGCGCTGCGCCTTCGCCGCTTCGACCCACCATAGCAAATCGTCGGCGAAGCGCGGGAACGCGCGGGTAAGGGACGCTCCGCCCTCCCCCTGCGGTTGATCGTCGGCGTCGATGGCCTGCCCGATCTGGCCGACTGTCAACGTAGACGAGATCACGACCAGGCCCATTTCGCTGAGCGTCGGGTGCCACATCGAATTGCTGCGCGCGCCGGCCAGCCGCCCGGCCGAATAGCTGGCGATCGCGGCGGGACGCCAGAACCACTCTTCCAGGAAATGGTCGGTCAGGTTCTTGAGGCCCGGCTGCATCCCCCAATTATACTCACCGGTGACGAACAGGAATCCGTCCGCCGCATTGATCTTGGCGGCCAGCGTTTCCATCGCCTCAGGTGCCTCGCCCTTCGGATATTCCTTGTACATCCGGTCGAGCATCGGGAGGTCCACCGCCATCGCATCGATCAGCTCGGCATGGCATCCTCGCGCATTCAGCTGTGCCGTCAGCCACCGGGCGAGGCGGATGCCCATGCGGTCGCGGCGGTAGGAGCCGTATAGGACGAGGATGCGGTCGGACATGATCGGCAGGCCTTTCGCTCGACAGGGCGGTATCGTCATGGATAGTGGGTGGCGGGGGGAAATCCATGAGCGAATTCGAGTTCATCTTCGCGCTGTTCGGGCTGTTGCTCGGCCTGTCGATCGTCGAAGTGCTGGGCGGTCTGGCCCGGGCGATCGAGGCGCGGTTGCGGCCCGGGGCGACGGTGCGGATCGGCTGGCTGACGCCGTTGCTCGGCATCTTCGTGCTGCTCGACCTGCTTTCCTTCTGGGGGGCGGCATGGACAGCGCGGGATGTCGTCGGCGTTTCTGGCCATTCGATGATGGCAGTGACGGCGTTTGCCGGTGCCTATTATCTCGCCGCGCATCTGGTGTTCCCGCGCGAGCCGGGGGAGCTTGCCGATCTGGACGCGCATTATTTTCGGGTGCGGCGGATCGTACTGGGGGTGATGCTGGGGCTGCTGATCTGCCAGATCGCTTTTTATGCCAGCATTCCGGAGCTGGCGGTCAATCTGCAGCGGCCGTTGGCGGCGGGGTTGGCGGTGGTGCTGCTGGTGCTGATGATCGCGGCGATGGTCGTGCGGGGCCGGACTGCGAGCATTGCGGTGATGGTGGCGCTGGTGGCGCGCTATCTGGTCGTTTACCTCATCTGAAAATGAAAGAGGCCACCGGGGCCATCTCTGGCACCCGGTGACCTCCGACATGGTCAGCGGCCGGAGAGCTCCAGCCCGGGAGACCATGCGGACCGCGGTTCGCATTCTGCGGCGTCGTTGATTGGAGGAGGATACCTCCCGAACGCCAGATCGGACGGAGCGCCTCCGGCGGCCATCCGATGCAGAAAGCTTAGCGGCGCGTCTCCCGAACGAACTGAACCGACCTCACTGCTGAACCATGAGACATCGGATCACCTCCTTTCGCTTGTTGAAACGGCGTACCCCGATCTGGGTACATCCCGAATGTGGCGACTCCGGGAAGCGAGAACAAGTCTTGTAATTATCCGGAATTTATACGATTCTGAGAGTCTGGCGTCGAAACTTCAGCGCCGACAATCCTCCACCACGCGCTGCACCTCTGCCCAGGTCGGGACGACCAATGGCGCAAGTGGCGGCATTTCAACCACAAAGCGGCCGCGGCTGTAGCCCATCGCGTCGAGGATCGGATCGTTCGCGGCGAGCATCACCGCCACATAGGGCTGCGCGCCGGGCGTTGGCCGGGCATTGAAGCTGCGCGCGGTGGTCGAAGTGCGGATGGTGATCGGCCCCGGCGCTTCACCGCGCCGGGCAATCTGCACCTGTCGCGTCGCGCGATCACAGCGCAGCGACAGTTCGGGCTGGTCGGCACGCAGCCCGAACAGCGCGATCGTCCCCTGCCCTTCCTGCCGGTAGCTCCAGTCACCCCGAGCTGGGGCCCAGTCGCGCCAGTCGCTGCTGGCCGCCGGCGGCGGAGGTGCCGGAGCGGGCGCCGGAGCCGGCACCGGGCGCGGCGGCGGCGCCGGAGCGGGTGCCGGAGGAACGACGTTGGAGCAGCTGGCGAGGGCGACCGACGCCGCGAGAAGGGGAATGAAGCGCATGCCGCGCCTTATGGGCGAAGCCGCGGCGCGGCTCAACCGGCTCACTTTTTCCCCCCGCCCCATTTGCGCTGCACCTTGCCGTACCGCGTCTTGCGCGTGCCCGGCTTCCCCTCGTTGCTGCGGCCCATCACCGGTGCCTTGTGCTCTCCAGCGGGGAGGCCGAGTTCTTCGGCTTCGAGGCTGCGAATTTCGTCGCGCAGGCGGCCCGCCTCCTCGAATTCCAAGTTCGCGGCGGCGTTGCGCATCTTCTTTTCGAGTTCCTCGATGTACGCGCGCAGGTTGTGGCCGACCATGTGCGCCGGGCCATCCTCGATCTCGACCGTCACCTGATCCTTCGACGCGACATGGGCGATGATGTCGCCTATATTGCGCTTGATCGTGGTCGGGGTGATGCCGTGTTCGCGGTTATAAGCCTCCTGCTTCTCACGGCGGCGGCTGGTTTCGTTGAGCGCGCGCTCCATGCTGCCGGTGATGCGGTCGGCGTAGAGGATCACGCGTCCATCGACGTTGCGCGCCGCGCGGCCGATCGTCTGGATCAGCGAGGTTTCCGAACGCAGGAACCCTTCCTTGTCGGCATCGAGGATCGCGACCAGACCGCATTCGGGGATGTCGAGCCCCTCGCGCAGCAGGTTGATGCCGATCAGCACGTCGTAGACACCGAGCCGAAGGTCGCGGATCAACTCGATCCGCTCCAGCGTTTCGACGTCGCTGTGCATGTAGCGGACCTTGAGTCCGGCTTCGTGCATATACTCGGTCAAATCCTCGGCCATGCGCTTGGTCAGCGTGGTGACGAGGGTGCGATAACCCAGCTCGGCGGTCTTGCGGCATTCGACGATCAGATCCTGGACCTGTTCCTCGACCGGCTTTATCTCGACCGGCGGGTCGATCAGGCCGGTGGGGCGGATCACCTGTTCGCTGAACACACCGCCGGTCTGCTCCATCTCCCAGCCGCCGGGCGTCGCCGAAACGCTGACGGTCTGTGGCCGCATCGCATCCCATTCGTTGAAGCGCAGCGGGCGGTTGTCGATGCAGCTTGGGAGGCGGAAGCCATATTCGGCGAGCGTAATCTTGCGTCGGTGATCGCCGCGCGCCATCGCGCCGATCTGTGGCACCGTCTGGTGGCTCTCATCGACGAACAGCAGCGCGTTTTCGGGGAGATATTCGAACAACGTCGGCGGTGGCTCGCCGGGCAGGCGGCCGGTGAGGAAGCGGCTGTAATTCTCGATCCCCGCGCAGCTGCCGGTCGCGGCGATCATCTCAAGGTCGAAATTGGTGCGCTGCTCCAGCCGCTGCGCTTCGAGCAGCTTGCCTTCGATATGCAGTTCCTTCAGCCGCTCGGCGAGTTCGTGCTTGATCGCCTCCATCGCCTGTTTGAGCGTGGGGCCGGGGGTGACGTGGTGCGAATTGGCATAGACCCGGATGCTGTCGAGGTTTGCGACCTTTGAGCCCGTCAGCGGATCGAATTCGGTAATCTCCTCGATATCGTCGCCGAAGAAGCTGATCCGCCAGGCGGTGTCGTCATAGTGCGACGGGAAGATTTCGAGGCTGTCCCCGCGCACCCGGAAATTGCCGCGGGCAAAGGCGGCGTCGTTGCGCTTGTATTGCAGCGCGACGAGCTTGCGGATGATCTCCCGCTGGTCGGCGACCTGACCCTTTTTGAGGTCGAAGATCATGGCCGAATAGGTTTCGACAGAGCCGATGCCGTAGATGCAGGACACCGAGGCGACGATGATGACGTCATCGCGTTCGAGCAGCGATCGGGTGGCCGAGTGGCGCATCCGGTCGATCGCCTCGTTCACCGAGCTTTCCTTCTCGATGTACGTATCCGACCGGGGGACGTACGCCTCGGGCTGGTAATAATCGTAATAGCTGACGAAATATTCGACCGCGTTGTCGGGAAAGAAGCTCTTGAACTCGCCATAGAGCTGCGCGGCGAGGATCTTGTTGGGGGCGAGGATCAGCGCCGGGCGTTGAAGATTGTTGATGACGCTCGCCATCGTAAACGTCTTGCCCGAGCCGGTGACGCCGAGCAGCACCTGATCGCGCTCCCCCGCCAAGGCCGCTTCGGTCAGTTCCTCGATCGCGGTCGGTTGATCGCCGGCGGGGGAATAGTCGCTGACCAGCTTGAACGGCCGCCCGCCCTCGCTCTTTTGCGGGCGTTGCGGGCGGTGGGGAACGAAACCGGGGCCGGTTTCGGGTTCGGCAAGACTGGTACGGATCTGGATCGCCATGGGGGGAATATGGGGCCTTCAGATGGGGGTGCAAATGGGGGCGACTGTCAGGCTGACAGACGATGCTGACAAAAACACGCGGGTTGCGGGCGGTTCCCCAGAGAGCGGCACGGGAGACGCGACTGGAACGCGACACCATCGCGATCGATGCATGCCAGTGACACGACGGGGACCGCACCGCGACGCGACTGCGACAGGACCGGAACGCGACAGCTGCGCGTCAGTTGAGCGACGCCGACGCGCCGGGTTGGCGACGCCGTGATCCGAGTGGTCGGGAAAGCCCAAGGGATGCAGGATTCTCATGCGCACTCGCCTCCGCGTTTGCGGTAGCATGATTACGAGAACAAATAAAGAACATATTGCCGCGCCTTGTCTGTTGCGCTTTGTGGCACACGGGTTCAGCATCATCGCGAAACCGAGAGGAGCCCGTTCATGCGCACCATCGCCTTCACCCCCATCGCCGCCCTTGCTCTTGCCGCCTGTGGCAGTGGCGACGTGTCCGTCACCAACGCCTCGCCCGAAGAGGTCGCTGCCAAGGTCGATGCGGCGGGTGGGGCGCGGTTCAATCCGGGGGAGTGGGAGACCACGGTCGAGACGGTGTCGATCGACATTCCCGGGCTCGAGGGTCCGATGAAGGACGAAATGACCAAGCTGATGCTGCAGAAGAAGCAGGTCGGAAAGAATTGCGTGACGCCCGAGCAGGCAAAGTCGCCCCCGGCCGAGGTGCTGGCGCAGAGCAAGGGCCGCTGCACCTATGAGACGTTCACGATGGCCGGTGGGAAGATCGACGGGACGATGGTGTGCGATGCCGATGGCGGCAAGATGACGATGAAGATCAGCGGGACGTTCAGCGACGACGCCTTTGCGATCGACAACGACATGGAAACGACCATGCCGGGCGGCGCGCAGACGATGAAGATCAAGGCGAAGACTTCCGGCAAGCGGATCGGCGATTGTCCGGGGACGAAGGCGTAGTATTCCTCCCCTGCCCCGCAGGGGAGGTGGCAGCGCGTAGCGCTGACGGAGGGGCCGCCCTCGCAGAGGGCGGAATTTTGCCGAGATGCCCACGGCTGTCTGCGCAGCCGCCCCTCCACCACCACCTTCGGCGGCGGTCCCCCTCCCCCGAGACAAGCTCAGGGGAGGAATTAGGGGGTCACATCACCCGGCGATATGCCACCCGCCACATCGCCAGCGCGATCCCCGCAGCGACGACCGCCAGCAGCGCACTGGTGCCGAGTGCGCTGATCCAGCGGAACAAGGTGGTGCGCAGATCGCTGGCCGGCACGGCGAGGAAGCCGAAGCCATAGGTCTGGGCCCCGACGAACAGCACCAGCGAGATCAGCGCCCCCAGCACGGCGGCGTGCCACGCGCGGCGATAGCCGGCGAGGTGGAGGACCAGCCAGAGCGGCCCCCCGGCCCCCGCGATGCCGAGCGCCGAGAAGATCGTGCCGAGCACCCATGCGGCACCCAGCGACACCGCCTCGCGCTGTCCCGCTGCAATGACGAGCAGCAGCACGACGAGGCCACCCAATGCGCCGCCCAGGGCCAGCGCGAGCCCCGCACGGTCGAGCGTCGTGTCATAATGCGGCGCGGACGCGCGCATTGCATGTTCAGTCACCAGAAACCCCTCCCCGGTGCGCGGGGCTTAGCATCGCGCGGCAGCGCGGCTCAAGCACGGAGAATACGGCAGTAACCAAATCCGGGACAGCCGGACACGCGACACGACGAATGGGGCTTTCAATGCGCCAGCCAACCCGGCTAGCGAAGCCTGATGGACACCCTCCCCGCTACCGAGACTGACGCCGCCGCCGAACTGGAGCGGCTCGCCGCCGAGATCGCGCGCCACAACGCGCTGTATCATACCGAGGATTCGCCCGAGATCAGCGACGCCGCCTATGACGCGCTGGTCCGGCGCAATGCCGCGATCGAGGCGGCGTTCCCGCGGCTGGTGCGGGCGGATTCGCCGTCGCGGCTGGTCGGTGCGGCGCCGGCCGGGCATCTCGCCAAGGTGCCGCATGCGCGGGCGATGATGAGCCTCGACAATGCGTTCAGCGACGAGGATGTGATCGAGTTCGTGTTGCGCGTGCGGCGGTTCCTGTCGCTGGGCGAAGGCGACCGCGTTGCCCTGACCGCCGAGCCCAAGATCGACGGGCTGTCCTGCTCGCTACGCTATGAGGGGCGTCGGCTGGTGCTGGCGGCGACGCGCGGCGATGGGCAGGTGGGTGAGAATGTCACCGCCAATGCGCTGACGATATCCGACATCCCGACCGAATTGCCCGCCGATGCCCCGGATGTGTTCGAGGTGCGGGGCGAGGTCTATATGGCCAAGGACGACTTTCTGACGCTCAACGCGCGGCTGCTCGCCGAGGCGGAGGAGATTGGCAAGGAAGCGCGCCAGTTCGCTAATCCGCGCAACGCAGCCGCCGGGTCGCTGCGACAAAAGGATGCGAGCGTCACCGCTGCGCGGCCGCTGCGATTCCTGGCGCATGGCTGGGGCGAGATCAGCGCGCTGCCGGGCGAGAGCCAGTTTGCGGTGATGAAGGCGATCGAAGCCTGGGGCTTTCCGGTCCATCCGCTGTTCGTCGCATGCGCGCAGGTCGAACCCGCACTGGCGCAGTATCGCAAGATCGAAAGGCTGCGCGCGGACCTGCCGTTCGACATTGACGGGGTGGTGTACAAGGTAGACCGGATCGACTGGCAGGAGCGGCTGGGCAGTGTCGGGCGGGCACCGCGCTGGGCGATCGCGCATAAATTCCCGGCGGAGCGCGCCGAGACGACGCTGCGCGACATCGACATTCAGGTCGGGCGCACCGGCAAGCTGACCCCGGTGGCGCGGCTGGAGCCGGTGACGGTGGGTGGCGTGGTCGTGACAAATGCGACGCTGCACAATGCCGACGAGATCGCGCGGCTGGGCGTGCGCCCTGGCGACCGGGTGGTGTTGCAGCGCGCGGGCGATGTGATCCCGCAGATTGTCGAAAATCTGACGCGCGACGTCGATCGGCCGGCGTTCGTCTTTCCCACCCATTGCCCGATCTGTCAGTCGGAGGCGACGCGAGAGGAGGGTGAGGTCGATGTGCGCTGCACCGGCGGGCTGATCTGCCCGGCGCAGCGGCTCGAGCGACTCAAGCACTTTGTCAGCCGCGGCGCGCTCGACATCGAGGGGCTGGGCGAGAAGACGATCGTCGAGTTTCTGGAGCTGGGCTGGATCGCCGAGCCGGCCGACATCTTCCGCTTGAGCCAGCATCGCGACGCGCTGCTGCTGCGCGAGGGGTGGAAGGAGAAGTCGGTCGACAACCTGCTTGCCGCGATTGAGGCCAAGCGGGAGCCGGATGCGGCGCGACTGCTGTTCGGCCTTGGCATCCGGCACGTCGGCGCGATCACCGCGCGCGATCTGATGAAACGGCTCGCCACCCTCCCCGCCCTGGCCGCACTGGCGGACGAGATCATCGCCCTGCGCGCGTCGATCACCCCGGCGATCGGGGAGCCTGAAGCCAGGTTCAATGCGCGGCGCGACAAGGCGATCGCCGAGCATATCGGCATCGAGAATGTCGGCGCGGCGGTCGGCCATGCGCTGGCGGACTTTTTCCACGAGCCGCACAATCGCGCGGTATGGGACGATCTGCTCGCCGAGATCGCCCCGCCCCCGTTCATCGTCGAAGCACGCGACTCGGAGGTGTCCGGCAAGACCGTGGTGTTCACCGGATCGCTCGAAACGCTGAGTCGCGACGAGGCGAAGGCGCAGGCAGAGTCGTTGGGAGCGCGCGTGTCGGGATCGGTGTCGGCCAAAACCGACCTGATCGTCGCCGGTCCGGGCGCCGGATCGAAGCTCAAAAAGGCCGCAGAGCTTGGGATTCGCGTGATCGACGAGGCGGCGTGGAACGCGATTGTGATAGCCGCGAGGTGATGCTTTTTTGCAACGCACAATTCGCTTGATACAGTTGTAACAATTCCGCAAAGAAGCATCCCCATGGGGCAACGCAAGACGGTGAACGACACCGCTCGCGTAGGCTTTGAACAGCCCATCCTAAGGGGACCATAATGCGAAACCATCTGCTGATCGGCGCGGCTGTTGCTGCGCTCGCTTTTCCTGCCGCGGCGCACGCGCAGTCGACCGGTTCGGTTGACTTTGACGAAGGCGAAATCGTCATCACCGGCTCGAGCGTCTCGACGGGCGTCGCCGGTGTCATCGTTCCTGATACGTCGAAGGCCAAGGCCGAGCTGAGTGCCGAGGCGATCCAGCAATCGGTCCCCGGCCAGTCGATCAACGAAGTGATCAACCGCCTGCCGGGCGTCAGCTTCCAGAACAACGATGCGTTCGGTTCGGCCGGCGGCACGATGACCATCCGCGGCTTCTCGTCGGATCGCATCAGCCAGACCGTCGACGGCATCCCGCTGAACGACTCGGGCAACTATGCGCTCTACTTCAGCCAGCAGCTCGACATCGAACTGATCGAGCGCGTCAGCGTCAACCTCGGCACCACCGACGTCGACAGCCCGACCGCGGCTGCGACGGGCTCGACCGTCAACTTCCGTACCCGCGTTCCGGGCGAGGATTTCGGCGTGAAGCTGGTCGGCTCGGCCGGCGAATATGGCTTCTTCCGCGTGTTCGGCATGGTCGACACGGGCAACCTGACCTCGTCGGGCCTGCGCGCGTTCATCTCGGCCAGCAACGTCACCAGCGGCGCGACCTTCTATCGCGAAGGCAAGATTGACCGTCAGCAGTATAACGCACGCCTGTACCAGCCGCTGGGCGACAATGGCGATTTCATCTCGGTCGCCGGCACCTATGACGTGAACCGCAAGAACTTCTTCGGTTCGGTCGCGCTGCGCAACGACGCCGGTCGCGTCACCCCCAACCGCTTCCCGCAGACCAAGGAAGAGCGCTTCTACTCGATCGCGCCTTGCTTGCTCGCGACGCCCCGCCCGGGTCTCGCCGACACGGCCAACAGCTGCGGTTCGGAATTCGATCGCCGCATCAACCCGTCGAACACCGGCAACATTCGCGGTGCATCGCGCTTCACCCTTGGTGAAAGCCTCGTCCTGTCGGTCGATCCGTCGTACCAGTATGTGAAGGCGAATGGCGGCGGCACCGCGACGGCGCGTGAAGGCACGTTCAACGCTGGCGGTACGCCGATCACCGGCTATATCGGCGGTTCGCCCTATTTCGGTCGCGACCTGAATGGCGACGGCGACATGCTCGACCAGGTTCGTGTGCTGGCTCCCAGCCAGACCCAGACCCATCGCATCGGCGTGATCGCCTCGCTGCGCTGGACCCTGGACGATGCGAACACGCTGCGTCTTGCCTATTCGTATGACCGCGCACGTCACCGCCAGACCGGCGAGACCAATTTCCTGCAGGCCAATGGCGCGACCTGGGATCCGTTCCCCGTCAACGACCCGCTGGAAGACCGCAACGGTCGCGCGCTGCAAAAGCGTGATCGTCTGTCGTTCGCGATCCTGCACCAGATCGCTGGTGAATATCGCGGTGAGTTCGGCAACCTGACCGTCAATGCGGGCGTCCGCTTGCCGTTCATGCGTCGCAACCTGACCAACTATTGCGCGACCTCGTCGGCATCGGGCTTCGTTGAGTGCTTCAACGGCGACTCGGCGGCGCAGGCGGCATGGCTGGCGGCCAACCCGACCCAGACCGTTCCGGGCGTCGGCACCTTCGCGACCTCGGCTCCGCAGCAGCGCATCTTCAACTACAAGAAGGCGCTGCCGAACATCGGCCTGGTCTATGACCTGACCTCGAACTTCTCGGCCTTCGGCAACTTCTCGCAGGGCCTGCAGGCACCGGGTACCGACAATCTGTACAACAGCTTCTACTTCCCGGTGACCGCCGCACAGGCGCAGCCGCGGCCGGAGAAGACGGACAATTTCGACGTCGGTCTGCGTTACCGCTCGTCGACGGTCCATGCCCAGGTTGTCGGCTGGTACACCAACTACACCGATCGTCTGGCTTCGGCCTATGATCCCGAGCTGGAGCGTACCGTCTATCGTAACCTTGGCCGCGTGAAGAAGTACGGCGTCGACGCCAACATCAGCTGGCAGCCGATTTCGGCCCTGAGCGTCTACGCCTTCGGTTCGCTGCTGGAATCGGAAATCCAGGACAATGTCGTTCTGGCGACCACCACGACGGGCACGCAGATCTTTGCGATGACCGCCGGCAAGCGCGAAGCGGGTGCCCCGACCTACACCCTCGGTGCCGGCTTCAACGCCGATATCGGCCCGGTGACGTTCGGTTCGAACGTGAAGCGCACCGGTTCGCGCTATGTGTTCGATGACAACAACCCGATCCGCACCGGCACCGGCCCGACGCCGGCGTCGATCCTGTATCCGGCGAAGACCCCGGCCTACACGCTGGTTGATTTCCACGCACGGGTGAAGCTGAACTGGGCCGGCCTCGGCGACGAGACCTACTTCCAGTTCAACCTGATGAACGCCTTCGACGAACTCTATGTCGGTGGCTTCTCGGGCAACCTGTCGAGCATCGCCGCGAACAGCTCGGGCACGATCTCTTCGTCGAGCGCTCCGTTCGTCCAGATCGGTTATCCGCGCACGTTCCTGGGTTCGCTGGTCGTCGGCTTCTAATCGACACCGCACGCTAACTGGAAACACCGCCGTCCCGGGCAACCGGGGCGGCGGTTTTCTTTTGGGTCGAGTGGGTTAAGCTGAACCCCACAAGCGGGGAAACTGAACATGACACCATTCGAGCTGGTGTTCGCGGTCTATGGGCTGTTGCTGGGGCTGGCGATTGCCGAGGTGCTGGGCGGCTTTGCCCGGGCGCTGAAGCTCAAGCGGGGCGGCAAGGCGGTGCGGGTCGGCTGGCTGACGCCGTTGCTGGGCATCGTCGTGATCCTCGACCTGACCTCATTCTGGCTGCTGGCCTGGGAGGCGCAGAGCCAGATCGTGGCGAATTACCTGACGCTGGTCAGCGTGCTGGCGATCGTCGGGATCTATTATCTGGCCGCTTCGCTGATCTTTCCGGATGACCCGGGGGACTGGCCGGATTTCGACCTGTGGTACGATCGGCAGAACCGGATGGTGATCGGCGGGTTGCTGGCGGCGAATGTCGGGAGCTGGATCGGGTCAATCGCGCTCGAGTTCGTGGTCGCGTCGCCGGAGGAGACATTTTCCGGCACCGGCGACGCCGTGGAGGTGCTGGCCTCGCTTGGCGTGCTGGTGCTGCTGCTGGTCCTGCTGCGGGTCAATGGGCGGCGGACCAATGCGGTCTTGCTGGCGACGGTCAGCCTGTTGCTGCTGACCGCAGGAATTGCCGAGCTGTTCTAGCCGATCACTTCGAGGACGGCGGCGCGGGCCACTGCGGCGGCGCGGAGGTCGTCGGCGGTGCGGCGGGCGAGGAAGGTAAGCGGCGGACGGGCCGACCGCGGATTATTGGTAACGGTCTGATACGTATTCGAAAAAATAGACTTCACTGAGTTTCCTGTCGGGGGATGATGTTCGCCTCACGCTCGGCGCGGGCGGTTTCGGTGCGCTGCTGGCGGTCGGCCATGGCAAGCCATGCGGCCTCGGCACGCAGGTTGCGGTCGCGGACATTGTCGAGCGTCGCCGCGTCGGCGTCGGCACGGCATTTGGCCGCATTGTCACGATAAGTCAGCGTCTGGGCAGCCATTAAGCGCTCCTTTTCTGCAAAGACGGCGGGCGGGACACGGATGCGCCCCGCCCGTCGCGGATCAGTCGGCGGCCTGCAGGTTCACGGCGGCCATCTTGCCGCGCTTGTCCTGCTCCAGCTCGTAGCTGACGCGCTGGTCCTGGTTCAGCGTCGCCATGCCGGCGCGCTCAACGGCCGAGATGTGAACGAACGCGTCGCCACCGCCGTTGTCGGGGGCGATGAAGCCATAGCCCTTGTCCGAATTGAAAAACTTGACGGTTCCGGTGATGCTCATTGGATACTTCCTTCAATTGTCGGCGCGCCCCGATCGGGCGGACCTCGAGCTGCGGAGGCAGGGAAAGAAGGAAGAAGGGGCCGCAAAGCACCGAAGACCGTCGATTTGCGACTGTAGCAGCGCCTATATGCGCCCTATCCCCCGAAATTACAAGGGCAGCCCCCGGCGGGGGGCGGCGGCGCTCCCCTGCCCCATAGCGCAACGGGTGTTCCCGGGAGACTGACACCTGTCCGACGATGCTGACAAAAATGGAGGGGTTTTGGGCGGAAGCGACGGGTTTCGGCCCGCGACGCGACCGGTTCGCGACGGCGACGCGACACCCACGCGACCGCGGCGCGACGGGGTTGTCAGGCAGGGGTGCGGGCGTTGGGAACGGCACAATGGATGGTCCTGTCGATTGCGAGAGGACCATCCAGCTATGCCGGCGGGGGACGTGTAGGAAAGCCCCCTGCCCGGCCGCTGCGTCGGATCAGTGGCGCAGGTCGGCGCGCGCGTCGCCATTGGCGAGCGCCGGGGCGAGCGCGGCGCGATCGGCGGCGGTCATTGGCGCATCCATATTCGGGCGGAAATGCTGGACCGCGCGGTCGTCTGCGCCCGGATGTGCGTCGCCCTCAAGATCCGGGGCGGAGTGACCCTCTGCGAGCACGTTGCTGCGGCGGGTGAAGAACAAAGCGGCGGCGGTCGCGGCACCGGCGGCGAGCGCCCCGGCAAGCGGGAAGGCGTTACGGCGCAGCGCGGCGAGCGCGGTGCTGGCGGCCCCGCCCTGTGCGGCGGTCGCCTTGCTGCGCGCGGGGGACTTGCGCGCGGCAGCCTTGCGCGGGGTGGCCTTTGCCGACGCGGTCCGCTTGGTCGGTGCGCGCTTGGTGGCGGCGCGCCCCGAGGCGTTGGTGGCGGGCTTGGCCTTGGGGGTCGTGGTGCGGGTTGCCATGATCGATCTCTCTGAAATTGCTGGGGGAATGGCGAGAGAACACGGCAACACGGGTGCGGGTTCCGGGTGCCACCGCGACGCGGCGCGGAACAAGCGCGCACGCGGCGACTTGATGGGGCATGTTCTTTGACACCGGATTTGGCCTGTTGCGGGTCATCGTCATCACGCTGTGCGCCTATGCGATCCTGATCGTTGTGCTGCGCGCGGCGGGGAAGCGGGCGCTGGCCAAGCTCAACGCGTTCGACCTGGTGGTGACGGTGGCGCTGGGGTCGACGCTGGCGACGGTGCTGCTGAGCAAGGACGTCGCGCTGGCCGAGGGCGCACTGGCGTTCGCGATGCTCGCCGGGCTGCAATATGCGGTGGCGCGAGCTTCCATCCGGTGGCGCTGGTTCCGCAATGCGGTGCGCGCCGAGCCGCGCCTGCTGGTCGAGGATGGCGTGGCGCGGCGCGACGCGATGGCGGCGGAGCGGGTGACGCGCGACGAAATCGACGCGGCGTTGCGACAGCAGGGCATCGGCCGGATCGCGGACGCCGCCGCCGTGGTGCTGGAAACCGATGGCAGTTTGAGCGTGATCCCGGCGAGCGCCGGGCGCGCGGCGGAGCTGGACGCGCTGGCGGGCGTGGCGCGATGAGCGCGCAGATCAGCGCGGGCGGTGGTCGGTGCCGGCGCCGGGGGTGATGAAGATGGCGGTGGCGGTGGTGCCGGGGGGCACGTCCGCCGTGTGCCACACGCCGGGCGGGTTGATCGCATAGTCGCCGGGGGTGAGGGTTTCGCGGGTGGTGGTGCCATCGAGCAGCTCCTGCACCAGCGTCATTTCCCCCGCAGTACAGATGACCAGCTCCGCGCCGTGCGGATGGACTTCCCACGCGGTCCAGCTTTCGGTGAAGCTGTACTGCATGACCAGCCGCCCCTCGATCCCGTCGGCGGCGTGGCGTTGTTCGTATCCGGCGTACCAGGCCATGCCGTCGAAGGGTGGTTCGACGGTTGCGGTGGCGTTGCGGCCGAGATGGGCGAATTGGGTTTCGAGGTGGGGCATGGAGCGGTTAGGTTAGAGAGTTAAGGCCTTCCACTTCTGTAAACCTTCGTCCAGAATGACACCAACAACATTTGCACTACTAGCCTTGTAGCTAGCTAATACCAATTTTTTTGGGGGGAGCGATGTCAGCGCGAAAAAGATTTCTGCGAGATTTTTCCCGCGCAATTGCTGACGAGTCTGCCGGCATATTTGTCGGTGCCGGCACTTCCATGGCCGCAGGCTACCCGTCGTGGAAGAAATTGCTGGAGGAAATTGCCGAAGAACTCGGCCTAGAGCTAGCCGATCAAGACGATCTCGCTGCCATCGCCCAGTGGGCAATTCGCGCTGACGGTCTAAACCGCGCGCGCGTCAACGCAACACTATTTGATCAAATAGGTCCAGATAGGACCATTCCACCGGCCTTGGAGGTCATCGCAAGGCTGCCCCTGAGGCACATTTGGACCACCAACTACGATCGATTGATCGAGCGGGCCTTGTCACAGATAGGGCGGCCTTATGATCTGAAGGCGACGCGAGCCCAGCTTTCAGTCAAGGGTGCCCAGCCAGGTAGCGTCAAGATATACAAAATGCATGGCACAATAGACGATACCAATGGCTTAGTTATATCAACGGACGATTATGAACTATACCGAGATAACCGCGGCCCATTTCTAAATCTGCTCGAAGCTGAAATGATGAGCCGAACATTTTTGTTTACCGGTGTCAGCCTGACAGATCCAAATATCAGGCACGTACTTTCGTCGATAAGACAGAGCTTTCCAAATAGCGCATCTCAACATTATCTTATTACGAAAACTCCAGACCGGAGCGACTTCGAAAACGACGACGCGTTCCAAGCTCGCACGGTGCGCCACCAGCATTGGGCATCCGATCTTGTTCGTTACGGTTTTAATGTTGTGGAGGTTCCAACTTACGGAGCGATAGATGAGCTTCTGCTCGAATTAGAAAGATATGTTTCGAGACATCGTATTTGGGTTTCTGGGAGCTTTCCCGAAGATGTATCAACACCCGCCTCTGATTTCGTTCGGAAGGTTGCCGCGTTAGTTGGAATGCAGGCTGCCGATAAAGGTTTCAGCTTAGTTTCGGGCTCAGGCCTTACAGTTGGGCCTGCTGCCCTCGGTGGCTTCTTGGACGGCTTGCAAAGGACGGGAGCATGGGACCTTGAGCGTCGACTGATCGTCAGACCGTTTCCTCAACCATCACCCAACTCCTCACCTGACCAAGCCCAGAAAGAGCGGCTCCGGCAGGAAATGGCGCGACTATCTGGCACGATGGTTGTAATCAGCGGACTCAAGAAAACATCGGGTGGTCCAGCAATCTCTGCCGACGGAGTCATGCGAGAATTTGAGATAGCTAAAGCGAAACAGAGCTTTATCATTCCAATTGGATCCACTGGCGGAGCGGCGACGACGATCGCCACGATGCTTAAGGGTTCGTCAGCGAAAGATAGCGGTCCAAACGCCACGCGACCTACAGACGATGAACTGGACAAGCTGTCTGATAATAGTGCGACACTCGATGATATTTCACGCGTAGTATCAGGGATCTTATCACGCCGAAAATAGGAGCGATGCATGGCGCGGCATGTTTTTTTTAGCTTTCATTACCAGCGCGATGTGTTTCGCGTTAATCAAATTCGTAGCATCACTAACGTTATCCCCGAATCAGCAGCAGGTTTTCGCGACGCCTCTCTTTGGGAAGAAACAAAGCGCAAAGGCGATGACGCCATCAAGCGAATGATAGATTCTGCACTCTATGGAACCTCCGTTACGGTGGTTTGCATCGGGGCGGCAACTGCCGGGCGGCGGTACATCAATTATGAAATCAGAGAGTCAATTGCGCGGGGAAACGGCATTTTAGGATTGCGTATAAATAACTTGGTTGGACACGATAGAATGCAGGACCCGCAAGGCGAGGTACCTAATCTTCTTACTCAAATTAACGCTCCGATTTATCTCTATACCGGACATAATGATCTATCCGGCTGGATTGAACGCGCAGCAATTATGGCGGGTCGTTAAATGCTACTTACTATTGATGAAGCTCGCCAGGCGGGCAGGCTAGAATCTGTTCGCCTTAACAAATCCGCTACTGCTTCATTGAACGAAAGCGCCAGAACTGCGCTGACGTCATTCGACATATTCCTATCGCACTCTCGGATGGACGCAGAGATTATCTTAGGGATTAAAAGGACGCTCGAGCGCCTGGGGAAGTCCGTTTATGTTGACTGGATCGACGACCCCCAGTTAGATAGATCAAACGTCACAGCGGCTACCGCTGAAAAGCTACGAGTAAGAATGCGTCAATGCAAATCACTCTTTTATGCCCATTCTGGAAATGCAAGCAAGTCTCGCTGGATGCCTTGGGAGTTGGGTTATTTCGATGGAAATAACGGTAATGTTGCCATATTACCTTTAGCAGAGCGCTATAACATTACCACATATTATGGAGAAGAGTTTTTAGGGCTTTATCCATACGTGGATTTCACCGGTGGAACCATATATATTCACAAAACCGCAAGCACCTTCAGGTCGTTTGAAAACTGGCGTCAACATTCAGACAAGCTGAGGCCGACCATTTAACTAGCCGCCACCTCAGCCCGCTCCTTGACCCCACCCCGCTCCAACAACGGCGCAAGATACTTCCCCGTATAACTCCGCGGCTCCTTCGCCACGGCCTCTGGCGTACCCTCGGCGACGATCTCGCCGCCCTTGACGCCGCCTTCGGGGCCCAAGTCGAGGATCCAGTCGGCGGTCTTGATGACATCCAGATTGTGTTCGATCACCACCACGGTGTTGCCCTGTTCGACCAGCGCGTGGAGCACCTCCAGCAGCTTGCGGACGTCTTCGAAATGCAGGCCGGTGGTGGGTTCGTCGAGGATGTAGAGCGTCTGGCCGGTGGCGCGGCGGCTGAGTTCCTTGGCGAGTTTGACGCGCTGGGCTTCGCCGCCCGACAGGGTCGTGGCCTGTTGGCCGACCTTGACGTAGCCGAGGCCGACTTCGGCGAGCATTGCCATCTTGTCGCGGATCGGGGGGACGGCCTTGAAGAATTCGACCGCGTCCTCGACCGTCATGTCGAGCACGTCGGCGATGCTGCGGCCCTTGAACTTCACCTCCAGCGTTTCGCGGTTGTAGCGCTGGCCGTGGCACACGTCGCAGGTGACGTAGACGTCGGGGAGGAAGTGCATTTCGATCTTGAGCAGGCCGTCGCCGGTGCAGGCCTCACACCGCCCGCCCTTGACGTTGAAGCTGAACCGGCCGGGCTTGTAGCCGCGCGCCTGTGCCTCGGGCAGCCCGGCGAACCAGTCGCGGATGTTGGTGAAGGCGCCGGTATAGGTCGCGGGGTTGGAGCGCGGGGTGCGGCCGATCGGCGACTGATCGATGTCGATCACCTTGTCGAGATGGTCGAGGCCGGTGATCTTGTCATGCTTGCCCGCGAGCACGCGCGCGCCGTTGAGGTGGCGCGCGGCGGCGGCGTAGAGCGTGTCGATGGTGAAGCTCGACTTGCCCGAGCCGGACACGCCGGTGATGCAGGTGAAGGTGCCGAGCGGGATCGACGCGGTGACGCCGGTGAGGTTGTTGGCGGTGGCGTTGTGGACGGTCAGCTTCTTGCCATTGCCCTTGCGCCGCTTTTTGGGGAGCGGGACTTCGCGGCGGCCGGCGAGATAGTCGGCGGTGATCGAGTTTTCGGACGCGAGCACTTCGTCGAAGGTGCCCTGTGCCACGACCTCGCCCCCATGGACGCCGGCGCCCGGACCCATGTCGATGACGTAGTCGGCGCTGCGGATCGCGTCCTCGTCATGTTCGACCACGAGCACGGTGTTGCCGAGATCGCGCAAGCGGCGCAGCGTGACGAGGAGCATGTCGTTGTCGCGCTGATGCAGGCCGATGCTGGGTTCGTCGAGGACGTAGAGGACCCCGGACAGGCCGCTGCCGATTTGCGAGGCGAGGCGGATGCGCTGGCTCTCCCCGCCCGACAGCGTGCCGCTGGTGCGATCGAGGTTGAGGTAGTCGAGGCCGACATTGTTTAGGAAGCCGAGGCGTTCGTCGATTTCCTTGAGGATCGCGCGGGCGATTTCGCGTTGCTGGCCGGTGAGCGCGTCGGGGAGCGTCTGAAAGAACGGCACCGCGTCGGCGACCGACAGGCGGGTGACGCTGGAGATGTCGCGCATGGCGATCTTGACCGCCAGCGCCTCGGGCTTGAGGCGGGCGCCGTGGCAGGTTTCGCAGGCGTGGGCGGCCTGGTACTTGGACAGCTCCTCGCGCATCCAGGCGCTTTCGGTCTGGAGCATGCGGCGGTTGAGGTTGCCGATGACGCCCTCGAACGGCTTCTTCACGTCGTAGCTTTTGCGGCCATCGATGAAGGTGAGCGTGACCGGACGCCCGCCGGTGCCGTGGAGGATGATCAGCTGGACTTCGCCGGGCAGGTCCTTCCACGGGGTGTCGAGGGAGAAGCCGAATTCGCGCGCGAGGCTGCCGAGGACCTGCATGTAATAGGGCGATGGCGGGTTGGACTTGGCCCAGGGGACGACGGCGCCCTTCTTGATGCTGAGGTCGTGGTTGGGGACGACGAGGTCTTCGTCGAACACCAGCTTTTCGCCAAGGCCGTCGCAGGCCGGGCATGCGCCCTGCGGGGCGTTGAAGGAGAACAGGCGCGGCTCGATTTCGGCGATGGTGAAGCCGCTGACCGGACAGGCGAAGCGTTCGGAGAAGACGATGCGGTTGTCGGGGATGCCGGTGTTTTTCATGCCCTTCGCCGGGGCGACGGGTTCAGCGGCGAACTTCTGCGGCGCTTCCTTGACACGGCCTCCGACCAGTTCCCCAACCGTCGTATCCACCAGATCGACATAGGCGAGGCCGTCCGCCAATTTCAGCGCGGTCTCGAAGCTCTCGGCCAGCCGCGTGGCGATGTCGTCGCGGACGACGAGGCGGTCGACGACGACTTCGATGTCGTGCTTGTACTTCTTGTCGAGCGCGGGGGCTTCTTCGATCAGATAGGTTTCGCCGTCGATGCGGACGCGCTGGAAGCCGGCGCGCTGCCATTCGGCGAGTTCCTTGCGATACTCGCCCTTGCGGCCGCGCACGACCGGGGCGAGCAGCAGCAGGCGGGTGCCTTCGGGAAGCGCGAGGACGCGGTCGACCATCTGGCTGACGGTCTGCGCCGCGATCGGCAGGCCGGTCGCGGGGCTGTAGGGAATGCCGACGCGCGCCCACAGCAGGCGCATATAATCGTAGATCTCGGTCACCGTCGCGACGGTCGAGCGCGGGTTGCGGCTGGTCGTCTTCTGCTCGATGCTGATCGCGGGAGACAGGCCGTCGATATGCTCGACATCGGGCTTCTGCATCATCTCAAGGAACTGGCGCGCATAGGCGCTGAGCGATTCCACGTAACGCCGTTGCCCCTCGGCATAGATGGTGTCGAAGGCGAGCGAGGATTTGCCTGAGCCCGACAGGCCGGTGATGACCGTCAGCGTGTCGCGCGGAATGTCGATGTCCACGCCCTTGAGGTTATGCTCGCGCGCGCCGCGGACCGAGATATGCGTAAGTGCCATGCGGTGAGTTCTAGCTTTGTTCTGGAGGGGAAGCTAGACCCCAGATAGGGCGGTGCGCGCCGTGTTGCGAGGGGGGTAGTCAGGTCTTGGTCGGCGTTTCGGCCGGCTGTGCCTGAGGGCGGGGCACGTCGACCATATTGTATTCCTTGGTCATGCGCGCGCGCAGCTCGGCGCTGGGTTCGCCCTTCCCGGCCGCAAGCACCGAGCCGTAATCGGCCGGCATGAAGTCACACTGGCTGCGCATCCGGCCGCGCAGCTGCTGCAAGCTACGCAGTGTCATTTGCAGATACGTGAATATCCGGTCCCCGTAGACATTCTTGCCCTGGAGCAGGATGACCACCTTTTCGTCGAGCAACGCCGGGTCGAGGCCCTCCGGGACCGACGTGTCAGCCGCGCCCGCGATACATGCCGTGTCGGGTGCCCCGATCTTGAGCCCTGCGGCGGTGGCTGCCTGTTCTTCGCCGAGCGCTGTGCTTCCGCGCTCGCCAAGCGCATAGGCCACGAGTTCACGATAGCTGACCTTATTGTCCTTGGCGATCCGGTAGAGCTTCGTAAATGAAGACTTCACGTCCTGCCCCGCCGCACAACCGCGCTCGCGTTCCACCCAGGCGAATTGCGCCGCCACCATGTCCTCAGCCTGCGGCCAGTCGAACAGGAACAGCTTGAACAGCACGACGCGCCGTCCGCCGCCTGGAATCTCGCAGGAAATGGGAACGACCACGGTCGTATAGGAGGTCTTTTCCTGCTTGCGCGGGCCGAAGGCCGACCGGAATTCCGCGACCGACAGATTCTCGGCAACCTTGTCGCCCTCATCCACGGCGTCGCGCAGCCGGATCGCCGCCTCATAATAATAGACCGGCCACAATTTTGGATCGATCGTCTTGAAATTCGCCGCGACCACATCTGCCAGCAGCGCCCGACCCGCACGGTCGCCGTCCGCCAGCAAGGTGCGTCCCAGCGAAACCTTGGCAGCGAGCGAGCCATAGGCGGTCGCGCTCCTCAGAATGCGCACCCCGGCCGCGCGATCCTGCGCAACCCCCTTCCCGGCCACCAGCCGGTCAGCATAGCGCCCCATTGCATCGAGATCGCCGAGATCGGACGCCGCGCGTTCGAATTGGGCGGCGAGTTGCTCCGCCTTTTCGGCGCTGATTTCGCCAAAGCCCTTTCGCTCCAGGGCGCGCTCGGCCAATTCGACCGCAGCAGTCGAGTGGCCGAGCTGTACCGCGCGCTTCAGCCACTTGTTTGCTTCGACCTCGTCTGCCGCGATCGTGCCGCGGCCATAGCGGTAAATGACCGACAGCTCATACGCGCCAACCGCTTCGTCGAGCGTGTCGGCGAGCTTGAAATAAGCGACGGCCTTGTGCGGATCAAAATAGGTTTGTTCGGCGCTGTCCCCATACAGCCAGCCGAGATTGGCGTATCCAAGCCCCAGGCGCGCGGCACCAGCCTTCTCAAACAATTCGATGGCCTTGCCGATATCCCTTGGCATGCCGCCGGCGCCATCGCGATAGAGCGTACCGAGATTGTTCCACGCAACCGGCACATTCCGTTCCGCCGCTGCGGTCCAGATGCGCGCCGCCTCCTTCAGATTGGGCGGTCCGATCTTTCCTTCTGCATAGATAAAGCCGAGCGTGTTGGCGGCGCGGATTTCGCCGCCGAGCAATGCCTTTTGCAGCCAGTTGGCGGCGAGTTCCCAATCCTCCGGCAGCACTTCGCCGGGTTTCACGCGCAGACCAAGGGTATAGGCGAGTCCCAACATGAACTGCGCCGTGGCATCGCCTTTTTCGGCCCGGGCGCGCGTGCCTGGCAGGCCGTATTTCGTGACATAGTCGCGCAAGTGCGATCCGACCGCCGCGTTCCGGATGTCGGTGCCGAGGCGTTCTGGAGCGATTGCGGCGGCGTCGACCTGCGGGACGACGCCGGGCTGACCGCTGCTGGCCATACCGACGCCTTCCGCAACCTGCGGCCTGAGCGAAATCTGGCTGGTTTCGGAGTAATAGGATTGCAGCTTGTTGTTCGAGCCGAGTTCGGCGGCGACCGCGCTGAGCCTAGCATGCCGCTTGAGGCTTTCGCCCAACGCCGCGCTGAACGCGCCGTTATCGGGGGCGGCGCGGCCAGGTTGCGCCGCGAAGAGGGTGGCGATCTTGGCGGGAATGGTCGATGCAGCAGGAAATTGCGCAGGGCTTCCCGTCAGCCGGTCCGACTGCGTTCGGCACGCGTCGATCAGGAACACCACCTGATCCGCCGCCGCGCCCAGCTTTTGCCGCAGCATGGCGAGCCGCACCGCTTCTGCCTCCAGTGTTTCGGTCGCCAGGGTCGCCTTTGGCTCGAACCCGAAATCGCGGGGCAGCAAATACATGTCATTGTCGAGCCCGGGCACGCCGAGACCATGGCCGGAAAAATAGACGACCACCGTGACAAAGGCGCCGCGCCGACGTGCGGCGGCGGCCTGATTGGCCAGCTTGTCGACCGCTGCAAGGATCTGCCCGCGATCGGCATCCAGCAGGGGCGGTTCGCCGTTGCCGGCGAAGAGAATGGCCCGCAATGCGGCATTTATGTTCAGCGCGTCGGCGCGGGTCTGCGACAATTGCGCGCCTTCGCGGTAATCCTGAATGCCGATGACGAGTGAGAGGCGCGCCTCTTCCCGTGCCTGAGCATCGGCTGACGGCGCGCAGGCCAGCCATAGCGCCAGGGCGACCCATGCGACCAGCCGCGCCATCATCTGGCCCACACGCACAGCAGATCGGCAGAAAAGCGGCCGACATTGTCGATCCGCACGCGATCAGGGGTGCCTGACTGTGTGGCCGCAACCAGCAAGGCGATGTTGGGCGAAGCGGTCGCATCGGCCATGGCGTTACGAGTGCACAATAGCGGGCTACGGCCATCCCCGGCGATCACGACGCTGCGCCCGTTAGGAATTGCCAGCTCGACCGCCCGCCCGGCCCGCACCACCAGGCGCACACCATCGAGCTGACCCGGCGCCGCGGCAAGATCGTTCAGCATCGCATCCACATCCGCGACCAGCGCCTCGTCGGGCGTGCCGGCGGCATGAATACGCGCTTCGCTGCGCAATGCGGCAACGACCGGGCGCGCGTCGCCCAATGCCCCGGCGGGACCTGACGTCGAGCCGGCAATGTCCTCTCGCGCCGCCGATGCGATCAAATTGACCTCACCGAGCTGGCCGGCGATCTTTGCCGCGGCGAGCATCACCACCGGATCGCGGGCAACCCGCCCGCGCTCGGCACTGCGACAGGCCAGATGATATAGCTCGACCGGGGAGAGCGGCGTGGTCATCTCGACGCGCCGATGGGAGTGGCGGAATAGGCGAAGATCGCATCGGCCCCAAAGGTATTCCTGACTGTCGCAACAAGCCGTTTTCCCCTGGGCTCAAGAACGACGTCCCAAGGCAGTGCAACGGCATGGCTGGTCGATGGTGAGCCCGATGTGCCGGCGAGACGAGCACCGTTGATCTGCACCAGGCAGCCCGCGCGCGCCTGCTGAGCCAGCCGAAGCACCTGTTCCGGGCCGGGCCGTCGCATCCACGCCCTGAACCGGATCCGCCCCTTATTCTGTGGCAGCGGCAGCGCGCGCTCCTCCCCGGCGGCGAGCTGCATGGCATCATCTCGCCAGACGGTGTCGCTCTTGGCCGACGCCACACTCGCCCGCCCGATTGCCTTTGCCATCTCGCCCCCGACCGTCTCGATCCGTGCGCGATCAATCCAAAGCTGGGCCGCGACATCGCCGCGCTGCCGCGCCACCCGCGCGGCGGCCAGCAACAACAGCGGATCGCGCGCGTCGAGGCCGCAGTCCGCCAGCCCTTCGGCCAGAAAATCCGGCTGAGCGAGACGGGTGTCGCGTTGCGCACGCGCGCCGGTCACGCCGAACAACGGCAAACAGGCAGCGACGGAGATCAGAGCGCGACGCGTGACAGGCTCGTGCATACGGCCTCGGCATGTGACTAACAGGCGCAGAATAGCCGTGTCGGTCGCACCGACAAGGTCGAATTTCTGACACTTTGGGTGATGCGCGGCGGGGCGTTCTAGCTTTGCTCTGAAAAGCGGGGACTAGTGGGACGATTGAGGACACGGCGCGGCCGTGTTGGGCGATGCAGGTCGGCTGGCCGGGGGAACATATTGGCGGAGTATCTCCTCTGACCGTCGGGGGGATGGGGTTCGTTGCGCCCCCCCCAAATCCATCCACCCGCCGTTCATACCGACTCGCCGAATAGTGCGGCCTGTAGTTAGGAGCGGGACGATGCGTGGATTGCGTGGCGTAAGTCTGATGGCGGTGGGGCTGGTGCTGGCGGGGGGCTTTGCCGGTTCCGCGCAGGCTGCGGCGGCGGTGGGCTATGCTGCGCCCTCCCCGGCCGCGCAGGCCGGATGGCGGGCGGCGTCAGGGGACTATTACTGGATCGACAATGCCGATGGCCTGTTGGAGGCGATTGGCGATGCGCCGCCGGACTTTACCTTCCGCTATCGCGGTGACGATGCCTGGGGCTGGGAGTTGCAGACCGGGCATCTGGTGCTGGCAGAGACCGATCGCGATGGCGCGCTGCGTTACTATTATTTCGAGCCGGACGCCGATACGCCGTTCCTGGTGCAGGAGGCGCGGCGGTCGTTTGCCTATCAGGGGCAGCGGCTGGCGGTGGTGTATGACAGCGGCGGGGCGGCGCTGTCCCCGCGCGAGAGCGACATGTGGGATGATCGCGCTGGTGACCTTTACGCACGCGGCATTGCGCTGCGCGCGGCGTCGGACGGGACCGGGCAATGGGATGCGGTCGATGCCGGGTGGTGGGCCGGGCAGGTCGCGACGGTGATCGAATGGCGGCTGCGCTGGGAAAGCGGGCGGGTGCGGCATCCGGGCTGGCAGCGCTGGCGCGGCACGGCGGATGCCGTGCGCTGGCGGTTGCGGCTGGAGCGGGAGCGCGAGCGGCGGCGGCTGGACGGCGACCGCTTCCGGCGCTGGCAGCGCGAGGGTTTTCGCGGACCGCCGCCACGCTTTGACGGGCCGGGGCGGCCGGGTCGTCCGGGGCCGGGCGTGCGTCCTCCACGGCGCGATGGCGATGGCCGACCGGGCGTCGGACGACCCGGCGGACGGCCGGAGGTCGGGCGTCCGGGCGACGGTCGGCCGGGCAGCGGTCGCCCCGGAACCGGCCGGCCCGACGTCGGATCGCCCGGTGGCCCGCGTCCCGGCGACGGTCGCCCCGGCAGCGGACGCCCTGACGGCGGACAGCCGGGTGCAGGTGGACCGGGTGGCGGTCGGCCGGATGTTGGACAGCCGGGCGGACGTCCCGGCGACGGCCGGCCCGGCACGGGTCGCCCCGGAAGCGGTCGGCCCGAAGGGTCGCAGCCCGGTGGCGGGCGGCCCGGCGATGGCAGGCCGGGCGATGGCCGCCCAGGTGGCGCTAATCCCGGCGCGGGTCAGCCCGAGGGCGGGCAGCCCGGTGGCGGGCGTCCCGGAGGACGTCCCGGCGATGGACGCCCGGGTGATGGCAGACCGGGTGATGGACGCCCCGGTGACGGACGCCCGGGAACGGGCGGCGGCCGGCCGCCGGTGAGCACGCCGTCGCCTGCGCCGACACCGACGCCGCCACCGGTCGCGGTGCAGCCTGCGCCGACGACTCAGCCCTCGCGACCCCCGCGACCGGAGTTCGGACGGCCACTCGGCGATCGCCCGGTCGAATGGCGGCGGCGGATGCCGGAAGGCACGGCCCCGCGTGAGAGCGGGCCGCAAGCGCCGGTGCGGGTCGCGCCGCAGCCGCAGGCACAGCCGCAACCGCAATGGCGCCCGCAGCCGCAGCCACAGGTCCAACCGCGGCCCCAGCCGGCACCGCCGCCTGTGCGGGTGGCTCCTCCACCCCCGCCGGTCCGGGTGGCGCCACCGCCGCCCCCGCCGCCTCCCCCGCCACCGCCGCCTCCGCCTCAGACGCGCAGCAGCGATCCGGGGCAGTCGGTGAAGGACCGCACTGCCGAGCGCCCGCAATGAGCGCGGTCAGGCCGGGGTAAAGGGCAGAATCGCCTGATAGACCGCGCGCGGCGGGGCTCCGGGAACGGGCGCGCCGCGCGCGAGCAGAAAGGCATGGGCGACGATCTCCGCCTGCTGCTCGATCCCGTAGCGCTCGAGCGTCCAGCCGGGCTTGATCGCGTAATCATAGCGGCAGAACGGGTGGCGACGCAGGGGGAGGAAGATGCCGCGCTGATGCTGCCACACATGCGTCATTTCATGGATGAAATGTGCCTGGAGGCCGAGGGAGGCGGTCGCGAAATCGTCGCGGTACGCGGCCCCCTTTGGGTGGAAATGGATGCAGCCGAGCGGCGCCATCGTCACGTTGCGCGGCTGGAAGAATATCCATTTGCGGTTGGCGATGGCTGCGGCGGTATAGTCGATCGCGTCGCCGAACACGCTGCGGGCGAGCGCGATCTCTCCGGGAGTGAGCGGGCGACGATGAGTCATCGTGGCTGAGGTGGATGCGCAGGCGGGTTATGTCTAGAGCTTCCCCATGCTGATCCTGTTTAACAAGCCGTGGGGCGTGCTGTCGCAATTCACCGATGAGGGCAGCGGGCATCCGACGCTGGCTGATTATATCGACGTGCCGGGGGTCTATCCTGCCGGGCGGCTGGACCGGGACAGCGAGGGGCTGTTGCTGCTGACCGATGACGGGCGGTTGCAGGCGCGCATCGCGGACCCGAAGCACAAAGTCGCCAAGACCTATTGGGCGCAGGTCGAGGGGGAGCCGGATGACGCGGCGCTGGCGGCACTGCGCACGGGCGTGCGGCTGAAGGATGGGGTGACGCGCCCGGCGCTGGCCGAGCGGATCGACCCGCCCGCAATCTGGCCGCGCGACCCGCCGGTGCGGTTCCGCAAGACCGTGCCCGATTGCTGGATCGCGCTGACGATCACCGAGGGGCGCAACCGGCAGGTGCGGCGGATGACGGCGGCGGTGGGGCATCCGACGCTGCGGCTGGTGCGCTGGCGCGTGGGTGAGTGGGCGCTGGACGGGGTTGCGCCGGGGACGTGGCGCGAGGGGTGACGCGCAATATTCCTCCCCTGCCCCGCAGGGGAGGTGGCAGCGCGCGGCGCTGACGGAGGGGCCGCCCTCGCAGAGGGCGGAGTTTTGTCGAGCTGTTCCCGGCCGTCTGCGCGGCCGCCCCTCCACCACTCGCTGCGCGAGCGGTCCCCCTCCCCTGAGCAAGCTCAGGGGAGGAATGGGTAAAGGCCCCGCGCTCGTTGATTGCAAATGCGAATGCCTCGCATTGACTGTCGCGGCGAAGCGAGGTAGGCGCGCGGCGTTCCGTTGTTTGCCGAGGAAAGCCGCGCACCGTGTCCCGCTCGACGATCAAGGCCTGGTTCCTGATCCACAAATGGTCGAGCATCCTGTGCACCGCATTCCTGCTGATGCTGTGCGTCACCGGGCTACCGCTGATTTTCCATGACGAGATCGAGGCGCTGGAGCATGACGCGGCGGCGGCGATGCAGGGCAGGCCCTCGGCACAGGGCGGCGTGCCGCTCGACACGCTGATCGCCAAGGCGGTGGCCGAGGGGGGCGGCGGGGTGCCGCTGTTCGTCGGGTTCAGCCACGACAATCCGATCCTGACCGTGACCACCGGGCCGACCCCCGACGCGCCGGAAGCGCAGATGCGGCTGTTCTCCTATGACCGCACCACCGGCGCGAGTGCGGGGGAGATCCGCGAGGAAGGCGTGATGCACTTCCTGTTGAAACTGCACACCGACATGTTTCTGGGCCTGCCGGGGATGTTGTTCCTGGGGGTCATGGGCGCGCTGTTCGTCCTCGCGATTATCTCCGGCGTCGTCCTCTATGTCCCGTTCATGCGGCGGTTGCGGTTCGGCACGTTGCGCAAGACGCGGAGCAAGCGGGTGCGGCGGCTCGATACCCATAACCTGCTGGGCGTGGTGACGCTGGGCTGGGCGCTGGTGGTCGGGGTGACGGGCGTGATCAACGCCTTTGCCGACCCGCTGACCTATGGCTGGCGCGAGGGGCAGCTCAAGGAAATGGTCGCGGCGCATGGTGGTGACCGGCCGGTGGCACCCGCCGATTATGCCTCGGTCGATGCCGCGATGGCGGCGGCGCAGGCGGCGCTGCCGGGCGTGTCGCCGCAGTTCATCGGCTTTCCGGGCGGCGGGTGGAGCAGCGGGCGGCATTATGCGATCTTCTTCCAAGGCGACACGCCGCTGACCAGCCATGTGCTGACCCCGGCTCTGGTCGATGCCGAGACCGCGAAGCTGGCCGATACCGCGACGATGCCGGCATTCACCCAGGCGCTGATGCTGTCCAAGCCGCTGCATTTTGGCAATTATGGCGGAATCGCGCTCAAGATCCTGTGGGCGATCCTGACGCTGGCGACGATCTGGGTGCTGTGGAGCGGGCTGCAGCTGTGGCTGGGCAAGGGTGCGCGCGGCACCGAGCGCGCGGTGGACGAGATCGTCCATGCCGGAGCCGGATCGTGAACGCGTCGCGCCGCATCGGCCCGCAGCGCGCGGCTAGCGTGCTTGCGGTGCCCGCATTGTTGCTGGTCGCGAGCCTGACGGGCCTGATCCTTGGTTTGACCGGCGATGGGTGGCGCGATGCGGCCGCGTCACTGCTGCTCGCCCTCCCCGTCCTGATTTTCCTGCGCAGCTGGCTGCGCCGTTCCTGAACCCTAGACAATTGGATAGACAAATGAAGCGCCTGATCCTTGCCACCGTATCGCTCGCCGCGATCGCCACCCCTGCTTTGGCGCAGGATGACGAGGTCGTCATTCAGGCACAGCGCGAGAATGCCAGCGCGGTGACCGGCGAAGGCGATCTGGGCGCGCTGGGCGACAAGAAGGCGGAGGATGTGCCGTTCACCGTCCGATCGTACAATGAGGCGCTGATCCTCAACCAGCAGCCGCTGACGCTGGGCGCGCTGCTGGAGAATGATCCGACGATCCGCACCACCTATGGCTTTGGCAATGCGTCGGAGCAGTTCGTGATCCGCGGGTTTCAGCTGTTCGGTGACGATGTCGGCCTGAACGGCCTGTACGGCATCGCGCCGCGTCAGCTGGTCGCGCCAGAATTGTTCGAGAGCGTGCAGGTGCTGAACGGCGCATCGGCATTCCTGAACGGCGCGGCGCCGGGTGGGTCGGGGATCGGCGGGAGCGTCAATCTGCAGCTGAAGCGCGCCGGGCGCGACCTCAACCGCGTGACCGCCAGCTATATCGGCGACGAGCATTTCGGCGGGAGCTTCGACGTCGCGCGCCGCTTTGGCGATGGGTCGTTCGGGGTGCGCGTCAATGGCGCGTTCCGCAGCGGTGACGTGGCGGTCGAGGGCGAGTTCCGCCGCACCGCCGTGCTGGGCGCAGCGTTCGACTGGCGCGGCGAACGGGTGCGGGCGTCGCTGGACCTGGGCTATCAGCGGGTCGAGGTGGACGGGCTGCGGCCCAAGGTGACGGTCGGTACCACCGTCGTTCCGCGCGTGCCGGACGCGGATGCCAACTATGCCCAGCCCTGGACCTATACCGACATGCGCGACGTGTTCGGCGTTGCGCGGATCGAATATGACGTGGCCGACAATGCGATGTTCTATGCCAGCGCCGGTGCGCGCGACGGGATGGAAGAGGGCATTTATGGCGGCATCACCATTTTGGACGCCACCACCGGCGCGGCGAACGGCAACGCGCTGTACGTGCCGCGCACCGACAATAATGAGGCGATCGAGGCCGGGCTGCGCGTCAAGCTGGGTCAGGCGGTGACGCATGAGTTCAACCTGGGCGGCAACATCGCCTGGCAGGTGAACCGCAATGCGTTCGACTTCCTCTATGGCCCCGGCTTCGCTGGGTTCGCGACCAATTTGTACAGTCCGACGCTGGCGGCGATCCCGGCATCGGCGTTCGTCGGCGGCGATCTGGACGATCCGTTCCCGATCAGCCGCACGCGGCTGTGGAGCGTTTACGCGTCGGACACGGTCGGGCTGTTCGACAACCGCCTGCTGGTGACCGGGGGGCTGCGGCTCCAGTCGATCCGGGTGAAGGCGTATAATGCCTATAATGGCGGGCTGCTCGACAGCACCTACGACGAAAGCGCAGTGACCCCGGTGGTTGGCGTGGTGGTGAAGCCGGTTGCCGGCGTGTCGCTGTTCGCCAACCGGATCGAGGGGCTGCAGCAAGGCCCGACCGCGCCGATCGACCCGCTGCTGGTCAATTCGGGCGAGGTGCTCGCGCCGACCAAATCGGTGCAATATGAAGTCGGGGGCAAGGTCCGCATCGGCGGGATCGATGCCAGCCTGGCGCTGTTCCAGATCGACCTGCCGAGCGCCTATGCGGTGCCGACCGGCACCGGCACGAGCCAGGTCTATGGCCTGTTCGGCAAGCAGCGCAATCGCGGGATCGAGCTGAGCTTTGCCGGTGAGGTTGCGCCCGGGCTGCGCCTGATCGGTGGCGGCACGGTGGTCGATGCGAAGCTGCGCGAGACGCTGGGCGGCGCGAATGAAGGCAATCGTGCGCAGGGCGTGCCGGAATATACCGCGAACCTGAATGCCGAATGGGACATGCGCTTCGTCCCCGGCCTGACGCTGACCGGGCGTGTGGTGCATACCGGGCCGCAGGCGGTAAACATCGCCAATACGCTGGAGCTGGACGACTGGACCCGGTTCGATGTCGGCGCGCGCTATGTCTTTGCGGCGGGCGACAAGCCGCTGACGTTGCGGGTCGGCGTCGATAACGTCGCCAATGCGCGCTATTGGGCTTCGGCGTTCGACGCGTTCGGGCAAGCGCTGCTGCAGGGTGCGCCGCGGACGGTGCGGGCGTCGCTGTCGGTGGATTTTTGATCCGTTCGCCTCTCCCCTTGATAGGGGAGAGGATAGCGAAGCTTGGCAGCTTGCTGCCTTAGCGGAGCTGGGAGAGGGGTAGAGCGGAGCAAAGCTCCGCGCGGCTACTGCGTAGCCGCCACCCCTCTCCCAGCTGCGACTAAGGCCTTGCTTCGCAAGCCCTAAGTCTGCGCATCCCTCTCCCCTCCTGCGGAGGGGCGAGGAAATTCAATTACTTTTCCTGACCCGGCGCGCGCAGTTCGGCTTCGACCTCGATCGTCTTGCCGTTGGCGAAGGCGAGGCGCAGCGGGATCTTGCCACCGGCGCGCAGTTCGGGGGACAGGTCATAGAGCATGATATGCTTCCCACCCGGCTCGAACTTGACCGTTGCGCCGGCGGGGATCGCGACATCCTTGAGCGGCGACATCGTCATCATGCCGCCTTCATGCTTCATCTCGTGCAGCTCGGTGCGCACGGCGGCGGGTGAGGAGACGGCGAGCAGGCTGGTCGCATCCGCCCCGCCCTTGACCGTGAAATAAGCCGCGCCCGGACGGCTCGACACGGCGGGCAGCCGGACCCACGCATCCTCGACCCCCAGCTGCGCCTGTTCGCATCCGGCGAGCGCAACCGCCGCCACCATTACCGCCACCAAAGACCGCATTGTCGAAACTCCTTCTCCCGATTCGGGAAGCTTAGGGAAATTCCTAAGAGCGCCATGGTCTTGCGGCAAGGCGCGCCGCGCCTATATCGCCCCTTGTGAAGGCCGCGTTGCCGCTTGAGGGGCGCGGTAACGCACTGGATTAACATGATTTAGCATACGGGGGCCTTAGAGGACTCATGGGTAAAGTTATCGGAATCGATCTCGGCACGACCAACAGCTGCGTGGCAGTGATGGAGGGCGGCAAGCCCAAGGTGATCGAGAATGCAGAGGGCGCGCGCACCACGCCGTCCATCGTCGCGTTTGCCAAGGACGGCGAGCGACTGATCGGCCAGCCGGCCAAGCGCCAGGCGGTCACGAACCCCGACAACACCGTCTTTGCGGTCAAGCGCCTGATCGGCCGCCGCTATGACGATCCCATCACCAAGAAGGACACCGAGCTGGTCCCCTACACGATCGTGAAGGGTTCGAACGGTGACGCATGGGTCAAGGCGGGTGGCGAGGATTATTCGCCGTCGCAGATTTCGGCCTTCATCCTGCAGAAGATGAAGGAAACCGCCGAGAGCTATCTCGGCGAGACCGTGACGCAGGCTGTCATCACAGTGCCGGCTTATTTCAACGACGCGCAGCGTCAGGCGACCAAGGACGCGGGCAAGATTGCCGGCCTCGAAGTCCTGCGCATCATTAACGAGCCGACCGCGGCGGCGCTGGCCTATGGCCTCGACAAGGACAACAACAAGACCATCGCGGTCTATGACCTTGGCGGCGGTACGTTCGACATCTCGATCCTCGAGATCGGCGACGGCGTGTTCGAGGTGAAGGCGACCAATGGCGACACCTTCCTGGGCGGCGAGGATTTCGATTCCAAGCTGGTTCAGTATTTCGCCGACGAGTTCAAGAAGGTCGAAGGCATCGACCTGACCAAGGACAAGCTGGCACTCCAGCGTCTGAAGGAAGCGGCCGAGAAGGCGAAGATCGAGCTGTCGTCGGCGCAGACGACCGAGGTCAACCTGCCCTTCATCACCGCCGACCAGAACGGCCCCAAGCACCTCGTCAAGACGCTGTCGCGCGCGGAGCTGGAGCGGCTGGTCGACGATCTGATCACCCGCACGCTCGACCCGTGCCGCAAGGCGATGGCGGATGCCGGCGTCAAGTCGGCGCAGATCGACGAAGTGGTGCTGGTCGGCGGCATGACCCGCATGCCCAAGGTGCGCCAGGTTGTGAAGGAGTTCTTCGGCAAGGAGCCGCACACCGGCGTCAACCCCGATGAGGTGGTGGCGATCGGCGCGGCGATCCAGGCCGGCGTGCTGCAGGGCGACGTCAAGGACGTGCTGCTGCTCGACGTGACCCCGCTGTCGCTGGGCATCGAGACGCTGGGTGGCGTGTTCACCCGCATGATCGACCGCAACACCACGATCCCGACCAAGAAGAGTCAGGTCTATTCGACTGCCGATGACAATCAGCAGGCTGTGACGATCCGCGTCTTCCAGGGCGAGCGCGAAATGGCGGCGGACAACAAGATGCTGGGCCAGTTCGACCTGGTCGGCATCCCCCCTGCCCCGCGCGGCGTGCCGCAGATCGAGGTGACGTTCGACATCGACGCCAACGGCATCGTCAACGTGTCCGCCAAGGACAAGGGCACCGGCAAGGAGCAGCAGATCCGCATCCAGGCCAGCGGTGGCCTGTCGGACAGCGACATCGACCAGATGGTGCGCGACGCCGAGAAGTTCGCCGAGGAGGACAAGGCGCGCCGCGCCGCCGCCGAGGCAAAGAACAATGCGGAATCGCTGATCCACACCACCGAACGCCAGCTCGCCGAGAATGGCGACAAGGTCGACGAGGCGCTGAAGGGCGAAATCCAGTCGGCGATCGACGCGGCCAAGGCGGCGGTCGAGAGCGGCAACGCCGATCAGATGAACGAAAAGAGCCAGGCCCTCGCGCAGGTCGCGATGAAGCTGGGTCAGGCGATCTACGAGAAGCAGCAGCAGAGCGAGGCTTCGCCCTCGGCCGATGCAGCTGCGGAGAAGCCGGCGGACGACGTGGTCGACGCCGAATTCTCCGAGGTGGACGACAACAAGGCGTAATTTATGCTCACCCCCGCCCCTTTCACTCCCAAGGAAAGGTGGCGGGGGATCGGGCGGGGGCCGAGTGAATGACCACCCAGATTGACTATTACGAACTGCTCGGCATTTCGCGCGATGCGGACGATGCGACGATCAAATCGGCGTTTCGCAAGCTGGCGATCCAGTGCCACCCCGACAAGCATGGCGGGTGCAAGGAGCAGGAAGCCAAGTTCAAGGCGATCAACGAAGCCTATGATTGCCTGAAGGACCCGCAAAAGCGCGCGGCCTATGACCGGTTCGGCCATGCCGGGCCGCAGGGCATGGGCGGCGGCGGCGGGCCGGGCTTCGACGCCTTTTCCGACATTTTCGAATCCATGTTCGGCGAGTTCATGGGCGGTCGCGGCGGTGGCGGACAGCGTCAGGCGCGCGGTGCCGACCTGCGTTACGACATGGAAATCAGCCTGGAAGACGCCTTTAACGGCAAGGCGACCGACATCACCATCGACGTGTCCGGCCCGTGCGAACCGTGCGGCGGCACCGGTGCTGCGCCGGGGACGATGGCGAAGCGCTGCACCACCTGTGCCGGGCATGGCAAGGTGCGCGCGCAGCAGGGATTCTTCGTGGTCGAGCGGACCTGTCCGTCGTGCCATGGCGCGGGCCAGACGATCGCCGATCCGTGCCGCAATTGCCGGGGCGAGGGTCGCGTCGACAAGACGGTCACGCTGAACGTCAACATCCCGCCGGGCGTCGACGAAGGCACGCGCATCCGCATGGCGGGCCAGGGCGAAGCGGGCGCGCGCGGGGCGCCCCCGGGCGACCTCTACATCTTCCTGCACGTCAAGCCGCACGCGCTTTTTGAACGTGAAGGCACGACGCTGTTCGCGCGCGCGCCGATCAGCTTCACGACGGCAGCGCTTGGCGGCGAGATCGAGATCCCGGGCCCGGACGGCGAAGTGCATAGAATTCACCTCCACCCCGGTACGCAGAGCGGGCGCGAGGTGCGCCAGCGCGGCGCGGGCATGCCGGTGCTGCAGGGGCGCGGTCGCGGTGACCTGGTCGTGCGGATCGAGGTCGAGATCCCGACCAAGCTGTCAGGCGAACAGCGCGCATTGCTGGAACAGTTCCGCGCGCTCGAGACGGGCGAGGAATGCCCGATCTCGACCGGGTTCTTCGACAAGCTGAAGAAGGCAGTGGGGGGCTGAGACGCCTCCCCCGTCGCCCCGGGCTTGACCCGGGGCCGGGCCTTTTGGCCGTCGTGAAGACGAAGCCCTGTCCCGGCTCAAGGCCGGGACGACGAGGGGGCATGTTTGCCGTCTTGAGATGTTTCGGGATGCAGCTAGGCTGAGCGCCGATGGCACAGCAAGCAAACCCCAATGCCCTCGATCTTGTTCTGCGCGCCATCAGGGGCATCGCGACGTTTCGCGGACGCTCCCGCCGGTCGGAGCTGGTCTATTACTGGATTGCAGCGATGCTGATGAGCACGATGTTCGGGCTCATTCCGCATCAATTGCCGATCCGCACCAGCTGGATACTGGATCAGGCGACCCAGTTGCTGGTGTTCCTGCCAATCTTCGCCCAGTTTACGCGTCGGCTGCATGACGCGAACCTCAGCGGATGGTGGGCGCTCCTGTTCCCGCCAACCATGGTGTTGGGCATCTATTCGAGCGCTCGGTTTGTCTTCCGTGACATTCAAACCGGTGCGTCGACGTTAGCCGACCTGCCTTTATGGGCCTCGCTGTTTCAGATCGGCAGCGTGCTGTTTGCCTTGGCCGTCGTCTTAGTGGTCCCCGGCACCGAAGGCCCCAACCGTTACGGCCCCGATCCGCGTCGCTCAATACACCCCGAACAGCTTCGCGCTAGCGACCAGCAGGACGAGCCCAAGGGCGCGCAGGATCCACTTTTGCGGTAGCTTGATGCCGAGCGTGGTGCCGACCACTGCGCCCGCCAGCACCGCCACGGCGTAAAGCGGGAGCTCGGGCGGGAGGCTGCCGACCGAGGCGAGGTTTCCGGCGAGGCCGGCGGCGGAATTGGCGAGGATGAACACCGCCACGACGCCCGACGCCGGCTTGGGCGCCGACCAGGCGAGGAACAGCAGCAGCGGCGAGAGGAAGATGCCGCCGCCGGTGCCGGTGAGGCCAGCGAGCAGGCCGAGGCCGATCCCGGCGAGGATCGCGACCCATAAAGGCGGATCATGCCATTCGCGCTCGGCCTTCAACTCGCGCGGCCACAGCATGCGGGCGGCGGAGAAGAGCAGCACTGCGCCCATCGCCGGCCGATAGATCTCCGGGGGTATGTGGATCATGCCGCCGACGAACGCCGCCGGGATCGCGCCGACGAGGAACGGCCACAGCGTGCGCCAGCGGAACAGTCCCGCGCGGGCGTAGCGGATCGATCCCAGACTCGCGACGATCAGGTTGAGGACGAGTGCGGTCGGCCGCATCGTCGCGACCGGCACGCTGAACAGCGCCATCAGCGCGATATAGGACGACGCCCCGCCATGCCCGACGGTGGAATAGAGCATCGCCCCCAAGAACATGCAGGCTGCGAGCGCGAGGTGGAGGGAGTCGAAGGGCATTGGGGTAGAGGCGTAACGAGCGCGCCGGAGCAGTCCAGCCCTCTTCTTCGTCACCCCGGACTTGGTCCGGGGTCCACCGGGAGGCGGGCGCGGAGCAAGCGGCTATAGCGTTGGACGTGAGGCGGGGTGGACCCCGGCACGGAGGCCGGGGTGACGATGGTTGCGGGGGCCTTGCCCTCTCTCCGCTTGCGGGAGAGGGCCCCTCTCCCCGACCCTCTCCCCTGAAGGGGAGAGGGAGAAGAAGGCGCGCCGCACGCGTGCCCTCACGACCTCCAAAACCAAAAGAGGGCCGGCGTTTCCGCCAGCCCCCCGGTGTCGCCAGCCGCTCGCTTGCCCATCCGGGAGACGGGCGCGCTGCGGCGGCGGCAGGCAGTGTTCCGCTTCCGGCAAGGGACTGCGGAACCCTGCGTTCCAACGGTCGCTAGGCGTCCGCTGGCCGGTCACCGGGACGGGGCCGGCTCCGAAGAGCCGCGTTCCCGCCTCGATGTCCTTGCGATCCCTTTGCCCCTTGCGGCGCTCCGGCATCGCGGTCCGGTCATCGATCGACACGATCCCCGAAGGGTCGTTTCATTCGATCACCTCGCGTCGGTCCTTTTTCCCGAAGGCCCAGGTTCCGTCGCGGCTGTGGCTGCATCTTCCCGACCGTGCCCGAAGGCGCCGCCGCTCCGCTGCAACCCGCTCCACCCGGTCCGAAGACGGGCTTTGCGTCCATGGCTTCCGGTCCGGCCCGATGCCCGAAGGCATCGGCCCCTGCCCTTCCGCCTGTCATCCCCGGCACAAGGCCCTGGGATGCCATTGGACGCCTGTCCGTTCCGTTCGCGCAAAGCCGATGCGAACATCGTCCCTGCGGTTTCCCGGGGTGGCGTCCCCGTCCCGTTCCATGCGGTTTCCCGAAGGCACCTGCATGGTTCAGGCCGTGACAAACATTTGATTTCGCTTTGGTTTCCCGCCGCGGCCTCATCTGCCTGCCCCATGATGCTGTCATGGTTTTCGAGTCGGGCGAAGCGGCGATCGACCGTTACCATCTGTGGATAACGTGAATCATGGGCAGGGAATCAGCGGGTCGGGGACCAGTCGGGCGGGGCGAGTTCGAACCCGGCAAAGTCGAATCCGGGAACGACGATGCAGCTGACCAAGGCCCAGCCGCGCTGCGCATCCGCCGCCTGCCAGCGAGTCGCAGGCACGCGCGCTTGCGGCTGGTAGCCGCCAAGCACGTCGCCGCCAAGCAGGATCGTCTCCGGATTGGCGTCGGCGGCGTCGGCGATCATCAGGTCGAGCGGCGATCCGGCGTGCCACAGCCACAGCTCATCGGCATCGACGCGGTGCCAGTGCGACCGCTGGCCCTGCTCCAGCAGGAACAGGATCGCTGTTCCGATCGACCGATCACCGGGGACAAGTGGTTGAGAACGCCATGTTTCCTTGTACCAGCCACCCTCCGGATGCGGGGTGAGGCCGAGGCGGTCGATAAGGGATTTAGCTTCCTGCATGGGGCATGAACTGCCCGAAATGTGACGTTCATGAAACCCCGGCCACAAGCCCGGCGTTCTATCCCGCGAGTTCAGGAAGATGGAGTAAGTGATATGCGTAACCTGATGCTGGCGCTGGGCGCCGCTTCGCTGGCCGTCCCCGCGACGGTGATGCTGCCGCAGACCTCGAGCGAGGCACAGGCGCAGTCGAAGAAGAAGCGCTACAGCTATCGCGAGTGGAAGGGCCGTGACGGCCGCCGCTATTGCCGCAAGCCCGATGGCACGACCGGTCTGGTGATCGGTGGCGTCGCCGGCGCTCTGGTCGGTCGGACGATCGATACCCGCGGCGACCGCACGGTCGGCACGCTGCTTGGCGCGGCCGCAGGCGCGGTGGCGGGTCGCGAGATCGAGCGCAGCGGCAAGCGTTGCCGTTAAAGATCGGCGCATGCCAAAATGATGCGGGGCGCGGGATATTTCCGCGCCCCGTTTCGTTGGCACAACATCGGCGGGGGGCATCATGGACAGGGAGATGCCCGATGAATTTCTCACTTCGCACCGGTATGATCGCGCTGAGCGCAGGCGCAATGGCGCTGACCGGTGCCTGCAGCCAATATGGCTATGACCGGCCCGGCTATGCCAGCAGCAGTGACTGGGACGCAGCGCGCTACTATCGCGACGGCAATTATCAGGAACGCCGCCTCAGCCGCGGGGACAATGTCTATGTCGGGCGTGACGGGCGTTATTATTGCCGCCGCAGCGATGGCAGCGCCGGACTGATCGTCGGCGGGATCGCGGGCGGCGTGCTCGGCAACATCATCGCGCCGGGCGGGTCGAAGACACTGGGCACGATCATCGGCGCTGCCGGTGGCGCGGTGATCGGTTCGGCGGTCGACAAGGGTGAAGTCCGCTGCCGCTGATCGCGGTTGCGCAAACTTAACCGGAAGGGTGTAGTGCGCTGAGGCAATGCTTCGCGTGCTCACCCTTTCGTCGCTCTTCCCCGATGCGTCGCGGCCCAATTTCGGCGTGTTTGTCGAGCGGCAGACGCTCGGGCTGGCGGCGCATCCCGATGTCGAACTGAAGCTGGTCGCCCCGGTCGGGCTGCCGCCCTGGCCCATGTCGCGCATGGGGCATTATGCGGCGCTGGCCGCCCTCCCCCGGCACGAGGAATGGAGGGGCGTCGAGACATGGCGTCCGCGCTTTGCCAATTTGCCTGGGACCGGTGGGCGGTTCCACGCCACAATGCTCGCGGCGCGGATCAAGCCGCTGTTGCGCGCCATCCGGCGCGATTTTCCGTTCGATGTGATCGATGCGAGCTTCTTTTTTCCGGACGGCGTGGCAGCGGTCGAATTGGGCCGCGCATTCGACGTGCCGGTCTCGATCAAGGCACGGGGAGCCGATATCCACCATTGGGGCCGTGCGCAGGGGACTGCGGAGCAGATTCTGGAGGCCGGGCGGCGTGCCGACGGGCTGCTGGCAGTCGCCGGATCGATGCGCGACGACATGGTCGCGCTGGGCATGGATGCGGCGAAGATCCGCGTGCATCGCACCGGCGTTGATCTGGGCCGCTTCGCACCGCGCGATCGGGCGGCGGCAAAGGCTGCGCTGGGCGTCGACGGCCCGCTTGTCGCGAGTGTCGGCGCGCTGATCCCGCGCAAGGGGCATGAGATCGTGATCGACGCGGTCGCGGCGCTGCCCGGCGTGCGGCTGATGATTGCGGGCGAAGGGCCGGAGCGGCCGAAGCTGGTGGCGCAGATCGCGCGGCTGGGGGTCGGCGACCGGGTGACGCTGCTGGGCAGTGTGGCGCATGGCGAGCTGCCCGGATTGCTGGCAGCAGCGGACGTGATGGCGCTGGCATCGTCGTCGGAGGGTCTCGCCAATGCGTGGGTCGAAGCGCTGGCGAGCGGGACGCCGGTGGTGATCCCCGATGCCGGTGGCGCGCGCGAACTGGTCACCGCGCCGGACCATGGGCGGATCGTGGCAAGGGCCGCGTCGTCCTTTGCCGAGGCGATCGGCGCGCTGCTCGCCGCCCCGCCCGCACCCGATGCGGTGCGCGCGGGCGCGGCGGGGTTCACCTGGGAGGCGAACCGCGACGCGCTTTATGCGCACCTCGCCGGGTTGGTCGGACGCTAGCGCTTCTTCGCCCACGCGGCGTATTGCGTCTCCGCGAGCTTCACCAGATCGCCCATCGCCAGGTTCATGTCGATCAGGTGCAGGCCCCAATCGTCGAGCCGCTGCGGGCCGACCATGACGTCACCGGGGATCGTGTCAGTGCGCGCGTCGGCGGGGTCGGCGTTGAGCGTGGCTTCGAAATAGCTTGCGCCGTCCTTCACCACGCACGCGCCGGAAATCAGGCCGGGCAGCTTGACGAAATTGGTGGTGACCGCTGGGCCGTCCTTGCGCCACGCGAAGGCGGAGGCAGTGCCGAGCAGCGAGCCGGTCGGCAAATAGGCGTCGAGCGGCGCGCTGCCCCCGCCAAGCGCCGCCGGGTTGGTGCAGGCGACCTGCATCCCCGGTGTGGCGGAGCGGGCGAAGCGCGATTTGGCCGGCGGCGGCACGGTCGCGCGGAAACTGACATAGGTGACCACACAACCGGTGTCGGTCGCGCTGGCGCAGGTCGGGATTGTCTTGAGCGTGCCGGTGCGCTGCCCCGCCGCAACGTCGAGGTTGAAGCCAATCGGCATGGCCGAGATGATCGGCTTCATCGCATCGGGCTTGCCGTCGAATTCGCGCTCGAGCAGTTGGGACAGCATCCGCGCGCCCTGGCTATGGCCAATCAGGATGACGCCGCGACCCTGATTGTCGTGCTTCATGTAATCGTCGAACGCGGCCTTCACGTCGCGATAGCCGAGCGCCGGATCGGCGCCCGATGTCTGGCCAGCCATCACCGCCTGCAGCGCCTTGAGCGTCACCTGGCGATACATTGGCGCATAGACCCGGCACACGCTGCGGAAACGCGCCGCCTGGATCATCGCGACGCGGCGCTCGGCGGCGTCGATGCTGAGGTCGCTGTTGGGTGTCTGATCGGTCGAGACGGTGGGATAGACGTAGAAGCAATCGAATTTCGGGTTTGCTGCGGGCGTGAACTTTTCGACGGTGCGTGATCCGTCGGGCGCGACGACCGTGGCGTCGAGATTGACGGTGCAGGCGTCCTCCCGACCTGGCCGGCAAAGCCAGTTGGCGGTATCGCGATAGTCGGCAGGCGCGGGTGCGGCGACCTGAGCGGCGGCGATGGCAAGTGCGGCGGTCAGCATGGTCTTCTCTCCCCCTATTTTACGATACATATGCACGAGTCGTAGCGTGATTGGAAGATCGGGTATGGACTTCTCCCGAAGGTCGGCCGGCCTAGCCGCAAACTGTCGCTTGCGTCCGCGCGGTGGGCGGGTGACGGTGTCGGCGTGACGCTCGCCCCTGCCCTCGCCCTGTTATTGCTGAGCCAGGCTGCGCCGCCGGATGCAGCCCGCGTGCTTGAGGATGCGGGGCGTTATCGCGAGGCGGAGCCGATTCTGCGGCGCGCGATCCGCGATGCTGGGGCAGCCGCCGATGACTCAGTCGCCGATGCGGCGGAGCGGCTCGCAGACAATCTCGCCAAGCAGGCACGCCCGCGTGAGGCCGAGCCCTTGTATCGGCGTGCATTCGAGATCCGCCTTGTACGGCATGGTGCGGCCCATCCGGCGGTCGCGCGCAGCCTGAGCCAGTTGGCCGGACTGGCCGCGGATGCCGGGCGGCTGGACGAGGCGGAGGCGCTGTCGGCGCGGGCGGTCACGATCCTGACCGCTGCTGGGCCGGGCGCGCGGCTCGACCTCACTCGTGCGCAAGGCAATCGCGCCGGGATCCTCGCGGCGATGGGGCGCGGCGAAGACGCCTATGCACTGTATCGCGAGGCGGCGGCGACATTGCAGCGGATGGGGCCGACGGCCGAGGCCGAGTTTGCGGTCGCGCTCAACAATCTGGGGTCGCATCTGGTTCGCATGGCGGGCGCGACCAGTGTCCAGGCGGGGTTTCGACGCAGCTTTACCCTGCGTCAGGCGGTGCTGTCCCCGTTCCTCCCGATGCCTGGCGCGGGCGGGGTTGAGCCGGTCGACGCAATGCTGCGCCGCCGATTGCTGTTCGACGCGGCGATGGCGCTGCGCATGGCGCTAGGCGTGCGTGTGCGACTCCTCGGCGAGATGCATCCCGATACTGCCAACAGCCTCAACGGGCTGGCGGCGGCGGAGCGGGCGCTGGGGCGGCGAGAGGAGGCGGAGGGGCTGTACCGCCGCGCGCTGCACATCAAGCTGGCGATGCTGCCAGTCGGCGACCGCGATCGGGTGATTGGGGCGTGGAGCCTCGCCAGTGTGATCGGGGAGGATGGTGCGCGTGCTGGCGAAGCGAGGGCACTGTACCGGACGGCAGCGGCCGAAGCGCTGACGGCGCAGGGGCGGCATGCCGATTATGACCGGGCGGCTAGCGCCGAATTGCGGAGTTACGCGCCGATCTTCACCGGGCAGGTGCGCGCCGCCTGGGCGCTAACCAGCCGCCCTTAATCGAGCGGATAGAGCGCGGCGGCAACGCCGCGAAGTTCGGCCCGCAAGACGCCCCACAGGCGCGCAGCGGCGCGGCTGTCCATCGGCTCGATGCCAAAGGGCAGCGCCGCTTCCAGCGCGGCCGGCGGACGGCGCAGGGTGGTGCCCGTGCCGAGGATGAGGAATTCCGGCAGCGGGTCCATCGCCAGCAGCGGCGCGAGATCGTCGGCGGTCAGTTCCGCGAGCGGCGGAGGCGACCAGCCATCGGCCCGCGTCGGGGTGAGGAGCAGCCCGTCATACACGCCGTCATCGACGCGGAACCCGCGCCCGCTGAACCCCGAGACGACCGGCCCCTCGATCCGGGTCCGGTCGACCCGCATCAGGGCATGTCCTTGAAGTCGGTGGGACCGGTGCGCTCTGCACCCTTCGGCCCCGGCGCTTCCTTGGGCAGGAAGCTGTCGGGCTTCAGCCGCAGCCACAGCAGGATCGCCGCAGAGACATAGACCGACGAGAAGGTGCCGATGACGATGCCGAGCAGCATCGCGGCGGTGAAGCCGAAGATCACGTCCGGACCCAGCACCAGCAGCACGCCGAGCACGATACCGATCGAGAGCGACGTCACGACGGTGCGCGACAGCGTTTCGTTGATCGACAGGTCGAGCAGTTCGCCCATCTCCATCTTGCGGTATTTGCGCATGTTTTCGCGAATACGGTCATAGACGACGATGGTGTCGTTCAAGGAATAGCCGATGATCGTCAGGATCGCGGCGACGATGTTGAGGTCGAACTCAAGCTGGGTCAGCGCGAAGAAGCCCAATGTCAGCGCGACGTCGTGGAACAGCGCGAACAGCGCGCCGATGCCGAACTGCCATTCGAAGCGGAACCAGACGTAGAGCGCGATGGCGATCATCGCGAGCGTCAGGCTGATCGCGCCGTTGCGGAACAGCTCTTCCGACACCTTGCCCGACACGCTCTGCGCGCCTTCCACCTGGGCGCCGGGATAGCCCTGCTGGATCGTGGCGCGGATCGCCGACGCGGCCTTGTTCGCCGCCTCCTCGCCACCCTCGGGCAGCGGGGTGCGGACCGAATATTCGTTCGTCGAGCCGCTGCGCTGGATCGTCGCCTCGCCATAGCCGAGCCCTTCGACCCGCTGGCGCAGCGTTTCGATGTCGACCGGTTGACTGAACGTCACGCGAGTCTGCTGTCCCCCGACGAAATCGATGCCGAGGTTGAAGCCCTTGACGAAGCACAGCACGATCGAGCCGATGATGAGCAGCAGCGACAATGCCATCGCCACGTTCCGCCATTTGAGGAACGGGATGTTGGTGTTGTCAGGGACGAGTTTGAGCGGGCGCATATCTGGGCGGCCTTAAATATTGATCGTCTTGGGACGGTTGCGCTTCAGATAATCGGCAACGAGCAGACGCGTGAAGGTGACGCCGGTGAACACCGAGGTGATGATGCCGATGGCGAGCACGACCGCAAAGCCGCGGATCGGGCCAGTGCCGAACAGGAACATGATCGCCGCCGAGATGACATTGGTGATGTTCGCGTCGAAAATCGCGCGGCTTGCTTCCTTGTAGCCGAACTCGACCGAAGCGATCGCGGCGCGGCCACGGATGCGCTGTTCCTCACGGATGCGTTCGTTGATCAGCACGTTGGCGTCGACCGCCGCACCGATGGTGAGCACGAACCCAGCGATGCCGGGCAAGGTCAGCGTGGCACCGAAGAACGCCATCACGCCCAGCACCATCACCGCGTTCACCAGCAGCGCGGCAGCGGTATAGACGCCGAACCGCAGATAGGTGAACAGCATGAAGGCGATCAGCGCGATCGTGCCGACGATGCCGGCCAGGATGCCCTTTTCGATCGATTCCTGACCGAGCTCGGCCGAAACCGTACGCTCCTCGACTACCTTGAGTGCCACCGGCAGTTTGCCCGAGCGCAGCGCGATGGCGAGTTCGTTGGCGCTTTCGACGGTGAACCCGCCCGAAATCTGGCCGCGACCGCCAAGGATCGGTTCGTTGATGTTCGGCGCGGAGATGACCTGACCATCGACGATGATCGCGAACGGCTTGCCCGTGTTGGCCTGCGTCGCCTGCGCGAACTTGTAACCGCCCTGACTATCGAAGGTAAATGCGACCACGACGCGCTGGTCCTGGTCATATTCCTGTTTGGCGTCGATCAGCTGATCGCCGCTGACGATGATCTGGCGCTTGAGCGCGATCTTGGCGACCTCGCCCTCCCTAGTCGGATAGGCGATATAGGGCGCACCACCGGGAGCACCCGGATAGGCCATGATCTCGCTGCCGATTGGCGCACGCCCGGCCGCGATGTCCGCCGGATTGGCGGTGGTGTCGACCAGCTTGAACTCAAGCCGTGCAGTCGTGCCGATCGTGCGCTTGAGCGCCTCGGGATCCTTGACCCCCGGCACTTCGACGAGGATGCGGTTGCGCCCCTGAAGGATGATCGTCGGTTCGAGCGTGCCGAGCGCGTTGATGCGGCGGTCCACGACTTCACGTGCGTCGCCCATTGCCTGCGTCACCGCCTGGTCGAGCCCGGCGCTGGTCTGGCTGACGATAAAGCGGGTGCCGTCGCGCACCTCGATCGTCCATTCGCGCTGGCCCGACATGCCGACGCCGCTGCCGGTCAGCTGGAGCAGGCGTTCGCGCGCGGCATCGACCTGCGCGACGTTGCGCACCATGAAGGTGATGCGGTTGTCGCGGGTCGAAATGTCGCCGATGTCGATGCGCGGATCCTGACGGCGGAACTCGGTCTCAATCTCGTCGCGCTTGGCCGCGAGGCGGGTGCGTGCGAGATCGTCGACATCCGCCTCCAGCAGGATCGAGCTGCCGCCGGCAAGGTCGAGGCCGAGGTTGATCGATGGCTGCGGGATCCAGGACGGCCAGCGCTCACGCGCGCTTTCCGGCACGAAGCTGGGGATCGCCAGCAGCACGCAGACGGCGATGCTGAGCCAGACTGCCCAGACCTTCCACTTGGGAAAATCGAGCATCTCAGTCGTTCGCGGGCTTGCCGCCGAGCGGCTGAACCTCGACGATGGTCGCCTTGACCACCTTGACCTTCACGGTCGGCGCGATTTCGACATTGGCATAGACGTCGTCGACGGACACCACCTTGCCGACCAGGCCACCTGCGGTCACGACCGTGTCGTTCTTCTTCATCGATCCGATCGATGCCTGAAGCGTCTTCATCCGCTTTTGCTGCGGGCGAATCATCAGGAAGTAGAAGGCGACGAAGATCAGGACGAGCGGCGCGATCGACAGGAACGACGCCGCGCCGCTGGACTGTGCCGCCGCGCCGCCCGCGGCCTGTGCAAATGCTGGAGTGATGATCATGAGGTTCCCGGGGCCAGAAGGTTGGGCCTGAATGGTGGGGAGCGACGCTCCCCGGTTCAAGCGGCGCGAGCTACCACTTGTGTTGCGGCCATGCAACTGTGGCATATTGACATACGGCACCGGCCCGCTCCCCCACCCGGCCACCCAACGACAGTGTATTCCATGGGTGGCCGGGTGGGGATCGGGCCGGTAGCGCGTCGTCGCTGCGCACCCGAACCCCCTTGCATCCCCCGCCACACCCGCCTAGAGGGCCTGCCTTCGGTCGGGGCGTAGCGCAGCCTGGTAGCGCATCACACTGGGGGTGTGGGGGTCGCAGGTTCGAATCCTGTCGCCCCGACCAATTCATCCGAACATTTTGAGTGGCTTGATCCGCAGGCGGTTAAAGACCGCAATGCCGTCGCACGCATCTGGAACGCGAACCGACGCGCGGGTTTGAAGCGGGGCGGAGACTCAAGCGGACAAGCTGCTTGCAATCGGCGGGGCGCAAGGCGAACTAGAACAGCGGTTGTTCGGGATTGCCATCATAGTGTTAGATGACGAAGCGGATTCGCGCATTTCAGCGTTGCTTGAACAGGGTCACATCATTCTGTTCGACGCCGAATGTGTCCTGTGTTCGACCAATGCGCAGATCGTGCTGACATATGACAGGGCGCGGCGATTTTATCTGGCACCGATGCAGGGGCAGGTCGGGGCCAGCCTGTTCCGCCAGCACGGATTGGATCCAGATGACCCGACCAGCATCCTGGTCATCGGGAAATCCGCAGTCCACAAGGACAGCGATGCGATCATCACGATCTATGAAAAGCTCGGCTGGCCGTGGCGCCTGGCGTCGGTTTTGCGGATCATACCGGCGATCCTGCGTGACCCTGTCTACCGGCTGATCGCACGGAACCGCTACCGGCTTTTCGGCAAACGGACTGACTGCTGGCTTCCCTCTGAAGAGCATCGCGCGCGGATGCTGTGACGGCATTGCGCTGACCGCGATGCCGAGGCGGCCTTGGCAACGTCGTGCGGAGCCTGTCGCGGCAATTGCAAAAGGGGCGTCGCGAGCCTAGCGCTGATGGTAATGAGAATGCCGCATCATCAACGCCTTGCTGATCGCGTCGCGGGCCGGCGACGCGCATCGCGTGGGAGCCGCAATGGCTGTCTCCATCTCGATCACGCCTGAACGCGGCACCGCGCTCAACTCGCGGCAAGAATGCGATCTGCTGCGTGAAGCGGTACGGCGAAATCCTGGGTCGGCTATATTGCGGCCGCGATTGGCCAGGCTGTTCAACCGTGTCGATGCGTTTGACGCGTGCATCGCGCTGCTTACTGACAGTCCGGCCGGTCCGCTGACCTTCGTTGAGCGCGCCTTGCTGTGTGAGGCGCTGCTCGCCCGCAACGGGACGGGGGATATCCGCCGTGCGGCGATCGAGGCCGATGCCGCGCTGGAACAGGCAATCAACGACCGTCAGCGCACCGCCGCGCTGGTGCTCAAGGCCCGACTGGCGCGGCGCGACGGTGCTGATTCTGCGGCGATCGACTTGCTGAACGGTGCTTTGGCGCTCCAACCGGACCATCAGGGCGCGTATCGGATGCTGACCCTGCACCATCTGCGCTGTGAGCAGCCTGCAGCGGTACTGGCGCTGGCGGACCGGATGGCGGCGCTGGGGGTCACGCATAGCTGGTTGCACGCCTCGCGCACGCTGTCGCTGGTAGCCCAGGGCGAAATTGAGGCGGCGCAGGCGGGTGAAATGGCGCACAGGTTGCGCGCCGAGATCATGCTGGAGCCGCCCCCGGGGTGGGACGATATCGGGGCGTTCAATGCCGCGCTGGCGGACGAAATCCTGCGCAACAGCGCGATCCGTCGCGATCGTTACGGGACGGCGTCGCGCGACACCGAGATCCTCGATTCGCTGGCCAATGGCCATGCGCCGTTGGCCGCCGCATTGGTGGAACAGATTGCCCGCACCGCCGAACGCCACGCGGCGACGCTTGACGATGTCGATCACCCCTGGGTCGCCGCGCGTCCGGCATCGGGCATACTGACCAGCTGGGGCGCGATCACGCAGGAACATGGCTTTGAACATTGGCATATCCACCCCGAAGGATGGATGAGCGGCGTCTATTATGTCGCGGTGCCGCGCGCGGTTCAGGAGGGTGAGGATGAGGGTGGCTGCATCGCCTTTGGCATCGGCGACGCGCTGATGGGGGAAGCCGCCGCCCAGGCCTATGGCCGACATTTGCTGCGCCCCAGGCCCGGTCTGCTCGCGCTATTTCCCTCGCAAACCTATCACCGCACCTATCCGCACGGCCAATCGGAGCGGCGGATCTGTGTTGCCTTCGACATCTGGCCGAGCTGAGTCGTCCTCAGCGAGTTTGCCAGGACAGCAGATATTCGGCGGTCATCGTAGTCAGCTGCACGTCATTGGCCTGGGCATAGCTGGTGACGCCGTTGGCCTCCACGTCATCCAGCGCCGCTTCCAGCCAGTCGAGATCGATCCAGTCATCGATCCCTGCCTGGCGGAACGTGGCGATCCGTTCACGGGCGCCGGATGCCTGCCAGTGCAACCGATCGAGATGGTCAGGCGAAGCGGGCAGCCCGCGGCTGCGCAGCCGCACGCTATCGGGCAAATGCCCCTGCAGCATATGGCGGGCGACGGAGCGCGTCATGCCGCCATGCGTCAGGAACGTCGCGGGGAACCCTGCAAACAGGCGCAGCAGGCGAATATCGCGGTACGGAAAATCCTCGCGCACCGCGCCCGGATAGGGTTCGGTGGTGATGCGCAGCGATTTGGCTGCACCGGGCAGATAGCCGCAACTGTCGTCACGGGTCGGATATTCCTCCACGGGTACCGGCACCGCCAGCGCGTCGACAACCGCGTCGGGCAACGCAGCCAATCGGTGACGTGCCAGCCGAACGACAAATGGGCCGGTCGCGCTCGGCGGGGCGGCACGCTTGCCGAAGCTGCGACGCAACGCTCCTGCCAAACGGCGCATGCGGTGGCGCAACGTATCGACCGGCATCTTGGCGGTGAGTGTCAACTCGCCATAGTTGCCGTTGAACATCAGCGCCGCGCCGCGCGCTGCGGCGAAGTGCTGAAAGGGCTCAGTCATGCCGTGGCGGGTCGTCAGCAGTGGGCCATTGGCGCCGTGAAGAATGGCGTCGGCAGGGCGGTAAAGGCTGACCGACGCATCCGGGAACAGGTGGTTGGTGGACAGGCCGAGCGCCGATGCCACCGCTCCGGCGAAGTGCCGCTCGTCGTCCCGGGCGCAATCGGGCGGCGCCACGGACGTGATCAGCGACAAGGGCGCATCCGCCGGACGCTGTTCCGCCGCCAGCCATGCCAGGGTCGATGAATCGAGGCCGCCGCTCAGCATGGCGATGCAGGACCCGGCACGGCGCATCCGCTCGCCGACGATGACGCGCAGCAGCCGCTCGGTTTCCTCTACAGCTTCAGCGAAGTCGCCTTCCCAGCGCGGCGAAGCGGTCAGCGCATTCGCGCTCGACGTTCGCACCCCGCGTTCGTCGATCATGACGGTGCCGCCCGCTTCCAGGCGACGCACGTGGCGCAGCATCGTTTGCCCATCGTTCCGGACGCGCAGCTGTGCCCGGCCGAGCGCAAAGAGCAGACCCGTCGCATCGATCTCGCGCCCGACCCATGGCAGGCGGCTCAGCGCCTCCAGATCGGGGGCAACGGCGAGCGTCGGCCCGTCGATGGCGTAGAAGATGCGATCACGCAGCGCCGCCGACTGCATCAGGGTTACGCGACCCGTCCGATCGACATGCAGCAGCGACCATTCGCCGATCATGTGGATCGGCGTGTCGCCCGCAAATCTTGCCAGTGCGGCGCGCGCCAATATGGCCGGCGACGTCGCGGGTGGCAGGGCGAGCCGGGCGGCCAGCGCGGCACAATCATCGACATGACCGACCAGCACCGTGACAGCGCCGTCTGCGTCGAGGCGATGCAGCGCGCTGGGTATGCGATCATCGACGGGCAGCAACTGGATCGCCGCGCCCTGCGGATCAGGCAACCCCAGCAACGCCGCATCGCTGGAGTCCAGCGGACCACCATCGCGCCGCAACATTCCGTAAATACCGCTCATTCGGGCCATATTGCCCGATGCCATAAGCTTACCAGCCGCACCAGACCGGGGTTGCGCTGTCCAGCCAGCGAATTAGGGCTGGAGCGATGCCGAGCACCACCCCCTCCCTACCCGACCTGTCCCAGTTACGCGCGGCCCTGGCAATGGACCGTTATGCCCGCGACGACGTACACGTCGCCCATGCCGATCTTCGGGATTACGACTGGCTGGTGGCGTCATCAAAAGGCGTATTCGCGGTCAATGGCGATGGGTTCGCGACCGCGCTGTTCGGGTGGTATTTCGGCATTTGCCGCTATGGCGACTGGCTGTTCCTGTTCGAAAACTGCGGGCATCGGCAGCGCGAACGCCCGCGCGGGCGGCTGGTGCGACTCGCGCTGCGCGATGGGCGATTGTCCGAACCGGTCGTCATCGCCCGCGGCATCGACTGTCACTGTCACCAGATCACGGTGATCGACGGACTTCTGCACGTCGTCGATACCGCCAACCAGGCGATCCTGCGTTTCGATCTCGATGGTCGGCCGGTTGACGTGCTGCATCCCTTTGATCCGGCGCATTATCATCACATCAATGCGATTGCGCAGATCGACGGGCGGATCGGCGTGATGCTGCACAATGGTCGCCTAGACCCACCCTGGAACAGCGAAATCGCGTGGTTTGGAGCCGACTGGCGGCCAATCGAACGACAGGTGTTGATGGATCGCGGTTGCCACGACATCGTCGCCAGCGGTGACGGGCGGCTGTGGTACGCCGCGTCAATGTCCGGTGAAATTGTCGCCAGCGACGGTCAACGCTTCGTGATGAGCGAGGCACTGATGACGCGCGGCATCGCGTTCAACGCGCAGCACGTCATCGTCGGACTATCGATCTTTGGGCCGCGCGAGCGGCGCGACGCGCTCCGCGGCATGGTTGCGCTGTCCGACCGTCAGTTTCAACGCGTTGCGGACATTGAACTGCCCGGTGCACCGGCAGCGATCGTCGCCCTAAGCTGAAACCGCCTGGCGACTGACTGCGAGCCCGCCGTTCAGCTGGCCTGGCTATCCACGGATGGATTGCCGCGCGCATCGGCACCCAAATTGGGGAATGCGCCGGTTTCGCTGACATCCAGCGACCGAATCGACGGTTCGACCCATGCCTTGCCCATGGCGGCTTCACCGGCGTTCAGCTTCGTGCTTTCCATGTCATTTCCCAGACGGCTGTTTCTACCCGGCATAAGTATCACTTTTGAGGGACTTGGCAAATGCCCCCTGGCCCGGGTTGCCGCCTTGGCGCAGACGCGCCGCAACGTGTCAGTCCAGCGGCACGCTGATCGGTCCGGGCGGCAGCCCATCGCAGCGGCGGCGGTGCATGGCGCGATAGGCGGATTCGAGGTGGCGCGTATAGCGAGCGGTGTCGAACAGGGGTGCCGACAGCCGCCGTTCGCTCAGGCGATGCCGGATCGCGGCGAGCGCATCGGGGCGGCGGGCAAGGTCGATCGCGCATCGCTCATAGGCTGCGCCGTCGCTGGCGATGAGTTCAGGCATGTCGAGCGCATGCAGCACGCTCGCCGCCACCCGCCCCGGCCATGTCGGCCCGACCTGCGTCAACACCGGCAGCCCGGCCTACAGCGCATCGGTGGTCGTGGTGTGGCCGTTATAGGGCAAGGTATCGAGCATGAGATCGGCGCAGCGATGGCGGCTGAGATGATCTTCGGGACTCATGCGTGGCGCAAACACCAGTCGATCCGCGGTAATGCCGTGACGCTCAGCCTGCGCGCGCAGATTGGCGGTGGCGAGCGGATTGCTGTCGAGCAGCCACAGGACGCTGCCCTCCACCGCGCGCAAAATGCGCATCCAGCGGGCAAAGCTGTCCGGCAGCACCTTGTGACAATGGTTGAAGCAGGCGAAGACGAAGCTCCGCTCGGGCAAGCCGCATTCGGCGCGCGTATAGGGTCGGCTCCCCACGAACCGCTGCCGGTCTGTGGGATAATAGCTGTCAGGCAAATGGACGATCGCTTCGCTGTGCCATTGCCGATCGGCGTCGGGAACGACGACGGCATCGGCGATGGCATAGTCGAAATGGTCTGCGCCGCTGGTTGCTGGGCAGCCGAGATAGCTGACCTGCACCGGTGCCGGGCGATAGCGTAGCGCGTCGCTGCGGCTGTTGCCGAAATAGCCGTTGAGATCGACCATGATATCGACCTGCGCGGCGCGGATCGCAGCCGCCAGATCGGCATCGCTGAGCGCGCGGACATCGATCACGCGATCGAAGGCGCCGATAATGCGCTGACGCAGCGGCGATCCGTCTTCCGGGCTGTTGTCGAAGGCGACGATGTCGAATGTCGCGTGATCATGATGGTCGAACACCCCGGCCATCACCAGCCCGTTGGGCGACAGATTGAGCTCCCCCGACAGATAGCCGATGCGGATGCGCCCATCGGTGCGGGGCGGCGGGAAGGCGGGGCGCGCTGCCACGGCGTCGGGCGCTTTGGGCGCGGTGCCGCGCTGCCAGTTACGCGCGGCCTGCAACAGGCTGGCTGGCCCGGTGGCGATGGCATGCCAGTAAAAGGGGTGCACCGCGCCCTCCCCCGAGGCGATCTGGGCGGCGACCGTTTCCGCCAGCGCGTCAAGGCCTTCCCATTCGCAACACAGCATCTGCGCCTGCAGCAGCAAACCCGGCAGGCCGACATGGTCGGGCGCTAGACGCCACGCGCTTCGCCAAGCCTTCAGCGCCATTTCATAATGGCGCAGTGTATTGAAGGTTGAGCCAAGCGCGATCCATGCCCCCGGTGAGTCCGGATCGACCTGCGTCGCCGCCAGGGCGCTGGCAAGCGCCTCCGGCTTGCGGCCCAGCGCCAGCAGCGCGCGGGCACGGTGGCTATGGCTGCTCGCACGATCGGGCGCTGCGGCAATCGCGCGGTCATAGGCGGCAACCGCCTCGGCAAAGCGCCGCGCCGCATAATGAGCGTGGCCGGCATCGTTGTGCCGGGCGAACGACGGCATGGGCAACGCACTCCTGATCGGCGGCGACATATGGACCATGGAGCGCGCGCCGCACAACTCGAATGGTTGGCGCCGCCAGGATGTTGGCGTAAGTCCCGACGATGCAGGGCGATCGGGCAGAATTTCGGTCAACCGGGGCACCGGCATGACTCTGGGCAACGTCACTCTGGGCAACGTCACTCTGGGCGACATCGCCGTGGTGCTGGCGCTTGCCTGGCTCGGGCTGACGCTGCTGTTTCAGTTTCGGCCGCTCAGTCGCAGGTTTCAGACGCTGGACCGACTGGGGATCCTGCCGCGCTGGCTGTTTTTCACTCAGGGCGTGGGTAGCTATGCGCTGGCGGTGGAGGTTCGCATGCGCGATTCCTCCGGGACTTTGAGCGATTGGGTGCCGGCCCCGCTCTGGCCGCCTGTGCGCTGGTGGCATGCGATTTACCATCCCCACCATGCCGCAAACGGCGCGATCTGGATCGCGGTCGACCGGCTGGCACACCGCGCCGCGCGCGGCGACAGCGAAACGACGTTGGCGGAAACGCAAGCCTTTGCAACGTTGAGCACGCATCTGCGCCGGGCACTGCCCCGGAGTGACCTGCAAATTGCCCTGTCGCGGACCGATTGGACGAGCGGCGAATCCCGTCGCCTGTTCGTGTCGGAGTTTCTCGCGCCTTGAACGCCGATCTGCTGTCCACAGCGGCACCCTATCTTGCCGCGACCCGCATTGCGCTTGGCCTCTGGCTGATGCTGGCAAGCGTGCACTGGATTGTCGGCGCGAGCGCATTTGGACCGCAAGGGCCGATCCCCTGGCCGCCGATGCCGGGCAGGTCAGCGCTGCGCAAAGTCCGCCGCCGCACATCGACCCAGCTGCTGCGGACGTGGATGGGCCTGCAATTGGCGCTTGCCGTCGCGCTTCTGCTCGCGACATCGCCGTTACTCGCGACGGTCTGCCTGGTGGCGGCGCTGGCGAGCCATGGCAGCTTCATCCTGCTGTTTGGCGATCATGGCGCGAGCGGGGCGGACAAGATCGGCCTGATCGTGCTTGCCGGGACGTTGGTCGGGACGGTCGGGCTGTCGGTCGGCGATGCCGGGCTGGTGCTGGCCGGCTGTCTGGTTAGCGGCGGGCAGTTGGCGCTCTGTTACATGATCGCCGGCGTCTCAAAGCTGCGTCAGCCCGCGTGGCGCAGCGGCACCGAGTTGGCGGGCGTGATGCGCCATGCCGTGTGGGGCGCGCCGTGGGCGGGCCGTCTGGTGCAGCGGCGCGGTGTCGCGCTTTTCGGCAGCTGGGCGCTGATGCTGGGCGAGGCGTTATTTCCGCTGGCGCTGTTCGCGACCGAGCCGGTGCTGATCGCCGCGCTCGCCGCAATGCTCGCTTTCCATATCGCGACGGCGGTCGTCATGCGGCTCACCCTGTTCCCCTGGGCCTTCGCCGCCGCCTATCCCGCGGCGCTGCTGCTAGGCCACGTCGTCAGGGGAAGCATGGCGCCCTGGTGACCGGCAGGATGTTCAGTCGGCTTGCCCGATCATCGCAATCCTGCCAACGTTCGTGCAGGATGTCGCTGACGATGACACCATTGTCGGGCGATATGCCGGTGCTGGGCTGGGGCTTGCGGATTGCCAGCACAGCGCCGATCCCGGGCGCGATTCCCTGGCCGTTCCCGTCAGCTGAAACCGATGTGACGATCACCGTCGGTGACCCGGTGGCATTGCCGCCCTGGCCCTTTCCTTACCGCCGTGAGGGGGATGTGCTGGACTTCGCGCCGCCCGGTGTCGGTCGGTATCGGATCGCCCGCAACTCGATCCGGATCGAACCGCATCCCGACGCGGCCATCGCGGCCATCGGCGAGCTGCTCGTCGCAACAGCCATGCCGGCGCTGCTATGGTCGCGGGGCCGATTCATGTTGCACGCCGCCGGGCTGATCCTGAAACCGAACGAACAATGTATCGCCATTGCCGGACCATCGGGGGTCGGCAAATCGACGCTTGCGCGCTGGTTCTTGGGGTGCGGGGCCCGCCTGGTCGGGGACGATACGCTGGCGATCGATCCGTCCGGCCAATGGCCGATGTGCAACGGACTGCCCGGCGGGGTGTTTGTGCGTTCGCAAGCCGCCAGGCGGTTCGAACCGCTGGCGGAGGGGCTGATCCAACGGGCACAGGCAACCCGGCTGGACGCCATCGTCGTGCTGGCGCCGGGACAGCCGCTGTCGATCCGACGGTTGACCGGGATCGAGGCCTTTACCGCCATCATGCGCAATCGGCACCGGCCACGCGTGCCCACATTGCTTGGGCACCAGCAGGCGATGCTGGCGATGGCGACGGCGCTGTGCCGCATGCTTCCCGTCTATGAGCTGCGATTTGACAAGGAATATCACTCACTCCAAGAACTTGGCTCGAAAATAAGCGACTTGGTGGCGAGAGGAAGTTGAGCTGATGACCCGATACCAGCGTAACGACAATTGGGTTGGCTCGCATGTGGACGACAGCTTCGTGATGCTGCACATCGATGCTGGTGACTATGTCGTGCTCAATGAAACGGCATTGGCGATCTGGACCAGCCTTGAAACGCCGCGCACCGCAGCGGAGGTCGTCGATGCGCTTCTTAGCGAATATGCGGTGGAACGATCGGCATGCGAGGCAAGCGTAAGCCGCACGCTTGAAGAGATGGCGCAAAAGCGGCTCGTCGATCCGGCGTGACCGCCACGACCCGGCATGGGTACCGGTGCTTTGGCAACGATTGGCGTTGCGACCTCGACCTTGACCTGTTTGATCGGACAAGGTCGATCAACGAAGACGCGGCGATCCACGTCCGTCTCGCCAAGACCTTGCAGGATCGCAGCCTCCATCGGATCAGCCCCCGTGTGGAACTGGCCGGGGACGGCTTTCGCATGCACTGGCAGGACGAGGCAATATTCGACGCCTATTCCGATGGAACGATCGATGTTCTGCCGGGCACACAGTGGCGCGGCACCCTGCCGGTCGCCTTTTACAGCACCGTCGCCGGGACGTTGCTGGCTTGGCGCGGATCGCTGCCGATGCACATGTCCAGCGTGGTCGTCCACGGCCGCGCCTGGCTGATCGGGGGCAACAGCGGTGCCGGGAAGTCCAGCCTTGCCGCCGAACTGATCGGCGAAGGTGCGCAGTTTCTGGCCGACGACCTTACCGTGTTGCATTCGGATGCGGGGCGACTGCTGGCGACGCGCGGCCGGCCATCGATGCGTCTGTACCCGCACATGGCCGAGCGCATCGACCACGAACACAAGCGGACGATCGTTGACGATGATCGCGGCAAGCAGATGATATGGCCCTGCCGTCGCGCGGCCGACGAAAGCTATGAGATTGGCGGGATCGTGATCCTGGGCGCTGGTGCGCCCAGGCCAGTCAGCGGACCGCAAAAGCTGCAATTGCTTGCCCGAAGCCTCTTTCGGCCGAGGATCGTTTATCAGACCCCGGCAGTCACCACCGTGCGCCGACAGTTGCTTGATCTTGCGAACGTGCGACAGGTTACGGTTTTGCCCGGTGCATCGACGCATGGGGGATTGCACAATGCGGCTGGCGCGGCGCAGCTCTTGGTATCGATGGCCGAAGCCGGACGCGCGCGGCGCTGACAAAGATCCAACCGAGATTTCCCCCGGGTGACGCTGTTCCGCGCGGACCCAGATCACCATCGCGGTGCGCCGTCCCCAACCGGGTAACGCGATGGATGCATCGGCCGCGCGTCTTGCTATAGACCATGTTGTGGAACCTGCGCGCGACGTCCCTTCTGCTGACCAGCGGTCCGCCGGCGATCCGGCTGACGCTGGACCCTTGTCACTGATATCGCGCATCCGGATCGGGTTGATCCTGATCCTGGCGTTCGTCGCCAGCGGATGGATCGCAAGGCAGCTCGCGATTCCGCCAGCCAATGTCACCATGTTGTGGCTTCCGTCCGGCGTGGCGGTTGCGGCGGTGCTGCTATATGGGCGCTGGCTGTTGCCGGCGGTGTTCCTGGCCTCGCTGTTGCTCAACACGATCCTGGGCATGTCAATGGGATCCGGGATGCTGCGCGCGAGCAGCCTGGCGGTGTGGACCGCCTGTGGTGCGACGCTGCAGGTGCTGACCGCCGATGTGCTGCTGCGCCGCCGCTTCGGCGATCATATCGAACTGACCCGGGCGCGCGATGTCGCCGGAGCGATCGGCCTTGGAATATTGATCCCCGCGCTGGTGTCGGCTTCGGTCGGGCATCTCGCGATAATGGCGTTGCGCGACCTTCCGATCGAGCGGGTACCGGGCAGCATGGCGACCTGGGCGCTGGGCGACGTGCTTGGCATCCTGACCGTCGCGCCCTTTGCAATGATCGGCGAGCGGCGGCGCTTCCGCGCGCTGTGGCGCGGCGCGACGATCCGCGGCTTGTTCGGCTATATCGCGCTCGGCTGTGGCCTGGGTCTTGCGCTGACCATGTTCGCGTGGATCAACGTGCGCGAGCGGGTGTATGATAGCAGCCGGGCCAGCTTTGCCATGCTGGCTGCGGAAAGCGAACAGGCGTTGCACGAGCGGCTGAACCGTGCCGCGCACAGCCTGGACGCTGCATCCGCCCTGTTCACTGCGGGCGAGCGGGTGACCTGGGACGAATGGGTCGCCTATGCCAAGGTGATCGACCTTGAGCGCAGCAATCCCGGCATCCGCGACATCGGGTTCATCCGGCGGGTTCCCCGCGCGGAGGTCGCTGCATTTCAGGCGGCCGCCCGTCGCAACGGCCTGGCGATCGACCGCATCCAGCGCGCGCCGGCGGACAGCGACCATTATGTCGTCACCTATATCCACCCGCTCGAACAGAACCGCGCAGTTCTGGGGATGGACATCACCTTCGACCCAAAACGGCGCGAGGCGGCCGACCAGGCACGCGACAGCGGGACGGCGGTCGTCACCCGGCCGCTCGACTTCATCCAGTATCGCGGGCCCGGCTATGGCTTTACGATGATGCGGCCGGTCTATGCGGCGACGGAACCGCCGCGCACGGTGGCGGAGCGCCGCCGCACGCTGATCGGCTGGGTCTATCACCCCTTCACCGCCCAGCGGTTCTTCAGTGGCGTGACACAGGGCCAGAACAGCGATTTCGAGTTGCTGATCCGCGCGCGCGACGCCGCGAATAACTGGGTAACAGTCTACGATACCCTGTCCGAACGGCCAAAGGCGACGCATCGACCGGCTTTTGTCACCTCCAGAAAGTTCCACGTCGCCGGCCGTGTCTGGTTGCTGGAATGGCGCAGCACCGCCGCGTTCGAAGAGCGCACGCGCAGTGACGAGCCGCTGCTGATCCTGCTGACCGGGCTTAGCATCAACCTCGCTTTGGCCGCCGTGCTGGCGGTGGTGGCGCGGCGCGAGGCGGTGGTGACGCGCGAGGTCGATCGCGCCACGGCCGAACTGTCCGAGACCAACCGCCTGCTGCTGATGACCGAAGCGACGACACATGTCGGCCATTGGCGATACGACATCGCGGCGGGCAAATTGCTGTGGTCGGACGAGGTCTATCGCATCCATGGTCGCGACCAGGCCCGGCCGATCACGCGAGACGAGGCGCTCGACTATCTTCACGCGGAGGACAAGGACCAGACCTGGCAGGCGATGCTGGCGGCTGTGCGCGACCACCACCCGTTCAATCTGCGCGTGCGGATCACCCGGGACGATGATGGCGAGACGCGCTTCCTGTCCTATCTCGGCCGCACCGAACAGCGGCCGGACGGCAAGCCCGGCGCACTGTTCGGGGTGATACAGGATGTCACCAATGAAACGCGGGTGCGCGAACAATTGCTCAAGGCGCGCGATGCGGCGCAGCGGGAGGCCCAGGCGCGCGGAACGTTCCTGGCCAATCTGAGCCACGAAATTCGTACCCCGATGAACGGCGTGATCGGTTTTGCCGAATTGCTGCTCGAATCCAAGCTCGCCACCGAACAGCGCAACTATGCCCAGATCATCATCGAATCTGGTACCAATATGATGGCGCTGCTCAACGATGTGCTCGATCTGTCGAAGATCGAGGCGGGGCATCTGGAACTCGCCGACGAACCCGTCGCGATCGAGGAACTGGCCAATTCGGCGATCCGCATGCTGATGCCCAGCGTGCGCCGTCGCGACGTGTGGCTGGAGGTCCAGATCGACCCGAAGCTCCCGCCGGTCGTGCGCGGCGACAAGCTGCGGCTGCGGCAGGTTCTGCTCAATTTGCTCGGCAATGCGGTTAAGTTTACCGTGCAGGGGTTCGTGCGGCTGGAGATCAACCGGGTCGGTGAGCAAATGCGGTTTGCCGTGGTCGATTCCGGTCCCGGCATCCCCCCGGACCGGGTTGCCGACATTTTTCAGTCCTTCGTGCAGCTCGATCCGTTGACGCGCACTGGTGGAACGGGGACCGGGCTGGGGCTGACCATCTCCAGCTCGCTCGTCCGGCTGATGGGCGGCAGCCTGAAGGTGCAAAGTCGCGTCAATGAAGGCAGCAACTTTCACTTCACCCTGCCCTGCATTCCCGCCGCCCTGGCGCGAGAGTCCGTGCCGCCCACCGATCCGCTGGGAGACAGGTCGCACGATGAAGCGCCGCCAGCTGCGATCCGGGTGCTGCTGGCCGAAGACAATGAGATCAACCAGGCGCTGATCCGCGCGACCGCGGCGCGTCTCGGCCTGACGCTCGATGTGGTGAGCAACGGTGCAGAGGCGGTCGCGCAGGCAGAGGCAGCGGTACGGGGCGGTACGCCCTATGACTTGATCCTGATGGATATCCAGATGCCCGTTCTGGACGGCATTGGCGCCACGCGGCAGCTGCGCAGCATGGGGTTCGACGCCGAACTGCTACCGATCGTCGCGCTGTCGGCAAATGTCTACCAAAGCGACATCGACGCGTGTTTCGCGGCCGGGATGCAGGCGCATCTGGCGAAGCCAGTGCGGCGCGATGCGCTGGAAGGCGCGATCGCTACCTGGGCGCGACGGCATCCCGGTAGAATCCCGGTGCTGTCGGTGCCAAGCACGGCCCCCGCCGCCGCCGAGCCGATCCCCCCTTCGCTGATGGCGCGCTATGCCGAACGTCGCGCTGCACTGGCCGAAGCGCTGCGCGCATTCGACCCGGTGGCTGCCGACGACGCCCAGTCGATCGCCGCGCTGCTCTCCGATATCCACAAGCTGGCCGGAACGGCGGCGCATTTCGGCGATACGCAACTGGGTGAAAAGGCGCGCGAAACAGAACGGGCGATGATCGATGCTTCACCCGGCGAACGTATCATTCTTGCGCAGGCGCTGCTGGCGATGATCGAAACAAGTTCCCAGACCGCATCAAGTTGAGTAGTAACGTCACACGATCATATGGACTTACAGAACATACCGGTTATCAGGCCGGTTCAGGTTCCAAGCAGCGAATGAGAATGTCCAGAACCATTCATGTCGTCGATGACGATGATCTTGCCCGCGATGTCATTGCAAGCCTGGTGGCGACATTGCCGGGGGTGTCGGTCAGCGCGTGGGATTCGGCCGAGCGTTTTCTGACCGCTGCACGCGATGGCGCCGCCCCGGGGGTCGTCCTGCTCGACCTGAATATGCCCGGTCTGTCCGGGAATGAGGCGTTGCGCGCATTCGATCATCGCCGTTTCCCGGCGATTATCGTGTCGGGACAGGGGCAGATCACCTCAGCAGTCGAAGCGCTCAAGCGAGGCGCGATCGACTTTATCGAAAAGCCCTTCACGCTTGAAAAGCTGCTTGGCCCGCTCAAAATCGCGTTCGACCTGCTCGACCGCAATCTGGCCGAAGAGCGGCAGTCCGACCGCGAGCGCGACCGGCTGGAAACGCTGAGTGAGCGCGAGGTCGAGATTCTGGCGCTGCTGGTCGATGGGCTGACCAACCGCGAAGTCGCCGAGAAGCTTGGGCTGAGCGTGCGGACGGTCGAATCGCATCGCGCGCGGATCATGCTCAAGCTCGACGTGTCGAGCTTTGCCGAGGCGATCCGGCTGGCGGTGCTTGCGGGGATCGAGACGCCGGGCTGAGCCCGTCGGACCATGGCGTCGTCCCATCATTTTTCCCGATTTGTCGCGATCGACTGGTCCGGTGCCAAGGGAGTGCGGCATCCCGGCATCGCCGTGGCGATGTGTGAGCGCGGGACCGCTGCGCCGGTGCTGATACCGCCACCCAACCGTGCCTGGGCGCGGCAGGAGGTGCTGGACTGGGTCGCGGCGCAGGCGGACATACCGGCGCTGATCGGGTTCGATTTCAGCTTTTCGGCACCGTTCATGGCGCGCGGCGCGCACCTGCCTGGCGAGACACAGGGCGATGATGCCCGCGCGCTCTGGGCGCATGTCGATGCCGAGAGCGACGACGCCGATCTGGGCGCGGCGAGGTTTATCGATGCCCGCCGCGGGACGCATTTCTATCTTGGCGCCGCGGACGGGGCGAAGGCGGACTTTCTGCACTGGCGCGCGTGCGAGGTCGCGCACGATGGCAGCACTAAGCCGTCGACCGTGTTCGACGCGATCGGCGCGGCTCAGGTGGCCAAGGCGAGTTTTGCCGGGATGCGGCTGCTCCACCGGTTAGATGGGCGCGTGCCGATCTGGCCGTTCGATCCGCTGCCCAATCATGGTGCATGCGTCGTTGAGATTTACACCGCCATCGCCGCACGGGCGGCTGGTGCGCGCAAGGGGCGATCGAAGCTGCGCGACGGGGAATCGCTCGACGCCGCGCTGGCGGCATTGGGCTCACAACCGCATGCCCCGATCGCGCGCTATACCGACCATGCGACCGACGCGCTGCTGACCGCCGCGTGGCTGCGGCGCGCGGTGGATGCGCCCGCGCTGTGGCGGCCCGCCGCGATGACTTCAGCAATTGCGCGCGCGGAGGGCTGGACGTTCGGCATCGCTTGACGCAAAGGGGGGCCATCCAGATGCGGGTCGCCCCAGCGCCACCCGCCGCGCCGGTTTAGCTCAGCTGGTAGAGCAGCGGTTTTGTAAACCGAAGGTCGCGGGTTCGATTCCTGCAACCGGCACCATCCCCGCCCGACGCGCCAGCGAGTAGCCACCCACGGTCACGCCATCATCGCGGGTCCAGTTCGAACATCGCCCGGCGAACCGTTGCAATGTCCGGTGCGTCCCTCCACGAAATGCCGATGTCGCGTCGCCGGGCACCCGGACCGCGCGAGCGGATTTCGGCAAAGCGCGAGTCCTGCGGGCGGAAGATCGCGGTCTTGGTCCCGTCGCGCGCGGTGCCCGGCATGCTCGCCCAGCCGTCCGGGTGGATATGCGCGTCCATATGGCAATCGATGAACACCGCCTGCCCGATCGCGGCCGGGTCGGCATAGCGGCCGTCGGGAAAGACGGTCGTCGGGTGCCATGGCCTGCCCAGCGCCACCGACCCATCGGCAACCCCCCGTTCCCGAGTGAGGCGCGAGCGATAGATGACGATGCCGATCGGCTGCTGAACATTGGTCGAGGGGGCGGTGACGAACGACGCAAACGGCTCCCCCTCCGTCGCCGCACCGCGCCGCCGGGTGCGCACTTCGCTGTGCTCGATCAGCAGCATGCCGTTGCCGAAGATGAAGTCGACATTGCCGGCAATCAGGCTGTTGCGGATGATCGCGCGCTTGCCCCGGGTGAACAGCGTATCCTGATAGCCCAGGAGCGCCACGCGATCGAACAGGACGCGGTCGCTCGCCGTATCCAGCGTCACCGCGACCCCCTGGCTGTTCGAAATCTTGCGCGGATCGCCCTCGGGCAGCGCATCATTGCCCAGGTAATCGAAATCATTCTCGATCGTCATGCCCGACACCAGCACCTGGTCGGCGGCGACCGTCAGCGTCGCCGATCCTGCAGTGCCCCAGCGGCCCCGGTCATAATGCGCGGCATGTTCGGCGACCGCGTCGAAGTGAAGCCGGGTGCGGCCGACGCCGCGCCCGATCAGCCGGATGCGATTGCGACGGATGGTCGGCTTCTCGCGGAACACGCCCGCGCCGACATCGATCGTGACCCAGCGGTCCGACCGGTCGCGCTCGGCTTCGGCCAGCGCCGCGCTGATGGTGGTGAAACAGCGCACCTGCTCAGCGCAGGACGTGCGCACCTTCAGGCTCGTCTTTGCCAGCGCGGGCGATCCGGCGGCGCAGAGCAGGGACAGACATAAGGCGGCAATGGCGGTCTTCATGAGCGTTCCCGGAGAAAGCGGTCGATCTCCGCGACGACGCGCGCGAGATAGGGGTCGTAGAGCCAGAAGGTATGCGGCGCGCGGGCCAGCTTCACGAAGCGATTGCGAATGCCGTGCCGGTCGAGCGTCGACTGCACGCCGACCCGACCGGCTGTAAAGCGGTCATGACCGCTGCCCAGGATCAGTGTCGGCGGCGATTGCGCATCGACATAAGTGGCGGCGCTTGCGGCGCGCCACCGCGCGGCCTGCGTCGCGTAATCGCCACCGACCCAGCGCGCGAAGGGTGAGGCCGCGCGGGCGGCGTCCTCATGGCGCAGCGCCAGCGGATCGGTCATGTCGAGCACGCCGTCGAGGTCGATCAGCGCGCGCACTCGCGTGTCGGCCCCGGCCTGGGGCGCGAACTGCCCCGTCGCTGCCGAATAGGCAAGCAGTGCCGCCATCTGGCCGCCCGAGGAATCGCCACCCAGCGCCAGGCCGTCGGGTCGCAGCCCGAACTCCGCCCTCCGCTCCTTCACCCACAGGATCGCTGCGTTCACGTCGGTCAGCCCTGCGGGATAGCCCGCCTCGGGCGATAGACGGAACTCGGGCATGAACACGGCATAGCCGCGCTGCGCGAGCAGGTTGGCGAGCGGATAGCTGTGCGATTTGTTGCCCGATGCCCAGGCGCCGCCATGGATCAACAGGATACCCAAGCCGTTCGATCGGCCCGCTGGCGGCAGGAAGATGTCGAGGTGGAGGTCGCGGTCGCCGATCTGGCGATAGCGCTGGTCGAACAGCATGCGCTGGCCAGCGGCCGTACGTAGCTGTGGGAGCCGAATTTCAGGGTACACGAGCCGGTCCGCAGCAAAGCGGCGCGCGACATTAAAGCTGTCATCGATCGGCAAAAGGCTCTGCGCCGCCACGGGATTGGCGACGGCGCAGAGCAGACCTGCGGAGAGGGCCGCCGGTTTAAAAACGCAGGCGCGCACCGACAAACCACTGCGCTCCCGTGTGGGTGTATTCGCGGGTGAGGTCCTGCGTGCCGTCTCCGGTGCCATAGATGCGCTCGACCTCATCGGTGATGTTGATCCCTTCGACGGTCAGAGTAAGCTGCGGCGTGACATTGTAGAAGGCCGAGAAGTCGACATGGGTCGGCCCATATTTGCGCTCCTGGGCGTTGCCGCTGCTCCCCGGCTGGGACAGGAGATAGTCGTCACGCTTGTTCGCCGACAGCCGGGCGCCGAACTTCTTCGAGTCATAATAGACCGTCAGATTGTACGAATTGCGCGACAGTCCCGTCGAATCCCGGGCCGAGACATAGGTGTAGTTGGATGCCACGCCCAGGTTGCGCAGCGCGCCGGGGAGGAAGGTGAAGGGCTGATTATAGGTCAGCTCGATCCCCTTCACGCTGTTGCCGCCGTCCGCATTCACCGGGATCGTGAAGGTGTAGGGCACCAGCGCCGGGTCGGCATTGTAGGACGGGTCATATTGCGGGTCGGCATAGATGGCCGGCCAGAAGGCCGGGTCGACCATCTGCGTCACCACCCGCGTCGTCAGCGACGTCGTGATATCCTTGTTGAAGAAATTGACCGCCAGCAGGCCGCCCTTGCCGAAATACCATTCGAGGCCCGCGTCGATGTCGTTCGACTGATAGGGCTTGAGGTCCGGGTTGCCGAGATTGCCGACCGTGCGCGTGGTATAGCCGAACACCGGTCCGGCGATGTTGAGCGTGCTGAGGCCGGGCCGGGTCATGCTGCGCGCATAGGCGAAGCGCGCGACCAGCTTGTCGGTGATGTCCAGCGCCAGGTTCATCGACGGCAGATAGTTTTCGTAGCTGCGCGTCACCTCAACCGGCTGGCCAGCGATCGTCGCACGCGAACTGAGGTTGGTCTTGACGTAGCGCAGACCGGTATTGGCGCGTAGCTGCATGCCGCCCAGGTCGAAGCTGCCATTGAGCTCGACATAGCCCGCCAGCGTCTCCTCACCCACTTCCCAGCCGGCACCGACATTGGTGGTGTAACCGCCCGGGATCAGCCCGCTGCTGGCGATCTTGTCGAAATCGATCACCGCAAAACGGTTCAGCCCGATGCCTTCGAACCCCTGACCGAAATTCGGATAGGGAAAGTCGCGCATATAGGTCGAGGGATTGAAGTTGACATTGGCCCCCGCCCCTTCGCCATAGCGGACCTTGCGGTCGTTATAGGCAAAGCCGGTCTTGGCAGAGAAACCGTTGTCATCGGCATAGGTCAGGCCGAGCTTGCCGGTGAAGTTTTCCTTCAGCACCGTGTTGATCCGGTTCGCCGCGGTCAGCGCATCGATGTAATTGCTGAACACATTGGGATCATAGGACCCGAAGTCGACCTCAGGCACATACGGATTGGTGCGATAGTCATAGGAAAAGGCGTGCGGCACCGAACGCGCATAGAAGCGCAATTCCGTGCGATCGGCGTCATCGCTGGCCTTCCCCAGCAGGCCTTCGACTTTCACCCGGTCCGAGATATTGTAGGTGCTCGACAGCACGAACTGCTTGAATTCGGACGTCGATTGCTGGTGGCGGCTTTCGTACCAGGAGGTGACGTCGTTGAACCGCGCCGCGATCAGCTGCCGACCATCCGGCGCGATCGTGAAGGCCACCGGGGTCTGGCCGACAAAGCCGCCGGCCGGGCCGTGGGTCAGCAGCCACTCCATCGAATTGTAGCTGTACCGGTCATTGTCCAGCCGCGAATAAAGCGCGTCGAACGTCACCAGCAGCTTGTCGGTGGGGCGGAATTGCAGCGACGCGGTCAGACCCAGCCGCTGCTGGTCATTGCCGAAAAAGTCCGCGCGCGGCAGACGCGGTGCCCACAGGCAATCGAGCGGGTCGGCCGCACCGCACGCCCGCGGCGTTCCGGTGACGGTCGGGTTGGTGTCGGCCCAGGAGTCGCCGTTGACATAGGGGCTGATCCACAGAACGCTCGAATACCCCTCCTGATAGACAGTGCGCTGCGAATAGGCGGCCGACAGGAGCACGCCGATCGTATCGTCGGCAAAGGTGTTGCTGACCACCGCCGCGACGCGCGGATCGACCTTGCGGGTCAGCGAGTTATAGCCGCCCTGCCCCGACACGAAGACGTTGAAGCCGGGATTGTCGAGCGGTTTCGAGGTATAGAGATCGACGGTGCCGGCGATGCCGCCCTCTTCGATCGAGGCGGTCTGGGTCTTCTGGATGTCGATCCGGTTGAACAATTCGGACGCAAAGACGTGGAAGTCGAATGCGCGACCGGCGTTCACGGTGAAGCCGCCGGAATCCAGTCCGTCGCTGCTGGCGGGTACCTCCATCCCGTTCAGCGTCGTCCGGGTGAAGTCCGGCGCAAAGCCGCGCAGCGTGATGTTGCGACCCTCGCCGCCCTCGCGCGAGATGGCGACGCCCGGCAAACGCTGGATCGATTCCGCAAGGTTGAGGTCGGGGAGCTTGGCGATGTCCTCCGCCATGATGCTCTCGATCGTGTTGACCGCGCGCCGCTTATTCTCCTGCGCGTTTTGCAGCGACTGGCGAAAACCGGTGACCACGATTTCTTCGCCCGGCCCGGTGTCTTCAGCTGCAGTGGCTGCGGCCTCCTGCTGCGCCGGGGCCGCCGGGGCGCTATCGGCGGTGCCCAGCGATGCCGCAGTCGTAGCCGCCGGGGCGACGGCTGCCTGCGTGCTCGCCGGGCGGCGCTTCACCACCATCGCACCGCCGATATCCACCGCGACCAGGTCGGTCCCGGCGAGCAGCTGACGCAGCGCGGTGGCGACATGCATCGTGCCCTTGACGCGATTGACCTTCAGCCCGTCGACGATCGCCTTGGGGGCAAGGATCTGAATGCCGGCCTGACGCGCGAATTGGGGAATGCCGGTTTGGGCCGACTGCGCCGGCACGTCGAACCGGCGAATCTGTGCCGCCGCTTCGGCGGGCGCAACCGCCAGCACCGCAACCGTCGCCACACTGGACATCAGAATATGATTCATCGTGCGCATTCGCACTCCTCCCCCAAGCTTCCGCGCTCGCCTTGTGCGATGCTGCGATCAAGGGGGAAGAGCGGCGGTAGTCCGCTTTTCCGTCACTTGGAGGCGTTTTTATTTCGCGACAGGCTGATTTCGTTCGGCGTGACGGTGACTTCGGCGTCCAGCGTCGCCTCCAGCGTCCTGGCAAAGCCGACCGGGTTGTTGAGCTGGAACAGCCCGACCAGCCGTTCCCGCCCGAGCGCCGGATCGCGCACGACGAGCTGTTGCTGATTGTACCGGTTGAACGCGGCCACTGCCTCGTCGAGCGTTTCGCCCTCCAGCGCGATTTCCCCTTCGCGCCAGGCGAGCGAGCGCTCAATGGCGCTCGGGGCATTGCCGGTCACCGGCGCGGTCCCGTCACTGCGAAAGGCCGCAAACTCGCCGGCATCGAGGATGCTGACCGCGCCGCTGGCATCCGATGCCCAGATCGCAACCCGGCCCTCGGTCACCGCAATGCGCACGCCCGCGCTGGTCCTTTTGACCGAAAAGGCCGTGCCAACCGCCTGTACCTTGGCAATCCCCGCATCGACGATGAACGGGCGTTGCCGGTCCTTGGCCACCTGAAACCACACCTGGCCGCGCGCCAGGTCGATGCGGCGTGCGTCCTTGGCCAAGGCGATGCGCAATTCGCTTTCGGCATCGATCGCCGCGATCGATCCATCGGCGAGCGGCATGCGCCGGATTTCACCTGGGCCGGTCGCCACGTGATCAGCCGCCGTGCCGCGCAAACCGAACACCACCGTTAGTGCGGCGGCGGCGGCGATGCTGCCGGCTCCGGCCAGGAACCAGCGGCGGCTGCGCGGTGCGGCAGGCGTTGCCTCCTCGGCAATGACGGCGGGTTCCGGCGCGATGGCGCGATCGATGCTGCTCAGCGCGGCCTGCGCCCGCAACAGCGCCCCGGCATGGTGCGGATGCGCCGCCAGCCATGCCTCGAGCGCCACGCGCTCGTCGGCCGAGAGCGGATGGCGCAGCGCCCAGCGCGCGGCTTCGGTTTCCATCGCCTCACGCATTGCGGCGCTTCCCCCGCGCAAGACTGGGTTCGGCCCCGGCATCCGGATCGGTCAGCAGGCGCAGAATGGCGCGCAGGCTGCGGCTGGCGTCGTTCTCGACGACCGCTTCCGACACGCCCATCGTCTGCGCGATCTCGCGCTGCGACATGCCCTCAAGGCGGCGCATGATGAAGATGGCGCGCGCGCGCTCGCTCAATGTCGCCAGCGCGGCCTGTACCCGCCCCAGTTCGCTGCGCGCCATGACGACATCTTCCGGCGAGGGGTCGTCGGAGCTCCACTCCATGTCCAGCTCGGCCAGTGCTTCAAGCCGGACCACGCGTGCTGCCTTCAGCTGATTCTGCAACAGGTTGCGCGCCACCGCATAGAGATAGGCGCGCGGCTGGGTTATGTGCGCCACATCGTGCAGGCGGGCGATGCGGCAATAGCATTCCTGCACGATATCCTCGACATCGCTTGGCGATGCGACACGCCGCCGCAGCCAGGATCGCAGGTCGCGTTCCAGGGGAAGGATCTCGCGACCGACCCATTCAGCTAGCTCCTCGCGCGTGGTGATACCTTCTCCCCCCATGCGCATAAGAGCCGCATTGGCGGTGTTTCCGTCAAGCGGGCGGAAATTTAGTTGGGTCGCACCGCTGCCGAGCGGCACGGAAGCGTTTCGGGACGAACGGTCACGGGATAGAGCCCGTCAGCTTGCACACGGCAAATGAAGTGCTTGGTCCCGTTCCAACTAGCCCTCGCGGCGCTCGATCATCTTGTGCGCCTCCAGATAGTTGAGGAAGGCCAATGTATCGGTTTCGACCGTTTCCAGCGGCGCCTGATAGGCACCGGCAAGTGCGGCACACAGGTCACGCACCCGGACGGGTTGGTCCAGCCGTTCCCAAATCGCGCGGCTGGTGACCTTCACGGTGTAATATTGACCGGTCTCGATGCTCATCAGGACGGATTCGTCACCGACGCTGGCGTCGAGGACCGTGTCGCTGCGCACGATAACCGTCTCAAGATCGACCATGATTGTGCTACCCTTTCTCGATGCGGTCCTCCTATAAGGCGGTTGCGCGGCGGTGAACATCACCAAGGCCGTGCGCCCCTGAGCCGTCCGCTGCGGGGCGGGGCGGCAGACCGGATGCAATGAACGATTACACGCTTTTCGGCTGGCGCGTGCAGAGCACATTACCGCTCCCGGAGCTTCGCCCATGGCGCGGCGATGATCGGCTGCCGGACCTGACCATCGCGGTCGGCGCGGTGCCGCCGCTTGATCCGACCCTGCCGGCCCAGACGCCGGGTGTGCAGGTCCAGTCGCAGGGGCTGCGCGTGGCCATACCGCAGGTCGCCGATTATTTGATCGCGGCGGGCCGCCATGTCACCATCGCGCCGCTGCTGCCGCGGGACGCGCCCTTGATCCGGGTGTTCCTGCTGGGGACGGTGCTCGCCCTGATCTGCTTTCAGCGCGGGCTGGTTCCGCTGCACGCCAGTGCGGTCAATATCGGTGGCCGGGCGCTGCTGATCTCGGGCGCGTCGGGCGCAGGAAAATCCACGCTGGCTGCGGCATTTTCGGCGCAGGGGTACCGGTTGCTTGGCGACGATCTGTGCGCGCTTCAACTGGACGAAGGGCAGCCGCTGCGCATTCTGTCGGCCTTTCCGCGCGTCAAGCTATGGGACGATTCGGCGTGCCAACTGCGGGTTTCGACCGATGACCTCGATCGCAGCAGGGAGGGGCTGGAGAAGTTCAACCTTCCGCTCCCCGAAGCACGGTTTCAGCCGGACGCCCTGCCCCCGGCACAGATTGTCTTTCTGAAGACCGAGCGGGATGGCCAGGTGGCCGCGCCGCACCCGCTGGTCGGCGTCGCAGCGATGCGCCGACATGATCTGGTCCATCGGTGGAAGCTGGGCGCAGCACTGGGCTATCAACCGTTGATCTTCAAGGCGATGGCGCGACTGGCGGACAGGGTTCCGATGGTCGAGGTGAGCCGCAGCGCAGATCTTTCCGACCTGCCCGCGCTCGTTGATCGCATCCGCGCGCTGGCGGAGCGTCCGGTCAGTGATTGCCCCGCTCGCTCCAGCGAATGAACCGGCCGGTCTGAACGGCTCGCGGCAGCAGCGTCGCCAGTTCGAACCGGCGAGCTTCGGCGGCGGCGGCATCCTGAGGCCAAGTGTCGAGCAGCTGCTTGAGACGCGGGAGATCCAGCATCTCGGCGGCGAGCGGCACATGGGCGAGCCGTTCGATCTCCGCAGCAAAACTCTCACGCTGGGCACCGATGCGCGCGAACCACTCGGGGTTCTGCCGTCCGAATCCGCGCTCAGCGAGCAATGCGTCGGGCAGGCGATCGGCCAGCACCCGGCGCGCCAGGCTGCGCTGCACACCGCCCAACAGATATTGGTCGCGCGGGATCGCCAGGCAGAATTCGGCAAGATCGGGATCGGCCAACGGGTCGCGCAGCTCCAATCCATAATAGGCGCGCACGGTGCGAACGGTTTCGAGCGTCCGGACACGCTGCGCGTTCAGGTGATGCGCGATCAGCTTACGGCTGTCGGTTCCGTAGAAATAAAGGCCGTCATCGCCTTCTGCCGCAAGCGCCGCATCCAGCCCCACCTCTGCGGCGAATTCCGATCGGATCGCGGCAAATTTGGTAGAGGGCGCTACGTCCCCATGCCGCCAGCGCCACAGCGCCGCGCGCAACTTGGTCGGGAGCGCCGGGATCAGCACCTCTCCCTTGAGTGTGCCCCACAGCGTATTCTGTCGATACCGCGCCACCTGGGGGAGTAATCGGGCAAGCTTGTCGAAGCGGCCCGTGCGGGCAAGGTCGGCCAGCCCGCGCAGACCGGTATAGCTCAGCGTCAGATTGCCGGACTGGCCGGTCAACAAAACGCTGTGCCCGTTGCGCTGCGCGGCGCGATAGGCCGGTTCGAACCAACCGATATGATTGATGTTGATCACGGGCCGCCCCCCGGCAACGAAAAAGGGGGTGGGATCGGACTCGATCGCTGCGGGATCGTCGGAGTGGCAGTAATGCGGGTGGAGATTGGGATGGCGCGCCGCAAGCGCATCGACCTTGGGGCGCTCACGATCATACCACCCACGCCGCGCGGCGAGCGTCTGGCCCGGCGGGGGTTCGACCGTGTAGCTATGCAGAGGGCTCGGCGCGAGCATGCGCGCTGCCGAGGCAGCTACCGCTGCACTGTCGAGTCCTCCGGACAGTGTCAGCCCCGGCGTATCGGCTGCGCGCAAACTGCGCCGAACCGCCTGATCGAGCAGCGCGCGCGCAGCCTCGACATAATCCTCCGATGATTTCAGCTTCACGCGACGGCGCGGGTCGAGCCGCCAAAAGGTTCGTTCCTGCACGCCCTTTTCATTGGCGATGACATGGACCCCGGGCGCAACGAGCCGGATGTCCTTGTACACCGTGTTGGCAGGGTCGCCGACCGTCGTCGTGAAGTGCCGCGCCAGCTGCAACGGATCGAGTTGCTGTGGAACGCCCGGAAACTGATGCAGCGCACCAAGGGTCGTTGCGAACCAAATCCCGGTCGGCCGCGCGCACCAATAGACCGGCCGCATCGCCATCGGTGCCACGAACAGATGCAGGCATCGGACATGCGGGTCCCAAAGGGCGCAGGCAAAGTCGCCCTGCAAGCGGTGCAGCGCGTCGAACCCGTACCGGTCAAGCCACGCCGCAACCACTTCGGAATCCGGCGTTCGCGGGCGCAGGCGGAGATCGGCAATCAAAGCGGCAGGATCGAACAGATATCCGTCGAACAGCACAACGCGGCCCGCCGGATCTGCGATCGGTTGGCGCTCGGTGCGATCTTCGGTGGTAACGATACGCTGGGCAAGCGCGAGAGCCGCGATATCGTCCCGCCACACGCGCGGCTTCGGGAGGCCCGCCCCCAAAAAAGGCGCACCCACACGGGCCCGATCCTGCGCCGTCAGTGCTTCCGTTCTATACGCAAGATGTCCACGAAATTCGCTCATGCGTTACCGCAGCGAGCCGGCACCCGAATTCAAGACTGGGTAAAGGTGCCCAGACTATCGTCGCCCGGCGGAAGGTTGCCGAACTGGGTCAATTCGGAGATCGAGAAGGTCTCGATCGACTGAAGCGGCGCGACCCACTGAACCGGCTGACCTTCTTCGCGATCGAAGCGCTGCGTTTCCATGCCAACTTCCCCCAGTTATTTCAGACGCGACGCACCCCCCACCGTGGGGGCCGCCAATCTGCTTCCTCGATATCGTCGCGAGGCGGGGATCGCAACCAAAAGCGGCGGCGGCGCCGCTCTGACGCCGCCGTGTATCGGCCTTGTCCCTGCACCGGGCGCGAAACCCGAACCATGGTCGCATCGACACACTTTCCCCTCGCCTTTCGCGCGAGCGGCGTTAAACATCGCGACAGCTGACAACGTTATCAGGAGAGGGGCCTTGGCCGCACCCGTCACGAACATGAGCTCGACCGACCCGAATTCGGGCGATCCGGGCGCGCAAGGGGTGAACGCCCCGGACCTTCAGGTCTTTGTCTTCGCATTGTTTTTCATCTTTGGGGGCATCACGTCGCTCAACGACGTGCTTATCCCGAAGCTGAAGGAGCTGTTCACGCTCAACTACACTCAGGCGATGCTGATCCAGTTCTGCTTTTTCACCGCCTATCTGGTAATCGGTATTCCGGGCGCGCAGCTGGTTAAGAAGCTCGGCTATATGCGCGGCGCTGTGGCGGGCCTCGTCACGATGATCGTCGGCTGCCTGCTCTTCATTCCTGCGGCGCAGACTGCGACCTACGCCCTGTTCCTGGGCGCGCTGTTCGTGCTGGCGAGTGGCGTGGTGATCGTTCAGGTCGTCGCCAACCCGCTGATCTCGCTGCTCGGCAAGCCGGAGACCGCGCATAGCCGCCTGACCTTTGCCCAGGCGTTCAACTCGTTCGGCACCTGGGTCTTCCCGCTCGTCGGCGCGGCGCTCATTCTTGGAAGCATTGCAGGTGTGGATGTCACCACGCTCGCCGGCGCCGAGCTCGCAGCCTATCGCTCGGCCGAGAGCCAGGTCATCGTCAACGGATATCTGGGTATCGCCGCCGCGCTGGCAGTCGTCGCAGCAGCCGTCTGGCTGTTCCGCAATCGCCTGCCTCACCGCTCGGACAGCATGGGTGACAAAGAATTCGTCCGCCCGTCGCGCTACGCAATCGGGCTCGCCGTTTTCATTGCGGGCGCGGTGGTTGCGACCATGCTGCACGCTGTGGCGGGCCTAATCCTGATCATGCTTGCACCGGTGGTTTGGCTTTATGGCAATGATCTGCTGGCTCGGCCCCGTTTCAGCTTCGGTGCACTGTGCATCTTCCTATATGTCGGCGCGGAGGTGTCGATCGGCTCCTTCATAATCAACTATCTGGCTCTCGACCGGGTACTCGCGCAGCCTGAGGCGGCGGTTGCGAAGATGATCGGGCTCTATTGGGGCGGTGCGATGATCGGGCGACTGATCGGCTCGGGGCTGATGCGCTTCGTTGCTCCAGGCAAGCTGCTCACGGGCGTCGCCATCGGTGCAGTTGCGCTGATCGTCATCTCGGCGAACACCAGCGGGGCGGTCGCTGCCTATTCACTGCTCGCAATCGGCCTGATGAACTCGATCATGTTCCCAACGATCTTCGCGCTCGCGTCGGAGCGGCTGGGCAGCCGGGCGGCGGACGGTTCGGGGATCATCAATATCGCGATTTTTGGCGGCGCGGTCATCCCGCTGGCGACGGGCGCGATTGCCGACTCGACGGGCAGTCTCGCAATCGCCTTTGCGCTGCCGGCGCTGTGCTACGCCATCATCGCGGGCTTCGGCTATTATGCCCGGCGCCCCTATGATGGCCCGGTGGCGGGATAAGGATTTGCGGTGCCGGCCCGCTCCCCCGCCCGGCCACCCGCGCCAGCATTCTATGGGTGGCCGGGTGGGGGAGCGGGCCGGCACCGCAGCCTAATGAAAAACGTCGAAGGGGCCGGCGTGAGGGATCGCGCCGGCCCCTTCTTCGGGGGATCTTGTGCGGGGCGTGCCACCGGCGCGCCCCTGTTTCATGTCAGGCTGCAATCGCGTCCTGGCTGGGCAGGCCGGGCATGGCATCGACCCAATAGTCATCGACCGAGCAGCCCGGCACCAGCGCGGGCGCACAGAGCAACGCGACGCAATCGGCGAGCTGCGGCGCTTCGACCGGGCCGATCGTTTCCTCGACCAGCTCTTCGCAGCCGCCTGGTGCAGCGAGCAGGCGTTCGCGCGCGGCGTGCCACAGCCGATCGGCATCCGTGAGGGTCAGCGTAACGCTCACCCGGAATTCGGGCTGCGGACCCATCCCCCATACGCGACGGTCGGGGTCGTTCTTCAGCATTTGCGTTTCCCGCGGGTCCATCATGCTCGTTCCCTGTTTTCGAGCGTAGTATCCTGATCCCAGATGCCGGTTGCGGGGCCGGAACGAAATACTGCGCGATTACCTATTGTAAAACTACTAGGCAGCCTCCGCTGCAGCGGAGAGGCCGCCCAGCGCCCGGGCGTGCGCCCCCACGATGCACAATTCGGCATAGAGCCGGTCCCACATGGTCGCGGGGATCGTCAGCAGCGCGTCGTCGAGCAAATGGCGGCGCACCTCGATCCGCACGATCGGGTCATGCGAGAGGCTGAAGGTCGCAGCCAGCGGACCGAGCGAGGTCTCGTCGGCGAGCTGCTGGCGCCCAGCAAGCCGCGCGGCGACCAGATAGCCGCACAGCAGGTCCGCGCCGTGCACGTCGAGCCGCACATCGGCGTCGAGATCGGGCCGGCCTAGCCGGATCGCAGGACCGCGCGTGCCGGCCTCAATCGTCACCCGCAGCCGCAGGCCGGTGGCGTCGATAATCTCTCGGATGCGGGGGGCACTGGTTACCATGCCATTGTTATAGAAGCCGCAACAGCGGCACGGGTGCCCGGAATGAGAATTTCATCGCAAATCCGTGCGATAGACGTCGTCGGGACCGCGGCCGTGCCGAGACAAAAAAACGGGCCGGAACGCTTTCGCGTCCCGACCCGCCTTTGTCAGGGAAGTTTTTATTAACGGAACAGCGAGGTGATCGTCTGCGGCGCCTGGTTGGCAATCGACAGTGCCTGAACGCCCAGCTGCTGCTTGACCTGCAGCGCCTGAAGCTTGGCCGATTCCTTCGCCAGGTCGGCGTCGACAAGGTTGCCGATGCCGCTCTCGATCACGTCCGACAGCTTGCTGACGAACGACTGCTGGCCCTCGATCTTACGCGAGGCAGCGCCCAGGGTGCTCATCTTGGTGTTGATGGCAGTGGCCTGGGTTTCGAGAGTGCCCACCATCGTCTCCGCCGTAGCGGCGTCGGTGAAGGTGGTGCCGATCGCGGTCACGACCGCAGTGAAGTCCTGGTTCGCCACGTCGAGCGTAGCAGCCGCCATATCGGTCGACTGAAGCGCGCTCACCGTGCCGCTCGCTGCCTTCAGCAGGTTGGTGCCATTGAATTCGCTGGATTCAATGACGGTTTCGATTTGCTGCTTGAGCCCATCGAAATCCTTCCCGAGCGACGTGCGGCTGGCCGTGTCCAGACCTGCGTCCGAAGCTTCGATCGCCTTGGCCTTCATCTGGTTGACGAGGTCGGAGATCTGCTCGGCACCGGCCACCGCGACGTCAACCGTGCTCTTTGCACGGCTGAGCGACGAGCCGACCGACTTCAGGCCGCCCAGATCGCCGCGAAGCGTCTGTGCGACCGCGAAAGCGGCCGAATCGTCCTTGGTCGACGCGACGTTCATGCCGGTGTTGATGCGGCTCTGGGTCGTGGCGAGGGACTTGTTGGTCTGATTCAGGCTCTGGAGAGCCGCCATCGCGCCAGTGTTCGTGTTAACCGAAAAACCCATGATCATATTCCTTCTGGAAAAATTGGCCGCTTCTGCAGCCAGGTCCTTAGACGCAGGCCCAGCGACGGGCTGCACAGCGCATCCCGCCTTTCAATTTTGGGAGGTCGGAGCATGATCCGGTCGCGGCCGGGCAATATTGATGGTTAGCAGCGCGTTAAGCAGCGACACTGCGGTTTCCAGCGCGTCACGCACACGCGATTCTAGAGCGCTGCACGACCGGACGGGCTGAGGCGAGCCTATATTGGCCTGAAGAACGGGCGTGCATCGACGCGCCCACCCTTTTGCGACAATCAAAGGCACGACACCGATGCAGAACTGGCCGATCTGGCGCAAGCTCGCCGCCTCCTTTCTCCTTCTCCTCCTGACGTTCGGCGGTGTGAGCGCGCTGATCATCAACGCCATTGGCGGTCTGGAAAAGGCACAGACCGAAAAGGCGAATGCACATGCCGGGGCGCGGGCAACGCAGACCCTGCTCTATCTGACGCTCGAGCAGATGAATGCCGTGCGCGGTTTCACCATCCTGGGGCAGCCGGCCTTTTACGAAACCTATGTCGAAAATCGCGACAAGGTGACCGAGGCGGTCGATGAGATCCGCAGCGTATCGCAGGGGCATGATTTTGGCGGACTGATCGACGAATACGCCGCAGCGACCGCCGAATGGCAGAAGGACAAGCTGGAGCCGACCATCGCGCTGGCCCGCAATCCGGCAACGCGCGCCGAGGCGCAGGAACTGGCCGGCAAGAAACAGCTCAGCCGGATCCGCGACGCGATCAAGGCGCTGGACGCGGCGCAAAAGAGCCGTGTCGTGGCTGCGGACGCCGAGGAATCAAGCCTGCGCGCTGCGGTCCGCTGGACGCTGGGCCTGGGCATCGCGATCATGTTGGCGCTGTCGGGTGGGCTGGCGTTTCTGCTCAACCGTTCGATCGCCAAACCGGTGGCCGACATGGTCGGCAAGATGGCGCGGCTGGCTGCGGGTGACCATGCGGTCGAGGCGCAGACGGGCGACCGTCGCGACGAAATTGGCGACATGGGCCGCGCGCTCCACGTCTTCCGCGACGCAGCGATCGCCAAGGAGGCCGCCGAGGTCGCCAAGCGCGCGAACGAGGCCGAGCAGAAAAAGATTGTCGACCTGTTGAGCAGTGCACTCAAGCGCCTGTCGGCCGGCGATGTCTCGCACAGCATCGATGCCAATGTGGCGCCAGCATATCAGGGGCTGCGCGACGATTATAACTCGGCTGTCGCCGGGCTGCGCAACCTGGTCCATGCCGTCAGCCAGAGCGTCGAGGCAATCCGCACCGGCACCAGCGAAATTGCCAGCGCGACCAACGATCTGGCACGCCGGACCGAGAGCAATGCGGCGTCGATCGAGGAGACCGCAGCCGCCGTTACGCAGATCGACGGCAGCGTGCGGGCAAGCGCGACCGCTGCGGGCGACACCGTGACGCGCGCCGACCGCGCGCATGGTGCGGTTGTGTCGGGCCGGGCGGTGGCCGAAGAGGCGATGCAGGCGATGACCCGGGTGTCCGACAGCGCCAAGGGCATCGACGATGTCATCGAAGGCCTGGACAAGATCGCGTTCCAGACCCGCGTGCTCGCGATGAACGCTGCGGTCGAGGCGGGCCGTGCGGGTGAAGCCGGCCGCGGTTTCGCGGTCGTTGCCGACCTCGTCTCCGCGCTCGCAATGCGTGCAGAAGAAGAATCGAAACAGGCGCGCGAGCAGCTGACCGCAACCCAGGTCGATATCGAAGGCGCGGTCCAGGCGGTGCGCCGCGTCGACTCCGCGCTGGTCGGCATCGCCACCGACGTGGCAGAGGTCAACAGCCTGCTCGACACAGTCGCAGAAGGCAGCCGGTCGCAAGCGACGGCGATCAGCGAAGTGTCCGGCGCGATCCAGTCGCTCGACAGCGCGACCCAGCAGAATGCGGCGATGGTCGAACAAACCTCCGCCGCGGCGCAGACGCTGAGCACCGAAGCCGATCGTCTTGCCGAACATGCCAGCGCATTTCAGCCTGGCACCGGCGGCCGCCGCGCAAGCGCAGCGTTGCACATGGCCGCCTGACGCTCTCCCGCTTCGCGCTGCCTTCCCGGAGTGCGAACGGCCCGCCCGCCGGACCCCACCCACTCCCTCGCGGTGGCGGTCCGGCCGGGCGGGCCGAATGCGTTTTGGCTGCGGTTGAGCGGCGTTGGCGCGCGCCGGTGCCGCCTAACCGAAAACGACCCTAACGCCCGCCCGAAGCGTCACTGCCCGGTCGGCGATAGACTTGCTCGCCGCCGACCCAGGTTTCGATCACCACGGTCGCGCGCAGTTCGCTCGACGACGCAAGCAGCGGGTCGCGGTCAATGACGATGAAATCAGCGCGCATGCCGGGTGCCAGATGCCCGAATTTCGTCTCGGCAAAGCCGGCATAGGCACCGTCCAGGGTGAAGGCGCGCCAGCTGCGCTCACGCGTGAGCGCTTCTTCCGGCCGCCAGCCGCCGAACGGCTGCCCCTGCCCGTCCTGCCGGGTGAAGCCGGTTGCCCAGCCCTCGAACGGATTGGGACTTTCGACCGGATAGTCCGAGCCAAAGGCAATGCGCGCGCCGCTATCCAGCATCGACTTCCACGCATAGGCACCCGCCAGCCGCGCCGCGCCGACGCGTGCTTCCGCCATAGTGCGGTCGCTGCTCTGGTGCACCGGCTGCATCGACGCAATCACCCCGAGCTTGGCGAAGCGCGACAGGTCGGCCGGATCGATGACCTGAGCATGCTCGATCCGCCAGCGGCGATCGCCCTTATAGGTGTCGCTGACCTCTGCGATCGCGTCGAGAACCTGCTGGTTCGCGCGGTCCCCGATCGCGTGGATCGCGAACTGAAACCCGTCCATCGCGCCGCGGACGAGCAGGTTCGAGAGCTGGGCATCGGTCAGGAACGGCAGGCCGCGATTGCCCGGTGCATCGCTATAGGGGGCCTTGAGCCACGCCCCGCGCGAGCCGAGCGCGCCATCGGTATAGAGCTTGATGCCGCCCATGCGCAGCTTGTCGCCATACAGCCACGGTGTCGGGCCGCTGCCGCCGACGCGCAGCGCGGTCTCGACGCCGTCCGAATAGGACATGATCCGCATCCGCAACAGGCCCATGTCGCCCATGCGGCGATAGGTCAGCCAGTCATCGACGCTGGTGCCCATGTCCGCGCTGGCTGTGACGCCCATCGACAACAGGATGTCCTGCGCCTTGACGAAGGCGGCGTTGCGGTCGCGCGGTGTGGGCTGGGGCAGCACCTTTTCGATCAATTCCATCGCCGCATCGACGAACACCCCGCCAGGCTTGCCTGCGACCAGCTCGATCCGGCCGCCCGCCGGCGATTTGGTCGCTGCGGTGATCCCCGCCGCCTTCAGCGCAGCGCTGTTCGCCCAGCCGGCATGGCCGTCAGCGCGGATCAGCCAGGTCGGGACGTCGCCGGTCGCCGCATCCAGCTCCGCCGCAGTGGGAAAGCGGCCAAGGCCCCAGACTTCCTGATTCCAGCCGCCACCGGTGATCCAGCGGCGGGTGGGATTGTCGGCAGCGTAGCGGCGGATCGCCGCCTGCGCGTCCGCCAGCGACCGGGTCGCCGACAGGTCGAGCGCGAGGGCGCGAAAACCGAGATTCATCACATGGCCATGCGCATCGACCATGCCGGGGATGACGACACGGCCCTTCAGATCGGCGCGCCAGTCCGGGCGCTCGGGCCGCTTTTCGCCACGCTTGAGCAGCTTCACCACCTTGCCGTCGGGCGACATCACGATTCCGGTGAAGCGGACGACTTCGCCCTTCTCGTCCAGCGTGATACCATCGACATTATCGACCAGAGCGTCGGCCAGAGCAGGAACCGGAAGCAACAGCGCGGCGATCAAGGCAAATGAAACGGGAAGGCGCACAAGGGTCTCCGAAAGCGGTGGTCGGGCGTAAACCTGACCTTGACGGGACTTTCGAATAGGCGGTGTTCCCCCATCGCGCCAGATGGTCTAGGGCCGCGCCACCGGCCCGGCGGCGTTTCCGGGATTGCGAAAGATCCACGATGGCAACTCAGGCTGCGCCCACCCCGACTCCCCTCCCCCTCGCCCTGGCCGATGTGCAGATGGCGGCGGAGCGGATTGGTGGGGCGATCGTGCGCACGCCGACCTTGCACAGCAAGACGCTGTCCGACCTGACCGGCGCGACCGTGTATCTGAAGTTCGAGAACCTTCAGTTCACCGCCGCCTACAAGGAGCGCGGTGCGCTCAACACGCTGCTGCAGCTCGACGCGGCGGCGCGGGCGAAGGGCGTGATCGCGGCGTCGGCGGGCAACCATGCACAGGGCCTGGCCTATCACGGCAACCGTCTTGGCATTCCGGTGACGATCGTGATGCCCAAGCCGACCCCGACCGTGAAGGTGACCCAGACGGAGGGTCATGGCGCGAGCGTGATCCTGGAAGGCGAGACGTTCGACGAAGCCTATGCCCATGCCCGCCAGCTCGAGGCGAAGAACGGCTATACCTTCGTCCACCCGTTCGACGATCCGCGGATCATGGCGGGTCAGGGCACCGTCGCGCTGGAGATGCTGGCCGATGCGCCCGACATCGACACGCTGATCGTGCCGATCGGCGGCGGCGGGCTGGTGTCGGGCATGGCGACCGTCGCCAAGGCCGCCGACCGCGCGATCGAGGTGGTAGGCGTCGAAGCGGAGCTGTTCCCGTCGATGTACAACCGCGTCAAGGGCACCGACCTGGCCATTGGCGGCGACACACTCGCCGAGGGTATCGCGGTCAGGGAACCCGGCACGATCACCGCGCAGGTGATCGAGGCGCTGGTCGACGACATCGTGCTGGTCAGCGAGCGCAAGCTGGAGGAATCGGTCAGCCTGTTGCTGCAGATCGAAAAGACGGTGGTCGAGGGCGCGGGTGCCGCGGGCCTCGCGGCGTTGCTGTCCAATCAGGAGCGGTTTGCGGGTCGGACGATCGGCATCGTGCTGTGCGGCGGCAATATCGACACGCGGCTGCTCGCCAATGTGTTGCTGCGCGACCTTGCCCGCTCGGGCCGCCTCGCCCGGCTGCGCATTCGGTTGCAGGATCGCCCCGGCGCGCTGTTCCATGTCAGCCGCATCTTCCACGAACAGGGCGTCAACATCATCGAGGTGTATCACCAGCGCGTGTTCACCTCGCTCCCCGCCAAGGGCCTGATCACCGATATCGAGTGCGAGACCCGCGATGGCGCGCATCTCGACCGGCTGATGGCCGCGCTGCGTGCGGCGGGCTATTCGGTGAGCATGGTCGAGCTGGACTGACTGGCCGTCGGGCAGAGCCCAAATTGATTGAGCCCAAGCTTATCCACAGCTGAGGGACGAAGCGAATCTGGCGCGCGACGAACCGAGTCGCCGTGCCCTCCTCACCGAATCACCACTGCGGTATGATTACGGCGTAACGCGCCTTGCTGTCGCGCAATCCCGAAAAATGACTGATCCGGCGTTAACCCATTTTCATGGTAAATCGCCTTTTCATCGTGATTCCGTCGCTTCATAAGGGTCGTGTTCGAGGCGTAACGCTTGGGTTTGAAAGGGGCGAACGGGGTGACGGCACTGACGCGCTTTCCACGGTTTTTCGTGACCAGCCCCTCGGCGTGCCCTTATCTGCCGGGGCGGCAGGAGCGGAAGATCTTCACCGAGCTGAACGGCCCGCATGCCGGCGAACTCAACGACGCACTCGGCCGCATCGGGTTTCGCCGCAGCCAGTCGGTCGCCTATCGACCAAGCTGTGTCGGGTGCAACGCCTGCCTGTCGGTCCGCGTCGTCAATGACGAGTTCCGCCCCAACGCAACTCAGCGCAAGCTGATCCGTCGCCATTCGGACCTGTCGGTCACCGCGTGCCGCCCCTGGGCGACCGAGGAGCAATATGCGCTGTTGCGCCGCTACCTTTCGGCGCGGCATCCGGGCGGGGGCATGACGATGATGGACGAGACCGACTATGCCGACATGGTCGAGCAGTCACCGGTCAGCACCTATGTCATCGAATATCGCGAGCCCGAGGAACTGGGCGGCGCACTGGTCGGGGCGTGCATCACCGATCAACAGGCCGATGGGTTGTCGATGATCTACAGCTTCTTTGCCGCCGACCATCCCGAGCGGCAGGGCCTCGGCAATTTGATCATCATGGACCATATCGTCCGCGCCCGCAGTGCTGGCCTGCCCTATGTTTATCTCGGCTATTGGGTGAAGGGCAGCGATCGGATGGCGTACAAGACGCGCTATCGCCCGATGGAAGTGCTCGGCCCCAATGGCTGGTCGCGGATGCCGGACGATGCCGATGCTACGGTGACAGAGGCAGCGCCCCAGCCGGTCAAGCTGCGCGCTTTCGCCTAAGATCAGGCGTCGCCGGTCATCCGTTCGACCTGCAGCTCTACCGACAGTTCTTCGACACCTTCGCCCTGGCGGATGCCGGCGATCGGGGCCGCGCCGTTGAAATCGAGCGCGGTGGCGACGCGGACATAGTTGGCGTCGGGGCATGCGCCTGCCGAGGGATCGAAGCCGATCCAGCCCAGCCCCTCGACCCATGCCTCGGCCCAGCCATGCGGCGGACAGGTCCCTTGCCCGCAGTTGCGATAGCCCGAGACATAGCGCGCCGGGAGGCCGAGCGCTGAGGCTCCGGCGATGAAGATATGGGAAAGGTCGCGGGCGTTGGGCTCACCGGCAAACGCCTCTGCAGCCGTCGCGCCGCTGTCGGGGAGGTCGGCGGCATCGGGGAAGCGGCCGGCGAGCGCGAGGTTCCAGCGGTGCAGTCGGTCGAGCGTGTCCCCCGCCCCCGCTGCGTCGCGCGCCAGAGCGGCCAGATCGGCACCAGGGGCAGTGCGCGGGGTGGTGCGGTTGAACAGCGCGGGCGGCAGCGGCTCGTTGCTGCCGCGGACCAGCCCATCCGCCTCGGTCGTCAGCACCTGTCCCGCCACGGTAATCTCGATCCGGTCGATCGGACCTTCGGCATAGAGCATCGTGACGCGATTGCCGAAGCCGTCGATCGCCTCACGCAGCCGGACGTCGCAATCGACATCAATGCGCCAGCCCACCACGGTCTGGTCATGCGTATCGCCCGGAGTCAGGCGCAATGTCTGGACCAGCCGCTGCTGCGGGCTGCTGAAGCGGTAGCGGGTCTGGTGGTCGATCGCGAGGCGCATCAAATAAACCTGAACTGGCGCGCGATCGCGGCGTCGAGCAGCGCGTTTTCGCGGATGAAGGCCTGAAGATATTCGTGCAGGCCGCTGACGATCACTTCATGGGCGCGGGTTTTCTGCATGCGGGCGATGCGCGCGCGGGCCATGCGGTCTGCCTCCCCCTGCAACCCGGTGCGCTTGGCGAGGGCATTCAACTGTTCCACGACCTCCTCGACGCATCCGGCAAGGCTGCGGGGCAGTTCTGAGCGGGTGATGAGCAGGTCGATGACGTTCGATGGCCGCAGCCCGTCGCTGTACAGCCAGCGATAGGCGGTGACCGCCGAGACCGTCTGAAGGATCGTGGTCCACTGGTCGCGATCGACCAGGCCCCCGATCCGCTCGCCCTCTGGCAGCAGCAGATGATATTTGACGTCGAGCAGACGCGCGGTGTTGTCCGCCCGCTCGATCGCGGCGCCAAGCTGGATCAGCATCGTCGCCTCATTATCCATCATGCGGTGGATCGCGCCTTCGAACCCGCGCGCTTCGGCCATGACGCCTTCGATCAGCGAGAGCGTCGTGGTCGTACCGCCTGGGCTGACGCGCCTGGCGAAGAGCAGCCAGAGGCGGTTGATTGCGGTCCAGGCTTCGCGGGTGAGCGAGGTGCGCACCGCACGGGCATTGTTGCGCGCCTGTTCGAGGCAGCGGACGATCGAACCGGAATGGCTCATGTCGAGGGTCAGGAAATGCGCCACCGGCTGCTGGCTGATCGTCTGGTGCGCGGCGGCATAGGCTTCTTCGGTATAGGTGACGCTGAGCGCGCTGGCCCAGGCCGCCTCCCCCGCCGGGCGGGCGGACAGCGCGTCGAGCCGGACCGTCGCTTCGACCAGCCGGGCGATGAAGTCGGCGCGCTCGACATAGCGGCCGAGCCAGTAGAGCGACGCCGCAGTGCGGGAGAGCATCCGCATCTTAAAATCCTCCCCGGCACGGGGAGGTGGCAGCGCGTAGCGCTGACGGAGGGGGCCCTCCTTGAAGCGACGCGCTTGCCTCGGGCCCCCTCCACCACCGCTTCGCGGCGGTCCCCCTCCCCGTTCCGGGGAGGATTTTGAGCGCGCCCATCACGACACCACCTGCGTCTGTTCCTGTCCCTGTACTGGCCGGTCGGGTAGCAGCACGAAACTGTCCTTGGTCCCGCCGCCCTGGCTGGAATTGACGACCAGCGACCCTTCCTTGAGCGCGACGCGGGTCAGGCCGCCGGGGACGACGCGGACGCCGTCGGAGCCGGTGAGGACGAACGGGCGGAAGTCGACATGGCGCGGGGCGAGGCCGGTTTCGGTGACGGTCGGCACGGTCGAGAGCGCCAGGGTCGGCTGCGCGATGTAGCGATGCGGCTCGGCGATCAGCGCGGCACGGAACGCCTCGATCTCCTTCTTGCTCGCGGTCGGGCCGACCAGCATGCCATAGCCGCCCGAGCCATCGACCAGCTTCACGACCAACTGGTCGAGATGGTCGAGCGTGTATTTCAGCGCATCGGGTTCGCGACAGCGCCAGGTTTCGACATTGGGCAGCTTCGCCTCGCCGCCCGAGTAGAATTTCACGATCTCTGGCATGTAGCTGTAGATCGCCTTGTCATCGGCGATGCCGTTGCCCGGTGCGTTGACCAGCGCGACATTGCCGGCGCGATAGGCGGCCATGATGCCGGGGACGCCGAGCAGCGAATCCGGGCGGAACACCAGCGGATCGAGGAAATCATCGTCGATCCGGCGATAGATGACATCGACGCGCACCCGCCCGGCGATGGTCTGCATATAGACGATGTCGTCATCGACCAGCAGGTCGGCGGGTTCGACCAGTTCCACGCCCATCGTGTCGGCGAGGAAGCTGTGTTCGTAATAGGCCGAGTTGAAATGGCCTGGGGTCAGGACGACCGCGACGGGACTTGCGCTGCGCCGCTCCGGCGCGACCGAGTAGAGCGTTTCGCGCAGCATGTCGCTGTAGCTGTCGACCGCGGCGACGCGGAAGCTGCGGAACAATTCGGGGCAGAGGCGGATCATCGCTTCGCGATTTTCGAGCATGTAGGACACGCCCGACGGGGTGCGGGCATTATCCTCGAGGACATAGAATTCGTCGGGCCCGGTGCGGACCAGATCGATGCCGCAGATATGCGCCCAGATGTCGTGCGGCGGACGAATGCCGGCGACTTCGGGGCGGAATTGCGGATTGGACAGCACCAGTTCGGGCGGCAGCACGCCTTCGCTCAGGATGCGGCGCTCGCCGTAAATGTCCTGGAGGAAGGCGTTGATCGCCTCGACCCGCTGCACCAGCCCTTCGGACAGGCGGGTCCATTCGTCGTGCATGAAGATGCGCGGCACGATGTCGAACGGGATGATGCGTTCGCTGGCATCGGTGTCGCCATAGACGGCGAAGGTGATGCCGAGCTGGCGGAAGGTCGCTTCGGCCGATTGCTGGCGGCGGTGGAGTTCGGCGTGGGGAGTGTCTGCCATCCAGCGCGCGAGTTCGTTGAATTGTGGTCGCGGCTTTGCCGGCCCACCATGACCCCAGATCTCGTCGAACGCGCGGCTTACCCCCATCAGGCCTCCAAAGTCCCGAACCCCGTTACGGTTCCATGCTGCAACGCTTTGTTGCGTCGCACAAGGGGGTGTGGGGGTGTCCGACGAAGCTGACGATCATGGGGGTGTTTTGGGGTGAAGCGACTGGGACGGGACGGGTTCGGGACTGAGAGGCGACTGCGACGCGACACTGGCGCGACAGGTGCGCGACTTTGGCGCGACTGGGGTGTCAGGCGAGGCGGAGTGCTGGGGCGAAGGGTCGACGGCATGGGTGGAACAGATCAGGAATTTTCCAACTTGTATCCAACAAAATGCGGAAAGGCAGGCTTGTTGGGGATAGCAAGCCTGCACCGACTTCTTACGGACATCAGCGCGGATCATTATACGCCGCGAGCAACCCCGGGAGGTGACGTCGTGACGATATTGAGTGCTCTGCTGCTGGTGATCCCCGCCGCCGCGCAAGCCGATGCGCGAGCGGTGACCATCGATGACGTGCGTCGCCAGCCCCATGCCATTCAAGGTCAGTTGCTGCGGATTTGCGGTGAGGTTTCGAAGGATGGCACCGTCATCTACTCGGATACGATCTATCCGATCCATGGGCGCGTCGGCGTCAAGCTGCGCGGCTATTCCGGAAGGGGACGCGATCAGTGCGTTACCGGTCGCTTGCTGCGCGTGGACGGTCGCTCCGCGGCGGAGACGCAAACTATTTTGGTAACGGATGCGGCGGTCCATCCGGACTATGTGCTTGTGGCAAGTGAAGCCGACCACGCCCACTGACGCCAGCGCCTGAAAGAAGAAGAGGAAGAAGACCCTCCCCAACCCCTCCCGCAAGCGGGAGGGGCTAAAGAGAATCGGGTTGCGGCCGATCGGGTTGGTGCGTGATGCCGCCTATTTCTCGCACCGATTTCGTCACTTGCACCAATCCGGCGTGCGCGACACAGTGCGCCGGAGTCGGGCGACCTGCTGGGCCGCTCGTTCTGTGGGGGGAATGCAGATGTGGTTTTTCAGGTTACCGCCGCTCGTCTATCTCGTGCTGGCGCCGTTGGGCATTGCACTGGCCGTTTATCTTTACATCGACGATCGCCAGAGCGAGGCTGACAAGGCCGCGGCACGTGCCGGCAAGCCGCCTGCGCTGGTGCAGATCGAAAAGTTCGATCCTGCGCGCAACACCGGCGCAGCGCAGGAAGTCAATGTGATCGGGCAGGTCGATTTCCGGCAGGCGATGGAGCTGACGCGCAGCAAGCGCGGGGTCGAGCGTGATCGCTGGGTGATGGCGCCGGTCTATGCGACCACCGCCACCAAGCCGGAGGGTCCGGCGATCGGCCTGATGATGCAGCATGGCTCGATTGCCGATGCGCAGATCGAGGGGATGGTCGTCGCCGAGGGCGCGTTCGGCCCGATCCTGCGCCTGAACGGCATTGCCGTCGACCGGTCGTCGGAGGCCAAGGCGGTGGAAGAAATGGGCACGCGCGTGTCGCTGTCGCCCACCGCTCTGCTGGTCGACCCGTTCGAGGCGGGACGCGCAGCGGGACTGGCGCCGAGCAATTCGGGGCGTGATGTGGCGCTGGGTGCGCTGATCGTCTCGCTGCTGGTCGGAGCCTTTGGCGCGTTCCGCTTCTTTAGCGAGCGCAACCGCGATCAGTTGCCGGACGCGGAGCCTGAGCCGATCGTTTGAGCGGCGGGCGGCTGAGGCGCGCGGCGGAATAGGAAGAAGAAGAAGACCCTCCCCAACCCCTCCCGCAAGCGGGAGGGGCTAAGAAGGTTGCGGGAGGGCGGCGCGTTCATTCCTCCCCTGCACCGCAGGGGAGGTGGCAGCGCGTAGCGCTGACGGAGGGGCGGCCGCGCAGACGGCCGTGAACAGCTCGGCAAAATTTCGCCCTCTGCGGCCAACGGCTTGCTTCGCAAGCCGGCTCCGCTGCTGCGATATGCCCCCGGCATATCGCTGATCGCAGCTACACCCTCCACCACCCGCTTCGCGGGCGGTCCCCCTCCCCTGCTTCGCAGGGGAGGAATTGAGCGACTCACCTGTCCCCCAAGTAAAAAAGGCCGGGGTTTCCCCCGGCCTTCTCTCCTTCCCTGCCCCCTATCACAGGGAAGGAAAGCCCATCACTCAGCGTATTTGACCGAGCAGCCATAGGGCGTGGGCTGGGCGACCGAGACGGGCTTGCCGGCCTTGATCTCGTTCAGCGCGGCGAGGACGTGGTTGCGTGCCGACCCCATTTCCTCAACGCGGGCGGCGGGTTTGTCGTCGATGCCGCCCTGGAAGCGCAGCACGCCAGCAGCATCGATGATGTACATGTGCGGGGTGGTCTTGGCGGCATAGCCCTTGCCCACCACGCCCTTGGGGTCGAGCAGGTAATGGGCGGGGCTCGCCTTCTTGTCCGCGACCCATTTCTGCGCCTCGGCACCCTGCATATAGCCCTGCTTGCCCTGAGCGCCGGAGTTGATCGTCAGCCACACCACGCCGCCGGCCTTGGCCGCGGCCTGGGTCTTTTGCATATTGCCTTCGTAATGGCGCTGCACGAACGGGCAGCCGGGATTGTTCCACTCCAGCACCACAGTCTTGCCCTTGAAGTCGCTGAGCTGGACGGTCTTGCCGCTGGCGTCGGTCAGTTTGAAATCGGTCGCCTTTTGCCCGTTGGTCTGTTGGGCAGCGGCGGGCAGTGCGAGGGCAGCGAGGGTCGCTGCGGCAAATGGGATCAGTCGGTGCATCGGCTCATCTCCTTGATCTGCGGTTCATTTGCCCCCGGTTAGCTCGGTCAACATGCCTTGCGTGAGAAGCTGCGGCAAGACCTGAGGCTCGGTCGCGCCCGCCGGGTACCAGAGGTAGAGCGGCACGCCCGCGCGGTTGTGGCGTTCGATGAAGCGGCCGAGCGCGGGGTCGCCGTCGGTCCAGTCACCGACCAGGACGGTGACGCCGCCCTTGGCGAAGGCGTCGCGGACGGCGTCGGTCTCGATCGCGGCCTTTTCATTGACCTTGCAGGTGACGCACCAGTCGGCGGTGAAATAGGCGAAGACGGGTTTGTTCTGGCCGCGCAGGTCGGCGAGCTTGGCTTCGCTAAAGGGTTGCGCGCCGGAGGCGGTGGCGGCGGCAGCGGCGGGCTTTTCGATGGTGCCGACCAGCCACATGCCGCCGATCACGATGGCGAGGCTGAGCGCCCAGACGATGCCGTTCCCGGCTCCGCGCAGCTGTCGCCGCCCCAGCACCCACAGCACGACGCCAAGCGCGAGCGCGACGATCAGGCCGGTGGCCATGCCGTTGACCCCGGTGAGGCCGCCGAGCACCCAGGCGAGCGCGATCGCGGTGAGGAACATCGGGACCGACAGGATCTTGCGGAAGCTGTCCATCCACGCGCCCGGCTTGGGCAGCATCCGGCGCAGCGCGGGGACGAAGCCGAGCAGTAGGAACGGGAGCGCGAGGCCGAGGCCGAGGCCGAGGAAGATGATGAGCGCGATGTACCAGGGGAGCACGAGCGCTGCGCCGAGCGCTGCACCCATGAACGGGCCGGTGCACGGGGTGGCGATGAACGCGGCGAGCGCGCCGGTCATGAATGCGCCGCCACTGCCGCCGCCGGCGAGGCGACCGGCGAATTTGGGGGTCATCAGCTCGAACAGCCCGGCCAGGTTGAGTGCGATGCCGAGGACGAGGAGGAGGAGCAGCAGGATGACGCGTGGGTCAGTGAGCTGGAATGCCCAGCCGACGCTGGCTCCCGCCGCGCGCAGGCCGAGCATGAGGCCGCCGAGCGCGAGGACGACGAGGACGACGCCTGCGGTGTAGGCAAGCCCCTCGGCGCGGGCGGCGCTTTCGCTGGTGCCGCTCTTGGCGAGGCTCAGCGCCTTGAGGCTGAGGATCGGGAAGACGCACGGCATGATGTTGAGGATCAGCCCGCCGAGCAGCGCGCCGCCGAGCGCCAGCAGGGCTGCGCTCCAGTCGATTCCGGCTGGCGGTGCGGGTGCGGCGGCGACGGTGCCGGGAACGGCGGTGAGCGCAAAGCCGTCGCGCTCACCGGTGGCGAGGATGCCGTCGAGGCGTTCGGGGACTTTCGATCCGGCCTTGACCGACAGGATCAGCGTGTCGCCGTCGCGGGTGACGCTCTGGGGTGCGGAATAGGTGACGGCATCTGGGGTCTGGGCGAAGAAATAGGCGTCCTTCCACAGATCGACCGATGCGGGGAACGGGATCGCGATGCGGAGCGTGCCGTCGGTGACCTGGAACGTCGCCTGACTGCCCAGCGGCTTGGGCAGCAGGCGGCGCCACTGGTCGAACTGGGCGCGGCGTTCGGGGGTGATCGTGCCGTCGCCGACGGTGAGGTTGAGGGTCAGGTTTTCGGTTTCGGGGACGCAGATTTCGTCGGTGCAGATCAGGTAATCGGCGCGCACCGCGATCGGCAGTTTGGTGCCGGGGCTCAGGCCGGCGGGGATCTTCAGCGTCGCGAACTGGGTGTAATTGCCCTTGTAGATATAGTTCATGATCCCGGCGATCATCAGCCGCGTCGGTACCGGATAGCGCAGTTCGCCCGCGGTCACGCCCTGCGGCAGCGTCCAGTCGAGCCGCGTGTCGAGGCCCGCATCGCCGGGGTTCTTCCAGTATCCGTGCCAGCCGGGATCGGGTTTGGCGACGAAGGCGATCGTCACCTCGCTGCCCGGAGCCGGAGCGTCGCTCTCCGCGACCAGATCGACCGTGAGATTATCCTGACCTGCAGGCTGCGCGGCAGCGGGGAGCGCGGCCAGCGTCAGCAGAAATGTCACCAAGGCCAAACCGAATCTGTGCATTGTCAGCCCTATCGGAAATGGTGTCCCGGAGAGGATTCGAACCTCCGACCTGCGGTTTAGGAAACCGTTGCTCTATCCTGCTGAGCTACCGAGACACTCCCGGGCTGGTTAAGAGCGCGCGGCGATCTGGTCAATCAGTTGCACTGGTCCGGCGGAACCACTGGCAAGGGGAGCGGGGCGACGGGGACGCCGTCTTCGATCAGTGCCTTGGCTTCGGCGAGGCTGGCCTGGCCGTGGATCGGAGCAGTGGTTTCCTCGCCGGCGTGCATCGCGCGCGCCTTGTCGGCGAAGGACATGCCGACCCACTGCGAGCCTTCGAGCATCTTGGCCTGAACCTGCGCGAGTGCGGCCATCAGTGCTTTGGGGTCCGGCGTGGCGGCGAGCGTGGCGGGCGCGCGGTTGCCCTTGGCTGGGATGTTGGGAGCCATCACCGCCTTGGCGATGTCGGCGTCGCCGCAGATCGGGCAGGTCAGAAGGCCGCGGGCACGCTGGTCCTCATAATCGGCGCTCGATCCGAACCATGCCTCGAACACATGGGTGTGGGTGCATTTGAGGTCGAACACGATCATGCGCGGGTCACCGGGGGGATCGGACGGCGATGCGCTATGGCGGGGACGCGGCTGCGCACATCGGTGACGCGCGCGGGGTCGATCTCGACGAAGCCGAGCCCTGCCGGCTCGCCCATGTCGAGCAGGATTTCGCCCCAGGGGTCGATGGCGAGGCTGTGGCCGTAGGTGGTGCGGCCGTCCTCATGCGTACCGGTCTGGGCAGCGGCGATGACGTGCACGCCAGCCTCGATCGCACGGGCGCGCAGGAGGGTGTGCCAATGCGCTGCACCGGTCGGGCGGGTAAAGGCGGCGGGGACGGCGAGCAGGGTCGCGCCAGCGTCGGTCAGCGCGCGATAGAGATCCGGGAAGCGGATATCGTAACAGATCGACAGGCCGAGCGCGCCGAGCGGCGTCTCCACCACCATTGCGCGGTCGCCGGGGGCATAGGCGTCGGATTCGCGCCAGCGCTCGCCGGTCGGCAGGTCGACGTCGAACAGATGCAGCTTGTCGTAGGAGGCGCGGACGGCACCGCTGGCGTCGATCACGAAGCCGCGATTGACGAAACGACCATCATCGCCGCGCAAGGCGAGCGAGCCGAGCTGGACCCAGATGCCATGGCGCGCGGCGGCGTCGCGCACGGCGGCGAGGACGGGGTCGTCGGCTTCCGCGACGATCGATGCCGCGCCGCGCTGCCGATCGCGGTCGAGCAGGCCCGACATTTCGGGGGTGAGGAGCATCGCCGCGCCCTCCCCCGCTGCCGAGGCGATTGCGGCGACCAACGTACGGGCATTGGCCAGCGGGTCGATGCCGCTGGTCATCTGAAGGATCGCGGCGCGAGTCACGCGTTGAGCAGCGCGTCCAGCCTGCCCTCACGCTCCAGCGCCATGAGGTCGTCGGAACCGCCGATATGCGCGCCGTCGATGAAGATTTGCGGCACGGTGGTGCGGCCATTGGCGCGCTGAAGCATCTCCTGCCGCTTCGGGCCGCCCATGGTGAGGTCGAATTCCTCGTAATCGGCGCCCTTGCTGTCGAGCAAGGTCTTGGCGCGGTGGCAGTAACCGCAAAATGCCTTGGTGTAGATTTCGATCTTGGCCATGGACCCGAGTTGTGGATCGCGACCGCGCTTGTCAATCCGCCTCGGCTTCGTCGATGACGCGCGCCCAGCACAGGATCGTCACTTTGGCCGCGCCGGCGCGCTTGAGGATGCGGGCGCAGGCGGTGGTGGTCGCGCCGCTGGTGTGGACATCGTCGACCAGCACGATTGCCTTGCCGCGAACGGCTTCCCTGGCTCCGGGGGCGAGCGCGAAGGCTCCCGCAACCGCCTTGGCGCGCCCGCGTGGGCCGAGGCCACGCAGCACGGGGGTTGCCTTGACCCGGCGGAGCAGGTCGGGGGCGACCGGGATGTCCGACGCAGTGCCGAGCGCGCGGGCGATGAGCAGCGCCTGATTGAACCCGCGCCCCCAGATCCGCCAGCGGTGCAGCGGCACCGGGACCAGCAGTTCGGCGTCTTCGGGCATGAGGCGCGTCATCAGCCGCGCGGCGGTGACGGCAAAGCCGGTCCGCCCACCATATTTGAGGCGCAGCGCGAGCGTCCGCGCGGCCGGACCATAAGCGACCGCCGCGCGCACCCCATCATGCACCGGCGGGTCGGCCAGGCAGGTTCCGCATTGCGCCGCATCGCCGCGATCATGCTCGAACGGCAGGTTGCAGCTGGCGCACCAGGGCGGGGCGATCAGGCGCATCCCGCTCCAGCAGGCGGCGCAGAAGCGGTGGTCGGCATCGACCACGTCGCCACAACCCGGGCAGCGCGGGGGCAGCGCCAGGCCGATCAGGTCGAGCAACGGTTGATGCAGCCCCATGCAAAGCTTGTCGCGCGGCGCGCGACGCGGCACAAGCCGCGCCGTGACCCCCGCCCCCACCCCGCCCGAGATTTTCGACCGCAACCGCCGCCGCCTGCGCCGGGATCGCGCCGCGCCGGGCTTTGCGGGGTTCGATTTCATCCGGGCGTGGATGCTCGAGGGGATTGCCGAGCGGCTGGACGCGGTGCGGCGCGAGTTTCGCGACGTGCTGGATCTGGGCAGCTTCGACAGTGCGTTCATGGCCCCGCCGGGCACGAAGGTTACGCGGATCGACGCCGGTGCGCGGTTCGCGGCGCTGTCCGGGGGCATCCAAGCGGACGAGGACCGGCCGTATGCGCCCGAAGGGGCCTATGACCTGGTCGTGTCGGCCGGGGTGCTCGACAGCGTCAACGACCTGCCCGGCGCGCTGGCGCTGATCCGCCGGTCGCTGCGGCCGGACGGGTTGTTCATGGGCGCGTTTCTGGGTGGATCGACGCTGGCGACATTGCGCAGCGTGATGCTGGAGGCGGAGGGCGATCGTCCGGCGGCGCGGGTGCATCCGCAGGTCGATGTGCGCGCGGCGGGCGACCTGCTGGTCCGCGCCGGGTTCGCGCTGCCGGTGGCGGATGTCGAGACGCTGGAGGTGCGCTATTCCAACCTGTTCGATCTGGTCCGCGATTTGCGCGGCATGGGGGCAACCAGCCTGCTGCGTGACCCCGCCCCGCTGACTCGCAGCGCAGTGGCGCGCGCCGCGCAAGCCTTTGCCACGCGCGCCGATGCCGAGGGGCGGACCAGCGAGCGGTTCGACGCGATCTTCGTCACCGGCTGGGCCCCCGACCCCAGCCAGCCCAAGCCCGCGCGGCGCGGATCGGCGAGCGCGTCGCTGGCCGAGGCACTGCGGCCCAAGCCCTGATATCTTGACAAAATGGCGCGTTGCAGCCATAAACAGCCTGCGGACCGGGCCCCTCTGGCGATCAATGTGATCGCGATGTCGGACCGCATCGGATGATCCGATGCAGGCTGGGCTTTTTGTGACCGTATCCACCCGCTGACGGCCATCCGATCGATTTCACATCGACAGGAGGCATTATGATGAGTGGCATGTTGTACCGTCTGAGCGTCGTCCACCGGAAGCTGGACGAGGAAATTCGCCGTGAAGCGCGGCGACGCAATCCGGACGGGTTTCGGCTGCTGCGGCTCAAGAAGCTGAAGCTGGCGGTCAAGGACCGTCTGGCTGGCCACTGGAAGCGCGCAATCGCGACCGGTAGCTAACCCAACCAACCACGAACGGCGGCCCGGGCCCCTCTGATGCGTCCAAAGCGCATGATGTCGGGCCGCCCTGATGGCGCACGAAGCGCGTCACCCAACAGGGGCTGACTTACAATGGAATTTCTGACGTTACTCTGGCTGGGCAAGCCGGTGTGGATGTGGCTTGCCTTTATGGGGCTGGTCGCGGCCCTGCTCGCGCTCGACCTTGGCGTCCTGCATCGCAAGGCGCGCGAGATCGGGGTCAAGGAGAGCCTGATGCTCTCCGCTTTCTATATCGTGCTGGGCCTTGCGTTCAGCGGCTTTGTCTGGTGGCAGCTCGGCGAGACGGCGGCGATCAATTACGTCACCGGCTTCGTCGTCGAGAAAAGCCTGGCGATGGACAATGTCTTCGTCATTGCGATGATCTTCACCTATTTCGCGATCCCGCGTCAGTATCAGCACCGGGTGCTGTTCTGGGGCATCCTGGGCGTCATCGTGCTGCGCGCGATCATGATTGCGCTGGGCGCGACGATCGTGTCCGAATTCGGCTGGGTGCTCTACCTCTTCGCCGCATTCCTGATCTTTACCGGCATCAAGATGTGGCGGATGGTCGACACGCCTTATGATGTGGCGGGCTCGCCACTGCTCGGCTGGCTGAAGCGGCATATGCGGGTGACCGACGGGCTGCGCGGATCGGCGTTCTTCGTGCAGGAGGCCGATGCGAAGACCGGGACGATGGTCCGTCACGCGACGCCGCTGTTTCTGGCGCTGGTGATGATCGAGTTTGCCGATCTGGTGTTCGCGGTCGATTCGGTACCGGCGATCTTTGCGATCACCACCGACCCGTTCATCGTCTACACGTCGAACATCTTCGCGATCCTGGGCCTGCGCGCGCTCTATTTCGCGCTGTCGGCACTGGTCGACCGGTTCCACTATCTGAAGTACGCGCTCGCCGTGCTGCTGGTGTTCATCGGGTCGAAGATCTTCGTCGCCGATGCGCTGGGCCTCGCCAAGATACCGCCGGTGGTGTCGCTGGGCATCACCGCGCTGATCCTGACGACGGGCGTGGTCTACTCGCTGTGGCGCACCCGCAATGCGCCGACGCCGAGCCTGACCTAGCGTTAGTTTCAGCAAAGCTGAAACGGCACCGGCCCGCTCCCCCACCCGGCCACCCATAGAATACACTGTCGTTGGGTGGCCGGGTGGGGAGCGGGCCGGTGCCGCCTGACTAAAGCGCCCCTAAACCAGCGCCTCGAGCATGCCGATCAGCGGGATGTCTGCTGGCGGCATGGCGAGGTTGCGCAACGCGGGCGGGTGAACCCATTGCAGCGCGGTCGCGTGCCGCGCCTGGGGTTCCCCGCCCCAATTGCGCAAGGTGTAGAGCAACAGCAGCAAATGGCGCTCTCCCAACGGCGCGCTGGCGAAGGTCGCGGGGGCGAGCGCGGCGGGATCGACCGTGATGCCCAGTTCCTCGTGCAACTCGCGACATAGCGCGGCTTCGGGCAACTCGCCCGGCTCGACCTTGCCGCCCGGGAATTCCCACAGATCGGCCATCGGCTTGCCCGGTGGGCGCCGTTGCACGAGCACGCGTCCGTGATCGTCGACCAGTGCCGCCGCCACTACCGTGAGGATACGCCCTGATGGAATCCCAGCATCCGATTTCAGCATTTCGTTAATCTTGTTTCCGTAGTTTCCCGGTAGCTCGAACGAGAAAGGCCGAGGATGCGTGCACGCAAGCCATTGCTGACCCGGCTGTCACGCTGCAATCGCGGCGCGACGGCGGTCGAATATGGCTTTATCCTCGCGCTCATCGTCCTGGTCCTGATCGGCGCGCTGACCGAAATGGCTGGCGGCACGACGGACATGTGGAACAATGTCAGCAACAAGGTCCAGAACCCGGGCTGAATTTTCAGCGTCCACGCCGCGCGGCCTAAGGCGTTTGTTAACCTCCGTCACTTAGTTTCGGAATCGCTGAGACCGGTTTTCGCCGGGCGCAGCCGGGAAAACTGAAGCTTCGAACAGGATGGAGACCGGTATGAACACGATCCGCAAGATTTTTGGCAACAAGAAGGGCGCCACCGCAATCGAGTACGGCCTGATCGCCGCTCTGATCGCCGTCGCCGCGATTGCCGCGATGCAGGGCCTGGGCAACCAGCTCAAGACGACCTTCACCAACGTTTCGTCGAACATGAAGGCGTCGTAAGACCCTTTCGTTTCGAAACGACTGAACAGGGGGCGGCGGACCGATGGTCCGCCGCCCTTTTTCGTGCGGTTAGGGCAATTCCTCCCCTGAGCTTGTCTCAGAGGAGGAGGACCGCCGCGAAGCGGTGGTGGAGGGGCGGCTGCGCAGACAGCCGACAACAGCTCGGCAAAATTCCGCCCTCTTCGGGGCGGCCCCTCCACCACTCGCTTCGCGAGCGGTCCCCCTCCCCTGCTGCGCAGGGGAGGAATGGGTCAGGCCCGGCCCATCGCCAGGAACTTGGCGCGGCGCGCCTGGCGAAGCGCGGTCGCACTCTGGCCGGACAGGTCCTTGAGCGCAGCTTCGATCGCGTCGCCGAGCGAATCGATCGCCTTGGCATGGTCGCGATGTGCGCCGCCGAGCGGTTCGGGAACGATCGTGTCGATGACGCCGAGTTCCTTGAGATGCTGTGCGGTGACCTTCATCGCCTCGGCGGCGTCGGCGGCCTTGTCGGCGGTGCGCCACAGGATCGAGGCGCAGCCCTCGGGCGAGATCACCGAATAGACGGCGTGTTCCATCATCAGCACGCGGTTGCCTGCGGCGAGCGCGACGGCGCCGCCCGAACCGCCCTCACCCAAGATCGATGCGACCATCGGCACGCCGAGGTTGAGGCACGCTTCGGTCGAGCGCGCGATGGCTTCGGCCTGCCCGCGCTCTTCGGCCTCCATGCCGGGGAAGGCGCCGGAGGTGTCGACCAGCGTGACCACGGGAATGCCGAACTTGTCGGCCAGCTCGACCAGGCGGATCGCCTTGCGATAGCCCTCAGGCTTGCCCATGCCGAAATTGTGGCGGAGGCGGCTGGTGGTGTCGTCGCCCTTTTCGTGGCCGATGACCATCACGCGCTGGCCACGGAAGCGGCCAAGCCCGCCAAGGATCGCCTGATCGTCGGCGAACGCGCGGTCGCCGCCGAGCGGCATGAAATCGGTGATCAGCCGCGCCACATAATGTTTGAAGTGCGGCCGCTCCGGATGGCGCGCGACCAGCGTCTTCTGCCACGGGGTCAGCCTGGCATAGGCGTCCTTGAGGAAGCGGTCGGACTTGGCCTGAAGCTTGGCGACCTCGGACTCGATATCCACCTCGCCGCCCGCAGCGGTGTCGCGCAATTCGTCGATCCGGGCCTGAAGCTCGGCGATCGGCTTTTCGAATTCAAGAAAACTGGCCATCGCGCGCACCTATGCCCCGTCGCGCTTCGCGTCAATTCGGGGCGTGTCGGCGAGCGGATGGCGTTCATTGACAAGGCTGACCAGCCGGCCGCTGTCGACATGGGTGTAGATTTCGGTGGTCGCGATATCGGCATGGCCAAGCATCGCCTGAAGCGCGCGCAGATCGGCCCCGCCCTCCAGCAGATGCGTGGCGAACGCGTGGCGAAGGACGTGCGGGCTGATGCGGTCGGGCGGGATGCCCGCCAGCCCCGCAATGTCGCGGACCAGCTGGTACAGGCGGATGCGGCTCAAATGCCCCTTGCCGGACGGAAACAGCCACGGCCGCGCCGGATCGACATGGTCGCGCCACGCCGCGACAGCCGCGCGCGCGCGATCGGACAACGGGACCAGCCGCTCCTTCCCGCCCTTGCCGCGCAGGATCAGATAGGGCTTGTCGGGCTGGATCGCGCCGCGCGGGAGCGACACCAGTTCGCTCGCGCGCAGGCCGGAGCCGTAGAGGAGTTCGATCAGCGCGAGCAGGCGCAGGTCGCGGGGATCGGGGGGCACGCGGTCGATCCGCGCCTGAATCGCGGCAAAGATCGCCTCGACATCGGCATTCGACAGCGTCCTGGGCAGTCCCCGCCCGTTGCCGGGCCGGGGCAGCGCGCTGCCGGGATCGCCGGCGCGCAATTTCTCATCGACGAGGAAGCCGTAGAAGCGGCGCAGCGCCGCCGATTTGCGCGCGACGGTGGCGCGGGCGAGGTCGCGCCAGTCCTCTGCCAGCCGCTCGATCGCCGCGCGGTCGGCGAGCGCGAGGCCACCTTCGAGCGCCTGCGACGCCAGCCGCAAATCGGTGCCATAGGCCGCGAGCGTGTTTGGCGACGCACCCGCTTCAGCGGCCAGCATCTCGAGGAAGCGCTCGATCAGCGCCGGGTCGTCGCCCGGGCGGATCGTGGTCAAAGCCGCGTGATCGCCTCGACGGCGATCATCCGCGCATAGCCATCGAGCCCGACCTGGGTGAGCGCGCGGGTGATGTGGTACAGCGCCTCGGGCGAGACGCCTTCCCACACCCGGCTCTGCATGCCGACCGCCGCGAGCAGCACCACCGTCCCCGGCTGGTTTGCGTCCGCCGCGCGCGCGATGGCGCGGGTCCAGGCATTGGCGGCAGCGAACTCCACGCCCGATGCGCGCATCAGCCGCTCGCCATCGCCGGTCGGGATGCGGCCCATCCCGGCCATCGCGGCAATGAGCATCGCGCCATTGGTCGCGTCGGCGCTGTTACGATACGCCTCGACATCGCCGACGGCGACCGCGCGGCCAGGTTCGGCGAGCAGCAACATGCCCCAGCCGTCGCTGCCGCGCGGGGCAATCTGCTTCCAGCGCAGTGCGGCGCGGTCGAGCCCAGCGCTGAGCATCGATGCGATCAGGCGATCGGCGTCAGCGCTATGCTCGGCCGATGGCGTCAGGCGCGCGGCGGCGCGGGCGGTGAGGATCAGGCGGCTATAGGTGGCGCGCGGCCCCTGTGCCTCGTCCCACAGCTGCCGCATCCGCTCGACCCGCTCGGCGGCGGTCGCGGCAGTGAAAGCGGCGCGCAGATCGCGGGCGACCGCGACTTCGGCGATTGACGGATCCTCTTGCGCTTCGATCTCCCCATAGAGGTCAGTCAGCGCCTGGCTGGAGAACACGCCCTGGCTCGCCGCAGCTTCCGCCGCAGCAGCGCGGTCGCGCAGGCCGAGCATTGGTGCGGTCGCGCGCCAATAGCGCAGTTGCGGCCCGGCGGTGCCATAGAGCCGTTCGGGAACATCGGTGTCGGATGCGACGGCGAGGCCCCAGCGCCAGGCGCTGATGCGATCGACGGCATCCCATTCGACCGTCACCGCACGGCGGCCGGATACGCCCATGCCGACCAGCTTCTCCGCGAGCAGCACGTCCACCGCATTACCCATGCGGCGGCGGCTGGCATCGATCAGCGGCCCGGCTTTGCTGGGGTCGCCGTCGAGCCCGGCGCAGATCGCCTCGGCCAACCGCCAGTTGCGGTCCGGCGCAGTGTCGAGTGCGGGCTGAACCATCGGGCACATGCCGGCCGGATCGGCGGTGGCGAGCATCGCCTGCATCGCGACCTGAAACATCTTGGGCGTGTAGTTGGCGATATCGACCGACTGGACGAGCGCGCGGGCGGCATCGGCCTCTCCCATGCGGATCAGCAGCCAGGCGCGCTCGGCCGCAAAATCGGCACCGTTGAGGCCGCCCGGCGTGTTCACGCGCGAGAGCAGCGCACGCCGCAACGCGATCGAGAGCCAGCGCGACGCGACCGGCGCATCGGTGCGGCGCATCAGCGTCTGAAGAAAGCCGCCATCCGCATTGCCGAATGCAGTGACGGGGAGCCCGTCGCTGGCGGGCGAGGACGGGCCGACCTGCGCCAGTGAGCGCTTGGCGAAATCGGGCAGTTCGTAGCGGGCGATCGTCGCGTAATCGGTCTCGCCCGTCGCTTCGGGAGCGACGCCGCTGGACGGAGCGGTCGTATTGCCGACGTCGCCCGACGCAGTCGGGGATGCATCGGCGCGCGGCGCAGCGGTCGGCCCCGCAGCAGGCGCGGGAGCGGGTGCCGGGGCTGGCGCGGGTGCCGGGACCGGATCGTCGAACCCGGGCGGAAGCAGCGATTCGGGACGATCCTGCCCCAGCGCGGGAATCCCGACGCCCGCGGCGACCACCAGAACGGCGGCCAGCGCGGTCTTAGTTCGCGAGATTGTCAAGCGGTACGCCCTTCTCGACACGCACAGGCTGTTTTTCCGTATCGCGCCCGGCGAGGAAAAACAGTCCGCCGATCAACAGGATAGCGACAATGACGATGATGATGAGCGAACGGGACATCGACCCCCTCAAACCGATTCTGATTACAGGCGACGGGCCTTTTGCCCGAGCGCGATGCTCGCTGTATAGCCCCCGCGACCATGCTGCAAACCCACCCGGCCAATCCTGAACCGATTACCCGCCCGATCGTGCTGATCGGCCTGATGGGCGTGGGCAAGACGACGGTGGGCCGTCGCCTGGCCCAGCGGCTCAAACTGCCCTTCGTCGACGCGGACGCGGAGATCGAGGCGGCAGCGGGCATGACCGTCGCGGAAATCTTCGAGCGATTCGGCGAACCGCATTTCCGCGATGGCGAGCGGCGCGTCATCGCACGGCTGATCGACGGCGAACCCAAGGTGATCGCGACCGGCGGCGGCGCGTTTCTGAATGACGAGACCCGCGCGCTGATTCTTGACCAAGCGACCGCGATCTGGCTGGACGCCGCCCCCAAGGTCTTGGCCGAACGCGTTGCCAAGCGCGACCATCGCCCGCTGCTGCGCGGAAAGGATCCGTTGAAAGTGCTCACCGAACTCGCCGAAATCCGCAACCCCGTCTACGCGCTCGCGCCGATCCATGTGGTGAGCAAGGTCGCGCCGCACGAAGCGACGGTGAGCGCGATCCTGACGGCGCTCGGCCGATGAAGGTCGTTCCGGTCGCGCTGGGCGCGCGCAGCTATGAGGTGCGGATCGCGAGCGGCTTGCTGACGCAGGCCGCCGAGCAGCTCGTCCCGCTGTCGCGCGGGCGGCCGTTCGTCATCGTCACCGACGCCAATGTCGCGCCCCATGCAGCACGGCTGGCGGCGCTGCTGCATCATGGTGGTCTGGCGAGCGATATCATCACCCTTCCCGCCGGCGAGGCGACCAAGAGCTGGGGGCAGCTCGAATCGCTGACCGACGCATTGCTCGAGCGGGGCATCGAGCGCGGCGACCATGTCATCGCGCTTGGCGGTGGGGTGATCGGCGATCTGGTCGGCTTTGCCACGTCGATCCTCAAGCGCGGCTGCAACTTCGTGCAGATTCCGACCACGCTGCTGGCGCAGGTCGACAGCTCGGTCGGCGGCAAGACCGCGATCAACAGCCGCGCGGGCAAGAATTTGGTCGGCGCGTTCCACCAGCCGTCGCTGGTGCTGATCGACCCCGATTTGCTCGACACGTTGCCGCTGCGCGACCTGCGCGCGGGCTATGCCGAAGTGGTGAAATACGGGCTGATCGACGATCTGGGCTTTTTCGAATGGTGCGAGGCGAATGGCGCGGCGCTGCTCGCGGGTGACGCGGCGGCGCGGGAAACTGCCATCGCGCACTCGGTTGCGGCCAAGGCGCGGATCGTCGCGGCGGACGAGCGCGAGACGACCGGCGTGCGCGCGCTGCTCAACCTTGGCCACACCTTTGGCCATGCGCTGGAGGCCGAAACTGGCTTTTCCGACGCGCTGCTGCATGGCGAGGGTGTTGCGGCGGGCATGGCGCTGGCCTTTGCCTATTCGGCGCGGCGCGGCCTGTGCCCCGCGCAGGATGCCGAGCGGGTGGCGGCGCATCTGAAGGCGATGGACATGCCGCACGACCTGGCCAGCGCGGGGATCACCGCATCGGGCGCGACATTGGTCGGCCATATGCTGCACGACAAGAAGATGGACGCGGGCACTCTTCCCTTCCTGCTCGCACGCGGGATCGGGCAGACCTATCTCGACAAGCAGGTCGATCTGGCGGACGTGGCCGCGTTTCTGGATGAATTGCCGCGCTAGCAGCGCCCACCCCGCACCGGGCCACAAAGCTTGGGGTGGAGGGTATCTTATTTCCGGGGGGGATATACCCCCCACCCCGGCGTCCCCCCGCAGGGAGACGCAAGCTTCAGGCCTCTAACTGCCGCAACAGGCTGCGCACGGCGCCGTCAATCTCGCTGTCGGTGCCGCGCAGTTCCTCGATCCGGCGCACGGCGTGGATCACCGTCGAATGGTCGCGATTGCCGAACTTGCGGCCGATTTCGGGCAGCGAGCGCGTGGTCAGGCGCTTGGCGAGATACATCGCGATCTGGCGCGGGCGGGCGATCGCCACGGCGCGGCGCTGCGACACCAGGTCGAGCTGCTTGACGTCGAAATGCGACGACACCGCCTTCTGGATCTCGTCGATCGTCACGCGGCGCTGGCTGCCGCGCAGCGCTTCGCCGAGCACGCTTTCTGCAAATGCGATCGTCACGACCTCATTGTTGAGCTGCGAATAGGCGACGAGGCGATTGAGCGCGCCCTCCAGCTCGCGCACCGACGAGCTGATCCGCATGGCGAGCAGGTCGAGCACCTCGGACGGCACCGTGGCACCCGGCATATCCTCAAGCTTGCGGTCGAGAATCGTGCGGCGCAGGCCAAGCTCGGCGGGCTTGATATCGGCGGCAAGGCCGGAGCCGAGGCGCGAGGCAAGCCGGGTTTCGATCCCCTCCAGCGCCAGCGGGCTGCGATCGGCGGCGATCACCAGCCTTTTGCCCTCACGCATGAACTCGTCGACCGTGTGGAAGAACTCTTCCTGAGTCGATTCCTTGCCGGCGATGAACTGCAGGTCGTCGATCATCAGCAGATCGACGCCGCGCAGCCGTGCCTTGAAGCTGTAGGTATCGCGCTCGCGCACCGCACGGACGAACTCGAACATGAAGCGCTCGGCCGGCATGTAGATGGCGGTTGCGTCGGGGCAGGCGTTCATGAACGCATGGCCGATCGCGTGCATCAGGTGCGTCTTGCCCTGACCGGTATTGCTGTGAAGGTAGAGCGGGCTGAAGCGCGGCGTACCCGGCTCCGCCAGCGCCTTGGCGGCATTGAACGCCAGCCGGTTGGAGGTGTCGACCACGAACCGGTCGAACGTGAAGCGCGAATCGAGGTTGGGACGCTCGCCCGCTCCGGCCAGGGCCGAGGGCGCGGCGGGCGTCGCCGCGTCGACCACAGGGGCCGCAGCGGCAAGCTCACGATTCGCACGTGCATCGACCGTCTCGATCGAAACCGTGCGCACGCCCGGAAGCTGCGCACGGAATTCCATCACCAGCCGGTCAGCGTAATGATTCTTGACCCAGTTGGTCATGAAGGCGGACGGCAGGCCGAGGCGGACGGTTTCGGCGTCCTCGCCCGGGATCAGCACGATCGGCTTCAGCCACTGGTCGAACAGCCGCTGGCCTGCGGAAAGTCGCAGATTGCCTCGCACGCGTGTCCAGGCCTTGGCTTGATCCATCTTATCGTTGCCCCCGACTACACCATCGCGCGCGCAAACCGTGCGCACGCACCACCCCATCGCGAAAGCACAGCCTTCGCGTCCGAATTTTCGTTCAGGCAAAAGGATGCCGCAGGCGGAATCGCATCCGCTGCTGACCGGAACCCTCGCTGATCCCGCCGACGAGAACGCCGTGGCGGAAGTCCGTTTTAGGGACGCATTTCTGAGTCGATCAAGAGGGATGCATGTAAAGAATCTGAAATAAGTAGGGTTGACTCACTCAGAGCGGCGGAAAACCGTTATTCCTAAGACAAGTCACTGATTTAGATGACTTTAATCACATCATTACATTCGCGTTACGACGCGACTCATTGGGATTCCGCGATTCGTCGCCAGGATGCTTTGAGTGCCGCGCGTCGGCAAAAGAAAAACCCCGCCGGCGTCAAGCCGGCAGGGCCATGTTCTTGTCGCTGAAGCGCGGATCAGCCGAGCGCGGCGAGACGCTTGGTCAGACGCGAGAACTTGCGCGAGGCGGTGTTCTTGTGAACCACGCCCTTGGCGACGCCGCGTGCCAGCTCCGGCTGCATCGCCTTGAGCGCGGTTTCCGCAGCTGCCTTGTCACCGCTGGTCAGCGCGCTTTCGACCTTCTTGACGAAGGTGCGGATGCGGCCGACGCGGGCACCGTTGACTTCGGCGCGGCGTTCGTTGCGGCGGATGCGCTTCTTGGCTTGCGGCGTGTTCGCCATGAATCTTCGTTCCTGTTTTCAATGCGAAAAGAGGCGCGGATTTCCGTCCCACGCCTCGGGAAAGCGCGCCCCTTAGCGAGGGCGGGCGATTCGGTCAACCGGTAACGCCCGCCCGGGCCTTCTTACTTCTGGCATTTCGGGCACCAGAAGGTCGAGCGCCCGCCCTCGGCATAACGCGCGACGGTGCCGCCGCAATCGCACGGTTCGCCCTCACGGTCATAGACTTTGAACTGCTTCGAGAAATAGCCGAGCTCGCCATCGGGCTGGGCATAGTCGCGCAGGGTCGATCCGCCCGCTTCGATCGCCGATTCGAGCACGCCCCGGACAGCGGGAACCAACCGTTGAAGCTGTGGCCGGGTCAGCGACCCGCCGCTGCGCCTGGGCGAGATGCGCGATTCGTGGAGCGCCTCGCACACATAGATGTTGCCCAGGCCCGCGACGATGCGCTGGTCGAGCAGCAGCAGCTTGATCGAGGCGATGCGCCCGGCCAGCACCTGTCGCAGATGATCGACGGTGAAGTGCGGCCCGAGCGGCTCCGGCCCCAGCGCGGCGAAGGGCGGCCATGCGCCGACGTCGGCCGTCGGGACAAGATCGACCGAACCGAATCGCCGCGCATCGTTGAGCGCCAGCCGCCGCCCCGCCTCGGTCTCGATCACCAGATGATCGTGCGTCAGCAACTCGCCCGGATCGATTCGCCAGCGCCCCGACATGCCAAGGTGGAAGATCATCGTGTCGCCGCGATCGGTGTCGATCAGCCCATATTTGGCGCGACGCCCCAGCGCGGTGACGCTCGCGCCGGTCAGACGCTGCCCCAGATCGACCGGCATCGCCCGACGCAGATCGGGGCGGCGCAGCTGGACGCGCGCGATCCGCTGGCCGTGCAGGGCGGGGGTCAGTCCGCGGACCGTGGTTTCGACTTCGGGAAGCTCGGGCATTTTGTCCAGCTAAGCGGGCTTTGCCGCGCCCACAAGGGCGGCTAAGGGCTTGGCCATGACCGACACCGTCTCCTTTGGCTATGAAGAGGTTGCCCGCGACGAAAAGACCCGTCGCGTCGGCGGCGTCTTTTCCAGCGTGGCCTCGCGCTATGATCTCATGAACGACGCGATGTCGGGCGGTTTGCACCGTGTGTGGAAGGACGTCTTCGTCCGCCGCGTGAAGCCGCGCGAGGGCGAGGCGATTCTCGACATGGCCGGCGGCACCGGCGACATCGCATTCCGCATGGCCGAGCATGGCGCGGCGGTGACGGTCGCCGACATCAACCCGGACATGCTGGCCGTCGGGATCGAGCGCGCGGCCAAGCGCGGCATCGACGGTCTGGTGTGGAGCGAGGCGAACGCTGAGACGTTGCAATGGCCCGACCGGTTCTTCGACGCCTATACGATTGCCTTTGGCATTCGGAACGTCACCGACATCCCGGCCGCGCTGCGGGAAGCGCATCGCGTGCTGCGCCGGGGCGGGCGGTTCTTCGTGCTGGAGTTTTCGACGACGTTGTGGCCCGGATTCGCGGACATGTACGACGCCTATTCGCACCGGCTGGTGCCAAAGCTCGGCGAGCTGCTGGCGGGCGATGCCGACAGCTATCGCTATCTGGTCGAATCGATCCGGCGCTTTCCCGACATGCCGACGTTCGAGGCGATGATTAAAGACGCGGGTTTCGTGCAGACGCGGGTCGAACCGATGCTGGGCGGGCTGGTCGCCATTCATAGCGGCTGGAAGATTTGACCGCTCCCGTCGTCCATCTGTGGCGCCTCCTGAAATGGGGCCGCACGCTGGCGCGCCACGGCGCGCTGCGCGGGATCGAGCGTGACCGCAACACGCCCGCCCCGGTCCGCCGCCTGGCCCGCATCGCGCGGTTCGGCGCGCGCGTTCCCGAGGTTCCGGGCTATGCCGATGCGCTGCAGGCAATCGGCCCGGCCGCAATCAAGCTTGGCCAGACGCTCGCCACCCGCCCCGACCTGATCGGCGAAGCGGCGGCGCACGACCTGTTGCGCCTGCAGGATGCGCTGCCCCCGGTCCCCTTTGCGGTGATCCGCGCGGCGATGGAGAACAGCTTCGGGCGGCCGATCGAAGACCTGTTCCAGTCGGTCGAGGAGAAGCCGATCGGCGCCGCGTCGATCGCGCAGGTGCATCGCGCGATCACCACCGATGGCCGCCAGGTAGCGGTCAAGGTGCTGCGCCCCGGGATCGAAGCAGAATTCGCCCGCGCCATCGATACCTATGAATGGGCGGCGGCACAGGTCGAGGGGATGGGCGGCGAAGCATCGCGCCTGCGCCCGCGCCTGGTGATCGAAACCTTCAAGCGCTGGACCGCGCGCGAGCTGGACCTGCGGCGAGAGGCGGCGTCGGCGTCGGAGCTGGCCGAATCGATGGAGGCGGAGCCGGACTTCACGGTCCCGGCGATCGACTGGCAGCGCAGCACCGGCAAGGTCATGACGCTGGAGTGGATCAACGGCATCAAGCTATCGGACCGCGACGCGCTGATCGCCGCAGGGCATGATACCGAAAGGCTAGCGCATACGCTGGTCCGCGCCTTCCTGCGTCAGGCGATTTCGGAGGGGTTCTTCCACGCCGACATGCATCAGGGCAATTTGTTCGCTCTGCCCGGTGACCGGATCGCGGCGATCGATTTCGGCATCATGGGGCGGATCGACCGGCGCGCGCGGGTATGGCTGGCGGAGATCCTCTATGGCCTGATCACCGGCAATTACCGCCGCGTCGCCGAGATTCACTTCGAGGCGGGCTATGTTCCCGCGCACCATAATGTCGCCGAGTTCGCGACCGCATTGCGCGCGGTGGGTGAGCCGATGCGCGGCCTGGCGGTCAAGGACATGAGCGTCGGCATGATGCTCGACAGCCTGTTCAACATCACCCGCGATTTCGACATGCAGACCCAGCCGCATCTGTTGCTGCTGCAAAAGACGATGGTGATGGTCGAGGGCGTGGCGACGCGGCTGCACCCCGATATCAATCTGTGGGACAGCGCCGCGCCGTTCGTGCGCGAATGGATCCGCACCGAATTGGGGCCGGAGGCGTTTCTGGCCGATCGAATTTCGGAAGATCTGAAGACGCTCGCCCGCCTCCCCAAATTGATCCGCAACATCGAACGCCACTTCCCCGATCCCGGCGGCGCGCCCCCCGCCCCGCCGCTGCGCGAGATCGAAGTGGTGCGGGTCGGCGGTGGCTGGCGCTACGTCCTGGTCGCGCTGCTCGCTGGTGGAGCGGGCGTGGCGGCGACCTTGCTGCTCACCTGACCGGCGCGGCTGGATCAGAGGCACAGCATGGCGTCCCCACCCCCGATCTGGATGGCCGAACCGACCCGGTTCGCACGGCTGTCGCAGCGGTCGGCGCGGATCGTGGCGGCGGTGCTGGCGGTGCTGTTGCTCGGCGCGCTGGCCAGCCTGGCCGCTCCCGCGCCGCCGGCCGCAAGCGGCACCGGCAATAGCGCCGAGGACCAGCGCGACGTGCTGCTCTATGAAGAGATCGTCGATGCGATGCGCCATGGCGGCAGCTATTATGAGGTCGCGGTGACCGAACTGCGCGCGGGCCATTATCCGCTGCGCCCGTTCTTCACCGTGCGCCTGCCCGGGCTGGCGCGCGTTCAGGCGGCACTGCCCCAGCCGCTCGTAATCGCCCTGCTCTATGCGCTGGTCGTCGCGGTGCTTGCCGCATGGGCGATGCGATTTCGCACTGACTTTGCCCGCTGGCCGGGGCGGGCAGTGGCGATGACATTGCTGGCCGGCGGGCTCATGGCGTTCGTGCAGGCCGATCTATGGGCATTTCACGAGATCTGGGCCGGGCTGCTGATCGCGCTGGCGCTGGCGATCCGGCGGCCGGGGCGCTGGATCGAGGCAGTGGCGATTGCCCTGCTCGCGGCGCTGATCCGGGAGACCGCCGCGCTGATGCTCGTGGTGATGGCGGCGATGGCGTGGATCGAGGGGGAACGGCGCGAAGCGATGGGCTGGGCCGCCGCGCTCGGCATCCTGGCGCTGGCGCTGACAGCCCATGCCTGGGGCGTGGCGCAGCTGGTGGGCCCGCTCGATCCGCAATCGCCCGGCTGGAGCGGGATGCTGGGACCGGGATTTGCGCTGCATTCGGTGCGCGCGGCCACCGCGCTGGTGCTCGCCCCCGGCTGGCTGGCCGCGCTGCTGGTGGTGCTGGCGCTGTTCGGGTGGAGCGGGTGGCGCGATCCGCTGGCCCATCGCGTGCTGGCGGTGATGGCGGGCTATGGCGCAGTGCTTATGCTGTTTGCGCGGCCCGATACCTTTTACTGGGTGTTGCTGATCGCGCCGCTGTCGCTGGTGGGGCTAGCCTTTGCCCCCGATGCCCTGCGCGATCTGGCGCGGGCGGCGCGGGGCACGCGGCGGGTGGTCGTGACGCGAATGGATCGCTAGAGTCGGGTGATGAAACGCATCTTGTTGATCGTTGGCGGCGGTATCGCCGCGTACAAGGCGTGCGAACTGATCCGCCTGCTGCGCAAGGCGGGGCATCAAGTTACCTGTGTGCTGACGGCGGGCGGACAGCATTTCGTGACGCCGATGACGCTGGCGGCACTGTCGGAGAACCAGGTCTATACGACGCTGTGGGATCTGAAGGACGAGGCAGAGATGGGGCATATCCAGCTCAGCCGCGCCGCCGATCTGGTGGTCGTCGCGCCCGCCACCGCCGATCTGATGGCGAAGATGGCGGCGGGCATTGCCGATGATCTGGCCACCACCCTGCTCCTCGCCACCGACAAGCCGGTGCTCGCCGCGCCCGCGATGAATGTGCGGATGTGGCAGCACGCCGCGACCCGGCGCAATGTCGCGACGCTGCGCAGCGATGGCGTGACGGTGCTGGAGCCCGATGAAGGACCGATGGCGTGCGGCGAGTTCGGCCCCGGGCGCCTGCCCGAGCCGGAGGCCATCCTACGCGCGATCGAGGCTGCGCTGGCACCGTCATCGGGGCGGCTCGCGGGCAAGCATATCCTCGTTACCGCCGGACCGACGCATGAGCCGATCGATCCGGTGCGCTACATCGCCAACCGCTCTTCGGGGAAACAGGGCTTTGCGATTGCCGGCGCGCTCGCCGCGCTGGGCGCGCGGGTGACGCTGGTCGCCGGGCCGGTTGCGCTGCCGACGCCTGCGGGCGTGGACCGGGTCGATGTCGAGACCGCGCGGGAGATGGCGGCGGCGGTCGATGCCGCCCTGCCCGCCGATGCCGCCGTGATGGTCGCCGCCGTTGCCGACTGGCGCACGGGCAATGCGGCGGGGCAGAAGATCAAGAAGGGCGACGCGGCAGCACCCGCGCTGACGCTGGTCGAGAACCCCGATATTCTGGCTGGTCTCGCCCAAAGCGGGCAGCGTCCGCGCCTGGTGATCGGTTTCGCCGCCGAAACCGAACGGGTGATCGAACATGCGGTCGCAAAACGCACGCGCAAGGGTGCAGACTGGATCGTCGCCAATGATGTGTCGGGCGATGTGATGGGGGGCGAATCCAATCTTGTTCATCTGGTTACGGAATCGGGCGTCGAAAGCTGGGAGCGACTGGACAAGGCCGATGTCGCGCGCCGCCTGGCCGAACGGATTGCCGATGCGCTCTAAGCTTCCGCTGTTCCTGCTCCCGCTGCTGATCGCCGGGTGCGCGACCGATCGCGCGCAGACTCCCGCCACGCCGAAGCTGTTCACGCAAGGCTATGGCGCCTCGCCGCGCGCTGCGCCGACGCTGTATGTCGTTCTTCACGGCAATGGGCGCCGTTCCAAGATCGACACGAGCGCCTTTGCGAAGGCGCTGGCGGCAGTCGAGCCGGATAGCGGCGTCGTGCGCCTGCTGCGCCCCGGCTATGCCGATGGGGTCGGGGGCCAGTCGCCGGGCGTGCGCGGGGCAAGTCCGACCGATGATTTCAGCGCGGAGCGGATCACTGCGGTCGGCGACGCCATCGCCGCGCTGCGTCAGCGCTATCGCCGTGCCCGCGTGGTCGTGATCGGCGAAGCCGGTGGTGCGGTGGTAGCCGCCAACCTGGCCGGGCTGCGTCCCGACCTGATCGACGGCGTGGTGCTGGTATCCTGTCCCTGCGCCTTGCCCGAATGGCGCGCCTATCGTGCCAAGCGCGAGCCGAATATCCCGCACTGGCGGGACAAGCTGGTCAGCCTCGATCCGTTGCAGACCGCTGGCGGCATCCAGCCGGGACTGCGCGCGGCGATCCTGGTGGGCGGTACCGACGCCGATGTCCCCGCGCGCTTTTCCCGCGCCTATGCCGAGGCGTTGAGCCTGCGCGGCATTGCCACCGACTTCCGCATCATTCCCGGGCGCAGCGACCCGGTGCTGGACGATCCCCAGGTGATCGAGGCGGCCCGTCGCCTTGCCGCCGCATTGCCGAGGCGCAAATAATGGCCGCGCCGATCACCATCCGCCTGATGCGCCTGCCGCATGGCGACGGGCTGCCGCTGCCCGTTTATGCTACGGCCGGGGCGGCGGGGATGGATGTCGTCGCGGCGGAGGATCTGGTGCTTGACCCGGGCGCGCGCCATGCGGTCGCCACCGGCTTTGCCATTGCGATTCCGCCGGGATACGAGGTGCAGGTGCGCCCGCGCTCAGGCCTTGCGCTCAAGCATGGCATTACCTGCCTCAATACCCCCGGGACGATCGACGAGGATTATCGCGGCGAGGTTAAGGTGATCCTCGCCAATCTTGGCGACCAGCCCTTCACCATCGTGCGCGGAGAACGGATCGCGCAGCTTGTGCCGGCACCGGTGCAGCGCGCGCTGTTCGAGGAGGTCGCGGTGCTGGATGAGACCGACCGTGGCAGCGGTGGCTTTGGGTCGACCGGGCGGTGATCATCGCCGCACTCCTCGCGCTCGCCGGCGTGCAGGGCGATCCCGTGCGGGCACAGGACGCGCCCGAGCCGGCGGCGATCCACTGGGAGAGCCTGCCGACTTTGCCCTATCGCGAGGCGCCGAGCATGACCCCGGCAATGCACGAATGGGCCCGTCGGCAGGTGAGCGCGCGCAAATGCCGCGCGCGACGGCTGGTCGACGGACGCCCGGCGGTGCGGGTGGAAGTCGCGGTGCTGGTCGATGAATTTGGCGTGCGCACGACCATCCCGCGCGCGATCGGCTGTCCGACGATCGAGCAATATGCCGCAGGTCTGGTGGCGGGCTTTTCGCGCAACAACCTGACCCAGCGCACCGGTGCGGCGGGCAATGTCTGGTACCGCGCCACGGTGACCTTCGCCTGGCGGCCATGAGCTTTTCCGACCCCGAACTCGAACGCTATGCCCGTCACATCGTGCTGCCCGAAATTGGCGGCGCGGGTCAGGCGGCGCTGAAGGCCGCGCGGGTGCTGGTGGTGGGCGCTGGCGGGATCGGGTCGCCGGCGATCCAGTATCTGGCGGCGGCGGGGGTTGGGCAGATCACGATCGTGGATGACGATCGGGTCGATCTTTCAAATCTCCAGCGCCAGACGATCTTCGGCACGCAGGATGCCGGAAAGTCCAAGGCAATGGCCGCCCTGGCGAGGGCCGAAGCGCTCAATCCCCATATCAAAATCCGTGCTTGGCAGGTACGCCTCGATGGCAGCACGGCGGATGACAATGTTCGTGGCAACGACGTCATCCTCGACGGCACCGACAATTTCGAAACGCGCCTGCTGGTCGCCGACGCTGCGCTGCGTCATCGCGTGCCGCTGGTCAGCGCGGCGGTCGGGCGGTTCGAGGGGCAGCTTGGCGTGTTTCGCGGGTGGGAGGCGGACAAGCCCTGTTATCGCTGTTTCGTCGGTAACGACCCGGAAACCGCCGGGATCAACTGTTCGGAACAGGGCGTGCTCGGCGCGCTGACCGGGATCATGGGCAGCCTCGCCGCGCTCGAGGTGATCCGCGCGATCCATCCATTTGGGGAGGACAGCGCGGGCAAGCTGCTGCTTGCCGACACGCTGGCGCTGCGCTTCCGCACGCTGACCCTGCCTAAGGACCCCGGTTGCCCGGCCTGCGGGGGGTGATGATCCTCCCCCGCCAGGGGGAGGTGGCAGGCGCAGCCTGACGGAGGGGGAGGACGGCTGTGTCCTCACGCCTCTTGCCTCGGTGCTTCCTCCCCCTCCGTCGCCTTCGGAGCCACCTCCCCCTGGCGGGGGAGGATCATCATGGCTGCTATTCCGCCGGAAACGCTTGGCGCTTGCCGCCAGCCTTGTGCACCACGCCCTGGCGCATGACGAACTCGACCTGCTCCATCCGCTTGATGTCGTCGAGCGGGTTGCCAGCGACCGCGATGATATCGGCCTGCTTGCCCGGTGCGATCGATCCGATGCTGTCCGCGCGGCCCAGCGCCTGGGCGGCATTGAGCGTTGCCGTCTTGAGCGCCATCGCCGGGGTCATCCCAGCCCGCACCATCATCGAAAATTCCTGCGCATTGTCGCCGTGGCGCGACACGCCGCTGTCGGTGCCGAATGCGACCTTCACCCCCGCCGCATAGGCCTTGCTGTGGCTGGCAAAGGCGGCGGCGGCCGCTTCCTCAGCCTTGGGGATCACGGCGGGCGGCAACAGCCCCTTGCGCGCCTGTTCCAGCGCGGCGGCAGGCGCCATCATCGTCGGGACCAGCCAGCTGCCGTTCTTCTTCATCAGCGCGATCGCCTCGTCATCGAGGAACGACCCGTGATCGACGGTGTCCACCCCGGCCGCGACCGCCGCCTTGGTCCCCGCAGCAGCGTGGCTGTGCGTCGCGACCTTGCGGCCCAGGCCGTGCGCGGTGTCGATGATCGCCTTCATCTCCGCATCGGTCATCGCGCGACCAAGCCCGCCTGACACATTCGAGAGCACGCCACCGGTCGACATATATTTGATGACCTGCGCACCCAATGCGATCTGCTGGCGTACCGCGCGGGTGCAATCTTCTGGGCCGTCACAGGTGTTGATCTGGTGCTTGTGAATCGCGTCGGCGAACACTTCCGCGACGCCGTTGGTGCCGTCGGCATGCCCGCCTGAGACCGAGATCGAATTGCCCGCATTGACGATGGTCGGCCCGGCAATATCCCCGCGCTCGACGCCTTCACGCAGCGCCCGCATCCCGCGCGCGCTCCCGCCCAGATCGCGTACGGTGGTGAAGCCGGCCTCCAGCGTCACCCGCGCGTTGGCGACCGCGTGCATCATGTCATCGGCATCGTCGCGATTGAGCGCGGTCAGCCGGTCGCGCAGCGGATCGCCGCCGATCCCCCATAAATGGACGTGCATGTCGATCAGGCCGGGCATCACGAACCGGTCCTTGAGATCGATCAGCTCGGCCCCGCCCTCGGGCGCGACGAAGCCGTCCCGGATTTCCACCACCTTCCCGTCCCGCACGACGACCGTGCTCGGCCCGCGCGGTGCGTCGCCCGGATTGGCGAGCAGCGTGCCGGCGTGGATGAACTTCACCTTGGCCGGGGCGCTGGTCTGCGCTGCCAGCGGCGTGGCTCCAGCGAGCAGAGCGATGGCGACTGCGGCGATTCGGCGCATGAAACTCTCCCTGTTTTCCGCAGCCTAGGCGGCAACAGGGGAGACTGGCTAGCCCCCGCGCTGGGTGATCGTCGGCGGGTCGCTGGCGGGGAAGCTGTCGTCGAGTTCGGCGTCCAGCTCGGCCTCCTGCTTGTTGCGCGCGATGCTCGCCTCCATCCGGGCAATCTGCTCGGGCGTCGCCTCACTTTGGTGCTGCGTCTTCCAGGTCGCATAGGGCATGCCATAGACCGCCTCACGCGCGGCATCGCGGTCGAGTTCGCCGCCGCTCGCTTCGCTCACCCAGTCGGCCAGGCAGTTGCGACAAAAGCCGGCGAGACCCATCAGTTCGATATTTTCAGCATCGGTGCGGTGGCGTAGATGGCGGACGAGGCGGCGAAACGCCTGCGCGGCAGTCCGGTCGTCGATGCTGTCCAACGTTGTCATATTCGCGCCTCCACGGTTGAATAGTGTGCATTTGGCGTTAGGGACCGGCACGGGCAAGAGATGGAGAGTTCGGCGATGACGAAGGCAATGGCACCGCGGTCGCGCAAGGTGCGCGTTCTGGCGACGCTCGGCCCCGCCAGCAACACGCCCGAGATGATTGCGGCACTCCACGCCGCCGGTGCCGATGCCTTTCGCATCAATATGAGCCATGGCGACCAGGAGTCGAAGGTTCCGGTGATCGCGGCGATCCGCGCGCTGGAAAAGACCACCGGCCGCCCGACCACGATCCTGGCCGATCTGCAGGGGCCGAAGCTGCGCGTCGGCAAATTTGCCGAGGGCAAGGTGACGCTGGCGACCGGCGCGACCTTCCGCCTCGACCGCGACAAGACGCCGGGCGACGCGACGCGCGTCGAACTGCCCCACCGCGAGATTTTCGAGGCCGTGACCGAGGGCGCGCGCCTGCTGCTTGACGATGGCAAGATGGTGCTGCGCGTGTTCGGCTATGGCGATGGCTGGATCGACACGCGTGTCGAGGTCGGCGGGGTGCTGTCGAACTCCAAGGGGCTGAACGTCCCCGACATGGTCCTGCCGCTCGCCGCACTGACCGAAAAGGATCGCAGCGACCTGGCCTTTGCCGTCGCGCAGCAGGTCGACTGGATTGCGCTGTCGTTCGTGCAGCGGCCCGAAGATCTGGCCGAGGCGCGCCGCCTGATCGGCCCTGGCGGCCCGGCGCTGCTCGCCAAGATCGAGAAGCCGAGCGCGGTGGCGCGGCTCGATGAAATCGTCGAGGCGTGCGACGGCGTGATGGTCGCGCGCGGCGATCTGGGCGTTGAACTGCCGCCGCAGAATTTGCCCCCGATGCAGAAGCGGATCGTCGAAACCTCGCGCCGCATGGGCCGCCCGGTGATCGTCGCGACGCAGATGCTCGAATCGATGATCACCTCGCCCTCCCCCACCCGCGCCGAAGTGTCGGACGTGGCGACGGCGGTCTATGACGGCGCCGACGCGATCATGCTGTCGGCGGAAAGCGCGGCGGGCCAGTGGCCGATCGAATCGGTGGCGATGATGGACGCCATCGCCGACTCCGTGGAACGCGATCCCGCGCATGGCGACCGCGTGCATTTCACCGTGATGCGGCCCGATCCCACCACCGCCGACGCGCTGGCCGAGGCGGCCAAGACGATTGCAGCGAATGTGTCGGCGAGCGCAATCATCTGCTTCACCATGTCGGGCTCGACCGCCCGCCGCATCGCGCGCGAACGCCCGTCGGTACCGATCCTGGTGCTGACCCCCAAGGCGGAGACAGCGCGGCGCATGGGCCTGCTGTGGGGCACGCATGCGGTCCATACCCGCGATGTCGATTCGTTCGAGGACATGGTCGCCAAGGCCAAGCGCATGGCGCTGCGCCAGGGGATCGCCAAGGGCGGCGACCGGGTGGTCGTGTGCGCCGGCGTCCCGTTCGGCACGCCGGGATCGACCAACGTGCTGCACGTGGTGACGCTGGTCGGCGATGAGCTGAAGGGGCGGAGTTAAGCGGGCAACAGGCCCGCTGCGACCAGTTCGCGCCGGGCGTCCGCTTCCTGCGCGAATAGCACCGACCGTATCCCCAGCGCCCGCGCCCCGGCGACATTCGCAGCATTGTCGTCGATGAACACCGCCTCTTCCGGCTCCAGTCCGAAGCGGGCGAGCGCGAGGTGGTAGATGGCGGGATCGGGCTTCACCAGCTTTTCGTCGCCCGACACGACGACATCGCGGAAGCGGTCGAACAGGTCGCTCCATTCGGCGCGGAAAGGTGGCCAGAATTCGTGGCTGAAATTGGTGATCGCGAACAGCGGCACGCCCGCCGCATCAAGCTGCGCGACCAGTTCGTGCATGCCCGGCACCGGCCCGCCGACGCTTTCGTTGAAGCGCGGGCCCCAGGCGGCGATTAGCTCTGCATGTTCGGGGAAGCGCGCGATCAATTCGGCCGAGGTATCGGCGAAGTCGCGCCCGGCATCATGCTGGAAATGCCACTCCAGCGTGACGACATCGCGCACAAACGCGTCGAGCGCCCGATCGTCACCGATCAGGCGCTCGTACAAGAACCGCGGATGCCAGGTGAAGAGGACGTTGCCGATATCGAAGATAACGGCGCGCACGGCCCTCTCGCCCTGCGCAGGGATCAGCCCTGGCGGGCCTTGAAGCGACGCTGGGTCTTGTTGATGACGTACACGCGACCGCGACGACGGATCACGCGGTTGTCGCGGTGACGCCCCTTGAGCGACTTCAGGCTGTTCACGATCTTCATGACCGATTCTCTACTATCTTGAATTATGGCGGGTGCCGGAAAAGAGGCGCTCGCCTAGTCGGGACAGGCCGACAAGTCAAGGAAAGCTTGGCAACGGAACCACCATCCCCGTAACGATGTTGAACCGTTAAGCCGTGGCGTGTGCACGGCAGGAGGATGTGTCCGATGAAGACCCGTGCAATGCTTGCCCTCGCTTTCTCCGCCGCCGCTTTGGCCGGCTGTTCGACCACCATGGGTGGCGGATCCGCCCCGGTCGATGTGACCCGATACCATCTGTCGCAGCCGATTCCCGCCGGCACGCTCGCGGTGCAGCCGGTGAGCGGTGGCACCGCCGGGCCGGAGGCACAGCTTTATCTCGACGCGGTCGCAGCGACGATGGGTGGGATGGGCTTCGCCGCCGCCACTGATTCGGCGAAGGCCGACTATCTCGCCACGGTCGATTTCCGGCGCACCGATCGCGGCCAGGTCCGTACCCGTCCGCCGGTAACGATCGGCATCGGCGGCGGCAGCTATGGCGGCGGTGTCGGGGTCGGCGCTGGCGGCAGCGTCGGCATCGGGAGCAAGACCAAGACCATCTACGCATCCGAGCTTGCCGTCCAGTTGCGCCGTCGTGGCGACAATACAGTCATCTGGGAGGGCAAGGCGATGACCGAGACGCTGGGCGCTAGCGATGGCACGCAACCTGCGGACACGGCCACCAAGCTGTCAAATGCCCTGTTCAAGGGCTTTCCCGGCCAGTCGGGGATCACTATCACGGTCAAATGACCATTCATCTCAATGCTGCGTTCGACAGCGGCAATATTCGCCTGATCGACATCGACGGGGACACCGTCGATGTCGAGATCGTTGCCGACCACCAGTCCGATTTCTTCCAGTGGTTCCACTTCCGCGTCGCGGGGGCGAAGGGGCGGACGCTGACCTTTCGCATCGTCAATGCGGGCAAGGCGGCCTATGCGTTCGGCTGGCCGGGCTATCGCGCGCGCGTCAGCACCGATCGCGACACCTGGCGCCTGACCGATGGCAGCTATGCCAACGGCGTCTTCAGCTTCACCCACAGCTTCGACAGCGATGTCGCGTGGTTCGCCTATTTCGCGCCCTACAGCATGGAGCGCCACGCCGACCTGATCGCGCGCATGGCGGCCATGCCCGGCGTGACGCATCGCGAGCTGGGCCAGACGCTCGATGGGCGCGCGATGGACCTACTGACGCTCGGCACCGGGCCGAAGCAGGTGTGGCTCTATGCCCGCCAGCATCCCGGCGAATCCATGGCGGAATGGTGGGCTGAGGGCGCGCTGGAAAAGCTGACCGATCCCGACGACGCGACCGCGCAGGCGCTGCGGGCGAAGGCGACGTTCCATATCGTCCCCAACATGAACCCGGACGGCAGCTTTCGCGGCCATCTGCGCACCAATGCCGCTGGCGTGAACCTCAACCGCGAATGGCATGCCCCGACGCTGGAGCAGAGCCCCGAAGTCTTCCTTGTTCGCGCGGCGATGTACGAAACCGGGGTCGATTTCGCGATGGATGTCCATGGCGACGAGGCGATCCCGGCGAACTTCCTGGCGGGGTTCGAGGGAATCCCCAGCTGGACCGACGCGCTGGGCGAGAAATATTACGCGTTCGGCCGCCGCCTCGCCGCCGCAACCCCGCTGTTCCAGCTCGAAAAGGGCTATGACAAGTCCGCGCCGGGCCGGGCGAACCTGTCGATGTCGACCAACCAGCTCGCTGAACGTTTTGGCGCTGTGTCGATGACGCTGGAAATGCCATTCAAGGACCATGACCCAAGCCCCGATGCGGAATATGGCTGGTCGCCGGAACGGTGCAAAGCGCTGGCGCATGCGTGCCTCGACACGCTGGCGGGGATGATTGACGAACTCTAAGGACAATGGTGGGGGGAATGATGATTGCACTGGCCTTTACCGTAGCTGCGTTGGCGCAGACCGCGCTTCCCCCCAAGCTCGGCGAGCCCTGGGTCGGCGCTGACCGAAACCAGCGCGAAGCCTCGATCGGTTTGCAGATCGACCGTAGTGCCGAGCCTGATCCCGAACTGGTGCGCGGGCTGGAGGTCAACTGGAAGGACTTCCCCTATCAGAAGGGGCGGTTCCCGGTCGCGGTTGCCGACGCGGACGACCACAATGTCGCGGTGGGCATCATGCTCGACGTCGCGGCGACCGGCGTGCCGCAGTCCTGCCGCGTCGCCACGCCCAGCGGGAAGGCGGCGTTCGACGATCATGCCTGTCCGCACCTCATGCGCTATCTGCGCTTCTACCCGGCGTTGAACCGGTCGGGCGCACGGCTTGGCGGGACGCTGGCGATCCGCGTGCGTTACACCGCCGGGCGAGTCCGCATGGAGACCGCAGCGGGCGGCGTCGTCCCGGTGGCCGCGCGTCCGACGCCTAAGCCGCTGACGCCGATCAACGCCGCGACCGTCGGCTTCGGACCTGGCGATGGCCTGCCGCCAAGCGTTGGCGGCACCAGCGGGTCGCTGAAGGTCGAGGCGGATGGCAGCGTCAGCGGCTGTATGCTCGCCGCGCCGACCCAGGTCGACGCCTTCGACGTAAAGATGTGCGAGCGCCTGCGCGCGGTGAAGTTCGAACCCGCGCGGGAACCCGACGGGCGCGCCGTGGCCGCGCGCTACAGGTTTGGGATGAGCCGGCCGCGATGATCATCCGCACCGGCATGCTCGACGATCCGCAGGTGATCGCGCTGCTCGAACTGCACGCGCGTGAGATGTCGGATCATTCGCCGCCGGGGACGTGCCACTTCCTCGACCTGTCGGGGCTGAAAATTCCCGAAATCACCTTTCTGAGCGCATGGGATGGCGACACGCTGCTCGGCGTCGGCGCGGTCAAGGCGCTGGGCGACGGGACGGGTGAGGTGAAGTCGATGCGTACCGCCGCTGGCGCCACCGGACGCGGGACCGGGGCCACGATTCTGCGGCACATTATCGCGCTCGCGCAGGTGCGCGGCTATACCGCGCTCAAGCTGGAAACCGGCACCGGCCCGTTGTTCGACGCGGCGCATGCGCTCTACCGCCGCTATGGCTTTGCCCCCTGCCCGCCCTTTGCCGGCTATGTCGAAACCGACTTCAACCGCTTCTACGCGCTCGACCTGCCCGCGCCTCAGTTCCAGTAATCGAGCATGTCGGCGGTAATCCAGCCGTTGACATAGTTGAGGTAGAAGGCGGCGAACAGCGTGGTGCCGACGATCGTCGTCCACTTCGCGATCGGCCCGGCATGAAAGCGCTGTGGCGCGCTTTCGGCCTGACCCCGCACCAGCCTGTCGCCCGCCTCCACCCCGGTGCGCGCGAAGAAGGGCAGCACCAGGAACAGGGCGAGGAACCAGAACAGGAAGTAGATTGCGAGCGCGCTGAACCAGTTCATGGCGACGGTTTAAACCTCGATCAGCATCACGTCCATGACCGGCTTCTTGCCGGTATAGCGCACCGCGACGCGCCGGGCCGCCAGCCGGATCTGCTCGCGCAGCTTGTCGCGGTCGCCGCCCCGTGCCTCGCTCACCGCCTTTGCGGCGGCGTCGCTGGCATCGGCGATCAGCGCGTCGCGATCCTCTTCGGCCGGAACGCCCTGAATGGTCACTTCGGGCTGGCCGGCGAGCTTGCCATTGGCCTTGATCGCCACCGCGACCGACATCTGGCCGTATAGACCGAGCTTGCGCCGTTCGTTCATCGTGCTGCCATCGGCGGGCAGGATCACGTCGCCGTCGAGCACCAGCCGTCCGGCGGGCGCGTTGCCGACCTTTTTCGGCTTGCCCGGCGCCAGGCGGATGATCTCGCCATTATTCTGGACCACCGCATTGGGGATGCCATGCGCGCGACCAAAGCGGGCCTGCTCCGCGATATGGCGCATCTCGCCATGGACGGGGACGAGGATGTCGGGCCGGATCCAGTCGTACATCGCGGCCAGTTCAGGCCGGCCGGGATGGCCGGAGACGTGGACGAACGCCTGACGGTCAGTGATCATCTCGACCCCCTTCCCCGCCAGCACGTTCATGATCCGCCCGATCGCCATCTCGTTGCCGGGGATCTGCTTGGACGAGAACACGACAGTGTCGCCCGACTCCAGCTTCAGCTGATGCGTCTCGTCGGCGATGCGGGCGAGCGCGGCGCGCGGTTCGCCCTGTCCGCCGGTGGCGATGATCATCACCTTGTCACGCGGCAGCTTCATCGCGGTCTCGAAATCGACCGTCTCGGGGAAATCGCGCAGATAGCCGGTGGCCTTGGCGACCCGCAGGATGCGGTCGAGCGAGCGCCCCGCGACGCACATCGCGCGCCCGGTGTCCTTCGCAACCTCGCCCAGTGTCTGCAGACGTGCGGCGTTGGAGGCGAAGGTGGTGACGAGCACGCGACCCTTGATGCCCGCGACGACCTCGTCCAGCCCTTCACGGACCGCGGATTCGGAGCCCGAGGCTTCGGGGTTGAACACGTTGGTGGAGTCGCAGACGAGCGCGAGCACGCCCTCGTCACCCACTGCGGTCAGTTCCGCGGCGGTCGATGCGCCGCCCATCACCGGCGTGTCGTCGATCTTCCAGTCGCCGGTGTGGAACACGCGACCATAGGGCGTATCGATCAGCACCGCATTCCCCTCAGGGATCGAATGCGCGAGCGGGAGGTAGCGGATACCGAACGGGCCGATCTGGAACGGCTCTTCCTCGCGCACCACGTTCAGCTCGACGCGGTCGGCGATGCCCTCTTCGTCCAGCTTGCCGTGGATCAGGCCCGCAGTGAATGGCGTCGCATAGAGCGGCACGCCCAGCTCGCCCGCCAGATAGGGCAGCGCGCCGATATGATCCTCATGCCCATGGGTCAGCACGATGCCGAGCAGGTCGTCCAGCCGCTCCTCGATGAACTGCAAATCGGGCAGGATCAAATCGATGCCGGGATAGTCGGGCGTACCAAAGATCACGCCGCAATCGACCATGATCCACTTGCCCTGACAGCCATAGAGATTGACGTTCATGCCGATCTCGCCCGAGCCACCGAGCGCAAGGAAGAGGAGTTCTTTACCGGGGGTCACATGTTTCCAGTCTGATAAACGGCCATTTGCCCTGAGCCTGTCGAAGGGCTGTGCCGCGAACGTGATGGCGGGAACAGGCCTTCGACAGGCTCAGGCCAAACGGCGTTAGTGGGATATGCGCCGACGATCAAACGATCATGCCCGCGACCGCTCCCACAGCATCGCCAGCCCTTGAATCGTTAGGTCGGGTTCGATCACATCGAACACATCGGTCTGTTTCTCGAACAGCACCGCCAGGCCGCCGGTGGCGATCACCTTCACCGGTCGGCCGATCTCCGCCTTCATCCGTCCGACCAGCCCCTCGATCATCGCAATATAGCCCCAGTAGATGCCGATATGCATCTGATCGACCGTGTTGCGGCCGATGACGCTGGTGTTCGCGGGCGCCTCGATCGCGATGCGCGGTAGCTTGGCGGCGGCGGTGACCAGCGCATCGAGCGACAGGTTGATGCCGGGCGCGATGATCCCGCCCTTGTACGCGCCGGTGTAATCGGCGACGTCGAAGGTGGCGGCGGTGCCGAAATCAACGACGATCAGGTCGCCGGGGTGGTTTTCATGCGCGGCGATGATGTTGAGCGCGCGGTCGGCGCCGACGCTCTGCGGCTCCTCGACATCCAGCGCGATCGGCCAGCCGTCGCGCCCGGCGACGAGCGGGGTGCAGCCGAAATATTTCTGCGACAGCACCTCAAGATTGTGGAGCGCGCGCGGGACGACGGTGCCGATGATGACGCCAGTGACGACGCCACGCTCATAGCCCTCCAGCGCGAGCAGCTGGCTCAGCCACACGGCATATTCGTCGGCGGTGCGGCGCGGATCGGTGGCGATGCGCCAGCGCGCCTTGATCTCACGCCCCTGTACGAGCGCGAAAACGATGTTGGTGTTGCCGGCGTCGATCGCGAGCAGCATGAAATGGTCCTTCAGATCAGGAAGACGTCGCCGGCATGAATGACATGCCGCGATCCATCGGCCAAGCGCAGGATCAAAGCGCCGTCCGAGGTGAGGCCGTCGAACAGGCCTTGGTGGTTGGTGCCATCGGGCAAGCGCGCGGTGAGCGCGGTGCCCTTGGGATGCGCACGATCGAGCCAGCGTTGGCGGATCGGGTCGAGTCCCTCGCCGCGCCAACGCGCCAGCCAGCGGGCGAAGCTCTCGGCCAGAACATCGGCGAAGGTTGCGATGTCCACCGCAACGCCGTGCGCGGCGAGGCTGGTCGTGGGGCGATCGGGCAGATCCGGGTGGTGTGCCAGATTGACTCCGATGCCGATCACCACCGCGTCCCCGCCTCGCTCCAGCAGGATGCCGGAGAGCTTTGCGCCGTCGATCAATAGGTCATTGGGCCATTTCAGCACCGCGTCGCCCCGGCCTTCGCCGGAGCGACCAAATGCAGCTACAGCCTCTTCCAGCGCCACTGCCGCAACAAGCGCAAGCGTCGGCGCGGGCGGGTCGGTCGGGCGCAGACGGACGAGCGTGCTGCCGTAAAAATTACCGACCGGGGACGCCCACGCCCGGCCCTGTCGCCCCTTGCCCGCCGTCTGGCGCTCGGCGCGCAGCCAACTGCCCTCGGCGGCGCCCGCCGCAGCGAGCGCCAGCATGTCGGCGTTGGTCGAGCCCGTCTCCGCGACGGTACGGATCATGTCGTCCGGAACAGCACCTGTGCCGCCGCCATCGACCATGCGCCGAGCACCGGGATCAGCAGATAGCCCAGCGGCGAGACGAACACCGCCGCCGCCGCGATCAGCCCGCCCTCAAGCGCGCTGTCGCTCTTCGCATAGGCAGGGGCCGGTTCGTCGAAATACATCGTTTTGACGATCTTGAGGTAATAGAAGGCCCCGATCACCGAGGCCGCGATACCGATCGCTGCGAGCGGGAACAGCCCCGCCTTCACCGCCGGCTCGAACACCGCGAACTTGGCCCAGAAGCCGAACAGCGGCGGTATGCCGGCAAGGCTGAACATGAACATCGCGAGCGCCGCCGCGAGTGCCGGGCGCGTGCGCGACAGGCCCGACAGGCTCGCGATCGTCTCGACCGGCTGGCCATCGGCATCGCGCATCTGCAGCACGACGAGGAAGCTGCCCAGCGTCATCACCACATAGATGGTGAGATAGGTCAGCACGCCCGCCACGCCCTCGGCCGTGCCGGCGGCAAGGCCGATCAGCGCGAAGCCGACATTGTTGATCGACGAATAGGCGAGCAGACGCTTGATGTTGGTCTGCCCGATCGCCGCGACCGCGCCGAGCACGATCGATGCGAGGGCGGCGAAGATCACGATCTGGCGCCAGTCGCTGGTCACCGGGCCCATCGCCTCAATCGCAACGCGGACCGACAGCGCCATCGCCGCGACCTTGGGCGCGCTGGCGAAGAAGGTCGTCACCGGGGTCGGCGCGCCTTCGTACACGTCCGGGGTCCACATGTGGAACGGCACCGCCGACATCTTGAACGCGAGGCCAGCGAAGACAAAGACGAGGCCGAACAACAGGCCCATATTCTCGCCCGCCGCATAGGCCGACGCGATGTCGCCGAACACCGTGGTGCCGCTGAAGCCGTACACCAGGCTGATGCCGTAGAGCAGGATGCCGCTCGCGAGCGAGCCGAGGATGAAGTATTTCAGGCCCGCTTCGGCCGAGCGCACGTCGCGGCGCATGAAGCTGGCGAGGACGTAGGAGGCAAGGCTGTTGAGTTCGAGCCCGATATAGAGCGTCAACAGGTCGTTCGCCGACACCATCATCCCCATGCCCGCGGTCGCGAACAGGATCAGGATGGGATATTCGGGACGCAGATCTTCACCGCTGGTGCGCGCAAAGAAGCGCGGGGCGATGATGATCGAGATCGCCGCGGCGAAGAAGATCAACGCCTTGGCATAAGCCGAGAACAGGTCCGCGCGGTACAGGCCGTCGAAGGCGAGGCCGCCGGAGGAGGCGTTGCCGGTCAGCGCGATGCCGCCGCCGATCAGCACGGCGACCGAAACCCAGCTCACCGCGCGGGTCACCGCCTGGCCGCCCCATGCGGCGACCATCAGCAAAGCGAGCCCACCGACCGAGAGGACAATCTCGGGCAGGACCATCGAAAGTTGCAGGCCGTAGTCCATCAGTGTGCCGCTCCATGCTCGGCAGATTTATGCTCTGGCGCATGCGCGGCCTTGGCAGCAGCGGGATTGCCGGGGGTCGGCAGGCTGTCACCCGCCGGACGCGCGCGCTCGATCCGCGCGAGCAACGTTGCAACGTCGGCTCGCATCGGGGCGAGGAAGCTCTCCGGGTACACACCCATCCACAACACCGCCGCCGCGATCGGGGCGAGCAGCGCCATTTCGCGCTTGTTGAGGTCGGGCATCGCCTTGACGTCGTCCTTGGTCAGATCGCCAAACACGACGCGGCGGTAGAGGTAGAGCATATAGCCCGCGCCCAGGATGATGCCGGTGGTCGCGATCAGCGTCGCCAGCGTCGACACCTGGTACGTGCCCATCAGCGCCAGCAATTCGCCGACGAAGTTGCTCGTCCCCGGCAGGCCGACCGACGCCATCGTGAACAGCATGAACAGGATCGCATATTTCGGCATGTTGATCGCGAGGCCGCCATAACGGTCGATCTCACGGGTATGCAGACGGTCGTAGATCACGCCGACGCACAGGAACAGCGCGCCCGACACCAGGCCATGGCCCAGCATCACCATCATCGCGCCCTCGATCCCCTGACGGTTGAAGGTGAACAGGCCCAGCGTCACGATCGCCATATGCGCGACCGAGGAATAGGCGATCAGCTTCTTCATGTCGCTCTGCACCAGCGCGATCAGCGAGGTGACGACCACCGCGATGCACGACAGGCCGAACACCAGCCAGATCAGCTGCGCCGACGCCTCCGGGAACATCGGCAGGCTGAAGCGCAGGAAGCCATAGCCGCCAAGCTTCAGCAGCACGCCCGCCAGGATCACCGACCCGGCGGTCGGTGCCTGCACGTGCGCGTCGGGCAGCCAGGTGTGGACCGGCCACATCGGCATCTTGACCGCGAACGACGCGAAGAACGCCAGCCACAGCCAGGTCTGGACCCCGGCCGGGAAGTCGTACTCCATCAGCTCGGGGATCGACGTCGTGCCGGCGGTGATGCTCATATACATCATCGCGATCAGCATCAGCAGCGAGCCGAGCAGCGTGTAGAGGAAGAATTTGTACGACGCGTAGATGCGGTTCGCTCCGCCCCATATGCCGATGATCAGGAACATCGGGATCAGGCCGGCTTCGAAGAACATGTAGAAGAGGAAGATGTCCTGCGCCGCGAAGGTGCCGATCATCAGAACTTCGGTGATCAGGAACGCCGCCATATATTCCGGCACGCGCTTTTCGATCGCGGTCCAGCTGGCGCCGATGCAGATCGGCATCAGGAAGACGGACAGCATGATCAGCAGCAGCGCGAACCCGTCGATGCCCAGCGCCCAGGCGAAGCGGCCGAAAACCGGCGTATATTCGACGAACTGCCATTGCGGCCCGCCAATCTCGAAATTCGCCCACAGCACGCCGCCGAGCACCAGGTCGATCAGCGTCGCGATCAGCGCGATCCAGCGCGCATTGTTCGCGGTGGTGAACAGGCATGCGACCGCCGCGACCAGCGGCACGATCAGCATGATGGAGAGAATGCCGCTCATCGCGTGATCACCCAGGTAACGGCTGCGGTCAGGCCGATCAGCATGACGAACGCATAGCTATAGACATATCCGGACTGGAGGCGCCCGCTCCACACGCCCGCAAAGCGGACCAGGGCAGCGGAGCCGTTCGGGCCGAAGCGGTCGATCGTTCCCTCGTCGCCCTGCTTCCAGAACAAACGGCCGAACCAGAAGGAAGGCTTGACGAACAGCACATTGTACAGCTCGTCGAAATACCACTTGTTCAGCAGGAACTTGTAGAGAAGCGAGAAGGTCGCGGTAAAGCGCGCGGGGATCGTCGGCTTCCAGATGTACGCCACAAACGCCCCGAACAGGCCGAGCAACATCACGATGCTCGCCGACAGTTTCACCCACATCGGCACCAGATGCATCGCGTGCGCCAGATGCTCGTCGAACGCGACCGCGCCCTTCCAGAAGATCTCACCCGCCTCGGGCTGGATGAAGAACTTGTTGAACACGAAGCCGGCGAACACCGCACCGAGGCTCAGCACCAGCAGCGGGATCATCATCGGAAGCGGGCTTTCGTGCGGATGATATCCGCCGGTGCCGTCCGCCGTCTCATGCGCGCCATGCGCATGGGCATGCGGCTCGTGACCCGCATCTTCCTGCGCCGGCGGGTTCTCCGCATGCGCGACCGCGTGGCCGTGCGCATCGTCATGCGCATGATCATGGCCATGCGAGTCATGCAGCGCGTGCTGGATATGCTCCGACTGGGTCCAGCGCGGCTTTCCGAAGAAGGTGAGGAACATCAGGCGCCAGCTGTAGAAGCTGGTGAGGAGGGCGGCGAACACGCCGACCCAGAACGCTGCCTGACCGCCACCCCCGGCTGCGTACGCCGCCTCGAGGATCGCGTCCTTGGAGTGGAAGCCCGCGAACCCGGCATGGAACCAGTAGACACCGACGCCGGTGATCGCGAGCGTGCCCGCCATCATCGTCCAATAGGTGACCGGGATGTGCTTCCGCAGGCCGCCATAATAGCGCATGTCCTGCTCATGGTGCATCGCGTGGATCACCGAGCCGGCACCCAGGAACAGCAGCGCCTTGAAGAAGGCGTGGGTGAACAGGTGGAACATCGCCGCGCCATACATGCCGACGCCGGCGGCGAAAAACATGTAGCCGAGCTGCGAACAGGTTGAATAGGCGATGACGCGCTTGATGTCGGTCTGCGTCGTGCCGACCGTCGCGGCGAACAGGCACGTCGCGGCACCGATGAAGGTGACGAAGCCGAGTGCGATCGGCGCCTGTTCGAACAACGGCGACAGGCGGCAGACCATGAACACACCCGCGGTGACCATCGTCGCCGCGTGGATCAGCGCCGACACCGGGGTCGGGCCCTCCATCGCGTCGGGCAACCAGGTGTGCAGGCCAAGCTGCGCCGACTTGCCCATCGCACCGACGAACAGCAGCAGGCAGAGCACGGTCAACGTGTCGACGCGATAGCCCAGGAACCCGATCGTGCTGCCGGCCATGCCGGGCGCAGCTTCAAGGATTTCGGGGATCGAGATCGTGCCGAACACCAGGAACACGCCGAAAATGCCCAGCATGAAGCCAAGGTCGCCGACGCGGTTGACCACGAACGCCTTGATCGCCGCGGCATTGGCCGACGGCTTCTTGAACCAGAAACCGATCAGCAGGTAGCTCGCGAGGCCCACGCCTTCCCAGCCGAAGAACATCTGCAGCAGGTTGTCCGCAGTCACCAGCATCAGCATGGCGAAGGTGAACAGCGAAAGGTACGCGAAGAAGCGCGGCTGATCCGGGTCCTCTTCCATGTACGACCAGCTGTAGAGGTGGACCAGCGCCGAAACGCTCGTCACCACCACCAGCATCACCGCGGTCAGGCTGTCGACGCGCAGCGCCCAGTCGACCATCAGGTCGCCCGAGTTCATCCAGGTAAGCACCTTGATGACCTGCGGCTCGGCCGTGCCGTTAAGGAACGGGATGAAGGTCATCCAGCTGAGGATCGCCGCGACGAACAGGCCGCCGGTCGTGACGATCTTCGGGAATGCCGTGCCGAACGCGCGGTTACTGAAACCCGCGACGATCGCTGCCAGCAGCGGCAGGAATACGATGAAATGGATCGAAGACATCAGCCCTTCATCCGATTGACGTCGTCGACCGAGATCGTGCCGCGGCCGCGGAAATAGATGACAAGGATGGCAAGGCCGATCGCGGCCTCACCCGCCGCAACGGTCAGCACGAACATCGCGAACACCTGACCCACCAGATCGCCGAGGTACGACGAGAAGGCGACGAGGTTGAGGTTCACGCTCAGCAGGATCAGCTCGATCGCCATCAGAATGACGATGAGGTTCTTGCGGTTCATGAAGATGCCGAGCACGCCCATGGTGAACAGGATCGCGCTGACGACGAGGTAATGCGTGAGGCCGATCACAGCTCCACCCCCTGCCCGACGGGCTGATTGACGTTGCGGATGGCGTCCTTCTGACGCCGGTTGATCTGGCGCCAGACATTCTGCTTCATCACCCCGCCGCGCTGGCGATGGGTCAGCACGATCGCGCCGACCATGGCGACGAGCAGGATGAAGCCGGCGGCCTCGAACAGATAGAGATAGCGGCTGTAGAGCAGCATGCCGATCGCCTGGACGTTCGACACCTGGCCCAGCGCGGTATCGGCGTCGATCGGCGCGACGCGCTTGGCGAGGTCGATCTTGCCCGCGGTCCACGCCATCGTGCCGATCACGATCTCCGCCGCCAGCGCCACCGCGATGGCGAGGCCGAACACGGCGTAGCGCACGAACCCGGCGCGCAGTTCGGCAAAGTCGATGTCGAGCATCATCACGACGAACAGGAACAGCACCGCGACCGCGCCGACATAGACGATGACCAACAGCATCGCGATGAACTCCGCCCCCGCCAGCACCATCAGGCCGGCGGCGTTGAAGAAGGCGAGGATCAGCCACAGCACCGAATGAACGGGATTGCGCGCGGTAATCGTCATCGCGGCGGAGAGGATCACCACCCCGGCGAAGAGATAGAAGGCGATTGCCTGGATCATTTTACTACCGTCACCCCCGCGAAAGCGGGGGCCCATCTCCCGCACCGTCCAGCTGCCGGCACGTGCCGGAGATGGGTCCCCGCTTTCGCGGGGATGACGGGCTTAGGTTGAATCATCGTCTGTCCCACTGTTGCCGCGCGCTTACCGATACGGTGCATCGGCGGCAAGGTTCGCGGCGATTGCGCGTTCCCAGCGGTCGCCGTTCGCGAGCAGCTTGTCCTTGTGATAGATCAGCTCCTCACGGGTTTCGGTCGCGAATTCGAAGTTCGGCCCCTCGACGATGGCGTCCACCGGGCATGCCTCCTGACACAGGCCGCAATAGATGCACTTGGTCATGTCGATGTCGTAGCGCGTGGTGCGGCGGCTGCCATCGTCACGCGGTTCGGCCTCGATCGTGATCGCCAGCGCCGGGCAGATCGCCTCGCACAGCTTGCACGCGATGCAGCGCTCTTCGCCGTTCGGATAACGGCGCAGCGCATGCTCGCCGCGGAAGCGGGGCGAGATCGGGTTCTTCTCGTACGGATAGTTGATCGTCGCCTTGGGCTTGAAGAAATACTTCAGCGTGAGGGCATGCGCCTTCACGAACTCCCACAGGGTGAACGAACGGACGAGTTGGGCGACGCTCATGATTCCACTTTCGCAATCTTGAAGCCGCAGACCATATACCTGCTCGGAACAAACTTAGGATTGGCACGGCTGGTTAGTCTAAGTGCGACCGCCACTTCCCCGGAAGCCGAGTCGAATGTAGCGGTTTCACGATCACCCTTAATCCCAACAAACGACATATGGCGCGACACAGTGCCCTCATATGGTCCAGGAAGTTGAATGTGACCGCGTTCTAGCGCCAATTTTCCAAATCCGTCCTCTTGATAAGAAACCACGCCCATTGACTCGGCATCTTTAGATTCGACGATTTGATACATAGATTTGACGATCTGATCTCCAACTATCGAAAAGCAATGGCCAGGCCATTTTGTTCGATCAAGCAAATCAGCGACGCTCAAGTTAACTGAAGGCATCTTTTGGAAACCGCAATGGCCAAACGCGAGGATCATCGGCGTAGCTCGATCGCCGCGCGTTCCGGAAAGAATAGTCGAGACTGCGCCTCGCTCATCCTTGGCCTTCTCAATCTCCAATCTGAATTTCACGCCGTCCTGAGTGAATCTATAATCGGAAGCCACCTCGCTATCGGCGTAGGCGGAAGGGACTCCCTTTCCCTCACCACCGATGTGCACAGTCGTCACATCGCCTCGGCGAACCTCGAGTCCGAACTGAGTTCCAGTCGGCGTTACCAACGAACAGCTCGTCATTATAGGAGCGGAGCTTGTCTGCGCTGCTGAAGCCAAAGAGGCCGCAAACAAAGTTGCAATCACACTCACAGCCCCACCCGCTGGATCATCAGCCAGCCCGACACCGCGAACACGAAGAATAGCGAGAGCGGCAGGAATATCTTCCAGCCCAGACGCATCAGCTGGTCATAGCGGTAGCGCGGGACGGTCGCCTTGATCCACGAGAAGATAAAGAAGAAGACGAGGATCTTGATGAACAGCCAGATGATGCCCGGCACCGCATAGAGGATCGGAATGTCCAGCGGCGGCAGATAGCCACCCCAGAACAGCACCGCGTTGAGCGTGCACATCAGGATGACGTTGGCGTACTCGCCCAGCCAGTAGAGTGCGAAGGCCATCGACGAATATTCGGTCTGATAGCCCGCGACCAGCTCGCTCTCCGCCTCGGTCAGGTCGAACGGCGCGCGCGCGGTTTCGGCGAGCGCGGAGATCAGGAACACCACCGCCATCGGGAACAGCAGCGGGTTGAAGCCGAAGCCGTTGAAGATGCCGAGCACGTGCCCCTGCTGCGCATTGACGATGCCCGACAGGTTGAACGTCCCCGCCCACAGCACCACCGCGATCAGCACGAAACCGATCGAGACTTCATAGCTGACCATCTGCGCCGCGGCGCGGATTGCCGAGTAGAACGGATATTTCGAGTTCGACGCCCAGCCGGCGAGGATCACGCCATACACGCCCAGCGACGACGCCGCGAGGATGTAGAGCAGGCCGACATTGATGTTCGACAGCACCACGCCCGCCTGGAACGGAATCACCGCCCACACGATCAGCGCGACGGTGAAGGTGATGATCGGCGCGAGCAGGAACAACCCCTTGTTCGCGCTCGACGGGATGATGGTTTCCTGAAGGAAGACCTTGAGGCCGTCCGCGAACGACTGGAGCAGGCCGAGCGGACCGACGACGTTGGGGCCACGGCGCAGCGCCATCGCCGCCCAGATCTTGCGATCGGCATAGATGATCATCGCCACCGCCAGCATCAGCGGCAGCGCGATCAGCAGGATACCCGCGATCGTCGCGACGAACCACGCCCATTCGAAGGACATGCCGAGGGATTGGAAGAAAGCGGTCACTCTGCGGCCTCCGCGAAATCCTGGCCGTGGATCAATTCGGCCGAGCAGCGCTGCATCGTCGGCGATGCGCGGCAGATGGCGTTGGTGAGGTAGAAGTCGGCGATCGGGTAAGCGACCTCGCCTTCCCCGTTGGCGTCGAGCGCGGGCGGGTTCCAGTCGAAGCTGGCCAGCCCTTCGCTGCCCAGCGCCGGCACTTCGGCGGCCATCGCCGCGCGCAGTTCGCCAAAGCTGTCGAACGGCAGCGTCTTGCCCATCACTTCGGACAGTGCGCGCAGGATCGTCCAGTCCTCACGCGCGTCGCCGGGGGCCGAAACCGCCTTCTCGCTGCGCTGGACCCGGCCTTCCAGATTGACATAGGTGCCATGCTTTTCGGCATAGCTCGCGCCCGGCAGGATCACGTCCGCCGCATGCGCGCCCTTGTCGCCATGATGGCCGATATAGACGTTGAAGCTGTTGGCGAAGGCCGAGAAATCAACCTCGTCCGCGCCGAGAAAGAAGGTCAGCTTGGGCTCCGCCGCGACGATGTCGGCAATGCCGCCCTGCGACGCGAAGCCGAGCATCAGGCCGCCCATGCGGCTCGCCGCCATGTGCAGCACGTTGAAGCCGTTCCAGCCCTCACGCACCAGATCGAGCTTCTTGGCCAGCGCCAGCGCCGCGCCATGCCCGTTCTTGAGCGCCGCGCCGCCGACGATCACCATCGGGCGCGCGGCATCCTTGAACGCATCCGCCGCCGCCTGCGGCAGCTTGCCGAGCAGGCCGAGGTCGTTGCCGAGCCACGTCGTCTTGTAGGTGAGGTCGGTTTCCGGCCCGATCGCGAACACCTTTGCACCGCGCTTGATCGCCTTGCGCACGCGGGTGTTCACCAGCGGCGCTTCCCAGCGCAGGTTCGTGCCGACCAGCAGGATCACGTCTGCCGTCTCGACGCCCGCGATGGTGGTGTTGAAATTCACCGCCGACAGCGACGAGGTGTCATAGGCCATGCCGGTCTGACGCCCTTCGAGCAGGGTCGAGCCGAACGACTGGACCAGCTTCTTGGCGGCGAAGATCGTCTCGCAATCGAGCAGGTCGCCATGGATCGCGGCAACCTTGTCCCCCGCGCCCTTCGCCGCGACGGCGATGGCGGCGAACGCCTCGTCCCAGGTCGATTCGACCAGTCTGCCGTCCTTGCGGACATAGGGCTTGTCGAGCCGGCGGAAGCTGAGGCCGTCGACATGGTGGCGCGTCTTGTCGTGCGCCCATTCCTCGTTCACGTCTTCGTTGATGCGCGGCAGCACGCGCAGCACGCCGCGCCCGCGGCTGTCGATGCGGATATTGGTGCCGACCGCGTCCATCACGTCGATCGCCAGCGTCTTCTTGAGTTCCCACGGGCGCGCTTCGAACGCATAGGGCTTCGACGTCAGTGCGCCAACCGGGCACAGATCGACGACATTGCCCGACAGTTCGGACGTCACCGCCTGTTCGAGGTAGCTGGTGATCTGCATGTTCTCGCCGCGATACAGCGCGCCGATTTCTTCCACGCCCGCAACCTCTTCGGCAAAGCGGACGCAGCGGGTGCACTGGATGCAGCGGGTCATCACCGTCTTGACGATGGGACCCATATATTTCTCGGTCACCGCGCGTTTGTTTTCGGTGTAGCGCGAATGGCCGCGACCATAGGCGACCGACTGGTCCTGCAAGTCGCACTCGCCGCCCTGATCGCAGATCGGGCAATCGAGCGGATGGTTGATCAGCAGGAACTCCATCACGCCTTCGCGCGCGGCCTTGACCATCGCGCTGTCGGTGCGGACGTCCTGATTGTCGGCGGCGGGCAGCGCGCACGACGCCTGCGGCTTGGGCGGCCCGGGCTTCACCTCGACCAGGCACATGCGGCAATTGCCGGCGATACTCAGCCGCTCATGGTAGCAGAAACGCGGAATTTCCTTGCCCGCAGCCTCGCACGCCTGGAGCACGGTGGCACCGGCGGGGACTTCGACTTCGATTCCATCTACGGTAAGCTTAGGCATCTTTGCCCCTTTGCTGCAGAAGCAGCCAGCGGATGTCCGCCAGATACTGAACCCCGACGCCCACCGCAGCGATGATCGCCACGAGCGAAGCTTCGCGGACCAATTGCTGCAACTGGTATCCAAGGCTGAAATGGTCGGTGTAATTGTACCGATTCCACATGTCGGCGAGGATGGTCAGCGCGACCAGCCCCGCCGCCACGTAAATGACCAGCGCGAACTTCGACCGGGGAGGCTGCACGTTCACTCCGCGGCCTCCTGCATCGGACTCAGCCCGCCGCCCTGCTTCTCAAGGATGCGCCGCTCCATCTCGGGCCGGAAATGCTTGATCAGGCCCTGGATCGGCCATGCCGCCGCGTCGCCGAGCGCACAGATGGTGTGGCCTTCGACCTGCTTGGTGACGTTGAACAGCGTATCGATCTCGCTGATGTCAGCATCGCCGGTGCGCATCCGCTCCATCACGCGCCACATCCAGCCGGTGCCCTCACGGCACGGGGTGCACTGGCCACAGCTCTCATGCTTGTAGAAGTACGAAATGCGGCTGATCGCGGCGACGATGTCGGTGGACTTGTCCATCACGATCACCGCAGCGGTGCCAAGGCCGGAACCGAGCGCGCGCAGGCCGTCAAAGTCCATCGGCGCGTCCATGATCTCCGCCGCCGGAACCAGCGGCACCGACGACCCGCCGGGGATCACCGCGAGCAGATTGTCCCAGCCACCGCGAATACCGCCGCAATGCTTTTCGATCAGCTCGCGGAACGGAATCGACATGCTTTCCTCGACCACGCACGGCTTTTCGACGTGACCGCTGATCTGGAACAGCTTGGTGCCCTTGTTGTTCTCCCGGCCGAAGCTCGCGAACCATTCGGGCGAGCGGCGCAGGATCGTGGGCGCGACCGCGATCGATTCGACATTGTTGACCGTGGTCGGGCAGCCATAGAGGCCCGCACCCGCCGGGAAGGGCGGCTTGAGGCGCGGCTGGCCCTTCTTGCCCTCCAGGCTCTCGATCATCGCGGTCTCTTCGCCGCAGATGTAGGCGCCCGCGCCGCGATGGCAGAAGACGTCGAAATCATAGCCCGACCCGCAGGCATTCTTGCCCAGCAGGCCCTTGGCGTAGGCTTCCTCGATCGCCTTGAACAGCGTCTCGGCCTCGCGGATATATTCGCCGCGGATGTAGATATAGGCCGCACGCGCGCGCATCGCGAAGCCGGCGACCAGCGCGCCTTCGAGCAGCAAATGCGGGTCGTGGCGGATGATCTCACGGTCCTTGCACGAACCCGGTTCGGATTCGTCGGCATTGATGACCAGGAAGCTCGGCCGTTCGGGCGTCGGGTTCTTGGGCATGAACGACCATTTCATGCCGGTCGGGAACCCCGCCCCGCCGCGCCCGCGCAGGCCCGACGCCTTGATCTTTTCGATGATCGTGTCGGGGCCGAGTTCGAGCAGCGCCTTGGTATTGTCCCACGCGCCGCGCTTCATCGCAGCGTCGAGGTTCCACGGCTGATAGCCGTAGAGATTGGTGAAAATCCGGTCCTTGTCCGCGAGCATGTTAACGCGGCCCCCCGATACGCTTGTTGTCCTTGACCACGAGGTAGATCGCGACACCCGCGCCGATGACGAGCAGCGGCACGAACAGTTTCGCGGCCAGTTTCAGCGCCCAGATCGCGACGACGATGCCACCGATGATGGCGAGGATCGTGAAGATCGTGTTCTTGCTCACCATTCGCTCCTGTAGTCGTGGTTGTCGGACACCATCGCGGTCAGGCTGGTCGGGCCACCGAGCGGCTCGACGGTGTGGCGGCCGGGTTCCTGCGTCCCCGCCTTGGGGCTCTTGCCCTGCGCCAGTGCGTCGAGGATCGCGACGGTGCGGTCGTAGTCCAGATCCTCGAAATTATCGTCGTTGATCTGGACCATCGGCGCCGACGCGCAATTGCCCATGCACTCGACCTCGGTCAGCGTGAACAGGCCGTCGGGCGTGGTCTTGCCCTTGGCCATGCCGCGGTTCTTGCACGCGGCGAAGACCTCGTCCGATCCGCGCAGCCAGCACGGCGTCGTGCCGCACACCTGCACATGATATTTGCCGACCGGGTGCAGGTTGAACATCGTGTAGAAGGTCGCGACCTCCAGCACGCGGATCACCGCCATGTCGAGCTCGCGCGCGACGAATTCGATCACCGGGATCGGCAGCCACCCCTGCGTATCCGTCTCCGCCCCGACCTGACGTTGCGCCAGGTCGAGATAGGGGATGGTGCAGCTCATCTGCCGCCCCTCGGGATAGCGCGCACGGATGGTCGCGGCCTTGGCGGCGTTCTCCGCCGTCCAGGCGAAATTGCCCCAGCGTGCGCGGAGTTCCGGCGTGTCTTCGATTGCGTTTGCGTCGGCCATTAGCGGATGAACTCCACGCGGCTCACTCGGTCGCCGCTGAAGGTGTAGATGGACATGACCTCGAACTGCTCGCCATCGGGCGCGCGCGAGACCGTTTCGTGGAGCAGCACCGTCTCCCCCAGCTCATAGCTGGCGAGGATGTCGGCGCGGTTGTGCGGGAACTGGGCGAACATCGCCTTCAGCCCCGCGCGGACGCCTTCCTTGCCCTCACGCAGCACCGCGCCGCGATAGCCCGCTTCACAGGCATCGTCGGTCATCAGCGCGACATAGGCGTCGGCATCCTGCGCGTTGTAATGCGCGATCATTGCGTGGGCGGTGGCGATGCGGGTGCTCACGGGCGCGTCCTGGAAGGCGAGAGCATCAGCCATGACGTGCACTGCCAATCAGTGGCGTCACCAACCAAGCCGCAGTCCAGAATGCGGCACTCAGAAGCGCCGTGAAGCACAGAAACAGCATCATGGCGAAGCCATCCATCAGGCCGCCTTCTCCACCAAGCATGGCGTAGCCAGACAGTGTGAAGGCGATCCAAGCCAGGTAGGATACGAACATCGCTGCAATCTTGGCAGACCAGTGCTCGACCCCGAGCAAATTGACGGCAAGGGCGGCGGTTACGAGCACGGCGAAGCCCTGCGCGGCGAAGAAAAGGAACATGAAGGCGAAGGTGACAATGCTCACCGGTCACACTCCCCGAACACGATATCCATCGCGCCCAGAATCGCGGTGATGTCCGCCAGCATGTGCCCGCGCGACATGAAGTCCATCGCCTGCAAATGGCTGAATGCGGTCGGGCGGATCTTGCAGCGATAGGGTTTGTTCGACCCGTCGCTGACCATGTAGATGCCGAATTCGCCCTTGGGGCTTTCGGTCGCGACGTACACTTCGCCCGCCGGAACGTGGAAGCCCTCGGTATACAGCTTGAAGTGATGAATCAGCGCTTCCATCGACTGCTTCATCTCGGCGCGCTTGGGCGGCACCACCTTGCGGTCGAGCGACGCGATCGGGCCCGACGGCATTTCGTTCAGGCACTGCTTCATGATGCGCGCGGACTGATAGACTTCCTCGACGCGGACCATGAAGCGGTCATAGCAGTCGCCACGCGTGCCGACCGGGATCTCGAAATCCATGCGGTCATAGACGTCATAGGGCTGCGACTTGCGCAGGTCCCACGGGATGCCGGCGGCGCGGATCATCGGGCCGGAAAAGCCCCATTTCACCGCGTCGTCGCGGTTGACGATCGCGATGTCGACATTGCGCTGCTTGAAGATGCGGTTTTCCGCGACAAGGCTGATCGCGTCGCCGAACAGCTGCGGCAGGCGCGTGTCCAGCCAGTCGCCGATATCGGTTAGCAACTTGAGCGGTACGTCCTGATGCACGCCGCCGGGGCGCAGGTAATTGTGGTGCATGCGCGCGCCGGACATGCGCTCAAAGAAGTTGAGGCAATCCTCGCGCAGCTCGAACATCCACAGGTTCGGCGTCATCGCGCCGACGTCCATGACGTGCGCGCCGAGGTTGAGCATGTGGTTACAGATGCGCGTCAGCTCGGCGAAGAACACGCGGAGATATTGCGCGCGCACCGGCACTTCGAGGTCGAGCAGCTTTTCGACCGCGAGGACGAAGCTGTGCTCCATCGCCAGCGGCGAGCAGTAATCAAGGCGATCCATGTACGGGAGCGCCTGGGTGTAGGTCTTGTACTCGATCAGCTTTTCGGTGCCGCGATGCAGGAGACCCACATGCGGGTCGATCCGCTCGATAATCTCGCCGTCCAGCTCGGTGACGAGGCGCAACACGCCATGCGCCGCCGGGTGCTGCGGCCCGAAGTTGATCGTGTAGTTGGCGATTGCGGTATCGCCCACGCTGGGGTCAGCGGCGTCGGTGCGACCGGCGATTTCGTCGAGATACTCGGACATTACACCGAACCTCCGTTCGGGCTGAGCTTGTCGAAGCCCAGTCCCAAAGCGTCAGAGAGGCCCTTCGACAGGCTCAGGGCAAACGGACGGAGGGGCATCATCATTCCTCCCCCTTCTTCGCGCGCGGCTTGGCCGGCTTGCGGGGCTTTTTCACAGCATCGGGGTCGGCGGGCGCAGGGCCGGCGTCGGGCGAGGCCTTGCCGATGCCGGTATCCTCGGGGCCATCGCTCGTCTTGGGCGTGCGACCACGCGCCTTGACCGGCTTCACCGAGTCATCGGCTTCCTTGACCTGCTCGGCGCTCGCCGGGGTCGGCGCGCCCTTTGCCTCCGGAGCGGCGGCAGGCTTGTCCTCGACCTTGGCGGCCGGTGCCGCAGCAGGTGCGGGAGCCGAGGCCGGAGCCGGCGCGGCCGGTGCCTTCTCGTCGCCGGGCAGCACGTACTGCGCGCCTTCCCACGGGCTCATGAAGTCGAAATTGCGGAAGTCCTGCGCCAGCTGCACCGGCTCATAGACCACGCGCTTGTCGGCCTCCGAATAGCGCAGCTCGACGAAGCCCGAGAGCGGGAAGTCCTTGCGCTGCGGATGCCCGCGAAAGCCATAGTCGGTGAGGATGCGGCGGAGGTCGTTATTGCCTTCAAACAGCACGCCGTACATGTCGTACACTTCGCGCTCGAGCCAGCCGGCGACCGGCCAGATCGACGTCACCGACGGCACAGACTGAACCTCATCCGTCGTCACGCGGACGCGGATGCGGTGGTTGCGGGTGTAGCTGAGCAGCATGTAGCAGACGTCGAACCGCTCGGCCCGCTCGGGATAATCGACCCCGGCGATTTCCATCAGCGCCTGATACTGCAAGGCCGCGCCATCGCGCAGCGCGATCATCGCCTCAGGCAGGCGCGCACGATCGACGGTCAGATTGACCTCGCCGACCAGATCACTCGCCTCGATCAACATATCGCCGAGCGCAGCCTGCGCCGCCGCGATCACGCCGTCATTGGCGGCATATTTGGGAGCCGGGGCACGCATCAGTTCTTCACCTCGATCGACCCATAGAAGCGATCGATGGCCGCCCCCATATCCGCAATCTCACCTGCGCCGGGCATGGAACCGGCGACGACCGTAACGATCTTCTTTGGCCCGACCTCGATGAAACCGGTCTGGGCAATGGTGCCGCCCCGAACAGCCCGGTTAATCATCGCGCGCCGACCGGCGATCACGGTCTGGCTGGGCTTGCCCTGCGCAGGTGCCCGCTTGCCAAGCATCTCGACGAGATGGTCAAATGCCGAAACGCCGGCAGGGGCGTCATTCACGTCGATCACACCCGCCATGAACGCGCGCCCGCCGGCTCGGCACAGAATCCGCGATTCCGGCACATAGTTGCGGATCGGCAATTCGGCATTGGGGATGGCGCGCCCGGCATGAATCTCCCCTGCGGTGCACGGGGTTTCGGCCGATAGCGTACCGTCAGGCGACACCGTCCGCGACCACACAAGCGCGTCACTCGACACTGCAGCCAGCGCCAGTCCCACCGCACCCATCGCGATTGCTCCCGATGCGATCACCGCGTCACCGTCCCGATCCGGCGGATCTTACGCTGAAGCTGCATCACGCCGTACAGTAACGCCTCGGCGGTCGGCGGGCAGCCGGGGACATAGATGTCGACCGGCACGATCCGGTCGCAGCCACGCACGACGCTGTAGCTATAATGGTAATAGCCGCCGCCATTGGCGCAGCTGCCCATCGAAATGACGTATTTCGGCTCCGACATCTGGTCGTACACGCGGCGCAGCGCCGGGGCCATCTTGTTGCACAGCGTGCCCGCGACGATCATCACGTCCGACTGGCGCGGCGATGCACGCGGAGCGGCGCCGAACCGCTCCATGTCATAGCGCGGCATGTTGACGTGGATCATCTCCACCGCGCAGCACGCGAGGCCAAAGGTCATCCACCAAAGCGAGCCGGTGCGCGCCCAGGTGAACAGATCCTCGGTCGAGGTAACGAGGAAACCCTTGTCGTTCAGCTCGCCATTGAGGTCGTTGAAGAACGACTGATCGGGCTGCACCACCGCGCCGCCGGTCATCGGCTGGCCCTGGGCATTCAGGATCGGAGAGGTCGTATTCATCTGGCTCATTCCCAATCCAGCGCGCCGACCTTCCACGCATAAGCGAGGCCAAGGCCGAGTTCGGCAATGAAGATCATCATGCTGATCCACGCGGCCCAGCCCAGGTCGAATACGGTGACCGCCCAGGGGAACAGGAACGCCGCTTCAAGATCGAAGATGATGAAGAGGATCGCGACGAGGTAGAAGCGCACGTCGAACTGGCTGCGCGAATCCTCGAACGCGGGGAAGCCGCATTCATATTCGGTAAGCTTCTCAGGCGTCGGCTGATGCGCGCCGGTGAAGCGAGCCGCGATCATGGGCAGGAAGACAAAGGCACTCGAAAGCACCAGCGCCACCCCCAGGAACAGCAGGATCGGCAGATATTCGATAAGGTCGACCAAGACGGCCCTCGCAATTGCGGAATCTTCGGGTCGCTTTAGGCCGATGGCAGGGGGGCATCAAGGGCGGAAACCCGTGAGAATCACTCGCAACTAGAGCGCTATGGGAGGCGAAAGGCGACTAGCGTATTCGCACTGCGCGGCGGTTGGTCCGGCTTGCTCGCCGCGGGCCAGCCGGCATCGGCTACCACGAGCAGCCGGCTGCCATCCAGGGCGAGCTGAGTCGGGTCGGCAAGCGGCGCACCGCGATGAACGACCGTGACGTCGATCTGCGCACCGTTGATGCGGAAATGGATCAACGATCCGGGGCTGCTGCCGTTATGGATCGCGTAATAGTCCGCACCGACGCGAACCAGACCATCGAGCCCACGCAGCGGTTTGCCATCCGGCATCGGCAGCAAGGTCCGCACCTTCGTCTTCAGATCGACGGTTGCGACGCCACGGCCATAGTCGGCGACGATCAGGTGCTCGCCATCGGCCGCGAGCGCAGTCCCCTGCGCCGAACGCGCAACGCCGGGGGCGATCAGCGGGTCGAGCGTGGTGCCGTTTAGGCGATAGACCGCGCCGTTGAGACCATCGGAAACGAACACCGCGCCGCCCGCCGCGGAAACATCGCCGGGGTGAAAGCCGGGTCCGGCCGAGAGCTTCGCCTTGAGCCGCCCCCTGCGGTCGAGCGCGACCAACGCGCCGGAGTCGCACTTCGCGACGCCGGGAAGATCGGGACAATCGGTGGCGACCCATAGCCAGCTACGACGCGCGTCCCATGCCAGCCCCAGCGGGTGCAGCGTCCCGGCCGGCATTGCGATGCTGGTCACAACATCTGCGCGCCGGACCAGAATAGTGCGATCAAGCACGCTCGACAGCCAGATCGTCGCGCCATCGGTCGCGACCCCTTCGATCAGGCGATGCTGCGCGGGGGCGGAATAGACGGTTTCGGGAGCGTCCGCCGTGGCCGTCAGGGCCAGCAGCAGCAGCGCCCCCGCGCGGATCACCGCAGCGATCCGGCCAGCAGCTTGTGCAGCTTGGAATGGATCGCGTCGTTCGCGGCGAGGATTTCGCCCTTGGCATGGGCATTGTCGGTGCCGCGGAAATCGGTGACGAACCCGCCCGCTTCCTTGACCAGCAGGATGCCCGCCGCGGTGTCCCACGGCTTGAGGCCGCTTTCCCAGAAGCCGTCATAGCGGCCCGCCGCGACCCAGGCGAGGTCGAGCGCGGCCGAGCCGAAGCGGCGGATGCCGGCGACTTCGGGCGCGACCGCACCGAAAATGCGGCTCCATTCGGCGAAATTGCCATGGCCCATGAACGGAATGCCGGTGGCGATCAGCGTATCGGCGAGATCGCGGCGCGACGAGACGCGCAGCCGCTGGTCCTGAACCCATGCACCGCGGCCCTTTTCGGCCCAGAAGCTCTCATCGGTGATCGGCTGATAGACATAGCCATGGGTGATTTCGGGCTTGCCCTGGCTGCCATGCGGATCCTCGACCGCGATCGACATGCAGAAATGCGGGATGCCGTGGAGGAAGTTGGTGGTGCCGTCGAGCGGATCGATGATCCAGCGCGGCTTGTCGGGATCGCCCGCGATCTGCCCGCGCTCCTCGACCAGGAAGCCCCAATCGGGCCGCGCCTTGCGCAGTTCATCGATCAGCGTGTCCTCGGCGCGCTTGTCGGCCATCGACACGAAATCCGCCGGCCCCTTGCGGCTGACCTGCAGCTGCTGGACTTCGTTGAAGTCACGCCGCAACCGCGGCCCCGCCTTGCGCGCGGCACGCTCGATGACGGTGATGAGGCCGGAATGGGAAACCATCGAACTTCTCCCCCCTCCCGTATGCGGGAGGGGTTGGGGGAGGGCCTGTCAGCAATCAGCGGAGGGTCGTGAGGCCACGAACACGCCCTCCCCTAGCCCCTCCCGCAAGCGGGAGGGGAACCGGTCAATCCGCCCGGCGGACGTAGGTCTGCTCGTACACATCGACCACGATGCGCGTGCCGCTGGCGATGTGCGGCGGGACCATGATGCGGACGCCATTGTCGAGGATCGCGGGCTTGTAGGACGACGATGCCGTCTGCCCCTTCACCACCGCGTCGGCCTCGACAATCGTCGCTTCGATCGTGTCGGGCAGCTGGACGCTGATCGCCTCATCGTCATACAGCTCCATGACGACATCCATGCCGTCCTGCAGGAACGCAGCCGCGTCACCGAGCAGGTCGCGCGGCAGCGTGGTCTGGTCATAGGTTTCCTTGTCCATGAACACGAGCATGTCGCCTTCAGGATAGAGGAACTGGAAATCCTTGGTGTCGAGGCGGATGCGCTCGACCGTTTCGGCCGAGCGGAAGCGGACGTTGTTCTTGCGACCGTCGCGGAGATTCTTCATCTCCACCTGCATATAGGCGCCGCCCTTGCCCGGCTGGGTGTGCTGGATCTTGACCGCGCGCCAGATGCCGCCTTCATATTCGATGATGTTGCCGGGACGGATGTCCACGCCGCTGATCTTCATGGGGATCGCCTACAGTGCTGAGAAAGAACAGGCGCGGCCCATAGGCTCCGGCCCCTCAAAAGGCAAGCAGCGGATAGGGGTCCACCGGCGTCCCCTGATGCCAGCGCTCGCCGGGCGCCATGCGCGACACGCCGAAATGCAGGTGGTAGTTGCCTGCGCCCGAATTGCCGGTGTCGCCGACATAGCCGAGCGTTTCGCCTGCGCGCAGCACCCTGCCCTCCGCGATCCCGGGCGCATAACCGGCGAGATGGGCGTAATAATAGATCCATCCACCATCGACCGAGCGCTGGTACAGGCTGATCCCGCCACCGCCGTTGGAGTAGAACAGTTTTTCCACCCGCCCGTCGGCTGCTGCGACTACCCGCGTGTTGGCGGGGGCCATGATATCGAGCCCCTGATGCGCGCGCTCGCCGTCGCCGCGCGGCTCGCCCCAGTTGCTGCGCAACGACGTGCGTGCGACCCCCGCGACAGGAACCAGCAGACTAGCGGAATGCGCGGCCAAGACCGTAGGCGCAACCGCGGGCGGGAGTGGGGGTTCGGGCGGCGGTTGAGCGGTGGCGGAACTCGGCTCGACTATCCGGATCGTCGCAGCGAGGAACGCGACGACCGCGACCGCGCAGCCCCCCGCCACCCACAAGGCGATCCGCAGCTTGCTCATTCCTGAAAGATCACCGGCGTGCCCGGCGACACCATCAGCGCCAGCCGCGCCGCGTCCCAGTTGGTCAGGCGGATACAGCCATGGCTCTCGCTCCGCCCGATCAGATGCGGTTCGGGCGTGCCATGGATACCGTAATGCTCCTTGCTCAGGTCGATCCATACCACGCCGACCGGGCTGTTCGGGCCGGGGGGCAGCAGCGCGTCGGGCTTCTTGTCGCTGACGTCCCAGAACAGCTTGGGATTGTAGTGAAAATCGGGGTTGGTCGCGACGCCATTGACCTTCCAGCTGCCGATCGGCAGCGGGTCGCGCTTGCTCCCCGTGGTGACGTTGAACTGCGCCGCGAGCATCCCTTTGCCGTCGAACACGCGCAGCACCTTGTCCGACTTGTCGACGACGATCCGGTTCGCCTTGGGCTGGACCGCGTTGACGTTGAGGTCGGTCAGCGTCTTGCGCCATTCCGGCTTCATATCGGCTGGAAAGGCCTGCGACGCGGGGATTGCGTTGGGGAACTCGACCGGCACTCCGGGTGCCAGGCGCGTGTCAGGGCTGTTGAGCTCGATCAGCACTTGCGGCGTCGTATGAAACATCTCCGCCAGCTTTTCGAGCGCGCTGCGATAGCCCATCGTGTTGAGCTTCGATTGCGCCTGCGGGTCGCGCGGCCAGGGACGGATGAACGGCCCTGCGAGCATCTCGGACGTCAGTCGGACAATCCGTGTCGGGCGGATGGCGCGATGTGCGTGCAGCGCCTGTAACGTGCGTGCATCGGTCTTGCCGGTCACCGGGATCTGCCGCGTGATCTGGAATGCCTTTAGGGCAGCAGTCAATCCTGGCCCCTCACGCCCGTCCAGAGGGCCGGGGGGAAAACCGAGATGGTCGAGGATGACCTGGACATGCAGAATGTCGCGGCTGAGCGCTGGCTTGGCCGGAGCCGTCTTTGGCGCAGCGCCACTCTGGGCCTGAACCGCCACCGCGCCACCCGTCGCGATCCCAGCCGCCGCGATCAATCCTGCAACACCCTTACGCACACCTATTCTCCGTCTCGTTACAGCGGGATAACGAGGCAACATCGGCGCGGTTGCATCAATAGCGGTTGCGCAACCGATCGACCGTCGCGGCGGGATGGGCCGATGGATCCTCGCGCACCTCGATCTCGATCGCGGCGCGGATCGCCTCGATCTCGGTATCGCTGCGATGTTCGATGCCGATGAACTCGTTGCGCGCGCCCTCCATCGCCCGGATCAACTCGTCAAGCTTGGCCTGCAGCGCCGCCGCGTCGCGATTTTGCGAATTCTGGATCAGGAACACCATCAGGAAGGTGACGATGGTGGTCGAGGTGTTCACGATCAGCTGCCACGTGTCCGAAAAGCCGAACACCGGCCCCGTCAGGCCCCAGCCGATAATCAGCAGCACCGCGACGATGAACGCCACCGGCTGCCCCGCCAGCGCGGCGATGCGCCCGGCAACGATCGTGAACACCCGGTCGAGCATCTAAGCTTCCCCCGTCGATCAGCGTACTGCGTTCAGCACGGCATCGAATGCGCGCACCGCCGCAGCCTCGTCCCCGCTCCACACCGCGCCCGACACCGCAATAAAGTCGGCACCGGCGCTCACCAGCGGCGCGGCATTGTCCGGCGTGATCCCGCCGATCGCTACGCATGGAATCTCGAACACCGTCGTCCACCACGACAGGATCGCGGGATCGGGACGATGCGTCGTCGCTTTGGTCGTAGTCGGGTAAAAGGCGCCGAACGCGACATAATCCGCCCCCGCCTCACCCGCTTCCATCGCAAGATGGCGGCTGTCATGGCAGGTCACGCCGATCTGCGCCGCCGGGCCGAGCACCGAACGTGCCTCACGCGGGTCGCCATCGCCCTGCCCCAGATGCACGCCATCCGCGCCCAGCCTCTTGGCCAGGCTGATGCTGTCATTGACGATGAACGCCACCTCGCGGTCGGCGCAGATCCGCAGCAGCGGCTCGGCGAGGCGGGCCGCTTCGTGCTGATCGACATCCTTGACGCGGAACTGGAACGCCGCGACCGGCCCGGCGTCGAGTGCGCGGGCGAGCCGGTCGGGGAAGTCGCCATCCACGTCGAGCGGCGAGATCAGGTAGAGCTGGCAGGGCGGGCGGCTGTCGTCGCGCTTGAATTGCGCAGCGAATTCGGGGCCGAGCGGCGGCAGGTCGTCATCATCGATCATGTCGCGCTGATAGAGCCTCGCTGCGCAGACCGGAAGCGGTTCATTGCGCGGTCAGCCTCGACGGCGCAGGCTTGCACCATGATCTGCTCGATGATTGCACCCACCCTGCTCGCCGCTGCCTGTGCCGAGCTTCCACCGCAGCCGGTGACGGCCGGAGTTCGCCTGCATCACTGGACGCGGACCGGTCCGCTGCGGCTGCGCGCCGACAAGGTCGTTGAGGACAGCCGCTGTCCGATGAATGCACGGTGCATCCATGCCGGGCGGGCGATCGTCCGGGTGACGATCCGCGATGGCCGCAAGCCCCGATCGCTGGACCTGACGCTGGGCGAGCCGGCCCGGGTTGGCGGGTGGACGGTGACGCTGGTCGCCGTGTCGCCGGAGAAGATGGCGGGCCAGCAACGGCCGCCCGCCCCCTATCGCTTCGCCTTCCAGGTCAGCCGTTAGGCGGTCACCGTCTTTCGCGTCGACGCGCCATGGATCGCGTCGATCGCCTCGCCCAACGACGCGTCGAATTCGGCGTCGGTCATGCCGTGGCGCAGATCCTCAAGCAGCGCGCGGCTGAAGCTGGCGATCATGCCGCGGTTCCTGGCGAGCTGGGCACAGGCTTCGGGGCGCTTGAAGCCGCCGGACAAAGCCACCACGCGCAGCACCTTGGGATGATCGACCAGCGAATCGAACAGGCCGGGGGTGGCGGGGATCGACAGCTTGAGCATCACCTGCTGCCCCTCGGGCAGTGCGTCGAGTGCCTTGAGGATCTCGTCACGCAGGATCGCGTCGGCCTGCGCGCGTTCGGGCGACTTGATGTTCACCTCTGGCTCGATGATCGGCATCAAGCCGTGGCCGATCACCTGAGCGCCGATTTCGAACTGCTGCTTCACCACCGCCGCAATGCCCTCGGCATTGGCGAGGTTGACGACAGAGCGTTCCTTGGTGCCGAACACGCCGAGGCCCTTTGCCTTGGTGAGCAGCGCGTCGAGATCGGGCATCGGCTTCATCAACTGGACGCCATTTTCCTCTGCCTCCAGCCCCTTGTCGATCTTGATGAAGGGGACCACGCCGCGCTCGATCAGCGCCGCCGGGGTCGACTTGCCATCGACCTGTCCGTCCATCGTGCGTTCGAACAGGATCGCGCCGATCACCTTTTCGCCCGTGAAGCAGGGCGATGTGATGATGCGGCTGCGCATCGCGTGGATCAGGCCGAACATCTCCTCGTCGGTCGACCAGGCATCGTCGGCGACGCCATAGCCGGCCAGTGCCTTGGGCGTCGAACCGCCGGACTGGTCGAGCGCGGCGATGAAGCCGTTACCTTCGGCGATCTTGGCGGTCATTTCGGCGGTGTTCATGGTCACGGTCCCTGTTCCGACACTTTGTTGCGCGGCCTATTGCAGCGCGGCAACGCGCTGAAAAGCCTGACAACGATAGCCAACCCGCCGAAAAATCGCGGTCAGCGCGTCAGCGCCGCCACGCCGGGCAGTTCCTTGCCCTCCATCCATTCGAGGAACGCGCCGCCGGCGGTGGAGACGAAGCTCATGTCGCCCGCGACGCCGGCCTGATTGAGCGCCGCGACCGTATCGCCGCCCCCGGCGACCGAGACCAGCGAGCCTTCCTTGGTCAGCGCGGCGACGGTGTGGGCGAGGGCCATGGTGGCGGTGTCGAACGGCTTGGTCTCGAACGCGCCGAGCGGGCCGTTCCAGACGAGCGTGCGGCAATTCTTGAGCACGTCCGCCAGCGCCTCGCTCGCCGCCGGGCCGATGTCGAGGATCATCTCGTCGGCGGCAACTTCATGCACGTTGCACGTGCGCAGCGACGGCGGATTGGCGGCGAATTCCTTCGACACCACCACGTCATAGGGCAGATGGATCGTGCAGTTCGTCTTGTCCGCAGCGTCGAAGATTTCTTCCGCCGTGCCGGTCAGGTCATGCTCGCACAGCGACTTGCCGACATCGACCCCGCGCGCGGCGAGGAAGGTGTTGGCCATGCCGCCGCCGATGATCAGGTGATCGACCTTCCCCACCATTGCCTTGAGCACATCGAGCTTGGTCGACACCTTGGCCCCGCCGACGACCGCCGCAACGGGGTGGTCGGGGTTGCCCAGCGCCTTGTCGAGCGCGTCGAGTTCGGCCTCCATCTGGCGTCCGGCGAAGGCGGGCAGACGGTGCGCCAGCCCCTCGGTCGAGGCATGGGCGCGGTGCGCGGCGGAGAAGGCGTCGTTGACATAGAGGTCGCCGAGTGCGGCGAAGCGGTCGACCGTGGCGGGGTCGTTCTTTTCCTCACCGCCGAAGAAGCGGGTGTTTTCGAGCAGGCCGATGTCGCCGGGCTGAAGCGTCGCGACCGACTCGGCGTCGCCCTCCCAGTCGATATAGCGGACCTCACGACCCAGGACCTGGCTGAACGGGCGGGCAAGCTGCGCGGTCGAATGCTCGGGGCTCGGCACCTTGGGGCGGCCGAAATGGGCGAGGATCAGGACGATCGCGCCCTTGTCCGCCAGTTCGGCGACGGTCTGGACAGCCGCTCGGAAGCGGTTGTCGTCGGTGACGGCGCCATCGGCCATCGGCACGTTCAGGTCTTCGCGCACCAGCACCCGCTTGCCGGTGATGTCGCCCATATCGTCGAGGGTCTTGAATGCACGCGTCATGGTTCGATCCTGATGCTGTCGCCGACGGCAATGGTGCCGGGCGTGATGACTTTGGTGAGCGCGCCGCCGCGCCAGTCGGGGGTGAGCGCGGCGCGGAGGCCTTCGGCCAGCGCCTCCATCCGCTCACACGGTTCGGTCTCGCAGGTGATTTCGAGGACGACGTCCGCGCCGATGCGGATGCGGACGCCGGGGGTCTGGGGCAGGTCGAAGCCTTCGACCAGCAGATTGGCGCGGCGCTGTTCCCAGGAGATCGAATGGCCGACCTGTGCCATCGCGGCGTCCCAGTCGGCGGCTTCGATCAGGCTGACCTGGCGCTTATAGGGCTTGCCCTTCATCGCGCCGCGAAAATCGCCGCCGATCCCGCCTTCGAGCGTGACGGTGGCGTGGTCGATGGTCTCCATCGGCCCCTTGGGGATGGCGTGGCGGGCGATTCCCGCGATGCGGCCGGTCATGCGATCGCTCCGGTTGGGCGGGTAGCGAGGTACCCGTTCCTGACAAGTCTGACGTTTTTCGCCATGTATGCGCGGGTGTCAGGCTGACGGTTGAGGCTGCCGGTTGCGGTCGGGAGGGGGTGACGCTGCGTCATGGTTCGACCCTAACCGAAACGGGCGGCTGTAGGAAAGCGGCCGCCTGCCGATCCGGTAGTTCGGCGGGGTGACAGGCCCTCCCCCAGCCCCTCCCGCAAGCGGGAGGGGCGCGTATTGCGCCCTACCGCTTGCGGCAGTGTCACTGCTTGGTTCAGCCCAGCTTGGCCATGGTGCTGGCGGTGTCGACCATGCGGTTCGAGAAGCCCCATTCATTGTCGTACCAGCTGACGACGCGGACGAGCTTGCCGTCGATGACGGCGGTTTCGAGGCTGTCGATGGTCGAGCTGGCCGGGTTGTGGACGATGTCGATCGAAACGAGCGGCTCGTCGCTGAACGCGAGCACGCCGACCAGCGGGCCGCTTTCCGCCGACGCCTTGAGGATCGCGTTGACCTCTTCCTTGGTCGTGTCGCGCTTCGGCGTGAAGGTCAGGTCGATCAGCGAGCCATCCGGCACGGGGACGCGCACCGACGAACCGTCGAGCTTGCCCTTGAGCTCGGGCAGCACTTCGCCAACCGCGCGGGCAGCGCCGGTGGTGGTCGGGATCATGCTCATCGCCGCAGCGCGGGCGCGGCGCATGTCCGAATGGATCTGGTCGAGGATCTTCTGATCGTTGGTGTAGGCGTGGATCGTGGTCATCAGGCCACGCTCGATCCCGATGCTGTCGTTCAGCACCTTGGCCACCGGGGCGAGGCAGTTGGTGGTGCACGATGCGTTCGACACGATCGTGTGGCCGGCCTCAAGCTTGTCATGGTTGACGCCATAGACGACGGTCAGGTCGACATCCTTGCCGGGGGCCGAGATCAGCACCTTCTTTGCGCCGGCATCGATATGCTTCTGGCAGCTGGCGCGGTCGGTGAAGAAGCCGGTGCATTCGAGGACGAGATCGACGCCGTTCGCGGCGTGCGGCAGGTTGGCGGGATCGCGCTCCTTGGTCACCTTGATGCGCTTGCCGTCGATGATGATGTCATCGCCGTCGGCCGATACGGTGCCGGGGTATTTGCCGTGCACGCTGTCGCGGCTGAACAGCCAGGCGTTCGACTTGGCATCGGCCAGATCGTTGATCGTGACCAGTTCCAGACCGCTTTCCGGGCGCTCCAGGATCGCCCGCGCCACCAGGCGTCCGATGCGTCCGAACCCGTTGATCGCAACCTTCGTCATTCGTCTCTCCTTAAGCGGCAAGCCGTGCAATAATCTGTGGGGCGATCGCGTCAGCGGTCAGCCCGAAATGGCGGTAAAGGTCTTCGGCGGGACCCGACGCGCCGAAGCCGTCGATGCCGAAGTTGAGGCCGTCGAGGCCGGTGTAACGCTGCCACCCGAAGGTACTGCCGGCCTCGATCGACACGATCAGCGCGTCGGTGGGCAGCAGATCGGCGCGATAGGCGGCGGGCTGGGCGTCGAACGCCTCGGTGCAGGGCATGGACACGACATCGGCACCGATGCCCTGAGCTTCAAGGGCGGTACGAATATCGGCGGCAATTTCAACTTCCGAGCCGGTGGCGAGCAGCACGACCTTGCGCGCGGCCTGTGCCGACTGGAGGCGGTAGCCGCCCTTGGCGATATCGGCGACCTGCGTCGCATCGACCAGCGGGCGCAGATTCTGGCGGGTCAGCACCAGCATCGACGGGCCGTCGGTAGTGCGCAGCGACAGGTCCCAGGCGGCAGCGGTCTCGACCGCGTCGCACGGACGCCAGACGTTGAGGTTCGGCATCGCGCGCAGGCTCTGCAGATGCTCGATCGGCTGATGGGTCGGGCCGTCTTCGCCCAGGCCAATGCTGTCATGCGTCATCACATAGACGACGCGCGCGCGCTGGAGCGCCGAGAGGCGGATCGCGCCACGCGCATAGTCGGAGAAGACGAGGAAGGTGCCGCCATAGGGGATGATCCCGCCATGCAGCGCCATGCCGTTCATCGCCGCGGCCATGCCGAATTCGCGGATGCCGTAATAGACATAGCGGCCGGCATAGTTTTCGGCCGTCAGCGGCCCGGTTGCCTTGGTCTTGGTGTTGTTGGAGCCGGTCAGGTCGGCCGAGCCGCCGATCAGTTCGGGCAGGTTTTCGGTCAGCGGCTCAAGCGCCATTTCGCTCGACTTGCGCGTCGCGACCTTGGGCGGGTTGGCGAGCAGGTCGGCGATATAGCTGTCGAGGTCGAAGTCCGGCAGCTCGCCCGCCATGCGACGCTCGAACTCGGCGCGGTCGGCATGGGCGGCGAGGCGCGCAGTCCAGTCCGCCTTTGGGGCGGCACCGCGCTTGCCGGCGTCTGCCCACGCGGCGGCGATGTCGGCAGGGATTTCGAACGGTTCGTGGGTCCAGCCGAGCGCTGCGCGGGCGGCGGCGACTTCTTCCGAGCCGAGCGGTGAGCCATGGACCTTGCTGGTCCCGCCCTTGTTCGGGGCGCCCTTGCCGATCACCGTCTTGCAACGGACCAGCGAGGGGCGCGGGTCGGCGAGCGCGGCGTCGAACGCGGCGGCGATGCTGGCGGGATCATGGCCGTCGCAGGCGACGACGTGCCAGCCGGTCGCTTCGTAGCGGGCAGGAATATTCTCGCTCGACGACAGCGACACCTTGCCGTCGATGGTGATGTCATTGTCGTCCCACAGCACGATCAGCCGACCGAGCTTGAGATGCCCGGCAAGGCCGATCGCTTCGTGGTTGATGCCCTCCATCAGGCAGCCGTCACCCGCGATCACCCAGGTGCGGTGATCGACGATGCTGTCATCGAACACGGCATTGAGGTGACGCTCGGCCAGCGCCATGCCGACCGCCATGGCGAGGCCCTGACCGAGCGGGCCGGTGGTGCATTCGACGCCGGGCAGCTCGAAATTCTCGGGATGGCCGGCGCACGGGCTGCCGACCTTGCGGAAGTTCTTGATGTCATCGAGCGTCGGGCGAGCATAGCCGGTCAGGTGCAGCAGCGAATAGATCAGCATCGAGCCGTGGCCAGCCGACAGCACGAAGCGGTCGCGGTCGGCCCATTTGGGATCGGCGGGATCGTACTTCAGATAGTCGCTGAACAGGACGGTCGCGACATCGGCCATGCCCATCGGCATGCCGGGATGGCCCGAATTGGCGGCCTCCACCGCGTCCATCGACAAAGCGCGAATGGCGTTGGCGCGGTCGGCGAATGAAATGGTCACGGCATATCCCCTATCGGGCCTGCGCGCGTCGCGTTGAGTCTCGCCACGGCCCGGCGAATCGAAGTTGGCGTGCCAATGGGGCGCGCGGGCGCAGTCGTCAACCGCGCGGGGTTGCGGCGCGGATAAAGCCACCCTATCCACCCGGCATGGCGGATGCGGAACCCTCCGCGCTCGATCGGATCGAGCGCGCGCTTACGCGGATCGAGGCTGCGGCTGCGCGCCGCGCATTCGATGCCGAGCGGCTGGAACGCCGGCACGCAGCGCTGCGCGGCAAGGTCGAACAGGCGATCGTCGCACTCGATGCGCTGATCGCAGAAGAGGGCGAAGGCTGATGGGCCAGGTCACGCTGACCATCGCCGGACGCAGCCACAGCATCGCCTGCCGCGATGGCGAGGAACTGCATCTCGAGCGGCTGGGCGCGTTGCTGGAACGCCATGCCGACACGGCGGTGCGCGCGTCGGGTGGCCTGAGCGGCGAGCGGACGATGCTGTTCCTGGCGCTGATCTTGGCCGACCAGCTGGACGAGGCCGAGCGCAACCCGCCGGGGGGCGTATCACCGGTGCTGCTCGAGAATCTGGCGGATCGGCTGGAGGCGGTCGCGGCGGCGCTGGAGCAATAACGAAAATTGCGCATTTTATGTTATTGGGCCATCATCGGATCAGGAGGTTGCCATGAACGTATCGATCGGTGAACGCTGGGAAGGATTCGTCGACAGCATCGTCAAGTCGGGCCGCTATGGCTCGGCAAGCGAGGTCGTGCGGGAGGGGTTGCGGCTGGTGGAGGAGCGCGAGGCGAAATTGCAGGCTTTGCGCGACACCCTGAACGCGGCGATTGAGGCTGGTGGCGAGCGGACGCCGGAACAGGTCGACGCGCATCTCGCACTTGTGCGCAAGGATCTTGTCGCGCGGGGCTATTGAGTGCGTCGCCTGATTTTTCTGCCAACGGCAGAGCAAGATTTGGGCGACATTTACACGGAAATCGCGATTGGTAGCTCACATCTGACAATCGCCGACGGCTTCATCGCAAAGCTGCGCGACCGGTGCGAGCGGATCGCGAGCCTGCCGGGCACACTCGGGACCGCGCGGCCAGAATTGCGCTCCGACATTCGGTCGGTGTCAGAGCAGGGTTATGTGATCTTCTTTCGCGACGTGCCCGAGCGGGTCGAGATTGTCCGCATCATCGAGGGCCATCGCGATGTCGCGGCGCAGTTCGACCCGCCGCAATCGCATTGAATTTAGCCGCATCCCGACCTAGATTGGTGTCGGCGGGTACTGCCCGGTGCGAGCTTTAGCGATTATCCCTGAGGCGATTCATCATCCATGGGGGCTGTCCCTGCTCAGGTCCTGGCCTGTGGCACATGGTCCCCACCTGACGTAAAACGGCGTCAGAGGATATTCAAGCACACGGCCCATGGTGGTCCCGCCAACTGATGGGGCAGCGAAGCTGCGCGGTGCCAGCCCGCTCCCCCACCCGGCCACCCATAGGATACTGGCGTTGGGTGGCCGGGTGGGGGAGCGGGCTGGCCCCGCCGCCTCGCCGGAGGCGAGACGCAGAGATCATGGCTGACGATAAACGAACCCTGCGCGCCCGGATGCGCGCGTTGCGCGATGAGTTCGCGATGACCATCGGCGGGGTGATCGAGCCGCCCCCTGCCCTGCTCGCGCGGTTCGGCCCGGGCGTTACCGTCTCTTCCTATATTCCAGTGGGCAGCGAGGCCGATCCGACCGCGATTGCCTGGGCTGCGAGGGAAGCGGGGTGCACGATCGTCTTGCCGCACGTAACCAGTCGCGCGTCACCGGTGCGCTTTTTTGCGTGGGGACCCGAACATGCGCTGGTCGATGGACCGCTGGGACTGCGCCAGCCGGATGACAGCGGCGTCGAGTGCGATCCCGATATCGTGCTGACCCCGTTGCTGGCGTTCGACGCGGCGATGAACCGGCTCGGTCAGGGTGCGGGTCATTATGACCGGGTGTTCGAGCGGCTGCCCGATGCGTGGCGGATCGGGGTCGCCTGGTCGGTCCAGCAGGTCGGAGGGCTGGCGACCGACGCGTGGGACATGCCGTTACACGGGGTGGTCACCGAGGCCGCCGCGCATGGCGAGGCGGCGGCATGACCCCGTCCTGGCGCAAGCCCATGGGCGCTTTCGCGATCATTGCGCTGATCGTCGTGTGGTGCGTGGCGGTGGCGAGCCTGTCGCGCATTGTGGGCGAATGGCCGGTCCTCATCCAGCTGGTCTTTTACGTCTTCACGGGGATCGTGTGGATCCTGCCGCTCAAGCCGTTGCTGCTGTGGATGGAGACCGGCCGCTGGCGCCGCCCGCGCGACTAGAGCGCGGGGACCCCGTAATAGTCGTAGACCTCTTGCCCGTAAGCGCGGTCGTAGCTCGGCTCTTCGCCTTCGCGATCATAATTCGGCGCGTTTTCGAGCTTGTCGCGGCTGAGCGACACGACATAGCCGTCCTTGTCGGTGTCGTAGGTCAGCGCCTGCCATGGCACGGGATAATGGCGGTGGCCGATGCCGAGAATGCCGCCGAACGCCATTACGGCATATTCGGCGCGGCCCGAGACCTTGTCGACCATGAAGCGCTCGACATGGCCGAGCTTTTCGCCGCTGGTGTCATAGACGCTGGTGCCTTCGACCCGGTCGGAAGCAATCAGGCTGTTCGGGCTGTCGACGGCGGTGTTCATCGCATCTCTCCTTCAATTTCAGGGATATGCGCAACCAACGCATGAGCGCCGCGCTTGTGCCGAACGAAATCGGGTCGTAGCAGTTGCGACCATGCGTATCCTGACCCTCGCAGCCGTGCTGCTCGCCTCCGCCGCCCCCGCCCTCGCCCACGCCCAGACCGCCCAGGTCGCGCCGGTCCTGACCACGCCCGAAGCGAAGGATGTGTGGACCTATGCCCGCCCCGCCGAAGCGCGGGTGACGCATGTCGACCTGGACCTGCACATCGATTTTGCAAGCAAGACGATCAGCGGCGTCGCCGTGCTGGATGTCACGGCGGCCAAGGGTGCAAAGGAGATCGTGCTCGATACGCTCGACCTCACCATCACCGAGGTGACCGACGAACAGCGCGTCAAGCTGCCGCACACGGTCGGCCCGAAGGACCCGCAGCTGGGCAGCCCGCTGACCATCCAGCTCAACGGCGCGAAGAAGATCCGCATCGCCTATAGCGCCAGCCCCGGCGCGCGGGCGTTGCAGTGGCTGACCCCGGCACAGACGCAGAGCAAGACCCTGCCCTTCCTCTTCAGCCAGGGTCAGGCGATCAACAATCGCAGCTGGATCCCGACGCAGGACAGCCCCGGCATCCGCCAGACATGGTCCGCGACGATCACCGTGCCGGATGGGTTCGTGCCGGTGATGAGCGGACAGATGCTTGACGGCGCGACGGGCAAGCTGGTCCCGCATTACCGCCGCCAGTTCCGTTTTCGGATGGACAATCCGGTGCCGCCATACCTGATCGCAATCGCGGTCGGAGACCTGAAGTTCAAGGAAATCGGCCCGCGCAGCGGCGTATGGGCCGAGGCGGGGATGATCGACGCGGCCGTGTCCGAATTTGCCGATGTCGAAAAGATGATCGACGCGGCGCAGGCGCTGTACGGCCCCTATCGCTGGGGCCGCTACGACATGCTCGTCCTGCCGCCCTCCTTCCCCTATGGCGGGATGGAGAACCCCAACCTCACTTTCTTCACCCCGACGATCATCACCGGCGACCGGTCAAACACCGATGTGCTGGCGCATGAGCTGGCGCATAGCTGGTCGGGCAATCTCGTCACCAACGCGACCTGGTCGGACGGCTGGCTGAACGAGGGGTTCACCACCTATTTCGAGAACCGGATTATGGAGGCGCTGTACGGCAAGGAGCGCGCGGCGATCTATTCCGACCTCGATTATGCCGGGATGCTGCGCGACGTGAAGAGTGCCGGTGGCGATAGCGCGCCGTCGACGCGACTGCATGGCGCGCCGGGCGATAGCGCGGGGCAGCTGGATTACCTCAAGGGCAGCACCTTCCTGCGCACGATCGAAGTTGCGGTCGGGCGGGAGCGGTTCGACGCCTATCTGCGCGGCTATTTTGACCGCCACGCATTTCAGCCGCAGACCAGCGCCGGGTTCCTGGCCGATATCCGCACGCATCTGATCAAGGGCGACAAGGCGCTCGAAGCCAAGCTGCAGCTCGACCGCTGGGTGTATCAGCCGGGCGTGCCGTCGAATGCGGTGCAGGTGAAGTCAGACACGCTGGCCAAGGTCGACGCGCAGCTTGCCGCGTTCAACGCGGGCGGTCCGGCGGCGGCGATCGACACGGCGGGATGGCAGACGCAGCAATGGCAGCGGTTGCTGGGCGGGCTGCCCCGCCAGCAGAGCGCGGCGCGGCTGGCCGAGCTGGACGCGGCGCTGGGACTGACGAAATCGCAGAATGCCTATGTCCAGTCGGCATGGTTCGATCTGGCGATTGCCAACCGCTATGAGCCGGTGATCCCGGCGCTGGAGGAATATCTGACGCGCGTCGGCCGCAATTTGCTGGTGACGCCGCTCTATCGTGGGCTGAAGGCGCAGGGCGAGTGGGGCACGCCGATTGCCGAGCGGATTTTCCAGAAGGCAAAGCCCGGATATCACCCGGTGACGGTGGGCGCGGTGACGCGCATTTTGGGTAGCTGAGTCGATCGCCGCTGACCAAATCTTCATATTATTTCGGCCAAAGTTCGAACGAAACGCGACAGAATTCGCGGTACGAACGGGGTTGAATTGATGGTCGAGGGCGAGACGCTTGGCGCAACCGCACTGCGCGAGATTATTTCTCACGCCAGTGAGGCAACGAGTTCGGACGCGATCATCGCCCGCGCGTTGCAGGCGGTGCGTGCGCATCTGGGGCTGCAGGTCGCCTATGTCTCAGAGTTTGTCGGCAATGATTCGGTGTTTCGCGTCGTCGACGCGCCGGGGCTGGAGCATCTGGCCAAGGCGGGCGACGTGCATTCGCTCGACGATGTCTATTGCCGCCACATTCTGGCCGGGCGGCTGCCCGAGTTGATCCCCGACACCGCCGCCGAGCCGATTGCGATGGCGATGCCGATCACCGCCGCCGTGCCGATCGGGGCGCATGTCAGCGTGCCGATCCGCCTGTCGGACGGGCGCACCTATGGCATGTTCTGCTGCCTTGGCCCCTTTGCAAGTCCCACGCTGAACCCGCGCGACCTGGGCATGATGCGCGCCTTTGCCGACCTGGCCGCGTTCGAGATCGAGCGCGATCTGGGCAATCGCGAGGAAGCGGCGGCGTCGCGCGGCGCGATCGAGCAGGTCATGGCCGAAGGGCTGATGGAGATTCACTATCAGCCGATCTTCAGCCTCTCGCAGGGGCGGCCCGCCGGCTATGAGGCGCTGGCGCGGATTACGGTCGAGCCGTACCGTTCGCCCGACAAATGGTTCAATCAGGCCAATCTGGTCGGCATGGGCGAAGCGTTCGAGCTGTTCGCGATCGACCGCGCGTTGCAGGGCCTGTCGCAGTTGCCCGACCATGCCTATCTGTCGGTCAATGCCAGCCCGGCGACGGCGATGTCGCCCGAGCTGCCCGGGATCCTGCGCCGCGCACCGCTGGACCGCGTGGTACTGGAAGTCACCGAGCATGACCGGGTTTCGGACGTCTGCACGCTGCTCGACCGGCTCGCGCCGCTGCGCGCCGAGGGGCTGAAGATCGCGGTGGACGATGCGGGGTCCGGCTATAGCGGGCTGCAGCAGATCATCCAGATGCGCCCCGATCTGGTGAAGCTCGACCGCTTTCTGATCGAGGATATCCAGCATGATCCGGGCCGCCGCGCGCTGGCCGCCGGGTTGATGATGTTCGCACGCGATACCGGCAGCCGTCTGATTGCCGAAGGTGTCGAGCGCGAGGATGAGCTGGCGGTGCTGCGCGCGCTCGGCATCGACCTGATCCAGGGGTATTTGCTGGGGCGGCCGCAGTCGCTTGCGGCGATGCGGGATGCGGCGACTGAGCTGCGCGCGGCCGGCTGACCCGCTACAGGCTGCGCTTGCCCTTGGTCCGCCCGGTCAGGTGAAAGCCGAAACAGCGGTCGCAGCGATAGGGGCGCAGGGTGATGGTCGCGGCCAGTGCGGCCGTGACCGCCTTCCCTTCATCCGCGAACCTCCGCTTGCGGCGGCAGACGCTTAGCCGCGTGCGCATGCAAATGCCTTATTGGAGACAATGGCCGAGCAAATGCGCCAATAGCTCCGACGTAATGGCTGCCGGAATGAACAGCGGCCACAACCCGGCTGCGGCAAGCGCCTTGCCCCGCCAAGCCGGAAACGCCGCCAGCGCGACAGCGACCGGCGGGAGTGTCCAATAGACCAAATTGTGAACGCCCCGGCTTCCGGCGAACGCCATTCCGAACGAGATCGCGATATCCAGCGCGAGCACCGCGCCCGCTGCGAAGAGGATGCGGCGCATTCTACCCGCCCCGGAGCGCGTGCCATGCCAGCCACAGCCAGCCGACGATCAGCGCGGTGCCGCCGATCGGGGTGATCGCGCCGAGCCAGCGCGGTGCGCCGAATGCCATGGCGTAAAGCGTGAAGGCAAAGATCGCGGCCCCGGCGACGAACAGCCAGCCCGCGCCCCTCGCGCCCATCTGCACCGCGACGAGGGCGGCGACGACATGGATCAGTTGATAGGTTGCGCCGGTGCGCAGCCATTCGGCCGCCTTGCCCTCTGCGCCATGCGCGCCAAATGCGCCTGCGCCGACCGCGATGGCGCCGGAGAGCGCGGCAAGAGCGGCCAGCCAGTTCATCCGCACTCACTCCCGGTCGCGGGCTTGGGCTCCAGCGGATCGGGCGCGTCGCGCCGGCCGGGGCGCCAGTCGAGGTCGGGATCGCCGATGATCGCTTCACGCGCGGCGACAAGGCTGCCGGCTTCGTGCTGGATGCGAAGCCGTTCGCGGTCGCGGCGGCGGTAGAGATCCTCGGTACGCTCGATCTCCTCGATATCGACGCCGACCGCAGCCATCGCCTTGCGCGCCATGACGATGGCGGATTCGAGCACTTCGCGCACGACGCCGCTTGCAGGCGTACCCTTGAGCTTCAACAGCGCGCGGCGGTCATAAGCGCGCACGAAGATCGATGCGTTGGGGAAGGATTCGTGGACCGCCTCGACCAGTTCCGGTTCGATCTTGTCGCCGTCGAGGCAGAACAGGATCAGCTGCGCGTCGCCCGCCCCGGCCTGCCGCAGCATGTCGATGCGGGTGCCGTCGCCATAATAGACCTTGGCGCCGAACTGGCCGGCGATGTCGATCATCTCGATATCGGTGTCGATCAGCGTGACGGCGATGCCCTGAGCATTCAGCATCTGGCCGACCGTCTGGCCGAAGCGGCCATAGCCGACGATCAGCGCGCTCGATCCGTCCGACACCGGGCCGTCGCGCTCGCCCTGCGCCTCGACCGCATCGGCGCGGAAGCGTTTGGTGAACATCATGAGGAACGGCGTGGTGGCCATCGACAGGGTAACGACCGCGCTGAACACGCTGACCGCCTCGGGGGCGATCAGCAGCGCGTTCTGCGCCTGCGCGAACAGGACGAAACCGAATTCGCCGCCCTGGCTGAGCAACAGGCCGAGGCCCAGCGCCTGACGCCACGGCATGCGGAACGCCATGGCGAGGCCGGTGATGACGAGGGTCTTGGTCGCGATCAGCGCTGCGGCCATGCCGAGCACGAATACCGGGCGTTCGGCGATGGCGGACAGGTCGAGCATCATGCCGACCGACAGGAAGAACAGGCCGAGCAGGATCGAACGGAAGGGCTCGATATCCGCCTCCAGCTCGTGCCGATAGGGGCTGTCGGCGAGCATCACGCCGGCGATGAACGCGCCGAGTGCGGTGGAGAGGCCGATCGACTGCATCAGCGCGGCGGCGCCGACCACGGTGAACAGGCCGGCGAACACGAACAATTCGCGCTCGCCCCAATTGCCGATCAGCTTGAACAACGGGCGCAGCAGATAGCGGCCGGCCAGCACCAGCCCGGTGATCGCCGCGACGGTGTAGATGGCGAGCAGCCAGCCCGGAGGGCCCTCTGCATCCGCCGGATTGCGGCTCAAGATCGCGATGATCGTGATCAGCGGGACGATCGAGATGTCTTGGAACAGCAAAGTCGAGAAGGCACGCTCGCCGAACGGGGTGCGCATGCGACCGGCGCTTTGCAGCATCGGGAGCACCTGCGCGGTTGAGGAGAGCGCCAGTGGGAGGCCGAGCGCGAGCGCGGCGGAGACCGAAAAGTTCGCGCCGAACCCGATCACGACGCTGAGCGCCAGGCCGCACAGCACGACCTGCAGCAGGCCGAAGCCGAAAATGTCGCGCTTCATCCGCCACAGCCGCGACGGGCTGAGTTCGAGGCCGACGAGGAACAGCAGCAGGGCGATGCCGAATTCGGCGATGCCCATCTTGCTTTCCGCGCCGCCGACGAGCCCGAGCACTTGCGGGCCGACCAGGGCACCGGCGACAAGATAGCCGAGCGTCGCGCCCAGCCCCATGCGGCGGAAGATCAGGACGAACAGCAAAGCGAAGCCAAGCAGCGGGGCGCTTTCGGCGACAAAGCTATGGGCGGCACCGTGGTCCATCAGGCGGCCTTTTCGGTGCTGGCGCGGGTGGCGGCTTCGGCGACCGCCTCGAACGCGAGGCGGATCGAGGGGTGGCGGGCGCTGTGCGGGAGGGCGGGAGCGAAGAGGTCGAGGCCGGGCCAGTCGGGCGAGGCGCCACCCTCCCCCGCCAGCCAGCGGGTCAGCGCGTCGCGGGCGGCGTCGAGTTCGGCGGGGGTGCGACCGATGGCGTGCGCGCCCATCAGCGATGCCGAAGCCTGTCCCAGCGCGCAGGCGCGGACCTGCATCCCCAGCGCTGCGACGCGGCCTGATCCGTCGAGGTCGACATCGACGGTTACGCGGCTGCCGCACACGGGCGAGCGCTTCTCAACACTCGCCATCGGGTTGGGCAGGCGCTGGTGATGCGGAATGGTGGCGGCGAGCCGCAGGATGTCAGTATTGTAGAGCGGAGCCGTCATGGCTCCGATGTAACCGCGTCCGACCCGTTCGCAAGCTCTGCGGCATCGGTTTCATTGCCGAACACCGGTTCTCCCCGGCGACGGCGGTCGACGAATTCGGCGATGCTGGCGCTGGTAGCGTTGAGCAGCGGATAGGTACGGCCGGCGGTCATCCATTCGGGGCGCTTGGCCGGGCCGCCGCTGACCGTGTCGACCGCGAGCGCGACAAGCAGGAAGGCGAGGCTGGCGAGGATCAGCCCCTTTACCGCGCCGAAGCCGAGTCCGAGCGCGCGGTCGATGGGCCCAAGAAAGCCCGAGCGGGTACGCGATCCGATCGCATTGGCGACCACGCGCCCGCCGAAATAGGCGATGCCGCCAAGCAGCGCGAAGGCGAGCACCGCCGCCCCCTGCACCGTCCCGACCGGCTCGGCCAGCGCGGCGGCAACGGGGGTGTGGAGGAAGCGGATTGCTGCGACGACCAGCAGCCACGCCATCAGCGACAGCACTTCGGTGACGAAGCCGCGCATCACGCCGGTGATCGCCGCCGCCCCCACGCCCAGCAGCACCAAGATGTCGATTGCCGTCAGTCCCATTGCGCGCCTCCCCGCCCTGCCCGCCTCATAGCCGCCGCGTGCGGCTTGTCGAAGCCCCGATTTGTGCGCATGGGCGCTTCACATCGCCATCGGGATCTCCGCATGACCGCCCATCACCCGCTCCGCGGCGCATCCTTGTTCATTTTCGGGCTGTTGCTGTTTGCGTGCCTCGACGTCACCGTCAAATATCTGGGGGCTCGGTACGATGTGCCGCTGATCGTCGCGATCCGCTATGCCGGCAACCTGGTGCTGATGACCGCGCTGCTCGCGCCGCGTCGCGCTCCCGAGATGCTCCGTACCAAGCGCACTGGATGGGTGATCGTGCGCGGGCTGGCACTGTCGATCGGATCGCTGTCGATTGGCCTCGCGCTGCAGCGGATGCCGGTGGCCGAGACCAGCGCGATCCTGTTCTTTGCCCCGGTGGTGGTGATCCTCGCCGCCGGGCCGCTGCTTGGCGAGAAGGTCGGCGTGGCGGGGATCGGCGCTGCGGCGCTGGGCTTTGTCGGCGTGCTGTTCATCGTGCGGCCCGGCGGTGGGCTCGATCCGGTCGGGGTTATGCTCGCCGGGGTCGGGATGGTCACCACGAGCATCTATCAGCTGTTGTCGCGCAGCCTGGCGCGGACCGAGAGCACGATCGCGATGCTGTTCTACACCACGCTGACCGGGACGGTGATCTTTGGCGCGATGGCACCGTGGTTCATCCCCGACCGGATGCCCGACGGGTTCGACCTGCTGCTGTTGCTCAGCCTGGGCGTCTATGGCGGGCTGGGCCATTTCCTGTTCACCGCGGCCTATCGCGACACGCCGGCGTCGGTGCTGGCGTCGCTCAACTATCTGCAATTGCTGTTCGTCGCGCTGCTCGGCTGGCTGATCTTCGCCCACATGCCCGATCGCTGGAGCATGACCGGCATGGCGATCATCGCCGCGTCGGGCATCCTCGCCGCGTGGCGCGCACGGCGTCCACCGGTGAAGCGGAGCGTGTGACGCGCAGATCGGCTTTGGATAAAGGTGCGCCGCGCCCTATCTGAGGCGCATGATCCTGCTTCGTCGATTCTTCGTGGTCGCCTTTTGGGCGGCGCTGGTGTTCGCCTTCGTGATGGCGGTGCTGCCTAAGCCCCCCGCCCTGCCGGGTGATCCGGGGGACAAGGTGCAGCATATCATTGCCTTTGTCGTGCTGACCGGGCTGGCGCGGCTCGCCTATCCGCGCGTGCGGGCGGTGACATTGCTGCTGGCCTTTGCCGGGTTCGGGGCGTTGATCGAATTTGCCCAGATGCTGCCCGCCTTGGGACGGACGGCGGCGCTGGACGACTGGCTGGCGGATGTCGCGGCGACAGCGGTGATGCTGGCGGTGCTCGATCCCGCGCGGCACCTGCTCGCCCGGCGGCGCAAGCGTTCAGCGCCCGAGCATATGGTCGACAAAGCCGGTGAGGTTGCGGAAACCGGTTAGCGCGACGCTGCCCTCAGGCGCCTGCGCCGAGGGCGCGAGCGCGCGGGTGAAGCCGAGCTTGCCCGCTTCCTTGAGCCGCAAGGCGCCATGCGCGACCGGGCGCACCTCCCCCGACAGCGCGATTTCGCCGAACGTGACCATGTCGGTCGCGACCGGGCGTTCGGACAGTGCCGAGATGAGCGCGGCGGCGACCGCGAGGTCGGCGGCGGGGTCCTGGACGCGATAGCCGCCGGCGATGTTGAGATAGACTTCGCTGGTCGCGAAGCTGAGGCCGCAGCGTGCCTCGAGCACGGCAAGGATCATCGCCAGCCGGCCGCTGTCCCAGCCGACCACGGCGCGGCGGGGGGTGGCGCCGGATGCGAGGCGGACGACCAGCGCCTGAATCTCGACCAGTACCGGGCGGGTGCCTTCCAATGCAGGAAACACCACCGTGCCGCTGACGCTTTCGTCGCGGCTGGTGAGGAACAGCGAGGACGGGTTGCCGACTTCGGTCAGCCCCTCGGTCTGCATCGCGAATACGCCGATCTCGTCGGTGCCGCCGAAGCGGTTCTTGACCGCGCGCAGGATGCGATACTGGTGGCTGCGCTCACCCTCGAACGCCAGCACGGTGTCGACCATATGTTCGAGCACGCGCGGGCCGGCGAGGCTGCCATCCTTGGTCACATGGCCGACCAGCACCAGCGCGGTGCCGCGTTCCTTGGCGAAGCGGATCAGCTCCTGCGACGATGCGCGCACCTGACTGACCGTACCGGGTGCGCCCTCGATCAGGTCGCTGTGCATCGTCTGGATCGAATCGATGATGAGCAGGTCGGGCGGGCTAGCGCCGCCGAGCGTGGTGAGGATGTCGCGCACGCTGGTCGCCGAGGCGAGCTGTACCGGCGCGTTGCCGAGGCCCAGGCGGCGGGCGCGCAGCCGCACCTGATCGGCCGCCTCCTCGCCCGAGACATAGGCGACGCTCTTGCCCGCCAGCGCCATCCGTGCCGCCGCCTGAAGCAGCAGCGTCGACTTGCCGATGCCCGGGTCGCCGCCGATCAGGGTCGCCGACGCCTCGACAAAGCCGCCGCCCAGCGCGCGGTCGAGCTCGGCGATCCCGGTGCCCATCCGCGCGGGCAGCGGGACATCGGCGTCGAGCCCGGACAGCAGGATCATCCGCCCGCCGCCCTGAAGGTTATGCTTGGCCTGAAACGGCGTGACGACCGCGCCGGCATCCTCGACCAACGTGTTCCACTCACCGCAATCGGCGCATTGCCCCGCCCATTGCGACGTCACGGAGCCGCAGGACTGACAGACGTAACGCTTCTTGGGTTTGGCCATGACGCCTGCCTAACCCGAGCGGAACGAAAAGGGAATATGCGTTTGGAAAACGGGGTCGATCACTGGGGTTTTGGCGCGTTTTCCTGCGTCCCACCCTCAGGCTGCGTGCCGCCGCTGGCCGGCGCCGGGCCACGACCGCCCTTGTTCTTGCTCGACCGGATGGTGTTGTGGTTCGCCGTGGCATCGCCCGTCCCGACGGAGGGACCGCCCGGCGCGGCGACGGTGCTCTTGTTGGACCGTGCAGTATTGTGATTGGCCTTTTCATCACCCGCCGCCGCGCCGGATGGGCGGTCGGTCTGGATCGCGGTCGGCAGCAGCAGCGCAGCGAGCGAAAGTGCGAGAACGGACATCGGAACCCTCCCTGAAATGTCACTCAGAACAGGCCGACCGTCTCAGGGCGACATCCGAGATAAACGTTTGGGCGGTGAACGCGCAATGAATTGCGCCCGGATTACTCCTTTGCCGTGACCATCAGTCCGCGCTGAACGGCTGGACGGGCAAGACCGCGTTCCAGCCAGGCCGCCACGTTGGCGAATTCGTCGAAGCCGACCAGATCGCGCGCCTCGTAAAAGCCGATCAGATTGCGGACCCAGCCGAGCGAGGCGATGTCGGCGATCGAATAGTCGCCCATGATCCAGTCGCGGCCCTTGAGCTGCGTATCGAGGACGCCGAGGAGGCGTTTGGATTCGGCGACATAGCGGTCGAGCGGGCGCTTGTCCGCGATCTCGCGCCCGGCAAATTTGTGGAAGAAGCCGAGCTGGCCGAACATCGGGCCAAGCCCGCCCATCTGCCACATCACCCAGCCGATCGTCTCGTAACGCTGCACGGGGTCGAGGAATTTGCCGGTCTTGTCGGCGAGGTACAGCAAAATCGCGCCGCTTTCGAATAGCGCGAGCGGGCGGCCGTTCGGGCCATCGGGATCGAGGATCGCGGGGATTTTGCCGTTAGGATTGAGGCTGAGGAATTCGGGCGACTTTTGGTCGTCCGCGCCGATATCGATCAGATGCGCCTCATAGGGCAGGCCGGTCTCCTCGAGCATGATCCCCGCCTTCACCCCATTGGGGGTGTTGAGCGAATAGAGCTGAATGCGGTCGGGATGCTGCGCGGGCCAGCGGCGGGTGATCGGGAAGGCGGACAGATCGGCCATGGGAATCTCCTGTTCCCCGGAGATAGGCGCGCCGCCATCGCGTTGCCATGCCCCGGCGCGCTATCGATGGACTGTGACGAGGACCGTTCACCACATGCGGGGATAGATTTTGGTGGGCGCGTACTGGGTCCTGCACCAGTTGGCGATGAATCCCACCGCATCGGCCAGCGTAGCGGCGCTTTGTTCGGTCTTCAGGTCGAACTCCACCACATAGCCCGCGACTGCGGCATCGATCCGGACGATATCCGCCTCTCGCGAAACTACCGACCCGTTTCGCAGGTCGGGAAATGCGATGGTGAAACGCTTGCCGTCACTGAACCCGCCGAGACTGCCGCTTTCGCACATGCCGCCGCGAAGATAGGCAATGGTAACGTTCGACCGTGCCGTGTCCGGAACCGTGTCGCGCGGGAGCTTGACGCGGAGCCCCGTCGCACTTTCTTGAAGCGTCCTCAGCGACACACGATAGGCCTGCAGCAAATCGGTGACCGGCGCTTCGGGATCGGCGCAGGCCGTTCGCAGCGCCTCGAACTGCTCGGCCGCGCGCGCGGCATCGGCGGTCTTCGCAAAGGTGAAATTGACTCGATAGGCGTTGAGCGGCGCAAGCACACGCACGACCCGGTCTTCACGCACAATGCGCGTCACCGCTCGCCAATCGATCCAAGCGTCCTGCGGATCGGCGATGCGTGCGAAGACCGCAGCCGGTGCGAACGGCGGTTCGCCCTCATCGACCAGGCGATAGGAAACCCGGCGCTTTACGGGAAGCATGGCGCTGCGGCAGGACAGCCGGGGCGCATCGTCCTGAACCCAGCGGAGCTTGCGGAAATAGTTCGAGTAGCAGACCTCAAATGAGGGCGAGCACGCCACAGGGCGCGGCTCGATCACCACGTCCAGCGTCCGACCCTGCATGAAGGTATCGACCGCCTGGCGCGCGCTGACGGCGCGTTCCTGGCCATAGGCGGGCACCAGCGCGGCCAACCCCGCGATGCCCGCAACCGCGATCGTCATGCTCCGCGCGAATCCTCCCGCCACGTCCGCTCTCCCCCTTTGGACCTCTTGCAGTTTTCTCATCGCATCTTCGACACTTGGCAACAGACGAGTTGGTCGCCTGGAGCAAAGGTAGCGCGTGCGCGCACGTGCAGCTAATGGGGCGTGATGACTCCGACCGACCTTCGCGTTGCGCTGTTCAGCGGCAACTATAATTATGTGCGCGACGGCGCGAACCAGGCGCTGAACAAGCTGGTGCGCCATTTGCTCGATGCTGGGGTCACGGTGCGCGTCTATTCGCCGACCGTCGAAAAGCCCGCGTTTGAGCCGGAGGGCGATCTGGTCAGCGTGCCAGCCTTTGCCATGCCCGGTGGGCGCGGCGAGTATAAGGTCGCGCTGGGATTGCCGCGCGCGCCGCGGGAGGATCTGGAGGCGTTTGCACCGAACCTCGTCCATGTCTCCGCACCCGAATTTCTGGGCCATGCCGCAGTGGCGTGGGCGCGCAAGCAGGGCATTCCGGTGGTCGCGTCGCTGCACACGCGGTTCGAAACCTATCCGCGCTATTATGGGCTGGGCTTTGTCGAGCCGTGGCTGATCCGGCGGCTGAAGCGCTTTTACAACCGGGTCGATCGGGTGATGGTGCCGGGCCAGTCGATCGCCGATCTGATCCAGAGCTGGGGCGTGACCACGCCGATCGGCATCTGGTCGCGCGGGGTGGATCATGCACGGTTCAATCCGCAGCGGCGCGACCTGGAGTGGCGGCGCGGGCTGGGGATTGCCGATGATGTGCCCGCCATCGGCTTCCTCGGGCGGCTGGTGCTGGAAAAGGGGCTCGACATCTTTGCCGAGGTCGCGCGCGAGCTGACCCGGCGCGGAGTGCCGCACAAGGTGCTGGTGGTCGGCGAAGGTCCGGCGCGGGAGTGGTTCGCGGGACAGGTGCCCGAGGCGATCTTTACCGGGTTCCAGTCGGGCGATGCGCTCGGCCGCGCGGTCGCGTCGATGGACGTGTTCTTCAACCCGTCGGTGACCGAGACGTTCGGTAATGTGACGTCGGAAGCGATGGCGTGCGGCGTGCCGGTGGTTGCCGCGCGCGCGACCGGAGCGATGGATCTGGTGGTCGAGGGCGAGACCGGCTTTCTGGTCCCGCCCCGCGACGTCACCGCCTATGCCGACGCGATCGAGCGGCTGGCGCGCGATGCAGAGATGCGCGCGCGCTTCGGGGCGCTGGGGCATCAGCGGATGCAGGCGCAGGTTTGGCCGCAGGTCAATCAGGCGGTGCTGGATGCGTATCTTGCGGTGATGGGGGGACGGTGAGGCGCGCTCCCCTCCCACTTGTGGGAGGGGTCGGGGGAGGGCCTGTCCTCCTCCACCGGCCTAGCAGCGTGTTGACAGGCCCTCCCCTAGCCCCTCCCGCAAGCGGGAGGGGGATTTAGGACCAATCGTACTTCAGCCCCTCCTCCCGGAACGCAAACCGGTCGAGATGGCGTTCGATCGCGCCCTTCAACCCCTCGGCCTGTTCGGGTGCGCTGGCGTCGATGCGGATCGCGATGCCGTCGGGCTTGGCGTCGAGCGTGACCAGCCCGTCGCCGGGCCAGTTCGCGCCACGCGCGTCCTTTGGAAACACGATCGTGCCATGGTTGGCGGTGTACTCGACCTTGAGGTTATGCTCCCAATGCTTGCACAGCTGCTGCAGGTAGCGCGACGCCTTGTCGGTCGGGGCGAAGCCGGTTGCGGTGGCGGTCATCAGAGGCGCTCCACCTTGCGCGCGGCGGCGTCGATGATGTCGACGATCGCGTCGACCGTCTCCTGATCGGCTTCGCCGTCGCTCAGCCGCTGCATCACAGCCATCTTGAGGTTGCCCATGGCGCGGCGCACCGGGCTGCGCCCGCTCTGTTCGCGCTGGGTGCCGAGTTCGGCGAGGCGGCCCATCAGCAGCGTCACTTGTTCGGCGTTTTCCTCAAGATGCGCTTGCCCGGTCGCGGTGATCGCATAGAGCTTCTTAGCGCCCTCCGCCGCCTGTTCGGCGATATGATCCATGTCGGCGAGCAGGGTCAGCGTCGGATAGACCACGCCGGGGCTGGGGGCATAGGCGCCGCCGGTGCGCTCTTCGATCTCGCGGATCAGGTCATAGCCGTGGCGCGGCTGGTCGGCGATCAGCGCGAGCAGGACGAGGCGGAGTTCGTCGCCGGTGAAGATGCGGCGCCGTCCGCGGCCACCGCCGCGCCCGCCGGTCGCTTCGGCATTGATGTCCCATTCGACCGTGAACGGCCCCCATTGGCGGCGTCCGCGGCTGGCGTGCATGCCGTGCGGCCCGTGGCCGCGATGATGTGCTCGAAACATTCTATATCCTTCATATTCGAGTCGTGATGCGTTTAAGATATATCTTGAATGTGTTTTGACAAGCCCCTTCGCGTTGGGGTGCTGAATTCCTATATCCGCCGCCATGGCTGACCTGTTCGGCGGGACCGCACCCGCCGCCTCCCCTTCCGAAGTTTCCGCCTCCGCGCCGCTGGCCGATCGGCTGCGTCCGGCTCGGCTGGAGGAGGTCGTCGGGCAGGAACATCTGACCGGGCCGGAGGGCGCGATCGGGCGGATGGTGGCGGCGGGGAAGCTGTCGTCGATCATCCTGTGGGGGCCGCCGGGGACTGGAAAGACGACGACGGCACGGCTGCTCGCCGATGCGGTCGGCTTGCGCTTCGTCGCGATCAGCGCGGTGTTTTCGGGTGTCGCGGACCTCAAAAAAGTGTTCGCCGAGGCGAAGGAGCATGCGCGGATCGGTCAGCGGACCTTGTTGTTCGTGGACGAAATTCACCGCTTCAACCGCGCGCAGCAGGACGGGTTTCTGCCGTTCGTCGAGGACGGCACGGTGACCCTGGTCGGCGCGACGACCGAGAATCCGTCGTTCGAACTCAACGCTGCACTGCTCAGCCGGGCGCAGGTGCTGATCCTGCGGCGGCTGGATCATCCGGCGCTGAGCCAGTTACTCGACCGCGCCGAGGCGATCGAGGGCCGCCCCCTCCCCCTCACCTCCGAGGCGCGCGATGCGCTGGTGGCGAGCGCGGATGGTGACGGGCGGTTCCTGCTCAATCAGGCGGAGACGCTCTACTCGGTCAGCTTCGACGCGCCGCTCGATCCGGCGGGGCTGTCGGCGTTCCTGCAACGCCGGGTCGCGGTGTACGACAAGGACCGCGAGGGGCATTACAACCTCATCTCCGCACTCCACAAATCGCTGCGCGGGAGCGATCCACAGGCGGCGCTCTATTATCTCGCGCGGATGCTGGTGGCCGGCGAGGAGCCGCTGTACGTGCTGCGGCGGCTGGTACGGTTTGCGAGCGAGGATATCGGCCTGGCCGACCCGCAGGCGCTGATCCAGTGCCTCGCTGCCAAAGACAGTTATGAGTTTCTGGGGTCGCCCGAGGGCGAACTCGCGATCGTGCAGGCATGCCTCTATTGCGCGACCGCACCCAAATCGAACGCGGCATACAAGGCCATGAAGGCGGCGTGGCGGTCAGCGAAGGAAACCGGATCGCTGATGCCGCCGCAGAACATCCTCAACGCGCCGACCAAGCTGATGAAGGAGATCGGCTATGGCAAGGGCTATGCCTATGACCATGATGCCGAGGACGGGTTCAGCGGCGCCAATTACTGGCCCGAGGAGATGACGCCGGAGACCTTCTACACCCCGACCGACCGGGGGACGGAGAAGCGCATCGCCGAGCGACTCGCGTGGTGGGACGCGCGACGGGGGCGTTAAACTTGAGCCAAAAAGGCCGCCGCCGGGGGTAGAGACCCCGCGGCGGCGGTGATGGCGCGGACCGAGAGAGGGATGGCCCAGCCGAGTTGCCAAGGATGTATGACAACTGGCTTGGCCGCGGTCAACTAGCCCTTAGTCGTAGTTGTATGACAAAGTCCAACTTGTGGCGATCACTCCCGAGGGCATCTCCCCCGCTGTGCGGGCGCATTTGACGACCGTTGCGAAGGGGCCGACCGGGGCACGATAGACCGGGTCGCTCGGCGCCGCCGCGGCGCATGCGCCATAGCCGGTGGTGGCGAAGCGCTGCACCGCGCCGCGGGCAAAGGTCACCGCCCCGGCCCGCTGCGCGGGTGCGTCGGAGAAGCTCGCAAACTCCATATCGATCCGTGCGATCTTGACCCCCTCTGCCGGGACGATGCGGTCGCTTCGTTCGATCTTCCCGGGAGAGAAGCGGTAATGGGTCTCGATCGACACGCGGGTGTCGAGCTGCGCGTCATTACCGCCCATGCGGTCGAGCGCGGTCTGGTGCCAGCGCACATCGGTCACCGCGCCGCGCCGCGTGACGCGCACATCCTTGAAGAAGGCCAGCGGCATCAGCACGTCGCCATTGGCCAGCGTGATGCGCGGCAACAGCTGCGTGAAGGTCGCGTCGGCCGACGCGGCGAGCATCCCGGGCGAAAAGGGGATCGGGAAATAGGGGTTGTTCATATGCTGCCCCTCCGCCCCGTTGATGATGGGCAGGGAGATCATCCGATTGCCGTCACGGATCGTCACCAGCCCGCGATCATGCACGCCGCGCGCGAACCAGGTCATGGTCGAGCGCGGCAGCGTGTCGAGCCAGCGTGCAAAGCCCGGATCGGGTGCCTGCCCGCGATAGCCGAGCCGGTTCCAGATCGCGTTGGTGTAGATATGCTGGCGGGCGAGGCTGAAATTCTCGCCGAGGATGCGCCCTTCCCCGCGATAGGCATCGGTGCGCCGCCCCTGCCCCCATGCGGTGCGGCCCCACAGGTCGACCGACCCGCTGACCGGATCGATCCAGAAATCCATGTAGCGCGCGGTGACCCGGCTGGAGAAGGCATAGGCCATGCGCTCCTCGACCGGGGTCATCACCTTGAGCAAGGCGGCGGCGGTCAGCACTTCGAGGAAGGCGGTGTCGCCATAGGTGCCGATGCTGCGGCCATATTCGAACCCGTCACCGTGCAGGTTGAAGCGCGGGAGCAGCAGGTCGACCGACTTGCGCAGCCATGCCTTGACCTCATCGCTCGGCGTCATGCCGGTTTCGAGCAGGCGGTGCGCGATCTCCCCGATCAGCAGCACCGAATAGCGGTCGAACCGCCCCTTCCCCTCGGTCTCGTCGGCAAAGCCATATTCGCCCGAATATTTGCGATAATGGTCGATCATGCGTGCGAGCAGCTGGTCGCCCGCGCTCGCATCCTCCCAGCCGAGCAGGTGGCGGAAACGCGCGATCGAGAAGGCGACGCCGTAATAGTTGTTGGGCAGGTTGATCAGGCTGAGGTCCGGTCGGACGAAGCGGCGCCAGTCGAGCCGCTGCTTGAGCGTGGCGAGCGTCGCCGGGCGGACGGCGCGTTCGAGCAGGCCACGCGCATGCAGGTCGTGCAGCGCGGCGATGTAATAATAGAGGCCCCAGCTTTCATTGTCGTTTGCCAGCGTGAGGTCGGCCATGTCAGCAAATTCGCGCAGCCGTTGGTCGAGCCGGGGGTCATTCGGTTCGAGCGCGACGATCCGATGCGCCATGGTCGCGGCGATCTTGCCCGGAAGGAACTTGTCCCCGCCGCCGAACACGGCGACGCCGTCGATCTTCGTCGCCTTGCCATCGCGGAGCAGCTGCTCGACCAGTTTTTCAAGTTGGGGTGACAGGCGCGTGGTAACGCTGGTGTCCATCGGCGCGACGGCGTCGGTATAGACCGGGCCGGCCGGCGCATCCGCGCGGCGATCGACCGGTGCGGCCTGCACGGCGACGGGGGTTGCAAGGGCGATCAGCAACAACGAACGCATCAATTGGACTCCTTCCGCGCGAGATCGGCCATCGCGGTACCGGCGAGCAGAAAGGCGCCCGCGCCATAGAATTGGGTTTCCTTCGCCGACACGCTGTCGGGCCGATCGCCGACCTGCTGCACCCAGCCGAGCATGCCATCGGACTGCACCGCGCCGACGATCGCGTCCCAGCCGCGGATCGCCGCTGGCTGATATGTCGCGCGGTCGAGCAGCCCGGCGTCGACGCCCCAGGCAAAGGCATAGGTGAAGAAGGCGGTGCCGCTGCGGTTGGCGAGCTGCCAATCGGCGACGCGGCGGACTTGCGCCGGGATCGTGTCGGGGCGCGGCAACTGCGCGCGCGGCGCAACCGCTGCAACCGCCACCGGGGGCGTAGCTGCAGCGGGGGCAGCCCCGGCAAGGGCGAGCAGAATCAACGACATCTCATTTCCCTCTGGCTGCGACGCGGTGCGTGACGGTCACAACCCCTCTCCTAAACGCACCGGCGCATCTTGGCTGTTGACACCGGTGCCATAATCTTTCCAATTGACGTTTAGCCGCCAATAAGGTTGTCACACAACTAGACAATAGTCGAGGGGATTGGATGCCGGAACCGCGAACACGCCGCATGGCCATGGCGATCACCGGGCTTGCGCTGCTGGTCGCCCCGGCAGCCTCGGCACAGCAGCATAAACCCCTGCGCCCCGCCTCTGCCGAAGAGCAGAGAGAGCGCGCGGCGGTGTCCATCGCCGAGTATCGCTATGGCGACCTGCTGTTCGAGAATGACCGGATTGCGTTCCGCATCTATGGCCGCCCGCTGGAGGCGGCCGAGCCGCCGTCCTCCTCGGGCATCGACGCGTGGGGGAAGCGCGTGCGCTGGCCGTTCATGGACCGGCAACTGCGCACCGGGGACCAGCATCAGGATCAGGGTGAGGGCGTCGATTTCTACAATGTCGGCACCGGACGCGGGATCGGGGGCCTGGGCATCTGGCACGACAATAAATTGTGGACGTCGCGCAACTATGTGAACCCGCGCATCGAGAGCGCCGGGCCGGATCGCGCGGCGTTCAGCGTCGACTATCCCGCCTGGCCGGTCGATACGGCGCGCAACGTGGCCGAGACGCGGCAGTTCGCGCTGGTGCCGGGCAGCAACTTTATCCGGATGACCTCGACGATCAGGTCGAGCAGCGCCAAGCCGCTGACGGCTGCGATCGGCCTGTCGAAGCGCCCCACCGGCACCGCGCTGGGTAAGGTCACCAAGGACAGCGAGCGGGCTCGGCTGATCTGGTGGGGGCCGGAAACGCCGGACAAGGGCGCGATGGCTGGCGCGGTGATGGTCGATCCGGCCGCGTTCGTCGGATTTGCGGAGGACGCGGACAATTACCTGATCCTCGTGCGGGTCACGCCCGGAACACCCTTTGTCTATTATGCCGGCGCGGCGTGGAGCGGCGGTCCCGATTTCAAGCGCGAACCCGATTGGCACGCCTATGTCCAGCAGCAACGTCCTGATTTCACACCCTAGCCAGCCCCAGCCGCGCAATGCTATCGGTCCCGTAATGACGGTAACCAAAGCGGCGTCGCTGGCCGACGATCTGGTCCAGCGGTTCGAGGAACAGATCGAACGGGGGGAGATGCCTCCGGGCTCGCGTTTTCCGACCGAGAAGGCGATTACCGAGAGTTTCGGGGTCAGCCGCACCGTGGTGCGGGAGGCCTATTCGCGCCTCGCTGCGCGCGGGTTGCTGGTGTCGCGGCGCGGATCGGGTGCCTATGTCGCCGAGGGCGCGCAGTATCGCGCATTTCAGGTGACGCCGGACGAGGTCAGCGCGATCGACGATGTGCTGCGCCTGCTGGAAATGCGCATGGGGTTTGAGGCGGAGATGGCCGCGCTCGCCGCCGAGCGCCGGACCGAGGCGGACCTGGAGGACATCCGCGCCGCGCTGGCGGCGATGGATGCAAGCACCGAGGCGGAAGGATCGGTCGCCGCCGACGCGGCCTTCCACGCGGCGATCGCGCGGGCGACGGGCAATGCCTATTTCGTGCGCTTCACCCAGTTTCTGGGCGTGCGGCTGGTGCCGTCGCGCAAGCTGTATCTGCAGGGCAACGACCCCCGGAAGCACCAGCGCTATGCCCGCATGATCAACCGCGACCATGAGGCGATCCATGCCGCGATCGAGGCGGGCGACCCGGCAGCGGCGCGGCGCGCGGCGCGGCGGCATATCCAGAAGTCGATCGACCGGCATGAGGCGCTGAAGGCGGGACGGAGCGACGGCGAAGGCGACGCGGGGTGAGCAAATAATGGGGCGAATTGGCGTCTCGTGTGTGTTGCTGGCCTTTGCGTTGGCAGGCTGTGGAAGCGAAGAGACCAACCAGCCCACCGCCCTGCCCAGCCAATCCGCCCCCTTGTCGGGCGACGCGGCACTATCGGTGATCATCGAGCGACAGGTGAGCGCGCAGGTGCCGGAACATGACCTCAGTACCTATGCGCGCCTTTACACGCATGGATCGGATGGAAACGTAGACGCGAGATACATTTCCGGCGGCATGCCCGAGCAGCGATGGGAAAACGACCAATCCTATTGGATCGCTGCCACCGAGATGCCCGCAATCTTTGATGGAGGCTGCGCGGTGATAAACGTCCGTTATCACGCCCCGACGAAAACATTGGTCTCTGTGCATTGCAACGGCGACGCCTAGCGGCCGGAAATTCAGATCGACCGCCGTCGTCCTTTCCCGATCGCCACCTGAACTCGTCTCAGGGTTCACCGCTCCAAACGCGACTGAGCCGCTGGTGGCGCGGTGGATGCTGAACCAAGTTCAGCATGACGGAACTGGAGCAGGCAACAAAAAAGGGGGAGGGTTTCTCCCTCCCCCTCTTTGGAATGGCGGCGCTTCTGCGCCTCCCTTCCCTTTCCTCGGCCCCCCGGCTGGGAAAGGGGCTGGCCCGTCCACGGCCCCCCGGCTGGGACGGGCCAAGCTCAGAATGGAAACAGCGCGTCGTAGATCTGCTGGCCCCAGCGCGCCTGCTGTGCATCCGACAGCTGGCCGCGGCCGCCATAGCTGATCCGCGCCTCGGCGATCTGGCTGTGGCGCACCGAATTGTCGCGGCCGATATCCTGTGGGCGGACCACGCCGCTGACGACCAGTTCGCGCAGTTCGTTGTTCACGCGCACTTCCTGACGGCCCCGGATGCCGAGATTGCCGTTGGGAAAGACGTTGGTGACGATCGCCGACATGGTCATGTTGATCGTTTCGGAACGGCTGATATTGCCGCCGCCGCTCGATTGCGATTTCGAATTGGTGCTGGCGAGGTTGGTCGGGTCGATCGACTTGGGCAGCAGATTCTGGAGCCCGAGCAGTGAGGCGATACCGGCATTTTCCGAACCGCTGCGGTTGCGAGAAGTGTTGTTGCCCACCTCGGCCTTGTCCGCGATGTTGATCTTGATCGTCAGAATGTCGCCCATGCGGGTCGCGCGCTGATCGCTGAGGAACGCGCCGGCACCGGCGCGGAACAGCGAAGCGGAGGCGGCCGGTGTCTGAGCCGGGACGGTGCCGGGCGCGACCGGCGCATTGGACACCGCCGCTGCGGCGGTGCCGGGCCGATAGCCGGGATTGCCGATCGAGCGTTCGCCGCCCGGCATCGCCATGTCCTCGGGCGCGGACATCTTGGGTGCCTTGCCGATGCGGCCGAGCCGATCGACTGCGCCGCAGCCGGAAACCAGGGTCGCCGCAGTGACGGCGAGGATGATCTTCTTCATGGGTATCTGCTCCCTCAATACAGGATACGGACCAGCCCGTTGCCCGCGACGAAGCCGTCGAGCGTGCGCTGGGTGGAGGTGGTGACGACGCGGACGGGTTCGCCCGCCCCCGCGCTGGCCAGGGCGCGGCCCTGGGTGGTGATGGTGAGCGCGCCGACCTTGTAAGCGATCAGCACCGGCTCGCCCCGGCGGACCAGCCGCGGGGTGATGACGTCGCTGATCCGCACCACCGATCCAGGCGAGAGTGGGCGCACCGCCTCCAGCCCCTTGGCGGCTTCGGCATCGATCGCGCCGCGACCCATGTTGGGTGAGCGCTTTTCATAGACAAAGTCGTCGGCGGAGAGGATCTCGCCGCGCTGGACCGGGCGCGTGAGCACGGCGACCTCGACCTGTGCGGGCACCGCGCGCGCCGGAGCGGGCGCCGCCGGCGTCTGCGCCGGTGCGGCCACCGGAACCAACGCCGCGGCGATGAAGGCGATGCGATAGATCATCAGCGCAGCTGGCTGGTGGTGGCCAGCATCTCGTCCGCAGTCTTCACGACGCGGCTGTTCATTTCATAGGCGCGCTGCGCTGTGATCAGCGCGGTGATTTCGGCGACCGGATTGACGTTCGACGCCTCGACAAAGCCCTGTTGCAACGCGCCGAAGCCCGGCTCAGCCGGATTGGCGAGGGTTGGCTGGCCCGATGCGGCGGTTTCGAGGAAGAGGTTGCCGCCCTGCGCCTCGAGCCCGGCTTCGTTGATGAAGGTCGCGAGCTGGAGCTGGCCGACATTCTGCGGCTCGGGCTGGCCGGCAAGGATCACCTGAACTTCGCCGGTCTTGGAGATCGTTACATCGACCGCTTCGGCGGGAATGGTGATGCCCGGCTGGACCGGAAAGCCGTCGGCACTGACCAGCTCACCCTGATCGGACAACTGAAACGAACCGTCGCGGGTATAGGCGGTTTCGCCCGATGGCAGCGTGATTGCGAAATAGCCGCGCCCCTGGATCGCCACGTCATAGCGATTGTCGGTCTGGCTCATCGCGCCCTGGGTCGCGATGCGATAGACGCCGCCGGTCTTGACGCCCGCGCCGATCTGAATGCCGGTCGGCACGCGGCTGTCGGGGCCGGATGCGCCGCCGGGCCGGGTCACCTGCTGATAGAGCAGGTCCTGAAACTCGGCACGCTGGCGCTTGTAGCCGGTCGTGTTCATGTTCGCGATGTTGTTCGAGATCACATCGACATTGGTCTGCTGCGCGAGCATCCCGGTGCCGGCGATGGAGAGGGTACGCATGGGTCAGTCTCCGTGGAAATGGGGTCAGCCAAAGCGGCCAAGCTTGTCGATCGCGGACTTGCGCATGTCGCCCAGCGACTCCGACATCTTCATGCTGGTCTGATAAGCGCGCAGGATCTCGACCATATTGGTGGTCTCGACGATCGCCTGGACGTTCGATCCTTCGACGCCGCCAGTCTTGAGCTTGGTGTCGGCGGCGGCCAGTTCGCGTCCGCCAGTGCCGGTGAAGGTGCCGTCGCCGCGCGGATCGACCATGCGTTCGTCGTCGAACACCGTCACCGCGACGCGACCGACCTGCGCGTCGCCCGCGCTGACCGTGCCGTCCTTGCCGATGCTGACCTGCCCCGCCTGTTCGGGCGGAATCGTGATCGGGCGACCACCTTCGCCGAGCAGGGCCAGCCCGCCCGCCGTCTGCAGCGTGCCATCCTCACCGACCTTCAGATATCCCGCGCGCGTATAGGCGGTGCCGCCCTCCGGCGTTTCGACCGCGAGATAGCCCGCGCCGTCGATCATCACGTCGATCGGATTGCCGGTCGCGAGAAACGCGCCCGCGCTCTGGTCATGCACCGCGCCATAGTCGAGCACCATCGACGTCGTCTTGACCGGCGCATCCGTGCCGCCGCCGCTCTGCTCCACATATTCGCGGAACACCGGCGCTTCGCGCTTGAACCCGGCCGTCGAGATATTGGCCATATTGTTCGCGCTCACGTCGAGCCGACGCCGCAGCGCCTGATTGTGACTCAGCAGCACATAGGATGAGATATCCATCGCCACCGCCCTCCGAAAAAAATCGTCCAAGTTTTTTGCGGCTAGGCAAATGTTGCCGCCCCACTCCCCTATAATAGGAACATTCCGCCGGTCCGGTCGCGGATGGGCAAAGAGATTGGGGCGCGAGACATGAGCGACGACATCATCGTCGAAGCCAAGGACGGCGAGGCGGCAGCCAAGCCCAAGGGCAGCAAGAAGAAGCTGATGATCATCATCGGCGCGGCCGTGCTGGTGCTGGGCGGCGGCGGCGGTGGCGCAGCCTTTTTCCTGATGGGGTCGGACAAGCCGGCGGCAAAAACTGCCGAGGGTGAACATGGCGAGGGCGAAGCCGAGGCAGAGGCCGAAGAAGGCGGCGACGATGGCGACAAGGAAAAGGGCGGCAAGGACGGAAAGGCCGGCAGCGCCTATCTCGACGTCCCCCCGCTGGTCGTAAACCTGCGCAGCGCGGACGGTGCCGCGCGCTTCCTGAAGGTCCATTTCGTGCTTGTGCCGGGCAAGGCAAGCTCGGTCGAGAAGCTGCAGGGCAAGCTGCCGCTGCTGATCGACGCCTATCAGCCGTTCCTGCGCGAGCTGCGCCCCGAAGACCTGAATGGGTCGGGCGCAGTCTATCGCGTCAAGGAAGAGCTGCTGGTCCGCGCCACCCAGACGCTGGGGCCGGACGCGGTCAAAGACGTTCTGATCCAGGATCTGGTGCAGCAATGAGCGATAATTTCGACGATTTCGAGCTGCCCGAGCCGCCCAAGTTCGATTCCGACGCCGAGGCGCTGCTCGACCAGGCGGGGATCGACGCGCTGTTCGGGCAGGTCGGGGGTTTCGGCCAGCCCAAGGAAGGGCTGCGCGCGGTCATCGAATCCAACGTCATCAGCCGCGAGCGGCTGCCGATGCTGGAAGTCGTGTTCGACCGCATGGTCCGCATCTTTGCGACGTCGATGCGCAACCTGACCTCCGATGCGATCGACGTCAGCCTGGAGGAAGTGACCTCGATCCGTTTCGGCGATTATCTCAACCACATCATGCTGCCCGCGATGATCGGCGTGTTTCGCGTCGAGGAATGGGAAAATTATGGCCTGGTCTCGGTCGATTCCAGCCTGATCTATGCCGTGGTCGACGCGCTGCTCGGCGGGCGGCGCGGCGGCGGCGATCAGGTGATGATCGACGGGCGCGGCTTCACCACGATCGAAACCGACCTTGTCTCGCGCATGCTGGGCCATGTGCTGAGCGACCTGTCGACGTCGATGGCGCCGATCACCCCGACCACGATCGAGCTGGAGCGCGTGGAAAGCAGCCCGCGCTTCGTCGCGATCGCCGGCACGACCAACGTCTGCGCGGTCGCCACCTTCCGGGTCAGCATGGACGAGCGCGGAGGGAATTTCAGCATCCTGCTGCCCTATGCGACGATCGAGCCGGTACGCCATCTGCTCAACCAGCGGTTCATGGGCGAAAAATTGGGCCGCGACACGATCTGGGAAGTCCATATGGCGTCGGAGGTGCGCAAGGTGGACGTGACGCTGGACGTCGTCCTGGGCGAACGCGACATGGCCCTGGGTGCCGTGCGCGACTTCAAGATCGGCCAGACGATCCCGCTGTTCGCCGACCCCGACCAGCCACTCGACATGCAATGCGGCGGCGTGACCATCGGCCGCGCCCAGATCGGCCAGCGATCGAACAAGATTGCGGTGCGGCTGGTGTCCGACATCGCCAAGGAGAAGCGCGCATGACCTATTCGCTGATTGCGAACGTGTTGACGATGCTGTTCTGCACGGTGGTGATTGTTCAGAGCATGCGCATGATGCGCGCGCTCAACGCACTGAAGCGCAACGATCTGGCGCAGGTCGTGTCGACCCTCGACCAGGCGACCGTGCAGGCGCGGCTGGTGCTGTCCGAGCTCAAGGGCACGCTGACCCAATATGCCCGCGGAACCCATGACGCCGCGCGCGCCAAGGCGGTGGCAGACGAATTGCGGATGATGATCGAGATTGCGGATTCGACCGCCGAGCGGCTGGTCGAATCCGCCGCAGCGGCACGGCGCGCCGAACCGGTGGACCGGTACTGATGCGCATCCCCTTCCTGCTGATCACCGCCGCCGTCGCGACAGTTGGTGCGGTGGCAAACGGCGTCGATGCGGCGGTGGCCGTAGGCGAATCGGTCGTGCCCAAAACGCGGCTCGGCAGCCAGATCGAGGGCGAGATCAATGCCGCCCAGCGCAAGGAGGCCGAGCGCCGCCGCGCGCTCGACCTGCGCGAACAGGCGCTCAAGGCGGCGCGGCTGAGGTTGCAGCGCCAGCAGAAGGACGCACAGGCCAAGGCAGCAGCCGAGGGCAAGGCCGGAGCCGATGCGGGTGCCGCTGGCGCGCCCGATGCCGCTGCCGCTGCGGAGGAAAAACGCTATAGCGATTTGGCCCGCATCTTTCAGTCGATGAAGCCCGCCAAAGCCGCGCCAGTGTTTGAGAAGCTGAGCCCCGACGTGCAGTTCCAGGTGGCGCAGCGGATGCGCGAGCGCAACGCCGCGCTGATGATGCAGGCCATGTCGCCCGATGCCGCCGCGACCCTGGGCATGGCGCTTGCGCGGGGCGGAATGACCCAGCCCAAAGCGGCTGCAGCGACACCCACCAGGGCTGGCCGCGCCGCGCCCAAATGAGAACGCAACGCATTACTGTAATACTACAATACTGACAGGAGCGGTCCGCTAAGTTCATCTTGCGATAAGCGGGGTCCTTGAGCGGAGACATCAGTGACGATCCCCGACTCGGACAGTGTGCCTTTGTCGAGCGAAGATGCGCTGCGTCGTGCGGCGCTGTTCGCGTCCGGCCTGCTGGCGCTGCGCGATTCGCCGCGCTTCAACGCGTTGATCCAGGAATTGAGCCGCACGATGGATGTCCCGATCGCGGGCGTCAGCGTGGTCGACAGCGGATTTTGCTGGTTACCGGTGCTGCATGGCGTCGATCTCGACGCGGTCCCATTGTCCGAATCGCTATGCGCCGGGGTCGTCGAAACCCAGATCCCCATGGCCGAGACCGATCTGTCGGCGAACCCGAAGTTCGCGGACAATCGCTTCGTCGCCGGACCGCTCGCGCTGCGCGCTTACGCTGCCGTGCCGATGCGCGGCGTGCAGGGGGCGAAGCTCGGCACGGTGTTCGTGGCCGATCAGCGCGTCCGGCCCGATTTCGCCGATCGCGCCATCCCGCAGCTGGAACGCGCGACGACGCGAATCCTGGAGGAAGCGTCCTCGCCGCATCACATGCGTCGCGTCGGGCGCACCACGGTCGAGGGGCTGGAGTCGCTGATCCGACAGGCGACGCGTGACGGCGATGATGCGCTGGTCACCGCGATCGACCGGGTGATGCGCGAAGTGTTGCCGCTGACCGGAATGCGGGGGATCTAAATTACGGCGCGCCGCGCGCGGGGCTGGTGCGCACTTCGAGGATCAGCACATGGCCGGCCTGCGGATCGGCGGCATGTGCGGCGGTATCGAGCGCATGGGCCAGCGCCTCGGCATCCACCGCGATCCGCGGTGACGCGTTCAGCTGTGCAAAGTCCAGCAGGGCCGACAGCATCGCCGCGCGCAATGCCGGTTGGGCCGCGCCCAACGCACCCGCATCGACACCGTCGGCCGGAGTAATGGCCAGCTCAAGTTCAAGGTCGCCATCGAGCCGCCCGGCGTCGATGATCGGCACACGAAACTTCCCCAGCGGAACGACGGCAGCCTCTCCCCCGCCGCCGCCGGCAGCTCCGGCGGGCGCGGCCACTGCCAGCAATGCGGCAGCGGCAGTCAGGCGGGCAGCGGATCGGCGCATGGGGTCTCCGTCAAAGGCGTGCGGCAGGGACCGCACCCGGCCCCGCCCTTCTATAATAGATTGAAAACCCCGTGTTGGGACTTGCCCCGTTGGGATTTGAATGAGTCACGATCAAAAGCCAGCGCGGATGCGCGTTATCGGTGGCAGCACCTCCGACCGCCGCCTGGGCGGCGGCTTTGCCACCGGCCCTGCGCCGCGCCGCGCCGCCGCACCGCGCGCGTCCGACAAAACCGGAATCGGGCGCGCGGTGATCGCATTTCTGTTCCTGTCCGCCGCGCTGATCGGCGGCGTGGTCCAGGCCTGGTTGCTGCTGCGCACATGACTCGCCCGGCACGTGCCCTTGCGCTGCTCCTGTTGGCCGGAAGCGCCAGCGCCGCGATGGCGGCGGGCGATGCCAAGCCCGCCGCCCCGGCGCATGGTGCGCAGCCCCCGACAGCGGCCAAACCCGCCCCCGGCGGCGCGGTGGCAAAGCCAACCCCCTTCGCCGCCCAGCTCGCCGAAATGCCGCGCGCCGCGCCCGGGACGCGCGCCGCCATCGACGCCCCCCTCGCCTGGTCGCTGATTGCGCGCAGCACGGCGGAGACGCGACAGGCCGCCCGCTGGAAGCTGGCGACCGCGCTGATCGATACACGGCGGGGCTCGGAAGCGCTGGGCGTGCTCGAAACGATGCAACGGGATGACCATGCGCTCGAACTGGTACCGGCCTGGCGGCTGGCGATGGGCAAGGCGAGCGTGCTGGCCGACCGCAACGCCGCCGCCCTGACCTGGTTCAATGCGCCCGAATTGCTTGCCGATCCGGAAGCCTGTGCGTGGCGCATCCGTGCAGGCGCAGTGATCGACGGCGCAGCTGGCAGCGCACTGCTCAAATGCGCGGTGCCCGCGATCCTGGCGCACCATGGGGCGGATCGTATCGCCTTTCTGCTCGATGCCGCCAACGGCCTGATCCGGTCGGGCCATCACGCCCGCGCATTGCGCTTTCTTGCCGCGATCCCCGATCAGCACGTCGCGGCCAATCTGCAGCGCGGCATCGCATTGATGGCGACCGGTCAGCCCGAAGCGGGCAAGCTGCGGCTTGAGCGCGTGATGCTGTCGGGCACGCCGGCCGAGCGCGCCGCAGCCGAACTCGCGCTGATCCGCGATGCGGTTGCGCGGAGCACGATCAAGCCAGGCGAGGCGGTGAAGCGGCTCGACGCCCTCACCTTTCGGTGGCGCGGCGGAGCGGTCGAGCGCGCGGCGCTCGAGCTCAAATGGCAGATTGCCGAGCGCGCGCAGGATCCGGTGATCGCACTCGTCGCATCGGCGACGCTGTTTCGTCATTTCGACCTTGGCACGCAGACCGGACCGACGCTGACGCGGATCCAGGCTGGTCTTCAGGCGCTGGTCAACGATCCCAAGCGCCCGATCGCACAGGCGGCTGGGCTGTTCTGGGAATATCGCGACCTGTCCCCGACCGGGGCGCCGGGCGACCTGCTGGTCAGCACGCTGGCCGATCGGCTGTCCGCCGCCGGCCTGCATTTCCGCGCCGCCGAATTGCTGCAGCATCAGATGCAGAACCGCGCGATCGACATTGCCAAGGGGCCGTTGTCGGTCCGCATCGCGCGCCTGCTGCTGCTCGCCGACAAGCCCGACCAGGCGCTGGCAATCCTGCGCCGCAGCGATGGCCCGGACTATCCCGCGCCAATCGCCGCAGACCGCCAAAAGATGCAGGCGATCGCCACATGGCGCATGGGCCGACGCGGCGACGCGCTGGCCATGCTCGACCAGATCGACGCAGCAGACGACCTGCGCGCCGAGATGCTGTGGCAAGCGCGCGACTGGGCGCGCTTTGCGCAGGCCAATCGTGCGGTGCTTAGCCCTGAACGCAATGCCACGGTGCTGCGTCAGGCGGTTGCGCTGGTGATGCTGGGCGACGAGCCCGGCCTTGTCGCATTGCGCAAGCGCTATCTGCCCGCGTTACGCGGGACCAAGGCGGGCGAAGCGCTGGGCGCGCTGGCCGCGTCCAGCGGCGCGGTCAATCCGGCCGCGCTCGACGCCGCCATGGCAGGCGTGTCCGAGATCGCCGCCGACGGCGACCTGTTGCTGCTCGCACGCGGATAACGTCCCGCACAACCTACACCGCCGTCACGTCTTGCGCGCCGCCTCACCATGTTGGGGTCGGCGCGTGGTGCATTCAACGCCGCCATTCGGCACGCAAATGAAAAGCGGCGGTGCCGGGGGAGGCACCGCCGCGAGGTTCAAACCGTCCGGGGGGAATGTCCGGCCGGCTCGGGGGTCAGAACTCGTCCCACGAGTCGCTCTTGCGCACGAGCGACGGGATCGCCGCGGCCGGCAGCGGCTTGATCGGCGACTGATAGACATGCTCGCTCGACTGGCGCGCGGACTTTGCCGCGACCTTGGGCGCGGGTGCCGCGGCGCGCGGCTTGGCCGGAGCCTTCGTCACCGGTCGCGGTGCGCGCACCGGCGCAGGCGCTTGCGACCCCGAGCTCGCCGCCGTGCGGAAGGTGTCGGCGCGGTCGCCAAGCACGCGGACTTCGGAATTGAGACTGCGCGCCGCTGCCGAGGTTTCCTCGACCATCGCCGCATTCTGCTGCGTCGATTCGTCCATCGTGCCGATCGCCGATGCGATCTGCTGCACCGCCGCCGCCTGCGCCTGGTTGTCCTGAGCGAGGCCGTTCAACATTTCATGCACCGCCGACACGTCGGACGAGATGCCGACCAGCGCGCCATCGACGCGCTCGACCGCGCCAACCGCGATTTCGACGTCATTCTGGGTTGCCGTCAGCTGTTCGCGGGCGCGCTTGGCTTCCTCTTCGGAGCGCATGGCGAGCTGGCCGACCAGATCGGCGACGACTGCAAAGCCACGGCCCGCTTCGCCGGCACGGCCGGCTTCGACGGCGGCGTTCATCGCGAGAACGCGGGTCTGGAAGGCGATCTTGTCCAGCCCTTCGATCACGCTGTCGATGCCCTTGGCGCTTTCGGCGACGCGGCCCATGGCCGATACCGCTTCCTCAGCCGTGCCGCGACCGGTGCCGACGGTGACCATCGCCTGATCGGCGCGACCGACGGTGCGGGTCGCCGCTTCGGCGCCGGTGCGCAGGCGATCGTTGATCTGCGCAACCGCGGCCGAGGTTTCCTCAAGCGAGGCAGCCGCGCTTTCGGTGCGGCGGGCAAGGTCTTCCGATGCCGCCTCGATCTCGGTCGAGCCGGAGCTGATCGAACGGACGCTTTCCATGACCGACTGGATCAGTTCGCTGAGCGACGTGACTGCGGCGTTGAAATTGTCCTTCAGTACGGCATAGGAGCCGGTGAATTCGGTGTTGATCGGCCGGGTCAGGTCGCCCTGCGCCAGCGATTCCAGATGGCTGGACACGGTTTCGATCACCATCTTCTGCTCGGCATCAGCCTGGGCCTTGGCGGCGGTCAGGCGCTCCTGTTCCTGGGCGTTATCGCGGAAGACGAGCACCGCCTTGGCCATCGCACCGACTTCGTCACCGCGATCGGTGCCGTTGACGTCGATGTGGTTATTGCCTTCGGCCAGCGTGCGCATCGCGCCTTCAAGACCCATCAGCGGGGCGATGATCGTGCGGCGGGCGATGAAGATGCCGAAGCCAACGGCAAGGACGACACCGAGCAGGCCGGTAACGAGCATCGAGGTGACCGCGCTGGACGTCATATCGGACAGTTCCGCGCTCTTCTTGGTCGCCGCCGCGGCGCGTTCAGAGGTGAAACGGCGCAATTCCGCCCGGATCGCCTTCGCCATCGGATCGGCGGCCGCGAGCGCCTTGCCCGCTTCTTCGTTGCGATCCGCTTTGCCCAGTTCAATGGCCTGCACGGTGAGCTTATGCAGCGCATCGAGGTCAGCGACGATGGGCGAAATGGCGCTGGCGCTATAGGGTTCCGATTTCGCGATCGCTGCGAGCCGGGCTTTCGCGCTCTTGTACGAATCCAGCTCCGACGCAATTGCCTCACGGCTTCGCTCACTTCCGCCAGGATAGTACATCACCTGATAACCCGAGAGGCTCATGTCGATCACACCCTGATAGGCGCGGGCAAGTTCGGTGTTGTTGGGCAGAGTGGTGCCGCTGAGGTAATCATATTCCTTGTCGACATGCTTCAATGTGCTGACACTGTTCAGGACAAGGCCAAGGGTCACGGCGCCGAGCATCAGCAGCAATGCCGCGATCTTGTACGCGATTTTCAGGTTGGTGAAGGCCTTCATGTTCAGACTCCGGTTCGGGTCATACGCTTGTTTCGGGTACAGGACCGTCCCGCTGGGACGTCCGCAAATGGGTCACCTCATGTAATTGAGGAGGCTGAGTTCATTGAGCTGAGTGAAGACCGAGTAGCTGGCCTCCAATGTCGTCTTGTGCATCGCCAGATCCATCGCGACCTGCGCCAGATCCGCATCTTCGTTACGGCTTATGACGTCTTTTAGAACGAGCGCGCGCTCATTGGCGCGATCGACCAGTGTTTCTGTTTGAGCGAGCCGTCGGCCATTCTCAGCATTGAGGCGGCGGATGCCGCCGACCGCATCGTCGAGCTGGACCTTGATATTGGTCAGCGTCGCTTTCTGTGCGTCGGTGAGCCGCTCGCCGAACGGACCTGCCTCGACCAGGCTGCGATAGATGTCGGTCATCTCAAGCCCGAGCTCGGACGCAGTGATGCCATAGTTGAGGTCAAGGCCGTCGCCGACCCGGGCGCGGGCAATCGCCTCGCCATCCACGAAATGGTCCGCCGCGCCCGTACCGATCAGATCGCCGATCTTAGATGGGGTATAGGGGGCACCGGAGATGCCGCCGCCGAACAGCGGCAGCCCGCCCTCGCTCGTGTTGAGCATCGAGCGGAACTGATCGAACGCAGCGGAAATGGCTTCGTCGAGGCCAGCCGAATCGCCGGTGCCGACCGCCAGCGACAGGCGGTTGCCAAGTTCCATCGAGCCATTTTCGATTGCGGTGATCGAGGTTTCGTAGAGGCTGAGCGTGGTGCCGAGCCGGGTCGCGGTCTGGGCATGCGCCTCCTGCTTAGCGAGCAAGGTATGCGCCGACAGCGTGCGCACCGCCTCGCTGCCCAGTGCGGCGAGGTCCGGCGCCTTTTTGCCGGTCGACAGCTGAGCCTGGGTGACCGACAGTTTCTCCTGCGCGCGCTGGATCGAGATCGCAGTGGTCTGTTGCAGGGGGATGGTGGCGACGCGCATCGTTCAGGTCCTCAACCCACGGTCCCGAGCAGGACCTGGTACATTTCGTCGGCCACGCGCACGACGCGGGCGGAGGCAGAATAGCTGTTCTGCAAAACGATCATCATCGACAGCTCCTCGTCGATGTTGACGCCGGAATAGGAGTCGCGCCGGTTGATCGCGTCCTGGGTGCGCGCCGATGCGTCCTCATAGCGGGTCTGCGCATTTGCAGCGCTGGTGCCGGTTTCGCCCAGGATCAGCGAGGCGTAGCGCTCCAGCGAGACATTCCCTTCCTTGCCGAGGTCGTTCACCTCACTGAAGCTGTCAGTGTAGAATTGCGCGGCGCGCGTATCGGAAGCGAGCACGCCGCGTTCGCCGACCGCAGCGCTGGTGTTGAAGATGGCGAGCGGCAGCTTGCCCGGGCTGTTCCGCAGATCGGGCGCGACGCCGCCTGCAGCCAGCCCGCTGACGCTGCCGGTCAGGCCCGACAGCGCGGAAAAGGAAATGCCGGTGCCATAGCGCGCCGTGGCATCGGACGGGATCGAGATCGACGTGCCGGTAACGCCGGCCGCCTGATCGAAGCGGAAGCGACCGCTTGAGTCGATCGAGAAGGTGCCGAAACCGCCCAGCTCGCTGGCGTTGAGCTGGGTCACGAGGTCGCCCATCGTGCCGCCGGCCGCAGCGGTCATCGTCGTGCGCGCAATCACGCGCCCCGAGGAATCGCGCAACATGATGTCGCTGGTGCTTCCGGCGGCAAAGCCGTGCGGATCGCCCGAAGCAAAGCCCGGCGGCACCATCAATGCGCCTTCGGTCCGCACCACATCGTTCAGACCGAAATACTGGCTGAACCCGACACCGCCACGATTGGACGGGGCGGCGGGATCATCGCCCACGGCGACACCGCGACCGGTGCCGACCGCATCGATGGTCAAACGGCCATCGGTGAAGCTGGCCGTGCCCGCACCACCCAGGCCGGCATTAATCGCGGCCACCGCGTCGGCGACGGTGGCGCCCGCACCCATCGCATCGAAATCGACCCGGGTCCGCGCAACGATCGATCCGTCCGATCCCATTACTGCGAACACGGCCGCTCCGGTAAAGCCGAGCCGGTCGCTCGCCGCCAGCGCGGTGGTCGATCCGTTCAGCCGATTTGGCGGCGGGGCAGCGCTGGCGGCATTGGACGCGCCGTTGAGTGCGCGGGCAAGGCCGGTGAACAAGGTGCCGAGCTGATCGCGGAAACCCGGCAGCGTGCGGTCGCGCAGCTCGAGCAGCCCGCCGAGCTTGCCGCCCACCGCCGAGGATTCGATCCGGTCACCGGTCGCCGCGCCAAGCGCGCCGGAGTCGGTCGCAAAGCGGATATCGATGCCCGGATATTCGGCCAGCGCCGCGCCCGATCCCGACTTCGAGGTCGGATAGGACAGCAGGCGCATGCGGGTATCGAGCAGCGGCGCACCACCGGCGGTTTCGATCAGCAACCGGCCATTTGGCTGTTCCCGCACATTCACCGCGAGCAGACTGCTGAGTTCCTGAACGGCATTGTTGCGCTGATCGGCGGTACCCGCCGCGCTGCGCCCCAGCCCGTCGAGCCGCGACACGGCATCGTTGAGCGAGTGAATTTGCTTGAGCAGCGCGTTGATCCGCTCGACCGTCAGGCCGGTTTCAGCATCGACATCGCCGGTGAGCATCGAGATGTCGGTGTCGAGCCGCTGCAACGTGCCGATCGCGTCAGTGGTGCGCGCGATAAAGTCGGCCGCATTCTGTTCGGCGCCCAGCGCGCCGGTCATGGCGATCGCCGCGCTGTTGATCGCATTGAGCCGGGCCGGAATGCCCGATTCCCCGCCCGGCGCGCCGAGCAAGGTTTGCATGCGATCGAGATAGCTGGCCGTCACCTCCGAATTGCCAAGGTCGTTGGCGCGGCGATAGACGGCGGCTTCGAGGAACTTGTCCGCAATCCGCGTCGGCTCGCCGACCACGACGCCGGTGACCCGGCCGCCATGGATGGCAGCGGACTGATTGGCGCGCTCGCGGGCATAGCCGGGGGTGCCGACATTGGCGATGTTGGTCGACACCGTCTTGAGCCCGGCCTGCGCCGCGCTCATGCCGGATACGGCAGCCCCCAGAATCTCCCCGATCGACACGCCCGGTCCCCCGCCGCTTCAGCGATCAGCGCTTGAGGTTGCTGACTTCGGCCAACATGTCGTCGACCGTGGTGATGATCTTCGACGCCGCGCTATAGGCGCGCTGGAAGCGGATCATGTTGCTGAATTCCTGCGCCAGATCGACGGTGGAGGCTTCCAGCGTGCTCGAGCGGATCTTGCCCGCGCCAAGCGCGCCGGCAATGTCGATCGAGGCGTTGCCCGACCGGTCCGACAGCAGATAGGCGTTGCCCGAAATACGGGTCAGCCCGTCCGGGTTCGGGAAGGTCGCGACCGGCAGCTGGAACACCGGGCGGGTCACGCCATTGTCGAACACCGCGCTGAGCACGCCCGCTTCCGAAACCTGGATCGAGGCGATGTTGCCGAGCACGCCGCCATCGGTGGTTGCCGCGATCATCGCCGATTCCGAACCGAACTGGCTGAGGCCGCTGATCGTGCCGTTTTCGCCGAGGCCGAGGCGCAGCGGAACCGATCCCGCGCCGTTGGACCAAGTGATCGCAACCGGATCGAAAAAGCCCGACGTGTAGACGGCATCGTCCATGATCAGGCTGCCATCGGGGTTGAAGCGCAGTTCGCCACTGGCCAGCACCCCGCCGGCGGCGGTGACGTCGGTGGCTGGCTCAGCGTACAGCTCACCCTGCCACGTGTTCGCGCCAGTGCGGACATAGGCCATGGTGACGCGGTGCGAGGTGCCCTGCGCATCATAGATGTCGAACGAGCGGCTGAAGCCCGGCTCGACGGTGCCGTTGGCAATATCGCCGGCCGCATAGGCGCCGCTGTGCAACGGCGCGGTCGACTGAAGGTTTGCGCGAATGTCGATCTTGGTCGACGGCGCGGCGGCACCCGTCAGGTCGCTGACGCGGACCGGGGTCAGCGCCGCGACGTTGCCGGTATTGGTGAACTCGCCAAAACTGTCGAGGCGCCAGCCCTGCAGGTACATGCCCGACGCGTTGCGCAGGAAACCGAACTCATCGGGGCGGAACGAACCGGCACGGGTGAAGGCGACGTCGTTGCCGTTCAGCGTTTCGCGCACGACAAAGAAGCCGCCGCCCTCGATGCCGAGGTCGGTGGTGTTGCTCGACGCCTGAAGCAGGCCCTGTTTCGAAATCAGCGCCTGGGGCGCCGCCATCACGCCGCCTGCGGTATAGGCCGACCTGGCGCGACCGTCGCTGACCAGCGTGCGGAACTGGATGTCGTTCCCCTTATAGCCGATGGTGTTGATGTTGCTGATGTTGTCGGCAACGACCGCCATCGCAGTCGCTTCGGCGCCGAGACCGGCGACACCGGCATAAAGTGCGGAATAAAGGCTCAAGGACTGTCTCCGGTTCGTGCCCCTGTGGGCTGACATGGCCATGATAGGAGAGCGGCGACCCCATCGGTCTGAAGGGGCGCGCAAAATTTGCTGGGCGGCAATTTTTTCCGGGTGCGGAACCGCGCCCCTCCCCGCCGCTCTATGATGCAGCAATGCACAAGATGAGGACCTGACGATGCTGCGAATTTCCCTGCGCGACGGCGAGGCGCTGGTGGTCAACGGAGCGATGCTGCGCGCCAAGGGCCGCACCGAACTGGTGATCGAGAACAAGGTCGCGCTGCTGCGCGGGCGCGAAATCATGGCGCCCGAAGAGGCCACCACGACCGCGCGCCGCCTCTATTATGCGACGATGATGGCGTATCTCGGCGACGCGCCCGAAGCGCACAAGAATCAGGTGATCGATGAGCTGACGCTGCTGATCCCGGCAATGGGAAGCGACGAAGGCCGCGCCGCGTGCGTGCGCTTTGCGCGTCAGGTTGCCGAGGGCAGTTTTTACCGGGGTCTCACTACGTGCCGCGCGTTGATCGCGTTCGAGGACGCGGCCACCACCCCGGCGAACGAAGCGGCCTGAGACGCGTCGCGTGCACAGCCTGTCTTCCGCCGCCCAGACGATCGCCGCGCTGCCGCTAGAACAGCGCTATGGTCGCGTGACCGCGGTGCGCGGTGCGCTGATCGAGGTCGAAGGCCTGGCCGGCGCGGCGCAGATCGGGGCGCGGATCGACATCGATACGCCCGAAGGAATGATCCCGTCGGAAGTGACGGGGATCGAGGCGGGTCTTGCGCAATGCATGCCGTTCCGCGAGCCACAGGGGCTGCGCTCGGGCACCATGGCCTGGCTGCACCCCGGCGCGCTGTCGCTGCGCCCGTGCGACGCATGGCTTGGCCGGATGGTCGACGGCCTTGGCCGCCCGGTCGATGGCAAGGGGGAGCTGCCGCTGGGTGCCACCCGCCAGCCGATCAAGGCATCCCCGCCCCCGGCCGCCTCGCGCGCCCGGGTCGGTGAGCGGATCGAAACCGGCGTGCGCGCACTCGACCTTTTCGTGCCCTTGTGCACCGGCCAGCGGCTTGGCCTGTTTGCCGGATCGGGCGTCGGCAAGTCGGTGCTGTTGTCGATGCTGGCACGCTGGACCGAATGCGATGTCGCGATCATCGGGCTGATCGGCGAACGCGGACGCGAAGTGCAGGAATTTGTCGAGGATGATCTCGGCCCCGAAGGTCTTGCGCGTAGCATCGTCGTCGTGGCGACGTCGGACGAACCCGCGCTGATGCGGCGTCAAGCGGCGTGGACCACCCTCGCCCTCGCCGAACATTTCCGCGACCGCGGCCTGCGCGTGCTGTGCCTGATGGACTCGGTCACGCGCTTTGCGATGGCGCAGCGCGAAATCGGCCTCGCCAATGGCGAACCGCCGGCGACGCGCGGTTATACGCCAACCGTCTTTGCCGAGCTGCCTCGGCTGCTCGAACGCGCCGGGCCGGGGCTTCCGGGACAAGGGTCGATCACCGGGCTGTTCACCGTGCTGGTCGATGGCGACGATCATAACGAGCCGGTCGCGGACGCGGTGCGCGGGATTCTGGACGGCCATGTCGTCATCACCCGCCGCATCGCCGAGCGCGGGCGCTATCCGGCGATCGACCTGCTCAAATCGGTATCCCGCACCCTGCCCCGCTGTTTGAACGAGGAGCAGAATGCCACGCGGCTGGCCGCACGGCGCGTGCTCGGCACCTATGCCGATATGGAAGAAATCGTCCGGCTCGGCGCGTACAAGGCCGGGTCGAACGCCGAGGTCGATCGTGCCGTAGCGATCGCGCCGCAGATCGAAGCGATGCTGACCCAAAACAAGGGCGATCGCGGTCACGCCGATCAGGCCTTTGCCGACCTCAACGCATTGGTGGAGGCAGCGCATGCGCACGCCCTATGACGCCGCGCTGCGCGCGCTCGACCGCGACATGGATGCACTCAAGGGGCTGATCGCGGACGCGACCGCCCGGCTTGAGGAGATGCAGTCGCTGCACGAGGCGCTGGGCATCCAAATGCTGCGCGAACGCCAACTGAGCGCGATGGATTGGCAGCTTTATGCCGAAGCCTATCTCAACCGGGCGCGCGCCGAGCGCCGGCGCCTGGAGCAATTGCGCCACGATGCCCAGATCGAACTGACGATGCTGCGCCGCCAGGCGGCCCAGCAATATGCGTCGATGAAGGCGATCGGCAACGCCGCCGATGCGTATCGGGCCGAGGCCGAACGCGTCGCGCAGACGGCGGAGCAGGCGATGCTCGACGATCTCACCGCAGCGCGCTTCGTGCGCCGCGCCCGCGACCTGCGCAGGAGCAGCAGATGACGACGATCCACACCCGCCCGCTCGGCGCGCCCGAGACCGCCGCGACCGCCGCAGCGATCCACCGCAATGCGTTGGGCGCGGCGCAGAAGCGGCTGTGGCAGGCCGCGATCGGCACGATGGCCCCGGACGCACAGGCCAAGCTGCCGCAAAGCCCAGAGATGGAGAAGCTGGACCTGGACGCCTTGCTCGAACTGTCGGGTCAGGCAACGCAGCCGCGCCCGATGGCCGCCATGCTGCACAGCCCGGAGTTCCGCGACACCGATCTGCGCAGCCTGGAGACGCGCCAGCCGGAAGCGATCGGCGCGGCAACGCTCGATCGGATGCGGCTTGGCACCAATGCACGGCACGCCCCCGCGCTCGAGCGCGCGGCGGAGCGCACCGGCATCCCCGCCACCGCGCTGGCCGCAATCGTCAATGCCGAGGCAGCGAAGGATTCGAGCGGCCAGTGGAACGTCTATTCGCGCAATAGCCGCTCGTCGGCGGCAGGCCTCGGCCAGTTCCTCAGCGGCACCTGGCAGGGCATGGCCGAAACGCGCGGCACCTGGCTCAACCAGACGGCACAGGCCAAGGGCTGGCTCGACCGGTCGGGTCAGGTCCGTCCGGCAGCGCGCGCGGCGCTGCTTCAGCTGCGCTATGACGCGACCGCGTCGATCGAGACGACCGCCGACTATGCGCAGGCCAATCTGAAGCTGCTCAAGCGATCGGGGATCGCGACCGGCGAGGATCCCTCGGCGGTCGCGCGCACCGCGTATCTCGCCCATCACCTTGGGCCGGGCGATGCCGCGCGATATCTCAAGACCGGCCTGACCGACGCGCGCGCCAGTCTGTTGCTCCGCGCGCAGATCGGCGGCGGTCGCGCCGCCCAGGCAATCGCCCGCAGCGGCGATGCCAGCGCCGCGCATCGCGCCTGGCTGGACAATTATGTCGGCAGCCGCGTGCGCCCGGAGCGCTTTGCTTAACTAGGTAAAAACCCAATACCGACCGCCAATCCACTATTTGTCCTATAAAAACAGGGAACTTAGTTGAACTGGAAGCCTCTGCCATGACCGTTAGCGCCGAACTCGTCGAACGCCTCGCCTTTGCCGGATTTACCGATAGCCAGCGCGCAGCATTGACCAAGTTCGGCCCGACGCTGGAGCGCGCGCTTCCCGGGATCCTCGACAAATTCTACGCCAATCTGCGCAGCTGGCCCCAGCTGGCGGCGATGTTCAAGGACAGCGAAGCCATGCCGCGCGCCGCAAACGCGCAGGCGGCGCACTGGAAGATGCTGTTCAGCGGTCGCTTCGATGACGCCTATGTCGCATCGGTCAGGAAAATCGGCCTGATGCACAGCAAGATCGGGCTGGACCCGCAATGGTATATCGGCGGCTACACCTTCATCCTGCGCCACCTGTTCGAGCTGGCCGCACAGAGCAGCGGGCGCGCGCTCAGTCCGGCAGGCGCGCGCCGCACGGCGGACCTGTGCACCGCGATCAACATGGCGGTGATGATCGACATGGACCTCGCCATCTCCGGCTATATCGTTGAGAACAAGGTTACCTATGACGACAAGCTGGGCAAGCTTGCCGAGGACTTTCAGGCACAGGTCGCCGGTCTCGTCGAACAGCTGAGCGTCGCATCGAACCAGCTGGAAGCCAGCGCCCAGTCGATGACCAGCACTACCGGTCAGGCCAATCATCGCGCGCTTGCCGTCGCCGCTGCCGCTGAACAGGCCAGTGCGGGCGTGCAAACCGTGGCGTCGGCCGCAGAGGAGCTGTCGGCATCGATCCAGATGATCGCAGCGCAGGTCACCGAATCCAGCCGCACCACCCAGCGCGCCGTGACCGACGCCCAGCAGACCGACCAGACCGTTCGCGCGCTGGACGAGGCCGCGGAGCGGATCGGTACCGTGGTCGGCCTGATCGGCCAGATTGCAGGCAAGACCAACATGCTGGCGCTCAACGCGTCGATCGAGGCGGCACGCGCGGGCGAGGCCGGAAAGGCATTCGAGGTGGTCGCCGCCGAGGTCAAGGCGCTCGCCAGCCAAACCGAGCGCATGACCGAAGAGGTCGAGGCCCAGGTTCGCGAGATTCAGCAAGCGACCAGGCAGGCGGTCACGGGCCTGAGCAGCATCACCGAGACGATCGGCCAGGTCGCCGAGATCAGCACCAGCATCGCCAGCGCGGTCAACCAACAGAATAGCGCGACCGCCGACATCAGCCGCAACATCCAGCAGACCGCCCAGGCGGCGCATGAAGTGTCGGCAAACATCGTCGGTGTCAGCCAGGCGTCGGAGGCCACGGGAACCGCAGCGAATGAGGTGTTTACCTCGGCCAGCGCGCTGTCCGGACAGGCCAGCACCCTGTCCGATCAGGTCCATCGCTTCGTCAGCCAGGTGCGCGCGGCGTGAGACACACCTACCGTAGAACCACCATATTGTGGAATTACGTATAGGAGTAGTTTAATCCTATTTACTGCAATCGGCGATCATTCCCCTGCAGCCGAAGCAGACATCGCGACGGCAAAGACGATCGAGGGGACGATCATGTCGAACACCACCGCCGCGCTCGAAGTTGCCGTTGCAACCGTCATCGAGAACATGGCCAAGGACGGCCAGCCGCAGACCAATCGCCAGCGCGTTTATGGCGAGCGTGCCTTCGCCCAAGTGCTGAAGCTGCTCGCGCCGCGCATCCGTCACTTCATCCGCCAATATGGCCTCGCCGCTCATTGGGACGATGCCGAGCAGTGCTGCGCGATCGGCGTCCACCGCGCGATCCAGGCCTATGACTCCGAGCGCGCCCAGTTCACGACCTTCGTCAACTGGCAGCTGCGCGGCGAGCTGCAGAGCCTGCGTTTCCGCGTCATGACCGATCAGCGCCCGTCGGCGAAGAAGGTCGAGGCAACCACCGTCTCGCTCCATGCGATGAGCATGGGCGCGGAAGGCGAAGCCAACACGCTGGAGAGCATGATCGAGGACGAATACGCCCTTGAGCGTACCGAAGCGGCGGCTGGCGAGCATCTCGCGGTCAAGACCCGCGAAGCGCTGCTCGACGCCTATGTCGATCATCTGCGCGGCGTCGCGATGGAACAGCTCAAGCGCCGCGCACGCAGCACCCGCTCGGTACAGGTGCAGGACCCGCGCCTCCCCCGCTATCGTGCCGGTGCCGCGATCATCGATCCGGCCGAGATCGCCGAACTGGAGGAAAAGCTGGAGATACAGCGCCGCACGGTCGCGCGCCGCCTGTCGGACGACGCCGCCGATATCGAGCTGGAAGCCGATCCCCAAGAGCGCGAGCGCCAGCGCCAGGTCGCCAAGCGCGCGGCAAAGGCGATTGCCGACATCGCGGCACATGACCCCCGCTTTGGCGGCATGTTCGAACGCCCCAAGACCACGCCGCGTCGCCGCGCGAGCGACAAGGTCGACACGCCGTCGATCGGCGTGCTGCCCGATCACAATGCACCGCATAACCGGCTGAGCCGCGTGATCGCGGTGGTGCCGACGGAGATGGAAGAGACCCCGGCCGTCGAGCAGGACGAGCGCGAAGCCGCGCTGGTTCGCGGCGCCACCCGTTCGCGCTGAGCATCATCCCGTGATCCGCGAGAGCATCATGACCGCTCAGAGCAGCGCCGACGGCCTTATGCCGTTCATCGATCCGGGCCTGGACGAACTGTCCCGGGAATTCTGTCACAGCGCCCGCTATTGGTTCGACCAGTCGGGACATCTGATCGCCGTTTGGGGCGTGGGTACAAATGGGCATTTCGGTGTCAGCTGGGACCGCTGGCTCAAGCGCCAGGAGATCGCGCCGCTGCGCTCTGCCCGCAGCTGTGAGCGCCTTGCCGCACAATTGCTCGAGCGGGTTCGCCAGCGCTGGCCGCTCGGCATGGCACCGCACAGCATCGGACTGATCACCGATGGCAGCGGTGTTGCCGTTGCGCCCGAAGACCCCTGGCCGCTCGCGCCGGGCTGGCTCGACCGCCGCATCGCGCGTCCCGGAAGCCTCGTCGCCCTGCGCCGCTTTGATCCGGCCGGCAATTGGGCGCTGATCTCCCAGCCGCCACGGTCGATCGCCGCGCGTCGGGCGGGCTGACCGCTGCCCCGCTACAAGCTTGGAACCATTGAGGATGCCTGCTATCCTATACCAAAGTGGGTATAGGAGTTCGGGGCATGGATGCGCCCGTCATGTTAAGGACTGCGGTTGCTCCCGGGGCGGTGCCGGTCGATCCGTATCGGGCGTTCATCTTTCCCAATCATATCCGCGAATTACGTCGGCGCGCAGGATATCAAAAGCTGATCGGGCTGGCGCACCGTCTGCCCGGACTGACCTATATCCGCTTGTCCAAGATCGAGCGCGGCGAGGTCACGGCGCGGGCGCATGAACTGATCCAGGTCGCAACCGTGCTCGGCGTCGGGCCAGATGCATTGCTGGTCGATGTCGACGCGCCGGATTTCTCGATCGAGGACTGGGCGGCGCCCTTTGTCAGCGCGCCGATACTGGACCTGGAGCGCGAGCAGTTCGCAGTGCTGCTCGCTGCGGCCGTGCGGCAGCTGCGCTCGACCGATCGCGCGCTGACGATCCAGGCGATCGGCGAGCGGCACGGGATCGCGCCGGTCAACCTGTCGCGGATCGAAAATGCGCAGCGCAGCTTTGAGGAATGGAATGCCCCTACCCGGCTGGCGATCGCCGCATTGTTCGGTACGGCGAGCGAGGCGACGTTGCGCGCCCGTATCGACCAGCTCCACCGCTCAGGCGATCTCGACCCGTGGATGGCATCGGTCAGTGATCCGCAAGCGCGCCTGCGCCGAACACGCGAACGGATCGCGGCATTGCGCGCCGAGCTGCGCGGCGAGGCGGCAGGGACGGCGGCGAGTCCCGCGACCATCGCGACGGTCGGCGACCCCTCTGCGACGATTCCCGTCCGCGGCATCGCCGGGCCGGATGGGCTGATCCTCGACCAGGAAACGGGCGAGCGCATCCCGCCCCCGCCCGGATGCGGTGTCCATGTGATCGCGCTGCGCCTGTGTCGTGCCACGCTCGGCGCCGGACTGCCCGGTCAGGCGATCCTGTTCATCGACCCCGACCGCTATCCGGTTGCGGGCGGCCTGGCCGCAGTGCGCGAACCGCGCGGGTTTCGCATCCTGGCGGTCGCGGCGGGCATGGATGGCACGCTGGTGGGACACAGCCAGTCGCCGCAGCGCGCGTTGCAGCTCAACGAGCTGACCCAGGACGAGGTCCATGCGGTCGTCGCTGCGCGGTTTGTCTAACTGGTTGTAACGTCATCCATTATGGGTAAACTCGGGGCAAGAAACCGGTTGAGGCTGTAATGGGGGGAGCGTGGCGCCGAGCCGTATCTGGTTTCCAATCGGGTCGATTCGCGGACGAGTAGCCGCAAGCTGTTTCGCGCTGGCCGCGCTGGTTTGCCTGGCCGGTCTTTTCGACTCGATCCTCAGCTACCCGCTTCTGCACAGCACCTTTTCGGGTTTCCGGGCTGCCTGGCCTCCCACCCTCGCGACCAATTTGGTGCTTGCGGTAACGCTGATCGCGGTCAGCGTATCGGGTGCCGTATCTCGCAGGAATGTGGCATTTGTCGGGATCGGCGTTGCCGTCGTCGCGCTGGTGCTGCTCGCGATCTCGATATTCACCGACGGTGGCGGCAGTCCGATCTCGTGCCTCATCATCCTGCTGCTTGGCAGCACGACGGTGATCCTGTTTCGCACCGATCACGATGCGGCACCGATCGCAGCGCTGATCGCGGCACTCGTCATCAGCTTTGCGTTGCTGATGCTGGCCGGCCAGATTCTCGCCACCGAGTTGCGCGGTGGCACGGTACAGCCCTGGCATATCGCGATCCTGACCAATGTTGCCGAACTGCTGCTCGGCCTTGGCCTGCTGCTCACCGCGATTGACCAGACGCTCGCGGAATATCGGGCCAGCGGCGAGGAACGCTGGCCACTGCCATTACGCGCGGTCCCGGCGCTGATGGTCGCTCCGGCACTCGTGCTGGCCGCCGACCTGATCCTGTTCGGCGATCCGGAATTTCCCGAGATGACCGAAATCTGGGGCATGCTGGCGAACACGCTGATCGTGGGTTCGGTGCTGTTATGGGCCATTGCGCGACTGACGCGCCAGCGCTCGACCCTGCGCATTTATGCCGCGACGCTCGACGTCCAGCCGACCGTGATGACCGACCGGACGGGCCGGATCATTCACTGGTCGCGGGGTTGCCAGCATTTGTTCGGGTTCACCGCAGAAGAAGCGTTGGGAAAGGTCAAGGCCGAGCTGCTGCAGACCCGCCCGGTCGAGGGGGTCGCCGAGGACGAGCTGGCGGTAGACGCCCGCGGCGCATGGCGCCAGCACCGATGGGTCGAAACCGCACGCGATGGCGGCGAAGTCCAGGTGCTGGAGCATGCGCAGCAGGTCGAGGACGGCAAGCATGGCCATGTCACCGTTCTCTCCATCACCGACCTTGGTCCGCTGCTGCGTGCACAGAACGCGATTGCGGAGAGCGATCAGCGTCTGTTGCTGGCGGCCGAAGCGCACAAGATCGGCATCTTCGAGTGGGATGTGGCTTCGGGCGGTCTGACCTGGTTCGCCAATACCGAGCCCTTGCTGGGCGTACCGGTGGGAACGCTCAATGACTTTGCGTCATGGCAGGAGTTCGTGTTTCCCGAAGATCGCCAGCTGCTTGCCAAGCGGCTGGAGGCGGCAGTGTGGAGCAAGGCCGATCAGATCAGCCTGTCCTATCGCCTGCGCTTGCCCGACGGATCGATCCGCGCAATCGAGGGATCGGCACGCTGCTTCTACGATGAATCCGGAGCGCTGATCCGGGCAGTCGGCGTCAATATCGACGTGACGGACCGGGTTCAGCAGACTGCGCAGCTCGCCGCGCGTGAAGCACAGATGCGCTCGATCCTCGAAACCGTGCCCAGCGCGATGGTCGTGATCGACATCCACGGGCGAATCCTGAGTTTCAGCCCGGCCGCCGAGCGGATGTTCGGCCACAGCGCGAACGATGTGATCGGCTCCAACGTGTCGCTGCTGATGAACGACGAGTTCGGACTGCGGCATGACGGCTTCCTTGCCCATTATCTGCGCACGGGTCAGCGGCGGATTATCGGACGGCCGCGCATCCTGACCGCGCGGCATGCCGACGGCAGCGAATTTCCGATCGAGCTGCACGTGGGCGAGGCGGTGTATCAGGACAATCGCGTCTTTACCGGCTTTATCACCGATTTGTCAGAGCGGCTGCGTAACGAAGAGCAGCTGGCGCAATTGTCCAGCGAACTGACCCAGATCGGCAGGATCAACGCCATGGGCGAACTCGCCGCTGCACTGGCCCATGAGATCAACCAGCCGCTTTCGGCGATCGCCAACCATATCGCCACGGCCGAGGTCATCTTGGAGAATGAACAGATTTCCGATCCGTTGCACGAACGGCTGTTCGACCAGTTGCGCGCGACGCGGGGACAGGCGCTGCGTGCGGGCGAGATCATCCGGCGCCTGCGCGATTTCGTCGCGCGGCGCGACATCGATCTGCGCGTCGAGCCGGTCGAAACCGCGATCCGCGAGGCTAGTGCTTTGGTACTTGTCGGAGCGCAGCGATTGGACGTATCCATAGAATATGATCTTGCACCAGAGGCGCCCTTCATGTTCGCCGACAAGATCCAGATCCAACAGGTTCTGGTCAATCTGATGCGCAACGCGCTGGAAGCCTTGCGCGCTACTGCCGCAGACCAGCGCATCATTCGCGTGACAACCCGCAAGCTGGACGGCGACCGGATCGAATTTTCGGTGTCCGACAATGGACCGGGGCTGGCCAAACCGATCCTTGACCGCATGTTCCTGCCGTTCAATTCGACCAAGGGCGAAGGCAGTATGGGAATCGGCCTGCTGATTTGCCGCCGGATCGTCGAGGCGCATGGCGGCATAATATCGGCCCAAAACAACGAAAATGGTGGTGCCAGGTTCCGCTTTACCGTTCCAGGTGCCGAGCGGACATTAGGGGAGGACTGATGCAGAGTGTTTATATCGTCGACGACGACCAGGCGGTACGTCAGTCGCTCCACGGGCTGTTGTCCGAGCGCCCCAATCTGGTGATCCGCGTCTTCGCGTCGGGAGACGCGTTTCTCGACAATATCGAGGCGAGCGACGGTGGCGTGCTGTTGCTCGATTTCCAGATGCCGGGCCGCAACGGGATTGAGGTGATGCGCGCGCTGCAGGAACGCGGCGCCAAGTTCCTGACGATCATGCTGACCGGTCAGGGCGACATCTCACTGGCGGTGCAGGCGATGAAGGCGGGGGCGACCGATTTTCTCGAAAAACCCTATGACCCCCACCATCTGCTCAACCTGCTCGACGAGGCATTCGCGCGGTTCAGCGAGACAAGCGGTATCGCGCAGCGGCGCGAACAGGCGCGTGAGCGGATTGCACGACTGTCCCCGCGCGAGCATGAGGTGCTGATGGGATTGATCGAGGGGCGGCCGAACAAGGTCATCGCCCATCAACTCGACCTGTCGCCCCGCACGGTGGAAATCTACCGCGCGAACATGATGGAAAAGCTGGATGTCAGCAGCCTTTCCGAAGCGCTGCGGCTCGCTTATGCTGCAGAGGTCGCGGTGCCGGTATAGGGGGCGGCACCGGTGTAACTGATTGCGTTCACGCCGCCATGCGGCCTTCGCCCAGCCCCTCAAGCAAAGAGCGGTTGACCTCGATCAGCGGATCGATCGCTTCGCGACCCTTCATCACCTCGCTGGCGTGACGGTTGACCCACAGGGCAATCGAGATGATCGATGCGCGCAACGTGTCGGGCAGTTCATTGCCCGGCGCGCCACAGGCGCTGGCGAACGCATCCCACATTTCGCGATTCCAGTGCAGCGCCTCCATCAGGCGACCACCGCTATGGCCCAGGTCGCGCGCTTCCATCAGTGCCGCCGTCACCTCGCGGATCAGTCGCTGCTCGGTAGCGCGGGGCGTTTCGACGAGCGTGCGGGCACGTTGATAAGCGTTAAGCGACATGCGGGTTCCTCGTTCGCGTTTACACTTATCTAGAATGGTCCTTGCCGGTCCGGTCGCGTGCGCATCGACTGGGCAAACAAATATCTAAAAGACGTGCCGCGCGTCCGCCGCCCCCGCGCCCCTCCTATAATCGACGGGACCACCACATACGGCAGGGGACCGCCACCAACATGCTTAACGGCGTCGGATTCGTCATCATCATGATCTGCGTGTTCGGCAGCTACATCATGGCTGGTGGCAAGATGGAGGTGATTCTCCACGCGCTGCCGCATGAAATGATGGCGATCGGCGGGGCCGCGATCGGCGCGTTTCTGGTGTCCAACCAGATTGCGGTGGTGAAGGCCGCCGGCAAGGGCATCGTCAAATCGTTCAAGGGCAGCCGCTGGAAAGATTCCGACTATCGCGATCTGCTGACGCTGATGTTCGGCCTGTTGTCGGCGTTCAAAAAGGGTGGCGCGACCGCGATCGAGCCGCATCTGGACTCGCCCAAGGACAGCCCGATCTTCAGCCGCTATCCGCGCCTGATCGCCGACCATCACCTGACCGAGTTCATCTGCGACTATCTGCGCATGATGACGGTGAATTTCGAAGATCCGCACCAGATCGCCGAAGCGATGGAAAACGATATCGAGGCGCATCACCATCACGAAATGCACCCGCAGCATGCGCTGCAGCAAATGGCCGACGGCCTGCCCGCAATCGGCATTGTCGCCGCGGTGCTGGGCGTGATCAAGACCATGGGGTCGATCGACCAGCCGGTCGAAGTGCTCGGCGCCATGATCGGCGGCGCACTGGTCGGCACCTTCCTGGGGGTGCTCCTGTCCTACTGCTTCGTTGGCCCGCTGGCCGCCAAGCTCGGCCAGGTCATCGAAGCGGACGGCAAGCCGTTCGTGATCGCCAAGACCGCCATCGTCGCGCACGCCCAGGGCATGCCGACCCAGGTGGCGGTCGAGATCGCCCGCCGTGCGACGCCTTCGGACAAGGCGCCGACCTTCCAGCAACTAGAATCCGCGCTCGAGGAGGCAAAGAGTGACTTCGCAGCCCAACCCGCTTGAACTGACACCATCGCCGGGGGGCATCATCGAACTCCCCACGCACGGCGTCACCGTGACCGCCGAGGAGCTGAAGGTGCGCCTGGTGCTCGCCGCCGATGCCCGGGACGACATCGTCGTCGATGCTGGCGCGGTGGAGAGCGTCGGTCAGGCCGTGCTGCAGCTGCTGATCGCCGCCCGACTCGAATCCGAAGCGCATGGCCATCGCTTCGTCATCCAAAACCCCAGCCCCGCCTTCCTGGCCAGGACCGAGGCGCTTGGTCTGATCGACCGACTGGGCCTGAGCCACCAAGAGGAACTGCAATCGTGAGCAAGCTGATTCTTACCGTCGACGACTCCGCCAGCATGCGCATGCTGCTCAAGGCGTCGCTCACCGCACAGGGGTTCAAGATCGAGGCTGCCAATGATGGTCGCCACGGTCTGGAGCGGATGCAGGAGGTCAAGCCCGACCTGCTCATCACCGACATCAACATGCCCGAAATGGACGGCTTTGAGCTGATCGAAGCGGTGCGCGGTCTGCCCGAATTTCGCGGCACGCCGATTCTGGTGCTGTCGACCGAATTCTCCGACGAGAAGAAGGCGCGCGCCCGCTCCGCCGGTGCCACTGGCTGGATCACCAAGCCGTTCGAGGCCGAGAAGCTGGGAGCGGCGATCCGCCGCGTTTGCCCATGAGCGACGATATGGACGATATCCAGGCGATCTTCTTTGAAGAATGCGCCGAAGGGCTGGCCGCCGCCGAACAGGGGCTGTCGGCGATGCAGGCCGGCGATGTGTCGGCTGGCACGATCGCGGCCGTGTTCCGCGCGGTGCACTCGATCAAGGGTGGCGCTGGCGCGTTCGGCCATGTCGCGTTGACTGCCTTTGCCCACAAGTTCGAGAATCTGCTCGACGAAGTGCGCGCCGGCCGCATCGCACCGACCCCGGCCACGGTGGGCGTCATGCTCTCCGCGCTCGACATCCTGTCGGATCATGTCGGCGCGTCGCAGGGTAGCGTTCCGTTGCCTGACGACAGCGCTTCGCTGGCAGCGATCCAGGCGATCCTCGACGCCGATCATTCGGCCCCTGCTCCTGCCCCCGAAGCGCCAGCGGCGCAGCCGGAAGCGGCGGTTGAAGCGGAGCCGGATCCGTTCGGGTTCGAACCGGTCGCCGTTGCGCTGGATTTCGATCTCGATACGCTCGAAGAGACGGCCGACGCGCCGGAAGCGCCCGCTGCGGAAGCAGTGTGGCGTGTCGAATTCGGCCCGTCGCGCGATGCGATGGCCGCCGGTGCCGAGCCGGTGCTGGTGATCCGCGAGCTGGAGGATAATGGCGGACGCGTGGTTGCGGTCGATTGCGACGCCCTGCCCCCGCTGCGCGACCTGGATCCCGAGCAGGCTTATCTGCGCTGGACGATCGAGCTGCCCGGCTGGACCGCCGAAGCCCGCATCAACGACGCGTTCGATTTCGTCGCGCCGGACTCGCATATCGCGATCTCCCGCGTGGAGCCGAGCGCTGTCGCGGTCGAACCGGCCGAAGCACGGACCGAGCGCCTGGAAGATGCGCGCGCGCTGATCGAGCAGGTTGCCGCAGCCACCACGGCCGCCCCGACGCTGACCGCCGTGCCGGCCGCTCCGGCGCCGACGGGCGACAGCGGATCGCAGACGATCCGCGTCGATCTGGTCAAGCTCGACATGCTGCTCAACCTGGTCGGCGAGCTGGTCATCCGCAACTCGATCCTGTCCGACCGCTTGAGCGCCAAGGACCAGGAGCGGGTCGAACTGCCCGAACTCGCCCGCCTGACGCGCGAGATTCAGGACAATGTGATGAGCCTGCGCGCGCAGCCGATCAAGCAGGCATTCAGCCGCGTGCCGCGCATGCTGCGCGACCTGATGGCCGAGACCGGCAAGCAGGTGAACCTGCAGACGCATGGCGAGATGACCGAAGTCGACAAGGGCGTGATCGAGAAGATCGGCGACCCGCTGACCCACCTCATCCGCAACGCGGTCGATCATGGCCTGGAAAGCACCGAGGACCGGCTGCGCGCCGGCAAGGCGCCCCAAGGCACGATCGTGCTGTCGGCCGAGCAGAAGGGCGCGCGGATCATCGTCACCGTGTCGGACGACGGCAAGGGCATCGACCGCGCCCGCGTGCGCGCCAAGGCCGTGGAAAAGGGCATCATCGCCGCCGACGCGGTGCTGAGCGACGAGGAAATCGATCAGCTGATCTGCGCCCCGGGTTTCTCGACCGCGGCGACGATCTCGAACATTTCCGGTCGCGGCGTGGGGATGGACGTAGTCCGCTCCAACGTCGAGGCACTGGGTGGCCGGGTCGAGATCGCGTCGGTTCCGGGCAAGGGGACCAGCTTCACGCTCGTCCTGCCGCTGACCCTGGCGATCCTCGACGGCATGGTCGTCCGCCTCGCCGGACAGCGCTTCGTGCTCCCGCTGGCCACCGTGATCGAGGCGATCCGCCCCGAGCCGGGCCAGGTCAGCGCGACCACGCCTGGCAGCGAAGTGATCGAGATCCGCGGCGATTACCTGCCCGTGCGCCGGCTCACTCAGGTCTTCGGGCTGCACGCCAACGAAGATCGGCCGGTCCATGAAAGCCTGGTGATCATCGTCGAGAGCGAGAGCGCCGGCCGCGTCGGCCTGCTCGTCGACACGATCGACGACCGCCGCGAGGTGGTCATCAAGAGCCTGGAGCAGAATCTCCACCCGATCCGCGGTCTGGGCGGCGCCACCATTCTTGGCGACGGCTCGATCGCACTCATCCTCGATGTCGAGGCGCTTGTCGCCCCGGCCGGACAAACCCGCACCCTTCTGAGAGGACTGGCAGCATGAACGAGCAAGAGACCCCCGCTGACGAGATCAAGATCGTCACCTTCACCCTGGGCAGCCGCCATTTCGGCATCGACATGCGCTCGTTGATCGAAATCCGCGAATGGGCCGAACCGACCCCGCTTCCCAGCGTGCCGGGCTACATTCTGGGCGTCACCAACCTGCGCGGCACCGTGGTACCGGTGATCGGCCTCGCCGACCGACTGGGCTGGACCCCGAGCGAAATCCACGCCCGCTCATGCGTGCTGGTCGTCAACATCGCAGGCAAGCAGGCTGGCTTCCTGGTCGACGAAGTCGATGACATCGTCGCCATTCAGGAAAGCGCGATCCAGGCTGCCCCCGATGTCGAGCTGCAGGAGTCCAACGTGATTTCCGGCCTGGTCCAGATCACCGCCCGTGCCCGCGACGGGAGCGAGCCCAGCCCCCAGATGGTGCTGCTGCTCGATCTCGACGCGCTGTCGATCACCCGTCACCTGGACCTGGCCGCATAATGAGCATGTCGCTGGCGCCTGCGCCCATGAACCCGCTGCTGTCCGACGGCGCCCCGCCGCTCGGCGACAGCGAGTTCGCGGCGATCGCGCGGATCATGATGACCGAGGCGCGCATCAGCCTGCCCCCGACGAAGAAGGTGCTGGTGCATTCGCGCCTGTCGCGCCGCCTTCGCGAACGCAGACTGGCGTCGTTCAAGGACTATATCGCCTTTGCCGAGAATGATGCGGAGGAGTTGCGGCTGCTGGTGACGGCGCTGACGACCAACCACACGCATTTCTTCCGCGAGAGCCATCACTTCGACCATCTGCGCGACGTGTTGATGCCGAAGCTGAAGGCTGATCCCAGCCGTGCCCCGGTGCGGATGTGGTCGGCTGGCTGCTCCAGCGGCGAGGAAGTCTACACGCTGGCGATGACGCTGATGGGCGCCGACCGTGCCCAGGCGGAATGGATGCGCAACCGCGACGTCCGCCTGCTGGCGACCGATATCTCGGAGCCGGTGGTCGCTGCTGCCGCCGAGGGCTTTTATCCGGCGAGCGGCGTCGATGGCGTGCCCGAGGCGTATCGCAAGGCATGGATGGTGCCCGAGGGCAGCGGATATCGCATGGCCGAGGCGGCGCGGTCGCTGGTGACCGCGCGTCCGTTGAACCTGTTCGGCGAGTGGCCGATGCGCCAGCGTTATGACGCGATCTTTTGTCGCAACGTCATGATCTATTTCGACGATCCGGCGAAGGAGGAACTGGAGGCGCGGTTGGTCGATCTGCTCAAACCCGGCGGCTTCCTCTATATCGGTCACAGCGAGCGGCTGATCGGCCCGGCGGTGTCGCGCATGAAGAGCTGCGGCAACACCATCTATCAGCGCACGGACGGTGCCGCATGAGGCCCGTTCGCGCATTGATCGTCGATGACAGCCCGTCGATGCGGGCGGCACTGACGCGCATCCTGTCCGGCGATCCAGAGATCGAGGTGATCGGTGCCGCGCCCGAGCCGCACACCGCGCGCGAGATGATCAAGGAACTCAACCCGGACGTGTTGACGCTCGACGTCGAGATGCCGGGGATGGACGGCCTGTCCTTCCTTGAGCGGATCATGCGGCTGCGTCCGATGCCGGTGGTCATGTGCTCGTCGCTGACCGCAGCGGGTGCGGAAGTCACGATCGAAGCACTGCGCCTCGGCGCGGTCGACTGCATCGCCAAGCCCTCGGGCGGCCCGGCTGAGCTTGCACTGGGTGCAGAGCAGCTGCGCGCGACCGTCAAAGGCGCAGCGCGCTCCCAGGCGCGGCGCGGCCTTTCGTCCACCGCTCCGGCACCGCAGACTCCCCCGCCGGCGGCGAGCCAGGCACCGTTCCGCGATGTCGTCATCGCGATCGGCGCATCGACGGGCGGCGTGGAAGCGCTGTTCCGCGTGCTGGGCGAACTGCCCACCGACTGTCCGCCCGTGCTGGTCGTGCAGCATATGCCGGCCGCCTTCACCACCAGCTTCGCCGCCCGGCTCGACCGCGGCTGCGCTGTGCGCGTGGTAGAGGCCACCGACGGCGCACGGCTGCAACGCGGCACGGTCTATATCGCGCCTGGCGGGTCGCATCACATGGTGCTGGACGGCGGCACGACCGGGCGCATCAAGCTGATCGCGGCCGACCCGGTCAATGGCCATCGACCGTCGGTCGACATGCTGTTCGATTCGGTCGCCAAGCTGGGCAAGTCGGCGGTTGCCGCGATCCTGACCGGCATGGGCAGCGATGGCGCCAATGGCATGCTGGCGATGCGCCAGACGGGTGCGCGCACCTTTGGTCAAACCCGCGAAGACTGTGTCGTCTGGGGCATGCCGCGGGCGGCAGCCCAGATCGGCGCCGTAGAAACCGAAACCAGCCTGTCAGCCATGGCAGGAGCCATCCTCGCCGCCGCGCGCGGCAAGTATCAGGAGCGTTAAATGCCCGCCGCGTCAGCCATCCGAGTCATGGTCGTGGACGACCAGACGAGCATGCGCGCGATGATTCGCCGTGCGCTGCAGGACTTTGGATTCAAGGACATTCGCGACAAAGCGACGGCGCCCGAGGCGCTGTCGGCGATGCGTGTCGACCGGGTCCATCTGATCATCTCGGACTATAACATGCCCGAGATGGACGGACTCGAGTTCCTGGAAACGGTCCGGAACGATTCCGTGCTCGCCAAAACCGTGTTCATCATGCTGACCGGATCGTCAGACCGTGAGGTCGTGGCGAAGGCGGCGGCATTGGGCGTCAACAATTACCTCGTGAAGCCCTTTGCGCCCGCCGCGCTGAAGGAAAAGATCGAGCGCGTCTTCGGTGATCTGTCATGAGTGTTACGACCGCCGGCAAGATTTCGATCATCCAGGGCGAATTCGCCGTGATCGCGAAACCCGATGTGGTGATTTCGACCCTGCTGGGGTCGTGCATCGCCGTGTGTCTGCACGATGCGCGCGCGCGGATCGGCGGCATGAATCACTTCCTGCTCGGCGAACCCAGCCCGGACCACAAGGTCAGCCAGACCGAGCTGCAGCGCTACGGCGTGCACGCGATGGAGCTGTTGATCAACGGCATGATGAAGGCCGGGGCCGAGCGGTCGCAACTACGCGCACACATGTATGGCGGCGCGAATATCATCGCGGGGCTCGGTGGAATCGGCACGGCCAATGCGGCCTTTGCCGTCCGCTTTCTGCAGACCGAAGGCATCGCCATCGGCCACAACGACACCGGCGGGACACAGCCGCGCAAGGTCGAGTTCCGCCCCTATGACGGCAAAATCCGATGCACTTATGTCGCGGAGCCGCCGCCCGTCACCCTGCCGCCAAAGATGCCCGCGCATGGCGGCGAGATCGACCTGTTTTAAAGGGGTTAGCAATGGAAGAACTCAACAGCCCCGCCACCGGCGCCGACCCTCTGATCGGAGTGCTGCACGGCGCAGTCGCGGGCGAGCTGCGCCACGTGCGTGCGCTGATCGAGGAACTGGCCGAGGTGCTGGTCGGCGACGAACATTTCGTCGACCGCTATCTCGACAAGTTGCAGGCGTTCGACCTGTTGGTCCAGTGCACCGAAGAGAGCGCAGCCGTGCTCGACCGGCTCGCCGCCGGAGCCTGCACGCGCAGCGCGATTGCGCCCGTGCGCCTGGGTCAGATCCATGAGCGACTGCACACGGCGCTTCAGGCGGCACACTGATCATGGCTAGCCAGGCACCCAACACGCGGCCGATCGTGATCCGCAAGATCAAGAAGGTGGCCGGCGGCCATCATGGCGGCGCGTGGAAGGTTGCCTATGCCGACTTCGTAACAGCGATGATGGCGTTCTTCATGCTGCTGTGGCTGATCGGCAATCCCGACAAGGATACGCTGAAGGGGCTCGCCGAGTATTTCTCGCCCGGCCCGCCGATGGTTGGTGCAGCGGGCAATGCCGCCGGCGGCGCGCAGGCGGGTTCGGGCGGTCATGGTCGCGCCAAGAATGCCGATCAGGCGCAGGCGAAAGGCGTGCCCGCGATGGACGCACAGAGCGTTGGCACCGCGCGCGGCGGATCGGCGACGATCCCGGACGCGGCACTGCGCGTGCTGGCACAGGAGCTGCGCGTATCGCTCGACGCAATTGCGAGCGATGCCAGCGCGCAGCAAAAGGTGGAATCCGACGAGGATGGTCTGCGCATCACGCTGATGGACAGCGTGCGTCAGCCCATGTTCCGGCCCGGCACCGCGCAACTCAACGACCTGGCCCGCCGCCAGCTGAACACCGTGGCGGAAAAGCTCGCCCGGTCGGGTGCCCGCCTGACGATCGAGGGCCATACCGACGGTGCAGGTGGGGACAATGAAGCCAATTGGCGACTGTCGGGCGAGCGCGCGCTGGCCGCGCGATCGACGCTGCTGGGCGGAGGCATCACTGCCGACCGCATCGCCGGCGTGATGGCACGCGGCGCGAGCCAGCCGCTCTATCCCGGCGAACCCGACCGGGCGGAAAACCGTCGCATCACGATCATCGTCAAGGGAGAATCCCCCGCCACGCCTGCCGATTCAAGCTTTAAGCTGTGAGCCGAGGACCATGAAGAAGATCCTGTTCCCCATCATCTTGCTGATCACGGGCGGCGCCATCGGAGCCGGCAGCGGCTATGCGACCAACTTCTTCCTGGGCACGCCGGCGGGCGCGACCACCGCAAAGCCCGAGCCGGTTGAGGAAGAACCCGGCAAGTTCGTCACGGTGCCCCCGATGACCGCACCGCTGGTGCTCAAGGACGGCAAGCTGTCGGGCTATGCGACGTTTGAATTCCAGCTGGAGGTGGATGAGAGCCAGGTCGATGCCGTGACCGCGCGCCTGCCGTTCTTGCAGCATGCGATCAACCTGCGCACCTTCAAGGTGCCGCTGGCGGCCGGCAATGACGGGATGCTACCCGACCTCGACAATTTCCGCCGCGTGGTGATCGAAGCCGCGCGCGAGGCCATCGGCCCGGACAAGGTGCGCAAAGTGGCGATCACCAAAGCGGAGCCCGCCTGATGTATAGCGACCACCCCGAACGCTGGGACAGCGCGCCGACCGCGTTAGACGACCGACGCAGCGGCGGAGAAACGCGGCTGGTCACGACCCTGCTCGTCGGTCGTCTCGTCACGCCGCATGGCGACGTCGTGTGCCGCGTCCGCAACATTTCGGAGAGCGGCGCGCGGGTCGAATGCCCGATTGCGCTGGCACGCGCCGACAAGGTGCAACTCGAACTGCGCGGTGCCCCGCTGCTCGATGCCGAGATCGCCTGGTCGCAGGGCGGGGCATCCGGCCTGCGCTTCCTGTCCAAGGTTCCGGCCGAGGTCATTCTCAAGCCGACCCCGTGCAAACAGGGCTGGCACAACCGCCTGCCCCGACTCGATGCGGAATGCGGGGTGCTGGTGACATGCGACGGCCGGCGCATGGCCGCGACGCTGCGCGACATCAATCAGCGCGGGATGCGGATCGATGGCCTCAACCGTACGCTGACGCAAGGGACGTTGGCGGTGCATGTACCGCAGCTTGGGACCGTCAATGCTGCCGTTCGCTGGCAGCGTGAGGATGCGGCGGGGCTGCAATTTCTGACGCCGCTGCGGTTCGAGACGCTGTCGGCCTGGCTGCTCGATCCCGCCAGCCGGTTCGGGCGGCGGGACTGACCTAACCGCTTCCGAAACTTCGGATCAGGCTGCCCGCGACCAGCGCCCAGCCATCGACCAGCACGAAGAAGATGATCTTGCACGGCAACGCGATCGTTGTCGGTGGCAGCATCATCATGCCCATCGCCATCAGCACCGCCGAAACGGCGAGGTCGATCACTAGGAACGGCAAGAGCAGCAGAAAACCGATTTCGAACGCGCGGCGCAGCTCCGAGATCATGAAGGCGGGGATCAGCGTGCCCAGCGGCACTTCCGCGCGGGTCTTGGCGGGTTCGGCGGCAAGGCCGTTGAACAGCGCGATATCATCGTCGCGCACCTGGCTCAGCATGAATTTGCGGAACGGCGCGGCGGTTTTTTCGAACGCGACATCCTCGCTGATCTTGCCTTCGGTATAGGGCTTGATCCCGGCGGTCCATGCCGCCTCCAGCGTCGGCGTCATCACAAACATCGACAGGAACAGCGCCAGGCTGATGATCACCGGGTTGGGCGGCACGCCCTGTGCGCCCAGGCCGGTGCGCAGCAGCGACAGGGCAACGACGATGCGGGTGAACGACGTCACCGTCATCAGGATGCCGGGCGCAAGGCTGAGCACCGTCAGCAGCGCGACCATGCCGATCGCCTTGCCGCTCAGTGACCCGCTGACCGCCTCCAGCGCCGATCCCCCTGCCCCGCCGCCGCCAGCTGCGGCCGCAGCAGTCGCGGGGATGAGCAACACGACCGCTGTCAGGGCATAGCGCAGCAGCTTAGGCATGACGCGCAATCCGGGCATTGGCGAAGCTGTGGAACCGCTCGAGGTTGCTCAGGAATGTGGTCGATCCGGCTGCGTCGCCGCCGTCGCGCGTTGCGTCGAACATCGCGACCGGATCGGGTTCGACCAGTGCGGCAAATGCCGGCGCAGCCTTTGGCACAGGCGTATCGATTACGCGCAGCGCCGGAGCGTCGGTGCGTGCTTCGTGCAGCACGACATTCCCCTCGGGTGCCATCAGCACAAGGTGTTCGACATTGTCGCGGCGGACGAGCAGCAGCGAGCGCTTCGGGTCGACGGTCAGCCGCTCGACCACTTCGAGCCGCTTGTCGGGCGCACCGTCCGCGCCGAGGCGTCCGGGCAGGCGGATGTCGAAGCGGCGGACTGCCCATAGCGCTCCGGCCAGCAGGCCGAGCACGATCGCGAGCGCACCGAACATGCGCAACAAAGCAAGGATCGTCATGCCACAGAACTCGCGGGCAGGACTTCGGAAATTTCGATCGACATATGCTCGCCGCTCACGATCACGCGGCCCTTGGCGACCAGCGTGTCGTTGACATAGATCAGCGTCGGATCGGCGTCGGTGCTGTCGAGCGCGACGATCGCGCCGCGGCTCATCTTGAGCACCTGGCGGATCGGCAGTCGCGTGGACCCCAGCACGATCGACAGTTCGACCATGATATCGTTGAGCACGGCGTTCCCCTGCGTGGTCGTCATACCGTGTTTATAGGGGGCAGAATTTGCCCCCGGTCCGACCGAACTGGAAAAACTTGCCTATAAGAAAGCTGTCGGGGGCAATTCCTGCCCGCCGCGCCGGATTTGGGATCATGGACCTCAAAAGTGCCGTCTCGGTCTCCGCTTCGGGCCTGCGTGCCCAGTCGCTGCGGATGCGCGTGATCGCCGAGAACCTCGCCAACCAGAGCTCGGTGTCGCAGACGCCGGGCGGCGACCCCTATCGCCGCCGGGTGGCAACTTTTGCCGCCGAAGTGGATCGCGCGACCGGTGCGACCAAGGTGTCGGTCAAGGGCGTCGCCACCGACAAGTCGGCATTCCAGCGCGTCTATCAGCCGGGCAATCCTGCTGCCGACGCGCGCGGTTATGTGAACATGCCCAACGTCAACGGCCTCGTCGAGACCGCCGACCTCAAGGCCGCACAGCGCTCCTACGAAGCCAATCTCAGCGCCATCGAAGCCGCCAAGGGCATGACGATGCGCACCATCGACCTGCTGAAATAAGGGAAGCATCCATGTCCATCGGAGCACTTGACGCCGCCACCGCCTATAGCCGCGCCGCCGGCGTTTCGCCGCTGTCGCGCGGTCCCGGTATCGGCGGCCCCGGCGGCACCGACGCGCCGGTTGCGGGCGGCTTCGGCCAGCTCGTCCAGGGCATGGTCGGCGAAGCGTCGTCGAGCCTGAAGGCGGCAGAGACCGCATCGACGCGCCAGATTGCCGGCAAGGGCGACCTGATCGACGTGGTGACCGCAATGGGCGCGGCCGAAGTCGCACTCGACACCGTGGTCGCCGTGCGCGACCGCGTGGTCAACGCCTATTCCGAAATCATGCGGATGCAGATCTAGGCCGGAGCGATGGACGCCAATTCCGCCATCGAGATCGGTCGCGCCGCGCTGATCCTGACCCTCACCGTCGCCGGGCCGCTGCTGTTTGCCGCGCTGTTCACCGGCGTTGCGATCGGCCTGCTTCAGGCGCTGACGCAGATCCAGGAACAGACGCTGACCTTCGTGCCCAAGATCATCATCATGGGCATCACGCTGCTACTGAGCTTCCCGATGATCGGCGGCGCGCTCGGCGACTTCATGCGCGTGCTGAGCGACAAGATCGTGCAGGGCGGCTGAGCCAGCGATGATCGAAGACCTGCCGCTGCACGCCACCGCCTTTCTGATCCTGTTCGCACGGGTGGGATCGGTGCTGATGCTGTTGCCGGTCTTTTCCGAAGACGCGGTCCCCGCGCAGATCCGCCTGTTCGCCGGGCTCGGCATGACGCTGGGCCTGTGGAGCTTCCTGTCGGCCAAGGTGATCCCGATGGCCGACGTCACCGACCTTCAGCTCGCAGCGATCCTCGTCGCCGAGCTGCTGGTCGGGATCGGCCTCGGCCTGATCATGCGGATCATGTATCAGGCCATCTCGATTGCCGGATCGCTGATCAGCCTTCAGATCGGCCTCACTTCCGCGATGGTGTTCGACCCCGGCCAGTCGGGCCAGGCACCGATCCTGTCCAAATTTGTCGGCGTCGCCGCTGCGGTCGTGTGTTTCGCGATGGCAGTCCACCATCTCTGGCTCGGCGCGCTGATCAAATCCTATGGGCTGTTTCCCGTGGGCGTTGTGCCCAACAGCCATGACTTCGCCCAGCTGGCGGTGAAGGTCGCGGGCAATTCGCTCGCGCTCGGCGTGTCGCTCGCCGCGCCGCTGCTGGTCTATGGCATCGTCTTCAACACCGTCCTCGGGCTGGTCGCGCGCGTGGCACCGGCATTGCAGGTCTTCTTCATCGCCCAGCCGCTCAACCTGTTGCTGGGCGTCACCATCGCCGCGGCGACGCTGGGGGCGACGCTCGTCACCTTCGCGAACAGTATCGCGACGTGGATGAACATGGGCTGGAGCTGACGCAATGGCCGATGACACGCAGGACAAAGACTCCAAAACATTCGCCCCGTCCGAAAAGCGCATCGAGGACGCGCGCAAGAAGGGCGATGTGCCGATGGCGCCGGAGATGCGTCAGGCGGCGATGTTCGTCGGCCTGATCATCGTCACCGGTGCCCTCGGCGCACAGGCCGCGTCGGCACTGGCCGGATCGCTCGCCCGCATCTGGGGCCGGGCGGACGATTTCCTGTTCAATCCCGACGGGGCGCAGATATTCGGCGGATATATCCTGGCCGAACTGGCCGCCGCGCTGTTGCCGGTGCTCGGCGCCTTGTTCGGCTGCGCGCTGATTGGCGGCTTTGCCCAAGGGCGGCCGATGATCAGCTTCAGCCGCATCGCGCCCAAATTCACGAAGATCAATCCGGTGTCGGGCTTCAAGCGCATGTTCGGCGCACAGGGGTTGTTCGAATTCGCCAAGACCTTGGCCAAGCTGATCGTGGTCGGCACCATCGGAACGATCATCCTGTGGCCGTTCCTGCCCGGCTTCGAGACCATGGTCGGCGTCGGCCCGACCACCATCGCCGATCTGTCGCAACAGATGATCATGAGCGTGCTGACTATCGTCGTGGTGCTGGTCGCGGTGATCGCCGGCATCGACTTCATCTACCAGCGCTACAGCTGGACGAAGAAGAACATGATGTCGCTCAAGGACATGAAGGACGAGCACAAGGAGCAGGAGGGCGACCCCAAGATCAAGGGCAAGATGCGCCAGATCGGCATGAAGCGCTCACGCCAGCGGATGATGCAGGCGGTGCCCTCGGCCACGGTCGTGATCACCAACCCGACCCACTATGCCGTCGCGCTGAAATATGATCATGGCGCGATGAATGCGCCGATCGTGGTGGCCAAGGGTACCGATGCAATCGCGCTGAAGATCCGTGAGATCGCGACCGCCAGCGGCGTGCCACTGGTCGAAAACCGCCCGCTTGCGCGCGCATTGCATGCCAGCGCTGAGATCGACCACCCGATCCCGCTGGAACATTATCAGGCGGTGGCAGAGGTCATCAGCTACGTGATGAAGCTGGCGCGCGGCGGCGGGGCTTAATACTCCGTCACCCCCGCGAAAGCGGGGGCCCATCTCCCGGAACATCCATCAACCGCACCGGGGTGATGTGCCGATCATGCAGGAGATGGGCCCCCGCCTTCGCGGGGGTGACGGCAGGGCAGCATAAGTTCCGCCATTAACCATGCCGATTTAGAATTGCGGATCAGACTGTGCGGTCGTGCTTGGCCAGTTCGACGCGTACGCGCAGTTCGATGTCGCGCGCGATGTCGGCCAGCTCGGGATCGTCCGGCATTTCGAACAGAGCGGCCCATTGCGAGAGCGCGTCGAGCGCGGCCTCGTCCGGCAATCCCTTGACCTGCGCGGCGTGCAGCTGCTCGAGGATTTCGAGGCCGCGTGCCGCCGGGCGCGCCTCGCGCCGACGCTTGTCCTTCGGGGTTTCCAGCGCGGTCGCCGCGGCGAGCAACACGTGCACGGTGGTCGCGGCCTGCAGTGTCGGGGCGGCCTGCTGCCCCTGTCGCGGCGCTTCGGGCATCTCCATTTTCGGGACGGCCAGGCGCAGGGCGGCGTCGGATTTGGACAGTGCGTTGAGCACCATCTGCACCGGCATCGGAACGCCCTCGATACGCACTGCTTCTCTTCTCCGCGCAGACCGGAACGGCCTTACTCTTTCTATAAGAAGATTAACGGCGTTCCGGAGACGATGGACAGGTTTATGCACATTTTGAGGTTCCTGCTGCTGGCTCTGGTCCTGGCGGTGCCCGGCACCGCCGCGGCAAACAGCGCGCACCGCATCAAAGACATCGTCGATATCGAGAATGTCCGCCCCAATCAGCTGGTCGGATATGGTCTCGTCGTCGGCCTTGCCGGTACCGGTGATCGCACGCGCAACACGCCCTTCACCGAGGAATCGATGCAGGCGATGCTGGAGCGCATGGGCGTCAATGTGCGCGGCTCGCAGCTCAAGACGATGAATGTCGCCGCCGTATCGATCACCGCGTCCATGCCGCCCTTTGCGCGCGCCGGATCGCGCATCGATGTGACGGTGTCGGCGATCGGCGATGCCACCAGCCTGCAGGGCGGGACGCTGATCGCGTCCTCGCTTCGCGCACTGGATGGCGAGATCTATGCCGTGGCGCAGGGCCAGGTTTCCGTCTCCGGCTTCAAGGCGCAAGGCGCGGCGGCGAGCATCAGCCGCGGCGTTTCGACCTCTGCCCGCATCGCCGATGGCGCGATCATCGAGCGCGAGGTGCCGTTTGCGCTGCGCAGCGCGACGAGCCTGAAGCTGGCGCTCAAAAACCCCGATTTCACCACCGCCAACATGATCGCGGGCGTCATCAATTCGACCTTCGCCGGGACCGCCGAGGTGCTGGACCCGGCCACCGTGGAGTTGAAGCCCGGACCGGGCTTTCCCGGATCGGTCGTCGATCTGGTCGCCCGGATCGAAAACCTGCCCGTCACGGTCGATCAGCCCGCCAAGGTGATCGTCAACGAAGCATCGGGCACGGTGGTGATGGGCGCCAATGTCCGGATCAGCCCGGTCGCGATCGCGCAGGGCGGTCTCACCATCAGCATCGCCGAAACGCCGCAAGTGTCGCAGCCCGCACCGCTGTCGCAGGGGCAGACCCAGGTCGTGCCGCGCACTCAGGTGACGGTCGATGACGGCACCGGTCGTTCGCTCGGCACGCTGGGCGGCGAAACCTCGCTCGCCTCGCTGGTTGCCGGCCTCAACGCGCTCGGCGTCAGTCCGCGCGATCTGATCACCATTCTTCAGGCCGTAAAGAGCGCCGGCGCGCTCCAGGCAGATATCGAGGTGCAGTGATGAGCCCCCTTTCCACCCCCAGCGCTGCGACCACTGGCGCTGCGCCGAGCATTCCGACGCCCAAGAGCAAGGAAACCGCGCAGGCGTTCGAGGCGACCTTTATCGGCCAGATGACCCAGTTGATGCTGGAGAGCGTCGAGGAGGGCGAGTTTTCCGGCGGGCATGGCGAACAGATGTTTCGCGGCGTGCTCGCCGAAAATCTCGGCACCGCCATCGCGGCAAAGGGCGGCATCGGCCTGGCCCCCGCCGTGATGGACCAGATCATCAAGCTGCAGGGGGGCAACCCACATGGAAACTGAACTTCTCGACCTGTTCCGGTCGCTGGCGTCGATCAGCGAGGAAGAAACGATGCTGCTGGCGCAGGGCCGTCGCGGCGAGATCGCGGGGCTGGTGCAGGCCAAGATACGGCTGGTCGGCGCGGTCGACCATGAAGTGGCACGGCTCGACCGCACCAGCCCCGACTGGCGCGATACGCTCGACCCGGGCGTGCGTGCCGAACTGGCCGAGCTGGCCGCGCGGCTGCGCGACATCTGCGCCGCAAATGGCGCTGCGCTCAAGCGTCAGATCGACCTGTCGGACGAGATGATGGCGGAAATCGCCGCCGACGCCCGCCGCCGTCGCGGCAGCGGTAGCGGCGCCTATGGCGCATCGGGCGGAATGGCCTTTGCCGGGACGGCGGTTCCGATCTCCGTCAACGCAAGCTTTTGAATCGCGGTAAAAAAGGGGGCGTCCCGGCCGGGACGCCCCCTTTTTTGCATGCGGTGCGTCGCGTCAGCCGCCGCCCTTGCGGCCGAGCGCCGACTGCATCAGCCCCTGGCTCTTGCGATAGAGGCTGGTCATCGCGGCGAAGTCCGCCTGGATCTGGCCCATCTTGAGCAGCTGATCTTCTAGCGTGACATTATTGCCGTCGGGCTTGGTCTCGCTGGTATTGGCGTCGAGCATCACGCTGCCCGCCGAGATCGGCGCGCGCGCGCCGAGTGCGGCCATGCTGCCGGTCAGCTGAACCCGCGGCCGCGCGATCGATGCGCTGCTGTTGCCGGTGTTGATAAGGTCGCTGAAGTCGGGCGCGCGCACGTCGCGCGCCTTGAACCCTGGCGTTTCGCTGTTGGCGATATTCTCCGAAAGCACGCGCTGGCGTTCCGAGAGATGCTTCATGTTGCGGGCAATCCCGCCGATCAGATCAGTCATGCTATCAGAACCCTATGGAAGTCGAAGGGCCGGAGGCGAGGCGGCTGAGCGCTGCCTGGTAATTCGCCATCTGCGCCTGTTCGCGCGCGGTGTTCCCGCCCTTGCGTGCGCCTTCGACCAGTGCCTGTTTGCCATCGTCCCAATAGAGCGATCGATAGCCGGTTTGAGACACAGACAGCGCGGATTTGAGCTTGGCGAGCGCGGCAGTCGCCGACTTCTGGTCCGCGATCGACAGGCCGGGGTTGAGGCCGAGACCGAAGCTGCCGCCCGGACGGACGCGCGGTGCATCCTTGTCGATCGGGTCCATGCCGGACACGCGCGCGGCTGGCAGGCCGAGCTTTTCCAGTGCATCGCGCCCGGCCGGACCGGCGACGAACTCGATGTCGATCCCCGCCTTAGGTGCCACGCGCAGCATCGCGCCATCGTCCTTCTTGGGCGTGGTCACCAGCGCTTTCGATCCAGTGATCTTGCGTACCTTGTCAGCCAGGCTGGCGAGCGTCTCTTCCTTTGCGATCGTGATCGTGCGGACCACGCCGCCGGCGACGCGCATCTGGAAGCTGTCGCCCTCGCGCAGGCTCGACCCGGTGGTCAGGCGCAGCGAGCCTTCCGGCGTCGCAACGCCGCGACCAAGGCCGAGCGCGTCGACCTTGCTCGACCCGCCGTCCGACGCGGCGACGCGCACCGGCTCGGTGCGCAGGGTCGGCTGCCCAAATTGCGTGACCTTCTCGACGCCGCCGCTGGCCGGATCGATCCGAGCGACGAAGCCATCGGTGGGACCGCTGCGCGTCCCGCCAAAGTCGCCCGTCGTGCGACCGCCGACATAGAGCTTCCCGTTGCTGAACGCGAGGCTGTCGACCTGTTCATTGCCGCCGGTGCCGAGATAGGTAACCGCCATACCGGCACCGTCCGCCGCGAGCCGCGCGACGAACCCGTCACGGCCGCCCGTGATGCCGTTGACCTGGGTTCCCGACAGCGCCGAAAGCGTGGTTCCGCCGATGGCGATCGATCCGTCGGGCGCCATGGCGATCGCGCGTGCATCGGCAGTGCCGAGGTCGATCGTATCGAGCACCGTCCCGGGGCTGGCCGGATCGAGGAAGCGCAGTTTCGATGTCGCGCCTTCCTTGGTCAGCGCGGCGAGGCGACCATCGGCGGTCATCGCCATGGCGGTGATGCTTTCATCGCCCGCGCCGGGCAGCTTGACCCGCTGTGTCACCGCTCCCGTGCCGCTGAGCCGGGCGACGAATGCGTCACCCCCGCCCTGCCCCGCGCGCCCGCCAACCAGAATGGCGCCGTCATCGGCGATGGCGATGCTGGTGGCGCGATCCTCTCCGGCTGAGCGGATGCGGCTGGCGAACATCTCGTCGCCATTGTTTCCATAGCGGGCGACGAGCATGTCGGCGTCCGCGCTGGCCCCGTCGAAACTGCCCGACACCGTCCCGGCAACGACGATGTCGCCATTCTCGGCAACGGTCACGGCAGCACCCGACGCGCTGTCGGCGGCACCCAGGGCGCGTTGCCACACGACATTGCCGACGCTGTCCATCTTGGTGAGATAAAGGTCCTGCGTGCCCGCGGCGCGGAGCTCATCGAGATCGCCTGACGCCGTTCCGACGACATAGGCAAATCCATCGGCGTCGGTTGCGACCGCGTCGGTGGTGGTCGCCACCGCCTTGGTCGTCAGCCGGTCCTTCGCCTCGATCGTCGCCAGCGTCTTGTTGGTCATCGCCGCTTCGGGATCGTCGATGCGCAGCACCCGCGCGGCGGTCGGCGTTTCGAGGCCGGTGCGCCCGGTCGCGACGATCAGCGCGTCGGGGGCGTCGACCTGATCGATCGACACGCTTTCCAGGCCCTGGCGGTTGATGCCCATCGCCCAGCCATCTTCTTCGGTCTTTTTGGGCTCGAACGTCACTTTCCACTTGGGCGCGGGTGTGCCGTCGGTGTTGAGCACGATGTTGCCGCCTGCATCGCGCATCGGGATATTGGCGATCGCCTGATTGACCAGGTTCGCCACGCTGTCGAGCGTCGGTGGCTCGGGCAGCGAGCCGAGATCGATCACGACCGTATCGACGCTGCTGCCGCGTTCCAGCGTGACCCGGAACCGTTCGGTCCCCGACATTTGCGAGAGCACTTCATCGCGCTTGGCGACAACGCCTTTGCCCGACACGCTGACCGTCAGCCCGCCGGTGCCCGGCGCGACGACCGTGCTCTCGGCGCGGCGCACCGGCTGCCCGAAGGAAAGCTCCAGCTTGTCCGACGGAGCGGTGCCCATATAGGTCTGGAGGTCGGCGAGACCCTTGGCGAAGGTAGAGGCGAGCTGCCCGCGTTCGGTGGCCGACAGGCCGGGCTTGGCCGCGGTCGTCGCCAGAATATTGAGGCGATCGAGCGCTTTCCAAGTCGTGAACGCCGACTGCACGTCGGTCGGCAGCGCGCGCACGCCGGTCAGCGGCTTGTCGATGATGGTGGCGAGGCGGCGGATCGTGGCGATCTGGGTCGAGATCGATCCGGTGGATCCGGCCTCACGCCAGGGGGGTGTGGTTTCGGGCAGGGTGAACTGAGCCTTGGCCTCGCGCACGGCCTTGCTTTCCACCGTCAGGCCCGCGCCCGAGGTCGAATACCAGCTCGTATCGGCACCCAGCAGGGTCAGTCCCGCCAATCCCGAATTGATGTTCATGTTCCTGTCCTCACGCGACCGGAAACCCCCTTTCGAGTCCATAATAGAGGGGTCGTGCGCGAAACCGACGGGTTAACCACGAATAAATGCAGGGGAACTAGACGATGATGATGACTCCGGTCGCGGAACCGCCAGAATTTAAGCGGCTGAACCAGCGGGAGCGTGCTGCGGCGCTGATGCTCGCGCTGGGCCAAGAGCATGGTGCCCCGATCTGGGAGCAGCTGTCGATCGACGAGGTCAAGGAGCTGTCGCAGAGCATGTCGCAGCTCGGGCGAATCCCGTCGACCCTGATCGAATATTTGCTCAACCAGTTCCAGGTCGAAATGTCTTCGATGAGCTCGTGCCATGGCTCTTACGAGACGACCGAGCGGCTGCTCAACAGCGTGCTCGACGCCGATCGCGTCAAGGAGATCATGGAGGATATCCGCGGTCCGTCGGGCCGGACGATGTGGGACAAGCTGTCCAACGTCAACGAAGGCGTGTTGGCAGGATATCTGCGCAACGAATATCCCCAGACAATTGCCGTGATCCTGTCCAAACTCAGGTCCGACCATGCCGCACGCGTCCTCGGCGCGCTGCCCCGCGACATCGCGGTCGATGTGGTGCAGCGGATGCTGCGCATGGAAACCGTGCAGAAAGAGGTGCTGGCACAGGTCGAAGCGACGCTGAGAACCGAGTTCATGGCCAATTTCGCCCGCGCCCAGCGCCGCGATCCGCACGAGGCGATGGCCGAAATCTTCAACGCCATGGACCGCTCGACCGAAGAAAGCATGCTGTCCGCGCTCGACGCCCGCTCGCCCGACGCCGCCGACCGCATCCGCTCGCTCATGTTCACCTTCGAAGATCTCGGCGGCCTGCTCCCGGCATCGATCGCGGTGATCGTCCGTCAGGCCGACAAACGCCAGATGGCGCTGGCGCTGAAGGGCGCGCCGGAGAATATCCGCTCGCTGTTCTTCTCCACGATGACCGAACGCTCGGCCAAGCTGCTGCGCGAGGATATGGCCTCGATGGGCCCGGTGCGCGCGCGCGATTGCGAAGAGGCACAATCCGCCCTGGTCCGCCTGGCCAAGAACCTCGCTGATATGGGGGAGATCGTGCTGGTCGATCCCAAGAGCGACGAAACGATGATCATCTAGGGGACGGCCGATGGACCTATCGTTCAGCACCAAGCCGTTCGGCTTTGACCGCGTGTTCACTGCGCGCGAAGCGAACCGCACCGTCGAGCACGAGGACACGATCTCGCTCGTCATCAAGATCGAGGCGCTCGAGGATGAACTGACGCATCTGCGCAAGATGCAGAATGAAGAGCTTGCCCGTGCGCGCGCCGATGCGTTTCAGGCCGGGCTCGATGCCGCCCGGTCGGATCGCGACAATGCCCTGCTCGCGGCCATGGATGCGCTTCAAGCCGGGGTCGAGGGCATGGTCGAAGAACGCGCAGACTTCCGCGCCGACACCGCGCGCGAAGCGGCCGAACTGGTGCTCGCGGTGGCGCAGCATCTGGCCGGCCATCCGCTGCTCGCTTCGCCCGCTCAGGCGATCGACGATGCGATCGGGCGGGCACTGGCGCAGGTGGCGCGCGGCACCGAACTGGTGGTGCGCATCCACCCCGATATGGCCGAGCAGATCGAGGAACGGATCGCCGCGCGGCAAGCCAATGACCGCCGCCGCCTGAACCTGCATGTCACCCATGACCCCTCACTGGCCAGCGGCGATGCGCGGATCGAGTGGGACGAAGGCGGCCTGACGCTGGACCGCGCCATGCGCGAGGACGCGGTGCTGCGCGAACTCAACAATCTTTTTCCGGTTGGCGACGGTCCAGCCGACTGATCCTCTATCAATAGCGTGTCGGACGGCTCGGCTCCCCTGCCCGGCCACCGCCGCAATCGGCGCCCCCGGACTTCCCCCGTCCGGGGGCGCTTTTGTTTGCGATCCAGCGGGCCGGTGCCGCAGAAATCCACTCGGCAATTTTTTCCCACCGGCAAAACCTGCCGCGCCGCCGCCATCTATAATTGACCTGAGGAACAGGCAGTTCCGGCTGGTTGATAGGGTGCCGCTTGGAGCAGGTTAAAGGGCTGATCGCACAATTGGGGGCCAAACGGCTCATCATCATGGGCGGCGTCGCGGCATTGATCATGGCGGCGCTGGCGATGGTCGCACTGCGCGGCGAGAACACCACCATGGGGTTCCTCTACACCGACCTCGACCCGTCGGCGGCGGCCGCCATCTCGGAAAAGCTCAAGTCGCAGAACGTGCCGTTCGAACTGTCCGCCGACGGCACCGCCGTCATGGCTCCGGTCGACAAGCTGGCTGAGCTGCGCATGGCGATGGCCGGTGAGAAACTTGGCGGCAAGATCGGCTATGACGTGCTCGACGAGGAACAGCCCTTCGGCGTGTCCGCCAGCCGCGCCAAGATGAACGAAACCCGCGCGATCGAAGGCGAGCTGGTCCGCTCGATCCAGAGCCTCGACGCCGTCTCGGGCGCGCGCGTGCATATCGTGATGCCCGAGCGCGCGATGTTCGCTGCGGAGGCCCGCCCGGCTACCGCATCGGTCACCGTCAAGACCAAGGGCCGCCTGCCCGCCGAGACGATCCAGGCGATCCGCTACCTCGTCTCCTCTGCAGTGCCTGAGCTCTCGCCGGAATCGGTGTCGATTGTCGACCAGTCGGGCGCCCTGCTCGCCCGGGCCGGGGAACAGGGCGCGGCGGGGGGCGGCAGCATCGACGAACGCCAGTCGCAGATCGAAGCAAAGATGCGCGAGGAGATTGTCGCGCTGCTCGAACCGATTGTCGGTCAGGGCAAGGTCCGCGCCGAAGTGGCGGCGCAGATCGACCGCGACGCGACGCGCGAGGAATCGAACGTCTACGACCCCGACAAGCAGGTCATTGCGCGCCAGGTGACGGTCGAAAGCGACGACCAGACCAACGAGAACAGCGGCGAACAGGCCGCGACCGTGGGCAACCAGCTGCCCGAAGCGCAGCAGCAGCCGGTCGGGGCCAATGGCGGCGACACGCGGCAACAGGCGCGCAAGGAAACGTCGGAAGACGTGACCTATGCCAACAGCGCGACCCGCAGCGTCGTGACGCGCGAACCTGGCAAGCTGACCCGGCTGTCGGTCGCGGTCACGGTCGACGGTGGCGCGCAGGGCCTGCCCGAAGCGCGCAAGCAACAGCTGACCCGGCTGGTCGAGAATGCCGTCGGCATCGATACCGAGCGCGGCGACAGCGTGGTGGTCGAAAGCCTCGCCTTTGCCACCCCGGCCGAACCCGCCGATGCGCAGGCCGCCTGGTACAGCTTCTTCACCTCCGATCAGGTGGTGGGACTGCTCAAGATTTTGCTGGTCGGTGTCATCGGTCTGATCGTGCTGCGCATGCTCCGCTCGCGCGCGAACAAGGAGGCCGAGGGCGAGGCCGGCCCGCCGATGCTGCCCAGCGATCAGAATGCCGACATGCTGGCGATCGCCCAGCAGGCCGCCGAAGGCGACCCGGAGGCGCTCAAGCAACTGGAAGCGATGCAGGGCAATCGTCCCGACGTCCCCCTGCTCGACCATGATGTCCAGCTCAACAATGTCGATGGCCAGATCAAGGCGTCGCACCTGCGCAAGATCGGCGACATGGTCGCCAGCAACGCGCCCGAGGCGACCGCCGTGATCCGCCAGTGGATGAACGCATGATGGAGACCCCGATGTCCGAACCCGGCGAACCGATCGAGAGCCACGAAAGCGGCGCGATGATCGAGAGCGAGGCACCCCCGTCTTTCGAGGAATTCGCCACCGACGCCCCCGTCGCCGATACCGGCCCCGCCGGGTCGCTGTCCGCGGTCAGCGAGGTGCCGGTCCGCGTCCAGGCCGTGCTCGGCCGCGCGCGTGTGCCGGTTGGCGAGCTGATCCGGATGAAGTCGGGCATGGTGCTCGAACTCGATCGTCGCGTCGGTGAGCCGGTCGATGTCTATGTCAACAACCGGCTGGTGGCGCGCGGCGAAGTGATGCTGGTCGACCATGCGCTCGGCGTCACGCTCACCGAAATCGTCCGTCAGGAAGGCTGAACATGCAGCTTCGCCTGATGATCGTCGGCGCCAGCAGCGGCCCCTTTGGCGAGGCTGCGCGCATGGCGCAGAGCCTGGGCGCCGAGGTGACGATCGCCGAGACGCCGTCCGAAGCGCTTGAGCATCTGCGCGAGCGCGGCGCGGGATTGGTGATGATCGATGTCGACAGCGACGTTCCCGGCTTCATGCGCGCGCTGATCACCGAGCGCTTTGCCGTGCCGGTGCTCGCCTGTGGCATCGACGCTCCTGCCGAACGCGCAGTGGCCGCGATCCGCGCCGGTGCGCGCGATTATATCCCCCTGCCCCCCGATCGCGAACTAATCGCGGCCGCGATCGCGCAAATGGCGCAGGCCGATTTCGCGCCGATGGTTGGCGAAGACCCTGCCTGGCTGCGCGCGCTGGACTTTGCCCGCGCGATGGCCCCGGCGCACGCCCCGATCCTGATCAGCGGCGAGCGTGGCACCGGCAAGGAGCGCGTCGCACACGCCACCCATGCCGCGTCGGGCCGCTCGGGCTTCGTGACGGTCGAATGCACTGGCGTCGCGCCGGAAGTGTTGCATTCGGAGCTGTTCGGCCACGCAGCGGGCGCGTTTGAGGGCGCGCTGGCCAGCCGTCGTGGCGCATTCGCCACCGCCAGCGGGGGCACATTGTTCCTGCGCGACATGGATCGCCTGCCCGCCGCGCTCCAGCTTGACGTGCTCAAGGCGATGGCGGCACCGGGCGCGCCCAATGTCATCGCCAGCACGCGCCGCGATCTCGCCGCGATGGTCGATGCCGGGCAGTTTCGCGGCGACCTGCTCGCCCGCTTTGCGCTGGCGACCGTCGCGCTGCCGCCGCTGCGCGCGCGCGGCGGTGACATCCGCCTGCTGGCGGCGACCTTTGCCGCGCGCTTTGCGGCGATGCAGTGCCTGCCCAGCCCGCTGATCGACCCGGCGACCGAAACCTTGCTGACCAGCCATGACTGGCCGGGCAATGTCGCCGAGCTGCAGGACGCGATGCACCGCGCGGTGCTGTTGTCGCCCGACGGCTATATCGGTCCGGAAGCAATCGTGCTGGCGGACGGATCGCGGCTCGCGCCGCCCGCACCGACCGCGGGCAAGCCGGTCATCGCCTCGCTCGTCGGTCAGACGGTGGAGGAGGTCGAGCGCCAGCTGATCCTGCAGACGCTCGAGCGGTGTCAGGGCAACCGCACCTCTGCCTCCCAGATCCTGGGCATTTCGGTCCGCACGATGCGCAACAAGCTCAAGGCCTTTGTCGAGGCGGGCATTGCGGTCGTCCCGGCAACCTGACGTGGAACTCATTCGATGAACGGACTCAACAGCTTTCTTTCGCGTCTGGGCAATGGCCGCGACATCGCGCTGGCGGTCGGCGTGCTGGCGATCATCGGCACGCTCGTGCTGCCGATGCCCGGCTGGATGCTCGACCTGGGCCTGGTCCTGTCGATCACCCTGTCGGTCATGATCCTGATGACGGCGTTGTTCATCGAAAAGCCGCTGCAGCTGTCGGCATTCCCGACGATCCTGCTGATCGCGACGATGCTGCGGCTGGGCCTCAACATCGCCTCGACCCGCCTGATCCTGGCGCATGGGCATGAGGGCGCGCATGCCGCCGGCGGCGTGATCGCGGCGTTCGGCGAGTTTCTGATCGGCGGCGAGCCGGTGATCGGCATCACCATCTTCGCGATCCTGATCGTCATCAACTTCGTCGTCATCACCAAGGGCGCGGGCCGCATTGCAGAAGTCGCCGCGCGCTTCAGTCTCGACGCGATGCCCGGCAAGCAGATGGCGATCGACGCCGATCTGTCGGCCGGCATGATCACCGAGGAACAGGCCCGCGCGCGTCGCCAGGAAGTGGAGGCCGAAAGCGGCTTCTTCGGCGCGATGGACGGTGCGTCCAAATTCGTGAAGGGCGACGCGATCGCCGCTCTGCTGATCACCGCGATCAATGTGATCGTCGGCCTGATCATCGGCGTCGCCGTCCATGGCGTGCCGTTCGGCGAAGCGTTTCACAGTTACACGCTGCTGACCGTCGGCGAAGGGCTGGTCAGCCAGGTTCCGGCGCTGGTCATTTCGATCGCCGCTGGCCTGATGGTGTCGAAGGGCACGCAGGCGGGGAAGACCGGCACGGCACTGGGCGAGCAGCTGGGTCGCTATCCGCAGGCGTTCGGCATGTCTGCCGTACTGCTCGGCGCCCTCGCCCTGATGCCCGGCCTGCCGTTCCTGCCGTTTGCGATGTTCGCGGCAGGCACAGGCTATGCCGGCTGGTATCTCGCCAAGCGGACCAAGGAACGCGCCGCCCTCGCCGAACGCATCGCGCAGGTCGAAGAAGCCGAGGCCGCTGCCACGGTCGAGGAACCGATCTCGCGCACGCTGGCGATCGACGCGGTGCGGATCGAGATTGGCTATGGCCTGCTTCCGATCATCAACGACGCCGCGCGCGAACCGCGCCTCGACGATCAGGTCCGCGCGCTGCGCCGCCAGATGGCGACCGAGTACGGGTTCGTCCTCCCTTCGGTCCGCATTATCGACAATATGGGGCTGCAGGCGAACCAGTATGTCATCTACATCAAGGAAACCGAGGCAGCGCGCGGCGACATCCGGCTCGACCGCCTGCTTGTCATCAATCCCGGCGACGGTCCGGCGGGCATCCCAGGCGAACCGACGCGCGAGCCGGTGTTCAACCTGCCCGCCCTGTGGATCGACCGCGAGCTGCGCGAGGAAGCGGGCTTCCGTGGCCTGACCGTGGTCGATGCCGGCACGATCATCACCACGCACCTGACCGAACTGGTCAAGGACAATATCGCCGACATGCTGAGCTATACCGAGGTACAGAAGCTGTTGAACGAGGTGCACACCGACTCGTCCAAGCTGGTGGCGGAGATCATTCCGTCGCGTATCTCGATCTCGGGTGTGCAGCGCATCCTGCAGAATCTGCTCGGCGAAGGCGTGTCGATCCGCGACGTGCCGACGATCCTGGAGGGGATCGCCGAGGCCGCGCCGATCACCACCAACCTGACCCAGATCACCGAACATGTCCGCGCGCGCCTCGCCCGGCAGATCTCCGCCACCCAGTCGCGCGAGGGGGCGATCCCGATCGTCACCCTCTCCCCGGAATGGGACGCGGCTTTTGCCGAGAATATCATGGGCCAGGGCGACGATCGCCACCTCGCCATGCCGCCGTCGCAGCTGCAGGGCTTCATTGGCGCGGTCCGCGACACCTATGACCGGATGGCGAACAGCGGCGAAATCCCGTGCCTGCTCACCAATCCCACGATCCGCCCATTCGTGCGCAGCGTGATCGAGCGGGTACGCCCGGCGACCGTCGTCCTGTCGCAGAACGAAATCCACGCCCGCGCCCGGGTGCGCGCGCTCGGCACGATTGGTTAAGCGATGCGACCGGACGGCACGCCGCACCTCTATGAAAGCCCTATGGTGCCGAACCTCCTGCCCTTTTCCGCTGCCGTGACCACGGGTGGCGGGCCGACTCCGACGAATGTAATGGGGCCGGTGGCGGAGCCTGGCTTTGCCACCATGCTGGCACCGCTAGCGACTCCCATGTCGCAGGAGCGTCTGGACAAGGGGATTGCCGTGCTGCCGCTGGCCACGCTGCGGCTGGTGGGACTGACCGATGCTGGTGTCATCGAGCCCGCCGAAGTCGCGCTTCCCGAAACGCTGGCAGTTACCGATCCGCTGGCGGTGCCGGTCATGCCGGTCATTGAGCCGAAGCCGGTGGTGCCCGAGCCTGCGCCAGTTGCCGAAAGCACCGGCGAAACGCCCGTGCCCCCCGCTCCGATCGTCAAAGCAACTGCACCGGGTCCCTCACCCGAGGGTGGGAGCGTGACGGTCGTCGACGGGCCGGACAAGGCCGCCTTGGCGGTCGTGCCACAAACACCGGACACAGCCTCGGTCCCCGAATTGCCACAGACGCCGATCACGGATGCGCCGACCGCACCGACCGCGATCGCAAAGCCCGCGCCGCCTACGGCTGGCGTTGACGGCACGGTCACCACCGTGGACCGCCCCGACAAGGCTGCTCTGCCAGCGCCTCCGACCGGGACCGACGCGCCGGTCACCCCGGTGGAGAAGCCGGCGGAACCCGCCCCTGTGGTCGGCCCACAGGGCGGCACCGCAACGACCGTCGAGCCCGTGCGCAAAGCTGCCATCCCGACGCCGGTTCAGCCCAAGGCGATCCCGACACCGGAAGACGGCAGCGTCGCGGTGATCGATGGGCCGCGCAAACCGATCATCGACCCGGTGCCGGAAGCGGCGGTCGAAACCGCGCCGCTTGCAGTTGAACCGGTCGCAGTGGCGCCCGCCGCCGACGCGCCGCCTGCAGTCGAACCGGCTCCGGTAACTCCAGCCCCGGTCGAGGACGGAACGACACCGCCCGAGACGCCGACAGATCAGAACCCGACCGAGGCACAGGCACCCGCCATGACAACGGCCCACGCCACGCCGATAGCGCCGATCATCGTCGAACCCGCCACGTCGGCACCGGCTCCCGCGACGGTCGAAGCGCAGACTGCGGCTGCGGCACCCGTCGCGCTTCGTGCGGTCGAACCTGCCCCGGTTGACATCGCCAGCGACGCGCCCGCCGATGATGGTGCATTCGATACCCTCCTTGCCACCAAGAGCGATGCCGACACCGATACGCTGCAGACCACCAGCGACACGGGCGGCGACGCGATGAACCGCGACGGCAACCGCCAGCCGACTCCGCAGCCCGCCGCTCCCGCCCCGGCAGCAGCACAGGCTGCGGCAGCCCCGCTCCCCGCCTTCGACCCGCTCGCAGCCGCCGCTCCTCAGAGCACGACGCAGACGGGTGATCCCGCCGCGACCGAACCCCGCGCCCGCGCCAGTGCACTTGGTGAGGATGTCGGCGTCGCCATCATCCGCCATGCCGACAGCGGTTCGGGCGAGGTGCTCGTGATCCGGCTCGACCCGGCCGAACTGGGCAAGATCGAGGTGCGGTTGCGGATGGACGAGGCACGGCAGCTGAGTGCCGAGGTCACCGCCGATCAGCCCGCCACGCTCGACCTGTTGCGCCGCGATTCCGATAACCTCACCCGCGCGCTCAACGATGCCGGCTTCCGCGCCGACGATCAGAGCCTGCGCTTCGACAGCCGTGGCTTTGGCCAGAGCGACCAGCAGGCCCAGCAGGGCCGCCGCGTCGCCAGCCGTGCTTATCTGAACGACGGCGATGCCGCCAACGCTCAGTCCACCCCCTCCCCCGTCCAGGTCCGCAGCGCGGGCCGGGTCGATCTCGTCGCCTGAAGGAGCCGATCATGGCCGTCACCGCCACCTCCGCCGCCACTACCGCGACCGACACCAATTCGACCAACGCGCTGGGCAAGCTCGCCACCGACGCGACGATGTTCCTGCGCCTGCTGACCACGCAGATGCAGAACCAGGACCCGCTCGATCCGATGGACACGTCGGAGTATACCCAGCAGCTCGTCCAGTTCTCGCAGGTCGAACAGTCGATCCAGCAGAACGCGTCGCTCAAGTCGATCCTGACCGCGCTGACCTCCGACAATCTGGTCGGCGCGGCATCGGTGGTGGGCAAGGTCGCGAGCTTTGGCAGCGATCAGGCAGGCCTTACTGCGACCAGCCCGGCGCAATGGACCTATGCCACCAGCCGCCCGGCCGAAACGGTCGTCGCGACGATCAAGAACGCGTCGGGCGCGACGGTCCACACGATCAACCTGACCGGGTCGGAGGGCGAGCTGGTGTGGGACGGCACGCTCGACAATGGCACCCGCGCGCCCGACGGCGCTTATAAGCTCGAGATTTCGGCCAAGGACACGACCGGCGCGAGCGTGCCGGTGTCGATTTCCGCGCGCGGCCTGGTCAAGGAAGTCGCCCAGGATGCGTCGGGCATGACGTTCCAGGTCAACGGCGTCTTCTACAATTCGGCGACGCTGATCCGCCTGACGCAGTGAAGCGTCAGGCCCCGCGCGCCTCCAGCATCTTGATGATGCCGGAAAAGTCCATGCCCGCATGGCCCTCATCCGCGAACTTGCCATAGAGTTCGGCGGCGCGCGCGCCCATCGGCGTGTTGGCGTGGACCGTCTCCGCCGCCTCCATCGCCAGCTTCAGATCCTTGAGCATCAGCCCGACCGCGAAGCCGCCCTGATAGTCATTGTCGGCGGGCGATTTGGGGCCGACGCCGGGCAAGGGCGCATAGCTGGTCATCGACCAGCTCTGCCCCGACGACACCGAGCTGATGTCGTAGAAGGTCTGCGGATCGAGCCCGAGCTTGCGCGCGAGCAGGAACGCCTCGCACGTCGCGACCATCGTCGCGCCGAGCAGCATGTTGTTGCAAATCTTCGCCGCCTGCCCCGCGCCATTGCCGCCGGCATGGATCACCGCCTTGCCCATGTCGGACAGGAACAGCTCGGCGCGCTCGAACGCCGCATCGCTGCCGCCGACCATGAAGGTGAGCGTGCCGCCCGCCGCCGCCGCGATCCCGCCGGAGACGGGCGCGTCGACCGCCATCAGCCCCTTGGTCGCCGCCGCATCGGCGACGCGGCGCGCGGTGTCCACGTCAATCGTCGAACAGTCGATCAGGATCGCCCCGGTATCCGCCGCGCCGAACACACTGTCGGCATAGACCTGTTCGACATGCCTGCCCGCGGGCAACATGGTGATCACCGCCTCGGCCCCCTGCGCCGCCTCTGCCGCGCTGGCGACGGGCAGGCATCCGGCGGCCTTGGCGCGCGCGAGCGCCTCTTCGCTCAGGTCATAGGCGCGGACGTCATGCCCCGCCCTCGCCAGGTTCGCGGCCATCCCGCCGCCCATATTGCCAAGACCGATAAATCCTACGCGGGCCATCATCACTCTCCCCTCCCGCTTGCGGGAGGGGCCGGGGGAGGGCCTGTCTTCCGCGAGCGGTGTCTTTGAATAAGAGGGACAGGCCCTCCCCTAACCCCTCCCGCGAGCGGGAGGGGGACTTATTTACCCGTCCAGTTCCCCGGACGCTTCTCGACGAACGCCGCCATGCCTTCCGTTTGGTCAGCACTCCCGAACAGGCCGTGGAACAGGCGGCGTTCGAACTGGACGCCCTGCGCCAGGCCCGTTTCGAACGCGGCGTTGACCATTTCCTTGTTCGCCAGCACCGCCAGCGGGGCCATCGACGCGATCGTCGCCGCGGTCTTGAGCGCTTCGTCCAGCAGTTCGGCGGCGGGGACGATGCGGCTGACGAGGCCAGCGCGCTCCGCCTCTTCGGCGCCCATCATGCGGCCGGTCAGGCACATCTCCATCGCCTTGGCCTTGCCCACCGCGCGGGTCAGGCGCTGCGATCCGCCCATGCCGGGCGCGACCGCCAGCTTAATCTCGGGCTGGCCGAACTTGGCCGTGTCCGCCGCGAGGATGAAGTCGCACATCATCGCCAGTTCGCACCCGCCGCCGAGCGCAAAGCCCGACACGGCGGCGATGATCGGCTTGCGCGTGCGGGTGAACTGATCCCAGCCGGCGAAGAAATTGTGGCCGTACATGTCGGCAAAGCCCTGCGCCTGCATCTCCTTGATGTCGGCTCCGGCTGCGAACGCCTTTTCGCTGCCGGTCAGCACCGCGCAGCCCTGTGACGGGTCGGCATCGAACGCGGCGAAGGCGGCGAGCAGGTCGGACAACACTTCGCTGTTGAGCGCGTTCAGCGCCTGCGGGCGGTTGAGCGTCACCAGCGTGACGGCGCCACGCTGTTCGACGAGGATGGTGTTGTAGTCGGTCATCTTGTTCCTTTCTCCCCTCCCGCTTGCGGGAGGGGTCGGGGGAGGGCCTGTTTCTTGGGGACGGTGCCCGTGACAGGCCCTCCCCCAGCCCCTCCCGCAAGCGGGAGGGGAGTTAAGCCGGCGTCCACGCCGCATCCTCGGGGAGCGGCGCGAAGATCTGGTCGATCAGATGATCGCTTACTCCCTCTGGCGTGGCGGGATCCCAGCGCGGGTGGTTGTCCTTGTCGATGATGAGGGCACGGACACCTTCGATGAAATCGTGGCGCTGCACGACGCGGGTGGCGACTGCATATTCCTGCCGCATCTCGTCCTCGAAGGTCGGCATGGTCACGCCGTCCAGCAGCAGCTTGAGGCTGACCTTCATCGACTGCGGGGATTTGCCCGCGATATCGGCGCGCTGCTGCATCGCCCAATCGCCCGGATCCGCTTCGAGCGCGGCGAGGATGTCTTCCAGCCTGTCGCTCGCGAACAGGCGGTCGATTGCCTCACGGTGGGCGAGGATGCGGGCGTCGGGGGCGGGAACGGATAGGTCCGCCAGCACCGCGTCGATCGCCTGCGGGTCGGCGACGATCCGCGCCTTGGCATCGTCCAGCCGCTCGGCCGGCAGATAATGGGTGGCGAGGCCGAGCGCCAGGCACTCCGCGCCGTCGAGCCGGTGACCGGTGACCGCAAGATACTGGCCGATGCGGCCCGGCAGGCGCGAGAGATACCAACCGCCGCCGACGTCCGGGAACAGGCCGATGCCGGTTTCCGGCATCGCGAACTTCGTGTTTTCGGTCGCGACGCGGAAGCGTGCGGGCTGGCTGAGGCCGACGCCGCCGCCCATCGTGATGCCGTCCATGAACGCGACGATCGGCTTGGCGAAGGTGAACAGCGCGTGGTTCATCTGATATTCGACGCGGAAAAAGTCCCGCGCCGCCGCGCCATCGTCCGCGCCGCTGGTGGCGAGCATCCGAATATCGCCGCCCGCGCAGAAGCCCCGACCTTCGGCATGGTCGATCATTACTGCCTCGACCGACATATCGCTGCGCCACGCCGCCAGCGCATCGAGGATCGCGGCGCACATGCCGGTGTTGAGCGCATGGATCGCCTTGGGCCGGTTGAGCCGGATGCGGCCGACGCGGCCTTCTGTAGAGATCAGGACATCGGTCACTGGCGGGTCAGCTCCCGCCCGACGATCATCCGCATCACCTGATTGGTCCCCTCCAGGATCGAATGGACGCGCAGGTCGCGCCAGAAGCGTTCGATCGGGTAATCCATCAGATAGCCATAGCCCCCATGCAGCTGCAACGCGCGGTCGACCACTGCAGATCCGGTGTCGGTGGCGAAGCGCTTGGCCATTGCGGCGAACTTGGTCTTGTCCGGCGCGTTGGCGGTGACCTTGGCGGCGGCGAGGTAGAGCAGCGCGCGCGCCGCCTCCAGCTCGGTCGCCATGTCGGCGAGCATGAACTGGGTGTTCTGGAACTCGGCGATGGCGGTCCCGAACTGCTTGCGGTCTTTTGTATAGACAATTGCCTCATCAAGGCAGCGCTGCGCCCCGCCGAGCGAGCAGGCGCCGATGTTGAGGCGACCGCCATCCAGCCCCATCATCGCGATGCGGAAGCCTTCGCCCTCGGCGCCGATCAGGTTTTCGACCGGCACACGGACATTGTCGAACATCACCTGTCGCGTCGGCTGCGCATGCCAGCCGAGCTTGCGCTCGTTCGCACCGAAGCTGACGCCCGGCATGTCCTTTTCGATAGCGAGGCATGAAATGCCCTTGGGGCCATCGACGCCGGTGCGGACCATCGTAACATAGAGCTCATTTTCGCCCGCGCCGGATATGAACTGTTTCGACCCGTTGACGATGAAATGGTCACCGTCGCGTTTCGCCGTCGTCTTGAGCGCTGCGGCGTCGGAGCCTGAGGACGGCTCGGTCAGGCAATAGCTTGCCAGCCAGTCGGCGGTGACGAGTTGCGGGAGATATTTGTCCTTCACCGCCTGCGACCCGAAGCGGTCGATCATCCATGCGGCCATGTTATGGATCGAGATGAACGCGCTGGTCGCGGGGCAGCCATAGGCCATCGCCTCCATGATCAGCGCCGCTTCGAGCCGACCCAGGCCGATTCCGCCGCTCTCCTCGCTGACGTAGATCGAGCCGAAGCCAAGTTCGGCGGCGGCCTTCACCGTCTCGCGCGGGAAGATGTGTTTTTCGTCCCATTCCGCCGCATGCGGGGTAATCGCGTCGGCGGTAAAGCGCTGCGCCATCTCCTGAATTGCGCGCTGGTCTTCGGTAAGGTCGAACTGGTCGGTCATTGCATCCTCAATCATCATTTCTTGCAGCGGCGATACCATTGGCTACCGGCATCGCCCTCCGACAACACCATCCGCCCCGGTTCGGTGCCGAGGCTGAGCTTTGTCGCGATGGTCATGCGGTTACGTCCCTCGGGCGCGCTGAACACGCCCGCGATCATCGTGTCGCTGACTTGCTCGACCCGTTCAGCGGTGGCCGTGACGGTTTCCTTGCGCCAGTCGGCGGTCTGGACGATCTTTTCGCTGTCGATCTGAAGCTGGGTCGTCGCGTCGGGAAAGTCCGGATCGTCCAGCCGCCAGCAGCCGTGCAGCGCGACCGGGATCGGCGGGATCGGCACGATGCCGCTCGGCTCCGGCGCAGGCTTGCCGTCGCTCGGGAGGACTAAATTGACCGTCACGGTCGCGCTGTCGTTCGTCATGTCACCAGCGGAACAGCCAGCAAGCGCCAGCGTTGCCATCAATGACGTACAAGCCAAACGGTTCATTTCTCCTCTCCCATCACGCGTTTCCCAAACAACGCATTGGCGATGCGCAGGTCGTTGCGGTGGTACCAGCGCGGCGCGGGCAGGCCCTTCTCCCACGCCAGTGCCTCGATCAGCGTGCCCTGGGCATGCGGCAAGTCGGACACGGCGTCGCGGGGCGCCAAAGCACCTAACGCGCCAAAATTCATTTTCACTCTTGCCATTTTTCCTGGTCCGACGCACCTAGCTGACACCGGTATCAGTTGTCTGACAACTTCGGGCAATGCGGCTGGAACCGCGCGATGAATGCCGGACCTTAGGAGTGGGACGTCATGAAGATCACGAACACGCTCGTATCGCCCCGGAACTGCGCCCTTGCCGGGGCTGTCGCCGCGATGGCGGTGGCCACCGCTGCCTATGCCTATACGACCGACGTGGATGCGCGCGGGCAGATTCAGAATATCAGCGGCGGCCACCGCTTCATCATTCAGCAGCGGACCGACAGCACGCCGGGTCGGGCAGAGTTGCGCGGCAGTTCGAGCACGACGGGCAGGTCCGCGTCGGGCCGGTTCAGGCTGGTGAGCGGCGGCAAATGGGTCAGCCTGATGCAGGTGCTGAACGTCGTTGCGGTCGGCCAGACTTCTGGCCCGTCCGAGCCGGTGACCCAGCTTGCCATCCGGCCCAAATCGGGCTCGTCGAACCTCGAATTCTACATCGTCCAGGGTGGCCAAGTGTGCAACGGCGCGCCGGCGGTGACCGTCGGCACCTATTACACCATCAGCATGTCGGTCAGCGCGGGACAAAGCCCCTCTTACTATATCAACGGAGTTAAGTGCCAGAAATCGAACCCGGACGGCGATCGCGCGGGCACGGTCTATGACGGCGGCCAGCTCAAGACCGGACGCCATTTCTACGCGAAGATGGGTGCCTACAACACGTCGAGCAACCAAACCAATAGCGGTGGCAACTCGACCGTCGAATGGACCGAGATCAACATCTGACGGATACATGGCCGCGCTTCGGCGCGGCCATGGACCGACCGGGAGGGTGGTCACTGCCCCTCCCCCAACACCCGCCGCGCAAACAACGGATTGGCGATGCGCAGGTCGTTGCGGTCGTACCAGCGCGGCGCGGGCAGGCCCTTTTCCCAGGCCAGCGCCTCGATCAGCGTGCCCTGGGCATGCGGCGTGTCGGGAGCGGCGTCGCGGAGCGGGTCGGCATAGGCTTCGTCGGCGGTGACGATGGTCCAGCCCTTTGCCTTCAGCGCCTTGACCAGATCGCCGATGAACAGAGCGGCGATGTCGGTTTCGTGGAGCAGCATGACGTGGGCGGGCGAGCGGCCAAGTGTCCTGACGGCGAGCGCGTCGTAGAACTCCGCCGCCTCGACATGGCTTTCGACATAGAGATCGCGCAGCGCCTTCATGTCGATCGTTTTGCCTGCCTTCTTCGCTGCGATGGTCAGGCTTTCGATATTCCAGTCCGATGATTCAGCCGTGACATAGCCGTTGATCAGCCCGCGCCCCTTCAGCCCTGCACGGATCGCGTCGCGCTTGACCTTGTCCTTGCCGCCCTCATCCAGAAACGGGAAACGGAACCACGGGCGGTAGCCGGGGCGGGGTTTCAACCAGGCTTCGGCGCGGTCCAGATCGGCGAGATAGGCGTCGGCGTCGGTGCTGGCGAGCTTGAGGTGCGACCAGCTATGGTTGGCGAGGACATGGCCTGCCTTCACATAGCGGTCGAGATTGGCGAGACCGTCGCCATGGCCGGGCTGGCCGATATTGCCGGGGTTCACGAAGAACACCGCCTGTTTGACGCCCGCCCGCCTGAGCGCGGCGGTGAGCTTCTTCGCCCGGTCGTCGGGATCGAGGAACGCCCCGGCCCCGCGTGGCGCATCGTCAAAGCTGAGCGCAATCCGCTTTTGCGCGGCGGCGGGGAACGCGACAAGCATAGCGGCGAGCAACGCCGCGACGATCCTCACTGGACGCGCCCTCCCTGCATCACTCGCTCCTCAAACAGCCGGTCGGCGATGGGGCCGTCGGTGCGGTCGTACCAGCGCGATCCCTCCAGCCCCTTTTCCCACGCGAGCATCTGGATACGGGTGCCGTTGGCGAAATCGACCTGTGGCGTGCGGCGGGCGATCGGGTCGTCGAATGCCTCATCCGCCGTGACGATGGTCCAGCCGGCCTTGCGCAGCCCGGCGACCATGTCGGGCAGGAACAGCGCGGCGAGGTCGGTCTCGTGGAGCAACAGCACCTGTGCCGGATGGCGGCCGGTGGCACGCAGCGCGAGGCTGTCGGCGAACTCCGCCGCGCCGACATGGGTCTCGACATACAGATCGCGCAGCCGCGCCATGTCGATCGTCCGCCCCGCGCGCTTCGCCGCGATCGTCAGCCGCTCCATGTTCCAGTCATAGCCGTCGGCGGTGACATAGCCGTTGATCAGCCCGCGCGCAGCAAGCCCGTCGCGCACCGCCTGTGCCTTGCCCGCATCGCGCCCACCTTCATCGAGGAACGGGAAGCGGAACCACGGGCGATAGCTCGAACGCCCGCGCAGCCACGCCTGCGACTGGTCGATATCGGCGAGGTAGAATTCGGCGCTGACCCGCGACAGGCCGGGATGGCTGCAGGTGTGGTCGGCAAGGACGTGGCCCGCCGTCTCATACGCACGGACCAAAGCGCCGTCGCGATCGCTCTGCATCCGGCACGGGTTGATGAAGAACGCGGCCTGCCGCACGCCTGCAGCCTCCAGCGCCGCGATCAGCTTCGGCCCGCGTTCCTCCAGCGTCAGGAATGCCCCCGCCCCGCGCGGGGTATCGTCAAAGGTGATGGCGATGCGCTTGTCCACGCGCTCAGGCTCGCCCGCCGACAGCGCAAGCGGTGCGGCCCACGCGATGAAGGTGAGCGCCGCAACCGCCACGATTATCCGAAACAGCCAGACCAAGCCGCATCCCCCGCAGACCCGGAAAGATGGTTAGCATGGTCTCAAGCGATTCTCGAACTCCGCGGCGCATCCACCTCATCCCATCGTGGGAATGACGAAGGCGTTGGCGGCGTCCCCCACGCCGCCATCGGGCCAGCGCTGGGTGATCGTCTTCACCTTGGTGAAGAACTTGACCCCCTCCATGCCGTGCTGGTTGGTGTCGCCGAACGCACTGCGCTTCCATCCGCCAAAGCTGTGATAGGCGACCGGCACGGGGATCGGCACGTTGATGCCGACCATGCCGACATTGACCCGCGCAGCAAATTCGCGCGCGGCGTGGCCGTTGCGGGTGAAGATCGCGACGCCATTTCCATATTGATGGTCGCTCGGCAGGCGCAGCGCCTCCTCGAAATTGTCGGCGCGGACCATCTGGAGCACGGGGCCGAAAATCTCCTCCTGATAGGAACGCATCTGCGGCGTCACGCGGTCGAACAGGGTCGGGCCGACGAAGAAGCCCTCCTCATGCCCCTGCAGACTGAAGCCGCGACCGTCGACGACCAACTCGGCGCCCTCATCGACGCCCATCTGGATATAGCTTTCGATCTTCGCCTTGTGCGCGGCAGTCACCACCGGGCCGTAATGCGCCTCGGCATCGGTCGACACGCCGATCCGCAGCGCCTCGATCGCGGGCAGCAGCTTTTCGCGCAGCGCGATGGCGGTCTTCTCGCCGACCGGGACCACCACCGGAAGCGCCATGCAGCGCTCACCGGCCGATCCGAAGGCCGCGCCGGCAAGGTCGTTGACGACCTGATCGAGGTCCGCGTCGGGCATCACGATGCCGTGGTTCTTCGCGCCGCCCATCGCCTGAACGCGCTTCCCCGCCTCGACACCACGGCGATAGACATAATGCGCGATGTCGGACGAGCCGACGAAGCTGACCGCCTTGATCTCGGGGTGATCGAGGATCGCGTCGACCATCTCCTTGTCGCCCTGCACAACCTGCAGGATGCCGTCTGGCAGACCGGCTTCCTGCATCAGTTCGGCGAGGCGCACCGGCACGCTGGGGTCGCGCTCGCTGGGCTTGAGGATGAAGGCATTGCCACAGGCGATGGCGACGCCGAACATCCACATCGGGATCATCGCCGGGAAGTTAAACGGGGTGATGCCCGCGACCACGCCAAGCGGCTGGCGCATCGAATAGACGTCGATACCCGGGCCCGCCCCTTGGGTGTATTCGCCCTTCAGCACATGCGGGATGCCGCAGGCGAATTCGATCACCTCCAGCCCACGCTGGATATCGCCCTTCGAATCCGCGATGACCTTGCCATGTTCGGCGCTGAGCAGATGCGCCAGCTCGTCCATGTGGTTCTCGACCAGCGCCTTGAACGCGAACATGACGCGGGCACGGCGCTGAGGGTTCGTCGCTGCCCAGCCGACCTGCGCCGCCAGCGCCTTCTGCATCGCGGTTTCGAGGTCGGCGGGGCTGCCGAGCGTCACCTGTGCCTGCACCGCACCGCTATTGGGGTCGAACACGTCCGACCGGCGCGTGCCGGTGCCGGCGGTCGCCGCGCCGCCGATGAAATGGGTGATCTCGCGAACGGACGTCGCCATGATGCCTCTCCTTGTTGCGGCGCTCATGCACCCGCCAGCCCTTGCGCGGCAAGTCCACAAGTTACGATTGTTACTGGTTTGTCGCATTCACGTCCAGAAAATCCCGGAAATCCGCCATTTGTCACCGAAGTGTCACGCCCGGATAACGCGGCATTTACCCTGTGGTCCCTAGGTTGCGGCCATGTTCGCGCCAGCCGATCCCGCCCCCGCCCCTTCGTCGACGATGCGCGACTGGTTGTCGACGGTCGAGCGCAACCCGCCGTTCCTGCGCGAACACGACACGCTGTTCACCGCGACCGAGATGTTCCAGACCAATATGGAACTGCGCCTGCTGCCGGTGATCGATGCCAATCACCGGGCGATTGGCGCGCTGTTCGAAAAGGATGTGCGGCGGCTGCTGCTCAACCCGTTCGGTCACGCCCTGATGCGCAATCCGGCCTATGGCAGCGCGATTGCCGCGCATATCCGCCCCAGCCCTCAGGCAGAGGTCGATCAGGATATCGGCGCAGTGCTCGACGCCTATCGCGCCGCCAGTGGCCAGGAGGGCATGATCCTCACCCATCGCGGGCGGCTGTTTGCGGTAGTGGCAAACCGGCGGATCGTCAGCCTGGCGGTCGAACGCGAGCTCAACCATGCGCGCGGGCAGCTGCAACGCTCCGCCCGGATCGAAGCGGCATCGAACCAGTTCGAAACCCAGGTCGCTGCACTGGCCGGGACGCTCGGCACCCTGTCCCAGCGCATCGGCACCCATGCCAGCGCCACCGCAGTGCGCGCCGCCGATACCGGCGACCGCGCCGCAACCGTCGCGGCGGCGGCATCGCAGACCAGCCTTGGCATGAACGGCATTGCCGAGCACGGTCGGATGCTCGCCGATGCCTTTGCCGCGATCAACAGTGACACCGCGCGGGCCAAGCGCGCGGCGGAGCACGCTGTCGGCTTGGTCGGCGAGGGCGGCGCGCGCATGCGTCAGCTGATGCGGTCGGCGCAGTCGATCGACGCGGTGATCGCGCTGATCGGCGAGATTGCGGGGCAGGTGAATCTGCTCGCGCTCAATGCCACGATCGAAGCCGCGCGCGCGGGTGAGGCCGGGCGCGGCTTCACCGTGGTCGCGAACGAGGTCAAGGCGCTGGCGACCCAGGCCGGCAATGCCGCCGGGCGCATCACCACCCATGTCGCCGAAATCTGTGACGGCATCGCCCAGGTGGCGGGCGGACATGAAGAGGTTGAGCGCGCCATCGCGGCGATGGCGCGGCTGTGCGACACGGTCGAACATGCCGTGGCGACGCAGCGCGATACGACGCGGCTGATCGCCGCTACGGTCGACGAAACGGTCAGCGCCGGCGCACTGATCGCCGACGACGTCGCGGCAATCAGCGGCAGCGCGGGATCGGCGACGCAGAGCGCGCAGGAGATGAGCGGCCTCGCCAACCGCATCCACGCCGAAGCCAGCGCGCTCGACGGCGCGGTGCGCAGCTTCCTGTCCGATCTGCGCGCGGCCTAGAGCGTGTCGACCGCCTCTGCGATCACCGCATAGACCCGCGCCAGATCATCGTCGGCGATGCCGTAAGGCGGCATGACGTAAACGGTGTTGCCGAGCGGGCGCAGCAGCACGTCGCGCTCGCGGAAGAACGCCATTAGTTGCGGGCCGAGCACCGACATATAGCTGCCCGCACGATCCTCCAGCTCCATCGCGACGATCGTGCCGATCTGGCGGAGTTTGGACACTTTGCTGCGTAGCGGGGCGCTGAGATCGGTCTGGCGCAAGACCAGGTTCTCAACGCGTTCCAGCACCGGCTCCTCACGCCAGATGGCGAGGTTGGCGACGGCAGCGGCACAGGCGATCGGGTTGGCGGTGTAGCTCGACGAATGGAAGAACATCCGCGACCGGTCTTCGCTCAAATGCGAGGCAAAAATCTCCTCGGTCGCCATGGTCACCGCGAGCGGGAGCGACCCGCCGGTCAACCCCTTCGACAGGCACAGCAGGTCCGGCACGATCTGCGCCCATTCGCACGCCAGCAGCGCCCCGGTACGGCCCCAGCCGGTCATCACCTCGTCCGCGATGAACAGCACGCCATGCGCCGCGCAGATGTCGCGCATCGCGCGCAGCACCCCGGGCAGATAGATGCGCATGCCCCCCGCGCCGAGGATCATCGGCTCTACGATCAGCGCAGCGGGCCGGGGCGATTGCGAACAATATCGTTCGAGCGCTGCCATCGTCAGCGGCTCACGACCGCGCTCAGGAAAGGGGATGACGTCGACATCGAACAGCAGCGGCGCGTAACTCTTGTTGAACACGCCGCGCGCACCGACCGACATGCCGCCGATCGTGTCACCGTGGTAGCTGCCCTCCATCACGATGATGCGGGACCGATCCTCGCCGCGATTGGCGAAATGGCCGAGCGCCATTTTCAGCGCGACCTCGACACTGGTCGATCCGCTGTCGGAGAAGAACACCTTGGTCAGCGCGGGCGGCATCATCGCGGTGAGGTCACGCGCCAGCGTCTCGGCGGGTTCATGGGTCCAGCCGGCAAAGATCAGCTGGTCGAGCTTTTCCGCCTGCGCGCGGATCGCCGCCATGATGCGCGGGTGGCAATGGCCGTGCGTCGTCACCCACCAGGACGAGATGGCGTCGATCACCCGGCGGCCATCGGCGGTGTGCAGGATCGCACCCTCGGCATGCGTGACCAGCGGCACCGGCTCATTGAGGCCATGCTGTGTGAAGGGGTGCCAGACGGGTGACGTCATGCGATCGGCCCGAGATCGAGCTGTGCCGCCGCAGCGCGCAGGCTGTCCGGGGTCAGCGGGTCGAGGCGCGGCAGGCGGCCGAGCGATGCGACGCGCCCCATCGCGCAGATCGTCGCCTGGCTGTCGGGCACTTCATCGCCCGAGAACAGGATGCCCGCGACCGTCACGTCACGCACGCGGAGCACTTCGATGGTCATCAAGCTGTGGTTGATCGTGCCGAGCGCGGTGCGTGCGACGATTACCACCGGCAGCCCCCAGCGCGCGAACAGGTCGGCGTAGAGCAGGTCGCGGGTCACCGGCACCAGCGCGCCCCCCGCCCCCTCGATCACCAGCCGCCCGGCTGGCGGCGTCAGGCGGGCGGGATCGATCGTTATACCATCGATCTCTGCCGCACGATGCGGCGAACAGGGCGTTTCGAGGAAATAGGCCTCGGGCAGCGTCTCCACCCCGGCCAGCCGCGCGACCGCCTCCCGGTCGCTCTCCGCGTCCTCGCGCCCGGCTTGGACCGGCTTCCAATAGGTTGCGCCGAGCCGCCAGGCGAGCGCCGCCGATGCGACGGTCTTGCCCACCCCGGTATCGGTGCCGGTGACAACGATCATGCGAGTGCCTCTGCCAGTGAATCGATGTCCTGCGCGGTGACGTTGAGCGTCAGCGTGATCCGCAGCCGCGCGGTGCCGGGCGCGACCGTGGGCGGGCGGATGCCGCGCACGTCGAACCCGCGCGCCTGCACCGCCGCCGCGCGCGCCATCGTCGCCGTGTCGTCGCCGAGGATTAGCGGCAGGATCTGCGTCCCCGTCGCGGTCACGCCATGCGGGGCGAGCACGCTTTCGGCATGGGCGATCAGCGCATGGAGCCGCGCGCGCCGCTCCGGCTCCTCCGCCACGATGCGCAGCGCCGCGCGGACGGCGCTGGCCAGCAAGGGCGAGGGTGCGGTCGAGAAGATGAAGGGACGCGCGCGGTTGATCAGGAAATCGATCAGCACGCGCGGGCCGGTGACCAGCGCGCCCTGACAGCCCAGCGCCTTGCCGCAGGTGTGGAGCGCGACGACGTTCTCCGCGCCCTCCAGCGCCTCGGCGAGGCCGCGCCCGTTCGCGCCCCACACACCGGTGGCATGCGCCTCGTCGATCAGCAGCATGGCGTCATGCCGCGCCGCCACTGCCGCGAAGTCCGCGACCGGCGCGCAATCGCCATCCATCGAATAGAGCGTTTCGAACGCGATCCACGGCGTGCCCGTCCCGCCCTGCGCGCGCCACGCCTGGATGGCATCGTCCACTGCCTGCGGGTCGTTATGCCCCGCAGCCACCGCCGGAGCGCGGGCGAGGCGAAGGCCGTCGTGCATGCTGGCGTGGATCATGGCGTCATGGACGATCAGGTCACCGGGCTGCGGCAGCGTCGCCAGCAGCGCGACATTGGCGGCAAAGCCGGTCGCGAAATACAGGCATGCCTCCGCCCCGAACAGTGCAGCGGCTTCGGCCTCCAGCGCCGCCATCTCCGGGTCGTTGCCGCGCAGCAGCCGCGATCCGCCCGACCCGACCGCCACGCCACGCGCGACCGCATCCGCCACCGCATCGCGCAGCCGCTGATCATTGGCGAGGCCGAGATAGTCGTTCGACGCGAAATCCAGCCCGGTGCGAGGACTCAGCGACCGCAGCCGCCCTGCCCGCTCCAGCCGACCCAAATCGTCGCGATGAAACTCTGGCGTCATGCCACTCCCGCACGGGCGAGCAGCGCCTGCGCCTGTTTCAGGTGCGGCGCGTCGATCATCTTGCCGTCGAGCTGAAGCGCGCCCGCGCCCGGATTGGCGGCGAAGGCGGCGACGACTGCCTGCGCATGCGCGATGGCGGCTTCGGACGGGGTGAAGGCGGCGTTGATCACCGGCACCTGCGCCGGGTGGATCGCCATCATGCCGGTAAAGCCGTCGCGCATCGCCCGCGCGCAATAGGCCGCCAGCCCGTCGAGATCGCGAAAATCGGGATAGACGGTCTCGATCGGCGCGACCCCGGCGGCGTGCGCGCCGAACAGCGTCAGGCCGCGGATCATCTCATAGGGCGGGGTGTAGCGCCCGTCCGCCTCACGTGAGGATTGCGCGCCGATCGCGGCGGGCAGATCCTCCGCCCCCCAGGTGATCCCGGCGAGGCGCGGCGAGCAACCGGCATAGCTGCCGAGGCCAAAAATCGCGGCGGGCGTTTCGGTCGCGATCGGCAGGATGCGCGCGGCCACGCCCGCGAGCATCGCGTCGAGCGCGGCGACATCCTGCCCGCTCGCCGATTTGGGCAGCACGATGCCGTCCGCCCCGCGCGCGGCGGCAAGGTCGTCCTGCGTCATGCCGCTGTCGAGCGGGTTGATGCGGACCCACAGCGCCGGGCCGCTGTGCTGCCGTGCGAGGAACGCCGCCACCGCCGCGCGCGCGTCGCCCTTGCGCTCCGGCGTCACCGAATCCTCAAGGTCCAGGATCAGCGCATCGGCACCGCTGGCCAGCGCCTTTTCCATCCGGTCGGGCCGGTCACCGGGAACGAACAACAGCGAACGCAGGCGCATCGGAATTCCTCTCTCGTGCCCCGCGCCATGCCTTTGCTGTGCGCTGACGGCAAGCCGCATCCCATCCATTCCACCCCGACGGGGGTCGGATGATTGGGCACCCGATGCATGAAGGGGGCTGGCTGCAAGCGACCCCGTTGCGGAGGTCGCCCAATGCGTTACGTTTGTGGCGTGGAAACCAGAGAAGACCGACTATTCCGGCGCGCCCAGATGATCCTTGAAAGACGGGCGAACGGTTTCGGCGAGCCGGTCTTACGGCATCTTGCGTTGCGTGGTTACGGTCCCGCTCTGCTCGATTTGGCAAATCGCTACACGCAGACTGGATCGTTGAGAGAATTGGGGCGGCTTCAAGATCGCAACAGCCCGATTGCCCAGACCTACCGCGCCTATCGTATTGGAGAACCGAACGCCGCGCAGAACATGGCCATGTCGCTCTACAATGTCGGCGATCTTCACGGATACCGTCGGTGGCTTTATAGGGCTGCGCGGATGGGCGATCTGGATGCACGTCGCGAGCTCAGCCATTTTGGCGTGCGGCAGCCGCATGGCTTGGCACGTCGCCTTCGGCGATTGCGACCGCGACGCCGAGACGGCACCTAATCACCGGTTTAAGCCGCCCAGCCATCGAGCTGAACGCGCTCGTTTATCGCCCACCCCCTAACGCACCGGCCGTTTCTCCAGCTTTCGCGCCAGCGTGCGGCGATGCATCCCCAGGCGCCGCGCAGCTTCGGAGATGTTGAAGTCGGTCTCGACCAGGGTCTGGTGGATATGCTCCCACTCGACCGTCTTGATCGATGAGGTGCGGCCGTCGACCGGGGCATCGACATCGCCATCGACGCGCGCGAACGCGGCCTCGATATCGTCGGTGTTCGATGGCTTGGCGAGATAGTGGTTCGCGCCCAGCTTGATCGCCTCCACCGCCGTCGCGATGCTGGCGAAACCGGTGAGGACGACGATCTTCATCCCCGCGTCGCTCGCCCGCAGCGTCTGGACGCACGCCAGCCCCGATGCGCCGCCGAGCTTCAAATCCACCACCGCGAAATCCGGCGCGTGGTCGGTCAGCAACGCCGCCAGCTCGTCATGGTTTGCCGCCCACAGCACGGTGTAGTCGCGCCGCTCGAACGAGCGTTTGAGCGTCCGGGCAAATGCCTCGTCATCCTCGACGATGATCAGCAGGCGCGCACTCATCGCGGTGCCGCCATCGCCAGCGCCGCGAGTGGCAGGACGATCCGCACCCGCGCGCCGCCGTCCAGCCGGTTCTCCGCGCTCGCCTCCCCGCCCAGCTTGCGCAGGACGTTGACCAGCAGGAACAGGCCGAGGCCGCCGCCCGGCTTGCCCTTGGTCGAGCGATAGGGCTGGCCGAAGGTGGCGAGGATTTCGGGGGCGAAGCCGGTGCCGCGATCGGCGATTTCGATCACCAGCGCGTCCTCCTCGCGCAGTGCGGTCAGGGTCACGGTGCCGGGAGATACCTCGATCGCATTGTCGATGACGTTGCCGATCACCTGGCGCAGCGCCGGGTCGGACACGATGGTCACGTCAGCGCCGAAGCGGTCGTCGAAGTCGAGCGTGCCGGGGAGCAGGCTGGCGCGGTAATCCGCAACAATCTCGGTCAGGAAGCGGCGCACGCTGGTCACCTCCGGGGCCACGCCGCGCGCCTCGCCCGCCGACATCAGGATGCCGCTGACGATCGCCTTGCAGCGCCGAACCGCCCCGTCCATCTCGGCCAGTTCCTGCTGCAGCTCGGCATCGTCCCTGAGTCGCGGCATCGCCCGCCAGTCGCCGATCGCGACCGACAACAGCGACAGCGGCGTCCCCAACTCATGCGCCGCGCCCGAGGCGAGCAGGCCCATGCGGACGATATGATCCTCTTCCGCCGCGCGCTGGCGGACGGCGGCGAGCGCGGCGTCGTGGGTGCGCAGGTTGCGGCTGATCTGGCCGATAAAGACCACCAGCAGCACCGCGATCAGCACGAAACAGACAAACCCGCCGAACAGGTACAGATTGACCGGATCGACCGGCAGATCGGCCGGCAGCACCAACGGCGTCGGATCGAGCGCGAGGATGCCCAGCGCGATCAGCGTCGCGGCGACGATCGTCCACGGATAATGCGGCCGCAACAGCACCGCGCCGAGCACGATGTGCAGCAGGAACAGCGCAGCGAAGGGATTGGTGATCCCGCCCGACAGGCTGAGCTGCACCGTCAGCGCGCCGACATCGAACAGCAGGGCGGCCGCCAGCGCGCCGTCGCTGAAGCGCGCGCCGCTGGCGATCAGCACATGGCTGGCGATGTTGAGCGCGGCAAGTGTGGCGGTCGACATCAGCAACTGCGTCAGCGGAAGGTCGATGCCGAGGATAAGCTGGACGACCGCGACCGTCACCAGCTGTCCGCCCACCGCCAGCCAGCGCAATTGCGTGAGCAGCAGCATGTTGCGCCGCCCCGCATCCGCCCGCTGAAAGGCGGGCTCAAGGATCTGCCGGTTCACGAACCCTTGTTGGGCGCAACCACCGCTTTGCGCAACACCAGCCAAATACCGACCAGCGACAGCAATGCCAGCGCGAACCAGGTCAGGGCATACCCCAGATGGTTGTCGGAGAAGCGCAGCACGGTCAGCCCGCCGCGCGGCCACCCGCCCGGATTGGGCGCGGCGTCGGCGTCGATGAAATAGGGTGCGGCGTTGCTCAGCCCTCGCGCGGCGGCAATCGCGTCGACATCGCGCGAATACCAATTGTCCGCCACCGCATCGTTGCTGCGCAGGAAGCCGCCGCCCGGCTCGGTCACGCGCAGCAGGCCGGTGACGGTCACCTGCCCCGCCCCATTGCCCGCCGCGCGGCTTGCGGACTCACGCCGGTCGGGCGGCACGAAGCCGCGATTGACCAGCACCGTGAAGCGACCGGTATCGAGCGGGGTGACGACCCAATAGCCGCTGCCCAGATCGCTGACCGCACGCACCAGCGTCTCGCGCTCATGCAGGAAGTGTCCCGTAACCCGCACGCGGCGATAGGCGTCCGCCTCGGCACTCACCGCAACCCCGGGAGCCGGCGCGGCGACCGGAGCGGCGGTGCTGCGCGTCGCGACCGCGTCGATCAGCGCATGCTTCCACGCCCGCCGCTCGACCTGCCAGATGCCCAGCGCCACAAACCCGGCGGCGAGCATCAGCAGCAGCGCCGCCGGAACGGCGCGGCGGAGCTTCACGGGACCTGCTGCTCCAGATGCTGCGGCATCATGTTGCTGTTGAGGTGATGCATGACCCACAGCGAGCCGGCGAGCATGATGAAGATCACGATCACGGTGAACACCAGCGAGGTGAGCGTCCAGCCGCCCTCCGCCTTCGGGTTCATGTGCAGGAAGAAGATCATGTGGACGATGATCTGCACCACCGCAAAGCCCATGATGACAGCGGCCGTAACCCCGGCGCTGAGCGGCATCGTCATCACCAGCCAGAACGGGATCGCGGTCAGGATCACCGACAGCACGAAACCGATCACATAATCGCGCAGCGTCGCGTGCGGCAGCTCGGCGGCGGCGTGTTGCTCGTCATGGTGCGCGCTCATCGCAGCATCCCCATCAGATAGACAAAGGTGAAGACGCCGATCCAGATGACGTCGAGGAAGTGCCAGAACATGCCAAGGCACGCGACCCGGCGCTGATTGGCGGGGATCAGGCCCTTGCGCCCCAGCTGAACCATCAGTGTCACCAGCCAGATCAGGCCGAAGGTGACGTGCAGGCCGTGGGTGCCGACCAGCGTGAAGAAGGCCGACAGGAACGCGCTGCGCTGGGGCGTCGCGCCGAGGTGGATCAGGTGGGCGAACTCATACAGCTCGATCGCCAGGAACGCCGCGCCGAACAGGCCGGTGACGGCCAGCCAGCCCTGTGTCGCGCGAACCTTGCCCAGCTGCATCGACAGCATCGCAAAGCCATAGGTAATCGACGAAAACAGCAGCATCGCGGTGTTGAGCGCGATCAGCTTGAGGTCGAACAGGTCCTTGGGACCCGGCCCGGCGGCGTAATTGCCGCCCAGCACCGCGTAACAGGCGAACAGGATCGCAAAGATGAGGCAGTCGCTCATCAGATAGATCCAGAAGCCCAGCATCGTGCTGTGCCCCTCAGGGTGCGGATGCTCCTCCAACTCGTAAAAGACGGGCGGCTCGTTGGTGGCGGTGATAGCGGTCATGCGGCGGCTCCGGCGGCCAGCTGGCGGGTGCGGGCGTCCTCAACCTCGGTGACGGTTGCCGCCGGGATGTGGAAGTCGCGGTCATAGTTGAAGGTGTGGATGATCGCGGTGGCGAGCAGCGCGACGAACGCCGCGATCACCAGCCACCAGATATGCCACGCCAGCGCAAAGCCGATCACCAGGCTGATGCCCGACAGGATGATCCCGGCGCCGGTCGGACGCGGCATATGGATGTCGCGGAACCCGTCGACCGGACGCGCGGCGTTGCGCTTCTTCATGTCATACCACGCGTCGAGATCATGGATGCGCGGGGTGAAAGCGAAATTATACTCCGGCGGGGGCGAGCTGGTCGCCCATTCCAGCGTGCGGCCGTTCCACGGGTCGCCATCGACCTTCAGCTCCTCGCGCTTCCAGATGCTGACCGCGAACTGGACCAGCATCGCGAAGATGCCGACCGCGATCGTCGCCGCGCCGATGCCGGCGATGATGAACCAGATCTGGTAGGACGGGTCGTCGAACACCCGCATCCGTCGCGTCACGCCCATCAGGCCAAGGATGTAGAGTGGCGCGAAGGCGAGCCAGAAGCCCACGACCCAGCACCAGAAGGACACCAGGCCCCACTTCTTGTCGAGCTTGAACCCGAACGCCTTGGGCCACCAGTAATTGATCGCCGCGAACAGGCCGAACAGCACGCCGCCGATGATCACATTGTGGAAATGCGCGATCAGGAACAGCGAATTGTGCAGCACGAAGTCCGCCGGTGGCACCGCGAGCAGCACACCAGTCATGCCGCCGATGGTGAAGGTCAGCATGAACGCGATCGTCCACATCATCGGCAGCTCGAACCGGATGCGCCCGCGATACATGGTGAACAGCCAGTTGAAGAGCTTCGCACCCGTCGGGATCGAGATCACCATCGTAGTGATGCCAAAGAAGCTGTTGACGCTCGCCCCCGACCCCATGGTGAAGAAGTGGTGGAGCCACACGACGTAGGACAGGATGGTGATGACCACCGTCGCATAGACCATCGAGGTATAGCCGAAGAGCCGCTTGCCCGAGAAGGTCGAGGTGACTTCGCTGAACACGCCGAACAGCGGCAGGATCAGGATGTAGACCTCAGGATGGCCCCAGATCCAGATCAGGTTCACGTACATCATCGACGATCCGCCGAAGTCGTTCGTGAAGAAGTTGGTCCCCGCATAGCGGTCGAGTCCGAGCAGCGCGAGCACGGCGGTCAGCACCGGGAAGCTGGCGACGATCAGGATGTTGGCGCATAGCGACGTCCAGGTGAACACCGGCATCTTCATCAGGCCCATGCCCGGCGCGCGCAGCTTCAGGATGGTGACGATCAGGTTGATGCCGGACAAGGTCGTGCCGACGCCTGCTATCTGTAGCGACCATATGTAGTAATCGACGCCGACATTGGGGCTGTAAGTAATCCCCGACAGCGGCGGATAGGCGAGCCAGCCGGTCTGGGCATATTCACCGACGAACAGCGACACCATCGTCAGCGCCGCGCCCGCTGCGGTCATCCAGAAGCTGAAATTGTTGAGAAACGGGAAGCTGACGTCGCGCGCGCCGATCTGCAGCGGGACGACATAGTTCATGAGGCCGGTGATGAACGGCATCGCCACGAAGAAGATCATGATCACGCCATGCGCGGTGAAGATCTGATCATAATGGTGCGCGTTGAGATAGCCTTCGTTCCCGCCGAACGCCATCGCCTGCTGCAACCGCATCATGATCGCATCGGCAAAGCCGCGCAGGAACATGATGAGGCCGAGGATCATGTACATGATCCCGATCTTCTTGTGGTCCACACTCGTGAACCACTCCTTCCACAGATAACCCCAGAGGCGATATTTGGTCAGCAGCGCGATCACCGCCATGCCGCCGATCGCGACCACCGCAAAGGTGACGATCAGGATCGGTTCGTGCAGCGGGATCGAGTCGAGCGACAGACGGCCGAAGATCGGATCGACCGACGGGGCGGGATGCGCAATGGGATCGGACACGGGCTTGCTCAGCTTTCCGGAAGGACGGGGATGTCAGTCATCGCGGTACGCGCGATCGGCGGGGTCGACTGGCGCACGCGCGACAGGCCGGCGCCGGTCAGCGGGGTGCTGTCCACCGGCTTGGGATCGGGACCGGTCATCGGCACCATCGGCGTGGTGCAGACGGCGGCGACATAGCGGGTGTTGAGCGTCGGCAACGTGCCGCGCGCTGTGAATTTGTCATAGGCAAGGTCGCGGACGTTGTACGTGCCGGCGAGGCCCAGCCCGCCGCGCGCGTCGATCGCCATCATGTCGTGCATGCACATCTTGCCAGGCTCGACGCAGAGGTTGACGACGCGGTCGAACAGGTTCGGCTCGACCTGCGCAAAGCGGCGCACCGGCTCCTTCTCGCTCGGGCGTTCGAGCTTGAGATAGGTGGCGCGGTCGAGCGGCGTTGCATTGCCCTTCACCTGCGCGACCCAGGCGTCGAACTGGCCGCGCTCCATGCTCTTTGCAGCGAAGCGCATGTTGGAGAAGCCGGCGCCGGAATAGTTGGCGGAGAAGCCGACGAAATTGCCGGTCTCGTTAAAGATGCCGTGCAGCTTGGTCTCCATGCCCGGCATCGCATAGATCTGGCCCGCCAGCGCGGGGATGTAGAAGCTGTTCATCACCGTGGAGGACGCGATGCGGAAGCGGATCGGGCGATCCACCGGCGCGGCAAACTCGTTGACCGTCGCGATCCCCAGTTCGGGATAGATGAACAGCCACTTCCAATCGAGCGCGACGACCTGCACCTCGAGCGGCTTTTCGCGGTCGGTCTCCGGTGCGCCTGGCCCTTTGGCTTCAGCGGCCGCGAGCGGGCGATACGGGTCGAGCAGATGCGTGCCGACCCAGGTCAGGGCGCCAAGGCAGATGATGATCAACAGGGGCGCTGCCCAGATCACCAGCTCCAGCTGGGTCGAATGGTCCCAGTCGGGATCATAGGTCGCGTCCTGGTTCGCCGCGCGATATTTGAACGCGAAGAACACGGTCAGCGCCATCACCGGCACGATGATCAACAGCATCAGCGCGGTGGAGATCATCACCAGATTGCCCTGCTGCCGCGCCACTTCACCGGCGGGGTCGAGGACGATCAGCCCGCAGCCGGACAGCAGCGGCAGGGCCGCAAGCGCGAGCAGGGGCCGAAGGCGATGGCGGAATCGGACAGGGTTCTGGGCCATGATCGGCGCCTACGCCTGTGCCCCCGGCGCGCACATAGGACATTTTGTCCAATCCCTTGATGCCCATCAATGCAGCAGTGCGTTTTCACTGCGGGAAGCCGACACTGGACCGCATGAGTGAGTCGCGCCGCGTCAGCGGGGCAAGCCGGGAAGACTGGAATGAGCGCCGAAACCGTCCCCACGACCGAAGCCGAACGCGATGCGCGCGCGGTCAATTCCGACGGCCCGCGGGATGGGCACAAGATCGCCCCGGGCGAGATCGCGATCGGCGTGGTGATCGGGCGCACGTCCGAATTCTTCGACTTCTTCGTCTATGCCATCGCATCGGTGCTGGTGTTCCCGTCGCTGGTGTTCCCGCATCTCGACCCGCTCCAGGGGACCTTGTGGTCGTTCGCGATCTTCGCGCTCGCCTTTGTCGCGCGGCCGGTCGGTACGCTGATCTTCACCGCGATCGACCGCGCCTATGGTCGCGGCGCCAAGCTGACCATTGCGCTGTTCCTGCTCGGCGGATCGACCGCCGCCATCGCCTTCCTTCCCGGCTATGCCTCGATCGGCGTAGGCTCGGCACTGCTGCTCGCACTGTTCCGCATGGGTCAGGGCGTGGCGCTGGGCGGATCCTGGGACGGCCTTGCCTCGCTGCTCGCACTCAATGCCCCAGAGGGCAAACGCGGATGGTATGCGATGATCCCGCAGCTCGGCGCGCCGCTCGGCCTGATCGTCGCCAGCTTGCTGTTCATGTTCCTGATCGCCGCCCTGCCCGCGCAGGACTTCCTCGACTGGGGCTGGCGCTACCCGTTCTTCGTCGCGTTCGCGATCAACGTCGTCGCGCTATTCGCCCGGCTGCGTATCGTGGTGACGCCCGAATATGCCAGTTTGTTCGAACGCCGCGAGCTGCAGCCGGCTCCGATGACCGAGACGATCCGTTCCGAATGGCGCACGATCATCCTCGGTGCCTTCGCCCCGTTGGCGAGCTTTGCCATGTTCCACATGGTCACCGTGTTCCCGCTGTCCTGGGTGTTCCTGTATACCGAGGAATCGCCGGTCCGCTTCCTCGCGATCGAGGCGGTTGCAGCCGCGCTTGGCGTCGGCGCGATCATCGCCTCGGGCTATCTCGCCGACCGGGTCGGTCGCCGCACCGTGCTCGCCGCCACCGCGGCCGCCATCGCGGCGTTCAGCGGCTTCGCCCCGCAGCTGCTCGAAATGGGCGAAGCAGGCGAAGCGGCGTTCATGCTGCTCGGCTTCGTCCTACTCGGCCTCACTTTTGGCCAGTCATCGGGCGCGCTGTCGGCGAGCTTCCAGCAGCGCCATCGCTATACCGGCTCCGCGCTGACCTCCGACCTTGCCTGGCTGTTCGGGGCGGGTTTCGCGCCGTTGGCGGCGTTGTGGCTATCGGCGGAGTTCGGCTTGCTCGCGGCGGGTGCCTATCTGCTGTCCGGCGCGATCGGCACGCTGGTGGCACTTTGGCTTAACCGCGAACTGGGACGCACGATCGACTGAGCGCAATCATGCGGCGCGGACATTGCCCTGTTCCGCGCCATGCGTCGCGATCCATTGGGCGACGCGCGCCAGCCGCAATGCGCTGGTGAAGATCAGGCCGATCCGCTCGCCGCGCACCCAGCGGACATGCGCGCCCAGCGTTCCGATGCCCGCGATATCGATCTCGACCCCCTGCCCCAGTTCGACGGGCAGGTCGGTTTCGACCTTCGCCCCGCCCTGCGACAGGTCGATCAGCGGGACGAGGTGCCAGACGGCACCGATCCGCAGCCGCGCCCGTAACGTCGTCGTCACGCGCGGGCATCGCGGCAGCTGATCGGGCAGCAGCACGTTATGTGTGTGGAGATAAGCGTGCACGTCGATGGGATCGTCAAAGGCGATCCCCGCCTGCCCCGCCTGTGCCCAGCGCACCACCCCGGCGACGGGATCGCACACCTTGGGTTCGATCCGCACCCGCGTCTCCGGTTCGAGCGGCGCGTAGATTTCGACCATCATTCCGCCCGCCCCGATATTGCGGATCAGGCAGAGATGCTGCGCCCCCGCTTCGGTAAGCAGCCGTGCGACCTGGAACAGGGTCGTCGTCCGGTCGTCGGCGCGGCGATCATCGTCGGGTTGCAGCGTCGCTTCCGACGCATGATCGACATTCACGGGCATTGCTCCCGCGAGCAAACGTTCACCGAAGATAGAGTGCTCGCAGCTCCAGCCCCGGCCCTATGGCTCCCGACTGAAGGCCTACCCACATCATTGCTAGCAAAGCGTCACCCAGACTGGCTAACTCCGGATTAGCGACGCGGGTCATGTTGCTGCCTGGCCATATTCATGCGATCCGGCTTGACAATGCCGCGCAAACCCCCGATTTCGGCGCGCCTCGCGGGTGTAGCTCAATGGTAGAGCAGGAGCTTCCCAAGCTCACGACGAGGGTTCGATTCCCTTCACCCGCTCCACCACCGCTTCGGCTAGCTCACTCCACCGTGACCGACTTGGCGAGGTTGCGCGGCTGGTCGACGTCCGTGCCCTTCGCCACTGCGACATGGTAGGCGAGCAGTTGCACCGGCACCGCATAGACGATCGGCGCGATCAGCGGGTGGACCTTGGGCATCTCGATCGTCGCGAGGCAATTGTCGCCCGCTGCAGCAATCCCCTCGGCGTCGGAGATCAGCACGACCTTGCCGCCGCGCGCCTGCACTTCCTGCATGTTGCTGACGGTCTTTTCGAACAGCGGGCCGCTCGGCGCGATGACGATGACGGGCACATTCTCGTCGATCAGCGCGATGGGCCCGTGCTTCATTTCGCCCGCAGCATAGCCCTCGGCGTGGATATAGCTGATTTCCTTGAGCTTCAACGCGCCTTCCATCGCTAGCGGATAGTCGGTGCCGCGGCCGAGATAGAGGACGTCACGCGCACCGGCGACGCTGCCGGCCATCGCCTCGATCGCCTCGTCGCGGCTGAGCGCATCGTTGAGCGCAGCGGGCGCTTCGGCGAGGTGGAGGACGATTTCCTTTTCCTCCTCCGGCGTCATCCGCCCCTTCGCCTTGGCGAGATTGGCGGCGAGCGCGGCGAGGACCGCGAGCTGGCAGGTGAATGCCTTGGTCGACGCGACGCCGATCTCCGGCCCGGCATGGGTGGGGAGCAGCAGGTCAGCCTCACGCGCCATCGTGCTGGTCGGCACGTTTACCACGGCGGCGATCGTCTGCCCCTCCGCCTTGGCGTGGCGCAACGCGGCGAGCGTGTCGGCGGTCTCGCCCGACTGGCTGATGACGATCATCAACCCGCCCGGCTCCATCACCGGCGCGCGGTAGCGGAACTCGGAAGCGACATCGATGTCCACCGCGACCCGCGCGAACTGCTCGAACCAGTATTTGGCGACCATCCCGGCGTAATAGCTGGTGCCGCACGCGACGATCGTCACGCGGCGGATCGCGGACAGGTCGAACTCGGGGATCGGCAGTGTCACCTTTTCCTCGAGCCGCTGGAGATAGCCGCGCAGCGTCTGCGCAACGACGATCGGCTGTTCGTAGATTTCCTTCGCCATGAAGTGGCGGTGATTGCCCTTGTCGATCAGCTGGCCCGATGCGCCCGAATTGACGATCGGGCGCTCGACCGGGTTGTTCTCGACGTCATAGACCTGCGTGCCGTCGCGGGTGAGGACGACCCAATCACCCTCTTCCAGATATGAGATGCGCTGGGTCAGCGGCGCGAGCGCGAGCGCGTCGGAGCCGAGATAGGTCTCCCCCTCGCCATAGCCGACCACCAGCGGCGAACCGAGCCGCGCGCCGATCAGCATGTCGGGATGGCTGCGGAACAGGATCGCGAGCGCGAAGGCACCGTGCAGACGCGGGAGGATGGCCTTGACCGCAGCGACCGGATCGAGGCCCGCCTCGACCTGCTCGCTCACCAGATGCGCGACGATCTCGGTGTCGGTCTCGCTCTCGAACACGCGGCCGCGCGCCAGCAGTTCTTCGCGCAGCGGCTTGAAATTCTCGATGATTCCGTTGTGGACCAGCGCGACCTCACCGGTCGCGTGCGGATGGGCGTTGTTGGTGGTCGGGCCGCCATGCGTTGCCCAGCGGGTGTGGGCAATGCCGACCGTACCGGGCAGAGGGTCTTCGGCCAGCACTTTGCCAAGATTGACCAGCTTGCCCGATGCGCGGCGGCGCGCGATGCCGCCATCGACGATGGTCGCGATGCCCGCCGAGTCATAGCCGCGATATTCCAGCCGCTTCAGGCCGTCGAGCAGCCGGTCGGCAACATCGTCATTGCCCAGGATTCCAACGATTCCACACATGTTTGCTGTCTCTGCCTAGAAGTTTCGAGGAACCCGGACGCCCGGCATGTTCGCCGGGAAGTCCTTGGTGTTGTTTGTTACGAGAATACGGTGATTGACCTGAGCGGAAGCGAGCACCACCGAATCCGGTAGTTTCAGGCGAGGCCGCTCGCGCCGGAGCGCCGCTGCGTGTTCGGCGATGTGCGCGTCCACCTCGTCAATCGAAAAGCCGCCAAGGAACCGCTTGATATTCGCAAGGGTCGCGCCGCGCTCCTTCGACAGCACCTCGATCCAGGTAACGCGGCTGATCCACGGCCGATCGACCCGCGCGATCTCCGCATGCGCAACCGGATCACCGTTGAGCGCATAGATCAGGATGTTACTGTCGAACGAATAACCGCTCACTTGGATGTGCGCTTCTGATCGGAGGTTTCGCGACCGGTCATGTCGAGATAGCGCTGGCGCTCGCGGTCATCGTCTTCGTCGAACAGGTCCGGGAACTCAGCCTTGACCTCTTCATAGTCGTCATCCCACGGGCGGGTCCATGAAGCGCGCTCGCGGCGCTGCCACTCGACGGCGTCTCCGATATCGGTGCGATCCTTCCAGATTCCGAACGCCTGATCGAGCCAATCCTTGTCCCCGGCCGGCGGCGCCTCAGCGCGATAGGCCGCGACCGCCTCCCGCAGCACTGCGGCACGGGACTTGCCTTGCTCGGCCGCCTGGGCGTCGAGCCACTTGATGTCCTCATCGGGCAGATCGGCAAGGATGCGAGTCATTGATATAATGATATCATATCATGATATCATGTCAATGCGGGAACTTGCTGTCGACGAAGCTCCGCACGAATTCGACCGGGTCTGGCTCATGGCCCTGCGCTGCGATGAACCTGGTGCGCCCCTTGGCCCAGACCTCGTTGATCGCGCCCGCCATGCCGTCGGGAAACTGCATCCGCTCTACCACAATGCTGCGCCAGTCGCCCGTCGCGCCGAACATCGCGTGAAACGCCGGCTCCTGCGCTGTCAGCACCGCATCGCTATCCGCATCGAGCGCGCCGATGGCATCGAGGACATAGGCGTCGAGCAGCTTCAGGAACGGTTTGCCTTCATAGATATCGCTCATTTCGCCGCCTTTCGTGCCGTCATCGCCGCGCGGAACCGCTTTGCCCAGCCAGGCAGGCCAGTCTGTTCGGGACGGACCAGCGCGAGCGCGTCGGCCTCGACATCCTTGGTCACCACGCTGCCCGCGCCGACGATTGCACCCTCGCCGATGCTGACCGGAGCGACTAGCGCGCTGTTCGACCCGACAAACGCCCCCGCCCCGATCACCGTCGGATATTTGAAGAAGCCGTCATAATTGCAGGTGATGGTCCCCGCGCCGATATTCGCGCCCTCCCCCACCTGAGCATCGCCCAGATAGGTCAGGTGATTGGCCTTGGCGCCCTTGCCCAACACCGCCTTCTTCGTCTCGACGAAATTGCCGATCTTGCTCTTCTCGCCCAGCACCGTGCCGGGGCGCAGCCGGGCATAGGGCCCGACTTCCGCGCCGGTCGCGATGCTCGCACCCTCGATATGGCAAAAGGCGCGGATGGTGACGCCGTTCGCGACAGTCACGCCGGGGCCGAACACCACGTTCGGTTCTACCGTCACGTCGCGGCCCAACGCGGTATCGTGGGCGAACCACACGGTTTCGGGTGCGGTCAGCGTCGCGCCATCGGCCATCGCCTGCGCCCGCCGTGCCGCCTGCCAGCGATCCTCGGCATAGGCGAGTTCGGCGCGGCTGTTAATCCCGATCACCTCGTCGGCGTCGGTCTCGACCACCACCGCGCGGTCGCCATCGGCCAGCGCCAGCATGACAATGTCGGGAAGGTAGTATTCGCCCGCCGCATTGTCGTTGCCGACCCGGTCGAGCAGCGGCCACAGATCGGCGGCGCGCACGGCCGTCACGCCCGAATTGCACAGATCGACCGCGCGCTCCTCGGGGCTGGCGTCCTTATATTCGACCATCTTGACGATTGCGCCGTTCGCATCGGCGATGATCCGGCCATAGGCCTTGGCATCGTCGGGGCGGAAGCCGAGCACCGCGACGCGCGGCGCATCCGCCGCATCGAGCCGCGCCGCCATCGCGGCAATCGTCTGTGCCGACAGGAAGGGCGTATCGCCGAATGCGACGATCACAATGCCGTCAAACCCCGCCAGCGCGTCGCGCGCCATCAGCGCGGCGTGCGCGGTGCCGAGTTGCTCGGCCTGATGCGCGATCTTCACGCCGAGCGGCGCGACCGCCGCCTCGACCTGTTGACGCCGTGCGCCGACCACCACGACTTTCTCCGCCGCGCCCGCCGCCGCAAAGGCATCGGTCAGGTGCAGCAGCATCGGCTTGCCCGCGATTCTGTGCAGCACCTTGTGCGTATCGGACTTCATCCGTGTCCCGCTTCCGGCGGCAAGGATGATCGCGGCGATCGGCTTGGTCATTGGTCGATAGCTCCCCTTGGCGGGCGCACTGCCACGATCATGTTGCAATTTCCATAGCGGCGCAGGCATTTGGCGCGATGACCGATGTTCCGTTCGCTATCGTCGGGTTCGACCTCGACGGCACGCTGCTCGACACCAGCGCCGACCTGCTGGCCGCGACCAACCATGCGCTGGCGCTGGTGGACCGCCCCACCCTTGCGCCCGACCGGATCAAGTCGATGATCGGCGGCGGGGCGAAGAATATGCTCAAACAGGGGCTGGAGGAATCAGGCGGGTATGACGATGCGGTCATGGCCACGGCCTATCCGGCATTGCTCGAATTCTATGGCGACAACCTCTCGCACGGGACGGTGCCCTTCGCCGGGTTGACGGAGGCGCTGGACGATCTGGAGGCGCGCGAGGTCAAGCTCGCCATCGTCACCAACAAGTTCGAGCGGTTCGCGACGCGGCTGGTGCGCGAAGTCGGCATCGACCACCGCTTTGCCTGCGTCATCGGCGGCGACACGATGGGGCGCGGCAACGCCAAGCCCTCCGCCGCCCCGATCCATGAAATGATCGCCAGATGCGGCGGTGGGCGCGCCGCGTTCGTCGGCGATTCGATCTACGACATCATGGCGGCGAAGAATGCGGGCATCCCGAGCATCGCGGTCAGCTTCGGTTTCCTGATGCAGCCGGTCGAGGAACTCGGCGCAGACGAAGTGATCGACGGCTATGACGAACTGGTGCCGACGCTTATCCGGCTGGGCGATAGCCTTTCCGCCACTTGGTCCACAGGTGCCGCGCCAGCATGAGCGGTGGCATGCGCAGCCAATGGCCGCGCAGGTAGAAGGCGAGCTCGGTCAACTTGCGGGTGCGCCGGCCCCAGCCATCGCGCGCCAGCAGGCGGCGGACATAGACGCGGTCGGCAAGGGTCAGTGCCGCGCCATCCCCGAACAGATGCGCCGATAGCCGCAGCGAGCGCTCGACCTCAGGGGTCAAGCCGTGCTGAGCCGCGCAGGCCGTGAGGCTCAGGTCGAACTCCACCCCGCCAAACTCGCCGCGCAGGCAGTGGATATCCCACAAATTGCGCAAGCCGCCCTGCAAATCGCCATCGGCGAACAGATGCGCCGCCGCATGGACGACCATCCCCTCGGGCGGCAGCACCGACAGGCCATTGCCGAGCGGGACCGCGCTGGCGATCAGCGCCGCCGCATCGGGCGTGACCCGCGCGGTCAGCGGCAGGATCGTGTGGTGGACATCGATCATCCGGTCCCGCTCACGATGGATCAGCGGCGGCAGTTCATGCATCCAGCGGCGATAATAGGCGTCGTCATAGGGATCAGGCTTGACCCACTCCCACCCGGCGGCGAGCAGCAGCGCCTCCGCCTCGTCGATCCGCTCGCGCGGGACGAGGATGTCGAGATCGCCGATCTGCCGCCCCTGCCCCGCCGCCAGCCCGCTCGCGACAAATGCGGTGCCCTTGAGCAGCACGACCGGCATACCGCTGGGCGCGAGCGCGCGCCGCGCCATCTCGGCCTCCCATAACGCCGCCATCCGCCCCTGCTCGGCCGCCGCGCGCGCGTCTGCCAACACCCGCGCTGCTGCATCCGGGATCGCCAGCCCTTCGACGCGGTGCGCCAGGCTGCCGATCAGCGTCTCGGCCCGCGCCGCGCACAGCAAAACCGTCCATCCCGCAGCATCCAGCGCCAGCACCGACGCCGGATCGCGCAGCGCGCGGGCGACCAGCGCGCCGCTCACGCCAGCTCCCCCCACAGCCGCTCGACCAGCGCAATCGCGCCGTCGGTGTCGGGATAGTCGATCGCACGGGCCGGCACCCCGCGCACCAGGCCGGTCAGCGCATCGAACCCGGCCTCGCCCAGCGCGACATAGTTGGTCGAGGCTTGCGTCAGCCGGACGAAACACTCGCTCGGCTCCACCGCGCGCTCGGCGATTTGATGGCCGAATGCGGGGAACAGGATCAAGGCAGGCCGCGCAGGCGCATCCATCGCGGCAATCGCGCGGGCGTCAGGCACCAAATGGCGGATATCCCCCTTGGGCGTACCCGCGAGCAAAGGCCCCCAGCGCGCATCGGGCAGCGCCGACTGCATCACCCCGATCGCTTCATTCTTGAGGCTGATCAGCCGCGGGAAACCGTGCAGCATCCCCGTTACCGGATCGAGCAGCGCGAACTCGTCGCCCATCAGCCGCCATCCGCGCGCCATCAGCAGCGCGGCGAGCGTCGACTTCCCGGCCCCGCTCTCGCCGGTCATCAGCAGCGCACGCCCGTCCTTTTCCACAGCCGAGGCGTGGATCAGCAGATAGCGCCGTTGCCCCAGCGCCATCTGCAAGTTCATCGCCATTTCCGCCGCAAGCACCCCCTGTGCCAGCGGCAGCGGCGCCGCTTCCGGGATCACGAAATCGCCGCCCAGATGCACGGCGGGGCGGATCCAGCGCCGCCACGGTCGCGCGGCGAACAGCCGGACGGTGAAATCGGGAATGCCGTCCTGAGGCTGCGGATAGTCGCGGTAGAGATCGTCCAGCGCAGCAACCGGCACGCGCCAGTCGCTGCCGATGCGGAACCCCACCGGGCCGATGCGGAGCATGGTCGCATGGCGCATCACAGCCGCTCCACCAGCCCGGACGCGACCAGCTCTTCGATCCGCGCGGCGAGCGCATCGCGGTCGGGATCGACCAGATCGAACCGCTCGGTCAGCACCGCCAACGCCTGCTCAAGCGTCAATGGCGCGGCCAGCAGTTCGAGCAATTCCGGCACCGGCGAATCCACCAGATGCGTGATCCCCGACGCGCGGTGATAGATCAGCGTCAGCGCATCGAGCGGCTCGATCCGCAGCGTCGCGGCGGGCGCGGCGCGGTACCGGGTCATGCGGCGTTACCCGCGCGGCATCTGAAGCGATGCGAAACAGGTAAAGCCGCTCGTCCCGCGCTGCAGCCGGCGGATATAATTGGTGTAGGCGCGGCTCTGCTCATAGGTCGTGCCGGGCAGGTTCGCGCCGTTCAGCGCCTGCTTGACCTCTTCACCCTTGAAATTGCGTCCGGCCGGCGGAAACGCGCCCTGCGTCCCGGCCGGCACCAGCGATCCATCGGCGGCGATATAGTTGCCCGCGCGTCCTGCATCGGGGACCGGAATCTCGCAATTCAGCACCGATCCGGCAGTCTGGGCGAGCGCCGGTTTGATCGACACAATCGCCGACGCGCTTGCGGCACCCAGCATCAGCGCGCGCCTGCTCGGGCGTTTCGGCGATCCGTCCTTGGGGGGCGTGGTGTCGGCCATATGCGTTCTTCCCTCGCATAATGGCCTTTCACAAGTGTGAATCGCGCGGATGATCGGTTAGGCATGAAGTCATGCCCAGCCTGACCAACCCCCGCACCTTCGCCGCGCTGATCGCCGTCCTCGTCACCGCGGTTGTAGCGTGGATCACCGCCGGACCACAGGCGGGCGGGATCGCGCTCGTCGGCGCGACGCTGGCGGCGCTGATCGCTTCGCCCCCGCCCGAGGAACCGGCCCACGAAATACCGGGCCCCGACCCGGTCAGCACTGCCCCCGCCGGCGTGGCCGAGGCGATCGAGGCGGTGTTCGAACCGATGTTGCTGGTCGAGGCGCAGCGGGTTGAAGCGGCCAATCGCGCCGCGCGCGCGCTGCTCGGCGAGCATATCCTGGGCGAGGATGTCCGCGTTGCGATCCGGCACCCGGCCGCCGCCGAACGGCTGCTCAACCCGGTCGAGGGCGCGCCGGGCGGCCCGATCCATCTGGTTGGTCTCGGCACCCGCGACCAGCGCTGGGAGATGCGCGTGCGCGCGCTGCCGGGCGGTGCGCGGGTCGTCCATTTGAGCGATCGCACCGGCGCGCATGCGGCGGACCGGATGCGGGTCGATTTCGTGGCCAATGCCAGCCATGAGCTGCGCACCCCGCTCGCTTCCATCCTCGGCTTTATCGAGACGCTGGAGGATGCCGCGGACGATCCCGAAACCCGTGCGCGGTTCCTGAAGGTCATGGATAATGAGGCGCGGCGCATGCGGCGGCTGATCGACGACCTCATCTCGCTGTCGCGGATCGAGGCGGAGAAATACCGCGCGCCCGACGATGTCGTCGATCTCGCCGCACTGCTCGCGCAGGTCCGCGACGAGCTGGCCTCCCTCGCGCCGGCGCGGGCCGCGGACATCGCGCTGAGCGTCGAGGCGCTGCCGGGAGTACGCGGCGACCGGGTGCAACTCTCGCAGCTGCTGCACAATATAATCGGCAATGCGATGAAATATGGCCGAGCCGGAACGCCGGTGACCGTTGCGCTCGACGCCACCGATTCGGCGATGGTCCGCCTGACCGTGCGCGACGAGAGCGAAGGCATTGCGCCCGAGCACCTGCCGCGCCTGACCGAGCGATTCTATCGGGTCGATTCGAGCCGCAGCCGCGCGGCCGGGGGGACCGGGCTGGGCCTGGCGATCGTCAAGCATATCGTCGAGCGGCATCGCGGTCGCCTCGACATCACGAGCGTGGTGGGCCAGGGTACTTCGGTCACCATTCTGCTGCCTGTCGCGCCGATTCCGGGGCCCGTGTCATCATAGCGTCACGCAACTGCAACAGACGGCCAGCGCGGGCGGGACCGGCCCCTGTTTCGCGACTCGCAAGATGGCCGGGGGGAATCACGATGCGCAGTTTTTCGCTGATCGCGCTTTCGGCGCTGACCTTGTCTGCCTGTGGCGGCGGGGGCCAGGCGTCGCGCGATCAGATCAAGATCGTCGGTTCTTCAACCGTTTACCCCTTCACCACCATGGTCGCCGAACAATTTGTCAATTCGGGCAGCTTCAAGGCCCCGGTGATCGAATCGACCGGCACCGGCGGTGGCATGAAGCTGTTCTGCGCGGGCGTCGGCCCGCAGCACCCCGACATGACCAACGCGTCGCGCCGGATGACCGCGTCGGAATTCGACCTGTGTCAGCGCAACGGCGTCACCGACATTCTTGAGGTTCAGGTGGGCATGGACGGCATCGCCTTTGCCGAATCGGTCAATGGCCCCAAGATCCGGCTGACGCTGGCCGAAGCGTATCGCGCGCTCGCCGAAAGCCCGATGGGCAAACCCAATACGTCGAAGCTGTGGTCGGACATCAACCCGTCGCTGCCGGCGGTGCCGATTTCGGTCATGGGCCCGCCGGCGACCAGCGGCACGCGCGATTCACTGCACGAACTGATCATGCATCCGGGCTGCGAAGAGGCCTATCCGCAGGTCAAGGAAATCGAGAAGACCGACAAGGACAAGGCAACCGAGCTGTGCACCCGCGTGCGCGAGGACGGCGTCTATGTCGATTCGGGTGAGAACGACAATCTGATCGTCCAGAAGCTCAGCGCCAACCCCAATGCCATCGGCGTGTTCGGCTATTCCTACCTTGAGGAAAACGCGTCGCGGCTTAAGGGCGTCCCGGTCAACGGGGTCGAGCCCAGCTATGCGGCGATCTCGTCGGGCCAGTATCCGGGTGCGCGCGCAATGTTCATCTACGTCAAGAAACAGCATCTGAAGGCGGTGCCAGGGATCAATGAATTCCTGGCCCAATATACCCGGATGTGGGGCCCCGGGGGCCCGCTGGCCAAGCGCGGCATGATCGCCTCGTCTGACGCGGACCGCAGCAAGGCGAGCGACACCATCGCCAAGGGCCTGACGATGCAGCGCGGCGATCTGAAATAATCCGAACCGATACCAACATCGTTCCCAGATAGGCGGCTTCGACCGGTGAATGTTTTCGCACTCCTGTTCCTGATCCTCGGCCTGGGCCTGATTGGCTGGCTGACGGCGCGCGCGCGGGCGGCGCGCATGGCACGCGGGCTGCCCGCCAAACGGCTGCACAGCCTGCCTAGCCAGCATGGTTGGTATGTCGCGACCTGGGCGGTCATCCCGGCGCTGATCTTCCTGGTCTTCTGGGTCAACATCAGCCCCGGGCTGGTCACCGAAACGGTGCTTTCCACCCCGGCCGCCGCACAGCTTCCGGCATTCGGGTTCGAGCGGGAGACGATCCTCAACGAGGCGCGCAGCCTTGCACAGGGCAGCAGCCAGGGCGCCTTCTATCCCCTCGCCGAACAGCTTGCGCCGGCCTATGCCACGGCGCTGAACCGCTATGACTGGATCGGCACCGCGCTGGCGCTGATCCTCGCCTTTGCCTTTGGTGCGTTCGCCTTCACCAAGGTCAAACCGGACTTCCGCGCACGGACGAAGTTCGAACGGGCGGTGATGATGCTGTTGCTGGTCGCGTCGCTGATCGCGATCCTGACGACGCTCGGCATCTTCCTCTCGCTCATTTTTGAAAGCGTGCGCTTCTTCTCGATCGTGCCGATCACCGACTTCCTGTTCGGGCTGAACTGGAGCCCCCAGGTCATTCGCGCCGACGATCCCGGCGCCAATCTGGGCGCGCTGCCGCTGTTCTGGGGCACCTTCTTCATCGGCGCGGTCATTGCGATGATCATCGCGATCCCGTTCGGCCTGATGAGCGCGATCTACCTCACGCAATATGCCCCGCGCAGCTTCCGGGCGTGGATGAAGCCGATCCTGGAGATCCTGGCGGGTGTGCCGACCGTCGTTTACGGCTATTTCGCGGCGCTGACGGTCGGCCCGCTGATCCGCGACTTTGCGGTGATGCTGGGCTTTCAGTTCGCCTCGGCCGAAAGCGCGCTCTCGGCAGGGCTGGTGATGGGCATCATGATCATCCCGTTCGTATCGTCGATGGCCGATGACTCGATCGCCGCGGTTCCCACCGCGATGCGCGACGGCTCGCTCGCCATGGGCGCGACGACCAGCGAGACGATCAAGCGCGTCCTGATCCCCGCCGCACTGCCGGGCGTGGTTGCCGGCATCCTGCTGGCGGTCAGCCGCGCGATCGGCGAGACGATGATCGTGGTGATGGCGGCATCGGGCGCAGCCAACATCACGCTCAACCCGTTCGATGGCGCGACCACCGTGACCAAGCAGATCGTCGACCTGCTGACCGGTGAGACCGCGTTCGACAGCCCCAAAACGCTCGCCGCATTCGCGCTGGGCCTCACGCTGTTCATGATCACCTTCCTCCTCAACATCGTCGCGCTGCGCGTCGTCAAAAAGTATCGCGAAGCTTATGAGTGAGAGCCTCATCCCGCAGCTCCCGACCGGTAACGAAGAGCCCGCACGCGCGGCTCCGACCGGCTGGAAAACCGACGCGATGCAAAAGCGCATCCGTGCCCGCTATGCCAAGGAGCGTCGCTTCCGCATGTGGGGGCTGGCGGCCGTCGTCGGCTCGGCCAGCTTCCTCGCCTTCCTGCTCGTCACGATGCTGTGGCAGGGCATTGGCGGGTTTCAGCGCGCCGAGATCGCACTGCCGATCGACTTCAAGGCTGCGGCCCTTGAGGTCACGCCGGAACAGCTGCGCGGCAAGGGTGCCGATCTGGCGCTGGCCAGCGCGGGGCTGAACGATGTCGTCGCCAATGCCGCCGTCGCCGCCTTCGGCCCGGAGGGCGCCGACTATATCTCCGAAAGTGCATGGGTCACCGTCCGCGACGAACTCAAGGCGCGGCCCGAGTTGCTGCAGGGGCGCGCGTCGATCGACGTGCCCGCCTCGTCGCCGATTGCGCTTGCCGCCAAGGGCGATGGCAGCGATCCCGAAGTGATCAAGGTGGCAACCCGGCTGCGCGATCAGGGAACGCTGACCCAGGGGTTCAACATTGACTTTCTGGTGGGTTCCGACGCCACCGACCCGACCGGGGTCGGCATCTGGGGCGCGCTCAAGGGGTCGCTGCTGACGATGCTGGTGACGTTGCTGATCGCCTTCCCGATCGGCGTCTGCTCTGCCGTCTATCTGGAAGAATATGCCCCGCGAAACCGCTGGACCGACCTGATCGAAGTGTCGATCAACAATCTGGCGGCGGTGCCGTCGATCATCTTCGGCCTGCTCGGGCTCGCCGTGTTCCTCAACTTTCTGCACCTGCCGCGTTCCGCGCCGCTGGTCGGGGGGTTGACGCTGGCGCTGATGATCATGCCCGTGATCGTCATCGCTGGCCGTAACGCGATCAAGGCGGTGCCGCCGTCGATCCGCGACGCCGCGCTCGGCATCGGCGCGAGCCGCATTCAGGTGGTGTTCCACCACGTCCTGCCGCTGGCGTTGCCGGGCATCCTGACCGGCACGATCATCGGCATGGCCCGCGCGCTGGGTGAGACCGCGCCGCTGCTGCTGATCGGCATGCGCGCCTTCATCGTCACGCCGCCGGGCGGCGTGTTCGATCCGGCGACAGTGCTGCCGGTGCAGATTTTCCTCTGGTCGGACCAGGTGAGTCGTGGCTTTGTCGAGAAGACGAGCGCCGCTATCATCGTCCTGCTGATCTTCCTGCTCGCGATGAACGCCATCGCCATCTATCTTCGCAACCGCTTCGAGACCCGCTGGTGATGACCCAAACCGATTATGCAAGCACCGCCGTCGACAGCGCCGCGCCCGCCCAGGCCGGAACTGTACCCAAGATGTCGGCACGCGGCGTCAACGTCTTCTACGGCGAGAAACAGGCGATCCGCGACGTGTCGATCGATGTCGACATGGAGAATGTGACCGCGTTCATCGGCCCGTCGGGCTGTGGCAAGTCGACCTTCCTGCGCACGCTCAACCGCATGAACGACACGGTCGCCAGCGCGCGGGTCGACGGCAAGATCACACTGGACGGCGAGGATATCTACGACCGCTCCATGGATGTGGTGCAGCTGCGCGCGCGCGTCGGCATGGTGTTCCAGAAGCCGAACCCCTTCCCCAAGTCGATCTACGAAAACGTCGCCTATGGCCCGCGCATCCACGGCCTTGCCCGCGCGCGCAACGAAATGGACATGATCGTCGAACGCTCGCTCAAGCGCGCCGGGCTGTGGGAAGAGGTCAAGGACCGGCTGCAGGACAGCGGCACCGCGCTGTCGGGTGGCCAGCAACAACGGCTGTGCATCGCACGCGCCATCGCGGTCGATCCCGAAGTCATCCTGATGGACGAGCCCTGCTCGGCGCTCGATCCGATCGCCACCGCCAAGATCGAGGAGCTGATCCACGAACTGCGCGGCAAATATGCGATCGTGATCGTCACCCACAACATGCAGCAGGCCGCACGGGTCAGCCAGCGCACCGCCTTTTTCCATCTCGGCACGCTTGTCGAATATGGCGAGACGGACCAGATATTTACCGCGCCCCGTCAGGAGCGGACCAAAGATTACATCACCGGAAGGTATGGCTGAAATGTCAACGGGCCAGGAACACACGGTCAAGGCGTTCGACGAGGACATCAAGCATCTGCGCGCGCTGATCTCGCAGATGGGCGGCCTTGCCGAGCAAGCAATTGCCGATGCGATGCTGGCACTGACCCGCAACGACACCGCTCTGGCAAAGGATGTCCGCGCCAAGGACAAGGCCATCGACGCGATCGAGGCGGAGGTCGAAAAGCTCGCCGTCCGCGTCATCGCCCTGCGCGCGCCGATGGCCGACGACCTGCGCGAAGTCGTCGCCGCACTCAAGATCGCGGCGGTCGTGGAGCGGATCGGCGATTATGCCAAGAACATCGCCAAGCGCGTTCCCCTCGTCCACACCCCCGGTGCCGACCGGATCGAAGCGATTTCGATCCTGCCCGCCATGGCGCAGATGGCGAGCGAAATGGTGCATGACGTGCTCGACGCCTTTTCGGCACGCGATGCCGAGGCCGCGATCCGGGTGGTCGAGCGCGACAACCGGCTCGACGATTTCTACGACAGCATCTTCCGCACGCTGGTGACCTATATGGTCGAAAACCCGCGCACGGTGAGCGAAGTCGCGCATCTGCTGTTCGTCGCCAAGAATATCGAGCGCATCGGCGACCATGCGACCAATGTCGCCGAAATGGTCTATTTTGCCGCGACCGGCAGCTACATGGCCGAGCGCGACACGGTCGAGGTTCCGGAGGCCTGAGATGAGCCGCGCCCGCATGCTACTGGTCGAGGATGATGCGGCACTCGCCGAACTCCTCACCTATCATTTCCGCCGTGAGGATTTCGAGGTTCGCCACACCCCCGATGGCGAGGAAGCCTTGCTGCTCGCCCAGGAATCGCCGCCGGACATCGTCCTGCTCGACTGGATGGTCGAAAGCCTGTCGGGGATCGAAGTGTGCCGCCGCCTGCGCCGGATGAGCGAGACGGCGAACGTCCCGATCATCATGCTCACCGCGCGCGGCGAGGAAGAGGACCGTGTGCGTGGCCTCGAGACCGGGGCGGACGACTATGTCACCAAGCCCTTCTCCCCGCGCGAGCTGGTCGCGCGCGTCGGCGCAGTGCTGCGCCGCGTGCGCCCGGCGCTGGCGGGCGAGGCGCTGACCTATGCCGATATCGAAATGGACACGGTCGGCCACAAGGTGAGGCGCGGGGGCGAAGTCGTGCCGCTCGGCCCGACCGAATTCCGCCTGCTCAAGCATTTCCTGGAGCATCCGGGCTGGGTCTTCTCGCGCGAACGGCTGCTCGACGCGGTGTGGGGCCATGACAGCGATATCGAAAGCCGCACGGTCGACGTCCATATCCGGCGGCTGCGCAAGGCGATCAATATCGGCAACCGCCCGGACATCATCCGCACCGTGCGCTCGGCCGGCTATTCGCTCGACGCCGGGCAGTAACGTGCTGCGTCAGGTTCGCTGACGGGCAGCACCGGCCCGCTCCGGAAAGATTCTTCTCCTGACGCGTTGGCGCGACGAGCAATTCGCTCCGAAGCGTAACAATGTCAGGAGAACGAAGATGAAGCTGATCGCACTCGCCGCAGCGCTCGCGGTGGCCGGAACGGCTGCTGCGCAGGACATGGCGGCCCCTGCCCCCGCCGCGCCTGAAACCACCACCACCGCCGCGACGACCGAAGATCCGGTCGGCGGCTACCAGCCTGCGACCCCGCCAATGTCGGCGCCGCCCGCGCCGGGTACGACAGTGGTGTTCCAGCAAGCACCTGCACCAGACGTCGCTTTCCCGGCCCCCGCCCCGCTTGCCGAATATCCGATCTGTAAGAAGGGCCAGTATGACAATTGCCGCCAGCGCGGCGGATGAGCCCCGTGGGGCGGGTGCTACCCCGCCCCACCTCCCCGCTTGCCAGCCGCGCATGTGCGCCGCATAGCTTGACGGAAACGTCAATGCGGAGAGGGTTATGAGCATCAGTTTTGCAGGCCGCGTCGCAATCGTAACCGGCGCTGGCGGTGGTCTGGGACGCGCCTATGCGCTGGAACTCGCACGGCGCGGTGCACGGGTCGTGGTGAACGATCTGGGCGGATCGCGGGATGGCAGCGGTGCATCGGATGCGGCCGAGCGGGTAGTCGCCGAGATCGAAGCTGCGGGCGGCGAGGCAATCGCCAATGGCGGCAGCGTTACCGACTATGCGCAGATGCAGGAAATGGTCGCCCAGGCTCAGGAGAATTGGGGCGGCGTCCACATCCTGATCAACAACGCCGGCGTGCTGCGCGACAAGAGCTTTGCGAATATGGAGCCGGAGGATTTCCGCTTCGTCATCGATGTCCATCTCAATGGTTCGGCCAATGCGACCAAGGCGGTATGGGCGACGATGCGCGACCAGAATTACGGTCGCATCCTGATGACCGCATCTTCCAGCGGCCTCTACGGCAATTTCGGCCAGGCGAATTACGGTGCGGCCAAGCTCGGCCTCGCCGGGCTGACCAAGACGCTCTACCTGGAGGGCGCGAAATACAACATCCGCGTCAACACCCTTGCCCCGACCGCAGGCACGCGCATGACCGAGGATATTTTCCCCGAAGCCGCCTTCAAGGCATTCACCCCCGAAAGCGTCGCGCCCGCTGCGCTGTTCCTGGTCAGCGACGATGCGCCGACCAACGCGATCGTCGGCGCAGGCGCCGGGGTGTTCCAGGCCGCTTACGTAACCCTCACTCAGGGCGCACGACTGACCGGGGACGACATGAGCCCCGAGGGTGTCGCCGCACATTGGGCACAGATTACCGATCGCACCGGCGAAATCGTGCCCAAGTCGGGTGGCGAGCAGGCAATGACGATCATGGCCAAGCTGCAAGGTTGAAGTTTTTCGATGTGGGGCAGACCAGCGCCACGGCGTATTGCATCACTAACACACTTGTGGCAGTCTCTCCGGCACAGGAGGGACTGCCATGTATAGCGAAGTGGATCTGAACAGCGCGGTGGAGGCCGGGGCAATCAGCCCTGAAGCCGCCGCCGCATTCCGCGATCATATCGCGTCGATGCGCTCTGCGCCGATCGCGGATGAGGAGCATTTCCGACTGTTGACCGGGTTCAACGACATCTTCGTCGCGATCGCCGCAGCGCTGATGCTCGTCGCGGTCGCCTGGATCGGCGGCGAGATCAAGCCCTGGCTGGGTGGCCTCGCGGTCGCGGCACTGGCCTGGGGGCTGGCCGAGTATTTCACCCGCGTGCGCCGCATGGCGCTGCCCAGCATTCTGCTGCTGCTCGCCTTTGTCGGGGGCATTGCCGCGACATTGGTGGGCATCGTTGTGGACAATGGCGAATGGCTCGAACGCTATGTCAGCCGGGAAGGTGAAACATTTGCGCGTCAGGTCGCGGCAGGCATTGCTGCCACGGTCGGCCTGGTCACTGCCGCGGCTGCATGGCTGCACTGGCGGCGGTTCATGGTTCCGATCACCGTGGCGGCGGGGGCGGTCGCGGTCGTCGGGGTGATGATCGCGCTCATCATGCTTGCATTCCCGGCGGCCAAGGATTGGGCGATGTCGATCGTGCTGGCCGGCGGCGTGCTGATGTTCCTGTTCGCCATGCGCTGGGACATGTCCGACCGCGAGCGCAAGACGCGCCGCGCCGATGTCGCCTTCTGGTTGCATCTTGCCGCCGCGCCCATGATCGCACACCCGATCTTCCACATGCTCGGCGTGTTCGACGGCGCGGTTCAGCCGGGCATCGCCGCCGTCGTGCTGTTGCTCTATGTCGGCTTTGCGGTCGTTGCACTCGCAGTAGACCGCCGCGCGCTGCTCGTCTCCAGCCTCGCCTACGTCCTCTACGCCATGTATGCGCTGTTGCAGACTGCGGGCGCGGTCGAACTGGGTGCGGCGCTGACGGCATTGGTGATCGGATCGGCGCTGCTGACCCTGTCGGCCTTCTGGCAGCCGATGCGCCGGCTGGTGGTCGGCCCGCTCGGTGCCCTTGGCGACCGGCTGCCACCGGTGCCGATGCGCGCGGCCTATGCCTGACCCGGGTCGGGGCGCGGGTTAGCCGCGCCCCGGTCCAACTGGAGCGGCCAAATGATACCAATATGGCCGCATCTTTGACGTGATCGCCGACCCATCCCGCGCAATTGCGCCGCCCCGCGATGTGGCTTTTGGGTCGCAAATACTCGGATTTGTTGGCCACAGCACCGCCCAGCGCGCAAAATGAGTAGCTGGCGCGTTGCGCCGCTGCCGCAGAGCGCCCTTACTTTGCTCCACTTTGGGGAAAGTAGTGGCTTCTTTGCGTGCGAACTTCACGTGCAACAACCTGGTCTGCCGCCATGTTGCCTAGGCCCGGCAAAGATCTTGAGGCATCGGCGCCGCTATCGGGGCCCGTATTCGATCTGCACGTCCTCGAATTTGCCGTGTCGGCGATGGCGCACGCGCTGGAAATGTTCGGCAGCCTCAACAGCGCAGTCGTGTTCGCGGCAACGGCGCGTGCCTGTGGCCCGTTTGACCAGTCCCCCGGGCGTAAGCGACCGGTCAGCATCAATGCGCTGGCTGCATCGATCGGTCGGCCGTTTGAAACGACGCGCCGTCATGCCATCGCACTGGTCGAGGTCGGGCTGATCGCCCGCGCGCCGGGCGGTCTTTCCGTGCCGATCGATACAATTGTCGAACCGCGCCTGGCGCGCTTTACCGAAAGCTGCCACGACCTGCTCGTCTGTCTGGTCGAGGATTTGGGCAAGAACGGCTTTGCGTTGCCGCCAACCGGCACCGATATCACCTATGACCCGCGATCCGGGGTGGGGATCGCACTCGACCTCATCCTCGCTGCGATGGAAAGCCATGGGCCGCGCGAGGAGAATTTCACCCGGCTCTCCCTGCTGCTGGCGGTCGAATGGGGCCATTGCCGCCGTGCCGATGCCGGGCCGGATGGCAAGTCCGATCCAATGATCCGCACCAGTAACGCCGCACGCATGCTCGGGCTGCCCTATGCGACGACGTCCCGCAATATCGATGCGCTCGTTGCGCGCGGTCTGCTGACCCGATCGGGCGCCATTCTGCTCCCGGTTGCCGATGCCCCAGCCATCGCGGCCCGCACGACGCTGGCCAACCGCGCGCGTCAGCTGCTCGGACGGCTCGCCCTGTGCGGCTTTCCGATGGAGCGTCCCGGCACGGCCTATATTCGCGGCCGCATGCCGCCGCCTGATTTGGGTTAGCATAGGGAACCGCGTCGCGGCATCGGCCGTTCCCGCTGCAATCCCACCATTCAGGAGCAGCCCGATGCCGACCCCGCAGGAACTCGCCGACAAATTCTGGTCGGCGCTCGACAGCGACCGCACCCTTTTCCTCGGCCTCGACGGTGCGCGCGACGGCCATGCGCAGCCGATGACGGCGCTGCGTGAGGACGGGCAAACGGGTGGTCCGATCTGGTTCTTTACCACCAAGGACAACAGCCTGGTCGCCGCGCTGAGCGAGAGCAACCGCGCCATGGCCCATTTCGTGACCAAGGGTCATGATCTGTGGGCGACGATCCACGGCAGTCTGGTTGCCGACAATGATCGCGCCACCATTGACCGGCTGTGGAACCCGTTCATCGCGGCATGGTATGAAGGCGGGAAGGACGATCCCAAGCTCCAGCTTCTCCGCCTCGACACCGAACATGGTCAGATCTGGCTAAATGAAAACAGCCTGTTCGCGGGTCTCAAAATGCTGCTCGGCTCGGACCCGAAGGCGGATTATCAGGACAAGGTCGCCGACGTTTCGCTTGCCTGACCCACGCCAACCGTCGCGAACGCCGCGCGCAACGATAACTTCATTGCGCGAAGCGTTCGCGACCCCCTAAGGCCGGTTCGTCCGCCGGTCATCGGGACCGACGGCCGGACAGGAACGCATGGCCGCCCATCCCTTCTCGATCCACAATTACCGCGTCTACTGGATCGCGCGGCTTGCATCGACACTGGCCGGACTTTCGATGGTCGTGGTCATTGGGTGGCAGGTCTACGACATTGCCCGTGAAACCATGGGCATTCGCGAGGCCGCGTTGCAACTTGGTTTTGTCGGGCTGGTTCAGTTTCTGCCGCTGCTCGCGCTTACCCTCGTCACCGGCTGGGTTGCCGACCGGCTCGACCGCCGCTGGATCGTGCGCGCCGCAATCGCGCTGGAACTGGGTTGCGCCGCCGCGCTGGCCTGGCTGACGCAGAACGATACGATCACCTTGCCCGCTTTGTTTGGCATCGCCGCGCTACTCGGCGTCGCACGCGCGTTCATCAGCCCTGCGCAACAGGCGCTTGCGCCTAACCTCGTGCCCCCCGCCTCGCTCCCGACCGCGATCGCGCTGAGCGCATTGGCGTGGCAGGTTGGCTCGATCGGTGGTCCGGCCATGGGTGGCTATCTCTACGCGGTCGGTCCGGCGGTCCCCTATTGGGTCGCCACCGCGCTGTTCGGCGTCGCGTTCGTCATGATGCTGCTGGTCACTCCGGTGGCGCGCAGCACCATTGCTCGCATCGGCAACCCGTTGATGCAGATGATTGAGGGGTTACGCTATGTCCGACGCAACCGCCTCGTCCTCGGCGCGATCTCGCTCGACATGTTCGCGGTGCTGTTGGGCGGTGCCACCGCGATGCTCCCCATCTATGCCCGCGACGTGCTGATGATCGGCGCGGACGGCCTTGGCCATTTACGCGCGGCGCCGGCAGTCGGTGCGGTGGCGGTGGCGGTGGTGCTGTCCTGGCGTCCGCTCAAGACCAATGTCGGGGTCAAGATGCTGTGGGCAGTCATCGGCTTCGGCGCGGCGACGACCGTGTTTGGGTGGGCCGGGCCGTTGATGACCCGCTGGTTCGGGCCGAGCATGATCGGCAGCGAACTGGCCCCGGCAGTGCTGGTGTCGATCGTCGCGCTGATCGCGCTGGGTGCCTTCGACATGATCTCGGTCTATGTCCGCTCGTCGCTGATCCAGCTGCATACGCCCGACGCGATGCGCGGGCGGGTGGGATCGGTTTCGACGCTGTTCGTGTCGAGCTCGAACGAGCTGGGCGAGGCGCGTTCGGGCTTTCTCGCCTCGCTGATCGGGCCGGTCGTCGCGACCGTGGGCGGCGGCATCGCAGCGATCTTGGTAACCGCGCTTTGGGCGCGTATCTTCCCCGAATTGCGGCGCGCGCGGACCTTCGATCCGCCCGCGTCGTTGGACAATCCCCCGCCAGAGGAGATCAAGGCATGAAGGCGAACAACATCCTCGAAACGATCGGCAACACCCCGCACATCCGCGTGGCCCGGCTGTTCCCCGATGCCGAGGTGTGGATCAAGTCGGAGCGCACCAATCCCGGCGGGTCGATCAAGGACCGCATTGCGCTCGCAATGATCGAGGCGGCGGAGGCCGATGGCAGCCTGACGCCCGGCGGCACGATCGTTGAGCCGACCAGCGGCAATACCGGCGTCGGCCTGGCAATGGTCGCGGCGGTCAAGGGCTACAAGCTGATCCTGGTCATGCCGGAAAGCATGAGCATCGAACGCCGCCGCCTGATGCTCGCCTATGGCGCGAGCTTCGACCTTACCCCGCGTGAAAAGGGCATGAAGGGGGCGATCGAGCGTGCGCTGGAAATCGTCGAATCGACCCCGGGCGCATGGATGCCGCAGCAGTTCGAGAATCCGGCCAATATCGACGTCCATGTCCGCACCACGGCGCAGGAGATTCTCAAGGACTTCGCCGATACCCCGCCGGACGTGATCATCACCGGCGTCGGCACGGGCGGCCACATCACCGGCGTCGCCGAGACGCTCAAAAAGACCTGGCCGGCGCTCAAGGTGTTTGCGGTCGAGCCGGAACTCTCGCCGGTCATCTCCGGCGGCCAGCCGGGGCCGCATCCGATCCAGGGCATCGGCGCGGGCTTCGTCCCCAAGAACCTGCACACCGACTCGATCGACGGCGCGATCCAGGTCGATGCCGCCGATGCGAAGGAGTTTGCCCGCCGCGCGGCGCGTGAGGAAGGGATGCTGATCGGCATCTCGTCGGGCGCGACTCTGGCGGCGATTGCGAAGAAGCTGGGCGACCTTCCGGCCGGTTCGCGGGTGCTAGGGTTCAATTATGATACAGGTGAGCGCTATCTGAGCGTTCCGGACTTTCTTCCCGAGGCGTAATGACTCGCATTCTGTCCCGATACGGATAAACTGGCCTGAGTCGGGGAACACGGATTCCGGGGGGAAATCGTGCGGAATGCAATGATTTGCGTCAGCGTGATGCTGGCAATGTTTTTGGCGTGGCCGATGGTGTTCGGCAGCGAACAGACATCGGCCGTTCGGGCAGCCGGGGCGAAGGTCGCGGCGGTCGCCGCGTCCGGTGCCACTGCTGCCGATGCGCGGCTGGTTAAGACTGCCGTCAAGCCTGCGGGGGCACCGCAAGCCAAGGCGCTGGAAAGCTGCTTCAAACGCTATGAGCGCGAATATGCGCGCTGCAATGCGATTGACAGCAGCTGCCGGATGAAGGTGGCGGACCAGTGGGACCTGTGCGAAGCGACGGGCTTCTGGCCCTGAACTGAGGCCGTCCGACGTTCCGGACCAACGGCGCGGTTTGCCGCGCGTGCGTCTTGCGCTAAAGGGAGACGGCCAGCACCCCTGGCGTTTCGCCGCTGAAGGACCGCGCGCCCCCTGTGACCCCCTCCCCCGTTCCGGTAACCGCGCCCCGTCCTGCTCCGGGCCTGTGGATCGCGCTCGCGGCGATTGCGCTGGCGGCCATCGCAGTGCCGCTGGCTGTCGTGCAGATTGCAGGGCCGCCCGCAACGGCGCCAGTGCTTGCCGAAATTTCGCGGCCAAAACGCGTGGTACCGAAGGCCGAACTGCCAGAGGTCGAGCCGGTGCGCCTCGCTGCATTGTCGATGGACGATGCACGGACGTTCAACGCCGCCATCCCCTTTTCGACCGACCCAAATCCTGCAGCCCGCCCATTGATCCTCGACGCTGGTGCCGAAGATTTCGGGCGCGCGGTCGACTGCCTCGCCGCTGCCACCTGGTATGAGGCTGGCGACGACCCGGTCGGCCAGCGGGCGGTGGCTCAGGTGGTGCTCAACCGGATGCGCCACCCTGCTTTCCCCAAATCGGTCTGCGGCGTGGTGTTTCAGGGGCAGGAGCGGCGTACCGGCTGCCAGTTCACCTTCACCTGCGACGGTGCGATGCGGCGCACCCCCGCCCCCGCCGCCTGGGGCCGGGCGCAGACGATTGCGCGGCAGGCGCTGACCGGCGCGGTCTTTGCAAAGGTCGGGCATTCGACGCATTACCATACCGACTGGGTGGTGCCCTATTGGAGTTCCAGCCTGGATAAGGTGGCAGAGGTGAACACCCACCTCTTCTTCCGCTGGACCGGCTGGTGGGGGACGCCGCCGGCCTTTCGTCGCGGCTATGCCGGGGCTGAACCGGTGGTGGCGAAGATGGCGGCGCTGTCGCCCTTTCATGGCGGTGGCGAGGTCGCGCTGGCCGGAGTGGTCGATCCTGCGGCGATGCTGGACCCGGACACCATTCCGGAGTCGGCGGTGCCAAAGCCGGTGGCGTCGGGGGGCGACAATTTCCATGTCGTTCTGGACAAGGCGCTGGGGGCGGATGCCTTTGCGGCGCTGGCGATCCGGACTTGTGGTGAGCGGCCCTATTGCAAGTTCCTCGGCTGGACCGACCGGACCAAGGTGCCGGCGGTCGGCGCGGCGCTGACTCCGGCGCAGATCGAGGCGATGTCGTTCAGCTATCTGCGGGACAAGGAACAGGGGTTTGGCAAGGCGCTGTGGAATTGTGGCGAGTTCAAGCGGCCCAGTCCGATCCAATGTATGCGGCGGACGCCGGTCGCTGCGGCGGCCGCCCCGGTGCCGGTTCCGTCGGCAACGCCGGAGGTGCTGAGCGGGGTGCGGCGCAAGGCGGCTCCGTCCCCTACTCCGGTCCCCTCCCCGGACGTCAACTGATCCCGGCGACGAGGTCGCGGGCCAGGGTCGCGCCGTCGTCCAGAGCGACATCGACGACAGCGGGGGTGCTGGCCAGGCTGGCCCCGGCGGTGTCGATGTCGACGGTGACGAGGCCGAGCCAGCGCTGGATCAGGCCCTGACGCAGGGTGACCACCTGGACATTCTCTACGGGCACGATCCAGTCGCGCTGGGCTAGCACCCCTCGCATCACTTGCAGGCTGGCGCTGCGGAGGGCGTAGCGGTGGAATTTGCGTTGCAGCAGGGCGGTGAGGACTGGCGGGAGGGTCAGGATCAGGCCGAGCCAGGCGAAGGGGGTCAGCAGCAGTGCGGCGGCGATGACCAGCAGTGGCAGGGGGATTGCCAATACCAGGGCCCGGAGGATGTGGGCCGGGGCTACGGGGCGGAGCGGCAAACGTTCGAAGGGGGGCAGGCCGGCTCGCTCGACGATTCCGGCCACTTCATAATCGCGGGCCAGGGGGGCGAGGGTTTGGCGGCCGCTGGGGTCGTTGCTGCCGCCAAGTGTTTGGACACTCAGGTCATTCCAGCCGAGCAGGCCGCGGAACGGGCCGCGCTGGATCAGCGCCAGCTGGATGCGGCGCATGGCAACGACCACTTCGCTGCGGGTCAGCAACCCTCTGGTCCGGCGGAAGCGGCCGATCCCGGCGCGCAGTTTGAAGTTCCATTCGCGCAGCACCGTCCGAGCCACCCCGGTGATTACCCCCAACACCACCACCAGCCCGAACAGGCCGAAGCCGGTGGAGTAGGTCAACCGGCTCTGCACTTCTCCCTGCGCCGTTTCCGCCAGATCGGCGATTTCGTCCCAGCCGAAGCCAAGAGCATCGCCAAGGAACTGGATGCCGGTGGCCAGGGCGGCGATCCAGACCAGCGAGAAGCTGAACAGCCCCAGCAGCAGCACCCGCCCCGGCGACATGGCGAACACGTCGGTCAGCCTGTCCTCGACCGGCTGGGCGTCTTCGCCGGTGTCCAGTCCGACCATCGGCCGGGCCGGGGCGCCGCGCAGGGCTCCGCGCAGTCGGGCGGCTTCGGACAAAGACACGCTGTCCAGCACCGCTTCGTCCTTGTCGCCACCGCCGGTTTCGACGCGGACTTCGGCGAGGCCGAAGATGCGGGACAGTGGCCCCTGTTCGATGCCGACGTCCTGAATCCGCTCCAACGGGATCGAGCGGCGGGTTCGGTTCAACAGGCCGCGTTCGATCACCAATTCGCTGTCGGTCACTTCATAGGTGAAGCGCCGCCAGTTGATCCACGTCCACACCAGGCTGACGACCGCAATCCCCACCGCCGCCAAGGCGATCCAGCCAAGACCCCGGCCGGAGGTGATCCCGATGATCGCGGGCAGGCCGAGGACATTCTGTGGCGCCTTTTTCAGGAACCAGATGACGACCGTCAGCGGGTGGACGCGGCGCGGTCCGTGGTCTTCAATCTCCTCGCTCACCACGGGTCGACCGTCAGCTGGTCGCGGATCGCGTCGCGGATCTCCTCCGCCGTCTCCCGCGTGATGCCGGGCAGGTCGACCTGGCTGTTCGCGGTTCCGGCGGTGTGCAGCACCAGGGTGGCGACGCCGAACATCCGCTCGACCGGCCCCTGTGTCACGTCGATATGCTGGACGCGCGCGGCGGGGACGATGGTGTGGCGACGGGCGAGCCAGCCGGAAGCGACGTGCAGTTCCTTCCCCGTCCATGCCCAGCCCCAGCGTCGCCAGCGCGCCGGGGTCGCGATCAGCACCGACCACAGGCCGAGCGGGGCGATGACGGCGGTGGGCAGCCAGATCGGGAACCAGCCGAACGCGGTGCTGAGGCCGAAGCCCGGCCCGATCGAGACGAGCGTGGCGATCGTCCAGAAGACGGCGGCGGACAGGCGCATCGCCTTGAGCTGGCCATGTTCGAGCGGGTGGAGCGGCGTGTCTGGGAGCAGCATTCCTCCGTTATGGCGGGTGGGGCGAAAGGCTCAAGGGGTTATGGGTTGGCTATTCCTCCCCCAGCTTGCTGGGGGAGGTGGCATCGCGCAGCGATGACGGAGGGGCCGCCCTCGCAGAGGGCGGAATTTTGTCGAGCTGTTCACCGGCCGTCTGCGCGGCCGCCCCTCCACCACCGCCTTCGGCGGCGGTCCCCCTCCCCTGAGCAGGCTCAGGGTAGGAATTAGAAGTGGCCCCCTCCCCCGCCCTCGCGCGGCATCGGGCGAGCCAGGCTTCGCGGGCGGCGTCGCCGGCGGCGATAAGGGGTTCGAGTTTGGCGTCCTCTTCGGCTTCGACGGCGTCTTCCTCTTCCTCGGTCAGATCGCGCTCATAATCGTCGGTGCCGGGGATGCCTTCGTCGAAGCCGTGGAAATCATGGGGCGGCGGGAAGCTGGTGCGCCAGGCGTTGCGTTCGTCGCACCACCAGATGGGCGGCGCAGTCGCGTCACTGTCCAGACGATCCTGACAAGAATCGCATGTGTCGGACAGGCTGTCAGCATCCTCATCCGGCGGCACTTCGGACGCGAGCGCGACGAGGCCGATGGCTTCGGCGCGGCGCCATTGGTCGTCGGTCCAGCGGGCGCGGTCGGCGGGGTCGAGGTCGGTGGCGGGGACGGCGGCGCTGTCGTCGACATGGGTGCGCAGCCAGCGATCGGCGCGGGCGAGCGTGCGGATCGGGGCGAGGTCGTCCTCACTGGCCACCCCCGCCGCCCCGAAGCGCGCGGCGAGGAACAGGCCGGCGCGGCCCGGTGCCGCCGATTGTTCGACCAGATCGAGATATTGTTCGAAGTCCGCCGCAGCGAGCCGCACGGCGGCGGCGTCGGTATCGGTGCAGGCGGCGTCGGCGCGCTTGTCGAGCCGGTTCAGCATCTTCCACGCCAGCTGGTTGTCGTAGCGGTGGCGGGTGGTGATGCTGCCATTATCGCCGGTGACGGATTCGCGGACACCGTTGAAGGCGCGGTCCATCAGTTCGTCGGCAAGGGAGTCGCGGGCGCGAAGCTGAGCCGCCTTCCACCCCAGCGCGAACGCCGCGCCGCGCGCGCTGTCGCGCAGGGCATAGGCGGTCTGGCGCGACATGCCGACGATGGCGCACGCCTTGGTCACATTATGCCCGCGCGCGAGGGCGGTGAGGAAGCGCTTCTGCTTTTCGGGGGTCCAGCCGTCGTAACGCTGGGCATCGGGCACGCCGGGTTCGAGTTCGTGGAAGGCGGCGTGGTTGAAGGTCGAGACGTCGTAGGTTGAGGGCTTTGGGGGCGCCGGTTCTGGCGTGGTGAAAGCGTTCATGTGTGCCGGTCCTTTGCTGATGTGATGCAGAGGACCGGTTAGGTATGCCGGAACGGGGGCTGTAGGAAAGTTCTATTTTTGTTCTCGCGCGCCACTAGCCTCACAGCTCGATGCCAAAACAAAGGGTCTAGTAAAGTGTCGGCCGACAATACTATGAAACGGCTTCGGAGGGGAACCGATGCCAGAAAAAAGTCTGAAAATCGACGAGTTGCTGCTCGATCTCGTTAATCCGCGCACCAGAGAAGTTCAGAGTCAGCGCGACGCGCTTCAAGCCGTAATCAGCGATCAGAAGAGTCGATTAACTGCCTTGGCGGAAGACATCGCCGAGCACGGATTGAACCCCGCAGACCGGTTGCTGGTAATGCATCAACGGAGCCCCAAGGGTTACGTTACCCTCGAAGGAAATCGGCGCGTTGCAACGCTTCAAATTCTGAAGAATCCAGCAGTACTAAGCGGCCTTACGGTCACGCCCGCAATGCGGAAACGTCTTGAAGCCGCATCAAAGAAATTTTCAGCCGCGAAGGTTGAGCCGATTCCCTGCTTTTCGTTCGCCAAACGCGAAGATGCTCGGCGCTGGATCGAAATGCGCCACACCGGTCAAGGAGACGGCGAAGGACTAGTGGGGTGGTCGGGTATCGCCACAGCTCGATTCCGGGGCAACAGCCCAGCGCTGCAAGCAATCGACCTGGTAAAGCGGTTTGGCACTCTCACAGATGACGAAAGAGATAAAATTGAAAGCATTTCGATCTCCGTAGTCGATAGAATCATGGGCTCTAAGCCCATGAAAGACGCCATTGGCGTCAAAACGTCTAAAGACATATTGTACTCGTTGATACGAGCAGAGGAACTTATAAAGCCTCTAACTTATTTAATTCGTCAGATATTGAACGGAAATCTCACAAACAGAACGATCAATACAAAAGACGACCAGAACGAATTCATCAAGAAGATTCCGTCTGAATTTTTACCAGATCTCACTCAAGCTATCGACGAGACACCTGCCGACTCTTTTACTCAAGGCGATTTTTCTTCGAAGCCCAAGAAAAAATCAAAGAGAGGCCCGTCTGTTCAAAAGACCATTTGGCCCAGAACCTTTAATATCAACGCGAGCGTCGACCGAGTTACCGATATTTTCAAGGAATTGAAAATACTTGAGGTAGAGAAGTGCAAAAATTCAATCTCGGTATTGATGAGAATTATCCTAGAGATGTCCGCTGACGAATATATGGACAACAATAACATATCGCGCAAAAAGGGGACGCCACCCCACGAAAAGGATAAAACGCTTTCAGAAAAAGTATCTGAGGTTTGCACTCATCTAATTAGTTCTGGCATTAAAAAGCATAAGTTGAGCCCCGTGACAAAATCTATTAACAACCCAAACAGCCCCCTTTATCACGATTTACTAAATCAGTACGTACACAACGCTTATCACAACCCATCTCCGGGTGAACTTCGATCTGGCGCTAGCACGCTCAAGGTTTTTCTCGAGCATGTGTGGCCATAATGATTAGAACTGGAAGATATTCGCCGCTCCGCTACCCGGGGGGTAAGGGGAAACTGTCTGCTCTATTGAAAGCGATTATAACTGAAAATCAGCTTCAGGACGGCACGTATGTCGAGCCGTTCGCCGGCGGGGCCGGGTTGGCGTGCGAACTACTCGTCGAGAACTACGTGCGCAGCATTCATATCAACGATCTCTCACCTGCTATTTTCTGCTTTTGGCAGTCCGCGCTCAGCGAGACTGATAGGTTCTGCGAACAGATCGCCTCAGTGCCGCTCACGATCTCCGAGTGGGATCAGCAAAAAGCAACTTTCGAAGCTCAGCGTCGAACTCCCAACCCGGACGTCTACAGTCTTGGGTTCTCCACTTTCTACCTGAACCGCACAAATCGCTCCGGCATACTCAGTGGAGGGATAATTGGCGGGCGATCGCAGTCGAGCGAGTGGGGGATTGACGCGAGGTTCAACCGAACTGACCTCGTGGCGCGGATACGCACGCTTGCCGCAATGAGAGATCGCATCAGCGTAACTAGAAGTGATGCACTGTCGCTGCTGTGCGCCTATAGAAAGAAGTCGCCGCACAGGACACTTATGTATCTCGACCCACCATATTACGCAAAGGGTCGGCAACTATATTTGGACTACTACAAGCCGTCAGACCATAAAGTCATTGCGGACGAGGTGCAAAAAGATCGACAGCCATTCAACTGGCTTGTATCTTACGATAACGTCAATCCAATCAAAGATCTTTATTCCGCATCACCCGGGGTCGAATATAACATTAATTATAGCGCGCGCAGCGCATCCACGGGATCAGAAGTGATATTCTTTGATCCCACACTTGTCTTGCCAAAGTTAGAGAATTTTATCGCGGTGACGAAAGCGGCGGCGTAGAGCGCGGCACCAGAATTGATGCCGCGCCCGCCCCCTCCCCTCAAACCCCAAACGCCTCCACCGGCAGCGCCATGATCGTCTCCGCGCCGCTTTCGATCTTGCGGCGCAGCGCGCCGGCGTTGGGCATGATGCGGTCGGCGTAGAAGCGGGCGGTGACCAGCTTGGCTTCGTAGAATGCCTTGTCGTCGTCGCCTTCGGCCAATGCCGCGACGGCGGCGTCGGCCATGCGGAGCCACATCAGGCCGATCGCGACGGTGCCCATCAGCTCCATGTACGAATACGCGCCGGCGCCGACCTGGTTGGGGTCCTTCATGCCGTTGGCCATAAACCACATGGTCGCGGCCTGAAGCTGGCCATTGGCCTTTTCGAGGGCTTCGGCGAGGTGGGCGAGGTCAGGCTTGGCCTTGGCGGCGGCGACCTCTTCGGCGACGATGCGGAACAGCGTCTGGACCGCGCGGCCGCCATTCTGGGCCAGCTTGCGGCCGACCAGGTCCATCGCCTGCACGCCGTTGGTGCCTTCATAGATCATCGCGATGCGGGCATCGCGGACATATTGCTCCATGCCCCATTCGGCGATGTAGCCATGGCCGCCATAGACCTGCTGGCTGTCGGTCGCGATGCGGTAGCCGGCGTCGGTGCCGACGCCCTTGATCACCGGGGTGAGCAGGCCGATCAGGTCGTCGGCGAGCTGACGCTCCTCCTCGCTCGCCGCCTTGTGCGACAGGTCGACCTGGAGGCCGCCCCACAGGCACAGGGCGCGGAGCCCTTCGGTCATCGCCTTGGCCTCCATCAGCATGCGGCGGACATCGGGGTGGACGAAGAGGGTGTCGGCCTTTTCCTGTGGCTCGGCGGCGCCGGTGAGCGCGCGGCCCTGGCGCCGGTCGTGCGCGTATTGGACGGCGTTCTGGTACGCGACTTCGCCGATGCCGAGGCCCTGAAGCCCGACGCCGAGGCGGGCGGCGTTCATCATGATGAACATGGCGGCGAGGCCCTTCATCTCTTCGCCCACCAGCCAGCCGGTCGCGCCGTCATAGTTCATGACGCAGGTCGAGTTGGCGTGGATGCCCATCTTGTGCTCGATCGAGCCGCAGGAGACGGCGTTGCGCTCGCCCAGGCTGCCGTCGTCGTTGACCATGAATTTGGGGACGACGAACAGGCTGATGCCCTTGCTGCTCTCCGGCGCGCCCGGCGTCTTGGCGAGGACGAGGTGGATGATGTTGCTGGTGAGGTCATGCTCGCCGGAGGAGATGAAGATCTTCGTCCCCGTGATCGACCAGCTGCCGTCGGCATTGGGGGTGGCGCGGGTCTTGATGAGGCCGAGATCGGTGCCGCAATGCGGTTCGGTCAGGTTCATCGTGCCGCCCCATTCGCCGGACACCATCTTGGGGACGTATTTCTCCTGCTGCTCCGGGCTGCCCTTGGCGAGGAGCGCCTCGATCGCGCCGTGGGTGAGGCCGGGGTACATGGCGAAGGCCATGTTGGCGGAGATCATGTACTCCTGGAACGCGGTCGATACGACGTGCGGCATGCCCTGGCCGCCGAACTGCTCCGGCGCGCTGAGGGTGCCCCAGCCGGATTCGACGAACTGGTTATAGGCCTCCTTGAAGCCGTCGGGGGTGGTGACGCTGCCGTCCGGGTGGCGGGTGCAGCCCTGTTGGTCGCCGCTGTGGTTGATCGGGAACAGGACTTCGGCGACGAACTTGCCGCCCTCTTCCAGCACCGCGCTGACCACGTCGGGGGTCGCGGCGGTGAAGCCGGGGAGGTTGGCGTAGCGGTCGATCTTGAGCACGCGGTCGAGGACGAAACGGGTGTCGCGGACGGGGGGATTGTAGCGGGGCATCTCTCTCGTTCCTGTTCTTATTTGATGGGGCTGGCGCGGCCTTCGAGGACCGCGATGAAATCGTCGAGTTCGGCAATGGCGGCGTCGATATCGACCTTTTGCCGCTCGAGCAGGTCGATGCGGGCGCGGCATTTGTCGAGCGTGACCTGATGCTGGGTGCGGCGGTCGTCGCCGACGTCGTAGAGGTCGATCATCTCGCGGATTTCGGCGAGGCTGAAGCCGACGCGCTTGCCGCGCAGGATCCAGGCCAGCCGGGCGCGGTCGCGGTGCGAGTAGATGCGCTGGAGCCCGCGCCGCTCGGGGCTGATCAGCCCTTCATCCTCGTAGAAGCGCAGCGCGCGTGCGGTGACGTCGAACTCGGCGCACAGGTCCGAGATCGAGAAGCTCTCCTTGTCCGGCCGCGCCTCGATCGGGGCGAAGCTGGCTACGGCTTTCAGTTTCGTTGCCATGCGAGTCGATTTACGCCGACCTTACGTTAACGTCAACTACCGCAGAGTCGGACTCCCTCGGCACTTCTGAGCGCTTCGGCTTCAGCGGCGGATTCGCTGAGGCGCTCGACCTCCAGCGCCGCGAAGGAGGCGCGCGGGCCGCACAGCTTGGCGCAGCTGTCGGGGACGGTGGCGGGGAAGGTGATCCGGTCGCCGTCGAACTTGGCGTCGAAGCTGCAGGTCTCGCCGTTCCGCCCCTTGAACTCGATCGCGAGGGTCGAGCCGGAGCGGGCGGCGGTGCCGCGGCCGGTGCAGCTGACCTTGTCGCCATAATCGACGAACGCGCCGACGCGATAGGCGGTGCCGTCGGGCACGACGCACAGCCGGTCGGTGTCGCGGGCGTAGAGGCCGGTGACGTCGCTCGCCCTGGGATCGCGAACGAGGCCCCGCTCGATGGCGGCGGATTCGAGGCTGGGGGGTGTGGGGGATGCTGCGGGCTGGGGGCTGCTGCCGGAGCAGGCGGCGAGGAGGAGGACGGCGGCGAGGATCGCGCAATTCCTCCCCCAACGGGGGAGGTGGCAGCGCGCAGCGCTGACGGAGGGGCCGCCGCGAAGACGGCGGAATTTTGCCGAGATGCTCACCGCCCTCTGCGGGGCGGCCCCTCCACCACTGCCTTCGGCGGCGGTCCCCCTCCCCCAGCAAGCTGGGGGAGGAATTGGGACATGCCCTCCCCTCACTCGCGCACCAGCTTGCCGTTTTCGATGCGGCGGAAGAAGCAGCTGGGTTCGCCGGTGTGGCAGGCGGGGCCGGCGGGGTCGACTTTGAGCCACAGCGCGTCCTGATCGCAGTCGATCCGCGCCTCGACCACGCGCAGCACATGGCCGCTGCTTTCGCCCTTTTTCCACAGCCGCTGGCGGCTGCGCGACCAAAACCATGCTTCGCCGCTCTCCAGTGTCTTCGCCAGCGCATCGGCGTTCATGTGCGCGAGCATCAGCAGCTCGCCGGTCGCGGCGTGGGTGGCGACGGCGGTGATCAGGCCGTTGGCGTCGTAGTTCGGGTTGAGGTCGAGCGTGGAATCGCGGGGGTCGGTCATGCGGCGGTGTTAGCGTCCGAACCCATTCGAATGAACCTTTTTCGCCGTCCACCGACTACGAGGGAAAGCATGAGGTGAATGATGCGGCCGGATGGCGGGGAACAAGTGGGGGCAATCGCGGACGAGCTGCTGGTCGTGCGCTGCCAGCTGGGCGAGCGCGAGGCGTTCGATGCGCTGGTGCGGAGATGGGCCGGGCCGGTCAGCGGCTATGCCCGGCGCGTGACGGGCGACGCCGATGCCGCAGCCGAGCTGACGCAGGACATCTGGCTGCGCGTGGTGCGCGGGATCGGGCGGATCGAGGACACGAGCCGGTTCCGGTCGTGGCTGTTCGGCGTGGCGCATCGCGCCTTTGCCGACCAGCTGCGCCGCAAATACCGCGCCGCGACGCCTCTGCCCGCCGAGGACGATGTCGCCGAAGCCGATGACGGCGAGGCAGCGTTCGATGTCGAAGCGGTCGAGCGCGGGCTGGCGCGACTGGCCCCGGTCGAACGCGAGATCCTGACCCTGTTCTACCTTGAGGAACTGGCGATCGACGAGGTCGCAATCGCGCTCTCGATCCCGACCGGAACCGTCAAGTCACGCCTGTACCGCGCCCGCAAGCAATTGCGGCGCGTGCTCGAACTGCATGGAGACGCCCAATGACCCTTGCCCCGCAAATGGATGCTGCGGCCCCGGAAGTCCGGATCGTCAGCGCCGAATTGTCCCCCCGCCCCCGCATTGCGCACGCGCTGTTGCTGGCCGCCGCGCTGAGCGGGACGGTGGTCACGCTGTCGCTGTTCATGACCGAGCCCAACCTGCCGTTACGCACGCGTGCCGCCTTTGCGGTGTTGTCGCTGATCGGGACGGGGTGGACCGCCTATGCGCTATGGGTGCTGACCCAGCGGCGCGTGCTGTATGCGCGCCAGCAAGTCGTCGCCGGATGGATGGCGGTCGCCTTCACATCGGTGTTCACGCTGGGGGCGCTGGCGATCGGGATCGGGTCGGGGGTGGCCACGGGGTTCGTCGCAGCGGCGATGGGCGTGGCGATGGTCGGTGCGGCGCTGGTGCTGCTCGGCCGGGCGCGACGGCGGCTCGCGGCTCTGACGGCAAAGCGGCGGGCGCTGGAAACGCAGATGGCGGAGCGCGCGCAATGATCCGCCTCCTGCTGACCGGATTGGCGCTGCTGGCCAGCGCCACCGCCGCCAACGCCGCGCCGATCGCGCCGCAACTGGGTGAAGCGCGCGCCGAGCGACTGGTGGCGCCGGACGGGCGCTCGATGGCGGTCGAGCGCGGTTTTCTCCGCGTCCCCGAACGCCGCGACCGCGCGGTGCCGGAGGGGGTGATCGAGCTGGCGGTGATGCGGCTGCGCTGGGCGGACGCGCCGAGCCCGATCGTCAACATGGTGCTGGCGGGTGGACCGGGCGATTCCGGGACCGGATTGCTGAGCGGCCTTTCCGCCGCGCGCGCGGCTGCTCTGCTCGACCTGATGGGCGGGGACGTGATCGCGTTCGACCAGCGCGGGAGCGGGCGGTCGCGGCCGAGCCTTGCCCTGCCCGAGCGCACACCGCTGCCGCTGGAAGCGGAGGGTTCCCCTGCCCTGTGGCTGCCGGTGATGGCGGATGCGGCGCGCGCGGCGGCGCGGCGGTTCGAGGCGAGCGGGGTGCGGCTGGCATCCTATACCAGCGCCGAGAATGCCGATGATGTCGACGCGGTGCGGCGGGCGTTCGGCTATGCGACTATGCATGTGTGGGGGCGCAGCTATGGATCGCACCTCGCGCTGGCGACTCTGCGGCGGCACCCGGCGAGCGTCGCGCGGCTGATTTTGGTCAGTCCCGAAGGCCCCGATCACACCTACAAGCTGCCTGCGCAGACCGATGCGGTGATTGCACGCATCGCCGAACGGGCGGGTACGCCGGAACTGCCCGCGACGATGCGCACGGTGATCGCACGGCTGCGGCGCGCACCGGTGACCGTAGAGGTCGCGGGACCGGACGGGGTGGCGCGCCGCGTTACCATCGGGGCGTTCGACGTGCAGTGGCTGACCGCGCAGGCGCTGGGCGATCCGCGCACGCTCGCCACCCTGCCCGCCGCCTATCGCGAAATGGCGGCCGGCGATTTCCGGCGCATGGGTGCGGTGGCGCTGGCGGCGCGCAGCCAGTGGCGGCTGGGGTCGGGGATGAAGTACATGATGGACCTCGCCTCGCATGCCAGCCCGGCGCGGCTGCGGCGGATCGAGCGCGAGGCGCGCACCGCGTTGCTCGGCAATGCGATCAACTTTCCGCTGACGGGGCTGCGCGATGCCTGGCCGGCGGTCGATCTGGGTGCGGCCTATCGCAAGCCGGTGCGCAGTAAGGTGCCGACGCTGATTCTGGTCGGCGACCTCGACGCGCGCACCCCGGTGGAGAATGCGCGGGAGATCGCGCGGGGGCTGTCGCATGCGCAAATCGTCGTGGTGGAGAATGCGGCGCATCAGTTCGACCTGTTCGGCGACCCAATGCTCCAGCCGGTGTTGCGGGAGTTTGTCGCGGGTCGGACGGTGGCGACGCGGCGGGTGCGGGTGCGGGAGGTTGGGTTTCAGCGGTGAGGGTGGATTGGGCGACCGTTCGATTCCTGCGCGTCGTCCCAGCCATGAGCGACATGACCGCTTCGTGAGCAAGAAGAAGCCCTGTCCCGGCTCAAGGCCGGGACGACGAGGGGTGTGGGCGGGCGTTTTCGCCCCCCGACGTCGGGATGGCGGGAGATTTATCGTAAAACGATAAATTTGCTTGCCGTTATTCGATGTGTGGATTATCGAATACCGATAATTCACGGAGACTCGACATGCTCATTCTCACGCGGCGCATCCTGATGGTGCTGCTGGTTCTCAACTGGATCGCGGTCGCGGGGTTCGTGGTGTTCGGCGGCGCGCTGCTGGCGATGCCCGAGTTCATGACGGGCAGACTGACAGAGGATTTCGGTAGCAAGGCTGATGCAGTTCGCCTTGCGCTGGTCGGAGTGATGGCGATCGGGTGCGTCGCTGCGGTGCCGGTGCATGTCATGTTTACCCGGATCATCGCGATGATCGATACGGTGCGCATCGGCACCCCGTTCGCGGCGGTCAATGCCGATCGGTTGCGGCAGATCGCCTGGGCGATGCTGGCGTTGCAGATCGTCGACCTTGGCTATGGCTGGTTCGCGACGCAGCTGAGCGAGGCGACGGGCGAGTTCATGGCGTGGCAGTTTTCGGTCACCGGCTGGCTCGCGGTGCTGTTGCTGTTCGTGCTGGCGCGGGTGTTCCAGCAGGGCGCGGCGATGCAGGACGAGATTGAGGGGACCGTCTGATGGCGGTCCGCGTGACGCTGGACGATGTGCTGCATGCGCGGCGCATGACCCTGACCGAACTCGCCGAGCGGGTCGATATCACGCTCGCCAATCTGTCGATCCTGAAGACCGGCAAGGCCAAGGCGATCCGTTTTTCGACGCTCGACGCGATCTGCCGGGCGCTGGAGTGCCAGCCGGGCGACATCCTGACCTATGACGAAGGGGAATGACGATGGGACGCGATCTGGTTGAAGTGTTCGTGCGATCGGGCCGCTATGCCCTGCTCTGCCCGCTGTTGTTCCTGGTGCCGGTCGCGGTCGAGATGGTGCAGCATGCGGTCGAGATCCGCGCGGGCATGTATGTCGATATCGCGGGCCTCAAGGCGGCGGAGGGCGACATGCTGCGGCTGGCGATCGGACATGTGAAGGTGATCGCGCTGTTCCTGACCGGATATTGGGCGGTGCGCTTTCTGGTGTTCGGCGATGATCCGGCTGCGGCGCGGCGGATCGATCCAGTGGCGGTGCGGCTGTTCGTGCCGGTGATGGTGTGGAGCCTGTTCTGGCTGATCCTGGTGCAGGACGTGCCGTTGATCGCCAAGGCGGCGGGAATCGGGGGCAATGTCGCGGCGTGGGTGCTGATCGTGAGCCTGATCGTCAGCCTGTTGTTCGAGCCATTGCTGTCGGCGTGGAAGACGGCGGCGGCGGCGGGCAATCCCGGCATCGGCTTTGTGCGGTCGATCCGGCTGACGCGGGGGGTGTATCTTTACGCCGTGATCGTGTCGCTGCTGGCGATGCTGCCGTTGATGGTGGCGCATTATGCGCTGGCATTTGTGGCGGTGGGCAAGGCGCCGGCTGTGGTTTGGGCGGTGATGGCGCTGGATTCGCTGCTGGTCGGGTATCTGGGCGTGGTGATGGTGGCTGCGGCCTTTGTCGTGGCGCGGCGGGCGGCGGTAAGGGGTGAGGTCGCGCTGGCGTGAGGCGAGCCCGGCGCGGGTGGTGGGGTCGCCTCAATAACTGGGAAGCCCCGGATATTCCCAGCGATAGGGCACACCGGTCTCCCCCAGCGCGGCCCGGACGAGCGCTGGAAACGCGCGTTCGGCGCGGACGTCGTTGGACAGGATCAGCACGCAGCGCTGGCCGCGCTGGAGGCAGACCAGGGTGTTCGCGGTAATGTCGTCATGGCCGCCCTTGAACCAGCCCGCCCCCTGCGGTCCGTTGAACGCGATCACGCCGAGCGCGGCCTTGGCGGCGGGGCGTTCGGCCGGCGGGGCTTCGGGCAGCAAGGTGGGGAATTGCTGGCGCGTGGTGATCGGCAACGTCCCCTGGCTGAAGCGGGCATGCCCCGCTTTGGAGAGGCCGTAGCCGCGCACCATCGCCGCCGCCATCCGCGCCATGTCGGCGATGGTGGTGTCCATCGATCCGGCAACGCGCACGCGGCTGCGCTGATCGTGCGGGCGGGCGGCACCGCTTTCGTCCCAGCCATCGGCGAGGTTGGCGGCAAAGCGATCCTGCCATTTCAGGCTGGTGCGCGTCATGCCGAGCGGCACAAAGAATCGCCGCTGCAGCTCCGCCTCGACATCGAGACCGAGGCCGCGTTCGAGCCCGAATTGCAGCAGCATCAGCCCTTCGCCCGAATAGGCGTAACGCGTACCCGGCGTGAAATGGATGCGCAGGCGGCGATCGGGTTCGAGAAAGGCGAAATTGGCAAAGCCGGTCGAATGGGTCAGCGTCATGCGCGGCGTGATCGCGCTCCAGCGGGGATCATTCGCCAGGTCGCCCCACTGGCCCGATCCGGGCACATTGCCATAGGCCGGGACGGGTTGCGGCAGCAGCGCGGCGATCGGCCGATCAAGGTCCAGCCGACGCTGGTCCGCCAGCTGGGCATTGAAATAGCCGAACACCGCCTTGGTCAGCGACGCGCCATACATCACGGTGTCGGCCGTCAGCGGCTGGCCCGACGCGTCGCGCGCGCCAAAGGCGGCGACATGGGTCACGCGGCCGCGCTCGACCAGCGCAATCGCCAGCCCGCGCGCGCCGGTCTGCGTCATGGCCGCGCGTGCGGCGGTGTCGATGCGGTGCGGTGCGGCCATGGCGGGGACCGCAGCGGCGGCGAGCAGCGCACCAAGGCCAAGACGGAGGATGCGGCTCATAGATTTCCCTCGATAGTGCGCGGCGGGGGCGCGTTGACATGGGTCCAGATCGCGCTGACGACGACCGAGCCTTCGCCGACGCTGCTGGCGACGCGCTTGACCGAGCCGGAGCGGACGTCGCCGACCGCGAAGATGCCGGGGCAGGAGGTGGCGTAGCTGGACGATGCGCCGACTTCTGCGCCGGTGCGGACGAAGCCATGCGGGTCGAGTTCGACCAGGCCGGAAAGCCAGTCGGTATTGGGCGCAGCGCCGATCATGATGAACAGCGCGCGACAATCGACCGCATGGCTGCCCGCCGGGCCGGTGAACACGACGCGTTCGAGATGGGCGTCGCCATCGAGCTGCGCCAGCTGGCTGTGGGTGTGGATGACGATACGCGGGTCGGCCTCAAGCCGGTCGCGCAGATAGGCGCTCATCGTATCGGCGAGGCTGGCGCCGCGCACGACGACATGGACGCGTTTGGCGACGCGCGAGAGGTACATCGCCGCCTGCCCCGCGCTGTTGCCGCCGCCGACGACGACCGCCTCGGTCTGGGCGCACAGGCGCGCCTCCATCTCGGTCGCGGCGTAATAGATGCCGGCACCTTCGAACGCTTCGAGCCGGTCGAGCGGCAAGCGGCGATATTGCACGCCGGTGGCGACGAGTACGGCGCGGGCACACAGCTCTTCGCCCCCGTCGAGCGTGGCGCAGAAGCCGTCGTCGCGGCGGGCGAGTGCCTCGACCCGGCGCGGCATGGCGAAGCAGGTGCCGAACTTCATCGCCTGAACCTGTCCGCGGAAGGTGAGGTCCGCGCCGGAGATGCCGGTGGGAAAGCCCATATAGTTTTCGATGCGGGAGCTGGTGCCGGCCTGTCCGCCGATTGCGGTATCCTCGATCACCAGCGCGCGCAGCCCCTCAGACCCAGCATAGACGGCGGCGGCGACGCCGGCGGGGCCGGCGCCGACGATCAGCAGGTCGAACGGCTCGGTCGAGCTGGCGGTGAGGTCGAGGCCGAGATGACCCGCAACCGCGCGCGGCGTGGGGTTCGGGATCGGATGGCCCGACCAGCTGACCAGCGGTTCGCCATCGGCCTCCTCATGGAACGGGATGCGGTTGCGGTGGAGGAAGCTGGCGACCCGCGCGACGGCGGGATCGCGCTCGGCCCCGCGCACGACGAGGCTGCTGTCGCCGGATTCGAAGATGCGGCGGCGGCGCGCGGAAAAGACGGTGAGGATATGGTCGCCGATCTCGGGGACCGCGCTCATCAGGCGGAGCATGTCGGGGCGCGGCACTTCGAGCGTGCGCGTGGGGACGCTGGCGCGCATCGTCAGCGTGAGCGGGCCACCGTTGAGGAAGGCGAGCTCGCCCATGAACTGGCCGGGGCCGAGGCTGCCGGGGCGCAGCCGCTCTCCGGTGACGGGGTCGGCGATTTCGATCTCGCCCTCCTCAACCAGGACGAAGCGATCCTGCGGGGAGCCGGCTTCGAGGACGATGTCGCCGGGTTGATAGTGGCGGGTGGTGGCGATGGCCTGGATGGCGGTGAGGTGTGCGTCCGCGAAGGGACGCGGGGCCATGGTACTGAGGTCGCCGCCGATCGATTCCATGGGGGGAGTTTAAGGGGGCGTGGTGTGGAAGCAACTATGCGAACGGCTTCCCGACCGCCCCGCCCCGTTTAATCAGCGATTGGCGTGACCCGCGCGCATTGGATCGCCGAGCCTACGCCGGTGAAAAGGTAGTTCGGATCGATTTCGTCAATGGCGAGGGTGAAACCGTCGAGATATCCGCGATGGTTCCGGCCGACCCAGCACCAGCCGAGCGTCCGGCCGACAATCGAGCCGAGCGGGTCCAGCGGTCGCCAGTCGTCTTCGTCAGGTGCGGTTTCGCGGCTCACGATCAGTTCGTCGGTGTCGTCACTCACGCGGAGCACCACGGCGCAACCGTCTAGGACGAATGCGATGGCGGCACAGCGCAGATCCCCCTGCATAGTCTGAACGCCCCTGGCCAACACCGCGCGGACCTCCGCGCCGTTCACGTCGTCCCAGTCGAACTGGAGCACAGCGAGACGTTGCTTCATGCCCGGCACATAGAGCCAGTGCAGGTCGTCGTTCCAGCTGTAAAAAGCCTGCCCAACGTCAGTGGGGGTCGGCCTCGGCACAGGTGCTGGCCGCGAACAGAAAGGCCGCGGCGGGGGTTTCCCGTCGCGGCCTTATCCTGTGGGAACAGGCCCTCCCCCGACCCCTCCCGCAAGCGGGAGGGGAGTTTTTGGGAGACCCCTCCCGCGAGCGGGAGGGGGAAAGAAGGGAGAGTCGTCTTACCCCTTCAGGTCGAAGCGGTCGGCGTTCATGACCTTGGTCCAGGCGGCAACGAAGTCCTTGACGAACTTTTCCTCATGGCCGTTTTCGGCATAGACTTCGGCGACGGCGCGCAGTTCGGAGTTGGAGCCGAAGATCAGGTCGGCGCGGGTCGCGCGCCAGGTTTCGTGACCGCCCTTGCGGTCGGTCGCGATGAATTCCTGATCGTCCGATCCTTCGGCCGCCTTCCAGACATTGGTCATGCCGAGCAGGTTGACGAAGAAGTCGTTGGTCAGCTGGCCCGAACGCTTGGTGAAGTGGCCATGGCCGCGCTCGCCATGGTTGGCGCCGAGAACGCGCAGGCCGCCGACCAGCACCACCAGTTCGGGGACCGAGAGGCCGAGCAAAGATGCGCGGTCGAGCATCATTTCCTCGGTCTTTACCGCCAGCTTCTTCTTGCCGAGATAGTTGCGGAAGGCGTCGGCCTCCGGCTCCATCACGGCGAAGCTGTCGGCGTCGGTCTGTTCCTCGGTCGCGTCGCCGCGGCCGCCGGTGAAGGGCACGGGGACATTGTGACCCGCATCCTTGATCGCCTTCTCCAGGCCAACCACGCCGCCGAGCACGATGACATCGGCCAGCGACATCGTATCACGCAGGCCATCGAGGGTGCTCAGCACCTTCGCCAGCATCTCCGGCTCGTTGACTTCCCAGTCCTTTTGCGGAGCGAAGCGGATGCGCGCGCCGTTGGCGCCGCCGCGATGGTCGGACTTGCGATAGGTGCTGGCCGAGGCCCAGGCGGTCTTGATCAACTGGCTGACCGTCAGGCCGCTATTCGCGATCCTGTCCTTCACCAGCGCGACGAGCGTGTCCGACGGCATGGTGCCGGCGGGGATGGGATCCTGCCAGATCAGGTCTTCGGCCGGCACTTCCGGGCCGAGGTAGCGGACCTTGGGGCCCATGTCGCGATGGGTCAGCTTGAACCAGGCGCGGGCAAAGGCGTCCTTGAACGCTTCATGGTCGTTGCGGAACTTCTCGCTAATCGCGCGGAATTCGGGGTCCATCTTCAGCGCCATGTCTGCGGTGGTCATCATGGTCGGGACCTTGATGTTCGGATCCCATGCCGCGGGGGCCATGTCTTCTTCGCGCTGATTGATCGGCTGCCACTGCTGCGCGCCGGCGGGCGAGTGGACGAGTTCATAGTCGTAATCGAGCAGCAAGCGGAAATAATTCTCGGACCAGGTGGTCGGAGTGTTGACCCACGATCCTTCGATGCCGCTGGTGACGGTATGCTCGCCGATGCCGCCGCTCTCATGGCTGCTGACCCAGCCAAAGCCGAGCGCGGTGATGTCGCCGCCAGCGGGCGCGTTGCCGAGCAGCGACGCATCGCCATTGCCATGCGCCTTGCCAAAGGTGTGGCCGCCGGCGGTGAGCGCGACGGTTTCTTCCGAGTTCATCGCCATCCGCTCAAACGTCGCCTTCATGTCGCGCGCCGAGAGCAAGGGATCGGGGTTGCCGCCCGGCCCTTCCGGATTGACGTAGATGAGGCCCATCTGGATCGCGGCGAGCGGGCCTTCCAGCTCGTGCATGCCGTGCTCGGGGCTGATGCGGGTCTGAACGCCCTGGTTCACCCACTTGTCTTCGCTGCCCCAATAGATGTCGCGCTCGGGCTCATACACATCGGCGCGGCCGCCGCCGAAGCCGAACACCGGGCCGCCCATGCTCTCGATCGCGACGTTGCCGGTGAGGATGAACAGGTCCGCCCAGCTAATCTGTTGGCCGTACTTCTGCTTGATCGGCCAGAGCAGGCGGCGTGCCTTGTCGAGATTGCCGTTGTCGGGCCAGCTGTCGAGCGGGGCGAAGCGCTGCTGCCCGCTATTCGCGCCACCGCGACCATCGGCGGTGCGATAGGTGCCGGCGGCGTGCCACGCCATGCGGATGAAGAACGGGCCGTAATGCCCGTAATCGGCCGGCCACCAGTCCTGGCTGTCGGTCATCAACGCGGTCAGGTCAGCCTTGAGCGCGGCGTAGTCGAGCTTCTTGAACGCTTCGGCGTAATCGAAATCGGGGCCCATCGGGTTGGACGGGCCGTTGGGATTGAGAATCTCGGTGGCGAGCATTTCCGGCCACCAATCCTTGTTGGTGCGGCCGAGCAGCGCGCGGACTCCGCCATTGCCGTGCACGGGGCAGCCGCCGCCGTCGATCGATCCGGTCTTTGCGTCCATGTTGGAATCCCTCCTTGGGTGATTGGTCTTGGAGGGAGGCTATCGGAGCGGGGCGCGCGGCGGAAACGGGATAAACCGGTCAGTGCGAGTGAGGAAATCGATTATGTCATTGTTCGGTCATCGATTGGGACGAACAGAGTCGGGATTTGGGAACTTGCCAAATCCTCCCCGGCACGGGGAGGGGGACCGCGCCCGCAGGGCGTGGTGGAGGGGGCCCGAGGCAAGGGAGTCCGGTGCCTCGCCCCCTCCACCATGCTGCGCATGGTCCCCCTCCCCGTTCCGGGGAGGATTTTAAGACCCCACCCCCACCCAACCTACGGAGAAACACAATGATCACCGATTTGATGTGACAAACAGGCGACAAAGCCGGATCGGCCCCCTATATGCGCGGCCATCGACCAACGACTCCCCCGAAGGGCCGATGCTGACCACACATCCATTTGACGACGACAAGCTGCGCGAAGAGTGCGGCGTATTCGGTGTTTCCGGTGCGGAGGGCGCGGCTGCGCTCGTTGCGCTGGGCCTGCACGCCCTCCAGCATCGCGGGCAGGAGGCCGCCGGCATCACCAGCTTTGACGGGGCGAACTTCCACACGCACCGCGCGATGGGCCATGTCGCGGGCAATTTCGACCGCGACGAGGTGATCCGCGCGCTCGCCGGGACCGTGGCGTGCGGCCATGTCCGTTATTCGACCACCGGCGAGACCGCGCTGCGCAACGTGCAGCCACTCTATGCCGAGTTGGCGAGTGGCGGGTTCGCGGTGGCGCATAACGGGAATATCTCGAACGCGATGCATCTGCGCCGCGAGCTGATCCGGCGCGGTTCGATCTTCCAGTCGACATCGGATACCGAGACGATCATCCATCTGGTCGCGACGAGTGGCTACAAGGATCTGCTCGACCGGTTCATCGATGCGCTCAAGCAGGTCGAGGGCGCCTATTCGCTGATCTGCATGACGCCGGCAGGGATGATCGCGTGCCGCGACCCGCTGGGTATCCGGCCGCTGGTGATGGGACGGCTGGGCGACAGCTTTATCTTTGCGTCGGAGACGGTGGCGCTCGACGTGGTCGGTGCGACCTATGTCCGCGATGTCGAGCCGGGCGAGCTGGTAATCGTGCAGGACGGCGCGATGCGATCGATCCGCCCGTTTACCGCGATCGCGCCGCGCCCGTGCATCTTCGAATGGGTCTATTTCAGCCGCCCGGATTCGATCGCGCAGGACCGCTCGGTCTATACCGTGCGCAAGGGCATTGGCGCGGAACTGGCGATCGAATCGCCAGTCGATGCCGATCTGGTGATCCCGGTGCCGGATTCGGGCGTGCCCGCCGCGATCGGCTATGCCCAGCAGTCGGGCATTCCGTTCGAGCTTGGCATCATCCGCTCGCACTATGTTGGCCGCACCTTCATCCAGCCGAGCGCGGAAGTGCGGCGGCTGGGCGTCAAGCTCAAGCACAATGCCAATCGCGCGCTGATCAAGGGCAAGCGCGTCGTGCTGATCGACGATTCGATCGTGCGCGGGACGACCAGCCTGAAGATCGTCGAGATGATGCGCGAAGCGGGCGCGGCGGAGGTGCATATGCGCATCGCCAGCCCGCCGACGACGCATAGCTGCTTCTATGGCGTCGATACGCCCGAGCGTTCCAAGCTGCTCGCCGCGCAGCATGACGTCGCCGGGATGGCGAAGTTCATCAAGGCCGACAGCCTGGCGTTCGTGTCGATCGACGGCCTGTATCGCGCGCTGGGCGAGGCGCAGCGCGGCGACGTGTTGCCGCGTTATTGCGACGCGTGCTTCACCGGCGAATATCCGACCCAATTGACCGACCATGACGAGCAGGCCATCGGCCAGCTCGCCCTGCTCGACGAAAAGCGCTGATCCGATGACCGAACAGGTATTTGCGGGGCGCGTCGCGCTCGTCACCGGCGCGAGCCGCGGGATTGGCGCGGCGACGGCGATCGCGTTGGCGGCGCAGGGCGCGCATGTCGTGCTGACCGCGCGCACCGCCGGCGGCCTCGAAGAGGTCGAGGAAGCGATATTCGCGGCGGGCGGATCGGCGACTATCGCGCCGATGGATCTGATCGAAACCGATTCGATCCCGCGCCTCGCCGCCGCCGTGGCGGAGCGGTGGGGGAAGCTCGATATTCTGGTGCTGAATGCAGCTGCGCTCGGCACGCTGTCGGCGGTGGCGGCGTTCGATCCCAAGGAAGTGGCCAAGGTGCTGGCGCTGAACGTCAGCGCGCAGGCGGCGCTGATCGGCGCGTTCGACGGGTTGCTGCGCAGGTCGGATGCGGCGCGGGTGATCGGCGTGACGTCGAAGGTCGGTCGTCAGCCGCGCGCCTATTGGGGCCTGTATGGCGCGACCAAGGCGGCATTCGAGAATTTGCTGCTGAGCTATGCCGATGAGGTGCGCAACCTGACCAAGGTTCGGGTGGCACTGCTCGATCCCGGCGCGACGCGGACCAAGATGCGCGCGCGCGCCTATCCGGGTGAGGCGCCCGAGAGCGTCAAGCCGCCGGAAGAGGTGGCGGCGCGGATCGTCGCGATGCTGGGCGAGGATTTCGAGACGGGGGCGTTTGAGGCGTTGGGGTGATCCCTCCCCGCTCGTCACCCCGGGCTTGACCCGGGGCGGGGCTTCTTTCTCTTCTACTCTGCACGCACAAACCAAGGCAGCCCTGCCCCGGGTCAAGCCCGGGGCGACGATGGGTGTTGCAGTTACTCGGCGGTCCCCGCCGCCTCAATCCCCAGCAGCTCCACCGTGAACAGCAGCGTCGCGCCGCCCGGGATCGGGCCGCGGCCGTTGGGGCCGTAGGCGATCTCTGACGGTATCGCGAATTCGACCTTGTCGCCGACGCCCATCAGCTGGACGCCCTCGGTCCAGCCGCGGATGACGCGGTTGAGGGGGAAGGTGGCGGGCTGGCCGCGCTTGACCGAGCTGTCGAATTCGGCGCCGTCGGTGAAGGTGCCGACATAATGGACGGTCACGCGGTCGGTCGGGCCGGGGCGTTTGCCGGTGCCGTTGCCGGCGATGAGGCGCCAGCGCAGGCCGGTGGCCGTGACGTTCCAGCCAGCGCCGCCGTGACGCTGTGCCAGCGCGAGCGACTGCTGATTATGCCACGCGACGTCCTGCGAGCGGTCGGGCGCGTCCTGTGCGGCGGCGGGGAGCGCGATCAGCGCGGCGAGTGCGATGGTGGGCTTCATGCTGCGAGGAACGCCTTGACCTGCGCCTGGAAGAAGGGCGCGTTGTCCCACATGATGAAGTGCGCGGAGGCGGGCACGCGCACCAGCTTGGCGCCTTTGATCGGGGCGTAGGACGCCTGGTAGAAGCCGTCCATCTGCGCGTCGGTGACCGGGGCGCCCTTGGGCGTGACATAGAGGACCGTGGTGGGTGCGGTGACCTTGCTGAGTTCCGGCATCAGGTTGGTCATGACGAGTTCGCCATAGGCGCGGGCGGAGACGTCCCGGTCGGACTTCATCGCGTCGTCGAGCGCGATGGCGCGCTTGCTCTCGGTCGCGACCATGCCGGTGATCGTGCCCTCAAGCTGCTTGGCATAGGCGTCCTGCGGGCTGTTGCGCATGCCGGCCATGATCTGGTCGGCGATCGGCTTGAGCGTCTCGGGCGTCGCCTGTGGCCCGCCGAACATCGCGCCGAGGAAGGGCAGCATGTCGACCACCATCAGCTTGCCGACCTGATCGGGGTGGCGCGCGGCGAGCATCATCGCCATCGTGCCGCCCATCGAATGCCCGATCACCGCAACCTTGCCGAGCTTGTGCTCGGCGATGTAGCGCGAGATTTCCTCGGCCACCGGGGCGGCGACATTGCCGTCGGTATTGCCGCCCTTGTCGAGCCCGCCGAAGCCGCGCACCTGCACCTTGTGGTAGCGATAGCCGGGGAGCGCGGCGGTCATCTCCGCCCAGACCCGAGGGGACGAGGACAGGCCCGGGATCAGGATGACGTCGGCGCCCTTCCCCTCCACGGTCACGGCGATGCGGTCGGACCTGAAGCCCTTGGCCGCTGCGGGCGTGGGGAGCAACGCTGCGGTGAGCAGCATCGCCAGTGTCGCGAACAGGCCGCGGCGGTTCATCATCTCAATCCCTCCCAAGTCACAGGCGCCATGCGGGCGGCGCCGGGTCCCCCAATTCGATCAGCAGCTCTTCGTCCACCGCCGCCTCTTCGTCCAGTTCCTCGGCGCTGAAAATCTCGCGGTTCATCACGAAGCTGCCGTGATAACCCGAGAAGCGCCAGTCGCCGGTGACTTCCGTACCATCCTCGCTGATCCGGCCCGAATAGGCGACGCTGTGCGCGAGCGGGCCGGATGGATCATATTGTTTGGTGAAAGTGAGCGTGTCGAGGCTGCGGCTGCCGGAAACGAAGGCACGGCGGATTTCGGAGAGGCCGGTGTCATCGGGTTCGGTGATCGTCCCTTCCACCGCGCCGCCGAATTCCTCGAGATGCGCGATGAAGCTGTTTTCGGGCACGTCCCAGCCGGTCGCGAAATAGCGGCCATACCAGACGCCGGTCGCGTCGCGGGGGTCGTTCATACAGATTCCACCAGGGCAAGGAGTTCGGGCAGGGTCAGCGGCTCGGCGCAGAGATAGCCCTGATAATATTGGCACCCCTCCTTGGCCAGCAGATCGAGCTGCTGCGGGGTTTCGACCCCTTCGGCGATGACGGTGAGCCCAAGCGAGCGGGCCATGTCGATCACGCCGCGCACGACAATACGGTCGCGCGCGCTGCCGGTGATGTCCTGGGTCAGGCGGCGGTCGACCTTGAGGTAATCGAGCGGGAGCGCCTTGAGGTACGCCAGGCTGGAATAGCCGGTGCCGAAATCGTCGATCGCGACGCGGCAACCGGCGGCGCGCAACTCGCTGAGCAGGCGGGAGGCTTCGCCGAGATCGTCGATCAGGCCGCCTTCGGTGATCTCGACGGTCAGGCGCGACCGCGGGAAGCCGCTGCTGTCGACCCAGTCGAGGAACAGATCGGCGAACCCGGAGCGCGCGACATCGGTGGCGGTGACGTTGACCGACAGGCGCAGATGGCGGAGCGCGGCGGGCCAGCGCGCGGCCTGTGCCAGCGCGAGGCGCTGAACGTGCTCCGACAGCGCGAGCTCGAGTTCGGCGCGGGTGGCGGCGGCGAACAAGGTTTCCGCACCGACTTCGCCATGGTCGGGGTGGCGCCAACGGGCCAGCGCCTCGACCCCGACGATCGCGCCGGTGGCGACCGCGACCTGCGGCTGCATACGCAATTCGATCTCCCCCGCCTCCATCGCGCGGCGCAGATCGACGGCGAGCGCGTCGAGCGGGATGGCGCGACTGTCGTCGTCCTCACCCGCCAATGCCTCGCTTGCGCGCCGGAGCAAGGCCGCCGCATCGTCGCCGGGCCGCGCGGTGGCTGTGGCGATGCGCGCGCCGACCGGGGCAATGACATCGCCGATGACGAAGGGGCGGGTCAGCGCCTCCTCGATCGCCTTGGCAGCGGCGGCGAGCGCCTCGACGTCGGCGCCCTCCGCCGCGACGAGAAACTCGGCCCCGCCCATCCGCGCGAGCGCTGCGCGGCGACCGAGCACGGCGCGCACGGCATCGGCGATGCGCGTCGATGCGGCGCGCAGGACGGAATCGCCGGCGTCGCGGCCATAGGCGGTGTTGACCATGTCGAACCGGCCGAGCGCGATCAGGGCGACGCCGACCGGCTGCGCATCCTCAAGGCGGCGGGTGAGCCAGCGGCGCATCCCGGCATCGTCGCGCACGCCGGTGAGGACGTCGCGGACGACGGCGCTCGCGTCCACCTCGCCCAGCCGTTCGATCAGTGCGTGGATGCGGCCGGTGCGGGCGTCGCGCTGAAGATGTTCGACCACCCGCCCCGCGCCGGGCAGGTCGTGGGCGAAGGCGGTCGCCTGAATCCCGTCGCGCAGACGCTGGAGTGCGCCGCGCATCGCGCCGCGATCCGCCGCCTCGACATGGCGCAACATGGTGCGCAGCGATGGCGCGGCGCTGAGCCCCAGCATCGCTGCCAGCGCCGGTGTCAGCTGAAGCGAGCGCAGCGCGGGATCGTAGCGCCAGCCAAGCGGTTCCCCGGTCGCGCGGGGCGCATCGCTGCCAATGCGCTGGGCATGGCGCGCGGCGAAGCGCAGCGCCTGAACAAATTCCACCTCGCGCATCGGGCTGGCGAGGAAGTGGGTGGCACCGGCATCGTAGAATTCGCCGAGCCGACCGGTGTCGTCGCGTGAGACGAGCGCGAGCAACGCCGCCCCGTTGGCGCTGGTGACCGGTGCCAGCGCGCGGGTCGCGGCCAGCCCCTCGGTCACCGAACCGCGCGCATCGACCACGGCAACCGCCGCGCCGCTGGCGAGGAAACGGTGATCCGCCCCCTCCCCGCGCCGCGCCGCGACCACGCGCCAACCGGCCCGCGCCGCCTGTGCCGCGAGTTCGTCGCGCTGGCGGAAGGACAGCAGGAACAGGGGCCGGTCGCGCCCGGTCATCGGTGTGGCAGAAACGGGCGCGGCGTCGGTCATCGGCAGCAGTCCTAACGCAAGCCCGGACCGAAACCAAAGCCTTGTCGCGGCGCACCGAACAGCTTAGCTCCTTTCGTCATGGCGATGGTTCGGCCCTTGATGGACAAGCACGGCCGCGCGATCCGTTACCTGCGGGTATCGGTCACCGACCGGTGTGACCTGCGCTGTCGCTATTGCATGGCCGAAGAGATGACGTTTCTGCCGCGCAGCGAAGTGCTGGCGCTGGAGGAAATCGCGCTGATCGCGGAGCGGTTTGTCGCGCGCGGCGTGACCAAGATTCGGCTGACCGGCGGCGAACCCCTGGTACGGCGCGACGCGCTGGAGTTGGTGCGGCGGCTGGGCCGCAGCGTGGGTGATGGCCTCGACGAGCTGACGCTGACCACCAACGGCACGCGGCTGGCGGCCCATGCAGACGCGCTGGCGCAGGCGGGCGTGCGGCGTATCAATGTCAGCCTGGACAGCCGCGCTCCCGAGATTTTCCGGCATATCACCCGGCATGGCGATGTGGGCCAAGTGGTCGACGGCATCGCCGCGGCACGCGCGGCTGGCCTCGCGGTCAAGATCAACATGGTCGCGCTCAAGGGGCTGAACGATGCCGAGATTCCGGCGATGCTGGCGTGGACCAGCGCGCAGGGCATGGACCTGACGCTGATCGAGACGATGCCGCTGGGGCGGATCGACGAGGATCGCGCCGATCGCTTCGTGCCGCTGACCCATGTACTCGCCGATTTGTCTGCACAATTCGACCTGACCCGCGATGCCCATGACAGCGGCGGTCCGGCGCGCTACTGGCGGGTCGGCGGGACCGGCGCGCGGTTGGGCCTGATTTCCCCGTTGACGGGCAATTTCTGCGACAGCTGCAACCGCGTGCGGCTGACTACGGAGGGCAAGCTGTTCACCTGTCTGGGCCATGACGACCAGGTCGATCTGAAGGCCGCGATCCGCAGCGGCGGGCTGACGGCGGTCGATGCCGCGATCGACGCGGCGCTGGCGAGCAAGCCCGCGCGGCACGCATTCGACGTTGCGCCGGGCGCGGCGCCGGCGGTGGCGCGGCATATGAGCGTGACCGGCGGATGAGCATGGTGCGCCGGGCGCTTGCCGCCTCCCCGACCACCCCGGCCGAAACGGCAGCGGCGGAACTGCTCGCCGGGCGCGACTGGGTGCCGGTCGATGATGCCGAGATGGTTGTCGCGCTGGGCGGCGACGGGTTCATGCTGCAAACGCTGCACGCGATGCTGGAGCGGCGGCGGATCGTGCCGGTGTTCGGCATGAACCTTGGCACTATCGGGTTCCTGATGAACGACTGGCAGCCCGAGGGGCTGGAGGAACGACTGGCGCGGGCGCGACCGTTCAAGGTGTCGCCGCTGGTGATGACCGCCACCACGATGGATGGCGAGCGCCACGTCCTGCCCGCGATCAACGAAGTGTCGCTGCTGCGCGAGACGCGCCAGACCGCCAAGCTGGAGGTGCGCGTCAACGACCGCGTCGTGCTGCCCGAACTGGTATGCGACGGGATCCTGGTGGCGACACCGGCGGGGTCGACCGCGTATAATCTGTCGGCGCATGGTCCGATCCTGCCCTTGGGCTCGCGGCTGCTGGCGCTGACCCCGATCAGCCCGTTCCGCCCCCGGCGCTGGCGTGGCGCGATCCTGCCCGAGAAGACGCGCATCTCGCTGCGCGTGCTCGACCCCGGCAAGCGCCCGGTGAGCGCGGTCGCCGACCAGCGCGAGGTGCGCGACGTGGCGCAAGTGGACATCGCGATCGACCGTAACCGCGACCTGACCTTGCTGTTCGATCCCGAGCATGCGCTGGATGAGCGGATCACGATGGAGCAGTTTATTGCGTGATTCGGCAATCCTCCCCCGCCAGGGGGAGGTGGCGCCGAAGGCGACGGAGGGGGAGGACGGCCGTGCCCTCTCGGCTTGAGCGCGCACCCTTCCTCCCCCTCCGTCACGCTACGCGTGCCACCTCCCCCTGGCGGGGGAGGATTGTTGTTGAAAATCCCCCTTTCCCCGCTTGCATTGCCCGGCACCCCTTCGTATAGGCGCGCCCTCGCTGGTGTTCCCTGATAGCTCAGCGGTAGAGCTCTCGACTGTTAATCGAGCGGCCGTAGGTTCGAATCCTACTCAGGGAGCCAACGACATTTCCGGACAGCGATGGCATAACACCAGCCGCAGGCCTTGCGCCGCGCGGGTTTCTGTCGTTTCGTTCAGCATAGGGACATTTGGCCTGTGCTGAACGTTATCACCGCAGCATCGGCACGATTCGCCGCAATATGAGATGCTTAGGAGGAAAATCATGTCCACCGTCCCCGCCCGCCGCTCGCGTATCGCGGCGGTCGCGCTTGCGCTGGCCAGCGCGAGCGTGCTTGCATCCTGCTCGACCCCGACCCCGTACCAGCCCGCGACCGGCAGCGGATCGTACCGCACCGGCTACTGGGACGAGCAGATCGAATCCGATCGCTTCCGCGTTACCTTTGCTGGCAACAGCATGACCTCGCGCGAGACAGTCGAGCGCTATCTCCTCTATCGCGCGGCGCAGCTGACGGTGGAGCGCGGCGGCGACCATTTCATCCTGTCCGACCGCGATACCGAGAAGAAGTCGCGTACCTATGCGACCACCAGCCCATTTGCCGGCGGCCCATGGGGCGGCTGGGGCCCGTCATGGCGCTATTATGGCCCGCGCTGGGGCTGGCGCAGCTGGAGCCCGTGGGGCGGCGACCCCTTCTGGGACCGCGACATCGATGTCCGCACGGTCGAACGCTATGACGCGAGCGCCGAGATCGTGATCGGCAAGGGCCGCAAGCCCGACAATGTCCGCGCGTTCAACGCGCGCGAGGTGCTGGAGAATCTGGGGAGCGCGATCGCCCCGCCGCGTCCGCGGTGAGGTAGTTCCTGCCTCTCCCCGTCGTCGGTGAGGCAGGACGGCATCCAGACACCGCCGTCACCCCCGCGAAAGCGGGGGCCCATCTCCTGCAGGATCGGCGCATCGCACCGGTGCAGTGTTCGGACAGTCCGGGAGATGGGCCCCCGCTTTCGCGGGGGTGACGATTTACAAAAAGGGCCGCCCGATCGTCTCGGGCGGCCCTTTTTCGTGTCAGCGACGGGCGGCGGTCACACCACCGCGCCGTGGCACTGCTTGTACTTGCGTCCCGAACCGCACGGGCATGGCGAATTGCGGTTGACGCGACCTTCCCACGACGCGGGATCGTCACCCAGCGCTTCGCCGGTCGGGCGCGGGATCTGCATCGCCGGCAGCTCGTTCGAAATCAGTCCGGCGCTGCCCGCGTCCCAGTCGGCGCTGTTGTCGAGGCCGGTGAGCGGATCGATATGCGTCGTCAGGAAATCGGGCAGTTCGGGCAGGCCCGGGGGCGCCTGGAACTGGAATTCGGCCCAGGCGAGGGTGCGGGTCACGTCCTCGCGGATCGCGCCCAGCATGCGTTCGAACATCGCGAACGCTTCCTGCTTATATTCGTTGATCGGCGTCTTTTGCGCATAGGCGCGCAGGTGGACGACCTGACGCAGCGCGTCGAGCATCGCGAGATGCTCCTTCCAGTGATGGTCGAGATTCTGGAGCAGGATCGACTTTTCGATCGAGGTCCAGGTTTCCGGGTCAAGCTCGTCCGACTTGGCGGTGACGCGCGCGCTGGCGAGTTCGCGGATGCGGGTTTCGACATCCTCGGGCTCGATCCCGTCGGTCTCGGCGATCCATTGTTCGACCGGTGCCTCGACGCCCAGCGTATCCTGCACACGGGCCTTCAGCCCCTCGATATCCCATTGTTCGGGATAGGTTTCGGGCGGGCAGGCAGTACCAACCAGGTCGTTGACCGTCTCCGCGCGCATATCCTCGACCACGTCGCCGACGGTGTCGGCGTCCATGATGTCGGCGCGCTGTTCGTAGATCACCTTGCGCTGATCGTTCATCACGTCGTCATATTCGACGACCTGCTTGCGGATGTCATAGTTCCGCGCCTCGACCTTCTTCTGCGCGGTTTCGATCGCCTTGGTCAGCCACTTGCTGCCGATCGCCTCGCCATCGGCGATGTTGTTGCGCATCATCTTGGCGAACAGCGTGTCGGGGCCGAAGATGCGCAGCAGATCGTCGTCGAGGCTCAAGTAGAAACGCGACAGGCCCGGGTCGCCCTGACGGCCCGAACGGCCGCGCAGCTGGTTGTCGATGCGGCGGCTTTCATGGCGTTCGGTGCCGAGCACGAACAGGCCGCCGGCCTCCAGCACGCGCTGCTTCTCGGCAGCGATCTCGGCCTTGATCTGGGCGATCGCGGCGTCGCGCTCCGGCCCTTCGGGCAGGTCGGCGAGTTCGGCCTCGATGCGGAATTCAAGGTTGCCGCCCAGCTGAATGTCGGTGCCGCGACCGGCCATGTTGGTGGCGATGGTCACCGCGCCCAGGCGGCCGGCCTGCGCCACGATATGCGCTTCCTGTTCGTGGAAGCGCGCGTTGAGGACCGAGTGGTCGACGCCTTCCTTCGTCAGATATTCGCTGAGCAGTTCGGACTTTTCGATCGACACGGTGCCGACCAGCACCGGCTGGCCCTTTGCCGAATGCTCACGGATCGCGCGGGCAATGGCGATGAATTTGTCCTGCATCGTCTTGTAGAACTCATCGTCCTGATCGATGCGCTTGACCGGGACGTTGGTCGGGATCGACACGACGTTCATCTTGTAGATGTCGAAGAATTCCGGCGCCTCGGTCGCGGCCGTGCCGGTCATGCCGGACAGCTTGGGATACATGCGGAAATAGTTCTGGAAGGTGATCGACGCGAGCGTCTGGTTTTCCGGCTCGATCGTCACGCCTTCCTTGGCCTCGACCGCCTGGTGCAAGCCGTCGGACCAGCGGCGGCCGTCCATCATGCGGCCGGTGAATTCGTCGATGATGACGACCTTGCCGTCCTTGACGATATAGTCGATGTCGCGCTTGTACATGACGTTGGCGCGCAGCGACTGGTTGAGGTGGTGGACCACCTGGGTGTTCTCGAAGTCGTAGAGGTTGGCGCCCTTGAGCAGCCCCGCCGTCTCCAGCATCCGTTCGACGCTTTCCATGCCCTCTTCGGTCAGGACGATGCTCTTCTGCTTCTCGTCCTTCTCGTACAGCTCGGGCGAGAGCTGCTTCACCACCGCGTCGACGCCCATATAGAGCTCGCTCTTGTCGTCGGTCGGGCCGGAAATGATCAGCGGGGTGCGCGCTTCGTCGATCAGCACCGAGTCGACCTCGTCGACGATCGCCATCGCGAACGGGCGCTGGACCATCGACGCGCGGTCATATTTCATATTGTCGCGCAGATAGTCGAAGCCGAATTCGTTGTTCGTGCCGTAGGTGATGTCCGATGCATAGGCTTCGCGCCGCTGATGGTCGGCGAGGTTGGGGACGATCACGCCGACACTGAGGCCGAGGAAGCGGTAGATCTGGCCCATCCATTCGGAGTCGCGGCGCGCCAGATAGTCGTTCACGGTGATGACGTGCACGCCCTTACCCGGCAGCGCGTTCAGATAAGTGGCGAGCGTCGCCACGAGCGTCTTGCCTTCACCGGTGCGCATTTCGGCGATTTCGCCACGGTGCAGCACGATGCCGCCGACCATCTGCACATCGAAATGGCGCATGCCGAGCACGCGGACGCCGGCCTCTCGCACCGTGGCGAAGGCTTCCGGCAGGATCGAATCGAGCTTTTCGCCATTTTCCAGCCGCTCGCGGAACTTGGCGGTCTGTCCCGCCAGTTCGTCGTCGGACATCGCTTTCAGCGTGGGCTCGAAGCCCGCGATCTTCGCGAGAATGGGGTTGAGCGAACGAACATACCGGTCGTTGGACGAACCGAACAGGGACTTGGCCAAGCCGCCGAACATGATGATTTCCAGTCGTGTGAAATTGCGGGGTGCGCGCCCGATTTACGAGCGCCAACGATTCGAATGCGAAATGGATGCCTGCCGCAGATGGGCGGCGGCGCGCGCGGCTATTCGAGCCGGCGTTCGCTGGTCAGGCGGGCGGGACGCCCGGCCGGAGCGGCATGGATCGCAAAGGGCGCCGCGGCGGGCGCTTCGCGGGTGGCAAGGGGGCGGCTAACCACAGCGCCCGCAACGCTTGCCACCGCTTCAGCGGCGGTTTCGGCGGTGCGAGAGATGGCAGTGTCGCTGCGCTGCTGAAACCCGCGCAGGTCGCGGTCACCGGCAATCGCACCGGTGAGGCTCGCGAGGAGCGCAGAGAGAAACAGCAGCAATTGCACGCGAAAACCCGTTAAACGGCCCCTTGTTGCCCGCCGCTGAACGACGGACCGTGCGGACATAGGGGTTGGGGCGACCGACTCCAAGTCCAAAAGTGGGCGCCGCCGTCCGCCGATCGCTACGGCTTAAGGCTTGGGTCGATCTCCCAGCGGAAGCGCAGCGTCTGGGAGCTTTCGATCGCGCGTCCCTGTCCGTCGCGTGCGGGGGTATAGCGGGCGCGGCGTTCGATCAGCTCACACGTCGCAACGTCGAGCGACCTGAAGCCGGATGTGCCGGTCACGCGGCATTGGGTGGCCGCGCCCTGAGCATCGACCACGAACGTGACTGCGACAGTGCCCTGTTCCCCGCGATGCAGCACGTCCTGAGGATAATCGTCGGGCGTCACCCAGGCAGCCGGACTGCCGACCGGGGTGGCCGGACGATTGGCGAGGCTGAGGTCCGGCGACGGTGCGCGAACGGCGACCTCGCCCTGCCCGGCCATGATCCATAGCCCGCCGACGGCCAGTGCGACCGCGGCGCATATGAGGATCGCCGCACGGATCGTGTCGGACCGTCCGGATGCGCCCCTTGCGCGATCCCGCGGCGATTGGCCGAGCCATGTCACGCCGACCGGACCCGCAGCACCTCACACCCCACGCGGGCGTCGGGGTACACGTCGAGCTTCATCGATCGGACGCGGACTTCGGCAACACGCGGGTCGGCGGCAAGGGCGATCGCGGCGACGGCGTCGCACAGCGTTTCCTGAAGCTCGATATGCCCCTGCGCCGCCAGCGCGTGGATACCGGTGCGCAGATAATCGTAATCGACCACCGCATCGATCCGGTCCTGCGGCACCTCGGCATAGACGCAGCGCATGGCGACGCTGAGCTCGACCCGCTGGGGCGCGGCGCGCTCATGGTCGTAGATGCCAAGGCCGATCTCGACCACCAGGCCGTCGAGATGGATCGTGTATTCAGCCATGCGGGCGCTCCCGCCCCGAAAACATCACGTCGCCGTCGCGCTTCACCAGGCGCTGGCCGCAATCGACGAACACATTCTGGCCGGTAATGCTGCGTGTGGTGAGCAGATAGCCGACGGTCGCGGCAAGATCGGACAGGTCGACCGGGCGTTCGAGAAGATTGGCGCTAGCGACCGCCGCAAATTCCTCCGACGTCTGATCGAGGCTGGGGAGCGTGAGGCCGGGCGAGACGGCGTTGACGCGGATGCGCGGGGCGAGCTGCATCGCGAGCAGGGTCGTGGCCTCGGCCAGCGCAGCCTTGCTCAATGTGTAGGTCAGAAAGTCGGGATTGGGATTGGCGAGCTTCTGGTCGAGCAGGTTGACGATCGCCCCCTGCCCCAGCCCGACCTGTGCCGCCAGCGCCGAGGCGAGCAGCAGCGGCGCACCGAGATTGACATGCATGTGGCGGTCGAGCCCGCTGTAATCGGCGAGCGGGATCGCGTCCCAGGCAAAGCGCGAGGCATTGTTGACCAGCCCCTCGACCGGCCCGCCCAGCGCGGCGGAGGCGGCGGCGATCAGGTTGCGGGTGTCGGCGGCATCGGCAAGGTCGGCGGTGACCAGCGCGACGCCGAGTTCGCTTGCCAAGGCATCGGCCTCGTCATGGGAATCGTGATGATGCACCGCCACGGCATGGCCGTCCGCAACCAGCCGGCGCACGATTGCCGCACCGATCCGCCGTGCGCCGCCGGTGACCAGAACGCGCATCAATATCCCATCAGTGCGAGGACTTCCTTGCGGCTGCGATCATCCTCACGGAACGTTCCGATCACGCGGCTGGTGACCATCGACACGCCGGGGGTGCGTACGCCGCGCGCGGTCATGCACGCATGGCTGGCGTCGATCACCACCGCGACGCCGCGCGGCTTCAGATGATCCCAGATGCAATCGGCGACCTGCGCGGTCAGCCGTTCCTGCACTTGGAGCCGCCGGGCATAGGCGTGCAGCACGCGCGCGAGCTTCGAGATGCCGACGACATGCTTGCCCGGCAGATAGGCGATCGACGCCTTGCCGATGATCGGTGCCAAATGATGTTCACAATGCGACTGGAACGGAATGTCCTTGAGAAGGACGATGTCGTCATAGCCGCCAACCTCCTCGAACACCCGGCTGAGATGATAGGCGGGGTCCTCGGCATAGCCCTGGCAATATTCCTTCCACGCCCGCGCGACGCGCAGCGGCGTGTCCAGCAGCCCTTCGCGACTCGGATCGTCGCCAGCCCAGCGCAGCAGCGTGCGGACGGCATCGGCAACCTCATCCGGCACCGGAATCTTTGGCGGCGGCGCGGCGAGATCGCCATCGGCGGGATCTTCGTGGTGATGGCAACTCATATCGGTCAAAGCCCTATTCTATCGCGTGACGCTACGGCAAGCGGAGCTGCTGTGTTGCCCTGGCGCAACAAACGGTATCGTAACGGGAAATAGCAAGCATTTCCGCCGGATTCCTAGCGTGATTTGACGTTGACGTAAGGATTCGAGCGACGGTAGCGTGCGACCCAACAACAACAAGAAGACCGGTCCCGGAGGGAAACACCCCCGGCGGACCCAGAGAGGAGAGACCCATGCGCACACTCCAGCTGTTTTCCGCATCCGCGCTCGCGCTGATCGCGGCCACCCCCGCCATTGCCCAGGACGCCTCCGCCCCTGCCGCGCAGGAAGAAGAAGCTTCGGGCAACGAGGTCGTGATCACCGCGACCCGCCGTAACGAAACCGTGCAGGACGTGCCGATCGCGGTGACCGCGGTCCCGGCAGCGCTGCTCGAAAACGCCGGCATCGAAGATATTCGCGGGCTGGAGCAGCTCGCGCCGTCGCTGCAGAGCTCGACCGGCCAGTCGTCGGCGACCGGCACCACTTTGTATATCCGCGGCATCACCACCGCAGGCGACAACCCCGGCTTCGAGCCGGCGGTCGGCGTGTTCATCGACGGCGTGTTCCGCGCGCGTGCCGGTGTCGCCATCTCCGAGCTGCCGCAGCTTGAGCGCGTCGAAGTGCTGCGTGGTCCGCAGGGCACGCTGTTCGGCCGCAACACCTCGGCCGGTGCGCTGTCGATCTTCACCGCCCAGCCGGCGTTCGAGCTCGGCGGCTATCTCGAAGGCAGCTACGGCAATTACAACGCGTTCGAGCTGAAGGGCGCGGTGACCGGCCCGGTGACCGACCAGCTCGCGCTGCGCGTCGATGGCGGCTATCGCAAGCGCGACGGCTATATCGAGGACGTCAATTCCGACCGCTCGTTCAACAATGTCGATCGCTGGTACGCGCGCGGCCAGGCGCTGTACGACACCTCGACCTTCTCGCTGCGCCTGATCGCCGACTATTATGAGACCGACGAGCAATGCTGTGGCGCAATCTCGGTCGTGCGCGGTGCGTTCGCGCCGCTGATCGAGGGGATTGCCGGCGCGCAGGGCCTGGACGGCCTGTACACCGGCACGCAGCGCACCGTGAACGGCCTGCCGACCACGGTGGACCCCGAACAGCGCCGCATGGCGGCATCGCCCAATCGCGATTTCAGCGAGCGGGTGCGCGACTATGGTCTGTCGGCGGAAATCAACGCCGAGCTGGGCGACATCAAGCTGACGTCGATCACCGCCTATCGCAACTGGCGCGCGCTGCGGAACCAGGATGTCGACTTCTCGGGCATCGACCGTGCCTATCGCGACGACTATCGCAACGAGCTGACGGACTTCACCCAAGAGCTGCGGTTCCAGGGTTCGGCGTTCGGCGGCGCGCTCGACTGGCTCGTCGGCGGCTTCTATCTCAACGAAACCAACAAGGTCCACGACACCGTCCGCGTCGGTACCGACGGCAACCGCTATGTCGATTCGATCTTCAACGCGCTGGCCGGCCCGTCCTTTGGTGGTTCGGTGCAGTTCTTCGGCTCGCTGGGCGCCGCCCCGACTCCGGGTGCAGTGTTCCTGAACCCGGCGGTGCCGAACGCCCTCGCCGCCTATCAGGCGGCCTATGGTGCGGCGCTGGCCCCGGTCGTCGGCTGTTTCCGCACCGCGGTTGGCGCAGCGCCGTCGGGCGTGGTGCCGGTCGCGACCTGCAACGCGCTTGGCTATTCGCCGACCCCGGTGGCCGGCCTCGCCGCGCTTGCCGCCAGCCCGCTGCCCGGCGTCAGCGCCGGTCAGGGCAACGACAACGACTATCGCGTCAAGACCAACGCCTTCGCGCTGTTCACGCACAACATCATCAACATCAGCGACAAGCTGTCGCTGACGCTGGGTGCGCGCTGGAACTATGAAAAGAAGGACTTTACCGCGACCGTCAACAACAACACCGGCAGCTGCACCTTCTTCAACCAGGTGCGCGCGGGCAACACGGCGGCAGTGCAATATGCCACGCTGCTGCGCCAGCTCGGCCTGTTCAACAACCTCTATCTGCTGGCCTGCAACCCGGCGATCAACTCCGAGTTCAACGGCAGCTACGCCCACGATCAGGACGAGAGCAAGATCACCGGTACCGCCAAGCTGGCGTACAAGGTGAATTCGGACATCCTGGTCTATGGTGGCTATGACCGCGGCTATAAGTCGGGCGGCTACAATATGGATCAGGCGACGTTCGACAGCGTTCTGCTCGGCGGCAATGGTCCGCAGGCCAGCGACCTGGCGTTCGGGTCGGAATCGGTCGATGCCTATGAAATCGGCGTGAAGACCCAGTGGGGCCGCGCCTTCACCCTGAACATCGCCGGCTTCTACCAGAAGTTCAGCGATCTCCAGTCGCTGGTGTTCAGCGGGAACAACTTCGTCGTCCAGAATGTCGACAGCACGACCAGCAAGGGCGTCGAGGTTGAATCGATCATCCAGCCGGTGCGCAACCTCACCTTCCGCATGGGCTACAGCTATATCGACGCGCAATATGATGCCGACAACAACTTCGTCGGCACACCGCTGCAGGGGCAGGAGGGCCGTCAGGTCAGCAACCAGCCCAAGCACACGGTGACGATCGCGACGACCTGGACGCCGCAGATCACCAGCGGCATCCGCGGGCTGGTGCATGTCGACATGCGCTACAACAGCGAAGTGAACATCCCGTCGAACAACCCGAACCCGACCACCGGCCGGACCGCGCTGTACAATCCGGGCTATGCGCTGCTGGGTGCCCGTGTCGGCGTGCAGACGAATGACGGCAAGAAGAGCCTGGAGTTCTTCGTCGAGAACCTGACCAACCAATATTACCACATCACCGGCTTTGCGGTGCCGGAGCAGACCGGCAACTATGCCGCCTATCCGGGCCTGCCGCGCTTCTTCGGCGTCAAGGCGAAGGTCGGCTTCTGATCAGGGTCTGATCGGGGCCGGGCGATCCGGCCCTGCGAAATGGGGGCGCGTTCGGGGCACCGGGCGCGCCCCATTTTCATGGGTTTTTTGGGCGGCATCGGGTGATCGAACCGCCCGAAACACTGCCCAACGGCGACGGATCGCCCCGTTGGAGCGGCAAAGTGACGAGTTCTCCACAAACAAACATATCAAACCCCCTTGGAACCGCAGCAAATACGTGCATCGTGCGCCGAACCGGATTACATCCGGCGCAGCGACACCGGGTTCGGGGCATTGCCCGAGCCCCCGGCGCTGACCAAGATCACGGTCCGGCGGCGTTGCCGGCCCGCAGAGGAGAAGAATAGAATGGCCGAAAAAAAGGCATCTGGCGGCGCCCGTGGCGGGATCGCCAAGCCCGTCACCCCCTCGCCTGAGCTCGCCGCGATCGTCGGCACCGCAGAGCTGCCGCGCAGCGAGATCGTCAGCAAGATGTGGGAGTACATCAAGAAGAACGATCTTCAGAATCCCGCCAACAAGCGCGAGATTCTTGCCGACGACAAGCTGAAGCCCATTTTCGGCGCGGACAAGGTGACGATGTTCGAGATGAACAAGCACATCGCGAAGCACGTCAAGTAAGTTCACGTTCCGGAGCAATCCGGATCGGACAGCGAGAGCCTCCGGAGCCACTGGCTTCGGAGGCTTTTTCGATCCATGATGGGTGCCCCGCTTGGGCGGGGACCGGGGGAAGCAGACGTGGACGGGCATACGGGCAGATTGCTGGAGCGACTTCCGCTCGCCCGCGCACATCGCTGGCAGGGCTATGCTGCGGCGTTGGCGCTGTCGCTGCTCGCACTGCTCACGCGTTGGGCGCTGGGCGATGCCTTCCCGCCGGGATTCCCGTTTCTCACCTTTTTCCCCGCAGTGGTGCTGTCGGGCTTTCTGTTCGGGCGCGGTCCGGGCATCCTCGCCGCGGTGCTGTGCGGGCTGCTTGCCTGGTATTTCTTCATTCCACCCGTGATGAGCTTTACGCTGGCCCCCGGCGCCGGGCTTGCCCTGGGCTTTTATGTCGGCGTCGTCGCTGTCGATCTGTTGCTGATCGACTGGATGCAGCGCGGGGCCGCGCGGCTGCGGCTGGAGCGCGAGCGGTGCGAGAAGCTCGCCGAGCGGAGCCAGTTGCTGTTCAGCGAGTTGCAGCACCGGGTGTCGAACAATCTGCAGATGGTCGGTGCAGTGCTGGCACTGCAGCAGCGCAGCGTCAGCGACCCGGCGGCGCGCCAGGCGCTGAGCGACGCGTCCAACAAGCTGCAGACGATCGGCCGTATCCAGCGCCAGCTCTACGACCCCAGCGGTGATCGCCAGACGCTGGAGCGGATACTCCCCGATCTGGTGCAGGATGTGATGTCCACGGCCGGCAAGCCGGGCGTGACGGCGTCGGTCGATGTCGATGTGGACATTATGCTGCCACCGGACGCGCTGATCCCGATTGCATTGATCGTGGCGGAGACGATCGCCAACGCCGTCGAGCATGGCTTTGCCGATCGCGACGCCGGACGCATCGACGTACAGATGCGCGCCAGTGCGGCCGCCGTGACGCTGACGATCGCCGATGACGGGGCAGGACCGCCGCCCGGCCTTTCGACGGCGGCGGCGCCCAGCCTGGGGCTGCGCATCGTACGCACGCTGGCCGAACAGCTTGGCGGCAGGTTCGAGCTGTCACCGCGCGAGGGCGGGGGCGCGATCGCGACGCTGAGCTTTCGCCCGACGCAGGGGTAACGCGGCGGGCCTCCACAGCGTCAGCCGGTCGCCGGTGTCGCCCCCACGGCCTTTAGCCGGGCGCACAGCCACGACAATCCCCGATCCATGCTGCGCGCACTGTGATACTGCATCATTTCGCGCATCACCGGCAGCGCGAACGGCGGCTCCTGAATCACGAGGCCCAGAACCGGGGCGAGTTCCTTGGCAAGCCGCTCATGCATCAGTGCCAGCCGTGAGGTTCCCGGCAAGATCCACGGGACCTGGGAGAATGCGGCACAGATCACATCGACGCGGCGCTGCTCGCCCTGTCCGCGCAGATAATTGTCGATGAACGTGCCGTCGCGCGACACGCTGGTCGCGACATGGCCGCTGGCATAATAGGTTTCGGCGTCGAGCGGCTGCTGCATGACGGGATTGGTCGCACAGCCGACCACGACATGCCGCTCCTCGAACAGCAGTTCGCGGGGGTGATCGGGACTGAGAAACTGTTCGGGCGAGATCAGCAGGTCGATCTCGCCATCGTCGAGCATCTCGAGAATGTCCGAGCGCGGCAGCGTGATCTCGATCTGGATGTGCGGCGCCTCCTTGTGGAGCAGGCGCAAGGCGGGGCCGAGCAGGACGGTGGTGATGTAATCCGACGCGACGATGCGGAACTTGCGCTGGGAATGGGCCGGATCGAACCGCATCCCGCTGGCGAGGATGGCGCGCATGTTAAGCAACGCGGCGGAGACGTCGGGGGCCAGCGACAGCGCGGCCGCAGTGGGCACCATGCGCTTGCCATGCTGGACCAGAATCTCGTCCGAGAACGACTCGCGCAACCGTTTCAGCGCGGCGCTCATCGCCGATTGGGTGAGATTTAGGCGCTGGGCGGCGCGGGTGACGCTGCGCTCCTCGATCAGGACATCGAACGCAATCAACAGGTTGAGATCGAATTGATCGAGCCGCATCCATCAATTCCGTTTGTGCTAAATGATAGAAACAAATCGTTATGATAATTCATCCGCTTTGACCATCCTCAATGCAGAGGCGCGCTCACCGAAGCGGCGCCCAGGGAGGGTTGTCTGATGAAAAAATTGCTTCTCGCGGGGACCGCGATCCTCGTCGCTCATGCCGCTCCTGCGTTCGCGCAGGAAGCGCCTGCCGCTCCGGCCGCAGCCGAAGAAACCGATGGTCTGCAGGACATCGTCATCACCGCGCAGCGCAGGTCGGAGTCGCTCCAGCGCGCCGCCGTTGCCGTGACCGCCGTGACCGGCGACGACCTGGCCCAATCGGGCATCACCGAAACCGCCAATCTCGGCAAGCTCGTCCCTTCACTGGTGGTTCAGCCGACCGGTGGCACGACCAGCTTCTTCCTGCGCGGGGTCGGCACCAATTCGCAGAATTCCTTCTCGGAGAACGCGGTCGCGTTCAACTTCAACGGCGTCTATGTCGGCCGCCCGACCGCCCCGGCAGGCGTCTTCTACGATCTCGAGCGCGTCGAAGTGGTCAAGGGGCCGCAGGGTACGCTCTATGGCCGCAACGCCACCGGCGGCGCGATCAACGTTCTTCCGAAGAAGCCGGTGCTGGGCGATTTCGGCGGCGAAGCGCTGCTCGAATATGGCAATTACGACAGCAAGAAGGGCTTCCTCGCGCTGAACGTGCCGATCGGCGACAAGGTCGCGCTGCGCGTCGCCGGACAGATCGTCGATCGCGACGGCTATATCTCCGACGGTTATGACGACGACAAGGGCGAGGCGGTGCGCGCGTCGCTGCTGATCCAGCCGTCCGACCGCTGGTCGATGACTTTGGTCGCCGATTATTACAACCAGCATGGCAAGGGATCGGGCGCGGTGCTGCTGCCCGAAGCGCGCTATACCGTGCCTGCGCTGGAGGACCGCGTAAGCGTTTCGGATCCGCGCGCGCATGCCGCGATCCGTCAGCTCGCCTCGACGATCTTCGCCCCGCCCTTCTGCGGTGGTGCGGGCAACTTCGTGAACAGCGGCTGCGTCGCGCTGCCCGGCACCGACGGCTTCCTCGACAACCAATTCTATGGCGTCAGCGCGACGGTGGTCGGCGATCTTGGCTTCGGCACGCTGACCGTGCTGCCGGCATGGCGGCGCTCGGACGTGCGCTTCCGCACCTATCTGCCGGGCTTTGCCGGCGACATCACCGACCTCGCCGAGCAGACCTCGATCGAAGTGCGGCTGTCGTCGAACGAGGACCAGAAGCTGCGTTATGTGATCGGCGGCTTCTATTTCGGTGAGAATCAGGCGACCGAGAATTTCTTCCGCCAGGGCAATATCTCCACCACCCGCTTCACCCCGCGCCTCAACACCGAGAGCGTCGCGGCGTTCGGCCAGCTGACCTTTGACCTCAGCGACAGCCTGCGGCTGGTTGCCGGCGGCCGTTACACCCGCGAGGACAAGAAGCAGCTGACCTCGACCGCGTCGGGCGGCCTGCCCGGCCCGATCAACCCGCCGCTGAGCGTGCCGTTTACTGGCGACCTGAGCTTCGAGAAGTTCACCTGGAAGGCGGGCGTCGAGTTCGACGCAGGTCCGGCGTCGTTGATCTATGCAAACGTCGCGACCGGCTTCAAGGCGGGCGGCTTCTTCGTCGCGCAGCCGCCGAACAACACCTTCCGCCCAGAATCGCTGACCGCCTATACCTTCGGTGCGAAGAACCGCTTCCTCGACAACAAGCTGCAGCTGAATTTCGAGGCATTCTACTGGGACTATAAGGATCAGCAGATCACCTATGTCGGCGGTGTGCCGACCGGCAGCGGCGTGTTCGCGCAGGGTTCGATCACCGTCAATGCGGGCAAGTCGCACATCTATGGCGCCGAGTTCGAGGCGCGGTTCGCGCCCAGCCGCAACGACCTGTTCAACCTCAACGTCCAATATCTCAAGGGCAAGTACGACAGCCTGCAGACGGCGAACTTCTCGCCGACCGGCGCGCCGGTGACGACGGGCTGCACCACGCTGGGCAGCCGTGCGGCCAATCCGGGGATCAACAACGCGCGCTTCTATGACATCGACTGTTCGGGCAAGCCGACGGTCAATTCGCCCGAATGGGCGATCAATGTCGGCTATGAGCGGACGTTCGAGCTGACCGGCGATCTCGACTTCGTCGCCGGTGCGCGGGCGAATATCGAGAGCAGCCGCTTCATGAACTCAAACTATCGCCCTGAGGAAAAGCAGGACGGGTTCGTGATGGCCGACGCCTTCGTCACGCTGCGCAGCCAGCAGGGGTGGAGCATCACCGGCTTCGTCAACAACCTGACCGACGAGGAAGTGCTGGCACGTGCGGGTACCCGCCCGATCCTCGACTTCCCGGTCGGTACGCTGCGTCCGCCGCGCACCTATGGCGTCCGCGTCGGGTTCGACTTCTGATGCGGGTGTCGCTTCTGGGGCTGGCGGTTGCGGCGGCATTCGCGGCATCGCCCGCCACCGCACAGCAAGCGCCGCCCCAGGGCGATGCGTTCATCACGCTCGGCACGATGGGCGGGCCGGTGGCGAGCCGCGACCGGTCCCAGCCCGCCAATGCACTGGTGCATGACGGGCGCGTCTATCTGGTCGATGCCGGCGACGGCGCGGTCCAGCAGCTGACCAAGGCGGGCTATCAGCTGCCCCGCGTGCGCGCAGTGTTTCTGAGCCACCTTCACACCGATCATACCGGCGGGCTGTCGGCGGTGCTGGGCCTGCGCAACCAGACCAATGTGGCGGAGAAGCTGACCGTTTACGGCCCGCCGGGCACGCGTGAGCTGGTCGCGGGCATGGTCGCGTCGATGCAGCCGGCGGCGCGGGTCGGGTACGGCATTCCGGGCCAGCCCTGGGCGCCGCCCGCCGACACCGTCACGGTGATCGAACTGAACGATGGCGACAAGATGACCGTGGACGGGATGACCGTCACCGCGGCGCAGAACAGCCATTACGACTTTGCGCCCGGCAGCGTCGAGGACCGCAACTACAAGTCGCTGTCGCTGCGCTTCGACCTGCCTGGCCGGTCGATCGTCTATACCGGCGACACCGGGCCGAGCGCGGCGGTGGAAAAGCTCGCCAAGGGCGCGGACCTGCTGGTAAGTGAAATGATCGACATGGCCGCGACGATGGCGACGGTCGCGCGCAATTCGCCGAACATGCCGGCGCCGGCCAAGCAGAAGCTGGAGCAGCATCTGTCCACCCATCATTTGACGCCCGAAGCGGTCGGCGATCTTGCCGCGCGCGCCGGGGTGAAGGCGGTGGTCATCACGCATTTCGCGGGCGGCACGCCCGATCCCGTCCGCACTCAGGGCTATATCGCAGAGGTCCGCGCGCGCTTTGCCGGGCCGATTACCCTCGCCAACGACCTCGACCGTTTCTGAGAGAACAGACATGCAATCCGGTAACATTCTCGTCATCGGCGGCGGCATTGGCGGCCTGACCGCCGCCATCGCGCTGCGCGCCAAAGGCTTTGACGTCACGGTGATCGAGCGCGATCCCAACTGGTCGGTCTATGGCGTCGGCATCATCCAGCAATCGAACGTGATCCGCGCGATGGCGCAGCTGGGGCTGATCGACGAATATGTGGCGTCGGGTGTCGGCTTCGACGCGGTGGAGATTTTCACGCCGACGGGAGTCAAGGTCGCGCGCGTGCCGACGCCGCGCCTGGTCGACGGTTATCCGGCGAATATGGGCATCAGCCGCCCGGCGCTGCACAAGATCCTGGGCGACCGCACGATCGCCAGCGGTGCCAAGGTGCTGCTGGGCGTTACCGCGACGAAGCTGCGCGACGATGGCGCAGGCGTCGATGCGACCTTGTCCAATGGCGAGCAGGCGCGCTTTGACCTCGTGATCGGGGCCGATGGGGTTTACTCGCAGACGCGGGCCGCGCTGTTCCCGGAGCTGGCCGGGCCGCAATTCACGGGTCAGGCAGTGTGGCGCTACAACCTGCCCCGCCCGGCCGATCTCGACGCGCTGCAGGCGTATAACGGGCCGACCGGGGTCGGGCTGGTGCCGATTTCCGAAGACCTGATGTACATCTATGTGACCACGCCCGAGCCCGACAATCCGCGTTACCCGCGCGAAGGGCTGGCGGCGTTGATGCGGTCGAAGATGGCAAGTTGCGCGCCCTATATCCGCGAGCTTTCCGAGCTGGTCACCGATGATGACGGCGTGGTCTATCGCCCGCTCGAAGGGATGATGGTCGAGGGCGAGTGGCATCGCGGGCGGATCGCGCTGCTCGGCGACGCGGTGCACGCGACCACGCCGCATCTGGGCCAAGGCGCAGGGATGGCGATCGAGGACAGCCTGGTGCTGGCCGAAGAGCTGGCGCGGCACGACGATGTCGAGACCGCGCTGACCGCCTATCGCAACCGCCGCTTCGACCGCTGCGCCTATATCGTCCGCTCCAGCCTGGCGATTTGCATGGGCCAGATCGGCAAGGGGCCGCCGGTCGATAATGCCAAGGCGACGCACGAGATGTTCGAAGTTGTAGCCCAACCCATCTGAGGACCGTCCAATGACCCAGCAAGCGACGACCCGCCATGGCGTGATCCTGATGCTGACCGCGGTGATGCCGACCATGGCGATCATCGCGCTGGTGCCGGTGCTGCCGCTGTTGCTGCGCGAATTTGCGGGCGTGCCGGGTGCGGCGGTTCTGGTGCCGATGGCGCTGACCATACCCGCGTTGTGCGTGGCGCTGTTTTCGCCGGTCGCCGGGTGGCTGTCGGACAAGGTTGGGCGCAAGCGGCTGCTGATCGCTGCGCTGGTTGGCTATGCGGGTTTCGGGTTGTTGCCGCTGCTGCTCGAGGATCTGCGCATGATCCTCGCCGCGCGCGTGGCGCTGGGGGTGACCGAGGCGATCATCATGACCGTCGCGACGGCATTGGTCGGGGACTATTTCACCGGCGAGCGGCGCGAGCGCTGGGTGTCGATCCAGATCGCAACCGCCAGCGTCAGCGCGATCGTGCTGATCGCGGCGGGCGGCGCGCTGGGTGAGGCGTTGGGGTCACGCGGGCCGTTCTGGCTGTATCTGCTGGCGCTCCCCGTGGCGGTGGCCGCGGCGATGATCCTGTTTGAACCGGCCAAGACTGTCGCGACTGCCCCGGCAACAGCGGGCAAGGCACAGGGTATCGCGATGCTGGTCGCGATCACCTTTGGCATCGGGATGCTGTTCTACACGCTGATCGTCCAGCTCGGCCCGGTGATCGAGGCGACGGGGGTTACCTCGCCCGCCACGATCGGGCTGGCGGGTTCGGCGGCGAACCTTGGCGTAATGGCGGGGTCGATGCTGTTCGGGCGGCTCAAGGGCTGGTCGGGCGAGACCTTGCTGTCGATCGGCTTGCCGCTGGTCGCGCTCGGCTATGTCGGCATTGCGCTCTCCGAGAGCTTTGCGCTGACTGCGGCGTGCGCCGTGGTGATCTCGATCGGCAATGGCCTGATGCTCCCGACGATGCTCGCCTGGGTGCTGCGTCGTCTTCCGCCCGAGACGCGTGGGCGCGGGACGGGTGTGTGGACCGGGTCGTTCTTCCTCGCCCAGTTCGTCGCGCCGATCGTCGCGGTTGCACTCTCGGGCGTGCTCGGCGGCCTGCCGGGGGTCTTCCTCTTTTATGCCGCTGCGGCTGGTATCGGTGCAGTCATTGCGCTGCTGCGTCGCGGCACTGCCACTCAAGGAGCATGAACATGACCAAGCCCGTTCGCCGCGTTGTCACCGGCCATGACGCGAGCGGTCGCGCGATCATCCAGGAGGATGGCGCCGCACCGCGCGTACAGCAGATCGGTGGCCCCTCGGGGCCGATGTTCCACGAAATCTGGAACACGCAGCAAACCCCGGCGCTGCTCGACGCCGCATCGGGCGAACCGCATGAAGATGGCATCAAGCTCGCCCCGCCCAAGGGTGGCACGCGCATCCGCGTGCTCGACATCCCGCCCGAGAATGACGAGATCCGTACCATGTCGCCCGAAGAGGCGCAGGCGCATTTCGCCGAGGTCGGCGCGGGCGACGCATCGGCGCATTCGGGCGAGGGCAGCCGTCACGCGCTGATGCACCGCACCGAGACGATTGATTACGGCATCGTGCTGGAGGGCGAGCTGGTGCTGATCATGGACGAGGGTGAGGTCACCGTGCGCGCGGGCGATATCGTGATCCAGCGCGGCACCAACCATGGCTGGTCGAACCGCTCGGACGCCAATTGCCGCATCGCCTTCATCCTGATCGACGGCGAATTCGCGCCGGAACTGAAGCGGTAATGATGCTCGCGATCACCGGCGCGGCGGGGTTCGTCGGCCGGACGGTCGTGCGGCAGCTCGCCGCACAGCATCCGGAGATCGAGCTGTTGCTCGCCGACCGGGAGGTGGCTGGGTTCGACGGGCACGAAACCCTCGCAGGTGATCTGACCGATCCGGCGGTGATCGCGGCGCTGACGGCGCCACGCGTCGATGCGGTGCTGCATCTTGCCGCGCTGCCGGGCGGCGCAGCCGAGCGGAATCCCGAGGCGTCACGCGCGATCAACCTTGACGTGCCGCTGACGCTGATCGAGGCGATGCGCGGGCGCAGGCTGGTGATCGCGGGCTCGATCGGAGTGTTGGGCGGCGTGCTGCCCGACACGGTCGATGACGCGACCGTTCCCACACCGACCAGTGTTTACGGCACGCACAAGCGCATGGTGGAACTGGCCTTTGCCGATGCCGTCCGGCGCGGCACGGTGTCTGGCTTCGCATTGCGGCTGCCCGGCATCGTCGCCCGCCCGGCAGCAGCCCGCGGGTTCGGCTCAGCCTTTCTCAGCGATATCTTCCACACGGCGCTGGCCGGGACGCCATTGTGCGTGCCGGTGGCTGCCAATGCGACCAGTTGGCTGATGTCGGTGCGGTGCTGTGCGACCAACCTGGTGGCAGCGGCGCTTGGCGAGCGAACCGCGCAGGAGGCGGTGACGCTTCCCGCGTTGCGCGTGACGATCGGGGATCTGGTGGCGGAACTGGCGCGTCATGGCGATGTCTCTGGCATCCGGTTCGAGGAGATTCCGGCGACGCGCGCGACATTCGGGAGCTATCCCGCGCTGCGCACGCCCCGCGCCGATGCGCTCGGCTTTCGGCATGACGGCAGCCTGACACAGCTGGTGGAGGCGGTGCTTGCCGACCTCTGACGCGTTATCGGCCTTTCGCCTGGATGGGCGGACCGCGCTGATCACCGGGCCGGTGCGGGGGATCGGTCTGGCGATTGCGCGGCTCTTTGCGGGTGCGGGCGCGCGGCTGGTGCTGGCCGATATCGATGCCCCGGCGTGCGATGCGCTGGCCGGGGAACTGGGCGGCATCTCGATCCCGACCGACGTTGGCGACGCTGTAGCGATTGCGCGCCTTGCGGAGCAGGCCGAGGCGCGGACCGGCGGCATCGACATTCTCGTCTGCAATGCCGGGATCGCGGGACAAGCGTCACCGCTGCACGCGCTGGACGAGGAGGAGCGCGAGCGGCTCTACGCGATCAACCTGCTCCACCCGCTCAGGCTGACCGGGCATATCGCCCCGGCGATGGCGGCGCGCGGGCGGGGCAGCATCGTGTTGTTGTCGAGCATCGCCGGGCTGCGCGGCAATGCGATGCTCGGCCATTACGGAATGACCAAGGCGGCGCTGGCGCAGCTCGCGCGCAACCTCGCGGTCGAATGGGGGCCGTCGGGCGTGCGCGCCAACGCCATTGCGCCGGGGCTGATCGAGACCGACTGGGCGGGCGCAATCCTGTCGAGCCCGGAGCGCGCCGCACGGCGGCTGGGGATGACCCCGCTACGCCGCGCCGGATCCCCGGACGAGATTGCGGCGACCGCGCTCTACCTCGCCAGCGACGCGGGCGGGTTTACCACTGGCCAGACCATCGTGGTCGATGGCGGGACGCTCATTTCGGACGGGAGTTAGGGAAACTCCAACTCCGTTTGTGCTGAGCTTGTCGAAGCACATTTCCTACCGTCAATGGCGGTTGGAAACGCCCTTCGACAGGCTCAGGGCAAACGGATGTTTGGGAGCTACCCCTTCACCACCCGCTGATCGATTGCTCCGAAGGGCGACGCGCCCTCCCCTGCCCGCATCGCGACGCGGCTGCCGAATGACAGGAACGGCGTCTGCGGCGTGCCATGGGCGATCATCTCGATCGCGCGGCGTTCGGACATGCAGGTCGATCCGACCGTCTCATGCTCTGCGTTCGACACCGTTCCCGAACCGATGATGGTGCCGGCGGGTAGCGAGCGGGTGCGGGCGGCGTGGGCGATCAGCTCGTGAAAGCCATAGCCCATCGCTGCGCCATTGGGGCTGCCGAACCATTGGCCATCGACCTCGACCGTCAGCGGCAGGTGCACGCGGCCGTCGCGCCACGCATCGCCCAGCGCATCGGGGGTGACCGCGAACGGCGCGACGCTGCATGCGGGCTTGGCCTGCACCCAGCCAAAGCCGGTCTTCATCTCGGGGATCGCGATGGCGCGCAGCGACCAGTCGTTGATCAGCACCACCAGCCGGACATAGGCCAGCGCCTCGTCGGTGGAGCAGCCCATCGGCACGTCGCCGGTGATGACGCCGAACTCGCCCTCGAAATCGATGCCGTCGGCTTCGCTCGGGAGCGGCACGTCCGCGGTCGGGGCGATGAATTCGTGGCTCATCCCCTGATACATCAGCGGCAGGTCGGTCTCGATCGGAGCATGGCCAAAGGCAAGCTGCATCAGCGCGCCGTGATTGGCGAAGGCCGATCCGTCGAGCCATTGCCACGCGCGCGGCAGCGGCGCGGCGAAATCGTCCGGCTGGACCGCCTCACCGCTCTCCGCCGCTTCGACCGCCGCGGTCAGCGCGCCCTGCGCCGCATCCCAATCGTCGAGCGCGGCCTGCAGCGTCGCATAGCCCGCGACCGGCGCAACCCGTGCGCCGTCGTGGCTGACCGCGACCAGCGTCCCGTCGCGCCCGCCGCTCCGCAATGTCGCGAGGCGCATCAGGACAGCTTCCCGCCCAGCGTGTCGGCAAACCAGTCGGCGATATAGTCGCGGCCAAAGCTCATATTGTCGGCGCCGACATGTTCGACTCCGCCCTCGCGCTCGGTGAACAGCTTGAGTTCGCGGCGGGGCGAGTTGATCAGCTGGTCATAGCAGTCCTGCGCATAATCGACGCTGATCTGGCGGTCCTTGGCGCCATGGGTGACGAGGAAGGGGACCTTCACGCCGCCCATATGGCCGTTGAGGTTCATGTCCTCCGCCTTGGCGAGGAAGTCGTCCATGTCCTTCGCACCGAACGCCCAGATGACGTGCGCCCAGTAATGCGGGACCGGGTTCTCGCCCTCACGCTTCAGGCGCTTCTGCTGCACCTCGGCCCAATTGTGGTTGGCACCCCAGCATGCGCCGCTGGCGAAGCGCGGTTCATAGGCGACAGCGCGCGGGGCGAAATGGCCGCCGAGCGAGATGCCGGTCATGCCGATGCGCTTGGGATCGACGTCGCTCTGGGTTTCCAGCCAGTCGATCGCCTTGCTCGCCCAATTCTCGCTATGCGGATCGACGGGGAGGTTCTGCAGCCGCAGCGCCTCACCGGTCCCCGGCTGGTCGACGCACAGGGTCGAGATGCCGCGCTTCGCCAGCGCTTCAGGCAGGCGCGACCAATAGAGCAGTTCCTTGCAGCTATCGAGGCCGTTGCAATAGACGACCACCGGATGCGGCCCCGGCCCTTCGGCGCGGGTGTAGAGCGCTGGCATGGTGCCGGTGGTGAGCGGGATCTCGACCCGCTCACGGTTGATCGAACCGAGCCGGGTCGAGCGGGCGAAGGCATCGAGCGCGCGGGCATAGGTTTCGACGCGACCCGGATGGCCATGGCCCTGCATCCGCTCGGCCACGAGCAGATAAAGCGACGCGCGTTCGAGCTTGTCGGAGGCGGAGAAGCCGCGGCCAGCGGCCTCATCCTCATCCGCCAGGCCGATCAGCTTGTCGCCCATCTCGACCCATTTGGCCATGAACTGCGGCGTACCGGCGTCCGAACCGGACGCAGCCGCGTCCTTGATCGGCTGGCACATATCGACGATCTCGCCGATGCGCCCGCCGCTCTCGAGCGCGATCGCGACCGAGAGGTTCCAGATATAGTTCGGGAAATATTCAAACAATGCCATGACTTAAGCCTCCGCTGCCTGGAACAGGCCGGCATCGGCCTCGGGATGCGGCATGGTCTGCGGGCCGCCGACGCCGACGCCCCACTGGTCCATCACTTGCGGTCCGGGGACATGAACCTGGTCGACATGCGTCTCGAAATCGACCTCCTCCAGCTCCGAGGTATATTCGACCGCGAAGCCGCTCGGCGTGGTGAAATAGCTGAAGGTGTTGTTGCCCGCCGTGTGCCGCCCCGGGCCCCAGCGGATATCGGTGCCCTTCTTCCGCAGGCGGCTGATGCCGCGCATCATGTCGTCCACCGTCAGCATGTCATAGGCGACATGGTTGAGGCAGGCGGGTCCGGGCAGGAGCGCGATGCGGTGATGCGCGCTGTTGCAACGCAGGAAGCACATGAAATCGCCCAGCCAGTCGCTGACGCGGAAGCCGAGCACCTCGACGAAGAACCGAACCATCGCCTGATGGTCGGGCGAGTGAAGGACGATGTGGCTGATCTTCTGCGGCACGCCGTCCCAGCGGACCATTTCACGGCTCGGTCCGCGCGCGACATCGCTCGAAATCTCGAACGGGAGGCCATCGGGGGAGAAGAAGCGGAAGCCATAGCCGCCGCCCGGCGCGGTCATGTCACGCGGGGCGTGGATGATCTGGCAGCCAGCGTCCTGCACCTTGACGTGCAGCGCGTCGACATCGGCGCGGCTGTCCGCCGCCAGCGCGATCACGTCGATCCGCTTGGTATCCGCCGCGCGCAACCGGACGACATGATGCTCGTCATGCCCCTGCGCCTTGAAATAGACCATGCCATCGTCCGACGGGACCGATTCCAGCCCCCAGACATCGGCGTAGAAGGCGCGTTCTTCCTCCAGCGCCGTGACGGCATATCCGACATAGCGGATTTCGCTTACTCTGCTCATGCATCCTGCTCCAGATTTGGTTGCGCATGACCTACCGCCAAGCCGGAGCATTGAAAAACTTATAGTTCTGATCCATTTTGATTGATCTCAATGATGGATCGGCGATGCGCTTCAAGGGACTCGACCTCAACCTGATCGTCGCGTTCGAGGCGCTGATGAGCGATCGCAGCGTCTCGCGCGCGGCGGAGCGGTTGAACCTCAGCCAGCCGGCGATGAGCAACGCGCTGGCGCGGCTGCGCAGCTATTTCGGCGACGAACTGCTGATCGCGCGCAACAAGCGGATGTATCCGACGCCCTTTGCCGAAACGCTGTTGCCGCAGGTGCGGCAGGCGCTGGAGACGATGGAGGGCGTGATCGCGACCTCGCGCCATTTCGATCCAGCGACGACCAACCGGAATTTCCGGATCATGACGTCGGACTATATCGCGACATCGATCCTGTTCCCGATCGTCACCCGCCTTGCCACGACCGCGCCGGGGGTGCGGATCGAATTGCTGCTGCCGAGCCCGCGGCGGATCGAGCTGCTCGAAAGCGGCGGGATCGACCTGCTCATCACGCTGCAGGAATATGTGACGCCCGAATTGCCCTCGGAGCGGTTGTTCGAGGACGAATACCGGCTGGTCGGGCGCGCGGGGCATCCGGCGCTGATCAGTGAACCGACATTGGCGGCGATGCTGGAATACGATCATGTCCATGTCGCGATCGGCGACGAGCGGTTGCCGAGCTTTGGCGACGCCTATCTCGATCGCATGGGCATCCAGCGGCGCGTCGCGATGATCGCGCCCAATTTCGGCATGCTACCGTGGCTGTTGCAGGACACCGACTGGCTGGCGCTGATCCAGGGGCGGCTGGCGGCGCAGATGGCGCGTAACTTCCCGCTGGTCGCTGTCGCGCCGCCGCTGCCGATCCCGCCACTGGTGGAAATGGCGCAATATCATGTCACGCGCAGCAACGATCCGGGGCTGCGCTGGCTGATCGATCTGATCCGCAACTCCACCGAGTAAATTCGCGGATATGATGCTTGCACATCCGTGAAACGATGCCATCACCGGATTCTGGAACAGGGAGACGGTGGATGATCGCGACGACGCATGTGGGCAGCCTTCCGCGCGGAGACGAACTGACGCCGCTGCTGCTCGCCCGCGACAAGGGTGAGCCTTATGATGCGGCGCTATTCGACACGCGCGTTCAGGCAGCGGTCGATGAAGCCGTGGCACAGCAGGTCGCATGCGGGGTCACCATCGTCAGCGATGGTGAATTGGGGAAGGTCGGCTATTCGACATATATGATCGAACGGCTGGAGGGGTTTGGCGGGCATATCGACCGCCGCCCCGCCGCCGACCTTGCCGCGCATCCCGGCCTTGCCCGCAAGCTGTCGGCGATCATGGGGTCGCAGGAATTTACCCGCGCATCGTGCATCGGCCCGGTGCGGCTGAAGACGCTCGACCCGCTGCACGACGATATCCGCCGCTTCCGCCATGCGCTCGACAAGGCTGGTGGCGGGGTGCGCGGGTTCATGAACGCCGCCTCGCCCGGACTGATCACGGCGTTTCAGGTCAACCGGCACTACCCCTCGCACGAGGCGTATCTGGCCGATCTGGTCGATGCGATGCGCCCGGAATATCAGGCGATCATCGCCGCCGGATTCGACCTTCAGCTCGACTGCCCCGACCTTGCCATGTCGCGGCACACCGGGTTCCAGGACCAGAGCGACGCCGAGTTCCTGGCGACCGCGGCCGCCAATGTCGAAGCGCTCAACGCCGCCACCGCGAACATCCCCGCCGACCGGATGCGGATGCATGTCTGTTGGGGCAATTATGAAGGGCCGCATGATTGCGACATCGCGCTCGACAAGGTCATCGACATCGTCCTCGCCGCGCGCCCGGGCACGATCCTGTTCGAGGCGGCGAACCCGCGTCACGAGCATGAATGGACGGTGTGGCGTGACGCGGCGCTGCCCGACGACAAGCTGCTCGCGCCCGGCCTGATCGACACATGTTCCAACTATGTCGAACATCCCGAACTGATCGCGCAGCGGATCGAACGCTATGCGCGCATCGTCGGCAAGGACCGGGTGATCGCCAGCACCGATTGCGGCTTCGGCACCTTTGCCGGCTATGGCAAGATCGATCCCGAGGTGACGTGGAAGAAGCTGCGCGCGCTGCGGGAGGGCGCGGATCTGGCGGACGCGCGGCTGTGAGTCCGGACGCCGCCCGCGCGATCGAGGCAGACTGCGCCAAGCTGGTCGCGCGCTACGCCAATCTCAACGATGCCAGGCATTGGGCCGAGGTCGCCGAGCTGTATGCCGAGGATGGCCGGATGAGCCGCCCGACCGCGCCGGATGACTGGATCGCGGGGCGTGGGGCAATCCTGGCGGCGTTCCTCGCCCGCCCCGCGCGCACGACGCGGCACATCTGCTCCAATGTCGTCATCGACGTGATCGATGCCGATCATGCAGTGGGCGAGTCCGCGATGCTGTTGTTCACCGGCGACGGCGCGCCCAAGGTCGGCAGCTTCCACGACCGCTTCATCCGCACCGATGCCGGATGGCGATTTGCCGAGCGCCGGGGTAGTCTGACCTTCTGAACAACGGAAGCCGAATGACCAAACCCACCCAGCCGACGGTCAAGTCCGCGATGCGGACGCTCGACATCATCGAATATGTCGTCGGCAATCCTTCAGGCGTGGCGGCGCAGGACATTGCCGCCGCGCTGCAGATCCCGGTCAGCAGCCTGTCCTATCTGCTCGCCACCCTCTGCGAGCGGACCTATCTGCGGCGCGAGGGCCGCCGCTACCTCGCCGGGGCGGGGCTGGACCGGCTGCGCATGCCCGCCAGCGCGATGTCGATCGAGGACCGCGTCGCGCCGCAGGTGCGCGCGCTGCGCCGGTCGCTCAACGAAACCACGTCGTTCTTCACCCTGACCGAGTGGGAGATCGAGGCGCGGGTCACGGAGACCGCCGAACAGGCGCTGCGCTACTCGGTGAGCGTCGGCGCGCGCGCGCCGCTGCATTGCATGGCGGCGGGCAAGGCGCTGCTGTCGAGCTTGGATGAGCCCACGCTGACGCTCTATTTTACCGAGTCCTTCCGTCCGCTGTTCACCCCGCGCACGATCACCGACGAAGTGACGCTCCGCGATCAGATCGCGGCGGTGCGCGATACCGGCTTCGCCTTTACCGATGAGGAATATACGCTGGGCGTGTGCGGCATTGCGCGCGTGGTGCGGATCGACGGCGTCGCGGTCGGCGCGCTCGCCGTCGCGCTGCCCAAGCTGCGCCACACGGCGGAGGCGCGCGCGCAGATCATGGACCGCCTCACCGTCGCCTGCGCCGCGATCGACGCAGGGGCGTAGTGGGACGTAACCATTCCTCCCCTGCCCCGCAGGGGAGGTGGCAGCGCGCAGCGCTGACGGAGGGGGCCGCCCTCGCAGAGGGCGGAATTTGCCGAGCTGTTCACGGCCGTCTGCGCGGCCGCCCCTCCACCACGCCCTTCGGGCGCGGTCCCCCTCCCCTGAGCAAGCTCAGGGGAGGAATGAGATGATTGATCACCCGCGCGTGCGCCAACCCTCGGCATAGGAATCGCGCGCGACTTCGGAATAGGGCGCGGGGGCGACGGTCGCCTTGATCTCGACCTGCACGTGCCGCTCGACCGTCGGCTTGCGCGTGCCGCCATCGGGCTCGCCCCACACGAAGGTCACTTCCGTGCCGGGCTCGGCAACGTCCGCGTCAACCATCGCCAGCGTCAGGAAACGGCCTTCATTCGCGGTGTAGCCGATCCAGGTCGAGATGCCGACCGGACGGCCATCCTTGAGCACCGCGTCATAGGGGTGCATCGCATAGACCGCGCTCGGGAAGTCGAGGAACTTGGCGCGATCGCCCTTTTGCAGCATCGAGCTCATCACGCGCAGCATGTCTTGCGTATCGAGCGCCAGCGTCACCTTGCGGCGATGCGGCTGGTCCTTCATCCGCTCGAGCGCCTCGCGACCGATGAAATCATGGTCGAACTTGACCATGTGACCATAGCCGAGATCCCACGGCGTCAGGTAATAATCCTCGATCCGCTCGGACACGAAGCTGCCGCCGACCGACGCGCCCGCCTCATAGGATTTGGCCGACAGCCAGGCGCGATATTCGGCGAGCGAGTCGCCGGTGTAGATCGCCGGCAGTGGCGAGGGGATCCAGCCCGATTCCAGCGTGTTCGACGCATAGGTGCGCCCGCCGCACAGCGTCAGGCCAAAGTCCTTGCCCGCTTCGATCAGCGCGTTGCGGACCGTGTCATAATCCTTCCACGGGCCGAACAGCTCGTACCCCGGCTGGCCGACCATGCCGTGACGCAGCGCGCGCACTTCGACGCCGGCGATCTCGACCGGGGCCATGTGGAAGAATTTGAGCTCGGGCGGGGTCGCGCCCATCGCCTTTTCCAGCACCTTCATCGCGTTCGGGCCCTGCAGCTGGAAGCGATAGTTGCGGCGATTGTCCTTGTCGGGCCGCGCGGCGGTACGCTCGTCACGCTCGACCTTGACGTCCCATTTGCCCGAAGCTGCGTGGAATTCGACCCACTCGATCGACGGCGCGCGGCCGACCAGCTCGAACGTGTTCTCTTCAAGATAGAACAGGATCACGTCGCCGATGACATAGCCGTCGGGGGTGACCGGCGCGAACTGCTTGGCGCGGTTCGGCACGAAACCCTTGAAGCTGTTGGGCGCGAGATAGTGCAGCATCTCAAACGCGTCCGGCCCGGTGACGAGCAGGTCGACCATGTGGAAGCTCTGGTTGAACAGCACCGCCGTGTTGGCCCAGGACAGCTGTTCGTCGCGCCAGTTGGAATATTCCGCCGGCACGCCCGGATAGGCGTTGGGGCCGACCTGCTGATTGCGCAGGAAGTCGACGATATTGCCCTGTTCGTCGAGCAGGTTCTGAAGCGTCTTGTCGGTCATGGTCGTGCCTCTCCTAAGGTCAGGTTGTGAGGGGCGTGGCGGGGACGCGTGCGTCCAGCCATTCCCGGATCAGGGTGTTGAAATCTTTGGGCTTCTCGGCCGGTGCCATATGGCCAGCACCGGGAATGACATGGAGCTGCGCCCCGGCGATCCGCGCGGCGATCGCTTCGTGCTGGGCGACGCTGGACCATTGGTCTTCGGCACCGACGACCACGGCCACAGGACAGGCCAGCGCCTTCAGCACGGCGTCAGTGTCGGGACGGTGCAACAGCGCATGCGTCTGCGCCTCGAACACCGCTTGCCCTGCGCGCAGGCACATGGCCCGCAGCGCCGCCATCAACGCCGCATCGGCGCGCGCGGCTTCGCCGACCATCGGCGGCAGCCAGGCATCGACCAGCCGGTCGAACCCCTCGCGGCGGCCAAGGTCGCGCAGCGCATGGCGGCTTTCTGCCTCGCCCGCACGCACGCCATGCACACCCGTATCGGCGAGCATCAGCCGGGTGACGCGATCGGGCGCACGGGCGACGACCTCCAGCGCGACCCGCGCGCCCATCGAATGCCCGATCAGCGCGAAGCGAGCCGGCGCGGAGGCAAGGACATGCTCCGCCATCGCCGCGATCGTGTCCGCACCAGCATAATGGTCGTCGATCGCGCGCGCCTGCGGGAACGCCGCCAGCGTCGCCGCGAACATGCCCGCGTCGCACATCAATCCTGGCAGGATCAGCAGGTCTTCGCGCAAGTCCGTTTCAATCCGCATACGTGAATTATTCGTCTATGCGAATTTGAGTCCGCGCGCTAGACGGCAAATCTCCACTCAGGACGAGGAATCCGGTGCCCCCTCCCCTCATCCATCCCAACTGGTCGCGCCCCGCCACTTCGGCGATCGACGGCTATTCGCTCGAGATCACCGCCAAGGATGCCGATGCCCTGCGCACGGTCGCACCGCGCATCCCGCCGGCAACGCCGATCGCCATCGCCTTCCTGCCGGGCGAGACCCTCGACGCACGGGTGCGCGCCGCGCAGACGATCCGCGCGCTGGGGTTTGAGCCGATGCCGCATTTCTCCGCGCGGCGGATCGGGTCGGGCGCAGCGTTCGAGGATTATCTGGCCGCCGCGGTCGAACAGGCCGGGGTGCAACGCTGCTTCGTCGTCGCGGGCGACCCGTCCACGCCCGCCGGGCCATTTGCCGACAGTGCATCGCTGATCGCGACGGGCGCATTCGAGCGCTGCGGCATCCGCGCGATTGGCGTGGGGGGCCATCCCGAGGGCCATCCCAATATGACCGAGGCCGAGTGTTTCGCGGTGCTCGACGGCAAATGCCACGAGATCGAACGGCGCGGCATGGCCCCGCTGATCGTCACGCAATTCGGCTTCGATGCCGATGCCGTGGTCCGGTGGCTCAGCGCGCTGCGCCGCTGCGGGATCGACGCGCCGGTGCGGCTGGGCGTGCCGGGACCGGCCGGGATCAAGACGCTGATGCGCTATGCCGCGCTATGCGGCGTCGGGGCATCGACGGCGGTGCTGCGCAAATATGGCCTGTCGCTCGGCAACCTGATCGGAAGCGCTGGCCCCGATCGCTTCGTCGCAATATTGGAAGCCGCGCTGACGCCCGACCATGGGCCGGTGCGACTGCATTTCTACCCCTTTGGCGGGCTCGCGCGCACGCTCGACTGGATCGACGGCTATGCGCGAGCGACAGGACTGGACCCGAGCGCATGACCGAGACCTGCACCATCACGCTCCACTGCACCGACCGGCAGGGCATCGTCGCTGCGGTCGCCGGGTTCCTGACCGATGCCGGCTGCAACATCGTCGAATCGCAGCAATATAATGATGCGATCACCGGCGGCTTCTTCATGCGCACGGTGTTCGACGCACCCGCAGGCGAGGTTGCCGCGATCGAGGGGCGCTTTGCCGACCTCGCCGCCAGCTGGGGCATGGAGTGGAAGTTCCGGGTCAATTCGCGCCCGACCCGCGTGCTGATGCTGGTTTCCAAATTCGACCATTGCCTTGGCGATCTGCTCTACCGCCGCCGCATCGGCGAGCTGAAGATGGATGTGGTCGGGATCGTCTCCAACCACCCGCGCAGCGCGCTTGCGACATCGATGATCGGCGACATCCCCTATCACCATCTTCCGATCACGCCGGAGACCAAGCCCGAGCAGGAGGCGGCGATCAAGGGGATCGTCACCGACACCGGCGCAGAACTCGTCGTGCTGGCGCGTTACATGCAGATCCTGTCCGACGATCTCGCTGCGTTCCTGTCGGGCCGCTGCATCAACATCCACCACAGCTTCCTGCCCGGGTTCAAAGGGGCCAAGCCCTATCACCAGGCGTATCAGCGCGGCGTGAAGATGATCGGAGCGACCGCGCATTACGTCACCGAAGACCTGGATGAAGGCCCGATCATCCATCAGGATGTCGAGGCGATCTCCCACGCCGATACGCCCGACGATCTGGTGCGCAAGGGGCGCGACATCGAGCGCCGCGTGCTGGCGACGGCGGTGCATTATCACCTCGACGATCGCGTGCTGCTCAACGGCGCGCGCACGGTCGTGTTTCGAACTTAGAACGCGCTGACCCGGAAATTTTGGTGCCCCACAAAGGGCAAAATTGAGCGCTCAGATCATTGGAGACTCTTGATCCGCCGCCGCTGAGGACAGGCAGATCGCAGAGCGGTGGCTCTAAGCGCGCTGCAGCGTCAGCGGACATTTGGTTAACTGGCTTTTCGGTCAGCAGGGATCAGTGGCGTCCACATTCACCAGCCTGACGTAACGGGGTGGATCACAATTGCCTAGATCGCGCCCGCCTTCAGCTGCTTTACCGCATGGTCGGCTGCGCGTGCCGTCAGCGCCATGAACGTCAGCGACGGGTTCACGCACGACACCGACGCCATTTGTGCGCCATCGGTGACGAACAGATTGGCCGCGTCATGCGCCTGGCTCCATTTGTTGAGCACCGCCTCACGCGGGTCATGGCCCATGCGCGCGCCGCCCATTTCGTGGATCGCGTCGCCCGGCACATGCTCGCCGCGCCAGCTGTGCACGTTGCGCAGACCAGCGGCGCGCAGCATCTTCTCACCCTCCGCCCGCGCATCGTCCATCATGCGGATCTCGTTGTCGCGGAAGCGGACGTCGAAGCGCATCAGCGGGACGCCGAACCGGTCGACCTTGTCGGCATGCAGGCTGACCCGATTATCCTCATAGGGCAGGCACTCGCCGAACGCGCCCATGGCGAATTTCCACGGCCCATAGTCGCGCATCCCCTGCTTCATCGACGCGCCGAAGCCCTTGGGCGGAGCCGGCTCGCGCCGCGCGCTGCCCTGATAGCCATAGCCGCGGCGGAAGCCGACGCCCTCCTCGCCGCCGACATTGCGGAAGCGCGGGATGTAGACGCCGCCGGGACGACGGCCATATTCGATGAATTGGTCGAACCCGGGGATTTCACCCGCCGCGCCGACCCGGAAAATGTGATCCATCACATAGCGGCCGAGCGTGCCGCTGGTGTCGAAATGGCTCTTCCCGCTGCCCGGCGCGCGCGAGTTCATCAGGATCTGGGTCGAGGCCATCGCCGAGGCGCACAGGAACACCATCCGCGCCGAAATGATCTCGACCTGTTTGGTTTTCGCATCGACCACGCGCACGCCGGTCACGCGGCGGCGTGGCGCGTCATATTCGAGGCTGGTGACCACCGAGTCCGGACGGAGCGTCAGTCGGCCGGTGGCGCGCGCCAGCGGCAAGGTCACCGCCTGGGTCGAGAAATAGGCGCCGAATGAGCAGCCGCGTCCGCACTGGTTGCGAAACTGACATTTGCTGCGCCCCTGGTCGGGCTTGTCCTCGGTCATGTTGGACAGGCGCGACGGGATCAGCTTTCGCCCGGGCGAGCTCGCTTCCAGCCGTTCCTTGAGCCATTTCTCGGCGACGTTCAGCTGCATCGGCGGCTGGAACAGGCTGTCGGGGAGTTGGGGCAGATTCTCGCGCGATCCGGATACGCCGACAACCTTCTCGACATAGTCATACCAGGGCGCGAGGTCGTCATAGCGGATCGGCCAGTCGATCCCGACATTCTCCTTCTTGTTCGCCTCGAAATCCTCCGGCGACCAGCGAAAGCTCCAGCGCCCCCAGATCAGCGACTTGCCGCCAACCGCGCCGGGACGGATCCAGTAGAATTTGTCGCCCTCGCCATAGGCATAGGGGTTCAATCGGTCGTTATTGTAGAATTTCTGGCTGGAGGGCGCGATATAGCCGTTCTTTGCGATGAAATAATCGCTGTCGATCAGATGCTTGGGCATCATGTCACGCGCGGGAATCTCGAACGGCGCCTTGCCGTCATAATCGTAATTCTCGCCATGCTCGACCATCACGCCGCGGTCGAGCATCAGGACGCGCAGCCCCTTTTCGGTCAGTTCCTTCGCCGCCCATCCGCCGCTCACCCCTGAGCCGATGACGATCGCGTCGAACATGTCGGCCATGCCGATCCCCCCTAAATCCGGTTACGCGCCGATCCGGCGCAGATGGTCGAAACTCGCCTTGATGTCGGGCAGATAGGGCGCGGGCGCCTGATCATTTTCGACATAGAGATGCTGGACGCCGGCCTGTTTGTTCAACGCGAAGATGTCGGCGAAATCGATCACGCCTGCCCCCACGCTGACCATGCGGCCATCGGCGGCGCGATCCTTGACATGATAGGCATAGATGCGACCCGGCAGGCGCTTGATCACCGCCTTCACATCCTCACCCGCCGCGACGGCCCAGAACAGGTCGAGCTCGATCTTGACCAGCGCCGGATCGCCGTCCGCGACCAGCAGGTCGAACAGGCTGCGGCCATCGGCTTTGATCGTGAACTCAAAGTCATGGTTATGATAGGCAAAGCCGAGCCCCGCCTGTTTGAGCTGTCCCGCCCAGCGGTTGAAGTCGCCGATCGCGCGCTGGAACACCTGCGGGTCGCGCATCGCCGGGGTCAGCCAGGGCAGGACGATCGTGTCGGCCCCCAGCGTCTTCGCCATCCGGACCACGGCGGCAAGATCGGCGGCGAGCGGCTCATAGCCGACATGGATCGACGGGCAGTTCAGGCCGAGCCGGTCCATCGCCTTGCGCAGCGCGGCATGGTCCATCTTGTCATAGCCCCCGCCGCCATATTCGACCTCGCGATAGCCGATCGCCGCGACCTTCTCGAGCGTGCCGATCGGGTCGGCCGCGAACAGTTCGCGCACGGTGTAGAGCTGGAGTCCGATCGGGCGCCGCGGCCTTCCGCGTGCCATCAGCGGTGCGGCGGCGAGGCTGGTCGCGAGTGCGGCGCCGCCCGCCAGCCATTGGCGTCGGTCGATGATCATGACGAAAACACCTTCGTGCCGGGGGAATAGGGGTGTGCGCCGTCATAGCGTCCGGGCACCGGCAGATAGTCGCGCTCCTGCGTGATGCCGATTTCGGAGGTGAAATAGCCGGTGATGACGAGCTGGCGGAATGCGGTGAAGAAGTTCAGACCGCCGGGGATCTTGTCCTCCATCGCCAGCGTGATCAGCGCGTCCTGCTGTTCGGGCATGGCGTTGACGGCTGCGATCTGGAAATCGGCCTGGCTGCGCGCTTCGATCGCGTCGAGCCCGGCGAGGATGGGCTTGCGTTCATCGGGCAATGCCCAGTCGGCGAGCATCTTTTCGATGAACTCCGGCACGCCTGCGGCAATCGCGCCCGGCGTGTCGGTCGTCGGCATGATGCGTTCGCTGAGCGCGCTCATCAGCGCGCGCTGCTCCGCGGTGAACACCGGTGCGCTGGGTGGGCCGTCGCTGATCGGGGTCATTTGCGCCGATGCTGCGCGCGCGATCGGTGCGAACAGCGCGGTGCCGAACATCGCCGCGATCCCGGCGAGTGCGTCGCGTCGGTCGAGTCTCATTTCCCCTCCCCGTGATGGTCGTGGCTCGCCGCGGCTTCGGGGAGCGGGCGCACCCAGATGTTCCGGAACGACACCGGCGAATTGTGATCCTGAAGCTGGATCGGCGCGGCGTCGCCATGCGCCTGATATTTCGCGACCTGCCGCCACACGGTGGTGCCGCGCCAGGGCTGGCGATTCTGCACCAGCACGCCGTTCAGGAACGCGGTGATATAGGCCGGGCGCAGCAGCTTGCCGTCGGCGGCGAAGCGTGGGCGCTCGAACACGATGTCGTAGCTCTGCCATTCGCCCGGCGCGCGCGACGCGTTCACCAGCGGCGGCGTGCTGCCATAGATCGCGCCGACCGTGCCATCGGCATAGGTCGGGTTGTTATAGCCATCGAGGATCTGGATCTCGTAGCGCTGCATGAACCAGATGCCACTATTGCCGCGATCCTGCGAGCTGTGCTCGGGCGGATTGGGCGAACGGAATTCGAGGTGGAGCTGGACGTCGCCGAAGCTCGCCTTGCTGATCAGCGCATTTTCGCCCCCGCCGCCGGTGCGCGGCCGTGAGGTGACTGCGCCATCGGCGATCGTCCACGGCGTATGCTGCGGCTGCCACGCGTCGAGCGACGTGCCGTTGAACAGCACGACCGCGTCCGACGGTGCGCCGCCCGGCTGGGCTGCAGGGGTTACGATGGAGGGATGCGGACGGTCCGCGTCATGCACCTTCCAGCTGGTGCCGGGGATTACAGGCGTATCGCGGAAGCCGGGCCTTTCCTGCGCCGGGGCAGAGCCGCTCGCCGCAGCCAGTACAAGCGCCGCGATGGGCAGAGTCAGTTTCACGCGCTTTCCCTTCATGCCGCGTCGATCGCGCGATAGGCGGCGAGCAATCGCTCCTCGCCCACGCGGCCCTCGACCGAATTGCCGTGTTCCATGCCGATCACCCCGGCAAAGCGCTTCGCGCGCAGCCAGCGGACGATGTTGGCATAGTTGATTTCGCCCGTGCCCGGCTCCTTGCGGCCCGGATTGTCCCCGAACTGGAGATAGGCGATCTCACTCCAACAGCTGTCCAGCGTGCGGATCAGATGCCCGGCCTGAATCTGCTCGTGATAGAGGTCCGCGAGGATCTTCACCGCCGGGCTGTCGACGCCGCGCGCAACGGCATAGCCCTGTGGCACGGTCTGCAGGAACACGCCCGGATGATCGACCAGCGTGTTGAGCGGCTCCATCACCATCACCAGCCCATGCGGCGCGACGATGTCGGCGGCGCGGCGCATGGTATCGATCACCCGGCCGGTCTGGATGTCGATCGACACGCGGCGGTCGAGGAAGCCGGGGACCACCGTCATCCACTTGGCATTGAGGCGCTTGGCGACGTCGATCGACGCGCGGATATCGGCAAGAAACGCGGCGCGGTCGCCACCGTCATTGGCGCCGAGCACCGGGCGGGACTGCGCCCATTTGGGCATCGACGCGACGAACACGCCCATCGTCATCCCGCGCTGCTGCAGCGCCCGCGCCATCGCGACTTGCTCTTCGACCGGGCGAGCGGCGGCCTCGTTATCCTCCCAGGCGGTTAAGCCCTGGTCGGCGGCATAGGCGATCTGCTCGAGCCGGCTGCCGCGGCTGGCGAAGCTGCCCTCATGCGGCGCGAAGCCGAGCGAGAAGCGCGGTGCGTTCGATTGTCTAGCGGCGCTCGGCATCGCTGCCGCGCCCGCCATGGCGGCACCGACGGCGATGACGGAGCGCCGCGTCAGTCTCACGCTGCTTCGCCCGCCAGCTGCGCGCGCGACTTGCCGCGTTCACGCAGCCAGATGAACCCGAACACCACCAGCAGGACCGCCGGCATGATCGCCAGCTTCTGGAACGACACCGACGCCGCGGCATCCTCGACCGCCAGCTTGGCAGCGCCGGTCAGCGCGGCGAACTTCTCCGGCCCGCCCGCAAACTCGATCTTGGCCTGATCGAACATCGCGCCCAGCTGCGGCAGCACGAAGAAGCTGGCGAGCGCGCCCGCCGACCCGACCAGCCCCATCGCCCACGCTCCGCCGCGCGGATAGCGTTCGGCGACCGAGGCGAGCATCGTCGGCCACATCACGCACACGCCGAGCCCCCACACGGTCGCGGCGATGATCGCCGTGACCGGCGACTGCGCCTGTGACAGCATGAACAGCCCGATTCCCGCGAGCAGGCTCGACACCCATAGCAGGCCGGGGTTCGAGATCGTGTTCGCCAGCCGCCCCGCGAAGTGGCGGAACACGAACATCAGCGCGTTGACGTACACCAGCAGCAGGATGCCGCGCATGCCCACGCGATTGGACAGGGCGACGTCGATCCACTGTCCGGGCGCCAGTTCGGACGCAGCGGTCAGGAACATCGCGCCAAACCAGATGAAAAAGCTGGGGCGGCGAAACACCTCGCCGATCATCTGGCCAAAGCTCACCCCGGTTTCGCTGCGCAGCGGTGGCGGGAAGCTGGTGGTCGCAGCCATCAGGATCGTCGCCGCCGCCGGGATCATTACCAGCGCCATGATCCCCTGCCACGGCAGGGTGGCCGAGAGGAAGAAGCCGGCGAGGCCGCCGATGATGATGCCACCCGGAAACCAGGCGTGAAGCACGTTGAGCCGGTGGGTCGCGTCATCGGGATAGAGCTGCGTCGTCAGCGGGTTGATCGCCGCTTCGGTGAGGCCCCAGCCGATCCCGCTGAGCAGCATTCCGATCCAGACGATTGTGTAGATGGTCATCCCGCTCGCAATCTGGCCCGCCGTGACGATCAGCAGCGGTCCGGCGAAGAAGCACAGGCCAGCGGCGACCAGGCACCGCTTCATCCCGATCTGATCGAGAAATGCGCTGGCGACGAACAGTGTGATCGCGAAGCTGAGGAACGCGGCGCCCAATGCGGCGGCGATCAGTTCACCCGCCTGCAACGGCGCGATCGGATCGATCCATTCGGCCTTCAGCCCGCTGGCAATCGCCCCGCGGATCGCTAGCCCCGCCGCCGCGGTGAACAGGGCGAGGATGCCCAGCCAGAACAGCCGCCCCTTGTGATATGTCTCGGCCATCGCCGCCTCCCCCTTTTGTTTCTATTTCAGCCCCAGCATCGCCCGGTTGAGGCCCGGATCACTGCCCCCGGCGAAATCGTCGAATGCCTTGTCCGCCTTGCGGATCATGTGCGCGGCGATGAAGGGTGCGCCTTCGCGCGCGCCATCTTCGGGATGCTTGAGACAGCATTCCCATTCGAGCACCGCCCAGCCGGAATATCCGTACTGGGTGAGCTTCGAGAAGATGCCGCCGAAATCGACCTGCCCGTCGCCGAGCGAGCGGAAGCGGCCGGGACGATCCACCCAATCCTGGAACCCGCCATAGACGCCCGAGCGCCCGTTCGGATTGAGCTCGGCATCCTTGACGTGGAACATCCGGATGCGCTCGTGATAAATGTCGATGAAGCTCAGATAATCGAGCGCCTGCAGCACATAATGGCTGGGGTCGTAGAGAATGTTGGCGCGCGGATGATTGTCGACGCCCGCCAGGAACCGCTCGAACGTCACGCCGTCGTGCAGGTCTTCGCCCGGATGGATTTCATAGGCCACATCGACGCCCTGTGCGTCGAACGCGTCGAGGATCGGCCGCCAGCGCTTCGCCAGCTCGCCAAAGGCTTCCTCGACCAGCCCCGCCGGCCGCTGCGGCCACGGATAGAGATAGGGCCAGGCGAGCGCGCCGGAGAAGGTCGCGTGCGCGTTCAGACCCAGCCGTCGGCTTGCCTTGGCGGCGAGGTGAAGCTGCTCGACCGCCCAGGCCTGGCGCTCGGCCGGTTTGCCCTTCAGCGCATCGGGGGCGAACGCATCGAACGCGACGTCATAGGCCGGGTGCACCGCGACGAGCTGGCCCTGAAGATGCGTCGACAGCTCGGTGATCTCGACCCCAGCCTCGCGGCAGGTGCCGGCCAGTTCGTCGCAATAATCCTGGCTCTCCGCCGCCAGCGCCAGATCGATACAGCGGCTGTCCCAGGTCGGTATCTGCACCCCGACATAGCCTGCCTCCGCCATCCAGCGTGCGGCCGCGGGCAGCGTATCGAACGGCGCGGCATCGCCCATGAACTGTGCGAGGAAGACCGCCGGACCCTTCATGCTACGCCTCCGCAGGTTAGAGCTATTTCGTTTCCGATTTCAGATACGCGATCAGCGCGGCCCGGCGCGCCGGATCGCCCACCTTCATCACCATGCGCGTGCCGGGCACTTTCGTGGTCGGCGCGGCGAGATACGCATCGAGCGTCTTGGCATCCCACACGATCCCGGACGCCTTGAGCGCGGGGCTATAGGCAAATCCCGGAGCGGCCCCGGCCTTGCGACCGAACAGCTTGTTGAGATTGGGGCCCATCACGCTCTTCCCGCCTGGGGCAAGCGTATGGCAAGCACGACACGCGGCGAATGCTTGGGCGCCCGGGTCCTGGGTCTGGCGCGCGCCAACGCTGGGCGTTCCAGCCGTTAGCGCTACCACGCCGAGGAGCGATGCCACGAAGGGCAATGCGATGAGTGCTTTCACAATCCCCTCCGACTGTGCCAACCTTCAGGCTGACATCGTTGACAGCATCTAAGCGGATGGCGGCGCGCAACGCAACCCCGTCAAACCGGACCGAGCCGAAGAGCAACAGGAGAGGCGCAATGGAAACGGGCGGACAGCAACGCATTCACTACGGCATGGTCGGCGGCGGCGAGGGCGCATTTATCGGCGCGGTCCATCGTATGGCGGCGGCGCTCGACGGCGATTACGCGCTCGTGTGCGGTGCCTTCAGCAGTGACGCGGAGCGCAGCCGACGCAGCGGCGCGGCGCTGGGCCTCGATCCGGCACGCACCTATCCAACGCTTGAAGCCATGCTCGCGGGCGAACGCGCACTGCCCGAGGGCGAGCGGATGCAGGTTCTGTCGATCGTCACGCCCAACCATCTCCACGCCCCCGCAGCGATCGCCGCGCTCGACGCCGGGTTTCATGTGATCTCCGACAAGCCGATGGCGCTGAACCTCGCCGAATCGCGCGCGATTGCGGCGGCGGTGGAGCGTAGCGGCAGGCTTTATGGGCTCACCTTCACCTATAGCGGCTATCCGCTGGTCGAAGAGGCGCGGGTGCGCGTGGCGCGAGGTGATTTCGGCGCGATCCGGCTGGTGCAGGTCGAGTATTCGCAGGGCTGGCTGAGCGGGCCGCTGGATCGCGAAGGCAACAAGCAGGCGGAGTGGCGCACCGATCCCGCCCGTGCCGGGCTTGGCGGGTGTCTGGGCGACATCGGCACCCATGCTTTCCATCTCGCCGAGCATGTCTCGGGTCTCGCGGTGGAGGAACTCAGCGCCGATCTGACGACGCATGTCCCCGGCCGTCGCCTTGACGACGATGTCGCCGCGCTACTGCGGCTGGAGAGCGGCGCGCGCGGCGTGCTCAAGGCCAGTCAGGTCGCCGCGGGCGACGAGAATGGCCTGCGCCTGCGTATCCACGGCGAGCGGGGCGGGCTGGACTGGTCGCAGATGGAGCCGAACACGCTCACCCTGCGCTGGCTGGATCGCCCCGCCGAGATCGTCCGCGCGGGCGGTCCGGGCCTCGCCCCCTCGACCCAGGCGATGCTGCGCACGCCGGCGGGGCATCCGGAGGGCTATATCGAGGCCTTCGCCAATCTGTATCGCAGCTTCGGGCGAGCGGTCCGTGGTGGAGCGCCGGACGGCTTCCCGGGTGTCAGTGATGGCCTGCGCACCATGGCCTTTGTCGAAGCGATGATCGAAAACAGCGCCGGCGCAGAAAAGTGGACGCGTTTGGCAAAGTGGGGAGCGTAACCGTGGGATCGAAGGCTCCGATCGTGGCACTTGCCCTGCTGTGTGGGGCGTGCGTCCAGACGCCTGCGCCCACAAACGCGCCCGACATGACCTCGCTCGACCGGGCACGCGCCGCTAGTGCCGACCGCGCCGCCACGCCGCAGCGATTGCGGCTGGTTGATCTACCAACCCCGACCGGTCCGGCCCGCAGCCTGTTCAACGGCCGCGATCTCAGCGAATGGGACAGTTGGCTTGGCTATCCCGATCCGGCGGTCACCTATCGCGATGCCCCCGGCCAGTCGCCGATCGGCACCGGTCGCGATCGCAGCGGCGATTTCGCGGTGCGCATGATCGATGGCGCACCGGCAATCTGGATCAAAGGCGAAACCTGGGGCAGCCTGATCCATCGCGAAAACCTGCGCGACTATCATCTGCGTCTGGAGTTCAAATGGGGCGCGAAGACCTATGCCCCGCGCGAAACGCTGCCGCAGAATAACGGCCTGCTCTATCACACCCATGGCGAACCGGGCGCCGTATTCGGCACCTGGTCGCCCTCGATGGAGTTCGAGATCATGCGCGGCTCGACCGGCATGCTGGTGCCGGTCGGCAGGAACGTTCGGGGCCGCACCACCGTCGCCTATGACCCGAGCCTGATCGCCCCGCATTTGCGCTTTCAGCTGGGTGGGCAGCAAGTGGACATGGTCAACGGCACCCCTACCTGGAATGTCGAGGCGGCGCGGGATGCGGAGCGACCCATCGGACAGTGGAACACCCTAGACCTGTACGTCGTCGGCGACCGCGCGGTGCATGTGGTGAACGGGGTTCCGGTGGCGCAGGTGCGGGATATGGCCGTGATCGCGCCAGACGGCGGGCGCCGGCCGCTGACGCATGGCCGGATACAGCTTCAGTCGGAAGGCGCCGAAACCTGGTTCCGCAACATCACGATCGAACCGATCGCCAGCATTCCGCGGATCGAGACAGATGTCACGCTCCGGTGATCCGATCGATCAGCTGGCGTATGCGCGCAGATTCATCGCCAAAGTGGTCGTTGCACCCGATGCTATCACGATCACCGGCCCGAGGAAGCCGCTCGAAATTGCTGCCAACTCCGACCCCGATCAGCAGGCAAATTTGGTGCCCTCGCTTGATTGGGAATGGTGCCCCTGGCCGGACTCGAACCAGCATGCCTTGCGGCGGTCGATTTTGAGTCGACTGCGTCTACCATTTCGCCACAGGGGCAGCGAGCGGGCTGGCTAGACGATGGGCATGGCTTGGGCAAGCCTTAACCGGCGCGCGTTTGACACTGCCCCCTCCCCTGCCTATATCGCGCCTCTGCCCCGACCGGTCGGGACATGGCACGCCGTCGCGCAGCGGGTCGTACGAATGGACCGGACGGGTATCATAGACGCTTGAGAGGCTGAGTTTTTCCCCGTTTCGACGATGGGAATCGCTCGGCCCTTTTGGCGTCTGTCTGCGTGCCTGTCCCGGCGGATATCGGGGCGAAATTCAGGCTGAGAAGGCGAAAACAGCACATGGCAACCAAAGCGATCGAAGTTGGGGCGGCAGGCCGCGCGGGCTCAAGCGGCACCGCAAAGCGCCGCATCCGCAAGGTGTTCGGCGACATCCACGAAGTGGTGCAGATGCCGAACCTGATCGAGGTTCAGCGCGAATCCTACGAACAGTTCCTGCGGAGCGATCCCTCGATCGGTTATGTTTCGGGTCTTGAGAAGACGCTGCGCAGCGTGTTTCCGATCCGCGACTTTGCCGGCACGGCCGAACTCGACTTCGTGACCTATGAGCTCGAATCGCCCAAGTTCGACGTCGAGGAATGCCGTCAGCGCGGCATCACCTATGCGGCCCCGATGCGCGTCACCCTTCGCCTGATCGTGTTCGAGGTCGATCCCGATACGGATGCCCGCTCGGTGCTGGATATCAAGGAGCAGGACGTCTATATGGGCGACATGCCCCTGATGACGGGCAACGGCACCTTCTTCATCAACGGCACCGAGCGCGTGATCGTGTCGCAGATGCACCGGTCGCCGGGCGTCCTGTTCGACCATGACCGCGGCAAGACGCATGCGTCGGGCAAGTATCTGTTCGCCGCGCGCGTGATCCCGTATCGCGGTTCGTGGCTGGACTTCGAGTTCGACGCCAAGGACATCGTCAACGTCCGTATCGACCGCAAGCGCAAGCTGCCGGTGACGACGCTGCTGTACGCGCTGGGCCTGAACAGCGAAGAGATCCTCAACCACTTCTACAACACCGTCACCTATGTGCGCGGTCCCAATGGCTGGCAGATCCCGTTCGCGTCCGAAAACTGGCGCGGCGTCAAGCCGATGTTCGACATTGTCGACGCCAAGACCGGCGAAGTCGTGTTCCCGGCGGGCCAGAAGATCAGCCCGCGCGCCGCGAACAAGGCGGGCAAGGACGGGCTCGAGACGCTGCTGATCCCGACCGAGGAAATCTTCGGCCGCTACAGCGCGTTCGACCTGATCAACGAGTCGACGGGCGAGATTTACATCGAAGCCGGTGACGAAGTTTCGGCCGAGAATCTGGAGAAGCTGGACAAGGCCGGCATCGACCGGATCGAGCTGCTCGACATCGACCATGTTTCCACCGGCCCGTGGATCCGCAACACGCTCAAGGCCGACAAGGCCGAAGAGCGCGAGCAGGCGCTGTCCGACATCTATCGCGTGATGCGCCCCGGCGAACCGCCGACGCTGGAAACCGCGGAGTCGCTGTTCGGCGGGCTGTTCTTCGATCCGGAGCGCTACGACCTGTCGGCCGTGGGCCGCGTCAAGCTCAACATGCGCCTCGACCTCGATGCCGAGGACACGGTGACGACGCTGCGCACCGAGGATATCCTCGCGGTGATCAAGACGCTGGTCGGCCTGAAGGACGGCAAGGGCGAGATCGACGATATCGACAACCTCGGCAACCGCCGCGTGCGTTCGGTGGGCGAGCTGCTGGAGAACCAGTATCGCGTCGGCCTGCTGCGCATGGAGCGTGCGGTCAAGGAGCGCATGTCGAGCGTCGATGTCTCGACGGTCATGCCGAACGACCTGATCAACGCGAAGCCTGCGGTCGCCGCGGTGCGCGAGTTCTTCGGCAGCTCGCAGCTGTCGCAGTTCATGGATCAGACCAACCCGCTGTCGGAAGTCACCCACAAGCGTCGTGTGTCGGCGCTTGGCCCGGGCGGCTTGACGCGTGAGCGCGCTGGCTTCGAAGTCCGCGACGTTCACCCGACGCATTATGGCCGTATCTGCCCGATCGAAACGCCGGAAGGCCCGAACATCGGTCTGATCAACAGCCTTGCGACCTTCAGCCGCGTCAACAAGTACGGCTTCATCGAGACCCCGTACCGCAAGGTGATCGACGGCAAGGTGACCGACGAGGTCGTCTATCTGTCGGCGATGGAAGAGGCCAAGCACACGATCGCGCAGGCTTCGGCCGAAACCGATGGCGACAACCGTTTCACGGAAGACCTCGTCTCGGCACGTCAGGCCGGCGAATTCCTGATGGCGTTCCCGGACACGGTGACGCTGATGGACGTGTCGCCCAAGCAGCTGGTGTCGGTTGCAGCCTCGCTGATCCCGTTCCTGGAAAATGACGACGCCAACCGCGCGCTCATGGGTTCGAACATGCAGCGTCAGGCCGTGCCGCTGGTGAAGGCGGAAGCGCCGTTCGTCGGCACCGGCATGGAAGAGACCGTCGCGCGCGATTCGGGCGCGGCGATCGCGGCCAAGCGTGCCGGCATCGTCGACCAGGTCGATGCCTCGCGCATCGTCGTCCGCGCCACCGGCGACGTGTCGGCGGAGGAAAGCGGCGTCGACATCTACACGCTGATGAAGTTCGAGCGTTCGAACCAGTCGACCTGCATCAACCAGCGTCCGCTGGTGAAGGTGGGTGAGCTGGTCAATGCCGGCGACATCATCGCCGACGGCCCGTCGACCGAGTTCGGCGAGCTGGCGCTGGGTCGCAACGTCCTCGTCGCGTTCATGCCGTGGAACGGCTACAACTACGAAGACTCGATCCTGATCAACGAACGCATCGTGAAGGACGACGTGTTCACGTCGATCCATATCGACGAGTTCGAAGTGATGGCCCGCGACACCAAGCTCGGGCCGGAGGACATCACCCGCGACATCCCGAACGTCGGTGAAGAAGCGCTGCGCAACCTCGACGAGGCAGGCATCGTGTACATCGGCGCCGAGGTCGAGCCGGGCGACATTCTGGTCGGCAAGATCACGCCGAAGGGTGAAAGCCCGATGACGCCGGAAGAGAAGCTGCTCCGCGCGATCTTCGGCGAAAAGGCCAGCGACGTGCGCGACACCTCGCTCCGCCTGCCGCCGGGCGTTGCCGGGACGGTCGTCGACGTGCGCGTCTTCAACCGCCATGGCATCGACAAGGACGAGCGCGCGATGGCGATCGAGCGCGAGGAGATCGAGCGCCTGAAGAAGGACTCGGACGACGAGCGCAACATCCTCAACCGCGCGACCTGGTCGCGTCTGCGCGAGATGTTGATCGGTCAGGTCGCCACGGGCGTGCCGAAGGGCCTGAAGAAGGGTGCCGAGATCGATCAGGATCTGCTCGACAGCGTCGATCGCCACGAATGGTGGAAGTTCGCCGTCGCCGACGACAAGGTCCAAGGCGATCTGGAGACGGTCAAGGGTCAGTATGACGAGGCCGTCAAGCGCATCAAGGACAAGTTCGAGGACCGCCGCGAGAAGCTGGAGCGGGGCGACGAGCTGCCGCCGGGCGTGCTGAAGATGGTCAAGGTGTTCGTCGCGGTGAAGCGCAAGCTGCAGCCGGGCGACAAGATGGCCGGCCGTCACGGCAACAAGGGCATCATCAGCCGCATCCTGCCGCAGGAGGACATGCCGTTCCTGGAGGACGGAACTCCGGTAGACTTCGTGCTCAACCCGCTGGGCGTGCCGTCGCGCATGAACGTCGGGCAGATCTTCGAAACGCATCTTGGCTGGGCCGCACGCGGCCTGGGCAAGAAGATCGGCGAGGCGCTGGACGCATGGCGTGAAGCCAATCCGAACCCGCAGGCGGGCGAAGCCCCCGAAGCGGTCAAGGAGCTGCTGCTCGAAATCTACGGCGACAACTATGCCGAGCAGATCAAGAACCGCGACACCGCGTCGCTCGTCGATCTGGCGGAGAATGTCCGCGGTGGCGTTCCGATGGGCACCCCGGTGTTCGACGGCGCGGTCGAGGCGGACGTGACCGACATGCTCCGGCTCGCCGGGCTGGACGAGAGCGGCCAGGTCGACCTGTTCGACGGGCGCACGGGTGACATGTTCGACCGCAAGGTGACCGTTGGGTACAAATATGTGCTCAAGCTGCACCACCTGGTCGACGACAAGATCCACGCCCGTTCGATCGGCCCATACTCGCTCGTCACCCAGCAGCCGCTGGGCGGCAAGGCGCAGTTCGGTGGCCAGCGCTTCGGCGAAATGGAGGTCTGGGCACTGCAGGCGTACGGCGCTGCCTATACGCTGCAGGAGATGCTGACGGTGAAGTCCGACGACGTGGTCGGCCGCACCAAGGTCTATGAGGCGATCGTCAAGGGTGACGACACGTTCGAGGCCGGCATCCCCGAGAGCTTCAACGTGCTCGTCAAGGAAATGCGCTCGCTGGGTCTCAACGTCGAACTCAAGACCAATGAGGATCTTGGCTTTGGCGAGGACGGCCATGCGATCACGGCGGCATAAGGGGATCGGGCGCTGCCGTCGTGCAGCGCCCTTCCCGGCCAGCCCAGAGATTTACCCTCCTGAGGGAAAACGACATGAATGAACTGACCAACTTCGCGAACCCGGTGGCCAAGCCGGAGACCTTCGACCAGATCCAGATCGGTATCGCTTCGCCGGACCGCATCCGTTCGTGGTCGTTCGGCGAGATCAAGAAGCCCGAAACCATCAACTATCGCACGTTCAAGCCCGAGCGTGACGGCCTGTTCTGCGCGCGCATCTTCGGTCCGATCAAGGACTATGAGTGCCTGTGCGGCAAGTACAAGCGCATGAAGTACAAGGGCATTGTCTGCGAAAAGTGCGGCGTCGAGGTTACCGTCTCGAAGGTCCGCCGTGAGCGTATGGGCCATATCGAACTGGCCGCGCCGGTCGCGCACATCTGGTTCCTCAAGTCGCTGCCCTCGCGCATCGGCCTGCTGCTCGACATGCAGCTCAAGCAGCTTGAGCGCGTGCTGTATTTCGAATCCTACATCGTCACCGAGCCGGGCCTGACGCCGCTGGAGAAGTTCCAGCTGCTGACCGAGGACGAACTGCTCGACGCGCAGGACGAATATGGCGAGGACGCCTTCTCCGCCGGGATCGGCGCGGAAGCGGTCAAGATCATGCTCATGGACCTCGACCTCGAGGGCGAGAAGCGTGTGCTGCTCGAAGAGCTGGCCGTCACCAAGTCCGAGCTGAAGCCCAAGAAGATCATCAAGCGGCTGAAGGTCGTCGAGAGCTTCCTGGAATCGGGCAACCGTCCCGAGTGGATGATCCTCGACGTCGTTCCGGTCATTCCGCCCGAACTGCGCCCGCTGGTCCCGCTGGACGGCGGCCGTTTCGCGACGTCGGATCTGAACGATCTGTATCGCCGCGTGATCAACCGCAACAACCGCCTCAAGCGCCTCATGGAGCTGCGCGCGCCGGACATCATCGTCCGCAACGAAAAGCGCATGCTGCAGGAAGCCGTCGACGCGCTGTTCGATAACGGCCGTCGCGGCCGCACGATCACGGGTGCCAACAAGCGTCCGCTCAAGTCGCTGTCCGACATGCTCAAGGGCAAGCAGGGCCGCTTCCGTCAGAACCTGCTCGGCAAGCGCGTCGACTATTCGGGCCGTTCGGTGATCGTGACCGGTCCCGAGCTCAAGCTGCACCAGTGCGGCCTGCCCAAGAAGATGGCGCTCGAGCTGTTCAAGCCGTTCATCTACGCGCGCCTCGACGCGAAGGGTCTGTCGATGACCCTGAAGCAGGCGAAGAAGTGGGTCGAAAAGGAACGCAAGGAAGTCTGGGACATCCTGGACGAGGTGATCCGCGAGCACCCGGTTCTGCTGAACCGCGCGCCGACGCTTCACCGTCTGGGCATCCAGGCGTTCGAGCCGGTGCTGATCGAGGGCAAGGCGATCCAGCTCCACCCGCTGGTCTGCTCGGCCTTCAACGCCGACTTTGACGGCGACCAGATGGCCGTGCACGTCCCGCTGTCGCTTGAAGCGCAGCTGGAAGCGCGCGTCCTGATGATGTCGACCAACAACATCCTCTCGCCCGCCAACGGCAAGCCGATCATCGTGCCGTCGCAGGACATGGTGCTGGGTCTCTACTATCTCTCGATGGAGAAGCAGAACGAGCCGGGCGAAGGCATGGTGCTGGGCGACATGGCCGAGGTTCACCAGGCGCTGTTCGCGGGTGCGGTCACGCTGCACACCAAGATCACCAGCCGCGTGCCGCAGACGCTGGAAGATGGCAGCACCGTGATGAAGCGGTTCGAGACCACGCCGGGCCGCATGCTGCTCGGCGAGTGCCTGCCCAAGTCGCACAAGGTGCCGTTCGACGTCGTCAATCGCCTGCTGACCAAGAAGGACGTGGGCGACGTGATCGACGAGGTCTATCGCCACACCGGCCAGAAGGAGACCGTCCTGTTCGCCGATGCGATCATGGCGCTCGGCTTCCGTCACGCGTTCAAGGCGGGCATCTCGTTCGGCAAGGACGACATGATCATCCCGGCATCGAAGGAAGCAACGGTCGACGAGACCCGCGCCCTCGTGAAGGACTTCGAGCAGCAGTATCAGGACGGCCTGATCACGCAGCAGGAAAAGTACAACAAGGTGATCGACGCCTGGAGCCGTTGCGGCGACGTGGTGGCGGCCGCCATGATGGACGAGATCAAGTCGGTGAAGATCGACGAGACGACCGGCCGCGAGCTGCCCGCCAACGCGATCTACATGATGGCGCACTCCGGTGCGCGTGGTTCGGCGGCGCAGATCAAGCAGCTGGCCGGCATGCGCGGCCTTATGGCCAAGCCGTCGGGCGAGATCATCGAAACGCCGATCATCTCGAACTTCAAGGAAGGCCTGACCGTCCTTGAGTACTTCAACTCGACCCACGGCGCCCGCAAGGGCCTCGCGGATACGGCGTTGAAGACCGCGAACTCGGGCTACCTCACCCGCCGCCTGGTCGACGTGTCGCAGGACTGCGTCGTCATGGAGCAGGATTGCGGGACCGAGCGTGCGCTGGAGATGAAGGCGATCGTGCAGGGCGGCAGCGTCATCGCGTCGCTGGGCGAGCGTATCCTGGGCCGCACCACGGCCGAGGATGTTGTCGATCCCAAGACCGGCAAGGTGGAAATCCCCACCGGCACGTTGCTCGACGAGCCGATGATCGCGCAGATCGAAGGTCTGGGCGTTCAGGGCATGAAGATCCGCTCGCCGCTCGTCTGCGAAGCCAAGATCGGCGTGTGCGCCAAGTGCTACGGGCGTGACCTCGCCCGCGGTACGCCGGTGAACATCGGTGAAGCAGTCGGCGTCATCGCGGCGCAGTCGATCGGTGAGCCGGGCACGCAGCTGACCATGCGTACCTTCCACATCGGCGGCGCGGCGCAGCTCAACGAGCAGTCGAACCTCGAAGCCCCCGTGGACGGCAAGGCCGAGTTCCGCGACCTGCGCCTGATCACCGATCAGCGCGGCCGTCGCGTGGTTCTGGCGCGTTCGGGCGAGATCGCGATCCTCGACACCGATGGTCGCGAGCTCGCGGTCCACCGCATCCCGTACGGTGCGTACGTCATGTTCGACGATGGCCACATCGTCAGCAAGGGCGACCGCATGGCGGAATGGGATCCGTTCACCATGCCGGTGATCACGGAAACCGGCGGCGTCGTGAAGTATCAGGACCTGATCGACGGCAAGACGCTGACCGAACAGGTCGACGAAGCGACCGGCATCGCGCAGCGCGTGGTGATCGAAAACCGCGGTGCTGCGGCGAAGAAGGAAGATCTGCGTCCGCGCCTGACCCTCACCGGTGACGGTGCGGCGGAGGCCGCGCGCTACATGCTGTCGCCCGGTGCGGTGATCAGCGTGGAGGACGGTGCGACCGTGCAGGGCGGCGACGTTCTGGCCCGTGTCAGCCGCGAGTCTGCCAAGACCCGCGACATCACCGGCGGTCTGCCGCGCGTCGCCGAGCTGTTCGAAGCGCGCAAGCCCAAGGAAAATGCCATCATCGCCAAGGTCTCGGGCCGCGTGGTGTTCGGCAAGGACTATAAGGCGAAGCGCAAGATCGGCATCCAGCCCGAGGATGGCGGCGAGGTCGTCGAGTATCTGGTACCCAAGTCGAAGGTGATCGACGTTCAGGAAGGCGACTACGTCAAGCGTGGCGACAACCTGATCGGCGGCTCGCCTGATCCGCACGATATTCTCGAAGTGCTCGGCATCGAGCCGCTGGCGGAATATCTCGTCGCGGAAATCCAGGAAGTCTATCGACTGCAGGGCGTGAAGATCAACGACAAGCACATCGAGGTGATCGTTCGCCAGATGCTGCAAAAGGTCGAGATCACCGACGGTGGCGACACCACGCTGCTGGCGGGCGAACAGGTCGATCGCGACGAGATGGACGACATCAACAGCAAGCTCGAGCCCGGCCAGGCCCCTGCACAGGGCAAGCCGATCCTGCTCGGCATCACCAAGGCGTCGCTGCAGACCCGCAGCTTCATCTCGGCGGCGTCGTTCCAGGAGACCACCCGCGTTCTCACCGAGGCGGCGGTCCAGGGCAAGCAGGACACGCTGATCGGCCTGAAGGAAAACGTGATCGTCGGCCGTCTCATCCCCGCCGGCACCGGCGCGGGCATGAACCGGGTGCGCATCGCGGCGACCAGCCGCGACGCCGCGCTCCGCGCCCAGCAGCGCAAGCTGCAGGAAGCGCTGATCGCCCCGAACTCGGCCGCTGAAGAGCGTGCTGCGGAACTGGCACAGGATCCCGTTGACGCGATGGTCACCAGCGACGCGCTGGAGAAGGTCGAAGTGTCGGGTGACGGCAGCGACGAAGCAGCCGGCGAGTATCTGAACAAGGGCGAGTAATCGCCCGCGTTCAGCGGTCCGCTGACACAATAAGAGCCGCCGCCCGAGCGATCGGACGGCGGCTTTTTTGTTGCCTAAGGGCCGGGCCGAAGGCCGCCCTGGGTCAGAAGAACGTCGACAGGGTCAGATAGCCGAACTTCATGTCGCCCGTTGCGGGGGCATTGGGCGCATCGGTCAGGAAACGCCCCTTGGCGAGGAACGCAGCGCCCGCCTCGACGCGCAGCTTCTTTGGCACCAGCCAGTTGCGCACGCGGCCCTCGACCTGCGTTCCGGCATCGCGGCCCGACGCGCCGGTCGCATCGCGGACCGATGTGGCGGCAAAGCTGTCGGTGGCGGACGCGAGCAGGAATTTGCGCGCCTTGACCGAAAAGTCCCACGCCTTGCTCGGCTTCGCTTCGATCGCGACGCCCGGGCTGACGATGTTGGACCAGCTGGCCGGACCGTACAGGCTGAGCGGCCCGAAATCGCCGCGCCGGCCGCCGAACAGCGGATCGAAGCGCCGATAGTCGGTGGCGGTCGTGTCGCCGCTGGCATAGCCCAGAAATGCCGTCACGCGCGGCGTCCAGCCCGCCGCGAAGGTGTAGCCGATTTCGACATTGGCCATACCGGCGCGCACCTTGCGGTCGAGCAGGTCGCTCGCCGCGGTCGATCCGCGGGTCGTACCGCGCTGCAGCGCGCCTTCTAGTTCAAAGTCCAGCTTGCCCTTGCCCGGGGTGCGGTTCACCCGGCCGCCAAAGGTGAACAGGTCGCGATCACGGGTCGCCCGACCGGCGCGGTCGCGTTCGTCCAGCCCATAGGCGAAAAGCTCGGCGTTCGCCCCGGCCAGCGCCTTGGCGCGGGTGAAGGAGCCGCCCCAGAACTGCAGCCCGGCATTGGCGCGGTCCAGCTCGACCCGGTTATCCTCGATCGACGCGCGATCCGACGGCAGCTTGTCGAACACCCGCGCGGCGATCAGGGTCAGCCGGTCGCCACGCGCACTGCTCCAGTCGAGATTGGCGCCAAGGAAGCTGTTGGGCGAGTTCGACCAGTCCGGCCGGTCGAGCAGGCGACCCGACCCGGACGAGGCGGTGAAGCGACCGAGGCGCAGCACGCCCTTGCCCTTCTGACCCGCGACATTGCCCAGGTCGATGCCGAGATAGGCCTGAAGCGGTTCGAGCGCGTTGCTCTCGCTGGTCCCCGCAGTCGACTGACCATGCTGGAAATAGCTGCGCGCATCGTCGAGTTCGGCGGAGAGATGCACCCCGCCAAAATCGTAACGCGCGGTGATGAGCGTGCGGAACGAGAGCATCGCGTCGCTGTCCGGCGCACCCGGTTTCACCTGCCCGTCGACCACCTCGGCCCGCGCGCGGACGCTGCCCTCGATCGAAAAGCGGCCTGCTGCATCGGCATCCTTTGCCTGAGCGTGCGCCGTGCCTATGCCACCGATCAGCAGCGCGCATACCGCCCCGCCGAGCATGGCGCTAACTCCAGTCCTCATTGCCGACGTCCCCACTCTCAAATCCAGCCCAATTGATACTCAGGCTCCATTATAGACGGTATGGCAGCGAACCGGCGCAGCAGGCTGCAAACATGATCTGTGTCAGAATGAGCCGCACAGCGCCCGCCTGCCATCAAGACCAACGCCATAGAATCTAATGCGAGGCGTTTGCATTATCGGTTCGGCATTGGTAGCGGAGGCGGAAAGGGAGTTTCCGCATGTCCGTCCGTTCGATTTCCGCCCTGCCTCTGCTCGCCCTGGCGATGCTCGCACCCGCCGCCGCGCATGCCGCAAGCGACCCAGCGCCGGCGGACACGGCGGCATCGGAACCGGACGAGTCCGACCAGGTCATCATTACCGCCGCGCGCACCGAATTGCCCGCCAGCGCGCTCCCGCTGACAGTGGATGTGATCGATAAGGAGGAACTGGATCAGCAGGTTTCGATCGCCGGGTCGGTGGTCGATGCCGTGGCGAACCTGTCGCCATCCTTCTCCCCCACCCGCCAGAAATTGTCGGGCGCGGGCGAGACGCTGCGCGGCCGCTCGCCGCTCTATGCGATCGACGGCATCCCGCAATCGACCCCGGTGCGCGACGGATCGCGCGACGGATACACGATCGACCCGTTCTTCCTCGACCGGATCGAGCTGATCTATGGCGCGAACGCCCTGCAGGGTATCGGCGCGACCGGCGGTGTGGTCAATCAGGTGGTGGTCAAGGCCCCTGCGCAGGATGGGTTCTCGGGCCGTGCCTTGCTTCAGGGAAGCGCGAGCAGCGGCTTCGACGACAATGGCCTGGGCGGCAAGGCAGCGGCCTTGGTCGCCTGGCGCGGCGGCGCGTTCGATGCGACGGTCGGCGGCGCTTATGAAAAGCGCGGCGTCTTCTATGACGGCGCGGGCCGGATCATCGGCGTCGATGGCGCGCAGGGCGACACGATGGCGAGCAAAAGCTGGTCGGCGTTCGCGCGGCTCGGCTGGCAGGTCAACGACACCGCCCGGCTGGAGCTGTTCGCCAACCGCTTCGAGCTGAAGGGCCATCACACTTATGTCCAGGTCGCCGGCAGCCGCGCGACCAACACGCCATCGACCAGCGTGCGCGGCAATCCCGCGGGCGATCCGGTGTCGAACCGGGTCGAGACGGTCAATTTGACGCTGACCGACAGCGATCTGGCGGGCGGCAAGCTGGTGCTTCAGGCTTTCTTCAACCGCACCAACGACGTGTTTGGCGGGTCGATCACCTCGACCTTCCAGGATGCGCGCATTGCCCCGGTCGGCACGCTGTTCGACCAGTCGGTCAACCAGTCGCGCAAGCTGGGCGCGCGGTTCAGCTATGAGCGAAAATTTGCTGGCGCGCTGACCGCCACGGTGGGCTTCGACAGCCTGTGGGACGAGACCGAACAGTCGCTGCTGTGGACCGACCGTTATTGGGTGCCGCCAACGACCTTCCGCAGCCTTGCGCCGTTTGCGCAGCTCAACCTCGGCCTGTTCGACGACAAGCTGCGCCTCGCGGGCGGAGTCCGCTATGAGGATGTGAAGCTCAAGGTCGATGATTTCGTCACCCTCGCCTCCTATGGCGCGCGGGCGGTGAGCGGCGGCAACCCCAGCTTCCGCGACGCGCTGCTCAACGGCGGCGTGATCGTCGAGCCGGTCAAGGGCATCCGCGCCTATGCCAGCTATGCCGAGGGCTATTCGATCGCCGATGTCGGCCGAATTTTGCGCGCGATCAACGTGCCCAATGTCGACATCGACAATTTCCTCGACGTTACCCCGGTAGTGTCGAACAATCGCGAGATCGGGTTCGAGGTAAAGCGTGGCCCGCTGGACGCAAGCGCAACCTATTTCTGGTCTTCGTCCTCGCTCGGCAGCCTCCTCGTGCTCAATCCGGCTGGTGTTTATGACGTCCAGCGCCAGCGGATCGCGATCGAAGGACTTGAGATCAACATGGGCATTCGCCTGCCGATCGAAGGCCTGCGGGTCAGCACCGGCTATGCCCACATCGCCGGGCGGACCGACAGCAACGAGGACGGCGTGGTCGACATCGACCTGGACGGGGCCAACATCTCGCCCGACCGGCTCAACTTCGCGCTCGACTATGCACGCGGGCCGCTGACCGCCCGGGTCCAGACCGGCTTCTACCTCTCGCGCACCTTCCAGCTGTCGACCAACCCGGCGGCCTATAATCCCGCGACCGCGTTCGAAGGGTACAACCTCACCGACGCGGTGGTGCGCTACGACATCGGATTTGGCGGAGTGACGCTGGCGGTGTCGAACCTGTTCGACGCGACGTACATCACCTACAACAGCGACACGATTTCGGTGGCGGACAATCTCCGCTTCTTCTCGGGTCGCGGGCGGGTGTTCACGCTCGGCTTTGATGTGAAGTTCTGAACGGGGGCATGGCGGGGATGAAGTGGGTCGATCTGCTGCACCGCTGGACCGGCGGCATCGTCGGGCTCGTGCTCGCCGTTCTTGGCCTGTCGGGCGCGATCCTCGTCTTCAAGCATCAATGGCTGGGCTGGCTCCCCGGCGCGGGCGATGCACAGCGGCAGGATGTCGCCACCCTCGCGGCGCAGATGAACGCCGCGCTCGCCGCGCCGGGCGAGGCACCGCGATCGGTGCTGTTCCCCTATGCCGATTTCGGCCTCGCCCGCCGCAGCTTTGCCGAGGGGGCGGGAGTCTATGCCGATCAGGCGGGTCGGGTGGTCGCGCAATGGGACAGCAAATGGGATCGGGTCGAGCTGTGGCTGTTCGACCTGCACCATCATCTCTTCCTCGACGATCTGGGCGAGACCGTCGCGGGCATCGCCGGGCTGATCGGTCTCGCTTTCGTCATCACCGGCGTCATCCTGTGGTGGCGGCTGCGCAAGACGTTCAAGCTGCGCCTCTTTCCCAAGCGAATGAGCCGCCCGGCGATCGTCACGCATCATCGCGATATCGGCGTGGTGTTTGCGCCACTGCTGTTCCTGTCGATGGCGACGGGCATGCTGATGGTATTGAAGCCGGTCAGCACCGCCCTGTTCGCGCCGGGGCAAAGCGTCGGCGCACTCCAGACGCCATTCGCGCCGCCCAAGGTCGAGGGCGGGCCGCTGGCCGCCAATCTCGACTGGGCGGCGATGTTCACTGCGGCACGGGCGCGCTATCCGGACGCTGAAATCCGCATCGTCGCGCTGCCGCGCAAGCCCGGCGACCTGATCCAGATGCGTCTGCGCCAGCCCGCCGAATGGCTGCCCAATGGACGCACTTTGGTGTGGTTCCGCCCCGAGAATGGCGCGCTGGTCGACACCCGCGACGCTCATGCGGTGCCGACCGGCATCCGCGCCTATAACAGCGTCTATCCACTCCACGCCGCCAAGGTCGGCGGATGGCTGTGGAAGCTGGTGGTCGCATCCACGGGACTCGTGCTGGCGATGCTCGGCAGTTTCGCGGTGTGGACCTTCTGGTTCAAACGCCCCAAGCCGCGCGCGCGATCAGCGCGGCCGCTCGCGACCGCCTAACTGCGCGGTGCCTGCCGGCGGTAGCTGAGCGCTTCGGCGATATGGATGCGCCCGACGCTGTCCGCCCCCGCCAGATCGGCAATGGTGCGGGCAACGCGGAGCACGCGGGTATAGCCGCGCGCACTCATCCGCATCGCCTCCGCCGCCTGCGCCAACAGCTTGCGGCCCGGTTCGTCGGGGGTGGCGGCGGCGTCGAGCACCGGGCCGTCGGCCTCGGCATTGGTACGCGGGCCGTCGCTGCCATAACGGGCGCGCTGCACCGCGCGTGCCGCCGCCACGCGCGCGCCGACTTCGGCTGATCCCTCGGCAGGTGGCGGCAGGACGAGGTCGGCGGCGGTGACCGGCTGCACCTCGACATGCAGGTCGATGCGGTCGAGCAGTGGACCCGACACCTTGGCCTGATAATCCGCCGCACAGCGCGGCGCGCGGGCGCAAGCAAGTGCAGGGTCGCCCAGATGCCCGCAGCGGCACGGGTTCATCGCCGCCACCAGCTGCACCCTCGCCGGGAAGGTCACATGGGCATTGGCGCGCGCGACGCTGACCGTCCCCGCCTCCAGCGGCTGGCGCAGCGAATCGAGGACGGCGCGCTGGAATTCGGGGAGTTCGTCGAGGAACAGCACGCCCAGATGCGCCAAGCTGACCTCGCCCGGCTTGACCTTCAGCCCGCCTCCGGTCAGCGCCGCCATCGACGCGCTGTGATGCGGGCTGCGGAACGGCCGCGTGCGCGTCAGCCGGCCACCTTCCAGCGTCCCGGCGACGCTGGCGACCATCGACACCTCCAGCGCTTCGGCCGCGTCGAGCGGCGGGAGAATGCCCGGTAGGCAACTCGCCATCAGCGACTTGCCCGCCCCCGGCGGCCCGACCATCAGCAGATTATGCCCGCCCGCCGCCGCGATCTCCAGCGCGCGCTTGGCGGTCTCTTGTCCCTTCACCTGTTTGAGATCGGGGCCAAAGCCCGGCGGATCGGCCTCCCCCGGCTCAGGCGCGCCGAGCAGCTGCTGGCCCTTCAAATGGTTGAGCAGGCCGATCAGGTCGGGCGCGGCCAGCACTGCGCCGGTCCCGGCCCACGCCGCCTCCGCGCCCTGCGCTGCGGGACAGATCAGCCCCTTCCCCTCCCCCGCCGCATGCAGCGCCGCGAGCAGCACGCCGGGCGACGACGCGATCCGCCCGTCGAGCGCGAGTTCGCCGACCACGACATAATCTGCCAGCGCCTCGGCATCGGTCACGCCCATCGCCGCGAGCAGCGCCAGCGCGATCGGCAGGTCGAAATGCGACCCTTCCTTGGGCAAATCGGCGGGCGAGAGGTTGAGGACGATATGCTTGGGCGGCATCGCGAGGCCAATGGCGGCCATCGCCGCGCGCACCCGTTCGCGGCTTTCCGCCACCGCCTTGTCCGGCAGGCCGACGATCATGAACTTGGGCAGGCCGGGGACGAGGTTGCACTGCACCTCGACGCTGCGCGCCTCCAGCCCGAGATATGCGACCGTCGAGACACTCGCGACCATCAACGCCCCCCTTTTGTTCGCACACTCTTAACCGCTTTTCGCGGCAGGGAAACGGTTCATCGCGCCTGCGCCTTGCATCGGCAATACACCGCCCCATCTGGAAGGGATGCGACCCAAGCCGCATCCCTTTGTGCGAATCGCCCTGCTGGCGACTGGCTGGACCTTGTTTCTGCTGGTCGCGCCGCTGGCATCGCCGCTGCCGGGTCCGGGTGGAACCGTCATTGCCGCATTCGGCCTGATCCTGATCCTGCGCAATTCGCGCTGGGCGCGGTACCGATTCGTGCGATTGAAGGCCAAATGGCCGCGCGCGGGCGCGTTCATCGACCGGATTCTCGTGCGGGGGAGTGCCAAACGCCGCCGCTCGCGGGCAAAAAGGCTTGCCACGAATTGACTTCGACGTCCGCTTTGGCTAACGGCCCCGTTCACACGGTCGCCCCCGCGGCGGCCTTTTCAGTTTCTAGAATTCAGGGAATGAGCGATGAAGCGGACCTTTCAGCCGAGCAACCTGGTGCGAGCGCGCCGGCACGGCTTCCGCGCGCGCATGGCGACCCCCGGTGGTCGCAATGTGATTCGCGCCCGCCGCGCCCGCGGCCGCAACAAGCTGAGCGCGTAAGCCTGACGCCAGCATCGCTGGTGTCGAACCAGCCCGTTTCCTCGACCGGGGAAGCGGGCTGTTTGCGTTTACCCGCCCCGCTGGCGCGCCCGCTCACACGGCTGACGCAGCGCAAGGACTATCTCGCCGCCAATGCCGGCAAGCGCGCACCGATGCCCGGCTTTGTCCTGATCGTCCGCCCGCGCGGCGATGACGACGCAACGATGCGGATCGGCATCACCGTGTCCAAGAAAGTCGGCAACGCCGTCACCCGCAACCGCATGAAACGCCGTTTCCGCGCACTGGTCCGCGAAGTGCTTCCAGTCGATGGCGTCGCGGGCGCCGACCATGTCCTGATCGGCCGCGCCAGCGGGATCGAGCGGGATTACGCGGCACTCAAGGCCGAACTGGCCAAGGCATTGGCAAAGGTGAAACGGTGATCGCCCGCATCTTGATCCTGATCGCGCGCGGGTGGCAGATCGGCCCGTCGCGAATCCTGCCGCCCAGCTGTCGTTTCGCGCCAAGCTGTTCGGCCTATGCAATACAGGCGCTCTCCCGCTATGGGGCGCTCAAGGGCGGATGGCTCGCGCTGCGGCGCATCCTTCGCTGCCATCCATGGGGTGGGCACGGCTATGACCCCGTGCCCTGATGTCCTGACCGGGGAATGACGTGAAAGAAGACCAGAAGAATTTCCTGCTGTTTGCGGTGATCGCAGGACTGCTGCTGTTCGCATGGCCTGCGATCACCGGCTGGCTGTTCCCCACCCCGCCCGCCACGACGGTGACCAAGGCAGCCGACGGCGCGCCCAAGGTGGTGCCCAACCCCGGCGCGGACCCCACCGCCGACACGCCCCAGGCGATCCGCGACCGCAACAGCGTGCTGCGCGAAACGCCGCGGATCGCGATCGAAACGCCGACGGTACAGGGCAGCCTGAACCTCAAGGGTGCGCGCATCGACGATCTGGTGCTGGTCAAGCACAAGGAAACGATCGCCAAGGATAGCCCGCCGATCCGCCTGCTCTCGCCGAGCGGCACGCGCGACGCCTATTTCGCCGGCTTCGGCTGGACGGGTCAGGGCATCAACGCCCCCGGCCCCGACACGGTGTGGACGGCAAGCGGGTCCAAGCTGACCCCGACCACCCCAGTCACCCTGACCGCCACCAGCGGCACGCAGCGCTTCGCGATCGAGCTGTCGGTCGATGACGGATACATGTTCACCGTCCGCCAGAAGGTTGCGAACCTGGGGCAGAAGGCGATTGCCGCGGCGGGCTATGGCTATCTCTACCGCTATGGCGCCGGCAAGGATGTCGACACCTGGACGATCCACGCCGGGCCGGTCGCATCCTATGGCGGCGCGGTCGATTATGGCGTCAATTATGACACGGTGAAGGACGAAGGCACGCAGCGGTTTGATGCCAAGGGCGGCTGGATCGGCTATACCGACATCTACTGGCTGACCGCGCTGGTGCCAGATCAGGGCATGCCGGTGAGCCTCAGCTTCCGCCCCGGTGCTGGCACCGCGACCCAGGCGCAGTTCGAACCGACCACCGCCCGCCAGATCGCGCCGGGCCAGGTTATGACCCAGACCACCCGCTTCTTCGCGGGTGCCAAGGACATCAACCTGCTCGACGATTATGAGGAAAAGGGCGGGATCCACCACTTTGGCAAGGCGATCGACTGGGGCTGGTTCGAGGTCTTTGAAAAGCCGATCTTCCATTACCTCCACTGGCTGTTCCGCATGGTCGGCAATTTCGGTCTGGCGATCATCCTGCTGACCGTCACCGTCCGTCTGTTGCTGTTCCCGATCGCGCAGAAGCAGTTTGCGTCGATGGCCGCGATGCGCGCGCTCCAGCCCAAGATGAAGGCGCTGCAGGACCGCTACAAGGACGACAAGCCGCGCCAGCAGCAGGAGATCATGAAGCTGTACAAGGACGAGAAGGTGAACCCGCTCGCGGGCTGCCTGCCGACCCTGCTGCAGATTCCGATCCTCTATGCGCTGTACAAGGTGCTGATGCTGTCGATCGAAATGCGCCACCAGCCGCTGGTGCTGTGGGTCAAGGATCTGTCCGCGCCCGACCCGGCGAACCTGGTCAACCTGGTCCATTACCTGACCGGTATTCAGCTGCCGATGTTCCTGGCGCTGGGCGTGTTCCCGATCCTGCTCGGCGTGTCGATGTGGGCGCAGTTCAAGCTGAACCCGGCGCCGACCGACGAAGTGCAGAAGCAGATGTTCGCGATCATGCCGTGGATCCTGATGTTCGTGATGGCACCGTTCGCGGCGGGTCTCCAGCTCTACTGGATCACCTCGAACCTGCTCACCATCGCGCAGCAGAAGTTCCTCTACATGCGCCACCCGGCGCTCAAGGAACCGGTGCCGGCATCGGGCGCGGTGATCGAGGCACCGCCCACGCCGAAATCGGGTAAGGGGAAGAAGTGACCGAGTTCGACCCCGAGCTGATCGAGGGCGCGCGCAAGACCTTTGCGGGTCCGGTCGCGTTCCTCAAATCTGCGCCTGCGCTCAACTTCCTGCCCGATGCCACGGTGCCGGAAGTGGCGTTTGCGGGGCGGTCGAACGTCGGTAAATCCTCGCTGCTCAACGCGCTCACCGGGCGCAACGCGCTGGCGCGCACGTCGAACACGCCGGGGCGGACACAGGAGCTGAACTTCTTCGACGTCGGCGATCCGCTGCGCTTCCGGCTGGTCGACATGCCCGGCTATGGCTTTGCCAAGGCGCCCAAGGATGTCGTTCGCAAGTGGCGGTTTCTGGTGAACGACTATCTGCGCGGGCGTGACGTGCTCAAGCGCGTGCTGGTGCTGATCGACAGCCGCCACGGGATCAAGGATGTCGATCGCGAGATTCTCGACATGCTCGACGCGGCGGCGGTCAGCTATCGCATCGTCATGACCAAGGGCGACAAGATCAAGCCAGCCGAACTCGCCGAAGTGACCCAGCGCACGATCGACGAGGCCCGCAAGCGCCCCGCCGCGCATCCCGACATCCTCGCCACGTCGAGCGAAAAGGGCGACGGCATCGCGGAACTCCGCGCCGCGGTGATCGAGGCGGTCAGCATCTGAAAATCAATCCTCCCCCGCCAGGGGGAGGTGGCGCCGAAGGCGACGGAGGGGGAGGACGGCTTCGCGCTATCACCTCTAGGCGTCGTGCTTCCTCCCCCTCCGTCAGCTATGCTGACACCTCCCCCTGGCGGGGGAGGATTTCCAGGACCAATGCGGGCTCAGGCCGGGTTATGCTTGGCGAGGAACGCTTCCATCGCCTTCAGAAACTCCAGCCGGTCCTGCTGGCGTGAGAAATGATGGTCGCCCAGCGGCTGGACGATATAGGTCACGTCCTTGCCCGCGCTTTTCAGCTTTTGTGCCATGGCCTGCGACTGGATGATCGGCACGACACGATCCTCCTTGCCGTGCATGATCAGCACCGGGATGCTGAACGACCCCGGGAAATTGACCGGCGACACCTCCTTGAGGTCGGGGGCCTGCGCGCGCAGCCAGTCGCCGCGCGCTTTGGCAAAGAGGAAGTTGCTTTGGTGGCGCAGCATCCGGTTGAGGTCGGAGACCCCGGCATAGGACACCGCACAGCGATATTTGTCGCCATCGCGCTGCGCCGCGCGGAGCGCCGCATAGCCGCCATAGGATGCGCCGACCATGCACACCCGCTTCGGATCGGCGATACCCAGATCAGCCAGCGCCTTGACCGAATCGTCCAGATCGTCCTGCATCGCGAGGCCCCATTGCCCCTCGCCCTTTTCCTGGAACTTGGTGCCATAGCCGGTCGAGCCGCGATAATTGGGCTGGATCACCGCATAGCCGCGATCGGCGAGAAACTGCGCCGGCCAATCCCATACTTCGCTGTCGCGCACGCTGGGCCCGCCATGCGGCATCACGATCAGCGGCAGCTTGCCCGTCTTGCCACGCGGCAGCGTCAGCACGGCGGCGATCTCCAGCCCGTCGCGCGCCTTGTAGCGGATCGTCTTCACCGGGTGCATCCGCTTGAGCCCGATGGTGCGGTTGTCGAAGGCTAGCGCACTCAGCACGCGGGTGTCGTTGCGATACACCAGCCACGCGCCAGGCGAGTCCGCTCCGCCGACATTGACGACCGCCGTCTGCCCGTCGCGGCTCAACGAGCTGATCTCGACCTGCCCGCCCTTGACCTGTCCCGCGATCGCGGCGTGCATCGCCGCCATCTGCGGGTCGATCCAGCGGATCATCGGGCGGTTCTCTTCGACATGAACGCCGGCAAAGCCGTCGCCATCTACGTTGGCGACGACCCCGCCAATGTCATAGCCGGGTGTCGCGAACAGCTGTTTTCCCCGCTGAAGCGTGCCGAGGTCATATTCGTAGAGCGCAGAAAAGCCCTGCTCATCATCCTCGATCACCAGCGCCTTGTTCTTGTCGCGCAGGAACAGCGATGGGACGGTCAGCCGGTCCTTGCCCCGCTTCGCCCGATCGATGGTGCGGACGGGCGCATCGGCGCTTTCGCGATACAGCAGCCGGCTCGACCGACCGTCCAGGCTCGATCCGACGCCCATGCGAATAACCCCGTCGCGGTCGGCATACCAGTCGAGCACACCTTCGCGCGGCCCCTGGATCAGGCGGCGCTTGCCGGTGGCCAGATCGACTTCCTCGACCTTGGACCAAAAGCCGGGGCGGTCGACATAGATCGATGTCTGGTAAGCGAGCATCACGCGGGCGGAACCGTCGCGCGCCACCCACACGATGTCGTCGCCTCGTTGCGCCGCATCCTTGCCCGCGATGGGCACCATCTGGCCGGTCGATGTCTGGATGCCGATCGCGCGGCTGACGTAGAAGTTGGTGCCCTCGACATTCTGCTCGCGCCCGACCCCGACCACGATCCAGTCGTCATTGACCCAGCGCCACCAGTTGAGATCGACCTTGCCGGGATGGATAAAGGTCGGTGCAACCCCGCCATCGATCGCGATCACGGCAAGGAACATCTGCCCATCGCGGGCCAACTGCGCGACGATCCGCTTGCCGTTCGGCGAAATGCGCGGACGTTCGATCTGCGGGAGTTCCGCAAACACCTCGACCGGCAACGGAGCGGGCGCGACGGCCCGCGCGGGGGCCGGTGCGGTTGCGGGAGTCTGCGCCGGCGGCGCGGCACCGATCGTCGCAAGGCCAGCGGCCAAGATCATGAACTTACGTGACATTAATCCCCCCAATGCCGAACGGCCCCGGCGCGCAACCTGTCGCGTCAGCGGCCGCTGCGCAAGCGAAATGGTCAGGCTGGTGGGAAACGCCGTGCCCAGCGCTGGAGCGCGGGGCGAACGCGCAGAAAGCCGCGATAGCCGCGCTCCAGCAGCGCAAGGACGATGCGATTGCGTGCGGCCAAACCCATCGGCCGCAGCAGGGGAATCGCGCGCCACATCGCGGCAAACGCCGCCGGGCCCGACAGCAGTTGCCCGCCTTCGCGCGCATGGAAGCGGGCGAGCAGCTCGGCCCGGTCGATCGGGCAGGCACCATCGCCCAGCCCCTCGATCGCGACAAAGTCGATCCGTCCCCGCCGATCCAGGCGCTGCATCAGCGCGATCTCACGGACGCATAGCGGGCAATGCCCGTCGTACCAGACGGTGACAGGGTGCATGACGCACGCCCTAGCAGACGCGTACGGAAAGTCACCGCGCCATTGCCCCGCCCCCGCCCCGCCGCTATCCCCGCGCGATGCTCAAGCTCTTCATCGGCAACAAGGCCTATTCCTCCTGGTCGCTGCGCGGCTGGCTCGCGTGCAAGCTCTCCGGGCTGCCATTCGAGGAGGTCGTGGTCCCGCTCTACGACCAGGACTGGGACCAGCGGCGCGAAGGCGACGAGTTCGCCCCGTCGTCGGGCAAGGTACCGATCCTGTGGGATGGCGACGCGGTGGTGTGGGACAGCCTCGCTATCGTCGAGTATCTTAACGAGAAGTCGGGTGGCGACAAATTCTGGCCGACCGATCCCACGGCGCGCGCCATGGCGCGGTCGATGGCGGCGGAGATGCATTCGGGCTATGCCGCGCTGCGCCGCAAGCACAGCATGAACATCCGTCAGGTCTATCCGCCCAAGACCCCGGACGAAGACGTGATGCACGATATCCAGCGGATCATGGAGCTGTGGGCTCAGGCCCGCGCGCGCTACGGCGGCGATGGCGAATTCCTGTTCGGCGAGTTCGGCGCGGTGGACGTGATGTTCGCACCGGTCGTGACCCGCTTCGTCACCTACTCCCTCCCCGTCGCGCGCTTTGCGCCTGCGTACATGAACGCGGTGCTCCAGCATCCCTTCATGCAGGACTGGATTGCGGGCGCGCAGGAAGAGGAATGGGTGATCGAACAGTTCGAGCAGGCGCAGGGTTGACCGCTTTATCCTCTCCCCTTGATAGGGGAGAGGATAGCGAAGCTTGGCAACTTGTTGCCTAGCGTAGCTTGGAGAGGGGTAGAGCGGAGCTTTGCTCCGCGCGGCTGCGATGCAGCCGCCCACCCCTCTCCCAGCTCCGACTAGGGCTTGCTTCGCAAGACCCAAGTCTGCGCATCCCTCTCCCCTCCTGCGGAGGGGCGAGGAAGGAATAGTCAAAACCCGCTGCCATCCTTCCGCCTGAACCCGACGCCATTCTCTAGGTGCATGTCGATGTCGGGATAGTGGCAATCACTTGCCGCCGGACGGCCGACCGCGACGAACACGCAATCGGCGTCGGTGCGGTTCTGTAGCACATGGCCGTTGCCATCACCCTTGGGAAAGGCCGCGACGTCGCCGGGGCGCAACACATGCTCGCCCGCATCGTCGACCAGCACCGCCTCGCCCGCGATCATCACCACCAGTTCATCCTCGCCTTCATGCCAGTGGCGGTGCGCCGACCATGCGCCGGGCTTGAGCGTAACATGGCTCGCGCCGAAATCGGTAAGGCCCGATGCGGGGGCAAGGCGGCGGTACCAGCGGCCCTGCACGACATCGGCATATTCGGCGGGATAGCCGGTCGCGTTGGTCTGCGGGATTGTGTCGAGGTCGAGCTTGGGCAAAGGAGCCTCCCAGTGAAGGAGCGAATATGCCCGATGTCGTCGACCTGACCAAGGCGCTGATCGCCGCGCCCAGCATTACACCGGCACTAGGGACAGTGTTCGATGTGCTCGAGGCGGCGCTGATCCCGCTCGGCTTCGACGTCGAGCGCTTCATCGCGGGTGAGGCCCCCGATGGCCCGGTCGAAAACCTGCTGGCTGTACGCCATGCCGGGCCGGGGCCGCATTTCGCCTTTGCCGGGCACCTCGATGTCGTGCCGCCCGGCGAAGGCTGGGCCAGCGGCGCGTTCGAGCCAGAAATCCGCGGTGACCTGCTCTATGGCCGTGGCGCGGTGGACATGAAGGGCGCGATCGCAGCGTTCGTGGCGGCGCTCGCCCCCCTGCCCGCATCCGGCACCGTCAGCCTGATCATTACCGGGGACGAGGAAGGCCCTGCAACCTATGGCACGCTCGCGATCATGGATCGGATGGCGGCACGCGGCCTGACCCCCGACCTGTGCCTGGTCGGTGAGCCGACCTCGGCGCATCGGCTGGGCGACACGATCAAGATCGGTCGGCGCGGATCGACCGTGATCGATATCGAGGTACCGGGGCGGCAGGGCCATGTCGCCTACCCGCATCTGGCCGACAACCCCGTCCCCCGCCTCGTCCGCGCGCTGGCGGAGATCGACGCGATCATTCTGGACGAGGGGACCGACTGGTTCCAGCCATCGAATATCGAGGTGATCGATCTGGAGGTGGGCAACCCGGCGACCAACGTCATTCCCGGCCGGGCCAGGGCGCGCATCTCGATCCGCTTCAACGACCAGCATCGCGGGCACGACCTGATCGCGCGGGTGCAGGACATCGTTCACGCCCATGCCCCCGCCGGCATCGTGCGCGGCCGCGTCTATGGCGAGGCGTTCCTGACAGAGCCGGGGGCGCTGTCCACGCTGGTGGCGGACGCGATCCGGGCGGAAACCGGGGTCGATGCCGAACTGTCCACGAGTGGCGGCACGTCCGACGCGCGCTTCCTGTCGCGCATCTGTCCGGTGGTTGAATTCGGCCTGCTCAACGCGACGATGCACAAGCTGGACGAGGCGGTCGCGCTGGACGACCTGCATGCGCTGACGCGGATTTATGCGGGCGTGCTGGGGCGGGTGTTCGGGTAGGGCTTACGCCCGCAGCGCCAATCGCGGCGCCGCGCTCGCCCATTCGAGGAACGCGTCCTCCGGCATCGGCTTGGCGATGACGTAACCCTGCAAGATGTCGCAGCCGATCACGCGCAGCACTTCCAGCTGCGCCTCGGTCTCGATCCCCTCGGCCACCACTTCGCAACCGATACCGTGGATCAGACCGATCACCGCATGCGCGATGGTCCGCGCCTCGGCACTGGTCGCGACATTTTCGACCAGGCTGCGGTCGAGCTTGACGCGGTCGAGCGGCAGGTCGCGCAGGCGGGCAAGGTTGGAGTAGCCGGTGCCGAAATCGTCGACCGCCACGGTCGCGCCATCGCTGCGCAGCGCCGCGATCGCATCGATCACCTCACGCGAACAGTGCATCGCCAGCGTTTCGGTAATTTCCAGCTCGAGCAACCGCGCCGGCGCTCCAGCGGCCTGCATCGCCTCCCGCAACCGCCGGAAGAAGGCAGCATGGTCGAGCTGCCGCGGGCTGATATTGACCGCCATCCGCTGCTCGATACCCAGCGCGCCCCAGCGCGCGATCGTCGCGGCGACATGTTCGACCACCCATTCGCCGATCTCGACGATCAGGCCGGTTTCCTCGGCGCGCCCGATGAAGCTGCCCGGCAGGCACAGGCCGCGCGTCGGATGCTGCCAGCGCAGCAGCGCTTCGGCGGCGACGATACGGCCGTCGCCCGCGCTGATCTGCGGCTGATAGACCAGGGTGAACTCATCGCGCTCAACCGCCATGCGCAGGTCGCTCTCGAGCACCGCGCGTTCGGCGATTTCATTGGCAAGATGGTCGGTGAAATGTTCGGCGCGCCCGCGACCTTTGGCCTTGGCGTGATACATGGCGGCGTCGGCGGCGCGCATCAGGTCGGTCAGCGACGAGCCATGCTCGGGCCGGATCGCGATGCCGACCGATGCTCCGATCGACACTTCCTGATCGGCCAGATCGAACGGTTCGGACAGGGCGAACAAGATGCCGCGTCCGACCCGGTCGGCGTCGCGGACATGGCCCAGCTCGGGGAAATAGATGGTGAACTCGTCGCCTGACAGGCGCCCGATCAGCGGCTGGCGCGCATCACCCTCGATCGCGAAGCGGTCGGCAACCGCGCGCAGTCTATTGGCCACCATGCCGAGCAATTGGTCGCCGACGGCATGACCGAGCGTGTCGTTGACCGCCTTGAACCGGTCAAGGTCGATGAAGAATAATGCCGCCATCGCATCCTGCGGCAGCTCGGCCAGCATCCGTTCGCAACTGCGGCGGAAATGGATCCGGTTGGGCAGGCCGGTCACCGGGTCATACAGCGCCAGCCGCTGCACGCTCTCCAGATTGCTGTGCAGCTGGCTAAACAGCCCCTCCATGGCATGCGCGAGCGGCGGAACGCATTGCTCCACCTCTTGCGGAATTTCGCTTTGCAGGTCGCCATTGGCCGCGCGGGTCAACCGCTCGATCGCGGCGTCGATCGCGGCGGCGGTCGAGGCAATGGTGCGCTCGGCATAGGCCCAGCACATCGCGGCACAGATAATGGCGGCGATCAGCGCGCGACTGGCGCTGGCAACGTCGAATGGCCCGCGCGTGGTCGCGGCGAGCGCCAGGATGAAGACGAACGCCCCCGCGCACAACGCGAACGCAATCGCGCGGCTTTTGAGCGAAAATCCGTCCATTGCGATTGCGCGATCCCCCACGCCAGCCGGACCATCCGGCTTCCTTGAACGGAGGTATGCCGGGAAAGAGTTAAAAATTTCGCGCCGGCGACCGGGATCGACGCAGCACGATATAGAGCGCGCCCTGCCCCCCGTGCCGGGGATGCGCGCCGCGCACTGCCGCGATGGAATCGGCATGGCGCGATGCCGCGAGCCAGTCGCCCACCGCCGCGCGGATCGCACCGCGCGCATGCGGGCGCTCGGACTCGGGGCGCGGCGGCTTACCGGTGATCAGCAGCAGCACCCGGTCCCCCCGCGCCACCGCATGATCCAGTCCGCGATCCAGCATCGCATGCGCGCTGGCGAGCGTATGGCCGTGCAGATCGATCGAACTTTCCGGCGTGACGAGGCCCCGCGACAGCCGCCGGTCCCACCCGCCGTCGAGCGTATCGCGTGGCGGCTTGGGCGGGGTCGGCGGAGCGGGCTGGCGCAGCGGCGGCACCCGGCCTTTCACCTTCTTGGGCGGGACCGGTTCAGCGACGGGGGTCGGCGCGACGAACGGCACGATCGGTGCGGGCGGCACCGGCGTGGCCCGCGCAATCGGCGTCACGCTGGCAACCACGCGCTGCCACAATGCCCGCTCCTCGGGCGAAAGCGCGCGCGGCGGACGGGCCATCGATCAGTCGCGTGCGGCGCCGAGCCGCTCTAGCGTCCCCTTGGGCAGCAGCAGCCAGGCGGTGCCGCGCGCGGCCATGCCGCCGGCAATCGCCCGCGCATCGTCGCCCGCGCCCCAAAACGTGTCGAAGCGGTTGGAGCCCTTGATCGCCCCGCCCGTATCCTGCGCGATCCACAGGCCATTGGCGTCCTGGCGATCCATCGACAGGAACACCGGCGCACCGAGCGGCACGAATTTCGGGTCCGTCGCGACTGTCGCCTGCGCCGTGACCGGAATGCCGAGCGCGCCCAGCGGACCCGCCCCGGTCAGCTCGCGAAAGAACACATAACTCTTGTTCTCGCGCATGATTGCCTTCCCCTCTTCGGGGTTGGCGCGCAGATAGGCCATGATGCCCTGCATCGACGCCTGCCCACGCTGGACCAGGCCGCGGTCCAGCATCAGCTTGCCGATCCCGGTATAGTCGCGCCCATTCTGGCTGGCATAGCCGATGCGCATGACGCCACCATCGGGCAAGCGCAGGCGGCCCGAGCCCTGGATCTGGAGGAAGAACAGCTCGATCGGATCGGCCGCCCACGCAATTTCCAGCCCGCGCCCGGCGAGCGCGCCCTGCTCGATCGCGGTGCGGTCGTGATAGGGGACCAGCTTGGTGCCATCGACCCGCCCGCGGATCGACTTGCCCGCCAGCGTATCGGTAAAGCTGCCCAGATCGACATCGACCAGATCGGTCGGCCGGGCATAGACCGGCACTTCATAGCCCGGACGCCGCGTGCGCGAACCAGCGATTTCGGGTTCGTAATAGCCGGTGACGAACGCCTTGCCGTCGGCGACCTGCACCGTTTCGAAATAGCGCGCGAAAAAGGCGCTGGCGTCGCGGTCCTGGGTGGTGCGCGCTGCATCGCAGGCGGGTTGCCAGTCCGCGCCGCGCGTCAGCCCGGTCGCATCGGTGCGGCGGACCAGGGTCGCACAGCTCAGCTTGAACGCCCCGAGCGCGCGCGCGGCAGCGGCCATGGTGATCGGCAGGTCGTCAACCGCCGGGCCGGGTAACAGCCCGGCACCGGCCGCATTGGTCACCCCGGCCGGAACCGGCGCGGCGGGCGCAGGGGTCAGTGGTGTGGCGGCAACCGGCTGACGCACCGGAACGCTGGTGGACGCACCCGGCCGCGCAGGGACCGCACCGCCAGTCGCGGGCCGCCCCGCCGGAACCACCCCGGACGAACACGCGCCCAACAGCGCGGCGCAAGCCGCTACCCCCCAAGCGCGCATCACCTTACCCCTTATACCCGATCAAACTTCGTCGGTGTCGCTCAGCTTCCAGTTCGGATCGCCGCTGCCCAGCGTGCGGCTGAACGTCCAGGCATCGTGCGTCTGCACTGCGTCGCTCAGCGACCCGGCAATGACGTTGCCGTCCTTGTCGCGCGTGATTGCGGCGATATCGGCGTCGAAGCGGACCGTGATCCGCGCCACGCGACCGTCGAGCGCGATGTCGGAGATGGTTGCCCGCTCGATCGAGATCAGGCGGTTGTCGAGCGTTTCGCCCGCCGCCTCGCGCGCGTCGATCGCGGCGATGAAGCTGTCGCGCACCTCCGCATCGACGAGCCATTCGAGCGTCTCACGGTCGCCCTTCCAGAACGCCTCCAGGATCATGCGATAGGCCGACTTTGCGCCCTCGACGAACTGACCCACATCGAACGACGGATCGGCGGCGACCAGCGCACGCAGGCCGCCCTCCGCACCGCTTTCCAGCGCGCGCGGACCGGTGTCGCGCACCTCAGCCGGCATGTCGATCGTGCGCGGCATTTGCGGCGCACCGACACGCTCCTCCGCCGGGCGCGGCAACGGCTGCTCATGCCCGGTGCGCTTGCCCAGCACCGAATACAGGCGGAGCGCAAGGAACGCGGCAATCGCCGCAAACAGGATCACCACATATAAAGACACGTCGTCACCTTCTTTCTGGGTTCCAACATAGGCCGGAAACCCGCGCGTTTCAAATCCGGTCTCGTGCGAACCGCACGCCCGTTGAAACGGTCAACCGCCCCTGCTAGGCGCGGCGGTCATTCGAACGCGGCGAACCGCGACAATATCCCGAACACGCAAAGGAAGTTTCACGATCATGGATACGCCCGACACCGCAGCTCCCCAGGCGAACGGCGCCGACACCGCCCCGTCGGTCGGCGTGATCTCGCAATATACCAAGGATTTTTCGTTCGAAAATCCGAACTCGCCTGCCATCTATCAGATCCAGGGCCAGCCGGCGTTCGACGTCCAGTTCAACATCGGCGCGGCCGAAGTGGCGCAGGACGTTCATGAAGTGACGCTGAAGATCGATGTCCGCGCGACGATGGAAGACCAGGTCGCGTTCATCGTCGACCTGTCCTATTCGGGGCTGTTCGCGATCCGCAACGTGCCGGACGAGCATCTTCAGCCCTTCCTGCTTGGCGAAGCGCCGCGCCTGCTCTTCCCCTTCGCGCGCCGCGTGCTGGCCGACGCCGTCCGCGACGGCGGCTTCCCCCCGCTGATGCTGGAGCCGATCGACTTCAACGGCCTGTATGAACAGCAGCGCGCCCAGCACGACGCGCAGGCGCAGCTCGGCGAGGCCGGCCAGGCGTAATTCAGGACGAGCCGCCCGCCCTCTCAACGTCATCCCCGCGAAGGCGGGGATCCATTGACTGTGACGGCGCGGCTCGATCCGATAAGGCAGCCTGAATGGATTCCCGCCTTCGCGGGAATGACGAAAGTGGCGGTGTCGATCAGATGAATCTCGTCAAGGCACTCGGGTCGATCGGCGGGTTGACGCTCGTCAGCCGGGTGCTGGGGCTGGTCCGCGATTCGCTGTTCGCCCGCTATGTCGGCGCGAGCTTCGCCTCCGACGCGTTCCTGATCGCCTTCCGCCTGCCCAATCTGTTCCGCGCGCTGTTCGCCGAAGGGGCGTTCAGCGCGGCGTTCGTGCCGATGTTCAGCAAGAAGGTCGGCGAGTCCGGCGGCGACACGAAGTCGGCGCTGTCCTTCGCCGAAGAGGCGCTGTCGGTCCTTTTGCCGATCCTGATCCTGATCACTGCGGTGATGGAGATCGCTGCCTTTCCGGTGGTGTGGGCGCTGTCGGGCGGGTTCAACGACGCGAGCCCCGCCGAATTCGCCTATGCGGTCGAACTGTCCCGGATCACCTTCCCCTATCTGCTGCTCATCAGCCTCGTCTCACTGCTCGGTGGCATCCTCAATTCGCTCCAGAAATTCTGGGTCAACGCCGCCGCGCCGATCCTGCTCAATGCGACCCTGATCGTCGCCTTGCTGTTCTTCCACACCGACGAAACGCTGCTGACCGCGCGCAATCAGGCGATTGCGGTGACCGTGTCGGGCGTGCTCCAGCTGCTATGGCTGATCCTCGCCTGCCGCGCGGCGGGCGTGAAGCTGCGACTGCGCCTCCCCCGCCTGACCCCGGACGTGAAGAAGCTGCTCAAGCTGATCGGCCCGGCAGCGGCGGGCGCGGGCGCGTATCAGATCAACCTCGTCATCTCGACCGCACTCGCCGCCAGCCTGCTGGTCGAGGGTTCGGTGTCGTATATCTATTATGCCGACCGGCTGAACCAGCTCCCGCTCGGGCTGATCGGCATCGGCCTTGGCACCGTGCTGCTCCCCACCATCGCGCGCCAGCTGGGTGCCGGGAATGACGGTGCGGCGATGCACACGCAAAATCGCGGGATGGAGCTGGCGCTGTTCCTCACCCTCCCCGCTACTGTCGCGCTGGTCGTATGCGGCGTGCCGATCGTCGCGGCACTGTTCCAGCATGGCGCCTTCACGCCCGAGGATAGCCGCGCGACGGCACAGGCACTCGCCGCCTTCTCGGTCGGGCTGCCGGCCTATATTCTGGTCAAGGTGCTCACCCCGGGCTTCTATGCGCGGTCGGATACCAAGACGCCGGTGCGCTATGCGATGATCTCGATCGCGATCAACCTGGTGCTGAACCTCGCGCTGATCGTCCCGCTCAAGCATATGGGGCCGCCGCTCGCCACCGCGATCGCCGCCTGGGTCAATGTCGCCTTGCTCTACCGCACGCTGGTCAAGCGCGGCCATTTCGACGCCGACCCGCAATTGCGCCGCCGCGTGTGGCGGCTCGTCGGCGCGGCGGTGGCGATGGGCGCGGTGATGTTCTTCCTCAACGACCTGTTCACGCCCTATACCAGCGGCAGCTGGACGATCCGCACGGCTGCAATGATGGTGCTGGTCGGCGCTGGCTGCATCGTCTACGCCGCCGCCTGTTTCGCAACCGGCGCGTTCCGGCCGAGCGACATCAAGTCGCTGGTCCGTCGTCGCGCCGCCTGATCGTAGAGAACCCCAATGCGCGTCGTTTCCGGCATCAAGCCTACCGGCAATCTCCACCTCGGCAATTATCTCGGGGCGATCAAGCAATGGGTCGGGATGCAGGCCGATGTCGAGGCGGCGGGCGGCGAGTCGATGTACTTCATCGCCGACCTGCACGCGCTGACCGAGTGGAGCGAACCCGCCGCGATCACCGACAGCACGTTCGAGGTGAGCGCCGCGATGATCGCCAGCGGCATCGATCCCGCCCGCTCGATCCTGTTCAATCAGGCGCGCGTTCCCGCGCACAGCGAGCTCGCCTGGCTGCTCAACAATGTCGCGCGCGTCGGCTGGCTCAACCGCATGACCCAGTTCAAGGACAAGGCCGGCAAGAACCGCGAGGGTGCGAGCGTCGGCCTGTACGATTACCCCGTGCTGATGGCCGCCGACGTGCTGCTCTATCGCGCGACGCATGTGCCGGTGGGCGAGGACCAGAAACAGCATCTGGAACTGGCGCGCGACATCGCCGCCAAGTTCAACCTCGACTACAAGACCGACCTGCTGCTCGAGCCCGAGCCGCTGATCAGCAAGGCCGCGCCGCGCATCATGTCGCTGCGCGATGCGACGCAGAAAATGTCCAAGTCGAACCCGTCCGAAGCGGCGCGGATCAACCTGGTCGATGACGACGACGCGATCGCGCAGAAATTCCGCAAGGCCAAGACCGACCCCGAACCGATGGGTGAGAGCTGGGAGTCGCTCAAGGACCGGCCCGAGGCCAAGAACCTCGTCACCATCTTCGCCGCACTCGCCGACCGCACGCCGGAGGATGTGGTGGCGGAATATGCCGGGCAGGGTTTCGGCAGCTTCAAGCCCGCGCTCGCCGATCTTGCCGTGGCGAAACTCGGCCCGATCCGCGACGAGATGGTCCGCCTGATCGCCGACAAAAGCGCGGTCGACGCCGAACTGCGCAAGGGCGCCGAACGCGCCGCCAATCTCGCCGCGCCGCTGCTGCGCGACGTTCAGCAGGCGATGGGGCTGCGGATCGGCTGACAGGCTTTGTCGCTGGCATGAACGCGATTGGCTGATAGGCTGTGGGGGATGCGATGGCTCATCCCCCTGCTATTCTGCGCCAGCCCGGTGCTCGCGGCGGAACGCGCACCGGTGCCGAAGGACATGCGGAAAGTGCCGGCCATGCTCGACGCGTGCCTGCAGAAGCCCGAACCGGCCGACCGCTGTGTCGACCTGCAATTTGCCCACGCCCGTGCGCTGCTGGCGACCGATCCGGAAGCCGCGCACAAGCTGGGCAAGGCGATCTATGTCGCGCTGATGGATGCCAGTGAGGTTGAGGAAAACCGCATCGCCCCGCTGCAGTTCCGCCGCGAAAAGGGTACCATCGCCCCCGCCGACGCCGCCGACCTCAAGCGCGGAGAGGAAGCGGTCCGCCGCTACTGGATCGAAATCGCAGCGGTCAGCGAATTGCTCGGCGATGCCGGCACCGCGGCGGGGAAAATCTATCGCGAGCCGGCACAGGATTATGACCGCGCCGTCGCGATCCTCGAACAGCGTGGGCGCGGCGACGCCGACACGCGCTGGCGACTGCGCGCCAAGGGCAAGCACGCCGCCGCGTTTACCGACTCCCCCTCCCCCGGCGAGGGCGAGAAGCCTGCGCGCGACGCCTATGACGAAGCGCTCAAACAGTTCGGCCCGGCCGATCCGCTGACGCTGTCCCTCGCGCTGACCCACGCCGACTCGCTGGCTCAATTGGGCCGATTCGGGGAAGCTGAGCCGCTGTACCGCGACACCCGCGCGCGGCTGACCGCTCCCGCCGCGCGGCTCGATGCCGATATGCGCTACCTGCGCCTGCTCGTCCGTCTCGACCGGCGGCAGGAGGCCGAAATTCTGGGCCGCGACCTTCTCGCCCGCTTCGCCGCCGCGCGCGCCGACCCGCTGCAGACGGCGCGCGTCTATCTCGACCTGTCGGCGGTTCTGCTGCCCGAGGATGGGCTTCCACTCGCCCGCAACGCCGCAATGCTGCGCACAGCGCGACTGGGAGAGAAGCATGTCGATACCGCGCGGGCGCAACTCGCGGTGGCGAGCCTGCTTGAAGCGCTGGGCCGCTATCCCGAAGCGCAACCGCTGCGCTATGCTGCGGTCTGGGCGCTGCAGGGCAAGCTGTTCTCACAACATCCCGAAACCGCCACTGCCTGGCTGCGCTATGGCGAGAATCTGTTGTTGCAGGGCAAGGTGAAGGAAGCAGCCGCCGCGCTGCGCTCCGCAGAATTCTCGGTGCGCGATTCGGTCGGTGTTGCGCATCCGCAATATGGCCGGGTGCTGCTGTTCACTGGATTGGCGGCCATGCGTCAGGGCGATCCGACGGGGATGGCGACGATGGAACGCGGTCTGCACATCATCCGCGCGGGGCTTGTCACCACGCATATGGACCGGGTCCAGGCGGAAGTGAGCTGGGGCGTCATCAAGTTGATGAGCGGCGATCCGGCAACTGCGCGCATCCAGTTTCGCACGGTGGGCGAGGCCGGTCGCGAACGCGCGGCGGCATGGCGCGACTATGGCGTGCGCGCACAACGCGAAATGCGGCAATTTTCCGGCGTTTACAGCTATGCGATCCGCGCTGCGTGGCAGCTGGCGGAGAAGAACCCCTAAAACCGCGTCTCGTCATAGATCCGGCTGACATCGCCCTGCCACTCGCCATGATAGCGATCGAGCAGCAGCTCCGCCGGCACCTTGCCGCTCCGCACGATCTCGCGCAGCGGGTCGAGAAAGCCGTTCTCGCTGTCCCCGGCCGAATTGAGCCGCGCACGCGCCGTCAGGCCCGCCCCAGCGATGTCGATTACCTGCCCCGCAATATCGCGCAGTGTGCCGCCCCCGGGCAGCGGCGCGTCGAGGCCGAGCCGCGGCACGCTGTCGCGCAGCGTCTGACGCCCGGCCATGTCCCAGTCCTTGACCAGATCCCACGCCGCATTCAGCGCGCCCTGGTCATAGAGCAGCCCGACCCACAAAGCGGGCAGCGCGCAGATGCGCCCCCACGGCCCGCCATCGGCACCGCGCATTTCGAGGAAGGTCTTCAACCGTACTTCGGGGAAGGCGGTCGACAGATGGTCCGCCCAATCGTCGATCGTCGGCTTTTCGCCCGGCAGGACCGATAGCTCGCCCTTGAGGAAGTCGCGGAAGCTCAGGCCAGCCGCGTCGATGTAGCGTCCGTCGCGATAGACGAAGTACATCGGCACATCGAGCGCATAGTCGGCATAATGCTCATACCCGAACCCATCCTCGAACACGAACGGCAGCATGCCCGTGCGCGCCGGATCGGTGTCGGACCAGATGTGCGAGCGATACGACAGCATCCCGTTCGGCTTGCCCTCGGTGAACGGCGAGTTGGCGAACAACGCGGTCGCCAGCGGTTGCAGCGCCAGCCCGACGCGGAACTTCTGCGCCATGTCCGCCTCGCTCGCATAATCGAGGTTCACCTGAATCGTGCAGGTGCGCAGCATCATGTCGAGGCCGAGGGTGCCGACCCGCGGCATATGGTTTAGCATGATACCATAGCGGCCCTTGGGCATGATCGGCAGCTCGGCGCGCGTCTTGTCCGGCCACATGCCAAGGCCGAGGAAGCCGATGCCCAGCTTCTCGCCCACCGCCTTGACCTGCTCCAGATGGCGGCCCGTCTCGGCGCACGTCTGATGCAGATTGTCGAGCGGCGCCCCGGACAGCTCCAGCTGTCCAGCCGGCTCCAGGCTGACATTGCCGTCCGGCCCGGCCAGCGCGATCACATTGCCGCCCTCTTCGACCGGCGACCATCCAAACTGGGTCAGCTCGGCCAGCAGGTCGCGGATCCCACCGGGCTCGTCATAGCTCGGCGCGTGATTGTCCGCAGTGGCATAGACGAACTTCTCATGCTCGGTGCCGATGCGCCAGCGCGCCGCCGGCTTCTCGCCCCCGGCGAAATAATCGAGGAGCGCCTGACGGCTCTCGATGACAGGCGCGTTGCTGTTTGAAACCGTCTTTGTGCTCATCGCGCGCATTTAGGCGCGCGAAACGATCTGCGAAAGGGGGGATGAAACACCCAAATCGGGATGGGAAATGCGGCGATTGGGACGTGTGCTATCCAGCGCTTCGTGCCTTGGCAGTATCGAACCGGCCTCCGCCTTCCGCAACGGCCGCTCAAGCACGGCAGCGATCAGGACACGGCGTGATCGCAAAGGACCGTAAATATGTCGAAAAGCGGCCGTCAAGTTGCAAGCGCACGAACCGGTCATCTCTAAGTATATGTCATTACAGTTTCATCCCGCGCGACAATCCGGCCTCGGAATTATCGGGATATCGGCGGCGAAGCGTCCTTACTGAGTTTCCATGCCACGCGAACCTGACCAACAAATGCCGGACGACCGGCCTTTACATAGATCTTCGCGACCTCCGTGAACCCTCGCTCATATCCCATTTTCTCTAGTACTTCAGAACCTGCCTCACGATATAGCGCGCGAGATCTTCGCAAATCGCCGTCTGGCAGTTCGAGCTTCTCGGCGACGCGCAGCAGGGCATCTGAATAAGCCAGTCGCGCGCCCGAGTCTTTCAACCCCGACATAATCCGGCCAATTGCCGGATGCGTGGCCGGTACCGTGGCAAGCAGATCGGAAAGCGCAGACCTGTACGCGCGCTCAGCACTGAACCGCTCGCCAAGAGCTTGGAGATCTTCTGCCATGTGGGCAGTTTGAAGCGCTGCCGGCGCACTCGCGCCGCTGCTCTCTGCACTGTCCTGCGCCAGCATCCAAGCAAGGTTACCGCGCGTTTCGCTGGCAGCTGACAAGATCTTGTTCCAATCGCCGGCTCTGGAAAAATGGGGCCACCAGAACTCGTTGACGGCTGCTAACTGATCCATAGCAATCTGGCGCTGAGATCGGTCACGAAATTTACCCTTGCGCAGGCTGGCGACAGCTTCTGCGGCGGAACCCGTAGCTTCTGGATAACGCTCGGTGCGAAATAGATTAAGCACCTTCTCGGCTTGCAGCATTGCAAGTTCCGGCGCGTCGGATGGTAGTTTCCGCTTGGCAAAAGCGTGGGCATGCTCGGTCAGTCGAGATGCCTCAGTATTTCGCTCCTGCTTGGCAAGGTTTTGCGCAAGGAGGAGTTGGTCCATCACATAGGATTCCACCGGCCGACCAGCCATGGTGCCGCGATTTGCTGCTTGGCGGCGGAACTCTTCTGCCTCTTTGGGCTGGGCCAGCACCTCCAAACTCGATGCGAGCTTGCGTAGTAGAGAACTGCTTGCTGGCGCCCTCGATTTGGCACCTCCTGCCCGCGCAGCAGCGAGATACGCAACCGCAGCGCTTCTGGTCTGATCGCGCGACGCGTCATAGTCACCGAGCGCCGTGTACGCATTCACAATCGCGGCGAGATCGTTTGCGTTCCATTTACGGTGCCATTCGACAATGCGCACGAGCTTCGATCGTGCTTCGGCCTGGTCATCCCGCTTCTCAAAGGTGGATGATGCCACCAAGGCACGGGCGCGCAGACTGTCGGCAGAGACCTGCAGCGCCACCACCCAGTCGGGATTGTCTTCAGGAAGTCGCGCATCGGCCATCTCGATCAGCGCCCGGCGCGAGAACCGCACGCTCGTGTCGGGATCGGTCGCGCGCGAGCTTAATGCGAGAGCAAAAAGGAGCTTCCGGCAATCTGCGCCGTTCGGACGTGCCGCATGGCACTCATCGTTGCGTTTTAGCAACTCTTCATGGTCCGCTTGCGACACATTCCCGTCACGGCGTTGATCCGATGCAATGGGCTTGGCCGACGTTGGCCGGTTGCCCGTCGCATGCGCCGGCACCGAAAGCACCGCGGCAGCGAGAAGCACCAGCAATCGTTCGATCTGCACCCGAATCATCGTTTTGGCCCCTTGGAGCGGCGCTCAGGTGAGGACGCCGCAGATTTCAACCTATCCGCTGAACGGCTTATGGCAACACGCTGGGTGGGCAAAATGAACGTGCGCGATGGCGTCGGCAACCGACAGACGGTGATGGCGGAATACTGCCCCGGTTCGACTGTGCGTTGCGGCGCGCGGGCCGCCGCGGCATGCGTTCAAACGCTCACCAATCCCCCACCGCCCCCATCCAGAGGCTTACCGCCGCCGCCGCCGCTGTCTCCGCGCGCAAAATCCGCGGCCCCAGCGATATTCCCACCGCCCCCGGCACCGCCCGGATCGCCTCGCGCTCCTCCGCGTCGAAGCCACCTTCCGGCCCCACCAGGATCGCCGCCGGGCCGGGATGCGCCTTCATCGCCTCCAGCGCGGGCGCGCCGCCGGTCTCGTCGGCAAAGAACAGCGTCCGCCCCGCCGGCCAGTCGCGCAGCAGTGCGGCCAGCCTCACCGGCTCGACCAGTTCGGGCAGCGCGGTGCGACCGCATTGCTCCGCCGCCTCGACCATGTGCGCGCGCAGGCGGTCGAGGTTGAGCTTGTCCACCACCGCGCGCCGCGTCAGCACCGGCGCGACCCGGGCGACGCCCAGCTCGCACGCCCTTTCGACCACCCAGTCGATCCGCCCCTTCTTGATCGGCGCGGCGCACAGCCACAGGTCCGGCACCCCCTCGCGTTCGCGCAGCTTCTCGCGCACCTCAAGCACCACGTCGCGCTTGCGCACCTCGCTCGCCACGCCCAGCCATTCGCCGGTCGCATCGTCGAACAGCTTCACCGGATCGCCGACCTTCAACCGCATCACGCTGGCAAGGTAATGGCCCTGCTGCCCGTCGATGCGGCGATGTTCGCCCATCGTCAGAGCGGGTTCGACGAACAGGCGCGGGGTGGATTGCGGCGGCCAGGCGGGGGTAGCGATCATGGCTTTCCCTTACCCAGACGCAAAACTTTCGTCACCCCGGCCTTGTGCCGGGGTCCACTGCGCGGCAAGTCCAAAGCAATAGCCTCACGCGCTGCGCGTGCGGCACGGTGGACCCTGGGACAAGCCCGGGGTGACGGAGGAATTTTGGCGAGCGACCCCAACATCGTCCCCGATACCGAACATCGCGGTCTCATGGCGCTGCTGCCCGCCGCCGCGCGCCCCTATGCCCTGCTCGCCCGGTTCGACCGGCCGATCGGCTGGTGGCTGCTGTTCTGGCCCGGCGCTTGGGCGATCGCGCTGTCCGGTGGCGCGGTCGAGCGCTGGGACCTGATCCTGTGGTTCCTGCTCGGTGCGATCGCGATGCGCGGCGCGGGCTGCGTCTATAACGACATCGTCGACCGCGACCTCGACCGTCAGGTCGCCCGCACCCGCAGCCGCCCGCTGGCGAGCGGCGCGGTCAGCCTGAAGGCCGCGTGGCTGTGGCTCGGCTTTCTGTGCCTGATCGGCCTCGTCGTGCTGGTCCAGCTCAACCCCTTTGCGGCCGGGATCGCCGTCGCCAGCCTAGCGCTGGTCGCCGCCTATCCGTTCATGAAGCGGATCACCTGGTGGCCCCAGGCATGGCTGGGCCTCGTCTTCTCCTGGGCCGCCCTGGTCGGCTGGGCGGCGGTCGCGCGCGAACTCCCTTTGCCCGGCCTGCTGCTCTATGCCGGGTGCATCGTCTGGGTGATCGGGTACGACACGATCTACGCGCTACAGGATGTCGAGGATGATGCGCTGGTCGGCGTCCGCTCCTCCGCCCGTCGTCTCGGCAGCAACGTAAAGGTGGGGGTGGCGCTCTTCTACGCCCTCGCCCTCGCCCTTTGGAGCGCCGCCTTGTGGCAAGTCCGCCCCGACCCGCTCGTCCTCGTCGCCCTCGCCCCGATGGCGCTGCATCTGGTCTGGCAGGTCGTGACCTTGGCCCCCGCCGACGGCGCCAACGCGCTCCATCGCTTCCGCTCGAACCGCAATGCGGGGCTGCTGATGTTCGCCGCCTGTTTCGTCGTGGGGACGACAGCCTTTTGACCTTCGCCCCCGCACTTCCTAGATCGCGTCGATGCTGACCCCCGATCAAGCCCGTGACCGCGTCCACGACGCCATTGCCCGCGCCACCCGCGCCGGTGCCGACGCCGCCGATGCGATGCTGTCCGCCGGCGAATCGCTGTCGGTCTCGGTCCGGCTCGACGCGCTTGAGGATGTCGACCGTGCCGAGCATCTCGAACTCGGCCTGCGCGTCTTCTGCGGCCAGCGCTCGGCGAGCATTTCGACCACCGACCTGACCCCCGCTGCGCTCGACATCCTCGCCGAACGCGCCGTCGCGATGGCGCGCGAAGCCCCCGAAGACGAATGGGCCGGCCTCGCTCCGGTCGAGCGGCTGATGCATGGCAATGTGCCGCAGCTCGACCTCGACGATGGCACACTGGGCGATCCCGCCGCCCTCAAGGAAAGCGCGCTCATCGCCGAACGCGCCGCCCGCGCCGTCCCCGGCGTCACCAACAGCGAAGGCGCAGGTGCCAGCGCCAGCCGCAGCATCTGGGCGCTCGCCACCAGCCATGGCTTTGCCGGTGCCTATGCCTCGTCGAACCACAGCATCTCCGCCAGCGTGCTCGCGGGCGATGCCGGCGCGATGGAGCGCGATTACGACTATCACAGCGCCCGCCACGCCGCCCGCCTCGACTCCGCCGAGGACATCGGCCGCCGCGCGGGCGAGCGTGCCGTGGCCCGCGTCGGTGCCGGTCGCGTTCGCGGCGGCGCGATGCCGATCGTCCTCGACCCGCGCGTCGGATCGAGCCTGCTCGGCCATCTGAGCGGCGCAATCTCGGGCAGCGCGATCACCCGCAAGACCAGCTTCCTGCTTGAGGCGATGGGTACGCGCATCTTCGCAGCCGGCATCGACATCATCGACGATCCCCACCGCCCCCACGGCCTGCGCTCGCGCCCGTTCGATGGCGAAGGGCTGCCGGTGTCGCCGATGCAGCTGGTCAGCGACGGCATGCTCGAAACCTGGCTGCTCGACAGCGCCGCCGCGCGTCAGCTGGGCCTCGAGCCCACCGGCCATGCCGTGCGCGGCGTCGGCGGCGCGCCGAGTGTCGGCCCAAGCAACCTCTACCTGGCCAATGGCAAGACCCCGGTCGCGTCGCTGATCGCCGATATCGACTATGGCGTGTACGTCACCGAACTGATCGGTCAGGGGATCAACCTCGTCACCGGCGACTATAGCCGCGGCGCGGCGGGCTATCTGATCGAGGGTGGTGTCATCACCACGCCGGTCAGCGAGTTCACCGTCGCGGGCACGCTGCAATCGATGTTCCGCGAACTGGTCCCCGCCAACGACCTGAACTTCCGCTACGGCATCAACGTGCCGACCCTGCGGATCGACGGGATGACGGTGGCCAGTGGCTGACGATCTCGCCGCCGCCGTCAGCGCCATCGCCGCCGAAGCGGGTCGGCTGGCGCTCGGCCGCTATGGCACCGATGTCGAGAAATGGGAGAAATCGCCGAATAACTTCGTGTGCGAAGTCGATCTGGCGGTCGACGAACTGCTCCGCAACCGCCTCTCCGCGCTCCTCCCCGACGCCGGCTGGCTGTCAGAGGAGACCGCCGACGACTTGGCGCGCCTGTCCTGCCGCCGCGTCTGGGTGGTCGATCCAATCGACGGCACCCGCGACTATCTGCGCCAGCGCCCCGGCTGGGCGGTCTCGGTCGCGTTGGTCGAGGATGGCCAGCCGGTGATCGGCGTGCTCGACGCCCCGGTGCGCGGCGAACATTGGCTGGCGGTCAAGGGCCAGGGCGCGACCCGCGATGGCGCGCCGATCACGGTGTCGGACCGCACCGACCTGACCGGTGCACGCGTTCCAGCCGACGATCTGGCAAAGGTCGACCGCCATCTGGTCAGGGTCGATAAACCCAATTCGATCGCGCTGCGCATGGCGATGGTCGCTGCGGGCGACGCCGATCTGCTCGCCACCTTCCGCTGGGGCGCCGACTGGGACATCGCCGCCGCCGTGTTGATTGCGCGTGAGGCCGGCGCAAAAGTCACCGACGCATTGGGCAAGAAAATCCGCTTCAACACCCCACGCGGCGAAAGCTTCGGCCTGCTCGCCACCACCCCCGCCATCCACGCCGCCGCCGCCGATCACCTCCGGCCACGGGCGGTGGAGGCGCTGGGCAAGCCTATCCGCTGACCTCGTCATCGCCGCGATAGCGGATCTGCAGGTACCGCCCGCGCGTCGCCAGCGCGTCCAGATCGCCCTGCGCCAGCTGCGCCGACATCTGCGCGATTTCCTGATCGATCAGCGCCAGCCCGTCGACCAGTTGCTTGTCCGGCGACTGGCCGAAGCGGTCAACGCGGCGCAGATTTTCGGGAACGCGCTGATAGCCCTTGATCAGTTCGGGCAGCTGCTCGCCGACCAGCTTGCGCACTTCCGCCGCCGCCGGTTCCGCTTCGTTCAGCGCCTTGAGCTGTCCGGCCAGCACGTCCAGCTTGACCCCAATCCCGTCGACCAGCGGCATCGCCACCCCCGGCAGGCTCGGGCGCTGGCGGTCGAGCCACTCCTCGGTCTGCAGCGGCAGCGACGCGAGCGCAACCTCGCCGAACCGCTCGGGGATTGCTTCCCGGCTGGTCGGCATCAACCCGAAGAACAGGGTCGCTGCGATCAGCGCCGCCATCACCAGCAACGCGCCGCCCATGCCGAGCGGGATGAACAAGCCAACCACCATCGCCCCGACCAGGATTGCGCCGTCGGCCGCAGCGATGCGCCCGATACGCCCGAGAATCTCGGCTTCCCGGCGCTTTTTCGCGCGTGAACTCAGCGTCGTATAGCGCTCGCGCGAGCGGTTCAGGACTTCGCTCGCGCGGTCAATCTGGCGGTCAATCTCGGTCGGCACGGGTGTTTACAGAGCCTCCAGCTTGAATGTCTCGGTGCTGCCCGACACCTGGTTCTGCGCCGCCCCTTCGGCCCGGGCGATATAGCCCTTGGACTTTTCGACCTCGCTCGACAGCACGTTGACCGTAGTCTTCATATTGTCGAGCGCCTTGACCTTGAACGTGTCGATCGCGTCCATCGTGTCATAGATATTCTGGAACGCGCGCTGCAGCGTTTCGATCGGGATCGTCGCTGACGCGGCCTGTTCGTGGATGCGGCCGGTATTGTCCTTGAGCAGCTTGCCGGTCGAATCGATGATGTTCGCGGTCGTCGTGTTGAGCGCGGTGATCTGGTCGAGCACCAGCCGCTGCGCGGTCAGCGCCTGTGCCACGGTTACCGCCGTGCGCAGCGCGCCGACGGTGGTGGTGCTGGCGCGATCGACGCCCTTCACCAGCTCGACATTGTTCTTCTTGACCAGATCGAGCGCGAGGTACCCCTGCACCGTGACCGCCATCTGGGTCAGCAGGTCCTGCGTGCGCTGGCGGGTGTAGAACAACGCGGTCTCGCGGATCGCCTTGGCCTTGGCCGGGTCGCTGTGATCCAGCTCATTGGCCTTGTCCTCCAGCCGCTGATCCATCTCCTTCGAGATATAGATCATCTGCTCGAGCCGCCCCATCGCCGCCCACAGGTTCTGCCGCTCCACGTCGATCGCGGCATTGTCCATCAACAGCTCGTCCTTGCCGGACTGCAGGCTCTTGAGGATCGCCGCGATATGGCCCTGGCTCGACTTGTAGCTGTCGAAATAATTGCGCAGCGAATTGCCGAACGGGATGATGCCGAACAACTTCTTGCGTTGGGTCAGGCTGCCCTTCTTGCCGGGGTCGAGATCCTCGACCACGCGGCGCAGCTCGGCGAGGTCCTTGCCGACGCCGACATCCTTGTCCATCGCGCGCACCGGGCGATCGAGAAAGCGGTTGGACTGGCCAGCCGCGTCGCGGATTTCCTTCGATCCCATCGCGGTAATGGCGTCCACGCGCTTGCCGAACTCGGGCGAGTTGACGTCCTGCGCGACCAGATCGTCGATGAAGCTCTCGACACGGGTCACCAGTTCGCCCTTCTTGCCCTCATCAACCGGGACGAGGCCGGCCATCTTCTCGATCGGGCGTTCCTTCAACGGCTCGGGCGCGGTCAGCACCAGATCGTCGGTCTTTTCGGCAGTCTCGGTCGACATCCCATCCCTCCAGCGGTTCCCCCCTAGATGAACGGGAACCGCGTCGCCTTCAAGTGTATCGCAAATATAATACACTCTGGCCATGGTGCAACCGACTGCATATGTCAGTGGTTGGCGATACGCGGGCTGTTAACATATCGGCGCTAGGGAGGACTGATGGAACGCAGGCTCAGGATGATGATCGCCGGTTCGATCGCAGTATGGGTGCCGGTGGCTTCGGCTTCCGAATCGCGCCCTGCCGCCGTCGATGCGGGGAAACTCTATCGCCTGAAGGCCCAGCCTGCGACGAATGTGTCCCCCGTCCTGGAGGATCATGCGCGCTAAACTGGTCGCGGCTCTGCTCGCCGCCCTCGTCGTTCCCGCCGCCGCGTCCCAGGCGGACCTCTGCCAACAGACCTATGGTCAGCGCGCCTGCAAGGGCACTGCGCTCGCCCCGCTCCGCGCCGAGCTGGCGCACAAATTTGCAGCCGTGATGGCGCTCGGAAACCGCACCGCGACCTGGCAGGCGCGTCACGATGCCGTTCTGCGCGAGATTCGCGCCGCACTGAACTATGACGGCAAGCCGATGGACGATGTCGAGCTGGAGCAGACGTTCCGCGACGCAATCGCCGACTATGACAAGGCGCTGGCCCAGGCACAGGGCGTGCGCACGATGATCAAGACGCCCTCGGCGCGCAGCCAGACCTGCATGGCCAAATGGCTCGACCGGGGCTGCGGAGTGACCGCATCGGGCATCCTGTGGCGCAAGGACGGCCAGCCGGTCCATTGGCAGATGATGGATGGCGCGTCGGACGAAGACGGCATCGGCGCGGCTATCATATTGTGGGCGGAAAGCGGGCATGGCACCGCCAAGCTGATCGGCTGGTCGTTCGACGGCGTCGTCTACGAACCGCCCCGCATGACGCAGGACGGAATGATCTGGGTGCCGGGACGCAGGGCCGGAACGGGCGACGGCAATGCCGATCTGCTCTTCAAATGGGATGAGGCCAGCAAGAGCTGGCAGGACATCGAGCTCGAAAGCTGGCGCGACGCACTGCCCGGCAAACTGCCCAAGGGCTTCGGCATCTGGAAGGGCGTCGACTATGATTTCGAGGGCCTCGCCGCGAGCAGCAAGCTGTGGCGCGACAAGGACGCCAATTGCTGCCCCAGCGGTGGCGAAGCGCTGCTTGAGTTCGCGATTGCCGGGCGCAGCCTGGCTCTAAAGGACGTCCGCGTCGACCTTGTCGAGAAATGGGCGCCGCGCAGAAAAGACTGAAGCTCTTCCCGCGCCGCACAATTTCCGCTATTGGCGCGCCCGAACCGCATTTCAGCGACATCCAGGAACTCGTATGAATCTTCGCAACGTGGCGATCATCGCACACGTCGATCATGGCAAGACCACGCTCGTCGACCAGCTCTTCCGTCAATCTGGCACCTTCCGCGACAATCAGCGCGTCGAAGAGCGTGCGATGGATTCGAACGACCTGGAAAAGGAACGTGGCATTACGATCCTGGCCAAGCCGACCTCGGTCGACTGGTCGCCCGACGGCACCGACGAAAACTCGATCCGCATCAACATCGTCGACACGCCCGGCCACGCCGATTTCGGCGGTGAGGTGGAGCGCATCCTGTCGATGGTCGATGGCGTCGTCCTGCTGGTCGATTCGTCGGAAGGCGCGATGCCGCAGACCAAGTTCGTGACCGGCAAGGCGCTCGCGCTGGGCCTGCGTCCGATCGTCGTGGTCAACAAGGTCGACCGCCCCGACCAGCGCATTCAGGAAGTGCTGGACGAAGTGTTCGACCTGTTCGTCAGCCTGGACGCGAATGACGATCAGCTCGACTTCCCGGTGCTCTACGCATCGGGCCGCAACGGCTATGCCAGCGAAGATCCGGATCGCCGTGAGGGCACGCTCGCCCCGCTGTTCCAGAAGATCGTCGACCATGTCCCGCCGCCCGCGCTGGACGTCGATGCGCCGTTCACCTTCCTCGTCACCCTGCTCGACCGCGACAATTTCCTCGGCCGCGTGCTGACCGGTCGCGTCACCAGCGGCAAGGTGCGCGCGAACCAGGCGATCCACGCGCTCGACATGGACGGCAACATCATCGAAACCGGCCGCGCGTCGAAGATCATGACGTTCCGCGGCCTCGATCGCGTGCCGACCGACGAAGCGCAGGCGGGCGACATCATCTCGCTGGCCGGCCTGGCCGTCGCGACCGTGTCGAACACCATCGCCGACACCTCGGTCAGCGTGCCGATCCAGGCACAGCCGATCGATCCGCCGACGCTGTCGATGCGCTTTGCCGTCAACGATTCGCCGATGGCGGGGCGTGAAGGCACCAAGGTGACCAGCCGCATGATCCGCGACCGCCTGTTCCGCGAAGCCGAATCGAACGTCGCGATCAAGGTGACCGAAGCCGCCGACAAGGACAGCTTCGAAGTCGCCGGCCGCGGCGAGCTTCAGCTGGGCGTCCTGATCGAAACGATGCGCCGCGAAGGCTTCGAACTCGGCATCAGCCGCCCGCGCGTGCTGCTTCAGGAAGAAGACGGCCAGAAGATGGAGCCGTATGAAACGGTCATCATCGACGTGGACGAGGAATATTCGGGCACGGTCGTCGACAAGATGAACATCCGCAAGGCCGAGATGACCGACATGCGCCCGAGTGGCGGCGGCAAGACGCGCATCACCTTCAGCGCGCCCAGCCGCGGCATGATCGGTTACCATGGCGAGTTCCTGTCGGACACGCGCGGCACCGGCATCATGAACCGCCTGTTCGAGAAATATGGCCCGTACAAGGGCGTGATCGAGGGCCGCAAGAATGGCGTGCTGATCTCCAACGGTTCGGGCGAGGCCAATGCCTATTCGCTCAACACGCTGGAAGAGCGCGGCATCCTGTTCGTCGGCCATGGCGAAGCGCTGTACGAAGGCATGATCATCGGCGAGAACGCCAAGCCGGACGACCTTGAGGTCAATCCGATGCGCGCCAAGCAGCTGTCCAACGTCCGCTCGTCGGGCAAGGACGACGCAATCCGCCTGACCCCGCCCAAGAAGATGACGCTGGAACAGGCCATCGCGTATATCGACGATGACGAGATGGTCGAGGTCACGCCCAAGACGATCCGCCTGCGCAAGCGGTTCCTCGACCCGCATGAGCGGAAGCGCGCGAGCCGCGCCAAGGCGGCCTAAGACCGATCACCGCCGGTTTTTCTTGAACCCATCCCTGCCCCCGGTCATCCTTTTCGATGATCGGGGGCAGTTGGGCATGATTCGACACATCTGGATCGTTCTCAGACGACTTGTTGTCGCGTTGCCGCTGTTCCTGATCTTCGGGCTGGCGACGATGGCTCAGATTTACGCGGCCAATCCTCCGCTCGACTGGCCAACAGACGCCGCGTGGCTCGCGACGCCGCCCAACCCATGGGTGTTGTTGACGGCCGCCTTTTCCGCGCTCGGGGCGGTGTCGGCAATCGCGAGCTTTCTTGCCCCTACCCCATACGGCAAGGCTGATGCGAGGGCGGACCGTGTCCATCAGAACGCGTCATTTGCCGCACTGGACGCACGAACCCAGGACGGGTTCCAGCGTATGGAAGGGATGATTGCCGAAGTCGGCAGGGCTGTCGCCAGCCATCAGACGATCCCCGCCGACGCGCTCACTATTTTGGAGCAGGCCGTTGCAGCGGACGCACTCACCCCGGGGCAGCGCGCACATCTCGCAACCATCTGGGGCAGCTATCTCGAACGCAATCCCGAGACGCCGCCCCTTGTCATCGAGAGCGCGGTCAAGGGCGCGACCGACAGCCTTTCGATCCTGCTCAACGCGCTGCGCGAGCTTGGCGGCGAGGATCGCACAGCATTGCTCGATCAGGGTGAGGCGGAACTCAAACTGGCACGGGGAGACTTGGCGGCGAAGACGCGGGAACTGGCGTCCTATGCCGCGCTCGATTCGCTGGATCGCGCATTTCGGCTATGGACGCAGGCATCAGAGCTCGACGCCACACATTTCTGGACCTGGATCGAACTGTGTCGCCTGAACCAGCTGCGGGGAGGTCTCGATCCTGCTTTTCGGTGCGCGGAGCAGGCAAGACAAGTCGCAAAAAGCGACCGCGATGCCATGATTGCGACCGGAACATTGGGTGATCTCTGGCTAATCACGGGCGACCTTGGCAGGACACGCCAATGCTACACAGCGTCGATCAACAGCGCTGAAGATCGTGCCAATAGTGCGCCCGACGACCCTGTGACACTACGCGATCTGTCGATCAGTCATGATAAGCTCGGCGATGTCGAGGTCGCAGCCGGAAACCTCACCGCCGCCCGCCAGCGCTTCGAGGCCGGGCTGGCTATTGCGGAACAACTCGCAGCGCTGGAACCTGGAAACAGCCTATGGCAGCGCGACCTGTCGATCAGCCATAACAAGCTCGGCACTATCGAGGTCATAGCCGGAAACCTCACCGCCGCCCGCCAGCGCTTCGAGGCCGGGCTGGCGATCCGCGAACGGCTCGCCGAGCTGGAACCCGGAAACAGCCAATGGCAGCACGACCTGTCCGTCAGCTATGACCGACTTGGCGATGTCGAGGTCGCAGCCGGAAACCTCACCGCCGCCCACCGGCGCTTCGAGGCCGGGCTGGCAATCCGCGAACGGCTCGCCGCGCTGGAACCCGGAAACAGCGAATTGCAGCGCGACCTGTCGATCAGCTTTGAGAGGCTCGGCGATGTCGAGGGCGCAGCCGGAAGCCTCACCGCCGCTCGCCAGCGCTTCGAGGCCGGGCTGGCGATCCGCGAACGGCTCACTGCGCTGGAACCCGGAAACAGCGAATGGCAGCGCGACCTGGCGATCAGCTATGACCGACTAGGCGATGTCGAAGTCACAGCCGGAAACCTCACCGCCGCCAGCCAGCGCTTCGAGGCCGGTCTGGCGATACACGAGCGGCTCGCCGCGCAGGAACCCGGAAACACCCTATGGCAGCGCGACCTGTCGATCAGCCATAACAAACTCGGCGATGTCGAGGTCGCAGCCGGAAACCGCACCGCCGCCCGCCAGCGCTTCGAGACCGGGCTAGCGATTGCGCAACGGCTCGCCGCGCAGGAACCCGGAAACAGCGAATGGCAGCGCGACCTGTCGATCAGCTATAATAAGCTCGGCGATATCGAGGCCGCAGCCGGAAACCGCACCGCCGCCCGCCAGCGCTTCTGGGCCGGTTTGGCGATTCACGAACGGCTCGCCGCGCAGGAACCCAGAAACAGCCTATGGCAGCGCGACCTATCGATCAGCCACAATAAGCTCGGCGATATCGAGGTCGCAGCCGGAGACCTCGCGGTCGCGCGCCAGACGTTCGAGGCCGGTCTGGCGATCCACGATCGGCTCGCCGCGCAGGAACCCGGAAACAGCGAATGGCAGCGCGACCTGTCGATCAGCTATAACAAGCTCGGCGATGTCGAGAGCGCAGCCGGAAACCTGACCGCCGCCCGCCAGCGCTTCGAGGCCGGGCTGGCGATCCGCGAACGGCTCGCCGCGCTCGAACCCGGAAACAGCCAATGGCAGCGCGATGTGTTCATCGGAAACGCGAAGCTGGCGCAGCTTCTAGAACGCGAGGGCGATGTCGAAGGTGCCATTGCACGGTTTGAAACCGCGGCCGCGGTCATCGCCGGACTGGTCGAACGCTGGCCCGACCATCCGGGTTTCGCGAAGGATCTGGCGCAGGTACGGGCAGACATTTCCCGATTGCGGGGTGCCTGAGGTTACCCCCGCCCCCCGACGCAATAAACTACATGACAGCTAAGCCCTCCGCTTGTGCCGTCGATGCCGCCGGTTGCTCAACCCGCCGCACGGATCGCACTGCCCGCCCGGACTCCGGGACATGCCCTCGGAACCTTCGCCGCAACGCAGACTTTGCTCCGCAGCCCCGTAACGGGCTGAGTTTCAGGAGTATGTGTATGCGTTCCATCCATTCCGGCGCCCTCGCGCTCACCGCCCTGCTCGCCGCGACCGCGCCGACCGCTTTGGTCGCGCAGGAAGCGCCGCTGCAATCGACCGAGCAGGTCACGATCCAGGGCGAGCCGCTGCCGCCGCTCGCGCAGCTGCCTGCCGGGCCAGAGATTGAGGGGATGATCTCCGCGCGCGAGGGCAACCAGATTCAGGTGACTGGGGCCGATGGCACGCCGACCTTGATCGCGGTGACCGGCGAGACGCAGATCCGCTCGGCCGGCGGCTTCCTCGGCCTCGGGCGGACCAAGCGCGGTAGCGATGCGCTGCTCAACGGCCTTCCGGTCACCGTGCAGACGCGCCAGTTCGGCGGCGGGCTGGTCGCGGCGCAGGTGAAGCTGGCCGACAAGGACCTCAAGACCGCGGCGATGATCCGCAGTGGCACCAGCCAAGGCTTTGCCGAGCAGACCGCGGCCACCGAAGCGCTGCGCGGCCGCGTCGGCGATATCGACCAGTATAACGTCAAGGGCACGACCAATGTGAACTTCGACACCGGCAAGGCGGTGCTGAGCGCGCAGGCCAAGGCGGAGCTGTGCGGCGCGGCGAGCCAGGCCGGGTCGATGGAGAACGCGCTGCTGCTGGTGGTCGGCTATACCGACGCGACCGGGCCGGAAGAGCTCAACCAGGAGCTGAGCGAAAAGCGCGCGAGCCGGGTGGTCAACCACCTGCAACAGGCGTGCGGGTGGAAGCCCTATCGCATGCTGACCCCGACCGGCATGGCCGAGGCGGATCCGCTGGCGGACAACAGCACCGAGGAAGGCAAGGCACAGAACCGCCGCGTTGCGGTGAACATCCTGGTCAGCAAGGCGGTCGACGGACTGTAAAATGGCGGCGCCGGGGGCGACCCCGGCGCTTGTCGTTATGTCGATGTCCGGCGCACCGGGCCCGGCACCATGTTTCGCTATAGAAATGACCGGACATAATCATGTAATGTCTGCGGCGGTATTCCGGAGAGGACCGCACCATGGCCATGAGCTCGATTACGATCAACTTCCAGAACGCGACCCTGACCTCGATGAATTCGACAATTGCCATCACCGACGGCAGCTTCGCGCTCGACCCGGTAAGCGCGCTTGCCATGTCCGGGACGATTGCCTTCAGCGCACTCTACGTCACATCCGGCGCGATCAACTTCAATGTCGAATCAGGCACGACCTTCAATGCACAGGTCACCATTCCCCTCAGCGCGCCCAACGCAGCGCCGAGCATCGAAATTACCAACTTCGCCGGAACCGTAACCGTGACCTGGCCAACGGCGACGGGCCTCCAGACCCAGCAGATCATGTCGGGCGACCCGTTAACGTTGAGCGGCTTCGTCGACTAGACGCGCGCGGCGCCGGCGGAGCCTGCTGGGCCATTATCCTGCGTCATCGGCAGCAGGATCAGCGTGATCCGGTCATGCCCGACCGCGACGTCCAGCGTCTCGCCCGCCACCACGTCGATTGGCGCGGGGAAGCTGTGCAGGATCTGGAGCCAGCCGCCATCGGTATAGCGGTCGGGGTGGTTGTCGAACGTCACGCCGGGCCACAGATCGATCTGCATCCACTGGACGATGCCGATCGCCCGCCCGCTCGTCGTCACCGGGATGCGCAGGCGGGCGAGCAGTGCGTCGTGCCGCGCCTGGGTCAGGTCGAGGCGGACCAGTTCATGGTCGTCGGACAGCCGTTGCCACGCGGTCATGGTGCCGTGGATCGGTAGGCGTTGCTGGGCAAGGGCAGTGAAGGGAGACAGGTCGAATCCCGAGACTTCGCCGACAAAGGCATAATCGGCCAGCGTGTCGCTGGCGACCAGGCATCCCATCGCGGTGGCCGCGCGCGGGATCACCAAAGCGTCGGGGGCGAGCAGGCGGCGATGGGCGTCCTCGAACGTGTCGAGCACCTTTTCGGTGAGCAGATCGCTGGAGAGGATTTCGGAAACGAGGATTTGCGCCGGCGCGTCGAGCTCGGCCCCCACGGCAAGCTCGGTGGAGGGCTTGGCATGAACGGTGACGCGATCGGCATAGCCATTCTGCGCCACGATCCGCTGCGCCATTTCGGCGATCAGCGGCTCCATCTCGCACGCCACCACCTGTCGCGCGCCGGCGCGCGCCGCCATCAGCGACAACAGGCCGCTGCCCGCACCGATGTCGAGCACGCGCGCGTCCGGGCCGGCGACGGCGATGGCGGCCTTGATCGCCGCCTCGAACGCGTCGTTGCGCGGCGCGTCGTTCATCATCGGGATATGCCAGAAAGGCACCGATGCCGCGCCCAGCCGGCGCAGCTGATGGCACAGATGCAGATTGTCGGGCTGAAGTGCCAGAGCGCGGCGGAACTGGCCGATCGCGGCGTGGTTGCGCCCGACATCGGCCAGCACCACCGCCAGATTGCCGATCGCGATCGCATTGTGCGGATCGAGCGCGCAGGCCTGTTCCAAAGCCGCGACGGCTTCCCCGGTGCGACCGAGCCAGTGCAGCGTCAGCCCCTTTTCATGCAGCGCCACGGCATGATCGGGTTGGATGGCGAGCAGCTGCTCCCAGGCGGCCAGCGCATCCTCCGCGCGGGACAGACGCCCGAGCAGGCCGGCGAGCAAGGGGAGCACATCGGTGGCGCGGTAGCCCAGCGCCAGCACCGCGCGATAGCCCGCCTCGGCCCCTTCCAGATCGCCCTGTTCGTGCAGCGCCATCGCGGTGGCGAGCGCGGCGCGGGCATCGCTCAGACGGTCGGCGGAAGGCTGGTCGGTCAAGGCTTGGTTTCCACAAAGTCAGTGCCATCCGATAGTCCAACCACCGGTGGCAGCGATAGTCTGCATGTCTCAGGCCCCCTCGCGCCCCAGGGTCGCGGCAATTGCCAAGCCATTGCAATCGGATAGGATCGCTTCCGAATCAAATGGGGGCAAAGATGGACAAGATTCTGCGGCCGTGGCGCCACTATGTCGACTTCAGCGGGCGCTCGACGCGGACCGAATTCTGGCTGTTCTTCATCATCTTTTACGGCGTGATCGCGGCGTCGTTCGTCGTGACAGACGGCATGATGGGCGGGGCGGCACTGGAAGACTCGGCAGAGAGCGACGATTTCTCGCTAATCTATATCCCGGTCGTTCTCTGGATCCTGGCGTGTTTGCTTCCCAGCATCGCGGTAACGGTGCGGCGTTTGCACGACAGCAACAAGAGCGGGTGGATGTATCTGCTGACGATCATCCCCTATATCGGGTTCATCTTCTTCATCGTGTTCGGCTTTTTGCCCGGCACCCGCGGCGAGAACGATTATGGCTTCGACCCGCGACTGGGCGAAGGCGCGCCGGATTTTGATGCACCCGAAATCTTCAGCTGAACCGGTCGGGTAACGACGCCACGCGGCGTCACCCGTCGAACAGCCCGTCCTGCGATCCGGCGGGCGGGTTGAGGCCGAGATGCTTCCACCCCGCCGCGTTGAGGCATCGGCCGCGCGCGGTGCGGGCGATCAGGCCGATCTGGATGAGGTAGGGTTCGATCACCTCCTCGACCGTATCGCGCGGCTCGGACAGGCCCGCGGCGAGCGTCTCTACGCCGACCGGACCGCCGCGATAAATGTCGGCAATCATGGTGAGGTAGCGCCGGTCCATCGCGTCGAGGCCGAGCGCGTCGACCTCAAGCCGGTTGAGCGCGGCATCGGCGGCGCGGGCGTGCACCACCGCCTCCCCCGCAACATTGGCGAAGTCCCGCACGCGCCGCAGCAGCCGCCCGGCGATGCGCGGGGTGCCGCGCGAACGCCGCGCAATCTCCGCCGCGCCATCCTGCGCAATGCCAAGGTCGAGCAGGCCGGCGGCGCGGGTGACGACGCGGGTCAGTTCATCGACCGTGTAGAATTGCAGGCGCACGGGGATGCCGAAGCGGTCGCGCAGCGGCGTCGTCAGCAGCCCCTGCCGCGTGGTTGCGCCGACCAGGGTGAAGCGCGGCAGATCGATCCGCACGCTGCGCGCCGACGGCCCCTCCCCGATCATCAGGTCGAGCGCGCGGTCCTCCATCGCGGGATACAGCACCTCCTCAACCGCAGGAGCGAGGCGGTGAATCTCGTCGATGAACAGGACGTCGCCATCCTCGAGATTGGTGAGCAACGCCGCAAGATCGCCCGACTTGGCGATCACCGGGCCGGACGTGGCGCGGAAGCCGACGCCCATTTCCTTGGCGATGATCTGCGCCAGCGTGGTCTTGCCAAGGCCGGGCGGGCCGAAGAACAGCACATGATCGAGCGCATCGCCGCGCTGGCGGGCGGCATCGATGAACACGCGAAGGTTGTCGCGCGCCGCACGCTGGCCGACGAACTCGTCGAGCGACTTGGGGCGCAGCGCCGCGTCGATGTCCTCGGGGCGGCGCGATGCGGTGAGGATGCGGTCGTCAGTCACGTGCGGCCGCCAGAAATTCGTCGGCGGTCACCCCGGCCTGTCGCAACAATCCGGCAAGCGTGCCTGACTTCACCTCACGGTGCAGCGGAACGACGCAACCATTGCCGCCCCGCCGCATCACGACATGACTGCCGCGCTGACGGACCTGCACGAAATTGAGCCGTTCGAGCGCGCGAATGATTTCGGCACCTGACAGCACCGGAAACTTAGGCATTGGCCGCAATGTCGAAGCTGGTAATCAGGGGAGCGGCGCCGAATTTCATCGGAAACTCCTCCAGATACAGTTCCACCGCCTCGCGCAGACTGGCCAGCGCCTCTTCGATCGTTTCACCCTGCGTCGTGCTGCCCGTCTCGGGATTATAGGCGACAAAGCCACCTTCGACAGCGGGGGTCAGGACTGCTGTGACGTGCATGGTGCTTCCTTAAGCGAATAATCGAGCCCCCTCGTGCGTCATACCGCAAAAGGGGGGCGGCTGCCGCCAACCGTTCTCAACGTTCCTTATCCGTTCGCTTACGGCAAGCCAATCCCCCTCCCCGCTCGTCAGGTCGGTGCGGGACGCGTGGTCGTCGCGGCAAACGCGTCGCCGATCGCGGTGTAGAGCCGCTTGGGCTGCGCGCTGGCGTCATAGGGCAGCGGCCGTAGCGGCTGGCCGTCGGGGCGCGGGGTACCGAAATTCTGCAGCCAGCTATATTTGTCGTTCATGCCCCAGACGAGCACGTCCTTGAGCTGCGGGTAGCTGAACAACAGGTCGAGCCAGGCGCGGCCGTACACCGCGACATCCTCGTCCCGCTGCGCAATTGTGCCCGTGCGATTACGGTCGCTGACGTCGAACTCGGTGATGATCAGCTTGTAGCCAAGCGCGACGACCGCATCGAGGAAGGAGCGCATCGCCGGGATCTGGGCGTTGGCGATGTCCTGCGCGGTGCCGCTGGAGTAAAAGCCGATATGCGACTGGATACCGAGCGCATCGACCGGAACGCCGCGCGTGCGGAACCCCTGAAGCAGCGCCAGTACGCCGTTGCGGTGCGTGGTCGAGCCCCAGTCCATATAGTCGTTATAGACCAGCTCCGCCGTTGGCAGCTCCGCCCGCGCGGTGCGGAAGGCGAGGTCGAGGATGGAAGTGTCCCCGCCGACCGCATTGTGCAGGATGTTGGTGCGAACATTGCCGGTCGCGGGATCGATCGCCTCGTTGATCACGTCCCAGCTTTTGATGCGGTTGCCGAAATGGCGCGCGGTATTCTGAACATGCGTGCGCACCAGCCGCTCCGCCGTGGCGCGCGGGTCCGCGCCCATCGGATAGCTGCGCAGCCACGCCGGGAACCGCTCCTGAATATACCACAGCATGGTGTGGCCGCGCATCTCCATGCCCTTTGACTCGGCATAGGCCAGCATCTGATCGGCGCGGGTCCAGTCGTACACATTCTCGGCGCTCGACTGATATTCCCATTTCATCTCGTTTTCGGGGACGAGCAGCTGGCAGTCGCGCTCGAGCAAAGCGGCATAGGCCGGGTTGTTGAACGATCCGGCATCGGCACCGGGCGACGCCCAGGCAAAGGTCGATCCGAACCGCATCCCCCGCGCTGCAGCCGCCGCCTTGAGCGTGCTGGTTGGCGTCGGCGATGGCGACGGGCTGGGTGATGGCGAAGGACTGGGCGAGGGGCCGGGCGTGGGGGTCGGTGACGGGGTAGAAATCGTGCCGGTCCCCGGCCCTCCCCCGCTACATGCTGAAACGCCCAGCGCACCGGCAAGGGCAAGGGTTTCCCGACGTGTAAGGGCCCGCATCCTCTCTCTCCTCCTCGCGGCCCGTTTGCGGGCCTGCATGTCCGGAATCATGTCCGGCGGAGGAGATGTTAGCGCTATCAATACTAAGCGCAACGGGAATCTGGTAGCGCTATCTTTGACCCATTCCGTCATGCTGAACTTGTTTCAGCATCCACCGTGCGGCGGGCGGCTGTTCCGAAATTTGGTCCGAGCGTCACCGCCAAGGGCGGCAAGGGTCGCCCGTTGCAGATAGAGCCTCTGGTCAGTCGCTGCGGGGTGCAGTGGATGCTGAAACAAGTTCAGCATGACGGAGTGGAAGAGGGATGACCCTCACTTCGCCGCCTTGCGCAGCGCCAGCCGGACCAGCGCGTCGAGCGTAGCGGCCGGCCCGAGTTCATCGCTCGCCGCGTTCACCGCGTTGCTGGCTTCTGCGGGCTTGAAGCCCAGGTTGAGCAGCGCAGAGACCGCGTCGTTCGCCGCGCTACCGACCGGGGCCGCCGCCCCAGCTCCGCCGCTGCCGATCGCCACGCCGCCAGCCTTGTCCTTGAGTTCGTTGACGATGCGCTGCGCCAGCTTCGGGCCGACGCCATTGGCGCGCGCGACCATCGCGGCGTCGGCGCGAGCGATGGCGGTCTGGACTTCCGCCGGCGAGAGGATCGAGAGGATCGCCAGCGCGACCTTGGCCCCCACCCCCTGCACGCCGGTGAGCAGGCGGAACCAGTCACGCTCCTCGGCGCTGGCAAAGCCCATCAGGCGGATCGAATCCTCGCTGACCAGCATCTCCGTGTGGACGGTGACAAACTCACCGATCGCGCCGAGCGCCGCCAGCGTCCGCGCCGATGCGCCGACCAGATAGCCGACACCATTCACGTCGATCACCGCATGGTCGATGCCTGTTGCGGCGAGATGGCCGTTGAGATGCGCAATCATGGCCGGGACATAAGCGGAACGACCGCCATGAGGGAAGCGATATTCAGCGGCCCAACGCCCGCGCACTCGCCAGATGGTGCGCGTGGCAGATCGCGACCGCGAGCGCATCGGCCGCGTCGGCCCCGGCGATCTTGGTGCCGGGGAGCAGGCGGGCGATCATCGCGTGGACCTGCGCCTTTTCGGCGGTGCCGGTGCCGACCACCGCCTTCTTGACCAGTCGCGGGGCATATTCGCCCACCTCCAGGCCCACGCGTGCGACAGCGCAGATCGCGACCCCGCGGGCATGGGCGAGTTTCAGCGTCGATTGCGGGTTGGAGTTGACGAACACCTCCTCCACCGCCGCACCATCGGGGGCGTGATCGGCAACCAGCGCGGCGAGCATCGCGTCGAGATGCGCGAGCCGCTGAGGCAGCGGAGCCTTTGCGTCGGTCTTGAGCTGGCCGTTGGCGACATGGCTCAGGCGATTGCCGTCGGCGCGGATCAGGCCCCAGCCGGTGGTGCCTAGACCGGGGTCGAGGCCGAGGATCAGGCGCTGGGTCCTCATCGCTCCACCCGGTAAAACCGGGTCCGTAACGGTTTTCTGCTGGTTGCCTGACCTCTAACCATCCCCGCGCCCTAAAAGACAAGTGGACGGTGCGCCAGCCCGTCCCGGCATCGTTGCGCTGCCGTCCTGTCGTTCTGGAGCCAAGAAAGCGGGTTTCGCTGTGTCCAATCTCGATCCGTTCTTTGCCGAACATCGCCGCCTGCGGGAATGCACCGTGGAAATGGCGGCGATTGCGCGGCGCACCGAACCGCCCAGCCTGGACGAACTCAACGACGCGCGATGGCGGTTCAGCCGAACCCTGCTGCGGACGCTGACGCTGAAGGACCGGATGATCTATCCGCGGCTGCGGCTGCATGCCGACCCGGCGGCGCGCGCGGTGGCCGAGCGCTTCTGTCAGGCCACGGCGGCGGATTATGCGAAGTTCGCGGCGCATACCCGCCAATTTCCGCCCGATGCAGTGGTGCGCGACTGGCGGGCTTATGCGGTAGCGGTGCGGTTGCGCACAGCCGAGGTCATCGACCGGCTGGACCGCGAGGAGCGCGAGCTGTTCCCCCTGCTAGACGATGCGCCGCGCCTGGCATCCGCGCCATTTTCGCAGGGGACCAACTGGGCCGCCGACGCCTGGCGCATCCGTGCGATGCTGGGGATGGATGGGGCGGACGAGCGGGCGGCTTAGAGGTGCCATCCTCTCCCCTTGATAGGGGAGAGGATAGCGCAGCTTGGCAGCTTGCTGCCTAGCGGAGCTTGGAGAGGGGTAGATCGGCGCATAGCGCCGAGCGTCTGCTTCGCAGCCGCCCACCCCTCTCCCAGCTCCGACTGAAGGCCTTGCTTCGCAAGACCCAAGTCTGCGCATCCCTCTCCCCTCCGTCGGAGGGGCGAGGGAATGGTTGTCACCCCAGCTTCGCCATCACCTCGTCCGAAACTTCGTAATTGCCCCAGACGGTCTGGACGTCGTCATCATCGTCGAGCGCGTCGATCAGCTTGAACAGCGTCGCGGCATCGTCCTCGCTCACCTCGACCATCGTCTGCGGCTTCCATGCGAGCTTGGCGCCCTCGGCCTCACCCAGCACGGGTTCGAGCGCCTTGGCGACTTCGTGCAGGTCGGCGTTGGCGGTCCAGATCTCGTGGCCGTCCTCGCTCGACGTCACGTCCTCGGCACCCGCCTCCAGCGCCGCCTCGAACACCTTCTCCGCATCGCCGACACTGGCGGGATAGGTGATCAGGCCGACCCGGTCGAAGGCGTGGCTGACCGATCCGGACGCGCCGAGATTGCCACCGTTCTTGCTTACGGCCGTGCGCACATTGGTGGCGGTGCGGTTGCGGTTGTCGGAAAGCGCCTCGATGATCAGGCTGACGCCGCCGGGGCCAAAGCCCTCATAGCGGATTTCCTCGTAATTCTCGCCGTCGCCCTTGCTCGCCTTGTCGATCGCGCGCTGGATATTGTCCTTCGGCATCGACTGCGCCTTCGCGGCGTTGACCGCAGCGCGCAGGCGCGGGTTCATGTCGGGATCGGGCAGGCCCATCTTGGCCGCGACGGTGATTTCGCGGCTGAGCTTGCTGAACATGCCCGAACGCTTCTTATCCTGCGCGCCCTTGCGGTGCATAATGTTCTTGAATTTGGAATGGCCTGCCATGGGGTGTCTCTGTGGAATTGGGTGCGGCGTCTCTAGGGCAAGGGCGGGTTGAGGCGCAACCGGGGGTTTTCGCCGCCAACCGCCCTGGTCACCCCGGCCTTGTGCCGGGGTCCACCGGGAGGCAGGCGCAAAGCAAGCAGCGTGAGCGTCGGACGGGAGGCAGAGTGGACCCCGGCACAAGGCCGGGGTGACGAGTCAGGAACGCCGCGACTCAGACCCCGCTGAGCGTCACCGCGGTGCCGGAGGCGGAGACCATCAGCATCGATCCGTTCTTGCCGATCACTTCATAATCGAAATCGATGCCGATCACCCCGTTCGCGCCGAGCGCACGGGCCTCGTCGCGCAGTTCGTCGAGCGCGGTCTTGCGCGCGTCCTTGAGCGGGCGCTCATAGCTGCCCGATCGGCCGCCGACGATGTCGCGAATGCCGGCGAACAGGTCGCGGAAGATATTGGCGCCGATGATCACTTCGGCGGTCACGATGCCGTGATAGCGGGTGGCGCTATGCCCGTCGACGGTGCTGGTGGTGGTGAGAATCATGCGCGGGTCTCCTTGTTCGGCTCAGCTTCGCCGAGCCGGATGGCGGCACCGGCCCGCTCCCCCACCCGGCCACCCATCGACAGGATATTCTGAAATGGGTGGCCGGGTGGGGGAGCGGGCCGGTGCCGCGTCAGCGTAGCTGACCAAAGAGCTTACTGCATCCCCAGCGCGGCGCGATAAGTTTCGAGCAGCGCGTCCTGCTCGTCGAGCTGGTGCTTCTCCATCTTCCGCAGGCGGATGATGGTGCGCATGATCTTGGCATCGAAACCGGTCGCCTTGGCCTCGCCATAGACGTCCTTGATGTCGTCGCTGATGCCCTTTTTCTCTTCTTCCAGCCGCTCGATCCGCTCGATCAAAAGGCGCAGCTGCTCGGCCGAAATCGAGTCGCTCATGTCCCGCTCCCTTGTGGTGAACGGGGGCGTTTAGCGGCTGTGCCGGGGGGTGCAAGGGGGCGGCGCTACGGCGTTGTGGATTAGGGGTGATCCATCAACGCCACCGCCCCCCTGCGGGTCGCGCGTCAGCGGCGACCGAGCTTGCGGCGTTCCATCGAACCCTTGGGCATATGCGATGCCGACAGCGCCTCGGCCTGTGCGGCGGGGACGCCTTCGCGCACCAGCACCTCATAAAGCGCGCGTTCCGGCGCGACCGCAATATCGGGCTTCACGCCGACCTGCTCCCAGCTCTCACCGCCAGGAAAATAGCTGCGCCCGACCGGGATGAAGGCCGAATATCCCCCGCCGAGCGGTGCGGTGCCGCCATAATGGCCCGCCCCCGCCGTAGTTTCCCCGATCAGCGTTGCGCGCTTCGTCCCTTTGAACACCGCTGCAAGATGCTCGGCGGCGGAGGCGGTGCGCGGCGAGGTGAGGTAGTAGATCTTCGTCTTCGCCCATGGGCCGGCCGGGCTTGCCGGGATGACGCGATGCTCGGTTCGCGCCAGTTCGGCGGGCGCATCGACCTTGACCAGCGAGCGGAACGGCAGCGGCCCCGCCTGCGCGGCGAACGATGCGCGCGTGTCCATGATCATCACCGCCTGCGCCTTGTCGAAGATGCGCGGGAAGAGCACGTCCATCTCGTCCAGCCCGCCGCCGCGATGCGTGCGCGCGTCGATGATCAGCGTCTTTGCCCCGACCTGCTGATCAAGAAAGGCGGTGAAGGCCTTGAGCGTCTCGGCCTCGCCGAAAAAGCCGTTGAAGCGGACATAGGCGATGCCCGGTGCGATCATTCCGGCCTGTTCCATCGCGGGCGGGGGCAGCGGGGCATTGCCGATCTGCTGCTGGGTCGAGGGCTGGCCGACGCGCTGCGACTGCGGGCCGCCCGGCGCGAACATGGCGAGATGGCCGTCGGGAGCGATCGCCTGAAGGTCGGCGGTGACTGCGGTGGCCAGCGCATAGCCATCGGTCATGCCGTCATAGCCGCCCGCCGCGAGCTTCGTGCGCAGCGCCGCAGCGTAGCGCTTTGCGGTATCGGGAAAGACGAAATTCTTCTCCAGCTCGTCCGCCAGCGTCGCCACTGCGGCCTTGGCCGCCGCCGCGTCAAAGGCGGGGGCGACGGCGGGTGCCGGTGCCTCACTCTGTGCCATCGCCGCCGGTGCCAGCATCGCCAGGATTGCCGCCGCCATCACTTCCTTACCCATCAAGCCTCTCCGTTGTGGATCACCCGAGGTGTTATAGTTGACTAACACGCCTTTTGCAGGCGATCATGGCGCGCTATGTGCCGAAAATCGTCATTCGGGAGTGGGTTCGCGCCAGATATGAGCAAGCTCGACGCCTTCGACCTTCAGTTGCTCAACCTGCTCCAGGCCGATTCGCTGGCGACCGCGGAGGAGCTGGCGCGCGACGTGCCGCTGTCGGCATCGGCGGTCACGCGACGCGTGCGTCGGCTGCGCAGCGAAGGGTTTATCGCGGCCGACGTCGCACTGCTCGCGCCCAAGCTCACCGAACGGCGGCTGCGCGCGCTGGTGCGGGTACAGGTCCATGAACATGCCGAAGAGCGCGGCATCGCGGCGTTGCGCGCGGCGCTCGCGGCCGAGAATTCGGTTCAAATGATCCTGGACGTCGCCGGAGCGGATGACCTGGCGGTGCTGGTCTGCGTGCGCGACATGGCGGATTACAACAGGCTGGCCGAACGGCTGTTTCAGAACGATCCGGCGGTGCGGCGCTATGAGACGAGCTTCATCAAGCGCGTGCACAAGCAAAGCACCATGGTGCCGCTGACAATCGGTGACGTGGAGTGAGAGAGGTGGCCACCCATAAAGGGGTGGCGCGAGTGACGGGGCTCGAACCCGCGACCTCCGGCGTGACAGGCCGGCGCTCTAACCAACTGAGCTACACCCGCATGACCCTGGCGCCGAAGCGCAGTCCCTTGCGAGAGCGCGGCACCTAACCGGGCGGTCCGGGGCTGTCAACTCCGCTTTCGCGCATAATTTGCGGACGTGGCGCGGCGGGGTTTCCGCGCGCGACCAGGGTGCCATGTTCGAACAGGAATCCGGCGATGTCCGGCTTGCCCGCCGCATTGAGCACGGTCTGGATGATGATCAGCAGCGGCACCGCGAGCAGCGCGCCCGGCGTGCCCCAGACCCAGCCCCAGAAGGACAGCGAGATCAGAATCATGATCGGATTGATCGTCAGCCGCCGCCCGACCACCAGCGGCGTGATGAAGTTCGCCTCGATGGTATGCAGCCCGATCATGATCGCGGCGGGCAGCAACGCGGTCCACACGTCCTGGAACGTCATCAGCCCGCCCACCGCCAGGAATCCGGCGGCAAAGATCGGGCCGAGATAGGGAATATAGTTGAGCAACGCGACGATGCCGCCCCACATCAGCGGGGTCGGCATGCCGATCAGCCACAGCGCGCCAGCGACGAGCAGCCCCAGCGTCACGTTGATCATCGTGATCGTGCCGAGATAGGCCGAGGTATCGTCGACCACATCCTGAATCACCCGCGCGGTCGCCATCGCCCCGCCAAAGCTGGTGCGGCTGGTGATCGCGTTGCGCCGCAACCGGGTCCAGCCCGACAGGAAGAAGAAGATCACGAGCACCGCGAAGAACATTTCGATGAACGCAGTCGGCGCGCTGGTCGCGGCCAGTTCGAGCAGCGAGCGCGGCGGTGCCTGTCCCGTCGCCTCGGTCGGCTGCATCGGGCGCGACTGAGCGAGGTCCTGGATCGTCTTGTTCACAAAGGCTTCGAAGTTCGAATAGAAGTCGATCAGCGGCTTCACGTTCGACTGGATATTGTCGATCCGCTCGGGAAGGATCGACAGCCAGCCCCAGGCAGGCACGACGATCGACGCCAGCGCGGCATTGGCTGCGGTCAGGAACAGCAACAGGCAGATCAGGGCGGCGAGCGGCGCCGGCACGCGATGCCGCTCCAGCCATTCGAGGATCGGGACCAGCGCAATCGCGATGACGATCGCGGCGGTCAGCGGGAGGAAGAAGGGCGATCCGGCCTTGAGCGCGAAGGGCAGCGCGAGGACCAGGCCGATCCCCGCCATCAGCGTCAGCCCGGCGAGCAGGCGGTCGCGGCGATTCTCCGCCTCGGTCTCATGATCGGCGGGGGGCACGACGGGGACGAAGTGATGCGTCGAGTCGGGCGTGTCGCCCTCCCCTTCTGCGCGCCGGTCGTTCCCGAAAACTTCGTCCACTTGTTTTACCTCTCGCGCGAATCCTAGCGCGATTTGCGTGCGATGTAATCCCGGCTAACCTGATTCGATGGGAGAGATTCTGCTGGTCATCGACGAGGGGACGACCTCGACCCGCGCGATGCTGTTCGCGCCGGACGGTCGCTGTCTCGACAGCATCGCGGTGCCGTTGCGCCAAAGCTATCCGCGAGCCGGATGGGTTGAGCATGACCCCGACCAGATCTGGGCCGAATCGGCCAATTGCGCGGCAACGATGGTCGAGCGCGCGGGCGGGCCGGAGCGGATCGCGGCGATCGGCATCACCAACCAGCGCGAGACAATCGTCTTCTGGGACAAGGAGACCGGGCAACCGCTCGCCCCGGCGATCGTATGGCAGGACCGGCGCAGCGCCGATTTGTGCCGCGACCTCAAGGAACGCGGCGAGGAACCCGGCGTGCAGGCGCGCACCGGATTGCTGCTCGACCCCTATTTCAGCGGGACCAAGATCGCCTGGGCGATGGCCAACTGGCCGCAGCTGCGCGACGCGGGCGACCGGCTGGCGATCGGGACGGTCGAAAGCTGGCTGGTGTGGAAGCTGACCGGTGGTCTCCACGTCACCGACGCGACCAATGCGTCGCGCACCTTGCTGATGGGCCTGGGCAGCGGCGGGTGGAGCGACGGGCTGCTGGACCTGTTCGATTGCCCGCGCGGCGCGCTGCCCGAGATTGTCGATTGCGCGGGGCGATTCGGGGAGACGACGCTGTTCGGCGGGCGCATCCCGATCTGTGGCCTGGCCGGCGACCAGCAGGCAGCGACGATCGGGCAGGCGTGCCTGGCGCCGGGCGAGACCAAGGCGACCTATGGCACCGGCGCATTCGTGCTGACCAATGCCGGCGAGCGCCAGCCCACCTCGCGCCACCGCTTACTCTCGACCGTGCTGTGCCAGCTCGACGGCAAGCGCACCTATGCGATCGAGGGGTCGGTGTTCGTCGCGGGCAGCGTGGTCAAATGGCTGCGCGATTCGCTGGGGCTCATCGCAGACGCGGGCGAGACCGAGGCGCTGGCGCGCAGCGTCGCCGACAATGGCGGGGTGTATTTCGTGCCTGCTTTATCGGGGCTGGGCGCGCCGTGGTGGGAACCCGAAGCGCGCGGAGCGATCAGCGGCCTCAGCCTCGCCAGCGGCAAGGCGCATGTCGTGCGCGCCGCGCTGGAGGCAATGGCGCATCAGAGCCATGACCTGAAGACCGCCTTCGCCGCCGATGGCTGTGACTGGTCGCGGCTGCGGATCGATGGCGGCATGGTCGCCAATGACTGGATCGCACAGGATCTAGCCGACGTGCTGGGCGTAACCGTCGAACGTCCGGCCTTCACCGAGACGACGGCACTGGGCGCGGCGATGCTGGCGGGCGTGGGCTGCAGGCTGTTCTCCGGGCTGGAGGAAGCGGCGGCGATGCGCGGGCGGGTCGAGATGTTCGAGCCGACGATGGAGAGCGGCGCGCGGGAGGCGCGGCTTGCGGGCTGGGTAAAGGCCGTGGCGGGGGTTCTCGCCTGAACCCTCCACCGTCGCCCCGGCCTTGAGCCGGGGCTGGGCTTTTCTTGCCACCGCCGAGAAAGAAGACGCCCGGTCCCGGGTCAAGCCCGGGACGACGATGGGCAGGTGTGTGAGCGGCATTGCACCCCTCCCCGCCAACCGTTATGGTAACACAATACACTACCGACTCTCTGGGGGGATTTTTCCATGAAGATCAATGTTTTCGCGCGCCTGACGCTGGGCGTTGCCGCGCTCGCGCTGACCGCGCCTGCCCTGTCGCAGAGCGCCACCGGGCCGCGTTACGGCACCGTCGGCCTTGAGCTGTCCACGCAGGACAAGAGCGTCAAGCCGGGCGATGACTTCTGGTCCTACGTCAATGGCGGCTGGGACAAGTCGGTCGAGATCGCGGCGGATCGCGCATCGGCGGGCTATGGCGTCAAGCTGACCGACGAGGCCGAAATTTCGGTGCGCGCGATCCTCGACGACATGGCCAAGAACCCCGGCCAGTTCGGCACCAAGGGCAAGCAGATCGGCGACCTCTACGCCAGTTGGATGGACGAGGCCGGGATCGAGGCGCGCGGCACTGCGCCGCTCAAGCCCTATCTCGCCAAGATCGCCGCCGCGAATGATCGCGCCAAGCTGCAAACGCTGTTCGCGAGCGTCGGCTATGCCAGCCCGGTCGACATCGGGATCATCCCCGATCTGGCCGATCCGACCCAGTACACCGCGTTCGCCAGCCAGGGCACGCTCGGCATGGCACGCGACTATTATCTGCTGGAAGGCGAAAAATACGACAAGTTCCGCGCCGCCTATCGCGCCTATGTCGAACAGGTGCTGACGCTGGCGGGAATCGCCGATGCGGCGAAAAAGGCCGACGCGATCGTCGCCTTCGAAACCGCGATGGCCAAGGTGCACTGGAGCCCTGAGCAGAACCGCAACATCATGGCGCTGTACAAGCCGATGGACCGCGCCGGGATGGCGAAACTGGCACCCGAATTCGACTGGCCGGCCATGATGCAGACAGCGGGCGTCGCGGCGATGCCCAAGATGATCATGGGCAACGACACCGCGCTGACCGCGCTGGGCAAGATGTTCGCCGAAGTGCCGGTATCGACCTGGCAGGACTGGATGACCTTCCACTTCATCTCGTCCAACGCCGCCTATCTGCCCAAGGCGTTCGACGATGCCTCGTTCAACTTCTACGCCAAGACGCTGTCGGGCACCCCGCAAAAGCGCGAGCGGTGGAAGCGCGGGGTCCAGCTGGTCAATGGCGCGCTGGGCGAGGCAGTCGGCGAGATTTACGTCGCGCGCCACTATCCGCCGGAAAGCTCGGCCAAGATGAACGAGCTGATCGTCGATTTGCGCGCCAGCCTGGAAGAGCGGCTGAAGGCGAACCAGTGGATGGATGCGGCGACCAAGGAAAAGGCGCTGGCCAAGCTTGCCGCGTTCGACCCGCGCGTCGGGCATCCGGCCAAGTGGATCGACTATTCGAGCATGAAGATCAGCCGTGGCGATTTGCTCGGCAACATGGTGGCGGCACGCGAATGGGGGCAGCAGTATCAGCTCTCGAAGCTCGGCAAGCCGGTCGACCGCGCGGCGTGGGACATGACCCCGCAGACGGTGAACGCCTATTACAACCCGCTGATGAACCAGATCACCTTCCCGGCCGCGATCCTGCAGGCGCCCTATTTCGACGCCAAGGCGGATCCGGCGGTGAACTATGGCGCGATCGGCGCGATCATCGGGCATGAGATCGGCCACGGCTTCGACGATCAGGGCAGCCAGTTCGGTGCCGATGGCAAGTTCGCCAACTGGTGGACGCCCGAAGCCAAGGCCGCCTTTGCCAAGCGCACGGGCGTTCTGGTCGAGCAGTTCAACCAGTATGAGCCGGTCAAGGGGACCAAGATCAACGGCAAGCTGACGCTGGGTGAGAATATCGGCGATCTGGGCGGCATCGAAATGGCCTATGGCGCGTACCAGCGTTATCAGACCAAGCACGGCAAGGCCCCGGTGATCGGCGGCCTGACCGGCGACCAGCGCTTCTTCCTGTCCTATGCCCAGGCGTGGCAGGCAAAGGTGCGTGAAGACGCCGAACTGCAGCGCCTGCTGACCGACCCGCACAGCCCGGCCAAATATCGCGTCAACGGCATCGTCCGCAATGTCGACGCCTGGTATGTGGCGTTCAACGTGAAGCCGGGCGACGCGCTGTACCTGCCGCCCGAGCAGCGGGTGAAGATCTGGTGAGGCGACACGCCTGACGTGATGGAGGGGGCCGGTTCGGAAGGACCGGCCCTTTTTTTGCCCTAACGCCGCCCACTCTCGTCGTCCCGGGCTTGACCCGGGACAGGGCTTTCTTGACCACGGCCGAGGGGAAAAAGCAGCCCAGCCCCGGGTCAAGCCCGGGGCGACGAGAAAATGGGGGCATGGGCGACGAGGGGGTTTTAGTCGCCGCCCGCAATTTGATCGTAGAGATCAACCCAATCCGGATTCGCCTTTTCGATCAGCGCAAACTTCCACTCCCGGTGCCACCGTTTAACCCGCTTTTCGTGCGCAATCGCGTCGGTGATGTCCTCGGCATATTCGGCCCAGACAAGGCGGGTCAGGTGATGCTCGGCGCAATAACTCGATCCGGTACCGGTGCGGTGCTGGTGGACGCGGGCGGGCAAGTTTGCCGAGACGCCGGTGTACATCTTTCCGCGATAACGGTTGGCCATGATGTAGACCCAGCCGCCTTTGGGTGCGCGTGGCATCGGTGGATACGACGCGAAACCAAGGCGGCAGTCAACCACCCCCCTCCCCGTCGCCCCGGGCTCGACCCGGGGCTGGGCTTTTCTTGGCCGACGTTGGAAGAAGAAGCCCTGTCCCGGGTCAAGCCCGGGACGACGAGAGGGGTGAGTTCACGCCCCAATCAGGCCACCCCCTCCTCCACAAACAACGCCTTCAAATCCTTCTTCAAGATTTTCCCGTTCGCATTCCTTGGCAGCGTCTCCGCGACGAACTTGATCGCCACGGGCGTTTTGAAGATCGCCAGCCGTTCGCGGACCCACGCCTGCAGCTCGGCTTCGGTCGCTTCCATCCCCGGCGCCAGATGCACCACGGCGGCGGGTTCTTCGCCCAGCGTCTTGTGCGGAATGCCGATCAGCGCGCAGTCGGTGACGGCGGGGTGGGCGTACAGCACGTCTTCGACCTCGGACGAGTAGATATTCTCGCCGCCGCGGATGATCATGTCCTTCGCGCGGTCTACGATGTAGAGGAACCCCTCCTCGTCCAGCTTCGCCAGATCGCCGGTGCGGACCCAGCCGTCGCGGAAACATTCGGCGGTCGCTTCGGGCTTGTTCCAGTATCCCTTCACGATCATCGGCCCCTTGGCCCAGAGCTCGCCGACTTCGCCGACGGGCAGTTCCTTCTCACCCTCGGGGTCCATGATCTTGAGATCGGCGACCGGCACGGGCGGGCCGGCGCTGGTCGGGCGGTTGAGATAATCCTCGCTCGAATGGCTGGTGACGGTCGCCATCGTCTCGGTCATGCCCCAGCCATTGCCGGGAAGCGCGCCGAATTCGGTGAAGATGCGCTTGACCAGCTCGGGTGCCGAGGGCGCGCCGCCATAGGCGATCGCCTCGAGGCTGGAGAGGTCGTATTTGTGGCGGTCGGGATGCTCCAGAATCTGCCAGGCGATGGTCGGCACGCCGCCGGTGAGGTTCACCTTCTCGCGCTGAATGATCTCCATCGCCTCGACCACGTCCCATTTGCGCATGAAGATCGCGGTGTTGCCCGATGCGAGCGTGCCCATCAGGCTCGCCGAACAGGCCGTGACGTGGAACAGCGGAATCACCAGCAGACCAACCTTGGGCTGCGGCTCGGGCGGCATTTCGCCCCGGCGCAGATACGAACGCGCGGCGGCATATCCGCCCGACATGATGTTGGTGCAGAGGTTGCGATGCGTGCCGAGCGCGCCCTTGGGCGAACCGGTGGTGCCGCTGGTGTAGAAGATCGTCGCGTCATCCTCCGGCTCCAAAGTCGGTTCGGCGGGGAGCGGGACATCGGGCAGCGAGGCCCAGTCATTGGGCGCGCCGATCAGGTCTTCGAGCTTGTCGACGCCCTCGGGCAATTCGCCATCCCAGCGGCTGACCACGGTGCGCTGAAGATCGGGCAGGTCGGGCAACCGCTTTTGCAGCCGGGCGAACCGCTCGCCGTCGAGGAACAGCACCTTCGACCCCGAATCGCGCAGGCCATAGTCCAGCTCGCCGCCGGTCCACCACGCGTTGAGCGGCACCAGGATCGCGCCGATACTGACCGCGGCGAAGAAGATCACCGGCCATTCGGGCGTGTTGCGCATCGCCAGCGCGACGCGGTCGCCCTTCACTACCCCCATCTCGCGCAATTTGGTCGCGAGGTGCGCGGTAGCGCGGAAATTCGCCTCGTAGCTGACACGCTCGTCCTCGTGGATCGTGAAGATACGCTCGCCATGGGTGCGCGACAGCTGGAGCAGGGCGGCAAGGTGCGGCGGGGCGTTCTTCCACACCCGCGTCTTGATGCCGCGAATCTCGATTTCGTCCATTTCCAGCTTCTGGCCGGGCGCGGTCATCAGCGCCTGGGCTTGTGCCAGCGTCATCTTCGGCCAGGACGGGTCGAGCGGGATGAGCGGTTCGGGGGCCAAGGCGGGTCTCTCCAATGCTGTCATCATTTCGTTGTTGAATGTCCGGTTTGGCGATTCCGCCACGCCCGAACACACTTCATTCTTGATTCATTAGCCGCTCAACGCAATAGGGAAGCGACACAAAGGCGAACGCCCCGGAACGAGGATTCGAATTAGAGGTATGGACTCAACCGCCCTCGCTACCGCTACGGAAAGCGGCTTCGACGCCGATCGGCTCGCGCGCATCGATGCGTTCGTAAAGGCGCGCTACCTCGACTCGGGAAAACTGCCCAACGCCCAGCTGCTGATCGCCCGCGACGGGAACGTCGCGCATTTCAGCCATCAGGGTGCAGCGCGGGAAGGCGGCGCGGCGGTGGACGAGACGTCGATCTACCGCATCGCGTCAATGACCAAGCCGGTGACGTCGATCGCGTTCATGCAATTGGTCGAGCAGGGCAGCGTCGCGCTCGATACGCCGGTCCATCACGTCCTGCCCGAATTCAAGGGGCTGGGCGTTTACAATGGCGGGGGCGGCGGGTGCCGTTCGTGACCCGGCCGACGACCGAACCGATGCGGATGATCGACCTGCTGCGGCATACCTCCGGCCTCACCTATGGCTTCCAGAATCGCGGCAATGTCGATGCAGCCTATCGCGAAGGGCGGATCGAGAGCTGGCACGGGCATCTCGACCTGGACGGCTTCGTCGCGGCGCTGGGCAAGCTGCCGCTCGAATTTTCGCCGGGTGAGGCGTGGAATTATTCGGTATCTACCGATGTACTCGGCGCGGTGGTCGAACGCGTGTCGGGCCAGAAGCTCGATGCCTATTTCGAAGAATATATCTTCGCGCCGCTCGGCATGCACGACACCGGCTTCTGGGTGCCAGAGGACAAGCTCGACCGGCTGACCGACTGCTACACGTTCAAGCCGGGCGAAGGCCGGGTGATGTATGATCAGGGCGAAAAATCGGCGTGGAGCCGCAAGCCGACCCTGTTGTCCGGCGGCGGCGGGCTCGTCTCGACCGCGCTGGACTATCACCGCTTCTGCACCATGCTGCTCAATGGCGGGACGCTCGACGGCGCGCGGATTATCGGGCGCAAGACGCTCGACCTGATGGTGATGAACCACCTGCCCGGCGGCAAGGACCTGTCGGCGCTGTCACGGTCTTTGTTCAGCGAGACGCAGAATGCCGGGACCGGCTTTGGCCTGGGCTTTGCAATGAACATCGACGTTGCGCGCTCGATGATCCCAGGCAGCGTCGGGGAGTTTTACTGGGGCGGGATGTTTTCGACCGCCTTCTTCGTCGATCCGGTCGAACGGATCAGTATGGTGTTCATGACCCAGCTGTCGCCATCGGGGCTGTACCCGATCCGGCGCGAGCTGAAGACGATGATCTATTCGGCTTTGACATGATTTCGTTCGCAACCCCTACCCCGTCATTCCCGCGCAGGCGGGAATCCATTCAGGACTGACGTTTCGGCAGGAGCCGCAGCATCAGCGACAATGGATCCCCGCCTGCGCGGGGATGACGATCTAGAGAGAGGAAGACCAATGACCGGCCCCATCACCACCGAAAAACAGGGCGATATCCTCGTCATCACCTCGAACAACCCGCCGGTGAACGCGCTGGGCGCGGCGGTGCGGCAGGGGCTGGACGCGGCGATCAAGGAACTGAACAGCGACGACAGCCTGAAGGCCGCCGTGATCCGCTGCGACGGGCGCACCTTCTTTGCCGGCGCCGACATCACCGAATTCGGCAAGCCGATGCAGGAGCCGGGGCTGCCGACCGTCGTGGACACGATCGAGGCGAGCGAGAAGCCGGTCGTCGCCGCCGTTCACGGCACTGCCCTTGGCGGTGGGTGCGAGGTTGCGCTGGCCTGCCATTACCGCATCGCCGTCCCCTCGGCGAAGTTCGGTCTGCCCGAAGTGAAGCTCGGCATCCTCCCCGGCGCGGGCGGCACCCAGCGCCTGCCGCGCGTCGCGGGCGTCGAATTCGCGCTCGAACTGGCGGCGAAGGGCGATCCGGTCCCGGCCAAGGTCGCGCAGGCCGCTGGTCTGGTCGATCGCATGGCCGGTGAGGACAGCCTGACCGCCGATGCGGTCGCCTATGCCAAGGAAGTGGCCGACACCCGCCCCCTGCCCCGCGCCAGCGAAAAGCCGGTCAGCGTTGAGCCGGGCGTGTTCGACGCCTTCCGCAAGACCAACGCCAAGCGCTTCCGCGGCTTCGACGCGCCCGAAGAGATCATCAAGGTCATCGAGGAAACGGTCGACAAGCCCTATGCCGAGGGCGTGGTGCGTGAGCGCAACGGCTTCATGAAGCTGATCATGGGCACCCAGAGCGCAGCGATGCGCCACATCTTCTTCGCCGAGCGCAAGGCCGCGAAGATCGACGACGTGCCGGAAGATACGCAGCTGCGTGCCATCAAGAAGGTCGGCGTGATCGGCGCCGGCACGATGGGCGGCGGCATTTCGATGAACTTCCTGTCCGCCGGGATTCCCGTGACGATCGTCGAAATGCAGCAGGACGCGCTCGACCGCGGCACCGGCGTGATGCGCAAGAATTACGAGGGCAGCGCCGCGCGCGGGCGGATCAAGCCCGAACAGGTCGAACAGGCAATGGGCCTGCTGACCCCGACGCTGAGCATGGACGACCTCGCCGATTGCGACCTCGTGATCGAGGCGGTCTATGAGAATATGGACGTCAAGAAGGACATTTTCGGCAAGCTCAGCACGATCTGCAAGCCGGGCGCGATCCTCGCCTCCAACACCAGCTACCTCAACATCGACGAGATTGCCGCCTCGACCAGCCGTCCGGGCGATGTCGTCGGCATGCACTTCTTCTCGCCCGCCAACGTCATGAAGCTGCTCGAAATCGTGCGCGGCGCACAGACCGACAAGGATGTGCTGGCGACGGTCATGGACGTCGCCAAGAAGATCAAGAAGGTCGCTGTGGTCGCGGGCGTGTGCCACGGCTTCATCGGCAACCGCATGCTGATGCCGCGTCAGGTCGAGGCAATGAAGCTGCTGATGGAAGGCGCGACCCCGGAGCAGGTCGACCGCGTCCATGTCGAATTCGGCATGCCGATGGGCCCGTTCCAGATGAGCGATCTGGCCGGTGTCGACATCGGCTGGCACCGCGACCCGACCCGGATCGAAAGCATCCGCGACGCGCTCGCCGCCGAAGGGCGCTGGGGCCAGAAGAAGCAGGCCGGCTTCTACGACTATGACGACAAGCGGAACCCCTCGCCCAGCCCCCGCGTCGCCGAGATCATCGAGGACTTCCGCAAGAAGACCGGCGCGGTGCAGCATGCGGTGAGCGATGAGGAGATCATCGAGCGCACGCTGTACACCATGGTCAATGAAGGCGCGCTGATCCTGCAGGAAGGGATGGCGCAGCGCGCGTCGGACATCGATGTCGTGTGGATCTATGGCTATGGCTGGCCGGTCTATCGCGGCGGCCCGATGTTCTGGGCGGACACGGTTGGCCTCAAGACCATCGTCGCCGGGCTGGAGAAGCATGGCTTTGAAATCGCGCAACTGCTGAAGGACAAGGCTGCGAAGGGCGAGCGCTTCAATGGCTGATGCCGCACTGACCGGCGCGGAGACGGGCGAGGTGGAGGCGCTGCGCTTCCGCCTCGGCTTCTTCAAGCTGGTCGTGCGCGACCTCCCCGCGATGGAGCGCTTCTACTGCGACACCTTTGGCTTCGCGGTGACCAATCGCGTGGTGCTGCCCGGGCTGGAAGAGTCGATGCTCAACCTGCCCGGCCAGCCCTTTACGCTGGTGCTGTTCCACCATAGCGACGGGCGGGACGTGACGGTCGGCAACGGGCATGGCCCGGTCGGCCTGACCACCGCCGATCTGGACGCGGCAGCGGCGCGCGCGATCGCGCATGGCGCCCGCCCGCTGCATGGGCCCCATGAGCTGCCAGGTGCGCGGCTGACCTTCCTGCTCGACCCCGAGGGGCATGAGATCGAGCTGATCCAGCGGACGGGCGCCCCGGGATGACAATGGCGCGCGCGTCCGCGATCGACATCGCCACCGCAATCGCGGCGGGCGAGACGAGCGCGCGCGAACAATGCGAAACTGCGATTGCACGGATCGAGGCTGGGGACGGCGCGATCAACGCGGTGGTGGTGCGCGATTTCGACCGGGCGCTGGAGGCAGCGGACGAGGCCGATGCGGCAGTGGCGGGCGGCGAGCGCCGCCCACTGCTGGGCGTGCCGATGACGGTCAAGGAGGCGTTCGACGTCGCCGGGCTGCCGACCAGCTGGGGTTTTTCGCACGCCGCCGAGAACTTCGCGACATCGGACGCGGTGGCAGTGCAGCGCCTGAAGGCGGCGGGCGCGATTATTCTTGGCAAGACCAACGTGCCCAAGGCGCTGGGCGACTGGCAGAGCGTCAATTCCGTCTATGGCCGCACCAGCAACCCGCACGACCTGACCCGAACCTGCGGCGGCAGTTCGGGCGGCGCGGCGGCGGCGCTGGCGGCGGGCTATGTGCCGATCGAGCTGGGCAGCGACATTGGCGGGTCGATCCGCGTGCCCTCGCACTTCTGCGGCATCTGGGGCCACAAGCCGAGCTATGGCGCGCTGAACGGATACGGTCATCGCTTCCCCGGCACCGACGGCGCGGAGGCGGTGCTGGGCGTGATCGGGCCGATGGCGCAGCATGGCGGCGACCTGCCGCTGCTACTCGACCTGCTCGCCGACCTGCCCTTGCCGCGCGCGGCAGCGCCAGCCCGCCGCGTACTCGTGCTGACCGCGCATCCGGCAACCGCGACCGCTGCGGCCGTGATCGACGGGGTCGAGCGCGCCGCCGAAGCACTGGCACGCGACGGGGTTCAGATCGTCCGCACCCACCCTGCCCTGCCCGATCTGGCCGTGCAGCATGACGCCTATACCGCGCTGCTGGGCACGGTGTTCGCGCGGTCGGACCCGACGCTGCACGACACGCTGCCACGCCTGCTCCCATACCTCGCGATGCTCGACGCGCAGGCGCGCAACACCCGCGCATGGGCCGCGCTGTTTGCCGATATCGACGCAGTGATCGCACCGCCCGCCGCGACCCAGGCCTTTCCGCACGACCCGCGCCCGCAGGCGGAGCGGACGCTCGACATCGACGGTGTGGAGAGCGGCTATGACGCCCACCTCGCCTGGGCGGGGCTCGCCACCTATCCGGGCCTGCCCGCCACGACTTTCCCGGTCGGGACCGCCAACGGCTTGCCGACCGGCGTGCAGGTGCTGACCGACCTCAATCACGACCATCTTGCGATCGCGACCGCGCGCCGCATCGCCGCTTTGCTGGACGAGGAACCATCATGACCGATCTCGACACATTCCGCGCAGAGACCCGCGCCTGGCTGGAGGCCAATGTCCCCGCATCGATGCGCCAGCCGATGCGTGGCGAGGGCGACGCCAATTGGGGCGGACGCAAGGCCGATTACAGCAAGAACCCCGACCAGAAGCTCTACATGGACCGGATGGCCGCGCGCGGCTGGACCGTGCCCGACTGGCCCACGCAATATGGCGGCGGCGGGCTGTCGGCGGCAGAGGCCAAGATCCTGCGTGAGGAGATGGCGGCGCTCAATTGCCGCAACCCGCTCAACAGCTTCGGCATCTCGATGCTCGGCCCGGCTTTGCTGAAATACGGGACCGAGGAGCAGAAGCTGGAGCATCTGCCCAAGATCGCACGCGGCGAAATCCGTTGGTGCCAGGGCTATTCGGAGCCGAATGCGGGCAGCGACCTTGCCGGCCTCGCCACCAGCGCGGTCAGCGATGGCGACGATTATATCGTCAATGGGCAGAAAGTGTGGACCAGCTATGCCGACAAGGCCGACTGGATCTTCTGCCTCGTCCGCACCAGCAAGGACAGCAAGCAGGGCGGGATCAGCTTCCTGCTGTTCGACATGGACTCACCGGGCGTCTCCACCAAGCCGATCCTGCTGATCAGCGGCTATTCGCCCTTCTGCGAGACGTTCTTCGACAATGTCCGGGTGCCCAAGAAGAACCGCATCCACGACGAAAACAAGGGCTGGGACGTCGCCAAATATCTGCTCGGCCATGAGCGCGAGATGATCAGCGGCATGGGCCTCGCCTCTCCCGGCGGCAACCCGCTGATCGAAGGGGCGATCGCGACGATCGGACTGGACGCGCAAGGGCGTCTCGCCGACCCGATCCTGCGCGCGCAGCTCGCGATGTTCGAGGTGCGGTCCAAGGCGTTCTCGGCGATGTCGGAGCGGTTCATCGACCAGCTGAAGGCCGGACAGGCGCACCCGGCCCAGCCGTCGATGATGAAATATTACGGCACCGAGCTGAACAAGGACCGCCACGAGCTGATCATGGCGAGCGGCGGGTCGGACACGCTGGAATGGGAAAGCGAACGCTCCAACGGCGGCGCAAAGCCGCGCGCGTGGCTGCGGACCAAGGCGAATTCGATCGAAGGCGGGACGAGCGAGGTCCAGCTGAACATCGTTGCCAAGCGGATTTTGGAGCTGCCGGCCTAGCTCACCGTCACCCCAGCGAAAGCTGGGGTCTCCAGTTGCGAAGCGGTTCCCCTGCCGCACGAGACCCCAGCGTTCGCTGGGGTGACGTAGAAGAGGGCGACGGAGTTTAAGATGCCACTCTACCTCAACGAAGAACAGACCATGCTCCGCGAGAGCGCCCAGCAATTCGTGGCCGAGGCCGCCCCGGTCAGCCATATGCGCGCACTGCGCGACGCCAACGACGCGACCGGGTTCAGCCGCGACCTGTGGAAGCAGTTCGCCGAAATGGGCTTCACCGGCATCCTGATCGCCGAAAGCGACGGCGGCCTCGGCCTCGGCCATGTCGAGGCGGGCGTGGTGCTGGAGGAGATCGGGCGCAACCTGTCCCCCTCCCCCTTCCTCACCACCGCCGTTGCGGCCGTCGCGGCGCTCAACGGCACGGCGCAGCGCGAACGCTGGTTCCCCGGCATCCTGTCGGGCGAGACCGTCGCGGCGCTGGCGATCGACGAGCGCGCCAAGCATGGCGACGCGATCGGCATGAAGGCCGAACGCTCGGGCAATGGCTTCAAGCTGACGGGGGCGAAGCAGTTCGTCGCGCATGGCCATGTCGCCGACCTGCTGATCGTCGCCGCGCGCACCGCCGGATCGCCCGAGGATGCCGATGGCGTGACGCTGTTCGCGGTGCCAAAGGACGCGGCGAACCTGACCGCCGACCCGCAGCGGCTCGCCGATGCGAGCCTCGCCGCGCGGATGATGTTCGAAGGCGTGGAGGTCGACGCCGATGCAGTGATCGGTGAGGTCGATGGCGGCCGCGCGGTGCTCAACGCACTGCTCGGCGCGGGGCGCACGGGCGCGGCGGCGGAAATGCTCGGCGTCGGTGGCGGCGCGATGGACATGACGGTCCAGTATCTCAAGGAACGCAAGCAGTTCGGCGTGCTGATCGGCAGCTTCCAGGCGCTCCAGCATCGTGCCGCTCACCTCTATTCCGAACTGGAAGTCGCCCGCGCGGCGGTGCTCAAGGCACAGCAATTGCTCGATGCCGGCGACGCCCGGGCGGACGAGGCTGTGTCGGTCGCAAAGGCGATGGCCGGTATGGCATCGACACTGGCGGTGCAGGAAGGCGTGCAGATGCATGGCGGCATCGGCATGACCGACGAATATGATATCGGCTTCTACATGAAGCGCGGGCGCGTGCTGGCGGAGTTGTTCGGCGACACCAACTATCACGCCGATGCGCTGGCGCGGGCGGCTGGGTATTGATCCTGCCATCCGTTTGCGCTGAGCCTGTCGAAGCGCCAAGGACGAAGGGGAGTTGCCGGTGCTTCGACAAGCTCAGCACGAACGGATGTTAGACAAATGACCGAAAAACGCGCCGAAACCGCTGCCGAACAGGTGACCCAACTCGTCGACCTGCTCGACGTCGAAACCATCGATGTCGACCTGTATCGCGGCGCGCGCCAGCCGGGCGGGGTCGGGCGCGTGTTCGGCGGGCAGGTGATCGGGCAGGCGCTCCAAGCGGCGCAGCGCTCAGTCGAGGGCAAGGACGCGCATTCGCTCCACGCCTATTTCATGCGGCCGGGCAATGAGGATTTCCCGATCATCTACCGCGTGGTGCGCGATTATGACGGGGGCAGCTTCGCCAATCGCCGCGTGATCGCGCTGCAACAGGGTGTGCCGATCCTCAACATGATCGCGTCGTTCCAGCGGCCCGAAGACGGCCTGTCGCATCAGGCCGACATGCCCGATGTGCCGGCGCCGGACGACCTGCGCTCCGAGTTCGATCTGCGCGAGGAAATCCGCGATCACGTGCCGGAGAAGTTCCGCCCCTTCTTCCTGCGCCCGCGCCCGATCGAGATCCGCCCCTGCTCCCCGCGCAACTGGTTCAAGCCGGAAAAGCGCGATCCGGTGCAGCATAGCTGGTTCCGCACCGCCGCCGCCCTGCCGGACGATCCGGCGCTCCACCGCGCGATCCTGTCCTATGCCAGCGACATGATGCTTCTCGGCACCGCGACGCTGCCGCATGGCGTCAACTGGATGACGCGCGGGTTGCAGAGCGCGAGCCTCGACCACGCCGTATGGCTGCACGCACCGCTGCGCGCCGACGACTGGCTGCTCTACACCACCGACAGCCCCTGGGCCGGCCATGCGCGCGGGTTCAACCGCGGCCGCATCTACAGCCGCGACGGCCGGCTGGTGGCGAGCGTCGCGCAGGAAGGGCTGATGCGGATGCGCGAGGGGTAGCGGTTTCAGAACCGCGCCAAACTCCGTCGCCCCGGGCTTGACCCGGGGCCGGGCTTTTGTTTGGCACTCGGCGAGCAAGAAGCCCGGGCCCGGGTCAAGCCCGGGCAGACGAGAGTTTTATTGTTTGGGCCGAATCACATACGCCGCCGGCAAATACAGAAACACCTCGGTCAAACTCGCCCGCGACCATTCGACCGGCCGGTCCAGCCCACGCACCTCCACCCCATAATCGCCCCCGAACCGCGCCGCAGTCGTGGCTGCGTCGGCGGCAATCATCTCGATGATCTTGTTCCGATACTGATCCGGGTTGAGCACCGACAGCGTCATGTCGCCGCTCTTTTCAATCTGCGCACGCCCGGTCGGCGGCACCGCCTTGATGAACTTGGCAATCCGGTCGAGCGCGGCGCGGGCGTCCATGCCGGGCTCCAGCTTCACCTTGATGATGAAGCTGGTCCGCTCCGAATCCGGGCGACCGTCGCGGCTCAGCAACAGGTCGCCATAATTGGCGAGCGTCAGCGCCTCGACAACATAGTCGCCGGTCGCCAGCTCCACGCCATGCTTGCCCGCCTGTTCGATCGCGCTGCGCACCATCGCATAGATTTCCTTGCGACGGGTCGCCTCATCGCGCGTGTCGCCGGTGATCGAAACGCGCTGGACCGCGAAATCAGCCGTGCGGCGCAGCGTGATGATCGGAATCGACGTGCCCTGAAACCCGTCGCGATTGGTCGACGATCGGGTGGCGGTGACCACCACCTCCTGCGCCGCGACGGGCAGGATGCTCGCCACCATCAGTGAAGCCGCCGTCAGTGCCCGAATGATCCGCATCGCCCTGCTCCCGTTTGTTTCGGGTACAGGGTCTGACGTTCCCCGCGCCGGGTCAACCGGCTGTCAGGAGCCGTCAGAAACCCTGAGCATCGTCGTCGGCATCGCCGGTAGCAGCCATGCGATACTGCACCCGCGCGATGCACCCTTGCGCGCCGCTGGGTGACGCTTCCGCGCGCGCGGCGATGATCATACGCCGCGCCTGTTCGCCAAAGTCCGCCGCCGGCTCGCTCGCCAGCACGGTGACCGCCCCGGTCGCGCCCCACGGGGCTAGGTCGTAGCGCACGATCGCCCAGCCCTCGATCGCGCGGCGTCGAAAGGCGTCGGGGAATTCAAGGTTCAGCGGGCGTGCCCAGCGGACCGGCCCGGGGCAGCGCCCCTCGGGATAGGCCGCTTTCGGCGGCATCGGGGGCGCGGGAACCGGCGCGGTCGCGGCGCGGCGAAACGGGATGGTGCAGCGCGTGCGCGGCGCGTTGCCGACATAGCGGCTGCGCCCCGCCGCATCGCTCGCCGCCGCCTCCAGCACGCGGTTGCCATCGCTGGCCACGATGCCGGGATTTTGCGGGACGCCCTCGGCATCGATGTCGAAGCTGGCCACGGCATAGGATGGCACGCCCGGCGTCTGCGGAATGCGGCGATCGTCAATGAACGCGCGCAGCAACATGCGCGGGCGCCCCGGCCCGGCACAATCGCCCGACTTGCGGATCTCCTGCATCACCGTCTGAAACTCCGACGGGTTCGCCATGCGCAGCGCGGCTACGCGGTAGAGATCGGCCGGTGCCGCGCGGTCGAACGGAACGCTGCGCGGTGTGAGGGTCATGGTGCAGGCGGCCCCGGCCGCGCTCGCCGGAAAGCGCCACAGGCTGAGCGCCGGGGCCAGATCGGTGCCCTGCACATAGCCCTTGCCCCCGGACACCGCGACCCGCTGCGTAATCCCGAGCGGGCGGCCATCATCGCCGATCGTGAACCCCATTTCATAGGAACGCGGCGGCTCGACCCCGAGCCTGGCGACCTGCGTGAAGGGGGCGACGGCGGACAGCGGCGTCACGATCCGCCCGCCACATTGCGCGGTGGCGCCCTCATAATCGACCAGATGCGGGCGATAAGGCGGAGTCTGCACGGGTGGCGGCGCCAAATGGGTGGGAGACCGCGGCGGGGGCGGCGGCACGGCGATGGTCGCGGTCTGGGCGGCAGCGGCGAGGAGCATCAGCATGAGATGCAACGTCCGCCTTTTTTGTTACTGGATCAAGGCATTAGGTGGGCGAGCCTGGAGGGCAGCTTTCGGCGCGGGGGCCGAGCGACGGAAAGTGGGTGGATTGCCGACATCTGACGTTGCATCTTCCACAACGCCCCGCCACCGTCCCGGAATGCCCTACTCAATAGCTAAGCAAGCAAATTGGACTTCGGACTGGACACTGCTAGCACAGCTTGAAGGTGCCGCTGAACTGACTGCGTGGTTCGGCTTCCTTCCTGATTTTCACGACGCGACCATTCGAAGCATGAGCTTCGAGGAATCGTCAGGAACACTTGTTCTTTCGGCATTTCGGATCACGAGTGAGCTTGATGAACGAGGTTTCTTCGTTCTCGACCGTCACGCGAGAATATGTCTACGCTTCGAGGGGGTTAGTGGGGTCGTACTCGATTGTAATCCGCTTACTACCGTTTTGGAGGTCGGACTTAGACGGCTCACATCTGAGCACCTCCCAATCTTAAACACCTCGGCGTCTGCTGGCGACTATGAGCTGGGCTTCGATGATGTTTTCGGCGGTTCCGGTGCCATTTACGCGAAGTCTGTCAGCATTTCCGTGCAGCCAGAACCTCAATGACTCGAATGTCCGCAATAGGGTCGTCAGCCGACGCGCAGCTTCGCGCCCCCTAAACCGCCGTCTTCCCATATTCCTGCCGCGTCACCGGGTGGCTCGACGACAGCCCGCCATCCACCGCCAGCGCCTGCCCGTTGACATAGCTGGCTTCGTCCGAGGCCAGGAACAGCGCCGCCCGCGCCAGTTCTTCGGGCTGCGCACCACGCCGCAGCGGGTTCAACCGGCCGACGCGGTCCATCTTCCCCGCCTCGCGCGCATAATCGAAGGTCGGCTTGGTCATGCCCGTCTCGGTCAGGCCCGGGCAGAGCGCGTTGACGCGGACGTTGGATCCCGACAATTGCTGCGCAGCGACGGCGGCGAGGTTGATGACCCCCGCCTTGGACGCCGAATAGGCCGGGCTGCCTGCGCCCGACCGGATGCCGGCAACGCTGGCGGTGAGGACGATCGCCCCCTTCCCCCGCTCGGCAATCTTGGGCGCACCATGCTTGATCGCCAGCAGCGGCCCGATCAGGTTCACGCGCAGCACCTCGGCCATCAGCTCCGGCGTGGTGTCGAACAAATTGGCCATGCCGCCCGAGATGCCGGCATTGGCGAAGAGCACGTCCAACCCGCCATATTCGGCAACCGCCAGCTCGACCGTCGCGATCACGTCCGGCTCACTGCCCGCATCCATGCAAATCGCCTTGGCCGTGCCGCCAGCCGCAGCGATCATCGCGACGGTTTCATCTGCACCCTCAGTCTTGTCGGCGACGATCACCCGCCCCCCTTCGGCGGCAAACAGGATCGCGGCGGCGCGCCCGATGCCGCTGCCAGCGCCGGTCACGATGATCGATTTGTCGGTGAAGCGCATAACTACCTCCGTTTGCCCTGAGCTTGTCGAAGGGCCTGTCCTGAGCCTGGAATAAACCCCGTTCGGGAGCAGTGCTTCGACAGGCTCAGCACAAACGGGGGTTGGGGTTTCAACACAAACGGGGGTGGGGCTAGATCGTCACCCCGCCATCAATCACCAACGCCTGCCCGGTGGTGTAGCGCCCCGCTGCCGAGGCGAGGAACACGACACCGCCCGCAATATCCTCCGGCTCGCCCAGCCGACGCAGGGGAGTCTGCTGGTTCACCCGCTTCTCCGCCTCCGGATTCTCCCACAAAGCGCGGGCGAAGTCGGTCTTGATCAGCCCCGGCGCGATGCAGTTCACGCGGACATTGTCGGGGCCGTACTCAACCGCATAGTTGCGCGCGAGCTGGAAGTCCGCCGCCTTGGACACGTTATACGCGCCGATCACCGGCGACCCGCGCAGGCCCCCGATCGAAGAGATGATGACGATCGCCCCATCCTTGCGCGCGCGCATCTCGGGCGCGACCATCTGAATCAGCCAGTGGTTGGACAGGACATTGTTGTCGAGGATCTTGCGGAACTGCTCATCGGCAATGCCCGCCAGTGGCCCGTAATAGGGGTTGGACGCGGCGTTGCAGACGAGGATATCGATCCGCCCGAACACGCGGCGCGTCTCATCGACCAGATGCTGAAGCGCGTCCTTGTGCGAGATGCTCGCCGCGATGGCGACCGCGGTTCCGTCGCCATGTTTGGCGTTGATCGCGGTGGCGACCGCTTCGCACGCATCCTGGTTGCGGCTGGAGATGACGACGCGCGCGCCCTGATCGGCGAGCGCCTCTGCCGAGGCCTTGCCGATCCCGCGTGAGGATCCGGTGACGATGGCGACCTTCCCGGTCAGGTCGAACAGACTCATATCCTCTCCCCTCCCGCTTGCGGGAGGGGCCGGGGGAGGGCCTGTCCGCACACGGTGTATCCAGTTTGGAGGGACAGGCCCTCCCCTAACCCCTCCCGCAAGCGGGAGGGGGATTTCAGGCCCCCGCCTTGCGCGCAAATTCCCACGCACTCGCCGCCAGCCCGGGGACCCGCGTCGCCGTCTCCTCGGCATGCGCATTGCTGGCATTGCCGTCGAGCAGGCGGCGCTTGATCCCCTGGACGATGCTCATCAGCCGGAACTGGCCGAACGCGAAATACCAGTTGAGGTCGGGAATGCCGTCGCGCCCGGTCGCGGCGCAGTAGCGCTCGACCATCGCCTCGACGGTCGGAATGCCGGTCTCAGCCCCGGTGATCCCACCGATCGCCGACGCGCCATTGGCGGGGATCATCCAATTGGTCAGCAGGTACGAAAAATCCGCCATCGGATCGCCCAGCGTCGACAGCTCCCAATCGAGCACCGCCTTCACGCGCGGCTGTTCAGCGTCGAAGATCATATTGTCGATGCGATAATCGCCATGGACGATGCTGGTGCGCGTCTGCGGCGGCAGCGTGCGCGGCAGCCACTCGATCAGCTTCTCGACATCCTCCAGATCGTCGGTCTGCGCCAAGCGATACTGCTTGGTCCAGCGGCCCACCTGCCGCTCGAAATAGCTGCCCGGCTTGCCATAATCGCCCAGCCCCGCCGCGACGTAATCGGTCTCATGCAACTGCGCCAACCGGTCGCAAATCTCGAAATAGATCGCGGTGCGCTGCGCTGGAGTCTTGTCCGGCAGCGCCCCGTCCCAATAGGTCGCCCCCTCGACCAGCTCCATGATGTAGAAAGCGGAGCCAACGACCCCGTCATCCTCGCACAGCCCATAGGGCTTCGCGACCGGAAAACCGGTCGGATGCAGCCCGGCGATCAGCCGATACTCACGATCCACCGCATGCGCCGATGGCAGCAGCGGCCCGAACGGCTTGCGCCGCAGCACATAGGCGCCGCTCGCCGCGTCGATGCGATAGGTCGGGTTGCTCTGCCCGCCGGGGAATTTGGCGTAGGTAAGCGGGCCGGCGAAGCCCGCGACATTGGCCTCCATCCATGCGGTGAGCCGCGCGGTGTCGAGGTCGTCGACCTGCTCCATCGGCTGCCCGCCGCGATGTCCCGCCGGGCTGGTCATGCGAATTCGATCACGGATCGCACCGCGTCCCCCTGTCGCAGATTGTCGAAGGCGTGGTTGATGTCCTCCAGCCGAATCCGCTCAGCCACCATCGTGTCGAGGTCGAGCACCCCGTCGAGATACATCTGGACAAGGCGCGGCAGATCGATCGGGAACTGCATCGAGCCCGCAAGCGAGCCCTGCAATTTCTTGCCCGAGAGGAAGGTCGGTCCCGGAATGCTGACCGACTGACCCGGCGCGATCATGCCCAGGATCGTCGCGGTGCCACCCCGGCGCAGCACATGCCACGCGGTCTCCGCAGTCTGCGGCCGCCCGACCGCCTCGATCGCATAATGCACGCCGCCATCGGTGAGCTTGAGCACCTGCTTGACCAGATCGGGAGCCATCGCGTCGAGATCGTGCGTCGCGCCCATCTTCCTTGCGAGCGCGCGCTTCTCCGCCACCGGATCGATCGCGATGATCTTGCCCGCGCCCGCGATCTTGGCGGCATTGATCGCCGACAGGCCGATCCCGCCGCACCCGATCACCGCGACCGTCTCGCCCGGCACCACCTTGCTGTCGCGGAAGATCGATCCCGCCCCCGTCAGAACCGCACAGCCGAGCAGCGCGGCGCGGTCGAGCGGCATGTCCTTGCTGATCGCGACACAGGCATTTTCGTGGATCAGCATCTTTTCGGCGAACGCCGACAGGTTGAGGAAATGGTTGACCGGCGTGCCATCGGCGAGCGCCAGCTTGGGTGCCGCATCGGCCGGGCGGCGCGTCGAATTGTCCAGACAAAGCGACGGACGACCCGAGATGCAGAACTCGCACGATCCACAGAAGACGGTGAAGAAGGTGATGACATGGTCCCCGGGCTTCAGCCGCGTGACCTCGCTCCCTACCGCCTCGACCACACCCGCCGCTTCATGCCCCGGCACGGTCGGCATGGCGTGCGGATAGGCACCGTCGACGAAGTGCAGGTCCGACCGACACACGCCGCATGCCGCGGTGCGCACCAGCACCTCGCGCGGGCCGGGCTTGTCGATGCGGATATCGTGGATTTCGAGCGGCTTGCCGGCCTCGAACAGGACTGCTGCTTTCACCTGAAACTCCCCAAACCTCAATCGTCACCCCCGCGAAAGCGGGAGCCCATCTCCTGCGCGATCCAAACACCTCACCGGCGCAGTTGCCGCGCGTCCGGGAGATGGGCCCCCGCGTTCGCGGGGGTGACGGCAAAGGCTTACCGCGTCACCGCCATGTCGCCGCTGCTCGGGCGATCGGCCTTGAACTCGCCGTACTTGCCGAACTCGCTACGCGCGATCGCCCGGTTGTGCACCTCATCCGGCCCATCGGCAAAGCGCAGCGTGCGCATGCTCGCCCAGGCGCTGGCCAGCGGCGTATCGCCCGACACGCCCGCGCCGCCGAACGCCTGGATCGCATCGTCCAGGATCTGCAGCGTCATGCGCGGCCCCATCGCCTTGATCATCGCGATCTCGCCCTGCGCCGACTTGTTGCCGGCCTTGTCCATCATGTCCGCCGCCTTGAGGCACAGCAGGCGCATCATCTCGAGGTTCGAGCGCGCCTCCGCGACGCGCTGTTCCCAGATCGAATGATCCGCGATCCGCTTGCCGAACGCGACCCGGCTCAGCAGCCGCTTGCACATCAGCTCCAGCGCCATTTCGGCCACGCCGATCGACCGCATGCAATGATGGATGCGCCCCGGCCCGAGGCGGCCCTGCGCGATCTCGAACCCGCGGCCCTCGCCGAGCAGGATATTCTCGACCGGAACGCGCACATTCTCCAGCACCACTTCGCCATGACCATGCGGCGCGTGATCATACCCGAACACCGAAAGCATGCGTTCGACCCTGACGCCCGGCGTGTCCATCGGCACCAAAATCTGGCTCTGCTGCGCGTGGCGCGATGCGTCGGGATTGGTCTTGCCCATCACGATCGCAACGGCACAGCGCGGGTCGCCTACGCCCGACGACCACCATTTGCGCCCGTTGATGACATAATGGTCGCCGTCGCGGACCATCGAGGTCTGGATGTTGGTCGCATCGGACGAGGCGACATCCGGCTCGGTCATCAGGAACGCTGAGCGGATCTCGCCATCCATCAACGGCTTGAGCCAGCGCTCCTTATGCTCACGCGTGCCATAGCGGTGGAGCACCTCCATATTGCCGGTGTCGGGCGCGGAGCAGTTGAACACCTCGCTCGCCCAGCCGGCGCGGCCCATCTCCTCGGCACACAGCGCATATTCGAGGTTGGTGAGCTGAGTCCCCTCGAACTCGAAACTGTCGTCGACATGGGTCTGGCCCGAATGCGGCGGCATGAAGAAATTCCACAGCCCCTGCGCGCGCGCGACCGGCTTCAGCTCCTCGATCACCGGCAGCACCTTCCAGCGTTCGCCCGTATACACCTGATCGCGATACTCGTTCTGGCGCGGGGTGATGTGCTGGTCGAGGAACCCCCTCACGCGGTCGCGGAAATAGGTCTCGCGCTCCGTCAGCGTGAAATCCATGCGCCTCTCCTTCTTCAATCCGTTTCGACTCGATTAGGCCATACCCGATATTCGGTAAAGTGGGGCTGGCCGCATTTTTCGGCTACGGTTTGCTGTGCATGGCCAAACGCGCGTTTAGGACTGTTCGTTCGAATCAAATTTGCTAACCTGTCACGATGAACGCCGAAGACGCAGCGCCCGAAGAGGCGCGGGGGGAAACAAAACGGTTCCGCGCCAAGCGCGACGCGATCCTCGCGGCGGCAGCGGACGTGATCAACGATCAGAGCGCGAAGGGCATGACCTTCGCCGATGTCGCACAGCGCGTGGGCCTCAACACCACCAGCGTTACCTATTATTTCAAGCGCAAGGAAGACCTTGCCGCCGCCGCGTTCGACGTGACGCTCGACCGGCTCGACGCGATGCTGGACGAGGCGCATCGCGAAACGACGCCCGAAGCACGCGTCGCGCGCTACCTGTCGATCAACATGGCGCGCCTCGCCAGCATCCATCGCGGCGAGGAAAAGGCGTTCGCCATCCTGTCCGACCTGCGCGCGATGGAGGGTGAGATGCGCACCCGCCTGATGCAGCGGTGGCAGCAGATTTTCCGCAAGACCCGCGCCTTGTGGGGCGAAGGCGGCACCCGCGCGGAAACCGACCTGCGCGGCGGGCGCGCGCATGTGCTGCTCGAAAACACCTTCTGGCTTCCGGCCTGGATCACCCGCTACGAGGTCGATGAATATCCGCGCGTCGAAAGCCGGCTGATGGACGTGTTTCGCCACGGCATCGCCACCCCCGGCGATGTTTGGAAGCCCGAAATGCTCGACCTGATCCATGACGAGGCCGAGCCGGGGCGCGAGGCGTTCCTGCTGGCGGCGACGCGGCTGATCAACGAACTCGGCTATCGCGGCGCATCGGTGCAGAAGATCGCGAGCGAGCTCAACGTCACCAAGGGCAGTTTCTACCACCATCTCGACGCCAAGGACGAGCTGGTGATCGAATGCTACAAGCGCAGCTTCGACCTGATCGCCGATGCGCAGCGGCTGGCCGAAGAGGGGCCGGGCGACCATTGGCGCAAGCTGACCAGCATCATCGCCACCCTGCTCGACGTGCAGTTTTCCGAACGCGGACCGCTGCTGCGCACCACGGCGCTGTCGGGCCTGCCCGCACGCGTGCGCACCGCGTTGATCGACCGCTCAAACCGCATCGCGCGGCGCTATGCCGGCATGCTGTCCGACGGCATCGCCGAAGGATCGATCCGTGCGATCGACCCGCTGGTCGCCAGCCAGACGATGATGGCGCTGCAGAATGCCGCGTTCGACATGCGCAAATGGGCCAGCACCATGCCGCGCGAGCGCGCGGTCGCCTTCTACGCCTCGACCATCGTGTTCGGCCTGTTCGACGATCGCGTGCTGGAGTTTTGATCGCGGATTACGGGGTCGCGCTGCCCTCGGTGTGCGCGGCCAATTTGGTGATATCGACTTGGTGCAGGCTGACTGGTCCCACGCGCTGGCGAATACGCGTCCCGATATCGACCTTATAGGCCGGGCGCAGCGTGTAGCGCTCGACCCGATACACGCCCATTGCCCCCGCCTCGGCACCCTCGACCGGCGAATAGCGGCGACCGGCGATCTGCTTGAATAACCGCCGCGCCCACGCGCCATCCTCTGCCGGTCGCAGGACTTCGATCCCGGCCGTCGTGCCATCGGGCTGAATCCAGAACCCGATATCCGCCCAGATAATGTCGCGGCTGGATCCGAACACCATCGGCGCGGGGTCGAACTCGGGGTAAGGCGGTTCGCGCATCAACAGTGGATCGGCCATTCCCGCCTGGCGAATTGCGGCGATGAACGCTGCGGTCCCGTCATCCTTGCCGTCTCCAAGCGCAAGCCGCGCCTTCAGGATTGCAAGCGCCGGGGTGAAGACGGGTTCGCGGCCATATTCGCGCTCGAGTTGGACGGACAGCTTGCGCGCATGCGGCTTGTCCCGCGCCGCCAGTGCCAACCAGGCGCGGCGGAAGGTCAGCATCCCGGCAAGATCGCGTCGCCCGAACCGCGCCGCGCGCTCCGCCTCACGCTGATAGGCGCCGTCGGCGCGTTGCGGCTGCCCCAGCTTGGCCCACATGTCGCCCAGCCGCGCGGACACCCGGATCGCCGCCGGATGCCCTTCACCCAGCGCCCGGCGCAACACCGTCACGCTGTTGCGGGTCGAATCGATGAAGGCGGTTTCGTCGCCCTCATGCTCGGCGACGTCGGCATAGGTGGCATAAAGGTCGGAAATTTTGGTCGGGATGACCTTGGCATATTTGGCATTGCGGGAGATGGCGAGCCGCAGCGTTTTCTTTGCCTCTTCATAGCGTCCGGCGGCAAAGCTCTCCGCCCCCGCCTCCATCGCCGCCTCGACTTCCTCCTCGGGCGGGCAATTACGCTCGAGGCAGCGCTTCAGCGCCGCGCCCATGCGGTTGGCGACCACGACGACGTCCGGGGTTTCGCTGGGTTTGGGCGCGGGGGCGGCTTGTGAGGCGGCCAACATCAAGCTCAGCACGAACATAAACGCCCCCGTCACCGCCAACACACAGAGCGGTCACGCTAAATTGCAGTACCGGACTTGGCAAGGACGGTGTCAGGCGGCGGCCGCCCCCCGCTTCAGCCACACCCCCGCGCGCCAGTAATGGAAGATCGCCCAGGGGGTGATCCCGGCAAAGATCAACATCGCATAGCGCAGCGAATCCTCACCATAGGTCGGGTAGAGCGCGTCGCTGAGGCGCCCCACGGCGACCGGGCCGATGCCAAGACCGACCATGTTGATGACCAGCAAGGTGATCGCCGCCCACAACGCGCGCACCTTTTGCGGGGCGAGGCTCTGGATCATTGCGAAGCTGGGGCCGAGATAGCTGTTTTGGAACAGCAGCGCGACCACATAGGCGCAGAGCGCAAGCTGCCAGCTGTCGAGCCAGTAGAACATCAGCGCAAAGGGCAATGCGATGACCTTGAGCAGCGCGACCATATAGCTTTGTGCGTGCATTCCGCGTGTTTTCGCCAGCCAGTCGGCAAGCCGCCCGCCGATCACAGCCGACAATGCGCCGACCACACCCAGGATCGGGGCCACGATCCATGCGATCTCCAGCAAGCTCATGTCCAGCGAGCGCTGCATGTAACTGGGCCCGAATGCGGCCAGGCCATAGCCGATCATCGAGGTCAGCGTGACGCCCAGCACGACATGCACCGCCGCCTTGTTGGCCCACATTCCGGCAAATGCCTCACGCAGCGAGGGCATCGCATCGCTTTCCGCGACCTTGACCACGTCGGATAGCCCGCGGCGCGGCTCGACCACGAATTTCCACACGAAAAAGGCGAGGATCACGCCCGGCAGGCCGACCGCGAGCAGTGCGATGCGCCAGCCATAATAATGCGCCACCGTGCCCCCGATCATCGTACCGAACGCAGTGCCCAGCACCACGCCCAGCGAGTAGATCGCCATCGCCCCGGCGCGCTTTTCGGGCGGATAGAGGTCGGCGATGATCGAGTGGCTCGGCGGGCTCGATCCCGCCTCGCCAATTCCGACACCGATGCGAAAGATCAGCAGCTGGATGAAATTCTGCGCCAGTCCGCACGCGGCGGTCATCGCGCTCCACACCGTCAGGCTGATCGTGATGATGTTGCGCCGGTTCATTCGGTCGGCAAGCCGCGCGACAGGAATACCGAGCCCGGCATAGAAGACGGCAAAGGCAAGGCCCGTCAGCATCCCCAGCTGGGTATCGCTGAGCCCGAGATCCTTCTTGATCAACTCCTGAAGGATCGCAAGAATCTGGCGATCCATATAGCTGAAGAAATAGGTGATGGTCAGCAGCGCGAGCGTCAGGCCACGGCGCCGGATCGCCCGGTCATCGGCCCCTTCAGGAACGGGACCGTCCGGTGCGGGAATCGTCGCCATCTAAACCTGCTCCTTTTACGCGTTACGCACCGTCAATTCTTCACGCTCGTCAAACAAAAGCGGAGCCCCGCCGCGTTCCCCGCGCGGCGGAGCCCCGAAAGGTGCCGGCTTCAGAATTTGGCGGAAACGCCAATCTTGAAGTTGCGGCCCAGAGGATTCCCGACGAACGGCTCGTAGTTATAGTCTTCGCGAGCGAAGGGCGGATCCTTGTCGAAGATGTTGTAGATGCTGCCCGACAGCGTCACGTCCTTCACAATCTCGAACTGGATCGTGAAGTCGGCGGTGGTGAAGCTGTCGATGAACGCGCCGTCGGTCACCCGCGCCCCGCCAAGCGAGGCGTTGGGGCCATAGACGCCGGCCGTCGTGGTGTCGGCACGCTGGTCGTACAGCCCGTCGATATAGGTCACGGTCAACCGCGCATCGACCGGGCCTGCGCCGAACTCCAGGAAAGCCTGCCCCTTCCACTCCGGCACCGGATAGAGCGTCGTCTGATAGTTGAGCAGACCGACGCCGTCATAGCCGCGCTGCACCAGCGTCCCTTCGACGAAGATGTCGCTGATGCGGTTCTGCAGCGTGTAGGTGACGTTGCCGCCGATCGCGAAGCGCGTCCCCTCGCCCAGCATGTCGGTCCCGCGATAGCTGGCGGTGACGTCGATGCCTTCATTGGTGATCGACGCGCCATTCTGGTTCTCGGTCCGCACGCGCGAGATCGCGGTGCGCGCCGTGGTCGCGGTGCACGGGCCGGTCGAGAAGGTGAAGCGCGCCGCCAGTGCGGTGTTGGTGGCGCAGGTGTTGCCGCCGGTGCTGGGGAACAGCGTGTTGACCATCGAGATCAGCGGATCGGAGACGATCACATCCTCGATATCATAGCGGTAATAATCGATGCTCGCGCTGAAGCCCCCGGCATTGAACAACACGCCGCCGCCATAATTCTTCGAGCTTTCCGGCACCAGGTTCGGATTACCGAACACATCGATCGGGCGGAACGTCGTGTCGATGATCTGCAGCGCGGTGATCGACCCGGGCGCCAGCTGGTTGAGCGTCGGCGCACGGAAGGTGGTGCCGAACCCGCCGCGCAGTGCCAGCCAGTCGGTCACCTGCCAGCGCGCACGGATCTGGGGATCGAAGGTTGAGCCGGTGGCCCCGCCATAATCCTCGAACCGGGCGGCGAGCTGCAGGTTCAGCGAGTCGAACACCGGCAGCTGCGCTTCGCCATAGACCGCCCAGACATCGCCCTGCAGGTCATAGTCGAGATTGGTGCCGAGGAAGCCGAGCGCACCCGCCGGGGCACGTCCACCCGAGCATGCCGCGCCATTGGTATTGCCGTTGAGCGGCGATTCGCGACACGGGTTGGTGGCCAGGTTGTTGGCCGCGCCATAACGGCCCTTGATCGACGTATCGCGATATTGCGCGCCGACGCCGAACTGTACTTCGCCGCCCGGCAGGCTCACCCCGGTACCGCCGCTCAGCGACCCTTCGAACACCAGCAGGTCGGTATTCACCTTGGTATTCGAACGGACAAAGAACCAGTCGGTCAGCTCGGCGCTGTTGCTCGGGCCATTGGCGACGGGGTTGGACTGGCCGGTGGCCGGGTTGACCGACACCGCATTGCCGAACGGATTGAACCACAGACAGCCATTGGCCCCCGGCGTCGTGCCGGTGCAGTTCGGACCGCCGAAACCGAGCAGCGCGCGCTGCACGCGGTCGCCGAACGAGTCATAGCCATCGATGTAGCGATAATAGCTGTGATAGGTGGCGTTGAGGTTGTAGTTGAGCCCGTCCGCGATCTCACCGCGCAATTCGGCGGTAAACCGCGTCGATTCACCCTTGCGCAAACCGGTCGCCGAACCGGGCGCAAACTCATTGTCCAGCGTCGATGGATTGCCGCCGAGCAGGAACGGCCGGAACAACAGGGTCGGGAACAGCACGCCCGCGCCCGCCGGGGTCGTGTTGGCCGCGCGATATGCGACGAGGCCCGGATTGGCGCTCGGCACGAAGAAGCCGCTGTTCAGCAGTGCCGCGAACGGTGCAAACGGCGTTCCCGCAATCGCCACGCCCGACGGCGGCTGGGTCAGCAAATAGGATGGCGATGTCAGATAATTGGGAACCGTGGTGCGCCCGTACAGCGCAGTCACCTGAAGCGTCGTCTTCTCGCCCACATCCCATTCGAAATCGATGAACGCCTGGCCGCGCATCTCCTTTTCGACCAGATTGTCATAGACTGAATATTGGTTGTAGCAGCGCGCATCCGCGCCGACAAAGCCGCCGAGCGGCGCGCAGGCCGAGTCCGCGGCGATCCCGGTCACCGGCGACCCGGTGGCGCCCAGGAACAGGAAGTTCGCCGGATTGCCGCCACCGGTCCAGCCGCCCTGCGGGTTTTCGGCATAGGGGCGGATCGCCCAGTCGCGCTCCTTCGCCATCAGCTGTCCGCGCTGCTGATATCCGCCCGCGACGAGCACGCGGAAATTGTCCCCGACATGACCGAAGCTGAGCGAGACATCGAGATCGCCGTCCGATCCGTCAATGAACCGGTAGCTGCCCGATCCCTGGAAACCGCGCTGATTGGTGCGGGTGATGAAGTTGACCACGCCGGCAATCGCTTCGGAGCCATAGGTCGCAGCGGCACCGTCCTTCAGCACCTCGACCCGGCCGATTGCGGCCTGGGGCAGCAGGTTGATGTCGACCGACGGCACGCCATTGCCCGACGTCGCCAGGCGCTTCGAGTTGAGCAGCACCAGCGTGCGCTGCGGGCTGAGGCCGCGCAGATTGACCGTTGCGATACCCTCGGCACCCTGCGAGCGGCTGTCGAACTGGTTGGCGTCACCGAGCGAGGCGCTGGAGCTAGGCAGTGCCTTGACCAGGTCGAGCACGCTCGGACTGCCCTGCTTGGCAAGTTCTTCGGCACCGATCACATCGACCGGCAGCGCCGCATCCTCAGGCGTCCCGGCGATCAGCGATCCGGTGATGACGATTTCCGATTCTTCCCCGCTGTCCTGCGCAAACGCCGGCGCGGCCCCGCCAAGTACGAGCGCCGTAAGCCCGCACGCCGCCAAAAGCTGCTTCTTCATAGATCCCACTCCCGTTCGGCCGGAACGCTTTGCGGCTCCATACCGTAAACTCGAATAGAACGTGTTCAGGAGTTCGGGTCAAGGCAAGAAAAGCGTTGCGAAACGCCACTGATCCTTGGGCATATCAGGGAAAGCACGCCGTTATCGGTACTGTATAAATACGCGCGGGTATGCTGAACCGATCTTCTAAACGACCGATTTTATGCCGCAGATGCGAAGAGGGCGCTGCCGTCGATTCAGGAACCAGTCCCCCTCCCGCTTGCGGGAGGGGTTAGGGGAGGGCTGTCAACACGTCGCAACGTTAGCGGAAGAGGACAGGCCCTCCCCCGGCCCCTCCCGCAAGCGGGAGGGGGGGATGGACCGCCTCGGGCCCGATCCTAGAGCGTCCAGCGTTCAATTTGGATCGCTCTACAGCCGTTTGCCCTGAGCTTGTCGAAGGGCAGTAGACTGCCCTCTTTGAGCGCAGGAAAGGTGCTTCGACAACCCCGGATCAAGTCCGGGGACAAACGGCAAAGTGAGTCAGATTTAGCGCGCGACCCTAAAACCCGCTCAACCGCGCAAACCGGTCGCGGTGATAGGCGGTGTTACCCCACATCTGCTCCAGCACGCGCATCCGCTTGAGGTAGAAGCCGGCATCATATTCATCGGTCATGCCGATGCCGCCGTGCAGCTGGATCAGCTCGCGGCTCATCAAATGACCGATTTCATTGGCCTTGCCCTTGGCCAGCGACGCCGCCTGGCGGGTGTCGCCGCCACCCTTGCCCACGGTATCGATCGCGGCAAGGCCAGCCTCGACCGCCGATCGCATCTGCTCGATCTCGCTGAACAGATTGGCCATGCGGTGCTGCAGTGCCTGAAAGGTCGCCAGGATCTGGCCGAACTGCACGCGCTGTTTGAGGTAGGCCAGCGTGGTATCGAACGCCTGCCCGGCCATGCCCAACATCTCCGCTGCGGTGAGCACGGCGGCGCGATCGATCACCGAATCGAGCAGGTTGGCTCCGCCCGCAGCAAGCTTGTCGGCCGGCGCGCCGTCAAAGCTCACCTGGGCATGGCTGCGGAAATCGACGAGGTGACGGCGCGAAACCGTCACGCCTTGCCCCGCCTCGACCAGATACAGGCCGTCGGTCGCAGCGACGACGAACAAGCCGGCGCTATCGCCCTCCGCGACGAACGCCTTGGTGCCGCTGAGCTTTCCGTCCTCGACCGAGGCCGCGATGGCCGACGGATCGTGGCGCGGCCCCTCATCCACCGCGAGCGTCGCGACCAGTTCGCCGCTGGCGATGCGTGGCAGATACTTGTCCTTCTGTGCGTCGCTGCCGCCGAGCAGGATCGCCGAGGCAGCGGCGGCGCTGGCCGCGATCGGGCTGGCGGCGAGCGTCTTGCCCAGCTCCTCGACGACGAGGCCAAGGCTCAGCCAGCCGAAATCGCTGCCGCCATGCGCTTCTGGGATGATCACCCCGGTCCAGCCCATTTCGGCCATCGTCGCATAGGCGGCGGGATCATAGCCCGTCGCTTCATTGGCATTGCGGATCTTGCGCCACGCCGTCACCGGGCTCTCATTGCTCGCCCAGTCGCGCGCCATATCGCGCAGCATCGTCTGTTCTTCGGTCAGAACGGCCATAGTCTTCGTCCTCGTCGCCCCGGCGAAGGCCGGGGCCGCTAGAATGTTGCGCCACGCCCCGCCACGGGGCGGCCCCGGCCTGCGCCGGGGCGACGCGGCTCACTGATGATCCAGCATCCCCAGGATGCGCTTGGCGATCACGTTGTTCTGGATTTCGGTCGAGCCGCCATAAATGGTCGTCGCCTTGCCAAAGAGCCACGCGCGCACGCCGTGGATCTGCGCCTCGGTAAAGCCCTCGCCTTCCCAGCCGAGCCCTTCCATCCCTTGGATCTCGATCAGCAATTCGGCGCGTTCCTGGCCCAGCTTGGTGCCGACCGTCTTGAGGATCGACGAGACTTCGGACACACCGCCGACCGCCTTGCTCTCCGCCTGCACGCGCATCGCGGTGAGCAGGAAGGCGCGCCAGTCCATCTCGAACTTGGCGATGCGGGCGCGCAGATCGGGGTTGGCGATACGGCCTTCAGCATCAACGCCGACATATTTCTTGGCGATGTCCGCCAGCGAAGGCCCGGACATGCGGAAGGCGGAGCCGCCGCCCGACAAATTGGTGCGCTCATGCTGGAGCAGGCGCTTGCCGATGGTCCAGCCCTGCCCTTCCTCACCGACGCGGTTTTCCTTGGGCACCTTCACATTGGTGAAGAAGGTTTCGCAAAAGGGCGACATGCCGCTGATCATCTGGATCGGCTTCACCTCGACCCCCGGCGAATCCATGTCGATCAGCAGGAAGGTGATGCCGCCCTGTTTCTGGGTCTTGTCGGTGCGGACGATGGCAAAGCATTTGTGCGCCCATTGCCCGCCGCTGGTCCAGGTCTTCTGGCCGTTGACGAGATAATGGTCGCCCTTGTCCTCGGCAAAGGTCTGAAGGTTGGCGAGGTCGGACCCGGCATTCGGCTCGCTATAGCCCTGACACCAGCGCACCTCGCCGCGCGCGATGGCGGGGATATGCTCCTTCTTCTGCGCCTCATTGCCATATTCCAGCAGCGTCGGACCGAACATCATCACGCCCATGCCGCCAATCGGATTCCACGCGCCGACGCGGGCCATTTCCTCCTGCAGCACCTTGGCTTGCGCCCGGCTGAGACCGCCACCGCCATATTCGGCGGGCCAGGTCGGGACGCCCCACCCCTTTTCGCCCATCGCCTTGCGCCAGGCGGCCTGTTCGGGGGTCTCGTTGGTCGGCCCCTCGACCGCCGACATGCTATTGTCCTTGCCCTTGAGGGAGGCGGGGAAGTTGGCCGATAGCCAGTCGCGGACTTCGGTGCGGAAGGTGTCGAGATCGACCCTTACATCCTCCATTACAGACATGTTCTCTCCTCAAAATTCACAGCGGGCTGCGGCTCCACGGCGCATTCTTCCGCGACATGTTCGCTTTAGTTCACTTTGCGCGAATTTCCTCGACATGTTCGCTTTCGACCTTGGCCAGCCCCGCCGCATTGGTCGTTTGCGTCCACCGCCGACGCGACTCTCACGATGCTGGATTTGAATGTGCGGTATGGCTCCGCGCGCGTCAATACCCCGTAATTACCGCACGGGGCCGAGCAGCGCGCTATTGTCCATCTCCACGGCCCGCGCCTCCGCCTCGCGGGCGCGCAGGGCGGCGACATTGGCTTCGTGCTTGGCGCGGGTGATCGGGTAGAAGAGCAGGAACAGCGCGCCGAGCGTCCACAGGCCGATCGAGCAGGGGATATAATGGATGACGAGGCTGCGGATCGCCTCGTCCGTGACTTGCCCCGGCACGGGCTTGGCGGGGAAGTCGGACCAGACCAGCAGGCGACCGGCGAGGAAGATGCCGATCGCGGTCGAGCATTGCTGCATGAAGCTGGATGCGGCGAAGAAGATCCCCGCCTCGTGCCGCCCGGTGGTGACCGCGCTGTCCTCGACCACGTCCGCCAGCATCGAGCTGGTGTTGATCAGCGAGATCGCGACCATCGCACCATAGACCGCACCGACTGCGAACAGCGTCGGCACCAGCAGCGCGTCGCCCGGCACGAAGAACCAGCCGAGATAGGACAGGAACAGCGGCGACAGGCCGATCGCGACCCCGAACACCGCGAAGACCATCGAACTTGCCCGCTTGCCGATCCATGCCGACATGACCGGCGCCAACGGCGCGGCGATGGTGGCGGCGACGAGGCTGTCGATCGTGAGGATCGCGAGCTGGGTCGCGGTGAGTTCGAACAGGTAGGTGCCGAAGAACAAGTTGGTCGCGCTGTACAGCCCGATCGCCGAATATTTGAGCACGCCGAAGCCGAAAATCGCCAGAAAAGCGCGGTTCTTCAGCGCCGCGCCCATTTCGCGCAAATGGCCAAGCAGCGGCGTCCGCTCGACCCGGACCTCGGCCTGACGCAGATAGGGGATGCGGTTATGCGTGCCGATGCCGCAGATCAGGATCACCGCCAGGATGGTCAGCGCACCGGCAATGGCGAAGCCCGGATAGCCATCGGGGTTGAGCTGACCCCGCGGATATTCGGGCGTCGCGGCGAAGAAGGTCAGCAGGCACAGCGTGGTGAAGCCGTAGGTGCCGGCATAGCCGAACCACCAGCGCAGCGAGAACAGCCGCGTGCGCTCGCGATAATCGTCGGTCATCTCCGGGGTCATCGCCGAGGTCGCGATCTCGAATGCGCTGATCGATACGCGGGTGAGCGACGCGGTGGCAAAGATCCACACGCCCATCTGGAAATCGCTCATCCCGGCGGGCGGGAACCAGGCGAGCAGGAAGAACAGGGCGGTCGGGAATGCCGCACCATAGATGAACGGGTGGCGGCGCCCCCAGCGACTGCGCGTCAGATCCGACCAGCGCCCGATCAGCGGATCGGCGACCGCATCGACGAGCAAGGTCAGCGCGACCGCGGCGGAGACGATCCCCGCCGGCACGCCGATGATCTGGCTGTAGAAAAACAGCAGATAGGTGGTGAAGGCGGCGTTCTTGATGCCGTTGGCGATTGCCCCCGAACCATAGCTGACACGCGTCCGCAGCGTGATCGGCGGCGTACCGCGCACCGCTTCGCCCACGACTCCATCCACCGTCGTCGCCATCTACATCCCTCCACCTGCCGTCTGCTGCGGCTGTTTAGAAGGTGCGGTATGGATGACGCTACGTCAAGCCGCTGCGGAACGAAGTTGAACAAAGCGAACATGTCGCGGAACTTCGCGTCATTTGCCTCAACAGGGTGAGGACATTTGCCAGCGGGAATGTGAGCAAGTGCGTCGAGGCGGCGAATGGTGCGGGCCTAACCCATTTTCGTCGCCCGGGGCCTGAGCCGGGGCAAGGCTTCTCACGGGGAAGGCAGCTTGGTCCCGGCTCAAGGCCGGGACGACGAGGGGGTGTAGTGAGGGCGCGCTTTCGTCCTGCCGCGATCGGTTCTAATAGCGTGTCGAACGGGGGGCAGGGGTATGAAGTTCGGACATCGCGCGGTTCCGATCGCGCTGGCGGCGGTGCTGATCGATGCGATCGGGTTCGGGATCGTGATCCCGGTGCTGCCGACGCTGATCGTCGAATTGAGCGGGGCGACGTTGACCGATGCGACGCGGATCGGCGGGGCGCTGGCGATCGTGTTCGCGCTGGCGCATTTCTTTGCCGCGCCGATCCTGGGCAATCTGGGCGACCGTTATGGGCGGCGGCCGGTGATCCTGGCGGCGATGCTGATCTTTGCGGTCGATTATGCGCTGATGGCGTTTGCGCCGACCATTGCCTGGCTGTTCGTCGGGCGGCTGATCGCGGGGATCGCAGGTGCCGTCTATGGCCCGGCCAATGCGATCCTGGCGGACGTGACCCCGCCGGAGAAGCGCGGCGCGACATTCGGACTGATGGGCGCGGCGTTCGGAATCGGGTTCGTGGTCGGCCCGGCGATCGGTGGGCTGCTGGCCGATTTCGGGCCGCGTACGCCGTTCATGGTGGCAGCCGCGCTGGCGGCAATCAACGCGACCTGGATCTTCTTCGTCCTGCCCGAGACGCTCGCGCCCGAGAACCGGCGCCGGTTCGACTGGAAGCGCGCCAATCCGCTTGGCACCTTTCGCCCGTTGTTCGCGATGACGGGCGCGCTGCCGCTGCTCGCGGTCGCGTTCATCTGGCAGCTGGCGCATCAGGTCTATCCCGCGACCTGGGCTTTTTATGCCGAGCTGGCACATGGCTGGGACAGCCGCGCAATCGGCTGGTCGCTGGCGGCGTCGGGCACGGCGATGGCGCTGACCCAGATTTTCGTGACCGGGCGCGCGATTGCAAAATTGGGCGAGGCGAAGACGCTGATGATCGGCCTGATTGTCGGCACACTCGCCTACACCGCCTATGGCTTCGCGACGCAGGGGTGGCAGGTTTACGTCATCCTGATGTTCGGGGCACTGCAGATGCTGGCCTACCCCTCGCTCAACGCGATGCTGAGCCGGCGGGTCGATGCCGCCAATCAGGGCGCGTTGCAGGGCGGGATGGCGAGCATTGCCAGCATCGCGGCGATCCTCGGCCCGCTGAGCCTGACCCAGACGCTGGCCTATGGTGCCGAGCATGGCTTTCCGGGTGCAGCATTCGCGCTGGCGGCGGTGCTGACGTCAGTTGCGGCTGGGATCGTGCTGGTCTTTGTCCTGCGGCGACCGCGCGTTGCCGAGCCGGTTGCGTAAGCGACGCGCCACCCCATTTGTGCGGCTTCACGCTGGAGACCCGCGCCCATGATCGAACTGCATTACTGGCCCACGCCGAACGGCCACAAGATCACGCTGTTCCTGGAGGAGGCCGGCCTCCCCTACACCATCGTGCCGGTGAACATCGGGCAGGGCGAGCAGTTCAAGCCCGATTTCCTGAAGATCGCGCCCAATAACCGCATGCCCGCGATCGTCGACCATGATCCGGTCGATGGCGTCGAAGCGATCAGCGTGTTCGAGAGCGGGGCGATCCTGCTCTACCTCGCCAACAAGACCGGGCGCTTCTTTGGCCCCGAGCAGCGCGACAAGATCGTGCAGATGCAGTGGCTGATGTGGCAGATGGGTGGCCTTGGCCCGATGGCGGGGCAGAACCACCATTTCAACCGCTATGCGCCCGAGCAGATTCCCTATGCGCAGAAGCGCTATATCGATGAGACCAACCGGCTGTACGGCGTGCTCGACCGGCAGCTGGCGGGCAAGCCGTTCGTCGGGGGTGAGGCGTATTCGATTGCGGACATGGCGATCTATCCGTGGATCGTGCCCTATGAGGCGCAGAGCCAGAATCTCGACGATTTCCCGCATGTGAAGCGCTGGTTCGAGGCGGTGGCGGCACGGCCCGCGACGGTGCGCGCTTATGCCAAGGGCGAGGAAGTGCGGCCGGGGAATCCGGTGATGACGGACGAGCAGAAGAAGATCCTGTTCGGGCAGACTGCGGCGGTGGTGAAGGGGTAGTTCGGCTCCCGCTTTTCTTGTTTTGCCCCTCCCGCTTGCGGGAGGGGTTGGGGAGGGTCTTCTTCCTTTTTCTGTGGTGGTGGGGCGAAGAAGAAGAAGAAGAAGAAGAAGAAGACCCTCACCCAACCCTCTCCCGCAGGCGGGAGAGGGCTAAGAAGAAGAAGCGGTCTTTCGCTGGCAGGTCAGAGTCCGGCCTTTTCGATCGCGTCGGCAAGTTCGCTGGCGGCGGCCCGGTCGTCGGCGGGGTGCAGCCGATTCAGGGCCGTTTGCACCCGCGTCTGGGCCACCTGGAACGTCTTGTGCCGTACCTCACGCGCCAGATTGGTGCGCCATGCGCTGCTTTGCCCGAGCAATGGCTCCCATTTGGCTTCTTCGCTCGCCAGAATCTGCAATGCGAGACGCAGGCCGTCGCGCCTGCCGCGATCATAATCATCGGCCATCCGCTGCCCCTTTCGTGCGGCACCGGTCGGAACAGAACTTCACCTGTTCCCAGTCGCGCTCCCATTTCTTGCGCCAGGCGAACGGGCGGGCACAGGCGACGCAGATCTTGGTTGGCAGGTTCAGTTTCTTGTGGGCCACCGCTACCCTTTACCCGGTCTGCGCGACAATCCCACATCAAGATGGGTGCCGGCGTCGAGCAGCACAATCTCTCCGGTGATGACGCGGCTGGACGGGTCGAGCAGGTTGACCACCGGCCCGGCGATATCCTCGGCATGGGCGGCCATCGCCATCGGGGTCTGGCTGGCGATGTAGGCTTCGAACTTGTCGAACGCTTCGGGCGTCATCCGCTCGCTGAACCAGCCGGTGCCGACATAGCCGGGCGCGACGGCGTTGACGCGGATGGCGGGGGCGAGGACGCGGGCGAGGCTTTTGGTCATCGTCGCCAGCGCGCCCTTTGACGCGGCATAGGCGACCGAGGAGCCGTTGCCGAACACCCCGGCGACCGAGGCGATGTTGACCACTGCGCTGGCCGGGCCTTCGCGCATGGCGGGCGCGCAGGCGCGGATCATCTGGAACGGGGCGATGGTGTTGAGCCGATAGATGTCGAGGAAATCGTCGGCCGACAGCGCTTCCAAGTCTTCGTGATTGGCGAATTTGGTCTTGCCGGCATTGTTGATGAGCAGGTCAATGCGACCGAATGCCTCCATCGCTGCGGCGGCGAGTGCGCGGCATTGCGCGTCGTCGGCGATGTCGGCCTGGACCGCGATCGATCCGTTGCCGAGTTCCGCCGCCAGCGCCTCGGCCGCGTCGCGGCTGTTAGCGTAGTTGATGACGCAGCGCACGCCCCTGTCCGCCAGCCGCCGCACCACCGCTGCGCCGATCCCGGTGCCGCCGCCGGTGACGATGGCGGCCATCCCCTCCATGGTCATGCCGCAGCGCTCGGGCGCGCGGTAACGCGGCGGTGCCAGTCGTTGAGGCGGGCATGCTCCTCGGCGATGCTCAGCCCGATAAAGGTGCCGAAATCGATCGTGGTGAGCAGCAATATGTCGGCCATCGTGTAGCGCTCGCCCGCGACGTACGGGGTTTCGCCGAGCGCTGCGTCAAACAGGGCGTGGGCGCGGGCGACGAGCGTGCGGTTGCTCTCGCCGAACTCCTTATACTGGTGCGGCACGACGCGCGCGGTGAACGGGTGGGTGTGGATCCAGATCATCCCGGTCGGGACCATCAGCCGCAGTTCGACGCGGCGGCTCCACATTTCGACCTGGGCGATTTCGGTCGGGGTGCTGCCGAACAAGGGTGGTTCGGGGTGCAGTGCCTCAAGATAGCGGCAGATTGCGACGCTTTCCGAGAGGCAAATTCCGTCGTCGGTTTGCAGGGCCGGGGTCTGGCCGAGCGGGTTGATCGCCTTGAAGTCCTCGCTCTTGTGCTCGCCCTTCATGATCGACACATCCTGCGTCGGCAGGGTGATCCCCTTTTCCGCGGCAAAGATGCGGACGCGGCGGGGGTTGGGGGCGGGCATCGCCGAATCGTAGAACAGCATCGACCTCTCCTCATCATTTTTCGAAGATCGCGTATGGCAGCCAATGGCGGTTTCGCATAGCAGTTGATGCGAATCGAGGAGTGGGGATGCAGACTGCGGCGGAAATCCTGGCCGGACCGTTCGGGACATTGCCCGAGCTGATTGCCGCCCATGCGCGCGAGCGTGGCGACAAGCTGGCGGTGGTGCATGGCGACGATGCCCTGAGCTATGCGGAGCTGGATGCGCGGATGGATGCCATCGCGGCGGCGTTGCAGCGCGATGGGCTGACGCGCGGGCAGGCGGTGGCGATCGTCGGGGCGATGGGCGTCGATTATGCGGCGATCTTTCTCGGTGCGATCCGGGCGGGCGGGGCTCCGGCGCCGATTGCGCCCTCCTCTACCGGGGAGCAGATGGCGGCGATGGTCGCGGACAGCGGTGCTGGGGTCGTGTTCCTTGATGCGGATGCGGCGGCGACATTGGGCGAGCGCGCAGTAGCGGCGCGGCGGGTGATGCTGGATGGTGCGGGGGTGGAGGACTGGCTGGCGGGTGCTGGTGCGCCCGCCCCAGTCGATCTGCAGCCGGGGGACCCGTTCAACATCATCTATTCCAGCGGCACGACCGGGACGCCCAAGGGGATCGTGCAGCCGCATGCGATGCGATGGGCGCATGTCGCGCGGGGCGATGCGGCGGGCTTTGCCGATGCGGTGACGATGATCGCGACGCCGCTCTATTCGAATACGACGTTGGTCAGCTTCATCCCGACGCTCGCTTGGGGCGGGACGGCGGTGCTGCTCGGCAAGTTCGATGCGCGCGGGTTTCTGGAGGCGGCGGAGCGGCATAGGGCCACGCATGCGATGCTGGTGCCGGTGCAGTATCAGCGGATCATGGCGCTGCCCGATTTCGATGCGTTCGACCTGTCGAGCTTTCGGTTGAAGACCTGCACCAGCGCGCCGTTTTCCGCCGCGCTCAAGGCCGATGTCGTGGCGCGCTGGCCGGGGCTGCTGGTCGAATATTACGGGATGACCGAGGGGGGAGGCACGTGCATCCTCAATGCGACTGCGCATCCCGACAAGCTGCATACGGTCGGCCAGCCCGCACCGGGGCACGACATCCGCCTGATCGACGAGGAGGGACACGAGGTCGCTCAGGGCGAAATGGGCGAGGTCGTCGGGCGCAGCGGGGCGATGATGTCGGGCTATCACGGGCGCAAACAGGCGACGTCGGATGCGGAATGGTATTGTCCGCAGGGCAATCGCTTCATCCGCCATGGCGATGTCGGGCGGTTCGATGCGGACGGCTTCCTGATCCTGATGGACCGCAAGAAGGACCTGATCATCTCGGGCGGTTTCAACATCTATCCGAGCGATCTGGAGGCGGAGTTGCGCCAGCATCCGGGCGTGCGTGATTGTGCTGTCGTGGGCGTACCGTCGGAGCAATGGGGGGAGACGCCGGTGGGATTCTATGTCCCCGCCGATGCGACCCCGGCGGGGGAGATACTCGCGGCGGTCAATGCTGGCCTTGGCAAGACTCAGCGGCTGGCCGGCCTGATCGCGATCGACGAATTACCGCGCAGCGCGATCGGCAAGGTGCTGAAGCGCGAATTGCGCGACCTCTATGTGGAGAAGACCCCGGCATGACTTCGCTTCCGCAATTGCTGGCCGACGCGGTGCCGACCGAGACCGGCTTTAAGACCGAAATTCCGGCCAACTGGTTGCAGGGGCGGACGGCCTATGGCGGGCTGTCCTCGGCGCTGGCGCTGGCGGCGGCGAAGCAGGTCGAGCCGGACCTGCCACCGCTGCGCTCGGCCCAGGTGGCATTTGTCGGGCCGCTTGCCGGGCCGGTGAACGTGACCGCGACGAAGCTGCGGCGCGGGCGCAATGCGGCGTTTATCCAGGCGGATATTGTGAGCGAGGCGGGGCTGGGGCTGCGCACCAATTTCGTGTTCATGAGCCGGCTGGAGTCGGCGATCGACCATGATGGGACGGCGCGGGCGGAGCATGCGCCGCCGCCTGCGGACGCCGAGCTCTACACCGGGCCGAAGGAGTTCTTCACCGGCAATTTCAACTTCTTCGACCTGAAGGCGGAGGCCGGACCGACCGAATGGCTGCGCTGGGGGCGGCTGATCGACCGGGCGGGGCTGGACCCGGAGCTCGAGCTGATGGCGCTGGGCGACGCGCTGCCGCCAGCGGCGTTCAAGCTGTTCGCCAAGATTACGCCGCTGTCGTCGCTGACCTGGCAGGTCAATATCCTGCAGCCTGCGCCGGTCACGACCGATGGCTGGTGGCTGCTGGAGGCCGAGACCGACAGCGCGCGCGGCGGCTATTCCAGCCAGACGATGCGGATGTGGGCAGCGGACGGGACGCTGGTGGCCGAGGGGACGCAGGGCGTGGCGATTTTCGGGTAACCCGACACAATTTGCGACAATCTCCTGTCGCACTGACAAACGCGTGCGACAGGCGGGGTTCAGAAGGGCATCACTGCGGCGCCCCCTGCCGCGTGACAGGAGCCCGTATGAAGAAATTTCTCACCACCGCAGCGATTGGCGCGACGCTGACAGCAGGTGCTGCGGTCGCGATGCAGAGCCAGACCTCCACCCCACCCAAGGCACCGGTGTCCAAGGCCGAGATGCTCGCCCGCGCCGATGCACGGTTCGACCGGCTCGACACCAACAAGGACGGCCAGCTGAGCGCCGAAGAGCGCAAGGCCGGTGCCGAGGCTGCGCGAAAAGCGATGGCCGAGAAGAAGGGCGGCGAGCTGCAGGACTTTATGCCCGGCGGTCGTCGCGGTGGCGGCGGCATGGGCGAGCGGATGCTGGCGCGCGTCGACACCAATGGCGATGGCCTGATCAGCAAGGCGGAGAACCGCGCGATGGTCGAGGCGCGCTTTGCCCGGATGGATGCCGACAAGGACGGCAGCGTCGAGGCCGGCGAAGGCCGCAAGGGCATGGGCAAGCGCGGCGAAGGCCGGGGCGGCAAGGCCAAGGGCATGCGTGGCGGTCGCGGTGGCGGCGCGGGCATGATGATGGCGGACACGAACAAGGACGGCGCGATCAGCAAGGCCGAGTTCGACGCGATGTCGGCGCAGCGCTTCGCCAAGCTCGACACCAATAAGGACGGCAAGATCGACGCCGCCGAAATGCAGGCGCAGCGCGACAAGGCGCGCGACGCCATGAAGAAGATGCGCGAGCGCCGCGGAAACACACCGCCGCCACCGCCCGCCCCCCAGGGCGAGTGACGGCGATGCCGGGCGGGATCAGCGACCTCCTCCGCGCCCGCCCGGCACTTCCCGAGCGGACGGAATCTGCTAACTCCAACGAGATGACCAATGAGACCCCGCATTTGCTGCTCGTCGATGACGAGCGTTCGATCCGCGAGCCGCTGGCGCAATATCTGACCAAGCAGGGGTTCCGCGTGACCCAGGTCGCCGATGCGGAAGCCGCGCGGACACGGCTGTCGGCCTATTCGATCGACCTGGTCGTGCTCGACATCATGATGCCGGGCGAGGACGGGCTGAGCCTGTGTCGGCATATCCGCGCGACCAGCGAAGTGCCGGTGATCCTGCTGACCGCCAGGAGCGAGGAGACCGACCGGATCGTGGGCCTCGAGATGGGTGCCGACGATTATGTCGTGAAGCCGTTTTCCCCGCGCGAGCTGGCGGCGCGGATCAAGGTGGTGCTGCGCCGGATGCAGGCGGGCGGGACGCGCCTGTCAGCGCCGGAGAGCGGCAGCTATGCCTTTTCCGGATGGGTGCTCAAGACCGGCGAGCGGGCATTGGTCGACCGTGAGGGCGTGTCGGTGCCGCTGTCGACCGGCGAATATAATCTGCTGCTCGCGCTCGTCATGCGGCCGCGCGCGGTGCTGACGCGCGACCAGCTGCTCGACCTGACCCAGGGGCGCGAGGCGGCGGCGTTCGACCGCGCGATCGACAATCAGGTCAGCCGGTTGCGCAAGAAGATCGAGCCGGATGCGAAGAACCCGACGCTGATCAAGACCGTGTGGGGCGGCGGCTACACGCTGGCGAGCGACGTCACCAAGCTGTGAGTGCGCCGTCTTTCCTCAAGCGGCTGGTGCCGAGCAGCCTGACCGGACAGATCGCGCTGCTCGTCGCGCTGGCGCTATTCGTGGCGCAGGCGATCAATTTCGCGCTGATCCTGCGCGAGCGGCGCTCGCTGCGCTTCGAGCAGGTGACCGCGCCGGCGGTCACCCGCGTGGTCGATGCGGCCGAGCGCATCCGCGACGGCCGGTTTCGCGAGCCGCCGGAGCAGCGCAAGGCGCGGTTGCGGCTGGAACCGACCAATCCGATCCCGCCCGGCTTGCGCAACAATCCTGAAGTCGAGCAAGGCATCCGCACCTCCCTCGCCGAGGCCGGGATCCCGGTGGGGCGCATCGTTACGGGCGTGCGCAAATTGTCGCCGACCGATCCGCGTTTCGCCCGGATGAACGCGTTGCGCGCCGAGCGCATGAAACGGCTGGGCGGCGAGCTGATGGTCGCGGTCGAACTGCCCGGCAAGGGCTGGCTGGTGCTGACATCGGCCTGGCCACGCAGCGATGGCGACATCATCTGGCGGCTGATCCTGCAGACGCTGATCATCTATGGCATCGTCCTGCTGCCGGTGCTGTGGGTCGGCGCGCGCGTCAATCGGCCGCTGCGCTCGCTCGCGGATGCGGCGCGCGGGTTCAGCCCGGGTGCCGCGCCCGAGCCGATCGAGGAACGCGGGCCGGGCGATGTCCGCGCGGTGATCGCCGCGCATAATCTGATGCGCAGCCGCGTGACCGCGATGCTGGACGAGAAGGACCAGATGCTCGGCGCAATCGGGCACGACTTGCGCACGCCGCTCGCTGCGCTGCGCGTACGGATCGAATCGGTCGAGGATGACGAGGATCGGGCGCGGATGGCCGACACGATCGACGAGATGAACCGCACGCTCGACGACATATTGTCGCTGGCGCGGCTGGGTCGACCGAGCGAGCCGCTTACCGAGACCGACCTGTCGGCGTTGATCGACGCGGTGGTCGATGACTTTCGTGATCTGGGCGCGGCGGTCGAGTATGAGAATGGCCATCGCCTGATCCGCCGCATCCGCCCGTCGCTGATGCGGCGCGCACTGCGCAATTTGATCGAGAATGCGATCAAATATGCCGGTGCCGCAGAGGTCAAACTGATCCAGGATGCGGGCGGCGTGCGGATCGAGGTCGGCGATCGCGGGCCGGGCATTCCGGCAGAGCAGATCGCGGCGGTGTTCGATCCCTTCACCCGGCTCGACCCGTCGCGCAACCGCACCACCGGCGGGGTGGGCCTCGGCCTTACGCTGGCGCGCGCGATCGTGCGCGAGGCGGGGGGCGATATCACGCTGGCCAATCGCGAGGGCGGCGGACTGTGCGCGACGATCACGCTGCCGGGGCGGTGATCTCCGTTCATTTCCCCTCCCTGAAAGGGAGGGGCTAGGGGAGGGTTTAGAAGCAAGCGAGGCTCGAGGCCTCGATTGCTGCTGTTTTGCCGGGCCGTCGGTTTGAGTCTTTTCGGCGCGCAGACGCGCGCACCCTCCCCCAACCCCTCCCTTTCAGCGAGGGGAGCGAGAAGGGCTGGACCCCAACGGTTGACAGTCCGGCCACTTCCACTGACCAATCGGGTTCGGGGGACATGGTATGAGCGGCTTTGAGTTCATCTTTTCGCTGTTCGGGCTGATGCTCGGCCTGTCGCTCGCCGAAGGATTGGGCGGGCTGACGCGGGCGATCAAGCGGCGCGGGCTGAACGGGATCGGATGGCCGACCGGGCTGCTCGGGCTGTTCGTGTCGTGCGATGTCGTGACGTTCTGGATGTATGGCTGGGCGATGCGCGAGCAATTGCCGCTGAGCTGGCCGGTGATGTTCGGCGGGTTCTTGGTGACGGCGGTCTATTTCGTCGCAGCGTCGCTTGTGTTTCCCGACACGATTGACGCGGACAGCGATCTCGACGCCCATTTCGACCGGTATCGCCGCACGGTGATCGGCGCGGTGTTGCTGTGCAATGTGGTGCTGGTCGGCACGGCCTATGCGCTGGTCGATCTCAATTTCGACCTGCGCAGCGTGATCATCACCTTCTCGTTCTTCCCGGTCAGCCTGATCGCGGTGCTGACGCGCGACCGACGGGTGGTGATGGCGTGCCTGGTGTGGCTGATCGCGCTCTATCCGCTGTCGGCGGTATGGCATTGAGTGCCCAAATCCTCCCCCGCCAGGGGGAGGTGTCAGCGCAGCTGACGGAGGGGGAGGACGCACGACCGGTGAGGTTATTCCCTTCCTCCCCCTCCGTCGCCTTCGGCGCCACCTCCCCCTTGCGGGGGAGGATTGATTGACACCACAAACAAAACGGGCCGGGGTTGCCCCCGGCCCGCTTCGATGTGGTCAGGTGATCGGATCGATCAGCCGACGATTTCTTCCGGCTTGAAGAAATAGGCGATTTCGATCGCCGCATTCTCGTCGCTGTCCGAACCATGGACGGTGTTGGCTTCGATCGATTCGGCCAGTTCGGCGCGGATCGTGCCCGGCTCGGCATTGGCGGGGTTGGTCGCGCCCATGATGTCGCGGTTGCGCTGCATGGCGTTTTCGCCCTCGAGCACCTGCACCACGACCGGGCCGGAGATCATGAATTCGACCAGCTCACCGAAGAAGGGACGCTCCTTGTGCACCGCGTAGAAGCCTTCGGCCTGTTCGCGGGTCATGTGGATGCGCTTGCTGGCGACGACGCGCAGGCCGGCTTCCTCAAGCATCTTGGTGACCGCGCCGGTCAGGTTGCGGCGGGTGGCATCGGGCTTGATGATCGAAAAGGTACGGGTCACGGCCATGGCCATGCGGCTCCTGTTTTTGGGGGATGGGATTGCGCGCGCCCTTAGAGGCACGCGCGGGCGGTGGCAAGGGGGGCGGCGCCAACGCCAGACGTGCCAGAACCGTTACCGCAGCGGGATGAAGCGATTGGCAATAACCCCAGCGGCCAGCGCGCAACAGCCAACTACGACGTATTCTATGCTTTCATGGCTTCCGTCCGGGACCAGTGAAAGGCCTGCAAAAGTGAAGATCCCCACCATTCCGGCAAAAGCACTGTAATGCTGAACGGAACGTCGCATTGCTCACCTCCCTAAGCCGCCTGTGCCCAGCGGCCGGTTTCGTCCTGCTTCCAGTAGCGGCGCTCGACGCCGTCGCGGTCGGCTAGAGTCTTCCATGCAATCCGGGCGGCACCGATGCTGTCTTCGCCGAAGAAGTGGAAGGCGCGGTCGAAGGTGAGCGCTTCATCGCGCCATTCGCCGTCGATCAGCGCGACGTGGCGCGCGCCGTTGCCCGGCGCAACCGCTTCGCCGATCAGGACGGGCTGGAGGCTGTCGTCCCCTGCCCCGGCCTGCGCGTGGGGCAGGAAGCTGTCGGGGCGGAAGGTCCACAGCAGCTGGTCGATCCGGCGGCGCTGTTCGGCGTCGGCGGAGACGATCAGCAGGCGCTGGCCGGTTTCCACCACCTTGGCCGCGATCTGCGGGAGGGCGCGGTCGAGGGGAGTCGACGTTAAGTGGTAGAAATCAACCTGCATCCCATCCCCAGTCCTCCCCCGGAGGGGGAGGGGGACCAGCGAAGCTGGTGGAGGGGTAGCTCTCCGCTCGCGGGCCGGTTCGTGTGTGGCGACTACCCCTCCACCGCCTTCGGCGGTCCCCCTCCCCCTCCGGGGGAGGATTTAAATGGGATCAGCGCTCGAAATTGTCGCGGATATAGCGGTCGAGCAGGCGGACGCCGTAGCCGGTTGCGCCCTTGTCGTAGTTCGGACCGGGGTTGTCGGCCCAGACCATGCCGGCGATGTCGAGATGCGCCCAGCGCACGCCGGGGTCGACGAAGCGCTGAATGAACTGTGCCGCGGTGATCGATCCGGCGCCGCGCGGGCCGACATTCTTCATGTCGGCGATCGGGCTGTCGATCAGCTTGTTGTACGCGTCGCCGAGCGGGAAGCGCCACAGATGGTCGCCGGTCGCGCGGCCGGCCGACAGCAGCTCTTCGGCCAGGCCATCGTCATTGGCGAACAGGCCGCCATGCTCGCTCCCCAGCGCGATGATCATCGCGCCGGTCAGGGTGGCGAGGTCGACGATGGTCTTGGGGCCATGCGTGCGCTGGACCCAGGTGACCGCGTCGCACAGGACAAGGCGGCCTTCGGCGTCGGTGTTGATCACCTCGATCGTCTGGCCCGACATCGAGGTGACGACGTCGCCCGGCCGCTGCGCGTTGCCGTCGGGCATGTTTTCGACCAGGCCGCACACGCCGATCACGTTCGCCTTGGCCTTGCGCAGCGCGAGCGCCTTCATCGCGCCGGCGACGGCACCGGCGCCGCCCATGTCCCACTTCATGTCTTCCATGCCGGCGGCGGGCTTGATCGAGATGCCGCCGGTGTCGAAGGTCACGCCCTTGCCGACCAGCGCGACATCGACGTCACCTGTGCCCTTGCCGTTCCAGCGCATCGCGAGCAGGCGCGCTTCACGACGCGAGCCCTGTGCGACGCCAAGCAACGCGCCCATGCCGAGCTTTTCCATGTCAGCGCGGTCGAGCACGGTGATTTCGATGCCGAGGTCCGCCAGATGGCGGCAGCGTTCGACGAAGCTTTCGGGGTAGATGATGTTCGGCGGCTCGGACACGAGCGTGCGGGTCAGCTCCATCCCCTTGGTCACCGCGTCGAGGCTCGCCCAGCTCGAGTCGCTGTCGGCGGGGGCGTTGGCGAGGGTGAGCGTATCGAGTGTCGGCTTCTGCTTGTCGCTGAGCTTGGTGCGATAGACATCGTGGCGCCAGCTGCGCTGCACGGCGGCGGCGGCGAAGCGCGCGACGGCGCGCGCGGTCGGGGCACCGCCGAGGGCGGCGAAGTCGACCGTGATCGCGGTCACGCCGGAAACGAGGAAGCGCGCGGTCAGCGATCCACCGGCGCGCTCATAATCCGCCTCGCTGCCCGAACCCACGCCGAGCAGCAGGATGCGGTTCGCCGCTTCGTCGCCGGGGACGAAGATTTCGGCGACGCTTCCCGCCTCACCCTCGAACCGGCCCGCACGCGCGGCACCGCGCACCAGCGCCAGCGTCGCGTCGTCGAGCGTGCCGGCGGGCATGCGATCCAGCCCGTCCTTTTCGACCGGGAGCGCGAGCACGGCCGCATCGGTGGGGCGGGTGGCGGAAAAAATGACCTGCATGAAGCTTCCTGTTCCTGTGGGCGTTAGCGGTTCGGATGGGCCGCGATTCCGGTCTATCTAGGCGCGGCACCCGAGCGGGGCAACGCCGGGCGATTGCGAAGCGGGCCGTGCGGTGCGATAGGGCTGCTTCGGCCCTGCGCGGGGCGAGAGTTGGTTCAAAGGGGTTTTCGAGAAACGTGACGCGCAAGGCTCTGTTGCTCGCCGGGGTCGTCCCGCTGGCCCTGTGTCTGGTCCCGGGGGCCAGCGCGACTGGCGTTCAGGACCTGCAGGACCGCGCGGTCGAACCGCCGCCGCCGTCGGAAACCCGGCTGCCCGACGATCCCAACCAGATCCAGTTTTCCGCCGATCTCGCCGAATATGATTCGAACGGCGATGTCGTCACGGTCAGCGGCGACGTGCGCCTGTTCCGTGAAGGCAACCGCCTGCGCGCGGACAAGGTGATCTGGAACCGCAAGACCGGGCAGGTCGTGGCGAACGGCAATATTGCGGTCACCAGCCCGGAAGGCGACACCGCTTATGGCGACCGGATCGAGCTGACCGATTCGCTGAAAGACGGCGTGATCGAGAATATGCTGGTCGTACTCGAGCAGGGCGGGCGCATCGCGGCGGAGCGCGGGACGCGTGAGGCCGGCGGCGTGATCCGCGTCGATCGCGCGGCCTATACCCCCTGTGCCGTCGTCGATTCGGGCAACTGCCCCAAGGAGCCGTCGTGGAAGATCACCGCGGTCCGCGTCGTCTATGATCCCGCAACGCAACGCATCCGCTACACCGGCGCGCGCGTGTCGCTGTTCGGCATTGCCAGCCTGCCGCTGCCGGTGTTTTCGCATTCGGTGGGCGACGGCAATGCCAGCGGCCTGCTCGCGCCCGAGCTGCGCTATGACGCGGTCAACGGGTTCGAGGTCGCGCTGCCCTATTATTTCAGTCTGGCGCCCAATCGCGACCTGACCGTCACGCCGCGCCTGTTCACCGGCGCGCTGCCGATGCTGCAGGCGCAATATCGCCATCTGCTGGACAAGGGCGCGTTCAGCGTCACCGGCTATGGCACCTATAGCCGCCGGAGCGACGATTTCATTTCGCCCACTCCCGGCGTGTCGAGCGAGAATGCGTTTCGCGGCTATATCGACGCGGTCGGTCGTTATCAGTTCGACGAAAACTGGAGCACCAGCGGATCGGTCCGGCTGGCGAGCGACCGCACCTTCCTGCGCCGCTACGATATTTCGAGCGACGACCGGCTGCGCAACAATCTGCGCGTCGAGCGGATCGACCGCGATTCCTATTTCTCGATCAATGGCTGGTTCGTCCAGACATTGCGCCCGACCGAGAGCCAGGGACTGCAGGCGGTGGCGCTGCCCGAAATCGACTATCGGCTGCGCTTTGGCCAGGACCTGATCCCCGGCGGACGGTTCGAGCTGCAGGCCAACAGCCTGGCGATCGGGCGCAGCGCGGGACAGGATACGCAGCGCGCCTTTACCTCGCTGCGCTATGACCTGCGCAAGCTGACGGCGTGGGGGCAGGAGGTCACGCTGACCGCCTATGGCCGCGGCGATGTTTACAACACCCAGCAGACCGCCGCCACCAGCGTGGTCAGCTATCGCGGGCTGGAAGGATTTCGCGGGCGCGCAATCGGTGCGCTGGCGCTCGACATCAAATGGCCGCTGATCGGCGATGCGTTCGGTGGGACGCAGCGGATCACGCCGCGCTTCCAGATCGTCGCCGCGCCGCGCATCGAAAATATCGATGTGCCGAACGAAGACGCACGGTCGGTCGATCTGGAGGATTCGAACCTCTTCGCGCTCAACCGCTTCCCGGGTTACGACCGGTTTGAGGATTCGACGCGCTTCACCTTTGGCGTGGATTATGCGCTGTATCTGCCCGGCATTTCGATCGAGGCGAATGTCGGGCAGAGCTATCGCCTGAATTCGCGCGCCACGATCCTGCCGAGCGGAACGGGCCTTGATGACCGTCTGTCGGACATCGTCGGGCGCACGGTGGTGCGCTATCGCGACTTCCTGTCCCTCACGCACCGCTATCGCGTGGACAAGGACAATTTCGCGGTGCGCCGGAACGAGATCGACGCCACGGTCGGATCGCGCACCACCTTCGTCACGCTCGGCTATCTGCGGCTCAACCGCAACATTCCCTTCGCGCTCGAGGATTTGCAGGACCGTGAGGAGGCGCGGATCGGCGCGCGCGTGCAGATTTCGCGCTTCTGGTCGGCATTCGGGTCGGCGGTGGTCGACCTGACCGATGGCGAGGAAGATCCGACCTCGCTGGCCGACGGGTTCGAGCCGGTGCGGCACCGGCTGGGCGTCGAATATGAGGATGACTGCATCCGCGTCGGCCTGACCTGGAAGCGCGATTATCAGACCACGGGCGACGCGCGGCGGGGCAATTCCTATTTGTTCACGCTGGCGCTGAAGAATCTGGGGCGGTGAGCCGCCTCTGATCCTCCCCAATCATGACCATTGCGGCGATAGATTACAGGCCGTAAGCCCCAGTTCAGGCACAATTGGCGATTACACGACCCCGATGAATGTATCGGACAGGTTTCAGGCACAGGTGAAAATGACTTCGAAAGTCGCGCGTTTCGGCCGGATTGCGGCCCTTGTTCTGGGTATTGCGGGCACCACCGCCATTGCGGCGCAGACCGTCGATGACGGGTCGGTGCCGTCGACGGCCAGCCTGAACCTGCCGGAAAATCTGCAGCTGTTCGGCAAGGCCGATCCCAATGTGCGCAAGCCCACGGCGATCGTGAACGGGTATGTGTTGACCCGCACCGACGTCGATCATCGCGTCAACCTGGCGATTGCGCTCAACCAGTGGAAGCTCTCCGACGCTGAGAAGGACCAGTTGCGCATGCAGGTGCTGCGTCTGTTGATCGACGAGACGATCCAGATTCAGCATGCCAAGGCGGAAAATGTGTCGATTCCCGCCGAGCAGATCGAGCGCAGCTTTGCGGGCATCGCGCGCCGCTATGGCCGATCGCCCGATCAGATGCGCGCCTGGCTGACCGAAATCGGTTCGTCGGAGCGGTCGTTCCGCCGCCAGATCGAGGGCGAACTGGCATGGCAGGCGGTGATCCGCCGCAGCGTCGGCCCGTTCATCAACGTGGGCGATTATGAAATCCAGCAGATCATCGATACGATCGAGGCGTCGAAGGGCACCAACGAATATCATCTGCGCGAAATCTATATTCAGGCGACTCCGGAACGCGCAGGCGAAGTGTTCCAGGCGATGCAGCAGATGATCCAGCAGATGCAGCAGGGTCGCCCGTTCGAATATTTCGCGCAATATTCCGACGCGACGACCAAATCGACTGGCGGCGACCTGGGCTGGGTCCGCGCCGAAATGCTGCCCGCATCGCTGTCGCAAGCGGCGCAGCAGATGCAGGTCGGTCAGGTGGCCGGCCCGATCGAAGTGCCGGGCGGCTTTTCGATCCTGTATCTGGTCGACAAGCGTCAGGTCGGCATGCCCGATCCGCGCGACGCGAAGCTGAGCCTGCGCCAGCTGACGGTCAAATTCCCGGCCGGCATCACCCAGGCCCAGGCCACCGCCAAGGTCGCCGAATTCGCCGCGGTGTTGAAGGCCACCAACGGGTGTGGCGCTGTGGGCAAGGCCGCCGAAGCGTTGGGCGCCGATGTGATCGACAATGATTCGGTGGTCGCACGCGACCTTCCGCCGCAGTTGCAGGACCTGATCCTCGGGCTGCAGGTCGGGCAGGCGACGCCACCGTTCGGGTCGCCGACCGATGGCATCCGCGCGCTGGTGCTGTGCGGGCGTGACGATCCCAAGACCGCCGCCGCACCCTCGCCCGACCAGATCCGCGACGGACTGGAAGAGCGCCGCACGAACCTGCGCGCCTCGCGCCTGCTCAAAGATCTGCGCCGCGACGCAATCATCGAGTATCGCTGAGCCGTGAGCGGCGCGCTGCGCCCGCTTGCGGTTGCGATGGGCGACCCGGCAGGGGTCGGCCCGGAGATTATCGGCAAGGCGTGGCGCAACCGCGAACTGCACGCGCTTGCACCGTTTTTCGCGGTCGGCGAACCCGGCGCAATCGCGGCGGTGTGGGACGGCCCGATGGCGCGGATCGGCAGCCCGGACGAGGCGCGCGGCGTATTTGACGATGCGCTGCCAGTGCTGCCCGTCGATTGCTCGGCGGCGGTCCAGCCGGGAGTGCCCGATGTCGCAGGTGCGCGCTGTGCGCTGAGCAGCCTGGAACTTGCCACGGGCCTTGCGCGGTCGGGTACCGCCGGTGGTCTGGTCACCGGCCCGGTGTCCAAGGCGCAGCTTTATGCGATCGGCTTCACCCATCCGGGGCAAACCGAGTTCGTCGCCGAACGCTGCGGCGTCGCGCCCGAAAATGCCGTCATGATGCTCGCCGGGCCGACGCTGCGCGTGGTGCCGGTGACGACGCATATCGCGCTGGCGGAGGTCGCGCCGACCCTCACCATCGCGCTGATCCTGGCCAAGGCGCGCGCCACGGCACGGGGCCTGGCCCGCAATTTCGGGATCAGCGCGCCGCGTCTCGCCTTTGCCGGGCTGAACCCGCATGCGGGCGAAGGCGGCGCGATCGGGCGTGAGGAGATCGACCTGCTGATCCCCGCGATCGAACAGCTGCGCGCCGAAGGCATCGATGCAACCGGGCCATTTGCGGGCGACACGATGTTTCATGCCCGCGCGCGCGCGACCTATGATGCCGCCATCTGCCTGTATCACGATCAGGCGCTGATCCCGCTCAAGACGCTGCATTTCGATGAGGGCGTCAATCTGACCTTGGGCCTGCCGATCGTGCGCACCTCGCCCGATCATGGCACCGCGTTCGGCATTGCCGGCACGGACATGGCCGAGCCCGGCGCGATGATCGCGGCGATCCGCATGGCGGCGCAGGCAGCGGCACATCGCGCAATGTATGATGCCGAACAGGCCGCGACCGCGTGACCAAGCTACCGCCGCTGCGTGAAGTGATTGCGAAACACGGGCTCTCCGCCAGCAAGGCGTTGGGCCAGAATTTCCTGTTCGATTCGCAACTGCTCGACCGGATCGCGCGGGTGCCGGGCGATCTCAACGGCGCGGAGGTGTTCGAGGTTGGCCCGGGTCCGGGCGGCCTGACGCGTGCGCTGCTGGGGGCAGGCGCACAGGTGACGGCGGTCGAGCGTGACCGCCGCTGTATCCCCGCGCTGGAGGAACTGGGCGAAGCGTTTCCGGGGCAGCTCAAGCTGATCGAGGGCGATGCGCTGGAGGTGGATGCCCCGGCGCTGTTTTCCGGCAAGCCGCATATCGCGTCGAACCTGCCGTACAATGTCGGCACGGCGTTGCTGGTCGGCTGGCTGTCGGCGCCGTGGGAGCCGTGGTGGGCGAGCCTGACGCTGATGTTCCAGAAGGAAGTCGCCGAGCGCATCGTCGCGACCACCGACAGCGATCATTATGGCCGCCTCGCGGTGCTCGCCCAGTGGCGCAGCAGCGCGCGGATCGCGATGCCGGTCCACCGCAGCGCCTTTACCCCGCCGCCCAAGGTGATGTCGGCGGTGGTACATATCGTGCCGGGCGACGAACCGCCGGGGGTGAAGTTCAAGGTGCTGGAGCGGCTGACCGCCGCGGCGTTCGGACAGCGGCGCAAGATGCTGCGGCAGAGCTTGAAGGCGGTGCCGGGCGCGGTCGAGGCGGCGGAAGCGCTGGGGATCGATCCGACTCGGCGCGCGGAAACGGTGAGCGTGGCGGAGTTTGTCGCGCTGGCGCGGGCGCTTTCTTAATCTCCCCTCCCGCTTGCGGGAGGGGTCGGGGGAGGGCCTGTTCAATCAGGCCGCACTCCCGGAGGACAGGCCCTCCCCTAGCCCCTCCCGCAAGCGGGAGGGGGACACTCTAGTTCTTCTTCTCTTCAGCCTTGGGAGCCGGCGCCACCTGCGCCGTCGCAGTCGCGGGCGGACCCTTGGCGATCGCCGCTGCCAGCTGGGTCGCGTCGGCGCAATTGCCGCACAGCGTCTTTAATCGCGCGAGATTTTCCCGGGCGCGTTCGACCGCGCCCTTTTGCACCATCGCCTCGCCCTGCCCACGCAGTGCAGCCTGGTCGTTCGGCTCGAGCGTCAGCGCTTCGCGGTAGAAGCGGATCGCCTTGCCCGGCAGGCCCTGGGCGCGGGCGATCTCGGCAAGCACAAGATAGCCGGCGCGGTTGCGCGGATCGACCGCGAGCGCGCTTTCGATCAGGCCGTTGGCGGTGTCTAGGTCACCGGCGGCGCGCGCCGCCTTGCCGCGATCGAGCAAAGCGACCGAGCGCGCGTCGATCTGGTCGTCGGCCCGCTGGGCGTTGAGCGAAGTCGAAACGCTGAGCAGCGCAAGGGCTGCGGCGGCCGACACGAGCGAGATACGCATGACAGTCTCCGGACGTGGAATGGACAGGGCTATCATGCGCGCACCAGCCGCGCGACAAAAAAGCCGTCGGTCGCATCGCGGAGCGGGGTGAGGCGCATGCCCGATCCATGCGGTGTGCCGAGCGGGAGCGCAAGCGGCTCCGCGCGGAAGGCGGGATTGCGCGCGAGGAAGGCGGCGACCTGATCCGCACCCTCGGCATCGAGCAAAGAGCAGACGATATGGATCAGCGCGCCGCCGGGGCGGACGAGCGCCGCGCCGACATCGAGCAACCGGGCCTGCGTTTCCACAAGCCGGGCGAGCCGCGCCGGGGTGAGCCGCCAGCGCGCCTCGGGGTTGCGGCGCCAGGTGCCGGTGCCCGAGCAGGGGGCGTCGATCAGCACAACATCGGCGCGCCCGGCCCAGTCGGCCAGCGCGTCGGCCTCCTGGTTGGGGTTGAGCAGGCGGGTTTCGACGATCTCCACCCCGGCCCGCACCGCACGCGGGGCGAGGCGCGAGAGGCGACCGCGGTCGCTGTCGCTGGCGAGGATCGTCCCCTGCCCCGCCATCGCCGCGGCGAGCGCGAGCGTCTTGCCGCCGCCGCCCGCGCACAAATCGACCACGCGCATGCCCGGGGTGGCGGCAGCGGCGAGCGTCACGGCCTGGCTGCCTGCATCCTGCACCTCGAACCAGCCCGCGTCATAAGCGTCGCTCTTGTCCACCTGTGTGTCGGCGGACAGGCGCAGCGCGAGATCGAGGCCGGGGATCGGCGCGGAGTCCGGGAAGATGGCGGCGATCTGGTCGCGGTCGGCCCGCAACGGGTTGACGCGCAGGTCGAGCGGCGCGCGGTCGAGCAAGGCGGCCGCCTGATCGCCGTCCACTCCCGATGCGGCGAGCGCGTCGATCAACCAGGCCGGAGCGACGCCGGGCGTGGCGGCGGGCTCACCGGGGGCGATCGGCGCAGCGCCATAGGCGGAGCCATCAAAGGTCGCGGCGAGATCGGGGTCGCGCGCGGCGAGCGCGAGCAGCGCGGCGCGGCCACTCGCCGGAACTTCGCCGCACAGCCGGATCGCGTCATAGACGAGCCCGCGGATCGCGCGGCGGTCCTTTGACCCGGCATAGCGCCGCGCCGCGAGTTCGCGCGCGATCAGCACGTCCGCCGACGCACCCCCGTCGCGCGCGGCGGCGATGATCGTGTCGAGCAGTTCGATGGCAGTGCGCGTACGCGCGGCAGGAGTCATTCCGGCGCTTTAGGGGATCGACAACGGTTCGGCGAGGGTCTGCGGGAACGCGCGGATGATCGCCGGGGCGAGCTTGGCGGCGAGCGTTGCGGGGACATCGGCACGCGTGCCTGCGGCCTGCGCGGTGAGGGCACTGCCGCGCCACACGATCTTTTCATCGGCGCGGCTGACCAGCTCGACGGTCAGCGTGGTGACGATCAGACCGCGCAGCTGGCGCTTGCCTGAGGGCAGCGCGACGCTGACTGCGCCGCCCCAATTGCCAAGGCCGCCCGACGCGCCCGGCTCGCGCCCGTTCGATGCCACCGCGCCGCGTTCGGCCCGGGTCACGCCGATCCGCGCGATGTAGCGCCCACGTGCCTGCGGTGGCAGCGCGGTGAAGCGTGCATCAAGCAGCGCCTGTTCGACCGCGTCGGCGAACACCTGACGGATTGCAGCCGGAGTGGCGTCATCCGCCACCGCCTCGACCGTCACCGTGCCGGGAGTCAGCGCCGGTGCCTCCTGAACGCCGTAGGCCAGCATCGCGAGGGCAGCAATCCACATCATCGATTTTCCTTTCTAACGCTTACTCGGCACGCACCGAGTCCAGTCCATAGTCGACCCGGATCCGAACCCATTCGCCAACCCGATACTGGCCACGCAGCCGGGGCGGGCGCACACGAAATTGCCAGGCGGCGGCGAGCCATGCGCGCCCGATCTGCGCGCCATCGGGATATTCGTCGATCAGCACGCAGCTGTCGACGCGATAATCGGCCACCGTCCGGCATGCGATCGTCGCCCAGCCTGGCGCGCGTGCGGTCGACAGATAGCCGCGCGTCTCGCTGTCATAGGGTTTGCGAAACCAGGAGGCGGCGTAGAGCGGCTCGCCATTGGGGCCGCGCCCTTCGACCCGGCGCGAGTCGCCGGGATCGGGGCCGGGCGCGGGCGGACCGGCGACGCGGCGCGCGGGGGCAGACGGCCCGGCGGCCGGGCGGCGGGGAAGCGTGCCGATATCGGGCATACGACTAAGCGGAATGTCGAGCAGTACGGGCGGCGCGGGTGCGGGGTCGGCGACCACCGGGTCGGGCGTCGGTGGTGTGTCGGCGTCACGTGGCTGGGCTCGCGCTGTGGGCTGGGCCACTGCGTCTGCGGGGCGAGCCTCGGACGGCGGCTCGGGCGCGGGTTCGGGTTCCGGGCTGACGCCGAATGTCGCGATCGGCACGGTCTCTTCGGGCGGGGTCAGGATGCTGGGCGCGAGCGTCAGCAACAGCAGCGCAAACAGCGCCTCGATCACCAGCGCCAGTGCGATCGCCATCGCGCGCGTGCCAAACCGCTCGCGCACGCGCTGAAGCAGCGGAGGCCGGTCTTCGGCTGGGGGCAGGACAGCGATACTCGACAAGGCGCGGTCGGATTGCCCGCGCATTGCGTCGAAATGATGTCGGGACTGTCCCCTCCCTTTCAGGGAGGGGAAGAAAGGCCCTACACCCGCTGCAGCATCGCGTCCGCAACGGCGCGCTCAAGATCGGCCTGGGTGAAGGGTTTGTTGAGGCGGAGCAGTTGCGCGGCGGCGTCCGCCGGGGTTTCGCCATAGCCGGTGGCAAGGATGATCGGCAGCTCGGGGCGCCGTTCGCGGACCTGTGCAATCAGCTCGGTTCCGGTCATGCCGGGCATCGCCTGATCGGTGATCAGCAGCGCGATATCCTCCCGCGCAGCCATTTGATCGAGCGCGGCTGAACCCGAGTCTGCCTCGATCACCCTGTGGCCCAAGTCGGTCAGCAGATCGGCGGTGTTCATCAGCACCAGCGGATCGTCATCGACAACCAGCACCACCAGTGCCCGCACGGTCCCACAGCCAGCGGCGACACGCGGCGCGGCAACGGCGGCACGCGTGCCATCGGGCGCAACCGGCAGCCAGATATGGGCGTGAGTCCCCTCGCCGGGCGCGCTTTCGATCTCCAGCATCCCGCCATTCTGACGGGCAAAGCCGTGGATCATCGACAGGCCAAGCCCGGTGCCCTTGCCCACCCCCTTGGTGGTGAAGAACGGCTCGGTCGCGCGGGCGAGCGTTGCGGCATCCATGCCCGTTCCCTCATCGCTCACCGTCATGCGGACATAATGGCCGGAAGTCAGGCCGCGCACCTCGCCGATCACCTCGCGTTCGACGCCGCGAATGCAGATGAGGCCCCCGTCGGGCATCGCGTCGCGCGCATTCACCGCCAGATTGACCAGCGCCATTTCCAGCTGGTTGACGTCGCCGGAAACGGCGGGCAGGCGATCGGGGAAATCCATCTCGATCCGCCACGCCGGCCCGATGGTGCGTTCGAGCAGACCGCGCATATCGGCGACCAGCGCGGGCACGTCGATCCGTTCGGTCTTGAGTTCCTGTCGCCGGGCAAAGGCGAGCATGCGCTGAGTCAGCGCTGCGCCGCGATCGGCCGCCTGCAGCGAATTGTCGATCAAACGGGTAATCTGGGCATCATCCTCAGGCATGCGTTTGCGCAGCAGGGTCAGGCGCTCATGATCGCCATCAGCAGATTGTTGAAGTCATGCGCGACTCCGCCGGTCAGCTGGCCGATCGCCTCGATCTTCTGGCTCTGGAACAATGCCTCGCGCGCCACTTCCAGCTCGCGCTGCGCCTCTTCGCGTTCGGTGATGTCGCGCGTGATCTTGGCAAAGCCGATCAGCTTGCCGTCATCGTCATGGATCGCGTCGAGCACCACGCTGGCGCGGAAGCGCACGCCGCCCTTGCGCATCCGCCAGCCCTCCGCAGCGAACCGCCCCTTGCGCCGCGCGGTTTCGAGCGCGCGTTGCGGCTCTCCGGCGGCGCGATCCTCTTCGGGATAGAAGGTCGAGAAATGCGCGCCCATGATTTCATCGGGAGCGTAGCCCTTGATCCGCTGCGCCCCGGCGTTCCAGCTGGCGACGACGCCGCCGGGATCGAGCATGTAGATCGCGTAATCGGTCACACCCTGAACCAGCAGGCGGAACTGGGTGCGGCTCTGCTCCAGCGCGGCCGCGCGTTCGTTGGCGCGGCTTTCGAGCTCGGCATTGAGCTGGCGTAGCTGAATGGCGGTCTTGCGCAGCTCCGCCTCGGCCGCCGCGCGCTCGACATGCGCCCAGCTGCGGTCGGTTACCTCGCGGATCAGCGCGACTTCATCGGCGGTCCAGACATGCGGTTCATTGTGGTGCGCCGCCATCAGCGCGATCAGCCGCCCGTCCTTGACCAGCGGCATGCAACAGGTGGCGGCAAGCCCGATCGCGGCAAAGGTCGCCGCTTCGTGCGGCGGCAACTCGTGCGCGATATCGTCGAGGATCAGCGGGCGTCCGTTATTGAGTTCGCGCACCGCCTGCGCGCCGAAGGCAGCGAGGCTGTAATGGCCGACGATCGATCGCGAGCCCGGCCGGGCCCAATCGCCACGGATCGTGAAGCCGTCGCCATCTGAATCCATATCGGCATAGGCGCAGTTGGCTGCGCCGAGCTGATCGGCGAGTTTGCGTGTGGTGATCGCCAAAATCTGGGCCGGGTCGGTCGCGTCGCCCGTTTCGCGGTCGAGCGCATCGAGAAAGCGCAGCCGTGCCTCGCTTTCGCGCAGCACCTGTTCCCCCTTTACCGATTCGGTTGTTTCGACGACGACCGCCATGACTCCAGCCGGGTGTCCATCATCCTCGAACACCGGCGAATAATCGAGATCGAGCCAGCAATCCTCGAACGTGCCGGTGCGGTTGAGCTTCAGCCTGTGGTTGCGATAGGCGAGTGTTCCGCCAGCGAGGCCGACGCGCATGACGTGCGCATTGAGGTCGGCTACTTCGGGCCACGCCTCCAGCACCTTCATCCCGAGCAGCCCGGGATGGCGTTCGCCGGCAAAGGCCGAATAGCCGTCATTATAGATGAGGTGGCCGTCTTCGCCCCACAGCATGACCAGCGCAACGGGCGAGTTGACCAGGAAGGCGACGATGCTGCGCAGGCTTTGCGACCATTGCTCGATCGCGCCGACACCGGTCGTCGACCAGTCATAGGCGGCAATGCGCGCGCCCATCTCGCCGCCATTGGCCAGAAATGCCGGGACGTCCGCCACCGGTGTCGCGCTGAATTCCACGCTTGCTCCGCCATTCCCCCGGCGATGCACGTGCATCGGCCCAGAGCAATCAACGCCGGCGCAAACGATCGGTTCCGGGCGGACTAAACTTCTGGGATTGCGCGGTTTCCGAGGCATCTCGCCGCGCTCCAATCCCTCCTGCCAGGGGGAGGTGTCAGCGCAGCTGACGGAGGGGAGGAAGCACGACGCGCGAGAGGGCATCGCCGTCCTCCCCCTCCGTCGCCTTCAGCGCCACCTCCCCCTGGCGGGGGAGGATAGGCTGGCTGACGTCTTAGCGCGTCGGGTAGTTCGGGGCTTCGCGCGTGATCGTCACGTCATGGACATGGCTTTCGCGCAGGCCGGCATTGGTGATGCGGACGAACTTGCCCTTCTTCTGCAGCTCGGGGATCGTTGCCGCGCCGGTATAGCCCATTGCCGCCTTGATGCCGCCGATCAGCTGGTGGATCACGTCCTTGGCCGGGCCCTTGAACGCGACCTGCCCCTCGATCCCCTCGGGGACGAGCTTGAGCTGATCCTTGATATCGCCCTGGAAATAGCGGTCGGCCGAGCCGCGGCCCATCGCGCCGACGCTGCCCATGCCGCGATAGGATTTGTACGCGCGACCCTGATACAGGAAGGTTTCGCCCGGCGCTTCCTCGGTCCCGGCGAGCAGCGACCCGACCATGCAGGTCGACGCGCCCGCCGCGAGCGCCTTGGCGAGGTCGCCCGAGGTGCGCAGGCCACCGTCGGCGATCACCGGCACGCCCGATTTCGCGGCTTCGTTGGCGGCGTCCATCACGGCGGTCAGCTGCGGCACGCCGACGCCGGCGACCACGCGGGTGGTGCAGATCGAGCCGGGGCCGATGCCGACCTTCACGCCATCCGCGCCCGCGTCGATCAGCGCGCGGGTGGCGGCGGCGGTCGCGACGTTGCCGGCGACGACCTGGACGCGGTTCGACAGCTTCTTCACCCGCTCGACCGCGCGGGCGACGTCCTTGTTATGGCCGTGGGCGGTGTCGATCACGATCAGGTCGACCTCGGCATCGACCAGCGCCTGCGTCCGCTCGAAGCCCTTGTCGCCCACGGTGGTGGCGGCGGCGACGCACAGGCGGCCCGCGCCGTCCTTGGTCGCGTTGGGATAGTTCACTGCCTTTTCGATGTCCTTGACGGTGATCAGGCCGACGCAGCGATAGTTTTCGTCCACCACCAGCAGCTTTTCGATGCGGCGCTGGTGCAGCAGGCGGCGCGCCTCCTCCTGCCCGACCCCGATCGAAACGGTGGCGAGATTGTCGTGGGTCATCAGCTCGCTGACCGGCTGTCCCGGATTCTCGGCAAAGCGCACGTCGCGGTTGGTGAGGATGCCGACCAGCTTGCCATCGGCTTCGGTCACCGGAATGCCGCTGATCTTGTGCCGAGTCATCAGCGCCTGCGCCTCGGCCAGCGTGCCGCTGGCGCGGATCGTGATCGGGTTGACGACCATGCCGCTCTCGAAGCGCTTGACCTGTCGCACCGCCTCAACCTGTTCATCGATCTCGAGATTGCGGTGGAGGACGCCCAGGCCGCCGAGCTGTGCCATGACGATCGCCATGTCCGCTTCGGTCACCGTGTCCATCGCCGAAGACAGGATCGGGATGTTGAGCGCCAGCGACTTGGTAACGAACGTCCGCGTATCCGCCATGCTCGGCAACACCTCGCTCTCGCCCGGATAGAGCAGAACGTCGTCGAAGGTGAGGCCGAGCGGGATATCCATGGGGTGCGCCAATGTCCTGAGTCGAGGATTGGCGGCCCATGTAACCGCGCTATGTGACGCGCGCTAGGGGGTGCTGCGTCGCAGCGCGGGACGCCGCATCAGCCGTTCAGTTTTTGCAGCCATTGCAGCGCCTGTTTGGGCTCGCCAACGGCATGCGAACCGACCTTGCCGCGCGATGCGAGAAATTCGGCGTGAAGGTCGAACGGCGGCAGCAACAGGCGTTCGCGCATCGCATTGATGTCGTCGCCCAATTCGGTCAGTTCGGCGACCATCGGTGCAGCGGCAGCCCGGCTGGCACGATCGTCATTGTGGCCGAACAGACCCCAGCGGCCGGCCGCGGTCACCTCCAGCGCCTTGATCAGCGCGGCGCGATACTCGGCCTCCAGCTCGATCCGGTGTTCGTCGAGCTTCGCCAGACGGTCCGCTTTTGCCATCAATTGTGCCCGCCCGCGCGCGCCAGCAGCGCCTTGGCGCGGTCGACGTGCATCTCCTCGATCATCGCATCCTTATAGCGTTCCGCGCCGCCGGAGAACGCCGCGACCAGCGCGCGTGCTTCTTCCAGCTCCGCCTCGGTCGGGTCGAACGCCGCGCGGGCGATATCGATCTGGTTGGGGTGGATCAGCGACTTGCCGTCGAAACCGAGCAGGCGGCCCTCGGCGCATTCCGCCGCCAGCCCTTCGGCATCGTCGAGGCGGTTGAAAACGCCGTCGAGCACCCACAGCTCACGCGCCCGCGCCGCCAGCACGACCAGCTGCAGCGACAGCGCCATCTGCGCGCGGCTCGCCGCCGGGGGCAGCTTGAGCGATGCGGCGAGATCATTGGTGCCGACGATCAAGCCGGCCAGCTCGACGCCCCAGCCGGTGGTGCTGGCGATCGGGCCGACATTCATCACCCCCGCCGCCGTCTCGATCATCGCCAGCACCGGACGGTCGGCGTAGAGCGCGGCATAGGTGATCGCCTCCGCCGTCTCGACCTTGGGCACGATGACATGGGTTGCGGCGGACTTCTTGACGGCCTTGAGGTCGGCCTTCCAGTGGTCGCTGTCCTTGGCATTGACGCGGACACCGAACGGGCGGTCGCCAAAGCCCTGGGTCGCCTTCACCGCCTCGCGCGCCGCTTCCTTGTCCTCGGCCTTCACCGCGTCCTCAAGGTCGAGGATCACCATGTCAGCGTTCAACCCTTTCGCCTTCTCGATCGCGCGGGCATTCGACGCGGGCAGGAACAGCGCGGTGCGCGGCGGGGCGTAAATCGCTTTGCTCATGGCCCCTCTATGCTAGGATCGGGGGAAGTAGGAAACCCAGGGGACGCGTGATGGAACTGACGGTCGGCGCATTTTTCATCCTGATGGTGCTGGTGCTGCTGTACCTGTTCGCCAGCATCAAGATCGTCCGCCAGGGCTATCATTATACGATCGAGCATTTCGGCCGCTTCACCACCGTCGCGCAGCCGGGGTTCAACCTCTACCCCGCATTCTTCTATCGCGTGGGTCGCCGCGTGAACATGATGGAGCAGGTGATCGATATCCCGGGTCAGGAGATCATCACCAAGGACAACGCCATGATCTCCACCGATGGCGTGGTGTTCTTTCAGGTGCTCGACGCGGCCAAGGCGGCTTATGAGGTGTCGGACCTGTATGTCGCGTTGCTCCAGCTGACGACGACCAACCTGCGCACGGTGATGGGGTCGATGGACCTCGACGAGACGCTGTCGAAGCGCGACGAGATCAATGCGCGGCTGTTGTCGGTGGTCGATCACGCGACGACGCCCTGGGGGGTCAAGATCACCCGCGTCGAAATCAAGGACATCCGCCCGCCCGCCGATATCGTCAACGCGATGGGCCGCCAGATGAAGGCCGAGCGCGAAAAGCGCGCCAACATCCTTGAGGCCGAAGGCAGCCGCCAGTCGGAGATTCTGCGCGCCGAGGGCCAGAAGCAAGCCCGCATCCTTGAGGCCGAGGGGCGCAAGGAATCGGCCTTCCGCGACTCCGAAGCCCGCGAACGCGCCGCCGAGGCCGAGGCCAAGGCGACGCAGGTCGTCAGCCAGGCGATCGAGAGCGGCGGCACCCAGTCGCTCAACTATTTCATCGCGCAGAAATATGTCGAAGCCATCGGCAAGTTCGCGACCAGCCCCAATGCCAAGACGATCCTGTTCCCGGTCGAGGCAACGCAGCTGATGGGCACGCTGGGCGGGATCGGTGAGCTGGCGAAGGAAGCGTTCGGCAAGGTCGATACGCCCGCCGCGCCGCCCGCACCGCAACAGCGCGTGCGTCAGTCGCCGTTCAAGACGGAGGAATGATGGACTGGTTTTCCGACCAGGCCGGCTTTGTCTGGCTGATCGTCGCGGCGTTGCTCGCGATTTGCGAGCTGATGATCCCGGGCGTGTATCTGACGTTCCTCGCGCTCGGCGCGGCGGCGACGGGCGTGCTGGCGCTGCTCTTTCCCGAGCTTGGCGCGATCGGGCAGTTTATCAGCTTTGCGGCATGGTCGACCGTCGCAGTGCTGGTCGGCAAGCGCTGGTACGGCGCGAACCCGGTGCCGAGCGCCGACCCCGACCTCAACAACCGCGCCGCACGAATGATCGGGCAGAGCGTCACCGTGGTCGACGCGATCAGCAGCGGCACCGGCCGGGTGCGCGTCGGCGACGGCGAATGGCCGGCCGAGGGACCAGACCTTCCTGCCGGGGCGAAGGCGCGGATTGCCGATGTGCGCGGCGGTGTCGTGGTAGTGGAAACCGTGACGGCGCTGCCGGCCGACTGATGCCCGCGCTTACCGGATTGAAGGAATTTCGCCGCTAATCCTGCGCATCAGGGAGCGGATCGATGTACGTTGAGCGGATCGACTGGGCGGAGCAACGCAACGGCGTCGCGGTGGCGCGACATCCGGGGATCGACGGCACCGTCGATGCGCTGACGCCGTTCCTGTCCCCGCAGCACCGCTTTCTGCGCGCCGCCTGGTTCGGTGCAGTCGATGACCGCGATGCCGCGACGCTGATCGCCTGGCGCGGTGACGACACTCCGTTAGCGGCGATCCCGACCATCGGATTCGGCCCGGCGCTGGTCGGTGCGCGGACCGTGCCGGGCAGCTATTGGCCGTTCCGCGGACTACCGATCGCGGCGGATGCTACCGCCGAGGAGCTTTCCGACTTCCTTGCCCATCCGGTGGCACTCGGCGCGCTGGGGCAGGTGTGGCGGCTCGGCCCGACCTACGCCGATGATCCCGCGACGCAGCTCTTCTCACGCGCCGCCGCGATGGCCGGGTGGACGGTGCTGTCGCGCCCGCTGGGCCAGACCTTCATCTTCGACCCGGCGACCGGCTGGCCGCGCGCATCGACGCGGCGGCGGCTGGCCAATTACGCACGGCAGCTCGAGCAACAGGGCGCGGTCACGATCGACTCCGTGCGCGGAGCCGGGTGGAGTGCGGCGTTGCTCGACGATCTCGGCGCGATCGAGCAGGCGAGCTGGGTCGGGCGCGCCACCGACGGCACGGGCGCCAAATTCCTGTCGGAAACGCGCCGCGCCGACTGGCACCGCGTGCTGAGCGATCCGGTGCTGGCCGAGATGCTCATGGCCACCGTGCTGCGCGTCGATGGGCGGCCGATCGCCTTCTCGTTCGACCTGCTGACCCCGCCGGTCCAGTACAGCATCGCCAGCAGCTATGACGAAGCCTTCGCCGCCTATCGCCCGGGCAAGCTGGTGACCGCGCATCTGGTAGGCCAGGCCGAAGCGCTGGACATCGACCGGATCGATTTCGGATCGGGCGACTCCGGTTACAAGCGCGAGATGGGCGCAGAAGCGGGATCGCGGATCGTCGACCTGTTGCTGGTGCGCAACCGCGCGGCGTCGTCGTTGCTCCAGCTGCGCTGGGGCCCGGAATGCACCATCGCCGGCGAAGCCTATCGCACCGCCAGCCTGCTCCGCCACGCCGCCCGCGCGCGCAAGGGGCGCAGCCGGATCGACATGCTTATGGCGATGGGCGCGATCGCGGCGGCGGCGATCAGCGTCGGGGAATAGCGCGCGGCCGAAGCCGATCAGCCCCGGCCCGTCACATAGGGTCGCGCGAACAAATACATGCCGGTTACGATCAGCAGCGCGAGCGGCAGTAGCGGCGCATAGGTGATCGCGGCAGGCGGCGGGCCGAACGCCATGGCGATGAAATTGGCGGCGACGCTGAGCGTCAATGCCAGACCAAGCCAGCGATGGCTCGCGGGGATCCAGTGATGTCGCATCATCGGCCCCCTCAGCGCTCGACCAGCTTCCAGCCATTGCCGGAAGGATCACGAAAACTGGCATCGACCGCGCCGTAGCGCTCGACCGGTTCCTGGGTGAATTCGACGCCGCGCGCGCGCATCTCGGCATAAGCGGCGCGGCAATCCTTCACCGACAGCACGAGCGGGGGCATCGCGCCCTTTGCCACCGCCGCGTCGAGCGTCTGCGCCGTCGCATCATCAACCATTGGCGCACCGGGCCTGAACAGACCGAGCTGGACGTCCTGCCCGGGATATTGCACGGTCAGCCAGCGAAAATTGCCGTTGCGCACATCGCTGTGCACGCGAAAGCCGAGCTTGCCGACATAGAAATCCAGCGCCTCATCCTGATCGCGCACATAGATGCCGGCGACCTGTACCCCTTCCATCGTCATTCCTCCTTACTGTGTGACGCCGGGGTAATGACAGCGGCGCGGCGGCGCTTCTCCGAAACTGCTATCTTGAGGTCAGGGCGCTCGGCGGCTCGGAGATAGCATTGCGGCATTGCGGGCGGACCGACCGGTGCCGCGCGCAATTGGGTGGGCGTCTTGCCGGTAATGTCGCGCACCGTGCGGCTGAAACTGCCGAGGCTGCTCCAGCCGGTCTGGAACGCGATATCGGTCACCGACGCGTCGGTCTCGCGCAACAAAGCCGCCGCCCGCTCGACCCGGCGGGTGAGCAGATAACGATGCGGCGGCATCCCGAACGCCTGACGAAAGGCGCGGGCGAAATGCGCCTGCGAAACGCCACTGACCCGGGCGAGCCGCGCCACTGGCCAATCCTCGTGCGAGGCGGCGTCGATACGATCGCGGGCACGCAATAGCCGCCGCAGCAAGAGCGGGTCCTGTACGATCGAAGGATGAGCTTCAGTCGGTTCGTTCATTGCCGCGCGATGATGCCTGCCCGCCGGGCGATGCACAACGCACGCTGTTCCCGCCAGGGGGTGGCGCGGCGCTGGGCGCGCGCTAAGGTAACGGTCGCAACCACACCCTCCCGCGTATCCGGAGCCGTCATGATCGCCAGCCGCCGCCAGTTTCTTGCCTCGACCGCCACGTTTGCCGCATTTCCCGCCCTGCCCGCCTGCGCGCAGGGCGCGCCGTCGGCGGATGCTGCAGCAGATGCGCTGCTGAGTGCGACCGCCGAACAATTGCTGACCAGTTCGCCGGAAAGCGCGACCTCGCTCGGCATCGACAAGGGCGAGCGCGCGCATCTGCGGTCGATGGTCGAGGATCGCAGCGTCGCGGGCCGCGCGAAGGTGGCTGAAGGGCTGCGCGCGCGGATCGCACAGCTCGACGCACTCGACCGCAACGCGCTGTCGCCGGTGATGCAGACCAATGTCGATGTCGTGCGGACCGCGTTTCAGGTCGGGGTGGACGGCATGGCGTTCGGCTATGGCGATGTCGCGGTCGGCGGGTGGCGTAACGCCCCTTATGTCGTCGTGCAGAATGTCGGGGCCTATCTCGACATGCCGCGTTTCCTCGACAGCGAGCATAAGGTGGAGAGCGCGGCGGACGCGGCGTCGTGGCTGGCACGGTTCGAGGGTTGGGCCGGACAGATCGACGGCGAGACCGAGCGGCTCAAAATCGCGTACGACAAGGGCGTCGTCGCGCCCGACTTCCTGCTCGACAAATGCCTGCGCCAGATCGCGCTGACCCGCGGTACCGATGCAGGCAAATGGGAGCTGGTCGAGAATTTCACCGGCAAGAAGGTCGTGACCGGCGATCAGGCGGTGGCGGCGGCGAAGCTAGCGGCGGGCAAGATCGCCCCGGCGCTCGACCGCCAGATCGAAGAACTCAAGCGCCATCGCGCCAAGGCCACGAGCGACGCGGGCGTGTGGAAGTTCCCGGATGGCGAGGCGTACTATGCCTGGGCGCTGCGCGCCGGCACCACGACGACGATGACGCCGGACGAGGTGCATCGTGCCGGGCAGGAGGAGCTGAAGGCGCTCCAGTCCGAGATGAATACCATCCTCAAGAAGCTCGGTTATTCCAAGGGAACGGTCGGCGCGCGGATGACCGCGCTCGGCAAGGATCCGAAGTTCCTCTACCCCGACACCGATGCCGGACGGCAGGAAATCCTCGCCTATATGACCAAGACGATCGAGGACATGAAGGCGAAGATGCCGCAGGCGTTCCACACGCTGGTGCGCGGCAATGTCGAGGTGAAGCGCCTGCCGCTGGCCGAAGAGCCGGGCGCGCCGGGTGCCTATGGCGGGGCGGGGTCGATCGACGGGACGGTGCCGGGGCGCGTCTGGCTCAACCTGCGCACCACGCATCTGCACACCAAATACAGCCTCGCCACGCTCGCCTATCATGAGGGTATTCCGGGGCATGCGTGGCAGGGCGAATATACGTTCAAGCTGCCGCTGGTGCGCTCGCTGCTGGGCTTCAACGCCTATAGCGAAGGCTGGGCGCTGTACGCCGAGCAATTGGGTGCGGAGCTGGGCGCATATGATGCCGACCCGGTCGGGCGGCTGGGCTATCTCCAGAGCCTCGCCTTCCGCGCCTGCCGTCTGGTGGTCGACACCGGGCTGCATGCCAAGCGCTGGACGCGGGCCCAAGCGATCGAATGGTTCGCCACCGCCAATGGATCGTCGGTCGAGGAAGTGAGCGGCGAGGTCGACCGCTATTGCAGCTGGCCGGGTCAGGCGTGCGGCTACAAGCTCGGTCACACCGCGATCAACCGGCTGCGGACCAAGGCGCAGCGCGAACTGGGTCCGCGCTACGATTTCCGCGCGTTCAACGATGCGCTCGTGCTGGGCGGCGGGGTGCCGATGAGCGTGCTGGAGCATGTGATCGACCGGCATATCGCCGGGCGGAAAGCCTGAGCGCCTAGCGCGCGTCTTCGGGGATCGCCCCTGCCCCGCCGCTGGAGCCCTGCTCCCCCGGCGCGGGCGGCACTGGCAGCGCGACCGGCTCGCTCCAGCCGGGGCGGCCGAGCTCCATGCGGCCGCGCGGGAGCGCTTCGGGCATCTCCTCACGAATGAACGCCAGCATCCCTTCCCGAATGTCGCAGCGCAGGTCGAAGGCGTTGGCGGCGTCGCGTGCGGTGACGAGCGCGCGGACCTCGATCGCGTCCGGGCGGGTGTCGGTCACCTGCAGCACAAAGCCGCGCCCGTCCCATCGTTCATTGGCGCGCACCAGCTCCTCGAGCCGCGCGCGCAGCCGGGAAATGTCGGCGGTGGGATCGAGCCAGAAAAAGGCGGTGCCATGCAGCTGGCTGGAATTGCGCGTCCAGTTCTGGAAACTTTCTTCGAGGAACTTGGAGACCGGCACCACCAGCCGTCGCTCGTCCCAGATCGCAACCACGACATAGGTCAGGCGGATTTCCTCGATCCGGCCCCATTCGCCGTCGATGATCACGACATCGTCGATGCGGATCGGTTCGGTAAAGGCCATCTGGATGCCGGCGATAATGTTCTTGAGCGCGGGCTGCGCGGCGGCACCGACCGCGAGGCCGGCAAGGCCGGCCGAAGCCATCAGCGTCACCCCGACCGATCGCACGCTGGGGATCGACAACAGCATCAGGCAGATGGTGACGAAGCCGACCAGAAACACCGCTACGCGCGTCAGGATCACGCTGCGCGTGCGGCGCCGGCGGGCGAGCAGATTGTCGGCGACGCTGATATCGGCGCTGAGTTCGACCGCCCGCCCACCCGCGCGGATCATGTTGACCGCCAGCCAGCCGAGGAGCAGCGGCACGATCATCCCGGCCGCCTGCCCCCAGAAGGCGCTCGCCCCTTCGCCCAGGTGCAGCAGCCGCCGGACCGATGCGAGCGCCAGTGCGACGAAGATCCAGCGCAGCGGCCGCTCCGCCCGGTCGACGAACACGTCGTCAATCGACTCGGGGGTGCGTGCGGCAAGGCGGCGCGCGACCCGGATCGCGATCCAGTGCAGCACAAGCGCCGCCACGACTGCGGCTGTCACAGTCAGCGCGTCAATGACGATGGGCGGCACGTCCCAGTGCGCGGGGAAAACTTGCTGCATTGCAACAGGAACCGGCTGCGAACGCGCCGGTTCCCGCTGCCATCATTTCTTGCCGAACAAGCCGCCTGCCATTCCGGCCAGATCGTTGAGCGGATTGCCGTCGCCGTCGCGGTCGAGCGCGCCGAGAATACCGGCCGCGCCGTCGGTCTGGAGCATCGTCGCGAATTTGCCGAGCGCGCCTTCGCCGCCGATCTGGGTGATGAGCTCCTGCATCTTGTCGAGCGGCAGGCCGGTCGCGGCCGCCGCACCCTCGGCGGTGTCGCCGGCCATCTGATGATGCCTGGCCAGCGCCTGCACCGCGGATTCGACATGTTCGGGCGACAGCCCGACCTTGGCCGCGAGATTGGTGAGGCCGTCGGTGCCGCCGACCTGGCCGAGAATGGTGTCGAGGATGCTCATCTGCGTCGCTCCTTGAATGGGGAAATGCCCCGGGCGATCCTACCCCAGCGGGTGGAGCACGTCGAGGCGAGCAAGCACAGCGCGGATGCCGTCATCGTCAGCAATGGCCAGGTCGATCGGGCGGGCATCGAGCCCCGGATCATGCGCGTTGAGGAATTCGAGCACGGCCGCATTGTCGCGCAGCCTTTCCCACACCAGCGTCGCCACTCGGCCCTGACGCGCCACCGCATCGGGTGCGAGGCGCGGCTTGTCGCTGTGGCGGCGGAACTGGCGGGTGCGGGGCTTGTCGGTTTCGGCGGGGGGTGGGTTCAGCATGGCGCGCGCGTCAGCGACCCTTCCTCGCCCAGCGCGCTGCGCAATACGCGGATGCGCTCGGCATAGCCGCTTGCGAGTCCGCGATGCGACCGGCTGGCGCACAGACAATCGGACGATTTGGCGCGCATCAGCGACACCTGATGCCGATAGAGGAGATAGTTGAGGTCCATATGGCGGCTCCTGTCATGTAAGCGGGAGCGCGAAGAATCTCTCAGTCGCCGGCGCCTACGGAGCATGTGCCGACGATGATCGACATATAGGGGCTGGCACCGGAAATAGCCAGCGATGGCCCGACCGGCGGCCGGGCCATCGCGGCCGATCAGGCGACCTCGGTCGCCTTGTTGCGACTCTGCGGCGCGGCCTGGCGCACGCCTTCGTCGACATGGGTTTCGAACTGCGCGAAATTGGCGACGAATTCGTCCACCAGCTTGGCGGCTGTCGCGTCATATTCGCCCTTGTCCGCCCAGGCCGCGCGCGGGTCGAGCATGTTGGGGTCGATGTCGCCGACCGCGACCGGGACCATGAAGCCGAAATTGGGATCGGGGCGGAACTCCGCATCCTTCAGGCTGCCGTCGAGCGCGGCGTTGAGCAGCGCGCGCGTCACCTTGATTGGCATGCGCTTGATCCCCGGCATGGTCGCCTTGCCGCCGCTCCAGCCGGTATTGACCAGCCAGCAATCGACCCCGCCCTTGGCGATCCGCTCCTTGAGCAGATTGCCATAGACCGACGGATGGCGCGGCATGAACGGCGCACCGAAACAGGTGGAGAAAGTCGCGCTCGGCTCGGTCACGCCGATCTCGGTCCCCGCGACGCGCGCGGTATAGCCCGAGAGGAAGTGATACATCGCCTGATCCGGCGTCAGCTTCGCGATCGGGGGCAGCACGCCATAGGCATCGGCGGTGAGGAAGATGATGTTCTTCGGCACCGGACCCAGATTCTTCTCGCTCGTATTCGGGATGAAGTCGAGCGGGTAGGAACCGCGGCTATTCTCCGCGAGGCTGTTGTCGTTGAAGTCGAGTTCGCGCGTCGCATCGTCCATCACGACATTTTCGAGCACCGTGCCAAAACGCTTGGTGGTCGCGAAAATCTCCGGCTCGGCCTCGGCCGACAGGTTGATCATCTTGGCGTAGCAGCCGCCTTCGAAGTTGAAGACTGCGGTGTCCGACCAGCCATGCTCGTCATCGCCGATCAGCGTCCGGCTGGCATCGGCCGACAGCGTCGTCTTGCCGGTGCCCGACAGGCCGAAGAACACCGCCGTGTCGCCATCCGGACCGATATTGGCCGAACAATGCATCGGCATGATGCCCTGTGGCGGGAGGAGATAGTTGAGCAGGCCGAACACGCTCTTCTTCATCTCACCGGCATAGGCGGTACCGCCGATCAGGATCAGCTTTTCGGTCAGGTTGACCGCGATCACGGTCTCGCTGCGGCAGCCATGCTTTGCCGGATCGGCGCGGAAGCTGGGCAGGTCGATGATCGTGTATTCCGCGACGAAATCGCGCAGTTCATGCGCTTCGGGGCGAACCAGCAGGGTGCGGATGAACTGGCTGTGCCAGGCGAGTTCGTTGACAACGCGCACGGTGACGCGATGCTCGGGCTGCGAGCCGCCATAGAGGTCCTGAACGAACAGCGTATCCTTGGTCCCGAGCGCGCTGAGGAAATCGGCCTTGAGCGCCGCGAAATGCTCCGGCGTCATCCCGACATTGGTGCTGCCCCACCAGACATTGTCCTCGGTCTCCGCATCGCGGACAATGAACTTGTCCTTGGCGCTGCGCCCGGTGTGCTTGCCGGTTTCGACGACCAGCGGCCCATCCTTGGCGAGGCGGCCCTCACCGCGACGCAGGGCATGCTCGACCAGTTGGGCAGGCAGCAGGTTCCAATGAATGGTGGCCCCGGCCGCGACGCCCAGCGCGTCGAGGCCGATCTTGGGGGTACGATCAGTCACGTCTCTCTCCTCGGCCGAGCCTCTCCGCACGGCATTGCATTCGTATGCGTGGAGTCGCGCATAGGCAGCGGCGGAAACGGGGGTCAACGCCAGTAACCGGTGTCAAAAGCGCGGTAACCGTCTATTTTTGGGTGACAACGCTGACCTGTTGCATCGGTGTGCGAACCGACCCGATCACGCCAAGCGCGAGCCAGTGATTGAGCATCGCCCCCGCCGCCACTGCCGCATCTTCCGGGACGAGTCGTTCGGCCAGACCTGCACAGATGTCGCCGAAGGTCGCACCGTGCAGCGCGCCGCTGAGTGCTTCGCCCTCATGGTCGGGGAGCAGGGCGAACACCGCTTCCTCGCCCTCGCGCCAGACCAGCAGCCAGTGGCGCGCTTCCAGCCGCTCGACGGTGGGTTGATCCGCGTCGTCCGCCAGCGACCGCCACAGGCAGGGCAGATCATGGGTCACAGGGCACAGCGCCGTCCCTGCGATCGGCTCCAGAACAAGTTGCTCCCAATCCGCCGCGTCGAAACCCGCCGTCGCCGCAGCAAAGCCGGCATGGGTCAGCGGCGCTTCGTCAGCGGCGGTAAAGGCGCATTGCATCGCCCATTCGAGCCAGGCGAGTTCCGCCACATCGGGGTCGTGGGCGAACAGCTCGGCGCAGGTGTCGGCGAACCCCTCCCCCGCCCGATCGATCGTCCACGCGGAGGGCGGATGCGCGATCAGATGGTGCGCTGCCGCCTGATGAAAGGCCTCTGCACCGACCAGCCGCGCAGTGCGCGGATAGGTTTCGCCCAGCACGTCGATCAGCCGCGCGCGATAGCCGTTGCGATAGACCGCCATCCCCGCCGCGCGGGTGGCGTCCAGGCCGGCCGGCAACGGCGCTTCATCGTCGTGCAGACAGGCGATAAAGGCGTCCTGAAGCTGGGCGAGCGCGGTCATGCCGCCGCCTCCAGCCGCGCGGTGGCGGCGATGGCGCGCGCCTGATCGAGTTCGGTCAGCAGTTCGGGCAGCGGCGGAATCGCGTCGTCGCGCTCGATCATCACCGCGACCGGCCCGAGCAGCGCCATCGCCCGCGCGAACAGCGCCCAGACGGCGTCACAGACCGGGCGGTCATGCGTGTCGATCACGATCTCCCCCGGCGTATGTCCGGCGAGATGCACCTGCCGCACCCGGTCGGCGGGGATGCCTGCGAGATAGTCGAGCGGGTCGAAGCCGTGGTTGCGGGCGCTGACGTAGATGTTGTTGACGTCAAGCAGAAGGTAACATCCGGTGCGGCGGCTCATCTCGGCAAGAAACTGCCATTCGGTGAACTCATCCTGCGGAAAGGACAGGTAGCTCGACGGATTTTCGAACAGCAGCGCGCGGCCCAACGCATCCTGAGCGCGGTCGATATTGTCGCAGACCAGATCGAGCGCATCGCGGGTCAGCGGCATCGGCAACAGGTCATGGCTGTTGTGCGCGCTGGTCCGCGTCCAGCACAGATGATCGGACACCCAGAGCGGATCGATGCGGTCGGCCAGCGTCCGGAGGCGGGCGAGATGGTCCGGGTCGAGGCCCTGTGCCGATCCGATCGACATCGACACGCCGTGCAGGATCACCGGCAGCTTCCCGCGCACCTGCTCCAGGATGCGCAGCGGACGGCCGCCATCGACCATGAAGTTTTCCGAAATCACCTCGACGAAATCGACCGCGACCTCGCCCTCGAGGAAATCGCGATAATGGTCGCGGCGCAGGCCGAGGCCAAAGCCGGCAAATGGCGTCACTGCATGCATGGCCTGCCCTCGACAACTGGGGAGACGATCCGGCGGGCTTGCGGTTGCGGGGGGAGCAGCCCGCCGGATCAGGCGGGATCAGCCGAGGTCGCCGATCGTCCCACCCTTGGAGAGGCATTCGCCGGCCTTCATCGCCTTGAAGCCATGGCCCTTGCACGCATTGTTGCCCTTGCACTGATGCTCGGTCGTCGCGCAGTCCGACTGGCCCTTGCAGCTGTGCAGGCCATAGCAATGCACCGTGTCGTTCGCACCGATCGCGCGGCCCTTGCTGCCTGCGGGCGTATCGGCGGCGAAAGCGGCAACCGAGCCCAGCGCGATGGCGGCGGCGGTGGCGGCGATGGATGCAGCAGTGCGCGTTGCGGTCTTCATATCCCATGTCCCTTGAGTTGAGCATCGTGCGAAAGCGCACTCCAACCAGTTCGCCGGACACGGTGCCGGGGTTACACCCGAAACAATTTTTCACGCGCTGTAACGCCCCTCCGTGTCGTCACGAATGAGCAGCCGTGCCGACGATCCTATGCGTGGGCACCGACCACAGCCGGAGACGATGACGATGACCACTTCCACGATTGCGCGCCTCGCCGGGCTCGCCGCCACCGCCGGACTCGCCGCAGCGCTCGGCACCGCACCCGCCGCCGCGCAGAAGCCCGAGATGGAAAAATGCTATGGCATCGCCAAGGCGGGCAAGAATGATTGCGCGGCGGGGCCCGGCACCAGCTGCGCCGGCACCTCGACCCGCGACTATCAGGGCAATGCCTGGAAGCTCGTGCCCAAGGGCACGTGCGCGAAGACCGAAACGCCGAAGGGCAACGGTTCGCTGACCCCGGTCCAGCGCTGATCCATTCGCACCCGACAGGATAATGAAATGCAGCGCATCGCATCTTTGTACGACCGGGCCGTCACGCTGGTCGGCTCGCGCACGGCAGAGGGCGTTGCGCTGCTGCTGGTGCGGGTCGCGCTCGCCGGAATCTTCTGGCGCGCGGGCCGCAGCAAGGTGGTGGAGGGGAGCTGGTTCGAACTCAGCGACGCCACCCGCTATCTGTTCGAGAATGATTACAGCGCGGTTCCGCTGCCGCCCGAACTCGCCGCGCCCATGGCGCTGATGGCCGAGCACCTGTTCCCTGCCCTATTGCTGATCGGCCTCGCGACACGGTTCTCGGCGCTCGCGCTGCTTGGCATGACGCTGGTCATCCAGCTGTTCGTCTATCCCGACGCCTGGTGGGCGACGCATGTCCTGTGGGTCGCGCTGGCGGGCATCCTGATCGTGCGGGGAGGCGGCATGGTCTCGCTCGACGCGCAGATCGCCAAGTGGCACCGTCGGCGGGGCTGATACCGGGTCAGGACGGCGGGGACGGCGATGATTGCAGATGAAGCCGGCTTCGTGCGGCTGATGATCGCCGCGCAGGCAGGCGACAGCCGCGCCTATACCGTGCTGCTGACCGAGGTGCAGCTGTGGCTGGAACGCTATTTCCGCCGCCGCGTCGCGCCCGGCCAGCTCGACGATCTGGTGCAGGAGGTGCTGCTGGCGCTGCATGCCAAGCGCGCGACCTGGGACGAGACGCGCGCGTTTCTGCCCTGGCTTGCGGCGATCGCCCGCTATCGCTGGGTCGATCATCTGCGCCGGGTCTATCGCTCCGCCGAGGACGCGCTGGAGGATCCGGATTCGGCCGAGGACAGCGACGAAGAGGCGGTGCTGGCGCGGATGAGCCTGGCGCGATTGTTCGTCCACCTGCCACAGGGCCAGTGCGAGGCGATCGAGCTGGTGAAGATCAAGGGGCTGTCCGTCACCGAGGCAGCCGAACGCAGCGGTCAGAGCGAAAGCCTGATCAAGGTGAATATCCATCGCGGTTTGAGAAAGCTCGCCGCGCTCGTAGAAGAGGCCGACTGACCATGACCCGCCCGCCCTCCCCCCTGATTGCGCAGCTCGCCAGCGAGCTCGAACCGGTGCGCCCGGTCCGCATGGCGCATGGCCGCGCGTTGCTGGCCTTGTCCGTGGCCGCAACCATTGGCGTCGTCGCACTGGGGCTGGGCCTGTGGTCCGGCCCGCTGCAGGGCGAGGCGGCGGGGATGTTCTTCGTCGCCAATGCGCTGATCGGACTTGTCGGGCTGGTCGCGGCACTCGCGGTCATCCGCATGGCCGGCCCGCGCGTCGGCGCGCGGCAGGACGGTGCGCGCTGGCTGCTCGCGGCGCTTGCGATCCTGCCGCTGGCGGCGGTGCTGCTTGCCGCGATCGAGGGACAGATCGACTGGCATGAACATGCGACCCACGGCCCGGAATGTTTCATCGCCGGGACCTGCGGAGGCGTTTTGGTTGCGATCGCGCTGGTCGCCTGGCTGCGACGCGGCGCACCGGTCGCCCCCAAGGTCGCCGGCTTTTACACCGGCGTTGCCGCCGGCGCGCTGGGCAGCTTTGCCTATGGCCTGTCGTGCCCGGTGGATTCGATCGGCCATCTCGGCATCTGGCACGTCGCGCCCGTCGCCGTATCCGCGGCGCTGGGGCGGTTCATCGTCCCACGCTGGGTGCGGTGGTAGGCGGAATGCCCCTCCCTTGTTGAGCCGCGCGGCACATTCCGCTACCCCGCGTGCATGACCGCAACGATTGCGCTGGTCGATGACGACCGCAACATCCTGACGTCCGTGTCGATCGCGTTGCAGGCCGAGGGGTTTGTGACGCGTGTCTATTCGGATGGCGAGGCGGCGCTGAAGGCGCTGGTCGACAATCCGCCCGAGCTGGCGGTGCTCGACATCAAGATGCCGCGCATGGACGGGCTGGAGCTGCTGCGGCGGCTGCGCGAGAAGAGCCAGATCCCGGTGATCTTCCTGACCAGCAAGGATGACGAGCTGGACGAGGCGCTGGGTCTCGCCATGGGCGCGGATGATTATATCGCCAAGCCGTTCAGCCAGCGGCTGCTGATCGCCCGCATCCGCGCGATTTTGCGCCGGACCGAGCTGGTCGCGGCGACCGCGCAGGGCGAAGAGGCGCCGGCGGCCGAGGCGCAGCCGGTGATCGAGCGCGGCCCGCTGACGATGGACCCGGCGCGGCACAAGGTGACGTGGAAGGGCGACAATGTGACGCTGACCGTCACCGAATTCATGATCCTCGAAACGCTCGCCCAGCGGCCCGGCATCGTCAAGACGCGCAACCAGCTGATGGATGCGGCGTATCAGGACGACATCTACGTCGATGACCGCACCATCGACAGCCATATCAAGCGCGTGCGCCGCAAGTTCCGGCAGGTCGATCCGACATTCGACGCCATCGAGACGCTCTATGGTGCCGGATATCGCTTCTCCGACGAATAGACCCGCCACGACGCGGGAAGAGCGCGACCTGTCGCTGCGCTGGTCCGGCCGGGTCAGCCTGACGCCGCGCATCCTGGCGGTGAACATCTTTGCGCTGGTGATGCTGGCGGGCGGGTTCTTTTACCTCGACAGCTATCGCGCACGGATCGTCGACAGCCGCGTCGAACAGGCGAGCCGCGAGGCGCGGCTGATTGCCCAGGCCGTCGCGATGACCCCGCCCGATGACCGCACTGCTTTGGTCCGCCGGGTGGCGAGCGAGGCGGATATCCGCATCCGCCTCTATGATCGCGCCGGGCGCGTGACGCTCGACACGCGCGCGCTCGGCCTCAACAATTTCGTGCTGCGCGATCCCGACAAGGATCCGTGGAATCAGAGCGCGGCACGCTTCCTCGACGCGGTGATCGACACCGTCGCGGGGGCCGATCGCGACCAGCAGTTTCGCGAGCGCGCGCCGACCAAGGGGCTCGACTGGCCCGACCTCGCCGCAGCGCTGCGCACCGGCGAATCCAGCGCGACCGTGTGGCGCGCGCCCGATCGCACGCCGGTGATCACCGCCGCCGCACCCTATGGGCCGGAAGGGGCAGTGTTCACCAGTTCCAATGCGCGCGACATCACCCAGACCGTCCGGGTGGAGCGGTTCCGGCTGGGGCTGGTGCTGGCATTTACGGCTGGCCTGTCGATCTTCCTGTCGCTGTTCCTGGCGCGCACCATCGTCCGCCCGCTGCGTCGGCTCGCCCGCGCCGCAGTGCGGGTGCGGCTGGGGCGTGCGCGCGAAGTGGTGGTGCCGCGCCTGCCCGAACGGCGCGACGAGATCGGCCACCTCGCCCGATCGCTGTCCGATATGAGTCTCGCGCTGCGTGCGCGGATCGATGCGACCGAAGCCTTTGCCGCCGACCTGGCGCATGAGATCAAGAACCCGCTCGCCTCGCTCCGCTCCGCCGTCGACAGCCTGATGGCGGTGCGCGACCCGGCGTTGCAGACCCAGTTGCTGGCGGTGGTGCGCGACGATGTGCTGCGGCTCGACCGGCTGATCAGTGACATTTCGGAGGCGTCGCGGCTCGACGCACAGCTGTCCCGCGCCAAGTTCGATCCCGTCGATCTGGGCGCGATGCTCGCCGCGATGGTCGAGCAGCGCACGGCGCGCGGCCTCGAACGCGACATTCGCCTGCGCTTTGACGCGCCGATCGGGCCGACACCGAAGGTGATGGGCGAAGGCGCCCGGCTGGAACGGGTCTTCGCCAATCTGATCGACAACGCCGTGTCCTTTTCCCCCGATGGCGGGACCGTGGCGCTGTCGCTGATCACGTCCGGCGAGATGCTGGAGGCACGGGTCGAGGATGAGGGGCCGGGGGTGCCGGAAGAGGCGCGCGAAGCGATCTTCCGTCGCTTCCACACCGACCGGCCAGAGGGCGAGGCGTTCGGCAAACATTCCGGACTGGGGCTTGCGATTGCGCGGACCATCGTCGAAGGCCATCAAGGAACGATCGGCGTCGAAACGCGCGAGGACCGGATCCAGGGCGCGCGCTTCGTCGTCCGCCTGCCGTTCGTGCAGGCGGGGTGAGAGAGCTGGGAGTTAGAAGCGTGGCGATCCTGTCTTCCGAAACGCTGCACGCGTCCTGCGTCGCGATCGATGGGCGCGCCGTGCTGATCGAGGGCCGTTCGGGCGAGGGCAAGTCCGATCTGGCACTGCGCCTGATCGATCGCGGGGCGGCGCTGGTCGCGGACGATTATACGATCTGCACGCGGCGCGACGGCGTGCTCCATGCCAAATCTCCAGCGACGATCGCGGGCAAGATCGAAGTGCGTGGGATCGGCCTTGTCACCCTGCCCCATAGCGACAGCGCGCCGGTCGCACTGCTGATCACGATCTTCGACGATCCGCCGCGCATGCCTGAAGGGCCGCAATTGCGGAAGATCGCGGGGGTCGACGTGCCGTGCGTCGCGCTGCCCGCACTCGAACCGTCCGCACCGATCAAGGTCGAACTGGCGCTGCGCCACCTGACGGAGCTGAAGCGATGAACAAGCGGCGACCGAAGCAGATCCTGCTCGTCACCGGCATGTCGGGCGCGGGCAAATCGACCGTGCTGCGCACGCTCGAGGATCTTGGCTGGGAGGTGGTCGACAATTTGCCGTTGCTGCTGCTCAACCGCCTCCTCGACACCGACCCGCCCGAGGGCAGCGACGGCGATGATCGTCCGCTCGCGCTCGGCATCGGCACCCGCACGCGCGCATTCGACGCCGACAGCATCGTGCGCCGCATCAAGAAGCTGCGCGACGAGCGCGGCTATGACATGGGCACCCTGTTCCTCGACTGTGCGGGCGCGGAGCTGGAGCGGCGCTATTCGGAGACGCGCCGTCGCCACCCGCTCGCGCTCGACCGGCCGGCGGGCGACGGGATCGTGCGCGAGCGCGAATTGCTTCAGCCGCTGCGGCGCTGGGCCAACCGCGTCATCGACACGACCAGCCTGTCGTCGAACGAACTGGCGCAACAGATCCGTTCGACCTTTTCCGGACGCGGCCTGGGCGAGACGGTGGTGTCGGTGACGTCGTTCGGCTTTGCGCGTGGCGTGCCCACCAGCGCCGATCTGGTGCTCGACATGCGTTTCCTGCGCAATCCGCACTGGGTCGAATCGCTGCGCCCCGGCACGGGCAAGGACGCCGATGTTGCCGCCTATGTCGCCGGAGATCGCGCCTATCCCGAAGCGATCACGCGGATCGAGGAGCTGCTGCTGCTGCTGCTCCCCCGCTATCAGGCGGAGGGGAAATCCTATGTTACCATCGCCTTTGGCTGTACCGGCGGGAGACACCGGTCGGTCCATGTTGCCGAACGCGTCGCTGCGCGGTTGCGCGAAGCGGGTTTTTCGCCCACGGTAACCCATCGTGACTTGCAAACCGCGCCGCAGGACTCGCTAGAAGGCCCGCCGGCTGCAAGATGAACCGCATGGGACAAGCGTAGAGACATGATTGGACTGGTACTCGTGACGCACGGGCGGCTCGCGGAGGAGTTCGTCGTCGCGATGGAGCATGTCGTCGGTCGTCAGGACCGCATCGCCACCATTTGTATCGGCCCCGAGGACGATATGGAGGAGCGGCGCGCGGATATCGCCAAGGCGATTGTCGCGGTCGATGGCGGGCGCGGCGTGATCCTGCTGACCGACCTGTTCGGCGGCACCCCGTCGAACCTGGCCATTTCGCTGCTGGAGGCGGGCAAGGTCGAAGTGATTGCGGGCATCAACCTGCCCATGCTGATTCGCCTGGGCGGCGCGCGCAAGACGATGAAGGTGACCGAGGCCGTCGCCGCCGCGCGTGAGGCGGGCAAGAAATATATCACCGTCGCCTCCGAAGTGCTTGGCGAGGCTGCCGCTTGAGCCGGGTCAGCCGCACTGTCCTGATCGCCAATCGTCGGGGACTGCACGCACGCGCCAGCGCGAAATTCGTCACGCTCGCCTCGTCCCTGCCATGCGAGCTGACCGTTGAGAAGGACGGCAACGCGGTCACCGGCACGTCGATCATGGGCCTGATGATGCTGGGCGCGGCGATGGGCGACACGATCACGATCAGCGCAGCCGGCGACGGCGCCGAGGACGCGGTGCTGAAACTGGTCGAACTGGTCGAAGATCGCTTCGGCGAGGATTGATGCCGCGCGAGATCACCGCCTTTTCCAACCCGCTGGTCAAGCGGGTCCGCAGCTTGCGCGACAAGAAGCATCGTCGCGACGCGGGGCTGTTCCTCGCCGAAGGGCTGCGCATCCTGACCGAGGCGCGCGAGGCGGGGCATCTGCCGGCCTATCTGTTCTTCGCCAAGGGGCATGACGGACATCCGCTGGCGCAGGAGCTGATCGCCGCGACCGAGGCTGCGGGCGGTGAGGTCATCCAGACGGATAACGACATCCTGTCCAAGCTGTCGGGCAAGGATAACCCGGGCGCCGTGGTGGGTGTCTATGCCGAACTGTCCACCGACCTTGCCCGCATCGACCGCACCGCCGCGCCGCTGTGGCTGGTCGCCGAGCGGCTGCGCGATCCGGGCAATCTCGGCACGATCCTGCGTACGGCCGACGCGGTCGGCGCGGGCGGGCTGATCCTGGTCGACGAGTGCGTCGACCCGTTCAGCGTCGAGGCGGTGCGCGCGAGCATGGGCGCGCTGTTCACGATCCCGATCGCGCGCGCGCCATGGGCGGAGTTCCACACCTGGCTGCGTTCCGGCCCCGGCCAGCTGGTCGGCCTCGCGCTGGAGGGCGCGGTCGATTACCGCGCGCCGGACTTTGCCGCACCCGTGTTCCTGCTGACCGGGAACGAGGCGCAGGGGCTCCCCGCCGACTATGCCGCGGTATGCGATGTGCGCGTGAAAATCCCGATGCTGGGCAAGGCCGACAGCCTCAACGCCGCCGTCGCGACGGCAGTGATGGCCTACACTGTTCTCGACCGAATCCGTCCGTTGGATTGAGCGGCGACGTGTTGCAGTTTGGCGACACCTGACCCGCTCCGTCGATACGTGCTTGGAACAAAACCCCGATTCCGTGCGTCGAACCGAGCAAGTCTGGAGACGAGCCGATGTTTTACGACACGACCCCCTTCACCGCCGCCAATAGCGGCTATCGCATTGCCTTTCGCCCGGGTGAGCAGAATATCTGCCCTGGATGCGGCCAATCCCAGTGGTCCATCGGGCGGATGACCGCCGAATGCGCCTTTTGCGCCACCGCGCTGCCGATCAACAATGGCGGCAGCTTTGGTGCGGGGACGTTCCGCGTCAGCGAGAAGGCCAAACCGCTCGCTGCCTAAAACCGCGCGGGGAGGTTGGTAAGCCGCCTCCCCCGCGCTATGCGCGACGCATGACTGGCGCCACGCTCACCCTCTACAACAGCCTCACCCGCGCGAGCGAAGCCTTCGCGCCGATCGACCCCGCCAAGGGCGTGCGCGTCTATTCGTGCGGGCCGACGGTCTATAGCGACCCGCATCTCGGCAATCTGCGCGCCTATGTCTTTACCGATACGCTCAGCCGCGTGCTGCGGTGGAAGGGCCACGCCCTTACCCATGTTATCAACATTACCGATGTCGGCCATCTGACCTCCGACGCCGATGCAGGCGAGGACAAGATGGAGGCGGCGGCGAAGAAGCGCGGCCTGAGCGCGTGGGATATCTCGCGCCACTATGCCGACGTGTTCCGCCGCAACCTGCGCGACCTCAACATCCGCACCCCCGATCACATGCCGCTGGCGACCGATTACGTCGCCAAGATGATCGCGTTCGCCAAGGGCATTGCCGACCAGCATTGCTACCAGCTCGATAGCGGCCTGTATTTCGACAGCAGCACCGTGCCCGACTACGGCAAGCTGTCGGGCGGGCAGGACGATGCGGGTGAAGGCCGGATCGAGAGCGTCGAGGGCAAGCGCCACCCGCAGGACTTCGCAATCTGGCGCACCACCCCGCCGGGCGAGACGCGGCAGATGGAGTGGGATTCACCCTGGGGCCGCGGCGCGCCGGGCTGGCACCTTGAATGCTCGGTGATGAGCGCCGAGCTGCTCGGCCTGCCGTTCGACATCCACACCGGCGGGATCGACCATCGCGAGATCCACCACGTCAACGAAATCGCGCAGAATCAGGCGCATTGCGGTTGCGCGAATTCGGGCGCGAAGATCTGGATGCACAACAATTTCCTCGTCGATCGCGGCGGGAAAATGTCGAAGTCCAAGGGCGGCATCGCCACGCTCGACGCGCTGGTGGCAAAGGGCGTGCATCCGCTCGCCTATCGCCTGATGTGCCTGAGCGCGCATTATCGCAGCGAGCTGGAGTTCAGCGGCGAGAATCTGATGGCGGCGCTCGTGCGACTACGGCGGCTGGTGCTCGCGGCGGAGAAGTTCCGCGCGACCGAGGGCAAGGGTGGCGGCAACGCGGCCAGCTATCTCGAGCGGCTCGACGCGGCGATGTCGGACGACCTCAACACCCCCAAGGCGCTGCCGGTGCTCGAGGAATTGCTCGCCGACAAGCAATTGGGCCAGGAAGCGCGGCTGATGACGCTGACGCAATTCGACACCGCGCTCGGCCTCAACCTGCTCGACCTCAGCCGCGCCGACCTGCGCGTCCGCCCGGCAGATGCACTGGTCACCGAAGCGGAGATCGAAACGCGACTGGCGCAGCGGAAAGAAGCCCGCGCCGCGAAAGACTTCGCTCGATCAGACGCGATCCGCGACGAGCTGATCGGCGCGGGAGTCGAGGTGATGGACGGCGACCCGATCGGGTGGGACTGGCGGGTGGAGGTCTAGGGTCGGACGGCCTTGATTAGTGGCAATCAGATAGATGCCCAGGTACTGATCCAATCATGTCAGATGAAGCAGCCTGCCAGATGTGCGGTACAAGCGACCTACACATGGTCGTGCAGCACGGAAGCTATATCCTAGCCTGCAAGGCCTGCGGTGACGGCCCGGCAAGCAGCTTCGTTTCCGTAGCCCGGCATCTCACTGGCTTCTATCGAGCCGCGATCATTGATGAAAATTGGAACGAGATCGGACCTGTTGACGAAGGAAGTGGCCCTGACTTCATGGAGAAGGTCCGTAACGTCGCACAATCGGGTGCCAAGGTACTGATCACGCCGCTGGATAACTAAGGCCTAATCCGAGGTGGCTAGCCGACCGGCGACTCGCCTCCCTCAAACAAACCCCAGATTCGTCGTCGAGTAGTTCCCGATATTCGGCAGCACCGTCGACATATTCCCCGCCGACACCCCGAACCAGCTCGCCAGCGTCGCGGCATATTGATCGACCGAGGTCGTGGGCAGCAGCCGCCCCTGCCCGACATCACTCGGCGTATTGTGCCCGAAATCGGGGGCGGTGCCGTAGATGCGCCCGCCATTGACCGCGCCGCCCAGCACAAAGTGCATCGACCCCCAGCCATGGTCGGAGCCGTCGTCATTCTGCGTCAGCGTGCGGCCGAAATCAGATGCGGTGAAGCTGGTCACCTTGTCCGCGATGCCCAGCGCGTTGGTGGTGTCGTAAAAGGCGCGCATCGCGTCGGCGACGCGGCCGACCAGGGTCGGGTGATCGCGCACGAGGAAATCGTGCATGTCCCAGCCGCCGAGCGAGACGAAGAACACCTGCCGCTTCGCGCCCAGTTCCTGAGACACCGAAATCAGCCGCGCGACGATCTTGAGCTGGTCCGCCAGCGAGTTGCCGGTCGGGAACAGCGTGAAGTTCGCCGCCGGTGCGCTGCCAAGCGCGCCATTGACCTGCGCATAGAGGTCGAGCGCGCGTTTCGACACGGTGGCGTGTTCGTTGGCGATCAGGTTCGCCTGTGCCCCGCCCATCAGCGTCCGCAGCGTGCTGGCGGCGGTGGCCGATCCGAACAGCGTCGATGCGCCGTTGATCAGCGCGGTCGGGCCGTTGGTTCCGGTGACATACTGGATCGAACTGCGCCCCGACAGATACACCGCATTGCCCGACGCGCTGATACAGGTCAGCGCGCTGGTGCCGTTACCGCTCTGCAGCAGGTCCCCGATCCGCCCGCCCCAGCCCGATGTCGCGCCCTCCGCGCTCGATGCCTGCCAATAGCTTTGCTGGTCGTTGTGGCTGAACAGCTTGGGCGGCAGCGCGACCGAGCGGGCGTTATACTCGGCCTTGGTCGTCGGCCGCACCAATGTGCCGACATTGAGCACCGGGGCAAGCTTGCCCGCGTTGAACAGCGGCAGCAGCGACGCCATGGCCGGCGCGAGCGCGAATTGCCGCCCGCCGAGTGAATTGCCCGGGTTGAGCAGGGTCGCGGTCAGGCTGTCGCGCGTGTGGCCCAGCGTCGGGCGCTGTGCGAGATAGGCGGCATGGGTCGCGCTGTCATAGGGCGGCAGCGTGTTGGCGTAATCATTGCCGCCATAGAGGAAGATGCACACCAAAGCCTTGTAATCGCTGGCGACCGCCGCCGATGCCTCGCCGATCGCGGCAAGCTGGGTGACGAAGGGCGCGGCGGCACCCGCTGCACCGAGTGCGGCGGTGCGCTTGAGGAAGGCGCGGCGCGATTGGTTCTGGTCCATGTCCCGGCCCCTCACTTGCACGTCAGAAATTCGGGCGACGCCATCGTCAGCAGGACGGCGATCGCGATGCGGTTATTGGTGTTGGTCGAGCTGTCCACCGCGGCGCGGATCGCGGTTACCGTGGCGCTCGACAGCTGCCCCGCCGCCAGCCACAAATTGACCCGGTCGACCAGTGCCGCGCTGTCCGATGCCAGGCTGGAAACCCCGCCATAATCGGTGCGCAGGTCGGTCGTGTTGTTCACCACCGCCTGCATATAGTTCACATAGCCGACGACGCTGATTTCATTGGTGATCTGCAATTCCGGCGCGACCAGCCCGGCGGTGGCGATGGGCGTATTGGGCGGGGTGTAGCCGGGGCGGAAGAAGTTGAAGACCGACGGGCTGCGTCCCATCGATTGCGCCAGCCGGTTGGTGCCGCTGCTGGTATTCCCCGTCGTCCAGTTGCCCGACACGCTGGTCGCGCCGAATGCGCGCGCCCAGCCGGTCAGGCGCATCACCGGTTCGCGCAGCTTGCCCGCGCTGGCCGCACTCGGCTCGGTCCGCGCCTCGCTGTCCATCAGGATCGCGCGGATCACCGCCTGCATGTCGCCGCGCACGCCCGAGCCGTTATCGGCGAACTTCGCCGCGACGCGGCCGACATAGGCCGCCGAGGGGTTGCTGGTGATCAGCCGCTGGATCAGCTGTTTCGACACGAACGGCGAGACGTTGGGGTGCGCGAAGATCGTGTCGAGCGCCTGTTTGACCGCATCGGCTCCTGACACCCCCGCCGGCACATCGGTGCCGAGGAAGCTTGACGCGCCAGTCTCATGCTGGCCGGTGTTGAAGATCATCGCCCGGCGATACCGGTCGGGCGTACTATTGTCCGAACTGTCGAGCACGAGGCCGGTGAACACCCGCGCCAGCCCCGACACATCCGCCGGGGTATAGGTTTCGATCGGTTGCCCGCCCGACGTCACCACGCTGCCATCCATGTTGAGCCGTTGCAGGCCGATGGTGAACAGCTGCATCAGCTCACGCGCATAATTCTCGTCCGGGACCGATCCGGTGCGGCTGTCCGCCTTGCGGTTACCGAGATAGGTCAGGAACGACCCCATTGCGGGGTTGTAGGTCACCCGCTCGATCAGCGTGCGGAAATTGCCGAACGCATTGTCCATGAGGATGTCGACATAGGCGGCCATCGCGAATTGCCGCCAGCTCAGGTTCACCCCGTCGATCCCGACCACCAGGATCTCGAGCAGCGCCATGCCGACGCGCTGGCGCAGCTGATCGCCCGCACCGGTCAGCTGGCTCCACATGGCATTGTCGAAGCCGTTCTGGTTATTGACGTTGGCCGCGTCGTTATAGCCCTTGCTGACCAGCCAGTCCCACAGGCTGGTCGGGCGCGGCTTCGCGAATTCGGCGGTGATCCATGCGTCATAACCGCGCGCCTGGACATCAGCGATGTCGGCGGCGGTCGCGCCCATGGTTGCCTGCGCCAGGAAGCGGCTGGCCTGTGCCGCGCTGATCGGCGCCGGGCTGGGGCTGGGCGTGGGCGTCGGCCCGGGCGTGGAGACCACCCCGCCCCCGCCGCCGCCACCCGAGTCACACGCCGCCAATGCCAGCGCGAGCCCGCTGACCCCGACCGCCGTGAAGCTGCCCCCCGCGCGTGCGACCTCACCGGCAGCCGACGGTTGCGGCGCGAGCGGTTCATCCAGCGCGATCAGCGGCGATTCCAGTTTGTCCATCGGTCCCACCCCGGACGCACGGCACCTCCCGCGCCATGTCGTCCCGCCCGAACATTCCCCTTTCGGCTGCAGCACGCCAGACCAAAAGAGTATCAATTTGTCGCAAACCAACTTCGCGTCGCGCGATTGCCCCGGCGCGCGGATCGCGCCATCCTTGGCGCATGAAAGCCGTGCTGCCCGCGCTCGCCCGCCCGCTGATCGAACCCGGCCTGCCCGCCGGGATCGACGCGCATTGGTTCACCAGCCGCGAGGAGGCGCTGGCGATGATCGGCGATGCCGATATCGGCTGGGTCGACATGAACCGGCCAGGCTGGACCGGAGAGATCGCGGCGGCGGGCGAACGGCTCAAATGGCTGTCGACCATCTATGCCGGGATCGACGCGTTCGACATCGATTTGCTCAAGGCGCGCGGCACGATCCTGACCAATGGCGTCGGCATCAATGCGATCGCGGTCGCCGAATATGCGGTGCTCGGCATCCTCGCCGCCGCCAAGCGCTTCGACGAAGTGGTGCGCATCGCCGACCGGCGCGAATGGCCGGGCGATGCGCCGGGCAAGGTCGAGCTGTTCGAAACGCGCGCGCTGGTGATCGGCTATGGCACGATCGGGCGGATGATCGGGGATCGGCTGGCGGCGTTCGGCGTGAGTGTGACCGGCGTCACCCGCTCGGGCCGCGACGGTACGCTCACGCCAGACGCGTGGCGCGAGCGGATCGGCGAGTATGACTGGGTCGTCCTCGCCGCCCCCTCGACCGCACAGACCGGCGCGATGTTCGGTGCAGATGAACTCGCGGCGATGAAGCCCGGCGCGTGGCTGATCAACATCGCGCGCGGCGACATGGTCGATCAGGACGCGCTGATCGCGGCGCTGCACAAGCGGCGGATCGGCGGCGCATTCCTCGACGTGGTGACGCCCGAGCCGCTGCCCGCCGACCACCCGCTCTGGACCGCACCCAACACGATCCACTCGATGCACCTGTCCGGCCGCTCGCAGACGAAGATGTTCATGCGCTCCGCCGCGCTGTTTCTGGAGAACGCGCAGGCCTTCATGGCGGGCAAACCGATGCGGAATATCGTCGATCTCGACGCGGGCTATTGAAGCCGGTTACACTTGGCAAAAGGGGGGGCCGACATGCCGCCAATCGACGACATCGCACTCGACCGCCGCGCCCTGCTACGCGCCGCCGTGCTCACCCCTGCCGGCGCTGCGATCCCCGGTACAGCCTTTGCCGAGCCGATGGCCAACCCGTTCCTCAACGGCATCCACAAGCCGATGACCGAGGAAAAGACCCTCGCCAACCTCAAGGTGACCGGCACGATTCCGCCCGCGCTGAGCGGCCGCTATCTGCGCATCGGCCCCAATCCGGCGGGGGATATCGACGCGGCCAAGACCCACTGGTTCACTGGCGATGGCATGGTCCACGGCATCCGGATCGAGGGTGGCAAGGCGGCATGGTATCGCAACCGCTGGATCCGCTCGAACCGCGTCGCCAAGATCACCGGCCTGCCCGCCGCGCCCGGCGCGGGCGGATCGGTCAACACCAATGTGCTTGGCATCGGTGGCAAGGCGTGGGCGCTGGTCGAAGCGGGCGAGGCACCGGTGCGGCTGTCCGAAACGCTCGACTCCGAAGCCTATGACCGGTTCGGCGGGACGCTGAAGGGGCCGATCTCGGCGCATCCGCATCTCGACCCCTATGCCGGCGAGCTGCACGCCGTCTGCTATTTCGGGATGAACCAGAACCAGCTGTGGCACGTCGCGCTGAACACCGATGCCAAGGTGATCCGCAGCGAGCCGATCCCGGTGCAAGACGGGCCGTCGGTGCATGACTGTGCGGTCACGCCCAATTATGTGCTGGTGTTCGACCTGCCCGTCATCTTCTCGATGAAGCGGGCGATATCGGGCTATGCCTTTCCCTATATCTGGAACCCGAAGCATCAGGCGCGGATTGGCCTGATGCCGCGCCGCGGCACCGCCGCCGAGATGATCTGGATCGACGTCGATCCGCTCTACATCTTCCACGCCGCCAATGCGCAGGAGACGGCGGACGGCAAGATCCTGCTCGACGCGATCGTTTATGACAGCATGTTCGCGACCAGCACGATGGGACCGGACGTCAATCCGCGCGCGTTCGAACGCTGGACGATCGATCCGAAGGCACGGCGAATCGACCGCGCGGTGATTGACAAGACGCCGCAGGAATTTCCCCGGATCGACGAGCGGCTGACCACGCGCCAGCACCGCTACACCTATACGCTCGGCCTTACCGGCGTGGCCTCACCCGATCAGCTCGGCGACGGCAAGATTTTCCGCCACGACATCAAAACGGGCGGTCGCCTCACCCATGATTTCGGGAAGTCCAAGGTGCCCGGCGAATTCGTCTTCGTCCCCGGCGACAAGGGTGAGGACGAAGGCTGGCTGATCGGGCTGGTCATCGACCGCAACAGCGAGGCCACCGATCTGATGATTCTCGATGCGCAGCGGTTCGACCGCAAGCCGGTGGCCAGCATCCGCATCCCGCATCGCGTGCCGCCCGGTTTCCACGGCAACTGGATCGCCGATGGCTGAGATTGTCGGAACCGCTGCTTCGCGCTAGGCGGCAAACATGATCCTCGTCATCGACAATTACGACAGCTTCACCTGGAACCTCGTCCATTATCTGATGGAGTTGGGCGCGGAGGTGAAGGTGGTGCGCAACGACGCGCTCACCGCGCAGGAGGCGATTGCCAGCAATGCGCAGGCATTCCTGCTCTCCCCCGGCCCATGCACCCCGAACGAAGCGGGGATCAGCCTCGACCTCGTCGCCGCGTGCGCGCAAGCGGGCAAGCCGCTGCTTGGCGTGTGCCTCGGCCACCAGTCGATCGGCCAGCATTTCGGGGGCAAGGTCGTGCGCGGCGGGCTGATGCACGGCAAGACGTCGCCGGTCAGCCATGACGGCACCGGCCTGTTCGAAGGGCTGCCCAGCCCGTTCACCGCAACCCGCTATCACTCGCTGATCGTCACCGACATTCCCGACGCCTTGGTGGTCAACGCCACCGCGTCGGACGGCAGCGTCATGGCATTCCGCCACCGCGACCTGCCGATCCATTCGGTCCAATTTCACCCGGAAAGCATCGCGACCGAGCATGGCCATGCGATGCTGGCGAATTTCATGAGGATCGCGGGACTGGAGGCGAAGCAGCTGGCTTGAGCCGCCGGGGACCGAAGTCAATATCGGCTTAACCCATTCGCGCTAACGTCCCGGGCAACGTCGTAACTGCGGGTCCGTCATGCGCGGAGCCGGAAGGTCAAACCATGGGCGAAGCAGCGATCCACGAATCCCAAACCCCGCGGAAGCCACGCCAGCAGGTGTTGCTGGGTGCGGAGATTTGCGGCTTTGGTGGCGGTGCGCCGACCAAGCACCGGATCAAGGACCTGTCGGCCGGCGGTGCGCGGATCGATCGCGCGGATGGACTGAAGCCCGGCGCGACCGTGCTGGTGTCGGTCGGCGTGCTGAAGGCGGTCGGCGCGACCGTGATCTGGGTTCGGGACGATCTGGCGGGCCTGCGCTTCGCCGAAACGATCGACCCGGATGCCGCGCGGTCAAAGGCGATCATCGCCCCGCCAGCGCCGCGCCCGGCTACTGTGGTCAATCGCGGTGTCACCGCAGGTTGGGTGCAGGACCTCAACAGCCCGTATCGACGCTGACACCGGCAGGGCAGCGTCCCGGACTATCATTGCCGAACTGAAACGATCGGTTGCATCGCCGCGCGCCGCCTTCCACCCTTGCGCCGGGAGAAAGCTGATGCCGCCGGCTCCATATCGCCTGGTATTCGACATTGCCGGCCAGCCTGCCGATCCGATGATCCTGTGGATCGGGGTCGCCGGAGGGGGCCTGGCGTTGATCGTGCTCGCGCTTGGCGTGCGCATCGTGCGGGGTTATCGCGGCGGTCGGCCGCGTGCAGGGCGGATGACCTGGTTCGTCACCGTGTTCATCGCGGTCTGCGCCGCCGCCTTCATTTTTGGCAGCATCCACCAGCACAGGCGTGAACGCGCGCTCGGCGCGGAACTCGCGGCCGGACGGGTGCGGGCGGTGGAGGGGTGTCTCGACCATTATGGACCCGAGCCGCGCTCGCGGGCGCTCAGCACCTCGACCGCCACCGACGAGCATTGGCGCGTCGCCGGGCAGGAATTCAGCTATGGCAGCGGCGATATGGGTCGCGCCTTCAAGGCGTCGGCAGTCGATAATGGCCCGGTCCGCGCCGACAGCCGCGTCAAGCTGCGCTACATTGTCGATCCCGTGACCGGCATGAACCGGATCGTGCGGCTGGAGGTCGCAGATGGCGCCTGCCCCGCGGCGCCTTGGGAAGAGGGCTGACCGCAGCCGCGCTTTGCCCACGCGCAACAGGATTTGCTCGACTCGCGCAGCGCACCCCGGAATAGAGGCGGCGTGACCAGCTTCAGCCTCCTTCCCGACCCCTCCAGCCCGCTCGCCCGCGAAAGCGCGGCGCAGGCATTCGCCCATATCCTCGACGGCCGCGCCGCCGACGCGGAGATCGAGGCGTTCCTGATCGCCCTGTCCGATCGCGGCGAAACCAGTATCGAGATTGCCGAGGCGGCACGGGCGATGCGCGCGCGGGTGATCCGGGTCAGTGCGCCCGCCAATGCCATCGACGTGTGCGGCACCGGCGGCGACGGGCAGCATACGCTCAACGTATCGACCGCCGTGGCAATTGTCGTCGCAGCGGCAGGCGTGCCGGTCGCCAAACATGGCAACCGCGCGGCGAGCTCCAAATCGGGCGCAGCCGATACGCTGGAGGCACTCGGCCTCGACCTCGATCGCGCGGCGGCGAATGCGGAGGCGCACCTCAACGATATCGGCATCGCCTTCCTGTTCGCGGCGAAATATCACCCGGCGCTGGGCCGGATCGCGCCGATCCGCAAGCGCATCGGGCGGCGGACGATCTTCAACCTGATGGGTCCGCTCGCCAACCCGGCGGGGGTGCAGCGCCAGCTGATCGGCATCGCCCGCCCCGATTATGCGCCGATCTATGCCGAGGCGCTGGCGCAACTGGGCGTCAAGGGCGCGGCGATCGTCGCGGGTGAGGAAGGGCTGGACGAACTGTCGCCCGAAGGTGGTTCGCTGGTGGTCAGCATCGGCGATGTCAGCCTGCCCGCGCGCGTGACCCCTGCCGACGCCGGCCTGGCCGCCCACCCGCTCGCCGCCCTGCGCGGTGGCGATGCGCAGGAGAATGCCGCGGCACTGCGCCGCCTGCTCGATGGCGAGCGCGGGGCCTATCGCGACGCGGTGCTGCTCAACGCCGCCGCGGCGCTGGTGGTCGCGGGCGAAGCGATCGATCTGCGCGAGGGCGCGGAGGAAGCGGCGGAGACGATCGACAAGGGGCTTGCCAAAGCGCTGCTCGACTGCTGGATCGCCGCCGCATGAGCACGATGTTGGATGAAATCATCGCGGTGAAGCGCGGCGAAGTGGCGGAGCGCAAGGCGGCGACGTCGCTCGCGGCCCTTCAGGCGCTGGCGATGGCACAAACCCCGCCGCGCGGCTTTCGCGCCGCTTTGGATGCCAAGGCAGCAAGCGGATACGGCCTGATCGCGGAGATCAAGAAAGCCTCGCCGTCCAAGGGGCTGATCCGTGCCGATTTCGATCCGCCCGCCCACGCCCGCGCCTATGCCGCCGGCGGCGCGGCGTGCCTGTCGGTGCTGACCGATGCACCGTTCTTTCAGGGGCATGAGGACTATCTGATCGCCGCGCGCGCCGCCTGCGCGCTTCCGGTGATCCGCAAGGATTTCATGATCGACCCGTGGCAGGTGCTGGAGGCGCGCAGCATCGGCGCCGACGCGATCCTGATCATCGTCGCCGCGCTCGAAGATGCGCAGATGGCGGAGATCGAGGACGCGGCGATCGGCCTCGGCATGGACGTTCTTGTCGAGGTGCATGACGCGGAAGAGCTCGACCGCGCACTTGCGCTCAAGTCGCGGCTGATCGGGGTCAACAACCGCAACCTCAAGGACTTCACCGTCTCGTTCGACCGCACCTATGAACTGGTCGGTCGCGCGCCCGAAGGCTGCACCTTCGTCGCCGAAAGCGGGCTGACCAGCCGCGCCGACCTCGACACGATGGCGGAGCGTGGCGTGCGCTGTTTCCTGATCGGCGAGTCGCTGATGCGCGAGGACGATGTCGAGGCGGCAACGCGGGCGATGATCGGGTGAGCGACCTGACCCATCTCGACGCCAGCGGCGCGGCGCGCATGGTCGATGTCGGTGGGAAGGCCGAGACGGAACGCGTCGCCATCGCCACCGGGCGGATCACCATGTCGGCCGAGGCCGCCGGGGCGATCCGCAACGGCCTGCTCAAGAAAGGCGACGTCATCGCCGTCGCGCGCATCGCCGGGATCATGGCGGCGAAAAAGACCAGCGACCTGATCCCGCTGTGCCACCCGCTGGCGCTGAGCAAGGTCACGCTCGACCTGGTCCCCGATGACGGCGGCGTCACCGCCACCGCCACGGTCGGCCTGACCGGTCGCACCGGCGTGGAGATGGAGGCGCTGACCGCCGTCACCGTCGCGCTGCTCACCGTCTACGACATGGCCAAGGCGCTCGACCGGACGATGGAGATCGGCGCGGTGCGGCTGATCGAAAAGCGCGGCGGCAAGTCCGGCGACTGGCACGCAACCTAAATTGATCCTCCCCCGCAAGGGGGAGGTGGCGCCGCAGGCGACGGAGGGGGAGGACGGCGATGTCCTGTCACCTCTTGCCGACTTGCTTCCGCCCCCTCCGTCACGCTTCGCGTGCCACCTCCCCCGGGCGGGGGAGGATCAAAACTACGCCAAGCCCAGCAGGGTTAACCTACCCCTTACCGCGCTCGCTCAGCGAATCTTGACGGCGCGGGGCCCACAGCTTTTCCGTTCAGTTGTGGGGCGTTATGTCGGGTTCAGGGCGGTCTGCCATATTTTCACTGTCGGACGGACTCGACCCGGTTCCGCCCGGCAACGGCGAGAATGCTGCCCACGCCCGATTGATCGGCAGCGACGGCATCCGCGACTGCTTCGTCCACCGCATTACCTCCGCCGGCGCAACGCTCACCGTCAGCGGGCCGCTCACCGATGGTGATCGTGGCCGGATCGAACTGCCCTTTGGCGTCAGTGCCGAAGGATCGGTACTGGGCGACGACCCCGCCGCATTCACCTTTTGCTTCGACGAACCGCTCGACGTCGTTGGGGCGCTTGCCCGCTGCCTTGCCGCATTGCCCAGCGAGCGCCGCCAGATGCCGCGCGTCGAGCTGCGCCAGCGGTTGTGCATTCGTCACGGCGATCAGGTCGATTTTGCCTGGACCCGCAACCTCTCTCCGGCGGGCCTTGGCGTCGAAACGCGCGCCGCGTTGCGCGTGGGCGAGGCGGTCGAGGTCACGCTCGACGGGCTGCGGCCGATCGCTGGCGAGATCCGCTGGACCGAACGCGGTCAGGCCGGCATCGCTTTTGCCGAGGAACTGGGCTGGCAGGTCCTGATGCCGTGGCTGCGGCAGGTCGCCAATCGCCGCCCGCCAGTGGCGCAGGAGCCGATGGTGGGGAGTGCGTCGCCGCTGGGCGCGGTCAAGAATGCGATCAAGCTGGATGCGGCGACCCATGTCCGATCGGGCAGCAGCTGGTGGAATGCGCAGATCACCTCGCTCAGCAACGCACTGGTCGAGTTCGAGAGCGAAACCGAATTCGCGCCCTTGTGCGGCCTGTGGCTGTCGCTGCCGCAGATCGGCGGCTGGCCGATCCGGGTGATCGAATGTCATGGCGCGCGCCATGTCGCCGAATTCCGCCTGCCGCTGCGCCCGCACGAGATGAGCCGGTTGAGCGAGGCCGCGCGGCCCCGGTGACGCCTCGACCATAGGCCGCGCCCCGGCTAATCGGGGCCATGGCCGACATGATCTCTTTGGCGGAAGCGCAAGAACGCCTGTTTGCAATGGCCGACCCGGTGACGGTCGAGCATGTGCCGCTGCGCGACGCCGCCGGGCGCTGGGCCGCCGCGCCGGTGGTCGCACTGCGCACCCAGCCCGAGCTGCCGCTCTCGGCCATGGACGGCTATGCGATCCGCTTCGCCGAGCTTCCCGGCCCATGGCGGGTGATCGGCGAGAGCGCGGCGGGACGGCCCTTTGCCGGATCGGTCGCGCCGGGTGCGGCGGTCCGCATCTTTACCGGTGCGGCGGTGCCCGATGGTGCCGACACGATTTTGGTGCAGGAAGAAGCGGAGCGGGACGCTGACGCGCTGAAACTGGACGGCAACGGTCCGCCTGCGCGCGGCGCGCATGTGCGACCGGTCGGGCTCGATTTTTCCCGCGACGCGATCGTGATCGATGCGGGCGCGCAGCTGACCCCGGCGCGGATCGCGCTCGCCGCGATTGCGGGTCATGCCACCCTTCCCGTCCGCCGCCGCATCCGTATCGCCATTGCCGCCACCGGGGACGAACTTCGCGCGCCCGGTGCGCTGCTCGGGCAGGGCGAGCTTCCTGAAAGCAACGGCGCGATGCTGGCCGCGATGCTGGCGACGCTGCCGGTCGACCTGATCGACCTCGGCATCCTGCCCGACCGGATCGACGCGCTGACGACCGCATTCGCCGCAGTCAACGCCGATCTGCTCGTCACCAGCGGCGGCGCGTCGGTGGGCGACCACGACCTCGTCCGTCCGGCGCTGGAGGCGGCGGGGGCCGAAATCGATTTCTGGAGGGTCGCGATGCGCCCCGGCAAGCCGGTGATGGCCGGACGGATGCGCGATACCGTCGTGATCGGCCTGCCCGGCAACCCGGTGTCGGCGCATGTCACGGCCTGGCTCTTCGTCCTGCCGATGGTCGCGTATCTTTCCGGCGCGGCCGACCCCCTGCCCCGCCGCCGCACCGCAATCCTTGGCACCACGCTGCCCGCCAATGGCCCGCGCGCCGACCATATCCGCGCGGTCCATTGCGACGGGCGCGTCATCCCCGCCGACCGTCAGGACAGCTCGATGCTGCGCATTTTGGCCGCTGCGGATTGCCTGATCGTGCGTGCTCCACATGTTCCGGCGGCCGCACTGGGCGACTCGGTGGAAATCCTCGACATTGGCTGATTCGGACCCGCTTGACGGGGCGTGGAACAAGGCGTAAACGTTCCATGTCTGTTCTTGATAGGGGACGTCCAATGCTTACGAAGAAGCAGCATGAGCTGATCTGCTTCATCGCCGACCGTCTGGCCGATACCGGGGTTTCGCCCTCGTTTGAGGAGATGAAGGACGCGCTCGACCTCAAGTCCAAGTCGGGCGTCCACCGCCTGATCTCGGCGCTGGAGGAACGCGGCTTCCTGCGTCGCCTGCCCAATCGCGCGCGTGCGCTCGAAGTGGTCAAGATGCCCGAGCGCGGCGAGACCAAGAAGCCCGCGGCCAAGTCCAGCGTCGTCGCGATGCCGCGCCCCGCGCCGCAGCCGGCGAATGACGTGATCGAAATCCCGCTGCACGGGCGCATCGCTGCGGGCGTACCGATCGAGGCGATGGAGGGATCGACGATGCTCCCCGTCCCCGCCGCGTTGCTCGGTTCAGGCGACCATTATGCGCTTGAGGTGGCCGGGGATTCGATGGTCGAGGCCGGGATCTTCGACGGCGACTATGCGCTGATCCGCCGCCAGGAAACCGCACGCGACGGCGAGATCGTGGTCGCGCTGATCGACGAGATGGAAGCGACGCTGAAATATTTCCGGAACGAGGGCAGCATGGTCCGCCTCGACCCGGCGAACCGCAGCTACGACCCCCAGCGCTACCGCCCCGATCAGGTGCGGGTGCAGGGTAAGCTGGCCGGACTGCTGCGGCGGTACTGAGGCCTGGAATAGCCCCTCCCCTTCAGGGGAGGGGTTGGGGTGGGGCGGTGAGGCTAGGGCGAACACGCCAAGTCATACCCCGTCCGGAACTGAGGGAGAGCCAGCATGACCCTGACCGGCGGATGCCATTGCGGCGCGGTGCGCTACGAAATCGACGGCGAGCCGCTGCACGGCGGTCAGGCGCTGTGCCACTGCAGCGATTGCCGCCGCTGCGCCGGTGCGCCGATGGTTGGCTGGGCGATGTACCCCGAGGACGCGGTGACGGTGACGCAGGGGTCCCCCCGCGAATACGCCTCATCCGACACCGGCCGCCGCTGGTTTTGCGAAACCTGCGGCACCGGCCTGCTTTACCGCAACGCGACCAATCTGCCGGGCCTTGTCGATGTCCAGGCATCGACCCTCGACAACCCCGACGCCGTCCCCGCTGCCGCACACATCCAGACCGCCGACCGCATCGGCTGGATGAAGGATGCACATGCCTTGCCGCAGTTCGAGCGATTTCCGGGCGGGGCGTAGCAGCCTCGCAGGCCCTGTCGTCTGATCGCGGGCGCCCCCCTTCGGCGTCACCCCGGCCTTGTGCCGGGGTCCACCGGGAGGCAGGCGCAAAGCATGAGGCTTGAGCGCCGGATGTGCGGCCAAGTGGACCCCGGCACAAGGCCGGGGTGACGAACGTGTAAGGACGGAGCGCTGCGGGTCCTCACTCCCGCGCCGGCATCACCGTCTCCGCCTCCAGCCACGGATGTCGCGCCCCCGCGCGCCGCACCGTCACCACCGTCGGGCGCTCCCCGAACGTGATCGCTACCCCGCCCGTCTCCTCCAGCTTCGCCCGGTCCAGTTTCAGCCATTTCGGCACGCACCCGCGCGGCAGCCAGCGGTCCGCGACGATGATGTCGGCTGAGGCACAGAAGGCCACCATCTCGTGCCAAGGCACGCGATAGCCGCTGCGCGTCGCCGCGATCCGCCATTCGCGCCCGCCGCGCTCGACTGTCACCATGCACAGGTCCGCACTGCACCGCGCATCGCGCTGTTCAGCCAGCGCAGGCAATTCCGCGTCCACCCCGCCATTCTCAGCCAGCGTGTCGCGCACATAGTCCCCGGCCCGATCGCGCAGCAGCGCCAGTTCACCGCCGGGCATCCGCAGCGCCAGATGCCGACCGTCCCCGGTCACCAGCAGGTCCGGCATCGGCGTCGCCAACGCCCAGACCCCGCCTAAGACAACCGGCACCAGCCCCGCGAGCCGCATCCGCGTCCGCCACAGTGCGATCCACACGCCCCCCACCACCATCAGCGCATAGGCCTCGCCCGGCATCGCGGGCAGCATCGCCAGCGCGCCAGGCGCATTCGCGGCGGTATGCGCGATCCACAGCAACAGATGCAGCCCCTGCTCCGCCACCCACCAAAAGGGCGCGCCCAATCCCACAGCGTCGAACACCAGCCCCGCCGCCTCGAACGGCATCACGATGAAGGTCGTCAGCGGGATCGCCACGATATTGGCCAGCGAGCCGTACAGGCCCGACTTGTGGAAATGGTACAGCGCAATCGGCGTCAACGCGATCTCGACCACCAGGCCGGTCAGCAACAGCGACGCAACCCCGCGCACCAGCCGCCGTCCCCACCCCTCCTCGCGCCGCTCGAACCAGCCGCGCACGCGCTGGTTTTCATACAGCGCGACGATCGCGGTGACCGCGGCAAAGCTCATCTGAAAGCTTGGGCCCATCAGCGCCTCGGGCCACAGCAACAGCACCACCAGCGCACCGAACGCGACGAGCCGCAGCGTGATCGCCTGTCGCCCCAGCATCATCGCCGCCAGCACCATCAGCGCCGCGATGCACGACCGCACCGTCGGCACCTCCGCCCCGGTGAGCAACGTATAGCCTACCGCCGTCACGCCCGCGACGCCCGCCGCGATCACCGGCAGCGGCCAGCGCAGCGCCAGCCACGGGCTGAGCGCCAGCAACCGCAGCACCAGCAACATCGTCGCCCCAACCACTGCCGTCACATGCAGCCCGCTGACCGACAACAGATGCGCCAGCCCCGATCGCCGCAGCGCCTCCGCATCCTCCTCGGAAATCGCCCCGCGATCACCGGTCACCAGCGCCGCCGCAATCCCGCCCGCGCTCCCCTCGACCCGCGACTGCACATGCGCAGTCAGCCGCGCGCGCAGCCCGCTATCGGGTCGGCCCGGCGCGATTACCTCGACCGGCGCAAACCCCCGCCCGGTCGCGCCCAGCCCGTCAAACCACGCCACCCGCTCGAAATCATAGGCCCCCGGCACCGCCGGCGGCGCGGGCGGCATCAGCCGCGCGCGCACCCGCACCCGCGCACCCGGGGTCAGCCCATCGGGCATGTCCTTCACCGCCAGATTGACCCGCACCTGCCGGGGCAGCGCGCTCCCCGCATCGGTCGCGATGCGCAGCCGCACCAGCTCCCGCGCCGGCATCGGCTCGATCCGCACAACGCTGCCCACGACCTGCACCACCGCCGGGCGCGCCAGCACCGGCGCGGCGACCCGCTCCGCCCGCCACCACACCAGCGCACAACCCAGCGCGACGAGCAGCCCAGCCCACACCAGCACCCGCGCCGCACGCCCGCTGCGCCCCACCGCCAGCCCCGCGGCCGCGAGCGCAAGGCCACCCAGGATCACCGCGCCCCAGCGCGCCGCATCGGGCAACGCGAACCACGCCGCGATGCCCGCGCCGATCATCACCGGCACCCACAGGAACAACTGCCCGCGCTCGACCTCCAGCCAGCGCTCGACCCGCGCGGCGACGCCGCCCGGCCATGCCGGGGTCGGGAACCGCATCGGCCCCCATGCGCGCGCGGCGTCGGTCCCCATCGGGAGTGCAGCTTGGTCCAGCCATAGTCCCTACGCAACCCACTCCAATACCCTACGTATCACTGCGGTTTGAAGCGCATCGCACCGCGTGCTAGGGGCGCAGCCGGCCATCCCGGCCACCCTTTGCAAGCTGGAGATCGCGCGGTTGAGCGCAGTAGTTGAGCCTTCGGGCGCCACCATCGTTACGCGCTTCGCGCCCTCGCCGACCGGCTTCCTGCACATCGGCGGCGCACGCACCGCCTTGTTCAACTGGCTGTTCGCCCGCCATCATGGTGGCAAGTTCCTGTTGCGGATCGAGGATACCGACCGCGCGCGCTCGACCGAGCCCGCCATCGCCGCGATCCTCGACGGGATGTGCTGGCTCGGCCTCGATTGGGATGGCGAGGAAGTCTATCAGTTCGCCCGCGCCGATCGGCACGCCGAAGTCGCGCACGCGATGCTGGAGAGCGGCCACGCCTATCGCTGCTGGATGACGCAGGAGGAAATCGCGGCGCAGCGCGAAGCGGCGCAGGCGGCGAAGCAACCCTATCGCATCCGCAGCCCGTGGCGCGACCGCAGCGATGGCCCGCTCGATCAGCCTTATGTCGTCCGTATCCGCGCCGAGCGGGAGGGCGCGACGACGATCCGCGACCTCGTCCAGGGCGAAGTGACGGTGCAGAATGCCGAGCTGGACGACATGGTCCTGCTGCGTTCGGACGGCACGCCGACCTATATGCTCGCGGTGGTGGTCGACGATCACGACATGGGCGTGACCCACGTGATCCGCGGCGACGATCACCTCAACAACGCCTTCCGCCAGCTGACGATCATCCGTGCGATGAACTGGGCCGAGCCGACCTATGCCCATATCCCGCTGATCCACGGCGCGGACGGCGCGAAGCTGTCGAAGCGGCACGGCGCGCTCGGCGTCAACGATTACCGCGACGAACTCGGCGTACTGCCCGAGGCACTGTTCAACCATCTCCTCCGCCTCGGCTGGGGGCATGGCGATGCCGAGATCATCGACCGGACGCAGGCGATCGAGTGGTTCACGCTCGACGGCGTCGGCAAGTCGCCGTCGCGTTTCGACCTCAAAAAGCTCGACAGCCTCAACGGCCACTACATCCGCGCCGCCGACGATGCCCGCCTCGCCGAACTGGCCGCCAAGTTCCTGCCGTTCGAGCCGACCGCCGAACAGCGCGATCTTCTGCAGCGCAGCATGCACGCGCTGAAGCCGCGCGCCGCCAGCCTGATCGAAATCGCCAATGGCGCGGCCTTCCTGTTCGCCACCCGCCCGCTTCAAATCGACGCGGATGCGGTGCCGCTGCTTGAAGGCCCCGCACGCGAACTTATTTCGCAACTGCACAGCGCGCTTGACGCGGTGGCGGACTGGAATACGGAAGCACTCGAAGCTGCGGTACGTGAGGTCGCGGAGTCGGCGGGGGTCAAACTGGGCGCGGTGGCACAGCCATTGCGCGCGGCGCTCACCGGCAAGCGCACCTCACCGGGGATTTACGACGTGCTCTTCTTGCTGGGGCGCGACGAAAGCCTCAGCCGCATTGCAGATCAGATGACGGCCTCCCCGGGCAATTGACACGGACGGCTGAAGGAAAGGAAGTGACGATGACCGACTCCACCCTCAATCTGGGCGACAAGGCATATCCCGTGCGACAGGGTAGCGTCGGCCCCGAGGTCGTCGACATCCGCAAATTCTATGCCCAGACGGGCATGTTCACCTATGACCCGGGCTTCACCTCGACCGCATCGTGCGAGAGCGGCCTCACCTATATCGATGGCGATCAGGGCATCCTGCTGCATCGCGGCTACCCCATCGACCAGCTCGCCGAACAGTCGAGCTTCATGGAGGTCGCCTATCTTCTGCTGAACGGCGAACTGCCGAACGGCGACGAGCTGGGCAAGTTCTCCAACACCATCACCCGCCACACGATGCTGCATGAGCAGCTCGCGACCTTCTATCGCGGTTTCCGTCGCGACGCGCACCCGATGGCGATCATGTGCGGCGTGGTCGGCGCGCTCTCTGCCTTCTACCACGACTCGACCGACATCAGCGATCCGCACCAGCGGATGGTGGCCAGCCACCGCCTGATCGCCAAGATGCCGACGATCGCGGCGATGGCGTACAAGTACAGCGTGGGTCAGCCCTTCCTGTACCCAGACAATTCGCTGTCCTACACCGGCAACTTCCTGCGCATGACGTTCGGCGTCCCGGCGGAAGAGTATGTCGTCGATCCGATCATCGAATCGGCGATGGACACGATCTTCATCCTCCACGCCGATCATGAACAGAATGCCTCGACCTCGACCGTGCGCCTTGCCGGTTCGTCGGGCGCAAATCCGTTCGCATGCATTGCGGCCGGCATCGCCTGCCTCTGGGGTCCGGCGCATGGCGGCGCCAACGAAGCCGCGCTCAACATGCTGCGTGAGATCGGCCGTCCCGAGCGCATCCCGGAATATATCGCCCGCGCGAAGAACAAGGACGATCCGTTCCGCCTGATGGGCTTCGGTCACCGCGTGTACAAGAATTTCGACCCGCGCGCGAAGGTGCTGTCCAAGGCCGCGACCGAAGTTCTCGACAAGCTCGGCATCAGCGATCCGGTGCTCGACACCGCGCGCGAGCTGGAGCGGATCGCGCTGAGCGACGATTATTTCATCGAGAAGAAGCTGTATCCGAACGTCGACTTCTACTCGGGCGTGATCCTGTCGGCGATCGGCTTCCCGACCACGATGTTCACCGTGCTCTTCGCGCTCGCCCGCACCGTCGGCTGGGTCGCGCAGTGGAACGAAATGATCAGCGATCCGGACCAGAAGATCGGCCGCCCGCGCCAGCTCTACACCGGCCCGACCCAGCGCGATTACGTGCCGGTCAGCCAGCGCTAAGGCTCAGGCAAACCCGCAGTCTCAGGCCCGTCGGAGCAATCCGGCGGGCCTTTTGCTATCCCTCGAACGCCGTCAGGATCGGACACCCCGCGCCCTCACCTGCGGCACAGCGGTGCGCCAGTCCCTCAAGCGCCGCGCGCGCGCGGGCCAGTTTGGCAATCTGTGCATCGATCACCGCAACCTGCGTTTCCGCCAGCGCCCGTGCTTTTTCCCGGTCCTCGCCCGCATCGAGTTCCAGCAGCTCGCCGATCTGCGTCAGCGTGAATCCCGCCTCCGCCGCCATGCGGATGAATCGCAGCCGGCGAACGTCCGTGCGGTCATAGCGCCGCATCCCACCGGCGCGCGGTGGCTCGGCCAGCAGCCCACGCCGCTGGTAATAGCGTATCGTCTCCACCCCCACCCCGCCCGCCTTGGCCAGCGCACCGATCGTCATGTCGTTCACACCTTGACTCCGTACCATGGTACGGACCCTATCTGGTGTGGGTACGTTCGATATCCAAGGAGTTCGTCATGCCCGCCACACCAACCGCCACGCTCTACCGCATGGTCATGCCCGGCCATATTTGCCCCTATGGCCTCAAGGCCAAGGCGCTGCTGGAGCGCAAGGGCTATACCGTCGAAGACCATTGGTTGAAGACCCGCGCGGAAACCGACGCGTTCAAGGCGGAGCACGACGTCCCGACCACGCCGCAGACGTTCATCGAAGGGCGCCGCATCGGCGGTTATGACGATCTGCGCCGCCATTTCGGCTTGCACGTGCGCGACAAGGGCGAGACGAGCTACGCTCCGGTGATCGCGCTATTCGGAATGATGGCGCTGATGGCGCTGGCCGCCAGCCATGCCGCCTATGGCAACCCCTTCACGATCCGTGCGGCGGAGTGGTTCATTTCCTTCAGCATGGTCGCACTCGCCATTCAGAAGCTGCGCGATGTCGAGAGTTTCTCGACCATGTTCCTGGGCTACGACCTGCTCGCCCGGCGCTGGGTGCCCTATGCTTACATCTATCCGTTCGCGGAGGGGCTGGCTGGTATCCTGATGACGGCACAGGCGCTGCACTGGCTGTCGATCCCACTCGCCGCCTTTATCGGCAGCGTTGGCGCGGTGTCGGTGTTCAGGGCGGTCTATGTCGAAAAGCGCGAGCTCAAATGCGCCTGCATGGGCGGCGACAGCAATGTGCCGCTCGGCTTCATCTCGCTGACCGAAAATGTGATGATGGTGGCGATGGCGGCGTGGATGCTGCTGCGCTGATCACCCGCGCGCATCAAGTTCCTTGACCAGCTTCTTCGGCGCCTGCGCGCGGTAGCTTTCCTCGATCCATTCGCGCAGCTGGCCCATGTCGGGGATCGCCGCCGCGTCACACTCGAACGTGACCCAGCCACTCTTGCCCAGGCCATAGCCGGTGGGCCGCGCGAACGGCAGATCCAGCGCCATCTCGCCAGTGTAGCGCAGCTTCACCGACATGCGGAAATCGTCCCCGGTGGTGAGATAGGCAAAGGTCTTGTCATTGACCGCCAGGTCCGAATGATCGGGCCATGGCGCCTTGAGATGCGCGCCCGGCAGGGTCAGGCCCCATTGGCGCAGTGCGTCGATGATTTCGCGCGGCGTGAGCATCCGCAGAGCCTTAGCTCAGCAAGGCCGCCGCCACCATCCGATGCGCCTCGGCGACGCCAGCGGTAAGGATGTCCGCGCCGTCCGGCACCAGCACGTCCGGCTGCAACTGCCAGCGCGGCCGGTCCTGCACATCATAAACCGGCTCGGCCGAATATTGGAGTTCGATGCCGGTCCGGTCGAGCCGCAGCGGAAACACGGCGGCGCCCAGTCGCATCATCGGCGTGCCGACGATCCGCGCCCGGCCCAGCCCGCGCATCCCCATCGGGAACCCCTCGGCCATGCTCGCGCTCCAATGGTGGCACAGCACGACGACGGGACCGTCATAGGTGAACGGGCCGCGTGGCTCGACGACCTCGGTCCAGGCCGGCCCCAGCCCCGCCCCCGCCCGGCGGCGCATCCGCGCATAGGGGCGGGTCTCGCGAATGAAACGCCCCATGATCGGGCGCGCGACCGCGGTGTCACCGCCGCCATTATTGCGCACATCGATGATCAGCGCCGGGGCGTCACGCAGCGCGGCCAGCCCCGCATCGAATGCGGCGATCGCTGCATCGTCGGAAAAGCTGCGGATGGCGATCAGGCCGATCCCGCCGTCGAGCCGCCGGTGGCTGACATCCGGCACGGCATCGCGCTGGTTGAGCGGCAGCGCAACGTCGCGCGTACCACCCGCCGCGCGCAGCTGCATCGTGCGCGGCATCCCGCGCCCGCCGGCAACCACGCTGTTGATCACGAAAGCGTCGGCTTCGGGGTCGGCGCGCCGCTGGCACCGCAGCGCAGCGGCGCGGATCGCCTCCGCGACCGCCTTGCCGTTCACTGCGGTCACCACGTCCCCGATCGCGATGCCAGCCTTCGCCGCCGCCGACTCCTCCTGCACCGCCGTCACGCGCAGCCCGTCGGGCGCGCGCTCCACGATCAGGTCGAATGGCGGCATGCGCGGCGTGCCATCGGGAGCGGTACGCACATTGGTGTGGGCATCGTACAGCTCGCCCAGCGCCCCGCGCAGGACCAGCGCGAACGCGTCCCAGTCCGGCGCCGCCACCGCCTGCGGGCGATAGACGCGCCGCACCTGCTCCCAATCGGTCGCCTTCTCGCCGAAGAAGCAATAGCGCGCCGCCAGCGTCTCCCACATCTCGTCGAAATCCTGCGCGAGCGTGATGTCGCGCGGCGGCTCCTTCGCCTGCACCGCCAGCGGAAGGGCGGGAAGCGCAAGGCCGGCGGCAAGGCCGCGCAGGGCAGCGCGGCGATCGATCATGGTCATGGGGCGGACGTATCATGCCGCTGCCCCACGATCAACTACAACCGTAATCGAAACGATCAGCGGTCGCGGGCAGGAAGGGTCAGGACAAAGCGCGCGCCCTGTCCCGGCGCACTGTCGACGGTGATATCGCCGCCCATCGCGCGGGCAAGCCGCCGCGCGATATAGAGGCCGAGACCGCTGCCGCCGGGCTCGGTCGGATCGACCCGCCCGAATTTCTCGAAGATGCGCGCGTGGTCCTCCGGCGCGATGCCCTTGCCCTGATCGGCGACGATGACACAGCCAAGCGCACCTTCGCGCTCCAGCCGCACCCACACCGACCCGCCCGGCGGCGAATAGCGCAGCGCGTTGCCGATCAAATTGACCATGATCTGCAGCACGCGGCGAAACTCGCCGGTCGCGGGCAGGCTCTCGTCCGCTTTCGGCTTGTCGATCCGCACATCCGCCTCGCTCGCCCGCACGGCGAGCAAGCCAGCGGCGCGGCGTGCGATATCGGCCAGGTCGATCGGTTCGGCGTCGACCTCGAAATCGTCACGCTCGACCGCAGTGAGGTCGGCAAGGTCGTCGACCAGCGACAACAGATGCCGCCCGGCATTGGCAATGTCGCCCGCATATTCGGCATAATCGGCGCGCAACGGGCCATCGAGCTGGGCGCTGATGCTGTCGGCATTGGCGATGATCCGGCTCAATGGCTTGCGCAGCGCGCGGTCCAGCCGCTGGCTGAATTCGCTGGTGAACACGGCCTCAGGCGCGGCAGACGGATGCGCGGGCGCATCCTCGTCCGGATCGATCATCTCGGCCGCGCCGGTAAAGCCGGCAAAGCGCAGCTGCGCATCGACGCGCGAGCTGGCCGACAGCCGGACGCGGCGGCCGGTGCCGCGCAGTTCTGCAACCTGTCCCTCGAACCGCCCCTGCTCCGCCGCCGCCGTCAGGATCGGCAGCGCGCCCTCGTCATCCGCCTCCAGCGCGAACAACAGGGTCAAAGGCTGGCCCAGCATCTTGCCGGCATCGAAGCCATAGCGCGCGCCTGCCTCCAGCGAGAGATGCGTCAGCCGCATCGCCGAATCGCATTCCCACACCCAATCGGCGTCGGATCGCAGGAAATCATCCTCGCGCCCCTCATCCGCCACCGCCCGCCACGCGGCGCGCGGGCGCCATCCACTGACCTCCAGCCGTACGCCATCGGCGTCGGGTTCGGCGCGGACCCACAGGTCGATATCGTCCTCGCCATCCGCCGCGACGATGTTGCGCGAAATGGCGATGCCCAGCCGCAGCGCCAGCCGGGCGATCGACGCGATCTGCGGCACGGCGAGCGGCTCGCCCTGCTTGCCGCCCGCACGCGCGTTGAGGTCGGACAGGCGCGGTTCGGCATCGAGCAGCCGTCCGTCGCGGCCGACCCGGCCGATCGCGATCGGCACATGCGGGTCGATCGCGTTCATGCCGCGCTCCCCAGCGCCTGCACGGCGGCGCGATAGTCGGCCGGCAGCCGCAGCCCGGCCAGCGCCGCGCGGGCGTCCGCCACGTCCACGGCCATGATCGTGTCGAGCAGTTCGGCGAACGCCTCGATATCGCGGCGCGGGTCGGCTTCGGTCAGCGCAAGGCCGAGGCGGGCAATCGCCTCCCGATCCAGATTCAGCGCACGCAATGCGACCCACAGCCGCCCGCTGCCCGCGTCCAGCGCCAGGCTCCGCGCCACGCCATAGTCCACGCCCAGCGCGTGCGCGAGCAGCCCGGCGAACAACGTCACGCGCCGGTCGCCCAGCGCCTCGTTGAGCAATTCGGGCAGCTCGCCCGGCTGCGCGTCGATTGCAACCGCCAGCCGCATCACCGCCGCCTCGACCCGATCGCCTTCGTCATGCGCCGCCAGGCTGCGCTGCGCCGCCTCCGCCAGCACGCGATCGAGCGCGGCGACATCCTCGGCGGCCACCCGCAGCCGCAGCGCGGCGGCGACCCACCACACCAGCTTGTGATGCAGTTCGGCGGGCAAATCGGTCTGCGGCAACGGTCCCGCTTCAGGCAGGCTGCGGCGGCGGCTTTCGGCGATCAGCACGCCCATCGCGCTCTGCGCCAGCACCCGGTCGGGATGCTGGACGAAACGGTTGATAAGGCTGGGCCGTTCGGGGTCGTCATGCGCCTGTACCGGCATGCCGCTCGCCAGCAGCTCCTGTTGCACCTGCGCGATCAATTCGGCCATCAGCTCGCGGTCGCGCAGCACGCCCGAGTCGGACAGTGCCGCAAATACGCCGTCGGCTGCGGCGAGCGCGGCGGCCAGCTCGGCTTCGCCCTGCACCTGCAGCTGCCGCACGCCATGGTCGCGAATCTCGCCCTCGACCGTATCGACCAATGCGCGCAGCAGGCGGGCGAGCCCGACTCGCGTCTGTTCATCGATTCGGTGCGATTCGGGCAGGAAGAAATCGTCGATCGCCGTCGCCAGGCCGCGCCAAGCGGCAGCGTCCGCACTCGCGACATGCGCGAGCAACGTGCGGGCGCCCCGACCGGTGGCGCCGTCACTCATGTCGACATTCGGGTCGGACATGGTCTCCGGAATAACGGAATGCAGTTAAGGCCGCCCTAAGGCTTTTCCCGCCTGCTCTCAACCGCTGCGGCGAGCGTCGCGAATGCGTAGATCGCAATCAGCGCCAGCCCCCAGCTGACCCGCCCGGCGATGGCAAAGGGGGTGACCAGCAGCAGATAGGCCGCCGGGCTCCCCCACCAGCGGCGGATCACCGCCTGGCTGCGTTCGGCAATCGCGGTCGCGGCAATCGTGACCAGCGCCAAGATCGTTCCGTCCAGCGTGGCGTCGATCCGCATCTCGCCGAGTCCCAATGCCCCGACGACCGCGCCGACGATTCCGCCGATCAGCGCCTCCTGCATCAGCGCGCGCTTTTCCTCGCCGCGCAACGCCGACAGGGCCGCCCCGGTCGCCAGCGCCGCCACGCCGGGAATCGCGACTCCGGCGCCCCAGGCAAAGCCGAATGCGATCAGCGCGACCGCCCCCGCCCCGGTCAGCGCCCCGCCCGCCATCAGCAGCCACGCCGGAATGCCCTTTTCCACCACCTTGGGCAGCACCCAGCGCGCGATGCGGGTGAACACATGCCGGTCGGCCCAGCTCGTCCGCCGTTCGGTCAGCGCCGCCAGCACCGCGTTGCTGCGGCTCGCCAGCGCCGCGCCTTCGCGCTCGACGCCATGGCCAGCACGCACCGCGCCCGCCGACAGCGGCACCTGCTCCGCCCCCGCCTGGACGATCGCGCGCAGCAGGGTCGACTGGAAATCATAATCAGGCGGGAAGTCGGCAATGTCCTTGATCCGCCGCGCCGGTGTGTGCGCCACCCCGGCCCAGCAATTGCGCGCATCGATCCGCTCGAGCGACGCGGCGGGGTCCTGCGTCACCAGGATCGCGTCCTTGCCCTCACCCGCCATGCGGTCGATCACATCGTCGGTCGTGACCAGCGCGTCGGCGACTACAACGACATGCGCCAGCGGATGCACCCGCGCCGCCGCCTCCGCCGCCGACCGCACGATATCGACCGGCACCCCGCGCTTCGCCGCGCGGCTGACAGCGCCGAGCAAGGCCGGCGTCACCCGGCTCACCGCCACTAGAATATGCCCAGCACCCGCCCCGATCAGCAGCCGCGCCTGATATTCGAGCAGGGTCATCCCCCCGAACGGCAGCGTCGCGGCGAGCACCCCCGCGCGATCGCCCGCATCCTCCGTCGCAAAGATCAGCCCCGCCAGCATGTTGATCCGGTTAGGCGAATTGATTCGGCGGGGGAAGCACCCAATTCCTCCCCGGAACGGGGAGGGGGACCGCGCCCGCAGGGCGTGGTGGAGGGGGCCCGAGGCAAACGAGTCCGGTGCCTCGGGCCCCCTCCACCAGCTTCGCTGGTCCCCCTCCCCGTTCCGGGGAGGAATTAATACAGCAGAAACCCCGCGCGCAGCTCCACCCACGCCGCCTCATCCCCCCCAGCGGCCGCATCCAGATCGCCCGGCTTCGCCCCGGCATCGTCAACCCACGCCCGCAGCCCCGGGCCGCCATTGATCACATCGATCGCCAGCTTCTCGAACTCATACTCGTACGGAAAATCGCGCCACAGATCGTAATCGGGATACAGCGCCCGGATCGCCTTGAACCCCAGCGCCTGCAACCGCCACGGCCGGAACGCATCATGGTCGTACCCCGCCCCCTCGGCATGAATGAACACGCCGCTGCACAGCTGCCCGACATGCTTGTGAAAGGTCGGCTGGAACCAGAAATCGCGCAGCGTGCAGCCCGCGGTCCATTCCGGCGCGATCCGCCGCATTTCCGCAATCACCGCCTTGCCGTCAATATCCGGCGCACCGAACAGCTCCAGCGCGCGCGTCGTCCCGCGCCCTTCGGACAGCGTCGTCCCCTCCAGCATCACCGTCCCGGCATAGGCGCGCGCCATGTTGACGTTGGCGGCATTCGGGCTGGGGTTGATCCACACCCGCTCGGGCGGCCAGCCAAACCCCGGCGCGGCGTCGGGCTGCCACCCCTCCATCGCGATCACACGATACTGCACGTCGAGCTTGAAGTGATCGATGAACCACGCGCCCATCTCGCCCAGCGTCATGCCGTGCCGCATCGGCATCGGCCCCGCGCCGACGAAACTCTCCCATCCGGGCAGCAGCGTCAACCCCTCGACCGGGCGGCCCGCCGGGTTGGGACGGTCGAGCACCCACACTTCCTTGCCATACGCCGCCGCAGCTTCGAGCATATACAGCAGCGTCGTGACATAGGTGTAGATGCGACAGCCCAGATCCTGCAGGTCGATCAGGATCACGTCGAAGGTATGCATCGACTGACCGGTCGGCCGCCGCACCTCGCCATACAGGCTGAACACCGGCATCCCGTAAGTGGGGTCGGTATAGTCCGGCGACTCCATCATATTATCTTGCAGATCGCCGCGCACGCCATGCTGCGGCCCGAACACCGCCGACACATCCAGCCCCGCCGCGACCAGCGCGTCGACGCTATGCGTCAGGTCCGCCGTCACCGACGCGGGATGCGCGAGCAGCGCGACGCGACGCCCCTTGAGTTGGTTGAGCAAAGCGGGGTCGGCGATCAGCCGGTCGATACCGAAGTTCATGGACCTTCAGGTGCCGGGAGTTGGCAGGCGACGCAAGCCCCGCCCCCCAACTCGTCACCCCGGACTTGTTCCGGGGTCCACTCGTCCGCACGCGCGAACCTAAAACCTCTTGCGCCGCGCCTGCCGCCCGGTGGACCCCGGCACAAGGCCGGGGTGACGACCCTCTTTAGCAAAGACGCGTAGCGTCAGATGACGGGGAAGGTCGCCCGACCTTCCCCATTGTCGATCAGAACGAAGCCGCCACCTGCACATACCAGCTGCGCGGGCGGGCAAAGATGCGCTCGGCGTAACCCAGCGTCGCCAGCGAGGCGTTGCCCTGGATCAGATATTGCTCGTTCAACACGTTGTTGACGCCACCGCTGACCTCGATCCCATTGCCGAGCTTCAATGTCAGCGACGCATTGCCGACGAAATAGCCATTCTCCTCGATCAGCGGGATGCTGCCGGTAATGAAGGTGATCTTCGACTGGTAGCTGCCATCGACCCGCGGCGTCAGCGTCATGTCGCCGCCCAGCGGGATCGCATAGCTGATGCCGAAATTGGCCTGCATGTCGGGGGTAAAGGGCAGGTCGTCGTTCGGCGTCACCGTCGCGGTCGCGCCCGGCACCGGGGTGATCGTCTTGATCTTGTCGTCCAGGATGCTGATGCCGGCGTCGAAGATCAGCCCCCAGCTGGTGCGCAGGCTCGCCTCGGCCTCCAGCCCGCGGATGCGCGCCTCGCCGGCGTTGAACAGCAGCGGCACGACGCCCTGGCGGAAGATCAGCTGAATGTCCTGATACTCGGCCTGGAACGCTGCGAGGTTCAGGCGCAGCCGACCGATATTGGTCTTCGCACCGATCTCGTAGCTGGTGACGCTTTCCTCCGCGAACGGGACCGGCAGATTGCCGGCGGGTGCCGCGTTGTACCGGGTGTTGTAGCCGCCCGACTTGAAGCTCTTGGCATAGGACGCATAGGTGCTGATCGCGTCGTTCCAGCGATACTGGATGCTCGCCGAACCGGTCAGCGCCGAGAAATCCTGCTGGAACGGGCGGTTGAAGATGAACAGCGGTCCGCCCTGTGACGTTGCCAGCGTCGGAAGCGGGTTGGGATCTGGCAGGGTCGCGGGGAACAGGTTCAGCACCGTCCCGCGATAATTCTTGCGGTCGCTGGTGTAGCGCAGGCCGCCGCTGATCTCGAGCGCGTCGGTGATGTTCCAGGCGAGTTCGCCGAATACCGCAACCGAATCGGTCTTGAGCCGCGAAACCTGAAGGTCGCGCGACCCCGGCCCGCCTGCCAGCAGCGATCCGATCACCGGCGGTGAAGGCGGGAAGGCGAGCGGCACGGTCGCGCGCTCGTCGGTGACTTCGTTGAAATAATAGCCGCCGACGATCGCATTGACCGACCCGAAGTCGAGCTGAAGCTGGACCTCCTGACTGAACTGCGCCGACTGCGCGGCGACGTCGGTGGTAATCAGCAGCAACGGCGTGTTGTCGCCATCGCGAATGCCGCGCGATTCGGTCTCGCGATACGCGGTGATCAGCTTCACCGACGCGACATCGGTCAGCCGGATATTGGCGGTCGCGGCGAGGCCCCACACTTCCGAATTACTCTCGACCGGTGCAGTGCCGCCATTCACGAACGGTCCGCGCGCCTGCAGGTCGTTGGCGCAGCGAATGTCGTTGACCATCAGCACGTTCGGCGCGCCGAAACGCGGATCGCCCGGCGTCAGCGGCGCGAACGGAATCGTCGCACCGGGGCAGCCCGCCGCGACGCTGGCAATTGCCGCGACCGGGGCCTGTTCGTTGATCCCGGCAAAGGTGAACGGCGCGCCATTCTCGTCCTGCTTGCTGTAATCGGCGCGCAGGAACAGGTCGAAGTCGCTCGACGGCTCCCACAGCACCGATGCGGCGAGCGAGAAGCGGTTCTCGTTACCCAGGTCGAGGCCATCCACGGCGCGGATCACATAGCCGTCACGCTTGCGGAAACCGCCCGAGACGCGCGCCGCCGCAGTCGTCCCCAGCGGCACGTTGACGACGCCAAAGCCCTCGATCAGGTTTTCGCTACCACCGCGCACCCGCGCCCGGCCGCTGAATTCGCCCAGCTTGGGCTGCTGCGTGCGGACGAGGATCGCGCCGCCGATCGTGTTGCGACCGAACAACGTCCCCTGCGGCCCGCGCAGCACTTCGACGCCCGCGATATCGCCGAAATCGATCGCGCCACCGACGGCACGGCCCAGATAGACTTCGTCGAGATAGACGCCGACGCCCGGATCGACCGCCGCGGTCGGATCGACCTGACCCACGCCGCGAATGAACACCACCGACGATGCGCTGTTGCCCGACAGCTGGCCGGCGGGCTTGAACTGCAGGCTCGGCGTGATCCGCTCAAGGTCCTGCGTCTGCGTGATCTGCCGTTCCTGCAGCGTCTCGGCGCTGAATGCGGAAATGGCGACCGGCGTATCCTGAAGGCTCTCCTCACGGCGCCGCGCGGTGACGAGAATCTCGCCCTCAGCCGCTGGAGTCGCCTCTTCCGCACTATCCTGCGCCAGTGCCGGCGCGGCTGCGGTAAAGCTCAAAAAAGCCGCAATCGCGGCGATGCTGGATGCTGCACGCCCCTGCGCGCGCGAAGTCGCTCGACCCATCGTCACACTCCCCTGTCAGCCGCGATTCTTGGCGATCGTCGGTGCGATATTACTCACATTTGAAATTGTTCATGTCAATAACAGTTATGTGACGAAACTATTCGGGCGGCAGACAGATGATTTGTATTTACAACGATCTTCTGGCGTCACGATTAACCTCACGCGGGGAGGTCGAGGACAAACCCGTCCGGGTGATGAAAGTCCGGTTTTTCCGACGGATGCGCCAGCGCCCAATAGGATTTGGTGCCGTCGGCTTCCTCGATGACTGCGGTGAGGTTCAGCCGCATCGGAACCGAGGGAAGCTCAGGCATTGCCTCGACCGACAGGAAAAAGGAAGGTGGGCTGCTAGGGGTCACCAAGATCTCGGGATCGTCGCAGGGCAACTCACGCATTCCCAAACGATAGCCGTCGAACGCGTAAGCTGCCCATTCGAACGAAGGTGAGAAGTTGAACTCGAAATAGGCATCGCCACCGCTGGGCTTCGCAAACAACTCAAAGCAGGTCGTTTTCCACAAGCCATCTGCCCGCACCGGATCGGCAAATTGCGGCACGATCAGCGTGTTGGAGGGAGCGACGTGATATTCGAACCACAACGCCCCGGACGCCTGCTGATGCAAGTCCACATAGACGGTATCGACCTTGTTTGCGGGCGTAGCGGGATGGCAAATCAGTCGATGTCGCATAGCCCTCACTCCGTTTGCCCTGAGCCTGTCGAAGGGCCAGTCCCGACCTGCCAGTTGCGCGCAAGAACCGAAACACCGTCCCAGTCGCCCGCGATCAATGCTTCCTTCTTGGGCCGACTCCACCCCTTGATCCGCCGTTCGGCCTCGACGGCTTCGTAGCGCGATCCGAAATCTTGCGACCGCACCAACGTCACCGGTCTGCGGGTATAGGTGTAGCAACCATCAAATGTCCCACGCTCATGCTGCGCGAGCCGGATTTCCAGGTCCTCAGTCTGCCCTGTGTAATAGCTGTCGTCGCCGCACCGCAGGATATAGCAGTAGAACGCCACTTCATTTCTCCCCCCGCCCTTCGACAAGCTCAGGGCAAACGGATGTGGGCGCACTCCAACCCCCGTTTGGGCTGAGCTTGTCGAAGCCCCAGTCCTGCGTCAACGAACCTCGCCAGCCAATAGATGACACGCCGCCCCACCTCGGCTATGCGCGCCGCCACCATGACCGAATACGCATCCGATCTGCTCCGCACCTTGTCCGACCGTGGCTACATCCACCAGGTCACCGACGCCACTGCGCTCGACGCACTGGCCGCCAAGCAGATCGTGCCCGGCTATATCGGCTTCGATCCCACCGCGCCCTCGCTGCATGTCGGCAGCCTCGTCCAGATCATGCTGCTGCGCCGGATGCAGCAGAGCGGGCACAAGCCGATCGTGCTGATGGGCGGGGGCACCGGCAAGATCGGCGACCCCAGCTTCAAGGACGAAGCGCGCAAGCTGATGACGGACGAGGTCATCGCGGCCAACGTCGCGTCGATCAAGACGGTGTTCGAAAAGTTCCTGACCTTCGGCGACGGTCCCACCGACGCGATGATGGTCGACAATGCCGACTGGCTCGACAAGCTCGAATACATCCCGTTCCTGCGCGACATCGGGAAGCATTTCTCGATCAACCGCATGCTCAGCTTCGATTCGGTCAAGCTGCGCCTCGACCGCGAACAGTCGCTGTCGTTCCTCGAATTCAACTACATGATCCTCCAGGGCTACGACTTCCTGGAGCTGTCGCGCCGCGCCGGCTGCCGCCTGCAGATGGGCGGGTCGGACCAGTGGGGCAACATCGTCAACGGCATCGAACTGTCGCGCCGCGTCGACGGGACCGAGGTCTATGGCGTCACCACCCCGCTGATCACCACGGCCGACGGCGGCAAGATGGGCAAGACCATGTCGGGCGCGGTGTGGCTCAACGAAGACACCCTCCCCGCCTTCGATTACTGGCAATTCTGGCGCAACACCGACGACCGCGATGTCGGCCGCTTCCTGCGCCTGTTCACCGACCTGCCATTGGACGAGATCGCCCGTCTCGAAGCGCTGCAGGGCGCCGAGATCAACGAGGCGAAGAAAATCCTCGCCACCGAAGCCACCGCCATGTGCCGCGGCCGCGACGCCGCGCTCGCCGCCGAAGAGACCGCGCGTAAGACGTTCGAGGAAGGCGCGTCGGGCGACGCGCTCCCGACCCTGTCGGTCAGTGGCGAAATCAGCGTGGTCGACGCGCTCGTCGGCTTGAGCTTTGCTGCGTCAAAGGGTGAGGCCCGCCGCCTGATCAAGGGCGGCGGCGCGCGCATCGACGGCGAAAAGGTCAGCGACGAGGCCGCGACCGTGACCGTCGGCTCGGCGGAGGTGCGCGTCTCGGCGGGCAAGAAGCTTCACGGCCTGCTCCGCGCCGAGTGATCGACCCCTGTAGTTCTACGTAAGTAACCACTGGTAACCAATCCGGTTGCGGAGCTGTTTACGCCCGCCGGCCTACCCAGATTGACATCGAGCCACGAGTCGGTGGGGGCCAGTATGAGTTTTCAGTTCTCGTCCATTGTGCGGGCCACCGCCGCCGACAGCGATCGTCGCAACACCGACCGCGACGAAGTCCATTTCCGCGCCCGCGCCTTCGGCCCCGACGCGCAGCCGCGCACCCTGCTGATCGTCAACATCTCCCCCCACGGCCTGATGGCGCGGTGCGAACATGAGTTTGCCGAGGGCGACCGCCTGCGCGTCATGCTCCCGGTGGTCGGCGTGCTCCCCGCCGAGATCCGCTGGTCCCTCGGCGGCCGCATCGGCGTGAGCTTCGACAGCGCAGTCGATCTGGCGAGCTATTACGAGCTGCTCGCCCGGATGCTGAAGGCGGGGTGACCCTTCTAAGCCCCTCCCCTTCAGGAGTATCGGGTCGGCCATGCCCCCGGCATGGCCTAAACAGCGCGGGGCGCTGTTTACCCGATGCTGGGTTGGGGTGGGGCAGTGAAATCTCACCGAGACCGCCAGCCTTCCCAATCCTCCCCCGCCAGGGGGAGGTGGCACGCGCATGCGTGACGGAGGGGGGCAGGGGTTCGGCTTAAAGGGCGAGGCCACAGCCGTCCTCCCCCTCCGTCGCCTTCGGCGCCACCTCCCCCTGGCGGGGGAGGATAACTGACACCGCTCGCAACACCCCCATCGTCACCCCGGCCCCCGTGCCGGGGTCCACCCCTCCCCAAGCGTAGCGCTCCAGCCCCAAGCCCCGCGCTCACCGCCCAGTGGACCCCGGCACAAGGCCGGGGTGACGATGGTTTTCAGGCCGGAGACGCTACAAAGCAGACTTAGATTTGATTGGTCCGCAGTCTTGGGTCGGTGGGATCAAAGTCTTCGATGAATCCCTGCCATACCGCGTCGCGCCACAGCGCGTCATTGAGTTCCGCCGCCGTCTCGTAGAACACCGTGTCAGGATATTCGTGGTTACCCGGACCCCGTCCCCAAGTGAGATGGACGATCGCCAGACGTTCGTCCGAACACGACACGAGGATATCGTCATTAGTATCAGCGCGACCAATGACTTCGGCATCCAGTCCCCACAGTGGATGATCCGGTGAGACCTCTGTCTTTAGCTGACAGGGTAGGCCCTCTCGCTCAACTTGGTGTTCGAGAGGACGCCACGGAGGGACGAAGACGATGCCAGCGACGCGAGACATGGCAAAGATGAAGCTTCCGACGCAACGCCTGTCAAGTTCCGCTCACGCGATCGTCTGCATGGATGTTGATTGACCGAGAGGGGGTCGACATCTGCCGGTCTGCAATCCCCAACCCTACCCCGCCCGCAACAACCCCACCGCAGCATCCCGCTCGAACAAATACAACGCCACCCGCGCCGCCTGCCCGCGCTCGCCGTCGAGCCCGCCATCGCGATCGACCAGCAGGCGCGCGTCGTCGGTCGCCGCCGCGATCAGCTCGGCGAACTTCTCGGGCGGGGCGAGACGGAACGTCTGTTCCCCCGATTGCCGCGTCCCCAGCATCTCGCCCGCACCGCGCAGGCGCAGATCCTCCTCGGCGATGCGGAACCCGTCATTGGTCTCGCGCATCAGCGCCAGCCGCGCGCGCGACGTTTCGCTCAACGTCCCGCCGCGCAGCAGCACGCACACCGACCGACCCCCGCCGCGCCCGACGCGGCCGCGCAACTGGTGGAGCTGCGCCAGCCCGAACCGGTCCGCCGCCTCGATCACGATCAGCGTCGCGTTGGGCACATCGACCCCCACCTCGATCACCGTCGTCGCGACCAGCACGCCGAGTTCGCCCGCGGAAAAGCGCGCCATCACCGCGTCCTTCTCCGGCCCCTTCATCCGGCCGTGGACCAGCCCCACCCGCTCCCCGAACCGCGCGCGCAGCGACCCCGCCCGCGCCTCGGCGGCGGCAAGGTCGGTCTTCTCGCTCTCCTCGACCAGCGGGCATACCCAATATGCCTGCCCCCCGCCCGACAGATGCCGCGCGAGGCCGTTAACGACCTCCTCCAGCCGCTCCTCGCTAATCACGCTCGTCTCGATCGGCATGCGCCCCGGCGGCATCTCGTCGAGCTTGCTGACATCCATCTCGCCATGCGTCGCGAGCTGCAGCGTGCGCGGGATCGGCGTCGCGGTCATGACCAGCAGATGCGGCGCGGTCTTCGCCTTGGCCTGCAGCATCATGCGTTCGGCGACGCCAAAGCGATGCTGCTCGTCGACCACCACCAGCCCCAGGTCGCGATACTCGACCCCCTGCTGAAAGATCGCATGGGTGCCGATCAGAATGTCGATCGATCCATCCGCCACCCCCATCAACGTCGCCTCGCGCGCCCGGCCCTTGTCGCGCCCGGTCAGGATGGCGATCTCGACGCCAAGGCCAGCGAACAGCTTGCGCAGCGTCTCATAATGTTGCCGCGCCAGGATTTCGGTCGGCGCCAGCATCGCCCCCTGCGCCCCCGCCTCGACCGCGATCAGCAGCGCCATCGCCGCCACCAGCGTCTTGCCCGCGCCGACATCGCCCTGCAGCAGCCGCAGCATCGGGCGTGGCTGCGCCATATCGCCCTCGATCTCGCGGATCGTCCGCGCCTGCGCGCCCGTCGGCGTGTAGGGCAGCTTCAACGCATCGCGCAGCCGCCCGTCGCCGGCCAGCGCCCGCCCCTTCTTCGCCCGCGCCGCCCCGCGCACCAGCATCAGCGCCAGCTGATTGGCGAACACCTCGTCATAGGCCAGCCGGTCGCGGGCCTTGGCGTCCGCCGGATCGGCATGGATCGTGGCGAGCGCCTCGCGCCATGCGGGCCAGCCATGCCGCGCTTTCAAGCTCGGCTCGATCCATTCGGGCAGCTCGGGCGCGCGCGCCACCGCTTGGCCTGCGAAATCGGCCAGCCGCTTCGACGTCATCCCCTCCGACAGGGGGTAGATCGCCTCACGCCCGCCCGGCCGCGGCTCGCTCAGCGCGACGATCTCCGGATGCACGATCTGCAGTTCCTGCCCGTACTGGTCGAGCCGCCCCGACACCCATTTCGCCTCGTTCAGCGGCAGCTGCTTCTTCGCCCAGCCGCTATTCCCGCCAAAGAACACCAGCGTCACATAATTGCCGCGCGCATCGGTCGCCTCGACCCGCGCCGGCGCCCGCGCGCTGCCACTCATGCGATAATTCACCGGAGTCAGCTGAATCGCGATCGTCCGCCCGACATCGGCCTGATCCAGCTCTTCGCGCGGCAGCCGGTCGATCCACCCGCTTGGCAGGTGAAACGCAACATCCACCACCCGCGCCAGCCCGAGCCGCTCCAGCGGCTTGGCCAATTGCGGCCCCACGCCCTTGAGGACGGTGACTTCGGCGAACAGGGGATTGAGGATGTCGGGACGCATGATTATCTGCGGTACCCTACACCCAGCCGACCGCGCGCAAAAGCGCCGTCGGCCAATTTGCGTTGGATGAAGATGGATCTGGAAACCCGCCTCAAACGCCTCCGCTTCCGCGCCTGGCATCGCGGCGTCAAGGAGGCCGACCTGATGCTCGGCGGCTTTTACGACGCGCGCTCGGCCAGCTGGAGCGAAGATCAGGTTGCGTGGTTCGAGGACCTGATGGAGGAACAGGACGTCGACATCATGGCCTGGGCGATGGGAACCGAACCCGTCCCCGCGCGCTGGCAGGGGGCCATGATGGATGACCTCAAGTCGCTGGATTACGTACCGATTTCGAAGTGACCGCCGCTCGCCCTGAGCTTGTCGAAGGGCCGTTCTTCTTTGACCGTTCAAGCAAAGGACGGTGCTTCGACAAGCTCAGCACGAGCGGGTTTGTTTGCACCTCGACCGCCATGCCCGACCTCAACCGCATCCTCTCTGCCAAGACCCCGCTGACCCTGTCGGGCGTCCCCACGGGCTTCCTCCCCTGGCTGCTCGCCGATCTCGCGCGCGCCTCGACCAGCGGTGCGGTGTACATCGCGCCGGACGAATCCGCGATGCGCGCCGTCGCCTCCACCGCGACCTTCTTCGCGCCGGAGCTGGAGATCATCCAGTTCCCCGCCTGGGACTGCCTCCCCTATGACCGCGCCAGCCCCACGCTGCGCGTCATGGCCGAACGCATGGCCGCGCTGTCCGCGCTCCAGACCACCACCGCCAAGCCCCGCCTGATCCTCACCACCGTCAACGCCGCCAGCCAGCGCACGCTCACCCCGTTCCGCATCCGCCAGATGACCGCGCGCCTCGCGCCGGGCGAGCGCATCTCGCTCGACAAGCTCGCGACGCTGCTGTCGTCCAACGGCTATGTCCGCACCGACACCGTCCACGACAGCGGCGAGTTCGCGGTGCGCGGCGGCCTGGTCGACCTCTACCCCTCGGGTGCCCCCCAGGCGCTGCGGCTCGATTTCTTCGGCGACGAGATCGAAAGCGTCCGCACCTTCGACCCCGCCGACCAGCGCACCACCGGCCGCGTCGACGGCTTCACGCTCCTCCCCGCGTCCGAAGCGCTGCTCGACGAAGACACGATCAAGCGCTTCCGCACCCGCTACCGCGAGAAGTTCGGCGCCACCGCCACCGGTGACCCGCTCTATCAGGCGATCAGCGACGGCCGCCGCCTCGCCGGCATGGAACATTGGCTCCCGCTGTTCGAAGAGCGCATGGAAACCCTGTTCGACCACCTCCCCGCCGACGCGGTCGTCGTCCGCGATGCCGGGGACGCGGGCGCCGCCGAAGCCCGCTTCGAAGCCATCGCCGACTATCAGGCCAACCGCGTCCGCGCCCAGTCGACCGATGCCGGCAGTTACCGCCCGCTCGGCACCGACCAGCTCTACCTCCTCCCCGCCGAATGGGAGACGCGCCTCAAATCCGCCCGCGCGCACCTCGCCACACCGTTCCACGAGCCCGAGAGCGCCACCGTCCTCGACTTCAACGTCGACGGCCCGCGCGACTTCGCCCCCGAGCGCGCGGCACAGAGCAACATCTACGAAGCCGTCACCGACCACCTCGCCAAGCTGCGCAAGGCGGGCAAGAAACCGGTCCTCGCCAGCTACTCCACCGGCTCGCGCGAGCGGTTGAAGGGCCTGCTCGCCGATCATGGCCTGACCAGCACCGTGCTGGCGGACGGCTGGCAGGAGGCGCTGGGCGCCGCAGCCGGCGGGCGCGATTCCGCCAATGTCGCGCTCATCGTCCTTCCCCTCGACCACGGCTTCACCGCGCCCGACATCGCGCTGCTGACCGAACAGGACATGCTCGGCGACCGGCTGATCCGTCGCAACAAGCGCAAGAAGTCGACCGACGCCTTCCTCGCCGAACTCGCCACCCTCTCCCCCGGCGACCTCGTCGTGCACGCCGAACACGGCATCGGCCGTTATGAAGGCCTCACGCAAATCCCGGTGCAACAGGCACCGCACGACTGCGTCGCGCTCTCCTATGCCGGTGGCGACAAGCTCTACGTTCCGGTCGAAAACCTCGAAGTCCTCACCCGCTACGGCTCCTCCGAAGAGGGCGCGACCCTCGACCGCCTCGGTGGCGAAGCATGGCAGCGCCGCAAGTCGAAGATGAAGGAGCGCATCCGCGAAATCGCGGGTGAACTCATCGCCACCGCCGCCGCCCGCGCCGTCCGCCCGGGCGAGGTGATCGACCCCGACCCCGGCGCCTACCCCGCCTTTGTCGACCGCTTCCCGTTCAGCGAGACCGACGATCAGGAGCGCGCCATCGGCGAAACGCTCGACGATCTCGCCGCCGGTCGCCCGATGGACCGGCTCGTCGTCGGCGATGTCGGCTTCGGCAAGACCGAGGTCGCGCTGCGTGCCGCCTTCGTCGCGGCGATGGCCGGCTATCAGGTCGCGATCGTCTGCCCCACCACCCTGCTCGCCCGCCAGCATTACACCAACTTCGTCGCCCGGTTTGAAGGGTTCCCGCTGCGCATCGGCCGCCTCTCCCGCCTCGTCCCCGCGGCCGAGGCCAAGGCGACCAAGGAAGCGCTCGAAAACGGCACGCTCGACGTCGTCGTCGGCACCCACGCCGTCCTCGCCAAGGGCATCGAATTCAAGCGCCTCGGCCTGGTCGTGGTGGACGAGGAACAGCGCTTCGGCGTCACCCACAAGGAACGGCTCAAGGGCCTCAAGGCCGACGTCCACGTCCTCACCCTCACCGCCACCCCCATCCCGCGCACGCTGCAAATGGCGATGTCGGGCCTGCGCGAGCTGTCGGTGATCCAGACCCCGCCGGTCGATCGCCTCGCGGTCCGCACCTATGTCATGCCGTGGGACCCCGTCGTCCTGCGCGAGGCCCTGCTGCGCGAACATTATCGCGGCGGGCAGAGCTTCGTCGTCACCCCGCGCATCGCCGACCTGCCCGACATCGAAACCTTCCTGCGCGAGGAGGTGCCCGAAATCCGCTACGTCGTCGCCCACGGCCAGATGGCGCCGAGCGAGGTCGAGGAGCGCATGTCCGCCTTCTACGACAAGAAGTACGAGGTGCTCGTCTCCACCTCGATCATCGAATCCGGGATCGACATCCCCAGCGCCAACACGATGATCGTCAACCGCGCCGACAAGTTCGGCCTTGCCCAGCTCTACCAGCTGCGCGGCCGCGTCGGCCGGGCCAAGACCCGCGCCTATGCCTATATGACCACCGCCCCCCAGCGGCAGATGACCGAAGCCGCCGAAAAGCGCCTCAAAGTCCTCTCCGACCTCGAATCGCTGGGTGCAGGGTTTCAGCTCGCCAGCCACGATCTCGACATTCGCGGCGCGGGCAATCTGCTCGGCGACGAACAATCGGGGCACATCAAGGAAGTTGGCTACGAACTCTACCAGTCGATGCTGGAAGAGGCGATCATGGACGCCAAGGCCGGCGGCATGGCCAGCGACCGCCCCCGCGACCTCTCGCCCCAGATCACCGTCGACGCCCCGATCCTCATCCCGGAGGGCTTCGTCCCCGACCTCGACCTGCGCATGGGCCTCTACCGCCGCCTCAACGATGTCGAGGACCGCGCGGGGATCGAGGAATTCGCCGCCGAAATGATCGACCGCTTCGGCAAGCTGCCCGAGGAGACCGAAAACCTCCTGCTGCTGATCGAGGCCAAGCTGAACGCCAAAAAGGCCTGCATCGCCAAGATCGACGTCGGCCCAAAGGGCGCGCTGGTCACCTTCCACGAAGACAAATTCCCCAGCGTCGACGGGCTTTTGGCTTATGTCGAGCGCCTGGACGGCACCGCCAAGCTGCGCCCGGACATGAAGCTGGTGGTCTCACGCGCGTTTGCGACGCCACGGGCGCGGCTGAATGCGGCGGTGCAGATTTCGCGGGGGTTGGCTAAAGCTGCGGGGTGAGGGCTTAACGTGGAGATCTCGGTTCCGCGTACTGCACTACCGCCCCGATAAATTGCGTTTCAATTTCACGATTGACATTTGTGAAATTAAAACGTAACCGCCTCAGCAGAGGTGCTCCTATGCGCGAGAACGTTGTCTATCTTCATGGTCAACCGAGCCCCGTAGGCCACTTCCTGCGGGTCGGAACTACGGGACATCGCCAGCTTGAGACCTTGCTGGGGGCTGGCAACGCCATGCCTAATCGCGTTGTTATTGATGCCTGTGCTGCAGGGCGACAGCAGGAGTTGATCCAGTCGCTGCGCGAGGCGGGGGCCGAGCTTATTCTTGATACAAACGTCGCTGAGTTGTCCTCACTCGGCCGTTTTGAAGGCGCCGCGCGCGAAGCGCCCTGGGCCAATCCTTCGGCCGTGCTCACTCCAGATGATATGCGAGCGAATGCCAATCGTGACGTGATTGGCCAGATTGCGCGATACGCTGTGCATCAAGGCTTCCATGCGATCTTGGCGCCTACGCATATCCTCGACGGCTCGCCGGATCCGCTTTTTGGCGTCGATCGTGAAGCAACCGCAGCTCTTCGTCGTTCGCTTGATGCAGAAGGCGGAGAGAAGATCGACATCCACTACGAGCTGAATATCAAGAATGGCGCGTTGCGCGATCCAGTTCAGCGTCGTGCGTTTATCGCGGGCCTCGCTGATACTCCGTATTCCAGTTTGTGGTTTCGCGTATCCGGTTTTGGAGCAGACGCTACGCCGATGGCTCTGCGCCGTTATATCGCTGCGATGCTGGACTTCACCCGGCTTGAGCGACCAATTGTTGCAGATGGTGTTGGCGGACTCGCTGGAATTGCGATCGCTGCGTTCGGGGCAGCCGGCGGCATTTGCCATGGCGTTGCCGAGAAGGAGCGCTTCGACGCTTCGAGTTGGGGAAAGCCCCCTAAGCAAGGCGGCGGTGGACGCGAGAAACGTGTCTTAATCAGCGCAGTTGATCGATTGCTGAGTGTGAAGCAGCTCGAGACGCTGATGGCAGCCCCAGGCGCGCGCAAGGCGCTGAGTTGCGCGGATCGCGGTTGCTGCCCGCACGGCCTCGAGGATATGCTCAAAAATCCAAAAGCGCACTATCTGCGCCAGCGTTCTAGGCAGGTTGCCGAACTCGCGCGCGTGCCCGACAGCCGTCGCGTTCGCCATTTCCTTGACCATGAGCTGGCACCAACTGAACGTGCGGCGCGGAATGCTGCCAAGCTCAAAGTGAGCGAGGACGGGCTGTCTGAGCTGTTGACCCGTAGCAGCGAACGGTTGGAAAAAATGCATGCCGTGCTTGAAGATTTGGGCCGCACGGTCGATGGGGCGCCGCGGGCTGCCGCGCCAGAGCGTTCCCGCTCGGCGCTCAGCGCCGCTAGTCTCGCAAGGCGTTAAGTTATGTCCACAGCCGTTACCCGCATTCTCGACGACTTGAAGACCTATGGCGGTCTCCAAGGCAAAGACATCGCCAACATCGTCGATGTTTCCACAGCGACCGTTTCGCGTTGGTCGCGCGGAAACGGAACGCCTAATCTCCATACTCAGACGGTCATCGCCGACCTGCGTTATGTCGTAGACCGGCTTTCGGATTTCTACACTGCAGATGAGGCACGTCTTTGGCTACATTCGCGTCATGCATTGCTCCGCAACGAGCGAGCCATCGATCTTATCAATGCAGACCGGACCGAAGAGGTGTTAGCTGTAATCGAGCGCCTTGAGGCCGGAGCATTCCTATAGGCGTCGGGAAATGAACGATCGGCGCGCCCGAGACTTAGAGTTGCTCGATCTTATCGACGGACATCAAGGAGTTCCGTTCGAAGGAGATGTTTGGCGAATCGTCCGCGAGGAGCGCGATGTTCTTCAGGGTTATCCCGCCGGTGCCCGCTGGGATCCCGGAACCTTCGACGTTCTCTACACGGCACTGGAGCGCGAAGGCGCGCTCGCGGAAATCCATTTCCATCTGAGCCAACAGCCGGTTTTTCCTTCCAAGCTCCGGTCGGTGCTGCACCGCCTGACCGTGCGTACAGCACGTACTCTGAAAATTGCCGATCTCGACGCCCTCGTCGGCTTGGGTATCAGCAGGGAGAACTACACCAGCCTATCATACGATCGCTGCCAGGAGATAGGCGACGCAGCGCAGTTCCTCGGCTTCGACGGCATTTTGGCACCGAGCGCGCGCTGGCCATGTCACAATCTAGTGCTCTTTGTGGATCGATTAGACCCTGACGACCTTCACCTCGTCGAAAGCGAGCCGGTCAATTGGCAGGAATGGCGAGAGAGTCAGCGTAAAATATCTTGATTAGCTACACTTTGGAATTGCTGCTACTGATCCAAGTAAAATTGGTGTCCGTGGTAGCGCCATCGGCGCCAGCCGTAGTAGCATACATGGTCGCTGCTAATGAATCAGCCTTAAAAGTTGAGTTCCCAATTAGCCTGAGAACCACATCACGGGCAATTTATTACCGAATACCTAAAGATCGGCGCATCGTCTGGGATTAAACCCTCCTGCTATTTGCGGTTTCGATGACGGTATCAATTGACGCTACCGAAGCGCGCCAGTAGGCAGGCCGTGGAGGGCCTTATGATTGCAGCCATTTTCTTGACGCTATCGAGCGGGGCCTATGGGCCACTGACCTATCCAGCCACAGGGCAGCTTTGCCCCAAGGTCCGCGAGGGAGAGGACCTTGGGGGGTTGGCTACTATGCCGATAGAGGATGTGCTCAGGGCTGACCCAGCCATGATCCAGTGGTGCAGGAACACCCGCCAGGCTATCCTGCACAAGGAGCGCGCGAAGCGGCTGGGCATTAAGCCTAACGACTAGCCCGTGTTGATGACGTTCACCAGCGGGGCAACGTAGGAAAGCTTGGCTCCGAGGAGCCCCTCCACCTGCGAAACACCCGCCCCCCTTGCAATGTTGGACCCGATATGTTCTCATCCCCCGGTCGATCCCCGACCGCTCTTTGACCCCGTCGATCGCCCCGCCGCCGGACCTCGGCTGCCTCCGGCCCGAACCTGACAACCCGCCTTACACACCCGTATTTTTGTCAGCTTCGTCAACTCCGCCCCGCCCTCACCGCGCAGAAACCGTCCGAAGCTGACAGGATGAACCGCGTTCCGCGTAACTTCGTCAGTTTCGCGACCTGTCTCCTAGCCAGCCTCCGCCCCGCGCCCGGACCACATTCGCGACCTTTGCGCCCCCGATCTTGACTTATGGCAACCTTGCTGCCATATCGCGGCGCAGCGAGGCGTTATGCAGCGTGATCGGGCCGGGGTTCATCCTGCGGCTCCGGCTCCGCCTCGGTTGATTGCTCGGCTTCCCATATCACGCGGGTCGTCATTTTTTGACCCGCCTGCGCGCGCGCATTCCGCATGCGCGCTGGCCGTTATGCAAAGAGATTCCATGACCAAGTTCAATACCCTCGGCCTGTCCGAGACCACGCTGGCTGCGCTGTCGGCAAAGGGCTATACCGACGCGACGCCGATTCAGGCGCAGTCGATCCCGGCGCTGCTCGAAGGGCGCGACCTGCTCGGCATCGCCCAGACCGGCACCGGCAAGACCGCCGCGTTCATGCTCCCCTCGATCGAGCGCCTCGTCGCGTCGAACAAGCGGGCGCAGCCGCGCGGTTGCCGCATGCTCGTCCTCGCGCCGACCCGCGAACTGGCCAGCCAGATCGCCCAGAGCGCCCGCGACTATAGCAAGGGCACCAAGCTGTCGGTCGCTACCGTGTTCGGCGGCACCTCGATCCACAAGAACAAGACCGATCTGGCGCGCGGCGTCGACATCATCGTCGCAACCCCGGGCCGCCTCGTCGACCTGATCGAACAAAGCTATGCGATCCTGCTCGGCATCGAAATCCTGGTGCTGGACGAGGCCGACCAGATGATGGACCTGGGCTTCATCCACGCGTTGAAGCGCATCGTCCGCGAGCTGCCCAGCAAGCGCCAGACGCTGTTCTTCTCGGCCACCATGCCCAAGTCGATCCGCGACCTCGCGACCCAGTTCATCAAGGACCCGGTCGAGGTGAAGGTGACCCCGGTCGCCACCACCGCCGAGCGCGTGGAGCAGTTCGTGACCTTCGTGAACCAGGCGGAGAAGCAGTCGCTGCTGACCATCGCGCTGCGTGACGAGAGCATCGACCGCGCGCTGATCTTCACCCGCACCAAGCATGGCGCCGACCGCGTCGTAAAGCTGCTGGCGGCGAGCGGCATCGCGTCGAACGCGATCCATGGCAACAAGAGCCAGCCGCAGCGTGAGCGTGCGCTGGGCGAGTTCAAGTCAGGCAAGGTCAAGGTGCTGATCGCCACCGACATCGCGGCGCGCGGCATCGACGTGTCGGGCGTCAGCCACGTGTTCAACTTCGAGCTGCCGAACGTCCCGGATCAGTATGTCCACCGCATCGGCCGCACCGCGCGTGCCGGCGCGACCGGCATCGCCATCAGCTATTGCGCCGATGACGAGCGGCCGTATCTGCGCGACATCGAAAAGCTGATCCGCCAGAAGGTGACGATTCAGCCGCTGCCCGAGGATTTCCTCGCCGAATCGGCCCGCATCAAGTCGAGCCGCGGGCCGGTCCCGGTCAGCCGCGACGAGATGAATGGCCGCAACGGCCGCACGATGCAGGACCGCAATGCGCATCACCGCGCCGCCCAGCGCGACCGCGGCCCGCGCGGCAACCCTGCCGGTGAGCGTCGCGAAACGCTCGGCACCGCCGCCCCGCGCGGGGGTGAAGGCGCCGGAGCCGGCGACAAGCCGCGCTTCTATGGCCCGCGCAAAAAGAAGTTCACCCCGCGTCCCGCCGGTGCCGGTGCCCCCGGCGGCCAGCGCAGCGGTGGCGGCGGCGGCCAAGGCCAGCGTCGCGGGTAATCGATCCACGCTCCTCCCGGCCCGGCCGGGGGGAGCGGATCAGTTGGCGGCCACCGGCTTGATCGCCTTGGCAAAGTCCAGCACCGACGGCATCAGCTTGCGGATATCCGCGTCGGTCGTGCCGGGCGCATAGCGATAGATCGTCACGACCTTGCCCGACACCACGGTCATGCAGCCGCTCATCGCCAGAGTATAGGCGATCCCGCGCTCCGGTGCCGCCATGTCGAGCACCGCCCCGAGATAAACACAGTGCGCATCCTGGCCATAGCCGCGCACCTCGCCCTTGATCTGGACCGGGCTGCCCATAGTGCGCGAAACACTCTTGGACGCTTCTTCATTTTCGCCCCCCGACTGCGCGTTGAGCGCAGGGCCGATGGCGCGCTGAAGTTCGGCGGTGTTGGTGCTGACGGCCAGCAATTCGTTCGGCGTCTTGAGGATGAAATAGTCCTTCCACGCCATGTCCGCGCTGCAGGACATCGCGGTCAGGTGGGTGACATTGCGAGGATCGGCCGCGGCGAGCATCTGCGCCACCGCTGCATTCTTGCCCTCCGCCGGGCAATAGCCTGCCGGTAGCGCGGTCGTGAATTCCACCGTGCCCACCCGAAAACGGTTCTGGGCAGCAGCGGGGGTGACAATGGCGGCGATCAGGCCGGCGATCAGGATCGTTTTCATCGCGCCATGCTAACGCAATTCCGGTCGAGATCGAGTCGCCTTGATCTCACCATCACCGCCGCCCCGGCCCGCGACCGCGACGTCGCGCTTCTTCGTCGGCGCGACCGTCGATCAGCCGCTGTGCCCGTTCGACCCCCGCCGTCGCCTCGTTGCCGCCCCGCCCGATCAGCGGCGCGGCGCGACGATACAGGGCCAGCGCCTTGTCATACTCCCCCGCCGATTCGGCGCACAGGCCCAGGTCAAAGGTGATCGACGGGTGGTTCGGCGCCTGCACGTCCATCGCCGCCCACGCCGCACAAGCACCGCGCAAGTCGCGCTGGGTCTGCTTGACGATAGCCTTGAACGGCCGCTCCAGCGGCTTGGGCAGGCCGCGCGTGCTCTCGCGGAAGCGGATCGAATAGAGTTCGACCGATGGCACGATGTCGCTGCGCACATTCTCGGCGATGTCGATGATCATCGCGCGGATCGCCTCTTCGGTCGTGCGCGCCGGATTCTGCCCGCGGCACCAGCTGGTCTCATCGCGGCGCGGTCGCGATACACTATAAAGGACACGCCCGCCCGGTCCGCTCAGGCGCAGGTCGGCGTTCACGTTGATCACGCGCCGGGTGCAGTCTTTCTCGACCTCTTCCTCGCGCAGGCATTTGCCATCGCGCTTGCCCCCTTCGCGCTCGACGCAGTCCTTTTCCTTGCGCTTGAACTTCGTTTCCTGAACCCCGGTGACGACATTGCCGTTGATCAGCCCGTCGGCATCGCCGCCGCGCCCGCCGACCAGGTCGAAATGGGTCCGCCCCTCGATGTCCGGCCGCCCCAGCGCGCGTTCGATCGCCAGTGCGAGCTGCATCCCGTCCTCGCCCCCGATCCGCCCGACGCGCAGCGAATCGAGCATCGCGGCGTCGCGATAGGGCGCGGCGAAGCGGCCGGTCATGCGCACGCTTTCCGCCAGAGCGGTCGGCGCGGTCATGGTCATCGCTGCAAGCAACACAGCGGCACGGGTCGGCGTCCACGGCATGGCATTCCCCCTAAATGCGTTTGCGACCGACGGTTTCGCACCCGTTCCCACTTTGGGCAACCCCGTTCCGCCACCGCCGCCGTCATCACATGGTCACACAGGTTGCATCCTTGCCCCCCCTTTGCTAGGCGCGCGCCAACCCATCGGGGGTGCCGCACAGGCACACCTCCGAATCCCCATGGGGCCATTCTAGAGTCCAAGAGGAAACACGCGTCCGTGGATAATTCCGGCGGTATCCAAGCCAGCTTAAGCGGTCGTTACGCGACTGCGCTGTTCGATCTGGCGCGCGAGGGCGGTTCGATCGCAACGGTCGAATCGAGCCTTGCCACGGTCCGCCAAGCGCTGACCGAATCGGCCGACTTTGCGGCGCTGACCAAAAGCCCGCTGCTCGGTCGCGATCAGGCGGCGCGGGGCGTCGCGGCTGCGGCGGGCGCGATGCAGCTCGATCCGCTCACCACCCGCTTCCTCGGCGTGCTGGCCCAGAATCGCCGCCTGTCGGCGCTGCCCGGCATGATCCGCGACTTCGGCACGCTCGCGGCGCACCACCGCGGCGAAGTGACCGCAGCGGTCACTTCTGCCCACCCGCTCGACGCGGCGCAGGTGGCCGAACTCAAGACGCAGCTGCGCGCCCGCGTCGGCCGCGACGTCACCGTCGACCTGTCGGTCGATCCCTCGCTCCTTGGCGGGCTGGTCGTGAAGATCGGCTCCCAGATGATCGACAGCTCGATCAAGACCCGTCTCAATTCCCTCGCGCATGCGATGAAAGGCTGAAAGCTAGAACCATGGATATCCGCGCCGCAGAAATCTCCAAGGTCATCAAGGACCAGATCGCCAATTTCGGCACCGAGGCAGAGGTCAGCGAGACCGGCCAGGTGCTGAGCGTGGGTGACGGCATTGCGCGCGTCCACGGCCTCGACAATGTCCAGGCGGGCGAAATGGTCGAATTCGCCAATGGCGTTCAGGGCATGGCGCTGAACCTTGAGGCGGACAATGTCGGCATCGTGATCTTCGGCTCGGACTCGGAGATCAAGGAAGGCGACGTCGTCAAGCGCACCGGCACCATCGTCGACGTTCCGGTCGGCAAGGGTCTGCTCGGCCGCGTGGTCGATGGCCTTGGCAACCCGATCGACGGCAAGGGCCCGATCGTCTCCGACCAGCGCTCGCGCGTCGAAGTGAAGGCTCCGGGCATCATCCCGCGCAAGTCGGTGCATGAGCCGGTGCAGACCGGCCTAAAGGCGATCGACGCACTCGTCCCCGTCGGCCGTGGCCAGCGCGAGCTGATCATCGGCGACCGTCAGACCGGCAAGTCGGCCGTGGCGATCGACACCTTCATCAACCAGAAGACCGTCAACGCCGGCACCGACGAGAGCAAGAAGCTCTATTGCGTGTACGTCGCCGTCGGCCAGAAGCGCTCGACCGTCGCACAGCTCGTCCGCACGCTCGAAGAAAATGGCGCGATGGAATATTCGATCGTGGTCGCCGCGACCGCATCGGACCCCGCCCCGCTTCAGTTCCTCGCGCCCTACACCGGCTGCGCGATGGGCGAATATTTCCGCGACAACGGCATGCACGCCGTGATCGTCTATGACGATCTGTCGAAGCAGGCCGTCGCCTATCGCCAGATGTCGCTGCTGCTGCGCCGCCCGCCGGGCCGCGAAGCCTATCCCGGCGACGTCTTCTATCTGCACAGCCGCCTGCTCGAGCGCGCGGCGAAGCTGAACGAGGACAATGGCTCGGGCTCGCTGACCGCGCTGCCGATCATCGAGACACAGGCAGGCGACGTGTCGGCCTACATCCCGACCAACGTGATCTCGATCACCGACGGCCAGATCTTCCTTGAAACCGACCTGTTCTTCGCGGGCATCCGCCCGGCGATCAACGTCGGCCTGTCGGTGTCGCGCGTCGGTTCGTCGGCGCAGACCAAGGCGATGAAGAAGGTGTCGGGCTCGATCAAGCTCGAGCTCGCCCAGTATCGCGAAATGGCCGCGTTCGCGCAGTTCGGTTCGGACCTCGATGCCTCGACGCAGAAGCTGCTCAACCGCGGCGCGCGCCTGACCGAGCTGCTCAAGCAGCCGCAGTTCTCGCCGCTGCCGTTCGAAGAGCAGACCGTGTCGATCTTCGCCGGCACCAACGGCTATATCGATAGCGTCGCAGTGAACGATGTCGTCCGCTACGAGGCCGCGATGCTCGCCGAAATGCGCAGCAAGCACGCCGACATCCTCGCCGCGATCCGCGACAGCAAGGATCTGAGCGACGACACCAAGGCGAAGCTCAAGGACGCGCTCGCCGCGTTCGGCAAGACGTTCGCGTAAGACACAAGTGTAACCGTCATCCCCGCGAAGGCGGGGATCCATTCTGGCTAGGCTCTCGATAGAGCCGCAACGGCAGCGATAATGGATTCCCGCCTTCGCGGGAATGACGAACAAGGGAATTACGGACTTGGCCTCGCTTAAAGCCCTCAAAGTGCGGATCAACTCGGTCAAATCGACCCAGAAGATCACCAAGGCGATGAAGATGGTCGCCGCCGCCAAGCTGCGCCGCGCGCAGGAAGCGGCGGAGGCCGGGCGTCCCTATGCGCAGCGGCTGGAACAGGTCGTCGCCAGTCTCGCGTCGAAGGTCGCGGGCGGCCCCGGCGTGTCGCCGCTGCTCGCCGGCACCGGCAAGGATCAGGTCCATCTGTTCGTCGTCGCGACCAGCGACAAGGGCCTGGCCGGTGCGTTCAACACCAACATCGCCCGCCTCGCGCGTCGCCGCGCACAGGAGCTGATCGCCCAGGGGAAGACCGTCAAATTCTACACCATCGGCCGCAAGGGCCGCGCGGTGCTGAACCGGCTCTACCCGAACAGCTTCGTCCACTCGATCGAGCCCGGCGACCTCGGCAAGCTCGGCTTTGCCGATGCGCGCGGCTATGCCGACGACCTCATCGCGCGGTTCGAAGCGGGCGAATATGACGTCGCGCACCTGTTCTATTCGAACTTCAAGTCGGTCCTGACGCAGGAGCCGACCGAGCAGCAGTTGATCCCGGTCAAGATCCCCGACGTCGTGGTTGAGGATGCCGGCTCGGCGGTGGTGGAATATGAACCCGACGAGGAAGCGATCCTCGCCGACCTGCTGCCGCGCAACGTCGCGATCCAGCTCTACCGCGCGATCCGTGAGAACGCCGCGTCGGAACAGGGCAGCAAGATGACCGCGATGGACAATGCCACGCGCAACGCGGGCGACCTGATCAAGCGGCTGTCGATCCAGTACAACCGCGCACGTCAGGCCGCGATCACGACCGAGCTGGTCGAGATCATCTCGGGCGCTGAGGCACTGTAAGATGCGCGCGTTTCTCCTCCTCACTGCGACCATCGCGCTCGCAGGCTGCAACCAGCAGCCTGCCGAGCAACCGACGCTTGCGCAGAATGAGGCGGCGGCGCGCGAGGCGGCGGCGGACCTCAAGGGCTGGGACCGCGTGTTCGGCTTCCCGACCGAGACGATCGGTCGCCTCAACCAGTACGGCTATCGCCTCGCCCCTTATGCGGCGGCGCAGACCGGCTTTGCGGCGAAGGGCGCGGCGATCACGCTGTCGCAGTCCGATGCCAAGTCGCCGAACACCGGCACCGTGACCGTCACCGGCCCGGATGCAGAGACGATCGACACGATCACCTTTGCTTTGTCGCTGACCGACGACGCCAATGCCGAAACCGCGAAGAAGCGGCTGACCGACATCGTCCGCGCGTTCCTGTTCCAGTATCGCATCGACGACAAGAAGGCGCTCGACGCCATCGCCAAGGAACAGGCGTTCGACGGCACGATCGGCACCGCGCCGATCGCCATTGCCATCGACAAGGGCGACGCCGCCCGCACCCTGACCGTGACTTTCCGCCGCCCCTCCGCTACGGCCCCGGCCGAGGCGATGGTCGACAACTCCCAGCAACCCTGATCGCATTCGCCAAGCAAGGACTTGAAGAACATGGCAACCGCAGCCCCCACCGCAGAAAAGCCCGCGCGCAAGCCGCGCGCGACCAAGCCCAAGGCGGACAGCGCCGCAACGGCGGCACCCGTCGCCGCAGCCGGCCAGGGCCGCATCGCGCAGGTCATCGGCGCGGTCGTCGACGTCAGCTTCACCGGCGAACTGCCGGCGATTCTCTCGGCGCTCGAAACCGACAATAACGGCACGCGCCTCGTCCTCGAAGTCGCGCAGCATCTGGGCGAGAGCACCGTCCGCACGATCGCGATGGACTCGACCGAAGGTCTGACCCGCGGCCAGTCGGTCACTGCCACCGGCGCACAGATTCAGGTTCCGGTCGGCCCGGCAACGCTCGGCCGCATCCTCAACGTCGTCGGTGAGCCGATCGACGAGCGCGGCCCGGTTGCCACCGACCTGCGCGCCCCGATCCATGCCGAAGCCCCGCTGTTCGTCGACCAGTCGACCGAAAGCGCGATCCTCGTCACCGGCATCAAGGTCATCGACCTGCTCGCGCCTTACGCAAAGGGCGGCAAGATCGGCCTGTTCGGCGGCGCCGGCGTGGGCAAGACGGTTCTCATTCAGGAACTGATCAACAACATCGCCAAGGGCCATGGCGGCACCTCGGTCTTCGCGGGCGTCGGTGAGCGTACCCGTGAGGGCAACGACCTGTATCACGAATTCCTCGACGCGGGCGTGATCGCCAAGGACGCCGACGGCAACGCGATCAGCGAAGGATCGAAGGTTGCGCTGGTCTATGGCCAGATGAACGAACCGCCGGGCGCCCGCGCGCGCGTCGCGCTGTCGGGCCTGACGATCGCCGAATATTTCCGCGATGTCGAAGGCCAGGACGTGCTGTTCTTCGTCGACAACATCTTCCGCTTCACCCAGGCGGGCGCGGAAGTGTCGGCACTGCTCGGCCGTATCCCGTCGGCGGTGGGCTATCAGCCGACCCTGTCGACCGACATGGGCGCGCTGCAGGAGCGCATCACCTCGACCAACAAGGGCTCGATCACCTCGGTTCAGGCCGTGTACGTCCCCGCGGACGATCTTACCGACCCGGCACCTGCAACTTCGTTCGCCCACTTGGACGCGACCACGGTTCTCAACCGTGCGATCTCGGAACTCGGCATCTACCCGGCGGTCGATCCGCTGGACTCGACCAGCCGCGTGCTCGAGCCGCGCGTTGTCGGCCAGGAGCATTACGAAACTGCACGCGCCGTCCAGTCGACCCTGCAGAAGTACAAGTCGCTGCAGGACATCATCGCGATCCTCGGCATGGACGAGCTGAGCGAAGAGGATAAGCTGACCGTCGCCCGCGCGCGCAAGATCCAGCGCTTCCTATCGCAGCCGTTCCACGTCGCCGAAGTCTTCACCGGCATCCCGGGCGCGTTCGTGCAGCTGGAAGACACGATCAAGTCGTTCAAGGCGGTCGTGAACGGCGAATATGACCACCTGCCCGAATCGGCCTTCTACATGGTCGGCGGCATCGACGACGTCGTCGCCAAGGCCGCCAAGATGGCCGCCGAGGCGTAAGCCAGTTTCCCCTCCCGCTTGCGGGAGGGGCTAGGGGAGGGCCTGTCCACACGGGCCATCCTCGATCGTTACAGGCCCTCCCCCGACCCCTCCCGCAAGCGGGAGGGGGGAGAAATTGAAATGCTGCACTTCGAACTCGTGACCCCGGAAAAGCTGCTCCGCTCGGAGGACGTCCACATGGTGGTGGTCCCCGGCAGCGAGGGCGATTTCGGCGTGCTGGAGGGCCATGCGCCCTTCATGTCGACGATCCGCGACGGCAATATCGAAATCTACAAGACCGCGTCGAACCAGTCGCCGGAACTGATCCGCGTCGAGGGTGGCTTTGCCGAGGTCAATGAAAAGGGCCTGACGGTCCTCGCCGAAAAGGCCGGCTGATTCTTTAGCCATTGCCGGAATCGAAAAGGCCGCAGGGGCAACCCTGCGGCCTTTTTCATGCGCCCTGCGCTGCCCTTACCCGCGCTGATACTCCATCGCACTCGCCCAACCCTTGGCGGTCCCACGCTCAACCTTCAGCGCGTCGCCGGTGCGGGTGAAGCGCAGCCGTGCGGTGCCTGCCTTGGTCGGCATTTCAAACGTCACGCTCTGCGCATCGCGCGCAACTTCGGTAAACCGGCTCGGCGGGATGGCGGGAAGGGTGATGTCCAGCACCGCCTTTTCCCCCATTGCATCGAACGCCAGCTCTGCCTTCGCGCCCTTCATCGCCCCGCTCGTCCCCTCTTCGCTGCACGAAACACCCAGCTTCGTCGGGTCGCAGCGCATCTCGAGCCCGTTGCCGCGCCACGTCCCGCCCAGCCAGTCGAGATGGCGGTTCGTCACGGCTGCATCCACCACGACCGGCGCAGGTGCCGTTGCCAGCCCGGTCGGGGCGGCGAACATGGTGAACAGCGAAACGAGGAAAGTGAGCATCTGAAAACCCCTGTGATCGATTAGCGCAGCCGTCCTTGCATTGCTCGCCCCGCCCCGCCACGGTCAGGATCGGTCAGTGCACCCGGTTGAAGGTCCAGCGCATCGCTTTGCTGCCATCCGCCAGAGAAATTTCGGCGGTCAGCATGTCGCCGGTGCGACGATACTGAATCCGCTGCGGATAGTCATGCGTCGCGTTGACGAACGTCACCCCGTCCTTGCCCGCGACTGCCCGAAACGGCACCGGCGGCTTGCCCCCCGGCTGGGGCAGATAGACCGCAATGTCGCCCTCCAGCGTGATTCGCAGGAATTCGAACGCGACCGTCTTGCCGTCCTTCACGGTCTGCGACGTGCCGAGCATCGTCCCGCCCGCCGCCTGTTGCCACGTCTCGCAGGTCTGGCCTTGCGGACCATCGGCGCCGCACCAGCGCCCGGCCAGCCATTCGGGAAGCCCGGTGCTGCCGTCGGATCCCGTTGCGGCCAGCGGCATCGCCAACGCCGCCAGCAATAATGTTGTCCCGATCATCCCAATCTCCCTCTGGTCCCGCGCTGACAATAGCCACGCAGCGATCGGCTGGCTTGAACCGTTACGACATGCGAGGCTCTGGCGATGGACTATCGTGAGACTCCGCCCCCGCCCGGCCTCGAGGGTTTCGTTGCCGCGATCTGGACGCTGGATGTCGGCGGGGCGCCCGGCGATTGGGTCGCGCACGAAGCGGTGCCCGATGGCTGCATCGAGGTGATCCGTCGCCATGCCGGCCGTTCGGTGTGGCGCACCGAGCAGCCGCCGCTGTTCGTCACCGGCCTCGCGCTGCGTCCGGCTGCGCTCCGCTTCAGCGGCGACGCGCGATTTACCGCCATCCGCCTGTGGCCATGGGGCTGGCACGCGCTCGGCGGCAGCCGCTGTGCCGATTTTGCCGATGACTGGCGGGGCGTTGCGGAGGACAGCCCGTTCGCAGCGCTGCTTCCGATCGACGGCGCGCATCCTGCCCGACTGGCCGCCGCCTTTGCCGGGCGGCCCCAACACCCGATCGATCTGATTCGCCACGTCGATAGCATCGGTGCGCTCGCCCGCCGCAGCGGCCTTTCGCCGCGCCAGATTCAGCGTATCTTCGCGCGGGAGATCGGAATGCCGCCGCGCAGCTACCTGCGCCTGCTCCGCTTTCGCGAAGCGGTGGCCGGGGTACAGGGCAAAGCCGCCCGCCTCGCCGATATGGCCGCCGCCTCGGGCTATGCCGACCAGGCGCACATGACCCGCGAATTTCGGGCGTTGGGCGGGCTTTCCCCCGGCACCACGCGCCGCCGCGCCGCCGGACCGTTCGTCGCGGCGCGCGACGAGCCGACGATGGATGGTTAGGAACTTGTAAAACCTTGGCGGTTATCCCCGTGCCGACAGCGGATAGCGGGGAGCCGAGGTGAGCGCATTTGGACGTCGTAGCGGACCGGGAGCCGGGTCGGGACGCCCTGCCTTCGGCGTTGCGCGCCCGATGCAGGGCGGCGGCGCGTCGCGGCCCAGCGAACCGATGGGCGGCGAGCAATTCCCGCCGCTCCATGACGTGCCCCTTCCCGGCGCAGCGCAACTGCCGCCCGAGCCGGTTTCCGGCGGCGGCATGGCTGCGCAGAATACGAGTGAGGCGATGCAACGGCTCGCCGACCGTCAGGCCGCGACCGGCGAACCGAGCAGCTCGCGGATCGAAGGCTTCGAAGCATCAATCCACCGCATCAAGGAACAGGTGCTTCCGCGCCTGCTCGAACGCGTCGATCCCGAAGCTGCCGCGACGCTCAACAAGGATGAGCTGGCCGAGGAATTCCGCCCGATCATCGGCGAGGTGCTGGCGGAGCTCAAGCTCACGCTCAACCGCCGCGAACAGTTCGCGCTCGAAAAAGTGCTGGTCGACGAACTGCTCGGCCTTGGCCCGCTTGAAGAATTGCTGGGCGACAGCTCGATCAGCGACATCATGGTCAACGGCCCCGAACAGACCTTTGTCGAGCGCAAGGGCAAGCTCGAGCTGGCCAACATCCAGTTCCGCGACGAAGAGCATCTGTTCCAGATCGCACAGCGCATCTGCAACTCGGTCGGTCGCCGCGTCGACCAGACCACCCCGCTCGCCGACGCGCGGCTCAAGGACGGCAGTCGCGTCAACGTGATCGTGCCGCCGCTGTCCTTGCGCGGCACCGCGATCTCGATCCGTAAATTCTCCGACAAGCCGATCACGCTCGACATGATGGCGGGCTTCGGATCGATGTCGACCAAGATGGCGACGATGCTGAAGATCGCCGGCGCCTGCCGTTTCAACATCGTCATCTCGGGCGGCACGGGTTCGGGCAAGACGACGATGCTCAACGCCCTGTCGAAGATGATCGACCCGGGCGAGCGCGTGCTGACGATCGAGGACGCGGCCGAACTGCGCCTGCAGCAGCCGCACTGGCTGCCGCTCGAAACCCGCCCGCCGAACCTGGAGGGTCAGGGCGAGATCACGATCCGTGACCTGGTCAAGAACGCGCTGCGTATGCGCCCGGACCGCATCATCCTGGGCGAAATTCGCGGACCTGAGTGCTTCGACCTTCTGTCCGCGATGAACACCGGCCATGACGGGTCGATGTGTACGCTCCACTCCAACTCCCCGCGCGAGTGCCTGGGGCGTATGGAAAACATGGTGCTGATGGGCGACATCAAGATCCCGAAGGAGGCGATCAGCCGCCAGATCGCGGATTCGGTCGACCTGATCGTTCAGGTCAAGCGCCTGCGCGACGGCAGCCGCCGCGTCACCAACATCACCGAGGTGATCGGGATGGAAGGCCCCGTCATCGTGACGCAGGAGCTGTTCAAGTTCGAATATCTCGACGAAAGCGCCGACGGCAAGATCATCGGCGAGTATCGCTCGATGGGCCTGCGCCCCTATACGCTTGAAAAGGCGCGTTCGTTCGGCTTCGACCATGCGCTGCTGGAAGCGTGTCTCTGATCGCAGCTGCGCTGCGGCGCGGTACCGGCCCGCTCCCCCGCCCGGCCACCCACCAAAGATACCCTGAAGTGGGTGGCCGGGCGGGGGAGCGGGCCGGCACCGCCAACAGACGACTCCCTCAACGGGACATTAACCACGACCGCAACTGCTGGCGCATATCCGCCCCGCGCCTAGCATCGCGCGGATGGGGTTCCGCACGCCAATGATCCTGCTCGCCGCCCTGATCGGCCTTGCCGCACCGGCGCAGCGCGTCGTCGCGGCGCCAGCGGTGATGCACCTTTCCGCCGACAGCGAGGCACGCTGGGTCAGTTTCGAAGTGACGGAAGGCAACCAGATCCGCTTCCGCACCCAGCTCAACGGACGCTGGGTCGATGCGCTGCTCGACACCGGCGTGACCGACACCGCCATCACCGCGCGCTTTGCCCGCGCCGCCGGGCTCAAGCCACTCGTCGCTGGCCGCGCCGATGCGATCGGGGGCAGCGTCGCCTTGTCCTGGACCGGCATCGACCGGGTCGAGGTCGGCGGGCTGGTCCGCACGGGCGGGCGGGTCGCGATCATCGATGCCGATCCACGCGTCACCGGTAGCGCACCGGTCGACCTGTTCGTCGGCTCCGACCTGCTCGCCGGTCATGCGCTCGAGATCGACTACGACGCCCAGCGCTTCCGCCTGCTCCCCAGCGGGCGTCTGCCGTTCCGCGGCGTGACCCTGCCGCTGCGCCTGGCCGAGCGATCGGGCCTGTATCTCAGCGAACTCGATCTGGGCGGCCGCAATGTCCGCCCGGTCATCGTGGATACCGGCGATGGCGGCATGGTCAGTCTGACCCGCAGTTTCTGGCAAGCGAGCGCCCCCGGTTCCGTTCGCACGACCACGGCAATCGCCTGGGGCCTGGGCGGGGTGGTGGAGAATGAGGTTGCCGTCCTCCCGAAACTGCGCATCGGCGGCCTTGCTGCGGAGGTCGAGTTGCGGGTCGAGGCAGATACCGGCTTTTCCGCACGCAAGGGCGCGGCGGGGCGGATCGGCGGCGGACTGTTGCGCCGCCACCGCGTGCTGCTCGACCCACGTGCGGGGCGGATGGTGCTGGCGAGCGGCGCGCGCGCCGACTGGCCGGTGACGCGATCGACCAGCGGCCTGATGGTCGCGCAAGAGTCCGACCGCCTGCGCGTGCTGCATGTCATGCGGGGAAGTCCGGCGGCGACCAGCGGCTGGCGCGCGGGCACGCTGATCTGTGCGATCGATGGCGCACCGGCCGCTGCTGCCCCGCGCGACTGGGCGACGGGCACCCCGGGCCGCCATATCCGCCTGACTCTGTGCGACGGCACAGAACGCACCCTGACGCTCGCCAGCTTTTACTGAGTCACACGCCCTTCAGGGCCAGCGCGGCTCCGACGATGGCGAGCAGCAGCGCCATCACCTGAATGAACGTCCAGGGCATCCAGCCGACCCGGTCCAGATCAGCACGCTTGCCGCGCCGCCACTCCGCGACACCGCTCACGCCGACCAGCGCGACCATCGCGCCTACCCCGATCCATAACGGCCCTTGCATCGCCCCGCGCCCCACTCCAAACCACGCTCCAGAACAGAGAGGAGCCGTCCATGCGCTACACCCTGCCCGCCATCGCTCTATCCGCAGTCGCCCTGACCGCAGCCGCCGCCATCGGCGCGCCCCAGATGGGCAAGCCCAGTGCCGATTTGAAGGCTGCCGTTGCCGCATCCACCCGCACGCCTGCCAATGTCGCCCGCGACAAATACCGCAACCCGGCTGAAACGCTCGCCTTTTTCGGGGTGAAGCCTTCGCACACGGTGGTGGAACTGTGGCCGGGCGGCGGCTGGTATACCGAAATCCTTGCGCCCTATCTCAAGAAGGGCGGCGGCACGCTCTATGCAGCGGCCCCCTGGCCCAATGGAGTCAAGGGCACACAGACGCTGCAGGCGAAGAATGCCGACCTCTATGGCGCAGTCAAGCTCGCCGCCTTCCCCGCCGCAGATGACGCGCCCACAGTTCCCGCTGGCAGCGCCGATGTCGTCCTCACCTTCCGCAACGTTCACAACTGGAAGATGGGCACCACCGACCGCAGCGCCGAAGCCTTCAAGCAGATTTTCGCAATGCTCAAGCCCGGCGGGACGCTTGGCATCGTCGACCACCGGCTGCCCGAATCGGCCGACTCGGCGCGCGAGAAGACTAGCGGCTATGTGAAGGTCTCGACCGTCCGCAAACTGGCCGAGGAGGCGGGATTCAAGTTCGTCGCCGCGTCGGAGGTGAATGCCAATCCCAAGGACACGGCCGACTGGAAGGACGGCGTCTGGACGCTGCCCCCGGTGCTGCGCCTCAAGGATGTTGATCGCGCCAAATATGAGGCAATCGGCGAAAGCGACCGCATGACGCTCAAATTCCGCAAGCCCAACCCCGGCGTGCGGGGCGGCTGACGCAGATTGGGGGCGGCCCGCGCCGCCCCCGCCACCTCATTGTTTGTGCACCACCCCCGCGCGCATCACGAAGCCGACCGATTTCAGCACGCGCACATCCTTCAGCGGATCGCCGCTAACCGCGATGATGTCGGCGCTCTTGCCCGGCTCGATGCTGCCCACTTCCTTGGCCAGCCCCAGCAGATCAGCGGCGTTGACCGTCGCCGCCGCAATAGCCTGCATCGGCGTCATGCCATGCTTGACCAGCAGCTCGAACTCGTCGGCATTGCGCCCGTGTTTGGACACGCCGGCATCGGTGCCGAACGCGATCCTGACGCCCGCCGGCACCGCCTTTTCCAGCGCCTTGCCAGTGATGCCGATGCGCCAGTCGATCTTCGCGCGCACTGCGGGCGGATAGGCATTGGGATCCTTCGCGATCCGCTCCAGATAGCCGTTCACGGTCGACAGCGTCGGGACATAATAGGCCCCCGACTTCTTGAAGAGCGCAATCGCCTCGTCATCCATCAGCGTGCCGTGCTCGACCGAATCCGCACCCATCTTCAGCGCCAGCGTAATGCCGTCCGCGCCATGGGCATGCACCGCGACCTTCTTGCCATAGAGGCGCGCGGTCTCGACGATCGCGCGGGCCTCGTCGTCGAACATCTGCTTGCCAAGCCCAGCGCCGATGCGGCTGTTGACCCCGCCGGTGGTCGCGATCTTGATCACGTCCACGCCGCGTGCGACCTGATTGCGCACCGCCTTGCGACATGCGTCCGCGCCATCGCACAGGTTTTCGGTGCTGATCACCGGGTGCAGGTCCTCGACCACCCCCAGCCGCCGATCCATATGGCCCGAAGTGGTGGAGATCGACCGCCCGGCATCGACGATGCGCGGCCCATCGGCCCAGCCCCGCGCAATCGCCTCACGCAGCGCCAGCGTCGCGCCGTCGTCGCCCAGATTGCGGACGGTGGTGAACCCCGCCATCAGCGTCTTGCGCGCATTCCACTGCGCCTCGAACGCGCCCAGCTCCTTGCTCTCGGTAAAGCCCGCCAGCAGCCCTTCCTGCCCGGCGCGGTCGGAGCCGAGGTGCACATGGCTGTCGATCAGCCCGGGCAGCACCGTCTTGTCCTTCAGGTCGATGACCGGCGCATCGCCCAGCGGCATGACATGGCCGTCATAGACGCCGACGATCCGGTCGCCCCTGACCGCGATCGTGCTCGCGCCGCGCGGTGCCTGCCCCGGTCGGTCGAGCAGCGCGCCGGCATGGATGTAGCGATCGACCTGAGCCGGTTCTTGGGCGAGTGCCGACCCCGCCAGCAGGGCTGCAGCCGCAATGGCGACCAAGGATTTCATGCACTTCCCCCATTCAGAACGCGAATGGGCGAAGGCTATTGCGCTCAGCCGAGCTTGTCGACCTGATCCTTGAGCGCCGACAGCTGCGCCTTGAGCGCGGCGATCTCGTCATCCTTGCTCTTCTCGGGCGCGCCAGCGGCGGGCTTGGCTGCTGCTGCACCAGCTGCTGCGGAACCGGGCTTGAACGCCTCGGCCGCCGCTTCGAACATCTGCAGATTCCGCTTGGCAATCTCGGCAAAGGGCGAGTTGGCGAACGCGCCCTCGACCGCGCTCTTGAACTGCTCCTGATTGCGGCGGAAGCTTTCCATCGATGCTTCCAGATAGCCCGGCACCATTGCCTGCATCGAATCGCCATAGAGCGCGATCAGCTGGCGCAGGAAGTTGACCGGCAACAGCGTCTGGCCGCGCGCCTCTTCTTCCATGATGATCTGGGTCAGCACATTGTGCGTGATGTCTTCGTCGGTCTTGGCATCGACGACCTTGAAATCGCGCCCCTCGCGCGTCATCGCGGCGAGATGGTCGAGCGTGATGTAGGACGAGCTTTCGGTATTGTAGAGGCGCCGGTTGGCGTATTTCTTGATGATGACCGGGCCGTCCGTCTGCGCTGTCTTTTTCATGCTCGCCCCCAAGGGTATTTGACATGGCCCTAACATCTTTCATTGCCGCATCGCAACACGGGCCGCGCCCCCTGCCGCTGTTTCTCGACTTGCTGCGCGAAGAAACCGCAGCATCGCCCGAACGGCGCGCAGCGGCGCTGGCGGGGCTGGCGGCCTATCAGGCGGCCCGCCGACCCCTCCCACGCCGGGCCATGCCGATGGTGGCGCAGGCGGGCCGGGCCACGCTACGCGATTATGGCGGAACGGGGAGTCCGGTGGTGTTCGTGCCATCGCTGATCAATCCGCCGATGATTCTCGACATGCGCTACCGCCGCTCGCTGCTGCGCTGGCTGTCGCGGCAAGGGGTCCGCCCGCTGCTGGTCGACTGGGGCACGCCAACCCCGGCCGAGCGCAGTCAGGACGTGGCGCAGCATGTCGAGCAAATGCTGATCCCGCTGCTGCGCAGCATCGGCGAGCCGGTGGCGCTGGCCGGCTATTGCCTCGGCGGCACAATCGCGGCGGCGGCGGCGCAGGCGGTGCCGGTGCGCGGCCTCGCGCTGATCGCCGCGCCGTGGCAGTTCGAGCGGTTCGGGCCGGACGCGTTGGGACAGATCGACTCGATCTGGCAGGCGGCGCACGACACCTGCGACACGCTCGGCCTCGTGCCGATGGAGGTGCTTCAGGCCGGCTTCTGGCAACTCGACCCGGCGCGCACGATCGCCAAGTTCGAAAAGTTCGCCCGGCTCGACCCCGCCAGCACGGCGGCCAAGAATTTCGTGGTGCTGGAGGATTGGGCCAATGCCGGCGCGCCGCTGACCTTCGCCGCCGGACGCCAGATGTTCGACGATTTCTTCACCGCCGACCTGCCCGGGCAAGGGAAATGGCGCGTAGCGGGGAACCTCATCGACCCGCTCACCCTGCCCTGCCCCACGGTCGAGTTCGTCTCACTCACCGACCGCATCGTCCCTGCGGGCAGCGCGGTCGGCTTCGCCGATCAACGCAAGCTGCGCCTCGGCCATGTCGGGATGGTCGTCGGCTCGTCGGCGCGACAGTTTCTGTGGCAACCGCTTGCCGACTGGCTAACCGGCCTCCCCGCCCCTAAATAGCCCGCAACCAAGTTCAGGAGCCCCTCGATGACCGAAGTCGTGATCACCGCCGCCAAGCGCACCCCCGTCGGCAGCTTCCTCGGCGCCTTCGCCGCCACCCCCGCGCATGAGCTTGGCCGCATCGCGATCGAGGCTGCGCTGGCGCAGGCGGGCGTGTTGGGCGAAGAGGTTTCGGAAGTGATCCTGGGCCAGGTGCTCACCGCCGCGCAGGGCCAGAACCCCGCCCGCCAGGCGTCGATGGCGGCAGGCGTGCCCAAGGAGGTCCCGGCATGGGGCCTCAACCAGGTGTGCGGTTCCGGTCTGCGCGCGGTCGCGCTCGCGGCACAGGCGGTGCAGACCGGCGATGCCACGATCGTCGTCGCGGGCGGCCAGGAATCGATGTCACTCGCCGCGCACGCCCAGACGCTGCGCGCCGGCGCGAAGATGGGCGACGTCGCTTTGGTCGATACGATGATCAAGGACGGCCTGACCGACGTCTTCAACGGCTATCACATGGGAATCACCGCGGAAAACCTCGCCGAGCAATATCAGGTCGGTCGCGGCGAGCAGGACGAATTCGCCGTCCGCTCGCAGAACCTTGCCGAAGCCGCGCGCGCCGAAGGTCGCTTCACGGACGAGATCGCGCCGGTCACGATCAAGGGCCGCAAGGGCGACACGATCGTCGATCAGGACGAATATATCCGCGCCGGCGCAACGCTGGACGGCATTGCAGGCCTGCGCCCTGCGTTCAAGAAGGACGGCACGGTCACGGCAGGCAACGCATCGGGCCTCAACGACGGCGCGGCGGCGCTGGTGGTGATGAGCCGCGAAGAAGCCGAAAAGCGCGGCGCACCGATCCTCGCCACCATCAAGAGCTGGGCAACTGCCGGCGTTGATCCGTCGATCATGGGCATCGGCCCCGTCCCGGCGTCGAAAAAGGCGCTGGAAAAGGCCGGCTGGACCGTCGCTGACCTCGACCTGATCGAAGCCAATGAGGCGTTTGCGGCCCAGGCGCTGTGCGTTGGCAAGGAACTCGGATTCGATCCCGCCAAGGTAAACGTCAATGGCGGCGCGATTGCGATCGGCCATCCGATCGGCGCCAGCGGCGCGCGCGTGCTGACCACGCTGATCTATGAAATGGCGCGCCGCGATGCAAAAAAGGGACTCGCGACTCTCTGCATCGGCGGGGGCATGGGCATCGCCATGTGCGTCGAACGCAACGGCTGATTCCCTAAGGTTTGAATTAGTTCACGCTAACGTCCAGTTTTGAAATTTTATGTCGCTTGATTCGTGTTGCACCGCACCATTGTGGCAATGTTGCAACACGATGACGGCGAATCTGACAGAACCGGGACGCTTTTGCTTGCGCTAGGCTGAACAAAACGGTTTCCTCTGTGACGAACCGGCATTCAGCCGGGTCGAAGGGGAATCATATGAACATTAGTCGTCTTCTGGCGGCGACCGCGCTTGCGAGTGCGAGCTTCGCTGTTCCGCAAGTCGCTCTTGCGCAGACCGCCACGCCAACGCCTGCGCCAACCACCGCTCAGGATGAAGCGGAAGAGGAAGAATCCACGACCGAAGTGACCGTCACGGGTTCGCGCATCCGTCGCGACACCTTCTCGACGGTCGAGCCGATCACCGTGGTGACCAAGCAGGAAATCACGCAGTCGGGCTTCGCAAGCGCGACCGACGCGCTGCAGAGCGCCGAAGTGACGGCTGGCGCTGGCCAGATCAACAACTTCTACGGCGGTTTCGTGACCGCTGGCGGCACCGGCGCCAACACGCTCGGCCTGCGCAACCTCGGCCCGGCGCGTACGCTGGTCCTGCTGAACGGTCGCCGCATCGCGCCGGCCGGTACGCGCGGCAACGTCCTCGCGGCCGACCTTAACGTCCTTCCGACGTCCATCGTCGAGCGGATCGAAGTCCTGAAGGCTGGCGCTTCGTCGGTCTATGGTTCGGACGCGATCGCAGGCGTTGTGAATATCATCACCGATACCACGACGCGCGGCCTGACGCTCGAAGCGCAGGCCAACATTCCTGAAGTCGGTGCCGGCGTCGATCGCCGCATTTCGGCGACCTTCGGGTTTGAGAGCGGTCCGCTCAACGTCATCGGCTCGGTCGAATATCGTCAGCGTGACGCGATGACCCTGGCCGACCGCGACTTCACCAAGTGCCCGATCCCCGGCTTCCGCCTCGACGCGGATTCGCCGATCGGTTCGGACGATCCGTATCCGCTGGGTGACCCGCGCAACTGCTTCACCATCGACAATGGTGGTGTGACGATCAACACCCTGGGTCTCCCGAACCGCACGGGTATCGGTCGTACCAGCGGCACGCTCGCCACCTTTAACCGCTTCGTGCCCGCGCCTGGCCAGGGCGGTGGCGCGACCCCGGGCTATCTCGGCGTCGGCCTCTACGACCGTGACAGCTTCGACCCGCGTAGCCAGGAAGAAGAGCTGATCACCCCGGTCAAGACCTACACCGGGTTCCTTGCTGCCAGCTATGACATCGACGGCCTCGGCAATGCCGAACTCTACGGTGAATTGCTCGCTACGCGTCGCCAGTCGTCGTCGAAGCTGTATCGCCAGCTCTCGATCGACTATCTGCGCGGCAGCCCGCTGCTCCCGGTGGAATTCCGCAACGGCGTGTTCGCCAACCCGACCAACACCAGCAGCGGTCAGCAAATCGCGGCCCGCGCGTTCGTCGGCTTTGGCCTGACCGACTCGTCGCAGGAAGTCGATTATGTGCGTGCCGGCCTCGGCATTCGCGGCGATTTCTTCCTGAGCGGCTGGCGCTATGACGTGTACGCTGGCAAGTCGTTCACCGACGGCACCTACGAGATCGACTCGTTCCTGATCGATCGCGTTGCCGCCTCGACCAACGTCGTGCAAAACACCGACGGTTCGTTCAGCTGCGCTTCGGCCGCGACCTTCGCAAACTGCGTCGCCGCTCCGGCACTCAGTGCGGCGGTGATCGGCGGCAACCTGCCGCAGGCATGGCGCGACTATATCCTGCAGAACACGATCGGGACCACCAAGTTCCGCGAGGCCACCTTCGTCGCCGCAATCGACGGTCCGGTGTTCGCACTTCCGGGTGGCGATGTGCAGCTCGCGCTCGGCGTCGAGTATCGTGAGCAGGAAATCGACGATACGCCGGATGAAAACTCGATCCGCGGTAACCTGCTCGGCCTGACCGCCGGTACGCCGACCCGCGGCAAGGACAACGTCAAGGAAGCCTTTGCCGAAGTCTATCTGCCGATCCTGTCGGGCCGTCCGTTCTTTGAGAACGTGAACCTGAACGCTTCGGTGCGCTACACCGATTATGCGTCCTATGGTTCGGACGTGACCTACAAGTTCGCGGGCGAGTGGGAGTTCTTCAAGGGCTTCGGCATCCGCGGCAGCTATGGCACCTCCTATCGTGCACCGGCGCTCGCCGAGCAGTTCCTGGGCTCGACCAGTGGCTTCCTCGGCGCGGCCAACGATCCTTGCGATGGTGACAACTTCCCGCAGGATCCGGATGGTGCCGGTCCGCTTCCGCGGCCGCCCTACAGCGTGGCTCAGCAGACTCGGGCGAACAACTGCGCTGCCGTCGGCATCAACGTCGAGACGTTCCAGCAGAACAACGGGATCACGTCGCTCACCCGTGGCGGTGCGGAAACCGGCCTGTCTGCGGAAACCTCGACCAACTGGTCGGTGGGTGCCGTGCTTCAGCCGCGCATTGCCGCTGGTACGACCCTCGCCCTTGCGATCGACTATTTCGATATCAAGGTGACGAACGGCGTGTCCTCCCTCGGCGGGACGACGATCCTTAACCGTTGTTACGGCGCAACGGACTTCGACCCGAACGGTGGCTTCTGCCGCTTCGTCCAGCGTGACGCCAACCAGGCGCTCACGGTGACCAGCGGTTACGTGAACCTCGCGACTGACGTCGTGAAGGGTTTCGAAGCCTCGGCACGCTTCGCCACCGACCTGTTCGGCGGTCGCCTGACGATCAACGCCAACGTCACCAAGTACACCGAACAGTCGGACAAGGTCTTCCCGGAGGAAATCCTGCTCGACTCCAACGGTACGCTGAACGTGCCGGACTGGGTTGGTTCGGGTGACGTCAGCTTCCGTTCGGGCCCGGTCACGGCGCGTTACGGCATCACCTGGTTCGATGGTTCGAGCGGCACTGCCGAATACAACCAGACCAGCCGCACCACCGGTGTGGTGAACCAGGCCAACGTCGACATCCTCAACACCTTCTACCAGATTGAGGTGCCGTCGTACTTCCTGCATAACGCGTCGGTTCAGTTCAACGTTAACAAGAAGTTCGAACTGACCATGGGCGTGCGTAACCTGTTCGACACCGAACCGCCTCAGGTCACGGTGTACTACACCACGATCGGTAACGCGCCGCTCTATTCAGGCTACGACTATACCGGCCGTCAGGTGTTCATCAACACGACCTTCAAGTTCTAATCAGAACTTCGAAAACTTCGGGGCCGTCTGTCATTCGACAGGCGGCCCTTTTTATTTGGCCGAAGCGCGCACAAAAAAATGGGCCAGCGGGGATAACCCGCTGACCCATATTCATTCGGCGAAAACCGCTTATTTCGTGTCGGACTTCACGCGCTCATAGGGCACGAAATCGCCGAGCACGACAAACCCGCTCCACATCCGCGAGGTGCGGTCGACCAGATCGATCTTGTCGACATTGCACAGCTGGCTGCCATAGATTTTGGTGACAAGGATCTCATCGTCGTTCAGCTGATCGGCCCCGCCGCGCGGGCGGTTGACATAGAGCTTTGATCCGGCGCGATAGACGATCGCAGTCTTGTCGATGATCGTGCTCTGGTCGAGCCGCGAATGCGGCAGACAGCGCACGGGCTTTCCGGCAACCCGGCCTTCAAGCATCTTGGCGAGCTCGGCCTCGCCCTTCGGATAAGGTTTCTGATCGGCCGTTGCGGCGCCCGGCAGGGCCAGGGCGGCAAGGGCGGCGGCGGCAAATGCAAGTCGCATGACGTTCCACTCCTCTGTTACCCATGATGGTATCGCATCGCGCCTTTCGCAACGCTGAACCAATTACACCTTCAGCCCCAAATCCGGTCGTACCGCGCGCTAAGTCCGGTCAGCAGCTCATATTGCGACAACGCCGACAGCGCGGACATGGCAGGCAAATCATAGTCCATCGCCAGCCAGTCGCCCTCTGCCAGCTCCGGCGCCGCGCTCACGTCCACTGCGGTCAGGTCCATCGACACCCGCCCGATCACCGGCAACACGCGATCGTCCAGCATGGCCCGCCCCTTGCCCGAAAAGCAGCGCAGATAGCCATCGGCATAGCCCAGATTGACGATCGCCACTTCGGTATCGGCGGTCGCGGTCCAGGTCAGGTTATACCCCACGCTTGCGCCCGCCGGGACCAGCCGCCGCTGCAAAATCTGCGCCTCAGGCGTCACCACCTGACGAATCCGCCCGGCCAGCGCGGGCACCGGCACCGCACCGTAGAGCGCAACACCAGGTCGCGTCAGGTCGAACGCATAATCCGGACCGAGCGCAATTCCGGCCGAATTGGCCAGGCTCATCCGCCGCGCCTGCGTCCGGTCGCGCAACGCCGCAAGGCTGTCGCGCTGCTGCGCGTTCAGCGGCGAATCGTCATCCGCGCAAGCCAGATGACTCATCAGCGTCTCGACCTGCATGCCGTCGAGCAGCCCTGCGGCAACATCCTCGGGCCGAATGCCGAGCCGGTTCATGCCAGTATCGACCATGACGTCGCACGCGCCACCCCCGGCATCACGCCAGCGGCGCAGCTGCTGCACACTGTTGAGCACCGGGCGCGCATGGGGCGACGCCAGCGCGACGGCCATGTCGTCTTCGCGCACACCGTGCAGGACGGATACGGCGACGCCTGCATCCGCCAGCGCCAGCGCCTCGCGCCACGTCGCAACAAAGAAATCGCGACACCCCGCCTCCGCCAGATGGCGCACCACCTCCGGCGCGCCCAGGCCATAGCCATTGGCCTTGACCGCAGCGCCGCACGCTGCCGTACCGCTCATCGCGGCCAGCGTGCGCCAGTTGGCGACCAGCGCGTCGCGGTCGAGACGCAGGCGGAGCGGGGAAGCGATCATCCCGCCCGGTTAGGCATCGCGCGCCATCCCCGCAATCACTGCTGAACCAGATCGCGTTCCTTGAGGAAAAACACCGTCACCGCCAACGCCATCGCCACCACGATCCAGGTGTACCACAGCCCCGCATAGGGATCGCCGCTCTTGGCCACCATATATTGGCTAATCAGCGGCAGGAATCCGCCAAAATAGCCGGTGCCGATATGATAGGGGATCGACATCGAGCTGTAGCGGATGCGCGGCGGGAACAGTTCGGTCAGCAGCGCGGCAACCGGGCCATAGGTCGCGCCCGACAGCGCCGCCAGCGCGACGATCGCGATCAGGATCAGCACCAGATCGACCGTCCCCGGCGTCACGCGCTCAAGCGAATAGCCCGACTCGGCGAGCGCCTTGTCGATATCGACCGACGTGTTCGAAACCACCGGGATGCTGCCGATCGCGACCGATGCCGACGGAGTCACCTCCTGCGTATAGGGAATGCCTTTCTTCGACAGATAATCCATCAACTGCCCGCACGTCGTCGATTGCCGCGCGGCAAAGGGATCATAGGCGCAGTCTGGCCCGGAAACGACCACCGGCGCGCGCTTCGCCGCCTCCGCCAGCCCCGGATTGGCGGCATGCCCCATCGCCCAGAACAGCGGGAACAGCAGCAACAGGGTGAAGCCATAACCAAGGACGATCGGCTTTTTGCGCCCGATCTTGTCGCTCAATTTGCCGAACAGGATGAACCAGAACAGCCCCGCCGCCGCGCCCCCGGCGGCGAGCAATTGCGCCACCACCGGCTCGACCCGCATCGGCCCCTGCAGGAACGACAGGACCGAGAAGGTCGCCGTGTACCAGATCACGGTAAGCCCGGCCGCGATGCCGAACAAGGCGACCAGCAACCGCCGCCAGTTGCCGGGATAGGTGAAGCTCTCCTTCAGCGGATTGCGCGCAATCTCGCCCGACGCCTTCATCGCCTTGAACACCGGGCTTTCGTTAAGCTTCACCCGCATCCACAGCGAGATGGCGAGCAAGGCAATCGAGAAGATGAACGGCAGACGCCAGCCCCAATCGTCAAACGCCCCCGCCGGCATGCTGAACCGCGTGATCAGAACGACCGCCAGGCTCAGGATGAACCCGGCCGACACGCTCGCCTGTATGAAGCTGGTGTGATAGCCTGCGCGGCCCGGCGGCGAATGTTCCGCGACATAGATCGCCGCCCCGCCATATTCACCGCCCAGCGCCAGCCCCTGCAGGATGCGCAGGCCGATCACGATCATCGGCGCGGCAACGCCGATGCTGGCGTAGGATGGGACGAGGCCAACGCCCGCAGTGGCGATGCCCATCAGCGTGATGGTGACGAGGAAGGTATATTTGCGCCCGAGCTTGTCGCCCAGATATCCGAACAGCACCGCACCCAGCGGCCGGAACCCGAACCCGACGGCGAACCCCGCCCAGGCATAAAGCGCCTCTAGCACCGGATTGCCGGTCGCGAAAAAGGTGCGCCCGATGATCCCCGACGCGGCGAGCGTGCCGTAGATGAAGAAATCATACCATTCGAACACGGTGCCCAGCGACGACGCGGTCACCACCTGCCGCATTTCCGCCCTGCTCGGCTCGCGCTGTTTCGACGCCTCGTCCGCTGTGGTCGCCATGTTCAGAATCCCCCAATCCCTTTGGTGCAAGGGTTTAACGGGTTGGGAGGGGGCGGCAAGGGGCAACCAAATGCCTCTCCTGCTCCGCGGGGGAGGTGGCAGCACGAAGTGCTGACGGAGGGGCGGCCGCGCAGACGGCCGAAACGGCTCGACAAAATTCTGCCCTCTGCGGGGCAGCCCCTCCACCACCGCTTCGCGGCGGTCCCCCTCCCCTGAGCGAGCTCAGGGGAGGAATTGGATTGCGCCGCAGTTGGGCCTAAAGCGCCCACATGCTCCGTCTCTCCGGCCTCAACCTCCCGCTGAACCATGCACCCGAAGCGATTCCCGCCGCGATCTGCGATCGGCTCGGCATCGCACGCGCTGATTTGAAAAGCTGGACGCTGTTCAAGCGCGGCAACGACGCGCGCCGCCGCAACGCGATTCAGCTGGTCTACACCTTCGACCTCGACCTCGCCGACGAAGCCGCGGTGCTTGCCCGCTTCCCCGACGACAAGGATGTCCGCCCCACCCCCGACATGGCCTATCGCCCGCCGGTCACCGCACCCGCGGACTGGTCGGGGAAGCGCCCGGTGGTCATTGGCGCAGGGCCGTGCGGCATCTTCGCGGGCCTCATCCTCGCGCAGATGGGCTTCCGCCCGATCATCCTCGATCGCGGCAAGGTCGTGCGGCAACGGACCAAGGACACCTGGGGCCTGTGGCGGCGCAGCGAGCTCAACCCCGACAGCAATGTCCAGTTCGGTGAAGGCGGCGCGGGCACCTTTTCCGACGGCAAGCTCTACTGCCGGGTCAAGGACCCCCGCTTCCTCGGCCGCAAGGTGCTGGAGGAGTTCGTCAAGGCCGGCGCACCCGACGACATATTGTGGGAGGCGCACCCGCATATCGGCACCTTCCGCCTCGTCACCATGGTCGAAAGCATGCGCGCGGCGATCGAGGATCTGGGCGGCGAATATCGCTGGCAGACCCGCGTCGATGACATCGAACTGGATGCAAATCGCAACATCCGCGCCCTGCATCTGCACGACGGCGGCTTCATCGAAACCGATCAGGTCGTCCTCGCCGTCGGCCACAGCGCGCGCCCGACCTTCGAAATGCTCCACCGTCGCGGCGTGCATGTCGAGGCGAAGCCGTTCGCGATCGGCGTGCGGATCGAACATCCACAGGCGTGGATCGACACCGCCCGCTTCGGCACTTGCGCCAAACACCCCGATCTCGGCCCCGCCGCCTATTCGGTGGTCCACCACGCCTCGAACGGGCGCAGCGTTTACAGCTTCTGCATGTGTCCCGGCGGTCGCGTCGTCGCCGCGACCAGCGAAGAGGGGCGCGTCGTCACCAACGGCATGAGCCAATATTCGCGCGCCGAATTTAACGCCAACTCCGGCCTGGTCGTCGCGATCGACCCCGCGCGCGACTATCCCGATGGTCCGCTCGCGGGCCTCGCACTCCAGCGCCATTTCGAGGATCTGGCGTTCGTCGCCGGCGGCTCCAACTATAACGCCCCGGTCCAGCGCGTCGGCGACCTGCTCGCCGACCGCGCCTCGACCGCGATCGGCGAGGTTGTGCCGAGCTACAAGCCCGGCGTGACACCGACCGACCTGTCCGCCTGCCTGCCTTCCTTCGCGATTGAGGCGTTCCGCGAGGCGCTGCCCATCTTCGGCCGCCGCATCGCCAATTACGACCATCCCGACGCGATCATGACCGGGGTCGAAACGCGCACGTCCAGCCCGATCCGCATCACACGCAACGGCGATTTTCAGAGCCTCAACACCCCCGGCCTGTTCCCGGCGGGCGAAGGTGCAGGTTATGCCGGTGGCATTCTCTCCGCCGCGATTGACGGCATCAAGGTCGCCGAAGCCGTGGCTGCGCGGTTGGTCGCCTGACTAATCCTCCCCCGCCAGGGGGAGGTGGCACGCGCAGCGTGACGGAGGGGGAGGAAGGGGTTGGACAGGAGGCGATAGGGCACAGCCGTCCTCCCCCTCCGTCGCCTACGGCGCCACCTCCCCCTTGCGGGGGAGGATTGAGAAGCAACCCGCTTAAAAACCCATCTTATTGCAACTAATTCGCACGAGCAAAGATTTCTTGACGGCGGGCAATTCGTCGGTTGCCCAGCCTCTATAATGCGCCTAAGGCGCCTCCGTCCCTGCGGCCAATAGTAGGACGGGCCGCCCAACGCATGTTCAGGGAGGCTCATTTGGCCCGCAAGAAGATCGCCCTTATCGGCGCCGGCAATATCGGCGGCACGCTTGCCCATCTCGCTGCACTCAAGGGGCTGGGCGACATCGTCCTGTTCGACGTGGTTGAGGGCGTTCCGCAGGGCAAGGCGCTCGACCTGTCGCAGTGCGGCCCGGTCGAAGGCTTCGACGCCACCATCACCGGCAGCAACGACTATGCCGACATCGCAGGCGCGGACGTGATCATCGTCACCGCCGGCGTCGCCCGCAAGCCGGGCATGAGCCGCGACGACCTGCTCGGCATCAACCTCAAGGTCATGAAGGCCGTCGGTGAAGGCATCGCCGCCAACGCGCCCGACGCCTTCGTTATCTGCATCACCAACCCGCTCGACGCGATGGTGTGGGCGCTGCGCGAATTCTCCGGACTGCCGCACAGCAAGGTCGTCGGCATGGCCGGCGTGCTCGACAGCGCGCGCTTCAGCCACTTCCTCGCCGACGAGTTCAAGGTGTCGGTCAAGGAAGTGAACAGCTTCGTGCTCGGCGGTCATGGCGACACGATGGTCCCGGTCGTCGAATATTCGACCGTCGCGGGCATCCCGATCCCAGACCTCATCAAGATGGGCCGTTCGACCAAGGAGCGCATCGACGCGATCGTTCAGCGCACCCGTTCGGGCGGCGGCGAGATCGTCGGCCTGCTCAAGACCGGTTCGGCCTTCTATGCCCCGGCCACCAGCGGCATCGCGATGGCCGAAGCCTATCTCTACGACCAGAAGCGCCTGCTGCCCTGCGCCGCGCACCTGACCGGCCAGTATGGCGTCGATGACCTTTATGTCGGCGTGCCGGTGATCATCGGCGCGAACGGCGTCGAGCAGGTGATCGAGATCGACCTGAACGACGAGGCCAAGGCCAATCTTCAGGTCTCGGTCGACGCGGTCAAGGAACTGCTGGTCGCGTGTAAGGCCATCGACAGCTCGCTCGCCTGATGCCGGCAGCCGCCCTCATCGCAGCATTCGGAATGGCGCAGGCGGCACCCGCCCCTGCGCCATCGCCGCTGTTTGCGGCGTTTAAGGCGGCGTGCTTCAACCTCAAGAGCGCGGACGGCAAGTCGGCATTCGACACGATCGCCCCCGCCGCCAAGGCTGCGGGCTGGACCGAAGTGGCCGAGGCCGATGCCGACCCGCGTATCGCGCGCATTACGGCAATGGGGCGCAAGGCGGTTCAGGCCGAGGAGCCGGATGGCACCTATGCCGGCCAGATGTTCCGCCACAGCTTCGACGGCCGCACCGTCTGGCTCGTCACCAGCCGCTTCGTTGCCAAGGAAGGCTATTGGGGCGATGGCTGCCGCGCTTATGACCTCGACGCCCCAGCCGCCCCGCCGCGCGAAGTGATCGACTCCTGGGTCGGCTCCGCCCCGACCGGCGTTCAGGCCAACGGCACCGCGACCAAGCGTCTGTGGGAGCCGTGGCAGACTGGCGTCACGCTCGAAATTACCTATGTCCCGCGCGGTCACCCGCTCGGCACGTCTTACGGCATCCAGGGCCTGGTCCTGGTCTCGCAATCTATCGGAGGGTTCTGAATGTCCATTCTCATCGACCGGAATACCAAGGTCATCACTCAGGGTATGACCGGTGAGACCGGCACCTTCCACACCCAGCAGGCGCTGGCATACGGCACCCAGATGGTCGGCGGCGTGACCCCGGGCAAGGGCGGCACCACGCATATCGGCCTGCCGGTGTTCGACACGGTTGCCGAAGCCAAGAGCAAGACCGGCGCCGACGCATCGGTGATCTATGTTCCGCCGCCCTTCGCTGCGGACTCGATCCTTGAGGCGATCGACGCCGAAATCCCGCTGATCGTGTGCATCACCGAAGGCATTCCGGTGCTCGACATGGTCAAGGTGAAGCGCTCGCTGTCGGGTAGCAAGTCGCGCCTGATCGGCCCGAACTGCCCCGGCCTGCTGACCCCGGGCGAGTGCAAGATCGGCATCATGCCGGGCAACATCTTCTCCAAGGGCAGCGTCGGCGTCGTGTCGCGCTCGGGCACGCTGACCTATGAGGCGGTGTTCCAGACGACCAATGCGGGCCTGGGCCAGACCACCGCAGTCGGCATCGGCGGCGATCCGGTCAACGGCACCAACTTCATCGACGTGCTCGAGCTGTTCCTGGCCGACGATGCGACCGAATCGATCATCATGATCGGCGAAATCGGCGGCGACGCCGAAGAGCAGGCCGCGCAGTTCCTGATCGACGAAGCCAAGCGCGGTCGCAAGAAGCCGATGGCCGGCTTCATCGCGGGTCGCACCGCGCCTCCGGGCCGTCGCATGGGCCATGCCGGCGCGATCGTGTCGGGCGGCAAGGGCGATGCCGAGAGCAAGATCGCGGCGATGGAGGCAGCGGGCATCCGCGTGTCGCAGTCGCCCAGCCTGCTCGGCGAAACGCTGCTTGAGGCGTTGAAGGGCTGACACACCACTCCCGGCCGGGTGCGCGCGGTGCGCGGCCCGGCCATTCCCCGGGGGTAGAAGGAATTTGATGATGGGCGTTGATGGGTTGGATTTCGCGGATATCGCAGGTGGCGTGAGCCCCGCTTTCGTCGAGACGATGTACGCGAAGTTCAAGGCGGACCCCGCCTCGGTCGAAGCCGGCTGGCGCGTGTGGTTCGCGGGGCTGGAAAGCACCGCGAGTGGCCCGAGCTGGGCCAATCCGCGCTGGCCGCTCAAGGACACCGACGCGCTGACCGCGGCGCTCGACCCGACCCAGATGGAGCCCGCGCCCAAGCCCGCGCGCGGTGGCGCCCCTGCTCCTGCCGCAGCCCCTGCCCCGGCCGCATCGAGTGCGGATATCGCCCGCGCGGCGAATGATTCGATCCGCGCGATGCTGCTGATCCGCACCTATCGCGTGCGCGGCCATCTCGCCGCCAATCTCGACCCGCTGGGCCTCGCCAAGCAGGAGCTGCCGGCCGATCTGACGCCGGAATATCACGGCTTCACCGACGCCGACATGGACCGCCCGATCTTCCTCGGCGGCAATCTCGGCTTGGAAAAGGCAACGATCCGCGAGTTGATCGCGATCCTGCGCCGCAATTATTGCGGCAATGTCGGCCTCGAATACATGCACATCGCCGATGTCGAGGAACGCCGCTTCCTGCAGGAGCGGCTCGAGGGCCAGGACAAGGCGATCGAATTCTCGCCCAACGGCAAGAAGGCGATCCTGTCCAAGGTGATCGAGGCCGAGCAGTGGGAGAAGTTCCTCGGCAAGAAGTATGTCGGGACCAAGCGCTTTGGCCTCGACGGCGGTGAATCGATGATCCCCGCGATGGAGGCGATCATCAAGTACGGCGGCCAGTACGGCGTGCGCGAGATCGTGTACGGCATGGCGCATCGCGGCCGCCTCAACATGCTCGCCAACGTGATGGCCAAGCCCTATCGCGTGATCTTCCACGAATTCGCCGGCGGCTCGGCCAACCCCGACGATATCGGCGGTTCGGGCGACGTGAAATACCACCTCGGCACCAGCACCGACCGCGAGTTTGACGGGATCAGCGTCCATATGTCGCTGGTCGCCAACCCGTCGCACCTTGAGGCGGTCGACCCGGTCGTGCTCGGCAAGGTCCGCGCGCAGCAGACCAACCGCAACGACCTTGAAAACCACGAGCAGGTGCTCCCCGTGCTGCTGCACGGCGACGCGGCGTTCGCGGGTCAGGGGATCGTGTGGGAGTGCCTCGGCTTCTCGGGGATCCGCGGCTACAACACCGGTGGCTGCATCCACTTCATCATCAACAACCAGATCGGCTTCACCACCAGCCCGCAATTCGCGCGCTCCTCGCCCTATCCGTCGGACGTGGCGAAGGGCGTGATGGCGCCGATCTTCCACGTCAACGGCGACGATCCCGAAGCGGTGACCTTCGCGTGCAAGATGGCGATCGAATATCGCCAGAAGTTCAAGCGCGACGTCGTGATCGACATGTGGTGCTATCGCCGCTTCGGCCATAACGAGGGCGACGAGCCGTCCTTCACCCAGCCGCTGATGTACGCCAAGATCAAGGGCCATCCCGGCGTCGCCGAGCTCTATGCCAAGCGGCTTGAGGGCGAAGGCGTGATCGATGGCGGCTTCGCGGCCAAGCACATCGCCGACTTTACCGCGCATCTCGAAGACGAGTTCAGCGCGGGTGCGACCTACAAGGCGAACAAGGCCGATTGGTTCGGCGGTCGCTGGTCGGGCCTCAGCGCGCCGGTGGACGCCGAAAACGCGCGCCGCAACGTCGAAACCGGCATCGACAAGAAGCTGTTCGACAGCCTCGGCCGCACGCTGACCAGCGTTCCTGAGGGGCTGACCCCGCATAAGACGCTGCTGCGCGTGCTGGATGCCAAGGCGAACATGTTCAAGTCGGGCGAGAATTTCGACTGGGCGACCGGCGAGGCATTGGCCTTCGGCTCGCTGCTGTCAGAAGGCTATGGCGTGCGCCTGTCGGGCCAGGATTCGGGCCGCGGCACGTTCAGCCAGCGTCACGCCGTGTGGGTCGACCAGACCGACGAGCGCAAATATGTACCGCTCAGCACCATCCCGCACGGCCGGTTCGAGGTGCTGGACAGCCCGCTATCCGAATATGGCGTGCTCGGCTTCGAGTACGGCTATGCGCTCGCCGACCCCAAGAGCCTAGTGCTGTGGGAGGCGCAGTTCGGCGACTTCGTCAACGGCGCGCAGATCATGATCGACCAGTTCATCGCGTCGGGCGAGTCCAAGTGGCTGCGCGCCAATGGCCTCGTGATGCTACTCCCGCACGGTTACGAAGGCCAGGGCCCCGAGCATAGCTCGGCACGTCCGGAGCGCTTCCTGCAGCTGTGCGCGGGCGACAATATGCAGGTCGCGAACGTCACCACCCCGGCGAATTATTTCCACCTGCTGCGGCGCCAGATGCACCGCAATTTCCGCAAGCCACTGGTGGTGATGACGCCCAAGTCGCTGCTGCGCCACAAGCTCGCGGTCTCCACCGCCGACCAGTTCCAGGGCGATACGCATTTCATGCGTATCCTGTCGGACCCCTCGGCCCCGGCGGATCAGGATGTGAAGCGCGTCGTGCTGTGCACCGGCAAGGTCGCCTACGACCTGATCGAGGCGCGCGATGCCGCGGGTGACAAGAACACCGCGATCATCCGCATCGAACAGCTCTATCCCTTCCCCGGCGAACCGCTGGTCGCGCGCCTGCAGCGCATGACCAATGTCGAGGAAGTGGTGTGGGCGCAGGAAGAGCCACGCAACAATGGCTACTGGTTCTTCGTTGAGCCCTATATCGAGGCATGCATGGTCGAAGCGGGCATCAAGCCGCAGCGTCCGCGCTATGCCGGTCGCGCTCCGGCGGCGTCGCCCGCCACCGGCCTGATGAAGCGCCACCAGGCCGAACAGGGCGCGCTCGTTGCCGACGCGCTCGGCCATAATGTGCGCGAGGAAATCCGCCGCGCACGCACGACCGAAGACTCCAAGACCGCCGGCAAGCCCGGCGCGTAAGAATTCCCCAGGAAGGACACAGCGAGATGGCCACCGAAATCCTCGTCCCCGTGCTGGGCGAATCGATCACTGAAGCGACACTGGGCGAATGGCTCAAGCAGCCGGGCGAGGCGGTTGCCGCCGACGAACCGATCGCCAGCCTTGAGACCGACAAGGTCTCGGTCGAAGTCCCCGCCCCCGTCGCAGGCGTGATGGGCGCACACGCCGTCGCCGTCGGCGACACCGTCAATGTCGGCGCGCTGATCGGCACGATCGAGGCGGGCGATGGCGCCGCCCCCGCCCCCGCCGCCAAGACCGAAGCGCCTGCCGCTGCCGCGCAGCAGGCCCCGGCTGCCCCCGCCGCCGAACCCGCTGGCGAAGCCGCCGCCGCGCTGTCGCCCGCCGTGCGCCGCGCGGTGCTGGAGCATGGCGTCGATCCCGCGACGATCACCGGAACCGGCCGCGATGGCCGCATCACCAAGGAAGACGTGGTTGCCGCAGCCTCGTCGAAGCCCGCCACCGCTCCGGCTGCGGCCCCTGCCCCGGCTCCGACCGCCGCCCCCGCCGCATCGACCGGCGGTCGCAAGGAAGAGCGCGTGCGGATGACCCGCCTGCGCCAGACCGTCGCTCGACGCCTCAAGGACGCGCAGAACACCGCTGCGCTGCTCACCACCTTCAACGACGTCGACATGACCGCCGTCATCGAAGCGCGGACCAAGTACAAGGACCTGTTCGAAAAGAAGCACGGCGTCCGCTTGGGCTTCATGGGGTTCTTCGTGAAGGCCGCTTGCATGGCGCTCAAGGACATTCCCGCCGTCAACGCCCAGATCGACGGCGATGAGATCGTCTATCACGACTATGCCGACATCTCGGTCGCGGTCAGCGCGCCGCAGGGCCTGGTCGTTCCGGTCATCCGCGACGCCGACCAGATGAGCGTCGCGCAGGTCGAAAAGACGATCGGCGACTTCGGCAAGCGCGCCAAGGACGGCACGCTCAAGATGGAAGAGATGAAGGGCGGCACCTTCACCATCTCCAACGGCGGCGTGTTCGGCTCGCTGATGTCGACCCCGATCATCAACCCGCCGCAGAGCGCCGTGCTGGGCCTCCACCGCATCGAGGACCGCGCCGTGGTTCGCGACGGCCAGATCGTCATCCGCCCGATGATGTATCTCGCGCTCAGCTACGACCACCGCCTGATCGACGGGCGTGAGGCAGTCACCTTCCTCGTCGCGCTCAAGAACGCGATCGAGGACCCGACCCGCCTGCTGATCGACCTGTAAGATAGACGTCGCCCCGGCGAAGGCCGGGGCCGCCACATGGCTCTCGACGCGCTTGCCGAGAGCGGCCCCGGCCTCCGCCGGGGCGACGGAGTGAAGAAAATGGCTGAATACGACTTCGACGTCCTCGTGATCGGTGCCGGGCCCGGCGGCTATGTCGCGGCAATCCGCGCGGCGCAGCTGGGGCTCAAGACCGCGTGCGCCGAGGGGCGTGAGACGCTGGGCGGCACCTGCCTCAATGTCGGCTGCATCCCGTCCAAGGCGCTGCTGCACGCGTCCGAGCTGTATAACGAAGCCGCCAGCGGCGCGCTCGCCAAGCTCGGCGTTAAGCTCGGCAGCGTCGAGCTCGACCTCGACGCCATGCACGCGCAGCGGCTCGACGCGGTCAAGGGCCTGACCGGCGGCATCGAATATCTGTTCAAGAAGAACAAGGTCGAGTGGCTCAAGGGCTATGCGGCGTTCACCGGCAAGGACAGCGTCAAGGTCGGCGACCGTGAGGTTCGCGCCAAGAACATCGTCATCGCCACCGGCTCCAGCGTCACCCCGCTGCCCGGCGTCGAGGTCGACCAGAAAATCGTCATCGACTCGACCGGCGCGCTCGAACTGGCCAAGGTGCCCGAGCATCTCGTCGTTATCGGCGGCGGCGTGATCGGGCTTGAGCTGGGCAGCGTGTGGCGCCGCGTCGGCGCGAAGGTGACCGTGGTCGAATATCTCGACCAGATCCTCCCCGGCTTTGACGGCGACGTGCGCAAGGAAGCGCAGAAGCTGTTCAAGAAGCAGGGCATCGAGTTCAAGACCGGCACCAAGGTCACGGGCGTTGCGATCAATGGTGACAAGGCCACCATCACCATCGAACCGGCCAAGGGTGGCGCGGCGGAAACGATTCAAGCGGACAATGTCCTCGTCGCGATCGGCCGCCGCCCGAACACGAGCGGCCTCAACCTCGAAGCCGCTGGCCTGACCGTCAACGCACGCGGCCAGATCGAGATCGGTCACGAGTTCGAAACCGCCGTCGACGGCATCTGGGCGATCGGCGACGTCGTCCCCGGCCCGATGCTCGCGCACAAGGCCGAGGATGAGGGGATTGCGGTCGCGGAGAATATCGCTGGCCTCACCGGCATCGTGAACCACGACCTGATCCCGTCGGTCGTCTACACCATGCCCGAAATCGCCGGCATCGGCCTGACCGAAGAAGCGGCGAAGGAAAAAGGCGAGATCAAGGTCGGCAAGTTCCCGATGGCCGGCAACAGCCGCGCCAAGACCAACCACGAGCCCGACGGCTTCGTAAAGGTCATCGCCGATGCCAAGACCGATCGCGTGCTCGGCGTGTGGATCATCACCAGCCTGGCCGGCACGATGATCGCCCAGGTGACGCAGGCGATGGAATTCGGCGCGACCAGCGAGGACATCGCCTATACCTGCCACGCCCATCCGACGCACAGCGAAGCGATCAAGGAAGCGGCGATGGCGGTAACCGGCAAGCCGATCCACATCTGATCGCGATAGAGCGGGGGACGACATGATCGCACTGGCGCTGGCCGTGATGGCCATGTCCGACGACAAGCCGGTGCGCAGCGTCGATCTCTACGTCACCCCGCTCTATTCCAGCGCAGCCAAGGCATCGAAGCGGGTGGTTCGGGTCGATCCCGATCTCGACCCCCTGCTCCGCTCCGACCGCGCGGAAGACGTGCTGGCCGCGCAGGAACGCGTCCGCGCCGACCCCGCCAAGGTCAGCCCGCTGGCGATGATGGTGCTCGCGTCCCGCCTCTACGATGTCGGCGCACGCGACGATTCGGTATTCTGGTTCTACGTCGCCAAGGACCGGTTCATGACGATGTCTGGGGTGCTGACCGGCTATGACCGCCCCGGCATGTTCGCTGCTGGCGGCGAAGCACGCGCGGCGATGGGGGCGTTCGTCCAACTCGCCGGGCCGACGATCAACGGTTACGCCTTCTGCAACATTGACGCTCAACAGGCGCTGCGGCGCAAGGCCTATGACTGGGTCGCAGCCAACCCCTATCAGCCGATGTTCGACCCTGCGCGCGCCGCCAAGGGTGAGGATCGCCCGGCCCTGCTCGAAGCGGCATTGGGCAGATTACGCGAGGATATGGTCAAGGAAACGGCCTATCTCGCCGACCCCCAGAACCGCGCCAGGCTCATCGCCGCGCGCAAGGAAAACGGCGCCGATACCCGCTTCTGCTGGTAACGCCACGCCGCCCTGTTTGCATTAGCTGCAGTTTAACCGGTCCCCGATAACATGGGGCGATGCTCGCGCGCTTTTCCGCATTCCTTCGGGATATGTCGATCTCGACGCGGACGGCGATCACGCTGTCCGCGCTGATCGGGCTGATCTTCATTCTTGCGGGCATCGTATCCTATCAGGACAGCGCCCGCCGCACGCGCGACAGCGGGCTGGCCACGCTCGACCATTATGCCCGCGAGGTTGTCAAGGAGCAGGAGGCGCGCTTTGCCCGCATCCGTACGACCCATATGCGCGCGAGTGACCTGTTGCGCGCCGAACTTTCCGCCAATCCCCGGCTCAACGATCCCGCGGCGTTCAGCGCGATGTTCCCCGCCGATCCGCGCGGAGGTCGCCGCAGCGCCGACGGGCTCTACACCGGCGCGAGCACGCCATTCGGATACGTCCGGACCATCGGCGGATTTATCCCGCGCGAGCCCGACATTGCGTCGCGCCAGCGCCTGATGGCCGCGACCGGCGTCGTGAGTAGACTGGGCGAAGGGATCAGGCCGGAGCTTGAGAGCCTTTATTACTTTACACCGGAAAATGCGTTGGTGATCTTTGCCGCCGACCGCCCGGATCGGCTGAGCTTCTATCGCAAGGACGCGCCGAGCACGCTCGATTTCCAGCAACAGGAATTCGCGACGATCACCACCCGTGCTGCCAATCCGGCGCGCACGATGCGCTGCACCGCGCTGCGCCACATCATGTACGATCGCACCGGGGGCACCTGGACCACAGGCTGTATGACGCCTGTCGATTTGGACGGACGGCATGTGGGAAGCTGGGGGACCAGCGTTCCGCTCGACGATCTGATGCCTGCGAACGACTTGAACGACGTGCCCGGGACGGGCGTGATCCTGATCTCGCGCGAAGGGCGGCTGATCCACCATCCCCGCTATACGCATCAGAAGCGCTCAGGGCCGGAATCGATGCTCGATCTGACCACGACCCGCGACCCGCAACTGGCGGCGCTCTGGGCGTTCGTCCAGCAGCATGGCAAGGATGGCAACTATCTCGGCGAAGCGCTCGGCAACTTCGTCGCGATGCGCCGGATCGATACGCCGGGCTGGTACGCGCTGGTGGTGCAGGACCCGTCGGTGATGCAGGCCGAATCCTACCGCTTGATTCTGCGCATCGCGATTACCGCTGCGGTCTGTCTCGTCCTGCAGGCGCTGGCCATCACCTGGCTGCTACGCCGCCGCGTGGGTGCGCCGCTTGCCCGCTTGATCGAGCGCACCCGCACACTGACCCGTCGCGTTCCGAGCGCGCGCTTCGTCGATGTCGATCGGGTCGCACGGCGCGACGAAGTGGCTCAGCTGACGCATGATTTCGACACCATGGCCGAGCGGATCGGATCCGCGCAAAGCGAGCTGGAGCGCAAGGTCGCCGACCGGACCAAAGCCCTGCGGCGCGCCAATCTTCAGCTCAAGCTGATCGCGACTCGCGACCCGCTGACCGGCATTCCCAGCCGCCGCCATCTGGCGAGCGAAATCGATGCACGGCTCACGGTGCTTGGGGGCGAAGGGCATTATCTGCTCACGTTCGATGTCGATCACCTGAAGCGGATCAATGAAGTCCATGGCGAGGAAACCGGCGACCGCGCGCTGATCAACATCGCCAACGGCATCGCCGCGTTGCTGCGGGAAGGCGATCTGTGCGGACGCATCGGCGGCGCCGAGTTTGCAGCGTTCGTGCGCGCGGACAGCCAGGCCGAGGCAATGAATGTCGTCGAACGCGTGCGCACCGGTCTCTATGGCCTGGAAACGCCGGGCCGCTATGGCGAGATGGTCCGCGTGACGGTCAGCGCGGGCGTGACCGGCGCCACTGCCGGCGACCGGTTCGAGTCGCTGCTGCTCCGCGCCGAGGAAGCGCTCGCCGAGGCCAAGCAGGGCGGACGCGACCGCGCCATATGGCACCGCCCCGTCGGGCGGCGGCACAACGCGATTCAGCGCTCGAGCTGATCTCACACGGCCGGTTGTTTTCCCCCGCCCGACCGCTATAGTCGAGTAACACACAGGGGGAGACTGATCCATGCGCCTTCATGCCGCCATCGCACTCGCCGCATTCGCTCTGGCTCCGCTGCCTGCGCTCGCCCAGGATCCTGTGCGTATGGACGCGGTGGTCCGCGCGGATGTCGACAAGGGCGAGTTCATGGGCGCAGTGCTGGTCGCGCGCGATGGCGATGTGCTGTTCGACAAGGGCTATGGATCGGCGAACCTCGAATGGAAGATCGCCAATGACGGCGATACCAAGTTTCGGCTCGGCTCGGTCACCAAACAGTTCACTGCGGTCGCGATCCTGCTGCTGCAGGAACAAGGCAAGCTGACGCTCGACGCGCCGGTCAAGACCTACCTGCCCGACGCGCCCGGCATTTGGGACAAGGTGACCGTCCGCCATTTGTTGACCCACAGTGCGGGCATCCCCAACTTCACAAACTTCCCCGATTACGGGAAGACCAAGACCCTGCCCGCGACCCATGCCAGCCTGATCGCGCGCTTTCGCGACAAGCCGCTGGAGTTCGTCCCGGGGCAGAAATTCGCCTATTCCAACTCTGGCTATGTCCTGCTGAGCGCCATCGTCGAGAAATTGAGCGGACAGAGCTACGCGGACTTTGTGCGCGAAAATCTGTTCAAGCCGCTCGGCATGGCCGATAGCGGCTATGACAGCCATGCCGCGATCCTCCCACGCCGCGCCGCGGGCTATTCCCCGTCCAAAGACGGCCCGGTCAATGCCGATTATATCAGCATGACCATCCCGCAAGGCGCGGGCGCGCTCTATTCCACCACCCGCGACCTGCTCAAATGGCAGCGCGGCCTGTATGGCGGCAAGCTGCTCAAGCCCGCCACGCTGGCCGCATTCCGCACGCCGTACAAGGATGGCTACGCGCTTGGCGTGTTCGTCGATAACAAGGACGGCGTGACCACGATCGAGCATGGCGGCGGGATCGAAGGGTTCAACACCTCGCTCGCCTATGACCCTGACCGGAAGATCACGGTGGTCGTGCTCGGCAACCTCAACGGCCCCTCGCCCGGCAAGCTGTCCAAATCGCTGATGACCCTCGCGCGCGGCGGGGCCGTGACCCTTCCCAGCGAACGCAAGGCGGCGACCGTCGCCCCCGATCAACTCGCCGAATATGCCGGCGTGTACGAACTCGCACCGACCTTCGCGCTCACCATGCGGGTCAAGGACGGCAAGCTGATGACCCAGGCCACCGGGCAGCAGGAATTTGAGTTGTTCCCCGAGAGCAAGGACCGCTTCTTCCTCAAGGTCGTCGATGCCCAGGTCGAGTTCACCCGCGATGCCAGCGGCAAGGTGACCGGCGCGATCCTCCACCAGGGTGGTCGGTCGATGCCGGCGCCGCGCAAGTAATCCGCCCGCAGTGCCCTGCGCCGCCGGTTCAGGCGGCGGAGGGAGCTCGCGGCCGCATCAGGCCAGCCGCCACCAGCGTCAGCCCGCCCGCCGCCGCCGCCGCGATCCACAGCGCCGCATCCGCCGCCGCCACCCCAACCTTCGCCCCCAGCACCACGCCGACCGCAAAGCCCAGCCACAGCGCGAGGTGCGGCACGAACGCCCAGCGGTCGGGATCGCCCATCAGCGTCCCCGCCAGCCGCTGCGCCATCCGCACCAGCGATCCGGTCATGTAGGAAACGCCGATCGCCACTTCGCCATCGCGCGCGAACACGCCATTTTCCATCCCCATCGCCGCCGCGACCAGCAGCAGCGGGAGTGGCCCGGGCACGAGCATCCACAGCGCCGCCGACAGAGCCAGCGTGGCCGTCACTGCGCTCAGCACCGCCGCCTTGCGCCGCTCCGCAAAACGCCGGGCGATGATCGTCGCGGCCATCACCCCGGCGACGAATGCCAGGATCAGTGCCGCCGCCAGCAACGCCGTCCCGTCCGCCAGCCCGATCCCGACACCCAGCCGCGTCGAATTGCCGCTCATGAACGACACGAAATAGCCGCCCAGCCGGGTGAAGGCGATCGCATCGACGAACCCGGCGAGCGCCGCCAGCGCGACGGCGAGCGCGATGAAGCGGGGGGCATAATCCTTCATGCCCCGCATTCTCCACAGCGGCACCGCCACGCCAAGCGGGAAATCGCATCGCCGATTGAACCGAATGTCATTTCGCGCGCACCTTGTCCGCATGAACGGGGAAACACCGCAGGCTGATCGTGCCACCGATGCTTGGCTAGTGGTCGCGGCACAGGCGGGGGATCGGCGCGCGACCGACCGGCTCGTCACGCGCTGGCACCGCCGTCTGGTCGCGCATGGCTGGCGGCTGACCGGCGACCGCGCGATGGCGGAGGAAGCGGTGCAAGCCGCGTGGATCGACATCCTGCGCGGCATCGGCACCTTGCGCGACGAGCGCGCCTTCCCCGCCTGGGCCTATCGCATTGTCACCCGCAAGACCGCCGCCGCGATCGGCGACCGGATTGCGGGCCGCGCGCTCGCCGCCGCGCTCGAGGATGCCCCAGTTGCCGCGCTGCCGAGCCCTGAAGATGCCGCCGATGGCACAGCCCTGCGTCGCGCCGTCGCCGCACTTCCGCCCGGCCATCGCGCTGCCGTCGCGCTGCATTATTTCGAGGGGCTGAGCATCGCCGAAACCGCGGTCGCGCTCGGCATCCCCGCCGGAACCGTCAAGACCCGCCTGATGCATGCCCGCGCCAGGCTCAGAACCCAATTGGAAGGAGAGTCCCATGCGTGACCAGGACATCGACGCTGCCATCGCGGCCGAAGAACGCGAATTGCTGCGCCAGATCGGCGAGGAGCCCGGCTATCTGACCCAGGTCGGCTCACTGTTCGGCGGTCGCCTTGGCTGGACCAGTGCGGTCGTGCTCGTCGCCCAGACGCTGATGTTTTTCGCCGGGGTCTATGCCGCCTGGCGCTTTTTCGCCGCGACCGAGATGCTGGAGGCATTGCGCTGGGGCCTCCCCGCAATGACGCTGATCATCGTCTCAACGATCTTCAAGGCGGCGATGCTGCCCGTGCTGCATATTCAGCGCGTGCTGCGCGCCCTCGCGCGGCTGGGGGTCGGCACGGCGCGTTGACCGCAGGCGAGCGGGGTGAGACAGGGCAGTCATGTCCCCCACCCCACTTCCGCTCGGCACCGTGCTGCCCTGGCTCGACCTGTTCGGTATCGCCGTGTTTGCGGCGACCGGCGCGTTGGCGGCTGCGGGACGCGGGCAGACGTTCGTTACCGCCGCCTTTTTCGCGCTGGTGACAGGCGTTGGCGGCGGCACGATCCGCGATCTGCTGATCGGCGCGCCCGTCTGGTGGGTCCACCACCCATTTGTCGCCGCCTTGTGCCTCGGCGTCGCCGGGCTGATCTGGGTGACCCCGCAACGCTGGTGGCAGGGTCAGGGATTCGACTGGCTCGATGCTGCAGGGCTCGCCGCCTATGCCGTGTTCGGCGCGGCCAAGGCGTTGAGTTTCGGGATCCCGCCGGTCCCCGCGATGCTGATGGGCGTGCTCACCGCCTGTGCCGGCGGCATCATCCGCGACGTGCTGGCGGGGGAACCATCGATCCTGATGCGCCCTGAACTCTACGTCACAGCCGCCGCGCTCGCCTCCGGGCTCCATGTCGGCCTGACCCTAGTGGGACTGCCGCTCTATGCCGCCAGCCTCATCGCCGCGAGCGCCGGGTTCGCCCTGCGCGCCGCCGCGATTCGATGGAAGCTGGCCCTGCCCGCCTATCGCGGCGGGCGATAGTTCAGGGCTCCATCAGCCAGGCAATCGCCGCCTCGCGCGAATCGAACACGCCGATGTCCTTGCGCACCTGTTGCAACCGCCGCGCCTGCATCCGCGCCGTCGCGGTGGTGACGACGAAGGCGATCTTGCGCGCCCAGATTTCCCGCACCGCTGGATGGTCCAGCGTTTGCAGCGTCTGATCGATCGTCGCGGTCGGCATGCTCGGCACCGCGCTCAGATCGTACAGCGTGACATGCTGGCCAATGTCCGGCCCGAACGTCTGGATGGCTGCGCGCAGTTCCTCGCCCGCCCAGGACGCATCTTCCGGCCCGAGCATCGCGAGCATGGTCAGGATTGCCAGCTTGCGCTCACGGTCGATCTCGACGCGATGGGTAGGCGCTGCGTGCATGAGCGCATTTTAGGAAAGAATGGCGGCCAAGTCATTCGCTGCCACCAAAAAATGTACCGGGGTCAGCCCCGAACGACGCCCACTTCGCTGAACGGCTTCGGCTCGATCGGCGGAACCGCGCTGTCGTTCAGCGCGCACTGCCAGATGCCGATATCGACCCAGCGACCTTGCTTGAAGCCGATCTCGCGCAACTGCCCGGCGCGGCGGAAGCCGGCCTGCTCATGCGTCTTGATCGACTGGTCGTTGGGAAGCGAAATCACGCCGATCGCCTGGGTAAAGCCCTGCGCGCGCAGCGTGTCGATCAGCGCTTCATAGAGCAGCCGCCCGACGCCCTGCCCCTGCACCGCGCCCGCGACATAGACCGAGGTTTCGACGACATAGCGGTACGCCGCACGCTCACGGAATTTGGTCGCATAGGCATAGCCCAGCACCCCGCGCCCCTCGCCATTGGTCGCCACGATCCACGGATACAGCCCGTCCGACGCCTCCATCCGCCCACGCATCGCACGCGCGTCGGGCGGATCGAACTCGAAACTCACCGTGCCGGTGAGCACATAGGGCGCATAGATGGCGGCAATCGCCGCGGCATCCCCCGGCTCCGCAGCGCGCAGCTGGATCTGTATCACCAGCCCAGCTTCGCCATCACCAGATCGATCAGCCGCGCATCCGCCTTTGCCTGCGGCCCGGTCATCGGGCCGTAGGACGCGCACTCCAGGCAGCGCGCCTGCATCGACGACGCGCCCGCCAGACGCTTGGCATCGCCCAGCGCCTGCGCCAGCACCGCGCGACGATCGCCGGCGATGCGGGCATAGAGGTCGCCGCCGCTCTCCGGCGCAGCTTCTTCCTCATCACCATCGCCACCCGACATGAACCCGGCGATCAGCTGGCTGAACCAGTCAGGCTCCTTCTCCAGGAACACCGCATGCGTCTTGGCCGGGTCGAGCTTGGCGCGCTTGGCCGCTTCGGCAACCGCATCGTCGAGATTGCCGAACCGGTCGACCAGCCCCAGCTGGCGCGCCGTCCCGCCGTCCCATACGCGACCCTGGCCGATCTCGTCGACCCGCGCCGTGGTCATCTTGCGCGACCCGGCGACGAGGCCGATGAAGCGGCGATAGCCCTGCTCGATCCCCGACTGCAGCACCCGGTCCACTTCGGCATTGGTGCCGGCATAGATGTCGGGCTGGCCGGTCAGCGGCGTGGTCTTCACCCCGTCCGCCGTCACGCCGATCTTGGCGAGGCTGTTCTCGAACGTCGGCAGGATGCCGAAAATGCCGATCGATCCGGTGATCGTGTTCGGCTCGGCAAAGATCACGTCGCCCGGGGTCGAGACCCAGTAACCGCCGCTCGCGGCAAGGCTGCCCATCGAGACCACGACCGGCAGTTTCTGTTCCTTGGCCACCAGAATCGCCTGACGGATGCGTTCGGACGCCAGTGCCGATCCGCCCGGCGAATCAACGCGGACGACCAGTGCCTTCAGTTTCTTGTCGGCCAGACCCTTGAGCAGCAGATTGGCGATGGTGTCGCCCGCCGCCACGCCCGGGCCGGCCTTACCATCGACGATCTCGCCCGCGACGGTGATCACGCCGATCGCATCGCCGGTCTTCTTGACCGGATTGGCCTCCAGCCAGTTGGCGAGCTTGATCGTCTTGTAGCTGCCCGCCGGCTTGTTGGCATCGACGCCGGCCATTTCCGCCACGCGCTTGCCGAACGCCAGCCGGTCGCCCAGCTTGTCGACCATGCCGAGCTGCTGGTTCATCTTGGCAAAATCGCCATTTGCCGCGACGACCGCATCGGCCGGCGCGGTCAGCAAAGGCTCGATCCGCGCCTTGGGCCGCGCCTTCTTCACCGCTTCGCGCCACTGGCCGAAGATCGCGCCATACAGCGCCTCATTGGCCTGCTTCGCCTCGGGCGACTGCTGGGTCAGGATATAGGGTTCGACCGCCGACTTGAACTTGCCGACCTTATAGACGTGCGTGGTGACGCCGAGCTTGTCGATCAGTCCCTTGTAATAGAGCCGCGACCCGCCCGGTCCGGTAAAGATCGTGCCGCCCATCGGATCGACCCAGATTTCGCTGGCATTGGCGGCGAGCAGATAGCTCGCATCGCTATAGCCGGTAGCATAGGCAAGCACCGGCTTCTTCGCGTCGCGCACGCGGCGGATCGCCTCGCCCACTTCTGCCACCGCAGCGGGATAGCCGCCGCCGAACCGGTCGAGGTCGAGTACGACCACCTTGACCCGCGCATCGTCCTTCGCGGCGTCGAGCGCGCGGACCAGATCGCGCATGCGATATTCGCGCGGAACGTCGCCGCCGCCCAGCCCGCCAAAGGGATCCGCTTCGGCCGGTTGCTCGACGATCGTGCCATCAATCGCCAGCACCAATGCGCCATCCTTGACCGCGCCCGGATTGGGCCGTGCCGACAGCAGCGCGAACAGCGCCCCGAAGAAGAACAGCATGAACAGCAGGACCAGCCCGTCCTTGATGCCGACGAGCAGCTTCCATGCGCCGCGTACCAGTTTCACGTCTGAATTCTCCGAAATGCCCCACGCGATTGACGCACAGGTAAGGCCTGCGCGCAAGCGAGTAAAGCCACTGTGTTAATCAACCAATACAGACGGTGCCGTCTTGCGGCTCATTTCCCGACAAATTGCGTCAAGCCGCACTGCACCCGTTGACGCCTTCTGAACGCTCACCCATATGCCCGTTGCTGGCACTCGCCGGGAGTGAGTGCCAACAATGCAATTCAACCACGTTCAGGAGAGCTCCATGAACTTCCGTCCGCTGCACGATCGCGTGCTGGTCCGCCGCGTCGAGGCCGAGGCCAAGACCGCCGGTGGCATCATCATCCCCGACACCGCCCAGGAAAAGCCGCAGGAAGGCGAAGTCGTCGCCGCCGGTTCGGGCGCCAAGAACGACAAGGGCGAGGTCACCCCGCTCGACGTCAAGGCCGGCGACCGCATCCTGTTCGGCAAGTGGTCGGGCACCGAAGTCAAGGTGAACGGCGAAGACCTGCTGATCATGAAGGAAAGCGACATTCTGGGCATCGTCGGCTGACACAGCCGTCGCCCCGGCGCAGGCCGGGGCCGCCCAGTTTCTTCCGTTTTACCAAGCCACATAGCGGCCCCGGCCTCCGCCGGGGCGACGAAATAGAGGAACAGCCATCATGGCAGCCAAGGACGTAAAATTCAGCCGCGACGCGCGTGAGCGCATCCTGCGCGGCGTCGACATCCTCGCCGATGCAGTGAAGGTCACGCTGGGGCCGAAGGGTCGCAACGTCGTGATCGACAAGAGCTTCGGCGCACCGCGCATCACCAAGGACGGCGTCACCGTCGCCAAGGAGATCGAGCTGAAGGACAAGTTCGAGAACATGGGCGCACAGATGGTGCGCGAAGTGGCCTCGAAGACCAACGACATCGCCGGCGACGGCACCACCACCGCGACCGTTCTCGCCCAGGCGATCGTGCGTGAGGGCATGAAGTCGGTTGCGGCCGGCATGAACCCGATGGACCTCAAGCGCGGCATCGATCTTGCCGTCGCCAAGGTCGTCGAGGACGTGAAGTCGCGCTCGAAGCCCGTGTCGGGTTCGGCCGAAATCGCTCAGGTCGGGATCATCTCGGCCAATGGCGACCGTGAAGTCGGCGAAAAGATCGCCGAAGCCATGGAAAAGGTCGGCAAGGAAGGCGTGATCACCGTCGAGGAAGCCAAGGGCCTCGAGTTCGAACTCGACGTCGTCGAAGGCATGCAGTTCGACCGCGGCTACCTGTCGCCCTACTTCATCACCAACCCGGAGAAGATGGCGGTCGAGCTGAACGATCCGTACATTCTGATCCATGAGAAGAAGCTGTCGAACCTGCAGGCGATGCTCCCGATCCTGGAAGCCGTCGTCCAGTCGGGCCGTCCGCTGCTGATCATCGCCGAGGACATCGAGGGTGAGGCTCTGGCCACGCTCGTCGTCAACAAGCTGCGCGGCGGCCTCAAGGTCGCAGCGGTCAAGGCACCGGGCTTCGGCGATCGTCGCAAGGCAATGCTGGAAGACATCGCCGTCCTGACCAAGGGTGAAGTGATCAGCGAAGACCTCGGCATCAAGCTCGAGTCGGTGACGCTGGGCATGCTCGGCACCGCCAAGCGCGTGACCATCGACAAGGACAACACCGTCATCGTCGACGGTGCAGGCGACGCCGACGCGATCAAGGGCCGCACCGATGCGATCCGTCAGCAGATCGAAGTGACCACTTCGGACTATGACCGCGAGAAGCTCCAGGAGCGTCTGGCGAAGCTCGCTGGCGGCGTGGCGGTGATCAAGGTTGGCGGCGCTTCGGAAGTCGAAGTGAAGGAGCGCAAGGACCGCGTCGACGACGCGCTGCACGCAACCCGCGCAGCCGTTGAAGAAGGCATCGTCCCCGGTGGCGGCACGGCGCTGCTGTACGCGACCAAGGCGCTCGAAGGCCTGACCGGCGTCAACGAAGACCAGACCCGCGGCATCGACATCGTCCGCAAGTCGCTGACGGCGCTGGTTCGCCAGATCGCCACCAACGCGGGCCAGGACGGCGCGGTTGTCTCGGGCAAGCTGCTCGACCAGTCGGACACCTCGTTCGGCTTCAACGCCTCGACCGACGTCTATGAAAACCTCGTCACCGCCGGCGTGATCGACCCGACCAAGGTCGTTCGCACCGCGCTGCAGAACGCGGCTTCGGTCGCCGGTCTGCTGATCACCACCGAAGCGGCGATCAGCGAACTGCCGGAAGACAAGCCCGCAATGCCCATGGGCGGCGGCGGCATGGGCGGCATGGGCGGCATGGATTTCTGACCTAGAGGTGCCTGGGTTAGCCACGCTAACTCAGGACTCCTCAGGTCCGGACGGCGGGTCGGCGGCCAGTCCGCCGAGCCCGTCCGACGCCCCGGCTTTGCCGGGGCGGGATCCAATACCCCGGCCACCATACCGGACAAAAAAAGGGCCGGGGAGTCGCCTCCCCGGCCCTTTTTCATACGCAACGCTACACGTTACTCACCGCATCCCGAGCAACCGGAATGCGGCAATCGCCTGATCCATCGCCTCGCGCTCACCGGGCACCTCATCCCTCGGCGGTGGCGCGCTGATCATGATGCTGCCTACGCTGTAGCGCGGCAGCTTCGCCCGCTTGTCGCGTGGCATGTTCGCCGCCGCCGGCAGCCGCCGCCCGAAATCGCTAGGCACCGCGTGACGATGATAGCCGCTGCGCCAAACAACCCGATATTTGCTCGGCACCGTCCGCCACGGCCCGTCAGCGCGCATCATGTCGCGGCCACAGCGGGTGCAGCGGGTAAAGAAATATCCCTCGTTCCAGATCTCGTCGCCCGGCTGGTGGCCGGTCAGGTGACAGCGCGCCATGTCCTGCCCCCGCTCACTGGAGCTTCGTCGCCGAGTGGACGAGAGCGACCAGATCGGGGTCGTCCGACTTCATCGCATCTTCGATCGACCAGATCTCGAACGTCTCGCCCGCGCCGACAAACAGCGCAGCATTGGCGATCCCTGCGACCGCGCGCGCCCAGCTTGGCAGCTTCACGAACTCATTGGGCCGCCAAAACTCTTCGCAAAAGCCAAACAGGCGGCGCGACGGCGCTGGCGGCGGCGGAATGTCGCGCCGGCCCGCTGCTTCGGCACCGTCAAAACTATGGCTGTCGCAACGCATCGTCAGCTGCTGCCACCAGCGGACGCTCGATCCGACGAGGCAGTTCTGCGCGGCATGCAGGCCGAGGAAGATGCTCGGCCCTTCGGTGCTGACATTACGACGTACGAAGGAAGGAAGCCGGACCAGGCCATTGGTCTTGACCGGCACGATGCAATGTCCCGCATAGGGTACAAAGCCCCCCATCGGTCGCGACGGGCGCGCCGGTGGGGCCGGGGCGAAACGACCATCGCTCGGTGCAAACAGGCTGCGCCCACTTGTCGCAGAGGTAGATGACCAGGGGGCAGCACGCCCGCCATTGGAGGCCGTCAGAACGCTTTCGGAAGCAACGTTACGCATACCCATTCCCCGTGCTCGACTCACCGTCTCAACAAGCACCTTTTGTGTCGATTCGTGGTTAATCAGCGATATCGGGATTTTACGATCCGAGAATCTACAACCCGCAAAACTACAAATCTGAATCCGATTTCACATGTATAGATCGGACGGAATTTGGACATTTTACTCTGACGAAACGATTAACGGCGAAATGCGTGTATTTTATATGGTTGGAATATTCGGACAACGGCAAAGATGTAGGTAGATTATCGAAAATATATCCGCATAATACTTATTACAACGCTACTCGAGAATCAATCTCAACTTATGATCGCAGGCGTGTAACAAACGTGATGATTCCGCGAGTCGCGGGCGCTTGAAGCTGGATCACCGTGCGCCGTGTGGCCGCGACCCAGGTAGGTCACCCTACCCGATTGCGAAGTAATCCGCGCGATCCCATGACACCGCTTTCCCCACCGCCGAACGTAAATGTTCGATCTGGGCAAGAGCCGCGCAATTGGGGAAATTTAACGCTTCGCCGCTACGCCATGCGCGTGACCCAGACCCTTGAGGAGCGGCGATGAACGCGGTGACGGCCATCGACACGGGCGGCGACTATGCGCCTGCGCCCGATGCGCTGTGCGGCATCGCGACCGCGACTCAGGTCGAGATCGCGGCGCTGGGCGTCCCCGACGCCGCCTTCGCCGCCGAATGGGACGCGCTCGCCAGCCACGCCGCCGAGCCGGATGTCTTCGCCGAACGCTGGTTCGCGGAGGCGAGTCGGCACCTCGCCCCGCCCGACGTGCGCCTGTTGCGGGTCCGTCGCGGCGGGCAGCTGATCGGGTTGATGCCGATCGTCCCCGCCACCCGCTACGGCCGCATCCCGCTGCGCCACGTCGAGAATTGGGCGCATTACCATCGCTTCCTCGGCACACCCCTGCTTCGGCACGGGCATGAGGTCTCGGCATGGACCGCGATCCTCTCCGCGCTCGATGCGAATCGCGACGCCGGGGCGCTGCTCCATGTCAGCGGGCTGGTTGAGCACGGCCCCGTGCATCGCGCGCTGGTTGAGGCCGCGCAGGCTCTGGGCCGCCCGTGCGACACTGTTCACCGGATCGAGCGGGCGATGCTGGCGACCGAGCTGTCGCCCGACGCTTATTACGCCGCCACGGTGCGCAAGAAGAAGCGCAAGGAACTCGGCCGGCTGCGTTCCCGCCTGCTGGAGCAGGGCGTCGTCGAAACGCGCCGCCTGACATCGACCGACTCGCTGCCGGAGTGGATCGACGCCTTCCTCGCGCTCGAACGCGCCGGATGGAAGGGCGCGGCTGGCTCGGCGCTGGCATGCACGCCCGAAACCGCCGCCTTCTTCCGCGATGTCGTGACGGGCGCGCATGACGCGGGCAAGCTCGACATAATCCGCATCGATCTGGACGGTGCGGCGACCGCGATGCTGGTCAACCTGCTCGCCCCGCCCGGCGCCTTTTCGTTCAAGACCGCCTTCGATGAACGCCTGTCGCGCTTCTCGCCCGGCGTGCTGCTGCAGATCGACAATCTCCAGCTCCTCGCGCGCAGCGATCTCGGCTGGATGGACAGCTGCGCGGTGGAGAATCACCCAATGATCAACAGCCTGTGGGGCGAGCGCCGCGCGATCATCCGCGTGTCGATTCCGCTCGCCGGAACACGCCGTCGCGCACTGTTCACGGCCGCACGCGCGCTCGAACAGGGCGCAGCCACCCTGCGCGCGCTGCGCGCGCCCCGCCCCGTTCCCACCGTGGAGAGCGACGCATGACCCCGATCTTCGACACCGATTCGCGCACCGCATTCTCCGCGCTCTACCCGGAGCGCCCGGGCGTGTTCGGTCACCATCTGTGCGGCCATCCGCTGTTCGAACTCGACGCGCTTGTCGCGCTGTCGCAGCGCATCCGCCCGGTCGATGTCGAACAGAATCTCGCCCATATCCCGGTCGGGATTGACCCGTCTGAGCTGAAGAGCAACGGCCTGTCGGTCGAGGAGTCGATCCGCTCGATCGAGGAAAACGGATCGTGGATGGTCCTCAAATTCGTCGATCAGGACCCGCTCTACCGCGCATTGCTCGATACCGTGCTCGATGAGATCGAGCCGCTCGTCGCGCGCAGCACCGGCGCGATGCTGAAGCGCGAGGCGTTCATCTTCGTATCCTCGCCCGGTGCGGTCACGCCCTTCCATATCGACCCCGAGCACAACATCCTGATGCAGTTGCGCGGGGAAAAGGTCATGACCGTCTTCCCCGCCGCCGACCCCGAACTGGTGCCGGGCGCGCTGCAGGAGGCATTTCATACCGGCGGCCACCGCAACCTGCCCTTCCACGATCATTTCGCCACCAAGGGCATACCGCTGCGCCTGACGCCGGGCGACGCGCTCTACGTGCCGGTCAAGGCGCCGCACTGGGTGCAGAATGGCGACGCCATGTCGATTTCGCTGTCCGTCACCTGGCGCTCCGAATGGAGCTATCGCGAGGCGGACGCCCATGCGCTCAACCGCCTGCTGCGCAAGGCCGGGTTGCAGCCCGCGATGCCCGCGCGCTTCCCGCAGCAGAATCACCTCAAATCCATCGCCTGGCGCGGCATCCAGAAGGCGCGACGCATGACCGGTCACGCCGAATGACGGCGCATTTCCCGCTGATTGAGGCCGCCGCAGCGCCCGGTGCGCGGATGCTCTGTTCGATCGACGCGCTCGCCCGCGAGTCGGCAGGGATGCTCGACCGCCCTTTTCAGCGCGGCCATTATGACCGGCTCGACTGGCTTACGCTGACCGCACACCACCTCTGGCCCGATACGCCGGTTGCGATCGCAGCGGCGCGGGTCGGGCCGCATGCCCTGTGGCTGCCATTGCGCGACGGCGGGGCGGGCCGGGCGCGTAGCCTCGCGAGCTGGTATACGCTCGCCTTTGCGCCGATTGCCACGCCGGGCTGTCCGGAAGATGTGCGCGCGGCGCTCCTCGAAACGATCGCACGGCAGGTGGGCAAGCGCTTCGGCGCGCTGGCGCTCTGGCCGCTGGAGCCCGAGGTCTGCGCCGAAGTGCAAAGCGCGTTCCGCGCGCGGGGCTGGATTGCGATCGCACGGGTCGAGACCGCACATTGGGTTGCGCATACGGCGGGACTTGATTTCGACGCCTATTGGGCGCGGCGCGGGTCGAAACTGCGCAACACGGTGCGCCGCCGCGCGAAGAGCAGCCCGGTCGAAACGCAGATCTTCGACCGCTTCGACGCCGATGCCTGGGCAGCCTATGAAACGGTCTATGCCGGCAGCTGGAAGCCAAATGAGGGTTCGCCCGCCTTTGTCCGCGCCTTTGCCAAGCAGGAGGGCGCGGCGGGCACGCTGCGGCTCGGCATCGCGCGGCGCGATGGACAGCCGGTCGCCGCGCAGTTCTGGACCGTCGAGAACCGGGTCGCGACGATCCACAAGCTGGCGCATCTCGAAAGCGAACGCGCCAATTCGCCCGGCACCTTGTTGTCGCATGCGATGTTCCGGCACGTCCTGGATCACGACCGGCCCGACCTGATCGACTATGGCAATGGCGATGAGGGATACAAAGCAGAGTGGATGGACGAGCGCCGCGTGCGCCACCGGCTGCGGATGTTCAATCCATACAGCCTGAGCGGGCTGGCGGCAGGGGCCAGCATTGCCGCCAGAGCGCTTGTGCGTCGCGTGGCCCGCTGACACTGGTCGCACCGGGCCGCGCGACCTATAGCTCAGCCATGCGCGCCGTCGATCACCGCTTGCCTCTGATCCTGTTGCCGCTCGTGCTGTTCGGCGCGTTCTTTCACTGGCAGATCCTCGACATCGGCAATGTCGGCTGGCTGCTGCGCGGCACCGACAATGGTGAGAATGCGCTGGGCCTGCATGCCTGGCTGCACGACCCCGCGCCCGGCTTCCTGCGCACCAGCCTGCTCGGCGCGCCGGAGGGGACGCCGCTGCTGTTCACCGACAGCAACCCGTTGCTCTCCGCCATCGGCTTCCTGCTGCAATGGGCGCTGCCTGCGGACGCGCAACTGATCGGCTGGTGGCTGCTCGCCTGCCTGTTCCTGCAAGTGTGCTTCGCGTGGCTGCTGCTCCGCCGCTATGCGCCCGGCCCGGTCGCCTTGTGGTGCGGCGTGATCCTGCTGGCCGCGCTGCCGACCCTGTTCAACCGCGTCGTCCATGTGAACCTGATGGCGCACTGGCTGATCCTGTGGGCGCTGTGGCGCTTCGATGATCCTGAGCGCGCCGCGTCCAATCGCGGCTGGGCGGTGCTGATCGCGCTGACGACATTGGTGCACAGCTATCTGCTGGTGATGGTCGGCGCGATCTGGGCGAGCGCAATGCTGGAGCGGCTGGGCAAGGACCGCAGCGCACTCCCGCGCCTTCTGGCTGAGGGCGCGGCGATGGTCGCACTGGTGCTCGCCATCGCCTGGACCCTCGGCGTATTCGGCGACTTCCAGTCCTCGGGCAATTACGGCGCATTCGCCATGCCGCTGGATGCGCTGTGGAACCCGGGTGTCGCGACCTATTCGACCTTCCTCCCCGCGATCGAACAACGGCCCGGGCGCGGGTTCGAGGGGTTCCAATATCTCGGTCTCGGCCTGCTGCTGCTGCTCCCCGCAGCGTTCATCCTCGCGCGCCGCCTACCCCGGCCCGCACCCGACGCGCCGGACAGCCTGTCGCGCTATCGCTGGCTTGTCCCGGCACTCATCGTCCTCACCCTGCTCGCGATCAGCACGTACCCCGACATCGCCGGATACAAGCTCCCGCGCCTGCATCTGCCGACCAGCATCGCCAACGCGCTCGACGCGGTGCGTGCATCGGGGCGGCTGTTCTGGCCGGTCGCCTATGTTCTGGTGTTCGTCGCGCTGCGGGTAATCTATCGCTTGCCGGAGCGGACCGCGCGGCTTGCGCTGATCGTGGCCAGCGTCGTGCAGGTCGCCGATCTGGTCCCCATGTCCGTCGCAATCCGGGCGCAAACGGCGGAGGCGCGCCGCGCCCCGCTCTATGTCCGCACACCCTCGCCCGAATGGGACCAGCTGATCGCGCAGGCGGACGACATTGCCTTCATCCCCGGCGACGTGACCAAGGGGCTGGGCCATTTTCAGGAAATCGCCTGGCGCGCCGCCAAGGCCGGGGTACCGGTGCGCAGCGTCTATGTTGCCCGTGTTTCGCACAGCGGCGCCGCCCGGCAGCAGGCCGAAACTGACCGCTTCCGCGGCGGTGAGGTGGTGCCTGGTCGCCTTTATATCCTGATCGACAACGAACGCGTCCCAGCGCCGCTGATCTTTCAGGCGCGCCCGCTCGACGGGGTGGCGATCCTGTTCGTCCCAAAGTCGTGACCATCGCCGGCGAAGGTCGACTTCAGCCCCCGCCGCAATCAATCCTTCCCGCCAGGGGAGGGATCATTGCGGACCGCTGGCCTTGTCCTTCATCGCCGCCAGCACGCGCTTGACCTCCTGGCTGCGCCCGCGCGGCAGGATCAGGACATCGTCGCCATCGACCACGACGATCAAGTCCGACACACCCACCAGCGCGACCTTCTTGCCGTCGCCCGCCCGGACCAGGCAGTTGGCGGTGTCGATCGCCACCACATCGCCGCGACAGGCATTGTTGCTGGCATCGCACGCGCTGATGGCGTGCAGCGCGTCCCAGCTGCCGACATCCGACCACCCCATTCGCACCGGCACGACCGCGACCTTCGACGCCTTTTCCATCACCGCATAGTCGATCGAATCCGACGGCGAACGCGCGAATTCGGCGGCATCGGGCAGGATGCGATTGCCCTCCCGCACCGCCCGGTCCATCGCCGCACGGGCCGCCGCCAGCATCTCTGGCGCGAACTCGGCCAGCGCATCGACGAACACATCGGCGCGGAACAGAAAGATGCCGCCATTCCACACATGGTCGCCGCTCGCCACCATCGCCTCGGCCGCCGCGCGCTCGGGCTTTTCGACGAAGCGTGCAACCCGGTGGATGCCCGCGCCGATCGCCTCGCCGACGCGGATATAGCCATAGCCGGTTTCGGGATGATCGGGGCTGATCCCGAATGTCGCCATCCACCCGTCCCGCACGGCGGGAAGCGCGGCCTCGATCGCGGCGTGAAAGGCGGGGATGTCGGCGATGACATGGTCGGACGGCATCACCAACAGCGGCGCGCTGCCATCGACCGCCAGCGCCGCCAACGCGATCGCCGGCGCGGTGTTGCGCCCCATCGGCTCCAGGATCATCGCACGGATCGCGTCGGTCCCGCCCAGTTGCTGTTCGATCAGGTCGGCATGCAGCGCATTGGCGACCACGATCGGTGCACCAAAGCCTGCTTCGGCTGGCGCGCGCTGCGCGGTGAGTTGAAGCATGGTTTCGTCGGCGGTCAGCGCCAGCATCTGCTTGGGCCGTTCGGGCCGCGACATCGGCCATAGCCGGGTGCCCGATCCGCCCGACAGGATGACCGGGACGATCGCCTCATGCTCGCTCATTGATTGCCCTTCAAAACCCCCCGACGCGCGATACCCATAGGCGGCGCGGGCTGCACTCCCAAACACTTATCTAAGCCGCAGTTTCCGTTGTTCAGCATTTCTTCGTCAATTTCCCCGACATGGGGCCAGTGTCGGATTTGTTTACACTCGCACTTTAGGGTTGGGCCATCATGATCCGCCTGTTCAAACATTACATCCCGAACGCGGTGCTGCTGCTGGCGCTGTTCGACATCATGCTGCTGTTCGCCGCGGCCGAGTTCGGCTGGATTTATCGCGCGCACCAGATCGGGATGGACGTCGAACCGATCGTGACCCGCATCCCCCAGATGCTCAGCTTCGTCGCAAGTCTCGAACTCGCGATGATCGCGGTTGGCGTCTATGGGGCGGACGCACTGCAATCGAACCGCGTCGCCACCGCGCGGCTGCTGGTCGCGGTTTCGCTCGGCACGATCTTCCTGTCGGTGATCTTCTTCCTCGTTCCGGCGCTGACCTTCTGGCGCTCGAACCTGCTCTACGCGATGCTGGCGGCGTTCGTGGCCCTGTTCGCGCTGCGCATCCTGCTCGGCAAGACGCTGGGCAGCCAGGTGTTCAAGCGCCGCGTTGTCGTGCTGGGTGCCGGCCCGCGCGCCGAACGGCTCAAGGTCTTGTCGAAGAAGCCCGGATCGGGCTTCGTCGTCGTCGGCTATGTGTCGATGAGCGAAGCGAACCGTGTGATCCCGGAGGCGATCGCGCGCGACGCGATCTACAACCTCGCCGACCATGTCGTGCTGCTCAACGCGAGCGAGGTGGTGCTGGCGCTCGAAGAACGCCGCAACGCGCTCCCCCTCAAGGATCTGCTGCGGATCAAGACCACCGGCGTGCACGTCAACGAAATCTCGACCTTCCTCGAACGCGAAACCGGCCGCGTCGATCTCCAGTCGGTCAATCCCAGCTGGCTGATTTTCTCCGACGGCTTCTCGTCGGGGCGGATGCTGTCGAGCATGTTCAAGCGGCTGTTCGACATCGCCGCCAGCCTGATCCTGCTCGCGCTGACGCTGCCGCTGATCCTGCTCGGCGCGCTCGCCGTGAAGCTGGAAAGCAAGGGCCCCGCCTTCTACCGCCAGCGCCGCGTCGGCCTGTACGGTCAGGGCTTCGACATCATCAAGCTCCGCTCGATGCGGCAGGATGCCGAAGTCGCGGGCAAGGCCGTCTGGGCCGAAAAGGACGATCCGCGCATCACTCGCGTCGGCAGTTTCATCCGCAAGGTGCGGATCGACGAGTTGCCGCAATGCTGGAGCGTGCTGAAGGGCGAGATGAGTTTCGTCGGTCCGCGCCCTGAACGCCCGCAATTCGTCGAGGATCTGGAACAGCAGCTGCCCTATTATGCCGAACGCCACATGGTGAAGCCTGGCATCACCGGCTGGGCGCAGATCAACTATCCCTATGGCGCCTCGATCGAGGACAGTCGGCAGAAGCTGGAATATGACCTCTATTACGCCAAGAATTACTCGCCCTTCCTCGACCTGTTGATCCTGCTCCAGACGTTGCGCGTCGTGCTGTTCCCGGACGGGGCGCGGTGATGTTTGGCGTTGCCACGCCCCGGCACCGGCCCGCTCCCCCACCCGGCCACCCATATGATGCTGCCGCTGGGTGGCCGGGTGGGGGAGCGGGCCGGTGCCGCCTACGTGAAGTAACCTGATGCTTGCGACGCTGATCCTTTGGGGACATGCGCTCGCCGCCCTGTTGTTTGGCGCAATCGGCCTATGGGCATTGCGCAGCGACGAAGCGACGATGCCGCGTATCCCGCTTGCCGCCGCACTGGCGATCACGGCGCTTTGGGCGCTCGCGGTGGCGGGGATTGGGGAAAGTGACCTCGTCACCCAGATCGCCGCAGCGGCGCGCAACCTCGCCTGGTTCGGATTCATGGTCGCGCTCTACCGCAGCGGCGGGATCGAGCGACCGCCCGCGGCAATCAGCACCGTGTTCGGGGTCGTCGCGGTAGTGATCGTGATGGCCGCGACGCTCGATGTGCTGACCAGTGCCACGAGCGAGCTGCCACGCCCGGTGCTCGACGCCGCCCTGCTGCTCAAGATGCTCGCGACGGTCGCCGCCTTGCTGCTGGTGCAGGGGCAGCACAGCGCGCTGGCGCCACGACAGAGCCATGCGGTCCGCCCGGTGATCCTCGCGCTCGGCGCGATGTGGCTGGTCGATATCAACCTGCTCGCCGTCGCCTGGCTGGTGGAGAGCTGGCCGGTTCAGCTGATCGCAGTGCGCGGCTTTGCAATGGCGCTGATCGCCATGGCAATCGCCGCCGGACTGCAACAGCGCGGCGACCGACCCGTGCAGATGTCGCGCACGGTGATCTATCAGGCGCTCAGCCTTGTCGCGATCGGGGTCTATGTCGCCCTGCTTGCCGCCGCCACCAGCGCGCTCGCCGCGATCGGCGGCCCGAACGCCCGGCTACTCCAGACCGCCTTCGTCTTCGGATCGACCGCCGCGATCCTGACGCTGATCTCAAGCTCGTGGCTGCGTGCGTGGATCAAGGTCAAGCTTGCCAAGCATTTCTTCCGTCACCGCTATGACTATCGCGCCGAATGGATGCGCTTCACCGAAACGCTGGGCGACCCCGACGGCGCGGCGACGCTGGACGAGCGCATCGTCAAGGCGCTGGCCGACCTCACCGACTCCCCCGCCGGCGTCCTCCTATTGCCCCAGGGCAATGGCTTTACCATGGGCGCGGGTTGGAATGTCGCCCGCGCCGAGCTGCCGACCGCCTATGGCGAAAGCTGGCAGCGCGAGCGGGTCGATCCCGCGCTGGTCGTCGAACTGGATACCGGCGCCGGCGCCGATGCGGTGCCGCCATCGATCCGGGCCTGGGACCAGGCGTGGGTGGTCGTGCCACTCCCGCACCAGCTCAAACTGGCCGGGGTGATTATCCTTGCTCGCCCGCCCGTGCCGCGCGCACTCGACTGGGAGGATTTCGACTTGCTCAAGGCGGCGGGTCGACAGGTCGCCAGCCATATCGCCGAAGAGCGCGCGCAGGAGGCGCTGGCCGAAGCCGAGCGGTTCGACGAGTTCAACCGCCGCTTCGCCTTCATCATGCACGACATCAAGAATCTGGTGAGCCAGCTTACCCTCGTCGCGCGCAATGCCGAACGCCATGCCGACAATCCCGCGTTCCGCGCCGACATGGTCGCGACGCTGCAGGATTCGGCGGGCCGCATGAACGACCTGCTGGCCCGGCTGTCGCAGCATCACCGCGCCCGCAACGAACCACCGGTCGCCATGCCGCTCGCCCCATTGCTCCGCCGCATCGCGCGCAGCCGCGAAGCCACCCACCCGGTCGAGGTGGTGAGCAAGGGTGACCCGATCGCCATCGCCGATCCTGCGCGGCTCGAAACCCTGCTCGGCCATCTCGTCCAGAACGCGATCGATGCAAGCCCGCCCGACGCGCGTGTCACCCTCGCCATTGTCGAACTGGGCGATGCGGTGGCGATCGACGTGATCGACTGCGGCTGCGGCATGTCGCCCGCCTTCATCCGCGAAAAGCTGTTCCGCCCGTTCGTTTCGTCCAAACAGGGCGGCTTTGGCATCGGTGCGTTCGAGGCGCGCAAGCTGGCCGAGGAAATGGGCGGACGGCTCGACGTCTCCAGCGCGGAGGGGCGTGGCAGCCGCTTCCGCGTGATCCTGCGCGCCGCGCGCGCCGACACCAATGCCCTTGGAAACGCCGCATGACCGACAAGTCCGCGCCACTCCCGAAATTGCTGATCGTGGAGGACGATCCCGGCCTGCAGCGTCAGCTGCGCTGGGCCTATGAGGGCTATCAGATCCTGCCCGCCAGTGACCGCGAAAGCGCCATCGCGCTGCTCCGCGCCGAGGAGCCGGCGGTGGTCACGCTCGACCTCGGCCTGCCGCCCGACCCCGACGGGACCAGCGAGGGGTTTGCGGTGCTCGAAGCGATCCTGGCGCTCAAGCCCGACACCAAGGTGATCGTCGCATCCGGCCATGGCGCGCATGAATCGATGCTGCGCGCCATCGCCATGGGTGCGTGGGACTTTTATCAAAAGCCAATCGACATCGACGCGCTCGGCCTGATCGTCGCGCGCGCCTTCCACGTCCACGCGCTCGAAGCCGAAAACCGCCGCCTCGCCGCGCGTGCCGACAGCGGCAATACACTCGGCGGCATCATCACCGGCGCGCCCGAGATGCTCAAGGTCACCCGCACGATCGAGCGCGTCGCCCCCGCAGATGTCTCGGTCATGCTGCTCGGCGCCAGCGGCACCGGCAAGGAACTGCTCGCGCGCGGCCTGCACGAGGCGAGCGGACGCAAGGGCGCGTTCGTCGCGATCAACTGCGCCGCGATCCCCGAAACCCTGCTCGAATCCGAGTTGTTCGGCCATGAAAAGGGCGCGTTCACCGGTGCTGTAAAGACCACCGAGGGCAAGATCGAACAGGCGCAGGGCGGCACCCTGTTCCTCGACGAAATTGGCGACGTGCCGCTCCCGCTTCAGGTCAAACTGCTCCGCTTCCTGCAGGAACGCGTGATCGAGCGGATCGGCGGACGCAAACCGATTCCGGTCGATACCCGCGTCGTCTGCGCGACCCATCAGGACGTCGACGCAATGGTTGCCGACAACAGCTTCCGCGAAGACCTTTATTACCGCCTCGCCGAAATCGTCGTCCGCATCCCGTCCCTGGCCGAGCGCCCCGGTGACGCCGGACTGCTCGCGCGCCATCTGCTCCACAAGCATGCGACCGCGATGAAGCTGCCTGCCAAGAGCTTTGCCCCCGACGCGCTCGACGCGATCGACGCGTGGCACTGGCCGGGCAATGTCCGCGAGCTGGAGAATCGCGTGAAGCGCGCGACGATCATGGCCGATGGCAAGCTCGTCACCGCCGCCGACCTCGACCTTGCGCCTGCAGAGGCCGCCGAACCGATCAACCTGAAGGCGATCCGCGAAGCCGCCGACCGCCGCGCGATCGCCCATGCCCTCGCCCGCGCGGAGGGCAATATCTCCGGCACCGCGCGCCTGCTCGGGATCAGCCGCCCGACCCTCTATGACCTGATGAAGGCCTATGACCTCCAGCCCTGAACCCAGCCGCCGCCGCCGCCGGTCGGGCGAGACGCGCACACGTCGCAGCCTCACGCTGCGCCGTTTCGTCGTCTTCGGCCTGTGCCTCGGTGCATTCGCGGTCGCGCTCTTCGCGTTCAAATCGGTCATCACCGACCGCCCCGACCCCGCCGCCGCGCGTGAGGCGCTGGCGCGTAGCGAGGCCTATCTGAAGGTCAGCAACGCCTCGGCCGCGCGCAGCCAGGCGTTCAGTGCGGTCCGCGCCAACCCGGCCTGGGGCGAGGCGCATCTCGCCCTCGCCCGCGCCAACCTCGCCCTCGACGAAGGCGTCGCCGCCGAGGCCGCACTTCGCCGCGCGCTCGACAGCGGCATCGCCCCGGCCCGCACCCGTGCGCTGATGGCGCACGCCATCCTGTTACAGGGCGATCCCCGCCGCGCTCTGGTCGAAAGCCGCAAGGCGCCGCAGGCCGACCGCCTCTACGCCCTGCGTGTCCAGACCCGCGCCTATGTCGCGGGCGGCAACCTCGCTGCGGCGCAGGATTCGGCGCTGGCCGCCGTGCGCCTCGCCCCGCAAAGCGCCGACGCCTGGACCGAACTCGGCCGCTTCCGCTTCAACGCCGGCGACGTGGTCGGCGCGATCGAGGCTAGCGCGAAGGCGGTCGATCTCGACAAGGGCAATACCGACGCGCTGCTGCTGCGCGGCGAGCTGGTGCGCACCCAATATGGCCTCGTCGCCTCGCTCCCCTGGTTCGACCGCGCGTTGCAGCGCGATCCGTATCGCCACTCAACCCTGATCCAGTACGCCGCGACGCTCGGCGATGCCGGGCAGACGCGCGCGATGCTCGACCTTACCCGCCGCGCGATGGAGGTCCGCCCGCGCAGCCCGCAGGCGCTGTATCTTCAGGCCGTCCTCGCCGCCCGTGCCCAGCGCTTCGACCTCGCCCGCCAGCTGCTGACCCGCGCCGGCGGCGGCGTCGGCCAACTGCCCGGCGGCCTGCTGCTCGGCAGCGCGCTCGATCTGGAGGAAGGCGCCTATGCCCGTGCGATCGAGAAGCTGCGCACGCTGATCACCCTGCAACCGATGAACATCGGCGCGCGCAAATTGCTCGCGACCGCGTTGCTCCGCGCCGACGCATCGAAGAACGGCATCGACGTCCTGCGCCCGGTCGTCGCGCGCGGCGACGCCGATACCTATGCGCTCACCCTTGTCGCGCGCGGCTATGAGCGGATCGGCGAGCGCGCCGAAGCGGCACGCTATTTCGACCGCGCGGCCCTTCCCGTACGCGACAATCCCGACTGGTTCAGCTCGGACGATTCGCTCCCGATCCTCGCCGCCGCTGCCGGCAAAGCCGGCGGCGACGATCCGAAAACGCTGCTCCCGCTGCTGCGCGGACTGATCGAGCAAGGACGCGGCGCCGAAGCGCTCGCCCGCGCCGAGGCCGTCGCCCGCCGCAACCCCGGCGCCCCGGCATCGGCCAGTCTGGTCGGCGATGTGCTGATGCTGCTCAAGCGCCCCGCCGACGCGGTGCCATGGTACAAGACCGCCGCCGGCATCCGCTTCGACGAACCCGCGATGTTGCGGCTGGTCGAGGCGCTCGACCGCTCGGGCCAGCGCCAGACGGCGTCCACGACGCTCGCGCTGTTCCTGTCGCAAAACCCGTTCAACCTCGCCGCGCTACGCCTCTCGGCGCACTGGCAGGCAGCGGCGGGCGATTTCGACTCGGCGATCGACTCGCTTGAGGCGATCCGTCTGCGCATCGGCAATCGCGACGCGGCACTGCTGGCCGAACTCGCCTTCGCCTATGCCGGCGCGGGCGAGCCCGACCGCGCCGCGCGCTATGCCGAAGCGGCCTATCTCATCGCTCCCAGCAACCCCGCAGTCGCCGGTGCCATGGGCTGGGCGCTGGCGCAGGGCGGCGATCAGGCGGGCGGGATCGAGCTGCTGCGCAAGGCCGTAACGCTCGCCCCGCGCCACCCGATGCTCCGCTGGCAACTCGCCCAGGCCTATGCCGACGCCGGCCGCAGCACCGAAGCCATCGCCGAAACCCGCGCCGCACTCGCCATCCCCGGCTTCACCGACAAGGGCGCGGCAGAGGCCCTGCTGGCGAAACTGGCATAACCCGCCGCTCTTCGTCGTCCCGGGCTTGACCCGGGACGACAGGGTAGCTTGCCAACCCCCGCCCCACCCCCTAGCCGTCGGGGTGATGACCGACCCGCTGGACCGCATCGCCGCCGCACTCGAACGGCTCGCGCCGCCCCCGCCACCCGCGCCGGACCTGACCGCGCATCCCGCCTATGTCTGGCATCGCGGTTATCTCCAGCCAGCCCGCGCCTTCGCGCCGCTCCCGCTGTCCGAACTGGTCGGGATCGACGCACAGAAAGCCACCCTAGTCGAGAATGTCCGCCGCCTCGCCGCACGGCTGCCCGCGCATGACGCATTGCTGTGGGGCGCACGCGGCACCGGCAAATCGGCGCTGAGCAAGGCCGCCGTCGCCGCGGTTCAGGCCGAAGGCGGAGGTGTCGCGCTGATTGAAACGCAAGCCGACGCGCTCGACACGCTCCCTGCACTGTTCACCCTGCTCGCCGAAGCGCCGCGCGCCTTCGTCATCTTCCTCGACGATCTCGGATTCGACGCCGCCTCAGACGGCCGCGCACTGCGCTCGCTCCTCGAAGGCGGGGCCGAAGCGCGCCCGGCGAACACCCGTCTGTTCGTGACCTCGAACCGCCGCCATCTGATCCCCCGCAACCTTGAGGAACAGGCGAGCGCGATCAACCCGCGCGACAGCATCGACGACAGCCTCGCGCTGGCCGACCGCTTCGGCCTCAGCCTCGGCTTCCACGCGATCGATCAAGACACCTATGTCGCGATCGTCCGGACCTATGCGGCGGACCACGGCCTGCCGTTCGACGCGGCGGAGGCGATCAACTGGGCGACCCGGCGCGGCAGCCGCTCGGGTCGGGTCGCCTGGCAATATGTCGTCGATCTGGCCGGGCGGACGGGCAAACGCCTGTGAGGGGGCAACTCGCCATCCAGCATGTGCATATCCATTGGGACAAGGTGGCGCGCGGCATGCCCTGGTCGGGCGTGCGCAATGCCCTGCCCCGCGAACTTCCGTTTGATCCGCCGCGCGCCAGCGAGCGCGGCTGGTATCAGCGGATCGACTATCGGGCGCGCGCCCGCTTTGTCCCAGTAACCAGCTATGGCGAACTCGGCGTGATCGAGGATTGGCGGGTGCCGCTCGCCAAGCGGATGGAGGGGAAGGATCATCTGTGGCTGCGCTTCAACATCGCCAACCGCGCGCCGCATCGGCCCAATCTCGATCGCTGGATCGTCCGCCTTCCCTATGGCCAGCGCGTCACACTACGGAGCAACTCGAAATCGGATGGCGACCATGACCGCTGGTATTTCGAAGACGTCGTGCATGTCGGCTGGGCCGACACCGCCACGCTCGACCTGCCGGTGTTCCGGGAGATTGACGAACGTGTGCTGCTTTACTGATCGGGCGATGGACCTTCGTCGCGCGTGCGGGGTTGGGGCGCCATGACTCTTCCCATCCCGCGCGAAGCCGTGCTGATCGTCAATGCCAAATCGCGACGCGGCGAAGCGCTGTTCGAGCAAGCGCGGGAAAAGATCGAAGCGGCCGGCATCCGCTTGATCGCCGCGCATCCGGTGAAAGACCCCGACCTGCTCGACGACACCGTGCGCGACGCGATCCGTGGCGGCGCGCCGATGGTCATCGTCGGCGGCGGCGACGGGTCGCTGTCGGGCGTGGTCGATGATGTCGTGGGCAAGGATGTCGTGTTCGCCGTCCTGCCGCTCGGCACCGCCAACAGCTTTGCGCGCACGCTTGGCCTCCCCCTCGACCTTGACGGTGCGATCAACGTGATCGCCACCGGCAAGCGCCGCCGCGTCGACCTCGGCATGATCGACGGCGATTACTTCGCCAACGCCGCCGCGATGGGCCTGTCGCCGATGATCGGGAAGACGGTGCCGCACAACCTCAAAAAATATCTGGGTCGCGTCGGCTATCTCGCCTGGGCGCTGTGGTGCTTCGCCCGCTTCCGCCCGTTCCGCGTCACCGTGACCGACGCGCGCGGGGCGCACCGCATGTGGGCGAGCGAGGTGCGCATCCTCAACGGCAAATTTCATGGCGGCGTAGTCATGAGTGACGAGGCCTGTGTCGAGAGCGGCGAGATGATGATTCAGGTCGTCACCGGCCGCAACCGCTGGCGGCTTGCCTGGGACTGGTACGCCCGCTTCTTTCGCTTGCGCGGGCGCGAGAAACTGGTCGAGGAGTTTCGCGGCACCGAGTTGAAGCTCGACGCCCGCCCCCGCCGCAGCATATCGATCGACGGCGAAGTGCTGGCGCGCGTGCCGGTGACGGTGCGCGTGGCGGAACGGGCAATCGACGTGGTGGTGCCGGCCGCATAGTCCCTGCCCTTAAGCGGAAGCGCCACCGCATCCCGCTATTGACATTCCTGTAAGTTAATTCACTCTCCCGGAAAGACAGAATCCGGGAGAGTATCGCCATGGCCACCCTTGCGCCCGAAACCGCACGCATCGTCGATCCACTCGACGTCACCCGGGCCGAACTCTACCGCGACGATACCTGGCACGAACCGTTCCGCCAGCTGCGCGCGGAGGCACCGGTGTACAAGTGCGAGCATAGCGGGTTCGGGCCCTATTGGTCGATCTCGACCTACAAGCCGATCGTCGAGGTCGAATCGCTCCCCGAACTCTATTCCTCCGAAGCGGGCGGAATCGTCGTCGCCGACCTGATGCCCGAAGACATCCGCATGCCGATGTTCATCGCGATGGACCGGCCCAAGCATACCGGCCAGCGCCGCACCGTCGCCCCCGCCTTTACGCCGAGCGAGATGCTGCGGATGACCGGCGACATTCGCCAGCGCACCGCGGAAATCCTCGATGGACTGCCGGTCGGCGAGACGTTCGATTGGGTCGATCGCGTGTCGATCGAGCTGACGACGCAGATGCTGGCTTTGCTGTTCGACTTTCCGTGGGAAGAGCGGCGCAAGCTGACCTATTGGTCCGACTGGGCCGGTGATATCGAGATCGCCAAGGACCCGGTGAAGAAGGAAGAGCGCCGCGAGATCTTGTTCCAGTGCGCGGCGGAATTCGGCGCGCTGTGGAACAGCAAGGTGGGCAAGGACCCGACGCCGGATCTGATTTCGATGATGATCCATTCCGACGCGATGAAGGAGATGGACCAGTTCGAATTTTTGGGGAACCTGATCCTGCTGATCGTCGGCGGCAATGATACAACGCGCAATTCGATGAGCGCCTATGCCTGGGCGCTGGAGCAATTCCCCGAGCAGCGCGCAAAGCTGGAGGCCGATCCCTCGCTGATCGCCAATGCAACGCAGGAGATCATCCGCTGGCAGACCCCGCTCGCACATATGCGGCGCACAGCGACGGCCGACGCTGAACTGATGGGGCAGCAGATCAAGGCGGGCGACAAGCTCGTCCTATGGTATCTGTCGGCCAATCGCGACGAGAGCGTGTTCGAGCGGCCGGACGAGATCATCGTCGACCGCGCCAATGCCCGGCGGCATCTCGCGTTCGGCCATGGCATCCACCGCTGCGTCGGGGCGCGGTTGGCGGAGCTGCAGATCGGGGTGCTGATGGAGGAAATGGCCAAGCGCCGCCTGCGCCCCAATGTAGTAGCGGAGCCGGAGCGCGTCGCGGCGTGCTTCGTCCATGGCTATAAGGCGATGCCGGTGGAGCTCAGCCGCTATTGACGCGCCCGGGGTGAAACCTTTCTGCGGCCGGCAACGTATCTCGTCGTGAAGGAGTAGCAGGATGCGCGTTCATCGTCGTCAGTTCATCGGGGTCGTCGGCACGGCGATGATCGTCGGGTGCAGTTCGGACGAAAGCGCGGCTGCGGCCCAGAAGTTCGAATTCAGCCTGACCGATGCCGAATGGCGCAAGCGGCTGACCCCGGCGCAATACCGCATCCTGCGGCAGGAGGGGACCGAGCGTCCCTATTCGAGCCCGCTGAACAAGGAGAAGCGCGCGGGCGTGTTTGCCTGTGCCGGGTGCGCCCTGCCGCTTTATTCGTCGAAGACCAAGTTCGAGAGCGGGACCGGCTGGCCGAGCTTCTGGCAGCCGCTGAACAATGCGGTGCGGACCAAGTCGGATTTCTCGCTGGGCATGGCGCGGACCGAGGTGATCTGCCGCCGGTGCGGCGGGCACCTTGGCCATGTGTTCGATGACGGGCCGCCGCCGACCGGTAAGCGGCATTGCATCAACGGGCTGGCGCTGAACTTCAGGCCAGCCTGACGCTCACTTCTGCAGCGACGTTTCGATCCCGAACATCGACAGGTCGATCTGCGCGACGGTTTCGCCAGCGAACGGCGCTGCGTCGTTGCGCGGCGCGCCCTTGGCGTAGATGAAGCCGTTGACGGGGTAGGTCGAGGTGCCAAGGCCGTTGTTCGACGCAAACCACACCTTGACCCGGCTCCAGTCGCCCGCTTCCGACACGTCGATCGCGATCACATTCTTTTCAACGCCGCCGCGACGCGACCAGTTGGCGTGGGTGAGCAGCACTTCGCGGTCGCTCAGCACCTTCGAAACCATCGCGACATGGCCGAGGCGCATCTTGCCAGTGGGGGCGAAGGACATCACCGCGCCTTCGACCGGGGCGTCGCCGCGGGCGTAGCGGCCCTCGGCCTGTGCCCACCAGGTGTGCGCGTTGCCATAGATTTCGACGCCGGAGATCATGCGAGCATAGGGGGCGCACTGCCAGAACTGGGCCTGGGCCGGCGTGGCGATCGTCGCCAGGCAAAGCGCGGCCATCAGCGCAAAACGCGCTTTCAGCGTCTGAAACATGGTGGAAAACCCCTTCCCCGATCTCTTAGGATGGGGATTGGCAGGGCGGTCGCGGGCTGACCACCCCCTGCACCTGTATATCCGATGAATCGTTTCGTCGGGGCGATGACCTGCGGAACAGGCCGTGTTGCGACGCAGCGGATGCCTAAGGATGACTACCTAGCCCCTGCGAATCCCGCCCGCGAGCGACCAACCCCGGCTGATCCGGCCTAAGGTGAAGGAGCCGGTCAACCACAATGCGATCGGTCGCGATGTTACGGCCCCGAACCATTTTGTTGCGCCAAAGCCGCACCGCGCGATCGTTTCAAATGTGACTGACTCGGTTCGCCGCAGCCATGTTGCGTTGCAATAGATGCTGTGATCACATGCTTAACGCGCGACGACGCAGCATTATCGCGTCGTTAACCATGCGGGGAGCATGATTGCGTTGGGCAAATGAGTGGGGTGGGAGTGTAGTCAATGAGTGCACGGAGCAAGCCAGCCGAAGGGGCCATGACCCTGGCCGAGATGAAGGAATTTGCGGGGTTCGCCGCAGCGACCCAGCGCTATATCCGCCGCTCGCTCGACATCGGCCTCGACCGCGACGACGCACTGGAGCGCTGGTCACGCGACGTGGTCGAAGCGGCCAGCATCCGTGCGCAGGCGCATATCTATGACCGCCTCCCCGAAATCCGCGCGCTGATCCCCGACGATACCGGCCTTGATGCGATGGAGCCGTTCCTCGCGCCGTTGATCACCGTCACCGCGTTCGACCTGTCGCAGGGGCGGCTGACCAGCTTTTCGGCGTATCGCTTTCTCTATGAGCGGCTGATCGGTGCGGAAGTGCGCCCCTGGCTCCCCGCCGCCTTTTGCGGGGCAGCGGCGCTGCCGCATCTGCACCCGGACCTGCGCCGCAAGCTGCTCCAATCGATCAGCGAAGCCGCGGCGACCGCGTCGGGCTGGTCGAACCGCCAGCCGGCCTTCTACCCGCAATGGGTGGAGAAGGTTGAGGCTGGGGCACTGCCGAATTGATTTGAAATTATCCTCCCCCGCCAGGGGGAGGTGGCGTCCCGGACTTGTTCCGGGACGACGGAGGGGGAGGACGGCTGTGTCCTTGAGCCTCTTGCGTTTACCCTTCCTCCCCCTCCGTCAGCTACGCTGACACCTCCCCCTGGCGGGGGAGGATCAGGAGGCTACCGACACGCCCGCCAGCCCATCGCGCCGCGCTCGGCCTGGTCGAAATGGAAATGGTCGCGGTGGGCTTCGTTGTAGTCCGGTGACAGCACGGTCGCGAACAGGTCGCAGCCGCCATCCCGCACCGAGCGCAGGAATTGCGCCTTCTTCCCCTCCCCCGCCCAGTCGCCGATCAGGGTGATGCGCGTGCCATCCGCCAGCCGGAAGGCGGCGATGTCGACGGCGTCGGCGGTGGCGTGCTCGCTCCAGCTCGCGCCCTCGCGATTATACATGCGGCGGCAATTGTAGCTGCCGAAATGCTCGATTTCCGCCACGCGCTGGCCGAAGATGCGCTGGGCGGCGGGCTGGACGACTTCCCATTCCCACACCGCAAGCCCCGCCGCGACCGGGCAGGACACACCGAGGTCGGCGGGCGCAAAACCGATCCGCCGCGCCCCGCCCTTGGTCAAGCGCACCGCGTCGGTATAGCCGCACCCCTCGCCTTCCGACCGTGCCGGTAGCGCGGTGTAGCGGATGCCGGCCTTGTCGAGCGCGGCGCGGCAGGCGGGGAAATCATCGGTCAGCGCGGTCAGCTTGCGCCCGGTGAACATGCCGACCGGCTGGGACAGATCGACCTTCGTCCAGGGCAGGTCCTGCGGCCGGTTGCGCAGCATCGCGTAGACGAGCAGCGCCAGCGTCAGCAGCAACGCGGCGATGACGATCGCGGCGATCGAGGTGCGCAACGCCTTCATGCCCGCAGCGCGGCGCCCAGCGGTTGCGCGGTGACCGGATAGCCCAGCCCTTCGGGAATGCAGAGATGGTCCACGCCGTCGCGCGCCTCGATCCAGGGGGTGATGGTCTCGATTGGATGCGCCCGCGCATCGGCGACCGCATCGTCGAAACTGTTGAACAACGCCAGCCGCTCAAGGTTGCGTCGCGTGGGGAAGATCATCCGCACTTTGCCCGCGTCGGCGGCGGCGAGCGTGTCGCGCGCGCTCGACCAGAAGAGCAGGCTATTCTCATTGCCGTCCACCGCCGGCGCGGGCGCACCATCAGGCCAGCGGGCGAGGTAGAAGCGGGTGTCGAAGATGCGATGCGCGACGCCCTGATGCGGCAGCCAGCGGGCAAAGGGGACCAGCGCGGCAGGATCAAACCTAGCCCCCGCGATCACCTCCGCGAACGGGGTGCCATCATACAGCGCGCGCCGCGCGGCGGGCAGGTCGGACAGATCGACGCCGATCGCGACCCCCGCCTCCTCCACCGTCTCCCGCACCGCCGCCACCCGCGCGGCAAGGTCGTCGGGATCGCCGTGGAGGGTCGCGGCAAAAACATGGTCGCCCGCATCAACTCTGCCGCCGGGAAACACCACCGCCCCACCCGCAAACCGCATCGCCGCCGAGCGTTCGAGCATCAACAGCTCGGGCGGGCCATCGCTGCGTTCGCGGAAGACGACGAGCGTCGCGGCGGGGATAGGGGTGAGGTCTTCGGGCATTGGGAAGAGGTGTATGGGGAGCGGGGCGGATGGGCAATGTGTGCAGAACGAATGTCCGCCAACCAACCCATTGCGAACATTTCCGCGTGCAGCATAACTAGCATTGGGGAGATCAGCATGACCGAATGTGACGGCGGCAGTTTATGGGGAAGAACGGAGCAGCGCCACTTCGGACAATGCCGTGCCCGAAACTACACATTAAACGGATGGTATCTCCCGAATTCACAACGCCCGGGCGACTGGAACGTGGTCCGTGATGTGTCATTGATTGACGTCACCCAAATCAATGCAGCCCTGAACACTGCGGCCCTCGAAGGGGTGACGCTGCATAACCTCAAGAGGCAAGGTGCATCCCCGCTGTTCCTTTGGGGCTGCGTCTTTAAGCATGTGAAGCTGTCAGGTGCGCTAAGCGGCATCAAGATCAATCGCTCTGTTGGACCGCAATCACCTGACCAACAGAAATGGGACGCGGCTACCATCTCGTTCTATGTATCGGTCGAATGGGCGCTCGACATATCTGAAGCGAAGTTCAAGGGTGGCTGCAGCTTTGAAGCCATTCCCGGCCATCTTGTCAGAAGAAACCCAGAGACACAGATATTGGTGACGCGGGACAGGCTTGCGGAAACCGACTGGGAACTGCTCGACTTCGACGCAACCGCAATCGACATTGCTTTGTCGTGGTTCCTGTCCGAATCGCTGTTCGACAGCGTTGTTCTTGTAGCCCGTTCAGAACCTAAGTGGGCAAAACGCGACCTTGCCGTCCTCAACATGCTGCGGTCGGCCGGGGTCGCCCAAGCAGATTAGCATGAGCGCGTCCCGCGAATAGCCGCCCCCCTAAATCAACACCGCCTGCTCCCCGCCCACCCGCTCGCGCGGCGCACTCCGAAACGCCGCCGCGTGGTCCACCAGCGGGATGTCCGGTCGCCGCCCCCTGAACAGCTCCTCGACCGTCAGGATCTGCATCCGCGCATAGCTCCGCCCGGTCGCCTCGCTATGGAACCGCCCCACCGCCGCCGCTTCGCGCAGCATCGGGGCGGAGGGGGTGGAGCGGGTGAGGACCACGCCGATCGGGGCGCGTTCGCGTTCCATTGCGGAGTGGAGGTCGCGGACCACGCCGACGCCGACACGCTCGCCGCCCTTGACCGAGACCAGCGCGCGGGCGGTCTGGCGGCGTTCGGGGCGGAAATAGATGATGCCGTCGATCCCGCCATCCGCGCCCTTGCGCCGCCCGCCGAACGGCACCGCGTCGATCATCGACACCGCCCACCATTGGAACTGGTACGGGTCGCGCCGCGCGAGATCGGCGGCCGAGGCACAGTCGCGCGGCGTTCCCTCGACCCGCAACGCCACGCCCGGAAATGCGGCGTGCATCCGCTTTTCGATCAGGCCGATGGCGAGGTGCGTGATGTCGATCCCTGCCCAGCGCCGCCCGAGCTTTTCCGCCGCGTGCACCGCGGTGCCGCAGCCGCAGAACGGGTCGAGCACCAGGTCGCCGGGGTCGGACGAGGCGGCGATGATCCGTTCGAGCAGCGCGATCGGCTTTTGCGTGGGGTAGCATAGCCGCTCCTGCGCCTGTGAGTTGAGCGCGGGGATGTCGCTCCACAGCGCCTGCACCGGCGACCCGCGCGCCTCGTCCAGATAGCGTTTGAGGCGGATGCCGCCGGTGCGGGTGAAGTGCAGCCGCCCCTCCCGGTCCAGCCGCTCCATCGTCTCGACCGGCATCCGCCAGTATGAGGTCACGCCCTTATAGGCATAATGATAGCCGCCGCCGGACAGCCCCTTGGCGGTCAGATTGTCGTCCATCCACAGCCGCCCGTCGGGATCGCGGTTGCGAAAACGCGCGGCATAATCGGCGTCATAGGGGGTGAAGAGCGGGTTCCAGCGCGGCTTCGCGCCCTTGGCATAGAACAGGATCGTGTCGGTGTTGCGCCCGTAGCGGCCGCCATCGCTGTGCGCGGCGGTGCGTTTCCACGTGATCTCGTTGCGGAACCGCTCCGCCCCGAACACCGCGTCGAGCAGCAGTTTGAGGTAATGGCTCGCGGTCGGGTCGCAGTGGAGATAGAGGCTGCCCTCCGCCTTCAACACGCGGTGCAGTTCGATCAGGCGGATCGCCATCATCGCGAGATAGGCCATCATGTCGTTGGTGCCGAGCGCGCTGCGGAAGGCGGCAAGCAGGTCGAAGGCGCGGGCGTGGCCGCCTTGCATCACCTGGTCGAAGGCATCCTCCGCCGCGTCGTTCCAGTGCCAGCTGTCCTTGAATGCCTCGACCTGCGCGTCGGCCTCGCTTCCTTCGGGTGAGCGGAACAGGAGATTGTAGTTGGCGCGCGAGTTGAACGGCGGATCGAGATAGACGAGATCGACGCACCCGTCCGGGAAATGCGCCCGCATCACATCGAGATTGTCCCCGTAGAACAGGGAGTTGGCAACGCTCATCGACACCCCCGCCGCACCATGCGGCCCGGCGAGGGTATCGCAACGTCGCTGTGCGGGAGCGGGTGTCCGATCCGTTACGGATCGATCTCGGTCACCGTCAGGATCGCGGTGGCGCGGTCGATTCGCGCACCGTCAGCGACGGCGTGACCACCACCGGCGTGTCGAGCGCCGCGCGACAGGAGCGCGCGCCGATGATCAACTCGACCGCGCGCGCGGTCACCGCCGCAATCGGCTGTTCGATCGCGGTCAGCGGCGGGTGGGCGAAACGGACCACGGGGGTGTCGTCGAAGCTGACGATCGACAGGTCGCCGGGCACCGAAAGGCCGCGCGCGCGCGCCACCTCCAGCGTCGCCATCGCCATCTGGTCGTTGCTGGCGATGATCGCGGTCGCGCCCGCATCGATCAGCTCGGGCGCGCGGGCGCGGCCGGATTCGATGCTGAAATCGCCCTGCGCCAGCATCCCGTCGGTCGAGAGGCCCGCCTCGCCCATCGCCGCGCGCCAGCCATCGACGCGCCAGCCGCTCAGTTCATATTCCAGCGAACCGGCGATGAAGCCGATCCGGCGATGGCCCAGCTCGATCAGGTGCCGCGTCGCCATGGCGGCGGCGAGGTCGTCGCCCATAGTCAGCCGGAACCCCGGCCCCGGCATCAGCGATCCGATCCGCGCCTGCTCGATCCCAGCCGCATCGAGCAGCGCCATGATCTTCGGGTTGGCCGAGTGCGGCGGGGTCAGCAGCACCCCGTCGGGCTGGAGCGCGGCGATCGCGGCGGACAGCTCACGCTCGATATGGTCGCTATGCGTATCGACCAGCTCGACGATCAGGCGATAGCCATGTTCGGCGCAGGTCAGCATTCCGCCGAACAGCATCTGATCGACCCAGTCGGTGCCTTCGCGCGATTTCCACCCCTCGATCGTGCGCTCGCGGTCGTTGAGCGCCATGATCAGGTAGGAGCGCGACCCGCTCATCCGCTGCGCCGCGATCGACGGGACATAGCCCAGCCGCGCGATCGATTCCTGCACCCGCGCCATCATTTCGGGGCGAACATTCGGCTCCTTGTTGATGACGCGGCTCACGGTCTGCAGCGAGACCCCGGCGTCCGCTGCAACATGCTTGATCGTAACCGCCTGCTTGCGACGCGCCATCAGGCAGCTGCAGGCTCAGCGGCGCCGCAATAGCGGGCAACATAATCGGCATGGGCGGGCAAGCCCGCGACGGTGCGGGTCACGTCCTGCCGGATCATGCCGAGCAGCCGGTCGAGTTCATCGTCGTTGAGCTTGCCCGCGATCGGGTGCCATGCGCGCGGTTCGATCCCCTGCCCCAGCATCACCTGAACCCAGCTATTCTCGGCGAACAGCTCTTCGTTGCGGCGGAACACGCGCGCGGTGTCGCGGAACAGCTCGATCTTCTGGGCCAAGCTGTCGGGCACGTCCATCGCGGCGCACTGGCGCCAGAAGGGGGAATCGCGGCGGTCGGTGACCTTGTAGTGCAGGATCAGGAAGTCGCGGATCTGCTCCATGTCCTGGAACTGCTGGTCGTTGAATTCGGCGACGTCGCGCGGGCTGATCGCGCCCTGCGGCATCATCCGGATCAGGCGCAGGATCGCGCGCTGGATCAGGTGGATCGAGGTGGATTCGAGCGGCTCCATGAACCCGCCCGACAGGCCGATCGCGATGCAGTTGCGGTGCCATTGCTTGCGCCGCGCGCCGGTCTGGAAGCGGATCTTGTTGGGCGGGGTCAGCGGCTCGCCTTCGATATTGCCGAGCAGCCGTTCGAGCGCGGCGTCATGGTCGAGATAGCGGCTGCAATAGACGATGCCGTTGCCGGTGCGGTGCTGCAACGGGATGCGCCATTGCCAGCCGGCGTCATGCGCCATCGCACGGGTATAGGGGACCGGCGGGCGGACATTCGGCGTCTGCAGCGCGATCGCGCTGTCGCATGGCAGCCAGTGGGTCCAGTCGTCATACCCGGCGTGCAACGCTCCCTCGATCAGCAGCGCGCGGAACCCGGTGCAGTCGAGGAACAGGTCGCCCTCAATCCGGCGACCGCCGTCCAGCTCCAGCGCGGCGATGTCGCCGCTCTCGCCGTTCAGCTCGACGCGGGCCATCTTGCCCTCGATCCGCGTGACGCCGTCCGCCTCCGCCATCTGGCGCAGGAAGCGGGCATAAAGGCCGGAATCGAGCTGATAGGCGTAGTTGACCTTGTTGTCGGGCAGCTGCGCGAACTTGCTCTGCAGCGCGGCGATCAGTTCGAGGCAGTAATCGTCATAAGGCTGGGTGTGCCCGCGCGCGCGGCCTTCCAGCCAGTAATGCTGGAATCCCGCAGCCCAATGGTCCTTCCCGGTATAGCCGAAGCTGTGGAAATAGCGGTCGCCCGGCTGTTTCCAATTGTCGAACAGGATGCCGAGCTTGAACGTCGCCTGGGTGGCGCGCATGAACTCGGCCTCGTTGATGCCGAGCAGGCGGTTGTAGACGACGAGCGGCGGGATCGTGGACTCGCCCACGCCGACCGTGCCGATTGCCTCGGATTCGACCAGTGTCACCGCGACGGTGTGGCCCATAGTGCGCGCCAATGCAGCGGCGGCCATCCATCCCGCAGTCCCGCCGCCGGCAACGACGATACGCTTGATCATGTCTTTCCTCATCGGCTGAGCTGCCGCAGCAGATAGGTTCGGATGCGCGACGCGGTGTCGGGCGTCAGTGGATCGAGAATGCTGCGCCCGCTCGCCGGGATATGGGCGGTGACGGCATCGTCATTGTCGAACACATAATGGTCGAACAGATCGCGCCAATGCGCCTTTTGCGCCGGGGGCAGGTCGCGGATCGCGAGCAGCGCGTGGTGAAGCGCATCCTGCGGCTGGCCGAGCCAGACCGGCGTATCGCGCCACCAATAGTTGAGCAGGATGTTGAACGGCTCCAGCCCCTCGACATGGTGATACCACATCGACGGGATATGCAGCGCGTCCCCGGGCTCCAGCTCGACGACTTGCGCTTGCGTCAGCGCTTCGCGAAATTTCGGGTGCGCGGCAAAGTCGGGATTGCTGAAATCGACCATGCTGACCGCGCGCCCGGCGGGCGTGTTGTCGAGCGGGCCGAGATAGAGGTTGCGGAACTGGTCCGGCGGGAACAACGTGAAGCGCCGCCGCCCGGCGGCGACGCAGGCGAGGTTGGCCGGCATGTCGTTATGCGCCGCAATGCGCGTGCGCGTGCCGATCCAGATGCTCGCCATGCACTGGCGGTCGCCCAGATCGACATGGTTCGCTTCGTGCAGACCCTGGAAGAAATCATGCACGTCGATCGAGGCGAGATAGATTGGCGGCGCGGTGGGATCGCCCTCGGTCTCGTCGATCTTGGCGAAAATCTCCGGCAGCTTGGCACGGACCATCGTGAAGTTCATGCCCATCGCCGCATCATAGAACAGGCGACCGTCGCTACCCGGCTGGCCGACCGAAACGGCAAAGCGCGTATCGCGACGGCGGCGCAGCAGATAGTCGCGCGCGGCGCGGCCCGATTCCAGCCCGGCCTCGACCAGCGGCCAATCGCGCACCAGCCCGCGCACCACGAATGGCGCAGTCGCAGCGCGCAGCTGTGCGTCCAGCGCGGCGGCATTGGCAACCGCGACCTCGGGCACGGCCGCCACGCCCGCCAGTGCGCCGGGATCTGCCTCAGCCATCGGCAATCCGCCGGTTCTTGCGATCGACCAGCGCAGCGATGTTGCCGATCGACGCGACCGCCATGAACAGCGGCATCAGATGCCCCTCGCCATGCAGATCGCCCAGCGCCGCGCTGTCGAGCGCGCGAAGCCGGTCTTCATTCACGGCGTGGAAGCCGACCAGCCGATGGGTCGAGCCATCGTCCAGCGTGATTTCGAACGTCAGCGGCTCGAGCAGGTCGTGGCGGCGCAACGCGGCGTAGAAGCTGGCGGCACCCTGCCACCCGGCATCGAGCGCGCCCAACTGCTCGGCAACGGTTTCGAGATAGGGGCTGGGACGGCCGAACTCGTCGAACACCCGCACGCCTTCGCCGGCGCCGATGCGCGGGCTGGCGAGGTCGACGCAGACCTGCTTGGCATCCGCGCTGTCGGGGGCGCCGCCGATCAGAAACGGCTGAATATCGATCGCCAGCGGGACATAGCCCGCGTCCCAGCAATCGCCGCTCAGAAACAGATTTTCGCCCTCCTCGAATCCGAACAGGGCGACGGCGACAACATCGTCGCGCTCGATATTGCGCCGGAACAGGATCGGGTAATGGGCCTGAACCTGGCGAAACTCGTCCGGGACAGTCACGCACGACATGACCGCATCGCCATAGGTCGCGCCGCGTCCGCGATGGACGCGCAGCTCGGCATGGGCTTCGGGGGTCAGCAGCTGATGGTCGGTCATAGGGTCTCCAGCGCCCTGCGTGGCGCGGCGGCGTGCAGCGCGTCAAGATAGGCGCGGTTGGTGGGAAGGCTGGCGGCGAGCGCACGACCGCGCTGGGCCGCCTGCGCCATGGCACGGACCGCCGCTTCGGGTTCGACCGCGACCGGGCCGGGCGGCGGCGCGGAATGACCCATGCCATAAAGGACATATTGGTAGCTGGCGGCGGGGAAGATTTCGTCCACCGCCGGGAAATCGGCGATCGATGGCGGCTGGTGCCGCCACAGCGTGAGCAACTCGCTCAGCCGATCCGGAATTGACGCCGGGTCCCGATGCGCGCGCCAATAAGGCTGATCGCGCCGGCTGAGCACATAATGGAGCTTGAGGAACTCGACGATCCGGTCCCAGCGATAGCGGAACAGGGTGTTGAAGCGGCGCGCCTGAATATCCATCGCCGCGCGGTCGACCGGGAAGCCATCGATCAGCGCGCCCAGCGACAATTCGATCAGCACGATCGCCGATGCCTCCAGCGGCTCCAAAAATCCGGCCGATAGCCCGATCGCAACGCAATTGCGCTTCCAGAATTCGGCGCGATGCCCGGAGCGGAAGCGTAGCGCGCGTGCGCCGAGATCGGCGGGGTCTCGTCCGAGATAACGGGCCAGCGTCGCCGCAACTTGATCGTCATCGATAAAGGCGGAGGAATAGACGCACCCGACGCCGCGCCGGGTCGGCAGGCCGATGTCCCAGATCCAGCCCGCGTCATGCGCGGTCGCATCGGTCTGCGACCGGATCGGGCTGTCGGGATCGACCGGCACCTGCACCGCCAGCGCGCGATCGTTGAACAGCACGTCACTGCGATCGACGAACGGAACGCCGAAATGCCCGTCGATCAGCAGCGCGGCATGGCCGGTGCAGTCGATGAACAGATCGCCTGCAATCGCCCCCTGTTCGCGCGTCAGCACCGCGCGCAGATCGCCATCGGCGTCGGCATCGACCCCGATGACATGCGCACGCACATGCTGCACGCCAAGCTTCTCCACCCCATGCTGCGCCAGCAGCGCGGCCAGCTTGGCCGCGTCGAGATGATAGGCGTAATTGAGCGCGCCGGCATAGCCCGACATCGCCCGCTGACGCGGCGCAAGGTCGAGGTCGCAGATGCGCGGCTGGGCCGATACCGCTGGCGCAAACGCCTGCCCTCCGGCGGCCACATGCCAGCCACGGACGAGCGCGCGGGCGTCGGTATCGGCGGGCGGTGTGAAGGGGTGGTAATAGGCATCGTCAGCCGCGCCGCTGCCCCAGCCGATGAAGCGCGAACCCTGTTTGAATGACGCGTCGCAGGCGCGCAGGAACTCGGCCTCGTCCAGCCCGATCGCCTGCAATGTGCGGCGCATCGTCGGCCAGGTTCCTTCGCCAACCCCGATCGTCGCGACATCGGGGGATTCGACCAGCGTGATGGTGGCGCCGGGGACGCGCGCGGCGAGCAGACATGCCGACAGCCATCCGGCGGTTCCCCCACCGACGACGACGATCCGGACCGTTTCCTGCTCCACCGTATTTTCCGTTTGCTTCAGTGACGCCCCGACTTGTGCATCCCCGATGAAAAAAGGGCCACCCTCGAATGAACGAGGGTGGCCTTGGGGGGAGGAGGTCAGAAGTTGAAGCGGACACCGCCCATGTAGCGGGCGAAGCCGGGCTGGGCGAAGGTCACCATATTTTCGTTACGGCGGTGACCGCGACGCCCTTCGCCGGTCAGGTTGATACCTTCGACATAGGCGGTGAGTCCGGGAATGAACTCATAGCTGATGCTGGCATCGAACTGGCCATAGGCTTCGACATAGGTCGGGTTGGGGTTGCCACCGGCGTAGAATTTGTCGCGCCAGTTATACGCGACACGCGCCTGCAGCCCGCCCTTGTCGTAATAGACGACCGCGTTCGCACTGTCGCTCAGCCCTGCCAGCGCGAACTGGCCGATATTGGGGTTGGCGGCATTGTCGAACTCGGCGTCGCCACGCACGATCGTGTAATTGAGCTGCGCACCGAAGCCGGTGTCCCAGAAGGCATGCTGGACCGCGAACTCGAAGCCATAGAGCGTGGCCGTCTGGTCCGAGTTGAACGGCGTGCCGACGCGGAAGTCGACCAGCCCGTCCTCGGGCAGGCCGAAGATGCGGCCTTGGTAATAGCCGTTCACATCAAGGATCGGCGCACCCATCGCGTCGCGCGTGACCTCAACCCCGCTGAAGTTGCGCAGGATATAGTCGCGGATGCGCGAGACATCGGTCGTGCCGCCCAGCGCCGCCTGCGCCGCACGGAAGCGCGGACCATCGGCCGGATTGCGCAGATCGAATGCCGAGCGCTCCACTTCCTGCGAGTTGATGAAGTTCTTCACCTTCTTGCGGAAATAGCCGGCCGAGACGTAGCTGGCGGGGGCGTAATACCATTCCAGCGACACGTCGATGTTGCGCGACAGGAACGGCACCAGGTTCGGGTTGCCCTGAAGCCCGCCGCCACCGGCGATGCCGAACTGACGGTTGAGCGTCAGGCCGCCCTGCAGACTGTTATAGTCGGCGCGGGTGATGGTGTGGCTGTACGATGCGCGGAACTTGACGTTCTCGATCGGCTCGATGTCGAAATCGACCGCCGGCAGCCAATTGTCGTAGCTGCCCTTGGTAGTCAGGAAATCGCTGGCGGTGCCATAGTTGATGTTGAACTCGCCCGCCGCGTTCCACGACGTGCCGACCGGGATCGGCGTCAGCGATGCCGATGCGATCGTCGTCTGGTCATAGCGGACACCCGCGATCAGGTGCGCGTCGCCCGCGCCGACCTGGAACTTGGTGTTCACCTGGACGAACGGCGAGATCGTCTTTTCCTCGATCCGGCGATCGGTCTCATACGGCGCGAGGCAGTCATTGTCGCCGCCACAGACCCCGAAGCGGCTGTTGAGGATGCCCACCATCCGCTCGAAATCGAACCGGTAATAGGCCGGGATGATGCCGGCGTCTGACCCGGTCAGGCCCGGGAATTTGTCGGGCAGCGTGACGCGGGTGAACAGATCGTCGGGCAGATCCGCTGCCGTGCCGATGCCACCCCAGGTGTCGTTCTGAACGAACCCATAGGCCGACCGCACCTTGTTCTGAACATAGGAGAAGCCGAAGTCGATCGAATCGAGGAAGTCGCCGTCATGGTCGTAGCGACCATTGAGCTGCACCTGATTGATCTCGTCCTTGAAATAGGCGTTGCGGAACGAGTTGCCGGTCGCGGTGATCAGCGCCGGGTTGAGCGCGTCGATCCCCGGCTGCATCGTATAGGACAGCACCGGCAGTTCGTTGGTGAAGTCGACGGTCTGCGACGCGACGCCGAATACGGCCGAACCGACCGAAGTGCTGGTGCCGAACTTGTTGGTCGGCTTCGACTCTGCGGTCGAATGATGCGCGTCGAGCGTGACCGTAACGCCACCCGGTGCTTCCCACTTCAGATTGCCGCCGAACGACTTGTTCTCGGACTCGTTCGCGGTCAGCGACCCGCTGTACGACAGGTCCTTACCGGGGCCGAACCGCTCGGTGTAGAAGACCGGGCCGGCGGCAGGGCCGTCGGTCCATTCGGACGAGGTATCGCCGAAGTTGAACCACACGCCGACGCTGCTGTCGCGCGCTTCCACGCGGTTGCGCGAATAGGTGAAGTCGAACGTCGCGGTCACCGAATCCGCCGGACGGACCTGCAGCACGACTTGGCCGTTGATCCGCTCACGATCGATATCGGTGAGGTTATAGGCCGCGCTCTGCGGCACTTCATAGACTTCGGTCGCGCCGGGACGGTTGATGACGTTCGGCCCCTCCGGCCCGAGCGTGCCCCAGTCATTCTCGTTCCCCAGGAACGAATTGCCGAACCCGACCGAGCCGGTGTTCACGCTCGCCTTGCGCCTCTGATAGATGCCCGAGACGAGGATGCCGAACTGCTCTTCATTGCCGAAGGTCGTGCTGAACACGCCCGACACTTCCGGCGTGATCTCATTGCCTTCGTTCAGCGACGTGTCGAGCACGCCCTTGACCGAGACCGATCCGCGCATGCCCGGACGATCGAGCGGACGCGGTGTCTTGATGTTGATGGTCGAGCCGATACCGCCCGATGCGACGGCGGCGCGGCCGGTCTTGTAGACCTCGACGCCAGCAATGCCTTCAGAGGCGAGGTTGGCGAAGTCGAACGAACGCGAGGCCGGCGCGCTGGCACCATCGCCGAGCGTCGAGGTCGGCATCTGGCGACCGTTCAGCGTGACGAGGTTATACTCAGGTCCGAAGCCGCGGACGGTGACGGTCGAGCCTTCGCCGTTCGAGCGGTCGATCGAAACGCCGGTAATGCGCTGGAGCGATTCGGCGAGGTTGGTGTCCGGGAATTTGCCGATATCCTCGGCCGAAATCGCGTCGACAACACCCTGTGCGTCGCGCTTGATGTCCACCGCTGCCTGAAGGCTGGCGCGAATGCCGGTGACGACGATTTCCTCGCCCTCTTCCGCCGGTGCCGCAGCGTCAGTCTCTTGTGCAAATGCCGGCGCAGTCACGATCGCCAGCGTCGAAACGCCGATCACCAGTCGCGAAAGCGCGCGCGCCTTTAGGTCACGCATTCCCCAATCCTCCCCATCGCGCGGCACGCCATTCGTGCTCGCATTGAGAACGTTCACTTGAACCCGTTTTACAACGTTGTCAAGCGGGGCCACCCGTGGCATCCAGCAGGTCGGAGCGCGCAAATCCGCTATTGTGAACGTTCCCAATCTATGCTGTCTGGACAGTCGGTGCAGCTGGCAGGGAAATGCGCAGCGCACATCGCTGGAGAGGAAATTCGATGTCGAAAATGATCGCCGCACTCATGTCTGCGGCCGCCATCGGTGCAGTTGCAACCAGTGCCAGCGTAGCGCAGCAGGCTCCAAAGCCAGCCGCCGCCACGACTGTTTCGGCGAAACAGGCTCGCGCCCGGGCGGACGCGATCGTCGCGAAGCTCACGCTCGATGAAAAGATCATGCTGGTCCACGGCCTGTTCCCGCCCATGGCCGGAGGCAAGACGCAGGAAGAACTGATCCCGTCGGCCGGGCATATCGACGGCGTGCCGCGCGTCGGAATCCCCATCGTCCGCGAAAGCGATGCCTCGCTTGGCGTCGCCAATCAGGTCGAGCAGCGCAAGGGCGACGTCGCCACCGCCCTCCCCTCCAGCCTCGCCACCGCCGCCAGCTTCGACCCCGAGATTGCCCGCGCGGGCGGCGCGATGATCGGTGCGGAGGCGCGCGCCAAGCGCTTCAACGTCCTGCTCGCCGGCGGCGTCAACCTGACGCGCGATCCATGGGGCGGGCGCAATTTCGAATATCTCGGCGAAGACCCGCTGCTCGCCGGCGAACTGGCCGGCGCGCATATCGCGGGCGTCCAGTCGAACCGCATCGTCTCCACGATAAAGCATTTCGCGCTCAACGCGCAGGAGACGGGCCGGATGGTGCTCGACGCGCAGATCGATGAAGCAGCCCTGCGTGAAAGCGATCTGCTCGCCTTCCAGATCGCGATCGAAAAGGGCAAGCCCGGATCGGTGATGGCCGCATACAACAAGGTCAACGGCCATTGGGCGTCGGAGAATAACTTCCTGCTCAACACGGTGCTCAAGCGCGACTGGAACTATCCCGGCTGGGTGATGAGTGATTGGGGCGGCGTCCATACCACGGTGAAGGCGGCAATGGCCGGGCTCGACCAGCAATCGGGTCAGGAACTCGACAAGGCGATGTTCTTTGACGCGCCATTGAAGGCCGCCGTCGAGAAGGGCGAGGTGCCGATGGCACGCCTCAACGACATGGTCGCGCGGTACCTGACCGGCCTGATCCTCACCGGCGCGTTCGACACGCCCGCCCCCGCCGCGGCACAGCCGATCGACTATGCCGCCAATGCCGAAGTCGCGCAGCGCGCCGCCGAAGCCGGCATCGTGCTGCTCAAGAATGACGGCGGCATCCTGCCGCTGGCGGCAAGCGCGAAGAAGATCCTGGTCATCGGCGGCGGTGCGGATGTCGGCGTGCTGTCAGGCGGCGGCTCCAGCCAGGTGCGCTCGGTCGGCGGCGCGCCGATCGAAATCCCGCTCGCCTATGGCGGCTCGGCGTCGTTCGCACGGATCACCTATCACGCCTCCTCCCCGCTCGCCGCGCTGCGCAAGGCAGCGCCCAGAACACAGGTAGACTTTACCGACGGCCGCAACATGAATGCGACGCTGGAGGCCGCCGCCAAGGCCGACATCGTCATCGTCTTTGCGACGCAATGGACGACCGAGGCCGACGATGTGCCGAACCTGCGCCTGTCCGACCATCAGGACGCGCTGATCGCCGGTGTCGCCAAGGCTCAGCCCAAGACAGTCGTCGTGCTGACCACCGGCGGCCCAGTGACGATGCCGTGGATCGAACAGGTCCCCGCCGTGGTCCAGGCCTGGTACCCCGGCCAGCGCGGCGGCGAGGCGATCGCGAACATCCTGACCGGCAAGGTCAATCCTTCGGGCCGCCTGCCGATCACCTTCCCCGTCCGCGAGGCACAGGCACCCCGCCCCACCCCGGTCGGGCTCGACCTGCTCACCGGCCTGGAGCGCGATGCCGCGTCGAACCCGGCGGCGGGCGGCGACTTCAGCCTCAAGACCTTCCCGGTCAAATATCAGGAGGGCAGCGACGTCGGCTATCGCTGGTACGAACGGCAGGGCAACAAGCCGCTGTTCGCGTTCGGCCATGGCCTCAGCTACACCAACTTCACCTATGCCCAGCCGCAGCTCACCGGGGGCAAGAAGCTGACCGTCAGCTTCACCGTCACCAACACTGGCCAGCGCGCCGGTGCGGACGTGCCGCAGCTCTATGTAACCCGCGACGGATCGGGCAAGCCGATGCGGCTCGCCGGGTTCCAGCGCGTGACGCTGAACCCCGGCGAATCGCGCCGGGTGACGCTGACTGCCGAACCGCGCATCCTCGCTGACTACGACACGAGCCTGCCCGGCTGGCGGATTGCGGGGGGCAGCTATCGCGTCGCGATCGCCCGCGATGCGACGGACCGATCGATGACGCTCACCACCACGCTCGACGCGGCGACAATGAAGCCCTAGCCATCGGGAAACGGCCGCGCACCGACGCGTCCGAACAGGTGGAGCGGGTGACGGGCGATCAGGGGACAGGCGGCGCAGCGCGGCGCGGGATGGGATTCATCCTGCTGGTCGCGCTCGCCAATGCGGGGGGCGTCATCGCGTTCCTCCCGCTGCTCAGCCTGATGCTGCCGGTCAAGATCGCCGAGATTGCGGGCGAAGCGCGCATCGGCCTGTTCACCGCGACGGTCATCGCGGGGGCCATCGCCGCCAGCCTGTCCAATATCGCGTTCGGCTGGGCCAGCGACCGGACGCGCGCGCGCGGTGGTGGACGCCGTGGCTGGGCTGTGCTGGGCCTGGTTCTGCTCGCAGCGTCTTTCGCGACCGTCGCGCTGGCGCAGACGCCCGCTGAGATCCTGATCGCCGTCATCCTGTTTCAGGTTGCGGTCAACGCACTGCTCGCCCCGCTATTTGCGATCATGGCGGATGAGGTGCCGGGAACGCAGATGGGGCTGGCGGGCGGGTTGATCGCGCTCGGCTCGCCGCTGGCGTCGGCGGTGGGAGCGGCGATGATCGGCATCGGCTTTGCGACCGACGCTGCCCGCCTCGCCTTCATCTTCGCGATGGTGCTGCTCTGTGTCGTACCGCTGCTGCGCGTGCCGTCACTGGCGGCGGTGGACCCGATAGCGGACGCGCAGCCGCGCCTCGCCGGGCGCGATCTGGCGCTCGCCTGGCTGTCGCGGCTGCTGGTGCAGATCGCGGGCAACGTCCTGTCACTCTACCTCGTCTATTACTTCATCAGCATCGACCCCGATCTGTCCGCCGCCAAGCAAGTCGGCCCGATCGGCCAGCTGATGACGATCGCCTATCTGCTCCCCCTCCCCGCCGCTGTGCTGCTGGGCCGCTGGTCCGACCGCATCGGGCGGCGCAAGCCGTTCCTGCTTGCCGCAGCGGCGGTGGCGGCGCTCGGCCTGCTCGGTTTGGCCATAGCCCGCGACTGGGCCGCCGCCGCGCCGGCCTTCGCGCTCTATGCGCTGGGTTCATCGGTGTTCCTGTCGATCCATTCCGGCTTTGCGATGCAGCTCCTGCCCAGCGCGGCGCATCGCGGGCGCGACCTGGGCCTCATCAACCTCACCAACACCCTGCCCGCGCTGATCGGCCCCGCCCTCGCTTGGGCGCTGGCGACTCCCCGCGATTTTGGCCCGGTGATGCTGCTGCTCGCGGTGCTGACGCTAGCCGGGGGTATCCTGGTCACCGCCATCCGCCAGCAAGGCTGAGTGGTGACGCCGAAAAAATCGCGCCGCCAGGCGAATTTGCCAGCCAAGCCGGTTGACAGTCCCAGGGCGCATCCGTAGAGGCGCTCGCCTACCCCGTGCCCAGATGGCGGAATTGGTAGACGCACCAGCTTCAGGTGCTGGCGATCGCAAGGTCGTGGAGGTTCGAGTCCTCTTCTGGGCACCAGAGGCCTTTCCGGCGACGTCCGGGAAGGTCCAGTAAGCAGCTGGTTTTACAGCATATTTTCAGTGAAAATCGCCGAATGGAATCCGGGCTCATCCACCCGAATCCATCGGCAGCACCATCAAAATGATGGTGTTTTTGATGGTGCCGGCGAGCCCTTTGGAGCTAGCACCATCATGGCACTGAATCACATCCAGATCACCAACGCCAAGCCCAGGGACAAAGCCTACAAGGTAGCCGACTCCGAGGGGCTTTACCTTCTCGTACAGCCGAACGGCGCGAAGCTCTGGCGTATGAATTACCGTCACCTTGGTCGGCAGAAGACACTGTATTTCGGGGCCTGGCCCGAGGTGGGAATCGCAGCGGCACGCCAGCGACGGACCGAAGCGAAAGAGCAGATCGCCGCCGGACTCGATCCGTGCGCAGAGAAGAGACTCTCTCGAATCGCGGAGAAGATCGCATCCGACAATACGTTCAAGACGGTTGCCGAGGAGTGGCTCGACAAGATTGAACGGGAGGGTCGGGCGCATGTCACGCTGGAGAAGATTCGCTGGCTACTGGGCATGGCCTATCCCACGATCGGCAACCTGCCGATCTCAAAGGTCACTGCGCAGGACGTGCTTTCCGTGTTGCGCAAGGTGGAGGCAACTGGGCGCTACGAGAGCGCCCGCCGGATGCGCAGCGTACTAAGCCGCGTCCTTCGGTATGGCATCGCAACCGCCCGAGCAGACCGCGACGTAGCGGCCGACCTTCGCGGTGCCCTCATCACACCCAAGGTCACGCACCTTGCAGCCATCACGACGCCGAAGGAAGCTGGTGCGCTGATGCGCGCGATCGAAGGCTACACTGGCCACGAGATTACTGCGGTCGCACTTCAGCTATCGCCGTACTTGTTTGTCCGGCCAGGAGAGTTGCGCAAGGCCGAATGGGCCGAAATTGAAGCGCAGAATGCAATCTGGTCGATCCCGGCGGAGAAAATGAAAATGCGCCGCCCGCATCGGGTGTCGCTGTCCCGACAGGTCATGGCGCATCTCGATCACCTTCATACGCTCACCGGACATGGGAAATACCTGTTTCCATCCTTCAGGTCGGCGGACAAGCCGATGTCGGAGAACACGATCAACGCAGCGCTTCGCCGGCTTGGCTACAGTCAGCAGGAGATGACCGCGCATGGCTTTCGCGCCATGGCAGCAACGCTGCTCAACGAGATGGGCATCTGGAACCCCGATGCGATTGAAAAGCAGCTCGCTCACCTCGACGGCAGCGCGGTGCGCCGCGCTTACACGCGGGGAGAATATTGGGACGAGCGAGTCCGAATGATGCAGCACTGGTCGGACCATCTTGACCAGCTGCGTGACGGCGCAGCAATTTTTCGTCCGATCTTCGGGAGCGGAGGCGGTCGACGATAGGGTTAGCCGCCGACCAGCTCCTTGAGGCTGCGATATGGTATGAGTGTCGACCGACCGACCTTGACCGTCTCAAGATCGCCAGACTGGATAAGTTCATAAAGTCGAGAGCGGCTGATCCCCGTGATCTGGACCGCTGTCGCGATGCGCACGGACAATGGCTCGATCGCGACACCGCCATGCTCATGGTTCCGCGTCGGCAGGGAGGGTGAAGTCATGATTTCGCCTTCCCGCGGCTGAAACCGCGATCGCTCTCAAGAAAGGAGCGAAGCATATAGGGGATCAGGTCAGTCACCTGCTCCGACTGACCATAGGCATCCCGATAGGCTTCCGCGTAGTCCGCCAGCAACTGGTTCAGGTCCGGCGTGATGGTGATGGTGAGCTTGATCGGCGTGCGATCAGGCAGCTTGGTCAGCTTAATGGTTGGCATCGTTGTCTCCTAGCCGCGCCAGGGCGCGAGAATCAGGTCGCGATGGACGACCAGCCGAACAGGGGCGCCGGGCCGGATCGTGATGGTCGGCTGAACTTGCAGGTTGCGCGACGTGATCTGGTCTCCAGCGCGGGAGACATTCTGCTGGGTCGATTCCCGAATTGCTTGAACGAGATCGCTTTCACCGGAGAAGGAGAGGTTGGCACCGACGCCCAACAGCGTTGAAATCGCGACGCCCTTGAGCAGCGTCCAGGTGTGGAAGTCGACCTTGTCGGCGAGTCCCGCATAGCCCGACGGGTCGGTCGCGGGGACGTTATCTAGCCGGATCGAACTGCCGTCGGGCAATATGATCCGCTGCCACACGATCAGCGCGCGCTTCTGCCCATACGCTACGACGCTGTCATAGCTGCCGATCAGCCGAGCGCCCTGCGGAATGAGCAGGATGGAGCCGGTTGCGCTGTCATAGACCCGTTCGGTGACCTGGGCGGTGACGAGGCCGGGGAGATCTGACCTAAGACCGGTGATCAGACCTGCGGCGATCACGCTGCCGGCTGAAAGCATATTTGGTGATGCAGGTGGGGTCAGCCGATCACCGTTGACGTCGCCGCCGGAATCGCGCTTGGCCACAAAATCGGCCTTGCGCTGCTGGGCGTTGGGATCGCGGTCCGGGTTGACTGCAGGCCGCGGCGCATCGGCGCTTGCCACCGGTGCCAGAGGCAATGCTGCCTGAGCCTCAGCGGTCGGGATTGGACGACTGCCCGACTGAACGAGCAACCCGGATTCTCGCGCAGCTCTCAATTCAGCAGCGCGCCGCTCACGTTCGGTTGCTGCCGCCTGATCGGCCCGGGCTGCCTCTCCTTCCACCGGCTCGGTTCCCATTGCGCGCTGATGATCGAGAATGGGTCGGCCGAGATCACCAGGCAACGGCGGTCCGAGCTTGGGTACGTCGCCATAGCCGCCCGGAAGTGCGCTGAGCGCGTCGGTAGGGGGCTTCGCAATGATTGTCCGATCGTCAGCCTGGCCTACGAGCTGCAGATTGGATGGCCTGAGCGCAACCCAGGCGGTTGCGACAAGGCTGACGGAGCCGAGCGCCGCGATCGCCACGATGGCACCGCGCTTGAAACGGATCGCCCGCGCCGGCTGGGCGCGAAGTGCCAGTGTTTCCGGATCAGCCTTGCCGGGCGCTGCTTGGACATCAGTCGCCGGCCGATCATTCCCGTCGGTCATGATCCCCTCCGTGTCTTAGCGCCAGCCGCCAGCCGGCTGATGCGGACGACCTGCTGATTCTTCGTGCCGAGACGAAGCTCCGCAGCATCGAAGATCCGATCGACCACGTAGAAACGGCCCTTCACCCGATAGTTGACCAGCTGGGCCTCGCCCTTTGCGTCCACCAGAAAGATCGGGGGAGCCACCCCGACAGCGAGCGACGCAGGAAACTCGATGAACGTCTGCCTGCCATCGTCGAACGCGCGTAGCGGCCGCCAGGAAGGACGATCGCCCGATACGACATAGTTGAAATGAAGAGTTTCCACCTCGATGCCGGCGGCCACCGGGGCCATTGCCTCGGCGGCCGTGGCCGCGCGTTTGAGGGCGATCAGCGCATCCTGCGGATAGGTCCATGAGAGCGCAGCCATCGCCGTCTTCCCGACGCTGGTGAGCGCAATATGATAGCTGCGGCGGTCAGTGGTGATCACAAGGTTGGTCGACAACCCAGCACTGAACGGTTTGACCAACACATGCGTACGCTTCGCGGTGCCCGATCCGCTGGTCGTATCGCCGATAACCCAGCGAGCCGTGTCGCCGCTGGCTACCGCCACGAGCGTTTCCCCTGGCTGGAGCGCAATGTCGGTAACCCGCCCGGGTGCGGTCATCACGCGATAGATTGCCCCTTCCGTAAAGGGATAAACCTGAACGGCATGCAGGAAACCATTTGCAGCGCGTTCGATGGTTGCAAGGCGGTTGGCGGATGCGACCGTCCGTTGCGTCGGGCTGCTTTGAGATGGTGAAGCCCCGGCCGCATGCGCTGCTGGCGGAAGGGCAAGCACCAGCAGGGATGGCACTGCAAGGTAGCGGATCATGGCTGTGTCTCCGGATTGGGGGTCGGTTGTGCGGCAAGGTTCGGATCGAGCGGCGAGCCCAGCGGCAGGTTGTCGGAGGACGGAGGCGGCGGCGTGCGCGCCGGGGCGGTGACCGTTGCCGGCTCGATCTCGCGGCTCCAGTCGATCGCATCGACGTAGATGCCGAGCGGATTCTTGCGAATCGTGTCCGCCGATACGGGCGGCTTCGTCACGATCGTCAAAATCCCCGTCCAGGTCGATGATCCCCCCGCACTCCCGCGCTCGTAGGGCGTTTCGGTCCATTTCACCTGAAACGATCGCTCCGAGGCGCGGACGACGCTGGTCACCTGCACCGCCACGGTTCGCTCGCCGATCCGGGCGAACGGGTCCGCAGCCCTTGCATAGTCGTCGAGGGATCGGGCGCCGCGCTCGGTCACGAAGGCGTAGGCTGATAGCCAGTCGCGGCGCATCAGCACCGGGTCGAGCGAAACAGCGCGAACATTTTCGATGAACTTCGCCAGATGCCAGGCGATCTGTGGGTCTGTGGGCTTGTATCCAGCCTCGGCCTCGGTGACCGCCCGTGCCTCGCCAAGACGATCGACCTCGACCACATAGGGCGTGACCCTGCTCTGGAGTGACTGCCAGATGAGTGCGGCAGACATGGCGCAGGTGAGCGTCAACGTTCCGAACGCCATTAGCCGCCAGTTTCGGGCCTGAACCCGGGCCGAGCCGATCCGCTCGTCCCACAGCTGACTGGCACGTTGGTAGGGCGTTTCGGGCTGGGGTGTCCGTCCGTAGCGCTGGACGGCGCGCTTGAAGATCATCAGTCGTCCCTTTCCTTGATGTCGGGGTGAGCGGAGGCACCGCCACGATCGCCCTGTTGAATCGAGTGCAGTGCGATCTGACGGTGATGACGAGCGTTTTGCTGCGCGCGCATCGATTGAGCCCATTCGGGCGCTCCTTCGCCGACAGTCGTTGAGGAGGCAGGCTCACCTGCGCCGGACCGATTGAGCGCGTTCCAGGCAGCCGTGCGGCCGCTCGATGCGGCTTCGCCAAGCCCGAGCGCGCTCGACGCGCGATCGCGGGCGGCGTTACCTGCGGCGCGGGCGACGCCGCCAAGGCCGGCAGCCATGGTCGGCGACGGGGCGGTGTCCTTGCCGAGCGTGTAAGCGGTCGATGCAGCCGATCCCATTGATGTCCCGGCGCGGACCGCGCTGAGCGCACCGCCCCCGATCGCGCTGGCCGCGCCCATCGTCGCACCGCCGGCAAGCATGGTGACGCCCGCCGCGCCGGCGGCCGTACCGAGCGCAGCGCCTGCACCCAGCTGCGGCGCGCCCGCTACCAAACCGGAGGCGATGCCGGGACCGAAGATACCGAGGCCGAACAGCGAAAGCGCGCCGAGCGCGAGGCTCATCGCGGCACCGAGATCGGGCTCTTGTCCCTGCATCGAGGTGGTAAACTCGGCGAAAAAGTTCGAACCGATGCCGACGATGACCGCGAGCACCATCACCTTGATGCCCGAGCTGACCACATTGCCAAGCACGCGCTCGGCGAGGAAGCTGGTGCGGTTCCACAGCGCGAACGGCACGAGGATGAAGCCGGCGAGGCTCGTCAGCTTGAACTCAATGATGGTCACGAACATCTGCACGGCGAGGATGAAGAAGGCGAGGATGACGATCGCCCAGGCAAACAGCAGGACCATGATCGTCAGGAAGTTCTCGAAGAAGCTGACAAAGCCCATCATGCTCGAGGCCTGCTCGAGCAGCGGCCAGGCGGCGCTGAAGCCGGTTGATGCGACTTGTCCGGGGCGAAGCAGGTCGTCGGCCGACAGCGTGCCGCCGCCAGCCGTCAGTCCGGCCTGGGCGAACGATTTGAAGATGATGTCAGCAAGCGTCGAGAAGCTGTTCAGGATGAACGCGAACGCACCAATGTAGAGGATTTTCTTGAGGAACCGGCCAAGGACGTTGTCGTCGCCACCCATTGCCCAGAACAGGCCAGCGAGCGTGATGTCGATCCCTATCAGCGTCGCGGTGAGAAATCCGACGTCATTGCCGAGCAGCCCGAATCCGCTGTCGATGTAGCGGATGAAGGCCTGCATGAAGCGGTCGATGACATTGAGATCTTGCACGGTTCGGCAGCTTTCGACTTGAGTAAAGGTGTCGCGGAGCCCGCCACCCGGGGGCAAGGCAAACGGACTCCGCGACGAGGCGGCGCGATCGGGGAGCTGGACTGCGCCGCCTCAGCTCGTCACCGCGCCTATTCGCGCGTGTAGGCTTGGCCGGTGCCCAGAAATTTCCGGGTGCGTTCCCGCCCTTCTGCCTCGGCCTGTGCACGACGCGCGGCTTCGGTTGCTTCGGCGCGGTATTGCGCCGCCATCATCTTCTGGATCTGGAACTGCTGCTTGGCGGTGAGTGCCAGTAGCTGGTTCGTGGCTTGTTGGGCTTGCAAGCCGCCCTCAGCGCCCTGGCTCTTCGCAACGATCTCGCTCAGCGTCCCGGCATCAGCCTGCACGTTGGTGACGATCTGGGATTGCACGCCCATCGCCTGCCGGAAGCCCGACATTGCGGCATCGAGCCGCGCTTTGGCGGCGACCACCTGTTTGTTGGTGGTCAGTGCCTGATTGAAGTCCTTGGGAAACAACTGGCTGAACTGCTGGTCCAGGCCATCGACCCTGAAATCGATCCCTTGCGCCTGCCCCATCAACCGGTCGATCGCAGCCAAGTTCTGGTTGAGCTGCTGGAGTTGCGGAAAGTCGATCCGGCTGAGGTTCTTCGCCTGATTGATTAGCATCGTCGCTTCGTTCTGGAGCGACTGGATCTGATTGTTGATCTGGGTGAGCGTGCGCGCCGCAGTGAGCAGGTTCTGGCTGTAGTTGGTCGGGTCGAATACGCTGATTTGCGCGCGTGCCGGGGTGCTCGCACTGGCGAGCCCCATAGCCAGCGAACCGGCGGTTCCGATGCTGAGCGCGGACGCGATCAGGACTTTGCGGGTGACAATACGCATTACACTTCTCCTTCTTCGGTGGGCGCGAAATTCGGGAAATCGGCGAGGAGGTCGGCGGCCCAGTCGAGACCAGCTTGCTCAAGGAAGCGGGCCGCGAAATTCTCGGGGCCATGCTCCGCCAGCAGCGCGTCGATGCGCGCCTGGGTTGCCGGATCGGACGCACCGCACAGCGCGAGCGCGATTGGCCCGAGGCCGAGCTCGAACAGCCGATTGCCGCGCGCCGATTGAAGGTAATATTGCCGCTTCGGCGTTGCGCGGCTTACCAGCTCGATTTGCCGGTCATTGAGTCCGAAACGCTCATAGGCGGCCCGCGATTGCGGCTCGATCGCGCGGTCGTTGGGCAGCAAAATGCGCTGCGGGCAGCTCTCTATGATCGCCGGCGCGATGCTGCTGTCGGCGATATCGGCGAGGCTCTGCGTTGCGAACAGCACCGCGACATTCTTCTTGCGCAGGGTCTTCAGCCATTCGCGAATGCGCGCGGCAAAGATTGGATGATCGAGAAAAATCCAGGCCTCGTCGAGAACGAGTAGCGTTGGCCGACCGTCGAAGCGCTCTTCGAGGCGGTGGAAGAGATAGGTCAGAACCGGGGCGACCACCCCGGCCTGTCCCATCAGCGCCTCGGTTTCGAAGCACTGGATGTCCGCGAAGGCGAGATGCTGTTCAGCCGCGTCCAGGAGACGCCCATAGGGGCCGTCGAGCGTATAGGCGGTCAGCGCGATGCGTAACGCATTGGACTGGAGTAGCATGGCCAGTCCGGTCAGCGTCCGCTCCTGAGGTGGTGCCGATGCGAGGCTGCAAAGTGCGGACCACACAGCGTCCTTGACCTCGGGGGTGACGATGACCTTTTCGTGGGCCAGCAGCGCCGCGATCCATTCTGCCGCCCAGCTCCGTTCGCTGGGATCATCAACGCGGCGAAGCGGCTGGAACGCGAAAGTGTCGCCGCTATCCGCGCCGAGACCCAACGCATGATGCGCGCCGCCCATCGCCAGCACCGCCGCGCGTGCCGAATAGCCCTTGTCGAAGATATAGAGTTGCGAGCCGGCATAGCGCCGGAACTGCAATGCGATCAGGGCCAGCAGCACCGACTTGCCAGCACCGGTGGGACCGACGACGAGCATGTGCCCGACATCGCCGATATGGGTCGACAAGCGAAAAGGGGTTGATCCACTGGTCTGCGCATAGAGCAGTGGCGGGCCGTCGAGATGGCGGTTGCCAGCAGGTCCTGCCCACACCGACGACAGTGGCATGAGATGGGCGAGATTGAGGGTATGGATCAGCGGCTGGCGCACGTTCGCGTAAGCCTGACCGGGCAGCGACGACAGCCACGCTTCGACCGCGTTGATGCCTTCGCGCAAGCATGTGAAGCCGAGGCCGTTGACGATCCGCTCGACCGCGCGAACCTTGTCCTCTGCGCGAGCGCGATCGGAGTCCGACACCGTGATCGTCGTAGTCAGATACCCAAAGGCAACGTGATCGCCGCCGAGCGTCTGGAGCGCAAGGTCGGCATCGACCACCTTGTTATCAGCGTCGCTGTCGAGAAGCTGGGCTGGCTGGTTGTACATCACCTCGCGCAGCAGCGCGGCGATCGACTTGCGCTTGTTGAACCATTGCCGCCGGATCTTCGTCAGCGCCTTGGTCGCATCGGTCTTGTCGAGGGCAATGAAGCGCGTGACCCAGCGGTATCCGAAATCCTGATGGTTGAGCGCATCGAGAATGCCGGGTCGACTGAGGTTCGGAAAACCGAGGATGGTGAGGGTGCGCAGATGCAGATCGCCGAGCCTGGGCTCAAGCCCGCCGGTCAGCGGTGTGTCAGCGAGCAGCGCATCGAGATAGATCGGCGTTTCCGGCACGACGACGGGGTGACGACGGCTGGAAACGGTGCCGTGGAGATACGTCAGCGTCTCCCCGTCGTTTAATGGGCGCACCTCCGGCATGAAGCTGGACAGAAGGTCGAGCACGCGATCGCTTTCGGCGATGAAGCCGGAGAGGCTGGCGTGCCAGTCGCGCCCTTTGGCGTCGTCGGGTCGCTCGACGAGTGTCCGTCCTGCCGCATCGCTACTGTCGGCATCCGGCAGCCAGACCAGCGTGCCGTGAAAGCGGCTCTCGAAATGCTGGCCTTGGGCCTCGAAACTGGCACGCCGCTCCTGATCGATCAGCCACGACGCAGGATCGGGAAAGACATTTTCGGGATAGCCCAGTGCTTCGCGCCGTTCGGCCTCGAAGAATAGCGCCCAACCCGACCCATGCCGCTTGAGGACGTTGTTGGCGCGCGCGCAGGCGGAGACGAGCTCCGCCTCGGTCGCGCTTTCGAGGTCGGGACCGCGAAACGCGAAACTGCGCTGGAAGCTGCCATCCTTGTTGAGGACGATTCCGGGTGCGACCAGCGCCGCCCAGGGCAGATGATCGGCGAGCCGGTCGGCACGGCTGCGATACTCGGCGAGGTTCAGCACGCCAGATATCCCTTCTGACGCAGGTGGCGGAGCAAAACGGCTGCGAAATCAGGATCGCGGCGCGCGGCGAAAACCGCGATGCTGTGTCCGACTGCCCATAGCGCGATCCCGACCAGCCATTGCTGGAGGCCTAGCCCGATGGCCGCTGCGACCGTACCGTTGACGATGGCGATTTCGCGCGGCGCGCCGCCAAGCAGGATTGCTTGCCCGAGGCTCGCGTGGATCGGCGCCTCGAAGCCCGCAACATGACCGGTGTCCACGGGGCTCATGCGACGAGCGCCCCGCCGCCAAAGCTGAAGAAGGACAGAAAGAAGGACGAAGCGGCGAACGCGATCGAAAGGCCGAACACGATCTGGATCAGCCGGCGAAAGCCGCCCGAGGACTCGCCGAAGGCGAGCGTCAGGCCGGTGGTGATGATGATGATCACCGCGACGATCTTGGCGACCGGTCCCTGGACAGACTCGAGAACCTGTTGGAGCGGCTGCTCCCAAGGCATGCCGGACCCGCCGGCCTGTGCTGCGCTCGCCAAGGTGAACGAAAGGCCGAGCGCCAGGCCGGTCAGGAAAAAGCGCTCGCGGTTGGGGATATGAAGCATACGCATGTCAGTCTCCTTGAAGGTCAGGGGTCAGGACGGGTGTGAGATCGACGACGGCGTAATCGCCCTGGGGGTCGAGCCCTGCGACGCGCGCGATCGTTTCGATGCGCCGCGCGGTGCCGCGTCCGGCAATGAAGACGATCATGTCGATCGCGTCGGCGACGAGGCGGCGCGGGACGGTGACGACAGCTTCCTGAATGAGCTGTTCGATCCGGTAGAGCGCGGATGCGGCGCTGTTGGCGTGGACGGTCGCGATCCCGCCGGGGTGACCGGTGTTCCAAGCCTTGAGCATGTCCAGCGCTTCGGACCCACGTACCTCGCCGACGATGATGCGGTCAGGTCGAAGGCGCAGCGTCGAGCGCACGAGATCGCCCATAGTGACGGTGCCAGCCCGGGTTCTGAGCGCGACCGTGTCCCGCGCGGGCGATTGCAGCTCGCGGGTGTCCTCAATCAGGATCACCCGTTCGTCCAAATGCGCCATCTCGGCGAGCAGCGCGTTGGCGAGCGTGGTCTTGCCCGAACTGGTTCCACCGGCGACGAGGATGTTGCGGCGATCGACGACGGAAAGCGACAAGAGGCGCGCGGCCTCCGCCGACATGATGCCGTCGGTCACATAGTCCATCAGCGTGTAGATGCGGGCCGCAGGTTTCCGGATCGAAAAGCAGGGGGCAGTCGAAACTGGCGGCAGAATTCCTTCGAACCGCTCCCCGGCCCCGGAGCCAAGCGGCGGCAGCTCAGCCGACACGATGGGCCTCTCGCCATGGACTTCGGACCGGACATGCGATGCCACCAGCCGGATGATCCGCTCGACCTGGGCGGGATCGAGCTTCACGCCGGTATCGACGCGGCCTTCGCCCAGAATGTCGATGCCCAGCGCACCGTCGGGATTGACCATGATCTCGATGACGCGCGGGTCGGCGAGCGCGGCGGCAATCGCCGATCCCATTGCGGTGCGCAGCATCGCGCGGCGGCGTTCTGCGGAGACGCTTTCAGGCTGGGCGGACATCACGATGATGCTCCGTCGGATTCGGCAGGCACGAGCGTGCGGGTGCCGCCCGCAATCTGGCGGCCAACCTGTGAGACGAACGCATCGAAGCGGTCGCGGCCGGTGGCGCGGGCCGCGGCGTCGGCTTCAGGCAAAGGTGCCGTCACCATCAACTGGTAGCGGACGAACAGCGACAGGCTTTCCAGCAGCACGTCGATGTCGCGCCGCGCGCCGGCCAGTTCGCGCGACAGCCGGTCGAGGCGAACCTTGAGGAGGTCATCGACCTCCTTGGTCCCCCGGCGCGCGAGCCAGTCCTTCAGTGCATCGTTGACGAGATGGCTCTTGTTGCCGCGCGGTCCGGCGGCGAGCACTTCCAGCGCGTCGCTGAGTTCGCGGTCGATATAAAGGTTCTGACGGATCTTCATCGCAGCCTCAGAAATCCGGTATGAGGTCGCGCTTCGCGCCCTCGTTGATCGCATGGCTCCGGACGACGGCGTTCTGCCCTTGCGCCTGGTCCATGGCGCGCTTGTCGGCGGCGACATCGTCGTCGTCGGGCACGATCTGGGGATCGCGTGTTTCGGCGGCGTCGGTTGCCTTAGAGACCTGTTCGGGAAGGCCGGGATGACGCTGCTGCTGCATGCCGCTTTCGTCCTCGCCGCCCGCAGCATCCTCTGCCTGGTGCAGCCGGGCATCGATGCCGCGCACCTGATCGGACCAGTCATTGCCGCGCGGCTTAGGGCGATCGGAATATTCACCCGATGCCAGCACCGGCGCGGGTGTCACGCGCGCGACAAAGTTGCGGTCGCGGAAGTAGCGCAGTTTACGCGCCCGGATCGGCGCGAGCCCGGACACGAGCACGAGTTCCTCGTCGGGCGATAGCTGCATGACCTCGCCGGGGGTCAGCAGCTGCCGGGCGGTTTCCTGGCGGCTGACCATGACGTGCGCGAGCCACGGCGCGAGGCGATGGCCTGCATAGTTGCGCATGGCGCGCTGCTCGGTCGCGGTGCCGAGCGCGTCGGAAATGCGTTTGGCGGTGCGTTCGTCGTTAGTCGCGAATGCAACCCGGACATGGCAATTGTCGAGGATGGCGTTGTGATCGCCATATGCCTTCTCGATCTGGTTGAGGCTCTGCGCGATCAGGAAAGCGCGAATGCCATAGCCGGCCATGAATGCGAGACTGGTCTCGAAGAAATCGAGACGGCCCAATGCCGGGAACTCGTCGAGCATCATCAGGAGCTGGTGCCGACGCGCGGATGTGCCGGGCTGGTCGAGCCGCTCGGTGAGCCGACGGCCGATCTGGTTGAGCACAAGACGGATCAGCGGCTTGGTGCGGCTGATGTCCGACGGCGGAATGACGAGATAGAGCGACAAGGGGCGTTCGGCCTCGATTAGGTCGGCGATCCGCCAGTCGCAGCGGGACGTGACCTCCGCGACGGTCGGATCACGATAAAGGCCAAGGAAGGACATGGCGGTCGAGAGCACGCCAGAACGCTCGTTCTCGCTTTTGTTGAGCAGTTCGCGTGCGGCGGACGCAATTACAGGATGGACCCTGGGGCTTTGATCGTCGCCAAGATGATTGGTGGTCATCATCCGACGCAGCGTGGCCACGAAGCTGCGCTGCGGGTCGGACAGGAAGGTCGCGACACGCGCGAGCGTCTTCTCCTGCTCGGCATAGAGGATATGGAGGATCGCACCGACCAGCAGCGAATGGCTCGTCTTTTCCCAATGGTTGCGGCGTTCCAGCGCACCCTCGGGATCAACCAGGATATCTGCGATGTTCTGGACGTCGCGCACTTCGTCGATACCGCGCCGAACTTCGAGCAGCGGATTGTAATGCGCCGACGCGACATCGGTGGGGTTGAACAGCAGGCAGTGCGAGAAGCGTGCGCGCCAGCCAGCGGTCAGCGTCCAATTCTCACCCTTGATGTCGTGGACGACGGTCGAACCGGTCCAGGACAGCAAGGTGGGGACGACGAGGCCAACACCCTTACCCGATCGCGTGGGCGCAAACGCCATGATATGCTCCGGGCCGTCATGGCGCAGATAGCGGCCACCGAGCGTGCCGAGCATGACTCCCGCGTCGCAATGCAGCCCAGCGCGTTCGATCTCGCGGCGGCTGGCCCAGCGCGCCGAGCCATAGGTGGTGACATTGCTCGATTGGCGCGCGCGCCATATCGATCCAAAAATCGCCGCCGCGCAGCCGATAAAGCCGCTGGTGCCGGCAAGCATGCCCGCCTTGTCGAAGACGATCGGGGCATAGGCATCATAATGATACCACCAGCCGAATAACGCCCAGGGACGGTAAATTGGCACGGACCCGAGTTGGAACCACGGCCGCCCCAGTTCGGACTGATAAGCGAGCATCGCCGCCGCCCACTGCGTCGCGGCCCACACGCCCGCGATGACGATCGCGAAGACGACAAGGATCTGGCCGATGAGCAATTTGGTCGGTGTCACGTCGAGGCTCCCGCCCGCCGGACAGGATCGGCTCGGGCGGATTCAGACTCGGTCACGGACGCCCAAAACGGAACGGAGCTGATGGGCGCAGATGGGCTTGTCTTGGTGCGTTTCGGTCAGATGCCGGAGCCGGAAGCTATCCGGCAGCTATCGCTCGGCAGTTAGAGACCGGCGTCTATCCGGAGCGTTTCGATACGTTCGCGCGAGACCATTTCGACGATATCGCGAAGGGTGCGGACCGATTGGGACAAGACATTGAGGTCGTCATTGGTGATCTCGAAGCTCGCCGAGTAGCGAGCCTCGACATAGGCGCGCTTGAGCAATTCGAAGCGCCGGCGGTCAATCCGGGTGGCGCGCGGCCATGCGTCGATCAGCCGTGTCTCGCTGTCCTCGGCCAGCGACCGCAGGAATTTGATGTTGTGCGAGCGGGGGAAGTACAGGGTTCGGACAAGCAGGAAGCAGATATAGGCGCGCTCCGTCGCCTGATGCAGCGAGAACACGGCCTCCTTGCGCCATCCGAGATCGTCAGCGCCCTTAAGCGCCTGCTCGTGTGCCGTCGTCAACGCTCTATCTGTGCTGGGCAGCCATTCGGAAAGGTACTTGCTCGCCATCTCATACGCATCAGCCATCGTTAGCGGTTGCGGTGTGGCAAACGCACTGCCAGGCCGTTCGTATAGGACGATGCCGTCGCGGACGATATCGACCCAAAAATACTCGCCCCGGCTCAGCGCTTGGTTCACCTCATCCAGCGTGTGGACGATGATGTTCACTGGCCGGGCGATTTCGGCGTCGCGCAGTATCTTATCCTCGGCGACATACCAGTAGTCGGCAATGTCAGTGAGATCAGGATGACTGACGATGATCAGCAGGTCATAGTCGGACTGGTAGCCATTCTGGGGTTCATCGACCCAATCCTCTCGGGCATAACTGCCGAACAACACGACCTTGAGGATGCTCCCGTTTCTCTTCCAGGGCTGAGTTGCGCGCGCCGTCGCTTGGGCGAACTCGCCCATCAGCAATTGCTTCACTCGGTCCAGCTCGCCTTGCTGGACCAAGGGCAGATGATCCACGCCGTGCCTCACGGTCACGATTCTCGCGGCGAACCGCCTTGGCAGCAACATAATTCGTCCATTGCCTCTTCCAAAGCCCAACGGCTTACGGAGCGGGCCGATCGGAGCATGGAGGAAAGCCACGAGTTATGCACATTTGCCTTTGCACTTCCGCCAATTCGCGCTGCAACTAGCTTGCCGGGAACACAGAGAGAACATGGTTGACGGCGCCTAGCGCACCAATTACATGGGGCTGGCCCCACCTCAGGCCGTTGTGAGCCCCATGCATTATACGATTGGCCAATTGCGTGACACCGTCGGCCTCTCGCTAGAAACCTATCGGCACTGGAAACGCGCGTTGCCGTCCTATGCTGGGCGCACTGGACGAGCGCCATGCTTCACAATTGGTGATCTGGTCGCGGCGAGCATCATCCGGCGACTGACCGAAACGGCTGGCATTCGAGTAAGCGCGCTGAAGGATATTGTCCCGGACATCATCACTATCTGCGATGCGTCCCCTTGGAGCGTCATGGAAGGCGGTGTCTTCGCAATCGACCTGCTGCAACGCAAATGCCGCATTGTCCGGGATCCATCGCCGTGGAAAGCTGGCGAGCTGACGATCTTCTGTCCGCTCGATCCGCTGCTCGCGGAGCTGCGTGGTGCCCTGCTTCGCGAGCAGGGCGAGAGCGATCAAAGTCAATTGATGTTCCCGCCACTTGTACTGACGCGCGCTGCAGCCACCGGATGAGCGACCCGATGACCCTCGCGCTTAGCCCGGAATGGAAGGAGCGGCTTGGCCTCGCCAACCGGCAGGCGCCGGAACTCTACGACGTGTCAGCGTCTGTTGTTGATGCGCCGCACGCCTCGGCGATCCGGGTGGCGCTGGATGACCTTCAGGTGTCGGCGGTGTTTTGCGTCCAGACGGTGCCAACGATCGCTATTCTGGTCACCGATAATTACGACCGCAAGGCGATCGTCGATCTCCATGGTGCATTGTGGAACCAAGGGCTGATCAGTCTGCTCCTAGTCATCAGTGGTGAGGTCATGCGGGCGTTCTCGCTCGCCCGAACGCCGCTGAAAGATGCCGACGAGGCGTTCGAGAATCGTTGCTTGGTCGACACGTTGACGCTGACGGCCGATGCCCTGCGGTTTCGAAATATTGTCGATGGCGCCGAATCGGGTCGGTTGTGGTCCGAGCACGCGGAATACTTCAAGCCGAAGGAACGCATCGACCAGGTTCTGCTCGACAATCTCAAGGTCTCGCACACGCTGCTTCGCAAGGAGGGTCTCGATCCCGACCCCGCTCAGGCGCTTCTGATCCAGGCGATGTTCATCGCTTATCTCGAAGACCGCGACATCATTTCGACCGAATATTTCCGCACGGTATCCTCAGGAGCCGCGAATAGCTTCCTTGAAATGCTAGGACAGCGGGACGTGTCGCTTCTTCAGGCTCTGTTCGCGACGCTCAAGGCCGACTTCAACGGCGATATTTTTGTCGCGCCCTGCTCGTTCGAGCCGCAGGTACAAGCGCCGGAGATCAGGGGCAGCCATCTTGATATCCTCGCCTCGTTCCGCCTGGGTCGCGAAGAGATGGCGCACGGGCAGCATAGGTTCTGGGGCTATGATTTCCGATACATCCCCGTCGAACTCGTCAGTGCGGTTTATGATCGCTTTCTAGGGGAAAAAGAAGCGGAGCGTCGGGCGACCGGCGCCTTTTATACCCCCATGTTCCTGGCCGATACCGTCGTATCGCAGGTCTGGGACATGCTAAGCCCAGCAGTGCGCGACAAAGGCCGCTTTCTCGATCCGGCATGCGGGTCGGGTGTTTTTCTGGTCCGGTCCTTCCAGCGGCTGTGCGAACACTGGCGAAGCCGTTCGAACGATGGCGAGATCGCCTGGGACCAGCTCCTCGGGATACTGCGCCGTGTCCATGGCTGGGATATCAATGGCAGCGCGGTGCGCGTGGCGGTGTTCTCTCTCTACGTCGCATTGCTCGAGGAAGTATCGCCCCGCGACATCCGACGGCTGATCAGCCGAGGGAAGGTCTTGCCGGAGCTGTGGGGCCACAGCCTCATCTGTCGGGACTTTTTCGCGGTGCCCGAAGCCGAGGAGGGCTTCGATCTCATCATCGGCAATCCGCCTTGGACGAGCCGGCGAGGACCCGACCGGTCGTCGGTTCGGTGGAGTAAGGCGGCAGCGCTCCCGATGCCCGGCAAGGAGGACGCCTGGGCCTTCACCTGGAAGGCCGGTCGGCATCTCGCCGCAGGCGGCGTCGTCGCTTTTCTTCTTCCGTCGATGGGCTTCCTGCATAACCATTCGGCAAAGACGGTGGCCGCGCGAAACCAATTTATGCGCGCGTGCCGCATCCGGCGGATCATCAACTTCGCCGACCTGCGCTTCCAGCTCTTCGAACATGCCCATCGTCCCGCAGCACTTGTCATTTATGGTGCCGGCTCAGTGGACCATTTTCCCTACACGTTTGATTATTGGGCGCCGAAAGCCGATCTGAACCTGCGGATCAAACGGGTGATCACGCTCAGCAGCGCCGACAAGATGGCGATGTCCGTGGAGGCCGTTCTAGATAACCCGTTAGCATTCAAGCAACGCCTCTGGATGCGGGAACCGGACGCCAAACTGTTCGGCTATCTCGCCCGGCTGTCAAAAATCGGCGACCTTGTCGCTGACTTTGGGTCGTTCAGCCGGCGGCGGCAGGACCCGACTGGGCACTGGGTCATTGGGCAAGGCTACCAGCCATTCACGACCGATGACGATGAAGATGATGAAACTGCGGGCTACGCCGGCGCCGAGGAGGACGAAACGGGGAGCAAACCGGTCAAGCCTCAGGTTAGCCAGTATGTCGGCACATACCCCGACCTCCCGATCGGTGCTTTTCGCAGACTGGCACAAGCCGATGATGGCCTGCACCCTGCTATCAGCAACCTTGTGCGCAGAAGGGGTTTCGAGCCGGGCTTTGCTGGGGTTCGCATCCTTGTCCCGCGCGGGGTCGAAACCTCCCAAACCAGGTTGCGCGCCGCCTATTGTCAAAGTCCGTTGACGTTCCAAGACATTCTGCAGGCGATCATCGTTCCGTCCGGCGAGGAGCGGCGGGCAAAATTGCTCACGGCTATCCTGAACAGCCGACTTTCCGTCTGGTACGCATTCCATGGCACGGCATCGTTCGGATCGGACCGGCCGGAAGTGAAGCAGGCCGAACTGCGACGCCTGCCCTTCCCGCAACTCGCGGAGCTGCCGGATCCCGATCGAGCGGCCCGCGCCTCGGACGCGCTGGTCGCGGTGATCGACGCGGCGATGGATGCCTCGCGCCAACCTTTCACGCTCGGTGGCGGAGACGATGCGTATCTCGGCGCGATCGACCGCTTAACATATGATTATTTCTGCCTTTCGGACGACGAGATCGTTCTGATCGACGATGCGGTCGAAACAATCATTCCCGCGATCCAGCCGCACGAAGGTGCAAGTCCGGGTCTTTGGAAGCCGCCGCTCGAAGATCAGCGGCGGGCATATGCCGAAACCTTGGCCGAGAGTCTGCGGGGATGGCTCCTTGATGGCGGATCGGTAGGCACGAAGTTGGTCGCCAGGAGCGTCGATCTCGCAATATTGCGGATCACGCTCGAGCATGAGAGCAGCTATTCCGAGGATGACAGCGCTTCTCTGAACGATGTGCTGGATTATCTGTCGGAGCACATCAATCAGCCGCTGGACGGTAATTTCCAGTTGATCCCCGATCTCCGGGTCTTCGTCGGCGACAGTCTCTATCTGATCAAGCCGATGCAAATGCGGTTCTGGCTTCGGGCTGCCGCACTTGCCGACGCGGATTCGATCGCGATGGATCTTCAGGACGCGATCACCATCCAAAGACGGACTGCCGGCGCCTGATGCTGCTGGGCGACACTGAGAAATGGGCAGCGCGTTTTGCCTCGCTCGATGATCGCATTCTCGACCGTATTGCGGCGGTATGGCCCACGCTCCTCGATCTTCTGCCCGGACAACCCGACGAAGACACGATCACAATCAATCTCGTCTCTTTGCTGGGCAAGGATCCTGTGGTTCGTCGGCTTTGTCACTGGATAGAATTTCAGTTCGAACCGACCGGCACCCATCCAACAGGCGCCCAATACAGCAAAGGTCAGATCGACCTCGCTGTCATTCTCGACTGGGATCGCACGCGCTACCTCGCCTACGAATGCAAACGCCTAAATGTGATCTACAGCGGTGGCAGACAATCACTGGCCGGCCCTTACGTCACCGACGGAATGATGCGCTTCATCACCGAGCAATATGCCGAAGGGTTGGAGGTCGGTTGCATGCTCGGTTATGTGTTGGACGGCGATCTCGGTTTCTCAATGGAGCGATTGGCAAATGCGATCGCGTCTCACGCTGCGCTAAATATTCTAGGTGGTCCGGTTCCTATGGTCCCGGTGCATCGAATCAACCGGTTCAGTACGACCCATAGCCGCGCCGGAACGAAGAACATCGAAGTGCGTCACGCTTTGCTTTCGCACGCGCTTGATCCTTTTGGTTGATCGTACATACGCGCCAGCACGGCTGCCCGACTGGTTTGAAAACTGGCACCGCGGATTCTCGTCAGGTACCTGCGAGAACTCCAAGAGCTCACCGAGCTTGACACAACCACGCCGATGTCGAGTTTTGCTGATCGCTGCATAAGTTCGGCTCAATCGCCATCAAGTGCGTAGCCAAGAAATTCGTCGTGCTCCCGACGCTCGACATCCCAGCGTTTAGCGCCATCCGGGCGCTGGCGACAGTGACACGCGGTTAGCCAAAGCCTTTGTTTAGCGCGGGAAATCCCGACAAAATAGGCAGCGCGCTCCGCCGATGATTCACCCCAGAAAGTCTCTTTCTCGACCCCGAGAATGACGACTGTATCAAACTCCAGACCCTTACTCTTATGCACCGACATGATGCGAACCGCGCTGTCGCCAGAGAAGGACGCCAAGGCCGTCGCCGGCTCCGCGTCGCCTTGCAGCAACAGATGCGCGCGTTCGAGTGCCTGTTCTATAAGTTGGTCGAGGCGGCCACCATGCGCGTAGTCAGGCGAAAGCGCGATGAGATTGTCGCGCCCGACTACGCCTACCAGCGCCGTGGCAACGGCTTGCAGGTCGTTGATATGGCCTAGATTGATCTCACCCGACGCGATCTGCCGCCTAGTTTCTGTAACGAAGCGATCCCAGCGTGAGCGCAGTTGATATTCGCGCTCCTCGTCATAGCCATGGTTGAACACCACGATATCCAGTAATCGGCGATAGGCGGCGGGCTGCCGCGAACCGCTGGCGACTAGGAGAAAGTCGATGAGCAGGCAGGCGACCGGCTCCGACGCCAGATCCTGTTCCTTGTCTTCCTCACGAAACGGGATTTCGGCGGCCTCGAATGCGACCGTAAGGCGCTGGCAATAGAGGTTCTGCTGCTTGCTGACGAGAATCGCGATTTCAGAGGGTCGGACGCCATTGTCGATCAGGTCGCGGATTTGCCCCGTCAGGCTGGCAGCTTCTTCGCCATCATCGTCGAAACGAAGAACAGCGATCTCGCCCTCTTCGCCGAGGATATCCGCATCGTCGAGCGCGGCGGGCGGATCCATCACTTTGACCATCGCATTCTGCATGCGGCGTAGCCGCGGTGCGGATCGGAAATTCTGGTAGAGGTTGCGCGGTAGCGCATCGAACTCATCGGCAAAGGTCTGGAAGATACCCTCAAGCGCGCCGGCCCAGCCCATGATGCTTTGCTTGGTATCGCCCACCGCTGTCAGAATCGCCGAGGTGCCCCCGAAGCAAGCGAGAATCAGGCGATATTGCTCGGCCGTGCAGTCTTGGAATTCATCGAGAAAGATATGGGTGTAGGTCTGACGCACTGCGTTGCGCGCAATGAGGCTGGCTTCGATGATCGTATGGGCGAGCGGCACCATGTCGGCGAAGGTGATGGACTGGCGCTGCACCCGACGTGTACCGATCGAATAGTCCGGGCCCAGGGCATCCCGTCCGGTGAGCACGGGGCGAAAGCGATCGATGATCCGCTTCGCAAATGCATGAAAGGTGTGGCTGTCGAAGCGCGCCGCCAGTTCGGGTCCACAGCGTTTGCGGACGCGCGCCTTTAAGTTCTGGCTGGCATCGGTCTTGAAGGAGATGGCGAGGATCCGCCGCGGATAGCGGCAAGTGCCGGTCCGAAGCAGGAAGTCCGCACGTTGCGCAAGCATTTCGGTCTTGCCGGCACCCGGACCTGCGGTCAGCGCCAGATTGCGTGCGATCTCCGTAGCGGCAGCCATCGCATTCGGCTCGAGCGTCAAGCCGTCGGCAGGAGACCATCGCTCGGCCGAGATCATTCTGGCAGGCCTTCCAGTGCGGTTTCAACATAGTCGATCAGCGCTGTCATAACTGCTGGCATGTCGGCCGCTAGTTCTGCATCATCGAGCGCCGCCATCGCCCGAATGTGCCAAGCCGGCTTGCTGCCGATCTTGAACCTGCGGTGATAAGCATCGAACAGCTCCAGCTGCTCGTCGGAGTACTGGCCATCAACTGTGTCGTGCTTCTTGCTAAGAACAGCCTTGAGCGTGCTTTCGTCCGGTTCCTCGCGCTCGTCGTCGTCAATCTTGTACACTTCCCCAAACGCTTCGATCATCATGAAGTCGAGATCAAGCGGAGAAGAGAAGAAGATTCCCCGATCTGCGAAATACTCGATCCAGTCATCGTCATCGTCCAGCAATCCCAGATCGCTGTCCCAGGCCGGAATGCCCGCGATATCGTCGTCGTCGATGCCGGCGTTTTCGATATCGCCGTATTTGAGGCGTTGCTTCGCGGCATATTTGATCCGGCCCCAGCCCCCTTGATAGCGAGCAAGGTCAAGGTCGAGCAGTGTCGCGTGCGGAATGCCGAGCGCGTGCAGCAAACGCCAGAAATGATTGACGTGCCGACCGCCCAGGGGAACGATCGAAATCGACGCGTCATCGGTAAGAATCCCGCGCGCGCCGAGCAGCCGCGGCAGAACGACCTCCTCGCTGTCGCCTTCACCCAGGATCACGAACCGCGAGAAATACAGCTCCGGAAAGGCTTGTACGCCTTCGCGCACATATTTGGCGGCGTCCGCATTTTGAGGAAGCACGACACGCGTAACGACCGTGCGGCGGTTGCCGTCGAGCCGCAGATAACGAATGGTCTCGGGCGCAACCCGCCGCAGAAGCGACGGCGCGTGCGTTGCCACGAGCGCTTGGGTATTCTGACCTTTGGCGAATTCGGAAACGGCACGCACGATGCGTCCCAGATAATGTGGCGACAGGCTGTTCTCCGGCTCTTCGACCGCAATCAGAGTGAAGATTGCGGGCCGCAGCTTATCGATATCGAACGCGCACAGCTCGCCTGCTAGCACCTTGTCGCTGATCTCGCGCATGGCGAGTACCAGCGAGATGTAGAGCAGCGACTGCTGACCGTCGCTCAACCGCGAAAAATCAACGAGAGGTTCACCGTGTCCGGGCGTGAACGTCAGGCTCAAATGGCGAAGCAGCGTATCGATCTCGCTCTGCTCGAAGGAAACCCCGGGGTCGGCGAAGAACTGGCCCTTGTGCAGTTGGCTCCAGATCGTGGTCAGGGATTCGCCAATGCTTTTGATGGCGGCGTTGCCGGTCAGCGCTGCGGTGATCTGCGCGGTGAGATCGCCGATTGCCGCACGTTCACCGCTCCAGTCCGCCGCCCGCAATGCCCGGCCCAACAGCGCATTGGACGAGTAGGAGATATGATCGGAAGGATCGCGCCGAGCGGGCAGATAGTGCACCTGAATGGCATTGCGATCTTGCTTGGATGCGCGGCTTTCCTCGGTCGGCACCCCTGCATCGTCGGTTTTGGTCACATAGGTGAAGGTTTCCTCAATATCGCCATCCTGATCGAGCGTTGCAGCCAGACGGAAACGGACGCGCACAGCCTCATCATCGTCCACCATCAGCATGTGCGCGAAATTGCCCGGCACGGCGGGCATGGCGTCTTCGTCGTCCAGTTCGAGTTCGGGAAAGTCGAAATCGGCTTCGATCCAGAGCCTGCGCTCTTCCGGCGCGGCATCGGGTGCTTCATCGGTTGCAATGTGAAAATCCGAATGCCTGATCTTGCGCAGCGCAGGATCGAGACTGAACATTCTTGCCAGCGCCTGCAGGATCGCAGTTTTGCCGGTGCCGTTAGGTCCGAGGATGAACGTGGTGTCGTCCAACCCGATCTCAGTAGCGACATTTCCAAAGCACCTGAAGTTACAGATGCGCAAATGCGCGAGCTTCATCGGTCCATCCCCCGGAGATTGGCAGTCTTAGCACTGACTCATACTGCGCTGTGCGATCAATTATTTACGGCAATAACCTTGCGCGGACGTTCTGGGAACGGTCGCTTTTCGGAGTCAGCTTCTACAAGCTAACGCCCAGGGTCGGGTATCTCTGCGAGCGCTTGGAGCGACCGAATCGGTCGTTCGCCACTTTGCTCAACGAAACGCAAAGTCAGCATGGCGCTAAAGACTCAATGATCCGGCATGTTGAGATCGTCTCCTGGCTGCATTGGTCGAGCATCTCTTGCAGCTCGCGGCGGAGCGCCCGCAAATCGGCGATCTTGCGGTCGATTTCGGAAACGTGCTGACGAGCCACGGTATCGACTGCGCTGCAAGACTGGTCGCGATCATCTGACAAAGCGAGCAAGCCGCGTATCTGATCGAGCGTAAAGCCAAGGTCGCGGGCGCGGCGCACGAAGGACAGGCGGGCCAGTTGATTTTGATTGTAGGCGCGATAATTCGCTGCAGTCCGAGCGGGCGCGGGAAGCAAACCGATTTTCTCGTAAAAGCGGATCGTTTCAACCTTGGTGCTGGTCGCTCGCGCAAGCTCGCCGATTTTCATGCCCATTGACCCTGGAGTTACTACAGGATCCATATAGCCAGTCACATCGAGTCGCGCGAGGTGGCAATGGCCTGTAACAGCTGTGCGTCGGACAAATCCGACGCGAACAATGACCCCAAATGGCGGCGCGCGCTGTGGATCGCGCTGCTGGTTAACGCGACGATGTTCGTGACCGAGATGGTCGCCGGTGTCGCGGGCGGATCGAAAGCGCTTCAGGCCGATGCGCTCGATTTCCTGGGCGACGCGGCCAACTATGCGATCAGCCTCGGCGTTGCAGGCATGGCGCTCGGCTGGCGTGCGCGTGCCGCAATGTTTAAGGGCGTGACGCTCCTTCTGCTTGGTGCCTATGTGCTCGGCACAACCTTATGGGCCGTGTGGGACGGACAGACGCCCGAGGCCCAGGTGATGGGCGTTATTGGCGTCGTGGCGCTGATCGCAAATGTCGGCGTTGCACTGATGCTCTACCGCTACCGCGCGGGCGATGCGAACATGCGGTCCGTGTGGATCTGTTCGCGCAACGATGCGATCGGTAACGTCGCCGTGGTCATGGCTGCTGTCGGGGTGTTCGGCACCGGGACGGCCTGGCCTGATCTGATCGTGGCAGCGATCATGGCCGGCCTGGGGATCACCGGCGGTGTTCAGATTATCCGTCAGGCTAAGCGTGAAATTTCCGCGTCCGGGCAGCACGGCATTTTCCGTCTGTAAGTCAAATGAAGGATGAGATGAAATACATCGGGCGTCGATACGGAATGAGTTCATACCTTTGGCCAGGATATTTATGGTCCCAAACGTTAATTCGAAATGACGGCGGCCCAATTCACTTCTGTTGGCGATATGATACGCTATATCAACTTCATTGCCACGCACTTTGCGGATGACAAACCGGCCTCGACAGGATAACGCGGCATCGCAATGATCCGTCTGCTCACCTTGATGCTTTGTGCGTTTGCGCTGCTGTCGATCGGCACTGCGCCGGTCGCGCATGCCGTGGAGCGGTCGATCTGCGTCGAGATGGCTCCCTCGCTGCCGGGCGTGGATGTGGATCACGCCGATCAGAACGCGCCGGAGACCGGCAAGAGCGACCAGAACATCGCGCATCAGCATGGTGGCTGCCACGGACACCATTTCGCGTCGCTTGACGATGCCGCCGTGACAGCGACGTTAACCTCACATGAGAATATTCGTGATCGCGGCCCGGCGAGTGTGCTGGTCGCGGCCGCGCCCGACCCCGCGTTGAGACCTCCGCAAGCCTGACGCCCCTCCGCCGCGGGCCGATGCCCGGCGGCTGTTTGTGGCTGTCAGGAGTATTCCATCATGAAGTCCATCTACGCGGCGCTTCTCGCCGCGGCGTCATGCGCAGGGATTGCGCAGGCGCAAAGCTCGACATCGTCCGCGCCCGTCTCAGAGGGCGAGACGCTAACGCTCGACGAAGCATTGGCGCAAGCTGGCGCGATAGCGCCAGCCAACGAAGCGGCGGCGCTCGGCATCGAAGCGGCGGAGGCGGGGCGTGCAGTCGCTGCGTTGCGACCGAACCCGACGCTCAGCGCCGATGTCGAGAATGTGATCGGCACCGGCCCGTACAAGGGCATCAACGAGGCCGAGACCACGATTGCGTTCGCGCTTCCGCTCGAACTCGGCGGTAAGCGACCCGCACGCATCGCAGTAGCCGACGCGCAGACGGCGCGCGCCAAGATCGACGCAGTGATCACGCGAGCCGACCTCAGACTACAAGTCACACAAGCGTATATCGAGGCGGTCGCCGCTGAACGAAGGCTGACGATCGCGCAGGACCAGCTTGGGGTGACGCGCGAAAATCTGCGTATCGCGCGCGACCGGGTCGAAGCCGGTGCGAACTCGCCCATCGATCAGCAGCGCGCTGCCCTGCTGGCGGCAAACGCGGAAGCCGAGCTGGAGCGTGCACAGCGCAGCGTCGAGGCGAACCGGCTAGTGCTCGCCCAGTTCGTCGGCGCCAGCCTGCCCGGTGCCCTCGACCAGCCGTGGTTCGATCGTATCGACAACGTTCGGGCGGGTCCTGCGACACCGGCGAATGCGGATGGCACGTTGGCGCTCGCAGCCGCAGGTGCCGACGTCGCCACCGCCGATGCACAACTTCGCCTCGCGCGCAGTCAGCGTATCCCCGATCTGACGGTAAGCGCGGGTACGCGCCGTCTTCAGGCCAGCGGCGACATGGCGATGGTCTTGGGCGTCTCGGTGCCGCTGCCGGTGTTCAACAACGGCCGGGCTGCCGTGGGTCAGGCTATGGCGCTGCGCAACCAGAGTGAGGCCAAGCAGCGAGTGGCTCGGTTCGAGGCCGAACGTGCGATCAACGCGGCGCGCGCCGACCGCGATCGGGCGGCGGCGAGCGTGCGAGCGTCTGGCCCGGCGCTTGGTGCCGCACAGGAAGCCGCGCGCATCGCGCGCATTGGCTATGGGGAGGGCAAGTTTGACCAGCTGGTTCTGCTCGAAGCCGAACAGGCTCTGCTCGATGCCCGCACCGCCGCGATCGACGCGCGCGCCCAATATCATGATGCCGAGGCGCGCCTCGCCCGGCTGACCACACCGGCTCCCACGCCGGTGCAAACGGGGAACTGACGATGAAAAAGCTCGTAAGCGGGGCTACGGCACCGCTCGTCCTGGCGATGCTGCTGGCAGGTTGCTCGGGTGGCGAGGATGCGGCCAACAACAGCGCGGCCATGGAAGCCGGTGCGGAGGCCGGGGATGATCATGGCGGCGACGAAGCCGCCCGTGAAGAAGGCGAAGGCGAGGAAGGCCTCATCACGCTGACCACACCGCAGATCAAGGCTGCGGGCATCGAAGTGGTCCGGGTCTTGTCCTCCGGCGGCGGCGCGCTGACGCTCCCCGCGACGATCGAGGGCGATCCGCAGGGGACACAAGTGGTCTCCGCAGCGATCGGCGGTCGCGTCGTCGCACTCAACCGCAATCTGGGCGACGCCGTCGCGCGCGGCCAGGTGGTCGCCGTGATCGAAAGCCGTGAAGCCGCGTCGCTCAGAGCCGAGGTCGAAGCGGCGCGAGCACGTTCGGCGCTCGCCCAATCCAACCTGCGGCGCGAAGACCGGCTGTTCAAGCTTCGTGTCTCGCCCGAACGCGATCTCATCGCGGCTCGCACCGCGGCGACTGAGGCCAGTATCGCACTGCGCCTTGCCCAACAGCAGGTCTCTGCGGCTGGCGTCGGCGGTGGCGCACTCAACCGCATCGGTGTCGTCGCGCCGCTTGGCGGGCGCATCACCGCACGACCGGTTGTGCTCGGCCAGACCGTTGCGGCAGATGCCGAGCTGTTTCGCGTCTCCAACCTGTCGCGCGTCGCGGTAACGATCTCGCTTTCACCAGCCGATGCCGCACGCGTGCGGGTTGGTACGCCGGTCGAGATCAGCGCGGGTGGCCGCCGCTCGGCTGCGGTGCTCAGCCTCGTCTCGCCCGTGCTCGACGAAACGACGCGCCTGGTCACCGCCATCGCGCTGATCGACAATCGTGCCGGCCAGTGGCGTGTCGGCGAACCGGTGTCCGCCATATTGAATTTGCCGGGCGAAGGGGGCGGCGCGGTCAGCGTGCCGGTTGCCGCAGTCCAGACGGTCGAAAACCGCAACACCGTGTTCGTCCGCACCGCTACCGGATTTCGCGCGCAGGCGGTCACGCTGGGCGCTCGCGGCGCCGGCACGGTCACAGTCACGTCCGGCCTCACCGGGCGCGAGGAAGTCGCCGGTAATGGCAGCTTCACGCTCAAGGCAGAGCTCGCCAAGGGCGAAGCCGAGCACGGAGGGCATTGATCCGTGATCGAACGCATTGTCAATTTCGCGGTCGAGCGGCGCTGGTTCGTGCTGCTCTTGACCCTCATCGCCGCGGTTATCGGCGCGGTCTCCTTGTCGAGGCTGCCGATCGATGCCGTTCCCGACATCACCAACAACCAGGTGCAGATTAACGTCCGCGCCTCGGCGCTTTCGCCCGAACTGGTCGAGAAGCAAGTCGCATTCCCGATCGAGACCGCGCTCGCGGGCATTCCCGGTCTAGAATACACCCGATCGCTAAGCCGCAACGGCTTTGCGCAGGTGACTGCGGTGTTCACCGACGCCACTGATATCTATTTCGCGCGCCAGCAAGTTGCTGAACGGCTGCGCTCCGCCGAGGAAAACCTGCCGGAGGGCGTCGCACCGGAAATGGGGCCGATCGCGACCGGCCTTGGCGAAGTCTATATGTGGACCGTCCACATGGCTCATCGGCCCGAGGACAAGCACAAGGCCGGCGAGCCGGGCATCCAGCCGGACGGCAGCTACATCACGCCGGAAGGTGACCGGCTGGTCAGCGACGCTGACAAGGCGACCTATCTGCGCACTGCGCAGGACTGGATCGTCGCGCCGTTGCTCAAGTCGGTCCCCGGCCTGGCGGGCGTGGACTCGATCGGCGGCTATGTGAAGCAGTATCAGGTCGTGCCGGACGTACAGCGGCTGACCGCGCTCAAACTCAGCCTTAGCGACCTTGCCGAAGCGCTTGAGGCGAACAACAGCGCGGTCGGCGCAGGTGTCGTCGATCGCAACGGTGAAGGTCTCGCGGTTCGTTCCGACGCGCGCATCGCCAATGCCGACCAGCTTGCCCGCACCGTGATCGCGACGCGCGAAGGCGTGCCGATCCTGCTCAATCAGGTCGCGACGGTAAAGCTCGGTCAGGCAACGCGGATGGGATCGGCGTCCGAAAACGGTCGGGAAGTCGTCGTCGGCACAGCCGTCATGCGCATCGGCGAGAACAGCCGCAATGTCGCCTCGGCGGTCGCCGACCGGCTCGACGAGGTCAACGCTTCGCTGCCGACCGATATCATCATCCAGCCGGTGCTCGACCGCACGGGGCTGGTCAATTCGACGATCAAGACCGTCGCCAAGAATCTGTCGGAAGGCGCACTGCTCGTCGTGGTCGTGCTGTTTCTGCTGCTCGGCAATTTCCGGGCCGCGCTCATCGCGGCGCTGGTCATACCGATCACCATGTTGATGACCAGCTTTGGCATGCTGCGCGGCGGTGTATCGGCAAATTTGATGAGTCTCGGCGCACTCGACTTTGGCCTGATCGTCGATGGTGCCGTCATCATCGTCGAGAATGCGCTGCGACGGATCGCCGAACGCCAGCATCACCTTGGCCGCACCCTCGACAAGGGCGAACGACTGCACGCGGTGGCGAGCGCCACGCGCGAAATGATCCGCCCCTCGGTCTATGGCCAGGCGATCATCATCCTCGTCTATGTTCCGCTGCTCACGCTCACCGGGGTCGAGGGCAAGACGTTCACGCCGATGGCGCTGACCGTAATCCTGGCGCTGGCCTGCGCGTTCATCCTCTCGCTTACCTTCGTGCCAGCGATGCTGGCGATCTGGCTGTCAAAGCCGGTCGAGGAGAAGGAGGGCCGGATCATGACCTGGCTCAAACGGCGCTACGAGCCGGGCCTTGGCAAGGCAATGAAACGGCCACGCACGACGATTGCCGCCGCCGTCGGTGCTTTCGTGCTGGCGATCGGTGCGTTCATGACGCTGGGCCAGGAGTTTCTGCCGCAGCTGGACGAAGGGGATGCGACCGCGCAGATGCTCCGCGTGCCGGGCACGTCGGTCGAGCAGAGCCAGACGATGCAGTTCCGCGTTGAAAAGGCCATCTCGGCGATTCCCGAGGTCAAGTTCGTCTTTTCCAAGACAGGCACCGCCGAACTCGCGTCGGATCCGATGCCGCCGAACATCTCCGACACCTTCATCATCATGAAGGACCGCAACGAGTGGGCCGATCCGAAGCTGCCAAAGGCGGAACTGGTTGCGAAGATCGAGAAGGCACTGGAAAGCCTCCCGGGCAACGCATTCGAGATCAGCCAGCCGATCCAGATGCGCTTCAACGAGTTGATCGCGGGCGTGCGCGGCGACATCGCGGTCAAGGTGTTCGGCGACGACACCGACACGATGAACGCAACGGCCAACCAGATCGCGGGCATTTTGCGTAATGTTGAGGGCGCGACCGATGTGCGGGTCGAACAGACCGAAGGTCTGCCCATGCTCGACGTCCGGCCCAACCGCGATGCGATGGCGCGGCTGGGGATCACTGCGCAGGTCATGCAGGACACGCTTGCCGCCGCGATCGGCGGGCGCGACGCCGGGATGATCTTCGAGGGCGATCGGCGTTTCGCGGTGACGATCCGGCTGACCGACGCCGCGCGCGCCGATCTACAGACGCTGGGGCAGGTTCCCGTGCCCACGCCGGATGGCGCATTCGTCCCGCTCGAAAGCATCGCCGACATCGCGGTGACGGCCGGTCCCAATCAGATCAGCCGCGAAAATGGCAAGCGCCGTGTCGTCGTTCAGGCCAATGTCCGGGGCCGCGATGTCGCGGGCGTGGTCGAGGACGCCCGCGTGGCGATCGCCCGGGAGGTACGTCTGCCGGCCGGCGAGTATCTCGAATGGGGTGGCCAATTCGAGAATCTGCAATCGGCCGGCCAGCGGCTGATGCTGGTCGTGCCGGCCTGCTTCGCGCTGATCATCCTGCTGCTCTACGGGGCATTGGGCAGCGTGCGCGACGCAGCGATCGTCTTCACCGGCGTGCCGCTCGCGCTGGTCGGCGGGGTGCTCGCGCTGTTCCTGCGCGGGATGCCATTCTCGATCTCGGCAGCGGTCGGGTTCATCGCCTTGTCCGGCATCGCGGTGCTCAACGGCCTTGTCATGGTCAACTCGATTCAGGATCTGATGGCGCGCGGCGTCGCGAGGGTAGATGCGGCCTGGCAGGGCGCGCTCGCCCGGCTGCGGCCGGTGGTGATGACCGCACTGGTGGCCTCGCTCGGCTTCGTGCCGATGGCGATCGCGACCGGGTCGGGTGCCGAAGTGCAGAAGCCGCTCGCGACAGTCGTCATCGGCGGCCTGATCTCGGCGACGCTTCTGACCCTGTTCGTCCTGCCCACGCTCTACGCCCGTTACGGCCGGCGTGAGACCGACGTGGCCGAGGTCGAACGGGATGACGTCCGTCCAACGGAGGCCATCGCATGACCGATCAAGCCCCACCCGAGCCAAATGGCCGGCACGATCATGCGCACGGTAGGATTTTTGGCGCAAATACCGAACTGATCTGCGCGCTGCTGTGCGGCGCGCTGCTCGCGATCGGCTTTGCGCTCGAGAAGCTGACCAATCCGCCCGGCTGGATACCGCTAGCCTGCTACGTCGCCGCGTATCTGTTCGGTGGCTTCTTCACGTTGCGCGAAGCGATCGACAACCTGCGGCACAAGCGGTTCGAGATCGACACGCTGATGCTGGTCGCCGCAGTGGGTGCGGCGGCGCTTGGCGCGTGGGCCGAAGGCGCGCTGCTGCTGTTCCTGTTCAGCCTTGGGCATTCGCTCGAAAACTACGCCATGGGGCGCGCCAAACGGGCGATCGAGGCGTTGGCTGAGTTGGCGCCGCAGACAGCTTTGGTGCGCCGTGATGGCGAGCTGGTCGAGTTGCCGGTCGAGCAACTCGTGGTTGGCGACACGGTGGTTGTCAAACCCGACGAGCGGCTGCCAGCGGATGGTTTCATCGTCAAAGGGACGACCAGCATCGATCAGGCGCCGGTGACGGGTGAGAGCATGCCGGTCGACAAGCGGCCGGTGCCCGACGAAGCCGCGGCGCGCACCAGACCGGACACGATCGAAGCGCCCTATCGAGTGTTCGCCGGCACGATCAACGGCAGCGGTCTGATCGAGGTCGAGGTCACGCGCAAGTCGAGTGAGACGACGCTGGCGCGCGTCGTCGAACTGGTCAGCGAGGCCGAAACGCGCCAGTCGCCGACGCAGCGTTTCACCGATCGGTTCGAGCGCGTGTTCGTGCCGTCGGTGCTACTTCTCACGGTCGTGCTGCTGTTCGCCTGGGTCGTGATCGACGAGCCGTTCCGCGACAGCTTCTATCGCGCAATGGCAGTGCTGGTGGCGGCAAGCCCCTGCGCGCTGGCAATCGCCACGCCAAGCGCGGTGCTATCCGGTGTCGCTCGCGCTGCCCGAGGCGGCGTGCTGGTAAAGGGCGGTGGTCCGCTCGAGGATCTGGGATCGCTCAAGGCCATCGCCTTTGACAAGACCGGCACGCTGACCGAGGGGCGTCCGCGGATCACCGACATCATCCCGGCGGACGGTGTGGATGAGCGCGATCTGCTCGCGGTCGCGGTGGCGGTCGAGCGGCTCAGCGACCATCCGCTCGCGCGTGCGATCGCCAAGGACGGCGAGAAACGGCTCGGCGAGATCAAGCTTCCCGCCGCGACCGATCTCGCCAGCCTGACCGGACGCGGGATCACCGCGAAGATCGATGGCGAGCCGGTGCTGATCGGTAAGGCGGAGATGTTCGGCGCTGACGGCATTGCGCCGCTTTCGGATGCCATGCGCGATGCCATCGCCCGGCTGCGAGACGGCGGGCGAACGACGATGGTAGTGCGTCGCGGCGAACGCGATCTCGGCGCCATCGGGCTGATGGACACGCCGCGCGCGGCTGCGAAAGACACGATCGCGCGTCTTCATGCGCTCGGCATCACGCGGATGATCATGATCTCGGGCGACAACCAGAAGGTTGCCGAGGCAATTGCGCGCGACGTCGGCCTCGACGAGGCATGGGGCGATTTGCTGCCCGAAGACAAGGTCGAGGCGATCCGCAAGCTGCGTGGCGAAGCGAAGGTCGCGATGGTGGGCGATGGCGTAAACGACGCGCCGGCGATGGCCAATGCGACGGTCGGCATCGCGATGGGCGCCGCCGGTTCGGACGTGGCGCTGGAAACCGCCGATGTCGCGCTGATGGCGGATGACCTCGCCCATCTGCCCTTCGCGGTTGGTCTAAGCCGCAAAACGCGCGGCATCATCCGGCAGAATTTGGTGGTCAGCCTCGGCATCGTCGGGTTTCTCGTGCCCGCTACGATCCTGGGCCTGGGCATCGGACCGGCGGTGATGATCCACGAGGGATCGACACTGCTGGTCGTATTCAATGCCCTTCGTCTGTTGGCGTATCGCCAATGAGCAGCGATCCGACCGACACCTCCGCGCGCCGCAAGCCGCGCCCATGGACCGAGGCCGACGATGCCGCGCTAATACAGATGATCGAGGCGCGACACCCTCCGGGCGAGATCGCACGAAGGTTACACCGGACGGTTGATGCCATCCGCGGACGGGCGGCGCAGCTACGCCTTGTACTGCCCTCCCCGCTGCGCCCTTGGCGAATGGGCGTCCGCCGCAACAATAATCAGGAGAAGTAGGATGGGTGGTGGTCCGCGACCGCTTCTGTCGCTTGCAGCGCTGGCGATCTCAATTGTGCTTTCAGGGTGCGCCACCTTGCAGCCGATCCCGTTGCAGCCTTTGGCGGTCAACATGCCCGGCGACCCGATTAGGATTTACTGGCTACATGCCTATCAGGTCGGAAGCGGCATAAGGGTGGTCGGCACCGTTCGACCGAGCCGCGGAGTGTACAGGGCTGGCCGTGGCCATATCGACGTAACTGCCATGTTTTCCGATCGGCGCGACCCGCAGACGATTGCAACCCGGCCTGGACCATCTTCGCGCCGAGGCCGGGGTAGTCGATCATTCAGTGCCTACATGGCCGAGACCCACTATCAAGATGTGGAACGGATTTCGGTTAGATATCATGAGGACTGGCCGCACGTTCCGGACCGACCGTCGCGCTGACCGAAGGAGTGCTTTCGGAGGTCGCCGCAAGCTGTTTGAGCTACGACAAGGCGAGCGCGTTGCCGAATGTCTGTTTGGGTCGCCCTATCGGCCTGTTTCTCAAGGGCGGACGTCACCATGATCGCCGGGTACGGTTGATTTTGACCGGCTGCGGTCGGTTGCAGACTTCGTCCGTCGAACTCGACGGTCACAAGAGCAGCCAGGTCATGAAATCCCCGGCCCACTTCGACTGCGCCCGATGGACCAGCTGATGCCGTCGCCGCGTATCAACCCTGAAACCGATTTGCCGACCTGCCGCTCCAGCACCGGGCGCCACGGCACCAACGTAAAATCCCGCGACCGTTCGATGAGCGCGAAGCGCCCGCTGACAAGGTCGACTGGGCGGCGATAACGGCCCTCGACACGGTCGCCTTCGGCAGCTTCGCGGAACGGCACCTTGAGTTCGTCGGAGAGCTGGCCCGCGATCCGCAGCAACTCGCGCCGCTGAAGCGTCGCAACGATGGTCCTCGGGAACGGCGTATCGCCGCCCGTTTCCTCCGCAAAACCCTGCGCAACCAGCCACTGCCGACGCCGCGTCTGAGCCTCGCGTACCTCACGTCCGAACCCGGCATCTCGAACCGCCTCGGGCGCTGCCGAGATCAGCTCGCGATCGATCCAGGTCGCGGCCTCGGCATCGACCAGCCGGTCAAGCGGCTGCGCCGACAGCAAGGTGATCGCGACCGGACGGTCCCGTAGCCTCGCCGTTTCATGGGCCGCGACACGCGCCAGATGGTCCGGCGCGATGATCCAGCGGCCCGACGGTTCGCGCTCGACGATGCCCGACGTCCGTCGCATCGCCTCCAGACGCCGGACATGGGTTTCGGCAAAGGCCTGGGTCGCGGCCGGATCGTAGCGAAGATGGGCATCCACATCATAGCGTCCGCCATTCGCTGCGGCGACCGCAGCGACGGTCCGGTCCACCTCGCGGACGATCGGGCTAACCGGATCGACCCGCACGATCGCACCGCACGGCAAGCTGGCATCGGTTTCTGTACCACTATCGACGAAGCTCAGGGCGGGCTTGCCGATCGCTACATAGTGGCTGCGCCCATCGACCCCATCGACGATCAGATAATGGCGATCGGCATGTTCGTCGGCGAGTCCGCGTGCCAGCACGCGGCCGACCAGCGGGCGGGCACCGGACGCGGCGGGATCGTAGATCGCCTGATCTGCCGACGCCCGCACGGTTGCGGCACGGGAAAAGTCGCGCTGCATCGTGCGGATGATGTCGCCGCGCTCACCCAACGCCCACAGCGTATCGGCAAGGTCGTGCACAAGCCGGAAGCGTCCCGCGCCGAGCGGCTCGGCCAGGCCCAGGCGCGACAGTTTTGCAAGTCGGGCGGCGCGCAGCGTCTGGTCGGCGGCATCGCGACCGTTGGTCGCTACTATCCGCGCGGCGTCCATCCCCTTGAGCAAGGCCCGGTCGATCGAGGTCAGGCGCTCCTGCTCGACTTCTACGCGCAGCGTCTGCGCGATTTCGCGGTAGGTGCGCGGGCCAAGGTCGAGGTCGACCAGCTCGGCGGCACGCTCGCGGATGCCGGTCGTCATGTAGTCGCGGGCGATGACGAGGTCGGCACCACGATCGTCCTTCCCACGCACGACGATATGGGTGTGCGGGTGACCGGTGTTGAAATGGTCCACCGCGACCCAGTCGAGCTTCGTTCCAAGATCCTCTTCCATGCGCGCCATCAGCCGCCGGGTGAGCGGTTTCAGATCGTCATATTGATCGCCGTCCTCAGGTGAGACGATGAAGCGGAACTGGTGGCGATCGCTAGCCCCCCGTCCGCCGAACGCCTTGCCGTCGACAGCGCCGGCATCGCGCCCGTAAAGCGCGCCCCGTTCGCCCTCGCGCGTTGTGCCGTCGCGCTGGAGGTAACGCAGATGCGCGGCAGCGGTCGATGCGCCCTTGCCGGCGAGCTTGACGATGCTTGCCTTGACGATCACCCGGCGGCCGTTCGCGGCGGCATGATTGCCGCGGCTGGCGAGCAGGCGTCCGACACCCGCACCGCGTCCGATCCGGACGCCTGAGAACGCCCCACGCGCGAGACCGGAAGCCACCGCGCCGCCGCGCGCAAGGTTGGCGGCGGCAAGGACGCGGCCGAGATAGCGTCGGGCGCGTTTGGCACCCTGCTGACGCTGGCGCCCGAGGCGCGGTTCAAAGCTGTCGTCGTCGGCCATTGTGATGATTCCAAGGGGTGCGGAGCGGCAAGCATGACCCCGTGCGGTTCCCCTGAAAACCGGTGCCGCCGAATGTGGCGCAATACCGCCATGTCCGGGCCGAACGGCACTGGTGCCGAGAGGGCAGTGCCGGTGGCGGCTCCAAAAAACGCTGTGCAGACAAAGGCTTATGGAACACCAGTGCCATAGCTTTATCTTGCCTTACGCCACCCTCCCATCGGAACCGCTCCTGTCGCCAATTTCCGCTGACCTGCTGCCTGCCCATCTGGCCTGAGCCGAGGCAAAAAAAGAGCCGGGACACGATGCCTGTCGGCACTGTGTCCCGGCGTTTCCGATGCTGCGATCAATGCGTCGCTGCGAACGCTTCGCGTGCCTGGCGTTCGCTCCTGAAATCGCGGCGACCCATCAATCCTTGCGCGCTCCCATCGCCATCGACGATGCTCACCGCGACGAACCAGCGGCCATCCAACCGTCCCGTGATCGCCACCCGATCGAGCTCGAAATTCTCGTCGTCGATGTTCTCATACGCACCGAGCCACCGCTCCGACATGCGCGCATCCCACAGGAAATCGCTCTCCTCAGCCTCTAGAAACCGTGTCGCAAGCGCCTCGCCTGCGCCCCGCCCAAACTCGATTTCGAGCCCTGCCACCAGCGTCGCCACTACGCGGTCCGACGCCGCACCAATCGGTTGAAACATGGTCATGATCGCCTCCTTCGCTTGAAGTCCCCATCATCGAGGACAGACATCCGAAGACGGGTGGCGAGGCGGCTGTCAGGGCCGCTGGAGGCGAAGCCGGAAGCGCCGCGCAGCGGCGGCGGAGGAACCGATTTTGTTGCGCTGAAAACAAACAACGCGGCTGCGCAGCAGCCTCTGGTTCGCGGCAAAATTGGAGGGGCCGCCGGCCTTGCACAGCCGCTTCGCCGCCCGTCATGCTGGGCCTTGCCGAGACGAGCCCCTCCAACATCCAAGGTCGCGCGATGCCCTTACAGTCGGCACCCTTCGACGCAGCAACACATGCAGACTCAACGGGGTGCGCGGATCGCAAACAGCGTATCTGGCGGCGCGTCCGGCGTGCGCGATCGCGATGGATCAGCCGACTGATTGCTGGGCCGAAGCACGACAAACAAGGTCGATGGCGGCTGCGGCGCGGGCGATGGGGATGGCACCAAAGGCCCGCCCGACACCTGTTTAAGATAGGCGCGCGTCTCGGTCGGCAGCGCACGGCCCGTGGCGAGATGGACGGCGTAGCGACCGGGACCGGCGTTATAGGCACCGAACAACCCGGGATAGCCGAACCGGTCATACATCGCGCGCAGATAAGCCGTCCCTGCGAGAATATTGTCGCGTGGATCATGGGGATCGCGCCCCAGGCCGTGCGCGGCTCGCATCGCCAGCCATGTCCTCGGCATCAACTGCATGAGCCCCATCGCGCCAGCGTGGGAGGTGATCGGTCGCCCGCCAAGCATGGTCCGGCCCCCGCTTTCGGCGCGCATCACCCGCTCGATCCAGGCGACCGGCACACCGAACCGGGCGGACGCCTCGGCGATCTCGGCGTGCCAGCGGGATACCGGATCGGTCCCCGACGGATTTGCGGCGGCGGCGGGGGGCGCGGCGAGCAACGCAAGGCCGAGCGCGAACGTCCTCAGCGCAGCCACAACGGGGTCGCCTTGCCAATGACATCCTGCGCCAGCGTCGGTCCGAAATAGCGCCCGTCGAACGAGTCCGGGGTCTCGGTCAGGAGCAGGAAGTGCGTGCCAGGTCCAAGCCGGATGCACCCCCGCCACGCAGGTAGCTGACGGCCCGCTGCATCGGCGGCACGGCGCTGCGCAACCGGCCTGCCATTCACCGTCACGACGCTATCCACCGCGCAGATTGTGTCTCCGGCAATGCCGGAAACGCGCTTCACCAGTGGTACATTGCTCGGCAGATAGTGGCGGCGCGCTGCGAGTTGCCGTGCTTGGATTGGCGGCCAGGCAATCGCCATGTCGCCGCGTTCGAGCGATGCACCGGGCGACACGGCATAGAGGCCGATAGGTGCGCTCGCGCTCGCGTTCCACACCAGCCGGGGCAGCGGCGGGACGGCGATCGTGACGCCGAGGCAGGCGATACCGATACCGAGCAGCGTCGCGTGCCGCCCAAGCCGCAGGCGGCGCGCGCGGATGCGCTGACGTTCCGCGCGGCGGACCTCAAGCCAGGCGAGAAGCGGGAGCGGGCGGTCGCGAATCCGGCGCTCAACCACGGTCGCCCCCGCGCGCGCGGGCTGCCGACCAGGTCTCGATATCGTCGATGTGATAGCGCCAGGTTCGGCCATGCAGGCGGCATTTCGGCCCTTTGCCGGTCTGGCGCAGGCGCTTGAGCGTCGAGTATGCGAGGCCGAGATGAAAAGCCGCCTGCTTGGCGGTGAGGAAGGGACAGGTTTCGCGCGCGGCCTGCGCCCGTTCGGCGGTATCCATGATGAAGCTCCATCTGCGCCCACGCACCCGGCGTCGGCTGATGAGCGCGGATTGGATCGATCCGGTCGTCTTCGGCAGGGTCGCAAATCGACCTCTGCGATTCCGACCCCCCAAATTGGCACCGGCGTTTAGAGCCGGTGGCGATGCCCCGCGTCCTTTCGGGACGCGGGGCGGTTCGCTCAGTCGGCGGGATTCCAGATGATTGCGAAAGCGTCATCGTCGTCCTGGCCGGCGGCGCGGCCGAGATTGGCGTAGAGCCGGCGCGGACCGAATTCGGGGGCGGCGAGCGACAGCGACACATAGTCCTTGCCGCTCATCTCGCCGCGCCGGACCCACCCGGCCCCGACCTCGACGCCGGCTGCCGACACCCGGTAGTCGGGCTGGGTGTCGCCGGACTTGCGGGTGTTGGGAATGATCTCGATATCGGTGCGGATCGAGAGCGTCTTGAGCTGGCCCTTGAAGCCGTTTCCGTCGCGGGTGACATAACCGATGGCTGGCATTGCTCGTCTCCTTAGAAAGTCGCCCCGAACCGTTTCCGGGCGATGGGCGGACCGAAGGGACGGTCAAAGCAGGTCCGCGAACCGGCAGGCCGGAGCGAAGCGGAGGACCGGAGCCGAAGGCTTATTTGAAGCGCAGCGAGCGCGAGGAGCCCGCAAGCTCGGGGCCCCCACGCGGCGTGCCGCGTGGGGTGGGCGCGGGCGGGGAAATAAGCCGCACGGCGATGGTTTCGCGGGACTGCGGCCGTACCAGGTCATGCGCCCGAGGAGCCGAAAACGGTGCGGGAGATGGCGGTGGCGACGACGATAATGCCGCCGGTTCACCTACGCGATGGATCAGTCGAGGACAGCGCGGACGTACCGCCGCATCACCGGATCGACCGTCCGGGGCACGCACGGCGAGGCTGCCGGCATTGCCGTCGGCGTGGCCGATGTCGACAGGCCGGGGCTTCGTGTGCGGCGTCAAAGGCGATAAAGGCCAGCACCATGTCGATGATCGTCCTCCGCCCTCTGGCCGCCTGCGCGGCGTTGTTGCTGATCGCCGCCGCGCCGCCTGATCAGGGGCGTGTCGGCCTTGTGATCGACGGCGATACCTTCCGGCTGGAGAACGGCGAACGCATCCGCATTGCCGGAATCGACGCCCCGGAGACGCAAGCGGGACAGGCCAGATGTAGAGCGGAGATCGTACTTGGCCGGGCCGCGACCGCGCGTGTCCGAACGCTGCTCGATGGCCGGACTGTCACCGTCATGCGGGGCGGGCGCAGCTACAACCGCACGGTCGCCCAAGTGACGCTGGCCGGTCGCGATGTCGGGTCCGAACTGGTGGCGAGCGGCATCGCACGCTGGTGGCCGCGCTGGCAGCGGATGCCCGACTGGTGCGCGCGCGCGCGGCGATGAAAACAAGGAACCAGCCGCGCCCCGGCCCGCGCCAGCAGGCCGGGGCGCGGCCGATATTCACGGCATCAGCCGCAACGGCGGCACGGCGAAATCGCTCGCCGCGAAGTGGTCGAGGATCGCTGCGTAGCTGCCGAGCCGTTCGACGGTGCAGCGACCGATCAGGAGATAGTCGTCCTCGTCGGCGGCATAGCATTGCACCTCGCCCGTGCCGGTGAACACGGCGCGCTCGGACCCCATTGGCCGCAATAGCCGCCCGACCAACGCGCGAAGGGCAGGCCATGTTCGACGCACCAGCTTTCGAGGCGCTCGAACCGGCCCCAGGGCACTTCATGCGCCATGAGTTCAAGGGACATGCCCTCGCGGAACATCGTGGGGGCGAAGGGTTCGCCGTCCCATTCGGTGGACAGTTCCTGCTCCCGAATGAGCGCGAGAAAATCGGGCAACAAGGATCGCGGCAAGGTGCCGCCGATGGTGATGCTCGCGGATACACGGTCGGCCATGATGATCTCCTTTGCCGCGCGCCCGCGCCCGAGCAACGGGTGAACAGCGCCCCGCGCTGTTCAGGTCATACCGGGGGTATGACCGACCCGATTGCTGGCGCGGGCGCGCGGCCGAATTTTTTCAGAAATGGAAGGATGCGGGCGGCGGGTTTGCCGCCGCCCGCGAGCAATCATGCGGCGAGGCGGTCGGCCTCGTCGTCGGAGTCCGGCACGGCCATCACCGCGCCCGGTGCGCCCGGATCAGGCTCCTCGTCGCCCGGGCGGGGCCGCTCGACCGCGCGGGCGGCTTGCGCCTTGGCATGGGCCGCGACCGTGCCGACGCCGCCGCGCGCCGTATAGGCGGTGGGCGGGAACGCCATCCAGCGCGGCACCCAGTTTTCGCGCCGGTCGCGCCCATTGGTGCCGTCAAGATGGTCGCGCACAATCCGTTTCAGGGTCCTGGTCTTCTCCTGCCGGTTGGCGCTGGCGACGGTTTCGCCCGCCACCTCGGCGACGATCCGGGTGAGCACTTCCCGGTCGCGAACAACCGCGAAAAAGGCATCGTCGGGCTGCCAATAGCGGGCCATATCGACGCCGATCTCGATGCCCACCGCCTCGACAGCGGCGCTGCCCGCAGCCAGCGTTTCGCCGATGACGATGGCGAGCACCTCCATGACGACCGCATCGGGAAGGTCGAGCAGCCGGTGGAAGATGCCGACGACGCCATAGTCGTCGCCGTCCGCTTCGATGCTGCCCCCGGTCACGGTCGGTTCCTCGGGCGAGAAACCGAGAACCGCCAGTACTGCGCGGCGGCGTTCGTCGAAATCCGCCTCGGCCTTGCTGTTGTCGAGGCTGTCGCGCACCTCGTCGTTGCGGGTGGACTGCGGCTCGACCTTCACCGTCCAAAGGTGAGAGCCGCCGATGGCATGGGCGACCATCAAGCGCAGCGCGATTGCCGGTTGGCCGGTCAACGCAGCGCGGACGGCGGCGTGACGATGCAGGTCGATATAGGTCTGCATCGTCGATGTGACCTCGGGCCGCGCCGGTTTCTGACCGGTCCCGTTCTGCGATCCCTCGGCCTTGGCGATGCGGCGGGCTTCCTTGCCGGAGACATAGCCTTCGTGGACGATCACTTCGCCACTCGCGCGCACGTCGAAATAGACGCGCCCGCCCTTGCGCTTGCCCGCCTTCTCATATTCCCATGTCGAGAAATGATCGGACGGCGGGACGATGATCGCGTCGGCCCAGCCCGCCTCGATATAGGCGGCGCGGCGTGCCTCGATTGCGGCATTCTGCGCAGTCCAGAAAGCTTCCGGATCGGCGGCATAACGGTCCTCGCCGAACAGGTCGGCGATCGTTGCAAGGCCGCTCGCCTCGATGTCGAACAGCGCATGTTTGACCGGGATCGACTGCCCGCCGAACAGCCAAGCCTTTAACTGGTGGCCGGTCGGCAGATAGGCATTCTCATCGTCGGCAAGCGCCAGCCATGATTTTTGCTGGCTCTTGGACGCCATCGTCAGGTGGCGCACGGTCCCCGCGTCGATCCGTTGTTTGCGATAGAGATCGCGGATCGCCGGGAGCAGGTTGCCGAGCGCCAGCACGCGCTTGACGGTGAGGTCGGGCAATCCGAAGGTTGCGGCGATGTCCTCGACCGTGCGGCCCTCGCGGACGAGGCGGGTGAAATTCTCCCACTGCGTCACCTCATCGGGGTCGAGCCGCGCCATATTCTCGATCATCGACGCCTCGATGGCGGCGGCATCGTCGCCCTCGTCGAGGATCGCACAGGGAAGCAATGCCGCATCGGGATCGGCGTCGCCTGTCGCGCGCCGTTCCTCGGCGACGATCTTGGCGGCATGGAAGCGGCGGCTACCGGCGACGATTTCAAAGCCATCGGGCGCGCAGTTCGGGCGGACGATGACCGGCTGGATGACGCCACGGCTGCGCACGGTCGGCAAGATATCGGACACGTCCGGGGCCTTTTTGCCGTAGCGCATATTGGCCTTGCTCACGACCAGCTTGTCGAGCGGGATAAAATCGAGTTTCATTGTCGTCACTCCTTGTGAGTGCCGGTCCGTCGCTCTTTCCGGGGTTGGCGGATCGGCTTGCAAAGCGGCGTTACGCGCCGCGCGTCATCCACCTCTCCCGTGTTCGGGGTCGGTCGGAAGCTCGGGGACCGGCGCGGACTCGATGCGCCAGATGATGGATTGGGCTTGGCTGATCGAACCGGCTCGGCGCGCAACGTCGGCCCACACCGACAGGCTGACGGTGGTCGAAAAGTCGATATCGCGCTCGATGCCGAGGCCGAAGGGCAAACCAATGCCCGCCAGTTCGGACAGGCTGAAATGCCCGAGTTCGGGACAGCCGAACCCAAGGTCGGCCAGTCCGAACAGCGTGTCGCCATCGTCGTAAAGTTCGGTTGCCAGCCATGTCGCCGCACCGAGCGGATTGAAGAATTTGACGACCGGCGCGGGATCATGATCGCACGCGGCGGAGCGTTCGGCGTTCACGCGCAGCGTGGCGCGAAGTTCGGGGGTGAGCAGGATCATCCCTCCGCCCCCTGTCCCGCGACGCTTCGCGCCGCCGGAGCCTTGCGAGGCTTCGCCCCCTCCTCCGCCATTCCAACGATGCTGCGCATCGCCGGAACCTTGGGCCTCGTCGCCCTCCGTTCGCCAGAGTCATCATGGGAAGTGTCGCCTTGGACAGCCTCGGCCTGGGCGGCGGCGTGCCGTGCCAGCAGCCAGTCGGCAGCCTTGCTTGCGGCGCTGGCGGCGCGGAAGATCGCGCGGTTATCCTCGCGCAGCACCTCAAGCCACGATGCCAGATAGTCGGCGTGGCGGACGGTCGGCACGATGCCGAGCGCCGCGCAGAGGAAAGCCGAACCCATTTCGGCGACCAGTTCCTCGCGGGCATAATCCTTCGACCCGAAGCCGGTAGTCAGGTTGCGCGCGAGCCGCGACGGATGGCCGGTGGCATGGGTCAGCTCGTGCAGACAGGTCCGGTAATAATTGATCTGCTCGAAAAAGGCCGGTTGCGGCGGCACCTGCACATAATCCTGCGCCGGGACGTAAAAGGCGCGATTGCCACCGACGCGGAAGTCGATGCCGCTCGCCGCGATGACCTGCTCGGCAACCGGCACGATCTGGCGTTCGGGCAAGGGGGCCGGTTCCGGGTCGAGGCCGGGGCGCAGCGCTTCGCACTGGGCGACGTTGAACACAGTGAAGCGTTTGAGGAAGGGAATGGCCTTGGCGTCGCCGCCAGTTTCGACGGCGCGCGCCTTTTCGGCCTCGGGGATAAAGCGGTCTGCATAGACGACCGTGGTGCCGCGCTCGCCCTTGCGCACGCAGCCGCCCGCCTCAAGCGCCTGTTTGAACGTGAGCCAGCCCTGCGAAGGATAGCCATGTTCGATCACCGCGCCCCACAGGATCAGCACATTGACGCCAGAGTAACGCCGGGCCGTAAGCGCGTTGCGCGGGAGACCGGGGCTGGCCGCGCTGCCGTTGCCATCGGGACGTCCGGGGGCACCGGCTGTCGCCCAAGGCTGAACCCATGGGAAGCGACCTGCCTCAAGCTCGGCGATGATCCGGGCGGTGACCTCGTCATAGAGGTTGACGCGGGTCGTTTCGGAGTCAGTTCCGGGCTTGGCCGGGGTTGCTCTTCCGGCGCGGGACGCGGTGGGTTTCCGGCCCGCGCCGCGCGCGCGATGGCAAGTTGAAGCACGCATCGTTCACCTCCTGCACCGCCCCAAAACCACCAGGGCCTCCCCGGAAGCGGGGGTGGGCGGCAAGATGCGAACCGGAGAGGCCCGCTTGAGCGGCTCCGGCACCCGAAGGGCCGCAACGTAGGTGAAGGAGCCGGGCGCAGCCCGGCTTGCCGGGGACGCGAGCGGGCCTAGCAGGGAGCGCCGCCCACTCCCGCGCCACCGGGAGAGGCCACCAACAGCGCCGCCGCGCGAGCGGCGACCGCAGCCGTTTCCGGCGGCAGAGCCGCCGCTAATGAAGGGATGGCCCCCGGCCGGTGCGGGCGAACGCGCGGTGCAGGGTCGGGCTTTGCAAGGCAAGGCGGCACCTGTCGCCGGCGTTGCAAAACCGGGCGCACCGCCCGCCCGAGAGGTCGGAGTGCCTGCGGGGCCACCATCAGGCGCCGCACCCTGCGAGGCTGCTGTGCGGCCCACAAAGCGGGACTTTGTGGGATCACCCGCGCCGCAGTCCGGCAGTGTGCGTCCTCAGCCCCGCTCCGTCAGGGTCAGCATCGCTGACCCGCGCCAGCCGATCGTCACCGTCAGGCCGAGACCCGGCCACGGGGCTCGGCGGCGCGAAGCCCGGCTTCGAGCCGTAGAGCGCGGTCGCGCCGCTTCACCGGCGTGAGGCGCCATCGCTTCGCACACCCGATCGGGTCCAGGGATGAGGCGCACCGCGTCCATCCGACCCAAGGGTGGGCTAGGGTTTGCGCCGCATCAATTGACGATATCCGCCACGCGCCATTGCACCAGCCTCGCGTACCAGCCGCCGGACCCGCGAGCGCAGCGAATCGGATACGTCATTCCAGTCGCGCGCCACCCGCTCGCTGCCGAACAGGATCGAACCGATCTCGCGCTGGCTCGCACCTTGGCCGATTGCATCATGGACACGCAACATATCGACGCCCCGATCGATCCGGACATCGCTGGGAAAGAGCGAGCGGGCGAAGCGGCGATGGCGACACAGATCGAGCAATCGGCGGAGCGGCAGCAAGCGGGCCTCCGCTGAGACAAGCCCACGCAACCTGTAATGCAACAGGACCGCTTCCTGGCCCGCCAGACGGCCCTCCTCGACATCGAGCCGAATATGATGCCAGCCATCGGATAGCACGACATGCTCGCGCCCGGCCGCGTCGGTCGCAATGGCGAGCCAGGGCGCGATCCGGTCGATGCGGAGACTGTCCGGATCGGACGGGTCCGCCGACTCGGCGGTAACGGCAATTGCCCCGGGATCGAAATCGGCATGCCAGATGATCCGCGCCTCCGGGGCCTGGAGGTCGGGATGCTCGGCGAAAGTGCAGCCCCCAGGGCATGGCGTCGCCGGTGCCGCGGGTTGCCGTGCTGGCCCGCGCATACCAGCTGATATAGCCGGGATCGCGGCGCAGCCATTCCCACATCAGCCCCGCGCGATCGATGCTACGCAATCGATCATAGCTCGATCCGTTGCGCCAGTCGGTAGAAGCGTTCTCCCTAGCGTAACCGCTCACCAGTTTGATCCCGGGGGCAGCCTTACACTGCGGGACGAAACCTCCACAATGGACTGGAAGCTCAATCCTTTACGGTGCGCATACCCTGTTCCCGAGGCGCTGGCGCTTTGACGGACAAACCCACTGTGATATTGCACTTTTATTGCTAGATTCGCCGTGCGCTGGTTTGAGATCCCACCGTTCGGCCCGTACCCGCGTGAAAGGACGATCGCCGGGATTGCGGTGGCTTGAGACGCCGCCCGCGATTGCGTTGATGCCCGATGCACCTGCACGCAATGGCAGTGCGGTTCATGCACGTCGTCGAAGATGTCGCAAGTGCCGACGACCTCGCGGCGGCGATGGCAGCGATCACCGACGAGCTCGGCTTCCAGTACTTCGCATTGACGCACCATGTCGACATCGTCGCGGCAAGCAGCAGCGCGATCCGGCTGCACAACTATCCGGCACAATGGGCCGACTATTATGACGGCAACGCGCTTGGCGTCACCGACCCGGTCCATAGGGCAAGCCATGTGACAAGCATGGGATTTTGCTGGTCGCGCATGCCCGATATGATCCCACTCACAGCGTGTGACCGCAAGGTGCTGGCGCTTGGTCGCGATCAGGGAATCGGCGACGGTTTCACAATACCGGCGCATGTCCCAGGCGAAGCGCGCGGCTCCTGTTCGTTCGCCAGCGAAGCGGGCCGGCCGGTGCCCGAGACGATATTGCCGGTGGCGCAACTCGCGGGCAATTTCGCCTTCGAGGCCGCGCGACGCTTGTGGAGCATCCGCGGTCACATGCCGGTCGCACAGCAACGGCCGCTGACCGATCGTCAGCGCGATTGTGTGCTTTGGGTTGCCCATGGCAAGGGCGACTGGGAGATCGCCATAATCCTCGGCATCAGCGAAGAGACGGTTGCGCGCCATATCAAGGACGCCTGCGAGCGTTACGGGGTAAGCAAGCGGACATTGCTGGTGATCCGGGCGCTGTTCGACGGAACGCTGACCTTCACCGACCTATTCCGCCACTGATATACCCCTTTTCCGGGATAGCGGCGCAGCCTGCTCCTCGCCGACCCTTGCCCGATCACTCGGTCAGGGAGACACCGACATGCTGCAAGTCCTCCAGTCCACCGGTAGCCCGGCATCCGACGCCGCGCTCCGCGCAATGTTCGCCGCGCGCAAATCCGTCTTCGTCGATCTGCTCAAATGGGACGTGCCCGTGCTCGACGATGCCTATGAGATCGACCAATTCGACAATATCCATGCCACCTACCTTGTCCTCACCGAAGCGGACGGCACCCATCTCGGATCGGCCCGCCTGCTGCCGACATGCCGCCCACATATTCTCGACAGCCTCTATGCCGAGTTGTGCGAAGCGGTCCCGCCCAAGGGACCGGGCACCTTCGAGATTACGCGCTTCTGCCTCGATCGGCGGCTGAACGCAGCCCAGCGGCGCATCGTGCGCGATACGTTGGTAACGGGACTGGTCGAGCATGCGCTCGCAACCGGCATTACCACCTACACCGCACTGGCCGAAATCGGCTGGTTCCAGCAAATCCTGGCGTTCGGCTGGCGCTGCATGCCGCTCGGTCTACCACGGATCGTCGGCGGCACGTTGCTTGCAGCGCTCCGCATCGACATCACGCCCGAAACGCCAGAATTGCTTGCCGCGGCAGGCATCGCGGCAAAGCCGATGCCGTTCGACGGCCGTCGCGTCGCAGCCTGATAGGGGAGCATTTCGATGACGGATATGTTCGACCTCGCCGGCGAGATTGCGCGACGCACCGCCGAACTTTCTGCCCGGGGCTATTGTCACATTCCTGACGCGTTGCCGCCCGCGGCGGTCGGTGCTCTCGACAATGATCTCGCGGCGCATTTCGCCCGGACGCCATTTGGTCAGGGCGGATTCTACGGCACGACGACCAAGCGATTCGGTCGACTTCTCGTCCGTTCGCCAAAGGCTGCGGCGCTGGTCCAGCACCCCCTGATCCTCGGCATCGTCGAGGCGGTCTTGTCGCCGTGGTGCGACCGGATCCAGCTTAACACCACCCAGGCGATCGCGGTGCATCCGGGCGCGCCGGCGCAGTTGCCGCACCGGGATCAGGACATGTGGCGTGGACCGACCGGCGAGATCGAATATCTCGTCAATGTGATGTGGCCGCTGACGCCCTTTACGCGAGAAAATGGTGCCACGCTGGTCTGGCCGTGCAGCCACGGGCCGCAGGCGCTCAACCCGGAACCCGTCGAGACGCCAGTGGCGGCCGAAATGGAGCCTGGCGGCGCGCTGATCTTTCTCGGGTCGGCGCTGCACGGGGCGGGTGCCAACACCAGCATGGGCGTTCGGCGCGGTCTGGTCATCGGCTATTCGCTCGGGTGGCTCAAACCTTACGAAAATCAGTGGCTCGCTTATCCACCAGAGGTGGCGCGGCATTTTCCGTCGGAGCTGGCCGCGCTCGTCGGTTACCGTCAGCACCGCCCCAATCTCGGCAATTATGAGGGCCAGTGTCCTTCCGTCCTGCTCGGCGAAGACAGCGACCGTCCGTTGGGTGCAATCGATGCGCTGCGCCCCGATCAACAAGCGATGATCGACGCCTATCTCCAAGATCAGCGAGCTGCGCCGTGAATTCGGGCGCGACCGCGGAACGGGTTCATGAGGCGTTGAAGGCCCGCATCATGGGCCGCGAATTCCGGCCAGGCGACCGGCTCGACCCGGCGATCCTGGCGGTTCCGCTGGCATCGAGCGTGACGCCGGTCCGCGACGCCCTCCACCTGCTCACCGGCGAGGACCTGGTCGAGACGCGCACCGGCGACGGATTCCATGTGCCGGCGCTCGACGAGCCGGCGTTGAAAGACTTGTACGACTGGTCCGCCGAACTCGTCGCGCTCGCCATTCACGCCTGGCCGCGCCCACACGCTGCAATCGTCTTTCACCCGCGTGCGCAGGACGGGCACCCGATCGCCGAGCGCGTCGCGGAGGCGTTCCTCGGAATTGCCCGGCGCTCGCCGAATGGCGAGCACGCGCGTGCAGTCGATCGTCTCAACGCAAGGCTGCATGCCGTCCGCACGGTTGAAGCCCACGTGCTCGATAATGTGGATGCGGAACTGGCTGCCGTGACGGCAGCAGCAGAGGCCGGGGAGCGCAACCTGCTCCGCCGTCTCAACACGGCTTACCACCGTCGGCGGCGTCGCGCGGCGGCGGCCATTGTCCGCGCCGTGTACCGGGCCGACTAACGGTCACGATTTCGCTGATCGCTAAACAATCTCGATATAGAATCCGTATAAAGTTCGGATAGCCGGGCGCGCTTCATACACTCCCTGGGCTGCAACTCGCAGCCTGAGAGAAGGAGTGTATCATGGAACGCGAAGACGAAGTCATCGACCTGGGTACCGCGAGCGCCGAGACCAAGGGCCCCGGCGGCCCGGTCGACGATCTGGCGCTCGGAATCTTCCAGACCGGTCTTTCCGACGACTGAAGCGACGGCGCGCAGCCTTGGCTGCGCGCCGTTTCGCTATTCGCGAAAATGACAGGCTATGCTCTGCGCAAGGGACTGACATTCTGCCGTGTCGACGGCCGCTTCGTGTTCCTCGACTTGCCCCGCGATCGATATTTCTGCCTGAGTCCGGCCGCGGACCAGGCATTTCTCGATGTGACCGCCGGAGGTTCGCCCGTGTGGGTCGCGGCGGCGCTGCGAGATGGCCTGCTCCGCGAGGCTGCCGACGACACGCGCCCGGTTGCGTGTGTCCCGCCGGCCCCGCCGCGCGGGTCGCTGCACGAGAGCAACCAGATCGTCAGCCGGACGAGCGTGCTCGGGGCACTCACCCGCCGCGCGGCAAGTCGGGTCTGGCTTCGCGCACGCCCGCTCAAGGCGGTGCTGGATCGGGTGCAGGAGCGAAAATCGTCGAGAGCGGGCGTGGAATTGTCTGTGGCTCAGATCTCGCGGCTCGCTGCGGCCTATCGTCGCGCCGGAATGCTCGTATCCGCGCATGACCAATGCCTCGCGACCTCGCTCGCGGTCGCCTGGCAGCTCGCCAGCCTCGGGGCAACGCCCGACCTCATCCTGGGCGTGAAGCTGCATCCTTTCCAGGCGCATTGCTGGGTGCAGTTGGGCGATGTGGTCGTGAACGACCAGCTCGATGCTGTGCGCTTGTTCACCCCCATCCTGGTCGTGTGATGGCGGGGCAATATCTCGCCGTCCTCGGTGCCGACTCGCCCGATGGAGCCGTCGCGGCAAACCGTGTTCGCGCGCTCTGCAACCGTCGCGCCGACCTCGGCATTGTCGTCGATCAGCCCGACTTGCTGCTGATCGCGACGAACGATCTGCCGACGCTCCCGGTCGGACGCGACGAGGGGGCGGTTCTCGGTCAGCTTTACTCAAGAAGCACCGGCGCGCGGGTGAAAAGTCTCGATGGCGGCTGGAAGCACGCGATCCCCGTGTCGAATGGCAGCACACTGACCCAAGAGTTCTGGGGAAGCTACGTCGCATTCGTGCGCGGCGCCCGCGCGCGGCAATGGTCGGTGGTGCGCGCGCCGTTCGGTGCGTTGTCTTGTCTGATGACGCGCCTCGGCGCCGCCCTACTGGTCGCCTCCGACTTGGGGTTGCTCGCGGAGGCAGGCTGGACGCCGCAAGGTGTGGCCTGGGATCAGGTCGCGTCGCATCTCGCCATGCGCGACCTGCGCCGCGCTGCGACCTGCCTCATCGGGGTGGAGGAATTACTGGGCGGCGATCGCATGACCCTGGCAGATGGCAAGATCGCGCTCGACCGAATCTGGACGCCCTGGAAGCAGGCCGAGCGCTGCGGATCGGTGGCCAGTCGCGCCCTCGCCGTGGAGGCCGTCCAACAGGCTGTTCTGAATGCCGTCCGCTCGACCGTTTCGCGCGCTACACATCCGCTGCTCCTGCTGTCCGGCGGACTCGATTCGTCGATCGTTGCGGCCTCGCTCTCGGCGCTCGAGCGTCCGTTCAGCTGTCTGAACCTGGCAAGCGCGGGTGCGATCGGCGACGAGCGCGACTATGCGAGGCTCGTCGCCGACGCGCTGGGCGTGGAGCTCCTCGTGGCGCAGTGGGACGTGCGCGACGTCGATGTCACACGCTCGGCTGCCGCAGACATGCCCAATCCGTCTGCGCGCAGTTTCATGCAAGCGTCCGATCATTTGACGAGTGCCGCCGCTGCCCGAGCGGGTGCCGACCTGATCATCGACGGCGGCGGCGGCGACAATGTCTTTTGCGCACTGCAATCGGTCGCACCCGTTGCCGACGCGATGCTGCACGGCGAGCCCTTCCGCAGGACGCTGGCTGTGGCGGGCACGATGGCAGGGCTGGCGCAGACAAGCGTGTCCAACGTGCTACTGCGCGCTGTCCGTCGTGCCTATTTCCGCTCGGCGGCCTATCGCTGGTCGCCGGAATTGCGCTTTCTGAGCCGGGCAGCGCAATTCGGCGCGAGCGTGGCGGCCGCGCACCCCTGGCTCGAGCCCCCGCGCGGCAGCACGCCCGGCACGGCGGCGCATATTGCGATGGTCGTTGCGGCGCAAAGCTGGGCGGAGGTGGGTGAACCCCGGGCGCTGGCCAGCGCTTCCCCGCTCGTTGCCCAGCCGGTGGTCGAGGTTTGCCTTCGCGTGCCCAGTTGGTGGTGGTTCGCCGAAGGCAGGAATCGCGCCGTCGCTCGCGAGGCATTCGAAGGGATGCTGCCCAACGAAACGCTCAGGCGGTCGTCAAAGGGATCGCCCGACAGCTTCGTCGCCGAACTGTTCGAACTGAACCGGCCTATGCTTCGCGCGATGCTGCTGGACGGCAGGCTGCGCGCGGAAGGCATTCTCGATGCACAGGCCGTCGAGCAGGTGCTGGCCGATCCGCGCCCGGCTGTCGGTGCGGATTATCGCCGCATCATGCGACTGGCCGATGTCGAGGCCTGGGCGGCGAACTGGACAGCATCTATTGCTTGATGCGCGCCCGATCGCGGCGATCGCGCATTGCCTGCCAGCGTGCGAATTCTTCGCGCTTTTCTGGGTCGGGGTCGATGCGCCCGGCGAGCCAGAAGCCGAACCAGTCGAGGTTGCGCGCGTAGATGGCCAGACGATGCGCGGGCTGCCATTTGATATGATGCTCGCCCGGAAAGACGTACATGTCGACCGGCTTGCCATGCTCGCGCAGCGCGGTGAACGCCTCCAAGCTCGTCAGATATTCATCGTCCGCCAGTTGCATGAGCAAAGGCGTGTCGATCGCCGCCGCATTCTGGGCGATCGAGGCCGGTGCCCAGAAGGATCGATCCGATGCCGTAGCCGGCGGGTAGCCGAGCGCGCGCATGCGATCGGCATAGGCGGGACCGACGACCGTCATCACGGTCCAGGGTTCGATGCAGCATGAGCTCATCGCCGCCGCCGCAAACCGGTCGGTGTTGATGAGCGCGAACGCCACCGTGCTCGCGCCGTCGCTAAGACCGGTGATGCCGATCCGCGCGGGATCGGCGATCCCCAGATCGATCACCCGCTGCACGCCCTTCGTGACGGCCGACAACAGGCTGCGGCGCTCGCTCCAGCCGCGGGCGTTGGCAGCGTTGAGATCCTCATAGGTCTTGAGGGCCGGATTGGCTGCCGCGAAGAAGGGAGGGCGCTCGATGCTGAGCACGGCAAAGCCGCGCGCGGCAAAGGCATGGATCGGATATTCGTCGCCAGTCGCGCCGCGCAGGAACCCGTTGCTGAAATATTGCGTCACGATCAGCGGGAGGCGCGTGCCCGGACGGTAGCCGGGGGGAAGCACGAGGTCGCCGCGCGCTTCGAGGCCAAGGTCGTTCTTCCAGAACAGTCGGACCACGCGGCCAAGGCGAAGTCGCGAGAATTCCGGGTTCGGATCGTAAAGGAGGCGCGATTGCCCGGTGCGGGGGTCGAGGATGACGAGGCGCCGGGGCACCGTCGCTGCCTCGCGTGTGCAGACCAGTTGTGCGGCGAAGAGCAAGCAGCCGTCGAGGATATCCGTCGTGGCGAAAACGCGCTTTGGCGGTCCGGCACCCGGCGTCCAGCGATAAAGCGCCATCTCGCCGCGTGCCCAGCCTTCGCGCTGAAGGAACAACAGCGGCCCGCCGCCTGGAAGCCACCACATCCCGACGATCTTGCCCAAACACGCACTCGGCGGGCAGGTGACGGTCGCACCGGAGGCGGCGGTTGCCCGCAGGACGAGCGGCCCGAGCGGCGAGGACGATTGCCGTTCGGTCCAGGCGCGCCGCCCGTCCGGTGCGTCCGCCCGCGGATCGGGCGGGACGCCCGGCACACCCTCGGCACTGATGCGCTCCCGCTCGCTCGCGCTGGCCGGGGACAGTTCGCGATCCGCCAACCCGATCTTGAAATACTCAAGCGGCGTCGATGCGCTGGGCTGCGGGCCGTTTCCCATGCTCGGTACGAAACGTTCGTCGTAATGGAAGCCGCGACGCGCTTCGCGATCCGCCGCCGAACGCTCGGCAAGCGTTCCGGGGCGGCTTGCGAAGACCAGCCCAGTGCCATCTGAAAGCCAGGCGAACCGCTCGACATCGACCGCCGAGCGGGTGAGCGGACGGCCCGGTCCGCCCGCCAAAGCCACAAGCCAAAGCTGCGTCGTTCCTCGATCTCGCCGCAGATAGGCGATCCAGCGGCCATCGGGCGACCATAAAGGCGTTACGACCTGTGGGAAGCCGGTCCGGGCGAAGAGACCGCGATAGACGCCAACGGACAGGATCGGGTCCCCGCCTTCATCGAGGAGCCTCGGCGCTGCGGCGGGCTTGATGTCGATCACCGCGAGGCCGCGACAGTAGCGGTTGGTGTCAAGGTCCGCCCGGCTGATGACAAAAGCGGCGCGTGTTCCATCGGGCGAGAGACCAAGTGGGCTTGGCCATCCGAGGATCGATCCGTCCGGCAGTCCGATGTCGCGCAGTCGCACGAGATCCTCGGGTGCGACAAGCCGCTGCGGCTGATCGACAGCTTGCTGGCGCGGCAACAGGTCGCATCGCGCCTCGGCTATCAACGGCAGCAGGAGCGCAGCGGCAGTGGTCAGCACACGTCGCCGATGTCCGGGTACGGCCACTACCATTTCTTCGACAGCCCGACGGCGATGAAGCGTCCGACCGGCGAATAGTTGGTCGAGTCGTAGGGCGTATCGTAATAAACCGACGTCGCGATCGTCGTCGGCGTCTCGTCGAAGATGTTCTGGACGGACAGCGACAATTCGATCCCGGCCAGCGGTCCCGCAGCGTTGGCGAACCGGTACCGCCCCGAGATGTCGACAGTGGTCATTCCGCCGATACGGACTGCGGTCGCCGGGCGCGTGTCGCGGACCTCGCCGATATGGCTGACCGTCGCCGCAATGCCCAGCGGTCCGTTATCCCAGCGGATCATTCCGCGCGCGCGCCATTGCGGCGGATTGAACAGCCTGCCGGCCAGTGGTTGAACCGGCTGGGCGGGCGCGAGCTGTTGCTCGCTGTCGAGATAACTCGCGTTGAGGCTCATCTCGATGGAGCCGCGCGCAACCGCCATCCGATAACGTAGCAGCGCATCGACACCGTGGATCGACTGTCGCCCCGCATTGATGTTCGCGCTGTCGATGATCGCGACGACCCGCGCCGGATCATAGGTTGAGCCCGTGGCGTTGATGAACTGGTCCGCACCGGCGATGAGCGCAGCCTGCTGGCCCGGCGTCGGGTTGAGGGTGATCTGGTCGCGATAAATCGGGTTGGACAATGCCTGCGAGAGCAGCAGGATCGGATTGACGATGCGATCCACATAGCGCGTCGAGAAATAGCTCAGCTCAAGCGTCGCGCCCGCAAGCGAAGGCGGATGGAGTGCGATCGTCGCTGACCAGCTCCTCGCCTTCTCTGGCTTGAGCGCCGGATTGCCCCCCGCCCGTAACAGCGCGGATGAACCGGACGGATAGCCAACGCCGCCGAAACTCGTGACCGGATAGAGCAGTGCCTGCCCGACCTGATATTGCTGGATGAAGCTGGGTGCGCGGAACGACCGGCCCCAGGTCGCCTTCAGATCGAGGCTGTCCGATGGCGAATAGACGATCCCCAATTTTGGGGTGACGACGTCGGCTACGCCACGATAGCGCTCATAGCGGATCGCACCGCTCAGGTTGAGGTGCCGGATCAGCGGAATCTGCTGATCGGGCGAAATGACTGGCAAGCTCAATTCGCCATAGGCGTAGAAGATGTCCTGCGAGGCATCGATGTTCTGGATCGCGCCCGCGCCGCGAAACAGCGCGAAATCGTTGAACCGCACACCCGCCCCCAGCGCGAGTTTTGCCGGCCCGCCCGGAAGCGCGATCAGGGGTCCGTCGGCGGAGAGTTCGCCGGTGGTCGAGCGATTGTCGTAGCGTCCCCCAGCGGTGCTGGCGAAGGCATTGTTGACGAAGGTGTCTCCCCGAAAGGCCGTGCTGCTTTCACCAAAGCTGCCGGTGAGATTCACCCGCCACAGGTCCAGTGACCAGCGCAGGCTGGCGGCCAGCGCGTGGGATTCGGCCTCGAAGCTTTGCGTCGTTCGGCTGACTGCAAGGTCGCCCGCAAAATTGAGCGGATATGTCGTCGCACTGGTGCGGTGATTATAGAGCGCGTCGGCCTCGATCGAGAGGGCGTCCGTCAGTCGTTGATGACCGCTGGCGGTAACGGCATGGCGCGTGCTCGCGGGGAGCAGCGTGATGCCGGGACGCGAGGCGGCATAATCGCGGTCGGCCGCGCTGATCGCGGTGTTGTCGGCATATTCATAGGTGATGAAGGCGCTGCCGCTGTCCCAGCGACCGCCCGCGATCGCGCCATATTGCTGCTGGAAATTGCCGCCCTCGGTCGAGCCGCCGATGCGCGCGCGTGTCTCGATCCCGTCGAAATCGCGCTTGAGGACGACGTTGACCACCCCGCCAACGGCGTCAGAGCCATAGAGCGCCGAAGCGCCGTCGGCGACGATTTCGATGCGGTCGACCGCCGCCAGGGGAATCGCCGAGACATCGACGCCTTGCCGCGCCGAATCATAAGGGAGGCGGCGGCCGTTAAGGATCGTCAGCGTTGCGTCGCTGCCAAGTCCGCGCAGGTTGAACGACGATCCCCCGCCGACATTTCCGCCGGTGCTGGAAGGGACATTGAAGCCCACGCCCGGATTCTGCCCGCCGCCATAACTTTGCGGCACGCTGCGTGCGACCTCGCCAAGGTCCGACTGGCCGGCATCGCGTATTGCTTGCTGGTCCAGCCGGACGACCGGAGACGCCACCGGCGCTCCGCGAATACGGCTGCCGGTCACAACGACCTCAGACTCGCCTGCCTGTTGCGCAGTCTCCCGCGAAGCGGAATCCCGCTCGATGATCAGACCCGTAGCGATGACGCGATAGCGCAGACCCGAGCCGGCAAGCAGGGCATTCAGCGCCTCTTCGGCGGTGTGATCCCCGTCCAGGGCAGGCGCGTCCTTGCCGTTGACCAGGATGGAAGGCGCGATGATGCTACGGCCGGATGCAATGGCGACTGCGCGTAGCGATTCAGCCAGTGATTGTGCCGGAAGACGGTAGGTCTGTCGCCCGGAGGCTTGCGCCGATGCCGGGGCCGAACCCAGGATCAAGGCGGCTGTGCATGTCGAAATCGAAGTCGCGAACGCCGCGTTGCGCAATATTGTCATCGTCAAGTGCCCCTGCGCGACGCCGACGTGGCATCGCTTGGGGGCTTCGACACCAGGGGCGTCGCCTACCCTGGGAATTTTTTTCGGCTATCGACGCCGAGACAGGATGAGGGTGCCGCGATCGGCGAGCGCGACGTCAAGATTGAAGGTTGCCGCCAGCATTTGGGCAAGCTCACGGGGCTTTGTTGCGGCGAAGGTGCCGGTGAACCGCAACGCGCCCAACTTGGGGTCCGCCAGCCGGATCTGTTGGTCATTGTAGCGGTTCGTGGCTGCCACCACCTGCGCGAGCGGTGCGTCCTCGAAGGACAGCATGCCCGAGGTCCACCGCATGTCCGACTCCCGAAGCGGCACCGGCGATCCAGCCGGGGTTTGCGGCTCGAGTGCAAGCTGCTGGCCAGGACGCAGCAATCGGCCCTTGCCGACCGTTTCGCCTGTCCAAGTCACGGCTGTGCGGACCTCGACCGATCCGCGCAGGAGCGACACGGTCATCCGCCGTGCCTGCTGTTCGACATCGAACAAGGTTCCGTGCGCAATGATTAAGCCGCCATCCGACTGGACAACGAACGGCCGCGCCGTGTCATGCGCCACGTCGAAACGAGCACGCCCCCGACGGAGCAACAATCTTCGTTCGCCATCCGTATAGGCCACCAGGAGCAGGCTGTCGGTGTCGAGCGTCACGCGCGAGCCATCGGAAAGCGTGGTGGTGCGGATCTCACCGAGCCGGCTGGCGATCTCGGTCGGCTCGACTGCTCTCGACCAAGGCCCATCGAGCCGCGACATGCCGATGCCTGCAAAGATGACAAGGAGGACAGCCGCCGCCGCTGCGAAGGCCAATGTCGGGCGGCGCCGATCCACAGCCCGGGCAGTTTGGCGCCGCGCCGGTTCAGCGGCAGGCGTCTGCGCCGCCAGGGCCATGTTCTCCCAGTTTGCGAGAACCTCGTCATAGATGTCGGCATGTCGCGGATCGGCGGCGTACCAGGCCTCGAAATCCTCATGATGGTCCGCGCTGTCAGGCGCGCGCAGACGCGCCAGCCAGGTGACAGCGGTCGCCCGGATGGTATCGTCCGGGCTGGGTGCCTCCCCGGCCTCGGATGTCAACGCGACCTCAGCACGTGGTCGAGACGCGCGATTGCCTTCGTCATGTGCCATTCGACGCCTTTTACGCTCAATCCCATCCGCTTGGCGATATCGCTATAGCTGACGCCATCGACGCGGTGGGCCAGGAATATCTCGCGGGTCTTCGGATTAAGCCGCATCAGGGCGCCTTGGAGCCGGTTGAGTAGATCACGCGCCTCCAGCGCCGCGATCATGTCTGGCCCGGCGAGCGATTCCTCATCCGCAGGGACGTGCTGGGCGAGCGATCGCTGCAAGGCGGTCCTCGCGCGACTGCGAAGCAGGTTCGTCGCGATACGGTTGAGATAGGCTTCGGGTTGCTCGATCGTCCGGTCCTTCGTCGCCGACGCATCGACGAGCCGGGCGAAGCTCTCCTGCACCAGATCTCCCACATCCTGCCGATCCGTCCGGCGCGCGAAGTAGCGATGCAGCCGCGGCGCCTGAGTCTGGTACAAGTCGTTCAGCGCCAGGACCGATCCGGCCGCGACCCGATTATCGGGCGGCAATGGATCGCCCTCGGCCAGGCGAGGCGAGGTCAATGCGTTCAAAACATCGGGGATCAGGCGCATCGCGATACCCGATCCCGAGGGTATGGCGGACCACTCGCCCGAAAAAATCTGATCAGTCCAATATCCATCGCCGACTCGCCCGTTTCGAGGCGACGCCGGCGGAAGCCGGGTGTTGAGAAGCACGCTTGAGTCGTGCGCCGACGCCTTTGGCCGCAAGCGGCTTGGACATGCGCGTCGGCCACCCGGCCGCGTCGATGGCGGGTCATTCTTCCCAAGCGAGGTTCTCAAGCCTCGGCGCCGCCCTCGCGGCACCCGAGCAGACTAACAGCCTGACTCGAAGAAGCAACTCCGGCAGGGTCGGTTGAATGCGCGCCAAATGCCCGCCTTGGTAGATCTTATCACCTTTGCTTGGATGGCTTGGGTTGCTGCTCGCGAACCCGCGAACCACATTCGAAGACTCCGTCGAGATTTTTGGCACTAGTCGCCGATTGCCCCGCTTCGCCCAGGATGCTACGGGCCGGTATATGGGGCGCATCCTGTCAGCCTTGCTCATTCTCGTCCTGGCGCTTTCGCACGGGCCGATGGGCGCGGCCGTGCCTCATCTTGACGGTTCGACGCATGAGCATGTTCGTGCGGTCGATGCCGACCACCACGATCATCACAATGACGATCCTGCGGCCGTTGACGCGCAATCTGCTCAGACTGATGCAGCCCCCGACCGGTCGAACGATCTGGACAAGGCAACGCAGGGATCGGGCTATCATACTCACGTCGCCGCTGATGGTGTCCCGGGCAGCTCAATAAGCCTGCTTGCGAGCGCCAGCGACAAAGTCCGGCGGCAGCCCCTCGATGACGCCCGTCTGCGCTCGACAACGCTGGAACCACTCCCCGAACCACCGTCAGCCTGACCCTAGCCGTCCCGCGGCCTGCGTTCGCGCGCGCCGCTGACCGATAGGATCAGGAGATTTCAGATGCATTCCCCGTTCAGGGCCGCGCTTGTCGTGGCTGTCTGTCTGCCATCGGCAGCGCTGGCTCAGGCACAGCCGCTGACGCTCGACGACGCAATCCGGCGCACGCTTGCCGCCGCACCGCAAACCGCCTCCACCGCCGCCCGGATCGAGGCGCAGACCGCCGCGCGCACCGCCGCCGGACTGGGTCCGCAACCGACGATCGAAGTCACGACTGAAAACTTCGGCATTCCGAGCGGCGACCTCTATGATCAGTTTCAGGTCACTGCCACCTACAGCCAGCGCATCGAACGCGGCGGCAAGCGCGAAGCGCGCGTTGCCGTCGTCGATCGCGATATGGACGTGACGCGCGCTGAGGCGATCGTCGTTCGGCTAGACGTCATTGCACAGGTCCAGCGTCTTTATGTCGAGGTACAGGCGACCGAGGCGCAGATCGGTATCGCCAGGCAGCGGCTGACGATGGCCCGGATGGTCGAGGCCGAAGTGAAGCGCCGCGTCGCTTCAGCCAAAGACCCGCTGTTCGCCGGAATGCGCGCGACCACCAGTGTGTCCGAAGCCAGCGTCGATGTGGAACTTGCGATTCACGCCCGCGACGCCGCGCTGAAGCGACTGGCGGCAATGTGGGGCGGTGCATCGGCTGGTCTATCGGTCCCGACCAGCGACTTTCTGTCGTTCAAGCACGAGCCCGTCGGCGCGGCGGGGGCAGCCCCGGCGGACCTTGCCGTTTTTGTGGCGCGCGGCGCGCGTGCTGATGCAGCGATCAACCTTCAGGTCGCGAATGCCAAGCGCGATCCCACAATCTCTGCGGGACCGCGCTTCATTGGCACCGGTGATGTCGCACTGGTCGCTGGCGTCTCATTGCCGCTGGGAGGACGTCGCATATCAGACGCACGATTAGCCGAAGCCCAGGCCGACCGACGGCGGGTCGAGGCCGATCTGGCGGTTGAGCGCTTCACCCGCGAACGGACGATCGCGCTGGCCGTCGAGAAGGTCGAGGAAACCGCGCATGAGGCGGAGGCGATCCGCGATCAGGTCATTCCGAACGCCGACCTCACTCTGATGGAGGTCCGCGTCGGCTATAATCGCGGATTCTTCAGCTATGTCGATGTGTCGGCGGCGCAAACGACGCTCGCCAATGCCCGCGCCCGGATGGTCGATGCCGTGCGCCGTCACCATGAGGCCAGGGTCGAACTCGACCGACTGACCGGCCGCTTCACCGAACTCGCCAAGGGGGATTTCTGATGGCCCGCATCCACGCCGCGCTCGCCGCAGCGCTTATCCTGCCGTTGCCGCTGATCGCGTGTGGCGGCGAATCTGCAACCGAGAACACGGCGTCCGAAGCGGAGGGCGCACCCGCCGCCGATTATGAACGCGGGCCGCATAATGGCCGCATGCTGCGCGACGGGAATTTCGCGGTCGAGATGACGATTTTCGAGGATGGCGTGCCGCCCGAATTTCGCATCTATGCCTATCGCGACGACAAGCCGGTCGCACCGGGCGAAGTACAGCTATCGGTCGCGCTGGGAAGGCTGGACGGCGAGGTCAACCGCTTCGCCTTCAAACCGGAGGCGGATTATCTGCGCGGTGATGGCCGGGTGGTCGAGCCGCACAGCTTCGACGTGACTGTCGTCGCGCGCGAAGGCGGGCGCACCCACCGGTGGAAATATGATTCGTTCGAAGGCCGCGTGTCGATGCCCGCCGCCGCCGCCCGTGCGGCGGGCCTTGCATTTGAAAATGCCGGACCCGCAGAGATTGGCGAGGCGCTCGAATTGATCGGACGGGTCGAGCTCGACCCTTCGGCCACGGCGGAGGTTGGAGCCAAATTCCCTGGCCGCGTCGTCTCGGCATCGTTGAACGTGGGCGATCGCGTGCGGCGCGGGCAAGTGCTGGCGCGGGTCGAGAGCAATGAAAGCATGCAGATCTATTCGGTGACCGCGCCGATCAGCGGCGTCATCACCGAACGGCGCACCAACCCCGGCGATGTCGCGGGAAGCGATCCGATCTATGTGATCGCCGACCCATCCCGGACGACCGCCGCCTTCCCGGTGTTTCCGCGCGACATGGAGCGGGTCCGCGCTGGCGCGCCCGTTCAACTCAGCCTGCTTGAGGACAATCGCACGATCGGCTCGACCATCCGCGATTTTCGCCCGGTGGCCGATCCCATGACGGGTGCGCTCGTTGCCCGCGCGCCGCTCGCCAACCGGGACGGGTTCTGGCGACCGGGAATGAGCGTCAAGGGCGTGCTGACCGTCGACCAGCGTCAGGTGCCGCTGGCGGTCAAGACCGAGGGGTTGCAGGCATTCCGCGATTTCACCGTCGTGTTCGCCAAAGTCGGTGACACCTATGAGGTGCGGATGCTGGAATTGGGGACGCGCGGCCCGGTGTGGACCGAGGTCAAGTCCGGCATCAAGCCCGGCCAGAGCTACGTCACCAAGGGCAGCTACGTCATCAAGGCGGATATCGAAAAATCCGGCGCCAGCCACGATCACTGAGGAACACGGCCATGCTTGAACGCATCATAAGGCTGTCGATCCGACAGCGCTGGGCCGTTCTGATCGCAGCGTTGCTGCTAATCGGTATCGGCATCTACTCGTTTGGACGGCTCAAGATCGACGCCGTTCCCGACATTACCAACGTCCAGGTGCAGGTGAACACGCCCGCACCGGGATTTTCGCCGATGGAAGCGGAACAGCGCATCACCTATCCGGTGGAAACGGCGCTGGCCGGCCTGCCCGATCTGGAGTTCACCCGATCGGTTTCGCGCGCGGGCCTCAGCCAGGTGACGGTCGTCTTCAAGGACGGCACCGACATCTATTTCGCGCGGCAGCTGGTCAATGAACGGCTGCAAGGCGCACGCGAGGCGCTGCCGCCGACCGTCGAACCGGCAATGGGTCCGATCGCGACGGGTCTGGGCGAAATCTTCATGTACACGCTGGAGGCAAAGCCAGGCGCGGTGAAGCCGGACGGTTCGCGCTATACGGCGCAGGATTTGCGTACGCTGCACGACTGGGTCGTGCGACCGCAATTGCGCAACGTGCCGGGCGTGACCGAGGTCAACTCGATCGGCGGCTATCGCAAGCAGTTCGTGATCGCTCCGATTCCAGCGCGACTGTCGGCCTATGGGCTGAGCGTCACCGAACTGACCGAGGCGCTGGAGAAGAACAACGCCAATGTCGGCGCGGGCTATCTCGAACGATCCGGCGCACAATATGTCATCCGCGTGCCGGGGCAGGCGACCGATCGAGCCGACCTGTCCGGGGTCATCGTGGCGTCGCGCAATGGTACGCCGGTGCGGGTCGCCGACGTCGCGGATGTCTCGATCGGATCGGAAATCCGGCAGGGCGCGGCGACCAAGGACGGGCGCGAAGTGGTGCTCGGCACTATCTTCATGCTGGTCGGCGAGAATGCGCGCGAGGTCAGCGTCTCGGTCGCGGAGCGGCTGGAAACGGTCAACAAATCGCTTCCCGCCGGGGTCGTCGCGGTCACCATGTATGACCGCTCAAAGCTGGTTGAAGCGACGATCGGCACGGTCGAAAAGAATCTGGCCGAAGGCGCGCTGCTCGTCATCGTCGTGCTGTTCCTGCTGCTCGGCAATATTCGCGCCGCGCTGATTACGGCGGCGGTGATCCCGATCACCTTCATGATGACGATCACCGGCATGGTCGCGGGGGACATTTCGGGCAATCTGATGAGCCTGGGCGCGCTTGACTTCGGCCTCATCGTCGATGGTGCCGTCATCATCGTCGAGAACTGCTTGCGCCGGTTCGGCGAGGCACAGCATCGGCTTGGACGGCTGCTGACCAGGGAAGAGCGGTTCGACATCGCGGCATCGGCTTCCTCCGAAGTGGTGCGGCCCAGCCTGTTCGGCATCGCGATCATCACGATCGTGTATCTGCCGATCTTCGCGCTGACCGGGGTGGAGGGGAAGACGTTCCACCCGATGGCGATCACGGTGGTGCTGGCGCTGACGGCGGCGGCGATCCTGTCGCTCACCTTCGTGCCCGCAGCCGTGGCAACTTTCGTGAGCGGCAAGGTCAGCGAAAAGGAGAGCGCAGCGATCCGGGCGGCCAAACGCTGGTATGCGCCCTTGATCGACTGGGCGCTGAAGGCGCGCATCGCTGTGCTGGTAGGCGCGGTCGCGCTGGTTGCCCTGAGCGGCGTCGCGGCGACACGGCTGGGATCCGAGTTCATCCCCAATCTGGACGAAGGCGATATCGCACTGCACGCGCTACGCATCCCGGGCACCAGCCTCAGCCAGGCTGTGCAGATGCAATCTGCACTGGAGAACAGGATCAAGCGCTTCCCGGAAGTGCAGGACGTGTTTGCTAAGATCGGCACCGCCGATGTCGCGACCGATCCGGTGCCACCTTCGGTCGCCGACACATTCATCATCATGAAGCCCCGCGACCAATGGCCCGATCCACGCAAGACGAAGGCGCAACTGGTCGATGAAATGAACGCGGGCATTCAACGCGACGTGCCGGGTTCGCGCTATGAGTTCATCCAGCCGATCCAGATGCGGTTCAACGAATTGATTGCGGGCGTGCGGTCGGACGTGGCGATCAAGATCGTCGGCGACGATCTCGACGAACTGGCCGCAGCGGCGGAGCGGGTCGTGGGCATCGTCACAGCGATTGACGGCGCACAAGATGTTCAGGCCGAGCAGGTCACCGGCCTGCCGTTTCTGGAGATCATTCCCGATCGCCAGCGGTTGAGCCAGCTGGGACTCAACATCGCCGATGTCCAGTCGGTCGTGTCCGCCGCCACCGCAGGCACCGAGGCGGGGCAAATCTTCGAGGGCGACCGGCGCTTCGACATCGTCGTTCGCTTGCCCGAGGCGATGCGGCAGGATCGCTCCATCATCGACCGGCTGCCGATCCCGCTGCCGGGCGGCGGCGAAGGGCTGCGCGACAGCGTGCCGCTATCCGAAGTGGCGACGATCCGCGAGACAACGGGTCCAAACCAGATCAGTCGCGAGGATGGCAAGCGGCGTGCGGTGGTCACCGTCAACGTGCGCGGTCGCGACCTCGGCTCGTTCATTGCCGAGGTCCAGGAAAAGGTCGCAGCCCAGGCCGAACTGCCGGAAGGCTATTGGGTCGATTATGGTGGCACATTCGAGCAGCTTCAATCCGCGTCGGCACGGCTCCAGATCGTCGTACCGCTGACGTTGCTGCTGATCCTCGGCCTGCTGTTCCTGCTGTTCGGCTCGCTCAAGGATGCGGGCATCGTGTTCTCCGGCGTGCCGCTGGCGCTGACCGGAGGCGTGCTCGCGTTGTTGTTGCGGGATATCCCGTTTTCGATCTCGGCGGGCGTGGGCTTCATCGCGCTGTCCGGCGTCGCGGTGCTCAATGGCGTGGTGATGCTGAGTTTCATCCGCCAACTTCGCGAGGAAGGAATGGGCCTCGACGACGCGATCCGCGAAGGGGCGCTGACCCGCCTGCGACCGGTGTTGATGACGGCGCTGGTCGCGTCGCTCGGCTTTGTCCCGATGGCACTCAATGTCGGGATCGGCTCGGAAGTGCAGCGCCCGTTGGCAACAGTGGTTATCGGCGGGATCATCTCGTCGACGCTGCTGACGCTGGTCGTCCTGCCCGCGCTCTATCGCCTCGTCCAACGTCGCCGGGCGGACGACGAAAATCCTGAAGCATCACCACACACCCAGCGCCTCGCGAAAGGATGACGATGATGACGCTTGCAAACACGACCCGGCAACGGGTCTTCGGTGCGGCATTCGCCGTGCTCCTCTTGTCTGGCTGCATGGGCTTGGAACCGTTGCCGTTGCGACCCACCGCTGTGGCGGCCTCTGACGACCCTATCTCGATATTCTGGCTGCATGCCTATCAAGCGGGGGATGGCGTGCGCGTCGTTGGCAATATCCGACCGCGCAACGGCGTGTATCGAACGGGGCGGGGCCATCTGGACGTGACCGCGACCCTCGCCAATGTCAGCGATACGCGAACGATTGGCACCCGGCCCGGCCCGCTTCCCAGACGAGGGAAGGGCACGCGATCGTTCAGCGTCTTCTTCAACAAGCTGGATCGCCGGGACATCGTGCAACTTGCGGTGGAATATCATGAGGGCGCGCTGCACGCAGCCGTCGTGAAAGGATGATGATGCCTGCGAACACAATCCAGCGATGGATGTCTGATAAACGAACCGCGCTCCTGTTGCTGAGCGCCCTGCTGGTCCTGCTGCTCGCCGCCGTCGATGCGTTCGCGCATGGCGTCGAGGAAGGCGACAAGGGCTATATTCAGGAAAGCAGCGGGGTGCTGTTCATGCCTTTCCTGTATCTGGGGGCCAAGCATATGGTCACCGGATACGACCATCTGCTGTTCCTGTTCGGGGTCATCTTCTTCCTGTATCGGATGAAGGACATCGGCATCTACGTCACGCTGTTCGCGGTCGGCCATTCCACCACGATGCTGTTCGGCGTGCTGACCGGGATCAGCGCCAACGCCTATCTCATCGACGCGATCATTGGTCTGTCCGTCGTCTACAAGGCGCTCGATAATATGGGGGCGTTCCGGCGATGGTTCGGCGTTCAGCCAAATACCAAAGCGGCAACTCTGATCTTCGGCTTCTTCCATGGCTTTGGACTGGCGACCAAAATCCTTGAGTTCGAGATGTCGCCGAACGGCCTGCTGCCCAATCTGATTGCGTTCAACATCGGTGTCGAAATCGGCCAGTTGCTCGCGCTCGGCGCGATCCTGATCGCGATGGGTTTCTGGCGTCGCACCCGCAGCTTCCAGCGCCATGCTTATGTCGCCAACGTAATCCTGATGACCGCTGGCTTCGTGCTGGTGGGCTACCAACTGACCGGCCTCGTCGCCGCCTGACCGGAGAAATCCCATGTATAATTCCCAGATGCCAAACGCCGACGAACTGCCCACGTCGCGTCAGCTCGTTCGCTCGACCGCGATTGCGGCGGGGGTTGCGGGCGCGTTGCTCGTGACTATCGTGCTGCCATCCGAATATGCCATCGATCCCACGGGCATCGGGCGGGTGCTCGGCCTGACCGAAATGGGCGAGATCAAACAGCAGCTCGCGGCGGAAGCTGCCGAGGAAGAAGCGCAGGCGGCGGCACCGACTCCGTCGGCAATGCCGGTGGCGACGTCACCAGCGGCAAAGGCCGATGCGACAAAGGCGGCAGCCGCGCGCACCGACGAAATGAAGCTGACGCTTGCACCCGGCGAAGCGGCTGAGATCAAGGTCACTGCGGACGCCGGGGCCGCTATCGCATTCGACTGGTCGGTGACGGGCGGACACGTCAACTATGACACGCATGGCGACAAGATCGGCGCGCCTCGCGGCTTCTACCACGGTTATGGCAAAGGCAAGGAGTCGACCGGCGAGCGCGGCACGCTGGTTGCTGCATTCGACGGGGGACATGGCTGGTTCTGGCGGAACCGCTCAGGCGCGCCGGTGACGGTCACGCTGAAGACCAGCGGGAATTACGCTGCGATCAAACGGGTGGTTTGACGCGAGCGTCTCTGACGTGTGAAGCGGACGACAATGGGGACATGAAATGCTCGCCGTTCTAAGCAATACCACCTACCGCAACCTGTTCCTGGCGCAGGTCATCGCGCTGGTCGGCACGGGTCTGGCGACCGTCGCGCTGGGCCTGCTCGCCTATGAGATCGCCGGTAGCAACGGCGGAGCGGTGCTGGGCACGGCGATGGCAATCAAGATGATCGCCTATATCGGCGTCGCGCCTGTCGTTGGTGCCTATGCCGCCCGTCTGCCACGCCGCGCGTTCTTGATCGCGATGGATGTCATTCGCATCGGCGTCGCGCTGGTTCTGCCATTCGTGGACCAGGTTTGGCAGGTCTATGTGCTGATCTTCATCCTGCAATCGGCCTCCGCCGGGTTCACGCCGACGTTTCAGGCGACTATTCCCGACATATTGCCGGACGAGAAGGATTATACCCGGGCGTTGTCGCTCTCGCGGCTGGCCTATGACATGGAGAGCCTGACCAGCCCGATCCTGGCGGCGGCGCTGCTCACGGTCTTCAACTTCCACTGGTTGTTCGCCGGGACGGCGGTCGGCTTTGCGGCATCGGCATTGCTGGTGCTGGCGACCGCGCTGCCCGCGTCATCGGCGAAGCAGCGACAAGGTGGCATCTGGACCAACACGACGCTGGGCACCCGCATCTATCTCGCGACACCGCGGTTGCGCGGCTTGCTCGCCGTAACCCTTGCCGCTGCCGCCGCCAGCGCCATGGTGATCGTCAACACGCCGGTTCTGATCCGCGCGGGGCTGGGCCTTGGGCAGAGCGAGGTCGCGATGACCCTGGCCGCATTCGGCGGCGGCTCGATGATCGCCGCATTGCTGTTACCCAGACTGCTCGATCGGGTTGCGGATCGTACGGTGATGCTGGCTTCCGCCGCAGCGATGACCCTGCTGCTCGGCGCGCTGGCGCTGGGATGGCAGCTGCACGGGCGATCAGGCTTCTGGTATGCGTTGCTGGGCGGGTGGCTGCTGCTCGGTATGGTTTATGCCGCCAGCATCACACCCGGCGGACGGCTGTTACGACGTTCAGCGGGTTCCGATGATCGCACCGCATTGTTCGCGGCACAGTTCGCGCTCAGCCATATCTGCTGGTTGATCGCCTACCCGCTCGCCGGACAAGTCGGCGCGCTCGCAGGATTTGGCACGGCGTTCACGGCGACCGCGATTCTGGCCGCGATCGGAACCATCATTGCATTCCTGATCTGGCCATCCCGCGATCCGGAAGTGGTCGAGCATCGTCATGACGACCTGCCGCCCGGTCACCCGCATCTGATCGAGGCACATCCAGATGGACGGGCTGGGCACGCCTTTCAGATCGACGATCTCCACCGTCACTGGCCGCGCCGGGAAAAGAAGGGATTGTGACTTATCAAGGATCGGCGTGATCTGCTCATATCGCTGGCAGGCGCACCGCTTCAGGGGTAATGAAAAACGATGGACACGGGCCGCGTGAACCGCCGATCGATCGCCAGCATGATAGGCCTGCTTGTGCTGGCCTGTCTGCTTGTCCTCAAGTCGCCGCCCGTCTGTGAGATCGTTGCATCGCCGCACGTGACGGACATGGCTGCCTGCCCGGAGATGCCGCGCAAGCCACCGGTGCAAAAATCGGCTTCGCTTGCGTGCGCGGCTCCCTGTTTGCTGGCGAATACCGCGCCCGTCGCTCCGCTGGCGATCAGGCTGGCGCTAAGCACCGTTTACGATCCGTCGAGCGCCGAAACGCTCCGCAGCGTCAACGAAGGCCCCGCACCGCCGCCGCCTCGCACCCGTGATCGACCTGCACTCTACTGAATCTGATCAAATCACGGAGACTATCGATGAAGAATCTCAAACTACTCGGTGCCACCTTGGCGCTCTTGGCCTCGCCTGTTGCCCATGCTGCCGAGGGCATGGATTGCTGCAAGGACATGAAGACCTGTTGCTGCAAGAAAGAGGGCGACAAGCCGGGCTGCTGCGACGACATGAAAAAGGAAACGCCCAGCACGCAGGGCAAGTAACGAATGGGGAGGGAGGCGTCCGCGCCTCTCTCCCTTCCTCAATGACGTGCGAAGACTTTCTGCCCGCCCAATCCAAAGGCAATGACGCTGTAGGGCTGGGCCTTCGCGCCCGGTACTTCCATGCCGGGCGAGCCGATCGGCATTCCGGCCACCGCAAGGCCTTTCACACCCTTCGGTCGCGTCGCGAGCGCGCGCTTCATGTCGGCGATGGGGACATGCCCCTCGAACGCCATGCCGTCGATGATCGCGGTATGACAGGAGGACAACGCCGCAGGCACCCCCGCCTTTTGTGCGAGAGCGGCACGCTGGGGATTGTCGATCATCCGCACTGGTCGCTTGATTTCGCGTTGCGCGATCGCCGCCCATTTTGTGCAACAACCGCAACCCGGATCACGATGCACTACGACGTCGGCGGCGAACGCCGAAGTGGCCACCAACAGCAGAACCGTCGTGGACAGCGGCTTCAAAATCATCATCGTTGCTTCCTAATTTTCCAGCATGCTTTTCATCTGCGCGATCTCCTCGCGCTGTGATTTGATGATCTGTCGGCACAACGATACCAGTTCGCGATCGCTGAGCGATGCCTGCTCACACATCAGGATCGCACCTGAATGGTGCGGGATCATGGATCGGATGAATGCGGTGTCGTCGATCGTAGTCTGAGTTCGGAGCAACGCGAAGCTGCCGAAGAACGCGACGGCTGATCCGGCAAGCAGCAACACATTGAGGCGCTTGGACGGAAACATGTCCCGCATCGCCACGATCATCAGCACAACCATCGGTGCGACCATCATCAGCGTCATGTAGAGCATGTTGAGGTTGTTGTAGAAGCTCGACAGCTGGTCGATCATCACGAACATCACCAGATACATGATGACCCCGCTGATGGCGGTTTGCAGTGCGAGGCTGCGATAGGGGGTCATTGCATTCTCCTTTGCCATTTTCGTCGGTCTCCGACCTCAGAACCAGGCCCTGATCCCGACGACGAAGGTGGTTGCCGAAGGGTCTTCGCCGTCAGCGCGGGCGAAGCGCGCGGTGCGGCCGAATTTCGATGAATGCGAGATGCCGATATAAGGCGCGAATTCGCGTACGATCTCATAGCGCAGACGAAGGTCGAACTCGGCATCGGAAAGCCCCGCGCCGATTCCGCTCTCGATTACATCCTGCGCCGCCAGATTGAACTCGACGCGCGGTTGCAGGATAATCCGCTGGGTGATCCGCTGATCATAACTGGCCGCGAGCCGTCCCAGCACATCGCCCTTGGTCGATACGAACGCATGAGCCTCGACTTCAAACCAATAGGGGGCGAGCCCCTCAATGCCGAACGCTGCATAACTACGCGCCTTGGGCTCGAAATCGTGACGGACGCCGGCCTGCAGGTTAAAATATGGGCCGATGGCGCGGCTGTAGAGCGCCTGCGCCTCGGCGCTTTCGACCGCCTCACCAAAGCTGCCTTCGCCCTCGGTCTTGACGATCAGCCGATCGATGTCGCCGCCGAACCAGCCTTCCCCTTCCCACCGATAGCCCTCGCGCCCCTTGCGGATTTGCAGCTCGGCGATGTCCAGCATGATTTGGCTGAACGTGCCGCCGCCATGCTCGCTGCGCAGTGCCTTGCGCGCGCCGGTCATCGCCTCGCGCCCCCAGACACGGTCGGCATAGTTCGGCTCGGGCGCGGCGGGTGCCGGAGCGTTTCCGGCGGGCAGCGCGGTCCCGCCGCTGCCGGTGCTCGGTGCATCGGCGGCCATATCAGGCATTGCCGAGCTATCGCCCCCGGCTTTCTCGGGCGCAGCGGGGGCTGCACCCGCGGGTGTGCAATGCCCCATTGCCGCATGTTCAGGTGGGCAGGCCGGGTCGGGGGCCGGTGCCGCCTGCGCCGGTTTCGCGGGTGCCGCTATTGCAGCTGGCTTTGCTGCCGGTGTCGACGTCGGACGCGGCTTCGCTACCGGCTTTGGCTTGGGCGCTGTTTTCGCCGGCATCTTCATGCCGGGCATTTTCGAGTGATCCATCGTCTGCGCGGCGACGGGGGCGGCCAGTGCGATTGCGGCGGCGGCGGTGGCGAGCGACAACATCTTCATGCCCCCTCTCCCCCGCGCGGTCGGACGGTCACGACCTGCATCATTCCCGCATGCATGTGATAGAGCATGTGGCAGTGGAACGCCCAGTCGCCGACCGCGTCGGTGGTGACGTCGAAGGTCACGGTGCCGCCCGGCTGCACCTGCACCGTATGTTTGCGCGGCGCATATTCGCCATGCCCCGTCACCAGCTCGAAGAAATGGCCGTGGAGATGGATCGGGTGGCCCATCATCGTGTCGTTGACCAGGGTGACGCGCACCCGCTCGTCCTGCAGGAACGGGATCGGATCCTTGACCTCGTTCAATTTCTCCCCGTCGAACGCCCACATGTAACGTTCCATATTTCCGGTGAGGTGGATGCGCATCGCCCGGTCCGGGGCACGCACATCGGGGTTGCGCTCCACCGCGATCAGATCACGATAGACCAGCACCTTGTGCCCGACATCCGCCAGCCCCTGGCCGGGCTCGCCGGTGCGGTCCATCGGCATCGGTGAGATCGTCTGGACTGTCGGCGTTTTCTTGACCCCGGGCGCGACGGCGAAATCACGCATCGAATGTTCCATCCCGGCCATGCCGCCGCCAGCCCCGGCGTCTGCCGCGCCGCTTGCCGCAGGCGTGCAATGGCCCATCGCGGCATGTTCGGGCGGGCAATCCCCGGCACCCGGCGTGGCGGCTGCGCCCGCCATCGCACCGTGATCCATGCCGCCCATGCCCATATCCTTCATGGTGGCGATCGGCCGTTTGCGTAAAGGCGGCACCTCCGCCGCCATTCCCGCGCGCGGGGCGAGTGTGGCGCGTGCCATGCCCGAGCGATCGACGCTTTCGCCAACCAGCGTATAGGCGCGATCGTCGGACGGCTCGACGATCACGTCATAGGTTTCAGCGACGGCGATCTGGAACTCGTCCACCTGCACCGGGCGTACATTCAACCCGTCGGCCTGGACGATCGTCAGCTTCAACCCCGGAATACGGACGTTAAAGGTGGTCATTGCCGATGCGTTGACGATGCGCAGCCGCACCCGCTCTCCGGGCGTGAACAATGCGGTCCAGTTGTCACGCGGGCCGTGGCCGTTTACCAGATAGCTATAGGTCGAACCGGTCACGTCGGAGACGTCGGTGGGGTCCATGCGCATCTTGCCCCAATCGAGGCGATCCTTGGCCGATTGGCCTTCGCCGCGCAGCAGATCGGCCAGCGTCTGTTTCTGCTGATTGAAATAGCCGCCCTGCTGTTTGAGCTTCTTGAAGATGATGTGCGGGTGCATCTCGCCATGGTCGGACAGCACGACGACATGTTCGCGGTCGGAGGCAATGGGGTCCGTGCCTGCCGGATCGATCACGATCGGCCCGTAATGGCCAAGCTGCTCCTGCAATCCCGAATGGCTGTGATACCAATAGGTGCCGGCCTGTTTGACCGGAAACTCATAGGTGAAGGTCGAGCGCGGCTTGATGCCCGGAAAGCTGACGCCCGGTACGCCGTCCATGTGAAATGGTAGGATCAGCCCGTGCCAGTGGATCGAGCTGTCCTCGTCGAGCGCGTTCTCCACGTGCAGCCGGACATTCTGACCCTCGCGCAGCCGGATCAGCGGGCCTGGGATCGTGCCGTTGATGCCGATCGCGTGGCTTTCGCGTCCGTCGATCGTCATCATCTGGTGCGCAATGCGCAGTCGGATATCCTCGCCGGAGACACTCGGCAGCGCCTGGACGATACCAGCCGACACCGGCTGTGCCCACGCCGGAAACCACGGGGCGAAAGCGAGCGAGCCGCCCCCAAGGGTGGCTCCGCGCAGCAGATTACGACGGCTTAGCAGCAGCGACATGTGATGTATGGCTCCGATGACGTTACCCGCTTTACGCAGAATATCGGCCCGGCCCTCATCGCGATCGGCGAAAGACCGCCCGGATTGCCACGCGCATCAAATCCGGGCGGGCCGTGCGTCGGAGAAGAACGCGCGAACCCGGGCCGTGTGCCGTTCGGTGTGCCGTGCGAACAGGGCGGAGATCAAAATCGTCGCCGCAAGCACCGCGACGACAAGCGCGATGTTCGCTCCGGTCGCGGGCAAACGCTTGTCGTCGAGCAACAACGCAGCGGCGAAGGCGATGATCGGGAAATGCAGGACATACAGCGAGAAGCTCGCCTGCGCGCCATAGCGGGCGAACGGCCTCAGCCAGCGGGGCGCGGACAGATCGATGCGCAACAATGTGTAAAGCAGCACTGCGAACGTAAACGCCAGCGGCAGCTCGGTCCCGTCAAGCCCGAGGAGTCGCGAATAGATTAGGGTTCCGAGGAACGGGATACCTGCACCGATTAGCCACAAGCGGCGTAGTGGCTGCAAGCTCTGCCTCCCGGAACGGTGGGTCACCCAGAACAATGCCGCCCCGCAAAGCCAGCAGGCAAAGCCAACCAGCATATTCGGCACGATCCAGGCGAGGAACAGGGTGGCGAGCAGCAGTGACGGGCGTCGCCTGCGCCAGCTGACCCACAGTGCCGGAAACCAGATATAGAACCAGAATTCATACGCCAGGCTCCACAAAGGACCGTTGGTGCCGAACGGAGCTACGGCAATGCTTTGAAGAAACAGGATGTTGCCGAGGAGGGTCTGCCATCCCAGCCGCTCCGCAAGGTTGTTGTTCAGCACATAGGTGTCGGTCGCGCCGGTGTGGGTCGAGGACTCAAGGCCATAGAGGCCAATTGCGTCCAGGATGCCGCCGATCGCAAACGCAGGCAGCACAACGACCAGCAACCGCGCGAGCCGGTCGATCCCATAGCCCGTCCAAGCCCAGCCTGCGGTCATCCGCCGGTCGACGCTCTTTGCGATCCAGTAACCGCTGAGGACGAAGAACAGGATGACGCTGGCATGGGCGAAACCGGCCAGAAAATAACCTGCCGACGCAATCGTCGTGGCCTGTCCCGAATAATCGGCGATCAGGAGATACCAAGCATGGGCGAACGCCACCGTCACCGCCAGCACGCACCGCAGGGCGTCCATGACGACGAAAGCCCCGCTTGCCCGCGTCTCTACACCGCCGTCGCGCGCCGACGGATCGCCGCCCCCGCCTGTTTGGTCCACCGCCCCCATGCGGATAATACGACGCCCGGGCGCGCATCCCTTGCGCGATCTGCAAGATTTCTCCGGCGACGCTCTATGACAGCGACGCAGTGAGTCGCTGACGTGCGCGATACAGGCGCGTCTCGACCGCCTTTTCGCTGATCCTCAGCGTTTCGGCGGTCTCGGCCTGGCTCAACCCCTCAATCGTGCGGAGCACTAGTGTCTCGCGCAGATTGGCCGGCAGTTCGGCGATGGCAGCTGTGACCTGCCGCAACTCCTGGCGATCGGCGGTCGCGGTTTCGATCGACGGCGTTGCGTCGGCGGTGTCGGCGGCATGGTCGAGCGGAAGCACGACCGAGATCAGGCGGCGTATCGCCCGGCGGCGGCGCAAGTCGCGCGCCTTGTTGATCGCGATGCGCGACAACCAGGGGCGCATCGACCGCGCCATGTCGTAACGCCGCAGCGCGCGATGCGCGGCGACGAAGGCTTCCTGCACGATGTCGAGCGCTTCGTCGTCGTCACCGACGATGCGCGCGACGAGCCGATGCAGTGGATCCTTGTGACGGCGCACGATTTCAGCGAACGCCAGCTGACTTCCACCAAGGCACAGGGCGACCAGCTCGCCGTCCGTGCGGTCGGCAAGTGCGTCGGTCACCGTGCGTCTTCGGTCAGTGCCTTGGTCACTGCGGCGTCAAACTTCGCCGCCTGATCGGGTTTGAGCAGAGCCCGCATCGCGAAGATATGCGCCAGCGTTTCCTTCTGAAGCTCCCCCATCGTGCGGTGCGAAGCATCGACCGCGGCGGCGACGCGCGGGCCGTTGCCGTGCTCGGCGGCGATCGCTTCGGCAAGCCGGGCGTTCTCGGCCTTCATTTCCAGTTCGAGCGCGCGACGGCGCACGGCAAACGCTTCCTCAAGTACATGCAGCTGTCGTTCCTGCGCCGCGTCCAGACTCAGTTGGTCGTGAAGAACCGCATGGAGCTCCGCCCCGGGCTGTGCCGCCGGTTCGACAAGATATCGTCCGGCGACCACCCCGAGCAATGCGGCGAGGAAAACCAGTATCACGATGATCCCGGTGCGCCGTGTGTTCATCGGGTCGCGCCCAGCAGTGTCGATGGGGCGAGCGGACTGGACGCGCCCAAAGGCGACAGCACCGGCGCGGCCTGCGCATCGGTCGATGGAACGACGTTGCTGAAAACGCCGAGCGCCAGTGCGAGGCCCATCGCCCCCAACGTGGTGCCGGCACCGAAGCCCGCAACCGGCTGTTGCGCGATCGCATTCAGGACTCGGTCTTCCAGACCCGCCAGTCCCCGATGCGGCGTTCCTGTCGCCAGCCGCTGAAGGGCATCGTCGATATTGGTTTGCATGACTGCCTCGTAATCCGCTGCTTCCCATACGTATGAGAATGCACGATCCCTCAACTACGCCGGTTTGAGGGGTAAAAACCGGTACTGCGTATTGGGGGCATATCACAGGAGTTCGAGATGAAGTTCAATCCATTCGCCGCCGTCATCGCCGCCCTCGCCATGGTGCTGATCCCGGCAACCGCGTTCGCACATCCCAAGCTGGTCACGGCGACGCCCGCCGCGAACGCAACGGTCGCGCGCACGACGACGATCACGCTGACCTTCAGCGAGCGCCTGACGCCCAAGCTTTCCACTGCCACGCTGATCATGACCGGGATGCCAGGAATGGCGAACCATCCCGACATGAAGATGGCGGGCGTCACCAGCGCCGTTTCCGCCGATGGCAAGTCGATCATCCTCACCTCGGCCAAACCGCTGCCCGCGGGCAGCTACCGCGCTGACTGGGTCGTGATTGGCGCGGACACGCATCGCATCACCGGCCAGCACAGCTTTAGCGTCCGCTGATCATGAGCGACTGGGTGGCGATCGGCCTGCGTTTCGCCGCCTATGCCGATCTCATGCTTTTGGCGGGCCTTGCCATGGGTGGCGGTCTCGGTCGACATGCGCCGGGGATTGGCGGACGTGTAATAGGCTGGCTGGCCATACTAGGCGTGGTCATCACGATCGCCCAGCTTGCTGCGACGTCCCTGGCCATGACTGGCTACGACCTGGCCATACTGGATCGGGAAATGCTCACGTTCATGGCGTTTGAAACGCCGATGGGCATCTCTCATATCGTGCGCGCCGCCGCGCTCGGGTTGCTGGCGGCGTTCCAGCTCGCCGGGCGGGCGAGCAGGCCGGTTGCGGCCGCGCTGGCGCTCGTTGCGCTGGGTTCGCTAGCCTGGACCGGTCATGCCGGCGCATCCGAAGCGGCGCTGGGCTGGGCGCACCGCAGCAGCGACATCGTTCATCTGGTTGCGGGCGCGCTGTGGATTGCAGCGCTGGCGATGTTCGCGCGGCTCCTGCTGCTCGACTTTGCGACGCCCGGCGGGGCAACAACGGCGATCGCCGCACTGGCACGCTTCTCCGGCATCGGTGGGATCATCGTCGCCGCGATCGTCGTCAGCGGAGCGATCAACCTTCTCGCGATTGTCGGGATCGAAGGTCTCTCCACGACATTTGGAACATCATACGGACAGCTACTTGTGCTGAAGCTCATCCTGTTTGGCGTCATGCTCGGTCTGGCCGGGTTCAACCGCTGGCGGCTCGTGCCAACCCTGGAGACGGCATTGGGCGGCGATAGGCAGGCCATCGCGCAGCGCCGATTGCGGCTGGCGATCCTGGTCGAGACGGCGGCGGCGGTGCTCATCCTCGCTGTCGTGGCGGTCCTGGGAACTCTGTCACCGGTCGGGTGATTGGCACGGATTGTCCGTCCGGGCGTTGTGGTGAATCCTAGGAGAAAGCCATGAAGAACCTTGCAATCCCGCTACTGCTCGCCGGGTCGCTGACCGTGGCAGGCTGTTCCGACAATGCGCAGCAGAATAGCGCGCACGATATGGCCGCCACGTCGGCCGCCAACGGAGCGAGGCCGATGGACATGTCGGCCGCCAGCCCCGGCGACCCGCCGGCGACCCAAGGGTACAAGAAGTCGATGAACGACATGATGGCCAACATGCCAAAGTACACTGGCGAGGCCGACACGGATTTCATGCAGCAGATGAAGGGGCATCATCAGGCGGCGATCGCCATGGCCGAAACCGAACTGCGCCACGGTGACGATCCAGAGGCGCGGGCGTTGGCGGAGAAGATCATCCGAGATCAACGCGCGGAGATCACTGAAATCGACACCTGGCTGGCGGCTCGAAAATAAGCGGCTTGACCCTGACATGATGTCAGACATTATTGCCGGGTCATGGAGGACGACTCGATGACTAATGCCGACCACAAGGCTCATGACGAACACAGCTGTTGCGCGACCCAGCCCTCGACGTCCGCGGTCAGGGATCCCGTATGCGGCATGACCGTCGATCCTGCGACAACTGCGCATCATGCCGCGCATGACGGCGAAGATTACCATTTTTGCAGTGCTGGCTGTCGAACCAAATTTGTTGCCGATCCTGACAAATATCTGAGCGATGCCCCGCGTCCGGAACCCAAGGCAATGCCGGGCGCGATCTGGACTTGTCCGATGCACCCGGAAATCCGTCAGGAGGGGCCGGGCACGTGCCCGATCTGCGGCATGGCGCTCGAACCGGAGGAGCCTTCGCTCGACGATGCGCCTAACCCGGAGCTGGTCGATTTCACCCGCCGTTTTTGGGTATCCGCCGCGCTCGCAGTGCCACTGCTGATCGTGTCGATGGTCGCCGAGATGCTGGGCATCGAGATCGTCAGCCCCGCCGCGTCGCCCTGGGTTCAACTCGCGCTTTCTGCGCCGATCGTGTTGTGGGCGGGCAAGCCTTTCTTCGAGCGTGGCTGGATGTCGATCCGGACGTGGCACCTCAACATGTTCACGCTGATCGCAATCGGCGTCGGTGCCGCTTTCCTCTACAGTCTGGTCGCGACTTTCGCGCCTGGCTTGTTCCCGCCCACGTTCCGTATGCACGGCGGCATGGTGCCGGTCTATTACGAGGCGGCGGGCGTCGTGGTGACGCTGGTGTTGCTCGGGCAAGTGCTGGAACTGCGCGCCCGCGCGGCGACCGGGCGCGCGATCCGCGCGCTGATGGATCTCGCGCCCAAGACCGCGCGCCGTGTCCGTGAGGACGGGTCGGAGGAAGAAGTGTCACTCGGTGACGTGGCGGCGGGCGACAAGCTGCGCATCCGGCCGGGCGATGCAATCCCGGTTGACGGCATAGTTATCGAAGGGCGTTCGTCGGTCGATGAATCGATGCTCACCGGTGAGTCTCTAGCAGTCGGGAAGTCGGCGGGCGATGCGCTGACCGGCGGAACCGTTAATGGCACTGGCAGCCTTGTCATGGAAGCCCGAGCGGTGGGGGCGGACACGATGCTTGCACGGATCGTGCGGATGGTTGCCGAGGCACAGCGCAGCCGCGCCCCGATCCAGGCGGTTGCCGACCGCATTTCGGGCTGGTTCGTGCCGCTGGTGGTCGCAATCGCGATCGCGGCTTTCATCGTATGGAATTTCGTTGGACCGGAGCCACGCTTCGGCCATGCACTGCTCAATGCCATCGCGGTCCTGATCATCGCCTGTCCGTGTGCGCTTGGCCTCGCCACTCCAATGTCGATCATGGTCGGCACGGGTCGCGGCGCACATGCTGGCGTCCTCGTCAAGAACGCAGAAGCACTTCAGGCGCTGGAAAAGGTCGATACGCTCGTGATCGACAAGACGGGCACGATCACCGAAGGCAAGCCGAGGCTCGTTGCCACCCAAGCCCTGCCGGGGTTCGACCAGGACGATTTGCTTGGCCTGGCCGCTGCGGTCGAGGCACAATCCGAGCATCCGCTCGCACACGCCATCGTCACGGCCGCGACGGAACGCGGCGTCATTGTTGGAAAGGTAGAGAACTTCGAATCCCAGACCGGTCTGGGTGTCAGCGGAGTGATCGATGGCCGCATCATCGCGATTGGCAACGCTACGCAGATGACCCGTGTCGGCGCCGATCCGTTCGCGCTGGAGGCCGCTGCCGACCCGCACCGGAAGACTGGAGCCGGGGTCATGTTCATCGCCATCGACGGGTCGCCGGCAGGACTACTCGCGGTCGCCGATCCGGTCCGCGCAAATGCCCGCGAGGCGATCGCCGCGTTGCGCGCCGAGGGTCTGAAAGTCATCATGCTTACGGGCGACAACCAGGCCACTGCCGACGCGGTCGCGCACGCAGTCGGCGGCCTTGACGATGTTCGCGCCGATCTCAGGCCAGAGGACAAGGCGCGTATCGTTGGCGAACTGAAGGCGGCTGGGGCGAAGGTCGCGATGGCCGGCGACGGCATCAACGACGCGCCCGCACTGGCGGCGGCGGACGTGGGGCTGGCGATGGGAACGGGCACCGATGTGGCGATCGAGAGTGCGGGGATGACGCTGACCCGTGGAGATTTGACCGCAATCGTCCGAGCACGCAGACTGGCCGATGCGACGATGCGCAACATCCGCCAGAATTTATTCTTCTCGTTCCTCTTCAACGGACTCGGCGTACCGATTGCGGCGGGCGTGCTCTATCCCCCGTTCGGCATCCTGATGTCGCCGATGTTCGCGGGCGCGGCGATGGCGCTGTCTTCGTTCACCGTCGTCCTCAATGCCCTGCGATTGAACCGGGTGAAACTATGAAAATCGGACCCGCGTCGGAGGCGAGCGGTGTCTCGCAGCGGATGATCCGGCACTACGAGAAGATCGGCCTCGTCCCGGCACCGCCGCGCCGGGACAGCGGCTACCGCGATTATTCCGACGCCGACATGCATCGGTTGCGCTTCATCGCCAACGCCCGTGACCTTGGCTTCCCCATCGAAGAGATCCGAACGCTGCTTGATTTGTGGCACGACGGCGCGCGGTCGTCGGCCGACGTTAAGTCGCTGGCGACCGCACGCGCCGAGGAACTACACCGCAAGGCGGAGGCGCTCGAAAAAATGCGGCGCGCGCTGCTTGATCTGGCGGCCCGATGCTGCGGTGACGACCGCCCCGACTGCCCGATCATAGACTCGCTTGAACGACCGACCTGATGTTCTTCTTTGGTCGTATCGCGTTCGTGAACGATCAGGCGGTGCATGATCAACTACGCGTGATTTGCTGCAGGGAGACATTCTGGTTTCGGTCGATGGGGGTCGCTGGGGCGCGGGCAGGCTATTCTTGATGACCAAGGGCCGCACTAACCGGCACTTCTTTGCGACGTCACATATGCTTGATCCGTGGAAATCCAGCCTTTTCCAGAAGATATGATGGTGCTATTGATGGTGCTGGTGATTTCCCACTGCCAATTCGCGTAGGAAATCAGCTACTTGAGTGCCGATGGGAGTGTTCTTCTGGGCACCATTTCCCCATTCGCAGCCCGTCGCGCGAATAGGGTGCCGATTTCGTCGACATCTTTGGGCTAACTCCGTCCGTTCAGAACGCCGCTCTGTGTCCGTTTGGCGCGCCTGCGCTCGTGACGCTGAACGACAATCTCCAAGGCCGGGGACGCGCGTAGGTCAGTCCCCCGAACCGGTGCCGTAAGCTCGGCAGAATGCATCGACCGCCGCCGTGATCCGCCGCTGATTGCGGGTGGCGTCATTGGGACAGCCAAAGCGGCGCTCCAGGTCGCCCAGTCCCTTGCACATCGCGACGAACTGTTCGGCCGCCAGTTCCGGATCCTCCACTGCGATCTCGCCGGCGTCGCGCAGCGTGCCCAACAGTGCTGCAAATGCACGCAGCATCTGGCGCGGTCCTGCCTCGAGAAACGCTTCGCCGATCGCCGGGTCGCGCTCTGTTTCCGCCGCGATGCGCCGATCGAACTGAACCATTTCCGGGCGGGACATGAACGCGGTCATCGCCGCGCCGATCGCCGCCAGCCGCTCGCGCAGGGACAGGCCGGGCATCGGCGCGATGCTGAAATGATCGCCCATCCGCGCGCATTCGCGTTCGATCGCGGCGGCAAACAATCCGCGCTTGTCACCGAACTGATTGTAGATCGTGACCTTGGAAACATGCGCGTCAGCCGCCACCTGTTCGATGGCGGTTGCAGCAAAGCCAAGGGCGAAGAAGGATCGGGTGGCGGCGTCAAGGATCGCCTGGCGTTTCACCGGATCGATCGAGCGTTGCGCACGCGTAAGGGTTTTGCTTGACAGAGTGAACGGTCCCGTTCATTTGAACGACAACGTTCAGTGTAACCCGATTCGACGCCGTGGCGCAAGCAGGGGGCAGTGGTGCATGATCTGGATTGCCATCCGCATGCTCACCGGCGACGCCCAGAAATTCTATGGGCTGGTGTTCGGCATCGCCTTTTCGACCCTGCTCATCACCCAACAGCTGACGATCTTCGTCAACCTGCTCGAACGTGGGGCGAGCGCCGTGTTCAACGTTCCGGCCGCGGATATCTGGGTGATGGACCGGGTGAGCCGTACGACCGACGTCGCCTATCCGATGCCGAGCACCGCGCTCGACAAGGTCCGATCTGTCCCCGGGGTGGAATGGGCGGCGCCACATCTGCGCGCAGCCGCATCGGTGCGCACCGGCGACGGCGACCTTGAGGGCGTGGCGATCGTCGGGGTCGATGACGCGACGCTGATCGGCCTGCCGCGGCGGATGGCGGAAGGGAGCATCGATGTGCTTTCGCGTCCCGACACGGTGATCATCGACGATGTCGGCACCACCAACATGTTCGAGGATGGCCGCAGCCCGATCGGCGAGCGGCTTGAGCTCAACGACCAGCGCGCCGTTATCCGGGGCATCGCCGATGCGGTGCCGAGCTTTACCAGCCAGGTCACGCTCTACACCAAATACAGCCAGGCGCTGCGCTACGTGCCGGGTACGCGCAACCGGCTGTCGTTCGTGCTGGTGGGGGCCGCGCCGGGCGTGGATCATCAGCAGCTGGTCGCGCGGATCGAGGCGGAAACCGGCCTGCGCGCGCGCACCCGTGCGCAGTTCGCGCAGGACGGCATCGACTTCATCGTCGAAAATACCGGCATTCCGCTCAATTTCGGGATCACCGTCGCGCTGGGCTTCGTCGTGGGCGTGGCGATCGTCGGGCTGACCTTCAGCCTGTTCATCCGCGACAATATCAAGCAGTTCGGTGCGCTGAAGGCGATCGGTGTCGCCAATGGCACGATCCGCCGGATGGTTGCGGCGCAGGCGGGGTTGGTCGGCTTGATCGGCTATGGCCTGGGCGTGCTCGGGACCATCGCGTTCATCTGGAGCTTCTCCGCCGTCCCGACCTTCAAGGGCTTTTACATCCCGTGGCAGATCCCGTTGATCAGCCTTGCGGCAGTGGTGCTGATCCTTGCGCTGACCGGCTGGGTCGCGCTGCGCCGCGTGCTCAAGACCGAACCGGCCGCGGTGTTCCGGTGAGCGGCGCCATTCCCTCCCAGCCCGCGATCCGCACGCGCGGCGTTACCCGCGACTTCATGGCGGGGAGCCAGGCCATCACCGTGCTGCACGGAATCGATGTCGAGATCCGAGCTGGCGAGCTGACCTATCTCGTCGGGGAGAGCGGGTCGGGCAAGACCACACTGATCTCGATCATGTGCGGGATCCTCTATCCGACGCTGGGCGAGGTCGAGGTGTTCGGCACCGATATCTACCGCCTGTCGGACAGTGAGCTGGTGGCGTTCCGGCTGCGCAACATCGGTTTCATCTTCCAGCAATATAATCTGATCCCGTCGATCGATGCGGCGAGCAACGCCGCCGTGCCACTGATCGCGCAGGGCATGGCGCGGGCGGAAGCGCGTGAGCGCGCGGTCGAGATGCTCGCCGCGCTCAACATCGCCGATCAGGCAAACAAGCTGCCCAGCCAGCTGTCGGGCGGACAGCAGCAGCGTGTGGCGATCGCGCGCGCCCTCGTCCACCGCCCCCGGCTGGTGGTGTGCGACGAGCCGACCGCCGCGCTCGACGCCCGTTCGGGCCGGCGCGTGATGGACCTGCTGCGCGAGGTGGCGGTCGCGCCCGACCGCGCGTGTATCATCGTCACGCACGACAACCGGATCTTCGACCTCGCCGACCGCATCCTTCGGCTGGAGGACGGTTACATTACCCATGACGGTACGCATATGCCGGAGGACCATTGATGCCCGACTGGAAGCGGCTGAGCTTTGCCCGGACCATCCTGCCCCTGATCGCGGTGGCGAGCCTGGTGCTGGCTGCCCTGTTCATTTGGGCCGGCCTGCCCGACCGCAGCCCGAGCGCACCGCAGCGCGAGCCGGCCAAGGCGCCTCCCGCGCTCGCCATTGCCGACCGGGTTGCGGGGTCCGGGGTGGTCGAACCGTCGAGCGAAACGATCGATATCGGCGCGCCGCTGTCCGGGCTGGTCATGAGCGTCGCCGTCAGCCCCGGCGTGCGGGTGGTGGCGGGCCAGCCGCTGTTCTCGATCGACGACCGCGCGGTCCGCGCACAATTGGCCGAGGCGCTGGCCGCGATCGGCGAGGCCCGCGCCGCGATCGCCGAAGCGGGCAGCGCGCGCGCTACCGCCGAACGCCAGCTTGCGCTGTATCGCGCGGTGGACGACCCTGCCGCGGTCGCACGCGCGGAAATCGTGCGGGTCGAGGGCGAAGCCGCCGCCGCCGCACAGCGCGTCGCGCTCGCCCGCGCACGGCTTGCCGCAGCGCAGGCGCGGGCGGGAACGGCGCGGACCGAGATTGGTCGCCTGACCGTACGCGCGCCGATCGCGGGGGAAATCCTGACCGTCAACATCCGGCCTGGTGAGTTTGTCTCGACCATGGGCGGGACCAGCCAGCCATTTATCCAGATGGGCGCGACCGATCCGCTGCATGTGCGCATCGACATTGACGAGGAACAAGCCCCACGCGTGGCGCTGGGCGCTGCCGCAATCGTCTCGCCGCGGGGCGCCGCCACCCGGCGGGTTGAAGCCCGCTTCGTCCGGGCCGAGCCGCTGATCGTGCCCAAACGCTCGCTGACCAACAGCGCGCAGGAGCGGGTCGATGTGCGCGTGCTGCAGCTGATCTACGCGCTGCCCGAAACCAATGGCGCGTTTCGCGTCGGGCAACAGGTCGACGCGTTCATCCCGGCGCGCAAGGACGGCCAATGAGCCGGGGTAAGCGCCTCGCCGCGCTGACCTTGTCTGCGGCGCTTGCCGGTTGCGTGGCGGGACCCGCGCCCGAAGTCGCGACGCCGACGCCCGAACTGCCCGCGCGCTTTGCGATGATCCCGGCGGAGACGGGCGGAGCTGTCGCGGACCTGTTGCCGAACACCGATCCGGGGTTTCTGCGCCTGTCGCGCGAGGCATTGGTGAGCGCGCCCACGCTGGGCGAAGCGCTGGCGCGGATCGACGAGGCGCGTGCGCGGCTCGGGCGCGCCCAGGCGGAGGCACTGCCGACCATCGGTGGCAATGGCGCGGTGACCGGCACGCGCAGCAATCCCGACCAGTTCGGCGCGAGCCTGCCCCCCGGTGTCGAGATTGCCGCCGAGCGCGCGAGCTATGCCGCCAACCTGACCGCGCAATGGGACGTCGACCTGTTCGGGCGGGTGCGGGCGCAGCAGCGCGCGGCGCGGGCGCGACTCGACGCCGCCACCGCATCGGCACAGGCGGTGCGTATCGCGCTGGTAGGTGAGATCGCCGCATCCGTGATCGACTGGCGCACCGTGTCGGAGCGTCGCGCGGCGCTGACCGAGGATCTGGCGGCGGCCGAGCGGCTGGGCGCGCTAGCAGGCAGCCGGGCGCGCGCGGGGATCGTCTCCGGCCTCGATCCGGTGCAGGCACGCGCGCTGGCGGAAACTGCCCGGACCCGGCTGGCGGCGCTGGCGGGCGAAGAGGCGCGGCTGATCGGGCGGCTGACCACCCTCACCGCGCAGGATGCGGAGCGCGTGCGCGCGGCGCTGCGGATGCCGCCGCAGCCGGTGCTGGTCGATGCGGCGGAACTGCCCCCGCCAGCAGCAGCGGTCACCTATCCTGCCCCGCCCGCGCTGCCCGCGACGCTGTTACAGAACCGGCCCGACATTCTCGCGGCGGCGGCGACGCTGGAGGCGCAGGATGCGGACCTCGCGGCGGCGGCGCGGCGGCGCTTTCCCACGCTGCGGCTCGATGCGTCCTTGGGGCTGCTCGCCTTTGGCCTTGGCAATCTGTTCGACAGTGACTCGCTGGTGGGGTCGCTGGGCGCGTCGCTTGCCGCGCCGTTGCTCGATTTCGGGCGGATCGCGGCGGATATCGACGCGGCTGCGGCGGGCAAGCGTGCGGCGTTTCAGGCCTATCGCGGGGCGGTGTACACCGCGCTGGGCGAGGCCGAGGCCGCCTATGGCGTGATTGCCGCAGCGGACCGCGAGGAGCTATCCGCGCGGCGTGAGCTGATCGCGCTTGATCGCGCCGCCCGGCTGATCGCCGACCGCCAGCGCGCCGGCCTTGCCGACATGACGGCGCTGACGGAGGCGCGGCGGCAGGCACTCGCCAGTCGCGAACGCGCGGTCGCCGCGGAGGGGCGGGCCGCACGTGCGCGCGTCGTGCTGTGGCAGGCGCTGGGCGGCTCAACCGACGGCACGCCGCCTTAATATCCGAGCGGCATCGCGCCCTATCGGGTCGATCTTCCGTTTCGTTTCCGATTGGACGTCATGGGATCGGGCTTCGGCGGCGGTTTCCACCCGGGCGGAGGAACCGGCCGCTGCCGGCTCGTGCCAAGCCCCATGGCGCCCGGACGCTGGCGAACCAGGCCCGATGTATCCACCTCTTCAGTCTCTTCCGCGCTTGCTCCGCCGCGCATCAGATTGATGCGGTCACGAATGCGCTGCGCTTCCTCGAAATCGAGCGCGCTTGCCGCAGCAGCCATCTGTTGTTGCAGTTCCTCGATCGTGTCGGTCATCGATGGTCAACGCGCGGCGGGAACTTAAGGCTGCATTGCGCCTTAAAACCGGTCGTCGACGCGCCGTCGGGTTCGATCGCCCCCGAACGCACGCCGATGGATCGCCTGTTGCCCCACCATCGCCTCCAGCCCCGCGACGATCACGGCGAGCGCGGCATCGAGGTCGTTGCTCTTCCCGCACATGAAGATGTCGACACAAGCGGTGCCATATTCGGGCCAGGTGTGGATCGAGATGTGCGATTCCGCGAGCAGCGCCACCCCGGTGACACCGAATCCCGCGCCGAACTTGTGCAGTCGCACTTCGAGCAGAGTCGCCCCGGCTGCCTTGGCTGCATCGGTCAGGATGCGTTCGATACGATCGGCATCGTCGAGATGCGCGCCGTCGATCAGGTCGGCGATGAGGTGCCAGCCCTCGCCCGGCAGCATCCCGGTCATAACAGGCGCTCATGGCGGTAGGAGAGATGCGCCATCGCCGCTTCCGCCGCGCGGACGCCGTGATAATGCGCCTCTTCGAACAGCGACAATCCGCTGAGGTCGCTGTGCGCGGCCCAGATTGGAGCGGTGTCCCCGCCCCCCGCGCGGCGCAGAAAGCCCGGTGTCGGCCGCGCCATTGCATGCCCCCAGCGCCACAGGTCGATGCGGCGGATCGCCCCGTCGAGTTCGGGATTGGTCGTGAGCAGATCGTCGCGCACGATGCGCTTCCAGTCATCCGCCGGGCGCTCGACCAGCAATCGGCGCGCCGCGCCCGGGGCCATGTCCGATAGCGGGAGATACCAGGTAAGGACGGTCGCGCCCGGCTGCGCCGCCGGTCCCTGATGCGTTGCCACGACATAGCCGAGCGACTGGCTGCTTGCCGAGACATTGTCCCAGGCGAGCGGTACGCCGCGGCCCGACGGCAGTCGGTCGAGCGTGACATTGGCGACCAGCCATGGCGCATAGGTCAGCACCGGGTCAGGCGCGATGCCTGGACTGATCCGCGCGGCGACGAACTGTGGCATGGCCAGGATCGCGGCGCGGGCATTGAACCGGATGGTCTGGCCCGATGCGACGTCATAGCCATCCGCTTCGACCCCGTCCCCGCGCCGCGCGACACGGTGAACGATGATGCCCGGTCGGATACGGCCGCCGCAGCGCCGCGCCATCCCCTGCGTCAGCCGCGCATTGCCCTCCGGCCAGGTCAGCTCGTTGCCGCCCGCGCCATCCGCCGCCCAGCCGCGGCGACTGGCGAAATAATGGATGCCGGCCCAGGCGGAGACTTCGCCCGGCTCGGTCCCGTAATCGTCGCGCATCGCATAGCGGACATGACCGCGCAGCACCGGCGAGCGCCAGCCGCGCGCGTCGAGCCACGCGGCGAAGCTCTGCGTGTCGAGTGCGCGCAGTTCGGCATCGGTCGAGCTATAGGCCATGGGCACCGCAAAGGCGGGCTTGCCGTCGCGGCCGGTCTGGCGCGAAAACGCTGCCATCGCTGCCTCGAACGCGCGCAGGTCGGCTGTGTCCTGCGGCGTCAGGCCGGTGCGCGGGATCAGCCCTTCATGCCAGCGGCCCTGCCAAAAGATGCGCTCCTGCAAGTCGGCGCAGAGCTGGGCGGGATCATAGACCGGCACGCCATCGCGCTCGCCGGTGATCATGCCGAAATCACGCAACATCTTGCGCAGCGCCCCCGCCTCGCGATTGGGCACGGGCAGGTAATGCGCGCCGAGCGGATAGGCCGACACCGCATTGCGCCCGGCGCGCGCGTTGCCGCCGACGCTGTCCTCAAGCTCAAGCAACTGAAACCGGTCGAACCCGGCATCCATCAGCCGCCACCCGGCGGCCAGCCCCGCGACGCCGCCACCGGCGATCAGCAGGTCGACCTGCTCCTCGCGCGTCGGCGGGGGGAAACCGCCGTCGCGCAATCGGTGCCCGCGCGCCATGTCCGCGCCGTCGAGCTCGCCGGGCGGTAGTGGCGCAGGACGCGCCAGCGCGAATGCGCCGCCCGCCGCACAGGCCGCTACCGCGCCCGCCCCCAGCACGGTGCGGCGATCAGCTCTCATAGCGTGCCCAAGCCTTGCCGAATTCACGCACCAGAATCTGGTTGTCGAGCCGGTTCACCTCGGCCGGACGCCGCGCCATGTCGGGCGGAAAGGCGAAGAGCTGCCGCTCCACCGCCGGGGTCAGGAAACGCCCGCGCGGGAAGCGGCCTTCCATGGGAATGGTGCCCGCCGCGGCGAGGATGAAGCCCCATTCGCCGAAGCTCGGCACATAGGCATGATAGGGCCGCGTGGTCAGCCCGGCCGCCTCCATCGTCGCGGCGACGGTCCAATAGGCCTGCGGCGCAACCAACGGTGAGGTGCTCTGCACCGCGACCATCGCGCCGGGTGCCAGCAGGCGGACGAGGCTGCGGTAGAAGGTCTCGGTGTAGAGCTTCCCCACCGAGAAATCGACCGGATCGGGGAAATCGACGATCACCGCGTCATAGCGTCCGGTCGCTTCGCGCACCCAGCGGAACCCGTCGGCATTGACCACCGTCAGCCGTTTGTCGGTCAGCGCGCCGCCATTCAGCCGGGTGAGAAAGCCGCTCCGTGCGAACAGCTTGGTCATTGCCGGGTCGAGATCGACCAGGGTCACGCGCTCGACCGAGGGGTAACGCAGCACTTCGCGCGCGGCGAGCCCGTCGCCACCGCCCAGGATCAGCACGTTGCGCGGGCTGGCCACCCGTCCCATCGCCGGATGCACCAGCGCCTCATGATAGCGATATTCGTCGCGCGACGAGAATTGCAGGTTGCCGTTGAGATAGAGGCGGAGATCATCGTCGCGGCGGGTCAGCACGATGCGCTGGAACCGGCTCGATTCGGCATAGATCACCGGCTCCGAATAGCTCGCGACCTCGGCCCATTTCTGCAGCCGCTCGGCCCCCGCGAACCCTGCGGCGAGCGCGATCAGGATTACCACCGCCACCGCCTTTTCCAGCCCCAGCCGCGCCGCGCGCGGAAGGGTGATCAGCAGCGCGAGCGCGACCGCCGCGTTGGCAAATCCGAACAGGAACCCGGTGCGGATCATGCCGAGATGCGGCATCAGCACGAGCGGGAACAGCAGCGATGCGGCGAGCGCGCCGACATAGTCGAAGGTCAGGACGTTCGACACGACCTCACGGAAATCATAGCCGCGCAGGATGCGGATCAGCAGCGGGATTTCCAGCCCGACGAGGAACCCGATCGCGAGCACGATGCTGTACAGCGCGACTCGGAAATGATCGACCAGCGGGAACAGCAGGAACAGCGCCGCCGCCGAAAAGCCGCCGAGGATCGCGATCAGCAACTCGACCCGCACGAACAGGCGCAGTTCGTCGCGCTTCACATAGCGCGAACACCAGCTGCCGATGCCCATCGCGAACAGATAGCTGCCGATGACGGTCGAAAATTGCGTGACGCTGTCGCCGAGCAGATAGCTCGCCAGCGTGCTCGCCAGCAGCTCATAGATCAGGCCACAGGTCGCGACGACGAACGCCGATGCGAGCAACGCCGCGCCGGGGGCTGTGGGCTTGCGCAACTGGGGGGCGGGATCGCCCTCAGCCATGAATGGCGGCGGCGACGATGATCGCCAGCCCGATCGCGACCGCGCCGGCAAAGATCGCGACCGCGACATTCTGCTTCTTTTCGATCTCGTCCCACAATTTGCCGGGGGTGAGCACGTCGAGGATCACGAAACCGACCACGAAGACGACGATGCCGATCGCGGCATAGAGGATAGTGGCGAGAAATGCGGGAAGGGTGGTGACCATGTGCGTCTCCTATTTATGGGTGGGGCCATAGGCGCCGGCACGCGCGGCGCTGCGCCCGCCCTGCGCGAAGGGCGAATAGCCGAAGATGGCGGTGACGATGAACAGCGCCGCGACGAACAGGCACCATAGACCAAAGAGGAAGCTGCCGCGGGTCATTCGCTTTCCTTGAACAAGGCGGCGACCCCGATGGGATCGAAATCGCTCTCTGCCTGCCGTGCCTGTTCGAACCGGACATGGCGGGCAAAGCCCCAACCGAGCGGGATCAGAATGAAGATCAAGGCAATGATCAGGTTGGAGAAGTAGACGCCACCGCGCCGCACTTCCACCACCACTTCGGGCGCATCACCATTGGTGAGCCAGTCGGCTTGGCCCCAACCGCCCGGATTGTTCGAGGTCCAGCGATTGCCGCGATAATCGATCACCAGATCATAGGTGCCGCGCGGCACGCTCGCGATCGAAATTTCGGACTCGCGCGATCCTTCGCTCCAGTCGCCTTCATCGTCGCGGCCGGAATAGCGCTCCGCGACGCCATAGGCCTCATAGACGCGCTGCGTGGTGCGATCGACCAAGGCGTAGTCGAGATCGACCCAGCCATTTTCGAGGCGTGGCACGCGCGCGCGCAATTCGACCCGCTGCCACGGCTGGCCGAACGTCACCGACCCCAGCGTCACCGACTGGGCGGAGCCGTCGCGCGCGACCGGCAACACGCCGATATCGCTCCAGCGCCCGCCGCCCATGAAGATCGATACGACGACGAGGAACGCCATCGCCGCTAGCCCAAGCTTGAAACAGGTCGACAGCCAGCCGGCATGCGGCGACACCATATGCGGCGGCGGCGGCCAGGGATGGCGCTCCGCCTCCACCCCGAACGCCGTCTCGATCTCGCGCGGGGGCAGCAGCCGCGCGACCGACCAGCTGACCTCCTTGGCATTGGCTTCGCGCGACAGCGTCCAGCCGGGCGCGGCCCATTCGGAGGTGATCACCTGCTCGCCGATCGTGACCCGCCAGTAGAATTCGCCGAGCACGGCATCGACCCGCGCCTCGCGCTCCTTGAAGAAGCGGCGATAATGGCGGCCCCCGGCGCTCAGCGTATCATAGGTCACGAAGTCCGGGGTCGCGGTCAGCGTCTCGCCCAGGCTCCAGCTCTGCCCGTCGAAGATCAGCCAGCGATAGCCGTGATAGGGGTTGAACAGGAGATATTCTTCCCACGGATAGGCGCCGTTCATCGACCGGGCGAGCCACCCGATCGCTTCCCACTCGATCCCGTCGAGCGTACCGCGCGTGCCGAGCGGGATGTCGAGCGCACGCGTCATTTCGGCATAGCGCGTGACCAGCTTCACCAGCGGATCGGCGACGTCGAGGATGCTGCCGCACGACGGGCAGCCCGCCGTGACCGAATAACCCGCCGCGCGCAGCGTCACCCCCGACCCGCACGCCGGGCAATTGAGCGCGCGGACCGCCGGAGCGGGCGGCGGGGCGATGGCTTCGAGCTCAGCCGGCATAGTCGGGCAGGCTCCACCCATCGAACCGGCGCAGCCCGCGCGGGGCGAGCTCGGCCAGCGTCGCATAGCGACCGAGATAGAAGGTCGCGCTCGCGCCATCGCGCTGCAGCGATGCGCATTCGCCGCCGGGGCCCTTCAGGTCGACGCTGTATACCCGCCAGCCGGGCGGCGCGGTGAAGGGCAGCTCACCCTCAGCCGCGATGCACAGAACATCGCGGGCATCGGCGACATGCATCTTGACCCCGCCAATCTCGGCCGCTGTGCCGGGCCTGGCGTCTTCGCCGTTGATCACGTCCCGCAGCAGCTTTGCGCGCGCAGTCTTCAGCGGCGCTTCACGCAGCAGCATGAACTGCCCCATCGCCTCGCCCAGCCAGCCATGGCTGCCATCGTCCAGCAGCATCAGCCATTCGTTCCAGGCGCCATCGGTCCATGCCCAGCGCACACGACCGATCACCTGAAATCCGATGCCGTCGGCCATGCCGCGCATGCCGATCGTCACCGGGCTGACGTCGAACGGCAGCACCGCCGCCTCCCCCACCGCGCGCACCCCGTCGTCACTGCGCACCAGCATCGTTTGGCAATAGTCGCAGATGCGGCACGGCAGCGCCGACGAGCGGAACACGGCGTCGGCGCCGCAATTGGGACAGGCGATCGTCAGGCCCATCGGGTTCAGCGAATACGCCCGAGCAGTTCGGCCTTCTTGGTATCGTACTCAGCCTGGCCGATCGCGCCGATGGTGAGCAATTTGTGCAGCTTTTCGATCTGCGCAAAGGCGTCCTCGCCGCCGCCGGGCGCGGCACTGGCCGGGGTACCAGTCATCCCCGCCGCCATCTGCTGCCCAATCGCAAAGCCAGCCGCCGCGCCTGCGCCAGCGCCGGCGACACCGCCCGACTGGCCCGCCGCAGTCTCGATCGCCTGCGCGCTCTGGAACCGCACGAAGCGGTCGAGGTCGCCGACGACGCGCATCGAACTCGACTTGTCGAGCATCGCCTGGACATCTTCGGGCAGCGACAGGCTCTCGACGAAGAAGCTGGTGCAGGTGAGGCCCCATTGCGCAAAGGCAGGTTCGACCGCCGCGCGCAGCTTGTCCGACAGTGCGGCCTGATTGGCGGCCAGGTCCAGAAACGCGATCTCGCCGCCGCCAAGGCCCGTGGCGAGCGCGGTGGCGATGGCCGCGCGCAACTGCGGCTCAAGGTCGGCGGCGGTCAGCCTGTCGAGCGACCCCATCATCTTGACCGCAAATATCGCGACATCCTCGACCCGGAAGCTGTAGCTGCCAAATGCGCGCACCCGCAGCGGGCCGAATTCCTTGTCGCGCACCGTAATCGGCTGCTGCGTCCCCCATTTCAGGCCGGTCTGCTCCTTCTGTGAGAAGAAATAGACATCGGACTTGAACGGCGCGGCAAAGCCCTTGTCCCAGTTCAGCAGCGAGGTGAGGACCGGGAGGTTGGCGGTTTCGAGGGTGTGCAGCCCGGGCAGGAAGGCGTCGGCCAGCACGCCTTCATTATAGAACATCGCGGTCTGGCCGCTGCGCACGGTCAGCTGCGCGCCATTCTGGATCTCACGATCCTGCATCGGGTAGCGGATCGCGAGCACGCCCGGTTCGTCGACCCAGTCGATGACATCGACGAACTGCTTCGAAAGAAAATCGAAAATGCCCATGCACGCCTCCCTGAACCCCCACGCTACTAAGCTTGGGCGGCGACGGGAAGGAGTTTCGGCAACGGTTGCGGTGACGTGTGTGCGCGGACCGTGCGGCCGGGCTTGCCGATCACAGGGCGGATCATGCTATGCGTCGCGGCATGAGCCTCCATGTCGCGTCTCTGGTCGCTCTTGCGCTGATCGTCGTGATGTTCGCGGTCGCCGCGATGGTGGAGCGGAACGGGACCGAGCATCCCGACGCGCGCCTGCGCCGCCGGGCCTATACGCTGGCACTGGGCGTCTATTGCACAAGCTGGACCTTTTACGGCGCGGTCGGCAGCGCGGTCCGCGACGGGTGGAGCTATCTGCCCATCTATGCGGCGCCGGTCATCCTGCTGATCGCGGCACCGCGCTTCCTGCGCCGGTTGGCAGAAGCTGTCGCAGAAGAGCGCGCCACCACCGTGTCCGACTTCATCGCCGCGCGCTTCGGACATGACATCGTGGTCGCGCGGCTGGTGACGACAATCGCGCTGCTCGGCACCATCCCCTATATCGCGCTGCAACTGCGGTCGATCGGCGCAGCGCTGTCGATCGTCTCCGGCGCGGATGTCAGCGTGCCCGCCATGCTGGTCGCCGCCCCCCTGCTCGCTATCTTCGCCGCCTTGTTCGGCGCGCGCCGGTTCGAGCTTGCTGGGCGCAGCGAAGGACTCGTTTACGCCATCGCGCTCGAATCCGCGATCAAGCTGCTCGCCCTGCTGCTGGTCGCCGGGATCGCCATCACCGTGATCGTCAACGCCGACGCCGCAGCGATGCAGGCAGGACTCGCGCGATTTCAGCAGAGTTTCCGCGCGGATCGCATGTCGCTGGAAGTCGCGATCATCTTCCTGATCGCGATGCCCGCGATCATCGTGCTGCCCCGGCAATTCTACATGGGACTGGTCGAGGCGCGCCATCCCGACGATCTGGTGCGCGCGCGCTTCGGTCTTGCCGCATATCTTGCGGCGATGGCCGTGGTGATCCTGCCGATCGCCTTGGCGGGCACGATGCTGCTCGACCCGGGCGTTTCGCCCGATGTCTATGTTCTCGAGCTGCCCGCCGCGCAGGGGCACAGCCTGGTGCTCGCGGCGGCGCTGCTCGGCGGGGTCAGCGCCGCCGCATCGATGGCGATCGTCGATTCGACCGCGCTGGCGACCATGGTGTCGAACGACCTGCTGTTCCCCACATTGGTGCGCAGGCGCGTGCTGACCACCGCCAACACCTCGGGCCCGATGGGGCAGCGGATGCTGGTGCTGCGGCGCGCCACCATCCTCGCCATCATGCTGCTTGGCCTGGCATGGGCGCTGCTGGTGTCGTCGCAGGACTCGCTGGCGTCGATCGGCCTCATCGCCTTTGCCGCGATGGCGCAGTTCGTGCCGCACTTCATCCTCGCGGCCACAGGAAAGGGCCGCGATGCCCTGGCGGCGCGGGCGAGCCTGACAACGGGCCTCGTTTTCTGGCTCTACACATTGGCACTGCCGCCGGTGCTGCCCGACGGGGTGATGGCGGTGCTGCAGGGTGGGCTGGCCGACCCTACCAACTTGCTCGGCATCGGCTCTGCAACGCCGCTTACCCATGGCGTAATCTGGAGCGTCGGCGCGAACCTCCTCGTGTTTGGTGCCATCGCCGCACGCGGACTGAACCGGCCAACCTTTCCGCGCATGTTCGGCGGCGAAAAGCTGATCAGCAACCAGCGCGACCTGATCCAGCTGACCGGCAGTTTCGTGGGGCGCGAACAGGCGGAGCGGGCGTTCAGCGACATCGATCCGGCGGCGTCGGTCGACCGGCGCTCGGCCCGGCGCGCCCGCGCGCTGATCGCGCAAGTGGTGGGATCGTCATCCGCGCGCGCGCTGGTCGCATCGGCGCTGGCGGGCGGGAAGCTCAGCGTTCACGACGTGGCGCGCCTGCTCGACGAAGGCGGTGCCAGCCTGCAATTCTCGCGCAAATTGCTCGCATCGACGTTCGAGAATGTCGAGGCCGGCATCAGCGTCGTCGATGCGGACCTGAATCTGGTCGCATGGAATAATCGCTATCTCGACCTGTTCGATTACCCGCCGGACATGGTCTATGTCGGCGCGCCGGTCGCGGACCTGATCCGGCACAATGCGCGGCATGGCGACTTTGGCGATGGCGACATCGAAATGCATGTGCGCAAGCGTCTCGCCCATCTGCGCAACGGCCAGCCGCACCAGTTCGAACGCCAGCGGCACGATGGCAAGACGATCAAGACCGTCGGCGGCCCGATGCCCGGCGGCGGCTATGTCATGTCGTTTACCGACATCAGCGAGGAGGCGCGGATGCGCGCGACGCTGCGCACCACGCTGAACGAGCTGGAGCGCCGGGTCGAACAGCGCACCAGCGAGCTGCGTGATGCCAATGCGCGGCTGGCCGAGGCGGATCGCGACAAGACCCGCTTTCTCGCCGCCGCCAGCCACGACCTGCTGCAACCGCTCCACGCCGCCCGCCTGTTCACCAGCGCCCTGTCCCGCGAGGCGACGCCAGGACAGTCCGGCCTGCTGACCCAGGTCGATCAGGCGCTGCTGGCCGCCGAAGACCTGCTGCGCGCGCTGCTCGACATCAGCAAGTTCGATGCCGGCGGCGTGACGCCGGACCCGGTTGTCATCCCGCTCGGCCCGTTCCTGACCGAGCTTGCCGAGAGCTTTCGCCCGATGGCGGGGGACAAGGGGCTGGATCTGCGCCTGGCCCATCCGCGCGGGACCGTGCGGTGCGACGCCGGCCTGCTGCGCTCGGTGCTGCAGAACATTCTGAGCAATGCCTTGCGCTATACGGTAGCGGGCGGGGTGCTGATCGGCGTGCGCCGGCGGGGCGCGTTCTGGCGCATCGATATCGTCGACACCGGCGTCGGCATCGCGCCGTCGCAGCTCTCCCAGATCTTTGCCGAGTTCAGGCGGCTCGGCACGATCGAGACCGAGGGTCTGGGGCTGGGCCTGGCGCTGGTGCGCCGGATCGTCCCGTTGATCGGCGGACAGCTCGATGTCCGCTCGCGCCCCGGTCATGGCAGCTGCTTCAGCCTGTCGCTGCCCGCCCATGCGGATGCGCCTGTGGTGCCGCCAGCACCGGTCGAACCGGACGCGCCGGTGCGATCGCTCAGCGTGCTGGTCGTCGATGATGACCCGCGTATCGTTGCCGCCAGTGTCGCGCTGCTCGAAGCGCTCGGCCATCGTGCGATCGGCGTCCGCAGCGCCGGTGACGCGTTGACGGTGGCCGATCGCATCGATGCTGCGCTGGTCGATTATCAGCTTGGCGGCCCGCTGTCCGGCCTTGCCCTGATCGGCCAGCTGCGTGCGCGTTATGCCGATCTCCCCGCGCTGCTGGTCACCGCCGAAGCCGGACCCGAGATCCGCGCGCAAGCGGCGGCGCTGGGCGTCGATGTCCTTGCCAAACCGGCCAATCCCGCAGCGATCGAAGCCTTTCTGCGCGAGGCTTCAGCCGCGCAGATCGATCCCGAGTGACCGCGCGACCAGCGCCGCCTGGGTCCGGGTCCGCACATCCAGCTTGCGCATGATCGCGGTCATATGCACCTTCACCGTCGCCTCGCTGATATCCAGGCGATGCGCGATCTGCTTGTTCAACTGTCCGTCGAGCACCGCCAGCAGCACCTTGAGCTGCATCGGCGTGAAGCTGGCCACGGTCGCCCGCACCTGATCCACCGGTTGCTCCTGCACATCGACCGGGGACGGGACTGGATTGGCGAGCGCGGCGGCAATCGCCGCTTCGATCGCGTCCAGGTCGCTACCCTTGTGCAGATACCCGATCGCGCCGAACGCCCGCGCCTGCGCCGCAGCCTCAGGGCCGGAACTCGAAACGACCAGGATCGGTACCTCGGGACGCTCGGCATGAAGCAAGGCGATCCCTGAATAGCCGACTGCCCCCGGCATTTTCAGATCGAGCAGGATGAGCTTCAATCCCTCGGCGCGGGCTGCGGCGGTGGCTGCGCCGTCGATCGTGCCCGATTCGATGATGGTCGCGTCGGGCAGGACATGTTGCACGGCAAGGCGCAAGGCCTGGCGGAACAGGGGATGGTCATCGGCAATGAGAACGGATTGCGTCACGCCTGCTTCCCTCCACGGTGCCGACAGCTACCGCCGAACGGTCGACAAGTCACGCAATCCGGCACATTTTCTTGCGCAATCATATCCCCGCGCAAGCCGCTCCGCCGGTGCATGATGTCATACATCTACGACCATTGTCGTAATGACTTTCGGCGCGACCACCGCCATGATCGTCGCCGCCTCGAACTGCGGTTGCAGGATAGAAGGCGGATCGATCAGGAGAGTTGAGCGCGCATGGCTACCCCGGCTTCAGACATGCCCAAGCATCACAAGGCAACCCAGAGCGAGAAGCTGGTCATTACCGCCTCGTCGCTGGGGACGGTGTTCGAATGGTATGACTTCTACCTCTACGGGCTGCTGGCGACGATCATCTCGGCGCAGTTCTTTTCGGGTGTGAACGAGACCACCGGCTTCATCTTCGCGCTCGCAGCGTTCGCGGCGGGCTTTGCGGTGCGTCCGTTCGGGGCGCTGGTATTCGGACGGATCGGCGATCTGGTCGGGCGCAAGAATACCTTCCTCGTCACCATGGGCCTGATGGGCTTTGCGACCTTCGTCGTCGGCCTGCTGCCGTCCTATGCCACGATCGGCGTTGCGGCGCCCGTGCTGCTGATCCTGATGCGGCTGATCCAGGGCTTGGCGCTGGGCGGCGAATATGGCGGCGCGGCGACCTATGTCGCCGAGCATGCGCCGAACAACAAGCGCGGCCTGTACACCAGTTTCATCCAGACGACCGCGACGCTCGGCCTGTTCGCCGCGCTGCTGGTGGTCATCGGCACCCGCACCTTGGTTGGTGAAGAGGCGTTCCGCGACTGGGGCTGGCGCGTGCCGTTCCTCGTTTCGATCATCCTGCTCGGCGTGTCGCTGTGGATCCGGATGCAGCTTGAAGAGAGCCCGGTCTTCAAGAAGATGAAGGAAGAGGGCAAGACGTCAAAGGCGCCGCTGACCGAGGCATTTGCCAAATGGGGCAACCTCAAACTGGTGCTGATCGCGCTGCTTGGCGCAGTCGCGGGGCAGGCGGTGGTCTGGTACACCGGCCAATTCTACGCGATGTTCTTCCTTGAAAAGATGCTGATGGTCGATGGTGCGACCACCAACATCCTGATCGCCATCGCACTCGCCATCGGCACGCCCTTCTTCATCTTCTTCGGGTGGCTGTCGGACAAGATCGGGCGCAAGCCGATCATCATGGCGGGCTGCGCGCTCGCAGTGCTGACCTATTTCCCGGCATTCCAGGCGCTGTCGTCGGCGGCCAACCCAGCGCTCGCCCGCGCCGCCGCGACCGCGCCGGTCACGGTGGTTACGAACGATGCGGACTGCTCGCTGCAGTTCGATCCGGTCGGCGGCAACAAGTTCGACAGCAAGAGCTGTGACATCGCCAAGGCGTTCCTCGCCAAGAATGCGATCAGCTACAGCTCGGTCGAGGCACCCGCTGGCGCGATCGCGCAGGTGAAGATCGGCGATGCAACCTTCACCGCGCCTGATCCGGCGCAGGTGACCGGAGCGGACCGCAAGGCTGCAATCACGGCGTTCCAGGGCGAGCTGAAGGCCGCACTGACGACCGCCGGCTATCCGTCCAAGGCCGATCCCGCGCAGATCAACAAGCCGCTGGTAGTGGCGATCCTCACCTGGCTCGTGCTGCTGGTGACGATGGTCTATGGCCCGATCGCGGCGATGCTGGTCGAGCTGTTCCCGACCAAGATCCGCTACACCTCGATGTCCTTGCCCTATCATATCGGCAATGGCTGGTTCGGCGGGTTCCTGCCGACCACGGCCTTCGCGATGGTCGCGGCGACCGGGGATATCTATTACGGGCTGTGGTATCCGATCGTGGTCGCCGGGCTGACCCTGATCATCGGGCTGCTGTTCCTGCCCGAAACGTTCCGCAAAAATATCGACGAATAGCCGGAAGGCGCAGGCCGATTTCCTGCGCCGCGAAATGACACCGGTATCACGAAGTATAGAGAATTGGGGAGAGACCAAATGACCAACTTCGCACGTGCGGCCCGGATCGCCGCGGTCAGCTCGACAGCATGGCTCGCCATTGCTCTGGCACCATCCGCCTACGGCCAGACGGACGCCACGCCTGCAGATGAACCGGAGGCGGAGGAAGAGGTCGTCGTCACCGGCATTCGTGCATCGCTGGAAAACGCGCTCGATATCCGCCGCAAGGCCGATGTCATCCTCGACGGCATTTCCGCCGACGATATCGGCAGCACCCCCGACCTCAACCTCGGCGAAGCGCTGCAGCGCATTCCCGGCGTCCAGATCAACCGCTCAGCCGACCGGCGCGATGCGTCGATCAGCGTGCGTGGGCTTCCCAGCCAATATACCAAGACGACGGTGATGGGGCAGAGCATCGCCACGCCGACCTTCGGCACGCGCGGCAACGGCAATCCGTTCGGTATCTTCGACGCGGCGATCTTCAGCGGCGCCGACGTGATCAAGTCATTCACCGCCGAGATTCCGGCGGGCGGCCTCGCCTCGAACGTCGACCTGCGCCTGCGCTCCGCCCTGTCGCGCAAGGAAGGCTTCGTCGCCCGCGCCGAGCTGCAATATGAAGAGACGACCGAGGACGCCAATCCCGGTTACTTCCTGTCGGCGGTCAAGCGCATCACGCCCAATTTCGGGGTCTATGCCACCGGCTCCTACGCCAAGCAGAGCTTTCGCCGCGACACGATCCGGGTCAATTCCTACACCTCCTTCACCCAGGCCCGCCTTAACCAGCTGGCGGCGACCAACCCCGCTTTCGCGATTCCCGCGACCGATGCCGGCGGCGTGCCCAACGATGTTGTCTTCCCGTCGGAAGTGCGGCAGATTTCGCAGACCAACCAGGGCTATCGCCTGTCCGGCGGCGCGGGCATGGAGTGGGAGATTTCCGATGCGCTGAAGGTGCGTGTCGACGGTATCTACACCCGCCGTGACCTGTCCGACGCCAATCTCGACCTGCTGATCGCTTTCCCGCAGGATGCGACCGGCATCGTCACGCCGCTGTCGGCTCCGGTCGCGCTGGGCACGTTCGACCGCGGCTCCAACGGGTCGGTCGAAAATGTCTATGTCGTCAACAACATCGCCGCGAGCGATTTTGCGATCCCGATCGGCAACCGCAACTTCCCCTCGATCGACCAGAGCTGGGCGATCTACCCCCAGGTCAATTTCCGTAACGACGATTGGGCGGTCGATTTCGTCGGCACCTGGTCCAAGGCGGTCGGCGACAAGCGCGAGTTCCTGTACGAACAGCGCATCCAGCCTAATACCGGCCGCGCCGATGCCAATGGCGACGGGATCGATGACGCGGGCAACGGCGCCTATGCAATCATCAACACCGGCCTTGGCAATTATAACGACTTCCTGTTCGACCTGACGGTGCCGAGCGCGCTGCTGAACGTTGGCAACGGCACCTACACGGTCAGTGCGGGCAACGCGATCCAGGCGCGCAACTCGACCCGCCCGCAAAACGTCGTGTTCACCGCCAGCGGCAATGGCGTGCGCGTCAAGCGCGACATGCTCGCCGCCGATTTCAAGGTCGAGCGCTTCGTCGATTTCGGCCCGTTCACCAGCGTCAAGGTGGGTGCCTATTATCAGCGCGAGACGGCGGACCAGACGCTGCAGGAAAACGCCAATATCGGCACGCAGCTCAACAACCTGACCAACAACATCTTCCGCCTGAACGACGCCGTTACCTCGGGCGGCACCTTCTTCGGCGGCGGCGCGCCGGGGGCGGAGTTCGGCAATTTCTACTCGCTCAACATCCGCAATATCGAAGCGGCGATCTACCCGGTTCTCAATACGATCCCGCCCGGCGTGACCTTCGCGCCGACCGCCGCACAGCTCGCCGTCTTCTTCCCCGAGCTGACCCCGGCGGCGCGCAGCCGGATCACCTATGCCAACATCCTTGCGCTCGCCCCGCGCAACTCGCTGACCGGCTTTGTCCAGCGTTTCCCGCTGAACCGCGTCGAGGGACAGAACTTCAATTCCGAACGCGACAATCTTGAGCTGTTCGCGATGACCAAGTTCGATCTGGAGCAGTGGAAGGGGCTGCCGCTGCGCGGCAATATCGGCATGCGCTATGTCCGCTCGAACCTGTCGGGCGTGACCCGCGACCAGGCGCTCGATTTCTATACCGCGCTCGGCTTTACCGAAGCCGATTTCCGGCCCGGCTATTTCCTCCCGCCGGAACCGGCAACGGGCAAGTACAGCGCCTGGCTGCCCTCGGCCAACCTGATCTATGAGATCACGCCGAAGCTGGTGGCGCGCGCGGCCTATTACGAAACCTTCGAGGCCTTTGACCTGGTCGAATTCAGCCCGGCGCCGACCCGTATCCTTGAAGACGTCGATCCCGATGCAGGTGACACGGTCAATTCGGTGCGGATCGACGTCAACCGCTTCGGCCTGCAACCGCGCAGCTCGCGCGCGTTCGACCTTGGCATCTCGTGGTATAACCGCCCGGGAAGCGTGATCGCGATCGGCTATTTCAACAAGCGGGTGACCAACGACATCCTCACCCTCAACAATTTCTGCCCGGCGGGACAGAGCTTCACGATCGAGGGGCAGACCTTTGGCCCGCTATTCATCGACGGGTCGGGCCGGTGCCGCATCGATCAGGGTCAGGCGATCGAGACCGCCAACCAGCGCATCATCATCAACCAGATCGTGAACAACCCCGATGCTATCACGGTCAACGGGCTGGAATTCCAGATCCAGCAGCGCTTCGACTTCCTGCCCGGCTTCCTGCGCAATACCGGCGGCGTATTCAACTACACCCGCGTCCGCTCGGGCGGGGCCAACGGCACCAAGCTCTACAATGTCGCCAACGACACCTACAACATCATCGGCTATTATGAGGACAGCCTCGTCCAGCTGCGCATGGCATATAATCACGCATCGGACATCGAGCTGGCGGGCGGGTCGACCTTTACCGGCAGCGCCAGCCGCGTGCGGCCGCGGGGGCAGCTCGACTTCTCCGGCGCGCTCAAGCCGAGCAAGTGGCTCGAACTGCGGCTGGAGGTGTACAACATCACCAATTCGCGGCGTGAGGAATATGAAGGCGATCCGCGCCTCAATCGCGTTGCCGATTTCGATGGCCGGACTGGAGCGGTCAGCGTGACGGTGAAGTTCTGATGCGCGGCGCGGCAATACTTGCGGGAGTGTTGCTCGCCGTAGCGCCCGCCGCTGCTGCCCCGTCGCTGTCACAGTGCAAGGGCGCGGACGGCTATCTCGCCAGCGGGCAGCGCACCTTTTTGTGGCGGCCCGAATGGCTGGCGGCGCAGCGAGCCGCCGCTACCAGCGACGCGGCATTGCGCCAGCGGCTGATCCGTGGCGCGGATGCCGCGCTGCGCCGTGGCCTATACAGCGTGACCGAAAAGCCGCGCGCGGCGGGCAGCGGCGACAAGCGCGACTATCTGTCGATCGGTCCCTATTGGTGGCCGGACGCGTCGAAACCCGATGGCGAACCCTATCGCCGCCGCGACGGGCAAGTGAACCCCGAACGCAACGGCGAGCGGTTCGACGTGCAGCGGCTCGGTGCTTTTAGCCGCGATGTCGAGACGCTCGCGCTGGCATGGCACGCGACCGGCGACGCGCGTTACGCCGAGCATGCGGCAAAGCTGCTGCGCGCCTGGTTCGTCACCGCCGAAACGCGGATGAACCCCAATCTCGACTATGCGCAGGCGGTGCCGGGTGCGTCAGCTGGCCGCCCAGAGGGCATCATCGAAGCGACGCGGCTGGTCCCGGTGATCGAGGCGATCGGCGTGCTTGGTCCCAGCAAGGCGATCAGCGCGACCGACCAGCGCGCGATCGAAGGCTGGTTCGCGGATTTTGCTACGTGGCTGGCGACCAGCCCCAACGGCAAGGGGCAGCGCGCGGCAAAGAACAATCACGGCGTCTATTACGACATGCTGCTCGGCCAGTTCGCGCTGTTCGCGCGGATGGACAGCGTGACCCAGCGACTGGCACAGGATTTCCTCACCCGTCGCCTCGGCCCACAGATCGACGCCGTTGGCACCCTCCCCGCCGAAACCGCCCGCACGCGCAGCTGGCATTATTCCGCCTTCACGCTGCGCGCCGGGGTGCAGATGGCGATGCTCGGCGAATGTGTCGGCGTCGATCTGTGGCAGGGCGATACGAAATCCAATCCGCTGCGGCGGGGGGTCGAGTATCTTGCGGGCTATCGTGCCAAGCTCGACGCCTGGCCGTTCAAGGATATCGACCTTGCCGACCCCGGTCGCCGGGCGCGGGCGATGACCGAGAGTGACACGATGCTGACCCTCGCTGCCTGGGGGTTCCGCGACGCGCGGCTGATGCCGCCTGAAGTGCCCGCTGCCGACGCCGGCTGGCTGGTCCCCTATCCGCGCTGAACGAACGAGAATGATGATGACCCGAACCGCCCTGATCGCGCTTGCGCTGACCGCCGCCGCAACGCCGGCGCTGGCCGGACCGCTCACCGTCGCGCCGCATCTGGCGAGCCACATGGTGCTGCAACAGGGCAAGCCTGCGCAACTCCGGGGCGGTGGTGCAAAGGCAGGGGAAGAGGTCACCGTCAGCTTCGGTGCGGTCACCGCGCGCGGGCGCGCCGATGCGCAGGGCGACTGGCAGGTCACCCTGCCCGCCCTCCCCCGCGGCCAGAGCGGCATGGTCACGATCCGCGCAGCCAGCGGCGCGTCGCTGCAGCTGGACGATGTCGTCACCGGCGATGTCTGGCTGTGCTCGGGCCAGTCGAACATGGACCTGCCGGTGTCGGGCAGTGCCAATCCCGACCGCACGGCGCGCGAGAGTGCCGGGCTGCCAATCCGGTTGCTCAAGCTCAAGCGCACTGCCGCGGCGAAGCCTGCACGCGATATCGTGCCTGAACTCGCCTGGTCGCGCGCGGCGCCCGACAATCTCGGCACTTTTTCCGCCGCCTGCTGGCACATGGCGCGCGAAATCCTGCGCAACGATCCCAAGACTCCACTCGGCCTGATCCACTCCGCCTGGGGCGGATCGACGATCGAGGACTGGATGTCCCCGGCAGCGCTCGGCACGTCCGGCGCGTCGCCCGAGCAGCTGGGCTGGCTCGACCGCTATGCGGCGGACCCAGCGGCAGCGCTTGCCGCAGCGGTCGAGGCGACCGACCGCTGGGCGGAACAGGTCGACCCTGGCTCGGCCGGAGCCGCTTGGGCCGCCCCCGGCTTCGAGGATGGCGACTGGGACCGGATTGCCGTCCCCGGCCAATGGGAGCGGTCGGGGATCGATGGCCTGGGCGGCTATGACGGGATCATGTGGTTCCGCACGAACTTCGCGCTGAGCGCTGCGGAACTCGGCGATGGCAAGGATGTCGTGCTCCAGCTTGGGCGGATCGACGAGCGCGACCGCGTGTGGATCAACGGCGTGCCGGTGGGCGCACAACTCGTTGCCGCCGAACAGCGCAGTTACCGTATCCCGGCGGGCGTACTGCGCGCGGGGGACAACAGCATCGCGGTGCGCGTGATCGACGAAATGGGCGGCGGCGGCTTCAGCGGCCCCGCAGACGCGCTCGCGCTGGTGCTGCCGGGCGGGGGGCGCAAGCCGCTGGCCGGACCATGGCGCTATCGTCGCGGCACCGCCGATAGCGCGTGGAAGCAAGCACCGCCCGCCATTCCGTGGAGCATGCCGCGCGGGCTGACCATGGCTTGGAATGGCATGATCGCGCCGCTCGCGGGCACCGGCCTGCGCGGCATCGCCTGGTACCAGGGTGAATCGAATACCAGTCGTGCCGCGGGTTATGCCAGCGCGCTACGGGCGTGGCGGACATCGTGGCGCGGACATTTCGGCGACCCAGCGCTGCCGGTCGTCGTCGTCCAGCTGCCCGGCTATGGCCCGCGCGGCGTCCGGCCCGTCGATGCTCCATGGGCGCAGTTGCGCGAGGCGCAGCGCGTCGTCGCCAATGAAGACGCGGGCACCGGGCTGGCGGTCGCGATCGACCTTGGCGTCGTCACCGACATCCACCCCGCGCACAAGGATGTTGTCGGCGAACGCATGGGTCAGGAAGCACTGCGCGTCGCCTATGGCATCGCCCGTCCCGCTGCACCCCAGCCGCTCAAGGCAACACGCACCGGCGAGGGCATCGCGATCAGCCTGCGCTCCGCCGAAGGCCTTGCAGTCAGTGGTGCGCTGGAGCCTGTCGGGTTTGAGCTATGCAACGCCAGCGGTGTGTGCCGCTTCGCGCGAGCCAGCCTTCACGGGCAATCGGTGCTGGTCATCGACGACGGCCACCCCGCCAGCGAAGTTCGCTATGCTTGGCAGGGTAGCCCCGCAATCAACCTCTATGCGCGATCGGGGCTGCCGGTCGTTCCCTTTCGACTGAAGATTGAGGCGGACTGACCGCACCGCGCGGCCATAACCGTTTTATTTCAGGATTCTCACCTCCGGGGGAGGAACGGCATCTGTCGCGCCTCGTTGAGTCGGCATTCCCTCGACCGGAGGTTTCCAGATGACCGAGACAATCGATTCCGCGCGCGCGGACGATGCGCCGCTTTCGACTTCCAAGCATCCGTCCACAGCGGTGGATGCTGCCACCGACACGTTCATCGACAAGCCAGCGGGTGGCGACGCCGACACGCTGGTCGGTCGGACCGTCACAATCAACCGCCCCCGCGCGGAGCTGTTCGCCTTCTGGCGCGACTTCACCAACCTCCCGCAGTTCATGGACAATGTGGAAAGCATCGAGCTGCTCGACGCCAACCGCTCGCGCTGGGTGGTCAAGGCGCCGGGCGGTGGCACGGTCGAATGGGTTTCGCAGATCACCGACGAACAGGACGGCGCATATATCGCCTGGGCATCGGTCGAGGGGGCGGATGTCCCCAATAGCGGCCGGATCGATTTCCGCGACGCCCAGGGCGATCGCGGGACGATCGTCACTGCCACGATCCTCTACGATCCGCCCGCCGGGATCATCGGCAAGGTCATCGCCAAGATGTTCCAGCGCGAACCCGCGATCCAGGCGCGCCGCGACCTGCGCCGGTTCAAGCAACTGATGGAAACCGGCGAGATCGCCACCGGCGCGCGCAACCGCCGCCTGCTCGAAGAAGGAAAGAACTGATGCGCGCACTGGCCTGGCACGGAAAACATGACGTGCGCGTCGACACGGTCGACGATCCCGAAATCCTCAATCCGCGCGATGCGATCATCAAGATCACCTCGACCGCCATCTGCGGCTCCGATCTCCACCTCTATGACGGCTACATCCCCACGATGCAGGCCGGAGATATCCTCGGCCACGAATTCATGGGCGAAGTGGTCGAAACGGGCTCGGCGTCGACGCTGCACAAGGGCCAGCGCGTCGTGGTCCCCTTCACCATTTCCTGCGGCTCCTGCTTCCATTGCGGCAAGCATCAATATTCGGCGTGCGATAACGGCCTGCCCGCCGACAATCAGGACATTGCGCAGACCGCCTATGGCCATCCGATGGCGGGCCTGTTCGGCTATAGCCATATGACCGGCGGCTATTCGGGCGGACAGGCCGAATATGTGCGCGTGCCGTTCAGCGATGTCGGCCCGATCGTCATCCCTGATGGGATAGACGACGACAAGGTGCTGTTCCTGTCCGACATCCTGCCCACTGGATGGATGGCGGCGGAGAATGCCGATATCGAGCCGGGCGACACTGTCGCGGTATGGGGTTGCGGTCCGGTCGGGCTGTTCGCGGTCCAGTCGGCGTTCCTGATGGGGGCCGAGCGCGTCATTGCCATCGACCATTTCCCGCGCCGGCTGGAACTCGCCAAGCGCTTTGGGGCCGAGACGATCAATTTCGAGGAAAGTGCCACCTATGAGGCGCTGATGGAGATGACCGGCGGCATCGGGCCGGACGCGGTGATCGACGCGGTCGGGCTCGAGGCGCACGGTCTGTTCGTCGATAATGTGATCGACCAGATCAAGGCATCGACGTTCCTGGGCACCGATCGCATCCATGCGATCCGCCAGGCGATCATCGCGTGCCGCAAGGGCGGGCGCGTCTCGATGCCGGCGGTCTATGGCGGGTTCGTCGATAAATTCCCGCTCGGCGCGTTCATGGAGAAGGGACTGACGCTCAAGACCGGTCAGACCCATGTCCAGCATTATCTGCCGGGCCTGCTCAATGCGGTGCTGGAGAACAAGGTCGATACCACCTTCCTGATCAGCCACCGGCTGCCGCTCGAACGCGCACCGGAGGGGTACAAGATGTTCCACGACGACCAGAATGAGGTGACCAAGGTGGTGCTGAAACCGGACTGGGCGCGTGATCGGATGGAGGTGGTGCGATGACCGGCGCAACGGGCAAGCTGGCGGTCGTCACCGGTGCCTCGACCGGCATCGGTTTTGAACTGGCCACGCTGGCGGCAAAGGACGGATATGACCTGATCGTCGTCGCCAACGAACCGCTGATCGCGTCCGCCGCCGATGATTTTCGGCAATTCGGGACGCAGGTGAGCGCCGTCGAGGCCGACCTGTCATCGATCGCAGGCGTCGATCAGCTACTCGACGCAGTGCAGGGTCGCACCATCGACGTCCTCGTCGCCAATGCCGGCATTGGCACCGGCGGGCCGTTTCTTGAGCAGGATGTGGCCGACTGGCGGCATTCGATCGACACCAACGTCACGGGCACCGTCTACCTGCTCCAGCGCGTGTTGCAGGCGATGGTGGCGCGCAATGAAGGCAAGGTACTGGTGACCGGATCGATCGCCGGTTACATCCCCGGAGCCTTCAACGCCATCTACAACGCGACCAAGGCGTTCATCGACAATTTCACCGAAGCGCTGCGCAACGAGCTGAAGGATGTGGAGGGCGTCACGCTGACCACCCTGATGCCCGGTGCGACCGATACCGAATTCTTCGCCCGCGCCGAAATGCTCGATACCAGCGTCGGGCAGGACGAGAACAAGGCCGATCCGGCCAAGGTGGCTCAGGACGGATGGTCGGCGATGCTGGACGGCAAGGGGCACATCGTCTCCGGCCTGATCAACAAGCTGCAAGTCGCCGCCGCCGGGATCGTCCCGCAGGCAATCCTGGCCGATCGCCACCGCGCCATGGCCGAGCCGGGCAGCGGGGAAGATTGAGGAGAACGATCATGTCCAACGAACACACCGAAACCCAGCCGCGTCCGAATGGCTCGACCGAGCCGGGCCACAAGGACCTTGCCGCGAACAGCGCGACGCAGACACAGGACCGCCCGAACCTGTCGACCGAGCATCAGCGCGAGGGCGATGCCCGCAGCCCCAGCGATACGCTGGATCGCGGCCAAAGCGACACCCCGGGCGGCCAGCCGCAGGAAGCCGTCGAGGATCGCCCGGTCGTCGGCACCGTCAAGCCCGACGACTATCCCAAGGACCTGCCCGATCACTGAGGACAATATGATCTCTGGGCTTTCGGAACGTTAGCTGCGGCCAGCTTGCAACCAAGATCTCATGTCCCGCCCAGCAGCGCGGCAAGCGCCTCCGCCTGCACCAACCGGCGCGCCAGTGCGCGCGTTTCCTCCGCCGCTGCCGCCGCCGCGTCGCGCTCGGCATCGAGCAGGGCAAGCATCGGCAGCGCGCCAGCCTGCACCTCGAGCCTGACGCCGCGCAGCGCCGCATCCGAAGCCTGGCGGCGCGCACGTGCCGCGATCAGCGCGCGGTCCGCACCGATCAGCGCAGCATAGGCGGCGGCCGTCCGCCGCTCGACCTCCTGCTCGGCAGCGCCCAATTGCGCGGACCGTTCGGCAAGTTCGGCCTCGGCCGCGCGAACCTTTGCCCCGGTGCGCCCGCCGTCGAACAGGGTCCAGCGGGCGCGTACGCCGACGCTCGCACTATCGGCGCGATAGCCGGGGAAGAACTGGTCGCGCACGCTCGCCGCCTCGGCATAGGCGCCCAGTGTCGGCAGGCGTTCGGCCCGTGCGCCGGATACGCCACCGCGCGCCACGTCGACCATCGCACGCGCTGCTGCGATGGCGGGATTCTTCGTCCTGGCGCGCGCAATCGCCGCCTGCATCGACAGGTCGGGTAGCGGCGGGACGGGCAAGCTGGTGTCGAGCACCACGTCCAGCCCCGACAAGGACCGCAGCGCCGCGTGCGCCGCCGCCTGCTCACCCTCGGCCATGGCGCGTGCGGCCTGCGCTTCGGCGAGACGGGCCTCGGCCAGCGCCATATCGGTGCTGGTCCCGGCCCCCGTCTCGTATTTCAGCCGCGCCTGACGCAACGCTTCGGTCAGCGTGGTTTCCATCCGCGCATAGGCGGCGGCGGTGTCGCGCGCTGCGACCGCCTCGGCATAGGTACGCACGACATCAATCCGCAGCGACAACGTCGACATTGCCGTTGCCGCCTGTGCCGCGGTTTCACCCGCGCGTGCCTGACCGATCGCTGCACCGACCCGGCCACCTGTAAAGAGCGGCAATTCGGTTCCGAACTGTAGCACGCGCGGTGTGACGGCATCGGCGCTGAGCCCGAAAAAACCCTGCGGATCGATCCGCCCGACGCCCAGCTGCCCCTGCGCGCTGGCGCTCGGCATCCGCTCGGCGCGTGCCTGATCGACCCGCGCCGAGGCACCGTCGGCCCGCGCACGCGCTGCGGCAAGATCGGGCGAGCGCGCGAGCGTCGCTTCGACCACGGCATCGAGCGACTGTGCCTGAACCGGCGCAGCGAATGCGACCGCCGCCGATGCCGCCAGCACGGCGCTCAGAGCATGGCGCCTCACCGGAACACCGTGCCCGGCCGCACGCCGATACGCTTGAACACCATCGCGGCCGGGCAGAAGCCCGTGAACGCGGCCTGGAGCATATTGGCCCCGGCAAACAGGGTAAGGCCGATCCACCACGGATGGACCGTCAGCGACAGGATGGCGCTCACCAGGACGACAGTTCCGGCAAAGGCGAGCACGGCGCGATCGAGGTTCATGGGACAGACCTTTCCTTAGTCGAAGCGGAGTTTCTTGATGCCGAGGACGTGCAGCGCGAGCTTTTCGTAAAAGGGTTCGCTCTCGCCCTTGCGGACCTTGCGCAGGAAATATTTCTCGAAGCCGATCTTCGCGAGATGGACCCATTTGCCCGACGCCGACCAGTTGGTGTTGCGCGGCGGGATTTGCGGCTTGGCGACGAAGGCGACGCCGCCGTCACCGAAATCGGCAAGGCAGATGGCGTTCCACGTCGCCTCATGCGTCGGTTCTTCGCCGGCATGGATCTGCTTCAGATTCTGCGCGATCGCGGTGACCATGCTTTCGATCATGAAGCCGGTCTTGGGCACGCCCACGGGCAGCGGAGTTGGCCCGGTCGGCGGGATCGCGATGCACACGCCGAGCGCAAAGACGTTGCGATACGTCGGGTTGCGCTGGTGCTTGTCGGTCAGGATGAAGCCGCGCGGATTGCTCAGCCCTTCGATCCCCTGCACCGCCGAAACGCCGCGAAAGGCCGGCAACAGCATCGCCCAGCCGAAATCGAGGTCATGCGCCTTCTTGAGCGAGCCGTCGTCATTGACCTCTTCGGCGTGCAGCACGCCATCCTCGACGCTGGTCACGCGCGTGTTGGTCAGCCATTTGATGTGCCGCTCGCGCATCTCGCTTTCGAGCATCGACTTGGTGTCGCCGACCCCGTCCAGGCCGAGATGTCCGATATAGGGCTCGGGCGTGACGAAGGTCATCGGCACCTTGTCACGAATCTTGCGACGCTTGAGCTCGGTGTCGAGCACCATCGCCATCTCATAGGCCGGGCCATAGCAGGACGCCCCCTGCGCCGCGCCGACGACGATCGGACGGGGATTGGCGCACAATTCCTCGAATTTCGCATGCGCGGATGCAGCGTGGTCGGTGTGGCAGATCGACTGGGTATGACCATCCGGCCCAAAGCCGGGGATCTCATCATAGGCAAGGTCGGGGCCGGTCGCGATGACGAGATAGTCATAGGCAACAGAGCTGCCGTCGAGCAGTTCGACGCGATTCTCGGTCGGATGCACCTTCGCCGCGCCCACGCTTGAATAGGCTATGCCGCGCTTCTGCATCACCGGGGGCAAGTGGACGCGGATCGCCTCCGGCTCGCGCCAGCCGACTGCGACCCAGGGGTTGGACGGGACGAACCAGTAATCCTCGCCCTTGTTCACCACCGTGACCCGCGCCTTGCCCTTCAGCGCCTCGCGAATTTCATATGCGGCGATGGTGCCGCCCAGCCCCGCCCCCAGCACCACGACATGTGAGTCCGACATGACCTCTCTCCAATAAATTCGAGTTGACTAATATGCTTGATAATGCATATTAGCAATACGCAATTTTAGAGGATTGCCATGTTCGGTCTGTTCAGGAGAAGCACGATGCGTGAGGTCACACCCAATGAGTTGAAGGCGATGATCGCGGACGGAACCGCGCTGGTCGTCGATGTGCGTGAGCATGATGAATTTGCGAGCGGGCATATCGCCGGTGCGGTCAATGTGCCGCTTTCGACCTTTGACCCAGCCGCCCTGCCCGATCCCGGCACGCGCACGCTCGTGCTCAACTGCGCGGGCGGCAAGCGGTCGGCAATGGCGCTGGGCAAATGCGCGGTGGCGCAGGCCGCGGTCGACACGCATCTCGCCGGCGGGATCGGCGCGTGGAAGGCCGCTGGCCTTCCCGTTGCCCAGGGAGCCTGACCGATGCGCCGACGCCTCGCCCTGTTGCTGGCGGCAACCGTCCTTTCGCTCGCCGCCTGCGGGGGCGAGGCCGAGGCGCCGGCCGCCAGCGCCACCCGCTATGCCGGGCCGACGCTCACCGTCCGCAGCAGCGACGCCGCCGACTGGCGGACCGTCAGCGCCAGCATCACCAGCGTCGATCAGGCGCAGGCAATGGCGCGCATCCCCGGCGTGCTGACCAGTCTGACGGTCAAGGAAGGCGATGTGGTCGCGCGCGGGCAGGTGATCGGCCGCATCGTCGATAGCCAGCTGGGCTATCAGAGCAGCGCCTATGGCGCGCAGGCCGCCGCCGCCGAGGCGCAGGCGGCGCAGGCGCGGGCCGAGCTGGCGCGGACGCAGTTCCTCTATGACAATGGCGTCTACGCCAAGGCGCGGCTGGATCAGGCACAGGCCGGCGCCCGCGCAGCGGAGGCGCAGATCCGCGCCGCCCGCGCGCAGCAATCGGCGGTGACAGCCGTTGCCGGACAGGGCGTAGTGACCGCACCGTCCGCCGGGCGCGTGCTGATCGCCAACATCCCCGCCGGGTCGGCGGTTGCGCCGGGCATGGCGATCGCGACGATCACCTCCGGCCCGGTGATCCTGCGGCTCGAACTGCCCGAAAGCCTTGCCGCCACGATCCGGCCGGGCGCGGCGGTTACCGCCGAACTGGCCGCCGGCGACACAAGGCGTGGCACGGTGACGAAGCTGTATCCCGCAGTGAATGGCGGCCAGGTGTCTGCCGATGTCGTCATCGACAAGTTGCCAGCCGACCTGATCGGCCGCCGCGTATCGGCGCGGGTCGAGGCCGGACGCCGCGCGGCGCTGATCCTTCCTAAAAGTGCGATCACCACCCGCTTCGGGGTGGACAGTGTCCGGCTGGTCGGTGCCGACGGGACGCTCGCGACGGTGCCGGTGCAGACCGCGCCGACCGGCAATCCGGATCAGGTCGAAATCCTGTCGGGCATCGCCGCGGGCGATCGGATCGCGCTGGGAGCGCAGAAATGAATCTCGGGATTTCCGGTCGGCTGACGCGCGCCTTTATCAACTCGCCGCTGACGCCGTTGGCGCTGCTCGCGGCGATTCTGGTCGGCCTGCTCGCCACCATCACCATCCCGCGCGAGGAAGAGCCGCAAATCTCGGTGCCGATGGTCGACATCATGGTGGCCGCGCCTGGGCTGTCGGCGAGCGATGCGGTCGAACTGGTCGCCAAGCCGCTGGAGACGATCGTCAAATCGGTCGACGGGGTCGAGCATGTCTATACCCAGGCCGAATCCAACGGCGTGATGGTCACCGCCCGCTTCCTTGTCGGGTCCAAGCCCGAAAATGCGGCGATCCGGATCGAGGAAAAGCTGCGCGCCAATATCGACCGGATCCCGGTCGGCATTCCCCCGCCGCGCGTGACCGTGCGGGGCATCAACGACGTGCCGATCGTCGTCCTCACCCTCACCCCCCGCCCCGGCGCGCCGGGTACGTGGAACGATCAGGCGCTGGCGCAACTCGCCGGGCGGCTGCGCACCGAAATCGCCAAAATTCCCGATGTCGGTCTGACCTTCATCGTCGGTGGCCAGCAGCAGGCGATCCGGATCGCGCCCGATCCCGCGCGGCTTGCGGCGATGCAGGTGCCGCTGGGCAATGTCATCGAGGCGACGTCACAGGCCAACCGCGCCTTCCCCGTCGGACAGGTGCGCGAGGGTGGCCAGACCGCGCAGGTCGTGGCCGGGCGCACGCTCGAGTCCGCCGAAGCGGTCGGGGCGCTCGTGGTCCGTTCGGTCCACGGTGCCCCCGTCTATCTGCGCGACGTGGCCGACGTCAGCGAAGCACCGACCCAGGATCAGGCGCGCGCCTGGCGCTGGTCGCGCGATGGCGATCGCTGGTCGAGCGCACCCGCCGTCAGCCTCGCCATCGCCAAGCGTGCCGGGGCCAATGCGGTCACCGTGTCGCACGCGGTTACCGATCGGGTCGAGCGGCTGAAGGGCAGCCTGATCCCCGATACCGTCACCGTCGCGGTGACGCGCAACTATGGCGAGACCGCCGACCACAAGGCGAACGAGCTGTTGTTCCACCTCGCGCTCGCGACCGGTTCGATCGTGCTGCTGATCGGCTTTGCGATCGGCTGGCGCGAAGCGGGGGTGACCGCGATCGTGATCCCCACCACCATCCTGCTCACCATGTTCGCCTCGAACCTGATGGGTTTCACGATCAATCGGGTCAGCCTGTTCGCGTTGATCTTTTCGATCGGCATTCTGGTCGATGACGCGATCGTGATGATCGAGAATATCGCGCGCCACTGGGCGATGGGCGATGTCGGAACCGAGGGTGGCCGCACCCGCGTGTCCGCCGCGATCGATGCAGTGGCGGAAGTCGGCAACCCGACCATCGTCGCGACGCTGACCGTCGTCGCCGCGCTGTTGCCGATGCTGTTCGTGTCGGGCCTGATGGGGCCGTATATGGCGCCGATCCCGATCAACGCCTCGGCGGCAATGATCTTTTCCTTCTTCGTCGCGGTGATCATCGCGCCGTGGCTGATGATCCGGTTTGCGCGCAAGACGCTTGCGGCGGGCCATGGCCATGACGATGCCCATGGCGGCAAGCTCGGCGCGCTCTATGGCCGCGTTGCCGCGCGGGTGATCGCCAGCCGGCGCAGCGCCTGGACCTTCCTGATCGCGGTAGGGCTGGCGACCTTGCTCGCCGGGTCGATGTTCTATTTCAAGGCGGTGACGGTGAAGCTGCTTCCGTTCGACAACAAGTCGGAGGTGCAGCTGGTCGTCGATCTGCCCGAAGGCACCAGCCTGGAGGCAACGTCACGCCTGCTGGAACAGGCGGCGGCGGTGTCGCGCACCGTGCCCGAGGTAACGGCGATGGAGGCCTATGCCGGGACCTCTGCCCCGTTCAACTTCAACGGCCTGGTCCGTCATTATTTCCTGCGCGACAAGCCGTGGATGGGCGACCTGATGCTCACCCTCGCCCCCAAGGAGGACCGCGCGCGCGCCAGCCATGACGTCGCCGTCGCGCTGCGCGAACGCCTCAAGGCGCTGCCGCTGCCTGCGGGCGGGTCGATCAAGGTCGTCGAAACGCCGCCCGGTCCGCCGGTCATGGCAACGCTGCTCGCCGAGATCTACGGGCCCGACGAAGCGACCCGGCGCAATGTTGCGGTCGAGGTGGAAAAGCTGTTCCGCTCGGTCCCGTTCGTCGTCGATGTCGACAACAGCTTCGGCGCGCCGGTGCCCGAGCTGCGGCTGATCCCCCTGCGCGACCGGCTCGACTATTACGGCCTGTCCGAACGCCAGCTGTTCGATTCGATCGGCGCGCTGATGGGCAACACCGTGGTCGGCGATGCGCCGCAGGGCGACGGGCGTGACGCGCTGCCGATCCAGATCGGCCTCAACCAGTCGCAGCGCAGCTGGAGCCAGGCGCTTGCCGCAACGCCGGTCGCGGTGACGCGCGGGGCCGCCGGGCCACAGCTGGTGCCGCTTGGCGAACTGATCGAGGCGCGGATGGTCACGGCGGATCCATCGATCTTCCGCCGCGACGGTCGCGGCGCGACGATGGTCAGCGCCGAACTGGCCGGCCGCTACGAAGCACCGATCTACGGCATGCTCGCCGTCAACGCAGCGATCGAGGCGCACGACTGGGCCGCGCGCGGACTGCCCAAGCCCGAAATCCGCCTGAACAGCCAGCCCGAGGACGAGAGCACCCCCTCGCTGTTGTGGGACGGGGAATGGGAGATCACCTGGGTGACCTTCCGCGACATGGGGGCGGCGTTCATGGTCGCGCTGCTCGGCATCTATGTGCTGGTCGTCGCGCAGTTCGGCAATTTCAAGATCCCGCTGGTGATCCTGACGCCGATCCCGCTCACATTGGTCGGCATCGTGCTGGGGCATATGCTGTTCGGTGCGCCGTTCACCGCCACATCGATGATCGGATTCATCGCGCTTGCGGGGATCATCGTGCGGAACTCGATCCTGCTGGTGGATTTTATTCGCCATGCGCGATCCGAGGACAAATCGCTGCGCGACACGCTGCTGGAAGCAGGGATGATCCGCTTCAAGCCGATCGTGCTGACGGCGGCGGCGGCGATGATCGGCGCGGCGGTGATCCTGACTGACCCGATCTTTCAGGGGCTTGCGATTTCGCTGTTGTTCGGCTTGGCTTCCTCGACACTGCTGACCGTGCTCGTCATCCCGGCCATCTATGTGGTGCTGCGCGATGACGAGCGGCCAATGACAAAGGCACTACAATGAGCGCACTGGACCTATCCCTCGACGAAATGCGCGTGCAGGCGGACGGTCTGGCCCGTCATCTGCGCGCGCTCGCCAACCCCGCGCGGCTGCTGATCCTGTGCCGATTGTCGGCGGGTGAAGCATCGGTCGGGGAGCTGATCGAGGTGACGGGCCTGTCGCAATCGGCGGTGTCGCAGCACCTCGCGCTGCTGCGCGAAGCTGGCGCTGTGGCGGCGCGGGTCGATCAGCAGCTGCGCCATTACTCGATCTCCGACCCTCAGGTCGGCCGGATCTTCGACGCGCTGTGCAGTGCCTGCCGTGAACCCGACGCCGCCCCGGCATGAACCCTTAGTTATATTGACATATACGAATATAAGAGCTATTTAATATTCCGAGGACGCATCTCGGGAGTAGCTGATCATGACCCATGGCGACGCGGCGCTGGCCCAGGCGGCGGACATCATCCGCTCCTGCCGCAGCGACAGGATGCCGGTGCCGATCGTGCGCGGCTTCTTTGATGAGGCGACGTTCACGGTCAGCTATGTCGTCCATGATCCGGTCGCGCGCGTCGCGGCGATCATCGACAGCGTGCTGGACTTTGACCCCGCCTCCGGGCGCACCAGCCATGGCTCGGCACAGGCGATCGTCGACTATGTGCAAGCGCGCGGACTGACCGTCGAATGGCTGCTCGAAACCCATGTCCATGCCGACCACCTCTCCGCCGCCCCTTGGCTGCAGGCGCAACTTGGCGGCAAGTTGGCGATCGGTCGCCACATCACCACGGTCCAGGACACCTTTGGCAAGCTGTTCAACGCCGGGACCGAGTTCGAACGCGACGGATCGCAGTTCGACCAGCTGTTCGAAGATGGCGACAGCTTCATGCTGGGGTCGATCCGCGCCACCGTGCTGGCCGTGCCAGGTCACACCCCGGCCGACCTCGCCTTCATCATCGGCGATGCAGTGTTCCCGGGCGACACGATCTTCATGCCCGATTACGGCACCGCGCGCGCGGATTTTCCGGGTGGTGACGCCCGGCGGCTCTATCATTCGATCCGTCGCCTGCTCGCGCTCCCGCGTGAGGCGCGGTTGTTCCTGTGCCATGACTATAAGGCACCGGGTCGCGACGAATTCCGCTGGGAAACCACCATCGGCGCGCAGCGCGACGCCAATGTCCATGTGCATGACGGGATCGGCGAGGATGAATTCGTCACCATGCGGACCGCCCGCGACCGCACGCTCGACATGCCCCGACTGATCCTGCCGTCGATTCAGGTGAACATGCGCGGCGGTCGCCTGCCCGAACCGGAGGAAAACGGCACCCGGTATCTCAAGATCCCGCTCGATGCGGTGTGACCGCTCCGGCAGACGCGTGATGGAGCCCGGCCATGGTTGATCTGACCTACCTGCTGCTCGGGCTGCTGTCCGGCGCGCTGGTCGGCTTTTCGCTCGGCCTGGTCGGGGGTGGCGGGTCGATTCTGGCGGTTCCGCTGATGGTCTATGTCGTCGGCGTCACCAATCCGCATATCGCGATCGGCACCGCGGCGCTGGCGGTCGCGGCCAATGCAGCAACCGGGCTCGCCAGCCATGCCCGTGCCCACACCGTCAAATGGCGGTGCGGCGGCATGTACGCCGCAGCGGGCGTTGTCGGCGCGTTCGCCGGATCGACGCTCGGCAAGGCGGTGGACGGTCAGAAGCTGCTGGTCCTGTTCGCGCTGCTCATGGTCGCGGTCGGCGTGCTGATGATCCGCGGTCGCAAGGCAAAGGGCGACCCGACGGCGCAATGCACCCGGACGAACGCCCCCCGCGTGCTCGGCTTTGGCTTGGGCAGCGGCGCATTCTCCGGCTTTTTCGGCATTGGCGGCGGCTTCCTGATCGTGCCAGGCCTGATCGCATCGACCCATATGCCGATCGTCAACGCCGTCGGCACAAGCCTGGTCGCGGTCACCGCTTTTGGCCTGACCACGGCGCTCAATTATGCGGCTTCCGGTCTGATCGACTGGACACTTGCCGGCATTTTCATCGCTGGCGGCGCTGCCGGCGGTCTTGCCGGCACTGCGGTGGCGCGCCGCTTGTCGGGCGATGGCAAGCTGACGCTGGTTTTTGCCGGCCTCATCTTCCTCGTCGCCAGCTATATGCTGTGGCACAGCGCCCGTGCGGCCTTTAACTGAGGGTCGGGACCATCGTCCGAACGCCGGGCGGCTCCCTCAAACCGTGCGAATGGTCCCGCCATCGATGACGAACTCCGCGCCATGGATCGCGGCAGCGCGGTCGGCCGCGAGATAGGCGATCAGGTCGGCGACCTCTTCGGGCTCGGCACCACGCCCGATCGAAATCCCGCCGAGCGCATCGAGCACGGATCGACGCGCGTCCTCGATCGTCCCGCCATTGGCCGCCCGAAGCGTATCGAGAAAATCGCCAGCGCCCTCCGTCATGATCCAGCCGGGCGACACGGCGTTAACCCGCACGCCCTTCGGACCGAGCTCCTTCGAGATCGACTTGCTGTAGGTTCGCAGCGCTGCCTTGGCAGCGGCATAGCCAGTCGTGGATTCGGGCAGCGGCAGCACAGACTGGATCGAGGTCACGTGCACGACAACCCCGCTGCCCCGCTCGACCATCTGCGGGATCAGCAGGCGATCAAGGCGGACCGTCGCCAACAGGTTGAGGTTCAACTCCGCCAGCCAGTGCGCGTCCGAGAGCGCGACAAAGCCACCCGCAGGCGAGGCCGAGCCGCCGATAACATGGGCGAGAATGTCGACGCCGCCCAGCCGCTCTACCGCCGCGCTGGCCAGCGCTTCGCTGCCCGCCGCCGTGGTCAGGTCGGCCTCGACATAGTCGACGCCCGCTATAGGGTCCCTGATCGCCCGGGCGGCGGTAATCACGCGTGCGCCACCAGCCAGGAAACGCGCGACCGTGGCGCGCCCCAGGCCCTTGGTACCACCGCTGACGACCACGCGCTTGCCCGCGAACTCTGTGGGATCTGCCGTGATGCTCATACCGTCGTCTCCAGTGTCTGGATGGTGCCGTTCACCAGCGTGAAGCGATAGGTGAAGCGCAGCGGGCTCCCCGGGAAATCGCCATGGGCGGGACCTTCGATGACGATGTCGCCGTCCTCATCCCGGACCGTGTCGGGCGCGAAGATCGCCTTCACCGGCATCACTTCATCCTCGAACAACTGGCGGATCGCGGCCTCTCCCGCGAACCGCTTGCCGTTGTCGATGAAGACGGCGTCGTGCGCGAAGGGCTCCAACATGCCGTCGAGATCAAGCCGGGCATTCGCCGCGACATAGGCGGCAATCGGCGGGGGCAGCTCAATCGGCATGTTCATCTCCTCGACAGTGACGACAGCCATTTAGCGATGGACATTTCGCCTGATAATCGAGACAAAACGGCATAGAGTGTAACGCGAAACGGAATAATGCGCCGCCATTCGCTGATCGAGCTGGAGGCAGTCCTCGCCATCGTGCGGTGCGGATCGTTCCGCGCGGCGGCACTCGATCTTGGCATGTCGGCCACGGCAATCAGCAATGCAGTGGGCAAGCTCGAGCGGGAGCTTGCCGTACGATTGTTCAATCGCACTACGCGCAGCGTTTCGCTCACCCATGCCGGGCGCATGTTCGTCGCACAGATCAAGCCAGCGCTTGAAGACATCCAAAAAGCGATGAACACCGCCCGCGCGCAGCAGGAGACGCCATCCGGCATCTTGCGCATCAACGCCTTCGCCACAGCGGCACGCGAAATCATGACGCCGCTCGTGCTCCGCTATCTTCAGCGCTACCCGCAGGTTCATATCGACCTGGTCACCGAGGGACGGCTCGTTGACGTTGTGGCGGCCGGGTTCGATCTGGGGGTGCGCAGCGCGGATCTGGTACCCAGCGACGCGATCGCCATCCCGCTCGGCCAGATGCGTCGCATGGCAGTGGCGGCATCTCCGGCCTTTTTCGAAGGCAGGGCAATCCCCCGAGTGCCACAGGATCTGCTCGATCACCCCTGCCTGCGCGTGCGGCTCCCCAATGGCGCCATGTTTCGATGGCAGTTCGAGAAGGGCGGCGAAGAGCTGCAGGTCGAGGTTGACGGCCCCATCACCTTGGACGAAGCGTCGCTCGCCCGGATCGCGGCGATGAACGGCATCGGCATCGGCTATTTCATGGAAGCCGATGTCCGCGAAGACATCGATGCAGGTCGGCTGATCCGCATTCTGGAAGACTGGACGCCCCCGCTCGCGCCGCTGTGTCTCTATTATTCCAATCGCCGCAATTCGTCCGCAGCCTTCCAGGCCTTTATCGCGCTCGCGCGCGATTTTGCTGCCGGACGGCTGCCACGGGATTGAACGCCACGCTCGATCAGGCCCAATCGACCATCCGCCTGCCGCGTGCTGGCGCGGCACGGCAGCTTCCAGGCTTGATCTGCGCGCGCGGTTCGCCGAACCCTTTACCGGCGATCCGACGGTCATATGATGACAGGCAACTGCGTTCCTTAAGGACATGGCTGACACCAGTCCGTCATGCCTAACAGGCCGAACCGTCCGCGCGCAGGAAGGAGCAGCCGGTTGACCCATCGCTATTCCGCCCTTGGCCTCGACATCGTCGCGCCGTTTCCGTGTCAGGGCTTTTCAACAGCTGACGGACAGCGCACGGGGCGGGAGGTTGCGCTGGAGATCGGCCCCGTGCCCGCTCAGCTGGCAAATCCGGTATGCGTCCGGCCGCTGCTGCAAATCGATGCGGCCGGTACCGCGCTGTTTCATGTTCCTGGCGTTGCACGCTACCTGATCCGCGATCGAACCTGCATTACGATTGCGCTTGAGCCTGGGGCCGAACGCGATCGTGCGGTGGATTTTCTGAAGGGCACGCCGCTCGCGCTGGTGTGCATGCAGTGGCAGCTGGTTCCGCTCAACGCGGTCGCGATGGCATTGGACGGCCACGCACTGCTGCTCGTCGGCTCACCCGGCATCGGCAAGAGCACCCTCGCGGCGGCGCTGGCCGACAAGGGGCTCGGCCTGCTTGCCGACGGGCTGTGCGCGCTTGAGCAGCGACCCGGTTCGCAGCCCATGATCTGGCCGGGGTTTCCCGAAATCAGATTATGGCCGGACTCGATCGCGGCGCTTGGGCATCCCCTGCCGGAAATGGAGCCGAGTCCCGGCGGACGCTACTGCCTGTCCGGCGCGCGCTGGTTTCAAACCATGCCATGTCCGATCGGCGCAATCGGCATCTTGCGGCGTGCGACCGAAGGCCTCGTTGCGCAGGCCCAGCGGCACCACGGTTCCGACGCGTTCAAGGCAGTCATCCATTTGGCGCGCCAACCGCAGGCGGCACGCGCCCTTGCGCTGGACCGCATATGGATGCCCCTGGCGGCGCAGATCGCGCGGGACACGCCGCTCTACGAACTCTGGTACCCGCGCGACCTGTCGAAGCTCTCCGCGTTGCCCGATTGGGTGTTGGACCGAATGGAGCTTGCTGCCGGGCCAGCGCAGCCAAGGACGCAAGTCGCGCCCGGCGGGTCAGCATGATGACGCACGCAGGCGACGCAGCGACAGGGATTTACTGGATCGCATCCTATCCCAAGTCCGGAAACACATGGGTGCGCCTGTTCCTCAGCGCGTTGAAACCCGATTCCGAAATCGATCTTGCGCGCATGGACAATACCGGCGTGCTTGCCGTCAGCCGTGGCCTGATCGAGCAGCTTGTCGATCTCGACCTTGCCGACCTGTCATGGCAGGAAGCCGCCGAACTGCGCCCAGTCGCCTATCGCGCCCTGGCAGAGCGTTCGCGCGGCCCCGTGTTTCTCAAGACCCATGACGCCTGTGGCAAAACGCCGTCCGGCGCGGATCTGTTTCCGATCGAGGCCACCCTCGGCTGCATTCATATCGTGCGCGACCCGCGCGACGTCTGCCTGTCGCTGGCAGCCCATGATGCACTATCGGTTGATCGCGCGATCGCGCGGCTCGGCGAGCCGGACACACCCACGGACAAGACGACCAAGACGCGATTGATGGAGCGGCGCGGCTCCTGGTCGGAACATACGACGAGCTGGCTCGACTCACCGCTACGCCGCCTGACGCTGCGCTACGAGGATCTGGTCGCGAACCCCATGGCGGCATTCACCGCGCTCACCAATTTTTGCGGGCTCGCCCCGAGCACGCAAGATATCGCTCGTGCCATCGCCGCGACCGATTTCGAGCGCCTGGCCGCACTGGAGGCCGAACGGGGTTTCCGCGAACGACCCGCCGGCATGGAGCGCTTCTTTCGTGCCGGACGGGCCGGCCAGTGGCGCGACGCGCTGTCGCCGCACCAATTGGCCCGTATTGAGCAGGATCATGGCGTCGTCATGCGCCGGCTTGGCTATGCGCTCGACACGCCATCGCGTGCCAGTCGTTCATCCAGACCATCGGATCATTTCAAACGGGGCTGATTTCGACCCATCAGCTGTCGGCCCGGTTCCGGCGGGAGTTGCCAACCCGCAAGTCACCCCCAATGCTCAAGGTTCATTCGCGTTTCTGCGTCCCTCAAAAGCGGGTATTTGCAGGGATCCCGGTCGCGCCACCCGCGCCTTAGCCAAGGCAGCCACAGGGCACATATCCGGGTTCGAAGTTGACCGACACGCCCCCGGTGGCCGTAGCGAAGTTCCCGCCGCCCATGTATTTTTCGGTGAAATTGTATTTCTCCCGGGTGCAGTATTTTGCGCCACGGCTGAGAATATCGACGCGCGTCGAGCGCTCGATCGGAATGCCGGTCAATTCGTTGCGTTCCACCTTCCATTCTTCGCCAGCGGCAATCGCACGGACCGCCGTCATGTCGGGCCTGTCCCAAAATTGCTTCGTGACGGACATCGCCCGCGCCTCGATCGCGGCGCTGCCAGCGGCACCTCTGCCAGGCCCGCAAACGGCGCGATTGGACGGCGTGAACGCGCTGGCCGGGACGGCAAGACGAAACGACCCTCGGGCCACAACTCCCGAGGCTAGCTTCCCCGAATTCTCGGTGTTGGTCTGCGCGATCAGTTCCATTTCGATGGTATGCTGTCCCGGCTTCAACAGTCCCGCGGCCGTCGCACGGCTCAGCAGCTCGAGAAATGCATCGGCGCCGGGCACGACCACGCGGTCGGGATTGCCGAGCTGGCCGCGCCAAGTCGTCCAGGTCTGGTGATCCCTGCGGCCACCCCACGGCTTGATCTGCGTATCGAAGGTCTGCCCGCCTACCTTGAAGCGCGCGGTGTAATGGACCCCGTCGGCATAGATTTGCTGGGCAGGAATGCCGTTCTTGGCCGCGATAGCATTGACCGCCGACCGTTCGGTGTAGACGCGAAAGAAGATCGGCTGTCCCAGCGTGAAGTCACTCGCCAATGCGCCGGGGTTGATGGCGCCCAGCGTCAAGTCGCTGCGGGTGAACACGATCTGGTTCTGGTGGGCCGCGTGCATGGGATTATGGACGCCCTGGTCCGGGATCTGCGACCCATTGGCCGGGGCCGCTGGCGCCGCCTTGGGATTGGCAGTCCGCCGCGCTTCCGTTCGCTCGATCGCGGTACGCGCCCGGTCCAGCGCGCTGGATTGGGCCAGAACCGCGGTTGCCGTGCCTGCCGACAGGATGGCGACCACCGAAATCGAAAAACCCTGCATCGGACTCACTGGATTTCACTCCCGAAGATTCGAGGGGGAGCAATGCGCGCCGACCGTGCGAGCGGCCATCCCCCCAAATCGCGGGATTGGCGCGATACCCCGCAAACGCCGAAGGCGGATGCATTGCGGCGCTTTCGCCGGGGCACCTTGATTCTGCGGCCTTTGGGTGCCCCCCACATCCGATGGGATGCAGCCGGCGGAGTTCCGTGATTAGTTCATGACACAGGCAGACAAGGACCCACCGATGGGCATGTTAAATCATCGCGTTTTAGTCTGGTTGTTCGACCGTAGCGCCCTTGCGGCAGCAAGAGCGGGCATGCACGCACTTGGCTAGCCTGTGGTCGCGGATGACGCGCAAACTGGGTTGGACACTCTTGAAACTGGCAGGCAGTGAACATCCGATGGCAAGTACACATCACGAAACCACGGATCGAGACAACCCGGCCCGCGTTGTGGTGGTCGAAGATGACGCCCGCCTGCGCAATTACGCGATCAGTGCGCTTTCCCGGATCGACGATATCCAGTTGGTCGGTGCCGCCGGCACAGTGGAAGCCGGCCTGTTGCTGATCGATCAAAGTCCCGATCTGGTCTTGCTCGATCTTGGCCTGCCCGATGGCAGCGGCATCCAGATCATCGATGCAGTGCGGGAGCGTGCTCCGGGTTGCCGCGTCCTGGTTTTTACCGTGTTCGAGGATCGGGCGAGCGTGCTCAATACGCTCAAGGCCGGCGCCGACGGCTATATCCTCAAGGACACCAATGCGGAGATGATGCTCGAGCATGTCCGTGCGACGCTGGCGGGTGAAACGCCGATCAGCGCGCGAGCGGCCAGCCACTTGTTGAGCTTTGTTCGCGACGAGCCCGTTGCCGATGGGCCTGCCGACCCGCAAGCGCCGCATCTTTCACCGCGCGAGCGCGAACTTCTCGAGTTCTTGGCACGCGGGCTCAGTCGCAAGGAAGCGGCGCGCGTGATGGAGATATCGCCCCATACCGTCGCCGAATACATGCAGAGCATCTATCGCAAGCTTCAGGTCAGATCGCGCGGCGAGGCCGTGTTCGAGGCAATCCAAGCCAACCTCATCCGCATCGGCAAGCCATGAGACATGACCGCGCGGATCGCCTTGGCGCGCCTGCCCGGCACCGTCAGAGCCTGTTGTGGCTGCCAATCGCCGCGCTGCTGATCGGTGCGAGCCCGGCCGAACCGGGGGAAATCCAGATCTTCGACGATTGGGCCGTTGGCTGCGATAACCTGCGCAATTGTCGCGCAGTTTCGCTGGGCTCAGGCGATCCCATAGACGGCCCGGTCGAAGATCCCATTGCCATCGCCGTTTCGCGCGGCGGCGCGGGAGCAGATCGGGCGTCACTGTCAGTCGTATGGCCCGATGCCGTCGGCCCCTATCGCCTGTCACTCGACGGCGAGACGATCGCGACCGCCGCACACGAAGGAAGCGGCCTCGACCTTGCCGATGATCCAAAAAGCCGGAATGCCGGACCGGTCGCGCAGCTGCTGGCAAGGCTCCACCAGGGCCGCTGGCTCAGCCTGCACAACGCCCATGGCGACGTGGTTCGCAAGTCCTCCCTGCGCGGGCTGAAAACCGCCATGCTGTACATGGATCGGGTTCAGCACAGGCTTGAAACCCGAACCGCGCTCGCCGTTCCCGGCCCTTTATCGCCCGATGGGATCAAGCAGTCCCCCAAGCACTGGATCACTGTGCCGAGCAGGTCGGATCTGCCGCCAACGGCTCTGCCTTCGGATCTGGAGGCCAGGGTCGCGCGGGAGCAGGAGTGTGAGGCCGGGGCAAGCGACCTCAACGCCAACGCACTGGTGCTACAGCGCCTCGATGCCAGGACGACGCTGGCCCTGGTGCCATGGCCGTGTGCCAATGGCCCCTATAATATCTGGAGCGAAGCGTTTCTGATCGATAATGCCGGTGTCGCCCGCCCTGCCCCCTTCGAATCCCATCGCAGCGCGGGCCGCATGGCCGGATCGTCCATCGTCAATCCCGACTGGGACGATCATTCAGCGCAGCTCAGCAGTTTTGCCCGCGGGCGGAGCTGGGGCGATTGCGGGACGCGGACACGCTATGTGTGGGACGGCGCGATGTTTCGGATTGTCGAGCGCGAAGCAATGCCGGTCTGCCGCCGCAGCGAGGACTTCATCCTGATCTGGCAGGCCACGCCACGCAGCGCACCACGACGCTGAGACCACACCCCTATATGTGAGGGGATAGGACCGGCGGTGCGTTCGTAAGAAAGCCATGGAGCTTCAACCCATAGGGGAAACTCCAATGTCCGCTGTTTCTGATCGCAACCGTGCCAAGCGCTTTACCTCGACCGGCTTGATGGTCTCGGCCTCGTTCGCAGCCCTTTTGTTCGCGGACGCAGCGCAGGCGCAATGTGTCACCAACAATGGTCAGCCCTTGAACGGAGTTCAGGTCGACGGAACAATTGTCACCTGCACCGGCGCGGTCTCGGGCGAAACCATCGCTTCCAATGCCAATGCGGTCGAGGTCGAGATCACAGGGGCTGGAACCGATGTCGGCGGCGGGTCGAACATTTTCCTCATCGGCGGTCAAAGCGTTGCCGTAGTCCGCAGCGGTGCGTCACTGACCGCGTCGACGATCTACACGCTTGGCAATGGCAATCTTGTCTGGGTGCAGGGTACGGCCAATGGCGCCGGCATCACGGTAGATGGGGACAGCTCCGACCTGCTGTTCGACACAGGCAGCATGGTCAACATCGCGCCCGGAAACCTCGCCGTTCTGGCAAGCCCAACGGGAACCAACGTCATCACGCTGCGTGGCACCCTGTCGGGCAGCAGCACGACCGGCAGCTATCTCTTGCGGGGCGGAAACGGGAGCCAGCTCGTATCGCTCTCCGGAACCCTGTCCGTGCAGTCCGACGGCCTTGCCATGAATCTGGGCGATGGCGATGACGCGATCGACATCGAAAGCGGGGCGATCATCTCCGGCGGCACGGGCAACAACATCCTGTTCGACGGCGGACAGGGCAATGATCTGATGCGGATCAGTGGCGGTGGCGTTTCCGCGTACAACAGCATCGGCATTGAAACGCTCGTGCTGGACCCGGGGGCCGGCAACGTTCGTGTGCTGAGCGGTGCGCATGCCGATGTGACCCAGTTCAACGTCGCAAGCGGCACGGTCGACGTCACCAATCTGGCGGCACTGGGTCAGGCGAACAGCAATGTCCAGATCCAGTCGGGCGCGCAGCTGTCGCTGTCGCAGAACGGCGTGGCGACATTCGATCACGTCCTTGCCGGCACCGGCACTCTGGCGCTCAATTCGGGCGGCGGCACCTACACCTTCGGCGGGACCGGCAGCACCTTCGCCGGCACTTTCCAGATTGCGGCGGGCGATACCGCCGTCATCGCAACTGCGGATGCGCTTGGCACAGCGACGTTCCAGAATTCCGGGGTGGTCCAGCTCGGCGGCATCAACCTGGCGAACGACATCAGCGGCACCGGCCAGGTCATCGTGACCAGTGCAGGGAGCAACAGCCGGCTGAGCGGCAACAACACCTTCAGCGGCGGGCTGGATATCCAGGGCGTGCTGGAGGTGGCCAGCCTCAATGCGCTCGGCACCGGGGACATCACCGCGTCGACCAACAGCGGCGTCCTGTCGCTGGAGATCGGGACCGACGGCGTGCTGTCAAACGACCTCACAGGCAACCTCACCATCGTCAAGTCCGGTGCCGGTGTGGTCGATCTGACCGGGACGAACAGCTATACCGGCAACACGCTGATCAATGACGGTGCCATCCGGATCGACAGCTTTGCGCGGCTTGGCGGTGGCATGGTGTTTACCGGGTCGGCCGGCAATCTGATCCTCAATTACAATGGCGTCGGCCAGTTGCTGCAGACCACGCCGTTCATGGTGGGCGACGGCACCTTCATCAAAGAAGGCACCGGTGATGTCGTGATGAACCAGAGCAGCACGTACACCGGCGGAACGATCATTCGCGCGGGCCGCATCGGCCTGAACAACGGAGACGCGCTGGGCACTGGCAACATCCAGATCGATACCGGAGCCATTCTCGGCATCGGCGGGATCACGCTTGCCAACACGGTCTCTGGCACCGGTTCCATCATCAAGACAGCCAACAACATCGCGACCCTTTCCGGGGACAATAGCGGCTTTACCGGCCTGTTCGATGTCCAGGACGGCGCCGTCGAACTGCTGGACGGGCGCGCGGCGGGATCGGGCAGTCTGGCGATTGCCAATGGCGCCATCGTTTTCGTCAATTCGGCTGTGGGCGATACCACGATCGCGGCCAACATCTCCGGTGCCGGCGATCTTGAGAATCTGGGCAATACCCGCCTGACCTTGACCGGCAACAACAGCCTGTCGGGCGACGTTTTCATTTCGAATGGAACGCTACGGGTTTCGGGCAGCCAGAATATCGGCATCGCCGACATCATCATTTCCGGCAGCGCGGCGCGGCTCAATCTCGATACCGCGGGGAACACCACGTTCTTCAACGTGATTTCCGGCAATGGCGGCGTGGTCAAGACCGGCACCGGCACCGTAACCCTGACCGGCACCAACAGCTATGCGGGCGGCACCGATATTCAGGGGGGATCGCTGCGCGTCGCCGATGTCAGCGCTCTGTCGACTGGCCCCGTCAACGCGGCGACCGGGACGGCGCTGATCGTCGACAACGGCACCAACCAGACGCTGACCAACGTGCTGACCGGCGATGGGAGACTGGAGAAGTCCGGCGCTGGCGATCTGACGGTCACGCAAAACGCTCTGACCGGGGGCCTTGCCATTTCCGGCGGGCGGCTGCTGGCCGTTGCGGGCCTTGGCAGCATCGGTACCGGGCCGGTTTCGATCTCATCAGGCGCTGAACTGGTCTATACGGGATCTAACAACAGCAGCTTCGCCACCGGCCTTTCGGGCGCCGGAACCTTTCGCAAGATCGGAACCGGACAATTGCTGTTCGCCAACCCGTTCGCCATCGGCTTGCTTGCGGTCGATGCAGGATCCGTGCGGCTCAATGCCACTATGACGGGCAACGCCATGGTGGCATCGGGCGCCAGGCTGGACGGAACCGGCCGGGTGATCGGTACCCTGACCAACAACGGCACGGTCGCCCCGGGCAATTCGATCGGCACGATGACGGTGGAGGGCAATTATGCCCACAACAGCGGCAGCGTTCTGGAAATCGAATTTGACGGCACCGGCGCGATCGATCTGCTGGCGGTGACCGGAACCGCCACGCTCAATGGCGGCACGCTGCGCTTCGTGTCGATCGGCGCTGCCGAGGGGCTTGGCGGCACCTTCCTAACCGCGACTGGTGGCGTCAGCGGCACGTTCGCCACGGTCGAGACGGTAGGCGCGCAATTGCCGCTCGCTGTCATCTACCAGCCCAACGCCGGGTTGATGGCACCATCGGTGCTGACCGCACGCCCATCGACCTTCAACGCGCAGTCGCTGGCTGCGGCCGACACCGCGCTTGGCTTTATCGATGCGATCGGGGCGGGCGACGGCCGCCAGGGGAATGGGAGCCGGGTGTGGATGAGCGGCTTTGGCACCTGGGGTAGCCGCAGTGCATCGGGGAGCACGCTGGGCTATGACCATGACACCCGGGGCTTGTCCGGCGGCGTCAATGTCGATGTCGGAAACGGCGTGACACTGGGCGCGGCGGTCGGCTGGGCGAAGGGAGACATTACGCTTGGTGAAAACGGCGGCGGCGGCGATCAATCGAGCGTGATGGGCGCCATCACCGCGCGCTATGTCGGCAGCGGTTTCACGCTGGGCGGCGGGGCGCTGTACGGGCGGGTCGATCAGGCGACCGTACGGAACGTGAGCTTCAGCGGCTTTTCGGACAGTGTGAACGGTGACACGGATTCCACGCTGTTTGGCGTCTTCGCCGAACTCGGACTGCCATTGGGCTCGGCCGGTGGATGGGCTTTCAGCGCCAATGTCCGCGGCAGCTACATCGGCCAGCGCCAGGAGGCATATACCGAAAGCGGCACCAGCCCGCTGCGCCTGCGTCTCGACGATCTGTCCACCGATAGCGTCGAAGGTCAGGCCCGGTTGACGGCAAAGACCCGGCTGTGGGCACCTGTCCAAGGCGCAGAGGAAACGCCGGAAGGACTAGACCTGCGGATCGAAGCGGGTGGCCGTTATCTCGATGCGCTTGGCGACCGGGCGATCCCGGTGACGTTCGCGGCCAGCAATGCCGGTGTCGTGCTGCAAGGTGACACGCGCAATTCCCTCCAGGGGCTGTTCGGCCTGGGACTGGACTATACCACCGGCAGCCAGATGACCTTCAGCCTGGGCTATCGGGGTGAGGTTGGCCAGACCGATCGCCATTCGGTGCAGGGCCGTGTCAGCATCGCCTTCTAAGTGCGACCGGGCTGACGATCCCCACCTGCTGCAGGTTGAGACGACCGGCGGCACGCCGGGAATGGGGCTGGCAGCTGCACTGCTGCCAGCCCTTACGGCCGGCCTGGCTCTGTTCGTTCTGGCGAGTCCCCCTGCAACCGAAGCCAAGTCGTTGCATCCCGACGCTCGGCTGCTGCGCGGCGAGGTACGGCAAAAGGGCGACTGGCTGATCGCTTGCGATAATGGCGGCGATTGCATGATGCTGGGCTTTCCGCAGGCGCAGGCCGCCGGGAGCCATCCGGGAAGCAAGACAATCGACCTGGCGCTGCAAATCCGCCTGACAGGATCAGCCGGCGCGGCAGCGCCCGTCATCGAGCTGGTGCGGTTCGGGCGCACTGCTGCATCGCAGTCGACAACCAAGCCGTCACCGCCGTTCCTGCTGGACATCCAAGCGCGATCGGATGCCGGTGTCGTTCCCGATGAACATGGGTCGATCACCGTCCCGGTCCATGGCCGCGCAAGGGTGTCATTAGGCCAGCGCGAGGCCCTTGCGGTGCTGAGTCATCTTTCGGCCGGGCGCTCGCTCGTCGGCAGGGCGATCGGCGGCGAGAGCGCGGCGGTGCGGTTTCCGCACGAGAGCACTCAGGAGGCGCTGCGCATCCTTAAACGAGCGCACCACGCCCTATCGATGCGATTGCGCGCGAACCCTGCCGCGACAGCGCAAAATGCTAAGCCAGCCGCGAGACTTCGCGCAACGCCCGCACTGGTTTCGGGCTTCGTGCCGGTCATGACCCGGAACAGCTGCAAGGGCGCAGGCACGCGAAACGTTCGCCGTTTCACGTTCAGCAATGGCGCCGATCTGTGGGTTTACGAATGCGAAGACCAGCCTGAAGGGCATATCGAATTTCTGGCCATGTCGGACCGATCCGGCGAACTGGCCGCGTCACTCGAGCTTCCTGACCCTCGCGACGGGCCTGTTCCGGCTGGCAGACAAGGTCTTTCCGGCCGAGGGTTCGCCTTCGATTTCGATTTCGGCATCCTGCGCCACTATGCCTTTGCGGGCGAACAGGAGGATTGCGGCCTGTTCCGCGCCTGGGGCTACACCACGCGTGGCTGGCGCCTGCTGGAGCGGCGGGAGATGCCGCTGTGCATGGGGCTGACACCGGAACACTGGATACGAACCTATACAGAGGCTTCGAGCGGGGCGCGTTCCGGTGCGTGATCTGCGCCACCCCAGTCGCGCGCGATGGGCAGTGCTGGCGGGGGTGTGTCTGGCCGTTTCGGCCACACCCACCCTGGCGGCAGGAGAACCGCCCAAATATCTGCGCGACCTGGACAGGGCTTACCATGCCGGCGACTGGACGTTGCAGTGTAACAGTACTCGCCTGTGTCAGATCATCGGCGTCGCCAAAGTTCCCCGAAATGGCGTTGGCGTGAGGGCTGTGGTCATGATCAGCCGGGGCATCGCGCGGAACGCACCGCCCCGAATGCGGATTGCCTTTGTCGATTCGCTCGGCAGTCTTTCCGTCCCGCAGCCAAACGATCGCTGGCGGCTCTACGCGCGTGGTGTGCCCAGAATGCCGCCGCCCCTGAGGCTGGGTTTGGGCGCGGCCGACCGGGACGGCGCCTATCGCCCATCTCCAGCGGCCGGGGCGACCATCATCGGCGCGCTGCGTCGCTGGCCGGGAACGGTCATCAAGGGCAGCGGCGGGCTCAAGGTGAAAATGCCCCACGGCGACCTTGAGCGCCTGTTTCGCAGGATGGATCGGCTTCAGCATCCCCGGAAGCCAAGGCTGTCCGCGCAAGAGCAAGCACAGTGGCTGAAGGAATATCACCATGTGATCCTGCGCCATTCCCAGATCGAGGATCCGGTTCCCGGCGATGTGCTACGCGCCTGTGATCGCGGCACTTATGTCAACCAGCCCGATGGATGGCGGATCGGGCCGGGCCATCGACTATGGCACCTGGAATGCCCCGAAGGCTATAAGCTGTTCCTGCAACCGGACGGCAAGGCCGCAGTCCGGATCGATGCGCGGGATGCCACAGGCAAGGCCCATGTGCATGGCTATGCGGGGATGGGGGACGACTCGCTGCTGATTGTCAGATTGCCCAAGGACGGCGATGACGGCTGTGGCCGCCAACTGAAGCTGGGATTTTCCGGCACAGCCTTCCTCATGATCGAGGACCGGCGTTATGACCGGTGCCGCGCGGTCCCGCATGATTTCTGGCCCCTGCTATGGGCGCCGACGCGCTGGAACTATGCCGAATGACGGCGGTGCCATCCGGTGATCGGGCAGGGCCGATTGCGGCTTGCGGAAGCGTTCCGCCCTACCCCTGCGCGTCGATCGGCGAGAGGCGGAGCTCAACGCTTGTCCCGCATGGCGCGCTGGCGATGTGCAAGGTGCCGCCAACCGCCCTGGCGCGGGTGTGCATGCTGGTGAGCCCCCGACCCCCCTTGGGTTGTTCGGGCATCCCGACGCCATCATCGCTGATCGAAATGCGGACATCACCCGCGCTGGTATAGCCGCTATCGAGCGCGATCACCGTTGCCCTGGAATGGCGCATGGCGTTCGAAACCGCTTCCTGCAGGATGCGAAGGATTTGCAAGGTGGGACGCGGACCCGGCCCGGGCTGGGCTTCGTCCAGTCCATGATCGACCCGGAAAACCATGCCGGCCGCCTCGACCTGAGCCCTGACCCGATGTTCGAACGACCGCAAGGTTTCGGTCAGACTTTCGTCCGCCGTATCCATGGAATCGACGATCAGGCGCAAGTCCGCGATGCTGGACTGCAGGCCTTCCTCAATCACCTTCGGTTCGGTCGCGCCGCTGCGCACCTGCATCATCAGCCCCAGCAACTGGCCTCCGATGCCGTCATGCATATCGCGCACGATGCGCTGGCGCTCCTCCAAGGTGACTTGACGCTGGAGCATCTGACGTTGCGCTTCGTAGCTCCGGGATAGCTCAGCGTCCTGCTCCGCCAACCGCTCGGCAAGAATCGCATTGGCGTGGATGACGGTCTGGCGCGCCTGCGATGCTTCGCGGGCGATGGAGGCGACCACGCCGAGCCCCAGCAGCAATCCGGCGACCGACGTAATGTAAAAGGTCAGCGGCAGGTCCGGCCGGAACGGCACGTGCAGCGCAAAGACGGAGTCGCCCGCATCGACGAGCAGCGCCATCAAGCACATCGCCAGCGAAATCCGTTCCAGCCAGCGGCCATCCCTGCGGTGCGCAATGGCCCATGCCAAAGCCGTCAGACCCACTGCACCGAGCAGGGCGGTAAGCCCGAGATGAACGATCGCCGCCACCTTGAACCAGCCACGAATGGCAGGGCCGACAGCAAAGCCGGCAACCGTCACCACGATCAGATAGGCGATCACGCCGACCCAGAGACAGGCGGCAAGGCGTGACCATCGCGGAGCGATCTGTTCGCCGGCAAGGAGATGTAGGGCAAAGGCGAAAATCACCGACGCTTCGAGGGCGTAATAGGTGAACGCGGTGATCAGGAATGGAATCTCGAACGGCATCGGAAAGGTGATGAAGCAGGTCCGCAATGCCCAAAACAGCATCACCACCATCAACGCGCGGACACGCGAGCGATCTTGCTGCGGCCACTGGGTCGCCACGATCAACAGGATCGCGAACACTAGGAACGACACCGCCATGATCGGAATATACGTGTCCAGCAGTTCGATACTGCGCACGGCCCGGGCCGCCTCGGTCGCCGGTCCGATGGAGAATGGCGCAAGCGCCAGCACGGAACTCTGCGCGTCGATGAAGACAAGGATTTCGTTCTGGCCGACGCGTTGCTGGGCAGTCGGCAGCATATAATAGGCTGCCTTTCCGTCCGTTGCCCCGCGCAGGGTATCGAGGGGGGTATTGGGTTGGAGGACGGCCCCGTTCAGCCTGATTTCCTGCACGCCCGGTGTTGCCCCCAGAAAAAAGGCAAGATCGGCATCGGCCCTGGCGATCCGGAAGGGAATGCGAAAGGCGACCCTGTTGCCGCTGTCACCAATGGGGGTGCGATAAATCGGGGCGTCATCGTAAGGCGCGGTGAAAACCGGCGAGGATGGATCGATCGATCCATCTGCCTCCACCCTGACGAACTCAAGGACTTTCCTGGCTTCCAGTCCATTGGGCTGGGCACTCTCTTCTGCGACGTAAAGGAAAGCCGAAAAGGCGATGACAAGGCCGGCCAGTACCAGCACTCCCGCAAGCCAGTCTTTGACACGATGCGACAATAGCCCGTGCAGCCGCCCTCCCCCGGCAAGACTGTGATGATTTGGGCCCGTCAACCTTATCCACCCCCCGGGCGCAGACCTAAACTTGGCCCGATCGTTTACGCCAACCGAAACCCGTTAATGCCAGGCCCGCAAGTACGCCGACAATGGCGGCAGCATACCATATTGCCAGATAGCCAGGCGAGGTTTCGGCTTCGACCCGCTGCAACAATTCTGTGTCCGCCGGTTTGGACGGATCGCGCAGGATCATCGCCTTCTGCCTGACCGCTAGGGCTTCATAGTCGGATTGCCCGACATCAAGGTGCGTCGTGGTCAGTGCCGGATAGTCGGACGCGGGAAGTCGTCCAGCGACCTTCCATTCGGAATAGGGCGCTTCGCGGTTGAGGTCATGCTGCAACGACAGGCTATAGATGATGCGCGTCTTGCGGCGCCCCTGGCCGTCGACATAGGCCTCGCTCCGGCTGTTCCGCTCGATCACGGTCGCTTCAGCGACGGTGCCCCTTGCCTTGAGCGCCTCCAGCTTCCTTGCCTCTTCGCTGGACAGATAGGCGGCAAACGGCATCGCGATCGTCAGCGCCAGTCCCAGCGCCAGTTGCAGCTCGCCCGGCTTGCCCTTTCGCCGCGCGCGCAACTGGTCGGCAACCGGGCGATATGCATTCATGGCGCGCTTCCAGGCATCTTGGCGACCTCGACCACGCCTTTCGCTGTGGAAGCCTTGCCGATACGCCAGCCGACCAGCCCGAACAGCAGCGTCAACGCCAGGGCGATGGCGATGCGCGGATAGTAGATGCTTTGATCGAAATCACGGATGGCTTCGAAGAATTCCGGATCTTCGCCGCTGTAGATGCGGTCGACCACCACAAATTTGTCGCCGACCTTGGTGGCGTCGTAGCGTTCTTTCGTCACTTTCATGACGTGGCTGAACTTGCTGTCCCGCACCGGATCGCCGGTCAGCTTGTCGGGCACCGGCAGATCTGCAGCGCTCACCTTCCCCGGGTAGGCGGCAAAGGGAACGCTGCGATCTTCCGAGAGATAGACGAGCAGATAATAGACGTCGTAGGTGGTGGTCGATCCCGAACTGCGCCGCCCGATCCCGCCGGTCCGGTTGGTCACCTCGCCTTCCGCCATGTCGTGGACGACAGCCTGGAAGACCGATCCGTCCTGCTTGTATTTGTCGACCCTCGACTGCTCGTCCATCATGTTCATGAAGAAGATGAACGCAAAGATCAGGGCGAGCACGGCCAGACATTTGAAAACGAGCCCGATCCACGGGCGGGCTGCAGCATTCATCGTCGTCCCCTGAGCATGATTGATCGGGACTGGTCTAACCCCCGCATAGAGGGGGGCGCATTCCCTTCATTTGTGGGGGTGTGCCTGCTCCAGCAGTTGCCTCGCCAGCGCAAGATCGGGCCCCGACACGAAAATGCGAAAGCGGCCCTCGTCGGCTGCCGTAAACGGCGGCATGTCGTTGGTGCGGACCACAATTCCGTCAGACGCCAGCCGCGCCTGAGCGTCGGCGGCGTCAGCGGGATCATTTCCCGCATAGACCAGGAAACTGCCGGTTACCTGTTCGACGAAATACGCGCAGGCCCGGGCTTCGCTGTCCGTTTCAAGGCACAGGGCGATCATCACGCCGCGTTCGATGATGTAAACCCGATAAAGGTCGCTCTCGCGGTCGAGGTAGAAGTCGAACAGGCTGATCCTGTCGCCAGCCCGCCTGATCCAGTCGGCATAGCCGTGCGTCACAAGCCAGGCGTGAAGCGCGTCGATGGTCATGCCGTTTCCACCAGTTCCAACATCTTGCGTGCACACCGCCGGTACTGATCGACGGGAGAGGGTGCGATGCTGGCAACCCAGTGGACTGCGTGCGCGGCCTGATCGCTTGAGCAGTCCGGTGCGACAGCCCGCGCTTTGGTCGTTTGCTGTCGCGTCGGCGTCGGGACGTGCAGCGCGGCCAGCTTGCTGAAGCAGTGGCTGGCTTCCATGGCGACGGCATACGGCACCATCCAGTCCATGAACCGCCGCGCAACATCGGCAAGATCGGCGTCAAGGCGGGCGGCCGTGGCGAGCGAGAGGACGAAGGCCGGCGCGTCTTCCACGGGAAGCCCGTCATGGATGGCGTCACAGATCATCAACAGGGGGCTGGGGAAGCCACAATGGTAATAGGCACAGGACAGATCATAACGCCCTTCGCCAAAGGCCGCCGTCAGCCGCATCCGCTGGCCATCGCCATCACTGGCCAGTCGACCGCTCTTGATCAGCTCGACCACGCGGTGGATCGTCCGCTGCCGCCGCTCAGGGTCGCCATGATAGGCAAGGAATGTTATCATCCGGGGCAGCCTTATTTTGACGGCGTCGGCGAGCATGCACGCCGAGAACCGCCCGCTCCGATCCGGCCAGGGTTTCCGCCTGATCTCATGGCTCGCTTACGGCGCCGCTCCCGCGTGCGGCATCACGCGCCAGGTGACGAGCCAGTTTTCCGGCGTCACGCCGAGGCAGCCGTGCAGTTCTCGACCGGAAACAAGCTGCCATGCCGTGCCGTTCCACCCCCATTGCCTGCGCCATCCACAATCCTTGTGGTCCGAATAATAATGGGTGGCCGTGAGCAGCCCGGTGGCGGGATCAAAGCTGCTGTTGGGCAAATACGCGCGAAGGGCCGCGCGGCCCTGTTCCGGGCGGGGAAAGTCCGGAAACACTCTTCTGCCATCGGGTCGCTCAAAGAACCACACTGACCGTGGGTTACGCGGGCTGCCGATCACGTCTTCCTCGCCGCAATCTACCCGCCAAAGCCTGTCCCCATTGGCTAGTGCATAGGAGGCGCCACTGTGCGGCGCAGCCATCACCCCGCAAATCAGCAGGCCGCGCTTGCGAAGTTCTTCGTCGGTCACGTCTCTGGCGGCAGCCGTGCGCGCGCCCCTGATCACCTTGACGCGCGGCGGCATTCTGGCGGGCACGACGCTGGCAGCGGGCAAGGGCCCCTTGGCATAGATTGCAGTGGCATTGCCGCGACGGCCCTGGGATTCGTCCATATAACGCAAGGCGGCGGTCATGCCCTTGGTACTGGCGATGCCCTGAATTTCGGTGTGTCGGGTCGCTACCTCGGTCGTCTTTACGCTTTCGCTCAGAAACGCTTCGACGTCGCGCGGGTCGACCTCCTGCATGCCGTCCTTCAACGCGAGCAGGCGATAGGCTTTGCCGACCCGATTATTCTGGGAATCGAGAACGTGCAGCGTCAATTTCGTCCGCGTATCGGACGGCATCATGCCCCATACCCGACGATCGACAAACACGCGTGGCCGCGCAGCCGCGCCGGCGTCGCGGGTGACGCGCAGCATATGAAATGCCGCCTCACCCCATTCGCGGGTCAACACATGCCGAGCCAGCGCGCGGGACAGGCCAATGGCTTCGCATCTGCCGCCATTGTCGCAAGATACCGACCAGTCGCCGAATTCCTCGACCTCCGGCGCAGTGCCAACCGTTTCCAGCCCGTCTTCCGCCGCCGATGGAACCGAACCGGCGAGCATGGCGGAGGCGACGGCGATCACGACGGGATGCAGCACAGCGCGAGAGCGAGACATTCTCGATGAATTACCTCGCCAGATCAGGGAGCATATCCCCCCAGGCGAAGGGTGTCCGGCACGCTTTCGGTCGAAAGATCGCCGCCGACCGCGCTTAGTCGCCGCGCCCGCTGCGGACATGCTGCAACAGCATCGCGACAATCGACGCGATTGCGGCAATTACTGCGACCGCCGACCAGCCCGAGTAGTGCCAAGCGGTCAGCGCGACCGCAGAGCCGGCAGCACCGCCAACGAACATCGTGCCCATGAACAGCGTGTTGAGCCGAGCGCGAGCATCCGGCTGCAACGCATAGATCAGGTGCTGGTGCGAAACGAGCGCACTCTGCACCCCGAAATCGAGGGCCAATACACCGAGGGTCAACCCGGCGAGCGAAATCCACAGACCAAAGATCGCCCAAGCGCACAGCGTCGCGCCAATCCCGAGCAGGATCACTGTCCGCGGTCCGCGGCGATCGGCGAGCCTGCCGGCAATTGGCGCCGCCAGCACGCCAACCGCGCCGACAATGCCGAACAGGCCGGCCACATCTGCCCCATAGGCGAACGGCGGCGTTTGCAGGCGGAGCGCCAGCACGGTCCAGAACGCGCTGAAACCGGCGAACAACAGCGCCTGGGTGACCGATGCGCGCCGCAACGCCGGATGTGCGCGCCACAGATTCACAAGCGAGCGCAGCAATGCGCCGTAACGCAGACCGCTATCCGGTGGGCTGGCGGGTAAACGATGCGCCATCAGCGCGGCAGCCGCGAGCGCGATCGGCACCGCCAGCCAGAACATCGCGCGCCAGCCGGCCTGCGTCGCGACGAGTCCCGCGAGCGTGCGGCTGAGCAGGATGCCGCTGAGCAGGCCCGCCATCACCGTTCCGACCGTAGCACCGCGGCGTTCCGGCGATGCCAGATGCGCGGCAAGCGGTACGATCTGCTGCGCCACGGTTGCGAACAGTCCCACCGCCAGCGAAGCCGCGACGATCAGCAATGGCGTCGAAGCGGTTGCCATCAAGACGAGCACGAGGGCGAGCGCGATGAATTGCAGGACGATGAGCCGCCGACGCTCGATCAGATCGCCAAGCGGCACAAGCAGGAACAGGCCCGCCGCATAGCCCAGCTGGGTCGCGGTCGGCACCGAGGCGGTGGCAGACCGGCCAAGATCGCCCGCCATCAAGCCGAGCATCGGCTGATTGTAATAGATATTGGCGACCGCGATGCCCGCCGCCAACGCCATCGCGAAGACGGTGCCGGTGCGCAGCGCCACAGGGTTGGTCGCGCTGGGGTCGGATGGGATTGCGGTCATCTGCACATTCCTGCTGAATGGATGAAGGCGGGGCGGCGTGGTGAGCCGCCCCGCGATTTTCACTCGACGTCGACCAGGACGATTTCGGCGTCTTCAATCGCGGCGACCGTGATCGTGTCGACATCGCTGATCGCGACACCGTCCCGCGCCTCGGCGCGCACACCGTTCACCTCAATCGCACCGGTCGCGGGGACGAGATACGCCTTGCGATCCTTGCCAATTGAATAGGTGGCCTGCTCGCCCGCCTTGATCGTCGCGCCGACAACGCGCGCGTTGGTGCGGATCGGCAGCGCGTCGCCATCGCCGTCATAGCCCGACGCCAGGGTCACGAACTGTCCGGCGCGCTCGTTCTTGGGGAAAGGCTTGGCACCCCATTGCGGCTTGTCGCCGGCGCGGGTCGGGATGATCCAGATCTGAAAGATCTGGGTCGTATCCGGCTCCATGTTATATTCCGAGTGACGGATGCCGGTACCCGCGCTCATGACCTGGACGTCGCCCGCTTCGGTTCGGCCCTTGTTGCCAAGGTCGTCCTGATGCGTGATCGCGCCTTTGCGGACATAGGTGATGATCTCCATGTCGCGATGCGGATGAGTGGGAAAACCCGTGCCAGGCGCGATCGTGTCGTCGTTCCATACCCGCAAATTGCCCCAGTTGGTGCGGGCAGGATCATGATAGCCGGCGAACGAGAAATGGTGCTTGGCATCGAGCCAGCCATGATTGGCGCCGCCAAGGCTGGCGAAAGGGCGAAGTTCGATCATCTTGAATCTCCTGACGCCGGCGACGTTGCCGGCCTTGAAGCGGGATGTAGAACTTGATGGCATTTCCGATCAGAGGGATAATATAGACTCCATCGTTCGACGGAGTTGAAAAGTGAGTGAGCCCGGCACCCCTACGCTCGACCAACTGCGTGTCTTTCTCGCGATCGTGGACGAGGGGAGTTTCGCTGCGGCCGGACGCAAGCTCAACCGCGCCGTGTCCGTCATCAGCTACAGTATCGCCAACCTGGAGGCGCAACTTGGGCTGACGCTGTTCGAGCGTTCCGGCACGCGCAAGCCGGTGTTGACCGTGGCCGGTCGCGCAGTGCTTTCCGAAGCGCGCGCGCTCGCACAAGATATGGACGGGTTGCGCGCCAAGGTGCGTGGCCTGTTGACCGGCCTCGAAGCCGAAGTCGATCTTGCGGTCGATGTCATGCTGCCCGCCGACCGGCTGGGCCGCGTGCTGCGTGCGTTCGCGAGTGAATTTCCCACGGTCTCGCTGCGGCTGCACGTCGAGACCTTGGGGGCGATCGCAGCAATGGTGCTCGATCGGACCGCGGTGATCGGCATTTCCGGCCCGCTGGCGGCGGGGGTCGAGGGGATCGACAGTATCGCGGCGGGCTCGCTGCCGATGATCCCGGTCGCCGCGCCGGATCATCCGCTCGGCCGCATGGCCACGATCCCGCCCGGCGCGGCGCGCGGTTATACCCAGCTGGTGCTGACCGATCGCTCGCGCTTTACCGAGGGTCATGATTATTCTGTGACCAGCCACAAGACGTGGCGGCTCGCCGATCTCGGTGCCAAGCACGCCCTGCTGCGCGAGGGGATCGGCTGGGGCAACATGCCCGGGCCGATGATCCAGGCCGACCTGGCGGCCGGGACGCTCGTGCGTCTGGTGATGCCGGACCATGTCGGGGGCATCTATCGCTTCGCCGGAATCTGGCGGCGCGATGCCCCGCCCGGACCTGCCGCCGCCTGGCTGCTCGACCAGTTCGTGGCGCTGGGCCGCAACGATCTCGAGGAGGCCGGGCTGGGCGACATCTAGAAGCGCAACATCGCCTCGGCTCCCATCATGCGGATCGGGCGGGCGCTGCCGGTCTCGCGGAGGAAGTCACCGGGCTGAAAGATCGAGGCGGACGCCGAAACGTTGAGGATCGGCGTCGCCTGCCAGCCCAGCGATAGCTCTGCCTGATTGCCGATATGGCGCGCGGATGAGCCAGCGGCGGCGCGAATCACCTGGCCCGGCAGGTCGTAAACGCCATCGGCGCGGCTGAACCGCCAATAGGCGATGGCGGCAAGCTCGATCGAAAGGCTGGGGCCGAGATCGGCGTTGACGCTGGGATGGACGTTGATGATGTTGCGCGGTCCGAACGGTGAAAGTTCGCCGAAATATTTGCCCTTGGGGAACATCGCGTTGAAGGTGCCGAGCCGGTCATCGGCAGGGTTGCGATCGCCGCTCGCGATATTGGCGCGCAGGCGAAGGTGCGGTCGCATCGGGCCGTTCAGCGCATAGCCGGTTTCGGTCGCGATCGACCAGGCGCGGATCGTCTGCCCGACAAAGCTGCCCCGCTGGAGCATCGCTTCCCAATTCCAGGCAAGCCCGCCTTTCCTGCCGAACAGCCGGGCGCCGACGGTGTCACGCCGTTCCTGGCCGACGCGCCCACCAAACTGTGCCGCCGCGTCGCCATAGTGCAGCCAATAGAGATCGGCCTTGGCAAAGCCGTTCAGGGGCAGCGTCGCGTAAACGCCGTCGAGGCGCTTGGTCGGCGAGCTGCGATCGTCGAAGGTGCCGGGGCGGGCAGCGACCGGGCGCAGATGCAGTGCCTCGAGCTTCCATGCCCCGCGCTGCCAGCTCACCCGCGCGCCGTCGAACGGCTGCGGGATGTTGGGACCATAGCGCGTGCCGACCAGTCGCTCCGATCCCAGCGCAACCAGCTCACGCCCTCCGCGCAGGGTCAAAGTGCCCCCGGCAACGGGCAGTTGGGCGTCGACAAAGCCCTGGAGCAGATCGACCCCGGTGCGGTCCACCGGCCCTGCCCCGCCGGCTACCCCGACGGCGTAACCGGCGATCCCCTGCACGAAGGCGCGGATCGGACCGGCTTTCGCGCTCGCCAGCGGCATGAGGCGCAGCCAAAGATAGCCGTCATCGGCCGCCGGCGCCTCGCCCCACAGATTGTCGGCGAACCCCTCGTACCGCGCCCGTACTTCGCCCCCGAGGGTTAGCGTGACGTTGGCATCGGCGTCGAGTGGTTGGGCTTTCAGGCGTTCCCACCAGTGCGCGTCGCGGTGCGCGGCAGTCGACGGTTGCGCCCAATCCTCGTCATAGCGAAGATTGGTCTGTGCGACCTGTGCTCCGGCCGTGGCCGGTGCCAGGGTGAGCGCCGCCAAGAGCGCCGCGCGCCTCATCGCGAGATCAGGTGCCGCACGACCGGCGGCGCATCTTCGCGCTGGAAGGCGCGCACTGCATCCTGCTGCACGCGATCGGCGTTCGTCACCCGCTCATGCTGGCGCAGATGCTCAAGCCAGCTTTCGACCGTGAAGGTTTCGAGCACCAGCCCCGGTTCGGCGGCGTCCTCGTAAACGCCCCAATGGATTGCGCCGTCGCGACGGCGGATACGGTGCATGTCCTGCATTGCGGCAAAGAAATCGGGCACACGCGCGGGGTCGACGCGATACTCGATGGTCACCAGTACGGGGCCGCGATCATGCTCGACCTCATGCTCGATCAGCGGCGCGGGCCAATGCAGCGAAGGCGCGAGGTCAAGCTTCGCCATCCCATCCAGCGGATATAGCAGCGCGAGCGCCAGTGTGACGACGGCAAGCAGGCCGGCCGCAGTCAGCAGCGTCAGTGGCACGCCGATCTGCCCGGCGACGCTGCCCCACAACGTGGAGCCGGCGGTCATCGACCCCTGGAAGACGAGCAGATAGATCGCGAGCGCACGCGCCTTGACCCAACTGGGCGAGCTGGCCTGCGCGCCGCCGTTCAGCGATGCCATCATCGCGATCCAGGCAAAGCCCCCCGCGCCGAGCGCCGCGGCCGCGGCCGTGAATCCACTGGATTGCGATAGCCCGGCCATTGCGGCGGCGAGGAGCAGCGAGGCGGCGACCGTCGTTCGGTTGGCGCCGAGCCTGCCGCGCAGGCGCGGCATCAGCAGCGCGCCGATAATCGCGCCCAGCCCCATGAAGGTGAGCAGGCCGCCATAGCCGGCCGGTCCTAGCCCCAGGTCCCGCCGCGCGATGATCGGCAGCAACGCCCAGAGCGCGCTGGCGAACAGAAAGAAGCCGACCGAGCGGATCAGGACAGTCTTCAGTTCGGGCGCGCGCATGGCGTAGCGCAGCCCTGCACGCATCGCGCCCAGGAAATGCTCGGCGGGCAGCCGACGCTCGGCCGCATCGCGCCGCCAGCGCCACAGCACGGTGATCACGCCGAGCACCGACACGGCGTTCAGCGCAAAGACCGCGCCTGTGCCGGCCGCCGCGATGATGAGGCCGCCCAGTGCCGGGCCGATCGCACGCGCGATGTTGACGCCCAGGCTGTTGAGCGCGACCGCCTGTTGCAGCGCGGGTTGCGGCACCAGCTCTGGCACGATTGCTTGAAAGGTCGGGGCCGACAGCGCGGCGCCGACCGCGATGGCGGCGGTCAGCGCAAGCAGGATCCAGGCATTGGTTAGGCCGGCAAAGGTGCTGAGCGCCAGAACGGCAGTGGCGGTGAGGCCGAACAGCTGCGCACCGATCAGCAGCTTGCGCCGGTCGATGATGTCGGCGAGCGCCCCTGCGGGCAGCGCGAGCACGAACATCGGCAGCGTGGTCGCAGCCTGGACCAGCGCCACCATCAGCGGATCAGCCGACAGCGAGGTCATCAGCCACCCTGCGCCGACATCGTGCATCCAGGTGCCGATGTTCGACACGATGGTCGCAATCCAGATCGCGCGGAATACCGTGTTGCTGAGCGGCTTGTCGCTGGCCGCGGTCATCGTGTGCGCTCCTGCAGGATTGCAGACAGCATCAGTCCGCCGATCAGCCCGACATGCTCGAGAAAGGTGTTGCGCTCGTGAAAGCGCGCCATCGGATCGGCAATCGACCAGAACGGGTGCGCGATCAGCGTGGCGAGCGCAGTGAACACGCCCAGCGCGCCTGCGCCCAGCCACGCGCCACGTCCGACGATGATGGCCAGCGATCCGGCCAGTTGCACGAAAATGGTCAGCGCTGCGACCAGGATCGCCGGTTGCAGACCGAAATGCGCCGCCTCCCCGACGGCACCGTTCCAGTCGGCGATCTTGGCGAGCGCACTGGTCCAATAGGGCAAGGTGAGCAGTGTGGCAGCGCAGACCGCGAAGCGGCGGTCGACAAGCAGCTTGGCGATCGGGTCGGGTGTCATGACTTCAGACTGCCCAGCAACCGCAGCCGAACGCACCCCAGAAACTCTGGACGTCGGCAACCGGCGCGTTGCTGGCAAGCGCGGCCGCGTGATCATGGCCATGCACCGCGCAGGCCGAATGGCAACCGCATGCGCTGGCCAGCTTCTGCGCGGTTTGCGGCTCGCGGTGATAGCCGCCGAACGTTGCAACCGGAGACCAGTCGGGCATCGGCCTGGGCAGCGCCGGGGCGATCCCCGCATAATCGCCCTCACCATGCACGACCTTGCCGCCGAGCAGCGTCAGCACCGAACGCAGGTGGACGATGTCGCTTTCCGCGACGCTGAAATAATCGTCGGACAGCAGGGCAAGGTCGGCGAGCTGGCCCGCCTTGATCTGCCCTTTCTTACCCACCTCGTTCGAGAACCAGGTGTTGCGCTCGGTCCACAGGCGCAGCGCGAGTTCGCGGTCAAGGCGGTTGCGCACGGGATAGAGCGTCGTGCCGCCGACCGTGCGCCCCGTGACGAGCCAGGACAGCGAAACCCAGGGGTTATAGCTGGCAACGCGCGTCGCGTCAGTGCCGGCGCCGACGGGAATGCCGGCGTCCATCATGCGCTTGATCGGCGGGGTCGCCTCGGCGGCCTTGGCGCCATAGCGATCGATGAAATATTCGCCCTGAAACGCCATGCGATGCTGGACCGCAATGCCGCCGCCCAGCGCGGCGATGCGGTCGATATTCCGCTCGCTGATTGTCTCGGCATGGTCGAAAAACCAGTTGAGGCCGGACAGCGGGATGTCGCGATTGACCTTCTCGAACACGTCGAGCGCGCGGCCGATTGTCTGGTCGTACGTAGCATGCAGCCGCCACGGCCAGCGGCGTTCGGCCAGCAGGCGCACGACGGGTTCAAGGTCGCCCTCCATATTCGGCGGCATGTCGGGGCGTTCGACGCGAAAATCCTCGAAATCCGCCGCCGAATAGACCAGCATCTCGCCCGCGCCATTGTGCCGATACGTGTCGTCGCCATCACCGGGTTTTACCTGGGTCGACCAGGTGGCGAAGTCCTTCAGCTCCTCCTTCGGCTTCTGCGTGAAGAGGTTGTAAGCGATGCGCAGCGTCAGCTGGCCGTCTGCGTGCAGCTTCTCGATGATCTGATAATCGTCGGGATAATTCTGAAATCCGCCGCCCGCGTCGATCACCGATGTGACGCCAAGCCCGTTGAGCTCGCGCATGAAATGGCGAGTCGAATTGAGCTGATAGTCTTCGGGCAGCTTCGGTCCCTTGGCGAGCGTCGCGTAGAGGATGGTCGCGTTCGGCTGAGCAAGCAGGAGGCCCGTCGGGTTGCCGGCGGCATCGCGCACGATCTCACCACCCGGCGGGTTGGGCGTATCCTTGGTGTAACCCACCGCCCGCAACGCGGCGGCGTTGAGCAGGGCGCGATCGTAGAGGTGCAGGATGAAGACCGGCGTATCGGGCGCGGCGGCGTTGATCTCGGCCAGCGTCGGCAGGCGCTTTTCGGCGAACTGATGCTCGGTGAAGCCGCCGACCACGCGCACCCATTGCGGTGGGGGCGTGTTCTGGGCCTGCTTCTTGAGCATCGCCATCGCGTCGGCAAGGCTCGGCACGCCGTCCCAGCGCAGCTCCATATTATAGTTGAGGCCGCCGCGGATGACGTGGATGTGGCTGTCGATCAGGCCGGGGATCAGGCGGCGCCCTTTGGCGTCGATCACCCGCGCGTTCGAACCGATCGCCGCGCGCACCTCCGCTTCGGAGCCTACCGCCAGGAACTTTCCGTCACGGATCGCGACTGCCTCCGCCTGCGGGTTCGCGCGGTCGAGCGTGGTGACCTTTGCGTTGGTAATCAGGAGGTCGGGCTGCTTGGGCGACATGGCGAGGCTCTCCGTTGCGGTGAGAAGGGCGGTGGTGGCGGCGCCGGCGAGCGCCTGGCGGCGAGTGATCTGGGTCACGTTCGGGGTTCCTGATGCTGTGCGACAGGCAGCACGATCCACCGTTTGGCGAGCGGCGCGATCTGCTCGCCGGCAAGGATGCCGGCGAGCCCGATCAGCGCGATGATAGGCGGCGCAGGGGAGCGGACGCCCATCAGGCTATAGATGACGCCGATCAGCAGACCGGCTCCCAGCGAAAGCAGATAGGGTTTCATGCGTTTGCTCCCCTGCCCCCGGTCAGCCGCGGATGAACGCGAGCATGTCGGCGTTCAGCTCGTCGGCGTTCACGGTCAGCATCCCGTGCGAATAGCCGGGATAGAGTTTGAGCTGGGCATCGGGCAGCAGCTTGACCTGCAACTCGGCAGCATGCTTGTACGGGACGAGCTGATCGTCGTCGCCGTGCAGCACCAGCGTCGGAACCGTCATCGCCTTCAGGTCGTCGGTCTGGTCGGTTTCGGAGAAGGCCTTGATGCCCTGATAATGGGCCAGCATGCTGCCCATCATTCCCTGGCGCCACCAATTGTCGGCGACCGCCGGGATCACCTTCGCGCCGGGGCGATTGAAGCCGTAGAAAGAGGTGTCGGCGACTTCGCGGAAAAACGCCGCGCGATTGGCGGCCTGCGCCGCGCGCAGCCCGTCGAACACCGCCAGCGGCAGGCCGTCCGGATAGCGTTCGGTATCGAGCATGATCGGGGGAATCGCCGCGACCAGGATCGCCTTTGCGACGCGGCCCTGCGGGATGCCATAACGGGCAACATAAGCGGCCACTTCACCGCCGCCGGTCGAATGGCCGATGTGGATCGCGTTCCTGAGATCGAGATGCTCGACAACTGCAGCAGCGTCCGACGCATAATGGTCGATGTCGTGTCCGAAATCGACATGCGCCGAGCGACCGTGCCCACGGCGATCATGCGCCACGACGCGGAAGCCCTGATTGTAGAAGAACAGCATCTGGCTGTCCCAATCGTCCGAGGACAGCGGCCAGCCATGGTGGAACATGATCGGCTGGGCGTCCTTGGGCCCCCAATCCTTGTAGAAGATCTCGGTGCCGTCTTGCGTCGTGATGGTGCTCATGATTCGGTTCCTTTCTTCGTGGCTTTGGTGGGGTGGCCGGACCGCGAGTGGTCGGGGGGATGCGGTCCGGCCGGGGGGGGCTTCAGCGACCGCCTTCGGACGCGCCGAACATGGTCTTGGCGTAGGTGACGCCAAGACCGTAAGCGCCGCCCCATTTGCGGGCGATGCCGGTGGTCAGGTCATAGGTCTCGCCGCGCGCCCAATCGCGCTGCAGTTCCAGCAGATATTGCAGCGCAGTCATCGGGCGGGCGCCGGCCTGGATCATGCGGGCGACGGCGCGTTCATGCGCCTCCTCCGAGATGTCGCCAGAGGCGTCGGTGATGACATAGGCTTCAAAGCCCTGCTCGATCGCCGAAAGCACCGGGCCGACAATGCAGACCGAGGTCCACAGGCCCGCAAACACGAGGCGGCTCTTGCCGATGCGATTGACCTCTTCGATCACCGTGGCGTCTTCCCAGGTGTTCATCGACGTGCGGTCGAGCAGCGCCTGGCCCGGGAACGGGTCGGTCACTTCGCTGAACATCGGTCCGGAAAAGCTCTTTTCGGCCACCGTGGTCAGGATCGTCGGCACGTTGAAGCCGGCAGCCGCGTTCGCGACGAGCGCAGCATTGTTGCGCAGCAGTTCGGCCGCGATCGACTTGGTCGCGAACGCCATCTGCGACTGGAAATCGATCATCACCAGCGCATGATCGGTTGGCGAAAGCAGCGTGGTGGCCGGGGTGGCGGTAGCGGTTGTCATGGTCACATTTCCCTTTTTCAAAACATGGTTGGTGGTGTTGAAAGCGGTTTAGGGGCGCGGTGCTTTCCGGCCCATCCACATAAGATCGGTCGGATCGTTCGACTTTTCTGAAAAGTCGTCGCATTGCACGGGCTGGGCGAGCATGAGGCGGAGCACGGCTGCGAGGCCGAGCAGGTAAAGCAACATGCCGGCGGCCAGTTCGTCCAACCGGCCGATGAGCGCACTCACGGCCAGCAACGAAGCGATGCCGACCGAGCCCAGCACGAGCCGGCTGGCCCGTTGGTGCCCGCGTCGCCGATCTGCCCGCGACACCGGTGCCATGCCCTGCTTCACCCTTCCTTCTTGCATGCCAGCCTCCCGTTTCGGTCGATCACCGGAGCGGCGAGCGACGAGTCAGGAGGTAGCGCGGCACGACGCGCGGCGGCACACTGGCACGGGGGACGCCAGCCTCCCCCATTTGGGGGAGTGGATCGGACGATAGTTGCGCTATCGAGGGCAAATGCGCCGCCGCGCGCCCACGGGGGAACATCGCTTGCGCCACGCCATCGCCTGTCTGACTGCGATTGCCATGTTCGCCTACGCCCCCGGCGGGGCAGCGCAGATCGCGGGTTTCAAACACAGCAGCTGGACCCCCGAACAAGGCGCGCCCGGCAATGTCGTGGGGATCGCGCAGACGCCCGACGGCTATCTCTGGCTCGCCTCGGCCGAGGGGGTGTTCCGTTTCGACGGTCTGACGTTCGAGCGGATCGCGAACCCCGCTGACCGCCGTTACGCCAATGCCATTCCAACGGCGATCTTCGTGGACCGGCAGGGGCAGCTGTGGGTGGGGTTCAATCAAAATGCCGGCCCCGCCCGCTATCGTGCCGGTCGACTTCAGCCGGTCGCGATGCGCGATGCGCCCCCCTCGATCATGCGGTTCGCGCAATCCGCCGATGGCACGATGTGGGCGGCATGGGGTGGACAGGGCGAGCGGCTGTTCCGGTTGCGCGCCAACCGATGGGAGGCGGTGGACCGTTCCCTGGGCCTGCCACCGGGTGAGATCGCGTCGCTGGCGGTCACCGCAGATGACAGCCTTTGGGTAACGCTGGGAGAAAGCCGTGAGCGCGGGCGCCTGGCGCGATTGGCCCCAGGCGCCATGCGCTTCGAAGGCCAGCCCGATCGGATCGGCTTTTCGATGCTGGCACGTTCGCCCGACGGCGCATTGTGGGTGTCCGATCAGTTCGGCACGCGCGCGGTCCGCAGCGGGCAAGGATCGCGCCTGCCTGCTTCGCCGATCCTGTCGCCGGTGCAGGGCGCTGCTGTCCCGTCGATGGCGTTCGATCGGCGCGGCGGGGTCTGGGGTTCGACGCGCGGCGTCGGACTGTTTCGCGGCACGATCGGTGATGCGGGTGCGGTCGAGCGCATCGCGATCGGCCGGCAACTGACGTCCAACGCGACGATCGACGTGTTCGCGGATCGGGAGGGCAGCATCTGGGTCGCGACCGACGCCGGGCTCGACCGCTACCGTCCCGTCCCGATCATGCCGGTGTCGGCCGTTCCGTCCGATGTTCAGGACGGCGTCAAGCTCGCAGCCAGCGGCGGCGATGTCTTCATCGCCGCAGCGCGCGATATTTACCGCGCACGCGACGGGTCTATCGAACGCATCGACCGGATCGGCGAGCGGATCGCTGCGCTATGCCCCGCGCGCGATGGCGGCGTGTGGGCGGTGCACGGTGGACGCGTGGTGCGCTACGGTGCCAGCGCAGCCGCTGGCTTCGCGCGGCCCGTTGACCCCGTTGCGCCGACCGTTTGCGCGGAAGATCGATTGGGCCGGCTATGGGTCGATGGGCAAGACGGCCTGTGGGTACGCGAGGGTGATCGCTGGATCGAACGCTATACTGATGTGAGGAACGTGCTCGACATCGTGCCCGATCCAATCGGTGATGGCGTGATTGCAACTGCGGGCGACGACGGGCTGCTGCGCCTCACGCCGAGCGCGCGATCCACGATTTCTGCCAGCCTGCTGCGGGTCGGTCCGATTTCGACGATCTGGAGGACGGGTGATACGGTCTATGTCAGCGGCGCCCATGGCGTCGTGCGGATCCGTGCCGGCCAGATCCAGCGCATCGACACCCGAGCCAATCCGTGGCTCGTCGGTGTGCGCGGGATGGCGCGCGGTGGCGACGGCGCGGCATGGTTCCTGGTTCGGCTCGGCATTGCGCGTGTTGCCGGCGGTGAACTCGCGCGAGGGTTCAAGACTCCGGGTGCGACATTGCACTATCGCATGTACGACCATCTCGACGGCTATGAAACGCGTGGGCAGTCGATCAGCTTTCGCGGGCCGCAGGTCGAGGCGCTGAAGGATGGCCGCATCCTGCTCGCTTCGCGCGCTGGGCTGTTGCTGGTCGACCCCGCGCAGGCGCGCACGGCAAAGGCCGCTCCGCCTGTCGCCATTCGCTCGGTCGCAACGAGCGACCGCTTCTGGCGCGACCCGCCGGCGCAGCTTGAGCTGCCGGCCGGCACGCGCAGTCTTCGCATCGGTTTCGCAGTCAACAGCCTCGCGGTCCCGACGCGCAACGTGGCATTCTACCGCATGGACGGGTCCGATGCCGACTGGACGGCCGCCGGACAGCGGCGCGAAGCGAGTTACACCAATTTGGGCCCTGGGCGGCACGCGTTCCACGTGATTGCGCAGGATGCCAACGGCAACTGGAACCGGCAGGGCCGATCGATCACCATCGAGATACCGCCGACTTTTCTGCAAAGCTGGAAGTTCAAGGCGCTATGCGCTGCGCTGGCCGGGCTGTTGCTGTGGTTCGTCTATCAGCTGCGCATGCGCGTGCTCGCGCACCGCATCCGAAGCCGCCTGCTGGACCGGATGCGCGAGCGGGAGCGGGTCGCGCGCGATATTCACGACACGCTGCTGCAGTCGATCCAGGCGCTGATGCTCCGCTTCCAACTCGCGGTAGACGGACTGGCCGCCGATACGAAGGCGCGACGGGAGCTTGAGGAAGCGATGGACCGGGCCGACGAGGTCGTGGCCGAAGGCCGCGACCGGCTCCGTGACCTGCGGCGCGGTAGCGGACTGGAGGATCCCGAGGCGACACTGCGCGAAATCGCTGGCCGACAGCTTGCCGGAACCGCCATCGCGACCACCGTCCGATCGTCGAGCGCGCGCCGCCCGCTCGACCCGGTTGCATGGGACGAACTGGCGAGCATCGCAGCCGAAGTCATGTTCAACGTCGCCCGGCACGCGCATGCCGCCAATATGACCGTTGACCTGCAATACCGCTCGACCGGTATCGAACTGTCCATCGCCGATGACGGGATCGGCATACCGGCCGATGTCGCCCGAGAGGGGCGACGCGGTCATTACGGTATCCCCGGCATGCGCGAGCGGGCGGCGCGCATCGGCGGCACGCTGCGCATATCGCGGCGGCGTGAGGGCGGCACCGAAGTCACGGTAGCCGTGCCAGCCGCCATGGTGTATCGGGCGGGCAGTGAGCGGGGATGATCATATAGGCCGCGATGATGCGCGGAACCGCGCCACGCAGCGCCGCATCCGTGTACTGGTCGTCGACGATCATCCCATGATGCGTGAGGGGATTTGCGCAACGCTCGCCCGACATGACGATATAGACGTGGTTGGTGAGGCCGGGGATGGCCACGAAGCGCTGGCAACGTTCCGCGAAAAGCGTCCCGATGTCGTTTTGATGGACGTGCAGATGCCCCGGCTGGGCGGGATCGAGGCGCTTGAGGCCATTCGCGCCGAGGATAGCAAAGCCGTCGTGCTGATCCTCACCACCTATCCCGGAGATGCGCAGGCGCACCGCGCGCTTGCGGCCGGGGCGGAAGGCTATCTACTCAAATCCTGCCTGCGCAAGGAGCTTGTCGATACGATCCGCGCTGTCCATGCGAAGCGCCGGATCATCGCGCCCGAAGTTGCGCAGGAACTGGCGGTCCATGCCCTCGACGACCGCCTGACCGAAAAGGAGATCTCCGTCCTTCGGCTGGTCGCCGAGGGTCAGCCGAACAAGCAGATCGCCTGGCAACTCGGCATATCGATCGAAACCGTCAAGTCACACCTCAAGGCGGTCTTTGAAAAGCTGCAAGTCGACGATCGCACCCACGCCGTTACCGTGGCCTTGCGGCGAGGGTATCTGAGCTGAACCTCAAGCTCGGCGTAGCGCGGGCGCGTCGATCCACAGCAAAGGCTGCCGCACGGGAAAGTTGCGGACCACCTCGGGAATAACCGGATCGGGGTTCAGCCCGCGCCACAGTTCGGTCCAGCGAGGTTCGCCCAATGCGCGCGCGCCGAACAGCAGCGCGGGATGGCGCACCGGAAAACCGTCAAAATATTCGATGTCCGGCGCGAACGGCCAGCGGCGCTTGTCGGCAACGAACGGGGCCATGAAACGGATCGCCTGGCCAATCGATCGCCCATCGGACGTCCGCCACCCGATCAGTTCGTCGTCGCGTGTCGAAAGCAGGCAAGCGGACGCGGCAAGTACGTCCAGGTTGAACAGGCAATAGGCATAGGGTTTGGTCCGCGCGAGTTCGAGCGGCTGACGGCCGTCGGGCGCGATCTGGGTCGGAATGATCACCGCCTTGAGCCGTTCGCGCGCGGTGGCGAGCACGTCCCGCCGTCCCGCCGTGGATGCGAACGCCGCCGCCTGGAGCAGCCAGCATGTGCCGTGATTATTCTTCTGATCCCGCTCCTCGATCCCGAACGGGGAGGTGGTCAGCCAGTCGAGATAGCGCGCGAACCAGCGCTCGACGCCGGCTCGGACCGTCGCATAGCCGGGCGCATCCCGGCGCGCGAACAGACTGGCTGCGCGCGCGACCTCAACGATTTGCAGCGTGTCGATCACCCCGATAGCACGACCGGTGTTGACACCGATGACCGCCTGGGCGTGCTGAAGATTAGGGTGCATCGCTGTCGCGGGATCGACGAACCAGGCGCGCAGATGGTGCATCGCCGCAGTGGCGAAGCGTGCGTCGCCGGTCAGGTCCCAGGCGGTGGCGAGCATTGGCACAATCCGCCCGAATGCGATCAGCGCATCGCGATGGCCGTCGAACTTGTCGGGATTGGAACGGCCGTCCCGGCGAATATAGGGGCCGCCGGGATTGGCGGGGTCAGGCCACCAATAGTCGCCTTCGGAATAATAGTCCTGACGCGTGCCCGGGCTGCGCGGCGCAGGAATCGATGCGATCGTGCGCGGGACTTCGGCCAGCATCGCGCGCGCACGCGGCAATATCCGGCGGCGCTCGATCGCGCGCAGGTCGAACACTGCGGCGCGCGCCGCCACAGGCAGCAGCAGCGGTGTGGCGAGCAGCGTACGGCGGTCGATCATTCGGCCGAACGGTAGCGTAGTGCCATATCGCCCGCCAGCTGCCGCCGATAGGCGCCCGGCCCCCACGCGGCATCGGCGCGGACAAGCAGATCGTCCAGCGCCTGGGCTGGCCATTTCATCTCCTTGTGCGGCCAGTCGCTCTGCCGCTCGCGATACGCAGCGATGAAGTCGGTCGCCTTGCGCAGGGTGCGCCCCTTGGCTTCGGCACGATAGAGGTCCCTGCCCAGGCACGCAGCGCTGTCCGCCAGATGGTAAGCCGCGTCGAGTGTGAAGACCGAATAATGGAAGCTGCGCGTGCGGGTCAGCTCGTGCGGCAGCGCGCCCGAGGCATCGATCTGCTTCTCCATCCGCAGCTTGGGAAATGCGGCGACGGTTTTGCGCGCGATGTCGTCGCGGCGTGCGAACAGCGCGAAGCGGGCCAGCTGCGCGTCATACCAAACACCATGATTGTTATGGGCCGCAGCCTCCTCCTTGCCGTTCTTGCTGGTGCGCATCCAGTCGACATAGGCGGAGAACCACGCCTCAAGCTTGCCGATCTCGGCGGCCGACAGCGCGCCCGTCGGGCCGATCAGCCCGACGGCGTCGATCACCGCGATGAATCCACTGGTATCGAGCACACCCTCGGCCCGGCCATTCTCACGCCCCGGCACCGCCTGCGCGTAGTTCATGTTCGGGTTCATACCCGTGGTGGGATCGAGGAACCAGGCGCGGATCAGCGCCGCAACCTTATCGGCATATTTGCGCTCACCCGAATGATAATAGGCGAGCCCCAGCGTGTCGGCGTCGCTGATCAAGCGGCCGAGCGCGGTGCGGTCGAAGCGGTTGGTGTCGCGTTCCGGATTTACCTGCCCGTCCTTGCGGACATAGGGACCCTTGGGATTGGCGGGGTCGGGCCACCAATAGGGCGCGAGGCTGAGATAATCGCGGCGATCATTCGACAGCGGTATGGTGCGCTTGTCGAGGACCGAGCCCGGCTTGCGCGCCAGTGCCTGATCGGCGCGGGCGATGAGCGCGCGATAGGCCGTGGCAACGGGAGGATCGTTCAGCGAAGCCTTGACCGCTTCAAGCTCGTCCGGACGCAGCGTAAAGGTGCGGCGCCCGCCGAATGCGGCGGCATAGCCTTCGCTGCCCTGACATTGTGCCGGGGCTGCTGGGTTAAAGGCCGCCGCCGGGGTCGAAACCACGGCGGCGATAACGGCAAGGCCCAAGAGCGGAAGGGTCCGGCCTAGTTGAAGGATCGGCTTCACAGGCGCACGCGGAAGCCGAAGAAATATTGCGTGCCACTGTTCGACACTTCGGCAATGCTGTCGTATCCGCCCTTGTACATGATGTCCTGCTCGCCCGTGACATTGAGCGCCTGAAGCTTGAGCTGGACATTCTTGGTCAGGTTGTATTGCGCCGAGAGGTTCAGATAGGTGCCATCGCGGATTTCGCGGTTGGTGCCGCCGTTCGGCTTGTAATAGTCCGACCGGTAGCGGAGGTTGGCGCGCAACGAGAGCCCCCATTTCTCGAAATAGACCGACCCGCTCGCCGTCCATTTCGACAGGCCGACCAGGTTGGCCGGTTCCAGATAGGGCGCGATCGGCGAGGTATCGGGATATTCGAAATTGGCGAAGGCGCGGTTGACCGAGCCCTGGATGCCGAAACCGTCGAGCGGATCGGGAAGCCAGGTGAAGGCATGGCTGACCGTCGCCTCGACACCATAAAGGTGGCGCGTCTCGAGATCATTGGCCGGGCCGACCGGGCTGATCGTGAAGGTTTCGGTCGCCGGCGCGCCCCCGTCGCGGACGGTAGTGACGGTGATGTCCGTCGGGCGCGGTTCCGACCGGCCGATCACCGTGCCAGTGACCCATTTGTAATAGCCGGCAATGGAGACCAGCGTATCCTTCGACGCATAGAGTTCGAGGCTGGCATCGGCGTTCCACGACCGTAGCGGCTTCAGGTTGGGGTTGCCGGTCGTCGCGTTGAAGATGATGTTGTTGAGGCCGGTGCCCGCCGACGGGTTGAGGTTGATGCCCGCGCCGAAGCTTTCGATCCCCGAGCGCGCGATGGCGCGATAGGCGGCAAGGCGCAGCTTGAGCTGCTCCGTCAGGTCGAAGGCGATGTTCGCGCTGGGCAGCAGATAGTTGTAGCTGCCGTTGGCGGTATTGACCGTCAGCGGCCGGCTGGGATCGACCGCGACCGAATAGCTGTCGCCGGCGGTGTCGATGTTGATGAGATAGGCTTGGCGGAAGCCGATCGAGGTGATGTCGGTCTTGACCCAGCGCAGGCCGATATTGCCGCTGATCGGGACAGGCCCCTCATCCGCGCGGAAATTGGCCATGGCATAGGCCGCCCAAATCCGTTCGCGCACATCGATGTCGCTGGGATCGCGCCCGTCAGCGGGCGTCGGCAACGCGTCGTCGCTGCCGGTGAAGGTGCGGAACAGACAGTCATTGTCGAATGTCGCCCAGCGCAACACGTTGGTACCCGTGCCCTCCATGTAGCTCGTCGTGGTGAACGGCACGCGGCATTGCTGGTTTGCCTGGGCGATCAGCTGCGCCGGGGTCTGGCCGTTGATCGCCACCAAGGTGTTGAGGTCGTTGTTACGGGCATTGTCGTTCGTGCGGTGGTGATCGGAGAAGCGGCCCCCGAACTTGACCGAGGTGATGAAGCCGTCGAGCTCACGCGTCACGTCGAGGCGGCCGGCCCAAATCTCGTCCTTCCGATCGGTGACGAAGCGGCGGCGGGCATAGACCGAATTCGCCGCGGTGGTGAGGAAGTTCGCGTGGTTGGTGATGTCGAACGTGCCGAAATCGACCGTTGGGACGACGTTGTCGCCTTCATACGCCAGCGTATAGGGTACGCGCGTCGCCGAACGCATGCGGGTCTGTTTCTGGTTCTCTGTGCGATGGCTGCGCGAATAGGAGCCGTCGAACGAGATGTTCCACCGGTCGGGTGACCAGATCAGGTTGACCCCGCCGCCCAGATATTCCTCGTTGCGCTGGCGCGTCTCGAGCTGGTTTTCGAGATTGGAGTTGCCGCGATAACTGATCAGCGCGCCCGACGAATAGCCGTTCGCCCCGTTCCCGATGATCAGCGGCTGAACGCCGCGCAACCCTTCGGTGATCTGCAGGACGTTGCGGTCCTCCAGGCTGGCGCGATTGGAATATTGCCCGTCGATGGAAATTTCGAAATCGCTGTGCGGACGCCATTGCAGCGATCCGATCAGGCCGTCGCGAACTTCTGACGTCTGCTGCGTGCGGAAGCTGCGCGAGGAGTTGGCGAAATAGACGTCACCACGCGTCTCACCGACCAGCACGGGTGTCGCACCAGTGCTCGGCGCAACCGAGCGCGGGCCGGTCGCGAGCGTACAGTTGGCACCCGCCCCCGCCGCGACCAGCGAAGCTGCGCTGCCCGTCACCAGCGAGGGATTGTTTGCGATCGTGTTGCACAGCTGGAAGGTGGAGTTGGCGTTGTAATAGTCTTCGGGCGCGGTCGTGTCCTGCCGCTGATAGCCGATCGAGATCCCGATATCGCCGATGCCGGTTTTGAACTGGTCGGTGTAGGAAATGTTGGCGCGATAGCCGAGGCCGTCATGCTGGTAGACGTCGTCATCCTTGGGCTGGAAATCGCCGCGAATTTCGAACTGGAGGCGGCGCTTGCCATAATCGAGCGGCTTCATTGAGCGCAGCTCGATGATGCCGCCAACGCCGCCCTCGAGGAAATCGGCGCGCTGCGACTTGTAGACCAGAACGCCGTTGACCAGCTCCGACGGGAATTGCTGGAAGGCGACGGAACGGTCGGGACCGGCAGTCGAGACTTCGCGGCCGTTGAAGGTCGCGAAGCTCAGCGTGGGGCCAAGGCCGCGCACGGATAGCTCATTGGCATTGCCCTTGAAGCGGTCAGCCGAAACGCCGGTGATCCGCTCCAGCGTGTCGCCGACGCTATTGTCCGGCGTCGCACCGATTTCGTCGCTGACCAGGCCGTCGACCACGACGTCGGCGTTGCGCTTGACCGAGATCGAGGTGCGCTGCGTTTCGCGGGCACCGGTGACCAGAATTTCCTGCTCGTCTGCGGCGACTTCGGCCACCTGATCGGGCGATTGCGGCGAAGCCGCGTCCTGCGCATGCGCCGGCGCAAATGTGGCAAAGGTCGCCGAGGCGAGCAGCGCACCGCGCAACACATTGATGGAACGTATCATTTACTTCCCCCTCCCGTTTGCGCGTCCGTGGCGCGGTCCGAACCCAGCTGATACCGGTGTCAGGGATGTGTATGACAACTTGGATCATCGAGTCAACGCCTTTCAGATCTAGTTGTAGGACAACTCACGCCTCGCCAGCACGGGCGCTGCGGCGTCGAAAGCGGACGCGCGCAACGCACGATGGAAGCAAATGCAGCGGTCGGCCCGCGATAGCGCCGGTCGATTGGCGTGCTCGCCTGCAGCCTCGGGCCGCAGGCGGAGCCAGCAAGTTCGGTCCCGATCATTGCAGCCTGCCACCGTGCGACTGGCCCGCCCGGCGATCGGGTGAAGCGGCGTTGCCAGCGACCGGCGTGGCGGCGCGGGTTATGCAGACAAATTTACGCTTCAGCGCCGGATTTGCTGTCGCGCGAGATCATGCATCGCGGTTCCGGCGAGGATGAACGCCCCGGAACCATAGAATTGGGTTTCTTTCGCCGACACGCTGTCGGGCCGATCGCTGACCTGCTGCACCCAGCCGAGCATGCCGTCGGGCTGCACCGCGCGGACGCTGGCGTTCCAGCCCTTGATCGCCGCAGGTTGATAGGTCGCCCGGTCGAGCAAACCGTGATTGATCCCCCAGGCAAAAGCATAGGTAAAAAAGGCGGTGCCGCTGCTTTCAGGCGGGGTGCCCGGATCGCCGTCGAGCAGCGAGGCGGGCCAATAGCCATCGGCTTTCTGCAGCGCGATGAGCCTGGACGCCATGTCGCGGAACAGCTTCTCATAATAGGGCCGTTTGGGATCGCTGCGGTCCATCACCTCCAGCATGCGCACAAGGCCGCCCATCACCCAACCATTGCCGCGGCTCCAGAACAGCTTGCGCCCCTTGGCATCGCGCATGTCGAAGAAGCGGCTGTCGCGGAAATAGAGCTTCTCGACCGGGTCGTAGAGATAGTCCGTGGTCGCTTTGAACTCTTCATGCGCGAAATCGGCATAGTGCCGGTCGCCGGTGATGCGGGCGAGCTGAAGCAGCGTTGGCGGGGCCATGAACAGCGCATCGCACCAGCACCAGCGGTCGGTGCACAACGAATGGCCGGAACCGGGCCGGACGGGGATAAACTCCAGGCTGCCGCGCGGGCGCTTGGCCAGCACATTGTCAAAATAGGCGCGTGTGGGCGCGAGCGCTTTATGGCCGGCGCCGTTGCGCGCGGCCCAGATCCACGCCTGTGCAATCAGTTGATCGTCTGCATGGAAGGGATTGTCGCCGAGGCGCCATTGCACGTCGCGGCCAAGGTCGAGCAGCGGCCTGACATAGCGGGAATCGCGATCGGCCAGCCCGGTCAGCGCGATCCAGAACGTCGCCTGCTGCCAGTCGCGCGGGTTTTGAACGCTGTTGCGCGCCGCCGGCATGCTTGCCCAGTTGGTGCGGTTGGCCAACTGCCAGTCGGCAACACGGCGGGTGTCCGCGAGGATTGCGGCCGGGCGTGGCATGGCGGGCTGCGCCTGAACGGCAGCGGGAACCCCGGCAAGCGCGAGGAGCATCAGGGACATGTGGTTTCCTTGGCTGGAATGAGCGCAACTGCGGCGAGGGTCAGGCGCAGGCGCGTGCTGGTGGACATTGCAAACGGCACGGTCACGCGGTCGAGCCGTCCGCCGGGCAGGCAGGCGAGCGGAATGGCAAGCGACTGCCACCCCTTGCCCGCAATCGTGGCAAGGCGCGGAGCAATGTCGATCCGCGCAGCGCAACCCGGGCCGCATTGCAGCTCGAGCTGCACCGGGCCAGCAGGTGCTTCGTCGACGCGCAGGTCGAGCGCGAGTGCGAGCGGACCGGCGGCGCGCAGGTCGGGAGCACGCGGATCGGCGATCAGCAACGTGCCGCGCGATTTCCCCGACCAGGCGACTTCGCGTGCGTCCTCCTGCGCATCGCGATCGACCGGGCGCACGGCGATCGATCCGTTGTCGGCCGCACCGGTGATCGTCTGGCGACTGTCATTGGCTCCGTCGATCTGCAACTGGCGCGAACCGAGCGCGCGGCCACGCGCGAACAGCGGGCCAGTGGCCGGCTGATCGAGCGCAATGCCGGGGTCTTCGGACAAGCGGGCGGCAGGAGACCGATCCTTGAGCGTCAGCCCATAGCCATAGCGATAGAGCGGACGATAGGCCGCATCGCCGACATTGAGCGGCGCGCCCTTGGCGTTGGCGGGCCAACTGAAGGGCAGCTTGCCGCTAAAGTCGACCTTGCCGAACAGGACATCGGCCACCCCGCCGCCCTCCGACCCGGGGAGCCATGCTGCGACAAAGGCGTCGGCGGCATTGACGTGGCGGTTCACCCAGAGCGGACGCCCCGAAAGGAAGACGGCGACCACCGGGATGCCCGCGGACTTCAAACGCTGCATCGTGGCGAGGCTACCGGTGCGGTCGTCGAAATAGAGATCGGCACGGTCGCCCTGGAATTCGGCATAGGGGTCTTCGCCGAACACCACGATCGCGACATCGGGTTTGGTGGTGTAGCGGCCGTCGACAGACAGCTCCGCGCTGCCGCCGCCGGCCTTCACCGCCTCGCGCACGCCGGTAAAGATCGGCGTCGCTCCGGGGAAATGCTCGGGCTTGGTGCCCGTGCCCTGCCAGGTCAGCGTCCAGCCGCCCGACTGTTTCGCGACATCATCGGCGCCGTCGCCAGCGACAAGAATATGTGCGCCGGCCTTGAGCGGCAGGGCGCCGCTGTTCTTGAGCAACACCAGTGATTCGCGCACCGCCTGACGCGCAATCGCGCGGTGTTCCGGCGCGCCGAGCAGTTCGTAGCGACCGGCATAGGGGCGCGAAGAGGGCCTGCCCGCCTCGAACAGCCCGGCACGCAGCTTGACGCGCAGGACCCGTCGCACCGCGTCGTCAAGCCGCGCCATCGGCAGCTTGCCCGATTTCACGGCGTCGAGGGTCGAGGCATACAGCCCCTTCCAGCTCGCCGGGCCCATAACCATGTCGAGCCCGGCCGCAATCGAAGCGGGGCAGTCGGTCGGCGTACAGCCCGGTACCTTGGCATGGCCGTCCCAGTCGCCGACGACGAGCCCGTCAAATCCCCAGTGCTGTTTCAGCACGCCAGTGAGCAGCGACGCGTTGCCGTGCATCTTCGTGCCGTTCCAGCCGGAGAAGCTGGCCATGACGCTCTGTACCCCTGCGTTCAGCGCCGCGACATAGCCGGGCGCGTGCAGCCGGATCAGCTCGGCCTCGGACGTCTGCGCGTCGCCGCGGTCGCGCCCGTCCATGGTCCCGCCGTCGGCCAGGAAATGCTTGGCGGTGGCGATGACATGGGGTCCGCGAAGCCAATCCTTGTCGCCGCGCCGCCCCTGCAGCCCATGGATGAAGGCGGTCGCGTAATCGACCACAAGCGCCGGATCCTCGCCAAAGCTTTCATAGGTGCGGCCCCAGCGATCGTCGCGCGCCACGGCGATGGTCGGGGCGAAGGTCCAATCGAGGCCGGTGACGCGCAGCTCGATCGCGGTCGCCCGGCCGATCTTTTCCATCAGCGCTGGGTTCCGGGTCGCACCCAACCCGACATTATGCGGGAAGATCGTCGCGCCCACGATGTTGTTATGGCCATGCACCGCGTCTGATCCCCACATGACGGGGATGCGCGGCAGCGTGCCGTTCGGGCGCATTGACGCTTCGTAATAGGCGTCGGCGGCGGCGACCCATGCGGCGGCCGGGCCGAACTCGTCGCCGCCGGGCGAGGAACTGCCGCCGTTAAGGACCGAGCCGAGATGATAGCGTGCGACATCCTCTGGCGTGACGCTGGCGATATCGCCCTGGATGATCTGCCCGACCTTCTGCTCGAGCGACATGGCGGCAAGGATCGACTCGATGCGCACTTCGATCGCCGTGTCGGCTGGGCCAGACATTACAGCAGGCCAGCGTTCAGGATCTGCCTGCTGCGCACGGATCGCGGTCGGTACGGCGGCGAGCGCGACCGCAATTCCCACGGCGACATAGTCACGCCTCCCCACATCACCCTCCCCGATTTGCCGGAATCTGTCCTGACACCGATGGACATAACTCTGGTCTTTTTCAGCCCGCGTCAACACTAGTTGTCACACAACTCGTCATTCGCGCCTAGGCGTAAGAGCGTCGCCGAGCGACCTAAGCGGGCCGACATGCTCGCGTGCTCGCGTCTGTTAATTGTTGAGATGCCGCTTGCGCCCTGCAGTACCAGACCACACATTGTGCGCTGCAGCATAGACCTGATGTCGTCGTTGCGGCCGCAGCAATCACTGCGGCGGAAGGGAAGCCGCATGCGACATTTGAACGACACCCTGCAACGCATCTCTGCGTTGCGAAAGAACGCTCTAGCCGGCGGGGGACGCCTTGGCGGCGAAGATCGGCTTTCGGATCTGCCGCCTTGTGGTTCCAACCCGGGCGCTCTGCGCGGTCGATTCTACGTGCCCACAAAACTGGGCGCTGCACCCGCCCTGGTGGTCGTGCTGCACGGCTGCACACAGAGCGCGGCTGGCTATGACCTGGGCTCCGGTTGGTCCCAACTCGCCGACGCGCACGGATTTGCGCTGCTCTACCCGGAGCAGCGCCGCGGCAACAATCCGAACCTTTGCTTCAACTGGTTCGATCCGGGCGACACGCGACGCGGCCAAGGCGAGGCACTCTCGATCCGGCAGATGGTCGACGTCATGGTTGCCGAGCATGGGGTCGATCCCGGCCGTGTCTATGTGACCGGGCTGTCGGCGGGCGGCGCAATGACCTCGGTGATGCTGGCCACCTATCCCGAGCTATTTGCCGGTGGAGCGATCATTGCGGGGCTTCCCTATGGCACGGCCAACTCAATTCCCGAGGCGTTTGATCGCATGCGGGCGCATGGCGGTCCGCCGGCGGCAGCACTCGGCGCGCTGATCACGGCGGCGTCGCCTCATCCAGGCCCGTGGCCGACAATCTCGGTGTGGCATGGAGACAAGGACGCGACCGTCAGCCATGCAAACGCGGCCTTGATCGTCGAGCAGTGGCGCGCCGTCCATGGTGTCGCACGCGAGCCGGGCGTGGTCGAGGATGTGGATGGCCACCACCGACAGGCGTGGGTCGGATCGGACGGCCGTGTTGTGATCGAGCAATATCGCATCGCTGGCCTCGCCCATGGGACGCCACTCAGCACATTGGGCGCGGATGCATGCGGCTCGACGGCGCCGTTCATGCTGGAGGCCGGCATCTCCTCGACGCGCCGGATCGCCGATTTCTGGGGGATCGCCGGAATCGCGAACGACGATCGTGGCGAAATGGACGGTGCGACGATGAACCGGCCGAACGCGACCATCGCACGCGCGGCAATGCCTGTCCCCAATCCCGACGACGATCGAGACCATGAGCGCCATCGCCCGACAAACGCTGGCGGCGTCGGCCGAATCATCGAGGATGCACTGCGCGCCGCCGGCCTGATGCGATGAGTTCGTGCTTCGATTTCAAGACTATTGCCAGGGATTTCCAGTGGCTTAGAGCATGACAGAAAGCATCGCCCGTAGCAGCGTTTCGATCAGCATAGCGCGGAGCCGCAACGCCTATCGGGTTTCAGAATAGCTGCTTTACTGAGCAAGCTTCAGCTTCACCAGCGATGAACCCGAACTCTGCCAGTGGAGAATCGCTCTGGTTTGGCAGAATTCGGGTCTAGCGGTCCGCTTCGACCCAATGTCCGCTTGATGCTGCCATTCCACTATCGGCCCATCAGCTGCTGGTCCGCTGCTGGCGCGACCTCCTGGGCGGGATCGCGATAGGTTGCGGCCGTCACGATCGAGCGGAAATCGTTGCGCAACCGGACTGTGGCCCCCAAACAACATGGGTCGAAAATGACAGGCGCAAGAAATAAAATTGCGTCCATTCATGCGCCCAGGTCGGTCCGCGCAACGTTGCCTTGCCGATCGTTCAGTCCGAGCGCTCCGTTTTCAAAGGCTTTCCCCCACATGCCCTCGACCCCCATTTCCCAGCCACGGCGCACGCGCGCGCGCTTCACCCTCGCCTCGGCGCTCGCAGGAACTGCGTCTGTCCTGCTCTTGGCATTGCCGTCCGCAGCGCTGGCTCAGGAAGAATGCGGCCCGGCGCCCGCGACCCCCGGCACCGTGACCTGCACCCCTGCGGGCAACCCCTATCCGAACGGCGTCACCTATATCGCCCCGCCCGCCGACCTTACGATCGTGTTGCAGGACGGCGTGCGCATTGACACCACCGGCGGCTTCGATCTCGGACTGCTGGCGGTCGGCGACAATGCCTTCACGATCAACGGCGGCACCAACACGCTCATTACCAGCGACAGCTTCGGCGTCCTCGTGTCGAACAACACCGATCCGATTTCCGTGACGCTCGACCGGATCGTCACCAACGGCGCGAATAACTTTGGCCTGATCGTCAGCTCGTCGGAAGGCTCGATCACGACGAGCACCAACGCCATTACCACCAATGGCGCGAACGCCGACGGGATCAGCGCCAGCACCGATACCAGCGCGATCACCATCCGCTCGGGCAGCGTCACGACCAGCGGCCAGAACGCCATCGGCATCGACGCCAACAGTGATTTCGGCAATCTCGACATAAGCTCCGGCACGATCCGCACCAGCGGTGTCGGCGGCGGCGGCTTTGGCGGCGGCGCGGTCGGCATCCTTGCCCAGACCGGCGGCACCGGGACGGTCAGCGTCAACTCGACCACGATCAACACCGCCGGTACCGACGCGTTCGGCATCCGCGCCGTGTCCAACACCGGCGCAGTGTCGGTGACCTCGGGCACGATCGGCACCACCGGCCTCAACGCTGACGGCATCACCGTCACCACCGCAGGCAGTGCAACGATCAACGGCGGCGCGATCACCACTACGGGTGCGAATGCCGATGGCATCGTCGCCAGCGGCGTTACCGGAGCCAACATCAACTTCACGACGATCAGCACCACCGGCACCAACGCGAATGGCGTGCTCGTCCCCGCAGGTGTCGCGTTCTTTGGCCCGCGTGCCACTGCAACCACCATTGTCAACGGCGGCAGCGTCAGCACCGTCGGCGCAACTTCGGATGGCGTCCGCGCCATCGCCGGAACCGGGACCGCGACGGTCAATGTCACCGGCAATGTATCGACCCAGGGCGCCAACAGCCGCGGCATCTTCGCCACCGGCCCAATGGGCGTTGCCGTCACCAACGGCGGCACGATCAGCACGGCTGGCGTCACCTCCAACGGTGTCGATGCGTCGAGCACGACCGGTCCGGTCAACGTCACGGTCAATAACGTGACCACCACCGGCAATGGCTCGCGCGCCGTCGTCGTCAATGCGACCACCGGCAATGCTACCGCAACCGTCAACGGCGCAGTGCGCACCACCGGCACCACTGCCGATGCGCTGACCGTCACCAGCGGCGGCAACAGCGTCGTCAACGTTGGCGCCAGCGGCTCGTTGGCCACCACGCAGGGCAATTCGATTGTCCTGAATTCGGTGGGCACCAGCACGCTCAACAACGCCGGAACGATCGCCAACAACGCCAATGGCTTCGCGCTCGTCGCAACTGGCGGGCCGATCACCATCAACAACAGCGGCAACCTGTCGTCAGACATCGTCCTGACCGCAGGTGCGGACCGCATCAACAACAGCGGCACCTTCACCGTCGGCCCCAATCCGGACTTCGGCGCTGGCACCGATAGCTTCGTCAACAGCGGACTGATCCTGGTCGGATCCGGAGCAACCGCGACCGTCGCGCCGACCTTCACCGGCCTCGAAACCATGACCAACAGCGGCACCATCGATCTGCGCAACGGACGCGCAGGCGATACGCTGACCCTGCCCGGCACCTATGCCGGTGCCAACGGCACGCTCGGCCTGGACGTCACGCTCGGCGCAACACCTGTGGCTGATCAGCTGATCATCGGCGGCATCGCCAGCGGCACCACGACCATTCAGCTCAACCAGCTGGCCGGCAGCCAGCCGGTCCTGAATTCGGGCACAGTGCTGGTCCGCGCCGCCACGACATCGGACGCCAACGCCTTCGATCTGGCGGGCGGCTCACTCACGTCGGGCTTTGTCCGGCTTGAAGTCGTCTTCAACCCTGCCACCGGTACCTACGCGCTGACCGGCGCACCGAGCGACAGCGCTTTCCGGACGCTCAATTTCAACGAGGGCGTCCGTAGCCTCTGGCTGAAATCCGCCGACACCGTATCGGGCCAGCTTCGCGCCCGCCGCGATGCGCTGTGGACGCAGGGCGGTGGCGAAGTTGCCGGACGCACGTGGCTGCAGATGCACGGCTCCGTAGAAACCCGGGGCGGCAGCCGAAACTTCAACACCTTCGGCCAGTCGCGCCTGACCGACACCGGCTATGAGCAGGATTATTTCGGTGGGCAGATCGGCTTCGACATCAGCGGCGGTGCCGGTGAGCGCGGTGGCTTCGCCTTCGGCGTCACCGGCGGCTATATCAATTCGTCGATGAACTTCGCGGGCTCGCCCGACCGACTGCGCTTCGATGTCGTCAACGGCGGCGTTTATGGCAGCTTCACCTCGGGCAACATCTTCGTCAACGCGATCGGAAAATACGACTATTTCTGGGCGAAAGCGAATATGCCCGGTGCCGGTTTCCGACAGGACAGCAACGGCGGGGTCTATGGTGCGCGCGCAGAGGCGGGCATCCGCTTGGGCAGCGACAGCTTCTTCATCGAACCAGCAGCCAGCATCTCCTACGTCAAGAACGACTTCGATGATCTGTCGCTCAACGGCACGACCATTCGATTCGATGACGAAGATGGGCTGCGCGGGCGCGCCGGTGGCCGCATCGGCGGTGCCTTCGGCATTGGCGGCGGCGCGGAAGCCGCGGTCTATGTGGGCGGCAATTACGTCCATGAGTTCAAGGGCCGCGATCGCGTCACCTTCACCAGTGGCGGCACGAGCCTGGACTTCACCAATGATCGCCTTCGCGATTACGGCGAAGCGACGCTGGGCGTGACGATCGCACAGAGCCAGGGGATCAGCGGCTTCCTCGAAGGCAACTACATCCGCTCCTTCACCGACGGCAACGGTACCCGAAGCATCGACGGCGCCGGCGGCCGCGCGGGCATCCGCCTGCAATTCTGAACTGGCTGGGTTCGAACTAGGAAATCGTCACGGGGTGCATGGCAACATGCGCCCCGTTTGATTGAGCAACGGAGCGAACAGTATCAGTCAAAGCCACTTTCGCCTCTTTGGAGTCGCGCCCATGCTCTGGGGGTATCGTGCACATTCTTTGACCGGAATACCCCCGATGGATCCCCCCAAACCCACGGGCCGAACGCGATCGACAACGAACGCGACCGATCTATGACCAGCCGAAACGCCTAAAATTCCGGGATATTTTGCCCTGTGGCAACTTCAGCGATCAGGGATGGTGCGCGACCAGGCTTCGCACCCTGCCCGGCTTCAGCCGGCAGTGTGCGTCATAAGCCCCGCTCTATTTGAGGCCGGCCCCTGCCGGCCCGCGCCAGCGATCGAAACCGCCAGGCCGAGACCCTCGGAGCGCGGTCGCGCAGCGCAGCGAGCGATAGAGCGCGGTCGCGCCACGCGCGAAGCGCTCAATGCACTCTTTCATGGAGACCCGTCGAACAGCGGCAGCACAGGTTTGAGCGGCGCCTCCCAAATCCCAATGCGCCGCGCTCGACGTGCCCGGCACCTCATCGTCGTCCCTGGCAGCGGTCAGCAGTTGCGCGACGGATCGATCCACGCCTGGACTTCGCCGCTCCGTCAGGCTTTCACCCTCCCGCCCAGGCTGCAGGCTGGAGGAAACGTCCCCTCGTTCATCCGGCGATACAGGGTCAAGCGCGATAGACCGGTCCTCTCGCGCCCGTCCGCCAATCTCAGCAAATTGTCGTTCGTCACCTGGTGCTCCTTCCGACGTCAAGGGTATGCGGGCAAGGTGCAATTGCCCGTGATTTCCCCGTCCCGGCCAGACCAGAGGTTCGACGGACCACCTCCCCCGGGCAGAAACCTTCCCAACGTTCCCAAAGCGTGCTGCACCAGTCGACTGTCGCCCAACCGTTTCGGTTCAATTCGAGGAGGTGCCCGCCGCGCAGTCGGTTCGATCAGTCGGATGTCAATCTATGGCCGTCAGCGGACACCCCAATCCAGCTCTCGATAAACTGCAAATTCGCTGAGCAGCAAATATTGCGATTTTCACGAATATCAGCCAGCAGACCCATTCCGCGCTGGACGCAGGAAATCGCTTGCACTTAGTATCCCCGCTCAGGTGGGAGCGCACGCATGCAGTCGGTATTGAAGATCGTCGATGAATGTTTCGGCGTGGGTGCCGGGGAACGACGGCCGGCGCTCGAACTGCGCCTGGTGTCGGAACGCATCACGGCGCGCGAACTCATCCGCCGCCGGATCGCAGATGAAGTGGAAACAGCCAATCGTCAGCGCGCCGAATTTGCCGCTGGCCATGCGCGCAACCGCTCCTTCCTCATCCCGCTGAGCGATGACACGCCTGAAGCGCGGCTCAACCCCGCCAGCGCCCGGACCTTTCGTGCGCGCCTGTTTAACGAAGCGGTCGAATATGACCGCGCGATCGAGGCGTTCGGCCAGAATCAGTTCATCCTGTTGTTCGACGAGCGCCAGATTTCCGACCTCGACGAAGCAATTTCCGTCACACCAGAGAGCGAAGCGGTGTTCCTCTATCTGACGCCGCTGATCGGCGGATGACCGGCATATTCGATCGCATCGCGGGCCTGTTTGGCGGCAGGAGAGACTCCTCGCCTTCGTCCGGCAGCAATAGTGAATTGGCGCCGGCCTGGCCTCAGCCTTGGGCCTCTCCGGCGCGCACGTCCGCGCCTGCACATGCATCCGACACGGAGGCCGAACGCCTTATCGAAACCATCTGCGACGCAGTGATCGAGGCGCAGGGCCCGAACTATGCCGCGATTAAGCTTGGCGGGATCGAAAGTTGGGAGACACTGAAGAAGGGTCCCGAGGCGATGCAGATCGCGGTGGCGCTCACGGCCATCGTCCCGAAGCCGCGGCGCGGCAATACCAGTCAAAGCTGGCGGGTCGAAGAGACCCGCAGGACGATCGCATCGCAGCTCTTCCGTAAGAAGCTGCCTTTCACCGGGGAGCAACTCGCCGGTCCGATCGAGATCTGGGCACGGCAATCCCATCTGCAATATGGCATGCCGGGCCTGACGGTAATCGGTGCGGCCGAACGGCTGCTCGACGGCAAGGCGCCGGACGGGGCGCTCCGCACCGCGCTCGAAACGCTGAGCCGGCGGCTGACGAAGATCATCGCTGAGCTCCACAGCAACAAGTTCGACGTGACCACGCTCGCCCGCATCAAGGCGATCCTCGAACCGGGCGGCACCGATGCGCGCGCTCTGCCGCCGGGGGTGTTCGCAGACGCACTCATTCCCTGGCTCGCCAAGCTCGAGCCGGTGGGACGCGATGCGTGGCGCGCGCTCTTGGCGCATGCCGCCAGCGCCGGGGACAAGGCCAAGCCTGCCGCGAAATGGCTCGCGGAAGGTCAGGCATTGCTCGCGCCGATCGGCGAAGCGGCGGTCGCTGTGCAATTGATTGCCTGGATGGAAGCGACCACGCCCGATCCGACCCGGCCCGACACAAGCCTCGATATTCTCAAGGGACTGCTGTGGCTGGCCGCAGCCTTCACCCAGCCCGGCATTGTCGGCCCGGTCGGCCGTTTCGGCGAGAAATGCTTCCGCAAGGTCTCGGGTGTCGGCGCACGGTCGGTCAAGCTGGGCAATGCTGCACTCTGGCTGTTGTCGGCAACCGGCGATGGCGAGGCCGCCGCGGCGGAGCTTTTCCGCCTGCGCGCAAAGCTCAAGCTGCCATCGGTCCAGAAGCTGCTCGACGATCGCCTCGCCACGCTGGCGGGGAAGCTGGGCAGCAGCGTCGAGGATCTCGAAGATCGTTCGCTGCCCGAATTCGGCCTTGCGCCGGATGGCACGGCAACGCACGCGATCGGCGATATCGTCGCAACGATTGCGGTCAGCGCGGTCGATGTCGAAACACGCTGGCACGGCCGTGACGGCCGCCCGCTCAAAGGGCCACCCGCAGCGGTCCAGCGTGAACAAAAGGCAGAACTGACGTCGATCAAGCAGGCAGCCAAGGACATGGATGCCGCACGCGGGCTACAGGCACTTCGGCTCGAACAATCCTGGCTGGAGGATCGCAGCTGGGATGCCGAGGCGTGGCGCCGGACCTTTCTCGGCCATCCACTGCGGCGACAAGTCGCGCTGGCCCTGGTGTGGCGGTTCGAAGGACCGGACGGCTCGCCAGTCGGGATCCCACAAGGGGATCACTTGCTGACACTCGCCGGCGAAGTCCCGATCCCCGAAACCGGCACGGTGCGCTTGTGGCATCCCCTCGACAGCGATCCCGAGCAGGTGCTCGCCTGGCGCACGCAGATCATCGCGCTCGGGCTCACCCAGCCGATCAAGCAGGCGCATCGCGAAATCTATGTGCTCACCGATGCCGAGCGCCGCACCGGCACCTATTCGAACCGGTTCGCCGCGCACATCCTGCGTCAGCATCAATTTCGGGCGCTATGTCAGGCGAGGGGCTGGCGCTTCGATTTCCTCGGCGGCTGGGACAGCTGGAACGTTCCCAGCCGGCCATTGCCGCATCACCGACTGACCATCGAATATCATGTCGACGCGGTCGACAACGACCAGCGCAGCGCTGCCTATGTACCGCTGCATCTCGCGACCGATCAGGTCCGTTTCATCGACACCGATGGCAGGCCCGTCCCGCTCGACACGGTTTCACCGATCCTGTTTTCCGAGTCTCTGCGCGACGTCGACCTATTCGTCGCGGTCACCAGCGTCGCCAACGATCCGGGCTGGACCGATGGCGGACCGGAGGGGCGGTTTGGCGGCTATTGGCGGGAATGGGCCTTTGGCGATCTCAGCCAGAATGCCGAAACGCGCCGGGCGCTGATCGCATCGATCGCGCCCAAGCTGACGATCGCCGATCGGCTGGAGGTGACCGACAAGTTCCTGATCGTTCAGGGCAAGCGGCAGAAATATGCGATCCATTTCGGATCGAGCAATATTCAGATCCTGCCAAGCAATCGCTATCTCTGTGTCGTGCCAGGTCGCCCTTCGAAGGAAACCGAAGCCATCAAGCTGCCTTTTGCCGGGGACAGCATCCTGTCGATCATCCTCAGCAAGGCATTCCTGCTGGTCGACGAGAGCCGGATCACCGACCCGACGATCCTGCGGCAGTTATAAGCAGGGCACGGTCGGGAACCGCCGGGCACAGGGAGAAGGAGTGGTCGTCGCGCTCGATCGGGTGGCGCGCGCAGCTGCCGCGCGTCCCATTCCCGTCATCCGGCAAGGTTCAGATAATACCTTGTGTGCTTCAACTCCCCTTCCCTGCGAAGCGCCTCCAGTTCGACCAACGCATTTCGGTTCGGCGCGGCTGATCCCTGATCAGTTCCGCCCACTCTTAAAGGTTTGGATGCGCAACCGCATCGCAGCCCCCTATTTCCTAATGCGTCACATTATGCCAGTGTGTCGCAATTAAGGGGGATATGACGATGAAACGGATTGGCCTTGGACTGCTGGTCGTTATCGCGCTGGTCGTCGCCGGAGCGTTGCTGTTTCAGAAGCCGATCGGCCAGTTCGCATTTCAACGCGCGGCTCAGCAGACTGCTGCACGCGATCGGCTGGGGGACTTTGCCGATGGAATTCATGTCGGGCTGTGCGGCACGGGTTCTCCGATGACCAATCCCCGGCGTGCCGGACCATGCAATGTCGTGATCGCGGGACAGCAGATGTTCGTTGTGGATATGGGAGAGAACGGCAATCGCAACCTCAACCTGATGGGAATCAATGTCGCCAATGTCGATGGCTTGCTGCTGACCCATTTCCACTCGGACCATATCGACGGCATCGGCCCGCTGATGCTGTATCACTGGACCCGCGGCGCAAGCACCAAAGCGCTGCCTGTGCATGGCCCTGCAGGGGTCGAGCAGGTCGTCGCGGGCTTCAATGCGGCCTATAATCTGGATCACGGCTACCGGATCGCCCATCACGGCGAACGGGTCGTGCCGCGCAGTGGTGGACGGGCCGAAGCAAGGCCCTTTGCGATGGCGGGAAACAGGGCGGTCATCCTGCGCAGCGCCGGCCTGACGGTCACGGCGTTCAAGGTCGATCACGACCCGATCAGCCCGGCGGTCGGCTATCGCTTCGACTATAAGGGGCGTGCAGTCTGTATTAGCGGCGACACCGCCAAATCCTCAAATCTGATCGCCGTTTGCAAGGGCGCGGACCTGATCGTGCACGATGCGCTGCAGCCCAAGCTGGTCAAAGAAATGGAGACGGCGTTCGCGGCAAACGGCCAAGCCAATGCGGCCCAGATTTTTCACGACATCCAAGACTATCACGCTTCGCCGGAAGAAGCGGCGGAAAGCGCGCAGGCCGCCGGGGCGCAAATGCTGGTTCTGTCGCACCTCGTGCCGCCACTGCCGCTGAACTATCTCTATCCGGCGTTTCTGGGCGACGCTGGACACCGGTTCGATGGCAGGATTGTCGTCGGCGAGGATGGCATGCTGTTCTCGCTCCCGTCCGGAACCAAGGCGATTGAGCGCCGCAGCTTGATGTGAGGTGACGTACCCCCTGCTGGGGCCGGGCAAAAACCATTGCGCGACACGGCTGTTTAATGCATAACATTAGGAACTCGGATCGTGCGGGGCTATCCTGATGAAACGGCGTATGACTTATCTTGCGGTGGGTGCATTGGCCTTGGTTGCGCTGGTCTGGTTCGGCCTGCCTACGGCCCTCACCGCCATGGGCCTGCATCCACATTATCAATCCCCCGCGATGAACCTGAAGGGCCGGCGTGCGCTGATCATCACGACCAGCCATGCCACGCTGGATCCGAAGGGCGATGCCACCGGCGTCTTCGCGTCGGAAATGACGGCGCCCTATTATGCGTTTCTGGATGCCGGCATGGCCGTGGACATCGCCAGCATAAAGGGCGGCGATATCCCCATTGAGCCGGCCTCATTGCGATGGCCGGTGATCTCGCCGCCGGATCAACGGTTTCAGGATGACCCGCAGTTCCAGTCGAAGATCCGCAACTCTGTGGACATCGCGGCGATCGATATCGATGCCTATGACATCGTGTTCCTCGCGGGGGGCTGGGGCGCGGCGTATGATTTTGCGCAATCCGGCGTGCTGGGTACGCAGATCAGTCGCGCTTATGCGCGCGGCGCTGTGATTGGCGGCGTGTGCCATGGCCCGCTCGGCCTGCTCCCGGCAAAGGCTCCGAACGGCAAGCCGCTAGTCCAGGGGCGGCGCGTTTCTGCGGTGACCGACAAGCAGATTCGCGAGCTTGGCATTACATTCACGCCCAAACATCCTGAGCGCGACCTGCGTGCCGCCGGTGCACAGTTCGAATCGGAAACCCGGTTCCGCGATTTCTTTGGCAATCATGTCAGCGTCGACGGACGCTTGGTCACCGGGCAGAACCAGAATAGCGGTGCGGAAACCGCGCATCGCATGATGGAAGTCGCGCTCAAGCGAACCGATCGACCCGCACAGTGATGCGCTAGAATCGGTTTCAGTCAGACGGCAATTTGCGCCCCGCGCCCGGTCCGGGTCCAGCCCGCACGACACGAAAGCCGATATGGTCCGTGCCGAGGTCGCGTTCCTGGAACTGACGGGCGGCGGGGCGGTAGCGCGCGCAGTAATTGGCGGCGCACAGATAGGATCCGCCCTTGATCACATTCACCGGCTGCCCCGGACGCGCAGCGCTGGTCGTCCACTCCCAGACATTGCCGATCATGTCGTGCAGGCCAAAGGCGTTGGCGGCAAAACAGCCGACCGGCGCGCGGCCGGTGAACCCGTCTTCGCCCAGATCGCGGGCCGGAAAGACCCCCTGATAGTAATTGGCGGTCGGCTTGCCCGACGCATCCTTGAGTTCGGGCAGCGCGGCGGCACCGGCGCGCGCGGCAAATTCCCATTGTTCCTCGCTGGGCAAGCTCAGCCCGGCCCATTGCGCATAGGCGCGCGCGTCGTTCCAGCTGACCTGAACGACCGGATCATTGTCCCGTCCCGCAATCGTGCTGCTCGGACCCGACGGATGCCGCCAGTTCGCGCCGGGAACCCAACTCCACCAATTGCCATTGTCGGGCGTGGGCACCCGGAACACGGCGGAGCCCGGTTGCAGCATCTCGGGCGGAGCACCGGCAAGCTGGGGCGGACGGCGCTCGGCTTCGGTGCGATAGCCGGTCGCCGCGACAAATTTGGCAAATTGCGCATTGGTGACTTCGGTTTTGCTCATCCAGAAGCCTGCGACTTCAACCGCGCGCGGGGGCCCCTCTTCGGGATATCGGGCCTGATCACCCATGGTGAAGCGACCGCCGGGGATCCAGACCATCGCCGGCTCGGAAAGGCCCTGACAGGTGGCACCGACGCGCTCATCGGCCTGTTGCGGCTCCGCCTCGCCACAGGCGGATAACGCAAGCATCAGCGGGAGCCAGCGGCGATTCATGGCCGCGCGTCCACGCGCTGCACTATGGTTTCGACACGCTGTTTCATGATCGCAACCGCCCCCGCCCCGGCATCTGACACGCCAATAGCTGCATCCCGCCGGTGACGCGATCAAGCATTTAATGCACTATATTGACGCTCTGAGCACTTTGATCTAGCAAGTTGGCGTCGAACGGCGGCGATCGCGATGGACATTATTCGCTGCCACCCGCGTCTCGTCGCCCGGCCGGATTGCGGTCGATCGCCAGAGCGTCGGGCGCAACGCGCGGAGGGGCGGGACATGCGAAATACGCGACTGAAACGCGTGCTGCCAATATTCGCGACCGCACTTCTGGTGGGTGCGGCAAAACCGGCGCCCAAAGCGGTGGCGCGTCCCAATGTCGTGGTCATTCTGGCCGACGATGTCGCGCTTATGGATTTCGGTGTCTATGGCGGTGAGGCGCGCACCCCGAACATCGACGCGCTGGCCGGGCGCGGAGCGCTATTCACCCAATTTCGTGCGTCGCCGCTGTGCTCGCCATCGCGGGCGATGCTGCTGACCGGGATGGACGCCCATCTGACCGGCGTCGCCACCATTCCCGAAGTCCTGCCCAAGGAACAGCGCGGCAAGCCCGGTTATGCCATGGCGCTGGAGCCGGGCGTGCTGACGCTTGCCGACCGGTTGCGGGCGCAGGGCTATCGGACGGTAATGGCCGGCAAATGGCATATGGGCGAAGCTCCGGGCGAAATGCCGCAGGCGCATGGCTTTGACCGCAGTTTCGCACTGGCGGCGTCGGGCGCGGACAATTGGGCGGACCGCTCCTACATGCCCTATTACAAGGACGCCCCGTGGTTCGAAAATGGCGTCGAAGCCAGCCTTCCCAAGGACTTTTATTCCTCGCGCTTCATCGTCGACAAGCTGATCGCCTATCTTCGAGAAACCGATCAGACCAAGCCGTTCTTCGCCTATCTTCCCTTTCAGGCGATCCATATTCCGGTCCAAGCACCGCAGCAGTTCATCGACCGTTACAAAGGCCGCTATGACAAGGGCTGGGAGGTCTTGCGCGCGGAGCGGCATCGTCGCGCGCAAGCGCTTGGCCTTGTTCCCCGCGGCGCGCCGATGGCCGACCTGCCCCCCGGCTATCGCCGCTGGAACAGCCTGAGCGCGCAGGACCGCGCCCTTTATGCTGCCCGCATGGAGGTGAATGCCGCGATGCTGGAGGCGATGGATTTCCACATCGGCCGACTGATCCGGCACCTCAAGGCCAGCGGCGCGTATGACAACACCATCTTCGTCATCTCATCCGACAATGGGCCAGAGCCCTCGCGCGGGGATGACGATCCCACCCTGCGCGCCTTTCACCGGCTGACCGGATACGACATTGGTGCCGGGACGATGGGGGGACCGGGGCATTGGGGGTTTATCGGCCCGGAATGGGCCGCCGCCGCCGCGACCCCCGGCGCTTGGTATAAATTCTACGCCACCGAAGGCGGGATCCGCGTTCCGCTGATCATGGCCGGCCCGGGTATCGCACCCCGCCGGATCGCCAGCCCGGCGATGGTGACCGATATCGCCCCCACCCTGCTCGACTGGCTGAAGGTCGATCCTGGCACGGCGCGGGGCAAGCCGATGACCGGCCGCAGCCTGCTCCCCGTGCTCGGCGGCAAGGTCGCGAGTGCCTATGCCGCCGATGAGCCCCGCGCGGTCGAGGTATCCGGCAACGCCGCGCTCTATCTGGGCGACTACAAGATCACCCGCAGCGTTCCGCCGGTCGGCGATGGCCAGTGGCGCCTGTACAATCTGGCGCGCGATCCGGGCGAGACCACCGATCTGAGCGCCCGCGAACCGGCGACCCGGCAACAGCTGCTGACCGCCTATGACGCCTACGCAAAACAGGTGGGCGTGCTGGAGATGCCGCCGGGCTATGACTCAAGGGCGCAGATTTCCCGAAATGTCGGGGCGCGCCTGTTGACCAACTACCCCTGGCTCTACCTGGTCCTTGGCGGAGTCCTGCTGGTCTTTGCCGCGCTCGTCTGGATGATCCTGCGCGGGCTCCGCACGCTGCTGCGCCGGCGCACGACCACTCAATAGGCGCCGGTCGCGATCACGCACGTACGCTTGAGGCCGTCGTCGCGATCGCCCAGCGCACGGCGGTAGAAGGGAAATTGCTCCATGGCGAAAATGGCAGTCGGATCGGGATAGATCATGGCGGCCAGATCGTCCCACTCGCGCTGCCAGTCCGAATTCTGCGGCTGCACCAGCACTGCGGTGATCCGGCCCGCAAACAGGAATTGCCCGCCGACGGCGTGGACCGCCTTGAACGCTTCGCGGCCATAGCGAAGATAGGCGTCGCGCCCGTCCTTGGCGTCACCCCGGGCGAGGGCGTAATATTCGAGAAAATTGACCATCGTCACCGGCGTGCGCGGCACATGGGCCTGGGCGCGGGCAATGCTTTGCGAGGTCGGTAGCAACTCCCGCCGTCCGTCGATGTGATCGACTGCGGTCGGCACCGGATCGGCCGGGCGCCGCGTCAGCCCAAGGCGATGCCTGAGCCGCAGCACGCCCAGTGCAAAGGCCGGAACCGGGGTCAGCTCAACCTCTGCCACGAACAGATCCGACAGGCCCGACCGGGTTGAGAACCGGGAGACCGCCGACGGGTCGGGCGGCAGAATGGCGAAGTCGGTCCAATGGGCCTCCTCTGTGCCGATCAGCGGGAACAGCGTCCGCGATGTCCACAGCGCGCCTTCAGCAACGAAGCGCGCGTCGGGATCGCGTCGCCGCGCTGCCACGAAGAGGATCGTGGCATGGCGGTAGATGCGCTGCGACGGTTGCCGCCGCCCGGTCACGCTGACCGCCACGATGGCCAGCACGACGAACGCGACAAGGGTGGCCAGGCTAAAGATGGCGATGTTCATGCCGTCCCACCGCGCGCGCCGCACCCGGCATCAATTGGGCCACAGAACATATTCATCGCCTTTCGCAACCGGCTGGTCGATGGTCTTGTCGAGCACGATCGGGCTGATCAGGCTGTGCGGCCAGAGCGAGCCGACCGCCTTGGCATGGTGCGCCGCTAACAGCGCCTTCAGCTCGGCGACCTTGCGCGGCTCGCGGGCGACCAGGTTGGTCCGCTCGCTCGGGTCTGCAGCGAGGTTGAACAACCAGCTCTTGTTCTGGTTGCCGTCGACGTGCAGCTTCCAGTCGCCCGCGCGCACCACGCGGTAGGCGCCCGACTGCCAGAAGATCGCGTCATTCTTGCGCGTGACCGCACCTTTCCCGGTGGCAGCGGGCAGGATGTCGACCCCGTCGATAATGCGTTCGCGCGGAAGCGCAGCCCCCGCCGCCGCCGCAAGGCTGGGGAACAGGTCGATATGCGCCACCGGGGTGTTGACCACAGTGCCCGGTGCGATCCGTCCCGGCCATTTGACGAACATCGGCACGCGGATGCCGCCTTCGAACAGGGTGACCTTCCACCCTCTGAGTGGGGCATTGACCTCGGGGATGCCGATATAGCCCGGCGCGCCATTGTCGCTGCTGAGGATCACGATCGTGTTGTCGGCCAGGCCTTCCGCCTCGAGCTTGTCGAGGATTCGCCCGACGCTGCGATCGACTGCGCGGATCATCGCGGCATAGACGCGCTTGTGATGCGGCCTGATATCGCCGACCGCGTCATAGTCTTCGCGCGTCGCCTGCAGCGGTGTGTGCGGCGCCCAATGGGCAAGATTGATGAAGAAGGGACGGTTGCGATTCGCCTCGATCACCCGCAGCGTCTCGTCGGTCCACCAATCGGTCAGATATCCGCCCGGCTTGAACGGCTCACCGCCATTGAACGAGGCGGCATAGCTGAGCGCGGCCCACAGAAACTTGTCGATCGGATCGAAATCGAGCCGCGCGTTGACCACCTTGGGATCGTCCTCGGGCAAGTACAGGCCGCTGTGCATCAGCAGGCTTTCATCGAACCCTTGCGCGTTCGGCAGGAAATCCGGGCGGTTGCCGAGGTGCCATTTACCGATATGGACCGTGTGATAGTCGCGCTGCTTGAGCAGTTCGGCGATGGTGATTTCAGATCCCGGCAGGCCCTTGTCCTTGAACGGCAGGATATCGTCGTTGATCGCTGGATTGATCTGCATCGGCGGCAGATGGCTTTGCGGCCGGCCCGCGGCAAAGGCGGCCAGCACATTGGTCATGCCATTGGGAGTCGGGGTGAACTCGAACCCGGTGCGGGTCGGATAGCGGCCGGTCATCAGCATCGCACGCGACGGGGCGCAGGTGCCGGTGCCCGAATAGGCCTGCGAATAAATCGCCCCCTGCGCTGCCAGCCGGTCGATATTGGGCGTCGGTACCTTGCCGTCGGCAACGCCGCCGCCGAACGTGGTGATGTCGTTGAAGCCGAGATCGTCGAGCAGGATAAAGACGATGTTGGGCGGGCGCTCGGCAAGCGGCGCAGCCGGTGTGGCGGGTCCCTTGCTCCATGGGACCGTCTGCGTGGGGCCGGCGTCGATCCGGTTCGCGTGCGCTCGTTGCAGCGCGATATATTGAATGATCGTGTTGCGGTAGAACCAGCCGGCTACGCCAAGGACTAGCACCACGGCAAGCCCGGCGATCGCAATCCTCTTGAACATCCTGCGCCCCTCCTCGCGCACGACAGAAGCGATTCATCCGAACGCCGGACCCTGTCTGCTTGCCATCGTCGCATCCTTCTTCAGTGCATTTAATCGAATCCATTAGACGACGCAATCCGATGGCGTTGCCGGCGATCTGCGCGGCGCGCTGTTCCACGCTCGCGTCCCAGCCGCCGCCATCGTGCAACACCCTCTTGCGGGCGTAACAATAATGTATACCATTAATGTAGTCGATGGGCCGGCACAGAGAATGCTGGCTGAAGGCTTAGGGAGGATTGCATGCTTCAGGCACAGACAAAAAGGCTGCCCGTTATCCGTCGCTCGTCGCTGGCACTGGGCGTCGCGCTGTCGGCACTGTTGATTTGCACCAGCACCCCGCTCCGCGCGCAGGAGCAGGATCCGTCGGATACCGGAGAGGAAAGTACGCGCCGCGTCCCCGAGGTCGTGATCACCGCGACCAAGCGCGAACAGACGCTGCAGGATACCCCGGTCGCGGTGTCCGTCGTCGGTGCGCAGGAGATCGAACGCGCCGAGGTCCAGGACCTGGCGGACCTCCAGACGCTGATCCCGTCGCTGGCCGTGCGCCAGGGGCAGACTGCGGGCAACGCCACCTTTTTCATTCGCGGCTTTGGCAATGGCCAGAACGCGATCGGGCTTGAGCCATCGGTCGGTGTGTTCATCGACGGGGTGTATCGCTCGCGCTCGGCCGCATCGATTTCCGACCTGCCCAATCTGGAGCGGGTCGAGGTGCTGCGCGGCCCGCAATCGACATTGTTCGGCAAGAATGCGTCGGCGGGCGTCATCTCGGTCACCACGCGCAAACCGCAATTCGAATTCCAGGGTGCGATCGAAGCCAGCATCGGCAATTACGATCTGCGCCGGATCGACGCGCATGTGACCGGGCCGCTGACGCCGACGCTCGCCGCCTCGCTGTCGGGCAACTTCAACCGGCGCGACGGGTTCTTCGAAGACCTCGGGACGGGCGCGCGCTATAATGAGCGCAATCGCTGGGGCGTGCGCGGCGACATGTTGTGGAAGCCCTCGCCGGATATCAGTTTCCGCCTGATCGCCGATTATGACAGGATCGACGAAACGTGCTGCGGCATCACCAACCTGGTCGAGGGGCCGACCGGTGCCAATGTCCGCGCGGTCGGCGGGCAATTCGTCTCGCAGGACCCCTTGTCATACAATGTCTACTATGACGTCGTCCCGGCCAACGTCATCGAGAATGCAGGCGTTTCGCTGCAGGGTGACTTCGATCTCGGCTTTGCCGCGCTGACGAGCATCACCGCCTTCCGCCGCAATGAGAACGCATCCGATTTCGATGCCGACGGCACCGACCTGTCGCTGTTCAGCGCGGTCGCCCAACAGAGCCGGATCGAAACCTTCACTCAGGAAATCCGGCTACAGTCCGTAGGAACAGGGAATTTCATCGACTGGACGGTCGGCGGCTATTATTTCGACGAGAAGCTGTCGGTGAGCAACCAGATTGCGAATGGCACGGATTACCGCCGCTATCTCGATTCCCTGATCGGTAACCCCCAGGTTCTGGTCAATCTTGAGAATTTGATCACGCAGAGCACCGGGGTCCGTCCGCCCACTTTGGGCGGCGCCGGCCAGGGGGTCACCGATAATGGCCGTCAGGACAACACGGCCTGGTCGATTTTCGCATCGGTTGATCTCAACCTCACCGAACGACTGACCGCAACCTTCGGCATCAGCTACACCGAGGACCAAAAGGAGGTCAGCCTCAACGCCGTCAGCACTGAGGCGCTGTCGCAACAGAATCTCGAACAGCTGGGCTACGCGGCCACCCTGGCGCAGCTGCTGACCGGGCGGGGCGTCAACCCGACCAATCCCACCCAGGTCGGCACCTTTATCCAGACCAACCCGCAAGTCTACGCGCAGCTCCAGCAGCAGGCGCTGGCGGTTGCGCAGGGTCCGGCCAATCCGTTCAACGCGGTGCGCGCCCTACAGCCCTTTCCCGCCTTTCTCGGCTATCCCAACGCGGTCGAAGACGGGATAAGCAATGATAACAGCACCGATTTCACCGCGCGGCTGGCCTATGATGTGACCGACAACATCAATGTCTATATTTCCTATGCGACCGGCTTCAAGGCGACCTCGTGGAACCTCTCGCGTCAGAGCCGCCCGTTCCCGGCCGACTACACCGCCGGCAATCCCGTGTTCGATCGGTTCACCCAGCGGCCGGTGTTCGCAACTCCGGCATCGCCGATCACCGCCGCCGGGCTCAACCTGGTCAACCTGTCAAGCGGCACCCGCTTCGCTGGCCCTGAGGATTCCGAGGTCTACGAGCTCGGGATCAAGGCCGCGTTCGACACAATCAGCTTCAACTTCACCGTGTTCGATCAGACGATCAAGAACTTCCAGACCAACGTCTTCACCGACGACGGGTTCGTCCTCGCCAATGCGGCCAAGCAGTCCACCTTCGGCGTAGAATTCGACCTCACCTGGAGCCCGTACCAGGGACTGATCCTGTCCGGCGGCGCGACCTTCCTTGATCCAGTCTATGACAGTTTCCCCAATTTCGGCGACGGGATCGATGTGTCCGGCCAAAAGCCACAGGGCATCGCCGAAACCCAGTTCAGCCTTGCGGCCAATTACGGGTTCACAATCGGCAGCTTCGACGCCTTCGTGCGCGCCGACTGGCAGCATATCGGCGATTCGCCGTTCTTCGACGATCCCGCCCAGCAGGCGGTCATCGATGCCACCGATTACACGCGCGAGCAGAACCTGATCAACGCCTCGTTCGGCATCCGGACACCGAGCGGGTTTGGCCTCAGCCTGTGGGCGCGCAACCTGTTCGATGACCAATATCTCGTCTTTGCATCTCCGACGGTGCTGCAGGCCGGCTCGTTCAACGGAGCACCCGGCCAACCGCGCACTTTCGGCATGACGGTGCGCAAGGCCTTTTGAGCCGCACAGCGGCGAGCCGGCCCAACGCCGCGCCCGCCGCGACGCCAGCATCATAATTCATCACGCGACCCGTTATCGTGACTTGGGAGGCCACCATCATGGCAAGAGTCCTCAGGCTGATCGTTCAACTGCCGCCGTTGCTGCTCGCGCTCATCTTTGGCGCCCAGGGGATATTGTGGCTGGTCAGGCCAGCCTCGGCAGTACGGTTCTGGGGCTATGACCTGCCGGACGGCGGGCTGGCATTGAGTTCGATGATCGGCGCGACGGCAGGCTGGGCGCTGACCATCTCTGCCTGCCTGCTGCTCGCGCTGATCCGCAAGGAGCGGTTCTGGTATTATCCACCGATGATGATCCTCGGCTTTCTCGCACTCGGAAGGATCGTTGCCGGTGTCGCGTTGGGCGCACCGCATCTGCCCGAGCGCTTCATCCCCGAACTGATCTTTGTCGGCCTGCTGTTCCTTGCCGCGCGCAACACGGGTGCGCCGCGGGCTGCTTGATCGGTCCACCGAAGCGGTGTAATGCATCGCATTATTCACTTTGATCGCTGTGCCGTCTGACGGGCATTGGAGAGCCGCACATGATGACGAAGATACTGATCGGCCTTGCCATCGTCCTGGCTCTAGCGATTGTGGGCGTGTTCTGGATGACGCGCGACGGATCGCTCGTGACACCGCGGGGAACCGGGAGCATCAAGACCGCGTCGGGGACGTTCGAGGCATTCCCACTGCCCGACTATGCGGCAAAAGCGCTTCCGGCCGACTATAAGAGCTATCTGGTCGAGGTCGCGCCGGGCATCAAGATCCATGTTCTGGAGGCCGGGTCGGGCACTCCGGTCTATCTTCAGCACGGCAATCCGACCAACGGCCTGCTGTATCGCAAGATCTGGCGCGAACTTCCGACCGATCAGATGCGCCTGATCATGCCGACGATGGTCGGCCTCGGTTTTTCCTCCAAAGTGCCCGCCAGCCAGCACACGCTCGACAACCATATCCGCTGGATGAGCACGGCGCTGCGCCAACTGGGTTTGGATGGGGTCGTCTATGTCGGCCAAGACTGGGGCGGCGCGGTCGGGCTTGGCGCGCTGATGCGCTCGCCCGAGCTGCTCAAGGGAATGGTCATTCTCAACACCGGCTGGACCGCGCCCAAGGAGAAGTTCGAACTGTCGCGCCCCCATGCCATCGCCGCCACCCCGATCCTGGGCGAGATCTTGCTGGAGAATGTCGTTTCCGTCTTTGACCGCTTGCACCAAACCCAGGCCGATCCGGCATCATTCTCCCCTGAAGTTGCGGCGCTCTATGCGCGCCCGGTCCGCGACAGCGGCAACAAAAAGGCGCCGCTTGCACTCATGCGGATGGTTCCGACGGGGCCTGAGCACCCCACATCAAAGCCGATGGCCGACATCGAACGCTATGCCCGCACGCTGAACATCCCGACCGAGATTGTCTGGGGCATGCGCGACCCGATCCTGGGCCGCGTCCTGCCGACCATGAAGGCCATGTATCCGCACGCCCGGGTGACCGAAACCCAGGCGGGGCACTTCCTTCAGGAAGAGGTGCCGACCGAAATCGCCGCAGCCATCCAGCGCGTCGTCAGCACTGTGAAGTCTGCCGAAACCGCAAGCGCGGCGCGCTAGGCCGGCTGCACGCAGCCATACCGGTAATCGGCTCATGCTTGCTCTCGCCCACGGGAGAATGATAGGTCGCGCCAGCCAATCCGACGCCTGACATTAACAGTGAGTTTTATGGATATTCCACCCCGTCAGGATACCAGGGCCGAACTGCTGCGATCGGCCGAGCGGCTAATTGCCGAAAAGGGCCTGGGTTCGGTTTCGGTCAAGATGATCACCACCGATGCCGGCGCGCGTAATCCCAGCGCCGTTCACTATCATTTCGGCAGCATCGAAAGCCTGATCAAGGAAGTGTTCGCGAAACGCTATCGCGAGATCGAGGAGGAACGGGGCCGTCGCCTCGACAAGGTGGATGAGCGCGATGCCCAGCGTCGGCTCGTCGCGCTGGTCGAAGCGGCGATCGGCCCGTTTATCGAGTCATGCCTTGAAGAAAGCGGTCGGATGTACGTCCGCTTCTGTCTTCAGTTCGCAACCGATCCGCGCTTCGACTATTCGCAATTGACCGCAGAAGCGGGCGCGCAAAGCATTGTTCGCCTGCGCGAGGACTTGCTCACCTGCCTCCCGCATGTTCCAGTCGACACGCTGGCGTCCCGGATGCGCCACTGCTTCATGATTTCGCTGGTTCAGGCGGTCGACTACGCCGCCAAGGTCGAGGCGGGTTGCGCCCCGGCCGTTGACGCCGCCGTCAGCGAAGCGGCGGCGTGCCTTGCCGCCTATCTGTCGACACCCGTCTGACGCACCGCGCCAGATTGACAAAGTAATGCGACGCATTAAAGCTGGCGGCTCGCAGCGTGCGGCTGCCTGCGCACTCAACCGTTGGCCAATCGCTGCCTGACACAACCACGGACCGGAGCCCTCTGTCAGACAGGAAGGCCGGTTCAGTGGCAGGTCCTGGTGAGAGGGTTGCACAATGACGACGTTGCTCGACAAGGCGGACATCAAGTCGAAATATGCCGCTGAGCGCGCGAAGCGGCTGCGTCCAGAAGGCAACGCGCAATATCAACGCCTGTCCGGCAAGTTCGCATCCCTCGCCGCCGATCCCTATACGCCGTACATCGAACGCGATCCGGTGACCGACCATGTGACCTTTGCCTTTGTCGGAGCCGGCATGTCGGGACTGGTGGTCGGCGCGCGCCTCAAGGAAGCCGGGATTGGGGATTTTCGCCTGATCGACAAGGCCGGCGGCGTTGGTGGCACCTGGTATTGGAACCGCTACCCCGGCGCGCGCTGCGATACGGCGGCGATGATCTACCTGCCGCTGCTGGAAGAGACCGGCTACATGCCGAGCGAGAAATATGTGCGCGGGCCGGAGATTCTCGCGCATTGTGAGCGGATCGCGCGGCAATATGGCCTGTACGACAAGGCGCTGTTCCACACCGAAGTCTCCAGTATCGAATGGCAGGAGGCCGCCCGCGTGTGGCGGATTACCACCGATCGCGGCGACGATTTCACCGCCAAATATGTCGCGATCGGCACCGGGCCGCTGCACGTGGCCAAATTGCCGGGCATTCCGGGGATCGAACAGTTCAAGGGCAAGTCATTCCACACCAGCCGGTGGGATTATGACTATACTGGGGGCGATGCCGACGGCGCGCCGATGGACAAGCTTGCCGACAAGCGGGTTGCGATAATCGGCACCGGGGCAACCAGCGTTCAGTGCATCCCGCAACTGGCGAAGACGGCCAAGCAGCTCTTCGTGTTCCAGCGCACCCCGTCCTCGATCGATGTCCGCAACAACTATCCGATCGATCCGGAATGGTATGCACAGATCGCCAAGCCGGGCTGGCAGAAGCGCTGGATGGACAATTTCGTCGAGAATATGGGGGGCGGAATTCCGTCGGAAGACCTGATCGACGATGGCTGGACCGCGATCTCGCGCCGCATCCGCGAGAAGGCGCTGGGCGGCACGCCGCTGTGGCTGGCACGGCTTGTCACGCGCTTGCGCAAGGCGTTCAACGCCGCACCCGGTGCACGGAGCAACGCGCGTGTGCGTGCGGCGTTCGAGGACGCGGATATCGAGAAAATGGAACAGATCCGCGCGCGGGTGGACGCGTTGGTCCAGGATCCGCAGACCGCCGCGCAGCTCAAGCCCTGGTACTCACAGCTCTGCAAGCGCCCCTGTTTCAGCGACGAATATCTCCCCGCCTATAATGCGCCGAACACCATTCTGGTCGATACCGACGGCAAGGGGGTCGATCAGATCACCGAGACCGGGCTTATCGTCAACGGCACCCTCTACGAAGTCGATTGCATCGTCTATGCGTCGGGCTTTGAATATGGCGCGAATTTTCAGCTCAAGACGGGCTTTGATCTCAAAGGGCGCGGCGGCCAGATGTTGTCCGACTATTGGTCGGACGGGCTGCAGACGCTGCACGGCCTGCACATGCACGGCTTCCCCAACGCGTTCGCCGTGCAGATGAACCAGGGGGCCAATATGGTCTCCAACATTCCGCACAACATCGTCGACCATGCGGCAACCATCGCCCAGGTGGTCGCCCATGCCGAACGCAGTGGCTATGCCGAAGTCGAGCCCACGCAGGAGGCGGTGTCGCAATGGGTCAGCCTGATCATGACGACCCAGCCTTCGATGATCACATCGACCGATTGCACCCCCGGATTCTGGAACAATGAAGGCCAGGGATGGAACGAGAAATTCCGTCGCTCGCAAGGCCATCCGGGCGGTGCCGAGGGGTTCTTCACCCATATCGATGCATGGCGGCGATCGGGGCGCTATGCCGGGCTGGTGTTCAGCCGGTAACGGGCATTGATGCCAGCCAAGGGAGGATACACGAACATGCCGGAACCCATCGACGTCTTCTGGTCATTTCGCAGCCCCTATTCGCGGCTCGTCACGCCCGATCTGCTGGCGCTTCGGCAAGATTATGATGTCGACGTCCAGCTGCGAGTCGTACTGCCCCTGGCCGTCAGAAACCCGGGTGCGCTGTTCGATCCGGCCAATCGCAAGCCGCCCCGCTATATCGCGATGGACAGCATCCGCCGTGGCGAGATGCTCGGCCGCCCCGTTGTCCTGCCCGCCGACCCGGACCCGATTGTGCAGGATTTTCGCACGATGGCCGTTGCCGAGGAGCAGCCCTATATCTACCGCCTGTCCAAGCTGGGCGTCGAGGCCAACCGGCGTGGCCGCGGCATCGAACTGGCCGATCGCGTTGCCGAGCTCATTTTCGGTGGGACCAAGGGCTGGGACAAGGGCGACTTGCTCAAGGACGCCGTGGCGATGGCCGGTCTCGACCTTGCCGAACTCGACGCCGCCATCGCGGATGGCGATCATCTTGCAGAGATTGCGCGCAACCAGGAGGCGCTCGACGCGGCGGGGCATTGGGGAGTGCCGACCATGGTGTTTCGCGGCGAGCCATTCTTCGGCCAGGACCGGATCGAAACCCTGCGCTGGCGGCTCGACCGCGCCGGGCTCGCCACCCGCCGAAATTAGTGCCACCATTCGCCGCGCGTATCGCTGCGGTTAATGTAGTGCATTATATCTGGACGAAGGGCACGGATGATCGCGCACGGCACGACCATCGATTCGTCGCCCGGAAATATCAACGCTGGATATTATGGAGACTGCACGATGAAGACCCTCGCCAAGATCGCCCTGTTCACCGCGGCTGCGCTTGCACTAGCACCGACTGCACAGGCCAGTTCCTATCAGGCGCGGCTGACCGAGCTGCGGACGAAGTTCAAGGCGTCCGACAAGAACCAGGACGGCAAGCTGACCCGCGAAGAGGCAAAGAATGGCGGAATGACCCGCATCGCGTCCAATTTCTCCCGCCTCGATACCGACAGGGACGGCTATCTCACGCTGGCGCAGCTCGAGGCAGCGCTGGCCGCACGCTATAACTAAACAGGCTTTACCGGAGCGCGTCGGTCCATTGCACCGGCGCGCTCCGAACCGCTGGTCGATTTTGGCCCAGCCAAGTTTATGTCTGTGGAAAGTTATGGTGCCGCTTACAGGACTCGAACCTGTGACCCCCGCATTACGAATGCGATGCTCTACCAACTGAGCTAAAGCGGCGTACCCGGCGTGTGCCACCGGGGAAGGTGGCGGCGCTTATCAGCCTTGTTCCTAGCTGACAAGCGTTGCCGAAGCGTTGCCGGCGCGGGATTTGCCGGTTGGGCGCCTTTACGCGGTGTTTACCACATGCAGCGCAGAGTCGATCCGGAGCAAGGGCCGTTGCCCTTGTGTGGAGCATGCGCATGGACACCGCCCGCGGCCTGGATGACCGTCCCGACACCGATCACGACGACACCGGCGTGACCGATTCGGCGCATGACGCGCATCGCCTGTCGATCGGCTCGGACGAGCGCCGCATGCATGTGCGCGCCTACAACCATTGGGTCTCGCTGTTGCGGGGCCGGGCCTATCCGTCGATCGAGGATCTTGATCCCGGCAACATCGCCGATTTCGGCCCGCACAGCGTGCTGCTCGATTTCAGCCAGGGTGTGGAGAATCCGGCGATTCGCTATCTTGGCGGGTCGCTGCGCGAGGAATGCGGGTTCACCAGCGACATCAAACATGTCGGCGAAGTGCCCAGCCGCTCGCTGCTGTCGCGGTTGACCGACCATTATCTGCAGATCATCGCCAACCGCGCTCCGATCGGCTTCGAAGCCGAGTTCGTCGGCCAGCGCGGACACAATACGCTGTATCGCGGCATCTTGATGCCCTTCTCCTCGGATGAGGATACGATCGATTTCATCTATGGCGTGATCAACTGGAAGGAGCTGGTCGACGCCGAAACCCAGGCGCGGCTGGAGCGCGAGGTCGAAGAGGCGCGTCGCACCGCCCCCGCCCCGCTCGCCGCCGCCCCGGTCTGGGCCGATGGCCCGAGCGGCGGCTTCGAACCCGCCGCGCCCGCGACCGACCATGTGCTCGAAAACGTCGATCTGACCGCCCCCGAATCGCTTGCCGACCGGCTGCTGATCGCGCGCGAAACCGCCGCCGCCGCGCGCGCCGCCGATACGCGCAGCCGCGCATCGCTCTACCGCGCTTTGTCGCGCGCCTACGACTTCGCGCGCGCATCGGAGCGCCATGCCCAGGATTATGCCGAATTGCTCGCCGATGCGGGCATCACGGTGCAGGCGCGCGCACCGATGACCGCGGCGGCGAAGCTTGTCTTCGGGACCGATTACGACAAGACCCGGCTGACCGAATTCGCTGCCGTCATGAGCCATGCGCAGCGTCACGCCATTGCCGAAGGCGGGCTCGACGCGTTCATCACCGCTGCCGATGGCGGCATCAAGGGCATCGTCAAGGCCGAGCGCGCGTTGCGCAAGCCCGCGCCCCAAACCGATCTGTTCGATCAGGTACGCGCCGAACTGCGTGCACGTCCCGCGATCGCCCATGTCCAGATGGCCGCAGGGACAGATGAATTCGTTCTGTTGCTCGCCCGGGCCGGTGCCGATGGCGAACTCGATATCGTCGCGCGGATCGAAGACGACGCGGCGCTGGCCAACCGCGCGCTGCGCAAGGTCGCCGCATGACCCGCTGATCCTCCCCGAAGCCTTCTCCCAAGCTGCGCGCGAACACGGTCAAAAAGTCCGGTTCGCGCGCATTTTTTTGTGCTCCGTTATCGCTACCCCCGCAATTTAGTCTCAAATGTTACGGTGCAGTGCAGCAAGTCTTGAGCCGCGCGCGCTGCCGGCGCATAGCGCGGGGCCATGAGCAAGACGCCGATCAAGTCGCTCGCCGAGGCCGTCAATACGCGCCTCACCGATGGAGCCCTGCCGGGGGAGCTGGAGGGGTTCGACGACACCGCCCGCGCCGCGGCCGCAAGGTTCGTGGCACAGGCCGCGGCGACGCGTGCGCCCGGCATACCGGGCATCGCGCTCGAAACCGGGCTGGGTGACGACAGCCGCGCGATGCGGCTGGCGGTGGTCAATGACGACATGCCGTTCCTGGTCGATTCGATCGCGGCAACGATCGCCGCGCACGACATTGCGATCCGACGCATCATCCATCCGGTCGTCGCGGTCGAACGCGCGGGTGATGGCACGCTCGCCGGGATCGGCAGCGGCGGATCGCGCGAATCGATGGTCTATCTCGAGCTGGAGCGCGCCGATGCGCGTGACCGCACGGGCCTGGTCCGCGATCTCGAGCGCAATCTGGGCCATGTCCGCGCCGCCGTGACCGACTGGACCGAGCTGCGCCGCGCGATGAGCGACGATGCCAACCGCATCGCCGATACCGAGGGTGCGGCGCTGCTGCGCTGGTTCCAGGGCGGCAGCATGACGCTGGTCGGCCATGAAAACTGGCACCGCGACGGTAGCGTGACGGATGCGGCGGGCATTTGCCGCATGACGCTCGATACGCCACTGCTCGCCGATGCATCGCGCCAGCTGGCGATCGAATGGTTCGAACAGGGCGGTCAGCCGCCGCTGCTGCTCAAGTCCAACTTCATCTCCACCGTGCATCGCCGTGCGCCGCTCGACCTGGTGCTGGTGCCGCTGCGCGATGGGCCGCGGGTGACCGGTCTGTCGATCCATGCCGGGCTGTGGACCAGCGCCGCGCTGCATTCGACCCCGGACGAAGTGCCGATGTTGCGCGCACGCATCGCCGCGCTGGAAAGCAAATTCGGTTTCGACCCGCGTGGCCATACCGGCAAGGCGCTGGCCCATGCGCTGAGCGGCCTGCCGCACGACCTGACCACCGCCTTCCCGGCCGACGCGCTGGAGCAGATTGCACTGACCGCCATGTCGGTGACCGATCGCCCGCGACCCAAGCTGGTGCTGATCCGTAGCGCGCTGGGCCGCCATCTCTTCGCTTTTGTGTGGCTGCCGCGCGATGACGTGTCGACCGGTCGCCGCGTGGCGATCGGCGAGCTGCTGGAACAGCGCGCCAATGCCTCGCTGCTCAGTTGGTCGATCGCGCTCGAGGACGGGCCGGTTGCGCTGCTGCGCTACACGCTCGACCTGCGCGGCGAGGGGCGCATGCCCGATGCCGCCGCGCTCGACGTGGAGCTGGAGCGGATGGTACGCGGCTGGCTGCCCGCGATCGAACATGCGCTGCGGGAGGATGGCCTGTCCCCGTCGCGCGCGGCGAGGCTCTCCCTGCGCTACGCTCCATGCTTCCCGTTCGCCTATCGCAACGGCAATCCGCCGGAAGAGGCGGCGCGCGACATCGTGCGCATCGCCGGGCTGAGCGATGCACAGGCGCGCTCGGTGCGCATCTACCCGCATGATGGCAAACTGCGGATCAAGCTCTACCGCCTCGGTGGACCGCTGCCGCTGTCCGACGCGGTCCCGGTGTTCGAGAATTTCGGATTCCGCGTGATCGAGGAAGTGCCGACCGCGCTGGCGGGGGATGCGGATGGCTATATCCATGATTTCGAGGTCGAGCTGCCCGGCGGCGGGTCGCTCAAAGGCGAAACCGAGGTCGTCGAAGACGCGATTGCCGCGGTGCTCGAACTGCGCGCGGAAAATGACGCGTTCAACCGGCTGATCGTCGAAGCGGGACTTGCCCCGGCGTCGGTCGTGCTGCTGCGCGCGTGGTTCCGTTATCTGCGCCAGACGGGGCTCAGCTATGGGCTGGTCACGGTGGTCGAGGCACTGCGCCGCGCGCCGGCAGTCGCGACCGCGCTGGTCGACCGCTTCGCCGCTGCGCATGATCCGGCGCGGGCGAAAGACAGCGCGGCTGCTATCGCCGCCGCCGATGCGGCCATTGCAGCGGGTCTCGACGCGGTCAGCGCGATCGACGACGACCGCATCCTGCGCGCCATTGCCGGCGTAATCCGCGCGACGTTGCGCACCAATGCCTTCGCCCCGGCCGCCGCCGAAGCGCTGGCGTTCAAGCTGGACAGCAGCCGCGTGCCGAACCTGCCCGCGCCGCTGCCATGGCGCGAAATCTGGGTCTATAGCCCCCGCGTCGAGGGCATTCATCTGCGCGCCGGCCCGGTCGCGCGCGGCGGGCTGCGCTGGTCTGATCGCCGCGACGATTTCCGCACCGAGATACTCGGCCTGATGAAGGCGCAGCGCGTCAAGAACGCCGTCATCGTGCCGACCGGGGCGAAGGGCGGTTTCTACCCGAAGCAGCTCCCCTCCCCCGCCATCGACCGCGATGCGTGGTTCGAGGAGGGCAAGGAAAGCTACCGCATCTTCATCCGTTCGCTGCTGTCGATCACCGACAATATCGTCAGCGGCGCGGTGGTGCATCCCGACAGCGTCGTGATCCATGACGGCGAAGACCCGTATTTCGTGGTCGCCGCCGACAAGGGCACCGCGACGTTCAGCGACGTTGCCAACGCCATCGCGATCGATCGCGGATTCTGGTTGGGCGATGCCTTCGCCAGCGGCGGGTCGGTCGGGTACGACCATAAGGCGATGGGCATCACCGCCAAGGGCGCGTGGATCAGCGTTCAGCGCCACTTCCTGGAGCTGGGCACCGACGTCCAGACCGACACGATCCGCGTCGCGGGTTGCGGCGATATGTCGGGCGACGTGTTTGGCAACGGCATGCTGCTGAGCAAGGCCATCAAGCTGGTCGCGGCGTTCGACCATCGCCACATCTTCCTCGATCCCGATCCCGATCCGGCGGCGAGCTGGGCCGAGCGCGCGCGGATGTTCGCGCTGCCCCGGTCGAGCTGGGCGGATTATGATCCGGCGCTGATCTCCACCGGTGGCGGCGTGTTCGCGCGGTCGGAGAAGTCGATTCGGCTGACCCCGGAAGTCCGCGCGGCATTGGGCATCGAGGCGGAGGAGATGGAGCCGAACGCGCTCATCTCCGCGATCCTCAAGGCACCGGTCGACCTGATCTGGTTCGGCGGCATCGGCACCTATGTGAAGGCCGCGGCCGAGGCGCATATCGAGGTGGGCGATCCCGCCAATGATCGCCTGCGCGTCAATGCCGAGGATCTGCGCGCGCGCGCGATCGGTGAAGGCGCGAATCTGGGCGTGACGCAGGCGGCGCGCATCGCCTTCTCCGCCCGTGGCGGGCGGATCAACACCGACTTCATCGACAATTCGGCCGGCGTCGATTGTTCGGATAATGAGGTGAACATCAAGATCGCCCTCAACCGCGAGGTGATCGAGGGCCGTCTGGAGATGGGCGACCGCAATACGCTGTTGGCGTCCATGACCGACGATGTCGCGCATCTGGTGCTGGAGGATAACCGCCTGCAGACGCTGGCCTTGTCCTTCCTCGAAAATGATGGCCCGGTCGCGGTGCCGAGCTTTGTGCGGCTGACCGAAATCCTCGAAGCGTCCGGCCGGCTCGACCGCGCGGTCGAGGGGCTGGCGACCAATGAGGAATATCTGCGCCGCGCGCAGGACGGCGTGGGGCTGACCCGCCCCGAACTCGCGGTGCTGCTGGCGACCAGCAAGCTGGCGTTGCAGGATGCGATCGAAACGGGCGGGCTGGGCCTCGACCCGGCGTTGGAGAGCGACCTGATCGCCGCTTTCCCGACGGCGATGCAGGAGCGGTTCAAGACCGCGATCCTCGAACATCGCCTGCGCGGCGAGATCGTTGCGACCAAGCTCGCCAATCGCATCGTCAACCGCCTGGGCGTGCTGCACCCGTTCGAGCTGGCCGAGGAAGAGGGCGCATCGCTGCGCGACATCGCGATGATGTTCGTGGTGACCGAACGGCTGTTCGGCCTCCAGCCGCTCTGGGCGGAGATCGAGACCGCGGCGATGAGCGAGGGCGCGCGCCTTGCCGTGCTCGACGAAATCGCCGTCGCCACCCGATCGCAGATCGCCGACCTGTTGCGCGTGTGCCGCCCGGGCGAAGACATCAGCGTGATGCTCGACCGCCTGAAGCACGGCATCGACAGCCTCGACCGCCAGGCCAAGACGCTGCTCAAGGAAGAGGCGCTGGCGCAATCGGGGCGGATCGCCGCACAGCTGGAGGCGGCGGGCGCACCGGTCGCGCTGGTGGCGAAGATCGTCCGCATCTTCGAACTCGACGGCGCGGTGGGCCTTGCCGATCTTGGCCAGCGGCGCGGCATCGGCGAGACCGAGCTGACCCACGCCTTCACCCATCTGGGGCAGGCGCTGGGGCTGGACTGGGCGCAGGCGAACGCGGCGCGCATCGTGGCAGGCGATCCGTGGGAGCGGTTGCTGATCGCGGGCCTGGCGCGCGACTTCCAGCAGTTGCGGCTTGAGTTCCTCGCACGCGGCACGGGCAAGGATCCCAAGGCCGAGGTCGATGCCTGGCTGGCGGAACATGCCGCGCGGGTCGGGCAGTTCGTGACTCTGATCGAGCGCGCGAAGAAGGCCCCGGCGCCGAATGCGGCGATGCTGGCGCAGATCGCTGGGCAGGCGCGGGTGCTGCTGGGGCGGTGAAATCGGGGGTGGGCGAGATCATGCGCCATGTGTGAACTTGCCCCCTTTCCGTCGATGCTCGATGCGGTCATTGTAACCAAATAGGTTATTGTAGGAAAGCGTGGCGCGCAAAGCCGCAGATTTCTGCGGATTTTGGGCTGATAGCAGGCGCGCTGGCCGTGCTGAAACAGGTCGAGATCGGGGCGAAAAAGCCCGGGGTGTGGGACCATGTAATGCGAACATGCCGCGTGAAAACGCGCCATGGGGCTACGCACGCATCCGACAAACCTCCTCGCGGATGTCGCAAAAGTGCTCGATCGCGCGATCAGGCACCGACGATGCTGACGCAGATCGCGGGACAGGCGCGCGTGCTTTTGAAGCGGAAAATGATTCATTCCTCCCCCGGAGGGGGAGGTGGCACCGCGCAGCGGTGACGGAGGGGTAGCTTCGTCAAGCGACGTCGCCCAGAGTTGAGCTACCCCTCCACCGGCTTCGCCGGTCCCCCTCCCCCTCCGGGGGAGGAATTTCAATCGAATCGGCCGCGAATCCTCCCCAACCACGCATTGTAATTGCGAATCACTCGCGCTAATGCTGCGAACGAATCGCAATTAGGCTCTTTTCACCCCGATGCACGGAACCACCACGACCGCGCGTGCCAAGCGCAGCCGCAAGGCTTTCTGGCTGAAGCAGCTGCACACCTGGCACTGGATCAGCTCGGCGATCAGTCTGGTCGGGTTGCTGCTGTTCGCGATCACCGGGTTCACGCTCAACCATGCCGCCGAGATCGAGGGATCGCCGCAGACGGTGGAGCGGGCGGCGCAACTGCCCGCGCCGCTGCTGCCCGCGATCAAGCCCGATGACGCGGCGGATGCCAAGAAGCCGCTGCCCGCCCCGGTCGCCGAGTGGGTCGAGGGCAATCTGGGCGTCAAGCATGCGCGCGGCGATGCCGAATGGTCGGCGGATGAAATCTACCTCGCCCTCCCCCGCCCCGGCGGCGATGGCTGGGTCGCGATCGACCGCGCGAGCGGGGCGGTGACCACCGAGAGTACCGATCGGGGCTGGATCGCCTGGCTCAACGACCTGCACAAGGGCCGCAACAGCGGCACGGTGTGGAAGTGGTTCATCGACATCTTCGTGCTCGCCTGCATCGTCTTTTCGCTGACTGGCCTCGTGCTGTTGCAGATGCATTCCAAGAACCGCCCGAGCACCTGGCCGCTGGTCGGCGCGGGCCTCGTCATCCCCGCGATCCTCGCGATCTTCTTCATCCATATCTAAAGGGAGCCACCTTCCATGCAGTTTCGCGTAACCGGATTGACCGCCACTGCGCTTGGCGCGGGCCTGTTCGCGCCGGGGATGGCCGCCGCGCAGACGATCGACGTCTCGGTCACCATCCCGCGCCTGACGGTGGCCGAATATCACCGGCCCTATGTCGCGATCTGGATCGAGAAAGAGGGCGGCCCGGCCCAGACCCTCTCCGTCTGGTATGATGTCGACCTGAAGAACAATGAAGGCACAAAGTGGCTGCGTGACGTGCGCCAATGGTGGCGCGCATCCGGCCGCACGATGCGCTTTCCCGCCGCCGGCGTGACCGGCGCGACCAAGGCTCCGGGGACGCACAAGGTCAGCTTCAAGCCGCAGCTGGGTGCCGGCAATTACACGCTGGTGGTCGAGGCCGCGCGTGAGGTGGGCGGGCGCGAGCTGGTCCGCATCCCCTTCTCGCTGCCCAAGGGCGGCACCGCGCGCGCCGCCGGCAAGACCGAGCTGGGCGCAGTGACTCTCACCGTGCGGCGCTGAGCGGTGCAGTCGGCACGCGCCACCCTTCCACGTCATCCCCGCGCAGGCGGGGATCCATTGCCGGTGCCGGCGCGGGTCTTTCGATAAGCCAGCCTGAATGGATTCCCGCCTTCGCGGGAATGACGGAATTGCCTATTCAAACAGGGAACCCAAACCAATGACAAAGTTCCGTAATGTCCTGATCGCCACCGCCATTGCTGCGGTCGCCCTTCCCGCCAGTGTCCAGGCGCACCGCCAGTGGATGCTCCCGTCGATGACTGTCGTTTCGGGCGAGGGTGCAGACGTGTGGGTGACGATCGACGCCGCCGTGTCGAACGACCTGTTCTATTTCGAGCATCAGCCGCTGCGCGCCGACATTGCGGTGATGCTGCCCGACGGCACGCCGGGTGAGGTCAAGAACAAGGCGACCGGGCGCTATCGCACCACGCTCGACGTACAGATCCAGCAGCGCGGCACGTACAAGATCTACTACGCCAGCGAAGGCGTGATGGGATCGTACAAACTGAATGGCGAAGAGGTACGCATCCCGCGCGGCACCACTGCCGACAAGCTGGCCAGCGTGATCCCGGCGGGCGCGACCGACGTGCGCACGTCGGTCAACAGCAACCGCAACGAGATTTTCGTGACTGCGGGGGAGCCGACCACCACCGTGTTCAAGCCGGTCGGCAAGGGCATCGAACTGGTGCCGGTGACCCATCCCAACGACCTGGTGATGGGCGAGGACGCGACCTTCCAGTTCCTGCTCGACGGCAAGCCCGCCGCGGGGCTGGCGGTGACGGTGATCCCCGGCGGCATCCGCTATCGCGACCAGCTGCATCAGCAGGATCTGAAGACCGGCGCGGACGGCAAGGTCACGATCAAATGGACCGAGCCGGGCATGACCTGGATCAACGTCACCACCCCGCGCGCGGGCGGCGAAGAGGGCGCGCCGCCTGCGCCGGGCGCGCGCCGGGCGAGCTATGTCACGACGGTCGAGGTGATGGCACCCTGACGCCCGAACCCCGCATCGCCATTCCCGCGACGCTGTCGCCCGCTGCCTTTCACCGGCGGCGGGCGCATGCGCGGGTCGAGCGGTTCGGCGGGGAGACGATGGGCACGCGCTGGTCGGCGCAGATCGTCGCGCCGCCACCCGGCGTGGCGGCCGCGATTGCGGGCGTGCTGGCGCACATCATTGCGCAGATGAGCCATTGGGAACCAGCCTCGCAGCTCAGCCGGATCAACGCCGCCGCACCGGGCGGGTGGCACGGCATTGCGCCCGAGTTCGCGCACGTCATTGGCGTCGCGCTCGACATCGCGGCGCGGTCGGAAGGGGCGTTCGATCCGGCGATGGGGGCGCTGGTCGACCTGTGGGGCTTTGGCCCGCCGGGGCCGCGTGGCGGCGCGCCTGAGGCCGCCGCGATCAACGTTGCGCGCGCCGCGATCGGGCCGGGCGCAATCGAACTCGATGCCCCGTTGCTTCGCCTGCGCCGCACCCGACCGGCACGGCTGGACCTGTCGGGGATCGCCAAGGGCTATGCCGTCGATGCGGTCGCGGCGCGGCTGCGCGCGATGGGCTGCGCCGACTTTCTGGTCGAGATTGGCGGCGAGCTGATCGGCGCGGGGATTCAGCCCGATGGCCAGCCCTGGTGGGTCGATGTGGAGGCACCGCCGGGCGCGGCGCTCGCCCCGCTGCGCATCGCGCTGCACGGGATCGCGGTGGCGACGTCGGGGGATTATCGCCGGAATTCGGCTGACGGCAGCCACAGCATCGACCCGCGCACCGGTCGCCCGATCGCGCATGGCACCGCGAGCGTTACCGTGATCCACGCCGATTGCTGTCACGCCGACGCCTGGGCGAGCGCGCTGACGGTGCTGGAGCCCGAGGCGGCGATGGCGCTGGCCGAGCGCGAGGGGCTGGCGGTGCAGCTGGTGGTGCGGGGTGGTGGGGAGTGGCTGTCGGGTGGGTTGCGGGCGATGCTCGACTAACCCCCCATCGTCTGCCCGGGCTTGACCCGGGCCCGGGCTTTCTTGGCCAAGAAGAAGAAGCCTTGGCCCGGGTCAAGCCCGGGCAGACGATAAACCTACGCGTCCGCCCAACGCCGCAACAGATTGTGATACACCCCGGTCAGCTCGATCACGCTGCGATCCGTGCCGCCGAGCTGGCCGGTCAGCCGCTGGACGCTCTGGTCGAGGTCGAACAGGATGCGGCGCGCGCCGTCGTCGCGGACCATCGACTGAATCCAGAAGAACGACGCGACCCGGCGCCCGCGCGTGACCGGTTCGACCTTGTGCAGGCTGGACGAGGGATAGAGCACGGCGTTACCGGCAGGCAGCTTGACCCGCTGCACCCCGAACTGATCCTCGATCACCAGCTCGCCGCCGTCATAGTCCGCCGGGTCTTCGAGAAACACGGTCATCGACAGGTCGCTGCGGATGCGGAATTCGGTGCCGCGCTGAATGCGGATGGCGTTGTCGACATGAATGTCGAACGTCTGACCCTCGCCATAGCGGTTGAACAGCGGCGGATAGACCTTGAGCGGAAGCGCGGCGGCGAAGAACAGGGGCGACTTGCCGAGCGCGTCGAGCACCATCCGGCCGGCCTGATGCGCGGCTTCGCTCGCCTCGGGCAGCTGTTCATTGTTCTTGGCGAGCGCCGATTGGTGGCCTGACGTCGCGTTGCCGTCCTGCCACGGCCCGTCGTCGATGATCCGGCGGAGCGATGCCACCCCAAGGCGGTCGAGCAGGTCGGGAATCGCGATCAGCATGTTGGCTTCTTTAGTTTGGTTTCAGCAAAGCTGAAACGGTCGCCGCACCGGCCCACTCCCCCACCCGGCCACCCAAACAGCGTATCCTAGATGGGTGGCCGGGTGGGGGAGTGGGCCGGTGCGGCTTCAGCGAAGCTGAAACAAGAAAGGGGGTCGGAGCGGATGGAAGCCGGGGGACAGGGATGGCCCCACCCGCTCCTCCCCCTTTAGCCCTTAGAAGCGGTAGCCGAGCGTCAGCACCGCCGCGCGCTTCTCGCCCGCGGTCGCCCAGCCGACGGTAGTGCCGGCATTGGCGCGTACGCGGGTGAAATAGTCCGCGTCGGTGACATTCTTGACGTTGAGCTGCGCGGTGAAGTTCTCACCGATGTCATAGGCGAGGAACGCGTTGTGGACCCAATAGTCGGCGACGCGGAAGATCTGTGTCACGGTATCGGTCGGCACGTTGAGCGCGAAATCGCCCTGATAGGTCACGCCATAGCCGATGCGCAGCCCGAACGGCAGCTTGTAGGTGGTGAACAGGCTGCCCGAATGGGTCGGGGTGTTCTGCAGCGCCGCTCCCACCGCCGGGTCGGTCGCCGCGCCATCCGCCGCGTTCTGCAGGATCTTGCTATCGAGATAGGTGTAGTTGGCGGTGATCGACCAGGCGTCGCTGATCTGCCCGGTGACGCCAAGCGCGATGCCGTTGACGCGCGAGCGGCCGTCGAGCTGCTGTTCGGGAATCTGCGGGTCGACCGATGCGACCTTGTACTGGTCACGCTCGTTGCGGAACGCGGCGAAGGTCAGCAACAGGTCGCCGCCCATGAGTTCGGCCTTGGCGCCGATCTCGTAGTTGAGCGCGCTTTCGGGCTTCACATTGCAGGTCGCGGCGGTGCAGGAGCCGTTGACCGAGGTCTTGGACGGCGTCTTGGAGTTGCCATAGGCGGCGTAGAGGCTGACTTCCGGCACCGGCTTGTAGACGAGGCCGACGCGGTAGCTGAACAGATTGTCGCTATTGTCGAAGCGCTCGCCCGGCGTCACCTGCCCCAGGTTGCTGCCCGAGGATGCCACCGTGTCCGCGCGATACCAGCCGCTGTTATGCTCGTACCGGACGCCGCCGTTCAGCTCCAGCTGATCGGAAAAGGCGATGGTGTCGAACAGATAGACCGCGACATTCTCCAGCTCGCCATTCTGGTGCTGGGTCGGGATGAAGTTGACCGGTCCGGTATAGACGTTGCTGCCATAGGTGAAGCCCGCCGGACCCGCGACGACGTCATTCGGGTTGGCGATGTTGATCAACGGCCAGCCGGCGGCATTGGGGTTGCTGCCATCGGCGTTGCGCAGCGAGTTGCCGGTGCGCAGGAAATATTTCTCCCACGCCGCCGAGAAGCCGAGCACCAGCGTGTGCGAAAGGCCGCCGGTGCCGAATTCGGCGCGCAGATCGGTCTGGGTATAGCCAAGCTGGTTGCGCGAATCGCGCGTATTGCCGCGCGGACCGCCGGGGACGTAATAGCCGGGGTTGGCGCAGGCCGCGCCGAGCGGGGTCAGACCGGTCGAGAGGCAGAAGGTGCCCTGGGGCGGCGCGACGCGGATGAACTGGCGCACATCCTGCCACCGCGTCAGGTTGCGGATGCTGAGCGACTTGCTGAATTCATGTTCGAAGATCGCGGTCGCCTGATCGACATTGGTCTTCTGGATATCGATGTTGCGATAGCCGAAATAGTCGCTGGCATCGACTTCGGGGATCAGCCCGCCCGAGCCGACATAATAGGGGACGCCATATTGCGGGATGTTCGTGTCCTGCTGGTGGACATATTTCAGCGTCAGGCTGGTCGGCCCGCCAATGCCCAGCGTGACCGAGGGGGCGACGCCCCAGCGTTCGTAATTTTCGACGTCGCGGCCGGGAATGTCGTTCTGGTGCACCATCGCGTTGAGGCGGACGGCGACGAACTCGCTCGCGCGGACATTGGCGTCGAGCGTGCCGCGATAATAGTCGTCGGTGCCGACGCCGCCATTGACGACGACCTGGGTGCGCTCCAGCGGCCGCTTGGTCACGATGTTGATCGATCCGCCGACCGAACCGGCGCCGCCATAGACCGAATTGGCCCCGTTCACGACCTCGACCTGCTCCAGGTCGAAATTGTCGGTGCGGCTATATTGCGCGCTGTCGCGGACGCCATCGACGGTGATGTCGGTGTTCGCCGAATAGCCGCGCAGGGTGATCGAATCGCCATAGCCGGCGCCGCCTTCGCCCGCGCCAAAGGTGATGCCGGGGACGGTCGACAGCACGTCGCGCAAGGTGAGCAGATTCTGCTCCTCGATCGTCTTGGCGGTCAGGATCGTCACTGTCTGCGGCGTATCGCGCACCGGGCGCGTCGCCTTGGGGCTTTCCTGCTCCGACTTCACTTCCTTGCCGGTGACGACGACATCGGCGCGGTCCTGTTCGGTGACCGGGTCCGCCGGATCGGCGGCATAAGCGGGCGCGGATGCGACGAAGCCGATCGCGGCGAGCGCCAGGAATGCGGGCGCGGCGCGATGGCCGTCCGACGTAGTGCGAGACATGGAAAACCCCTTTCGATTGTCGTTGGGGTCCCGCTATTGAGAGTCGTTCTCACTGTCAACACTAATGAGAATCGTTTTCAATATTGTCGCAACCTTGTCGCAGCACCTTCCGCATCGGCAAGCAGCCAGCTGCGCAACGCACTGGCGAGGTTGGGGGGATCGTCAGCCTGAATGCGTACATAATCGACCTGCGCGACCAGCGCGCTGAGCGGCAGACCGCGCGCTGCCGCAGCAGCTTCCAGCGCCTCCCAGAATATCGGCTCCAGACTGATCGAGGTCGGGTGCGCGGCGATCGTCATCGATCGCTTGACCGGCGGGTGGAACCCGCCCGGCGGCGGCGCGATGCCGCCGGGTGCGTCAGGCATCGAGGTCGAACAGCGACGCCAGCTGCTCGATCATCGTGCCGGCCAGCTGGTCGACATCCATGATCGTGACCGCCCGCTCATAATAGCGGGTCACGTCATGGCCGATGCCGATCGCGACCAGCCCGACCGGCGAGCGGCTTTCGATCCATCCGATCACCTGGCGCAGGTGCCGCTCCAGATAGGAACCGCTGTTCACGCTCAACGTCGAATCGTCGACCGGTGCGCCGTCGCTGATCACCATCAGGATCTTGCGATCCTCGGGCCGCGCGATCAGGCGGCTGTGCGCCCATAGCAGCGCTTCGCCGTCGATATTTTCCTTGAGCAGCCCTTCGCGCATCATCAGGCCGAGCGACTTCTTGGCGCGGCGCCACGGTTCGTCGGCCTGTTTGTAGACGATGTGGCGGACGTCGTTGAGGCGCCCCGGCTGTGCCGGGCGGCCTTCCGCCAGCCATTTCTCGCGGCTCTGCCCGCCCTTCCATGCGCGGGTGGTGAAGCCCAGAATCTCGGTCTTGACCCCGACCCGCTCCAGCGTGCGGGCGAGGATGTCCGCGCTGATCGCGGCGATGCTGATCGGGCGGCCCCGCATCGACCCCGAATTGTCGATCAGCAGCGTGACGACCGTGTCCTTGAACTCGGTATCCTTCTCGACCTTGTACGACAGCGACTGCATCGGGTTGACGATCACGCGGGCGAGCCGGGCGGCGTCGAGCAGCCCTTCGTCCTGATCGAAGTCCCAGCTGCGGTTCTGCTGCGCCATCAACCGCCGCTGCAGCCGGTTGGCGAGTTTGGTCACCACGCCCTGAAGGTTCGACAACTGCGTGTCGAGATAGGCGCGCAGCCGGGTCAGTTCCTCATCGTCGCACAGGTCGGTGGCGGCGATGACCTCGTCATATTGATGGGTGTAGGCGCCATATTCGAACTGCGGCGGCAGATCGGACCAGGGACGGTTGGGGCGGACGGGCATCATGCCTTCATCCCCCGGATCGCCGGGCTCGCCCTCACCCTCCTCGAACTCGCCTTGTTCCTGCTCGGTTTCCGGGCCGTCCTCGCCCTCGCCCTCGCGCTGTTCGCCGCGCGCGTCGATCTCGCTCTCGCCGGTGTCGCCGGCCTCGTCGCCAGCGTCCGCCTCGCTCTCGTCGGCCTCGTCGGTGCCTTCGTCCTCGCCGCCGCCGTCTTCCGATTCCTCGGGGACCAGATCGCCCTCGGTCAGCTCGAGATCGGCGAGCAGATTGCCGACCAGCCGTGCGAACGCCGCCTGATCGTCAATGGCCAGCGCCAGCGCGTCGAGATCCGCCCCGCCCTTGTCCTCGACCCAGTCGCGCACCAGCGCCAGCCCCAGCGCGGCGGCGGCGGGCGATTCGCGCCCGGTCAGGCGCTCGCGGACCAATAGCTGCACCGCAGTCGACAACGGCACCTCGTCGCGCGTCCGCGCCCGGCTGATGGGGTCGGACCGCATCTTCATCTCGAGCGCGCGGTCGAGATTGTCGGCGATCCCGGCATAGCCGCGCGATCCCAGCGCCTCGACCCGCGCCGTTTCCACCGCATCGAACACCGCGCGCGCGACCGACTCCTTGGGCGCTGCCTTCAGATGCGTGGCAGCATCGTGCAGCCGCAGCCGCAGCGCATAGCCATCGGCAAAGCCGCGCGCCTCAGCCACCTGATCGGGCGGCAGATTGCGGCCCGGCATCGGCACCTTGATGTGCCGCCCCGACTGCGCCGGCGCATCGGCGGAGAAGGCGAGTTCCAGCTCCGGCTCATGGCTAAGCGCCCGCGCGGTCCCCGCAAGGACGGACTTGAACTGGTCGAGGGGGGAGTCGCTGGCCATGCTCAGGTCACCGGGAAAGGCTCACGCCTTCCCCACCACGCTCTCGGGCAGGTCCTTGCCGAACACGCGCTGGTAATATTCCGCGACCAGCGACCGTTCCGCCTCGTCGCACTTGTTGAGGAAGCTCAGGCGGAAGGCGAAGCCGACATCCTTGAAGATCTCGGTATTCTGCGCCCAGGTGATGACGGTGCGGGGCGACATCACGGTCGAGATATCGCCGTTGATGAAGCCGCGACGCGTCAGCTCGGCGACGCGGACCATGTTCTCGACCATCTCCTTGCCGCCCGGCTTGTCATATTCGCCGCTCTTGGCGAGCACGATCTGTGCCTCGACTGCGGCGGGGAGGTAGTTGAGCGTGACGACGATGTTCCAGCGGTCCATCTGGCCCTGGTTGATCTGCTGCGTCCCGTGATACAGACCGCTGGTATCGCCGAGGCCAACGGTGTTGGCGGTGGCGAACAGGCGGAACCAGGGGTTGGGGCGGATCACGCGGTTCTGGTCGAGCAGGGTCAGCTTGCCCTCGGTCTCCAGCACGCGCTGAATCACGAACATCACGTCGGGGCGGCCGGCATCATATTCGTCGAACACGAGCGCGGTCGGGGTCTGCAGCGCCCAGGGGAGCAGGCCTTCGCGGAATTCGGTGACCTGCACCCCGTCCTTGAGCACGATCGCGTCACGGCCGATCAGATCGATGCGGCTGATATGCGCGTCGAGGTTGATGCGGATGCACGGCCAGTTGAGGCGCGCGGCAACCTGTTCGATGTGCGACGACTTGCCGGTGCCGTGATAGCCCTGGATCATCACGCGGCGGTTGTGGGCGAAGCCGGCGAGGATCGCGAGCGTCGTGTCGGCGTCGAAGACATAGGCCGGGTCGAGATCGGGGACGCGCTCATCCGCCTCGCTGAACGCCGGCACGTTCATGTCGATGTCGATGCCGAACAGGTCGCGGACGCTGACGCTCTTGTCAGGCGCTTCCAGGATCGTGGTCTCGCGGCTGTCGGGCTGGGTATTGGGGATGCTGGTCATCGGGGTTCCGGACTCGGGACAGGTGTTTGGCGGTGCGGTATCGGCTCGCGCCCCGCTCCGCAAGCGAACTAGTCTTCAGACCATTTTCGCGGCAGCGGGAAGCGGGTCACGAACGCCTCGGCAAGCGCGTGGTCGCCGTCGATCCTTAGCACCCCCGCCGCCTCCAGCTCCGCCAGCGCGCCGCCATAGACCGCGCCCGCAATCGCGGTCGGGGGACCGTTGAAGATCACGTCCGCACCGCTCGGGTCGCCGCGCTTCAGCTCGATCCCGTCGCGATTGTAGCGGCCGACAAACGCGTCGTCGCTCATGCGGAACCCGATGACGAAATCGAGGTCGCCGGTCAGCCCCGGATTGTGCATGGTCCGCAGCGACATCATCGCCGACGCCGCCGAGAGATGCAGCGTCGGATCATGTTCGGGCGACCGCACCGCCCAGGCACCGAGCAGCTGGATCGGCTTTTCCGCCTCATAGCCCCAGGGGGTCAGCGCATAAACCTGAGCATTCGCCGGCGGGGGCAGCTTTTGCCGGGTGAGGATGCCCGATTCCTCCATCCCCTCCAGCCGCTGGGTCAGCACATTCGCCGACAGGCCGGGCAGCGCCGCCTTGATCTCGCTAAACCGGCGCGGGCCGAACATCAGCTCGCGCACGATCATCAATGACCAGCGCTCCCCCACCAGCTCCAGCGCCATGGCCGTGCCGCAGGCGTCGTCATACCAGCGGCGGCGTTCGCGCTTCAACGGCTCCACCTCGCGTCACACTTAGTCACTTTTTCTAACTTCATAGTTGCTTTTGATAACTCATCGGGGCATCACGCTCAAGCAAGCGATTCGGAACCATAGAGTTTCCCGGACGCGTCGCAGGAGAAGCGCGATGCCGAAGATGATCTTCGTGAACCTGCCGGTGAAGGATGTGGCGGCATCGACCGCCTTTTACGAGGCGATCGGCTTCACCAAGGATGCGCGCTTCAGCAACGAGGTGGCGAGCGCGATGACGTGGTCCGACACGATCACGCTGATGATCCTGGGCCAGGATTTCTACGCGACCTTCATCCCGCACAAGACGATCGCCGATTCGACGAAAGTGAACGAGGTGCTGCTGTGCCTGTCGTTCGACAGCCGCGCGGATGTCGATGCGATTACGCAGAAGGCGGGCGCGGCGGGCGGCAAGGCCGATGTCCGGCCGCTGCAGGATATGGGCTTTATGTACGGTCGCAGCTTCGAAGACCCGGACGGACATATCTTCGAACCGATGTTCATGGACATGGAGGCCGCGATGGCCGCTTTCCCCGAAGGTCCGGCGCACGAACCGGCCTGAAACGCCCCCCAGGAGAGATGTCATGACCCGCATGACCACGTGCATCTGGAGCAACTATACCGCCGAGGAACAGGCGGCGTTCTATACGTCGCTGATCCCCGACAGCCGCATCGTCCGGGTCGAACGCACCCCGATCGACACGCCGAGCCAGAAGGCGGGCGAGGTCATCCTCGCGGTCATCGAGCTGGCCGGACACGAATATCTGCTGCTCAACGGCGGCCCGATGTTTCCGCAGACCGAGGCGGTGAGCTTCATCATCCACACGCCCGATCAGGCCGAGACCGACCGGCTGTGGGCTGCACTTACCGCCGATGGCGGGGCGGAGAGCCAGTGCGGCTGGTGCAAGGACAAATGGGGGGTCAACTGGCAGGTTACCCCCGACCGGTTGATGGAGCTCGTCTGGGACAATCCCGACAAGGCCGCGGCACAGCGCGCGATGCAGGCGATGATGCCGATGAAGAAGATCGACATCGCCGCCATCGAAGCGGCCGCCGCCGCGGTTCCAGCCTGAAGGGAGCATCGCATGCCGATCGATCCGTCCGCACCGATCACCATCACCGCCTTTGACTGGGTGCCGCCCTTTGCACAGGGTCAGGTCCGCGACCTGCGCGTCCGCTGGGCACTCGAGGAGGTCGGGCAATCCTACGCCGTCCGCCTGTTGCCGCAGGGCGACCAGAAGCACGAACCGCACCGCGCGCTTCAGCCGTTCGGTCAGGTTCCGACATTCGAACATGACGGGCTGACCCTGTTCGAATCCGGGGCGATCGTACAGCATATCGCCGAACGCTGGGACGGGCTGTTTCCGGTCGATCCCGCCGCCCGCGCGCGCGCGATCGAATGGATGTATGCCGCGCTCAACACGGTCGAACCGCCGCTGACCGACTATGCCATCGCCACGCTGTTCGAAGCGGACAAGCCATGGTCGAAGCCGCGAATGCCGGCGGTGAAGGCGCGGATCGACGAGCGGTTCGGCGAGCTGGCGAAACGCCTGGGCGACCGGGAGTGGCTGGACGGCGACGTCTTTACCGCCGGCGACCTGCTGATGGTCGCGGTCCTGCGAATGCACGAGGGCAGCGACCTGCTCGACCCCTATCCCAATCTGATCGCCTATGTCGCGCGCGGCACCGCGCGTCCCGCCTTCCAGCGCGCGCTCGATGCGCAGATGGCGGGCTTCACCGGATCGCCGCCGCCGCACATCGCGGCGTGGCTCGAACAGCAGAAGCAACTCGAAGGAGCGGCCCAATGACCTATGTCGAAGGATTCCTGACCCCCGTCCCCACCGCCAACAAGGCGGAGTATATCAAGCACGCCCATAGCGCGATCGACCTGTTCAAGGGGCTGGGCGCGACGCGGTTCGTCGAGGCGTGGGGCGATGATGTGCCCGACGGCAAGGTCAACGACCTCAAACAGTCGGTCGGGCTGAAGGACGACGAGACGGTGTTGTTCAGCTGGCTCGAATATCCCGACAAGGCGACGCGCGATGCGGCCAATGAAACGATGATGAACGACCCGAATGCGCTGGAAGGCATGAAGGACATGCCGTTCGATGGCAGCCGCATGATCTTTGCCGGGTTCGAGGGGATCGTCGATACCGGGCCGGCCACCACCGCGCCGGGCTATATCGACGGCTATGTCCTCCCGGTGCCGACCGCCAAGCGGGATGCCTATCATGAACTGGCGGCGCGGATGGCGCCGATCTTTCAGGCGCATGGCGCACTGCGCGTGGTCGAGGCCTGGGCGGACGACACCCCCGATGGCACGGTGACCGATTATAACCGCGCGACGCACAAACTGGCCGACGAAAGCGTCGTCTATGCCTGGATCGAATGGCCCGACAAGGCGGCGCGCGACGCCGCCTGGGCCGCGATCATGGCCGACGACAGCAACCGCGAACCCGAGCCGCCATTCGACGGCCAGCGCATGATGTGGGGCGGCTTCGCCCCGATCCTGGATACGGCGCGAAGCTGAAACGCCAACCTTGCCTCCCTTCGTCACCCCGGCCCCCGTGCCGGGGTCCACGGGGAGGCAAGCGCGAAGCTCGAGCCTTTACCGCTGCGCGTCGGGCTCAGTGGACCCCGGCACAAGGCCGGGGTGACGGCTTCCTTTTTCGAACGCGATCGAAGGAGCATGCATATGACCAACCCGCATGGCAGCTGGATCTGGTACGAACTGATGACCCCTGACCCCCATGCCTCGCGCGCCTTTTACGAGGCGGTGGTCGGCTGGCGGATCGATGCCGATTCCTATGCACCGGGCGGCGCGGAGTATCGCATCCTCCATGCATCCGATGGCGATGTCGGCGGCATGCTGACGCTCGGCCCGGACATGATCGCGGGCGGCGCGAAGGCCGGCTGGCTTGGCTATGTCGGAGTCGATGACGTCGACGCGAGTGTCGAACGGCTAAAGGCGGCGGGCGGATCGGTGCATCTGCCGCCGACCGACATTCCCGGCGTCGGCCGCTTCGCGATGGTCGCCGATCCGCAGGGTGTCGTGTTCTACGTCATGCGCGGTTTCAGCCCGGAAAGCAGCACCGCTTTTGCCCGGTTTGGCGAGGGCCATGTCAGCTGGAACGAGCTGCAGACCAGCGACGCCGATGCCGGATTTGCCTTCTACAGCACCGTGTTCGGCTGGGAGCGCGCCGGCGGCATGCCGATGCCGTGGGGCGAATACAGCTTCCTGCGCTGCAAGGACGCGGGCGAGGCGATGGACGTCGTATGGGGCGCGATGATGCCGCGCGAAAAGGCCGAGGACCCGGTCGGCTGGACCTATTATTTCCGCGTCCCCGACATCGAAGCGGCCCATGCCAAAGTGAAGGAACTGGGCGGCACGCCGCACAGTGATCCGATGGAGGTTCCAGGCGGCGACCGGGTGTTCCATGCGACCGATCCGCAGGGCGCAATGTTCGGACTGGTGGCGCCGAAATGAGCATTCCCGACCTCTACGCCCACCCCTTCTCCTCCTATTGCTGGAAGGCGCTGATCGCGTTCTACGAGCACGACCTGCCCTTTACGCTGCGCATGGTGTCGCCCGACGAACCGGAAAACAGCGCGCGCTGGGCCGAGCTGTGGCCGTTCAAGCGCTTTCCGCTGCTGGTCGATGGCGATCTGATCCTCGGGGAATCGAGCATTATCGCCGAGCATGTCGATCGCCTGTCCGGAGCACCCCGCCTGATCCCGGCCGATCCTGACGCGGCGCTGCAGGTGCGGATGCTCGACCGATTGTTCGACCAGCAGGTGATGGACCCCGCCGCGCGGCTGGTGTTCAACGCGATCCGGCCCGCCGACAAGCGCGACCCGATGGCGGACGAGCAAGTCGCGGCGCAGCTCGCCACCAGCTATGCCTGGTTCGACAGGCATCTGGCGGGCCGCACATGGGTGGCGACAGACAGCTTCACCCTTGCCGACCTGTCCGCTGCGCCTGCGCTGTTCTACGCAGACTGGATCATCCCGATCCCGGAAGCGCATGCGAACCTGCGCGCCTACCGCGCCCGGCTGCTCGCCCACCCATCGGTTGCGCGCGCGGTCGATGGCGCGCGGCCCTATCGCCATTTCTTCCCGCTCGGCGCGCCCGACCGCGACTAAAGGACCACAGACATGCCACGACGAATCATCGGCGCCGCCTTCCTCAGCCTCGATGGGGTGATGCAGGCTCCCGGTGGCCCGGATGAGGATTGGACCGGCGGATTCGAACAGGGCGGCTGGCTTGCGGCCCTGTTCGATGAGGGGATCGGCAATCAGGTCGATTCGGTGTTCAAGCCGCCGTTCGACTTGCTGCTCGGCCGCCGCACTTATGAGATTTTCGCCGCGCATTGGCCGTTCGCGCCCGAGGGGGACGAGATCGGCGACCTGTTCCGCACCATCCGCAAATATGTGCTGACCAGCCGCGATGCGCCGCTCGCGTGGGAGGGCAGCGAACGGCTGGCGGACATGGACGCGCTCGCCACGCTCAAGGACAGCGACGGGCCGAACCTCGTCATTCAGGGCAGCTCGACGCTCTATCCGCAACTGCTCGAACGCGGCCTGCTCGACCGCATCGTGACGATGACCGCTCCGGTCGTGCTGGGTAAAGGCAAGCGGATGTTCGGTGACGGCACCCCACCCCGGTCGCTCGAACTGGTCGAACATCGCCTGACCCGCAACGGCATCGCGATGGCCACTTATGACGTGAAGGGCGCGGTCGAGATCGCTGATTTCCAGTTCCCCGAGCCGGCCGATGCGGAGATTGTGCGGCGTGCGCGGATCACGGCAGGAGAAGGCTGGTAGCCGGTTGACATATTCTCCTACTGTGATAGTAGGATAATAGATGCGTGCAGTGGACCCTGTCCCCGCCCAAACCGCCGGCCACCCGGTCTGGCAACGCATCACCAGTCACCAATTCGGTCCCCCCGAAGCGGCGCTCTCCTTTTCCGCACGCCTGGCGCGCGAAAATGGATGGAGCGCCGCAACGGCGGAGCGGGTGATCGAGGAATATCGCCGCTTCGCCTTTCTCGCGGTCACCGGCGACGCGCCCGCGACCCCATCCGACGCGGTTGATCAGGCGTGGCACCTGCACCTGACCTATACCCGCGATTATTGGGAACACTTCTGCCCCGATGTGCTGGGTCGCGCGCTCCACCATGGCCCGACGGCGGGCGGGGCGGACGAGCATCGCCGCTATTACCGCCAATATGCCGAAACGCTCGCCCGGTACGAGGCCGCGTTTGGCGAGGCGCCCCCTTCCGACATCTGGCCTTCAGCCGCCCGACGGCTGAACGACGATCCCCGCGCGCGGCGGGTTCATCCGCGCGAGGCGGTCATTGTCCCGCGCTGGCAGGCGGCGCTCTACGCGTCGCTGCTGATCGCGATGACTGCGCTCGCGCTCCTGTTGTGGGTTCAGCGATGCTGAACCGCCGCACCGGCCCGCTCCCCCACCCGGCCACCCATGGGATACTGGCGTTGGGTGGCCGGGTGGGGGAGCGGGCCGGTGCCGAAACCGGTTCGGCAACGCCGAACCTTCAAAACGGAGTGACCTGATATGGGCCCGTTCGACTGGACCGGTGGTCCCTTTCTCCTGCTCTACATCACGCTGTTACTGATTGTGATCCTGCTGGGGATCATCATCCCCGCGCGGATGCGGCCCGAGGGGCGGCAGCGCCCCGTCACCGACCCGGAACAGCTTGCCTATCTCGCGGGCGGCAGCACCCGACTCGCCGACACCGTGACCGCGCGGCTGCTCGCGGCCAAGGCGCTGGTCGTCGGCGACAAGGGACGGCTCGACATCCTCTCGCGCAACGCAGCGACCGCCGCAGAGACCGGCATACTCGCGCTCAGCGCTCCGCTCGATTGGGCGCGGATCGAGCGCGCGGTGCGGCCGGAGGCGACGCGTATCCAGAGCGACCTGGAACGCGCCGGGCTGATGCTCGACCGGGGCGAGCGCGCCAATCTGCGCTATTGGGCGCTGCTGCCCTATGCGATGCTGCTGATGTTTGGCGCGACCAAGCTGGCGATCGGGGTCGACCGCGACCGCCCGGTCGGCTTCCTGATCGCGCTGCTGGTGGTGACGGCGATCCTGGCGCTGATCCGCGCTGGGACCATTGCCCGCCTGACCCGCGCCGGGACCGAGGCGCTGGCCACGGCGCGCAAGAACGCCGACCGCATCCGCCGCGCGCCGCAAACCGCTGAAACCGGGATTGCAGTCGCGCTGTTCGGCACTGCGGTGCTGGCGGGATCGGAACTCGACGCCTTCCACAAGCTGCGCGCGGGAAGCGGCGATGGCGGCAGCAGCGGCGGCGATTCGGGCAGCAGCGATGGCGGAGGTGATGGCGGCGGCGGTGGTTGTGGCGGCTGCGGAAGCTGAGCCGTCAAGCGAACGCCGGTGAGCTCTTTAGCTGCTGATACGCCGCGATCACCTTTTGCAGCGCGCCTTCATGGCTGCGGTCGCCGCCGTTGCGGTCGGGGTGATATTGGCGGACCAGATCGGAATAGCGGCGGCGCAGCGCGGTGCGGTCGGCATCGAGGTCGAGGTCGAGCGCCTTCAGCGCCTCACGGTCCTTTCCCGACAGCGGCTTGCCGTCCTTGCGCTCCTGCGGGCGGGCGGCACGGAAGCGTGCACCGATCGCGTCGAGCGGATCGGCAAAGTCGGCCCAGCGCGGCGGGCGGTCGGCACCGCCGGTCGCGGTGAAGGCGCGCGTTTCGGCTTCCCATCCGGCATAGGGCCGCTGTGCCGCATGGATTTCCTCCGGGCTCATCCCCGCGAAGAAATTGTAACGCGAATTAAACGCGCGGACATGGTCGAGGCACAGCCAGCGATAGGCACCCGGCCCGTCGCCGCTGCGCCCGGCCGGCCCGGCAGGCGCGCGGAACTCACCCGGTTCGGCGCAGCCCGGCTCCGCGCATAGCCGCCCCGGCGCCTCGACGCGGCCATGGAAACGGGCCTTGGGGCGATCTTTGGGGGCTTCGCGGGACACTCTGACTCCGGGGAAAAAACCGCCTATATAGGCGCGATGACCGACACTGCTACCGGCCCTGTTGCCGCCGAAATCACCGCCCGTCTCACCGCCGCGCTCGCTCCGTCGCGGCTGGACGTGATCAACGACAGCGCGAAGCATCGCGGCCATATGGGCGACGATGGCAGCGGCGAATCGCACTTCACCGTGGTGATCGAAAGCGCGGCGTTCGCCGGCAAGTCGCGGCTCGACCGCCAGCGGCTGGTCAACCGCGCGCTCGGCGACCTGATGACCGACCGCGTCCACGCCATGGCGATCCGCGCCACCGCCCCGGGGGAGCCCGCATGACCGACGACCTGTTCATCCACACCATCCACCCGACCACGCACGATCTGGGCGGGTTCAAGGTCCACCGCACCCTGCCCTCGCGCCCGCGCACCATGGTCGGGCCGTTCATCTTCTTCGACCAGATGGGCCCGGCGCATCTGGAGGTCGGGACGGGCATCGATGTGCGGCCGCATCCGCATATCAACCTTGCCACCGTCACCTATCTGTTCGCCGGCGCGATCGACCATCGCGACAGCCTGGGCACCTTTGCGACGATCGAGCCAGGCGCGGTCAATTTGATGACGGCGGGCAATGGTATCGTCCATTCGGAGCGCTCCCCCGCGACCGAGCGTGCCGCCGGGCCGGAGCTGTCGGGCATTCAGACCTGGCTCGCACTGCCCGAGCGGTTCGAGGAGATGGATCCGGCGTTCGAACATGTCGCCAAGGCCGACCTGCCGGTGATCGAGGACGGTGGCGTGAAGGCGCGGATCATCATGGGGTCGCTCTGGGGCGCGACCGCGCCGACCACGACCTATGCCGGGACGATCTATGCCGACATCGTGCTGGACCAGGGCGCATGTATCCCGGTCTATGCCGAGGCCGAGGAGCGCGCGGTATATCTGGCGATGGGGCAGGCGCGGCTGGATGGTGTCGAGCTGGAGCCACAGACGCTGTACGTGCTGCGCCCGGGCATCTCGGCACGGCTGAGTTCGATCGAGGGCGGCCGGGTGATGTTGTGCGGCGGCGATGCGTTCAGCACGCCGCGCCATGTGTGGTGGAATTTCGTCTCGTCCGACCGCGACCGGATCAATCAGGCCAAGGAAGACTGGAAGGCCGGGCTGTTCCCCAAGGTGCCGGGCGATGACAAGGAATTCATCCCGATCCCGGAGGTGCCCAAGACGGTGAGCTACCCCTGAGGCCTTGCCAGCCCGGCCATGCGCCCATACCCTTGCTTCGAAAAAATCGAATGGAGAGGGCCATGGCCGGATTTGAACTCAACCGAATCGCCCTGCCCACGGGCGTGGAACTCGATGTCGCCATTGCCGGCGACCCCGCCGCGCCTGCGATCATCCTGCTCCACGGCTTCCCCGAATCGCACCGCACCTGGCGGCACCAGATCCCGGAGCTGGCGCAGACCCATTTCGTCATCGCCCCGGATCAACGCGGTTTCGCCCGCTCGTCCAAGCCGGAGGGGGTCGAGAATTACACGCCCGACAAGCCGGTCGCCGACCTGCTCGCACTCGCCAGCCATTTCGACAAGGACCGCTTCGTGCTGGTCGGCCATGACTGGGGCGGGGCGATCGCGTGGATGGCGGCGCTGCAGCATCCCGACCGGGTCGAGCGGCTGATCATCGTCAACGCGCCGCACCCCTTCGTCTTTCAGAAGTCGCTCTATGACGACATGGATCAGCGCGCGGCGAGCCAGTATATCCGCGCTTTCCGCAACCCCGCGCTCGACGCACAGATTGCGGCGATGGGCGTCGATCGCTTTTTCGACACGACCTTCGCCAAGCACACCGACCCCGCATTGGTCGCGCCCGAACGCGCCGCATATATCGACGAGTGGAGCCAGCCCGGCGCGATGACGGCGATGCTCAACTGGTATCGGGCCAGCGCGATCGTGGTGCCCGCGATGGACGAGACGCCAGAGCGGCCCGCGTTCCTCGACGCCCCCTTCCCGCCGCTGCGCATGCCGGTGCTGGTGATCTGGGGCACGCGCGACACCGCGCTGCTGCCGGTCCAGCTAGAGGGGCTCGGCGCGCTGATCCCCGATCTGTCGATCGTACAGGTCGATGCGGGGCATTTCGTACCGTGGGAGAAGCCCCAGCCGGTGACCGACGCGATTCGGGAGTGGCTCAGGGCTTAGGCACCAGCGGTCGCCAGTCGCCGGTGAGCGGCGTGTCCCGCTCTGCCACGAACGGCGCGCCTGGCCCGTCCACCGCGATGCGCGCTTCCTGCGCCAGCGCCACGCGCAGCCGGTCGCGCCAGTGCGGGTGCGATGGCGACTGGAACATGCCGGAGCGCGCCTTTGCCACCGGATGCTGACGGAAGCGACTGGCGAGGTCGGCGGGATAGCCCGCGCGCGCCAGCAGATGCACCGCGAGCGTATCGGCCTGCAGCTCCACCTGCCGGAAAAAGCCCATGTTGCGGCCAAAGCCGGACAGCAGCCCGAACTCCGCCCCCACCGCCTTTAGCCGCTCGCGATGTCGCAGGATATTATGGGCCAGCTCATGCGCGATCGCGACCGCGACCAGCTCGGCGTCGAACGCGTCGTAATAGCCCGAGCTGATCCGCACCATCTCGCCATTGGCGCTGGCCTCAAGGGCTGATGTGACTGCCAGCTCATAGCGCGTGCGGCAGGCGGCAACCGGCTGGATCGTCAGCGTCAGCGGGGTGCCATCGCGCAACAGCTCGACGCGAATCGGCGCGGTCGGAGGCAGTGCGGCGACGCTGGCCCAGAAGGCGACGAGCCGGTCGGTGGATGGCGGGCCGTCGCCCTGCGGTGCGAATCGGACACCGCCGAATGCGATGATGCTGTCATCGGCACTCAATCCTGCCTGATCGGCGGGACTTCCCGGAACGATCGCGGCAACAGCGACCGGTCCCGCAAACCGGAAATGGCGGACGACAGCGGCGCGCGCCGCTGCAGGATATTGGTCCAGCGTGTGAATTTGCACGCCATGGCCTGGCTCATGCCGGTCGCAGAGTGGGGCATTGGCAGTGCTCAGGCGGAAACCCGTTGTGGCGACCCGCATGAATCCCGCGCGAAACCCCTCGAACAAGGCGGGGTCGGCGGTCACCTGTGCCCCGGCGGACGGGACGAACGCGACCAGCAGCATGGTCATCAACAAGTGGAACAGGCGGGATCCGCAACGCATGACCCCGCTTATGCCCGATCCCGAATCGGGTCAAAACCCTTGCCGCAGGAGATTCGCTTCGCTGTCGGTGCGTCACTCCACGTCGCAAAAAGGGACCGTGATACATGCGGCAGTGCGGCGAAAACCGTTGCTCCATCGCCACAATTGCTCGGGAATATCAGAATTCGACCCCCCAACAGAGTTGACGTCAGTGCCACAAAAACTTAACCCTTCCCGTGCAAAGGCCGTCTTGGCTGTTGCTCGGTTGATGTTTGTGGCGAGTGCGAAATCATTCGCCAGGATCTGGAACCGATCAATGACCATGGCGTTCTAGCCGTATCCGGAGTTGCTCAAATTAGGCGTTTTAGCCGGTTGAGCTGATCTTTCGGCTGTGGCATAGGGCACGCGCTACAACACTGCGTGAGAATAAGAAGAGGGAGCAATTTATGCGGTTGGCAAAGTTGATGATGGCCGTTGCGGCCTGCTCGCTTGCAACGACCCCGGCGCTGGCCGCGCCCCAGGCGTCGGTTTCGAATGCTGCTGTGGCGCCTGTTGCGACCCCGGCGGGTGAGTCGAACCTGCAGGATGGTGGTTTCCCCTTCCTGATCGTGTTCGTGGTGGTTGCGGTTGGCCTCGGCATCTATGCCGCGACCAGCGCGGACGACGAACCCACCAGCCCGTAAGCTGGTCGGCAAGACGAGTTTTTAAAATGGCGGCCTTCGGGTCGCCATTTTTTTTGCGCTGAAGCCCTTGATGGCTGGCGCAGTTATCGCGGCCGCTGGCGATCGACGTCTGCAGCGCGGCTGGTCGTCGCTGATACAATTTACGACATTCCGAATCGGATGCGCGCATGGCGATGCGGGCGGTAACGATCATCGCCGCCGGTCCGGTCCAGCGCATCGGGAACGAGACCTGGAGCCGTTTCAGAAAAGGTGAATCGGCGCCGGTCGGTTAACTGAAACCGATTCTAGCGAATCAGGCCGCGCGCAAATTCCAGCACCGCCGGGCCGATATCCGCACGCTCCAGCGCCAGCGCGAGATTGGCCTGCGCGTAACCGGCCTTGTCGCCACAGTCGTAGCGCGTCCCCTGGAACGTCACGCCGTGGAAGGGCTGGTCGCCGATCATCCGCGCCATCGCGTCGGTCAACTGGATCTCGCCACCCGCGCCCGCTTCCTGCGTCTCCAGCACGCGCATCACTTCGGGCTGAAGGATGTAGCGGCCGATCACCGCCAGGTTCGACGGTGCCGTCCCCGGCTTGGGCTTTTCGACCAGCCCATGCACCTGCGTCAGCGTGCCGTCGCGCGTCCCCGGCGTGATCACGCCATATTTGTCGGTCTGCGAATCGGGCACTTCCTGCGCACAGATCAGATTGCCGCCAACCTTGTTATACGCCTCGACCATCTGCTTCAGGCAGCCGGGCTGCCCCACCATGAAGTCATCGGCCAGCAGCACCGCGAACGGCTCGTCCCCGACGATGTCGCGCGCGCACCATACGGCGTGGCCCAGGCCCATCGGCTCCTGCTGGCGGACATAGGCGATCGAACCGGGCTTCAGCCGCGTGTCCTCGAGAATCTCGAGCGACTTGCCGCGCGCCGCCATTGTCGCTTCCAGCTCATAGGCGATGTCGAAATGGTCCTCGATCGCGGCCTTGCCGCGGCCGGTGACGAAGATCATCTGCTCGATCCCCGCCTCGATCGCCTCGTCCACCGCATATTGGATCAGCGGGCGATCGACGACCGGCAGCATCTCCTTGGGCATCGCCTTGGTGGCGGGCAGGAACCGGGTGCCAAGGCCCCCGACAGGGAAAACGGCTTTGCGCAGCTTCTTGATCGTCATGCTCAAATCTCCTGACGGGGCGAATAGCGGATCAGGGGCATAGAACAAGGGTGGGCTTTGGGTTAGGCGGCCCGCGAACCGCAAGGAAATGGATACCGATGAACGACCTCTCCGACCGCCGCGTCCTCGTTACCGGCTCTGCGGGCTTTATCGGGTTCCACACCTCCAGCCTGCTGCTTCAGTCGGGCGCGAAGGTGCTCGGCGTCGATAACTTCACCCCCTATTACGATCCCGCGCTCAAGGAACGCCGCAACGCGATCCTGTCCAACCACGCCAATTTCGAACTGGCGCGCATCTCGATCGAGGATGGGGCGGCGCTGACCGACGCGTGGACGGACTTTGCCCCCGACGCGGTGATCCACCTCGCCGCACAGGCCGGGGTGCGCTACAGCATCGATCATCCGGCGGACTATGTCGGCACCAATATCGTCGGCACCTTCAACCTGATGGAGCTGGCGCGGCATAACCCCGTCCGCCACTTCCTCGCCGCCTCGACCAGCTCGGTCTATGGCGCGAACACGGCGATGCCGTTTGACGAGCTGCAGCGGACGCAGACGCCGATGAGCCTTTATGCCGCGACCAAGGGCGCGACCGAGTTGATGGGGCACAGCTATGCCCATCTGTTCGGCATCCCGATGACCTTTTTCCGCTTCTTCACCGTCTATGGCCCGTGGGGCCGGCCCGACATGGCGCTGTTCAAGTTCGCCGACGCGATGCTGCGCGGCGAGCCGATCGACGTGTACAATAATGGCGAGATGGCGCGCGACTTCACCTATGTCGACGACCTCGTCCGGTCGATCGTCGATCTGGTGTCGGCGGTGCCGGGCAGCGATCCGGTCGGGCCGCATGACAGCCTGTCGCCCGCCGCGCCGTTCCGCGTGGTCAATATCGGCGGCGGCACGCCCACCCCGCTGATGGATTATATCGCCGCACTGGAAACGGCGTTGGGCATGACCGCGAAGAAGAATTTCCTGCCGATGCAGGCCGGCGACGTTCCCGCGACCGAAGCCTCGCCCGCCCTGCTCCGCGCGCTCACCGGGCGGGTGCCGACCACGCCGGTCGAACAGGGCGTCGCCGAGTTCGTCCGCTGGTACCGCGAGCATGTCGCGGCGGAGAAGGGCTGACCGAAAAATCCTCCCCCGCCAGGGGGAGGATTATTTGGTCACCCGCATGCTCCGCTCTTCGCCACCAGCTCGAGCACCGGCGCTGCCCATTCGCGGCGGCAGATGAGCAGGTCGGGGAGCGACAAATCGGCTTCGTTATAGCGGATCGGCGACCCGTCGATCCGCGAGACGTGCAGCCCAGCGGCGGCGGCGACCGCGGCTGGCGCGCAATTGTCCCATTGATATTGCCCGCCGGAGTGGAGGTAGATTTCCGCCTCCCCCAGCACCACCGCCATCGCCTTGGCCCCCGCCGATCCCATGCCGACCAATTCCGCCCCGATCGCCTCGGCCACCCCGGTACAGAGCTGCGTCGCGCGGGTTCGGCTGACCAGCATGCGCGGTGGCGTGGCGGCAGGAGGCAGTTCCGGCGGCTGCGCAGTGCAAAGGGTCACCCCGCGCCGGGGCAGCGCCACCGCGCCGACCGCTGCAACGCCGTCGATCGACAGGCCGATGTGCACCGCCCAATCGTCGCGCCCCTCACCGAACTCGCGCGTGCCGTCGAGCGGATCGACGATCCACACCCGCCGCGAGTCGAGCCGGGCGAGATCGTCGGCGGACTCCTCCGACAGGATCGGATCGTCCGGCCGCGCGGCGCGGAGCAGGTCGAGGATCAGCGCATTGGCCTCACGGTCCCCGCGCGCGCCGTCCGCGCCATCGTCCTGGATCGCGCGCAGCAGCGCTCCCGCGGCGTCCGCGACCTGGCGGGCGAGCGTGGCATCATCGACCATTGTCATAGCACCGGCGACCAGATGCCCAGCACATGTTCGACCACCAGATCGGCGGCGGCTTCGGGCGTCATGGCTTGCGTATCGATGCGAATCTCCGGGGTCATCGGGGCTTCATAGGGGCTGGAGATGCCGGTGAAATTGGCGATCTCACCCGCGCGCGCCTTTTTGTAGAGGCCCTTCACATCGCGGCGCTCGGCCTCTTCCAGCGGGGTGTCGACGAAAATCTCGAAGAACTCGCCCTCGGGCAGCATCCGCCGCACCAGCTCACGCTCGGCGCGGAAGGGCGAGATGAAGGCGGTGAGGACGATCAGCCCCGCGTCGCACATCAGCTTCGCCACTTCGCCCACGCGGCGGATATTCTCGATCCGGTCGGCGTCGCTGAAGCCCAGATCCTTGTTGAGGCCGTGGCGGACATTATCGCCGTCGAGCAGGAAGCTGTGCTTGCCGAGCGCGTGCAGCTTTTTCTCGACCAGATTGGCGATGGTCGACTTGCCCGAGCCCGACAGGCCGGTGAACCACAGCAATCGCGGATGCTGGCCCTTTTGCGCGGCATGCGCCTCACGCGTGATCTCCAGCGCCTGCCAATGCACATTCTGGGCGCGGCGCAGCGAGAAGTTGAGCATGCCCGCCGCGACCGTCGCGTTGGTCAGCTTGTCGATCAGGATGAAGCCGCCCAGATCGTGGCTGTCGGCATAGGGTTCGAACACGATCCCGCGGTCGGTGTAAACCTCCGCCACGCCGATATCGTTGAGGCTCAGCGTCTTCGCGCTCAGCTCGGCCATGGTGTTGACGCAGATCACATGGCGCGGCGGCTGAACCGTCGCACTCACCGTCTGCGTGCCGAGCTTGAGCCAATAGGCGCGGCCGGGGAGCAGATCCTCCTGATCCATCCACACGATCGTCGCCTGAAACTGGTCGGCAACCTCGGGCGGGGCATCGGCCGCGACAATCACGTCGCCGCGCGAGCAATCGACCTCGTCCGCCAAGGTCAGCGTCACCGACTGGTCGCGGCCCGCCTGCGCCAGATCGCCGTCATAGGTGACGATTCGCGCGACTTTGCTGGTGCGACCCGATGGCAGGATGCGCACCGCGTCACCCGGCTTGACCGATCCGCTGGCGATGGTGCCGGCGAACCCGCGGAAATCGAGGTTGGGGCGGTTGACCCACTGCACCGGCATGCGGAAGGGGCGCGCATCGCCCTCCCCGCCGACCGGGACGGTTTCGAGATGTTCGATCAGCGCCGGGCCGCCGTACCAGGGCGTGTTGTCGCTCGCGCTGGTGATGTTGTCGCCCTTGAACCCCGAAATCGGGATCGCGGTGAAGTCGGCAATGCCGATGCTGGCGGCAAAGGCGCGATAATCGGCGACGATGGCGTCGAACGTCGCGCGGTCATAGCCGACCAGGTCCATCTTGTTCACCGCCAGCACGATGTGGCGGATGCCGATCAGGTGCGCAAGGAAGCTGTGCCGCCGCGTTTGCGTGAGCACGCCCTTGCGCGCGTCGATCAGGATGACGGCGAGGTCGGCGGTCGACGCGCCGGTGACCATGTTGCGCGTATATTGCTCATGCCCCGGCGTGTCGGCGACGATGAACTTGCGCTTTTCGGTCGCGAAAAAGCGATAGGCGACGTCGATCGTGATCCCTTGCTCGCGCTCGGCGGCGAGGCCGTCGACGAGCAGGGCAAAGTCGATCTCCTGCCCTTGCGTTCCCACTCGCTTGCTGTCGGCTTCGAGCGCGGCGAGCTGATCCTCGAAGATCATCTTCGAATCATAGAGCAGCCGCCCGATCAGCGTCGACTTGCCGTCGTCCACCGACCCGCAGGTGATGAAGCGCAGCAGCGATTTCGACTGATGCTGTTCGAGATAGGCGGAAATGTCGGACGCGATGAGGGCGTCGGGGCGGTAGGAGGAGGTCATCAGAAATACCCCTCCTGCTTCTTCTTCTCCATCGACGCGGCCTGATCGTGATCGATCGCGCGCCCTTGCCGTTCGGAGGTCGTGGTCAGCAACATCTCCTGGATCACTTCGTCCAGCGTTGCCGCCGCGCTCTCGACCGCGCCGGTCAGCGGGTAGCAGCCGAGCGTGCGGAAGCGGATCGAGCGCATCACCGGCTCTTCCCCGTCGAGCGGAAAGCGGTCGTCATCGACCATCAGCGTGAGGCCCCCGCGCACCACCGTCGGGCGCGGCGCGGCGAAATAGAGGGGCACGATCTCGATCCCCTCGGCGCGAATGTACTGCCAGATGTCGAGTTCGGTCCAGTTGGACAGCGGGAAGGCGCGGATGCTCTCGCCCTTGGCCTTGCGCGCATTGTAGAGCCGCCACAATTCGGGGCGCTGCGCCTTGGGGTCCCAGCGATGGCTGGCCGAGCGGAAGCTGAACACGCGCTCTTTTGCCCGGCTCTTTTCCTCGTCGCGCCGCGCGCCGCCGAATGCCGCGTCGAAGCCGTACAGGTCGAGCGCCTGTTTCAGCCCCTCGGTCTTCCACATGTCGGTGTGGACGCCGCCATGGTCGAACGGGTTGATGCCGCGCGCCTTGGCCTCGGGGTTCTGATGGACCAGCAGCTCCATCCCCGCCTCACGCGCCGCGCGGTCGCGCAGGTCGTACATCGCGCGGAATTTCCACGTCGTATCGACATGGAGCAGCGGAAAGGGCGGCGGCGCGGGGAAGAAGGCCTTTTTGGCCAGATGCAGCATCACCGCGCTGTCCTTGCCGACCGAATAGAGCATCACTGGCCGCTCGGCCTCGGCAACCACTTCGCGCAGGATGTGGATGCTCTCGGCCTCCAGCCGGGCAAGATGTGTCAGGGAGTTCATAGGCGGTCATCTATGGATCACGTCCGCCGCCTGCGATCTAGTATTTGTTTAGACCGCCTCAGGCACGATGCGCGCCCTTGCGCGCTGCCATGGCGACGCCATTTTTGGGTCGCATGGCGCGCGCCACCTGTGCATAGGGCGGCCGGACTGCCGCGACGAAAGGGACTTCCAGCGTGCGTATTGCAATGATCGGCACCGGCTATGTCGGCCTGGTTTCCGGGGCGTGCTTTTCCGATTTCGGCCACGACGTGGTGTGCGTGGACAAGGACGCGCGCAAGATCGAGCTGCTGCACCAGAACGTCATGCCGATCTATGAGCCGGGCCTGGCCGAGCTTGTCGCGTCGAACGTCAAGGCCGGGCGCCTGTCCTTCACCACTGACCTGGCCGAAGGGGTCAAGGGCGCGGACGCGGTGTTCATCGCGGTCGGCACGCCCAGCCGTCGCGGCGACGGGCATGCCGACCTGTCCTATGTCTTTGCCGCAGCCGAAGAAATCGTGGCGGCGGTTGACGGCCCGACCGTGATCGTCACCAAATCGACCGTCCCGGTCGGCACGGGCGACGAGGTCGAGCGCATCGTCGCGCGGATCGCCCCGGACAAAGGCATCACGGTCGTCTCCAACCCCGAATTCCTGCGCGAAGGTGCTGCGATCAGCGACTTCAAGCGCCCCGACCGTGTTGTCGTCGGCAGCGAGGACGAGGGCGCGAGCCAGGTGATGCGCGACATCTACCGCCCGCTGTCGCTCAACCAGTCGGCCCCGGTGATGTTCACCGGCCGCCGCACCGCCGAGCTGATCAAATATGCCGCCAACGCCTTCCTCGCGGTCAAGATCACTTTCATCAACGAAATCGCGGACCTGTGCGAAGAGGTCGGCGCGGACGTGCAGGAAGTGTCGCGCGGCATCGGCATGGACAACCGCATCGGGCGCAAGTTCCTGAATGCCGGTCCGGGCTATGGCGGGTCGTGCTTCCCCAAGGACACGCTGGCGCTGCTCAAGACCGCCGACGACCATGAAACGCCGCTGCGCATCGTCGAGGCGACGGTGCAGGTCAATGACAGCCGCAAGCGCGCGATGGGGCGCAAGGTGATCAAGGCGATGGGCGGCGATGTGCGCGGCAAGACCGTCGCGATCCTGGGCCTGACCTTCAAGCCCAACACCGACGACATGCGCGACGCCCCCAGCCTGGCGGTCATCCAGACGCTGCAGGATGCGGGCGCAATCGTCCGCGCCTATGACCCCGAAGGCGTCGAACAGGCGCGTCCGCTGGTCAAGAATGTCGAATTCTGCCCCAGCCCCTATGCCGCGGCCGAGGGTTCCGATGCGCTGGTGATCGTGACCGAATGGGACGAGTTCCGCGCACTCGACCTTGGCAGGATGAAGAAGCTGCTCAACGCGCCGCTGCTGGTCGATCTGCGCAACATCTACCCCGCCGAAGAGGTGCAGCGCGCCGGGCTCAAGCTGGTGGGCGTGGGCAAGAAGGTAGATTGAGGCGATATCAACCCTCCCCCGCCAGGGGGAGGATTATTTGATTAGCCCCGCTCACCCTCGGTCGCGAGGTACCAGCGCTCGCCACCCTCCAGTGCCAGTGCGGTCAGCCGCCCGGTGGCGTAAGCGCCGGTGTCGATCCCGATGCGGTTGGGCAGCTCCTCGACCTGCGCCGCGATCGAATGGCCATGCACCACGGTCGCGCCGAAGCTGCCTTCGAAATTCAGGAACTGCTCGCGAATCCAGCGCAGGTCCTCAGGCTTTTGCCGGTCGAGCGCGACATGCGGCCGGATTCCGGCATGGACGAAACAATAATCGCCGATCCGAACCATGTCGGTCATCCGATGCAGGAACGCGACATGGTGTGCAGGCACGCGCGGGAGGAAATCGGCGACCAGCTCATCCGCAAGGCCCCGGTCGATCAGTTCGATCGGCGTGCCATAGCTCAGCAACGTCTCCTCGCCGCCGATCCGCAGCCAGAAGCGCATCGTTTCCAGATTGCCGCCGAGCGCCTTGAGGAACACCTCCTCATGATTGCCAAGCAGGAAATCGACCTGTCGCCCGCCGAAATCGCGCGTTGCCAACAGTTCGACCACGCTCGCCGAATCGGGTCCGCGATCGACCAGATCGCCCAGGAAGATGATCCGCGTCAGCGCCTGTCCCCGCGCCGCATCATCGGCATCGATCCGTGCGAGCAGATCGATCAGCAGGTCGAACCGACCGTGGATGTCGCCGATCGCATAGACCCGCTCGCCATCGGGCAGCGTCGCCGACGCGGCCGACATCGCTGGCGACGCCCCGAACAAATTCTTCAACTTCGACAAAACCACGTGCTTTTCCCGTTCCGGCGGCTGAGATAGGCGCATTGCCGCAGTGCCGCAATGCAGCGGCTTGACGCCATTACGCAAAAGGGCGACGGTCCGCGCCGAGGGGAAAGCATGACGATAGCCGGAACAGCCGTCGATGCGTCGCACGGGCGCGCCGCGACGTTGCCTGCGCTGCAGTATTTTCGTGCAGTCGCGGCGATTCTCGTAGTTGTGTATCACGCGGCCTGCGTCTTCGGCGCGGATGGCTACCAGCCCATCCGCAGCTGGGAAGTGAATTTTATGTTCGGCCATGCCGGGGTCGAGCTGTTCTTCGTGCTCAGCGGCTTCATTATCTGCTGGATCCACTACGACCGCGTTGGCGCGGCGGGCGAGGTGCCGAGTTACATCCGCAAGCGGCTGGTCCGCATCTATCCGCCGGTGGCGCTGGTGGTGATCGCGTGGGCAGCGCTCCGCTTCGCAGGCGGAATACCGATGCAGCCGATCGAATATCTCGTCTCGTTCACGCTGATCCCGTTCGAATTTGTCTATGCGCCCCCGGCATTGTGGACGCTGACGCATGAAATGGCGTTCTATGCATTGTTCCTGCTGGCCTTTATCCGTCGCTGGCTGTTCATCGCCGTGCTGCTTGCCTGGGGTGTGGCCGGCTATGTGCTGACGATGGTGCCAGCGTTGAGCGCGGCGCGCGACGCGATCCCGCTGGTCGGATCGGCCTATGCTTTCCTGTTCTCACTTGGTGTCGCCGCGTTCTTCATCGTGCGGGCGCGCTTCATCGTGCGGGCGCGTCCGGCCATCCCGGCATGGGGCAGAATGGCGCTCGCGCTCATCGGCCTCGCCATCTTCGCCTGGGCGGCGATGCGCGATGTAGCGCTGCTGCTCGGTCCGGTCGCACCCGCGGACTTTGAGCGCGCATCCCGCGCGCTGACGCCGTGGTTCGGCATTGCCGCCACGATCTGGGTCGTCGTGCTCGCGGATCCTGCAATCCGGTTCCGGGGCCGGCTGCACGCGGTGATGATGCTGCTCGGCAATGCGTCTTATGCCATCTATCTGTGGCATGAAATCCCGCAGCGTGTGCTGGGGCGACTGATCGGCAGCGTCGGGCTGGCCGGCCCCGATATGCGCTGGGCTGCGATCGGACTGATCGTCGGCAGCGGGATCATCCTGGGTGTGCTCGTCTATCTGTTCGTTGAAAAGCCGCTGCTCCGTTGGATCAATGGCCGGCTCGACGCGCGCCGCCACAAAACGGGGACCGTCCGTGTCTGATCGCGGGTCCGATTTGCTCGCATCTGCGGAAAATCCGCGTGCATCTGCGGACGCTTGGCCCTATTGGCCGGGCTCGCATGACGCCTTGTTGCCGCTGCACCCGCGGCTGCCCACGTCGAGAATCGGGATGATTGGCAAGCTGCTTCGGTACTTTTTCGGAATCGCGCAGGTCACCGTCCCGGCGCATGCCATGCAATGGGCGCTTGCACGTAATCTGTGCGCTGCCGAAATCCGCAGCTTTGGTCGCGATTTTAAGGGGGACATGGTCAAACGGGAGCCGCGCCGCCACAGCCTCGTAAGCGCCATCTGGAACAGCGACGACTGCATTGCATCGGCGGTGCCCGGCTGATGGGCAGGATCGACCTAGCGGCACCTGCGGTATCGGGTCCAGACGATCGCGTCGGGGCCTCAATCGCCAGCGAACCCGCACAGCGCATCGATGCGCTGACCAGCCTGAGATTTTTCGCGGCGCTTTACGTGCTGTTTCTCCACTCAGGCGCGTCCGCCCTCCGTGACGCAGTCGGAGATTGGGCCGCGCCGATCGTGAACTTCACGCTGAACGGATATCTTGGCGTAAGTCTGTTTTTTGTCCTTTCGGGGTTCATTCTTTCACACGTCTACAAAAACAAGATCGTGGACGCTGCCAGCACCCGAAAGTATTTTCTCGCACGCGTCGCCCGAATTTATCCGATTTACCTGGTCTCCGTAATTTTGGCGGCCGCGACTCTCCAATATCATCCCGAGGCACGGGCTGGTTTGGCCTGGCCGCAATTTCTTCTGCTTCATTCGTGGTTGCCGCTGGATACGCCAGTACCGATCCAACTATGGAACCCGCCTGCCTGGACCTTGTCTGTCGAGCTGGGTTTTTACCTTGTCTTTCCGCTCATCAGCATGCTGATCCTGCGAAGCAGGGGCTGGGCCATCGGGTTCGCTGTTGCCATGTCGATCATCATGATCGGTGCCGCGACACCCTCGGCGGTCGGACGACCACTCGTTTGGGAGTGGTTGGGCATGGTGCCGCTGCCGGTCGTCAAGCTACCGGAATTCATGCTCGGCATCGCGATGTACGGGATCGTATCCGGCTCATCCGGTGACAGGTTGCAGCGTTACGCCCCCGCACTATTGTCGATCGGCCTGCTCATGTCCGTGGTTTCGCTCGCCATATCCACCAGCGCATGGATATCCGGCTTTGCGGCTGTGGGGTTCGCACTTGTCATCGCGGCCACTTATGCGCTTCCACCGGGCGCATTTGTAAAAACGATGCTCGAACAGCACTGGCTCGTATTTCTCGGCGGCGCGAGCTATTGCATCTACATCCTGCAGACCCCCGTCCGTTACATTTTGGACGATCTGGTTTTCGGCGATGGGATGGTGACCAAACTGTCTTATTACCCGGTGCTCATTGTCGTTAGCGGGCTTTGTTTCCATTATATCGAAGAGCCCGCACGCCAATTGATCAAGCAATGGACCGCGAGACCATGACCATGATCGCTGCCAATTGGACCGGTCGGGATCGGAGCACTGCCTCAGCCCGGGACGGCGATCCGATGCTCGGCTTGGTGCCCGGCATTGCCGAAGTTTGCGGCACCTTCATGCTTCTTGTGTTCTACGGCATCGCGGTTGCGTATGGCGAGCAAGCTACCACGTTCGCCAACTATGTCGGACCGGTGCTGCTGTCGATGATCGTCGGCGCGGCCATTTACAAAATGATGATGGCCAATCGTCACACGCTGTGGGCGCCGTTGCTGTGGTATCGCGTCGCTGTCGTTGGTTATTTTGGCGTCGGATCACTCGCCACGCTTCTGCTGAACGAAGAAACACGCGCTATTGTCACGTCATTTTTCGACTTCTTCCCGCGAGACGTGTTGAAGTTCAACATCACAGTCGCCGTTTTTCATGCGGTGGTGTTGATCTTTACCGCCGCCATCATCGGCCCGCTGCGTTCGCGCCACGGAAGCTCAAAATTTCTGACATTTATATCGCCATCCAATCTGTCGATCAAATTTATCGGATTTACGTTCCTGACATTGGGAACTTTGGTCAATTATCTACTGATTTATCCTGCGACGTTGGAAGTATATAATTTTGAACTACCCAATGTCGCCATTCAAATTGGTTACCTGGCTTACATCGGTTACTTTTTGATTGCATATTGGGCTCTAAATAATAATAAACGTCGCTGGTTCTGGATCATATTTGCGCTGACTGTGATCGACTCGGTGGTCGGACTTATCGGGTTGAGCAAATACGCCGCACTGTTTCCCGTACTGATGCTCCCGGTGGCATACCTCTATCACAAGACAAGTTTTAGACGACTTGCCCTGATCGTTTCGATCATGATCCCTTATTATTTTGTCGTGGCCGATATCGTGACCGAGGGGCGCCGGTTGGTCCAACGAACGGAGGAAAATCGCGCGGTCCTGTCTGACACGTTGAGAGTGCTCAGCGCGCGTGCCGCCGGGGAAGACCAATCGCAGGCGGGTGGGCCGGAATATCAGATTGGCTGGGCGCGTCTGAGCTATGTCAATGCGGGCAGCTACGCGATCGCCGAATATGATCAGGGTTTGCCTGGCGATTCGCTGCGGGACATCTTCATCGTCTGGATTCCTCGCATCATATATCCCGACAAACCGGTGATTACCGACATTGGCCGCGAGTTCACGTTTCGCGCCAACGGCAATTACAATTCCTCGACGAGTCCCAGTATCCCTGCAGAAGGATATTGGGTCTTTGGCTGGTTGGGTGTAGGCCTGTTCGCCGTAGTTACGGCGACGGTGCTGGCATTGTGGTCGATCTATAGCGTGATGGCGCTCACGCGTGAGGCTTGGCACCTCTTGCTGGTGGTTGCATTGGGCATGCGCTTGGGTGTCCGCATCGACGGGATGCTTGTCATCGACGTCATCGGGCCGATCAGCGCCGCGGTCGTGCTCCACCTCGTTTGCCACTTCGCCAATCGGCTGTTGCCGCCCCTGACGGAAGCCTGATCCTATGTGCGGTATCGCCGGCATGTTCGCGCATCGCGACAGCGCACTCGCAATCGCCCCCGAGCGGCTGATCGCGATCCGCGATGCGATGGCAGCGCGTGGTCCCGATGGCGTCGGGCTGTGGATCGACGGCGAGGCGCGGGTGGGCCTCGCCCATCGCCGCCTGTCGATCATCGATTTGAGCGATGGTGGCGCGCAGCCGATGCATGACGACATCGGGCGCTACAGCCTCGTCTTCAACGGCGAAATCTACAATTACCGGGCGCTGCGTTCCGAGCTGGAGGCGCAGGGCCACCGCTTTGCCAGCGGGTCGGACACCGAAGTGCTGCTCGCGCTGTTCGCCGCGCATGGACCGGCGATGCTGACGCGGCTGCGTGGCATGTTCGCCTTCGCCATCTGGGATGCGCGCGAGCGTCGCATGACCCTTGCCCGCGATCCCTATGGCATCAAGCCGCTCTACTATGCCGACACCAACGGCCGCATCGCCTTTGCCTCGCAGGTCAAGGCACTGATCGCGGACCCGTCGATCTCGCGCGAGCCATCGCCGGCGGGGCTGACCGGCTTTCACCTGATGGGATCGGTGCCCGATCCCTTCACCATCTATCGCGCGATCCGCGCCGTCCCGGCGGGCAGCTGGATGACGGTCGATGCCAATGGCGTCAGCGCGCCGATGCCCTACGCCTCGGTCGCGCAGGCGATCGCTGACGGACACGACACCAGAAAAAGCGGGAGCGGCACCGTCGATGTCGTCGAAGCACTGCGCGACAGCGTCCGCCACCATATGGTTGCGGATGTCGAGGTCGGCGCGTTCCTGTCCAGCGGTGTCGATTCGGGTGCCCTGGTCGGGCTGATGCGCGATTGCGGAGCGGACCGGATCCGCGCCTGCACCCTCGCCTTCCCCGAATTTGCCGGAACGCCTGCGGACGAAGTGCCGGGCGCGGCATCGGTCGCGGCCCTGTATGGTGTCGAGCATCATGTCCGGCAGATCAGCGCGGAGGAGTTTCGCGGCGACCTGCCCGCGATTTTCGCGGCGATGGACCAACCGACGATCGATGGCATCAACAGTTGGTTCGTGAGCAAGGCGACCCGCGAACTCGGGCTTAAGGTTGCGCTGTCGGGCCTTGGCGGCGACGAATTGCTCGCCGGCTATTCGACCTTCCGCACGATTCCCCGGACGCGCCGCGTGTTCGGGCCGGTCGCGCACCTCCCCGGTGCCGGGGGCGCTGGCCGCGCCTTGTTGAAGCTGCTCGCCCCCGGCCTGCTCGCGCGCAATCCCAAGCTCGCCGGGCTGCTCGACCAGCCGCGCAGCTGGGCGGGCACCTATCTGCTGCGCCGCGCCGTACTGCTTCCGTTCGAGCTCGACGGCGCGATGGATCCGGGACTGGCGGCACAGGGCCTTGCCGAACTCGATCCTGAAGGGCTGATCACTGCGACGATGACGCCCGATCCGGGCAGCGACAATGGCCGCGTCGCCGCGCTCGAATCCGGCAATTACATGCGCAACCAGCTGCTGCGCGATTCCGACTGGGCGGGCATGGCGCATTCGCTTGAGATTCGCGTGCCGTTGGTCGACTTCACCCTGCTGCAAGCGCTCGCCCCGATCCTGCCGGGACTGACGCCGGGAGCGGGCAAGGCGATGCTCGGCAATGCACCGTCCACCCCGCTGCCCGACGCGATCGTCAACAAGCCCAAAACCGGCTTCGGCATCCCGGTCACCGGCTGGCTGAAGGGTGCGACCAAGGACATCCGCACCCGCCGGTCGGGCCGCGAATGGTCGGGCGAGGCGCTGGAGCGCTATTTCGGCAGTCCTTCAAGCCTCGCAGCATAACCGACATGGCGGACTGCGCATGAAAATCCTCGTTCTCACCCATTATTACCCGCCCGAGGTGAACGCCCCTGCCTCGCGCCTGTCCGAACATGCGCGTGTCTGGGCGCAGGCCGGGCATGACGTCACCGTCGTCACCTGCGTCCCCAACCATCCGACCGGACGCGTCTATCCCGGTTATCGCAACCGCCTGTGGCAGGAGGAGGAGCGCGAGGGCGTGCGCGTGATCCGGCTATGGACCTGGCTCGCGGCCAATGAAGGCTTTCTGCCGCGCATTGCCAATTTCGTCTCTTACCTGCTTTCGGTGCTGCTCTGGATGTGGCGGCTGCCCAGGGCGGATGTGGTTTTGTCCACCTCACCGCAATTCTTCTGCGGACTTGCCGGCTGGCTGCTCAAGCGCCGCCGCCGTCCCTGGGTGCTCGAGATTCGCGATTTGTGGCCAGAGAGCATTGTCGCCCTCGGCGCGATGAAGCGCGGTGCCGCGATCCGGCTGCTCGAGGCGATCGAAGCCTTTGCCTATCGTCAGGCCGATCTGGTGGTATCGGTCACCGATGGATTCGTGCCGCATATCCGCGAACGCCGTGGCGAAGGCAGAATTGCGGTCATCAAGAACGGCGTCGATCTCACCACCTTCACCACCCCGGACCCCGTCGCCGAGACCGATTTCCGCGCCGCGCACGGACTGACCGGCAAATTCGTCGCCGCCTATGTCGGCACGCATGGCATGGCGCACAAGCTTGAGACGGTGCTGGAGGCGGCGGCGCTGCTGCGCGATCGTTCGGACATCGCTTTTCTGCTGGTCGGCGACGGCGCCGAGCGCGCGCGGCTGGTCGGCGAAGTCGCCGCGCGCGGCCTCACCAACGTCGTCATGCTGGACCAGCAGCCCAAGGCGGCGATGCCCGCCATCTGGGCGGCGAGCGACGCTGCCCTGGTGCTGCTGCGCCGACTTGACGCCTATAAGACGGTGATCCCGTCGAAGATGTTCGAGGCGATGGCGATGGCCTGTCCGATGATCCTGGGGGTCGAGGGCGAGGCCAAGGCGCTGATGGAGGCGGGCGGCGCGGGGATCGCGATCACCCCCGAATCGGCGACGGAGCTGGCGGCCGCAGTGAGTCGCCTCGCTGACGATTCCGCCCTTGCCGCCGAATTGGGCAAATCCGGTCACGCCTATGTGGCGCGCGAATTCGACCGCCGCGTGCTGGCGCTTCGCTACCTCGAAGAGCTGGGATTGATCGCAGGACCATGCTCCGGGCGCGAGACGTTTTAATGTGCATTGCAGCAACTGCGTTAGTCCGATAGCGCCACATGCATCGACCGGGGGAATTTGACGATGCCTGAGACATTTGCGCCACTTGCGAGCGACGTGTCCGCCGACCAATTGAAGGAATCGGGTTCCCTTGGAATCCTGTCGTTCCTGCAGCGCGTGCTCCCGCGTGGGCGTGGCGCGGTGCCCCGCCAGCTTGGCCTGATGCTGACTGCGCCCGCGTCGCGTTTCATGACGACGCGCCATGGCGCCAAGCTGATGCTCTCACCGGGCAGCTTCGATGTATATGCCACGATGCGCGGCACTGGAAACGCATGGGATTATCACGATTTCGAGATCCTGCGCGCCGGTTTACCGGAAGACGGCGTTCTTTACGAAGTCGGCGCGAACGTCGGATATTTTGCGCTCGAACAGGCTTTCCTCGATCGATCGAGCAAAGTGTTTGCGTTCGAGCCGCAGACCGATCTCGCCGAGGCCATTGCGGGCAGCGCCAAGATTAATGGCCTCGACAACCTGACCGTCTTTAACACGCTGGTCGGCGATCATTCCGGAATGGCGACACTTTATCTGGCGCCAGGGTCGATCCATGCCAGCGGCGTCGCCGATTCGGGACGACCGGTGCGCGGTACCGTCGAGATGCAGATGATGGCGATCGATGACATGATCGCAGCGGGAGCGATCCTCCCCCCCGACATGATCAAGATGGATGTCGAGGGCAGCGAGGCACTGGTATTCCAAGGCGCAGCGAAGACGCTGCGCGATGCAAAGCCCAATATCTTCATCGAATATATCTCGGAATTCGACGTCGAAGACCGAATCCGTCGTGAGATCGAGACCCTCCTTGCCGATGTTCCGGAATACCGATTGCTCGGGTCGCCGCGAAAGTCGGAGGGCAAAGAGTATCACCACGCCCTGTTCCCGCTAACCAGCCCCGACCAGTGGCAAACCGTGGACAGCGTGTATCTGTTGAACGGTCAGCGCGCCGTACGAACTCCGGACATTCTCAAACCGTTCCTCTGACGTAGCGGGAACCAATCATGCAAATCGCCCAGCGACTCGGGCAAAGCCTTGCCTTTGCCCGACATGTCCCACCGGGCCAGATCGTCGCGCGGGCAGCGCTAATGGCGAAGCGGATGTGGTCGCTCCGCCATCCGCCACGACTAGATGTTGAATGTGGTGTCGCAGCGACCCCACCCCGGCCACGCTTTGCGCCGCGTACAGGCAAGATTGCGCGGCTGGCGGCAGGCTGGCGCTTCACCTTCGTTGGCCAGACGATCGATATGGGCGCGGCGATCGACTGGGAGGCGCCCGGGCCCGGCTTTCCCAATCGGCTGTGGCGGATGAACCTCCATTATATGGAGTATCTGGAGGGTCTCGACGCCGAGACGGGCCTCGCGCTGATCCGTCAGTGGATCGCCGCCAACCCGCCGTGGCAGCCGGGCTACTGGCATGACAGCTGGAACAGCTACACCGTGTCGCTGCGCGTCGTGGTGTGGATGCAGCGCATCGTGGCCTGGGGAATCGACCCCACCGATCCCGCGCTGGCGCCGATCCATGCGAGCCTTGCCGGGCAGCTGAATTTCCTCGAGCAAAATCTCGAGCTCGACATCGGCGGCAATCACCTCGTCAAGAATATCAAGGCGCTCGCCTGGGGTGCCGCGTTCTTCACCGGCGCCACCGCCGACCGCTGGCGTACGCGCGCGCTGGCGCTGCTCGACAAGGAACTGGCGCGGCAGGTGCTGGCCGATGGCGTCCATTATGAACGTTCGTCCTCCTACCACGCACAGGTGTTCGCGGATTTGATCGAGACGCGCGACGCGCTCGGTGCCGCTGCGCCCGCAGCGCTCGACCGCACCCTAGACGGCATGGCGCGCGCCACAGCATTGCTTGCGCATCCCGATGGCGGCCCGGCGCTGTTCAACGATGCCGGGCTGACCATGGCCTATACGCCCGCCGAGTGCCTGACCGCCTATACGGCGTCGACCGGCCACGGCGTTCCGCCACCCCAGGGCGGCTTCGCGCTCACGACCGCAGGCTATTTCGGGCTGCACACCCCGCTCCTGACCCTGATCGCCGACCATGGCCGGATCGGACCCGACGACCTGCCAGCGCATGCGCATGGCGATATCGGCAGCATCGAACTGTCGGTCGGGGGGCAGCGGATGATCGTTGACCAGGGCGTGTTCGAATATGTCCCCGGCCCGCGTCGCGACCAAAGCCGCAGCGCCCACCATCACAATGTCCTCGCCATCGACGGGGCGGAACCGGCCGATTTCTTCGGCGCGTTCCGCTGCGGCCGTCGCCCGCGCGTGTGGGTGAGCGAGGCCGAGGTCCAGCCGGACGCGCTGAAGCTGGCGGGTGGGCATGACGGCTATGCCAATCTCCCCGGTCGCCCGATCGTCACCCGCAGGATCGAAGCGCACGGCGACACCGTCCGCCTGCACGACCGGATCGAGGGCGCGATCTGGCACTCCGCCACCTGGCGGATGCTGCTCCACCCCGACTGCGAGGCGACCCTCGACGGCACGACCGCGACGCTGCGCGCGGGCAACGCACAGCTCACCATTCACGCATCGCAGCCGCTGCGTCTCGAATCTGCAACATGGTGGCCCGACATGGGCCATGAAACGCCGACGCAACGTCTGTGCTTGACACTCCCAAGCGGTTGTTTTGAGAGCGAAGTAACATTCATGGCCGCGTCGGTCGGGGAAACGGGGCTACAGTGAAACAGGTTGAACAAAATTATCGCAGCGGCGTGCTCCGGCTGATCGAGGCGCCGGTGCCGCGTTCGGGCCGGGGTCGCAACCTCGTCGCGACGCGCGTGTCGCTGATCAGCGCGGGCACCGAAAAGCAGATCATCGACCTGGCGCGCAGCTCGCTCGCAGGCAAGGCGATGGCGCGACCGGACCTGGTGCGCAAGACGCTGCAAAAGGTGCGCAACGAAGGGCTGTTGCCCACCGTGCAGAAGGTGTTCGCCAAGCTCGATACCCCGATCCCGCTGGGCTACAGCCTCGCCGGCACGGTGGTCGAGGCGGGCGCGGAAGCGGGCGGATACGCGGTCGGCGACCGCATCGCTTGCGCCGGAGCGGCGGTCGCGAACCATGCCGAATATAACGCGGTGCCCAAGAACCTGTCGGTCCGCATCCCCGTGGGCGTGTGCGACGAAGCGGCGAGCTTCGTCACGCTCGGCGCGATCGCGCTGCAGGGCGTGCGCGTCGCCAACCCGACTTTGGGCGAGCGGGTTGTCGTCATGGGGCTCGGCCTGATCGGCCAGCTCACTGTCCAGTTGCTCAAGGCCAATGGCTGCCGCGTGCTCGGCTTCGACCCCAATCCGGGCCGCGCGAAGCTGGCGCTGGAGATGGGCGCGGACGTCGCGGTCAGCGATGCGCTGGACGAGGCGGTGCGCGGCTTTACCGAGGGCTATGGCGCGGATGCGGTGATCGTCACCGCGTCGAGCAAGTCCTCGACCCCGCCCAACCAGGCCGCAGAGATCAGCCGGATGAAGGGCCGCGTCGTGATGGTCGGCCTGACCGGCATGGAGATCGACCGCGAGCCCTTCTACAAGCGCGAACTCGATCTGCGCCTGTCGATGTCCTATGGCCCTGGCCGTCATGACCCGGCCTATGAGCTGGAGGGGCATGACTATCCCCTCGCCTATGTCCGCTGGACCGAGCAGCGCAACATGCAGGCGTTTCTGGAGTTGGTCGCCGAAGGCCGTGTGACCCCGCTCAAGCTGGTCACCCATCGCTTCCCGATCGCGGAGGCGGAAGCAGCGTACAAGCTGATGGACACGGACGAGCCGTTCCTGGCGATCCTGCTGACCTATCCCGAGACCCCCGCGCCGATCGCGCGGTCGATCCCGGTTAATCCGGGCGCGGCAGCCGCGACCGGACGCGGCACCGCATTCATCGGCTTTGGCAACTATGCCAAGTCGGTGCTGGTCCCCGCGCTCAAGAAGGCGAGCAAGGAGCGGCTGACCACCGTCGTCACTTCGACCGGCCTGTCGGCGCATGACGCCGCGCAGCGCGAGGGCTTTGCCAACGCCGCGACCGATCCGCAGGCGGTGATGGACGATGCCGACACCGATTGCGTATTCATCGCCACCCGGCACGACAGCCACGCCAGCCTCGCCGCCGCCGCGCTGCGTGCGGGCAAGCATGTGTTCGTCGAAAAGCCGTTGGCGCTCGACCATGACCAGCTCGCCGATGTCGTCGCGGCAGCCGAAGGCGCACCGGGGGTGCTCACTGTTGGTTTCAACCGCCGTTTTGCCCCGATGATGATCGCGGCCAAGGCGGCGATCGCCTCGCGCGCCGGGCCGATCGCGATGCATTACCGCGTCAATGCCGGGCATGTGCCGGGCGACAGCTGGCTGCATGGCGCACAGGGCGGCGGGCGGATCGTCGGCGAGGCGTGCCACTTCGTCGACGCGCTCACCTTCCTCGCCGGCGGCCCGCCGGTATCGGTCAGCGCCTTCCGGCCCGAGGGGATCGACGACACCGTTTCCGCCGTGCTGCGCTTTGCCGACGGATCGACCGGCACGATCCTCTATTCCTCGCTCGGCGATTCGTCGCTGCCCAAGGAATATCTGGAGATTTTCGCGAGCGGCACGGTCGTCCGCCTCGACGATTTCCGCAAGCTGCACATCACCACCGGCGGCAAGACGACGACCCAATCCGCCTCGGCGCAGGACAAGGGGCAGGCGGGGCTAGTCAAGGCCTTCTACGCCGCCGCCCGCGACGGCGCCGCCGCGCCGATCCCGCTCGACGAACTGATCGCGGTGAGCCGCGCGATCTTCGCCATGGCGGGGGCAGACGCATGAGCGAGGCAGGCTATGGCTGGAGCGACGCCGGCGTGCCCGGCTCGTTCGGGGTCATGAACACCGCGTTGAAACGGCAAGTCGGCGCGCTCGCCTCCCGCCGCGTGCTCGATATCGGCGCCGGCCGCGTGCCCTATCTGTGGATGAGGATGGTCGTGCTGGCACGCCCGAAGCATCATGGCTGAGCGGGCAGTCAAACCGTCGATCACCGCGATCGTGCTGACCTTCAACGAGGAACTGCACATCGAGCGGTGCATCACGCGGCTGCTGCCGGCGGTCGCGCGCGTCGTGGTGGTCGACAGCTTCTCGACCGACCGCACCGTGGAGATCGCGCGCGCGCTCGGCGCCGACGTGCTTCAGAACAAGTGGAAGAACTACGCCGCACAGTTCCAATGGGGCGTTGACCACGCGGCGATTGCGACCAACTGGGTGCTGCGCATCGACTGCGACGAATATTACGAGCCGAAGGCGATCAACGAAATCGTCGAGCGCGTGGCTACCCTTCCTAACGAAGTGACGGCGGTGGAATGGCGGCGCAAGGTGATCTTCAAGGGACGATGGATCCGCTGGGGCGGCTATTACGACACGATCCTCACCCGGCTCTGGCGTCCCGATGCCGGTCGCATCGAGCAGCGCTGGATGGACGAGCACATTGTCATGGACCGCGGCGAAACGGTGCGCTTTTCGAACGGTGATCTGGTCGACGAGAATTTGAAGGACATCGGTTGGTGGATCGACAAGCATAATGGCTATGCGACACGTCAGATGATCGATTTCGTCAATCTGGAATATGGCCTTTTTGAAAGCGATCACCGCATCGCCCATGACGCGAACAAGAGCGCCAAATGGAAGCGCTTTCTGCGCAACCGTGTTTTTGCGCGCTCGCCACTTTATCTGCGCAGCGTGCTCTACTTCGTGCAGCGCTATTTCTTTCGGCTGGGATTTCTCGACGGGCGCACCGGGTTTCTGTTCCATTTCATGCAGGGATTCTGGAACTTCATGCTGATCGACGCCAAGATCGATGAAGCGCGCGAGTTTATTGCCGAACATGGCCTCGAAGCCTTTAAGTCGCACCTTGCCGAACGCCACGGCATCAATGAACTCAAGCCGGTCGATCCGGCATGAGTACGCGGCCCACCGTTATCACCGCGCTGGGCGCATTTTGGCCGGGGAGCGAGTCGACCGGGCCGAACATGAGCATCCGCGCGATGTGCGAGACCCTGGGCGACAAATTCGATTTCCGCATCGTCGCGCGTGACCGTCCGTTCGGCGCGGCGGAACCGCTGGTCGAGGCGGGGCGCTGGCATGACCTGGGATATGCGAAGGCCTGTTATCTGACGGTTGGGCGTACCGGCGCGCAAGGTCTCGTCAGACTGCTGAACGAGACGCCGCACGACATCCTGTTGCTCAACGGATTTTTCGACCGCGAATTCACCATTCCCGCGCTGATCGCCCGGCGGCTCGGGCGCGGGTCGCGCGCACCCGTAGTCCTGTCGCCGCGTGGCGAATTTTCGGCCGGGGCGCTGGGCATCAAGAGTGGGCGCAAGGCCGCGTATCGAGGACTTGTTACATTAACCGGACTGACGCGCGGCATTACCTTTCACGTCACAAGCGAGGCTGAGCGCGCCGATCTGCGCGCCGCATTCCCGGCCCACCGGATCGAACTGATCGGCAATGCACGCCCGGCCTTCCCGCTTCCCGCGCACCGCCCGCGCGGCGAAGGCGAGCCGTTCCGGGCCGCATTTCTCGGCCGCATCTCACCGGTCAAGGGGCTCGACGTTGCGCTCGAGACCCTGGCCCGGGTGCGTGCGCCGGTTGCCTATTCGATCTACGGCCCGATCAGCGATCCGGCGCATTGGGCGCGGTGCCGCGAGCTGATCGCCGCCCTCCCCTCGCATGTCACCGCCGAGCATCGCGGCGAACTCTCCAATGCCGAGGTCGCCGAGGCGATGGCCGGGCAAGATCTGATGTTCATGCCATCGCGCAGCGAGAATTTCGGTCACGCCATCTTCGAATCGCTCTGTTCCGGCACGCCCGTGCTGATCGGGACCGAAACCCCGTGGCGCAACCTTGCCGATGATCATGCCGGGTTCGACCTGCCGCTCGGCGACCGCGACGCGCTGGCCCGCGCGATCGATACGCTGGCACAGCTGCCTTCCGGCGAACTGGCGGCATGGCGGCGTGGCGCGCGCGCGCGGGCAGAGGCATTCCTTGCCGGCAACGAAGCCGCCGCCGAGATGACCGCATTGTTCCAGGAGCTTGCCCGCCGTGACGCTTGACCTTTCCCCATCGGTCTGCAATCCGCCGAGCGAGCTTTCGCACGCCCGTGCCGAAGGTCAGGGGGACCAGCATTGACCGGAATGAAACCCCAGGGCGAGCAGCACCCGGGCGTCGCAGCGCGCGCCGTCGCGCTGGTCCTTGAACGCGTCCGCTTTTACCGCATCGCCGCAGGTTTTCATGGCGCGACCCGAAATGTGTCGGTGCCCGCATGACCAGCCTGCGCACCCGTTTTAACCGCGTCGTCGGCCCGATCCTTGCCAATCGGATGACCGGGCTCATCGCAGCCAAGTTGTTGCGCGACCGGATCCCGCATCGCGGCCTGACGATCGACACCAGCGATCCGGTGGTGACGCCGGAGATCAAGGCGGCATTGCTGCTCGGTGGCTATGAAAGCGGCGAGTATCGCTTCGTCCAGCGTCATTTGCCGCGCGACATCGACGTGGTCGAGCTAGGCGGCAGCCTTGGCGTCATCAGCTGTACCGCCCGCCGCGCCATTGCGCCGGAGCGCCGCATGGTGATCGTCGAGGCCGATCCGCGCCTTGCCAAATCGCTGCGCCGCAACCTTGAGCTCAACGGGTGCGCGATCAATACCACGGTCGCGCAAGTCGCGATCAGCTATGGCGGCGGCGACACCGTCGCCTTTGCGATGGGCGAAAGCTCGGTGTCCGGCCGCATCGCCAGCGAGGCGCCCGATCTTCAGACGGTGCAGGTACCCGCGCGCACCTTGTCGGGTCTGCTCGACGAACATGGCATCACCGACTTCGCGCTGATCAGCGATATCGAGGGGGTGGAGTGGCAAATCCTCCGCCATGATTTCGACGCGCTGACCCGCGCGCGGATCATCATCATGGAAACGCATGACAGCCGCGACCATGGCACGCATGAGCAATTCATCGCGACGCTGCTCGACAGCGGTCGCTTCCGCCTGCTCGACCGCCACGGCGCGGTGTTCGTGCTTCAGCCGGTAACGCCCCATGGCTAAGGCGCGGCTGGCGATCGTGACCACCCATCCGATCCAGCATTTCGTGCCCTTTTACCGGGCGCTGGCGGCGCGCGATGATCTCGACGTGCATGTCATCTTCGGCGCACCGGTCGGAGTCCAGGCCTATTTCGACGAGGAAATGAACGCCGAGATTTCGTGGAACATGGAGATGCTCGGCGGCTATTCGCACGAGTTTCTGGAGGACGCGCGCCCCGGCCAACAGCCGAGCCCGCGCTGGCCGAACAGCCCCAAGGTGGGCGAGCGGCTGGCAGCGTTCCGACCGGACGCCGTGCTGATCTACGGCTATAACCAGGTCAATGTGCGCCGCGCACTTTGGTGGTGCAACCGCAACCGCGTGCCGACGATGATCATCTCCGACAGCGAATTGCTGCAAAAACGCGGCGTGCTGAAACAGGCGGTCAAGACGCTGGTCGTGCGCCTGATTTATTCGCGTATCTCGGCCTTCCTCTCGGTCGGCGACCGCAACGAGGACTATTATCGCCATTTCGGTGCGCCCGCGAACCGCATCTTCCGATCGCCCTTCACGATCGACGAGGACACCTATCGCGCCGCCCGCGCCGAGCGCGGCGCGCTGCGTGCGCAGGTCCGTGCCGAATTCGGCATCCCGGACAGTGAGATGCTGGCGCTGTTTGTCGGCAAGCTGTCGGCGCGCAAACGGCCACAGGACCTGGTCGACGCGCTCGCCCGCTTTCACCCCGGCCATGGCATCGGCGCATTGTTCGCCGGCAATGGCGAACTGTTCGAGGAACTGAAGGCGCGCGCCGCCGCCGAAAACCTGCCCGCGCGCTTTGCCGGCTTCGTCAATGTCGATCGTCTGCCCGCGCTTTACGCCGCTGCCGATGTGCTGGTGCATCCCTCGCAGGCCGATCCGCACCCGCTGATCACCTCCGAAGGCGCCTGTATGGGCCTGCCGATGATCTATAGCGACCGGATCGGTGCGGTCGGCCCGACCGACGTCGCGCGCGAGGGCGAGAATGTGATCGTCTATCCGTGCGGCGATACCGCCGCGCTGGCCGAGGCGCTGGCGACCCTCGCCGCCGATCCGGACAAGCGCGCGGCGATGGCGCAGCGCTCGCTAGAGATCTTCGACGAACTCGACATGCGCCGCAGTGTGTCCGGCGTGATGGCCGCCCTCGATGCGATCCGCCGCTGATCCCGCCCGCCCGATCCGCGCCGTCATGGCGACGGAATTCTGGCACGGCTGCACCGGCCGCGCACTGGCGCAGGGGCTGCGCGATCAAGGGTGGATGGTCGCCGAACACGACACGCTTGGCTATAATCCGCGCGCCTCGTCGTTCCTGCATCGGGCCGCCAACCGCCTCCTCACGCCCTTTGCCCGGGCAACCTATAATCGCGATCTGATCACGCTGTGCAAACAGGTCGAAGCCGAGGTGATGGTCACCGTCAAGGGTAGCTACATTACCGGCGCGACGCTGACCGCTTTGCGGGACGCGGGTGTACGCTGCGTCAATTTCTACCCCGATTTCCATTTCGATCATCACGGAATCGATGTCGGCGACTTCCCGCTCTATGATTATTTCGCGACGACGAAGAGCTTCCAGCTCGACGCCCTGCGTGAGATGCTTCCTGCGGACCATGTCGGCCTGGTCCACCATGGCTACGCGCCGCTGGTGCATGTTGCGCCGCGGATACCGGTGGCTGAACCGACCTGGGACGTCTCCCATATCGGCAACCCGACGCCCTATAAGCGCGACTTCATGGTGGCCGTGGCCGAAGCGTTTCCGGACCTGCGCATCGCCGTGATCGGCAATCGCTGGACGGACCATGCGCGCGGGACGGCACTGGAACGGCATGTCGTCCCCTACCCGCTGACGGGCGATTTCTTCGCGCGCGCGATCGCGCAGAGCCGTATCAATGTCGCAATGCATTTCGGGCCGCACGGCCCGAATGGCTGGTACGACCGCGTTTCGACCCGGACATTTGAAATCCCCGCAGTTGGCGGCTTCATGCTGCATATCGATAATGACGAGGTGCGTGGCCTGTACGCAGCCGATGTCGAATGCGCGCTGTTTTCCGACGCCAAGTCGCTGTGCGATCAGATCGAGGGCTATCTTGCCGACGACCGCGCGCGCGCGACGATCGCTGCAGCCGGCCATGCCCGGTGCGTACCCGCATACAGCCTGGATGCGCGCGCCGCAGAACTCGCCGCACTCTTGCGCGCGCGCAACATCGTGCGAGACACGCCATGAGCCGTAGCGCGGGGCCAGTGGTAAGGCTCACCCCCTCCTGTCTGCTCTGGTCAGGTCCGTCCGCAACCTGGCTGCGCGGCGCGGGCTGCACAACCGGCTCGGCGACGACCGCGCATGCGGCAGTGCCGCGCCCATCGCTCCGCTTCGCCCGCACCCGTAATTTGGGCTGTTCTTCACCGCGTTTCCTATCCACGCACAACGCAAGGTTGTCGTCATGCTAACTGCCAAATCGCGCCATCATCTGCTCCAGAGCATCTTCTGGAACCCGGTCGGCGCACGCTTTGCCCGCGCCTTCATCCGGTTCAGCCGCAAGTTCGACGTGGTCGTCCGCAACTATTCGCTCAATGGCGATACCAATGGCGAGCGCTGGCTACTGACGCTGATGGATCCGGCCCCGACGGTGATCGATGTCGGCTTCCATGACGGTGCATCGACCGCGGAGATGCTCAAGGCACGGCCGCAGGGCAAGGTAATCGGCTTTGACCCCTCGCGCTTCGCCGCGGAGCGCTATGCCGCCGACTTCGCGCAGGAAAAGCGTGTGACCTTCGTCAATCAGGGTCTGGCCGCCGAACCGGGCGAGCTCGAGTTCCACGATTACGAGAATATGTGCAACAGCCTTGCCCCGCGCAAGGAACTGCCGGGCGAGGTGCCGACCACCTACAAGGTGCCGATCACCACGCTCGATGCCTGGTGCGCGGAAAACGGCATCGAGCACGTCAATTTCATGAAGGTCGATGCCGAGGGCTATGACCTCCACGTTCTAGAAGGTGCCAAGACGCTGCTGGAAGAGCAGAAGATCGACCTGTTCATGTTCGAATTCGCCAGCGGCTGGACCGCGTCGAAACGCTATCTGTGGGAAGTCGACGAATATTTCGCGCCGCTCCCCTACAAGCTTTATCATCTGTTCAACGGCTTTCTGACGCCGCTGAAATATGAAGTCGAACTCGATTCCTGCACGACACGCTTCGCCATGTATGTAGGCGTCAGCGACCAGCGGATTGCGCGCGGCGATATTCCCATTCGTGATTACGGGCTCTGACCCAGGACCAACGACGATGTGTTGCGTATTTGTATCCGACATTTTGCCGGGCGCGGGCGGCCATATCCGGTGCGCAGCTGCCTGCAGCCGTGACGCGCGGCCAGCGGCATCCGCCGCACGCGCGCGGATTTGCGGCATCGTGCGGGAAGCACCATGAGCCGCATCGCGTGGCTACGGGAGCGGCTCACACCCTCCTATCTGCTCGGTAGGAGTCCGGTCGCGACCTGGCTGCGCGGAGCCGGCTGGATCTTCGGATCGTCGATGATCGAGCGTGTGGCGGCGCTGATCCAGACCATCCTGATCGCCCGCGCGATCGGCGAAGACGATTATGGCCGCTACGCATTGCTGTTGAGCAGCATCGCCCTCGCGGCACCCGCAGTGTCGCTGCAACTGGCCTATTCGGTCACCGCGATCGTATCGCGCATGGCCGAGCGCGACCCGGAGCGGGCCAGCGCGACCGTGATGGTGGCCGACCGGGTGATGTGGATCCTGCCCCTAGTTATTCTGGCCGCCTGTATCGCCTGGCCGACGGGCCTGTCGCAATGGCTGCTCGGCATGGAGGGGTTTGGCTGGGCCATTATCATGACGGGCGTAAACCTGGTCACCGTGGTCAGGACCGGTCTGAACGAAGCGCTGCTTCAGACAAAGCTGGAATTTCGCGCGCTCGCGATCGCCCGGACCTGGACCTCCATGGTCGCCTTTATCCCGCTCGTCCTTGTCGTCCTGATCGCCCCCGGCCTCAACAATGTGATGACCGCGATGGCGATCGCCAATCTGCTCCGTTTGTTCGCGATCGCAATGCCTGCGCGGCGCCATCGACGGAAGCTGCTTGAAGGTGTCACGCCGCGGGTCGCGTTCGGCTATTTGGGCGCCATCCTTTCCTTCTCGCTCCCCACCGGGCTGCTATCGGTGTTTCAAAGCGGCGCGACATGGCTTGGCAACTATGTGTTGTCACGCTCGCCGACGGGTTTCGGCGATCTCGCCATCATCAACACGGCCATACAGTGGCGATTGCCGGTGATGATGGTGCTGGGGTCGCTCTCGGTGGCGATCCTGCCGATGCTGGGTGCTTCGGTTGGTGCAGCGCGGGATGGCGAGACGGATCGGCTGCAGCGATACAATATGCTGCTCAATTTGGGCCTGGCCATCTTGTTCTGCGGGGCAGCGATCGCTGCGTCGGAGTGGATCTTGGCGCTTTATGGCCCCGGTTTCCGCGGAAACAGCTATTTGTTTTCCATGATCCTCGTTGCGCTGATCCCCACTGTCTATTGGGCGGTTCACCTGCAACTGTTGGTCGCACGCGGAGCGATGTGGACGCAGCTTGCGCTATATACCCCCTACGTCCTGTTCACGATGGGCGGTACGCTGTGGTTCGCCGATGGCATGACCGGGGAAAGGCTCGCCTACATTCAGCTCGCGGGCGCGATGATCGCAGCGGTGGCCATCGGAGCATGGGTCCACATCACAAAGGTTCGGACTCCGGCAAACAGCGCGCCGGCGGATTGATCGCGACCAGGCACCTCAGCCGGCGCGTTGAACTCAGGCAACCAGACGCGTGAGCAGATCGGAAATGCGCGCGCGATAGGCGGGCAGCGCGAAATAATCGAGCCCGTCGGGCACGCCCTTGGGCTGATCGAGCGCCCGCACCACCGCCGCCTTGAGGCCTGCCCGGTCGCGCGGATCGACGACCTGGCCCAGCTTCCCCTCGCGCACCGCCTCGCGGCCGCCGTCCAGGTCGCTGGCGATCGCCGGGATGCCGCACGCCATCGCCTCGAGAAACACGAAGCCGAACCCCTCACCGGTGCTGGGCATCGCATAGACGTCCGCCAGCCGGTAAGTCGCGACCTTCTCCTCCTCGGGCACCATTCCGGCGAACACGACTTGGTCGGCCACGCCCAGCGCCACAGCCTTGGCCTCCAATCGCCCGCGATCCTCACCCTTGCCGGCAATCAGATAGGTGACGTCAGCGGCCAGTTCGGGGAGCAGTTCGATGATCTCGTCGAACCCCTTGTAGCGTTCCGTCGGGTCCAGCCGGCCCAGCGTCAGGATCACGCGCTTGCCCTTAAGGCCATAGCGCGCCTCCAGCACGGGATCGCGCGGTCCGGGGGAATAGCCGGTAAAGTCCATCGCATTGGGGATCACCACGCACCGCGCCGGATCGACCGGACACCAACTGCGGAATCGTCCCAGCGTCAGAGCGCTTACGCTCATGATCGCATCCGCGCGCCGCCCAAAAAACCGCCGCCGGGGCGTCGCCGCGGCGGGCCATGCGTCGATCCCGTGGAGGCACAGCGCCCAGCGCGCACGGGTCAGCTTCGCCGCCAACCAGGCAACCGGGGCGAGGTTGATGTGCGGGACGATGATCGCATCGAATCGCCCGGTCAGCGCATGGCGCAGCACCGCGCGCAGATACGCCCCGGTCCCGCTCACGCCGCTCAGGTCATAGCGCAACTTGCCTGGCAACGGCCCGATCTCACCATTGGCGATGCGCGGCGGGCACACAATTTCGGCGACGCGATCATCGGCGTCGAGCGCTTCGATCAGGTTGCGGCTGAACAGCGCGATCCCGCCATGCCCACCATAGGCGTCGGTGGCGAGATACAGGACGCGCAATCCGCGGCGCGGGTGATCGACCAAGTACAACTCCTCTGCGATCCGGCCTGCGGGTGGCCCCATCGCCATGCGACCTAACCCGCTTGCGGTGAATTGCAAGCGCCGGGCCGGCCCCGCGCTTGGCAAGGCTGGTGACGACGGTTAAGGACCGCCGGGTGCCGTCGAACAAGGGGATACGCGGTTTTGTTCAGTACCAGTCGACCGGGCATGCGCAATGCGGCCTTGGCCGTCCTTGTCGCGGCGATCCTGTTCGGCGGAGCGTCGCGGATTGAGACTGGGGGTGCCCTTCTCACCAGACTCGTGACGCTCGGTGCTTTTGTCTGGCTGGTGTGGCGGCGCGGATCAACCATGGTCCGAATCGAGCGCCCGGCCGGGCTGATCTGGTTCGCGCTGATCGCGCTGGTGCTGCTTCAGCTGATCCCGCTCCCCTTTGCGCTATGGACCGCCCTGCCCGGCCGTGAGCTGGCGAAAGCGGCACTGGATCTGGTCGGCGAGCAGCCCTGGGGGGCAATCAGCCTGACCCCGATGCGGACGCTGGATTCGCTGCTGATGCTGCTGTGCGCCTTCGCTGCCTATGCCATCGCGGCCCAGCTTGATGCACCCGGACGCACCGCCCTGCTCACCGCTGTGCTGGGGCTGATGGTGCTCAGCGCGGTGTTGGCCATTGCCCAGGTCGGTGCGGGGCCACAGAGCTCACTTTATTTCTACGCGATCACCAATCGCGACTCCGGGGTGGGCTTTTTTTCGAATTCCAACCACTTGGGCAATTTCCTGAGCGGGGGCATCGTGCTGATCGGATGGTGGTTGGCCGAGCACATGTCAGGACGGCGTTCACCCGCGACCGGCGAGCTGTTTGCGGCGGGGGTCATGCTTCTGCTCTTCCTCGCTGCGATCTATACCACCACGTCGCGCGCCGGGGCGATTTTTGCGATGATCGCGCTGGGCTTTGCCTTCGCACAGTTACCACTGCGCCAACTCGGGATCCGTCGCCGCGTCGTTATTGCCGGTGGCGGCGCCGTGCTCGCGATCGGCGCGGGCCTCTTGGCACTGTTATTCACCGGTGTGCTGGGCAGCGACACGTACGGCTTTGCTGAGGGCGGCGAGAGCCGCGTTTCCCTTGTCCCCGAGCTGCTGAGGATTGCGCGTGATTTTCTTCCGTTCGGCACCGGGGTCGGGAGTTTCGATTCAATCTATCGCAGCTATGAGACGCGCGACGGCCTGCAATTCGGCTATCTCAACCAGGCGCATAATGAATATCTTCAGATTCCGATCGAATTCGGCATCCTTGGCATTGCCGCGCTGGTCGCCGGCCTGATCTGGTACGCGCGGCGGGCGTGGCAGGCGTTCCGGGTCGAGCCCGAAAATCAGACCATCAGCCGGCAACAGCGCGCCGCCGCCATGGCGATCGTCTTCGTCATCGTGCATTCGGCGGTCGATTATCCACTGCGCACTGACGGTTTTGCCGTGTATTTTGCCATGCTCTGCGCCATGCTGACCCCGCCGATCGCCAGCCGGCGGCATGGCGGCGGGCGGATCGGGCGTGCATCGGGGCCACGTATCGACAACACGATCCCGGGGCTTTCCTATTCGTAATCCCACCCCTAAAGATGTGCGCCGCAGGGGTATGCGGCGCGCAGCTCGACACCGATTGATGGAGGCCGTTATCAACGCCCGGTTCCTTACCCTCATAACGCTGGCCTGTGCCGTTTCGGCATGCGCGTCCAAGCCCAATTTCAAGCCGGAACTGGCAACGGTGGCACAGGTGGCCGAGACGCTTCCGGCGCCCACCGCTGCTGACGCCTCGCCGCGTCAGCGCGCGCCGCGGATCGGCGCCTTTGACAAGCTGACCGTGAGCGTGTTCGGCGTCCCCGAACTGACCACCACCGGGACGGTCGACGCCAGCGGCACGTTCAACCTTCCCCTGGTCGGTGCGGTGCCGGTCGAGGGTCTGACCTCCGCCGAGCTGGTCGCCGACTTGCGCCAGCGCTTTGCCCGCTATGTCCGCGATCCGCAGGTCAACGTCGTCATCGACGAGGCCGTGAGCCAGCAGGTGACGATCGACGGCAGCGTCACGCGCCCCGGTGTCTATCAGGTGTCCGGGGAAACCACCCTGATGCGTGCCATCGCCATTTCGGGCGGCCTCACCGATGATGCGCTGAAGCGCGAGGTGCTGATCTTCCGTACGGTCGACGGCAAGCGCATGATCGCGCGGTTCGACATTAACGCCATCCGCGGCGCACGGGCCGAGGATCCCGCCGTGTTCGGAAACGATGTCATCGTGGTTGGCAGCGATTCGAACCGGTCGCTGTTCAAGGACGCGATCCAGGCCGCGCCGCTGCTCAGCCTCTTCTACATCCTGCGATAAGGGTCCGACTTTCCATGAACGACATCACAGCGCAGCCCCGCCCCCCCGAGGGGCGCCAGCTTGGTGCGAACGGGAATTCCGACCCGACGCCGATTACGCTCATACAGGACGAGCGGCGCGAAAGTCCGTTGACCCATTATCTGCAGGTTCTGCTGCGCCGGCGCTGGTTTATCGTCGCAACGGTCCTGCTTGCGGTGACGTTAGCGGTTTACATCAACGCGACGACCATCCGCCTGTACCGCTCGACCGGTTCGATCGAAATCGCGCGTGAAACGGCGCGCGTCATCGATGCGGATGACGGGTCGGCAAAACCTGCATTCTATTCGCAGGAATTCTACCAGACCCAATACGGCCTGCTGAAAAGCCGCGCGCTTGCCGAACTGGTCGTGCGCAAGCTGAACCTGACCAACAATCCGACCTTCATGTACGGCTATTCGGGTCGCGACCCGGAAGATCGTCCGCGCGTCGTGGGTGCCGAGCAGCGCAGGGCGCTTGAGCGCAATGCCGCCAGAATCCTGATGGCCAACCTGACCATCGAGCCGACCCGTTCGTCGAGCCTGGTCTCGATCAGCTTTGACAGCCCTGATCGCGAGCTGTCGGCGCGGATCGTCAACACGCTGTCCGAATCCTTCATCGAACAGAATCTCGCCCGCCGCTTTGCTGCGTCGAGCTATGCGCGCAAATATCTTGAAGACCGGATCGCGCAGACGCGCGCACGGCTTGAAGAGTCCGAGCGCAAGATCGTCGATTATGCGCGCAGCCAGCGGATCATCAACCTGGATGCGCCGAGCCAGCGGGAAGGTGGTGGCTCGACCGCCTCGCCCAGCCTGGTGGGCTCTGAACTCGGGGCGCTGAGCGGGGCACTGAACACGGCGAAGGCCGAACGGATCGCTGCTGAAGCCCGTTACAATCAGGCCCGCCAAAGCGGTCCGCTGGCCGCAGCCGAGGGCCTGTCCGACAATACGATCACCGCGCTGCGCGGGACACGCGCCGAGCTGATGGGCGAGTATTCGAAGCTGCTTGCCCGGTTCGAGCCGGAATATCCCGCTGCACTGGCGGTGAAGCGCCAGATCGACGAGATCGATCGTCAGCTGCGTGCGCAGGGCGGCAACGTTCTCGCGTCGCTTCGGTCCAACTATGAGGCCGCAGCCGCGCGTGAGGCGCAGTTGCAGGCCCAGGTCGACGGGCTCAAGGAAGGCGTGCTCGACCTGCGGAGCCGGTCGATCCAGTATAATATCTATCAGCGCGACGCCGACACCAACCGCTCGCTCTACGATGCGCTGCTGCAGCGCTACAAGGAGATTGGCGTTGCCGGCGGCGTCGGGACCAATAACGTTTCGATCGTCGATGTCGCGCTGCCATCCGGAGGCCCGATCAAGCCGCGCACGACCATGAACTTGCTGCTGGCGGTGATGCTCGGCCTGTTCTTTGGCGCCGCCCTCGCCTTCCTTGTTGAGCAGCTCGATCAGTCGATCATGGCGCCCGACGATCTGGAATGGAAGCTGGGCATCCCGTTGCTCGGCAGCATTCCGCGTCTGCCCGAATCGGAAAATCTGCTCGAGGCGCTGGAGGACCGCCGCACCCCGCTAGCCGAATCCTATTTGTCGCTGTTCACGGCGCTGCGCTTCACGACCAGCCATGGGGCACCGCGCGTGATCTTCATGACCAGCTCGCGCGCAGCGGAAGGCAAGTCGACCAGCTCGGTCGCGCTCGCCCGCAACTTCGCACAGCTGGGCAAGCGGGTGCTGCTGATCGACGCCGACATGCGCGACCCGTCGATCCACCATATGCTCAAGCTGACCAACAGCGGCGGCCTGACCAACGTGCTCGCCGGTGCCGAGGATCTTCAGCGGTTCATCCAGCCGGGTCCGCATGACAATATGGCGGTGATGACTGCCGGCCCGATCCCGCCCAACCCGGCCGAGCTGCTGGCAGGCCCCAACCTGCCATTGGCATTCGAGACGCTGCTCAAGACCTTCGACCATATCGTGATCGACGGTCCGCCGGTGCTCGGCCTGGCCGACGCCCCGCTGATCGCCAACTATGCCGAGGCGACGGTGTTCGTGATCGCGTCGAAGCAGACCCGGACCAAGGTGGTGCGCGTCTCCCTGCGCCGCCTGGCCGACGTCAATGCGCGGATCGTGGGTGCGGTGCTGACCAAGTTCGACGCCAAGACCTCTGGCTACAGCTACGCCTATAGCTATGAATATGGCGATCGTCGTGGCCGGCAGGGCAAGTCCTTCGCGAGCCGGATCCTGCGCGGCTGAACGGACGTGTCATGACGCTGTTTGGAACAAAACCGGTGCAGCTGCCCACCGGCAGCTGGCCGGCGCGCATCGGGGCGCTGGTGATTGCCCTGTTGTTCGTCGGCCTGCTGGTTCAGTCGCGGGTCGGGTTCATGTTGGCGCGGGTCCAGCCGGACGCTGCACTCGCGGCTGCGCCAAGCAATCCCGAGGCGTTGCGGGCCAAGATCGAATATCAGCTGATGCGCGCCACGCGCGAGGATCAGGCAGCGCTGACCGACCTCAGCCATCGCGCGTTGCGGGCCGAAGCGTATAACCCGACTGCACTGCGCACCCTTGGGCTGTTCGCAGCATTCGAGAAGAAGGATGCGCAAGCCGAAAAGCTGTTCAGCATGTCGGCGCAATTTTCCCTGCGCGACCTGTTTACCCATGCCTGGCTGTTGGAGAACCGCCTGGCCAATGGGCGCTATGCCGAGGCCTTTCTGGAAGCCGACATCCTGCTGCGGCAGCGATCGACCAATTGGGACGTGGTGGTGCCATCGCTCGCCCAACGCCTGAATGACCGGCGCCTGATCGATCCGATGGCGGACATGCTTGCCACCAACCCCAGCTGGCGCGGCGTGCTGCTGCTGAACCTGGGCGACCCGAAGGTCGATGTGGAAGCTGGGCATGCCCTACTCGCGCGGCTCGCGGCACTCGGCAGCCCGCCCACCGTTGCAGAGCTGACCCCTTATTTCCAGCGCGCGGCGACCGAAGCGCGGCTGCCGCTGCTGCACCGTCGCTGGATGGCGCTGCTTCCGCGCGCCATCCGGATCAAGGCAGCCGGGCTGCTGCGCGACGGCGATTTTGCCGCACCGGATGTCCCGCCGCCATTCGGATGGCGCTTCCTGCCCGAAGAGGGTGTGATCGCGGAACGGGGCGAAAGCCTGATTCCGGGGCAGGGCAGCGCGCTCTATATCTCCTACCCCGGCGACCGGCAGGTGACCTTTGCCGAACAACAGCTGGTGCTGGGCGCAGGGCGTTACCGCCTTACCGGACGCACGACCACCGATGCCGAACTGACCGCCGGGCAGGTCCACTGGTCGCTACGGTGCGGGCGCGGCAATATGGAGAGCGAAATTGCCAAACAACCCTTGTCGCCGGGCATCGATCGTCCGCATCGTTTCACGCTGACCTTCAACGTTCCGTCGGGTTGCGTCGGACCCAAGCTCAGCCTGATCGGAGGGAAGAGCGATACGGTGGAAAGCGCCAATCTGTGGGTCGATGCACTCACCTTGACGCGTGCTCCGTGACGCTGCCAACGCCCAACCACCTGACGCATTCCGAATAATCACTTGCCTCGAAATTGCTGATCTGAAAGGGGACCGGCATGGCCACTGCACCGCGACTGCGCGTTCTCATCGTGTTTGGGACTCGGCCAGAGGCGATCAAGCTCTATCCGCTGGTTCAACGGCTGCGGGATGACCCGGCGGTCGATCTGCGCGTCTGCGTCACGGCACAGCATCGCCAGATGCTTGACCAGGTGCTGGCGATTGCCGGCATCGTCCCCGACCATGATCTCGACATCATGCTGCCCAACCAGTCGCTCGACGAACTGACCGCGCGGCTGCTGCGCGAAATCGGCCGGGTGCTGGACGAAGAAAAGCCCGACCGCGTGGTCGTTCAGGGCGATACCGCGACCGCGATGGTCGGAGCGCTCGCCGCCTATTACCGCAAGATCCCGGTATCGCATGTCGAAGCCGGACTGCGGAGCGGCAATATCCACCATCCCTGGCCCGAAGAGGTCAATCGCAAGATCATCGGCACCATCGCCGACCAGCATTTCGCGCCGACAGAGACGTCGCGCGACGCACTGCTGGCAGAGAATGTGCCAGCGGATCGCGTCCAAGTGACCGGCAACACCGTTATCGACGCGCTCCACACCACATTGGAGGCGATCGAGCGCGACCCGTCGCTCGCCGCGCAGATCGATTCGATCCTCGCCCCGTTCGCCGGCAAGCGGATCATTGCCGTCACCACCCACCGCCGCGAGAATTTCGGATCGGGGCTGGAGGGCATGGCGCGCGCGGTTCGGCGTATCGCCGAGCGACCCGATGTCGCGGTCATCTTCCCGGTCCACCCCAACCCCAATGTCCGCGCACCGATGCAGGCGGTGCTGGGCGGGATGGCCAATGTCGCGATGATCGACCCGCTCGACTATCCCAATTTCGTCGCCTTGCTCGCGCGTTGCTATCTTGTGCTCACCGACAGCGGCGGCGTGCAGGAAGAGGCCCCTGCCCTGGCCAAGCCGGTGCTGGTGATGCGTGAAACGACCGAGCGGCCCGAGGGGGTCGTCGCCGGCACCGCCCGGCTGGTCGGCAGCGACGAGGAAACCATCGTCGCCGCGACACTCGAACTGCTCGACGACGAGCAGGCCTATGCCGCCATGGCGCGCGCGCACAATCCGTTCGGAGATGGGAAGAGCAGTGACCGAATCGCACGGACCATCGTCAATGCCCGCTAAAGCCCCGCTCCGCGTCGCGGTCGTCGGCCTTGGCTATATCGGCCTGCCCACCGCCGCAGTGATCGCCCGCACCGGCGCGCGCGTCGTCGGCATCGATGTGAACCCGCATGTGGTCGAGACGATCAATCGCGGCGAGATTCAGCCAATCTCGACGCGCTGGTGCATCAGGTCGTGTCGTCGGGCCACCTCGCCGCATCGCTGTC